>NZ_AWZR01000001.1 GCF_000472505.1 Luteimonas sp. J29
GCCTAACGCCTGAATTAAGCCGCGCCGCGAAGCGGCGTCGGCTTGAATGAATTGTTAGGTGCTAATCGAGATTCACAAATGAAAGATTTCTCTCCACAATGTTGCCGTTTGCATACATGGATATCAATCTCACGGATCCTGCCTTGACAGGGGTAACAGTGTGTTGCGTTGGT
Source organism: Luteimonas sp. J29 (assembly GCF_000472505.1). Classification (GTDB taxonomy): domain Bacteria; phylum Pseudomonadota; class Gammaproteobacteria; order Xanthomonadales; family Xanthomonadaceae; genus Luteimonas. Next base: position 174 of record NZ_AWZR01000001.1, read on the forward strand.
CCAAAGCTGAAGGTAATGCCGTTGTCAGACTCCACATATGAGTTGTCACCGGCCATGTCTGAACCTTCAAGCAATTGCCGAGAAATCTCTTCGCCTGTAGCAGGTGAAATTACCAATGCAATCTTCTTTCCAGGGAAAACTCTCATGTATAGCCTGTAAGGCTCAGTAGATGCATTGGGAGAATTGAGCGCGAATGGCTCTGATTGATACAGGCCGACTCGTACTTCAATTTCCGAACTGCAGCTCTGGCAGAAGTTTCGCTCGGTTTTGCTCACCGACCAAATCTTCTCGCGGTTGTCATAACGAAAGCAGACATCGCTACCAGGAAAGTCGTTGAAGCTGAAGTTGATGGTCTGAGTGATCAAACCGTCAACCATGAATGTTGCACTGTGTTGTTTCGCTGACTTGAGAACAGCAGCGGAGGCGAACGTACCTGGACGCAGAGCATCCAATTCGTATCCATTGTTGAACGACACGCCATGCATCTCCCCCACCTTGCTAGGCATGCCGCCGCTTATGCAGGCCAAAGCCTCATCTCCCATGATCGGTCTCGACCCGTATGCCGAAAACGCGAGGAAACTCATAATTAACAGTGCGAATGTTCTCATGGCACCTAACACCTAAGTTAAGCCGAGACGCGTAGTGGAGCAAAGCACATGGCAAGCTTTTCCTGCCATGTGCTTTGCGTAACGAAGCGGCTTCGGCTTGAACGCATTGTTAGGCCGCGACTGCCCCGCTGCTGAGGCGCTCGCTCTTACGGCCTGGAAAGGAATCAAAGATCCGACGGTGGGCATGGTATGACCATTGATCTTGCCGAACATAATAATCCGCAACCCAAGCCTGGAGGTTTTCAAGCATCTGGTCTTGAGCTGCTTTCGAGGCGTACTTGTGGGGCTCCCATGGACGCTTGCGATTGTGCTCCAAGCACGTTTCAAGCCCGGGATTGAGGAAGACAAGCTCGGTGCAGTGGGCAGACGCGGCCAGCACTAGCTCTCCGTAGCAGCCCTCTACGACCCAGCTGGGGTGCTCGGATACAAACGCAGCCAACGAAGCCTCGATTGCGTGAGCAGGCCGCTGAACAGCAATCTTGCCCGGCTCCCAGACGATGGAGTCGAGGTCAAGATGAGCCAAGCCGTGTTCTGAAGCCAGTTGCTTCGCAAATGTGCTCTTCCCAGAACCGGAGTTGCCGAAGACGAGAACTTTCATAGCTGCCTAACACCAGAGTTAAGCCGAGCAGCGTAGTGAAGCGAAACACATGGCAAGCTCTACCTGCCATGTGTTTTGCGTAACGAAGCGGATTCGGCTTGAACGACTTGTTAGGCCGCCGCTGCCTGGCACTTGTGCCCGACCTGCGACAGCCCAACCCCTGGACCGAACAGTACAACAAGTCTTGCCGCGAACGCGGGCTGGCCCGCGTGGCCGGAGCCAGAAAGGTCGGCTCGCGCGGCCAAGAACTCACACTGCGCCCCGCCCGATGGCCCTGAAGGTGCAGCTGTACGGAAGGAAAGCCCCAGAAAGCATTCCTTCGAACTCTTGAGGAGTCAGGTCTGGCCTGGCGGAGTTCACGTAGTACTCCGTTACCAAAAAGTTGGGATCAACAGGCGTGATGCCGGGGCAGGCCATCTTGAACCCTGGCCGTGTCGTCAAGCTCCGGATCGCAGATGAAGTCCGGGCGCTCCGGAGGTGCGCTTGCACACCCGGCCAAGCAGATCAGCATGGTGAGAAGAACGAGCTTCATGAGGTGCCTGAGAGTAAGGCCTAACACCTGAGTTAAGCCGACTTGCGTAGTGGAGCCAAAGTCATGGCAAGCTTTTTCTGCCATGGCTTTGGTGTAACGAAGCAAGTTCGGCTTGAACGAATTGTTAGACGCCAACTGCGCCATCTTTCTGCTCGTTTTGTTTGGCGAGCAGATGAAGGTGCTTGTTCATGGCGCGAAGCTCGTCCCGTATCTCTTGCACCGTGGTTTTGTTTGGGCCTTTAAGTGCATCGACGATTGCTTGGCTTGCACTCGTTCGGGTCGGCATACGTCCCAGATGGGATATGCCGAGCATGACCGCCTCTTCCGCTCTTCGAAGAACACCTAGAGGATCTCGATACTTGTACGAGACTTTGATGTTGAGTCCCTTCCCGATACTGCTTTCTAGCCCAGAGTATTGCCCCCCATTAAAGGTGTATCGCTGCCCGGCCGACAACGCGGGGAACCCATCCTTTGAAATGAAGGATCCACTTCCGTCGGGCTTCTCGATACCCCACCAGTCAATTGGAAGTGGTTCCGAGAACTTCACGTTGAGAGCGCTACCACCGCCAATGTTCTCAATCACAAGGTCGATGAGGGAAGGAACGTCAGGATTTGGCTGGTAGTAGACCAAAAGCTGAGGTTGTGAGCCCCGATGAACAGCGAGATAGGCAACCCAGACCGCGAGAAGAGTCGCAAGAGGGCTGACCACATAAGCGATGATCTGAGCTAGCAGAGACATGGAAGCCCTCCGTAGTGTCTATTGGCGTCTAACGCCTAAGTTAAGCCGCGCCGCAGCGGGGCGTGAAGCACATGGCAAGCTCTACCTGCCATGTGGTTTGCGCCCCGATGCGGTGTCGGCTTGAACGCATTGTTAGGCCGCGCGCCGCCGATCCCGCCAAGCGCCCACGACCCACCCGACAGCAGCGCCACCGATCCCGCCCCAGAGGCCGCCCACAGTGAAGCGCTCACCAGTGAAGAACGCTGCAGCCGCGCCAATGGCAAAGCCCACCAAGACAAATCCCGCAATGAAACGCCTAACCGCAAGACTTCGATTCTCGGCCTCTCGCTTGCGGCGCAACTCAGCCTGAGCATTCAGATCAGGCTCCAGAATAGTCTTCGCGATTGCTTCGGCTTGTTGCTTTTCCATGTGCCGAGACTCCTGATTAGCGGCCTAACACCTAAGTTAAGCCGAGGCGCGTAGTGGAGCGAAACACATGGCAAGCTCTACCTGCCATGTGTTTTGCGTAACGAAGCGGATTCGGCTTGAACGCATTGTTAGGCCGCGCGCCGCCGATCCCGCCAAGCGCCCACGACCCACCCCACAGCAGCGCCACCGATCCCGCCCCAGAGGCCGCCAACAGTGAAGCGCTCGCCAGCGAAGAACGCTGTAGCCGCACCAATGGCAAAGCCCACCAGGACAAATCCCGCAATGAAGCGCCTGACCGCAAGACTTCGATCCTCGGCCTCTCGCTTGCGGCGCAACTCAGCCTGAGCATTCAGATCAGGCTCAAGAATGACCTTCGCGATTGCTTCGGCTTGTTGCTTTTCCATGTGCCGAGACTCCTGATTAGCGGGCTAACACCAGAGTTAAGCCGCGCAGCGTAGGGGCGTGAAGCACATGGCAAGCTTTACCTGCCATGTGGTTTGCGCCCCGAAGCGGAGTCGGCTTGAACGAATTGTTAGAGCGCACTACAGCGGATACTTTTCGCGCAGCTTGCCAAGCTCTGTGGCTAAGTCAATGCAAGTTCGACGCGCAGCGTCCAGCTCCTCAGTTGAAATTACGTGCTCCTTCCTTGGCTCTACGAACGGTGGTGTCGATATGGCTATTGCGTGGCGCCCGAAAGATTCGATTCCCCACCGAGAGTGCATGATCAAGTTACGAAGCTCCCTAGTGGCGTGAGCTTTGCTGGTCCATGTGCGGTACTTGCGATAGGCATCCGACGTGCTGCCGTAGCGCGACTTGGCTTGTGCATCAGTCCTGTTTATCAGCTCGGCGACGCTGAAGTCCTCCGCGCGGTTTCCGTAGCTATCAAGGCTGGCGCCGTCATTGTGCCAAGCGACACAGTAGTGGAGTGCTGAGCTGAGCCTGGCGTAAGCAAGGACAAGTCGCCCAATCGCGGATGCCACGTTCTCTTCGGTAGCATCGCGTCTAGCGAACGTCTCTGCGAGTGTCATGGAGCCGAGATCTTCCATGTGCGGTCTAACGCCTGAATTAAGCCGACCCGCGAAGCGGGTTCGGCTTGAATGAATTGTTAGGGGCTATGCGACTGGCAGATCAAGCTTGACGCCAAAGTGCCCCTGATCTGTCCGAGATCGACGCCACCCACCTACTACCATTGCATCACACCTACAAAGGATCCGCTCGTGCCCGAGCCGCTTGAGTTGCTGGCGATACGAGCGAGCATCCTTGCGAGACAAGTAGCCAACCGTTCGGCCATCAATGTCTACGCGGACCGCCAGATTGTCGTGCGGATTCGAATCCTCAAGGTGCAGAACGGCCTCAGTCATGTGCTCAGCACTGTCCTCGGTGCGGCCACCACAGATCGCCTCAAGTGCATCTTGGTACTTGGACTCACCAACAATGTCGAACTCGTATGTGCCGGGACCTGGCAAGTGGCCTTGCACGGATGGTCCGCCACGTTGAACAGATCGCTTGCGCCAGAAGAAGTAGGCGAGCGCTGCTATAGCCAAGAATACGAGAATGCTGGACATAGCCCATAACACCTAAGTTAAGCCGCGCCGCAGCGGGGCGTGAAGCACATGGCAAGCTCTTCCTGCCATGTGGTTTGCGCCCCGATGCGGTGTCGGCTTGAACGCATTGTTAGGCACCACCTTCACTTCAGTGGAGCCGGCGGCGCTGGAACGGGATGGACATCGAGTGGGCTAAGCAGAGCCTCACGTGGGAAGTCAGCGGGCACCGGCTCGCCGTTGATGATGCTTTTAACAATATCTACTGCAGGAGACCGCCTGGTTCTTTCATGGTAGAAATCGCGTGAAAGATCCAGGATCGCCTGATCCATGCCCCAGAGTTGAAGAAGCGGCCCGGTTTGAGAAGTAGCTGCGAGATAGGTCTGACCAACGCTCATCCGGGTCGCGCCGCAACTGCGGAATCTGTACTGGATCATCTTGAATGAGTCCGCGTCGCCTTTTAGGGGATCAATCACTTTTATGTGGCCGACCACATACTCAGTATAAGCAGTGTCCCCTAGCGCTTTGTGGATGTAGAACGCGCTAGTCAACTGAAAAGTGAAGATCGTCGGCGCAGAGGCGACGATCTCCCTAAAAGAAGCTTTGGGTGGATCTGCACAAGCTATCGCATCGGCGCCAGATGCGGCTGCTAGAACTATGACCAACAGAACTCGTCGAATCATCATGTGGTGCCTAACACCTGAGTTAAGCCGCGCCGCGAAGCGGCGTCGGCTTGAACGAACTGTTAGACCAAGGGCGCATGAACTACCTCGCGTTCGGCAAACTCGCTGGCGATCAGATAGAGGAACTGCTGAGGGAGGTTCAAAATTACTTCCTCCAAGTGGCTCCCGTACTTTGAGTCGAGGATGGATTGAAACAGGTTCGGCCTGTAGCGCGTCACCGAGCCGAGATAAAAGAACACAAGGTAGATAGACATGACTTGCGCAAGCATGTCGCTACGTTCGGACGGCGGACACAGATAGAGGTAGTTCTTGCGGAAGGGCGGGATTGTCATGACGCTGAACCAAAGGAATGGCTTTAGCACCTTGACGATGTCCGCGATCTTGTCACTCGGGCGGCCCGTGTACTTAACAGCCTTCTTTTGCTCTAAGCGGATCAGCGTGCGGTCGCCAATCGTTTCGCTTGGCGAAACCTCTCGAAAGAGCGTGCTGAGCCCAGACTCCTGAAGCAAACGTTTGCGGGTGATCCCAAAGCGTGTCAAATCGTCTGAAAAGATGCCGAGCTCTGCCCAAACCTCCTTTGTTGAGTCATTGAACCGGAACTCTACTCGATGCACTTCAACAAACCGCTCACTAGCGCCCGTTGCAGCGCACCAGACGCGATGCCCGGGAACCAATTGTGGCATGACGTTTCTGAGCGTGTAATTGCGATTTTTCGGATCGGTCTTACCGGTAATTATCTGCTTGAGATCGTTGAATAGGCGCGGATTGGATCCGCGCCAGTTAACCGTAACGATAGAGTCGTGAAACTCCCTGCCCCCTGTAGGCGTGGATTCGGTCAAGCCGTGGTACGCCGGGCCGTAAGTGCTCTGCGTTCCTCGAACTAGGGCGAGTGCCTTAACAAGGTTTAGAAAGGAATAGTAGAAAAGGAGTGGCTTCGTGGGTGAGAGGTGCGAGCTAGACGAGATTTCGTAGAAGTTCTGCGCTTGCTCAAGAAATGCTCTCGCCTCATCCCGTGCGCTGGCAGTAAGGCCATCTTCAATCACTTGCTTCATGACGCCCCATGGGCTCGTGGCAAAGATCCTCGATTGCAGCCCGAACCGGCGCGTTGTCCGTTTGACGGGGTACACGGAGAACGGGATCGGTCGACCCTTTACCTTGAGCGGCTTGCCGCTTCTTGCTGCAGGCACCGGCATACTTTCCCCCTTGGTCTAACACCTGAATTAAGCCGACCCGCGAAGCGGGTTCGGCTTGAATGAATTGTTAGACCGCACTACGCCAACTTCTGGGCGTAGTTTTTGCGGACATACTTATTGATGTATGCATTTAGCCCGTCTCCAATCTGCGCGAGGCGCTGCATCTCTGCGATGTGGTCTGCGCCAGCGCTTGCGTTGGTGTAGAGGTAGGACCCGCCACGCTCGAATTGAACGATGATGGAGCCATCTCCAATCTCATACGACTGAACGCCAGAGTCTCCGTTGATGTCCTTGTACAGCGGCATAAATCCTCCTGTCGGTGAACTTGCGATGTACTACAACTGCGGTCTAACACCAAGTAGACCCCGCACCCGGGGAATATGGCCGAGTATTCAGCCGCCCCCTGCCCCAGTCAAATCGGAATTCCTACCCTGGATCAGGCATTTGCCCGATCCTCCGGCCCGGTGTCCCGGGCCACGCTGGACCCGGATATCGCCATGGACGGGGCGGTATCGATTCTCCGGCCGGAAACGGGTGATAAGCATGGATGCGAGTGAGCGGCAGGCTCCGCGCCTGTTCGACGAGGTTCGCCGCAGGATGCGGTTGCATCACTACAGCCTGCGGACCGAGCGGGCCTACCTGGGGTGGATCCGCCGGTTCATCCTGGCCAACGGCAGGCGCCATCCGCGCACGATGGGCGCGGTGGAGGTCGAGCGGTTCCTGACCACGCTCGCGGTCGAGGGCGGGGTCGCCGCGAGCACCCAGAACCAGGCCCTGTCGGCGCTGCTGTTCCTGTACCGGGAAGTGCTGGGGATCCGCCTGCCGTGGATGGACGAGGTCGTCCGCGCCAAGCGGCCGGCGCGGGTGCCGACGGTGCTCTCGCGCCGGGAAGTGGCGTCGCTGCTGGCGGGGATGGACGGGCGCGCCGGCGTGGTGGCGCGCCTGCTGTACGGCACCGGGATGCGGCTGATGGAGGGGCTGCGGCTGCGGGTCAAGGACGTGGACTTCATTCGCAACGAGATCGTGGTGCGCGACGGCAAGGGCGGCCGCGACCGGCGCACCGTGCTGCCGGCGACGCTGGCCGGGCCGCTGCAGGCCGAGCTCGAACGCGCCAGGGTGTTGCACCGCGGCGACCTGGAGGACGGCTTCGGCGCGGTCTGGCTGCCGCATGCGCTGGCGCGCAAGTATCCGTCCGCCGCGCGCGAGTTCGGCTGGCAGTACGTGTTCCCCGCCCTGCGCCGCTCGAGGGATCCGCGCGACGGCGTCGTGCGCCGCCACCACCTGGACGACGCGGTGGTCTCGCGCGCGATCCGCAGGGCGCGGCGCGCGGCCGGCATCGACAAGCCGGTCTCGGCGCACACGCTGCGCCACTCCTTCGCCACCCACCTGCTCGAGGACGGCTACGACATCCGCACCATCCAGGAGCTGCTCGGGCACAAGGACGTCGCCACCACGCAGGTCTACACCCATGTGCTCAACCGCGGCGGCCGCGGCGTGGTCAGTCCGCTCGACCCCGGGCGGGCGCCGGCAGCGGCAGGCCGCGGTAGCCCTTGATGGTGCGCAGCACGAAGCTGGAATTGACGTCGGCCACGCCGGCCTGGGCGAGCAGGCGGTCGAGCAGGAAGCGCGAGAAGTGCTCGAGGTCCCCGACCACGATATGCAGCAGGTAGTCCATCTCGCCGGTCAGGGCGTGGCAGGCCACCACCTCGGGGCAGTCGTTGACGTGGGCGGCGAAGGTGGCCAGCGCCTCGGCGTCGTGGCGGGCCAGGTGGACGCGCACGAAGGCCTGCAGGCCGAGGCCCAGGCGCTCGCCGTCGAGTTCGGCGCGGTAGCCGGCGATCACGCCCTCGCGTTCGAGCCGCTGCACGCGACGCAGGCAGGCCGAGGGCGACAGGTGCACCCGCTCGGCCAGCTCGGCGTTGGTCTGGCGGCCGGCGCGCTGGAGTTCGGCCAGCAGCTGGATGTCGATGCGGTCGAGTTCGATCGCGGTCATTTCGCGCGTCCTCCCGGCGTTGTCCGCACGAATGGTGCGCGCTCGCGCCCATGCGATGCAACGTTCGCAATCCTGTTGCGGCCGCGGCGCGATATCCTGCCGGTTGTATCCCATGCCCGCCGGCCAAGAGGAGACCGCCATGTCCACCGCACCGCGCCGCGTCGAGAACCTGCACACCGACAAGGGCAAGGTCCCGGTGTACGCCACCGGCATCGTGGAACAGCCCTGGGACGATTACAGCGCCGCCGACCATGCCACCTGGGCCACGCTGTACGCGCGCCAGCGCGGGGTGCTGGCCGGGCGCGCCAGCGCGCAGTTCCTGCAGGCCCAGGACGCGATGGGCATGAATCCGCGCGCGATCCCGCGCTTCCGCGACCTCAACGCCGTGCTGGGCCGGACCACCGGCTGGGAGCTGGTGGGCGTGGAAGGCCTGCTGCCCGAGCTCGACTTCTTCGACCACCTGGCCAACCGGCGCTTCCCGGTCACCTGGTGGATCCGGCGCCCCGACCAGATCGACTACATCGAGGAGCCGGACCTGTTCCACGACCTGTTCGGCCACGTGCCGCTGCTGATGAACCCGGTGTTCGCCGACTACATGCAGGCCTACGGGCGCGGCGGGGTGAAGGCGCACGGCATCGGCCCGGAGGCGCTGCAGAACCTGACCCGGCTGTACTGGTACACGGTGGAGTTCGGCCTGATCCGCGAGGCCGGCGCGCTGCGGATCTACGGCGCCGGCATCGTCTCGTCGTCGGGCGAGTCGGTGTACGCGCTGGAAAGCGCCGCGCCCAACCGGATCGGCTTCGACCTGGAGCGGATCATGCGCACCCGCTACCGGATCGACAGCTACCAGAAGACCTACTTCGTGATCGACAGCTTCGAGCAGCTGATGGACGCGACCCGCCCGGACTTCACGCCGGTGTACGCGCGCCTGGCCGGGCAGCCTGCGATCCCCGCCGGCGAGGTGCTGGACACCGACCGCGTCCTGCACCGCGGCACCGGCGAAGGCTGGCCCGACGACGCCGACACCTGACGCCGCCCCTCCCGACAGCACCTGTAGGAGCGGCTTCAGCCGCGACCCAAGGAAATCCCGGACCGACGGCAATCCCCATGTCCGCAGCCCCGTCCCCGGGCCGCCGCAGTTCGCGGCGGCGCGGGCGCGTTGCCGCGAACGCGCGGTAAGCGGAGACATCGGTCGCGGCTGAAGCCGCTCCTACAGGGATGGGATGGAGACGAAGGCGGGGGCTGGTGGGGAACGTTCCGGCCGCAACGAACGCGGCCGGCGTGGAGATCGCTGCTAGAATCAGGCGGTTTTTCGCCGCGGCCCGCGGCGCCCCTCCCCTCCTCCTGCGACGACTGCCGCCGTGTCCTTCTTTGCGAACGTTGAACTGGTCCCGGGCGATCCGATCCTGGGCCTGACCGAGGCCTACAACGCCGACGCCCGCGCCACCAAGGTGAACCTGGGCGTGGGCATCTACTACGACGAGGACGGGCGCATCCCGGTGCTGCGCGCGGTGCAGCAGGTCGAGCGCCAGCTGGCCGAGCAGAGCAAGCCGCGCGGCTACCTGCCGATCGACGGCCTGCCCGACTACACCCGCGCCACCCGCGACCTGCTGTTCGGCGCGCAGTCGCCGCTGGTGGTCGAAGGCCGCGCCGCCACCACCCAGACCATCGGCGGCAGCGGCGCCCTGCGCGTCGGCGCCGAGCTGCTGAAGAAGACGCTGCCGTTCGCGCGCATCGCGATCAGCTCGCCGAGCTGGGAGAACCACCGCGCGGTGTTCACCGCGGTCGGCTTCGAGGTGGTGGAGTACGCCTACTTCGACGCCGCCACCCGCGGCGTGGACTTCGACGGCATGCTTGCCGACCTGCGCAGGCTCGAGCCGGGCACCGTGGTGCTGCTGCACGCCTGCTGCCACAACCCCACCGGCGCCGACCTGACCCCGGCGCAGTGGGACCAGGTGGTGGCGCTGCTGCACGAGCGCGGCCTGTTCCCGTTCATCGACATGGCCTACCAGGGCTTCGACCGCGGGATCGAGGAGGACGCGCACGCGGTGCGCCTGCTGGCCGCCTCGCCGATCCGCAACTTCGTGGTCGCCAGTTCGTACTCCAAGTCGTTCTCGCTCTATGGCGAGCGCGTGGGCGCGCTGACCGTGGTCGCCGACAGCGCCGACGAGGCGCGCCGGGTGCAGTCGCAGATCAAGCGCCTGGTGCGCGCCAACTACTCCAGCCCCTCCACCCACGGCGCGGCGCTGGTGGCCGGCGTGCTCAACGATCCGGCGCTGCGCGCGCAGTGGGAAGAGGAGCTCGGGCAGATGCGCACGCGCATCCACGCCCTGCGCGCGGGCCTGGTCGAGCGCCTGGCCGCGCACGGGGCGCCGCAGTACGACTTCATCCAGCGCCAGGCGGGGATGTTCTCGTACTCGGGCCTGTCGCGCGCGCAGGTCGACCGGCTGCGCGACGAGTACGGCATCTACGCCGTCGGCACCGGCCGGATCTGCGTGGCGGCGCTGAGCGCCCGCAACCTCGACTACGTGGCCAGCGCGGTGGCGGCGGTCAGCTGACCGCCCCGGGGAAGAGACGGTTGCGGTGGAAATCTTTCCCCATCCGCGACCATGACGGTCGTCCCGCGCCGGCGCTCCGGGCACCGCGTAGATTGCGGTGCATGCCCCCGATCCCCGCCCCCGCGCCGATGAGGGCGCGCCGCCCGGCCCTGCCCCTTCGCCTGCGCGCCTGCGCGCTCGCCGTGGCATTGGCCCTGCCCGCGCTCGCAGCGGCCGAGGACGCGGCCGATGCGGTGACGCTCGACCGCCTCCAGGTCACCACCGCGCGGCTGCGCGACGTGCCCGCGTTCGAGGTGCCGGCCTCGGTCACCACGATCGCGCTCGACGGCGACGCCGCGGGCCAGGGCGTGGCGCTGGCCGAGGCCCTGGCCGGCGTGCCGGGCCTGGCCGCGCGCGAGCGGCAGAACTTCGCCCAGGACACCCAGCTGTCGATCCGCGGCTTCGGCGCGCGCTCGACCTTCGGCGTGCGCGGCCTGCGCCTGTATGCCGACGGCATCCCGGCGACCATGCCCGACGGCCAGGGCCAGGTCTCGCACGTCGTGATGGCCGGCGCCGAACGCATCGAGGTCATGCGCGGGCCGTTCTCGGCGCTGCACGGCAATTCCTCCGGCGGCGTGGTCCAGGTCACCAGCGCCGAAGGCCAGGCGCCCGCGCGCGGCCACCTGCAGGCCAGCATCGGGCGCGACGATGCCCGCGCGCTGACCGCCAGCCTGCGCGGCGCCGGGGACGTGCTGGGCTACGCACTGGCCGCGAGCCGTTTCCAGACCGACGGCTGGCGCGACCACAGCGCGGCCGGGCGCAGCTGGCTCAACCTCAAGCTGCACGCCGGCCTGCCCGGCGACGGCCGCCTGGTGCTGGTGGGCAACCATTTCGATGCGCCCGATGCGCTCGATCCGCTCGGCCTGGACTGGGACCAGCTGCAGGCCGATCCGCGCCAGGCCACCGGCGTCGCCCACCAGTTCGACACCCGCAAGTCGGCGCGCCAGGACCAGCTCGGCCTGCGCTGGGAGCAGCCGCTGGGCGGCGGCCACGCGCTCAAGGCGATGGCCTATGCCGGGCAGCGCGACATCGAGCAGTTCCTCGCCATCCCCGCCGGCGCGCAGGCCAATCCGCTGCACTCGGGCGGCGTGATCGACCTGGACAACGACTACGGCGGACTCGACCTGCGCTGGCGCTGGGGCGGATCGCTGGCCGGGCGCACGGTCGAGTTCACCGCCGGCGCCAATGCCGACCGCCAGCGCCAGCGCCGGCGCGGCTACGAGAACTTCGTCGGCGAGGTGCTGGGCGTGCGCGGCGCACTGCGGCGCGACGAGCGCAACCGCGTCGACAACCGCGATGTGTACGCCCAGGCGTGGTGGCAGCTGTCCGGGCGCTGGTCGCTGCTGGCCGGCGCGCGCCGCAGCCAGGTGCGTTTCGATTCGCGCGACGGCTACGTCACCGCCACCAATCCCGACGACAGCGGGCGCGTGGACTACGCGCGCACCACGCCGGTGCTCGGCCTGTCGTTCGCGCCCACCGGGCACCTGCGCCTGTATGCCTCGGCCGGTCGCGGATTCGAGACGCCCACCTTCAACGAACTGGGCTACCGCGCCGACGGCGGCGCGGGCCTGGCCTTCGACCTGGCGCCGGCCACCAGCCGCAACCTCGAGCTCGGCGCGAAGTGGCGCAACGGTGCAGGCGCGCAGGTCGAGGCGGCGCTGTTCCGCGTCGACACCCGCGACGAACTGGCGGTGGCGCGCAACGTGGGCGGCCGCAGCAGCTACCGCAACGTGGGGCGCAGCCGGCGCGAGGGCGCCGAACTCTCGGCCGCGCTGCCGCTGGCCACGGACTGGTCGCTGGAACTGGCGTGGACCTGGCTCGACGCGCGCTTCCGCGATGCGTTCCCGGTCTGCACCGGCGCCGGCTGCACCGACCCCTCGGTGCGGGTGCCGGCCGGCAGCCCGATCCCCGGCACGACGCGCCAGCAGGGGCATGCCCGCCTGCGGTGGCAGCCGCGTGCGTGGAGCTTCGCGCTGGAGGCCTCGGGCAACGCCTCGACCGCGGTCAGCGACACCGGCGCGCGCGAGGCGCCCGGCCACGTGCTGGCCCACCTCGAAGCGGCGCGCACATGGACCACCGCGCACGGGCGGCTGCGCGGCTTCGCGCGCGTGGACAACCTGTTCGACCGCGACTGGGTCGGCTCGGTGATCGTCAACGAGGGCAACGGGCGCTATTACGAACCCGGTCCCGGACGCGGGCTGCTGCTCGGGTTGCGCTGGGACTGGAGCGCCGGCGGCGACTGAACCGCGGGTGGCGCGCTGGCGCGTGCGACCAGGGCCTGCGCGAGCCAGTGCGCGGCCGAGCGCAGTTCCGGCACGGCGGTGATTTCCCAGTAGCGGCCGCGCAGCAGCGGGCCGAGGCAGTACAGGCCCGGCACCACCCTGCCCCGCGCGTCCACCACTTCCAGCGCGTCGGTGGTGTCGAGTCCGAGCTCGTGCGCGTCCGGACGCACCATGCCCGACTCGCGCAGCTGCGAGAGCAGCGGGTGCGTGGTGCGGGCGACGTCGGTGTTGAGGCCGGTCGCGCGCAGCAGCACGTCGTAGCGCTCGTGGCGCACGTCGCTGGCGCCGCGCGGCCGCAGCAGCACCGACACGCAGTCGTCGGCGCGGCCGGCGCGCACCAGCCGCCCGCGCAGGATGCGCAGCTGGCCGTTCTCGCGCATCGCGCGCAGGTGCCCGGCCACCTGCGGCGGCAGGCGGTGGCGCGCGACCTCCCACCACGAGCGCAGGTGGCGCAGGAACTGGCCGCGCTGCCGTTCCGGCAGGCCCTGCCAGAACGCCTGGGTGTGCGGCCGCAGCGCATCGACCAGCGCCCGCCAGTCGACGAGGTTGGACAGCGCGCGGATCCGGCGCACCAGTTCGCGCAGGTCGTGCTCGGCCAGCACCTGCAGGATCGCCGGCGGCAGCGACACCGGGGCCAGCGGCGGCTCCGGATGCTCGGCCGGCAGTAGTCCGTGCCTCGACAGCGCGTCGATGCGCGCGCGGTGGCCGCGCTGGTGCAGGGTCAGCACCACGTCGGCCATGGTCAGGCCGGTGCCGACCACCAGCACCCGCGCATCGGGATCGATGCGCTCGATCGCGTGTTGCTGCCAGGGCCAGCCGATGTAGGACGGGTGCACCGCCAGGCGCGGCCCCACGCCGGCCAGCGGCGGTGGCGGCAGCGCGCCGACCGCCAGCACCACGGTGTCGCCGAGGATCGCCGCGCCGTCGTCCATGCGCACCGCGAAGCCGCGGTCCACGCGCTCGATCGCCACGGCCTCGCGCCGCACCGCGTGCACGCGCGCGCCGGGCGCCTGCAGCAGTTCGTGCAGGCGGTCGCGCAGGTAGTCGCCGTAGAGCTGGCGCGGCAGGAAGGCGTTGCGGCCGCGGTCGCCGAGGTTGAACCAGTCGGCGAAGTCCTCCGGGTCGTCGGCCGGGAGCCCGAGCTCGCGCGCGCGCACGTTGAGCACGTGCTCGGGGCGCGCCTCGCCGTAGGCGACGCCGCCGCCGAAGCCGCGGTCCACGCCGACCAGGTGGATGCGCGCGTCGTCCGGCGCGATGCGCTGCAGCGACGCGGCCAGCGCGACGCCCGAGAAACCGCCTCCCACGATGGTGATCCGCATGACCTGCTCCTGTCGCCAACGGGCACTGTTTACGCAGCCGGGCGAGGCGATGCGTGAAGCGCGCGTTATCCGCGCAGGCGGGTTGGTTGGGTGCACATTCCGGATCGGCATGACGCGGCGCCGGACCGGGTTCGCGGGCGCTCGACAGCGGGCGCGGCGGCAGGGAGCGGCGGCGTGGATGGCCGGTGGGTCGGGTCGCGGCTGAAGCCGCTCCTACAGAAGCCGCTCTTACAGTAGTGGCGCAGGGTTGCTGGCGGTCAGCTCGCGACGCGCGGCTGGTTGAGCACCAGCCAGTACAGGCCGATCTGCTTGACCACGTCGACGAACTGCTCGAACGCGACCGGCTTGCGGATGTAGCTGTTCACGCCCAGCGCGTAGGTGGCCTCGACGTCGAACGGCTCGTCGCTGGTGGTCAGCACCACCACCGGCAGCGAGCGGGTACGCGCGTCGCCGCGGATCGCCTGCAGCACCTCGCGACCATCGAGCTTGGGCAGGTTGAGGTCCAGCAGCACGATCGCCGGCAGTTCGCCCGTGTCGCGGCTGGCGTACTGGCCGCGCGCGAACAGGTAGTCCAGCGCCTCGGCGCCGTCGCGCACCACCACCAGCTGGCGATCGATGCCCGCCTGCGCGAACGCGATCCGGGTCAGTTCCGCATCGTCCGGATTGTCCTCGATCAGCAGGATGTCGTTCTGGTTCATTGCCCTGGTTCCGCGCCAGCGCCGGGGGACGCCGCCGGCAGTTCGATGAAGAAGGTACTGCCCTGCCCGGGCCGCGACTCGGCCCGGATGCTCCCGCCATGGCACTCGGCCACCCGCCTCGCGATCGCGAGACCGAGTCCGTGGCCGCCGCCCTGGTTGCTGCCATGCAGGCGCTGGAACGGCAGGAACAGCTTGTCAGCATAGCGCATGTCGAAGCCGCAACCCCGGTCGGAGACCGCGAGCCGCAGGCGGCCGTCCTCGACCGCGCCCTCGACCGTGATCCTGGTCTCCTCGCACCCCGACGAGAACTTCCACGCGTTGTCGAACACCTCGCGCAACAGCACCTTGAGCCAGCGTTCATCGCCGCGTGCCCACAGGCCGGGCGCGATCGTGATCCGGGCGGCGCGGTCGCGCGCGGCGTCCTGCAGGTCGGTGGCGACCCATTCGCACAGCAGGCTCACGTCCACCGGCTCCTCGCGCATCGGCTGGCGGGAGACGCGGAGGAACTCGAGCAACGCCCGGACGAGGTCGTCGGCGCGCGCGGCCGCGGCGCGGATGCGCTCCAGGTCGGGCTTGCCCGCCTCCGCCACCAGCCCGGCCTCGTCCAGGCGTGCGGCGAAGCCGGCGATGCCGCGCAGCGGCGCGCGCAATTCGTGCGACAGGCCGTGGGCCACGTGTTCCTGCAACTCGGCGGTGGCCCGCTCGCGCTCGCGCTGCCGCCGTTCCGCGCCGATGTCTGTGCACTGCAACAGGACGCCGCCTGCATCGGGCAGCGCGGCCAGCACCACCCGCCATGCGGGGAAGGCTCCATCGTCGGACTCGAGCACCACGCGCGCGGGCCGCGCATGGTCCGGCGTGGCGAGCCACCGTGCGATGCCCGTGGCGATGCCGCCATCGAACACCGCTTCATGCGCGCGCGTGCCCTGCAGCGAGGCAGGCGGCTGGCCGGCCAGCGCCGCCAGCGCCGCGTTCACCTGCAGCCACTCGCCCTGCGGCGAGAGCAGCGCCAGCCCGGCATCGGCGTGGTCGAATGCCTGGCGATGCAGTAGCGTCGATCCGGTCTCCACGGTACCCCGCGCGGGGCGCGGCACGCGCCCAGTGGGGCAAGTCTACGCAACCGCCGGGCCGATGCGCCGTGCAGGGGCGCGAGGCAGCACCCGCGCCGCGTCGAGCATTCAGAACAGCTCGCCCTGCGCGCCGGGCGCGGTCGGCGCCCGGAACGCGGACGTGTCCAGCGGCGGCAGGCCGGGGAAGCCGAGCCGCCGGCGCGCGCGCGCGAAGCGCTGCGCCAACAGCTGCGCGAACGGGCCCTCGCCGTGCATGCGGCGGCCGAAGCCGCCGTCGTAGTCGCGCCCGCCGCGCATCTGCCGCACCAGGCTCATCACGTGCGCGGCGCGGTCGGGGTAGTGCAGCTGCAGCCACTCGCGCCAGATGTCGCCCAGTTCGTGCGGCAGCCGCAGCAGCACGTAACCGGCGGCCCGGGCGCCGGCCTCGTGCGCGGCCTCGAGGATGGCCTCGAGCTCGTGGTCGGTGATCGCCGGCACCACCGGCGCCACCAGCACGCCGACCGGGACCCCGGCGTCGGCGAGCGCCCGGATCGTGCGCAGGCGCGCGTGCGGCGCGCAGGCCCGCGGCTCCATCCGCGACGACAGGCGGTTGTCGAGCGTGGTCACCGAGACGTGCGCGGCCACCAGGCCCTGCGCGGCCAGCGGCGCGAGCAGGTCGAGGTCGCGCTGCACCAGCGCGCTCTTGGTCACCAGCCGGAACGGGTGGCGGAACTCGGCCAGCACCTCGATCAGCCCGCGGGTGATCCGGTAGCGGCGCTCGATCGGCTGGTAGGCGTCGGTGTTCACGCCCAGCGCGATCGGCGTGCAGCGGTAGCCCGCGCGCGACAGCTCGGCGCGCAGGCGTTCGGCGGCGTTGGTCTTGGCGAACAGCCGGGTTTCGAAGTCGAGGCCAGGCGACAGGTTCACCCAGGCATGCGACGGGCGCGCGTAGCAGTACACGCAGCCGTGCTCGCAGCCGCGGTAGGGATTGATCGACTGCTCGAAGCCCAGGTCCGGCGACTGGTTGCGGCTGACGATGCCGCGCGCCGCCTCCTCGTGGACGCGGGTGTCCGGGTGCGGATCCGGGCTGGTGTCGTCGCCCGCGTCGCGCGCGTCCCAGCCGTCGTCGCAGGCCTCGACGGTGGTGGTCTCGTAGCGGCCGGGCACGTACGAGGCCGCGCCGCGTCCCTTGACCGGGGCGGTGGCCGGGGCCCTGGCTTTCGTCGCCATCGACATCCCGCTAGCCTAGCGCCGGTGCGTCGCAGCCGACGCGACGACGGGCCCGCCGTGCCGATCCTCGATCTCCTGCAACAGGCCTGGAACGCGCTCGCCTCGGCCCCCCACCTGCGCCTGTACCTGGCCATGGGCTGGGGCCTGTACCTGCTGGTGCTCGGCGGCTGGATCATCCTGCAGAAGCGCGAGCCGGTGGCGACGCTGAGCTGGCTGCTCGGCCTGGCCCTGCTGCCCTACGTCGGCTTCCTCGTCTACCACGTGTTCGGGCCGCAGCGGATCCGCCGCCAGCGCCTGCGCCGCGCGCGGGTGCGCGGCGAGCTGCCGACCCAGGGCCTGGTGGACAACGAGGAGGTGGCCGAGCTGGCGCGCATGGCGCACGCGGTCACCGGGCTGCCGATGACCACGGCGACCGGCGTACGCCTGCTGGTGGACGGCGCGGCCAAGTACGACGCGCTGCTGGCCGACATCGCCGGAGCGCGCGAGCACATCCACCTCGAGTACTACATCTGGCATCCCGACCGGACCGGCACCGCACTGCGCGATGCGCTGGTGGAGCGCGCGCAGGCCGGGGTCAAGGTGCGCCTGCTGGTCGATGCCTTCGGCGGCGGCAAGTGCGCGAAGCTGTTCCGTCCGCTGGTGGACGCCGGCGGCGAGCTGGCCTGGTTCCATCCCACCCGCTTCGGCCGCATCTGGCAGCGGCCGTGGGCCAACCTGCGCAGCCATCGCAAGCTGGTCGTGATCGACGGGCGCATCGGCTACACCGGCGGGATGAACGTCAGCGACGACCAGAACGAGCGGGTCAATCCACGCGCCTACCGCGACCTGCACCTGCGCCTGGAAGGCAACGTGGTACGGGCGCTGCAGCTGGTGTTCGTCGAGGACTGGGCCTATGCCACGGGCGAACGCGACTTCATCGGCGAGGTCGCGCGGCAGACCCCGCGCCAGCCGACCGGCCGGGTCTGCGCCCAGGTGGTCCCGTCGGGGCCGGATTCGCCCTGGGAGGCGATCCACCGCATGCACGTGGGCGCGATCCACGCCGCGCGCGAGCGGGTATGGCTGGTCACGCCCTACTTCGTGCCGGGCGAGGCGGCGATGATGGCGCTGACCTCGGCCGCCCTCGCCGGCCTGGACGTGCGGTTGCTGGTGCCGCGGTTGAGCGACTCGCGCCTGGTCACGCTCGCCGCCCGCTCGTACTTCGGCCCGCTGCTGGTGGCGGGCGTGAAGATCTACGAGTACGGCCCGCGCATGCTGCACACCAAGGCCCTGCTGGTGGACGACAGCACGGTGCTGGTGGGCAGCGCCAACTTCGACCACCGCAGCTTCCGGCTCAACTTCGAGGTCTCGGTGCTGTTCGAGGACGCGGACCTGGGCGCGGCGCTGGCCGAGCTGATCGAAGGCGAACTGGCCAACGCGCCGCGGGTGCGGCAGGGCCGCCACCGGAGCCTGCTCGGCGCGCGTCTGCCCGAGGCGCTGGCGCGACTGATGTCGCCCCTGCTGTAGCCCCCTGCCCCGGCCGCGCGGCTGGACGATCGGCGGCCGCGGCGGCGTGGGCGGCATGCCGCGGCCGGCCTGGCGGTTAGACTTGCCGCATCCCCGCAACGGAGCCTGCCCCATGCCCTGGTTGTTCCTGTTGCTGGCGATCGCGGCACTGGCGATCGCCTTCATGGCCTCGTCGGTCGTGGTGGTCGCCCTGTGCCTGCTGGCCGCCCTGGTCCTGCTGGGCATGTGGGTGCTGGGCCTGCTGGCGCAGCGCATCGACAACCGCAGCCGTCACGACGCGCAGATGCTCGACCCGCGCGAACTGCAGCGGATGCGCGAACTGGCCGAAGCGCGCCGCGCGGCCGCGGCCGCGGGCACCCAGGCAGCGGCGGGCGGCGTGCAGGGCGACCGCTCGCAGGCGTCCTGAGCACGGCGGATGCAGGCTCCGGTGTCCACGCGGCTCAGCGTCAACCTCAACAAGATCGCGGTGCTGCGCAATTCGCGCGGCGGCGCCGAGCCCGACGTGGTGCGCGCGGCGCGCACGGTGCTCGATGCCGGCGCCCACGGCATCACCGTGCACCCGCGCCCCGACTCGCGCCACATCCGCCACGACGACGTGCTGGCGCTGGCCGGGGTGTGCGCCGAGTACGGGGTCGAGTTCAACATCGAGGGCAATCCGTTCGCACCGCCGCGCGAGGGCTACCCCGGCCTGGTGGCGCTGTGCGAGCGGGTGCGCCCGGCGCAGGTGACCCTGGTGCCGGACGGCGATGCGCAGATCACGTCCGACCACGGCTTCGACTTCGCCCGCGAGGCCGGGGCGCTGGCGCCGCTGGTGTCACGGCTGAAGGAGGCCGGCTGCCGGGTCAGCCTGTTCGCCGATGCCGGCAGCGAGGTCGCGCTGGCGGCCGGGATCGGCGCCGACCGGGTCGAGCTCTACACCGGTCCCTACGCGGAGGCCTTCGCGGCCGGCCAGGCCGGCCAGGCCCTGCCCGCCTTCGCCGCGACCGCCGCCGCCGCGCGCGCCGCAGGGCTGGGGGTCAACGCCGGCCACGACCTGAGCCAGGCCAACCTCGGCCCGTTCCTGGCCGCGGTGCCCGGCGTCGAGGAGGTCTCGATCGGCCATGCCCTGATCGGCGAGGCGCTGTACGAGGGCCTGGCCGCCACGGTCGCGCGCTACCTGGCCATCCTCGCCGGACGCTGACGCCCGCGCGGCCGCCACGGATCCTGCGTCCCGTCGGCGCGGCCCAAAAAAAACGCCGCCCGAAGGCGGCGTGGGAAAGGTTGTCGCGGTAAGCGGCCGGCGCGCTGCAGGCGACGCCGGACGGTCGTGCTTTACTTCTTGACGAATCCGATCTTCTGCATGTGCGCGTTCTTGGCCGCGGCCAGCACCTTGGCCAGCACGCCATACTCGGCGTCCTCGCTCATGTCGATCTCGAGCGTGGGCTGGTTGGTGATGTCGCGCTGGACCTCGGCCTCCATCATCTGGCGCAGCGCCGACAGCGGGGTCGGGCTGTCGTTCCAGAAGATGGAACCGGCCGAGTCGATCCGCAGGCGGATCGGCTCGGGGGGATCGACCGGGTTCTCCGGCGGGTTCAGCGAACGCTGCGGCAGGTCGATGTCGATCGGATAGGACACCTGCGGTGCCGTGACCATGAAGATGATCAGGAGCACCA
This sequence comes from Luteimonas sp. J29, assembly GCF_000472505.1. Lineage (GTDB taxonomy): Bacteria > Pseudomonadota > Gammaproteobacteria > Xanthomonadales > Xanthomonadaceae > Luteimonas. The sequence continues at coordinate 20,796 of NZ_AWZR01000001.1, forward strand.
GCATGATGTCGCACAGGGGAATGATGTTGATGTCGGCCATCGGCGCGCCATCGCCACCACCTGATGAAAAAGCCATCGTGCGTTCTCCCGATCAGTTCTTTTCGCGGGCCGAGACGAACCCGACCTTGCGCATGCCCTTGGACTGCGCGAGGTTCACGACCTCGTTGACGGTCCGGTAGGGCGTGGTCGAGTCGGCGCGCACGTTGACGGCGGGCTGCGGCGTCTTCTGCGCTTCCACCGCCAGCGTGCTGTCGAGCAGGTCCATCGTCACCGGGTTGTCGTTGAGGAACAGGTTGCCGTTGGCCTGGATCGCGACCGTCAGGGGCGGCACCGGCGGTGCCGTGTCCGGACGCTCATCGAGGTTGGCCTGCGGCAGCTCGACCTTCACCTTGTGCGCCATCAGTGGCGCGGTGACCATGAAGATGATCAGCAGCACCAGCATCACGTCGACCAGCGGCACGATGTTGATCGTGGCGTTGACCTTGTCGTGGCCGCCGTCACCGCCTGAACTGAAGGCCATGTCGGTTCTCCGTCAGTCTTGGTTCGATCAGCGCGACTCGCCGACGCGCGAACCCGTGGCGAAGAAGTCGTGCAGGTCGTGGGCGAAGGTGTCGAGCTTGTTGTTCGTGCTGCGGTTCAGGCGCACGAAGAAGTTGTAGCCGAGCACCGCCGGGATCGCGACCGCCAGACCGATCGCGGTCATGATCAGCGCCTCGCCCACCGGGCCGGCGACCGCGCCGATGTCGGCCTGGCCGCTGGCGCCGATGCGGATCAGCGCGTTGTAGATGCCCCACACCGTGCCGAGCAGGCCGACGAACGGAGCGGTCGCGCCGACGGTGGCGAGCACGGTCAGGCCGGCTTCCAGGCCCAGCGACTCGCGGGTCACGGCCTGGCGCAGCGCGCGGTCGACGAACTCGGAGCGGCTGAGCGACTCGGCCAGGCGCGAACCGTCGTGGCGCTGGTGGTGGGCGGCGGCCTGGGCGGCGTCGAGGGCGACCTTGGAGAACGGCTCGCTGCGCGGCTGCTCTTCCATGAAGCGGATCGCGTCCTGCGCGTTCGGGGTCTCCCAGAACGTCTGGATCACGCGGTCGGAGTTGCGCTTGAGCCGGATGTTCTTGATGAAGTTGTAGATGATCCAGTAGATCGAGAGCACCGACATGATGACGAGCACGATGAACACGATCCAGTTCACGACTGTCATGTGCTCGATCAGGTTCAAGAAGCCCATCTGGGTCAGTGCCTGGGCGTTGCCGGCTCCGGCAGCTGGGGCGGTGGTTTCCTGCAGCATGACGCTTACCTTCTAGATGTTGTTGAGTGTAGGAGGTGGAACGGTGTAGCGGGTTGGAAAACCTGCGCGTGTTCGGCGGCGGTCAGCCGCCAAGCTTGAACTCGACCGGCACGCGGACGCGACCGGGGGCCGGCTGGCCGTTGACGATCGAGGGATTGAACCGCCAGCGGCGGGCGGCCTGCATCGCGGCCCGGTCCAGGTCGCGGTTGCGGCTCGACTTCTCGACCGACACGTTGGTCACGTTACCGCTCGCATCGACGTCGATGACCAGGATCACGGTGCCCTCGATACCGGCGCGCGCGGCGGCGGGCGGGTACTGGGGCGGGTTCATGTTCTTGGACGAGATGTCCACGCTGGCGCCGATGTCGGGGGTCGGGGCCGGCGGCGCGGGCGGGGCCGGCGGCGGGGCCGGGGTATCCATCGGCGACGGCTCGTCGAACACCACCGGCGGCTCCTCCGGGGGCGGCGGCAGCGGGGTCGGCTGCGGCGGCACCAGCTCCTTGATCGGCTGGGGCTTGGGCGGCTCCGGCGGCGGCGGCGGCGGGGGCGGCGGCGGGGGCGGCGGCTCGATGATCACCACCCGGGTGACGTCTTCGTCGCCCTGCTCGGCTTGGGGAGGCGTGGGGGGTGCCAGCAGCAGCAGGAGGGCCGCCGCGTGGATGGCCACCACGAGGGTGAAACCGGCGATTCGCGCCCAGTCCAGACCTTCGTCTTCGTCTTTCTTGTCGGTCTTCGGCAAGCGGTCGGTCATGCGTTGAACTCAAGTCTGGCCGGGCGTGGGGGACGCCCTCGTGGTCGTGTCATGTGCCGCCGCCGTTTTCGGCGACGGGAATTTCCAAGCTTATACCAATCCGTCGGCGCGGTACCAACCGGTTGCTTGTGCAATCGGATCAGTTCGAGCGGGCCAGGATCCGTCGCGCGTCCTCCGGAGACCGGACGCCCTTGTCCAGTGCGCGCTGGGCCGCTTCCTTGGCTTCGGCCAGCCGGCCCTCGTTCGACAGCAGCTTGGCGAGGTTGAGGTAGGTCTCGCCGGTGGGGGCCAGCGGCGCGGCCTTCTGGTAGGCGGCGATCGCCTCTTCGATGTTCTGCTCGTCGCCGAAGTAGTGGGCCTGGGCCAGGGCCACGTAGGTCTGGTAGTCCGGCGGCAGGATCTGCTTCTGCAGCCCGTCGTTGATGACTTCGATCGCCCTGGCGTGGCCGTCGTCCAGGGCCAGGTAGGAGGCGACGAGGTTGCGGTACTCGCGCTCCTCGGTCAGCTCGCCCTTGGCGCGCAGGCGCTCGTACACGGCGGCGGCCTTGTCGTACTGGTCGGTCTGCAGGTAAGTGACGGCCAGGTTGAGCTGCGAGCGCTTGTCGTCGGGCGTGGTGGCGGCGATCTGCTCGGCGAGCCTGGTCGCCTCCTCGCCGCGGTCGCTCTGGGCGTAGGCGGCCATGAGCAGCTGCTGCCAGGGGAGCTTGGCGTCCGGCGACTCGGCCAGGGGCTTGAGCGTGGCGATCGCTTCGTCGTAGCGCTCCATGCGCAGCAGCACGTTCCCGCGGAAGGCGAGGATGTCGGGATCGGTGGTGGAGGTCTCGGCGATCAGTTCGTCGAGCGTGGCCAGCGCCTGGTCGTTGCGATCGTCCTGGGCGTGGAGCTGGGCGACGATGAACTTGACCTCGTAGTGGTCGCGGTTCTTGAGCCCGTCGAACTCGAGCGCGCGCTCGAGGTAGGACAGCGCCTTGGCGTCGTCGTCGCCGAGCAGCAGGGCGCCGGCGATGCGCGCGGCGGAGGAGCGCTCGAAGGCGTTGGACTTCTCGTCGGCGATGATCTCGTCGGCCAGGGCCTGGGTCTTCTCGACGTCCTGCGCCTCGTAGGCATCGGACAGCTTGCCCAGGCGGGTGGCGGCGGCGCGCGAGGAGGTCTTGCCGTCCGGTTCCTTGCGGGTGGCGCCGGCGAAGCGGTCGGCCTGCTGCGCCTGCTGCCCGTCCTGGGCCTTGGCGGCGCGCTCGGCCCGCCGCTGCTCGGCCCGGGTCTCCTGGGCGAGGGCGGTGGTGGTCGCCAGCATCAGGCCGGTGGCCATCATCGCGGTGAGCAGGCGGGTCGGGAACGTCTTGTGGGACATCGGTCTGGCCTCGTCGCAGGCGCCAGGCAGGGGCGCGGGGGGTAGGAAGGGTATTGCGAAACGGCGGTGGCGCGAAACCCCGCGCCGTTCATCCGCAAGCCGGACGGCGTCCTGCCGAGCGCGCCTGCTGCCAGGTCGGCACGAGCTGGTCGGCGCGCGCGCGCAGCTCGGCGATGCGGCTCTGGGGGTCCGGGTGGGTCGAGAGCCACTGCGGCGGGCGGTTGCCGCCCGCGGCGATCATGTTCTCCCACAGGGCCACGGCGGCGCGCGGGTCGAATCCGGCCTGGGCCATCAGCCGCTGGCCAACCACGTCGGCCTCGCTTTCCTGGGCGCGCGATCCGGGCAGCAGGAATCCGGTCTGGGCGATCAGGCCGCCGCCCTGGGCCGCCAGCTGGCCGTAGTCGCCGGCCAGCGCGCCGAGCAGCTGGACCACGCCGGCCGCGCCCATCTGGCGGGTGATGCGCTCGTCGTGGTGGCGCTCGACCACGTGGCCGATCTCGTGCGCGACCACCGCGGCCAGCTGGTCCTGGTTCTTGGCCACCGAGAACAGGCCGGTGTTGATCCCGACCTTGCCGCCGGGCAGGGCGTAGGCGTTGGGCTCGTTCTCGGCGAAGACCGCAGTCTCCCAGGCCAGGCGCTGCTGGTCGGCCGGCAGCTGGCGCACCAGCGCGTCGACCACGCAGCGCACGTAGGCGTTCTGGCGCGCATCGTTGCTCAGCGGGCCCTTCTGGCGGGCCTCGGTGAAGGCCTGCGCGCCGAGCTGGTTGAGCTGCTCCTGCGAGACCGCGCCGACGTACTGGCGTCGTCCGGTGGACGACGTCGTGGTGGCGCACGCAGCCAGGACGGCGACGGCGACCAGCACGGTCAGGATGTGCTTCATGGGGGCGAGGTTCCGGACTGGAGGGCGCGAGTTTGGCGACGAAGATCTTAAATTTTCGTCAATCGCGCGTGACTTCCGGCGTGCGAACCGGTGCCGCGCATTGCACCCACCAGCGCGGTTCAGCGAGGTGGAGCGGCCGCGAAGGCGCGGCCGTCCGTGCCCCTGGCCTCAGATGTCGAGGTTGGACACCTTGAGCGCGTTCTCCTCGATGAACTCGCGGCGCGGTTCGACCACGTCGCCCATGAGGGTGCTGAAGATCTGGTCGGCGGCGACCGCGTCCTCGATCCGCACCTGCAGCAGGCGGCGCGTTTCCGGGTTCACCGTGGTTTCCCAGAGCTGCTCGGGGTTCATCTCGCCCAGGCCCTTGAAGCGCTGGATCTGGCGACCCTTCTTCGCCTCTTCCAGCAGCCAGGCCTGGGCCTGGGCAAAGCTGGCGACCGGCTGGGCGCGGTTGCCGCGCAGGATCTGCGCGCCTTCGCGGACCAGGCCGTGGAGCAGGTCGGCGGCGTCCTTGAGCGCGCGCAGCTCGCCGCCCTCGAAGGCCGACAGCGGCAGCACCTGGATCGCCTCCACGCCCATGTGGCGGCGATGCGCGACCAGCGCGGCCGGGCGGTCGCCCTGCGCCGGCTGCCATTCGAGGCGGTAGCGCGGGCGGCCGAGGCCTTCCTGGTTGAGGCGCTTTTCCAGCGCGTCGAGCTCGTGGCGCTCGTCGGTGTTGGCGCTGAGGATCTCCGGCTCCAGCGGGGTGAAGTCGATCAGCGCCTCGAGCAGCTGCGGGTCGTAGCGGTGCGCGTTGCGGGCGATCGCCTCGCGCGCGCCGGCGTAGGCCAGCAGCAGCTTCTCCAGCGCCGCGCCCTCGATCGGCGGCTCGCCCTCGGCCGGCACCAGCGCCGCGCCCTCGACCGCGTTCGCGGCCAGGTAGGCGTCGAGCGCCGCGTCGTCCTTGAGGTAGAGCTCGGTCTTGCCCTGCTTGACCTTGTACAGCGGCGGCAGGCCGATGTAGACGTGGCCGCGCTCGATCAGCTCCGGCATCTGCCGGTAGAAGAAGGTCAGCAGCAGGGTGCGGATGTGGGAGCCGTCCACGTCCGCGTCGGTCATGATGATGATGCGGTGGTAGCGCAGCTTGTCCGGGTTGTACTCGTCCTTGCCGATGCCGGTGCCGAGCGCGGTGATCAGCGTGCCCACTTCCGCCGACGAGAGCATGCGGTCGAAGCGCGCGCGCTCGACGTTGAGGATCTTGCCGCGCAGCGGCAGCACCGCCTGGTTCTTGCGGTTGCGGCCCTGCTTGGCCGAGCCGCCGGCCGAGTCGCCCTCGACGATGAACAGTTCCGACAGGGCCGGATCCTTCTCCTGGCAGTCGGCGAGCTTGCCGGGCAGGCCGGCGATGTCGAGCGCGCCCTTGCGGCGGGTGAGGTCGCGCGCCTTGCGCGCGGCTTCGCGGGCGCGGGCGGCCTCGACGATCTTGCTGGCGATGGCGCGCGCTTCGAGCGGGTGCTCCTGCAGGAACTCCTCCAGGCGCGCGGCGAAGATGCCGTCCACCACCGGTCTCACGTCCGATGAGACCAGCTTTTCCTTGGTCTGCGAGGAGAAGCTTGGGTCCGGCACCTTCACCGACAGCACCGCGATCAGGCCCTCGCGCATGTCGTCGCCGCTGAAGGCGACCTTGGCCTGCCTGGCGATCCCGTTCTGCTCGATGTAGTGGGTGAGCGTGCGCGTGAGCGCGGACCGGAAGCCCTGCAGGTGGGTGCCGCCGTCCTTCTGCGGGATGTTGTTGGTGAAGCAGAACATCGTCTCCTGGTAGGAGTCGGTCCACTGCAGGGCGACCTCGACCGTGATGCCGTTCTGCTCGCCCGACACGGAGATGACGTTCGGATGCAGCGGTGTCTTGAGCTGCGCCAGGTGCTCGACGAAGCTGCGGATGCCGCCCTCGTACTGGAACACGTCGCGGCGGCCTTCGCCGCGCTCGTCGGCCAGCACGATGCGCACGCCGGAGTTGAGGAACGACAGTTCGCGCAGGCGCCGGGCCAGGATGTCGTAGTGGAACTCGACGTCGGTGAAGATCTCCGGCGACGGCCAGAAGCGGGTGAGGGTGCCGCGGCGGTCGGATGCTTCGAGCCGCTTGAGCGGGTATACGGGTTCGCCCAGCGCGTATTCCTGCTGGTGGTGGTAGCCGTCGCGCCAGATGTCGAGGGTCAGCTTCGAGGACAGCGCGTTGACCACCGACACGCCCACGCCGTGCAGGCCGCCGGAGACCTTGTAGCTGTTGTCGTCGAACTTTCCGCCCGCGTGCAGCACGGTCATGATGACCTCGGCCGCCGAACGCCCCTCTTCCTTGTGGATGTCGACCGGGATGCCGCGGCCATTGTCGGAGACCGACACCGAGCCGTCCTCGTGGATCGTCACCAGCACCTCGTCGGCGTAGCCGGCCAGGGCCTCGTCGATCGAGTTGTCGACGACCTCGAACACCATGTGGTGCAGGCCGGTGCCGTCGTGCACGTCGCCGATGTACATGCCCGGGCGCTTGCGCACGGCCTCCAGGCCGCGCAGCACGGTGATCCGGCTCGAATCGTAGGTCTGGGCGGTCTCGCCGCCGGTCGCTTGGGGATCTTCGGTCATCGCACCATCGGTGCCAGGGCGCGGCACGCCACGGCGCCACGCCAGCGACACATTAGTTATAGGGACTGAGGCGACATTATACCGCGCCGGGGACGGCGCCGCGCGGCCGCCGGGGACCGCGGCGTGGAGCGGTTGCCGTGCGTTCGGCGAGCGGGGGCGCCTGCCTCGACGGCGCGGGGACCGCCTGGTGCACGCCATCGTCCGGCTGCCGTGACCGAAGCGCCGCCTGCGCGGAGTTCGGCCGAAGGCCGGGAGAGTCGGGTGGTGGCCGGGGCAATGGTGCAACCGGCTGCCGCCCGGAGTTCAGTCCGCACCGGGCTCCGCGACGCCCCGGAGAAGGCCGGCCGCCGGCACCACCCGACCATGTTCCACGTGGAACACAGTCGGGATCCAACCCGTGGCTTCCAGTCCGCGTGGAGCCTCGGTGCCGGTCACGAACACCTGGGCGCCGCTGGCATGCAGCCGGGCCAGCAGGCGTTCCTGATGGCCCCGGTCGAGTTCGGCGGTGAGGTCGTCGAGCAGGAACACGGGCCAGTGCCCGCGCCGTGCCGCGTAGTCCTCGGCCTGGGCCAGCAGGCAGGCGAGGGCGGTGAGCTTGGCCTGGCCGCGCGAGAGGGCCTCGCCGCCCGGACGCTGCGCATGCTCGATGCGCCAGTCGGCACGGTGCGGACCCACCGAGGTGAAGCCGGCAGCCAGGTCGCGCTCCCGTGCCACGAGCAGCGCGTCGGCCAGCGGCATCTGGTCGGCCCGCCAGCCCGGCCGGTAGTCGAAGCAGCCTTCGCCAAGCTGGGGAACCAGGTCCCCGGTCAGGGCCTGGAGCCGCGGCTGCAGGCGGTCGATGTAGGCGCGCCGCTGGCGGTCCAGGGGTTCGGCGGCCTGGACCAGCTCCGCGTCCCAGGCATCCAGCTGGCCAGCGGGCGCGCGCTGCTTGAGCAGGGCGTTACGCTGCTTCAGCGCACGGGTGTAGCGGCGCCAGACCGGGCGGAACGCCTCGTCGCCGTCGTGTTCCACGTGGAACAGACCCCAGTCGAGGAAGCGGCGGCGGGCCTCGCTTCCCGCGGTCACGAGGGCGTGGCTGCCCGGCTCGAAGGTGATCGCCGCCAGGGCGGCGCACAGGTCGCCCAACTGCTCCACCGTCTCGCCGTCGAGCCGGCCGGTCCAGGCCTGGCCGGTATGACGCAGGCCCGCCCGGCGCCGGGCCCGCGGTTCCTCCCACTCGGCGAACACCTCCAGCGCCGGGGCGCCGGTCCGCACCAGCCCGTCGCGGACACGGCCGCGGAAGCTGCGGCCATAGGCGAGCAGGTGGATGGCCTCGAGCAGGCTGGTCTTGCCCGCGCCGTTGTCGCCCAGCACCAGGTTCAGGCCCGGATCCGGCCGCAGCTCCACAGCCGCCAGGTTGCGCAGGTTGCTGACCGTCAGCCGGGTCAGGAACATCCCCGCCTCCGGCCTGCGGCCAAGCCCCGCCGGAGTGCGGCGGCGTGGACGCAAAACGAATTCGCCCGGCACGGGCCGGGCGAATCGGGACGTTCCACGTGGAACACAGGCCCGGTCACAGGCGCAGCGGCATCACCACGTGTCGGCAGCGCTCGCTCCCCGCCTCGCGCACCAGGGCCGAGGAGTTCGCGTCGCGCAGCTGCAGGACCACGAACTCGTCGCGCAGCGCACCGAGCGCGTCCAGCAGGTAGTTCACGTTGAAGCCCACGGCCAGGCCGTCCACCTTGGTCTCGGCCTCGACCTCCTCCTGGGCCTCCTCCTGCTCCGGGTTGTGGGCGTTGATCCGCACCAGGCCGGGCGAGACTTCCAGGCGCACGCCGCGGTACTTCTCGTTCGACAGGATCGCCGCGCGCTGCAGGGCGGCACGCAGGGCCTCGCGGTCGATCTTCACCTCGCGATCGGCACCGATCGGGATCACCGCCTCGTAGTCGGGGAAGCGGCCGTCGATGAGCTTGCTGGTGAAGGTCACGTCGTCGCGCTTGACCCGTACGTGGCTGCGGCCCATTTCCAGTTCCAGGGTGCGGTCGCCGCCCTCGAGCAGGCGCTGCAGTTCCTGCACGCCCTTGCGCGGGACGATGATCTGGCGCTTGTTCTGCACCGCCGATTCCAGCGCGGTCTCGCACAGCGCCAGGCGGTGGCCGTCGGTGGCCACGCAGCGCAGGCGGGTGTCGGCGAGGTCGAACAGCAGGCCGTTGAGGTAGTAGCGCACGTCCTGCTGCGCCATGGCGAAGGCGGTGCGCTCGATCAGTTCCTTGAGCGCAGCCTCGGGCACGGCCACGCGCTCGGTCGCCTCGACCTCGTCCACGGACGGGAAGTCGTTGGCCGGCAGGCTCGACAGGGTGAAGCGGCTGCGCCCGGCCTGGACCGTGATCTTGTCGCCCGATTGCGAGACCGTGACCTTGCTGCCGTCGGGCAGGGCCCGGACGATGTCGAACAGCTTGCGCGCCGGGATCGTGGTCTCCCCGTCCTGGGAATCGTCCACGCTGCTGCGCGCGACCATCTCCACCTCCAGGTCGGTGCCGGTCAGCGACAGCTGCCCGTCCGAGACCTGGGTCAGCAGGTTGGCCAGAACCGGCAGCGTCTGCCGGCGTTCGACGACGTTGACCACTTGCGCGAGCGGCTTCAGGAGGGCTTCGCGTTGCAGGCTGAAACGCATGCGTGGGATTCCTGTGGCAAGGCTTCTGGAATACGGAAAAACTTGAAAAGCGGTGGGGCTGGGGGGCCTGCACAACGGGCATAACGCAACTAACCCGTTGATTCATATCGTTATTTTTGTGGTCCCGGGGTGTGGACAAGTGCCCGCAAGCCGGTCCGGCAGGCTGTGGACCATTTCCGCGCCTGCGGGTTGTCCACAGCTTGTGCCGCTCCTGTCCACGGGCACCCCAATATCTAGTGTAGCGAAGCTTACAGGCGGCAGGCGCCGATGGCGCGATGTCCGGGCCCGGCCGCGGCAGCTCGCCGCGTCCGGCGCGTCCGCGGGCGTGGGGACCGCTTGGACGGAAGGCGCGGCCACGGCGGCGGCGGGCGGCCCCGGAACGGGCTACTCCGACAGCTTGCGGATCAGCTTGTCCCAGTCCTCGCGCAGCTTGCCGTCGGTGGCCATCAGGTTGCGCACCTGGCGGCAGGCGTGCAGCACGGTGGTGTGGTCGCGGCCGGCGAAGGCGTCGCCGATCTCGGGCAACGAGTGCTCGGTGAGTTCCTTGGCCAGCGCCATCGCCACCTGGCGTGGGCGCGCCAGCGAACGGGTGCGGCGCTTGGACAGCAGGTCCTTGATCTGCAGCCCGTAGTAGTCGGCCACCACCTTCTGGATGTTGGGGATGCCGATCGACTGCTGCTGCGCCCGCAGCAGGTCGCGCAGGGTCTCCTGGGCGAACTCCACGGTGATCGTGCGGCCGGTGAAGTTGGCGCGCGCGGCCAGGGAATTGAGCGCGCCCTCGAGGTCGCGCACGTTGCCGTGCATCTTCTTGGCCAGCAGGAAGGCGACCTCGTCCGGCACCAGGATGCCGCGCTCCTGGGCCTTGGCCAGCACGATCGCGGCGCGGGTCTCGAAGTCGGGCGGGTCGATCGCCACCGACAGGCCCCAGGACAGGCGCGACTTCAGCCGCGGCTCGAGCCCTTCCACCTCGCGCGGGTAGCGGTCGCAGGTCATGATGATCTGCTGCCGGCTCTCGAACAGCGCGTTGAAGGTGTGGAAGAACTCCTCCTGGGTGCGGTCCTTGCCGGCGAAGAACTGGATGTCGTCGATCAGCAGCGCGTCGACCTGCTGGAACTGGCGCTTGAAGCGGTCGGTGGTCTTCTCCTGGAGCGAGCGGAAGAACGCGCTGTAGAACTGCTCCGAGCGCAGGTACAGCACGCGCGCGGACGGGTTCTGCCGCCGCATCTCGTTGCCGGCGGCGAACATCAGGTGGGTCTTGCCCAGGCCGGTGCCGCCGTACAGCAGCAGCGGGTTGTGGGTGCGGTCGCCGGGCTTGAGCGCGGCCTGCCAGGCGGCGGCGCGTCCGAGCTGGTTGCTGCGGCCCTCGACGAAGTTGTCGAAGGTGTAGTGCGGGTCGAGGTGGCCGGCGAAGGCCTCCATCGGCGGCGCGGGCTGCGCCGGGGCGGCGGCCACCGTGGCCGGCGCGGCTGCCGCGCGCGGCAGCGACCCGATTTCCAGCGCGACCTCGTCGCTGCCGGCGAAGTGGGCCAGCAGTTCGCGGATCCGCTGCAGGTAGCGGCTCTCGACCTCGTCGCGGACGAAGGCGTTGGGCGCGTACAACACCGTCCGGCTGTCCTGCTGGCTGGCCTGGAGGGGCTTGAGCCAGGTGTGAACGTCCTCGGCGGGGAGTTCGGCTTCGAGGCGTTCTAGGCAGCGGGGCCAGGCATCCATAGGTGGTCGCGACAGGGGAAATCGAAGGCGGCCGGCCCGCGCGGTGCGGCCCGGTCGACGGTGTGGCGGGAGCAGGCCAGACTACCACCCGCACCCGGGGCGTGCATCCCGCGCCGTGGCCGCCGGCTTGACCCACGGCGCCTGGCACCGCTAGAATCGCCGGTTCTTTCCGCCCGCCGTACCACAGCATCCCGCCATGGCCACCAAGCGCACCTTCCAGCCCAGCAACCTCAAGCGCAAGCGCGACCACGGCTTCCGTGCCCGCATGGCGACCGCCGACGGCCGCAAGATCCTCGCCCGCCGCCGCGCCAAGGGCCGCAAGCGCCTGTCGGCCTGAGCCGCGCCGGGCCCGCGGCTCGCCCGGGCCCACTCCGCCGCATGAGTCAAGCGCGCTTCCCGCCGACGGCGCGGGTCAGGGCGCGCGCCGATTTCGACCGCACCTTCCGCGACGGACGCCGCGTCGCGTTGCCCATGCTCGCCCTGCACTGGCGCCACGGCGCCGGGCAAGCGCGCCTGGGGCTGGCGGTCTCGCGCAAGGTGGATCGCCGCGCCGTGGTCCGCAACCGGATCCGCCGCATCCTGCGCGAGCATTTCCGCCTGCTGCGCGCGCAGCTGCCCGGGGGCGACTACGTGTTCGTCGCCCGGTCGCCGGCCGCCACCGCCGCCCCGGCCGACCTGCGCGAGGCCTGTCGCCAGCTGCTGCGCCGCGCCGGTGCGTTGCCGCACCCAGCCGCGGACGGCACAATGCCGGCCCCGCAGTCCTCCCCGGCATCCCCGCCTTCCTCCGACACGCCGCACCCCGCCGGCGAATGAGCCCGTCCGCCCGATGAACCAGACCCGCACCTTCCTGATCCTCGCCTGGCTGATGGTGGCGGTGCTGCTGTGGATGGAGTGGAACAAGGAGCGGTCCGCGCCGCCGCCGGCCGCCACTGCCCAGGTGCAGGTCCAGGACGCCCAGGACGCCTCGATCCCGGCCGCGCCCGCCGCCGCCCCGGCCGGGGTGCCGCAATCGCCCCCGGTCCCGCCGGGCGCCGGGGCCGAGAGCCGGGCCACCCCGGCCCCGGGCGTGGTCCAGGTCGAGACCGACGTGCTGCGCCTGCTCGTCGACGGCGGTAGCGTGCTGCGCGCCGAACTGCTGCAGTACCCGCAGACCCGCGACCCGGGCAGCCCGCCGGTGGTCCTGTTCGACAACAGCGCGGCGGGCTTCTATGCCGCGCAGAGCGGCTGGGTCAGCGCCAGCGGCGGCGCGCCCAACCACCAGCTGGGCTTCGTGCCGGCCGGCACCGAGCGCAGCTTCGTCCTCGGCCCGGGCGAGTCGCAGGTCGTCGTCCCGTTCGTGTGGGAAGGTCCGGACGGCGTGACCATCCGCCGCAGCTACGTGCTCGAGCGCGGCCAGTACGCGGTCACGGTGCGCGACGAGATCGTCAACGCCGGCAGCGAGCCCTGGCAGGGCTACGCCTACCGCCAGCTGATGCGCGGGGCGCCGAACCTCAAGCGCGGCATGACCAACCCGGAGTCGTTCAGCCTCACCGGCGCGACCTGGTTCGGCGACTCGCAGGGTTACCTGCGGCGCTGGTTCAGCGATTACGACGACGGTCCGGTCCGCGCCACCGACACCAACACCTGGATCGCGTTCGTCCAGCACCACTTCTTCGGCGCCTGGCTGCCGGGCGACAACGCCGGCGCGCGCAACGAGATCGCGCTCGACACCGACCTCTCCGGCGGCGCGCCGCGCTACTTCATCCGCGAGATGGCCACCGCCCCGGTGGTGGTCGCGCCCGGCCAGCAGGCCGGCACCAGCGCCCGGCTCTGGGTCGGGCCGAAGCTCGTCAACCAGATCAAGGCGCAGCAGGTGCCCGGGCTGGAGCGGGTGGTGGACTACAGCCGCTTCTCGGTCATGGCCTGGCTGGGCGAGGGCCTGTTCTGGGTGCTGGAGAAGCTGCACCGGCTGTTCGGCAACTGGGGCTGGGCGATCGTCGGCCTGGTGGTGCTGGTCAAGATCCTGCTGTTCCCGCTCGCCAACGCGCAGTACAAGTCGATGGCGAAGATGCGCAAGTTCCAGCCGCGCCTGCAGCAGCTCAAGGAACGCTACGGCGACGACCGGCAGAAGTTCCAGGTCGCGATGATGGAGCTGTACAAGAAGGAGAAGATCAATCCGGTCGGCGGCTGCCTGCCGGTGCTGCTGCAGATGCCGATCTTCTTCGCCCTGTACTGGGTGCTGCTCGAGTCGGTGGAGCTGCGCCACGCGCCGTGGATCGGCTGGATCCAGGACCTGACCGCGCGCGACCCGTGGTTCATCCTGCCGGTGATCAACGTGGCGGTGATGTGGGCCACGCAGAAGCTCTCGCCGATGACCGGCATGGACCCGATGCAGCAGCGGATGATGCAGATGATGCCGATCGTGTTCGGCGTCATGATGGTGTTCTTCCCGGCCGGCCTGGTGCTGTACTGGGTGGTCAACGGCGGCCTCGGCCTGCTGCAGCAGTGGTACATGCTGCGCAAGTACGCCGACGCGCCGGCCAAGGCCTGACCGCGGCGGCACGGCGCGCGCGGGCCGCGCGCCCTCCCGCCCGCGGGCATCCGCGCTAGGCTGGGCACCGAGGCCCGCCCCGTTGCCGCGTAACCGCCCGTGACCAGCACCACCATCGCCGCCATCGCGACCGCCGCCGGCGCCGCCGGCATCGGCATCGTGCGCCTGTCCGGCCCGCGCGCGCGGGAGATCGCGACCGCGCTGTGCGGGCGCGCGTTGCGTCCGCGCCATGCCCACTACGTGCGCTTCCGCGACGGCGACGGCAGCGTGATCGACGACGGCATCGCGCTGCTGTTCGCGGCGCCGGCGAGCTACACCGGCGAGGACGTGGTCGAACTGCAGGCGCACGGCAGCCCGCCGGTGCTCCGCCAGCTGCTGGCGCGCTGCCGCGCGCTGGGCGCGGTGGACGCGCGCCCGGGCGAGTTCAGCGAACGCGCCTGCCTCAACGGCCGCCTCGACCTGGCCCAGGCCGAGGCCGTCGCCGACCTGATCGCCGCCGCCGACCTGCGCGCCGCGCGCGCCGCGCGGCGCTCGCTGGAAGGCGAGTTCTCCGCGCGGGTGGAGGCGATCGCCGCCGACCTGCTCGCGATCCGGGTCCAGGTCGAAGCCGCGATCGACTTCGCCGACGAACCGCTCGACACCCTCGGCGGCGAGGCCCTGCGCCGGCGCCTGGACGAGGCGCGCGCACGGCTGCGCGACCTGCTCGCCGCGGCCGAGCGCGGGCGCCGGCTGCGCGACGGCCTGCACGCGGTGCTCGTCGGTCCGCCCAACGCCGGCAAGAGCTCGCTGCTCAACGCGCTCGCCGGCAGCGAACGCGCGATCGTCACCGCGATCCCCGGCACCACCCGCGACCTGCTGCAGGAGACGCTGCGCATCGACGGGGTCGAACTCACCCTGGTCGACACCGCCGGCCTGCGCGAGGACGGCGATGCCATCGAGCGCGAAGGCATGCGCCGCGCCCGCGCCGAACTCGCGCGCGCCGACCTCGCCCTGGTGGTGCTGGACGCGCGCGACCCGGACGCCGGGCTGCGCGCGCTGGGCGACGGACTCGACGGCGTGCCGGACCGCCTCGTGCTCCACAACAAGTGCGACCTGCTGCCCGCGGATGCGCCGCCGCCGGAGGGCGGGCTGCGCGTTTCGGCGCGCACCGGCGCCGGCCTGGAGGCGCTGCATGCACGGCTGCGCGAGGCCGCCGCCGCGGTCGCGCCGGGGGAAGGCAGCTTCAGCGCCCGCGCGCGCCACGTGCAGGCGCTCGCACGCACCGCCGGCGCCTGCGACGAGGCCGCGCAGGCGCTGCACGCCGAACTGCTCGACCTCGCCGCCGAGCACCTGCGCCTGGCCCATGACGCGCTGGGCGAGATCACCGGACGCACCCTGCCCGACGACCTGCTCGGCCACATCTTCTCGACCTTCTGCATCGGCAAGTAGGCGCGGCCGCGGCCGTTGCGCCCGGTTTCCGCGAAAGCGGTCACAGTTTCCCCCCGCGCGCCCCAGCAGACTTGCCGGTCACGGCCGTGCGGTTGACAAACGCCGCGGCGTGTCGCGTCCTAGACGCAAAGCACCACCGTCATCACAGGGGAAAACCGAATGTCCACCACCACCACCGCGGCCGGCCGCAGGGTGCCGTCGCGTCTGCCCACCGGCGCGCTGGCGCTCGGCCTGGGCCTGGCCGTGCTGCTGGGCGGCTGCAAGCAGGACGCGCCGTCCACGGCCACGCCCGCCGCGCCGGCCGCGTCCGCCGACCAGCCGGCCCAGCCGCAGCCGGCGCAGCCGCCGGGCGAGGCGGTTTCGGCCGAAGTCGCCGCGATGAGCCCCGAGCAGCTGCGCGAGGCCGCGTCCCGGGCCTACCAGGAAAGCCGGCTGTACGCGCCGGGCGGCGACAACGCGATGGAGTACTACCTGGCGCTGCGCGACAAGCAGCCGGCCGACGCCGGCGTGTCCAGCGCGCTGGTGGACCTGCTGCCGATGACCGTGATCGCCACCGAGCAGAGCCGCGACCGCGGCGACTTCGTGGAGGCCAAGCGCCTGCTGGCGCTGATCGAGAAGACCGATTCGTCGTATCCGGCGATCGAGCGGCTCAGGAACACCATCGCCAGCGCCGAGGCCGAGGCCGCGCGCCGCGCCGCGCAGGAGCAGCTGACCGCCGAGCAGGAGGCGCAGCGCCAGCGCGAGCTCGAGCGCCAGCGCCTGGAACAGCAGCGCCTGGCCCAGGAGCAGGCCGCGCGCGAACTCGCCGCGCAGCAGGCCGCGCAGGAGGAAGCGGCGCGCCAGGAAGCCGCCCGCCTGGAGGCCGAACGCCAGGAAGCGGCGCGCCGCGAGGCCGAGCGCCAGGAGGCCGCCCGCCGCCAGGCCGAGGCCGAGGCCGCGCGCCGCGCCGCGCCGGCGGTGACCGAGCTGCGCGCGATCAGCACCCCGGCGCCGCGCTATCCGCCCGACGCGCTGCGCTCGGGCACGTCCGGCGAGGTGCAGGTGGAGTTCACCGTCGGCGTCGACGGATCGGTGACGTCGGCGCGCGTGGTCCAGTCCAACCCGCCGCGCACCTTCGATCGCGAAGCGCTGGCCGCGGTGCGGCGCTGGCGCTTCGAGCCGGTGCCGGCCCCGGTCACCACCCGGCGCACGATCAACTTCACCCCGGCGCAGTAAGCCCCGCCGCCGCCGCCGCGGTCGAGAACGGAGAAGCCCGGCCGCGGCCGGGCTTCTTCGTTGCCGGGTCCCGGCCTCAGGCCGAGATCGCCAGCTTCTCCCGGTGGTACAGGCGCGCGGCCAGCAGCCACAGCACCAGGCCGGTGCCGAAGCCCACGCCGAGGTACACCATCCATTCCTGGGCCGTGATCACCTCGCTGCGCACCAGCTTGAGGATCATCTGGTTCTGGGCCAGGAACGGCACCGCGAACTGCCACAGCTGGTTCTTCATCGGGCTCACCATCAGCGCGATGGTCGGGACCATCGGCAGCAGCATCAGCACGCTCACGTAGGTCTGCGCTTCCTTGACCGACTTCACGGCGGCCGCGATCAGGGTCAGCAGGGTGGTGCCGACCAGCACCATCGGCAGCAGGACCAGCAGCAGCTTGGCCATCACCGGTACCGACACGTCCACCATCCGCATCGGGCCCGGGGCCAGCTGGAAGGAGAACTTGAGCGAGAGCACGATCAGCAGCAGCGAGAGCATGCCGAACAGGCAGGCGGCCAGGATCTTGCCACTCATGATCGCCGCGCGCGGCGCGGGCGTGGCCAGCAGCGGCTCGAGCGACTGCCGTTCGCGCTCGCCGGCGGTGACGTCGATCACCAGCGCGGCGCCACCCAGGAAGCTGAAGAGCACCAGCAGGTAGGGCAGGAACGCCAGCAGCATCCCGCGCCGCGCCTCCGGGGTGGCGACGTCGCGCTGCCCGATCTGGACCGCGAACGCGGCATCCGGGCTGACCCCCCGGTGGATCCCGCGCAGCACGCCCACGGTGCGGCTGTATTCGGCCAGCACCCCGCGCACGCGGTTGACCGGGATCTGCGAGTCCTGGCGCGAGCTGTCGTACACCAGTTCGACCTTCGCCGCGCGGCTGCTGCGCCACTGCTCGCCGTAGCCCGGATCGATGCGCAGCACCACGTCGTGCTCCTGGTCGCGCACCGCCTGGTCGGGATCGGCCGGCGGCGGCAGGATGTCGATGTTGCGCGACACCAGGAACGCCACCAGGTTGGGCGCGTGCTCGGCGCCGGCCACCGGCAGCTCGAGGGTCGATTCGAGCTGGGTGCGCACCCGCTTCTCGGCCAGCGAGCCCACGCCCAGGATCATCAGCGGGATCAGCACCGGGCCCATCAACAGGCCCAGCCCCATGGTCTTGCGGTCGCGGAACAGGTCGACCAGTTCCTTCTTCGCGACGGTCCAGATCACAGCCAGGTTCATGCGGCTTCTCCTTCGAGTCCGGCCAGGCGCACGAACACGTCCTCCAGGTCGGCCAGGCCGGTCATCTCGCGCAGTTCGTCGGGGGTGCCGATCGCGCGCACCTCGCCGTGCGCGATCACCACGATCCGGTCGCACAGCGCGGCGACCTCCTGCATGATGTGGCTGGAGAACACCACGCAGCGGCCTTCGTCGCGCAGCCCGCGCAGGAAGCTGCGCAGCCCGCGCGTGGTCATCACGTCCAGGCCGTTGGTGGGTTCGTCCAGGACCACGTTGCGCGGGTCGTGGACCAGCGCGCGCGCGATCGCGGTCTTGGTGCGCTGGCCCTGGCTGAAGCCCTCGGTGCGGCGGTCGAGGAAGTCTTCCATCACCAGGGTCTTCGCCATCGCCTCGGTGCGCGCGCGGATGGTCGCCTCGTCGATGCCGTGCAGGCGCCCGAAGTAGGCGATGTTCTCGCGCGCGGTCAGGCGCTTGTAGATGCCGCGCGCGTCGGGCAGCACGCCCAGGCGGCGGCGCACCGCGGTCGGGTCCTTCGCCACGTCGATGCCGTCGACCTCGATCCGGCCCTGGTCGGGCGACATCAGGGTGTAGAGCATGCGCAGCGTGGTGGTCTTGCCCGCGCCGTTGGGGCCGAGCAGGCCGGTGATCTCGCCGTCGCGCGCCTCGAAGCCGACGCCCTTCACCGCGTGCACGGTGCCGGTCTTGCTGCGGAAGGACTTGTGCAGGTTCTCGAGCAGGATCATGTCAGGGCTCCCAGCCGTAGTTGCCCGCGAACGGCGGCTGCGCGGACAGACGGTCCAGGCAGCTGGCGTCGAGCGCGGAGGCGTCGGTGGTTTCGATGAACTGGGCGAACAGCTTCGGCATGCAGCCGGCGCCGATCACGTTGTGGCCCTGGCCGGGCAGGACGAGGTGGCGCGCGCGCGGCAACGCCTCGACCACCTCGTCGCCGTAGTGCGGCGGCGTCACCGGGTCGTACTCGCCGCTGATCGCCAGCAGCGGGAGGTCGCCCGACAGCGGCGTGCGGAAGCCCTCGGCGCGCGTCCCCTTCGGCCACACCGCGCACTGCGCGCGCAGCATGTCGACGAGCAGGGTGCCGAGCACGGTGGCTTCCTCGCCCGCGGGCGGGTCGGTGAACTCGCCGGCGTCCTCGGTGCAGGTCACCGACAGGCCCATGCCCATCGCCATCTGCTCGCCGACCTGCGAGGTCACCATCCGCGACTGCGCGAGCAGGCTTTCGTAACGGCCCTGCGCGGCCTCGTGCAGCAGCAGCGGCAGGGTGGACGCCATCGCCGGCTGGTAGGCGTACAGGCGCAGCAGGCTGACCAGGTGGACCTCGCGCGGCACCTCCTCGCGCCAGTCGCCGCTCACCGGATCGCGGTAGCGCACCGGGTCGATGCCGCCGGCGCGCAGCCGTTCGCGCACCACGGCGAGCTGCCGGCGCGGGTCGCCGAGGTTGGTCAGGCAGGCCTGGTCGTTGCGGCAGCGCGCGAACTGCGCATCGAGCGCCTGCTCCAGGTTGCGCGCGTGCTCCTGGCCCAGCACCAGGGTGTTGGGCACGACCGAGTCGAGCACCACCGCGCGGGTGTGGTCGGGGAACGCGGCCGCGTACTGCTGCGCCACCCGGGTGCCGTAGGACACGCCCACCAGGTTGATGCGCTCCACGCCGAGCTTGCGCCGCACCAGGTCGAGGTCGCGCACGTGGTCGCCGGTGCCGTAGAAGCGCAGGTCGGCGCGCTGCGACAGTTCGTCGCGGCAGGCCTCGGTCAGGCGCACCAGCGTGGCCGTGTCGTCCTGGGCGCCGGCGCCGAACGCCGCCTCGTCGCTGAAGCCGGAACAGTGCAGCGGGTTGGAGCCACCGGTGCCGCGCGCGTCCACCAGCACCACGTGGCGGTTGCGGCGGACGTCGGCGAACGCCTCCGACAGCATCGGGAAGGTCTCGATCGCCGATTGCCCCGGGCCGCCGGAGATCATGTAGATCGGATCGGGCTCGGCCATCCCCTTGGCCGGCACCAGCGCGATCGCGAGGCTGATCCGGCGTCCGTCCGGCGCCGAGTGGTCCTCGGGCACCTCGAGGGTCGTGCATTGCGCCTCGACCGAGCCGCCACGCGGCGCGTCGAGCGCGCAGGGTTCGAACACGAGCTCGCCGTAGCGCAGCTTGCCCTGCGCATCGGTGTGCGGGCCGGTCGGCGGGCGCTCGCCGCCTTCGCAGCCGGCGAGCAGCAGCGCGGCGGCGAGCAGCGCGGGCAGGGAAGACAAGGGCTTCATTGCGATGTCTCCGGGAACAGGATCGATTCGATGGGTCGTGCGGACAACATGACGCCGCGCGATGCCGCGCCGGGCCGGGATCGCGCCGGCCGGTCGCGACGGCATCACCGACTGCCTCGACACCACCAGACGTCGGCCGGGCCGCGACTGTGACCGGTCACGGGCCGCGAACGGCGCGCCCATCATCGCCGGCCGGCGGCGTGGCGGGGTCGTCGGGGTGCACGTCGGTCGCGAGGCACGGGCGGTTCCGGCCGGACCGCGGCGGGAGCGCGCGAAAACAGCAGCGCAGGATGCCGGCACGCCGCGAGCGGCGTCAAGCAAGGGCGGCGCCGCGCGTGCGCCGGTGGAGCGTGGGCGCGCTAGACTTCGCCCGGACCTTCCAGGGAGTGGACACGATGCGGATCGAACATCGACAGGCGCGCTGGAGCGTGCGCGGATTCCTCGCCGGAATCCTGGTGCTGGCCGCCGCGGTGCAGGCCGGCGAGCCGGTGAGGCTCGAGCTGGCCGGCGTCGCCTACGAACACCGCTGGTCGCAGGCGGGGCAGAACGAGTTCACGCCCGCCGGGCAGGAAGACCTGGAACGCTGGCGGGACATGTTGACCCTGGTCGAGCGCCCCGACGCCACGGACGGGGTAGCACTGGCCGCGGTCGCCAATGGCGTGCTCGCCAACTACCGGCACGGCGGCGTGGTCGTGCGCACCGACTCGCGCCCGGCCACGCCCGACCGGCCGGCCGAGCACCTGGTGGTGGCGATGCTCGGCGGCGGGGCGATGGTGGAGGCGGCGTTCGCGCGCCTGCTGCTCCACGACGGCACCGGCCTGGTCGTGGTGCGCTCGCGCCGCGCCTACGGGGAGGACGCGGCCGGGGAGATCGGGCGCTGGGTCCAGGCCAACGGCATGCAGGTCGAGCAGGCGCTGATGGAGTGGCAACCGCCGCCCATGGCCCGCATCACCGCGCTGCCGCAGTCGCCCTGACCGCCCCGCGGCTACTTGCTGCTGACGTACTTCTCGCGGCGAATGCGCGGCACCGGCAGGCCCGCCTCCTTCAGTGCCTCGAAGCAGGCATCGACCATGTTCGGGTTGCCGCACAGGTAGGCGATGTCGCCCTGCGCGTCGGGCGCGAACTCGGCCAGGAACTGCTGCACGTAGCCGTGGCGCACGTCCGCGTGCGCGTGCGCCGAACCCGGCGCCGGCAGCTCGCGCGAGAAGCAGGGGACGAAGCGGAACCCGGGGTGCCGTTCGGCGAAGGCGCGGAATTCGTCGCCATACAGCAGCTCGGTCGGGGTACGCGCGCCGAACAGCAGCACGACCTCGATGCCGCGCTCGGCGATCGCCTTCTCCAGCAGCGGCAGCATCGACCGGTACGGGGTCACCCCGGTGCCGGTGGCGATCAGCAGGTAGCGGCGGTTGTCGTCGCCGGGCATCAGGCAGAAGCGCCCGAACGGGCCGCTGGCCTGGACCGTGCCGCCCGGCTCGAGCCCTTCGAACAGCGCGGTGGCCGCGCCGCCGGGCACGTAGCTCACCGCGATCTCGACCGCGTCGCCGGGGCCCAGGGCGTGGTCGTGGATGGTCGCCAGCGAGTACGACCGCCGGGTCGGCGTGCCGTCGGCGTAGTTGAAATGCACCTGGATGAACTGGCCGGGCACGAAGTCCAGCGGCTGGCCGTCGTCGCGGGTGAAGGTCAGGTGCGCCACCGACGGCGCGAGCATGCGCTTGCCGACGAGCTTGAGCGGAAACTGGACGATGGCCAAGACAGGAATGGGATGCTTTGGCCCGGGAGCGGACCGATGGGGCGCCTATACTAGCCCCTCGCCGTGAAACCCGGCCAAACCCCCCACGACGGTATGACCTCTGCTCCCGCCCCGGTCCCCGGCGCCCCCGCGCTGCGGATCCGCGACCTGCGAAAGACCTACGACAACGGCGTGCAAGCCCTGCGCGGCGTGTCCCTGGACGTCCAGCCGGGCGACTTCTACGCCCTGCTCGGCCCCAACGGCGCCGGCAAGAGCACCCTGATCGGCATCATCTCCTCGCTGGTCAACAAGACCTCCGGCCAGGTGTCGGTGTTCGGCATTGACCTGGAGGCCGATCGCGGCGCGGCCATGCGCCAGATCGGCCTGGTGCCCCAGGAGATCAAC
The DNA here is from genome assembly GCF_000472505.1 of Luteimonas sp. J29. Taxonomy (GTDB): domain Bacteria; phylum Pseudomonadota; class Gammaproteobacteria; order Xanthomonadales; family Xanthomonadaceae; genus Luteimonas. Next base: position 42,863 of record NZ_AWZR01000001.1, read on the forward strand.
TTCAACATGTTCGAGAAACCGCTCGACATCCTGGTCAACTACGCCGGCTTCTACGGGGTGCCGCGCGCCGAGGCGCTGGCGCGCGCCGAGCAGGAGCTGCGCCGCGCCTTCCTCTGGGACAAGGCGCGGCTGATGAGCCGCACGCTCTCGGGCGGCATGAAGCGCCGGCTGATGATCGCGCGGGCGATGATGACCCGGCCGCGGCTGCTGATCCTGGACGAACCCACCGCCGGCGTCGACATCGAGATCCGCCGCGACATGTGGCGGGTGCTGCGCGAGATCAACGCCGCCGGCACCACCATCATCCTCACCACCCACTACCTCGAGGAAGCCGAGTCGCTGTGCCGCAACCTGGCGATCATCGACCGCGGCACCATCGTCGAGCAGGGTCCGATGCGCGCGCTGCTGGCCAAGCTTGACGTCGAGGGGTTCCTGTTCGATGTCGAGGGCGCGCTGCCGGCCACGCTGCCGGCGATCGAGGGCGCCGCCCTGGCCGCGCGCGACGACCACACCCTCGACCTCGACATGCCGCGGGCGATGGACCTCAACCGGGTGTTCGCGGCGTTCGACGCGGCCGGGATCCGGGTGCGCTCGATGCGGACCAAGTCGAACCGACTCGAGGAGCTGTTCGTGCGCCTGACCGGCAGCGCCCGCGACCGGGAGCAGGCCGCATGAGCCGGGTCGATCCGCATTCCGGCATCGTGGCCGCGCCGCCGGGCGCGCGCCTGCACTGGGTCGCGCTGTACACGATCACCCGGCGCGAGATCGCGCGCATCCTGCGCATCTGGGGCCAGACCCTGGTGCCGCCGGCGATCACGATGACCCTGTACTTCCTGATCTTCGGCGGCCTGATCGGCTCGCGCATCGGGCAGATGGGCGGCTACAGCTACATGGAGTTCATCGTCCCCGGCCTGGTGATGATGAGCGTGATCCAGAACAGCTACGGCAACATCTCCTCCAGCTTCTTCGGCGCCAAGTTCGGGCGCCACATCGAGGAGCTGCTGGTCAGCCCGATGCCCAACTGGGTGATTCTGGGCGGCTACGTGGCCGGCGCGGTGCTGCGCGGGCTGATGGTGGGCGTGATCGTGCTCGGGATCGCGATGTGCTTCACCACGGTGCGCATCCCGCACCCGCTGGTGACCCTGACCACCGTCCTGCTGGGTTCGACAATCTTCTCGCTGGCCGGCTTCGTCAACGCGGTCTACGCGAAGAAGTTCGACGACGTGGCGATCGTGCCCACCTTCATCCTGACCCCGCTGACCTACCTGGGCGGCGTGTTCTATTCGGTCAAGCTGCTGCCGGGCTGGGCCGAGACGGCCACGCATTTCAACCCGATCTTCTACATGGTCAACGCGTTCCGCTACGGCCTGCTGGGCACCTCGGACGTGCCGCTGTGGATCGCCTACGCGCTGATGCTGGCCTTCGTCGCCGTGCTCGGCGCGCTGTCGCTGTGGCTGCTGCGCCGCGGCGTGGGGCTGCGCAGCTGATGCGGGTGCTGGTGCTCGGCGCCGGGGGGACCGGCGGATACTTCGGCGGGCGCCTGGCGCAGTCCGGCGCCGAGGTCGCGTTCCTGGTCCGGCCGGCGCGCGCGGCGCAGCTGGCGCGCGACGGCCTGCGCATCCGCAGCGAACTGGGCGACGCCGACCTGGCGGTGCGCGCACTCACCGCCGACGCCCTGCCCGGTGCGCTGCGCGACGGCCCCTTCGACCTCGCCGTCCTGAGCTGCAAGTCCTGGGACCTGGAGGCCGCGATCGCCGACGTGGCGCCCGCGGTGGAGGCCGGTGCCACGGTCCTGCCGATCCTCAACGGGCTGCTGCACTACGCCGCGCTCGACGCGCGCTTCGGCCGCGAACGCGTGCTCGGCGGCCTGTGCTTCATCAGCGTGGCCAAGGCCGCGGACGGCTGCATCGTGCACATGGGCCGACCGGCCTCGATCACGTTCGGCGAGCGCGACGGCTCGCGCAGCGCGCGCGTGGACGCGTTCGCCGCCTTGTGCGCGGGCGCCGGCATCGACCACCGCGCCAGCGACGACATCGCCACCGAACAGTGGATCAAGTTCAGCTTCCTCGCCGCCCTGGCCGCCGGCACCTGCCTGATGCGCGCCAGCGTCGGCGGGATCGTCCGCAGCGAGGGCGGGGCGGCGTTCATGGCCGCGCTGCACGAGGAGTGCCTGGCGGTCGCCGCCGCGACCGGCCGGCCGGTGCCGGACCGGGCCGCGCGCGCCGCGCGCGACCACCTGGTGGATCCGGACTCGGCGGTGAAGGCCTCGATGCTGCGCGACCTGGAGGCCGGCGGCCGGGTCGAGGCCGCGCACATCGTCGGCGACATGTGGCATCGCGCCCGCGCCGCTGGCCTGGAAGCGCCGCTGCTGCAGGCCGCCTGGACGCACCTGCAGTGCTACGAGGCCGCGCGCGCCGGCTGACCCCCGCGCCGCATCATCGCCTGGCATTGCCGCGCGGGACGGGCCGCGCCGGCGCGTGACCGCGCGGGCCTGGCCGCCGCGCTGGACCGGAAACCCACCGCCGTCGCCGCGCCGGGCCATCCCGCGGACCGCACCTGAACGCCGACGTTGGCACCTGTTGGCGCCGGATCGCGTATGTACCCGGTGCAAGGCCATGCCATCATCCCGCGGGTCCCGCGGGCCAGGGAGGAATGCTCATGCGAAAGTCCGCTTCCGCCGCGCTCCTGCCGCTCCTGCTGGCGTCCGCCGCCGCCCCGGCGAACGACGCCTGCCTGGTCGGCGGCTGGGAGCCGCAGGGCAACGCGTTCGCCGAATGGATGCAGCGCCGCAACCCGGGCCTGCAGATGCAGGTCCAGCAGGACAGCGCGCGCTTCGAGTTCCGTGCCGACGGCACCTACAGCGCCGACATGCGCGGCAGCGCCACCGCCCGTGGCAGCGACGGCATGGCGGCGAAGGCGGGCGGCCGGTTCGGCGGCAGCGGGCGCTGGACCACCTCCGGCGACACCCTGACCCTGCACCAGGGCGTGGACCGCACCGAGGCGGACCTGGAGCTGAGCCGGAGCGGTGCGACGGTGGCGCGTTCGCGGCTGCCCGCCGGCGCGGGCGGGCCGTTGACCTACGGCTACCGCTGCGAAGGCAACCGGCTGGAGCTGCGGATGACCATGCCCGGCAGCGGAGACGTGGTGGTCCAGCCCTTCCTCCGCGAACGCCGGTGAACGGCGTGGCGATGTTGCGGAGGCTGGTGGCCTGGGCGCTGCCGTGTTGCCTGCTGGCCGGCTGCGACCGGCCGGCGGCGGGCGCCGGTGCCCCGGCACCGGCGGCGGACGGGTCCCCCGCGGCCGCGGCCCCCGGTCCGGGCACGGGCATCGAGGCGGTGCTCGCGCGCTACCTCGAGGCCGCGCTCGACCACGTGCAGTCGCCCGCCTGCCTGCGCCGCGACCAGGACGACTGGATGGCGCGCGCGCGCAGCGCCTGCGGCGACGATGCCGCATGCCTCGACCGCGCGCGTGCCGGACGCGCCCGCGCCCTCGAAGGCCTGCTGCCGGGCGCGGTGCTGGAGGCGGGCGCCGCGCTCGACGGCGCCGACGACGCCGACGACGGCGTGCGCCTGCTGGCGGTCGCGGGCGACCCCTCCGACGACGACCCCGCCGACGCGACCACGACGGTCGAAGGGCGCCCGTACGAGGCCGAAGGTGGCTTCCTGCTGGTCGACGACGGGTTCGACGAGGTCGCCTACGCGGAATTCGAGTCGCTGCTCGGCGACGAGGACGCATTGCGCGAACGCTACGGCGAGGCGCCCGTCGTGTTCCGTGGCCTGCGTGGCGCGCTGTCGGCGCAACCGTTCGACGTCGGCGGCCTGGCCGCGATCGACGCGGTGGGCGCGCGCGGCGGCTGGCTGCGCGTGCAAGGCCGGCCGGTGGAGGACGTCGACGGCCTGCCGCACTTCGACGGCACCGGCTGCGTGCTCGTCTACGGCTTCGATCCCGGCGCCTGAGCGGCGCGTCAGCCGGCTTCGGGCAGGCGGAAGAAGGCGCGCGCGGTGGCGGTGCTGGCGGCCGCGGTCGTGGCCGGGTCCTCGCCGCGGTCGCGCGCCAGTTCCTCGACGATGTGCGGCAGGAAGGCCGGTTCGTTGCGGCGGTCCTTCGGCATCGGCCTGAGCGTGCGCGGCAGCAGGTAGGGCGCGTCGGTCTCCACCATCAGCCGCTGCGCCGGGATGTGCTTCACCAGCTCGCGCAGGTGCGCGCCGCGGCGCTCGTCGCACAGCCAGCCGGTGATGCCGATGTGCCAGTCGTGGTCGAGGCAGTCGAACAGTTCCTCGCGGGTGCCGGTGAAGCAGTGCACCACGGCCGGGCCGATCCGGCCCTCGAACGCCCGCAGGATCGCGACGAAGTCGGCGTGCGCATCGCGCTGGTGCAGGAACAGCGGCTTGGGATTGCCGGCGGCGGCCAGGTCGGCGGCGATCTCGAGCTGGCGCTCGAACGCCTTGCGCTGCGCCGGGCGCGGCGAGAAGTCGCGGAAGTAGTCCAGGCCGCATTCGCCCACCGCCACCACTTCCGGGTGGCGGTGCAGCTCGCGCATCTGCGCGTCGCACTCGGCGGTGTACTCCACCGCGTGGTGCGGATGCACGCCGGCGGTCGCGAACAGCACGCCCGGATGCGCGCGCGCCAGCTCCAGCGCCTTCGGCGAATGCTCGCGGCTGGCGCCGGTCACCACCATCTGCACCACGCCGGCCGCGCGCGCGCGTTCGAGCACGGCGTCGCGGTCGCGGTCGAAGCTGTCGTGGGTGAGGTTGGCGCCGATGTCGACCAGTTGCATGGAGCGCGCGTCGAAGGACGAGCCGCGCATTCTAGCCGGCCGCCACGCGCATGCCGCGCCGCGGGCTGGACGGTTCGCGCCGGCGGCGTCCGAATGGCCGGATAATGGGGCTCCCGCGCCGACGATCCGGCCGGCACGCGACCATCGCCTCCATGGATCTTCCGATCACGCCACTGCTGCCCGCGATCCGGGACAGCCTGGCCGCGCATCCGCGGCTGGTGCTCGAAGCGCCGCCCGGCGCCGGCAAGACCACCGCGGTGCCGCCGGCGCTGCTCGAGGCGCCGTGGCTGGCCGGACGCCGGATCGTGATGCTCGAGCCGCGGCGCGTGGCCGCGCGCAGCGCAGCCGGTTTCATGGCCGCGCGGATGGGCGAGGAGGTCGGCGGCACCGTCGGCTACCGCATCCGCTTCGAGCACCGGGTGTCGGCGCGGACCCGGATCGAGGTGGTGACCGAAGGCATCCTCACCCGCATGATCCAGGACGACCCGGAGCTGCCGGGCGTGGGCGCGCTGCTGTTCGACGAGTTCCACGAGCGCCACCTGTCGGCCGACCTCGGCCTGGCGCTGGCGCTGGACGTGCAGGCCTCGCTGCGCGAGGACCTGCGGATCGTGGTGATGTCGGCCACGCTCGACGGCGAGCGGCTGGCCGCGTTCCTCGACGCGCCGCGGCTGTCGAGCGAAGGCCGCAGCCATCCGGTGCAGGTCGAACACTTCCCGGCGCGCCGCGACGAGGCGCTGGAGGCGCAGGTGCGGCGCGCGGTGGAGCACGCGCTCGCGCGGCATCCGGGCGACGTGCTGGTGTTCCTGCCGGGCCGGCGTGAGATCGCGCGCGCGGCGCAGGCGCTGGAAGGCGCGGCGGTGGACGCCGAGGTGCTGGAGCTGCACGGCGAGCTGCCGGTCGAGCGCCAGGCGCAGGTCCTGCGCCCTGCCGCGGACGGCCGTCGCCGCGTGGTGCTGGCGACCAACGTCGCCGAATCCAGCGTGACCCTGCCGGGCGTGCGCGTGGTGGTCGACAGCGGGCTGGCGCGCGAGCCGCGCTACGACCCGGGCAGCGGCTTCCCGCGCCTGGACGTGGTGCCGATCGCGCAGGCCTCGGCCGACCAGCGCGCCGGCCGCGCCGGCCGCGTCGCCGAAGGCTGGGCCTATCGCCTGTGGCCGGCCTCGCAGCGGCTGGAGCCGCAGCGCCGGCCCGAGATCGCGCAGGTCGAACTGGCCGGCCTCGCGCTGGAACTGGCGGCCTGGGGCGACGCCGCGCTGCGCTTCGTCGATCCACCGCCGCCGGGCGCGCTCGCGGCCGCGCGCGACCTGCTGCGGCGCCTGGGCGCGCTCGACGACCAGCACCGGATCACCGCGGACGGGCGGCGCATGCTCGCGCTCGGCACCCATCCGCGGCTGGCGGCGATGCTGCTGGCCGCGCGCGACGGCGACGAACCTGCGCTGGCCTGCGACCTCGCCGCGCTGGTCGAGGCGCGCGACCCGCTGCGCGGCCGCGACGACGGCTGGCGCGCGCGCTGGGCGGCGCTGGCCGCGTTCCGGGCCGGACGCACCGGCGCCGACGTCCACCGCGCCACGCTCGCCGCGATCGACGCCGCCGCGCGGCAGTGGCGGCGCCGCCTCGGCGCCCGCGGCGAGCCGCCGCGCGAGGCGCCCGCGCATGTGCTGGGCGACCTGCTCGCGCACGCCTTCCCCGACCGCATCGGCCGCGTGCATCCGCGCGATCCGCAGCGCTACCTGCTCGCCAACGGCCGCACCGCGCGGCTGCCCGACGACAGCGCGCTGCGTGGCGAACCCTGGATCGTCGCCAGCGAACTGCGCCACGAGGCGCGCGATGCGCTGGTGCTGCGCGCGGCGCCGGTGGACGAGGCGCGGCTGCGGCGCGACTTCGGCGAACGCTTCGTCGAGCGTGACGAGGTGCGCTGGGACGAGGCGCGGCGCGCGCTGGTGGCCGAGCGCGTACGCCGCTTCGACGGCATCGTGCTCGACGTGCGTCCTTCCGGATCGGTGGATCCCGCGCTGGCGCCGCAGGCGCTGACCGATGCGGTCGCCGCGCTCGGACTCGACGTGCTGCCCTGGACCGGGGCCCTGCGCCAGTGGCAGGCCCGGGTGCAGTCGCTGCGCGCGTGGATGCCGGACCTGGGCCTGCCGGATGTGTCCGACCAGGCGCTCCTGGCCACGCGCGAGGCGTGGCTGCGGCCGCTGTTCGAGGGCGCGACCCGGCTCGATGCGCTGTCGGCCGAGGCCTTCGGCGAGGCGCTGCGCGCGCAGGTGGACTGGCCGCTGCGCCAGCGGCTCGACGCGCTCGCGCCGGTACGGATCGTGGTGCCTTCAGGCATGGAACGCCGCATCGACTACGCGCTCGCCGCCGACGGCACGCCCGAGCCGCCGGTGCTCGCGGTCAAGCTGCAGGAACTGTTCGGCCTGGCCGACACGCCGCGCATCGCCGACGGCCGCGTTCCGCTCACCCTGCACCTGCTCTCGCCGGCCGGCCGGCCGCTGCAGGTGACCCGCGACCTGCGCGGGTTCTGGGACCGCACCTACCCGGAGGTGCGCAAGGAAATGAAGGGTCGCTATCCGAAGCACCCGTGGCCGGAAGATCCGTGGAGCGCCACCGCGACCCATCGGGCGAAGCCGCGTGGAACCTAGCCGCGCGTTCCTTCCCCGCAAGCGGGGAGGGGGGTCGGTGCGACGGAAGCGCGGTCCCTGCTCCTTCCCCCGCTTGCGGGGGAAGGCTGGGATGGGGGCAGGTTCCGCAGCGAGGACACCTGGCGTAGCGATGGATGCGGCCCCCACCCCGGCCCTCCCCCGCGAGCGGGGGAGGGGGTGTCAGGTGCGACGGACGCGGCGCGGAGTCCCTGCTCCTTCCCCCGCTTGCGGGGGAAGGCCGGGATGGGGGCAGGGGGTAAATCGTCGCGCCGCAGCGCATCACGCCGCGGCGACGGCGGCGGCCGCAGACTGTGCCACTATCGGCTTCCCGCCCAGGATTCCCCCATGAGCAGACTCGATTCGATCTCCGGAAAAATGATGGACCTGGTCGGCCAGGTCGGCGACAGCGTCCGCCACACCCTGCCCGACGGCGCCGGCAAATGGCTGCAGGCGGGCATGGCGCTGGGCGCGGCGAAAACCGGTTCGCGTGCGGTGGGCGGTGTCCTGCGCCGCAATCCGGCGGTGCTGGTCGCGGCCGCGGTCGGGATCGGGGCGGCGTGGTACGCGGTCCATCGCTACCGCCGCAAGCAACAGGCCAATGGCGACGGCCAGGTGATCGAGGGCAAGGCGCGCCGGGTCGAGGCGCGGCGTGCGTCGCGCAAGGGCGATGCGCCTTCGGGTGACGGCACCAGCGTGCGGCGGCGGTCCTCGCGTGCCAGGCAGGCCACGGCCGACACGCCCGCCGGCAACGAATGACACCGGGCATGGGCCGGCCCGCGCCGGCCCGGCCTCAGCCCGAAGCCGCGGCGGCGGCCGCCTCGGGCAGTTCCAGCACGAAGCGCGCGCCGCCGCCCTCGCGGTCCTCGTAGCGCAGTTCGCCGCCCACCGCGCCCACGATCTGGCGCGCCAGCGACAGCCCCAGTCCGGTGGACACCGCGTCGTTCACCCCGTCGTTGGGGTTGACCCGGAAGAACGGCGTGAACAGCGACGACTGCTTGGACGCCGGGATCCCCGGCCCGCGATCCTCCACCCGCAGCTGCTGGTAGCCCGGTGCGCCGGGCTGCACCGAGAGGTCGATGTCGCTGCCCGGCGCGTACTTGATCGCGTTGCTGATCAGGTTCTCGCACACCTGGCGCAGCACCAGCGGATCGATCGCCACCGTCGCATCCGACACCGACAGCACGCGCAGTCGCGCGCCGCGGTCCTCGAGCTGCAGTGCGTAGCGCCGCTCCAGCCATTCCACCAGCTCGGGCAGCGCCGCCCGGGCCGGTTCGCGCGCGGCCTGCGAGCGCGCCGATGCCTGGGTCTCGAGGTAGCGGCGGATGTAGCCCAGCGCGTCCTCGGCGCTGTCGCGGATCATCTGCAGGTAGCGCGGGACCCGCTCCGCGCGGGTCTGCCCGGTAAGCAGCAGGTCGCTGGCGAAGAAGATGCTGCTGAGCGGGTTCTTGAGGTCGTGCGCGACCAGGTTTACCAGTTCCTGGCGCTCGCGCGCCACCCGCTCGAGCCGGTCGCGGGTGAGCTTGAGGCCGATGTGCGCCTGCACCCGCGCCAGCAGTTCCTCCGGCATGAACGGCTTGGTGACGTAGTCCACCGCGCCCGAGTCGAACGCGCGCAGCAGCAGGTCGCGGTCGTGGGCGGCGGTGAGGAATACCACCGGCAGCCCCGACCACGCCGGATTGGCGCGGATCTCGTCGAGCAGTTCGAAGCCGTCCATGCCCGGCATCATCATGTCCAGCAGCACCAGGTCCGACGGCTGCTGCTCCAGGCGCTGCAGCGCTTCCTCGCCGCTCTCGGCGGTGTACACCGAATAGCCCTGCCGGGAGAGCAGCGCGCTGATGATGCGCAGGTTGGACGGCTGGTCGTCGACGACCAGGACCCGGCCGGCGCTGGCTTTGGTATTGGGCATGGGTTCCGGCGTTCCTGCGGTGCTCCGTACCGCGGCGGGTTGCCCGAACGTTAACAGACGCCCCTGCCGCCGGGAATCCGCCCGCGCCGGCTGCGCGCCGACCGCCCGGGCCGGGCGTCGAGCAACCGCCATTGCCCCGGCGCCAGCCCGTCGAGCGCGTGCTCGCCGATCGCCATCCGCACCAGGCGCAGGGTGGGCAGCCCGACCGCCGCGGTCATGCGCCGCACCTGCCGGTTGCGGCCCTCGTGGATCTGCAGCCGCAGCCACGCGTCGGGCACGGTCAGGCGATGGCGCACCGGCGGATCGCGCGGCCACAGCGCGGGCGGGTCGATGGCCTCGACCCGCGCCGGCCGGGTGGGTCCGTCGTTGAGCAGCACGCCCTCGCGCAGCGCCTGCAGCTGCGCGGGGGTCGGCATGCCTTCCACCTGCACCAGGTAGGTCTTGGGCAGTTTGTGGCGCGGATCGGTGATGCGGTGGGCGAGCGCGCCGTCGTCGGTCAGCAGCAGCAGGCCTTCGCTGTCGTGGTCCAGGCGGCCGGCGGGATACACGCCCGCCGGCAGCCCGAAACGGGCGAGCGTGGGCCGCGGCGGAGTGCTGCGGTCGGTGAACTGGCACAGCACTCCGTACGGCTTGTTGAGCGCGATCAGCGCCACGCCACGCTCAGTTGTCCTCGAGCACCACGGCGCGCAGGGTGTAGTCGCCGAGGTGGCCGTCGCCCATCGGCAGCGAATTCACGCGCACCGTGTAGGTGCCGGTCTCCGGCGCGGTCATCACCACCGCGGCGTTGGTGCTGCCGTTCTCGTGGTCGTCGTTCTCGGCCAGCAACTCGCCGTCGCCACCGAACACCAGCAGCACCGGGTCGAAGTCCTCCGAGCGCGCCGTGATCACCACCAGCTGGCCCTGCCGCAGGCGCAGGCTGTAGTCGTGGCTGCGTCCGCCGCGGTCGCTGGGGCGGTCGCTGGCCTGGAGCCGGCCCTGCACGGCCTTGCCCGGGACCAGGGGCTGGGCGGCGAACGCCGGCAGGGTGGCGAGGGCGAGGCCGAGGGCGAGGAGGGTCTTGCGCATGGGGAGATGCCGTCCGGGCGCGCGCATGGCCCGTGGCCGCGGCGCGCCGCGCGGCGACGGTCCCGGGGGATTGCCCGGGAGGCATAGCTTAGATGGACGGGGGGCGGGCGGGGCCCAGGTCCCTGCGCGGATCGGGCGGGACGCGCCCGCGGCGTGGGCGGAGGGTCGCCAGCGGGCGGGCTGCCTCATCGATTCGCCCGCGCGATGCAGATGGCGTGGGGCCGGAGCAGTCCTGGCGGGCGGGGCCGGCGCGACGCGGATGCAGCCGGTTGGAGGCGACCGGTGCGCGGGCTGCCGGATGGCATCACCCGCGCGCGGTGCCGGAGGCGCGGAGGCGGAGGGCTATTCGCCGGCGGGCTTGACGAACCGCAGCGTCATCCGGTCGCTCTCGCCGATGGCGCGGTACTTGTCCGCGTCGGTGGCGTCGTGGCGGCCGACCGGGAACAGGGTCCAGACGCCGTTCGGGTGGTCCTTGGTGTCGGCCGGGTTGGCGTTGATCTCGCTGGTCGCGTCGAGGCGGAAGCCGGCGGCCTCGGCCATCGCGATCACCTGGTCCTGGCCGACGTATCCGCTGCGGTCGTCGGCGGGCACGTCGGCCGCGGCGCGGTGCTCGACCACGCCCAGCACGCCACCCTCGCGCAGCACCTCGAAGAAGCCCTTGAACATGCCTTCGGCCTGGCCGGCGCTGCGCCAGTTGTGCACGTTGCGGAAGGTCACGACCAGGTCGGCCGAGCCGGGCTCGCCGAACACCGGCGCGGCCGGGTCGTAGGCGACGACGGTGGCGCGGTCGAACTGCGCCGGGGAGGCGGCGAAGCGCTGCTCCAGCCCGTCCCTGGCGCGCTGCTGGTAGTCGCGGCCGCCTTCGGGCAGCGCCTGCGGGTCGACCACCGCGGCGACGTAGCGGCCGTGTTCGCGCAGGTACGGCGCGAGGATCTCGGCGTACCAGCCGCCGCCGGGGGTGATCTCGACCACGGTCTGGTCGGGCTTGAGGCCGAAGAACGCGAGCGTCTCGGCCGGATGGCGGTACCGGTCGCGGGCGCGGTTGGCCTCGCTGCGCCAGTCGCCGGCTAGCACCGCCTGCAGCGCGGGATCGGCGGCAGGCGCGGCGGACTGCGCTTGTGCGGACGGATCGGCCGCCACGGCGGTGGACAGGGCGGGCGCCAGGGCCAGGGCGAGCAGGCCGGCGCGGAGCAGCGGATGTCGGATCATGGTCTCGGGCCGCACGATGGAGGTGCGGCCGAGCCTAGCATGCCGGTCCGCCGCGCCGGGTGTGCGCGGCGGCGGCGTGGACTACAGCGCCGCCAGCGCCTCGTTGAACAGCCGGCTCGGGCGCATCGCCGCCGACACCTTTTCCATGTCCGGGCGGTAGTAGCCGCCGATGTCCACCGGCCGGCCCTGCACGCCGTTGAGCTCGGCCACGATCCGCTCCTCGTTCTCCGACAGCACCTTGGCCAGCGGCGCGAACTTCGCCTTCAGGCCCGCATGCTCGTCCTGGGCGGCCAGCGCCTGGGCCCAGTACAGGGCGAGGTAGAAATGGCTGCCGCGGTTGTCGAGCCCCCCGACCTTGCGCGCCGGCGAGCGGTTCTCGTCCAGGATCCGGCCATTGGCCTGGTCGAGGGTGCGCGCCAGCACCGGGGCGGCCGAGTTCAGCCAGCGCTGGCTGATGTGCTCCAGCGACGCGCCCAGGGCCAGGAACTCGCCCAGCGAATCCCAGCGCAGGTAGTTCTCCTCGAGGAACTGCTGCACGTGCTTGGGCGCGCTGCCGCCGGCGCCGGTCTCGAACAGGCCGCCGCCGGCCATCAGCGGCACGATCGACAGCATCTTGGCGCTGGTGCCAAGCTCCATGATCGGGAACAGGTCGGTGAGGTAGTCGCGCAGCACGTTGCCGGTCACCGAGATGGTGTCCAGGCCCTTGCGGATGCGCTCGAGCGAGAACTTCATCGCCTCCACCGGCGGCAGGATGCGGATGTCGAGCGCGTCGAGGGTGTGCTCCTTGAGGTAGGTCTCGACCTTGGCGATGACCTGCGCGTCGTGCGCGCGCGCCGGATCGAGCCAGAACACCGCCGGCGTCTTGCTGATGTGGGCGCGGTCGACCGCGAGCTTGACCCAGTCGCGGATCGGCGCGTCCTTGGTCTGGCAGGCGCGCCAGATGTCGCCGGCCTCGACCGCGTGCTCGAACACGGTCTCGCCCTTCGAGTCGGTCACCCGGATCACGCCGTCGCCCGGCGCCTGGAAGGTCTTGTCGTGGCTGCCGTATTCCTCGGCCTTCTGCGCCATCAGGCCGACGTTGGGCACGCTGCCCATGGTCGCCGGGTCGAACGCGCCGTTGGCCTTGCAGTCCTCGATCACCGCCTGGTAGATGCCGGCGTAGCAGCGGTCGGGGATCACCGCCTTGGCGTCCTGCAGCTGCCCTTGTGCGTTCCACATGCAGCCCGAGTCGCGGATCATCGCCGGCATCGAGGCGTCGACGATCACGTCGCTGGGCACGTGCAGGTTGGTGATGCCCTTGTCGGAGTTGACCATCGCCAGCGCCGGGCGCTGCGCGTACAGCGCGGCGATGTCGGCCTCGATCGCCTCGCGGGTGGCCGCGGGCAGCGCCTGGATCCGCGCGTACAGGTCGCCGATGCCGTTGTTCGGGTTGAAGCCGGCCTCGGCCAGCGCCGCGGCGTGCTTCTCCAGCACCGGGCGGTAGAACTCCTCGACCACCACGCCGAACATGATCGGGTCGGAGACCTTCATCATGGTCGCCTTCAGGTGCAGCGAGAACAGCACGCCCTGCGCCTTCGCGTCCTCGATCTGGCGGGCGACGAACGCCGCCAGCGCCCTGCGCGACATGCGCGCGCCGTCGACGATCTCGCCGGCCTGTACCTTCAGCGAGTCCTTCAGCACCTTCGTGCTGCCGTCCTTGCCGTGGAAGGTGATCGACAGGACGTCGTCGGCCGGCATCGTCGCCGACAGTTCGCTGGCGTAGAAGTCGCCCTCGTCCATGTGCGCGACGTGCGACTTCGAATCCGGCGACCACTTGCCCATCCGGTGCGGGTGCTTGCGCGCGTAGTTCTTCACCGCCGCCGGCGCGCGGCGGTCGGAATTGCCCTCGCGCAGCACCGGGTTCACGGCGCTGCCCAGCGCCTTTCCGTAGCGCGCCTTGATGTCGCGCTCGGCGTCGTCCCCGGGTTCGTCGGGATACTCGGGCAGCGGGTAGCCCTGCGCCTGCAGTTCGCGGATCGCGGCCTTGAGCTGCGGCACCGAGGCGCTGATGTTGGGCAGCTTGATGATGTTGGCTTCCGGGGTCTTGGCCAGCTCGCCCAGTTCGGCCAGGTCGTCGCCCACCGCGCGCTCGCCCAGCAGGTCCGGGAACTGGGCCAGGATCCGCCCCGACAGCGAAATGTCGCGCGTCTCCACCGCGATCCCCGCGGCGCCCGCGAACGCCTGCACGATCGGCAGCAGCGAGGCCGTGGCCAGGAACGGCGCCTCGTCGGTGAGGGTGTAGATGATCTTCGGGGTCTCGGACATGCGGGCTCGTCTCGTCGCGGCGGCGGAAAGTCAATCGCGCCATTGTCGCGCGTCGGCCCGGACGGGGCAAAACCGCGCCGTGCCTTACCCCGGCGCAGGGACGGCGGGCCCGCGTTGCGCGCGCGAAAAAAGAAGAGGCGCGGGCTGTGCCGCGCCTCCTGCCCGCTTCGCGTCCGGTGGTGCTGGTCAGCGCACCTCGAATTCGCTGCTGCCGACCGGGTTGCCGTCCTGCGACACCTCGAAGCGGTAGCGGCCGGGCGGCCAGCCGTCGGGCTTGCTGATGTGGAAGTCGGTGACCTGCGCGCCGGCGGCGACGTCCTTCTGCTCTTCGGCCACGACCTGGTCGCTGTCCAGGTGGGTCCACCTCGCGTCCAGCCGCCGCGCCGGGCCGTCGGTCTCCACCGACGCGTGGATGGTGTCGCCGCTGGCGAAGGTGGTCTGCGGCGCGGCGATGCGGTTGTCGGCACCGATCGCGTTGCCGAGGCTGATGCTGGCGGTACTGGCCGGTGCCGGCGCGGGCATCGGTGCCGCTGCGGGTGCGGCCGGTTCGGCGGCGGTCGGCGGCGGCACGGCCGGGGCGGGCTCTTCCTTGCGGCAGCCGGCGAGGGCGGCGGCGCCCACGGCAGCGGCCAGCAGGGCCTGGGAAAGTCGGATCTGGCGCATGGGAAGGTCCTCTTCGATGGGCGATGGGCGTGTCAGGCCTCGGCAGGCGGCGGGGCGCGGCCCTCGCCGGCCTCCTCGATCTCGGGCAGGGTGATCACCTGGCCGGGGAAGATGCGGTCGGGGTTGTCGATGGTGTCGCGGTTGGCGTCGAAGATGCGCTGCCAGTAGCTCGCCTTGCCGTACACGCGCTTGGCGATCGCCGACAGGGTGTCGCCCTTCTCGATGGTGTAGCTGCGCGCGCCGAGGCTGCCGGCACCGCCCTGGGCGGCCGGGACGCTGTCGGCGCCACTGACCACGTTCGAAAAATCGGGCTTGCCCCCGGTCGGCTTCACGCCGTCGGCCGGCACGCTGCTGGCGCCGCTCTGGACGCCCGAGAAGTCGGGCTTGCGGTCGTTGGTCATGGCGCGGCTCCTGCGCTGGAAGTGCAGCGCGACGGTCGCACGCGACGCGTTAAGGGCGCATCGCGATCGCGCCCGCGGGCCGTTCAGCTATTGCCGGTCCTCGCGTCGCGGCGGTGGCGGCGTGGTACCGGGCGTGGCCCGCCACGGATTGATGTCCAGCCCGCCGCGGCGGGTGTAGCGCGCCTCTACCGAAAGCCGCCGCGGCGCGCAGCGCGCGAGCACGTCCACGAACACCTTCTCCACGCACTGCTCGTGGAAGCCCGCGTGCTCGCGGAACGAGACCAGATAGCGCAGCAGCGCGGTGCGGTCGATGCGCGGGCCGCTGTAGGCGACGTCGATCGTGGCCCAGTCCGGCTGGCCGGTGACCGGGCAGTTGGACTTGAGCAGGTGGCTGCGCAGCACCTCGTCGGCCTCGTCGCCGGGATCGGCCCGGAGCAGGCCGGGATCGGGCGGGCCGTAGCGGTCGATGTCCACCTCGAGCGCGTCGATGCAGGCCGCGCCGTCGTCGCCGCCCGCCGGCGGCAGCCCGAAGCGCACCTCGACCGGACCGCCGGCCGCGCGCGACAGGTCGTCGGCGATGCGCTGGCGCACCGCTTCGGGCGCATCGAAGCGCTCGCCGTTGAGCGAGTTGAGGTAGAGCTTGAGCGACTTCGACTCGACCAGGTGCGGGGTCGTGGCGGGCACCAGGAACGTGGCGGTGGCGACCTGCGGCTTGCCGCGCGCGTCCAGCCACGACAGCTCGTAGGCGTGCCAGCGGTCGTGGCCGGCGAACGGCAGCGCGCCGTCGACGCCCAGCGCCGCGCGCGATGGTGCACGCGCCACCGGGAACAGCAGCGCCGGATCGTAGCGGCGGGGATAGGCGACCTCGCGGCCGAGCAGCGAGTCTTCGGGTCGTGTCATGGCGCGATTCTAGTCGCTGTGCTGTCATGAGCCCGGGAACCGCCCTGCGGGAGGCGACGCGATGCGCCCGCTCCACGTCCTGCTGCTGCCGTGCCTGCTGGCCGCCTGCGTCCACCACCGGTCACCGGCCAATGCCTCGGAACCCGCCCGGTTGTCTGCCGCCGACGCGCCGGAGGTCGTCGCGCCGGCAGCGCAGGGCCCGACCGTGCTGGCCGTGGGCCAGGTACTCGAGATCGCCCTGCAGGGCAATGCCGGCACCGGCTACGCCTGGGAACTCGTGGAGGACGGTGCACCGCGGCTGGTGCGCGCGGTGCCGCCGCCACGGCAGGAAGACGGGGCGCCGGCGGACCCGCCCCTGGTGGGGGCGGCCACCACCCTGCGCTGGCGTTTCCGCGCCGTGGAGCCTGGCCAGGCGCGGATCCGGCTGGTCTACCGGCGGCCGTGGGAGCAGGGCGTCGCGCCGCTGCGCGAGGCGGTGTTCGATGTGGTGGCGGCGCCCTGAGGAGCGGCCCGCGCGGCCTCAGCCCTCTCCGCCGTGCAGGTAGTCGAGCGAGACCTGCAGCATCGCCCGCAGTCCGACGTCGAGCGCCTCCTCGTCGAGGAAGAACTCCGGCGAGTGGTTGCTGGCCGCGTTGGCGGGATCGACGCCGCGCGGGGTGGCGCCGACGAAGAAGAACAGGCCCGGCACCTCGCGGGCGAAGAACGAGAAGTCCTCCGCGCCGGTGATCAGGCCCGGGTCGAGGACGTTGCCCTCGCCGACCGCCTGCTCGAGGCTGGGCCGCATCCGCGCCGCCAGCGCCGGGTCGTTCACGGTGACCGGGTAGTTGTGGTCGATCGGGATCCGCGCCTCCACCGTGGCCCCGTGCGCGGCGGCGACGTGTCCGGCGACGTTGCGCAGGTCGTCGAGCACCGCCTGGCGCATGTCGTCGTCGAAGGTACGGATGGTGCCGATCAGTTCGACCTGGTCGGGGATGATGTTGTGGCGGATGCCGCCCTTCACCGCGCCGAAGGTCAGCACGACCGGCAGCCGGGTGATGTCGGTGCGGCGGCTGACGATGGTCTGCGCGGTCGACACCAGGTCGGCGGCGGCGACGACCGGATCGACGCCGTTCCACGGCCGCGAGCCGTGCGTCTGCCGGCCCTTGACCGTGATCTCGAACGCGTCGGACGCGGCCATGAGCGGGCCCGGGCGCACCGCGATCCGGCCGGCATTGAGCGAGGAGCTCACGTGCAGGCCGAACACCGCGTCGGGCCGGAAGTCGGCGAACACGCCCTGGGCCAGCATTTCCTCGGCGCCGCCGGCCTCGCCTTCCGGTGCGCCTTCCTCGGCCGGCTGGAAGATGAAGAGCACCTCGCCCGGAAGTTCGTCCCGCATCGCGACCAGCGCTTCGGCCACGCCCATCAGGATCGCCACGTGCGCATCGTGGCCGCAGGCGTGCATCACGCCCACGGTCTCGCCGCGGAAGGTGGCGGTGGCCTTCGAGGCGAACGGCAGGTCCACGCGCTCGGTGACCGGCAGAGCGTCCATGTCGGCGCGCAGCGCGATCCGGGGGCCGGGCCGCCCGCCCTTGAGCACCGCGGTGACGCCGGTGGTGGCGATGCCGGTCCTGGGCTCGAGCCCGAGCGATCGCAGGTGCGCGGCGACCAGCGCGGCGGTGCGCGTCTCGCGGTTGCCCAGCTCCGGGTGCTGGTGGATGTCGCGGCGCCACTCGATCACCTTCGACTGCAGCGTCCGCGCGGCCTCGACGACTTCGGGGCGCTGTTGCGCGGACACGGCGGCGAGGGGCAGGCTGGCGGCGAGCAGGCAGGCGAGGGCGGTGGGCAGCAGGCGCGGTTGCATCGAGCGGTCTCCCGGGAAGTGCCCCGGATGCTAACCGAACGCGCGCTGCGTAGACTCGCCGTTCCCGCGCCACGCGCTCCTTCTTCCCCCGCGATGCACGAACTCGCCCTGCAGGTGCTGGCGTGGCTGTTCCTGGCCGCGCTGCTGGCCGGTTTCATCGACGCGATCGCCGGCGGCGGGGGCATGGTCACGATCCCGGCGATGCTGCTGGCGGGGATCCCGCCGCTGCAGGTGCTGGGCACCAACAAGCTGCAGGCCGCGTTCGGCTCGGGCGCGGCCAGCTGGAGCTACGCGCGCGGCGGCCACGTCGACCTGCGCGCGCAGTGGCCGATGGCGACGGGGGCGGCGCTGGGTTCGGTCGGTGGCGCGCTGCTGGCCACCGCCCTGCCCACCGACTGGCTGCGCGCGGTGCTGCCGCTGCTGCTGGTGGCGGTCGCGCTGTACTTCGGCTTCAAGCGCGGCGTGGGCGAGCTCGAACGCCACCGCCGGATCAGTCCGCTGCTGTTCGGACTGCTGTTCGTGCCGGCGATCGGCTTCTACGACGGCGTGTTCGGTCCCGGCACCGGTTCGTTCCTGATGCTCGGCTTCGTGTCGCTCGCCGGCTTCACCATCCTCAAGGCGACCGCGCACACCAAGCTGCTCAACTTCGGCTCCAACCTCGGCGCGCTCGCGGTGTTCGCCGCGGCCGGCGCGGTGTTGTGGAAGGTCGGCCTGGTGATGGGCGCGGGCCAGTGGATCGGCGCGCGGCTGGGGGCGCGCTTCGCGATGCGCCGCGGCGCGCGGGTGATCCGGCCGCTGCTGGTGGTGGTGTCGATCGCGCTGGCGCTGCGCCTGCTCGCCGACCCGGCGCATCCGCTGCGCCAGTGGGCGGGCGGGTAGGCCTCAGCCGCCCTCGAGGAAATCCACGGTCGCCTGCAGCAGCGCGCGCAGGCCGAGGTCGAGCGCGGACTCGTCCGGCGCGTACAGCGGCGAGTGGTTCATCGGCGCCGACTCGAGCGCCTGCCCGCGCGGCGTGGTGCCGACGAAGAAGTAGAAGCCCGGCACCTCGTTGGCGAACACCGAGAAGTCCTCGGCGATGGTGTAGCGCGGCACCTCGACCACGTTGCCGGCGCCGGCGGCCTTCTCCAGCGAGGGGCGCAAGCGCTGGAACAGGGCCGGGTCGTTGCTGGTCGAGGGCGCGTTGCCGGCGACCTCGAGCTGCGCGGTCGCGCCGCTGGCCGCGGCGAAGTGGGTGGCGGTGGCGCGGAAACGTTCGATCACGTCCTCGCGCACCTGCGGGTCGAAGGTGCGCAGGGTGCCGACCATCGTGGCCTGGTCGGGGATGATGTTGAAGCGCGTGCCGCCCTGGATCTGGCCGGCGGTGAGCACCACCGGATGCGCGGTGATGTCGACCTGGCGGGCGATGATCGCCTGCGTGCCCAGCAGCACCTGCGCGGCGACGGTGAGCGGGTCCACGCCGGCCCAGGGCTGCGAGCCGTGGGTCTGGCGGCCGCTGATGGTCAGGGTCCACTCGTCGGCGCTGGCCATGAACGGGCCGCTGCGCACGCCCAGCTGGCCGGCGTGCAGCCGCGACCACACGTGCAGGCCCAGCACCGCGTCGGGCCGGAAGTCGTCCCAGATCCCTTCGTCCAGCATGCGCCGCGCGCCGGCCACCTCGCCGGCCACCGGCGGCCCTTCCTCGGCGGGCTGGAAGATGAACATCACTTCGCCCGGCAGCTCCTCGCGCATGCCGGCCAGCGCCTGCGCCACGCCCATCAGGATCGCCACGTGCATGTCGTGGCCGCAGGCGTGCATCACCCCCACCGGCTGGCCGCGGTACTCGCCGCGCACGGTCGAGGCATACGGCAGGCCGGTGGCCTCGGTGACCGGCAGCGCGTCCATGTCGGCGCGCAGCGCGATGCGCGGGCCGGGCCGGCCGCCCTTGAGCACCGCGGCCACGCCGGTGGCGCCGATCCCGGTGCGCGGCTCCAGGCCCAGCGCGCGCAGGTGGTCGGCGACGACCCCGGCGGTGCGCACTTCCTCGTTGCCCAGTTCCGGATGCCGGTGCAGGTCGCGCCGCCACTCGACCACCTTCGCCTGCAGCGCGCGCGCCGCGGCGTCGACGTCGGGCGCGGCCTGGGCGGCCGCGGGCAGCAGGGCGATCAGGGCGGAGAGGGCAAGCGGGGCGATGCGGGGCATCCGGGACCTCCGGCGTGGCGTGGAGCCCGCATCCTATGCGAACGGCGCCTGCGCGATCAGGGGAAGTGGCTGGCCACCGAACTTCCGCCGCCGCCGGTCGGCAGGCGCGCGGCGTCGCCGTCGCCGCTGGAGGGCTGCGCGGGCGGGGGCGGGGGCGGTTCCCCGCGCCAGCGCCGGGTCGCGCGCTGGAAGAACAGGCTGTTGGGCACCCGCAGCACGCTCTCGCCGCCGCCCGGGTGGGATTCGGCCAGGGTGACGTAGACCAGGTTCATGTCCACCACGCGCCCGCGCAGGCCGGGCTTGTCGCCGCTGTCGACCAGCTCGATGTGGTCGAGCAGCCGGAACGGGCGCGTGACCAGGATCAGCAGCGCGCAGAACACGTTGGTGAGCACGCTCCACAGCGCGAAGAACGCGACCGCGGCCACGGTGGCGAAGCCGGTGAACGCGCCCCACAGCACCGCGCCCGACACGCCCAGCGCGCGCAGCACCAGCAGCAGGGCGGCGAAGCCCAGCAGGAAGCTGGTCGTGCGCCGGGCGATGAGCACGATCTGGGCCGGCAGGTCGTAGCTGGCCGCCAGGCGCCGCACCAGGCGCAGCACCAGCCAGCGCAGCAGCAGCGCCGCGAGCACGATCGCCACCACCTGGAGCAGGACGCTGATCCCCTCCAGCCAGGGCTGCAGCCACGGCGGCAGCATCGGCCTCAGGTCCATGCGCGGGGCTCGCGGTCGCGGGATCCGGCGCGGGTGCGATGCGGAATCATGCAGGCGTCGCCGGCAGGGGCGCGGATCGGAAGGGGCGCCAGCTTGCACCAGCGCGCGGCGCGTGGGCAAGCGCGGCCGCCGCCGTGCCGGACATGCGCGGCAGGTGCGCTCTGGCGCTGCGTGCAAGGCCGTGCAGGCCGATGCGGGCGGGCTCTCGTGCGTTGCGCGCGGGCCACGACGTCGCGCCACGCACCGCGGCGTCCGTCCGACGACAGGACGGGTCGGTGGCGCGCCGCCGCCCGCCGCCGGCCGCACGTCGCGCGGGGCGGGCCGGCGCCGGCGGGCGCGCTATCATCCCCGGCTCCCGTCCCCGACCCATTGCACAGGAGTCCCGCCATCGTGGCCATCAACCCGCAGCAACGCGACCGCATCGCTTCCGGCAAGGGCTTCATCGCCGCGCTCGACCAGAGCGGCGGCAGCACGCCCAAGGCACTCAAGCTCTACGGGGTGGACGAGTCGGCGTATTCGAACGAGGAGGAGATGTTCGCCCAGGTGCACGCGATGCGCACCCGGATCGTCACCAGCCCGGCGTTCGACCAGCGCATCCTCGGCGCGATCCTGTTCGAGCGCACCATGGACGGCGAGTTCGCGGGCAAGAACGCGGTCGCCTACCTGTGGGAAGACAAGGGCGTGGTCCCGTTCCTGAAGATCGACAAGGGCCTGGCCGACGAGGCCGACGGCGTGCAGGTGATGAAGCCGATGCCCGGCCTGGCCGACCTGCTGGAGCGGGCCAGGGCGCGCGGCGTGTTCGGCACCAAGGAACGCTCGGTGATCAAGGCCAACAACGCCAAAGGCATCGCCGCGGTGCTGGACCAGCAGTTCGAGGTCGCCCGCCAGGTGGTCGCCGCCGGCCTGGTGCCGATCATCGAGCCGGAGGTGGACATCAAGGCCGCCGACAAGGCGCAGATCGAGGTCGCGCTCAAGCAGGGCCTGCTCGAGCGCCTGGACGCGCTCGATCCGTCCGGCCCGGTGATGCTCAAGCTCACCCTTCCCGAGGTGGACGGCTTCTTCAAGGAGCTGGTGGAGCACCCGGTGGTGCTGCGCGTGGTCGCGCTCTCGGGTGGCTACAGCCGCGACGAGGCGAACGCCCGGCTCGCCCGCAACCCCGGCGTGATCGCCAGCTTCAGCCGCGCGCTGACCGAAGGCCTGACCGCGCAGCAGAGCGACGACGAGTTCAACAAGGCGCTCGACGCCTCGATCGAGTCGATCTACCAGGCCTCGATCACCTGAGTCCGCGCGCTGTCACCCTCCCGCGGCGGGCCCCGCCATCCCCCTCCCCCGCGGAGCAGGGCCTGATTCATCCTCCCCCGTCTGCGGGGCAGGGCCGGATCCCCCTCCCCCGCCTGCGGGGGAGGGCCGGGTGGGGGCCAGCCGCCCCCCGCCCCTCCCCTTCCCCGTCACGCCCCCCACGATGCCCACGCCCCACCCCCCCACCACCGCCCTGCTGGTGATCGACCTCCAGCCCGACTTCATGCCCGGCGGCGCGCTCCCCTGCCACGAGGGCGACGCGATCGTGCCCGGCATCGCCGACCTGCTCGCCTCGCGCGCCTACCGCACCGTGGTCGCCACCCAGGACTGGCATCCGCGCGGCCACGCCTCCTTCGCCTCCAGCCACGCCGGGCGCCGGCCGTTCGAGACGATCGAACTGCACGGCCATCCCCAGGTGCTGTGGCCCGACCACTGCGTGCAGGGCACGCCGGGTGCCGCCCTCGATGCGCGTGTCGACTGGAGCCTGGCCGACCTGATCCTCCGCAAGGGCACCCGCCCGCAGGTGGATTCCTACAGCGCCTTCCGCGAGAACGTCGGCCCCGACGGCCACCGCCCGCCCACCGGCCTGGCCGGCTGGCTGCGCGAGCGCGGCATCGAGGAGGTGCACCTGTGCGGCCTGGCGCGCGACTACTGCGTGCTGTGGTCGGCGCAGGACGCGATCGAGGCGGGCTTGCGCGCGAGCGTCCTGTGGGAGCTCACGCGGCCGGTGACGCCGGAAGGCGATGCACCCACGCGCGCCGCACTCGGCGCGGCGGGTGCATCGGTGGAACAGGTCTCGCCCCCATGAGGGGCATGGATGCTAGGCGGCCGCCTGGTCCAGGCGCAACTCCTTGGCCGCCGCAACCATCGCCTCCAGGGCGGCCGTTGTCTCGGCCCAGCCGCGGGTCTTGAGTCCGCAGTCCGGGTTGACCCAGATCTGGTCGACCGCGAGCACCGACGTGGCCTTGCGGAGCAGGTCGCCCATTTCATCGCGATCGGGAATGCGCGGGGAATGGATGTCGTAGATGCCCGGGCCGATGGCGTTGGGATAGCGGAACTGCGCGAACGCATCCAGCAGCTCCATCCGCGACCGCGAGGTTTCGATCGAGATCACGTCCGCGTCCATCGCGGCGACCGCTTCTATGATGTCGTTGAACTCCGAGTAGCACATGTGGGTGTGGATCTGCGTCCCATCGTCCACCGGCGAAGTCGTGATGCGGAAGCACTCCACGGCCCATTCCAGATACGCGTCCCAGTCCTTGCGCAGCAGCGGCAGGCCCTCGCGCAGCGCGGGTTCGTCGACCTGGATGATGCCGATGCCGGCCGCCTCCAGGTCCGCCACCTCGTCGCGCAGCGCAATCGCGATCTGCCGGCATGTGTCCGCACGCGGCTGGTCGTCGCGCACGAACGACCACTGCAGCACGGTCACCGGGCCGGTCAGCATGCCCTTCATCGGTCGTTGGGTCAGCGACTGGGCGTAGGTCGACCAGCGCACCGTCATCGGCGCGGGGCGCGACACGTCGCCATAGATGATCGGCGGCTTCACGCAGCGCGAGCCGTAGCTCTGGACCCATCCGTTCCGGGTGAAGGCGAATCCTTCCAGCTGCTCGCCGAAATACTCGACCATGTCGTTGCGTTCGAACTCGCCATGCACCAGCACGTCGATGCCGATCTGCTCCTGTACCTGCACGCAGTGCGCGGTCTGCTGTTCGAGGAACTGGACGTACTGTGACTCGTCCAGCCGGCCGGCCCTGAACGCGGCGCGCGCCTTGCGCACCTCCGGGGTCTGCGGAAACGACCCGATCGTGGTGGTCGGAAACGCCGGCAAGCCATAGCGGCGCTGCTGGAGCGCGCTGCGCTGCGCATATGGGCTCTTGCGGCGCGCATCGTCCGGGGTGAGGGCCTCGACCCTCGCAGCGACCTCGGCCCGGTGGACGCGCCTGGACCGGCGGCGTTGCTGGAGACGCTCGCGTGCGAGCTCGAGGGTCGCGTTTGCCGATGCCAGGCCATTGAGCGCATCGGCCACCACCCGAAGCTCGCCGATCTTCTCCTTGGCGAAGGCAAGCCAGCCGCGAAGTTCCGTCGCCAGTCCGGTTTCGAGGCTCGCGTCGATGGGCACGTGCAGCATCGAACACGAGGGCGCCACCTGCAGGCGCTCCTTGCCGAGGCGGTCGGCGGCGCTGCGCGCGAGCAGCACGGCCCGGTCGAGATCGGCGCGCCAGATGTTGCGACCGTCCACCAGCCCGAGCGAGAGCACGCAGTCCTCGCGCAGCGCACCGAGCACCGCATCCAGCTGTCCGGGCGCACGCACCAGGTCCACGTGCAGTCCCTGGGCCGGCAGGGATGCGGCCCACGGCAGGTTGTGCTCCAGCGTGCCGAAGTAGGTCGCCAGCAGCAGCTTCGGGCCGGCCGCATCGGCAAGCGTGTGATAGGCCTCCTCGTATGCGCGCCGCTCCGCATCGCCGAGATCCAGCACCAGGCAGGGCTCGTCCAGCTGGACCCACTCCGCGCCGGCATCCCGGAGCTGGGCAAGCAGTTGCGCGTACGCCGGAAGCAGCGCCGGCAACAGGTCCAGGGCCTGGCTGCCGTCCACGCACTTGGACAACAGCAGGAAGCTCACCGGGCCCAGCAGCACCGGGCGTGCCCTGGCGCCGGCGTCGCGCGCTTCGATGAACTCCGCAAGCGGCTTGTCGCCACGCAGGCGGAACGACTGCCCGCGCTCCAGCTCCGGCACCAGGTAGTGGTAGTTCGTGTCGAACCACTTGGTCATCTCCAGCGCAGGCAGGTCGAGGCCGTCGTCCTGCCAGCCACGCGCCATCGAGAAGTAGCCGCGCAAGGGGTCCGCATCGAACAGGGGCCTGTAGCGTGCGGGAATGGCGTCGAACAGCACGGCCGTGTCCAGCACGTGGTCGTACAGGGAAAAATCGTTGCAGGGCACGACATCGGCGCCTGCGGCGTGCTGCAGCTGCCAGTGCCGCAGCCGGAGCGCCCTGGCCTGGTCGTGCAGCTGTCCGGCGGTTGAGTCGCCGCGCCAGTAGGCCTCGACGGCCTTCTTCAGTTCGCGTCGCAGGCCGATGCGGGGAAAGCCCAGATTGCATACGGTGGTCATGTACGTGTACTCCTCGGTTCGTGGTCGCCCCCTCGGGCGATGCGGAGCCGTGCGGACACACGCGAAGGCACGCGCCTTGGTTCGAAAGGCGCGACCTTCCCGCGCCTCCCACGGGCGCCAGGTCGACGGAGATCGCTCTCCGGCCGAGGCAGGTCTTCGGGCTCGTGGACGCAGGACGGGGTGCGTCCTCCCTACTGTTCGCCGCTTCCCGGGCAATGCCCAGTGCTTATGGCGAAGGTCGTTTCCACATACCGCTGCGGGGCAGCGCCGGCTTCGACCCGTGGGTCCTACCGGCTTCCCTTTCAAACATATCGCTCTATCAAGATAAAGCGATACGTACCTTGGCGGGCGGGACATTACGCCGGTCCAGGGGCGGGGTCAAGCGTCGGCGAGGCGGCTTCGGGCATCCTCCCGACGTCGGCCTCGCGGCTGGCGGAAGGGCCGCGGGAGATGTCGAGCTACGGCGGGCGTACCGGGCCAGGTGCCGGGATGCCGAGGCGATCGGATCGATCCGGCTGCAGGCGGCGGGCGCGCACCTGCATCGCCCCAGGGCATCCGGGAATGGCGGCTCAGCGGAACACGACCGTCCGGTGGCCGTTGAGCAGGATCCGGTGCTCCACGTGCAGCCGCACCGCGCGCGCCAGTACCCGCGACTCGATGTCGCTGCCGATGCGGATCAGGGCGGCGGGCGTCATCGCGTGGTCCACGTGTGCCACGTCCTGCTCGATGATCGGGCCCTCGTCCAGGTCCGCGGTCACGTAGTGCGCGGTCGCGCCGATGATCTTGACCCCGCGCGCGTGCGCCTGGTGATAGGGCCGGGCGCCCTTGAAGCTGGGCAGGAAGCTGTGGTGGATGTTGATCGCGCGCCCGGCCAGCGCCTCGCACAGCTGCGGCGAAAGGATCTGCATGTAGCGCGCCAGCACCACCAGGTCGACCCGCTCACGCTCCACCAGATCCAGGAGCTGCCGCTCCTGCGCGGCGCGCGTGGCGGCGTCCACCGGCAGGTGGTGGAAGGGCACGCCGTAGGAGCCGGCCAGCTGGGCGTAGTCGGGATGGTTCGAGGCCACGCCCACGATGTCCGCGCGCAGCTGGCGGCTGTGGGTGCGGAACAGCAGGTCGTTGAGGCAGTGGCCCTGGCGGCTGACCAGTACCAGCAGGCGCGCGCGCCGGCGCACGTCGTGCATCGCCCAGTCCATCGCGTGCGCGGTCCCGACCGGCTCGAACGCGCTGCGCACCGCGTCGATGTCGCCACGGGCGGGCACGTCGAAATGCACGCGCAGGAAGAAGCGGCCCGACTCGGCATCGCCGAACTGCTGCGCGTCCAGGATGTTGCAGCCGTGCTCGAACAGCAGGCCGGACACGTGGTGGACGATGCCGGTGCGGTCCGGGCAGGACAGGGTCAGGACGTAATCGCGGGGCATTGCAGGCAACGGCAGGACGGCGCGCGACTATGTCATACGCCGCAGCGCAGCACGACCACCGTTTCCGGCGCAACCGATCCGGTCGCGCCTAGAAGTGTGCCGACACGGCCGCGGCGAGCTGCGCCGGCGACTGGAAGCCGGGCAGCCGCGCCACCTCCACGCCGTCGCGGAACAGGGCGAGCGTGGGCGTCTGGCGCAGGCCCAGCTCGCGGAAGAACGCCTCGCCCACCGTCTCCAGCCTGGCCCCGAGCAGGACCAGGCCGGCGGCCGCCGGTTCCCCGGCGAAGCGCTGCAGCGACAGATCCAGCATCCGGCAGGCGGGGCAATCGTCCTTGTAGTAGTCCACCAGCAGGCGCGGATGGGCGGAGATGGCCGCCCGCCAGTCGTCAGGCGATGCGGCGTGCAGGGTCTGCATGGGCAGGGCTCCCGAGGGTGTCGAGGACGTGGTCGGTCCATTGCGCGATCCGTTCGCTGTCGCGGCGACCGTGCGGCATCTGTTCGATCTCCAGGCGCGGATGCGGGGAATCGAAGAAGGCGGCGATGCGACGCACGGCGCCGCAGTAGTACTCCTGGCCCCACTGGGTCTCGCCGGTGCCGAACACCGCGACCTGCCGGGGCTTGCCCACCGCCTGCACCAGCTGCGCGATGAAGCGTTTCATCTCCGCCGGCGTGCGCCCGCCGTTGTCCGACCAGGTGCCGAACAGGTACAGGTCGTGGCGCGGATCGGGGCCGGCGGCGGACAGCTCGTCGATGCCGGTTTCGATCCAGCTGACCTGGTGCCCGCGCGCGCGACAGCGGTCGCGCACGATCCGCGCCACGTCGCGGGTGTTGCCGCTGAGGGAGGTGAAGGCGATCAGGATGCGCATGCGCTGGGGCCGCACGCCGGTGCGGTTCCGCGATGACCTGGAACGGAGCCGGGCCGCAGGAGCGCGCCTGCGCGCGAGGTGCTTCGCGACCAGGGTCGTGCCGAGGCGGAGAATGTGCCGCCCGGCGCGGCCTGCGCGCCAGGGCTGCCCGCTGCGCGGCGAACGGCAAGAGGCCAGCCGGGGCAACGGCGCCGGCTCACAGGTCGTCGAAGCCGTTGTCGAGGTTGGTCTTCTTGTACGACGCGTTGCGCATCTCGAAGAAATCGGTCTTGGTCTCGGTGAAGTTGTCGGCGTAGGCCTTGATCCACGGCATCACGTTGTCGGCGGTGTCCGGGTACAGGCTTTCGATGCCGAGCATCCCGGCCATCTTGTTGGCCCGGTACTTCACGTAGCGGATCATCTCGTCGATGTTGATGCCGTCGATGCCGTCGAGCACCTCGCCGGTCCACTGCACCTCCAGCTCCACCGCGTGCTCGAAGGCGCGGTGCACGTACTCGGTCAGCTCGTCGGTCTGCAGCTCCGCGTTCTCGCCGACGATGGCGCGGATCACCTCGCTGATGAACTTGGTGTGGGCCAGCTCGTCGCGGTTGATGAAGCTGATGATCTTGCCGGTGCCGGCCATCCGGTTCTGGCGCACCAGGTTGTAGAAATAGGCGAAGCCGGAATAGAAATTGATGCCCTCCAGGATCGAGGACTGGATCAGCGCGCGCAGCAGGGTCTCGGCGGTCTTCTCGCGCATGAAGTCGTCGTAGGAGCCCATGATCGGCGCGTTGCGCCTGAGGATCGTGGGGTGGGTGCGGGCGATCTCGAAGATCCGCTTCTGGTTGGCCAGGTCGGTGATCGAGGCCAGCACGTAGCTGTAGCTCTCGTTGTGGATCACCTCCTGCTGGCCGATGATCGCCGCGTTGGCGTGCGCGGCCGGGTCGGTGATGTACTCGGCCACG
Source organism: Luteimonas sp. J29 (assembly GCF_000472505.1). Classification (GTDB taxonomy): domain Bacteria; phylum Pseudomonadota; class Gammaproteobacteria; order Xanthomonadales; family Xanthomonadaceae; genus Luteimonas. The sequence goes on from NZ_AWZR01000001.1 coordinate 71,097, forward strand.
TTGTAGATGAAGCGCGTCTGCGGCGAGTCCAGCGTGGCCAGCAGGCCGATGATCGAATCGAAGGCGTTCTTCTCGCGCGCCGACAACTCGCCGTACTGGCGCGCGTCGCCCTTCATGTCGACCTCGTCCGGGATCCAGAAGTTGGTCGAGAGCTCCTTGTAGGCGCGGTAGAAGGACGGGTAGGGGATATCGTTCCAGTTGAGGATGCCGGAGGTGCGGCCGTTGATGATCCCGGTGGATCGGTTGGGATGGCGCGGCTCCAGGATGCGGATGCGTTCGAGCGGCGTGGCGGTGCGGGGCGTGGCGGTCAGCGGTGCGGTGGCAGACATGGTGTCCGGTCCTCGATGTGGGTTCATGCTCCCTCCCCCGCGTGCGGGGGAGGGCTGGGGTGGGGGCGCGCGCCGCAGGAGCGAAAAGCGGGCCCCCATCCGGCCCTTCGGGCCGACTTCCCCCGCAGGGCGGGGGAAGCGGGTCAGCGCGTCAACTCGAACACCATTCGCACTCCGCGATATCGATATCGTTCGAGCGCACGTAGTAGGTGGTCTTCAGCCCTTCCCGCCACGCCGTCATGTGCAGATCCAGCAGGGTCGAGGCACGGATGGTGGAAGGCACGTAGAAGTTGAAGCTGATCGACTGGTCGATGTGGCGCTGGCGGCGCGCGTTCTGCCGCACCGAGGCGAACTGGTCCAGCTTCCACGCGCCCTTCTCGTAGTACGGCCAGGTCTCCAGCGACAGCCCGGGCGCGGCCACCGGACGCCGGTAGTCCTTCTTCTCCTCGTAGTAGAACGCCGAGTAGATCGGGTCGATCGACGCGGTACTGCCCGCGATCTGCGCGGTCGACATGTTGGGCGCCACCGCGAGCAGCCAGCCGTTGCGCAGGCCGTTGACCGCCACCTGGGCCGCCAGGTCCAGCCACGCCGGGCTGTTGTAGCCGCGCTCGCGGAAATAGGCGCCGGTATGCCAGTCGCTGCCGGCGAAAACCGGATAGGTGCCCTTCTCTTTCGCCAGCTCCATGCTCGCCTGCACCGCGAGGTAGTTGATGCGTTCGTACAGCGCATCGCTGAACTCCTCGGCCTCCGCCGAGTTCCAGTCGACGCCCTTGAGCGCCAGCAGGTGGTGCCAGCCGAAGGTGCCCAGGCCGATCGCGCGATACTTGCGATTGGTGATCGTGGCCTGCGGCACCGGCAGCTCGTTGAGGTCGATCACGTTGTCGAGCATGCGCACCTGGATCGGCACCAGGCGCTCGAGCACGTCGCTGATCAGGTCGCCCTGCCCCTCGGCCGCGACCACCGCGCGCCCCAGGTTGATCGAGGACAGGTTGCAGACCACGAAATCGCCGGCTTGCCTGGTGGTGACGATCTGGTCGCCGGAGATGACCTCCCGGATCATCCGGGTCGGGCCCTGGTTCTGCAGGATCTCGGTGCACAGGTTGGACGAGTAGACCATGCCGCAGTGCTTGTTCGGGTTCTTCCGGTTGACCTCGTCGCGGTAGAACATGAACGGGCTGCCGGTCTCCAGCTGCGACACCATGATTCGCTTGAAGATGTCGATCGCCTTGACCGTCTTGCGCGCGATGCGCTCGTCGTCCACGACTTCCTGGTACTTGCGGCGGAAAGTGCCGTCGCCGCGCGCCTCGTCGTAGAAGTCCTGCAGGTACCAGCCCTTGATCCGCTTCACTTCGTACGGGTCGAACAGGTACCAGTCGCCGCGACGCTCGACGGCCTCCATGAACAGGTCGGGAATGCAGACCGCGGTGAACACGTCGTGCGCGCGCAGGCGCTGATCGCCGTTGTTGAGGCGCAGGTCGAGGAAGGCCTCGATGTCGCGGTGCCAGATGTCCAGGTACACCGCCACCGCGCCCTTGCGCTGGCCCAGCTGGTCCACCGAGACGGCGGTGTTGTTGAGCTGCTTGATCCACGGCACCACGCCGCCGGAGGAGTTGGGCACCCCGCGGATCGGCGCACCGGCCGCGCGCACGTAGCCCAGGTACGCACCCACGCCGCCGCCGCCCTTGGACACGCGGGCGATGTCGGTGTTGGAGTCGTAGATGCCCTGCAGGCTGTCCTCGACCGTGTCGATGAAGCAGCTCGACAGCTGGCCGCCCACCTTGCCCGCGTTCTGCAGGGTCGGCGTGGCCACGGTCATGTACAGGTTCGACAGCGCCCAGTAGGCCTCGCCGACCAGCTGCATGCGCCGCTCGCGCCCGCCCTGTCCGGTGCCGCCCTCGTGCTGCATCAGGTACAGCGCGATGGTCAGCCAGCGCTCCTGCGGCAGCTCGTAGACGTTGCGCGCGTTGTCGGTGGCCAGGTAGCGCGTGGCCAGCAGGTACAGCCCGTTGTAGGTGAACAGCCGGTCGCGCCCGGGATCGATCATGCGCCCGGCCTGCTCCAGCTCTTCCTTGGAGTAGGCGCGCAGGATGTCGTTGGAGTAGATGTTGCGGTCGGCCAGGCTCTCCTGCAGGCCGACATAGGAGCCGTACTTCTGCGCCGCGTCGTAGAAGCGGTTGCGGCTGGCGCGCTTGTACAGCCGGTGCAGGTAGATGCGCGCGGCGAAGTGCTCCCACTCCGGCGCGGTCAGGTCCACGCGTGCCTCGGCCTCGCGGATCAGGTGGTCGACCAGGTCGTCGGCATTCACCGTCGCCTTGCGCTCGACGAAGCCGAACACGCTGCGCTTGTAGTCGGCCACGTCCAGCTGGGGGAACTCGGCGTGGATGGCGTCGATGCTGCGCTCGAGCCGGGCGCGGTCGAAGGGCAGGCGGCGGTTGCCGGCCTCCTTGGTGATCCAGGTATCCACCGGTGCGTCCGGCTGCGCGGACCCCGTGGGGCGTTCGACCGGCGGTGGGGGGATCGCGTCGCAGGGGTTCGCGATGGATTGCAGGGGCGAGTGGCCGGTGGCGGGGCCGGCCGGCCCGGCGCCCGGCGCCGGCGGCGGAACAGGCGGCGACGGGCTTGCACTCGCGGCCGCGGGGGCGGCGCAGGTCGGGTCTGGGTGGGTCATGCATCCTCCACGGGTGGCGCACGGCCGGCCTGTCCCTCGCAGGCGGGCATGGCGGCGGAGGCGGGGCGGGAAACGGCGTCGCGGGACGGTGGACGCGTGCGCGTCCACGGACCTGCTCCACCGGCCATCTCCCCCCGGAGATTCCGCGGCCGGCACCGCGCGGCGTGCATGCGCGCGGCTGTCGGCAGGTCTTCGGACTGACGGGTCCGGAAGGCCGTGGCCTTCCACCTCCCCCGCCGCTTCCCGGAGCGTTGGCTCCAGTGCTGGTGGCGGGTTCGTTCCCGATTACCGCTGCGGGGCAGTGCCGGACTGGCGCCAGGGGCGCGTCACCGGCTTCCCTTTTAATCCGGCCAGCTGCGGCTGGCCCGAACCGACGACCACAAGGTAGTGGGGTGGGTCGGCTTCCGTCAACCCATATCTTGTGTACGGCCCGACGGCGGGCGCCTGTTTGGCCGGCCTGCCTGCCGGCCGGTCCGGCGCAGGGCGGGCGCCCTCAGCCGCGGTGCTCGCGCGCCAGGTACTCGGCGCCCTGCATCTCGACCAGGCGCGAGGACGTGCGCTCGAACGCGGCGGCCAGGCGCTCGCCGGTGTAGAGCGCGTGCGGCGCGGCATCCGCGGTGCAGACCAGGTTGACGTGGCCGTCGTAGAGTTCGTCCACCAGGTGCACGAAGCGGCGAGCGGCGTCGTTGCGCAGTTCGTCGAGCACCGGGATCCCGCCCAGCAGCACGGTGTGGAACTCGCGCGCGATCTCGATGTAGTCGGCGGTGCCGCGCGGTCCCTCGCACAGCGCGGCGAAGTCGAACCAGGCCATGCCCTTGCTGCGCGCGCGCACCGGGATGCGGCGGCCGTCGATCTCGATCCCCGCGTTGCGGTGGCCGTCGTCGCCGCCGAGCTCGTGCCAGCGCGACTCCAGCCACGCCTCCGAACCGGGGTCGAGCGGCGCGCGGTATACCGGGGAACGGGTCAGCGCGCGCAGCCGGTAGTCGGTGTCGCTGTCCAGGTGCACCACGGCGCAGTGGGCCTGGAGCAGGTCGATCGCGGGCAGGAAGCGCTGGCGCTGCAGGCCGTCGCGGTACAGGCCGGGCGGGTCGATGTTGGAGGTGGTCACCAGCACGATGCCCTCGGCGAACATGCGCTCGAGCAGGCGGCCGAGGATCATCGCGTCGCCGATGTCGCTGACGAAGAACTCGTCGAGCACCAGCACCCGCAGCCGGCGCCGCCAGGCGCGCACGATCGTCGCCAGCGGATCGCGTTCGCCGGCGTGGGTCCGCAGCAGTTCGTGCACCGCGCGCATGAAGCGGTGGAAGTGGGTGCGGCGCTTGCCGGGCACCCCGCCGGCCCCGGACGACAGCGCCTCGCCGCGCAGCTCGGGCAACGGCAGCGACTGGTGGAACAGGTCGACCAGGAAGGTCTTGCCGCGGCCGACGCCGCCCCACAGGTACAGGCCGCGCGGCGCCGGCGTCGCGGCCTGGCCGCGCAGGCGCGCGATCAGGCCCGTGCGTGGCGGTGGACGCAGCAGTTCGGCATGCAGGCGGTCGAGCTCGCGCAGAGCGGCGTGCTGCGAGGGGTCGTCGTTCCAGTCGCCGCGTTCCACGCCGGCGCGGTACAGCGCCGAGGGGGGCGATGCCTCCGTCGGCTCAGCCATCCGCGGTGGGGAGGTAGGGGCGCACACCGTGCTTGATCGCGCCGCGCAGGTCGATCAGCTTGCGGTGGAAGAAGTGGCTGGTGTCGGGCATGCGCACCAGCTCGGCCTGGGCGCCGCTGCGCTCGAGCCAGTCGTACACCGCCTGCGGGTCCACGATCTCGTCGGCCTCGCCCTGGATCACCAGCCACGGCATGGTTGGCAGCTCGATCGCGTCGAAGTCCCAGCGCCCGGCCGGCGGCGCGATCGAGAGCAGCAGCCCGGGCTGCAGTTCCGCCGCCGCGCGCAGCGAGACGTACGCGCCGAAGCTGAAGCCGGCCAGCCACAGCACGTGGCCGGGCCGCCGGGCGCGCACCCAGGCCGCCACCGCGCGCAGGTCGTCGGCCTCGCCATTGCCGTGGTCGAACTCGCCTTCCGAGGCGCCGGTGCCGCGGAAGTTGAACCGCACCGTGGTCGCGCCCAGCTCGCGCAGGCTGCGCGCGGCCATGGTCACGACCTTGTTGTGCATGGTCCCGCCCTCGGTCGGGAGCGGGTGGCAGACGATGGCCACCAGCGGCAGCGGCGTCGCGTCGCCCTCGGGCGGGTCGACCGCCACCTCGAGCCGGCCCGCGGGTCCCGGCAGCTGGAGCGTGGCGGCGTCGTCGGGGAACGGGGGCAGGTTGGACATCGCGGCATGATACCGGGGCGCGCCGTGCGACCGGCATCAACCGCCCGCGAACGCGCCGCCAACCTGCACGGGAGGCACAGGCCACTGACGGCCTCTGAATCGGGAATACGCCGGCTGATCGACGCCGTTTTCCGCATTTTCGCAGGAATTACCGACGCAAGGCGCCAACTGGCGTCGGCGCCCCGCCTTCGATCGCCCCCCTTGCCGTCCGGCACGAGCACCGTTCCAGCGCGCGGACGCCGATCCCGGGATGGCGGCCGTCCAGCGCGCCGACCCGGACCGCGACGCCAGGTCGAGGCGCTGATCGGCCGGCACCAGCGCAACGTCCTCGATCGCGACCCGGCGGATTCGAGCCGGCCGGTGGCCAGCGCCTCCCCGGCGCCGCCAGCGCCTGGCCGATGGCCTTGGGCGAGCCGTCGATCGCCACCACGTGGCAGCCCGGGCGGTGCCTGGCCAGCCAGCGCGCGGCGGCCCCCGGTCCGCCGCCGGTCTCGAGGGCGCGCATGCCAGGTCGCACAGGCAGCGCCTCGGCCACCGCGCGCAGCCCGGGTGAGATCCGCTCGTCCCCGGGGTCGCCAGCCATGTCCGGACCGCCTGCCTGCGACGGGGGGCCATGGGCGCGGTGAGGCTAGAGGTCCAGCCCCACCAGCAGCGGGTCGTGGTCCGAACTGCGCCAGGGTCTGGGTGGACGATCGCCGCCGTTGCCGTCACGATCGCTGGCGTTCGCCGGTTCGTCGGCATTGCTGTGCCACACCGCCGCGCCCGCGAGGCGGCGGGCCAGGGCCGGGCTGAGCAGGGCGTGGTCGAGGCGACCGGCGAGGCCGTCGAACACGAAGCTGTGGGGGCCGCGACGGCCGGAGGGGGCGAGCGCATCGACCCAGCCTTCGGCACGCAGCAGGCGCAGCGGGTCTTCCTGGCTGTAGCTGTTGAAATCGCCGGCGATCACGGCCAGATCGCTGCCGGTTCCGGTTGGGTCGCGGGCCATCCACGCCGCCAGGCGGCGTGCCGATTCGACCCGGGTCGCGTTCCAGCAGGCCTGGCCGTCGCCCTGGTCGGCATCGGCGCCGCGGGCCTCGCCGCAGCCCTTGGACTTGAAGTGGTTGGCCACCAGCACGAAGGCCGGCCCGCTGTCGCGGCCATCGTTCCGGGGAACGAAGGCCTGGGCCAGCGGCACCCGGCTGCGGGTGCCGAAGGGGCCGCCCTCGAGCGTGGCCGGCGCGCCGAGCGGACGCAGCCGCGAGCGGCGATAGACGATGGCGACCCGGATCACGTCCCCGCCCGGGCCGTGCCCGGCGTCGACGAAGGCCCAGTCGCCGCCGCCGGCGTTGAGCGCCGCGACCAGCTGGGCCAGGCTCGAATCCGGCCCGTAGCCGTCGTTCTCCAGCTCCATCAGGGCCGCCGCGTGGGGATCGAGCGCGTGCAGCGTGGCGACCAGGGCGTCGAGCTGGGCCCGCAGCTGGGCCGGGGTGCGGGCGCCGCGCGCGGTCGGGAAGCCGCCGCCGCGGCCGTCGCCGTTGAACAGGTTGTGCAGGTTGAGCACCGCCAGGCGCAGGTTGCCCGGCACGGTGGGCGGCGGCGGCCGGTCTGCGGGCTCGAGACGCAGCGGCGCGATCAGCTGCAGCCGTACCTCGCCCCAGCGCTGGTCGACGATGCCCTCGACGTCGCGCGCCACGCTGCCCAGGCGCGGCGGCGGCCGGTCGTCGAGGTACCAGGTGCGGCCCGGGTTCTCGTCGGCCCTGGCGTCGTCGAGCAGCAGCAGGCGGCGCGCGTTGTCGGCCGCCACCCGGGCGGCCTGCTCGCCGGGCGGCACCACCTCGGTGGGCACCGCCAGGCGTCCGCCGAAGCTGGCGTGCAGCACGCCGCGGCGGGACAGCTGGTGCTGGCCGGACACGGTCAGCGGCGCCGCGATCCGCACGCGCATGCCCTCGTAGGGCTCCCAGTCCACCGGGGGTGCGTGGAGCAGCAGCGGCGCCACCTCGCCGCGGCCGGTGACCTCGATCCGGCCTGCCTGCAGGGTGGTGAGCGTGCCGCGCGCGCGGTCGCCGTGTTCGACCACCCGGCCCTGCAGGCGCACGCGGTCGCCCGCGCGCAGGCCGGGCTCGTCGAGGTCGGAGACCACGAACAGGCCGTCGGAGGTCGCCGGGTCGCCGTCGCCGTCGTCCTGCACGAACCAGCCGCCGAGGTGGCGGGCGAAGTTGCCGGTGACCACGCCTTCGACGGTGACCTCCTGGCCGAGCAGGGGGCTGGCGTCGCCGCGGCCCTGGACCGCGCCGATCGCGACCACGCCATCGGCCCGCGGCGACGGCTGCGGCGCGGCGGTGCCGGTGGGGAGTTCGCAGCCGGCGGCCAGGCTCGCGGCCAGGAGCAGGGCGGGGAGGCAGGGGCGGCGGGCGACGGGCATGCGGAGGCGTCGTGCGGGTGGCGGACACGACAACGCCGCCCGGAGGCGGCGTCGCGCGCGGTGGCCGGAACCGGCGACCAGCCTACTTCAGGTTGTCGAGCATCCAGTCGACCGACGCCCGGACCTGCTCTTCGGTCAGGGCCGGGTTGCCGCCCTTCGGCGGCATCACGCCGGCGCTGCCGGTGTAGCCCTCGATCGCGTGGCGGTACAGGGTCTCGGCGCCCTGGGCGATGCGCGCGGACCACTGGCCGGCGGCCAGGGTCGGCGCTCCGCCGGCGCCCGAGCCGTGGCAGCCCGAGCACAGGTTCTGGTAGATCACCGAGCCGTCCAGGGTGCCGCCGTAGGCGACCTGCGACGCGGCGGCAGCCGCGGCGGCGGCGGCGGCCGCGGCCTTGGCGGCGGCGCCGGTGCTGCCGGCATAGACCGCGCCGACCGGGGCGATGCGGTTCTCGGTGCGCTTGGCGGCGGCCGGGTCGACCTCCGGGGGCAGCACGCGGTGGAGCGCGATCGCGGCGACGATCAGGCCAAGCGTGATCGCGACCAGGAAGGCGATCACCAGCGAAAAGCGCTTGAGGAACTCAAGGTCGTAATTGCGCACGAAAACACCCTTGGCAGGCGGCAGACGGGCCGCAGCTGGCCGGCAAGTATAAGGCAAGCCCCGGCCGCGTTGCGCCCGCATGCCGGGCGCGGCCCCCGGGTCTCGTGTCCTGCGAAGCGGCTCCGGCACAATGCCCGGACATGGCCGACCCCGCGCAGCCCGACTTCCGGCTCTACCACTCCAACGCGCTGGAGGTGCTGGCGGGCGTGCTGGCCGACGTCCTGCGCACGCCCGCCGACCCGCGGCGGCCGCTGGCGCCGGACGTGGTCCTGATTCCGCAGGTGGCGATGCGGCGCTGGCTGCAGGCCACCCTGGCCGAACGCCACGGCGTGGCCGCGAACATCGCCTTCCTCACCCCGGGCGAGTTCGTGGCCCTGGCGCTGGAAGCCAACCTCGGCCCGACCCCGGACGAACTCGAGCCGGAGGTGCTGCGCTGGCACCTGTACGCCGCGCTCACCGACCCGGTGCTGCTGGCGCGGCCGGCGCTGGCGGGCATCGCCGCCTACGTCGGCGGCGACGACCCGCTGCGTGCCTGGTCGCTGGCCGGCGAACTGGCCGGGGTGTTCGGCAAGTACCAGGCGTGGCGCCGCGACTGGCTGCTGCGCTGGGAGGCGGGCGCGGACCCCGACGACCCGCAGGCCGAGCTGTGGCGACGGGTGGCCCGCGGCCGCGCCCACCGCGCGCGCCGGATCCAGGCCTACCTCGAGCGCCACGGCCGCCACGACGGGCCGCTGCCCGCCGGCCTGCCGCCGCGGCTGTGCGCGTTCGCCACCCTCAACGTCTCGCCCGACGTGCTGCGCGTGATCGCCACCCAGGCCCGGGTCGGGACCCTGCACTGCTTCGTGCCTTCGCCGGTGAAGGACTACTGGGGCGACCTGCAGAAGGTGCGCCGGCTGCCCGAGGCCGAGCTGCACGCGCAAGGCCCGCTGCTGGCCGGCGGCGAGAACCGCCTGCTCCAGGCCTGGGGCGTGGCCGGCGTCGACTTCATGCGCCTGGTCGGCGACCACGAGGTGGTGCACGCCTCGGCCGAACTCGATGTCCACGCCGACCCGGGCGACGGTGGCGGCCGGCTCCACGGCAGCCTGCTGCGGCGGCTGCAGTCGGACCTGTTCCACCGCCGCGGCGCGCCCGGCTGGCCGCTGCGCGAGGCGGTGGACCGCAGCGACCCGAGCCTGCAGTTCCACGCCTGCCATACCCGCCTGCGCGAACTGCAGGTGCTGCGCGACCAGCTGCGCGCACTGTTCGACGACGACCGCTTCGATCCGCCGCTGCAACCGCGCGAGGTCGCGGTGCTGGCGCCGGACATCGATCCCTACCTGCCCTACCTCGACGCGGTCTTCGGTGGCCGCGGCCAGGGCGACGCGATTCCCTACGCGCTGGCCGACGCCAGCCCGCTCGCCAACGAACCGCTGGCCGAGGTGTTCCTGCGCCTGCTGGCGCTGCCGGTCTCGCGCTTCGGCCTGCACGAGGTGCTCGACCTGCTCGCCAGTCCGGCGCTGGCCGAGGCCAACGGACTCGACGCGCCCGCGCTCGAGCAGCTGCACGCCTGGCTCTCGGCGGCCGGCGCGCGCTGGGGCCTGGACGGCGAGCATCGCGCGCGCTTCGATGCGCCGGCCGACCACGCCTACACCTGGACGTTCGCCCTGGACCGGCTGCTGCTCGGCCATGCCAGCGGCAGCGACGCGCTGGTGGCCGCGCCCGACGGCCGCCTCGTCGCGCCGCTGCCGGAACTCGAAGGCGGCGCGCTGGACGCGCTCGACACCCTGCTGCGCCTGTTGCGCGAGCTGGCGCGGCAGGCACAGGTCCTGGGCGAGGCGATGCCGCCCGCGCGCTGGCGCGAGCGCCTGCTGGGCCTGCTCGACGCGCTGCTGCCGCGGCCGCCGTCCAGCCCGGCGTCGCAGCGTGCGCTCGACCGCCTGCGCGCGCTCGTGGATGCGTTCGCGAAGAGCGCGGAACAGGCCGGATTCACCGCCCCGGTCCCGGCCGAGGCGGTGCGCGCGCACTTCGCCGCCGTGCTCGCCGAGGCGGACACGCGCGCGCCGCTGCTCACCGGCGGCGTGAGCATCGCGCGCATGGTGCCGATGCGGCTGCTGCCGTTCCGGGTGATCTGCGTGCTCGGCCTCAACGACGGCGAGTTCCCGCGCCGCGATCCCGCGCCGGGGCTCAACCGCCTCACCGCCGAACTCGGCACGTCTCGCCGCCGCGCCGGCGACCGCTCCAACCGCGACGACGACCGCTTCCTGTTCCTGCAGCTGTTCACCGCGGCGCAGGACGCGTTCTACGTGAGCTGGCAGGGCGCCGACCCGCGCGACGGCAGCCGCCGCGAGCCCTCGGTGCTGGTGTCGGAGCTGCTCGAAGCCGCGGCCGCGCAGCACGCGCCCGGTGCCGCGGAGGACGTGGCCGAGGCGCTGGTCGTGCGCCATCCGCTGCAGCCGTTCTCCGCCGAGGCGTTCGGCGCCGGCGGCGATCCGCGCCGCTTCTCCTACGCCGCGCACTGGCGCGAGGCCGCAGCCGGGGCCGGGCGCCGGCGCGCGCCGTTGCCGCCGTGGTTCGAGGGCGAACCGCTGCCGGCGCCCGACGCGGAACCGGACCTGCCGCTGTCCGCGCTGCGTCGCTTCCTGATGCGGCCGGCCGAGGAACTGCTGCGGCGCATGGACGTGCGCCTGGTCGGCATCGACGAGCGCGGCGAGGACCTCGAGCCGCTCGACGCGCCGGCGGGCGGGCTCGAGCGCAGCCGGCTGCAGCATGCGCTGTTCGAGGAACTGCTGCAGGGACACGACGACGCGCGCATCCACGCCCGCCTGGGCGCGCGCGGCCTGCTGCCGTCGGCCGCGCCGGGGCGGCGCGTGCTGGCCGAGGCGCGCCGGACGCTGGCGCCGTGGGTGGACGCGTTCTCGCAGTGGCGCGGCGATGCGCAGCCGCGGTCCGTGGCCGCCGAGGTGCAGATCGACGGGGTGCGCATGCATGGCCGCATCGAAGGCGTGTATCCCGACGGCATCGCGCGCCTGCGCTTCGGCAAGCTCAACGGGCCGGCCGCGATCCGCCATGGCCTGGACTGGCTGCTGGCGCGCGCGGCGGGCCTGGACCTGCGCCTGGTCGAGTTCCACGACGCCGGCAGCGACGGCCACGGCCCGCACGAATCGCCCGACCTGTCGCCGCAGGCCGCGCGCGCCGCCCTGCGCCGGCTGCTGGAGCTGCGCGCCACCGGCCTGCGCGAACCGCTGCCGTACGCACCCTACAGCGCCTGGGCCTACTTCAGCTGCGACAAGGATGAGGCCAGCGCGGTCGCCGCCGCGCGGGCGCAGTGGCATGGCGGCGGCAACGGCGGCTATGCCGAAGGGCAGGGCGAGGCGATCGGACAGGTGCTGCGCGGACGCGATCCGTTCGCGGACGACGCGCTGCTGCTGCGCTTCGCCGACCTGGCGATGACGGTGTTCCTCGCCCTGCGCGCGGGCCAGGTCTACCAAGGCGTCGATGCCGACGCGCTCGCGGGGCTGGCCGCGCGCTTCGAGCCGGAGGAGGGCCAATGAGCGCGTCCGACCCGTACCTGGCCCAGCCGCTCGAAGGCGTGTTCGCCATCGAGGCCTCGGCCGGCACCGGCAAGACCTTCACCCTCGCCACCCTGCTCGCGCGCCTGGTCATCGAGCGTGGCCTGGGCGTGGACGGGATCCTCGCGGTCACCTTCACCGAGGCCGCCACCCAGGAGCTGCGCGCGCGCGTGCGCCGGCGGCTGCTGCTGGCGGCCGAACTCGCCGCCGGCAACGAGTGTCCGGGCGCCGATGACGCGCCGCTGATGCGCCGGCTGATCGACGCGCACCTCGCCCGCGGCACCGAAACGCCGGCCGCGCTGCGCCGGCGCCTGCGCCAGGCCGCCGACGGCATCGACCTCGCGGCGATCTCCACCATCCACGGCTTCTGCCTGCGGGTGCTGCGCGAGCATCCGCTCGAAAGCGGGCAGGGCTTCGACCCGCCCGAACTGCTCGCCAGCGACTCGGAACTGCGCGCGGCCATCGCCGCCGACCTGTGGCGTGCCCATGCGCGCGACGTGGCCGCGGTCGAGGACCTGCACGCGCTGTGGCCGCAGGGCCCCGATGCGCTGGCCGCGGATCTTGCCCTGCTCACCGGCGAGCCGGTGCTGCGGCCGCCGCCGCCCGCGGACCTGCCCGATCCCGGCCCGATGCTGCAGGCCGCGCAGCAGGCCTTCGCCGAAGCCGCGCGCACGCATGGCGACGCGTTCCGCGACGAGCTGCTGCGCGCGGTCGAGGGCAAGGTGCTGCACGGCGGCAGCTACCGGGCGGACTGGATCCAGGACCTGTTCGACCAGCTGCGCCGCTGGTGCAGCGGCGTGCCGGACGCTCCGTTCGAGCATGGCAAGCTCGGCCAGCTGCACCGCGACACGCTGCGCCTGCGCACCAGCAAGGCCGGCGCCGGGCGCACGCCCGACTCGCCGCTGTGCGATGCGGTCGAGGCCTACGCCCATGCGCTGGCCGAGGCGGGGCGCATGACCGGCGCGCGCCGCGTCGCGCTGCTGCACCGCGTCCGCGAAGACGCCCGCCGCCGGCTGGAGGCCCACAAGCGGCAGGCGCGGGTGCTCACCTACGACGACCTGATCGCGCGCGTCGCCGACGCGCTCGACGGCCCGCACGCCGACGCGCTGGTCGCGCGGCTGCGCGCGCAGTACCGCGTCGCCCTGGTCGACGAGTTCCAGGACACCGATCCGCGCCAGTGGCGGATCTTCCACCGCACCTTCGGCGCCGCCAGCCCGGAGCCGGCGCTGTTCCTGGTGGGCGATCCGAAGCAGGCGATCTACCGCTTCCGCGGCGGCGACGTCGAGACCTACCTCGACGCCGTCGCCACCGCGCAGGAGGCGCCGCCGCTGGCGCACAACTTCCGCTCGCGGCCCTGCGTGCTGCAGGGCATCGAGGCGCTGTACGCGCAGGCGCAGGCGGTGCACGAGGCGGACGCCGACAAGGTGCCGCCGCCCTTCATCGACGGCCGCATCCGCTTCCATCCGGTGCAGCCGGGCGGCAAGCGCGACGATGCCGCGTATCTGCGCAATGGCGCGCCGGCGCCGGCGGTGACGTTGTGGCGGGCACCGTTGCCGACCGAGGTGGACCGCAGCGGCAAACTCAAGCCGCACAGCGCGCCGGCGTCGCGCGAACTCGCCACCCGGGCCTGCGTCGCCGCGATCCATTCGGTCCTGCGCGACGCGCGCGAGGGCCGCGCGACGATCGGCGACCGTCCGGTCCAGCCCGGCGACATCGCGGTGCTGGTCCGCACCCACCGCGACGCCACGCGCATGCGCGACGCGCTGGCCGCGGCCGGCATCCCGGCCGTCGCCGCCGGCCGCCAGAGCCTGTTCGCCACGCCCGAGGCGCACGAGCTGCACACCCTGCTGCAGGCGCTGGTGCACGGCGCCGACGACCAGCGCCTGCGCGCGGCGCTCGCCACGGTGCTGCTGGGCCACGACGCGCACGCGATCGCCGCGCTCGCCCGGGGCGAGGCCCTGCAGCGCTGGCAGCTCGAGGCGCTGGGCTGGCGCGAACGCCTGCAGCGCGGCGGTCCGCTGGCCCTGGTCGGCGAACTGTGCGCGCAGGCCGCGCGGCGCCTGCTCGGCCTGGCCGACGGCGAACGCCGCCTCACCAACTACCTGCAGCTGGCCGAACACCTGCAGGAGGCGCAGCGCACCACGCTCGGCCTGCACGGGCTGCTCGACTGGCTGGCGCGCGCGATCGCCGGCGCCAGCGCCGACGACGAGGCGCAGCAGCTGCGCCTGGAGTCGGACGCGCGCCGGGTGCAGATCGTCACCCTGCACAAGAGCAAGGGCCTGGAGTACCCGCTGGTGTTCCTGCCGTATGCGGGCATCGGCGCACGCGCGCCGAGCCCGGGCCGCCGGGTCGTCGTCCACGACGGGCGCGGCCGCGCCCTGCACTGGAAACTGCAGGAGGAGGCGAGCGGATGGGAACGGGCCTGCGAGGCCTGGCTGCAGGGCGAGCGCGCCGAGAACGCGCGCCTGCTCTACGTCGGTCTCACCCGCGCCCGCGACGCGCTATGGCTGGCGACGGGCCTGTTCTACAACCACGCGCAGTCGCCGCTGTGGACCATGGTGTCCGACCTCGACGCGCTTGTTGCGCGCGCGCCAGACGCCATCGCCATCGATGCCGCGCCGCCGCCTGCGCAGCTGCCCTGGCTGGGCGCCGACGAAAAGGACGACGTCCCCCGCGCGCGCGCGCCAAAGCGCCCGCTCGCCAGCGACTGGTGGGTCTACAGCTTCACCCAGCTGGCCAACGCCGACGCCGGCCACGACCTGTCCGGCGCCGCCACCCAGCCCGCCCCGGGCGGCCGCGACGAGCCCGATCCGGACCCCGACGCCGCGCCCACCGACGCTACCGACACCGACACCGATATCGACGTCGACCCGCGCTTCGGCGGCACGCGCTTCGGTGTGGTGCTGCACGAAGTCTTCGAACATGCCGACTTCGCCGCCTGGCAGGGCTGGCACGCCGGCGACGACGCACCCGCAGGCGAACGCCGCAAGATCACCGAGGCCCTGGGCAAGGGCGGCTATGCGGCCGCAGACATCGATGACGGCGTGGCCCTGATCGTGCCCATGGTCGGCCACACCCTCAATACCCGCCTGCCCGAAGGCACCACCCTCGCGGCCGTGCCCGACGCGCACCGCCGCCCGGAGATCGAATTCCAGTTCGCCCTCGCCCCCACCCGCGTCGACGCGCTGCTGTCCCTGTTGCACCGCCACGGCCTGCTCACCGGCCGTCAGGGCTTCGGCCTGCGCCGCCGGCTGGAAGGCCTGATGACCGGCCTGATCGACCTCACCTACCTGCACGACGGCCGCTGGTACGTCCTCGACTGGAAATCCAACCGCCTGCCCGGCTACGCCCCCGCGCAGCTGCAAGACGCCATGGCCCACAACGAATACCACCTGCAGGCGTTGCTCTACACCCTCGCCCTGCACCGCTGGCTCCGCTTCCGGCTGGGCGAGGCCTACGACTACGCCCGTGACTTCGGCGGTGTCCGCTACCTCTTCTGCCGTGGCATCGACGCCACCCGCAACGATGGCCAGGGCATCCACGCCTGGCGCTTCGACCCGGACCTCGTCCACGCCTTGGACGCCCTGTTCGCCGGCGACTCCACGCGCTCCCACGCGGGTGGCCAAGGATCCGGACACGCGCCACCGGAGCCTGCCGGATGCGCTCCTTCCTCCGACCCCGGTGAAGGGCCGGGGCCGCAGACGCCGAATCCCGCCGGATCCGCTCCCTCCCCCGCCAGCGGGGGAGGGCCGGGGTGGGGGCCGCCGGAGCCGACCAAATGACCCTCCTCAGTACCCTCCACCGAAGCGGCCACCTCCGCACCCTCGACCACGCTCTGGCCGAAAGCCTGCGCCGCCTCGACCCGGACACCCCCGACGCCGTTCTCGCCGCCGCCGCCCTGGCCTCGCTGGCCGTTGCCGCAGGCCACGCTGGCTTCGATCCCGCGCAGCCGCACCAGCTGGTCGACGCCCCGATCGACTGGCCCACCCCCGAGACCTGGCGCCAGGCCCTGGCCTCCTCGCACTGGGTCGCCCGGCCTGACGCCGGCGACGCCGAATCCCCCGCCGAAGCGCCCCTCGTCCTCGAACACGGCCTGCTCTACCTGCGCCGCTACCGCGAGTACGAGCGCCGCCTGGCCGCCGGCCTGCGCCGCATCGGCGAAAGCGCCCCCGCCGCACCTCTTCCCCCGCCTGCGGGGGAAGATGCCCGAAGGGCAGATGGGGGCCCGCCCGCGCCTCCTGCCGGCGACGAAGCCGCCCAGGTCCCCACCCCCCTGGCCAACCTCTTCGCCCAGCTCTTCCCCCAGGCCGCGACCGGCGGCGACCTCCAGGCCCACGCCGCCGCCGCCGCGCTCCACCACCACCTGCTGCTGGTCACCGGCGGCCCCGGCACCGGCAAGACCACCACCATCACCCGCATGCTGGTGCTGCTGGTCGCGCAGGCGCTGCAGGCCGGCGGCGCGCCCCCGCGCATCGCCCTGGCCGCGCCCACCGGCCGCGCCGCCGAACGCATGGCCGAGAGCGTGCGCAACGCCGTGCAGACCCTGTCCGCGCTCGGCATCGACCCCGCGCTCGCATCCCACCTGCCCACCACCGGCACCACCCTGCACCGCCTGCTCGGCACCATCCCCGACCGCCCGGACTTCCGCCACCACGCCGACAACCCGCTGCCCTTCGACGTGGTGGTGGTCGACGAAGCCTCGATGATCGACCTGCCGCTGATGGCCAAGCTGGTCGAAGCCGTCCCCGACGGCGCCCGCCTGGTCCTCCTCGGCGACCCGGACCAGCTGCCTTCTGTGGAAGCAGGCGACGTCCTCGCCGGCATCCTCGCCGCTGCATCCAATCCGCGCGCCACATCCGACACCTCCCCCGCTCGCGGGGGAGGTCGCGCCGAAGGCGCGGGTGGGGGTGCTCTCCGACCAGCTGCCCATGCCCCCACCTTCCCCGTCCGCCACATCCACCTCGCCCGCGGCTACCGCCAGAGCGCCGCCCTCGACGTGGCTCCCCTCGCCACCGCCGTCCGCAGCGGCGACGCCGACCGCGCACTGGCACTCCTGCGCAGCGGCCAGCTCTCCGGCGTCCATTTCCACGAAGGCGACACCGACCCCCTGCAGTCCCACCGCGACCACCTGCTCGCCCACTGGACCGCGCTTGCCGACACGACCGACCCGGCCGAAGCGCTCGCCCGCGCCAACCGCCTGCGCATCCTCACCGCCGTACGCGAAGGCCCCCAAGGCGCCCGCAGCCTCAATGCCCGTATCGAAGAACTGCTCGCCGGTACCCGCCGCGGCGCCGGCCCGGCCTCGGCCGCCGGCCGCTACTTCCACGGCCGCCTGTTGCTGATCACCGAAAACAGCTACCGCCACCGTCTGTTCAACGGCGACATCGGCATCTGCCTGCGAAGCGAAGCGGGCACCGCGGCGCATGACGGCAGCGGCAGCCTGATGGCTTGGTTCCCCGGCGACGACCCGCACAACCCGCGCCCCTTCCACCCCGCCGCGCTCCCCGCCCACGACAGCGCCTTCGCCATGACCGTGCATAAGGCGCAGGGCTCGGAGTTCGGGGAGGTGTGGCTGGTGCTGCCGGAGCGTCCCAACCGCGTCCTGTCGCGGGAGCTGGTGTACACCGGCCTCACCCGCGCCCGCGATGCGCTCCACCTGCATGCGTCTGCGGCGATCCTCAAGGACGCCCTGGCCCGTCACGCGACACGCTGGTCCGGGCTGAGGCAGCGGTTGTCCCTGGGCGCTTGAGAAAAATCTAATTTGTGATTTAGATTTCGGGAGGTGTCGACCGCTCGGGGCGAAATCTAGAATCCAATTTGGAAATCGCTTGATTCAGTCATTCCGCCCAAATAATCTAATTAGAACTTTAGATTGTTGGGGTGTTTGAACGCCAACAGCCTGAAGTTCCGGGACGCCGATTTCGATTGAGCCGCGAATGGGCATGACCGCGCGCCGCCACCAGGACAGTGGCGCGCATTTCGGCAAGATCGTGCGCCTTCTTGCGTGTTTCAGGCAGCCAGCCGTCGCGACACGCCTTCCACCACGCGCCGGATCTGCTCCACCACTGCACCCTCCCCATGGTGCGACATCTCCAGCTGCCGCAGCGCTCGCGTCATGGCGACATAGAGCACCCGCACCTGCTGCTGCTTCCGCCCGGCATCCTCGTCGTGGCTTGCAAGCTCGCAGACGCCGGGAATGAACACCGTGTCGAACTCCAGCCCCTTGCTTGAGTGCATGGTCATCACCTTGACCGAGGGTGGGCCGTTGAACATGGCGCGGCGCTGGCTGTCCGACGCCAGCAGCACGGCCAGGCCGCGCTTCTGCAGCTGCTTGGCGATCAGTCCGGCCAGCTGGTTGGAGTGGCACAGCACGGCGAAGTCGTTGGGACTGGCGCCGTTGGCGGTCGCGTCCTGGATGCGTTCGGCGATGATGTCCGCCTCGGCCCAGATGTTGCGCGCACGCCACAGTTCCGGCATCGGGCCGCGCCGGCCGGCGCTCTCGGGGGCGACCACGGGCACGTGGTCGTCGTCGGCGTCCTGGCCGGTCAGCACTTCCTCGGCGAAGGCCTTGGCGACGGCCAGCACTTCCAGGGTGTTGCGGTAGTTCAGGCGCAGGATGGTGGTGCGGCCCTGGGCCTGGATGCCGACGCTGGCGAAGGAGAATCTGCGGCGGCCGGGGCCGCCGTACAGGCTCTGGGCGTCGTCGTAGAGCAGCAGCAGCGAATTCGTCTCAGGGTCCACCATCTGGGCCACGAGGCGCAGCCACTCGGGGGCGAAGTCGTGGCCTTCGTCGATCAGCACCGCACCGTACTGACCGCGCGGGATGGCGCTGGACTCCACGCCGTCGATCACCGACTGCACCAGCAGCTGGGCATACGCGTCCGCGCTGTCCTGCCGCGGCGGCATGCGCAGGCCGTAGCTCTTGAGCTGTTCGCGACACCATTCGTGGAAGTTGCGCACGGCTACGCGGTCGTGGACGCCGTGGCCCTGCATGAGGTGTCCGAGCCGGCTGGCCAGGGTCTTGTTGAAGCAGAGCACCAGCACCGGCTTGTGCTGGCGGCGGGCGAGCTCCACGCAGCGATAGCCGAGAATCATGGTCTTGCCTGAGCCGGCCACGCCGTGGATGACGCGGTGGCCGTCGCCCAGCGAACGGGCGAGCTGCTCCTGTTGCAGGTCCATCACCCGGATGATGTCGGGAATCCCGACCGGCGCCGCTTCGTCCCTGGCCGGCGCCGCCAGCAGGTCGCCCTGCACCTGGATGCGCAGCTGCGGAAACAGATGCCAGCGCACGCGCTCGATCTGCGGCAGGCTGAGCAGGCAGGGGAAGGGCATCAGGAACATGTCCCACAGCCGCTTCTGGAACTCCTCGGTGTCCACGCCCTCGGTCATCTCGTCGCGGCAGATCACACTGCCAGGGGGCAGGAAGTGCTCCAGCTCCATCAACTCGAACTGGCTGCGGGTGATGCCAGTCAGCACCACGCCGAAACCCCACGGCATCAACAACTTGCCGGCGCGCTTGTCTCCCGGGGGATGGCACAGCGCCGGGTCCTGCTGCAGCAGGCGGACAATCTCCATCGCGTACTCGCGCGCCTGCCGCAGCGGGTTGGGCGCGGTGACGCGCCCGCGGTCGGTGTCGATGACGGCGCGGTCGCGATCGAGTTCGGCCAGGGTCTCCGCCTTCCAGTCCTTGACCTCGAGCACCAGGAAGCCGCGCGACGGATGCAGCACCACGAAGTCGGGGTGCCGGTAGCGCGGGCCGATCGGCACGTCGTACCAGCACAGATACTCGTCGTCGAGCTTGTCGTCCAGGCGCGCGGAGAAGCGTCGTTCACCCGGCGTCATGCGCGACAGACAACTGCCGCGGTTCGGAATCAGCGTGGCCATCGGACTCCCCGAGCCATGGGACACCGGTGCCGAAGTTACCCCAAACCGATGGGGAAGCGACGTTCCGCGGCAATCTGGCTGGAGGCAGCGGCAGCGGCAGCGAGCGACCGAGCTGCTGGCAGGGTCTGCCGTACGGTGCCCACCGCGTCCCGGATGGTCTTGCCGGCAGCATCAAGCGCCTCGCATTCCTGAGCGCACGCGGCTGACGTTTCGTACTCGTCCGGTGCAGACTCCAATGCACGGTCGGGTTGCGACGCCGCCCACGCCTGGTAGTGATCGGGCAGGTCGCGGGCCACCGCGGGATGCTGTCCGAGATCGACCTGCATCGTGCCAAACGAATAGCCACTGTTGGCCACGGGCCGCATACGGCCGTCCGGACCTACGTTACCGGCGAAGCTCAAGCGCTAGGCAAGATCGCGGCCGGCGATGCTCCCTTCCGAGGTCACACCCACGGCGAAGTAGGCCGCCGCCTGCAGCTCGTTCCCGGTCAGGGGATTCGCGTCGGTCATGATCCATTTCCTTATGGGACGGATCCGTCATGGCGCGCCGGACAGGCACTCCCGTACCCATGGCTCCGCCTGCAGCGCTTCCCACTCGCTTCGCAACGTGGGCGCTTGCCCGAAATCGGCGATACACGCGCCGTTTGCGCCTGCAAGATCCCCAAGATTGCCATTGCACAACAGCAATGGTTTGTCGATGTGTTGCCATCCGCTGCTGCATTCCGTGTCGGTCTCGGAACCCGGACGGCCGCACACGTGGGTGCGTCGCGCTTCAGTCGAAGACGTGGCCCGCGCAACGACCCTGCCCTCGTACGATTTTCCGGAGGCGACGTAGGACCAGGTACCGCAGATCCGATCGCCTTGTTGTACCAGGACGTAGCGACTGCATTCCCCGGGCGAGGGCGCGTCCTCGCATGACTGCCAGACGCCAGTAAAGGCTCCGGCAGGCGGGGTTCCCCAGGCTTGCTCACGGACCGAAGTCGCCGACGGACTTCCGTCCCCATCCGCATGCGCGCGTCCGTCATCAGGCAAGGTACCCGGCGCGGCGCACGCTGCGAGCCCCAACCACGCCACCATCCCTAGTGTTCGCATCCGGAATCCCTCCTGACGAGGGGTCTACCCTACACCATGGGAAGGGGCGGCATTGATCGAAGTGGCCGGATTCCGTGGCCATAGAGAGCGAGATCGGTTTGGTCTCCGAGGGGGCCGCGCTCGGCGCATAGCGGTGCAGGCGGGGAGGGGTCCGCGCCGGAAATCATGCGCCCGCGTGCATCCCCTCCCGCGTCCCGAACGTCCGCCGCCACTCCCTCGGACTCACCCGGTGGCGCTTCCTGAAGTGCTCGCGCAGCGACACCGGCGTCTGGAATCCGGCCAGGTCGGAGATCTTCTCCACCGGGAGTGAAGTGGTCTCCAGCAGCTCGCACGCGCGGCGCAGGCGTTCGTTGACCAGCCACTCGACCAGGGTCATGCCGGTGGCCTTGCGGAAGTGGCGGGTGAACGTGCGGCGGCTCATCGCGGTGCGCGCGGCCAGCTCGTCGACCGTGTGGGGGGCGGCAAGGTGGGTGCGCAGGTGGTCGAGCAGGGCGTTGATCTTCGCGTCCTGGGTGGACGCGGCCACCGGCTGTTCGATGAACTGGGCCTGGCCTCCCTCGCGGTGCGGGGCGATCACCAGTCCGCGCGCGAGCCGGTTGGCGACGCGGGCGCCATGCACCTGGCGCACGATGTACAGGCAGCAGTCGAGTCCGGCGCCGACGCCGGCCGAGGTGACCAGCCGGTCGTCCTCGACGTACAGGGCGTTCGCGTCCAGCGCTACCCGCGGAAACCGGCGCGAGAAGTCGTCTTCGGCCATCCAGTGGGTGGCGGCGCGGCGTCCGTCCAGCAGCCCGGCATAGGCCAGCGCGTAGGTGCCGTAGCACAGGCCGACCACGCGCGCGCCGCGGGCGTGGGCCCGGCGTAGCGCGTCCTGCAACGCGGCCGAGGGCGCGTCGTCCAGGTCGTGCCAGCCGGGCACCACCAGGATGTCTGCGGTGTCGGCCAGTTCCAGGCCGCCGTCGGGCTCCAGCGCGAGCGCCCGCTCGGCCCTCAGGGCCTGCTCGTCCGGCGCCACGATGCGCAGCTCGAACAGCGGCTGGCCCGGCGCATGGGTGCCGAACACCATGTACGGCATGGCGAAGTGGAACGGGCTGAAGCGCGGATAGGCGATCAGCGCGACCACCGGGACGGAGGCGGACATGGGTGCTCCGGTGGCCCGAAGGCATCGGTAATGGTCTCGTGGGCCAGTTATATGCCTCGCGGGGCGTTCCGACAATGGCCGCCTGCCTTCCCTGACGGAGTCCCGCGATGAAACCCACCGCCCTGTTGTCCACCCTTGCCCTGTCCCTGGCCCTGGGCGGGACGCCCGCTGCCGCCGCCGAGCCCACTGCGTCCGCTCCTACGGTGCAGATCCAGCAGATCCGCAACGCGACCCTGAAGCTCGAGTACGCCGGGCGTACCTTCCTGGTCGACCCGATGCTGGGCGCCAGGGGCGCCTACCCGGGCTTCAAGGGCACCTACAACCAGCACCTGCGCAACCCGCTGGTCGAGCTGCCGATTCCGGCCGCCGAGGTCATGCGCGGGGTCGATGCGGTCGTCGTCACCCACACCCACCTGGACCACTGGGACGGCGGCGAGCACGCCTTCGTGCCCAAGGATCTCCCGATCTTCGTCCAGCACCAGGCCGACGCGGAGCAGGTCCGCGGCCAGGGCTATCGCGACGTGCGCGTGATCGAGGGCAGCGCGGAGTTCGAGGGCGTGCGCCTGACCCGCACCGGCGGCCAGCACGGCACCGACGCGATGTTCGCGGTCGAGCCTGTCGCCGGGCTGCTGGGCCAGGCCATGGGCGTGGTCTTCCAGGCCCCGGGCGCGGCCACCGTCTACGTGGTGGGCGACACCACCTGGCATGGCGAGGTGGAGCAGGCGCTGGCCGCGTTCAAGCCGGACGTCGTCGTGCTCAACACCGGCGACGCCCGCGTGCTCGGCTTCACCGGCTCGATCATCATGGGCCGCGACGACGTGCTGCGCGCTGCCCGCGCCGCGCCGGGGGCCGCCATCGTCGCCACCCACATGGACGCGATCAACCACATGACCCTGTCGCGCGAGGTGCTGCGCGACCACGTCCGGCAGAACGGCCTCGAGGACCGCGTGCGGGTGCCGGCGGATGGGGAAACGATGGCCTTCTGATCCTTCCACGGCTCCCCCCGGGACCATCGATTCGGGGGACGGGGCCGGATGATCCCCCGCTGCCCCACCAATGAACGATGGTGCGCCCGCCACGGGCCCCTATCATTGCTCCCCCTCCCCACGGACTTCGGCCCTCCATGGCCTTCGATGCCTTTGCCCTCGCGCTGGTCATGCTCGCGCTGGGCATGCTGTTCGCCCGGTTCCGGATGTTTCCCGACAGTGCCGCGGACACGCTGAACCTGGTGGTGCTCTACGTCTGCCTGCCGGCGGCGATCCTGGTCTACGTGCCGCGCCTGCGCTTCGATCCGGCGCTGGTGGGCCTGGTGGCCGTGCCGTGGCTGCTGGCGCTGGCCGCTTGGGTGGCGCTGCGCCTGCTGGCGCCGCGCATGCGGCTGCGGCGCGACGAGCTGGGCGCGCTGCTGATGTGCACGATGCTGGGCAATACCAGCTTCATCGGCTATCCGATGATCCAGGCCCTGCTCGGCGACGAAGCGCTGCCGTATGCGGTGGTCTACGACCAGTTCGGCACTTTCGTGATGCTTTCGACCGTGGGCCTGGTGGTGCTGGCGCGCTACGGCGGCGAACACCCGCCCGGCGTGCGCGAGATCGCGCTGCGGATCGTGCGCTTCCCGCCGGTGTGGGCGCTGGTGTTCGGCCTGACCCTGATGCCGGAACAGCCGCCGGCCTGGATCGCGACCGCGCTCGGCCAGCTGGCGTCGGTGATGCTGATGCTGGTGATGCTGGCGGTGGGCATGACCATCCAGTTGCGCCTGCCGCGCGACGAGGTCGGGCCGCTGGCGCTCGGCCTGTCGCTCAAGCTGGTGCTGCTGCCGGCGCTGGCCCTTGGGTTGGCGCTGGGCTTCGGGCTGCAGGGCGACATGCGCCAGGTGGCGGTGCTGGAGTCGGCGATGCCGACCATGGTCACCGCGGCCGCGCTGTCGATCTCGCACGGGCTGGCGCCGCGGCTGGCGGCGGCCCTGGTCGGTTACGGCATCGTGCTGGCGATGGCGACGCTGCCGGCCTGGACCTGGCTGGTGCAGCGGCTGGGCTGAGCGCGGACGAAAAAGAAGGCCCCGCATGTGCGGGGCCTTCCGGGTGTCGCGCGATCGCGGCGGGCGATCAGAACTTGTAGTTGATCGAGGCCGCGAAGATGTCGCCGCCCACGTCGTAGCCGCCGAAGATGTGGTTGGCGGTGGCCGAGCTCGTGCTGACGCGCGAGTCGTTCACGAACAGGTGGGTGTAACCGAAGTTGTACTCGGTCTTCTCGTTCGGGGTCCAGGACAGGCCCAGCGACAGCCACTTGCGGGTCTGGTCCGGCACGCGCACGTCGCGGTGCTGGTACGAGGTCGGGGTCTCGTCGTAGGCCAGGCCGCCGCGCAGGGTGACGGCGTCGCTGAGCTTGTAGTCGGCGCCGATCGAGGCGAAGGTCGAGTCGTCGTAGCCGAACTCGAGCACGGTGTCGTCCTGCGCGGACTCGAAGTCGACCGTCACGCTGTCGAACGCGGGCGCCCAGGCGGTGCGCGACACGTCGCCCATCACCGTCCAGCGCTCGTTGATGCGGTGGGTCAGGCTGAAGGTCAGGGTCTCGGGCAGGGTCACGGTGGCGCTGCCCTTGGTCGGGACGAACCAGCCCGGGCGCACCTGGGCCAGCACCGCGGCAGCGTTGCCGGGGACGTCGAAGTAGGCGTCGCCGCCGCTGATGTCGTGCTCGACCTTGGAGCGGTACGCGATGCCGAAGTGGGTGTCCTCGCTCGGGCTCAGCAGGGCGCCGACGGTGAAGCCGATCTCGTTGTTCGAGCCCTTGATGGTGCTGAAGCCGTCGGCGTTGCCCGGGCGGAAGCCCAGCGCGGCGGCGCCGCCGGTGTACAGGATGGTGCCGAAGTCGATCGCGTTGCTGAGCTCGATGCTCAGGTGCTCGACGAACACGCTGCCGCCGAACGAGACGTACGGGTTGACGTCGTAGGAGAACGAGAAGCCCAGGTCGACGGCCTCGAGCTCGGTCTTGACGGCGTTGTAGCGGCCGACCCAGTCGCGGTCGTATTCGGTGGCGAAGCCGAACGGCGCAGTCAGCGAGATGCCGAAGTGCATGTTGTCTTCGGCGCCGAACGGGACGTGGAAGTAGGCCGCCGGGACCGGGGCGATCTTGCCCGCGTCGCCGCCGTTGCCGCCGCCGATCTGGCCGCCGAGGCCGCCGAGGTAGCTGCCGGTGCCCTCGAAGTCGGCGCTGAAGCTGATCACGCTCAGGTCGGCCTGGAACTGGCGCCCGTCGAGGCCGCGCATGGCCGCGGGGTTGGTGGCGATGACCGAGGCGTCGCCCGGGGCGCTGATGGAGCCGGCGAAGGCGCGGCCCAGGCCCTTGGCGCTGTTCTCCTTCAGCTGGAAGGCCGCCGCATGGGCGGAGGACGCGAAGGCCAGGGAGCCGGCGATGCCGAGCGCCAGGGCGGTGACGTGAGGGGTGATTCGCATTGCGGTTCTCTTCTTCCGGAGTGTGTGGTGGTCGCCGTGCCGCAGCGTGGTCGGGCCAGGTGGCCCGCCGTCGCCGCCGTTCCTCCCGGGCGCGGCACATGGCGCGCCCGACTATACCGTACTGTCCCGTGTGGTGAATGTGTCTTCCGGCACGCGACGGAACACCGGGCGTGTCCGCCGCGGACGCCGACCGGGTAAGGTGGGCGCCATGTTCGTGTCCGTTCCGGTCCGGTCCGGCGCCTCGCCGCGCTGGGCGACGCCGCTGCTGTCGGTCCTGCTGTGGGCGGCCTTCGTCTGGGCGCTGTCGCGGCCGGACGCGCACCAGCGCGCGCTGATGCTCGAGTGGGGCGCGCTGGCCGGCGGGGTGCCGGGCGCGGGGCCCTGGGAGAGCTGGGCCGACCCGCAGCAGTGGGCGCGCCTGGTCACCGCCCTGTTCCTGCATGCCGACTGGGCCCACCTGCTGGGCAACCTGGTGTTCCTGCTGATCTTCGGCCTGCCGGCCGAGCGGGTCATGGGCCCGTGGCGCTTCCTGGCCCTGTTCTTCCTCGGCGGCGCCCTGGCCAACCTGTTCGCGGTGCTGGTCATCGGCACCCCGGGCCGCCTGATCATCGGCGCCAGCGGCGCGGTCTCGGCGGTGATCGGGGCCTACCTGGCGCTGTTCCCGCGCGCCCGGCTGGGGGTGGTGGTGCCGCTGGGGCTGTTCCTGGAGTTCGTGCGCGCGCCGGCCTCGCTGCTGATCGGGGTCTGGGCCGCGCTGCAGATCGTGTTCGCCTACATCGGCCCGGCCTACGGCGCGGTGGCCTGGGCCGCGCACGCGGCCGGGTTCCTGTTCGGGATCGTGTTCGCGATCGGCTCGCGCGGGGCGATCGCCCGGCGCCTGCGCCGGATGCAGGGCTACTGAGCGCCGGCCGCTGGAGTTCCGGCGGTCCCGCCCCCACTCAGGGCGCCTCCCAACCATGCCTCGCTCCTATAATCCGGCCATGTCCAAGACGCTTTACAAGGTCTCCTTCCTCAACCACGGCAAGGTCTACGAGCTCTACGCCGGGCGCGTGGAGAGCGGGCGTCTGTGGGGCTTCGTCGAGGTCTCCGACCTGGTGTTCGACGTGCACGACGGGATCGTGGTCGACCCCACCGAGGAGCGGCTGCGCGACGAGTTCGGCAACACCCGCACCCTGCACCTGCCGATGCAGTCGGTGCTGCGGGTGGAGGAAGTGGAGAAGAAGGGCCAGTCGGCGATCCGCGACGCGGTGTCGGGCGAGAAGGTGGTGACGCCCTTCCCGCTGCCCGCCAAGCCGCGTTGAGGCGCCGGTGACCGGCGCCGGACTGCTGCTGGCGGCGCTCGGGGGCGCGACCGGCTCGGTCGCCCGGATCCTGCTCGGCCACTGGGTGAATGCGGGCGCCGCGCCGCTGGCGTTCCCGCGCGGCACCTTCGCGGTCAACCTTGCCGGCTGCCTGGCCGCCGGGCTCCTGGCCGGGCTGGCCGAACGCCATCCGGGCTGGCTGGGGCCCGAGCTGCGGATGGCGCTGTTCGCCGGCCTGCTGGGCGGGTTCACGACCTTCTCCGCGTTCGGCCTGGAGACGGTGCAGCTGCTGCGTCGGGGCGAGTGGCTGCTGGCCGCGGGCTACGCCGGCGGCAGCGTGCTGCTGGGGCTGGCCGCGGTCTGGCTGGGCCTGCGCCTGGCCGGGCCGGCCTGAGCCGGCCGCCCCGGGCTACTCCTCCGGCGCGACCTCCGGAGCCGGGGCCGGAGTCGGCGCAGGCGCCGGCGCGGCGGGCCTGGGCGTGGGCTTCTTGAGTTCGGCCAGGGCGGCCTGGATCGGGCCGTCGCCGTCGAGCACGTCGCCGGCGCCCGCGCCTTCCTCCTCGTCGTCGCCGCGCAGGTGGCCCGGCAGCATCGCCTCGGTGTAGCGGGAGCGGGCAGCCGGGCGCGCGGGCGGGTCGGGCTGGAGCACGACGTCCGGGTCGATGCCGCGGGCCTGGATCGAGCGTCCGCTGGGGGTGAAGTAGCGTGCGGTGGTGAGCTTGACCGCGTCGCCGTTGCCCAGCGGCATCACTGTCTGCACCGAGCCCTTGCCGAAGCTGCGGCTGCCGACGATGCGCGCGCGGCCGTTGTCGCGCAGCGCGCCGGCCAGCACCTCCGAGGCGCTGGCCGAGCCGGCGTCGATGATCACCACCACCGGCGCGCCGTCGAGGATGTCGCCCGGCGTGGCGCTGAATTCGGTGTCGTTGACCGGGTTGCGGCCGCGGGTGCTGACGATGCGCCCGCTGTCGAGCAGGTCGTCGGCGACGCGCACCGCGGCGGTGAGCAGCCCGCCGGGGTTGCTGCGCAGGTCGATCACCAGGCCCTTGAGCGGGCCGTCGGCCTGCAGTTCGCGCACGGTGCGGGCGAAGTCGTCGCCGGTCTCGACCTGGAACTGGCTGATGCGCACGTAGCCGTATCCCGGTTCGAGCAGGCGCCCGCGCACGCTGGCCACGCGGATGGTGTCGCGGTGCACGGTGATCTCCAGCGGCTCGGGCTCGCCCTCGCGCAGCACGGTCAGCACGGCGCGCGTGCCGGGCGGGCCGCGCAGCGGGCCGTGGCCTTCCGCGTCGGCCGGGGTCAGCGGGCGGCCGTCGACGGCGACGATGGTGTCGCCGGAGCGGATCCCGGCCCTGGCCGCGGGCGTGTCGTCGATCGGCGCGATGACCTTCACCTTGCCGTCGGGCAGCTGCAGCACCTCCACGCCGATGCCGTCGTAGGCGCCGGTGGTGCCCTCGTCGAAGGCCTCGGCCGCGCTCTTCTCCATGTAGGCGCTGTGCGGGTCGAGGTCGAGCAGCAGGCCGCGGATCGCCGAGGTCATCAGCTTGCGGTCGTCGACCGGGTCGACGTAGCCCTGGCGGATCGCGTTGAACACCCCGACGTAGCGGCGGATCTCGTCCAGCGGCACCCCGGTGGCGGCGCTCTCGGCGGCGTCGGGGTCGTCGCTGGCCGGCACCGGTTCGCCGGCGTCGGCCGGGTTGGCGGGCGGGTCGTCCGCGGCCGGACCGGAGGCTGCCGGCGACGGGTCGGCGGGCGGCCCGTCGCCGGCAGCCCCGGGACCGGCCGGCGCGGCGTCCGTTTCCGGATCCGCGGGTTCGGCCGGCGGCACTGTGGGCGGCTCCTGCGGACCTGCCGCTGCGTCCGGCGCCGGGGTCGCGGCGTCCGCGGGCGACGGCTGCGCCTGCCAGGCCAGCGCGGACGGGGACGCCAGCATGAGCAGGACGGCGAGCAGTGGCAGGGTGGGCAACCTCATGGCGACTCCGGAAGCGGCGGACGTGGACCGCGCGGCGCGGCCAGGGCCCGATTATGCGTGCCGGCCCCGGTGGCGTCAGGTGCAGGCGCGCCGCCGCTCAGCGGCGCTGCAGGAAGCCGCCGGGATTGACCGGCTTGCCGTCGCGGCGCAGCTCGAAATACAGCGCAGGCTGGCCCTGGCCGCCCGAGTTGCCGACCGTGGCCACCGGATCGCCGCGCTTGACCCGGGCGCCGGCCTCGCGCAGCAGGCTGTCGCAGTGCGCGTACAGGCTCATCGTGCCGCCGCCGTGGTCGATGATCAGGATCATGCCGTAGCCGGTCATCCAGTCGGCGAACACCACGGTGCCGTCGGCGACCGCGCGCACCTGGGTGCCGGCGGGCGCGCCGATCAGCACGCCCTGGCTGTTGCGGCCGTCGGGCATGCGCGCACCGTAGCCCGCCAGCAACGCGCCCGAGACCGGCCAGCCCAGGCCGCCGACCTGGGGCGGTGGCGTGGTCCGCGCGGTCTGCGCCGGCGCGCGCTGGGTCCCGGCGGCCGGCGCCTGGCGGCGCTGGGCCTCGGCGCGCGCGGCGGCCGCACGCAGGCGTTCGAGCAGCCGTTCGAGCGCGCGCGCGTCGCGCCCGAGCGCCTGCTCGCGCTGGTTGCGATCGCGGTAGCGGGCTTCCAGGTCCGACAGGGCGGTGGCGCGCGCCTTGCGATCGCGCTCGAGGGCGGCCACCTGCGCCTGCTGCGCTTCGCGGGCGCGCTCGAGTTCGGCGCGGCGTTCGGCCAGCTCGCGCTCGAGCGCCTCGAGGCCGGCGAGTTCCCCGGCCAGGGCCGCGATCCGCGCCGCGCGCTGGCGCTGCAGGTAGCGCTGGTAGGTGAGCGCGCGGCCGGCGTCGGCGAGCTGGTCCTGGGCCAGCAGCAGCTTCAGCGGCGCGGCGTCGCCGGCGGTGTAGCTGGCGCGCAGCAGCGTGCGCAGCTCCCCGCGTTGGGCGGACAGACGCGTGCGCAGGGCGTCGCGACGCTCCGACAGTTCCCCGAGCGCGGCCTGCTGGCGCTCGAGTTCGGCCGTGGTCGCCTGCAGCGCACGTGCGCTGCGCGCCACCCGTTCATCGAGTTCGCGCAGGCGCCGGGCCGCGGCGCCGCGCTCGCCCTCGAGCTTGCGGCGTTCGCTGGCGACCTCGCGCAGTTCCTTGCGCACTGCCTCGAGCCGGCGCTCGGCGTCGCGCGACTGCTGGGCCGTCGCGGGCGCCGCGACGCAGGCCGCGAGCAGCAGCGCCGCCCAGGCCCGCGCGCGGACGCGTCCGGTCATCCCTTCGGGACCAGCAGGCTCGCGCCGGTCATTTCCGCCGGCTTCTCCAGCCCCAGCATGTCGAGCAGGGTGGGCGCCAGATCGCGCAGGGCGCCGCCGCTGCGCAGGCGCGCGTCGCGGCTGCCGACGTAGACCAGGTCCACCGGGCCGACGGTGTGCGAGGTGTGCGGCTCGCCCGTCTCGGGGTCGCGCATCATCTCGCAGTTGCCGTGGTCGGCGGTGACCAGCAGTTCGCCGCCCTTCGCGCGCACCGCGGCGATGATCTTGCCGACCGCCTGGTCCACCGTCTCCACCGCCTTGATCGCCGCCTCCAGCACGCCGGTGTGGCCGACCATGTCGGGGTTGGCGAAATTGCAGATGATCGCGTCGAAGCGTTCGGCCTCGATCGCCTCCAGCAGCTTCTCGCACACCTCCGGCGCGCTCATCTCCGGCTGCAGGTCGTAGGTCGCAACCTTGGGACTGGGCACCAGGATCCGCTCCTCGCCCGGGAACGGCTGCTCGCGGCCGCCGCTCATGAAGAAGGTGACGTGGGCGTACTTCTCGGTCTCGGCGATGCGCAGCTGGGTCATCCCGTGCGCGGCCAGCACCTCGCCCAGGGTGTTGACCAGGTTGTCGGGCGCGAACGCGACCGGCGCCGGCAGGGTGGCGTCGTACTCGGTCAGGCACACGTAGCGCGACAGGGCCGGGCGGCGCACGCCGGGGCCGAAGCCGTCGAAGCCTGGCGACACGAACGCGGCGCTGAGCTGGCGCGCGCGGTCGGCGCGGAAGTTCATGAACACCACCGCGTCGCCGTCGCGCATCGGCCGGGCGCCCGCGATCGCGGTCGGCTTCACGAACTCGTCGTTCTCGTCGCGCGCATACGCCGCCTGCAGCGCGGCCAGCGCGTCCGGCGCATCGCCCTGCGCCTCGACGATCGCGTCCCAGGCCAGGCGCACCCGCTCCCAGCGCCTGTCGCGGTCCATCGCGTAGTAGCGGCCGGACACGCTGGCCACGTGCGCGTTGCCCAGCGCGGCGCAGCGCTCCTGCAGCGCGCGCAGGCTGGACTCGGCCGAGCGCGGCGGGGTGTCGCGGCCATCGAGGAAGGCGTGCACGGCGACGCGCGCCACGCCGCGCCGCGCGGCCAGGTCGAGCATCGCGAACAGGTGTGCCTCGTGGCTGTGCACACCGCCGGGAGAGAGCAGTCCCATCACGTGCAGCGTGCCGCCGTTGCCCAGGACCGCCTCGCACGCGGCGTTGAGCTCGGCGTTGTCGAAGAAGCTGCCGTCCTCGATCGCGGCGTCGATCCGGGTCAGGTCCTGGTACACGATGCGCCCGGCGCCGATGTTCATGTGCCCGACTTCGGAATTGCCCATCTGCCCGTCCGGCAGCCCGACGAAGCGGCCCTCGGTGTGGACCAGCGTGGTCGGGTGCCCGGCCAGCAGGCCGCGCCAGGTCGGCACGTTGGCCAGGGCGATAGCGTTGTCGCGCGGGTCGTCGCGATGGCCCCAGCCGTCCAGGATCAGCAGGACCACGGGGCGGGGGCGGCTGGCGCGGGGGGCGGATGCAGGCACGACGGGAGTCCCGGTGACTTTCGACTGGTGCGATTGTAGCCAAGCGGGTGCAAGCTGTAGGCCAACGTCACGGCGGCGACCGTTGCAGCGGCAACCGCGCCGCCCCACCCGGGAGAACCGACATGAAGCGTGCAACCACCCTCCTGGCCCTGGCCTGCGCCGCCCTCCTGGGCGCGGCGCCGGCGTTCGCGCAGCAGGACATCAGCAAGGTCAACGGCAGCATCGTCGCCCAGGCCGGACGCGCCTACGGCGACGTCGAGACCGTCAACGGCAGCATCACCATCGAGGCCGGCGCCCAGGTCAAGGATGCCGAGACCGTGAACGGCAGCATCCATGTCGGCGACGACGTGGTCGCCGACAGCCTGGCCACGGTGAACGGCCAGATCCGGGTCGGGTCGCGCGTGCGGGTGCGCGGGGACATCGAGACCGTGAACGGCGGGATCTTCGTCGACCGCGGCAGCAGCGTCGGCGGCGACATCGAAACGGTCAACGGCTCGATCGGGCTGGTCGACGTCGACCTCGACGGCGGCATCACCACCGTGGGTGGCGACATCACCGTGGGCATCGGTTCGCACGTGCGCGGCGGCGTCACCGTCACCCGCCCGAGCTCGAACTGGTTCCCGGTGCAGATCAAGCGCCGGCCGAGGATCGTGATCGGCCCCGACGCGGTGGTCGAAGGCCCGCTGCGCTTCGACCGCGAGGTCGACCTGTACGTGCACGAGACCGCCCGCACAGGCGCGGTGACCGGCGCCACGCCGGTGCCGTACAGCGGCGCGCGCGCGCCCCGCGACTGACTCCGGCGCCGCCGGCGCGCCACGCGCGCGCCGGCCGCGTAGAATCCGGGCACCGCCATTCTCGGAGTTCCCGGATGCGTTCCACCCTGATCCTCCTCTGCGCCGGCGGCCTGCTGCTGGCCGCGTGCAGCCGCGCGCCCGATGCGGGCACCACGGCTCCCACCGCGTCCACGGACGGGCACGCCTTCAAGGCCGACATCGACGCCGACGACCTGCGGGTGCTGGTCGAGACGCTGGCCTCGGACGAGTTCGAGGGCCGCGCGCCCGGCTCGGCCGGCGAAGAGAAGACGGTGGCCTACATCCAGGCCCAGTACGAGCGCATCGGGCTGGAGCCCGGCGGCGACAACGGCACGTACTTCCAGGCCGTGCCGATGGTCGAGACCACCGCCGACGAGTCCACCGTGCTGCGCCTGGACAGCAACGGCCACCAGCGCGAACTGAAGTTCGGCACCGACATGGTGCTCGGCACCCGCACCGGCCAGGAGCTGGTGAGCGTGGCCGACAGCGAGCTGGTGTTCGTCGGCTACGGCGTCAACGCGCCCGAGCAGGGCTGGAACGACTACGAAGGCCTCGACGTCAAGGGCAAGACGGTGGTGGTCCTGGTCAACGACCCGGGCTTCCACGCCGGCGACGAGTCGCTGTTCGAAGGCAAGCGCATGACCTACTACGGGCGCTGGACCTACAAGTTCGAGGAGGCCGCGCGCCAGGGCGCCGCCGCCGCGCTCATCATCCACGACACCGAAGGCGCGTCCTATGGCTGGGAGGTGGTGCGCAACTCCTGGTCCGGCCCGCAGTTCGACCTGCGCCCCGAGGACGACCCGGAGCCGCGCATCCCGGCCCAGGGCTGGATCACCGGCGAGGTGGCGCGGCAGCTGTTCGCCGAGTCCGGGCTGGACCTGGACGAGCAGTACGCGGCCGCCAACCGCCGCGGCTTCAAGCCGGTGCCGCTGAAGGCCAAGGTGTCCTTCGACCTGCGCAGCACCGTGAGCGAGAAGTCCTCGCGCAACGTCGTCGGCTACCTGCGCGGCACCGGGGCGCCCGAGGAAACCGTGATCTACATGGCCCACTGGGACCACCTCGGCAAGCACGAGGGCGAGGGCGACACGATCTACAACGGCGCGGTCGACAACGCCACCGGCGTGGCCGGCATCATCGAGATCGCGGAGAAGTTCGCGGCCCGGCCGCCGCGGCGCTCGGTGGTGTTCGTGGCGGTGACGCTGGAGGAATCGGGCCTGCTGGGTTCGAAGTACTACGTCGCCCAGCCGCCGTTCCCGCTGGAGAAGACCGTGGCCGTCGTCAACCTCGACGCGATGAGCGTGGCCGGCCGTTCGCGCGACGTGGTGGTCACCGGCAAGGGCAACTCCGAGCTCGAGGACATCCTCGCGCCGCTGGCCGGCGCCCAGGGCCGCACGCTGGTGGAGGAGAGCAACCCGGCCGGCGGCTACTACTTCCGTTCCGACCACTTCAACTTCGCCAAGGCCGGCGTGCCGGCGCTGTACGCCAAGGGCGGCGGCGACCTGCTCGAGGGCGGCGAGGCGGCCGGCAAGGCCGCGTCCGAGGAGTACGCACGCCGCTACCACCAGCCCAGCGACGAGATCCACGACGGCTGGCGCTGGGACGGCATGGTCGAGGACCTGGAACTGCTGCACGACGTCGGCCGGACTCTGGCCGACGGCGACCAGTGGCCGAACTGGTACGAAGGCAATCCCTTCAAGGCCGCGCGCGACGCGGCGCGGGCGGGCGCGCAGTAAGCCCGGCGCATCGAGGGTCGTGTCGGGAACGGCGCCTGCGGGCGCCGTTCCCTTTTTCCGGGGGTGCTGCGGGCTGCCCCCACCCCGACCCTCCCCCGCGGGCGGGGGAGGGGGCGCCACGGCCGCAGCGGCGATTCCCGCGGTCCCTTTCCCCGTCCGCGGGGGAGGGCCGGCCGTCGAGGTGGCCGCCGCCGCCACCGCGCACTCCCTCCCCCGCCCGCGGGGGGAGGGCCGTGCGACGCGCGAGAGCGGCCTGATGGTGATCTCCCTCCCCCGCCCGCGGGGGAGGGGCCGGGAGGGGGGCGCCGCCGCCGCGCCGCCCACCCGCTTGCAGCCGCTTCGTCCCGCGGCCGCCACCCGCGCGCTGGTCTACTGGGCCTCCCCTGACCGGAGACCGCCCATGACCCTCGCCACCGCCTACTGGTGCGTGCTGATCGCCGCCCTGCTGCCCTACGTCTGGATCTCGCTGGCCAAGGCCTCGGGGTCCAGGTACGACAACCGCAACCCGCGCGCCTGGCTGGCCGCACAGTCCGGCAACGACCGCGTCCAGCGCGCGAATGCCGCCCACCTCAACGCGTTCGAGGCCTTCGCGCCGTTCGCCGCCGGGGTGGTGATGGCGCAGCTGGCCGGCGTGGCCCCCGCCACCATCGCGCTGCTCGCGGTCGCGTTCGTGGCGTTGCGCGTGCTGCACGGCGTCCTGTTCCTGGCCGGCGCGGCGAGCGCGCGCAGCCTGGTCTGGCTCGCCGGCTTCCTGTGCGTGCTCGCCCTGCTGGTGCTGGCGGCGCTGCGGATCGCCTGAGCCCGGCTCAGCCGCCTTCGCGCGGGACCGGCCCCGACGGTCGGCGGCGCTCCCACCAGGACAGCGCCACCAGCACGAACAGCGCCAGCGCCGTGGCGGCGACGGCGACGATGTAGTAGTCCAGCCCCGCGGCCACGCCGATCACCGCCACCGTCAGCAGCGAGGCGGCGGTGGTGATGCCGGCGATGGTCTCCCCGCCGCGGCGGCTCTCGCCGAAGATCGTGCCGGCGCCGATGAAGGCGACCCCGCCGATCACCGCTTCCACCAGGCGCAGCGGATCGACCCGGAGCACGCCCGCCGACCGGCCGGACAGGTGCATGTCCACGGTCAGCGCGCCGATCGCGACCAGCAGCGCCGAGGCGCCGGCCACCAGCATGTGGGTGCGGAACCCCGCGGGCCGGCGCTTGAGTTCGCGCTCGTAGCCGACCAGCCCGCCGAGCACCATGGCGACCGCCATGCTGCCCACGACGTCGAGCTGGGCCATCAGTCCGGGAGTCATGCGGCAAGCCTTGCCTGCCGCATGTCGTCAGCCGGTGACGAGGCGCACGCGCGCGAAGTTGCGCTTGCCGACCTGCAGCACGCCCTCGAAGCCGGGCGTGAACACCCGGCCGGCGTCCTCGACCACGGCGCCGTCCACCTTCACCGCGCGCTCCTTGAGCTTGCGGTTGGCCTCCGAGTTCGACGGGGTGATCCCGGCGGCGGTGAGCAGCGCGGCGATGCGCAGCCCCTCGGCGGGTATCGCGACCTCCTGCAGCGGCAGCAGCGAGGTGTCGCCCTGGCCGGTGACCGCGGCGTGCCAGCCGGCGATCGCTGTCTCGGCCGCGGCGGCGTCGTGGAAGCGGGTCGCGAGTTCGCGCGCCAGGCGCAGCTTCACGTCGCGCGGGTTCAGGCCGGCGGCGACCTCGGCCTTGAGCTTCTGCGCCTGCGCGATCGAGATCTCGAAGCTCAGCAGCTCGATCCACTTCCACATCAGTTCGTCGCCGATCTTCATCGTCTTGTTGACGATGTCGATCGCCGGCTCGGTGATGCCGATGTAGTTGCCGAGCGACTTGCTCATCTTGTGGACGCCGTCCAGGCCCTCGAGCAGGGGCATGGTCAGCACGATCTGCGGCGGCTGGCCGTGCGCTTCCTGCAGGCCGCGGCCCATGAGCAGGTTGAACTTCTGGTCGGTGCCGCCGAGCTCGACGTCGGCCTTCAGCGCCACCGAGTCGTAGCCCTGCACCAGCGGGTAGAGGAACTCGTGGATCGCGATCGGCTGCCGGGCGGCGTAGCGCTTGGCGAAGTCGTCGCGCTCGAGCATCCGCGCCACCGTGTGCTGGCCGGCGAGGCGGATCATGTCGGCGGCCGACATCTTGCCGAACCACTCGCTGTTGAACCGGACCTCGGTGCGCTCGCGGTCGAGCACCTTGAACACCTGCGCCTCGTAGGTGCGGGCGTTCTCGAGCACGTCCTCGCGGCTGAGCGGCTTGCGGGTGGCGCTCTTGCCGGTCGGGTCGCCGATCATCCCGGTGAAGTCGCCGATCAGGAACACCACCTGGTGGCCGAGGTCCTGGAACTGGCGCATCTTGTTCAGCAGCACCGTGTGGCCCAGGTGCAGGTCGGGGGCGGTCGGGTCGAACCCGGCCTTGACCCGCAGCGGGCGCCCCAGCTTGAGCCGGGCCTCCAGCTCCTCGCGCTTGAGGATCTCGTCGGCGCCGCGGGCGAGCAGCTCCAGGGTGGCGGGGTCGAAGACGGGCTGGGTCATGGGATCGGGGCGCGGGGAGGCGGCATCCGGGGTGTGATGCCGGTCAAAGGAAGCCGTAAAGGATGCGTTAACAAGTGTGCGCTCGCGAAACCCTTTGGACAACAAGGGTTTGACGCACCCAGTTCATGTCCTTATGTTACCGCGCTGACGTGCCCGTCACGCCCCGGACCACCCGTCATGTCGCAGCCGCCCTCGATGTCACCGGATGACGCCCGTCGCCAGGCCATCCGGGAACACAACCTGCGTGCCGCTGCCGAGAACACCGCCAACGAACGGCTCCACGTCGATCCGCGCGACCTCGCGGCGCGATTGCCGTTCAACGGCCGCTGGACCCGACGCGACTGGGCCCACGCCAGCCTGTTCGCCACCCTCGGCGCACTGGTGATCGGCCTGGTGCCGGGCTTCTCCAACGCCATGCGCGTGGCCGAGGACACGCCCGAGATCACCACCATGGCGCTGCCGCTGCCGCCGCTGCCCAAGGCGCCGCAGCGCGCCGAGCAGCTGCGCAACTGGGAGCTGGTGCGGGTCGAGTCGGGCCAGACCCTGGGCGCGATCTTCCAGCAGCGCGGGATCCCCGCCGTCACACTGCACCGCCTGCTCGACGCGACCCCGGACCGCGAGGCCCTGACCCGCCTGCGCCCGGGCGCCGAACTGGCGTTCGAGCAGGCCCCCGACGGCCGCCTGCTCGCGTTCCGCTACGACCGCAGCGACACCCAGCGGGTCGAGCTGTCGCTCGAGGGCGACCAGGTGGCCGAGAAGGTCATCGAGCGCCCGGTCGAGGTGCGCACCGCGGTGATCAGCGGCAAGGTCGGCCGCTCGCTGTTCCATTCCGCGCGCAGGCTGGGCCTGAGCCCGGCGGTGATCAACACGCTCACCGACGAGGTGTTCAAGTACGACATCGACTTCGACCGCGACGTCACCGCCAGCGACCGCTTCTCGGTGGTGGTCGAGCAGACCTGGCGCGAGGGCGAACTGATCCGCTCCGGCCCGGTGACCGCGGCGGTGTTCACCGCCAAGGGCAAGCCGTTCACGGCAGTGCGCTTCGAGCGCGACGGCAAGGCCGAGTACTTCACCGCCGAGGGCCGGCCGCTCAAGAAGAGCTTCATCCGTAGCCCGATCCAGTACGCGCGCCTGAGCTCGCGCTTCGGCACCCGCCGCCATCCGGTGCTGGGCACCCAGCGCATGCACAAGGGCGTGGACTACGCCGCGCGCACCGGCACGCCGATCATGGCCGCCGGCGACGGCCGGGTGGTGTCGGTCGGCTGGCAGGGCGGCTACGGCAACACCGTGGTGCTCGACCACGGCAAGGGCCACACCACGCTGTACGCGCACATGTCGCGCACGGCCAAGCTCAGGCGCGGCGACCGCGTTTCCCAGGGCCAGGTGATCGGCTACGTGGGCTCGACCGGCCTGTCCACCGGCCCGCACCTGCACTACGAGTTCCGCGTCAACGGGGTGCACCGCAACCCGCTGCAGCACACCATGCCGCCGCCCGAGCCGCTCACCGGGGCCGCGCTGGCCCGCTTCAAGGCCGAGACCGCGCCCGCGCTCGCGCGCATCCGCGAGGTGGAGCAGGTGCTCTACGCCAGCGTGTCGACGGACCAGGACCAGCGCGTCGCCGCCGCGGGCACCGGCAAGGGCGGCAAGGGCTGACGCTCGGTCCGCGGCGGCCGGGCTGCCCGTCGCCGCCGTTCGCCCCGGCACCGCGCGGGCGTGGCGTCCGCGGCCGTGCCCGTAGAATCGCGCCATGTCCGACCTCTTCCTCGGCCTGATCTCGGGCACCAGCGCCGACGGCATCGACGCCGCCCTGGTCGAATTCGACGGCGGCCGCGCGCGGCTGCGCTTCGGCCGCACCTATCCCTGGGATCCGGACCTGCGCGCGCGGCTGGTGGCGCTGGGCCAGCAGGAGGCCGCCCTGACCCTGGATGCGGTGGCGGAACTGGACGTGAGCATCGGCCGCGCCTTCGCCGCGGCGGCGAACGCGGCGCTGGCCGACAGCGGCACCCGGGCCGCCGACGTGCGCGCGATCGGCTCGCATGGCCAGACCCTGCGCCACCGGCCCTGGGGCGAGGTCCCGTACACGCTGCAGCTGGGCGATCCCTCGACCATCGCCGAACGCACCGGGATCACCGTGGTCGCCGACCTGCGCCGCCGCGACGTGGCCGCCGGCGGCCACGGCGCACCGCTGCTGCCCGGCCTGCACGCGGCCCTGCTGCATGTGGCCGGCGAGGACCGCGCCGTGCTCAACCTCGGCGGCATCGCCAACCTCACCCTGCTGCCCGCGACCGGTCCGGTGCGCGGCTTCGACACCGGGCCGGCCAATGCGCTGATGGACGCCTGGTGCCTGCGCCACCTCGGCCATGCGTACGACCGCGACGGCGCCTTCGCCGCGAGCGGCCGGGTGGACGAGGCGCTGCTGGCGCGGCTGCTGGCCGACGACTGGTTCGCGCTGCCGCCGCCCAAGTCCACCGGGCGCGACCACTTCCACCTCGGCTGGGTCGAGGCCCGGCTGCGCGGCGGCGAGGCACCGGCCGACGTCCAGGCCACGCTCACCGCGCTCAGCGCGCGCACCGTGGCCGATGCGCTGCGGGCCACCCAGCCGGGCACCGCGCGGGTGCTGGCCTGCGGGGGCGGCGTGCACAACCCGGTGCTGATGGCGGCGCTGGCCGCCGCCCTGCCCGGCGTGGAGGTGGAATCGACGGCCGCGCACGGCGTCGATCCCGACCATGTCGAGGCGATGGGATTCGCCTGGCTGGCGCGCCAGACCCTGCTCGGCCTGGCCGGCAACCTGCCGGAGGTGACGGGCGCCGCCGGCCCGCGCGTGCTCGGCGGCGTCTATCCGGCCTGAGCGCTACTCGCGCACCAGCGGCCGCACCACCTCGAGCAGGCTGACCAGGGTCTTGCCGGGCTCCTCCCACGGCACCATGTGCGCCGAGCGCTCGAACCAGACCCCGCGCTTGAACGGCGCGTCGACCTGCTCCAGCCAGTCGGCGGTGATCTGCGAGGGCGTGGTGTAGTCGTGGCGGCCCATGAACATCACCACCGGGATCGGGAATTCGCGCACGCCGGTGAAATCGACCTGCACGAACTCGTCCAGCAGCCGTTCCAGGCTGAACAGGCTGCCGGCCGACAGCGCGGCGCGGTCCTGCGCGTCATAGTCGGGCGACAGGCGCGCCGCGCCGTAGTACCAGAGGTTGGTCTCGTCGCGGTACGCGGCCATGCCGCCGTAGTGCTGCGGCCACTTGCGGGCGGCGACGATGCGATCGCGGGTCAGCGGCGCGTCGCCCGGGTAGGGCAGCAGCGCCTCCATCTCGCGCACCGCCTCGGCGTTGCCGCGGCGACGCGCCTCCTCGAGCCCGTAGGCGAGGCTGAGGCGCTCGTTCTCGCGCACGTTGACCACCTGGCCGATGCCGACGTAGGCGTGGAACAGGTCGGGCCGGGCGAGCGCCGCGTGCATCGCCGGGATCGTGCCCCAGCTGTGCGCCACCAGCACCAGGCGCTGCTTGCCCAGCTTCGCGCGCACGTGTTCGGCGATGGCGACGAGGTCGTCGACGTAGGTCTGGATGCGCAGGGTCTCGCCCAGCGCTTCGGAATGGTCCTCGCGCCAGGTCTTGCCGGCGCCGCGCTGGTCGTAGTGGACCATCGTGAAGTATTCCTCCAGCGGGCGCTGGAACTGCCACAGGCTGGGGATCGTCGGCGACGCCGGGCCGCCGTGCACGAACAGCACGACCGGGTTGGCCCGGTCCTGGCCGCGGATGCTGATCCAGTGGTCGAGGCCGTTGACGGGGTGGCGATAGGTCTCCTGCACGCCGTCCGGGCCGGGGATCCGCATCAGGTCCGCGACCACGGCGCGCGCGCGCGCCGCGTCGTCGTCCGCGGGCGACTGGGCGCGCCCGGGTGCGATGGCCAGGCCGCACAGCAGCAGGGCGAGGGCGATGCGTCGGACCATGGGGGGGCTCCTCGATGCAAGGCGCCATGATGACGCCGCGGGCGGCTCCGGGGAAACCGTGGCTGGCTCCACGCCGCGGCCGATCCGTCCTCCCCGTGCTGCTGCGCCCGCGCCTGCATGCCGCGGCACGAACGGCCCGCGCTGGCGCGACCTTCCCCCTGTAGGAGCGGCTTCAGCCGCGACCGGTGCCCCGGCTGTCCGCGCACGCATGGCTCCTGGTCGCGGCTGAAGCCGCTCCTACAGGAGGCAGCGGGCCCGGGCGCCGCCGTGCCGGGCCGGCCGCGTCAGTCGGGAGACGGCGGCCGGATCCGGCCGATGGCGGCGAAGCCCGGGTCGTTGGGCACCTGCTCCAGCGCCGCGATCGCGGCCTGCAGGGCGTCGGCCTCGGCATTGTCCAGGTGCACCGAGCCGTCGCCCTCGTACACGTGCAGGCCCTGCTCGAGCAGGTAGAGCAGGGCCTGCGGCAGTTCCCAGCCGCGGGCCTGGGCCACGCGCCTGATCCGGTCGACCAGGACCGGGTCTGCATCCCGCAGCACGATGTCGGTCATGTCGCCCCCCCGGAGGGTTCCTTCACCGGCTCACGGATCCTGCGCCACAGCCAGGCCAGCAGCAAGAGCGTGGGGACCACGGTGAGCGCGCTGAGCACGAAGAAGGTGCTGTACGACGTCCGCTCGACCAGGTAGCCCGACAGCCCGCCGGCGAACTTGCCCGGCAGGTTCGCCAGCGACACCAGCAGCGCGAACTGGGTGGCGGTGAAGGCGCGGTCGGTGAGCGAGGACATGAACGCGATCAGGACCACGCCGGCGAAGCCCTGGCACAGGTTGTCGGCGGTGATCGCCGCGTAGAACGCCCAGATCTGCGAGGGGTACTGGGCCATCAGCAGGAACGCCAGGTTCGACAGCGCCACGCCCAGCGTGGCCACGAACAGCATCCGCCGGAACCCGTAGGCGGCCACGGCCATGCCGCCGAGGAAGGCGCCCGCGATCCCGGTCCAGATGCCGTAGAGCTTGGACACCGTGGCGATGTCGGCCTTGCTGTAGCCCGAGTCGAGGTAGAACGGCCCGGCCATCACCCCGATCACCTGGTCGGGGAACTTGAACAGGCCCACGAACAGCAGCAGCACGAGGCCGAGCGCCACGCCGTTGTTGCGGAAGTAGCTGGAGAACGGCTGCCAGAACGCGCCGAGGAAATCGATCCGGCGCTCGACCGTGGTCTCGGGCTGGTCGGGCTCGCGGCTGAGCAGGGTGGCCGCCACCGGCAGCAGCATCAGCGCCGCCATCGCGGTGTAGGCCCAGCGCCAGCCCTGGAACTCGGCCAGGTACAGCGCGCCGGCGCCGCCGAGGATCAGGCCGAAGCGGTAGCCCAGCGTATAGGTCGCGGCGAGTGCGGCCTGGGCGCTCGCCGGCGCGATCTCGATGCGGTAGGCGTCGACCACCGAGTCCTGGGTGGCGCCGGCGAACGAGCCCACCAGCACCCAGGCCACCAGCGGGCCGACGCCGAGGTCGGGCCGGGCCAGCGCCAGCGCGAACAGGCTCGCGGCCACCAGCAGCTGCGCGAACAGCAGCCACGAACGGCGGCGGCCGAGGAACGCGGTGAGTGGGAACGCGTAGCGGTCGATCAGCGGCGCCCACAGGAACTTGAGCAGGTAGAAGAAGCTGGCGAGGCTGATCAGGCCGATGCTGCCCAGGTCGAGCCCGACGTCGCGCAGGCGCGTGGACAGGGTCATCGAGGCGATCAGCAGGAACGGCAGGCCGGAGCCGAAGCCGAGCACCAGCATGGTCAGCGCCGAGGGCGTGGCGAACGCGCGCCGGATCCCGGCCCAGCCGCGGTAGGAAGGCGCGGCCGCTTCGCTCACGTGGCGTAGTCCACGACGTAGGGGGCGTGGTCGGACAGGCGCGGCTCGCGCTGCACGAAGCAACCCGTGATGGTCTCGGCCAGCGCCGGCGTCACCAGCTGGTAGTCGATCCGCCAGCCCACGTCATTGGCGCGCGCCGCGCCGCGGTTGCTCCACCAGGTGTATTCCTCGGCGTCGGGCTTCGCCACCCGGAAGCTGTCCTTCCAGCCCAGCGCCGGCGGCTCGACCAGGCCGTCGCCGTGGTCGTCGGCGATCATCGAGTTCAGCCATGCGCGCTCGGGCGGCAGGCAGCCGGAGTTCTTCTGGTTCGAGCTCCAGTTCCGGATGTCGCGGCGCGAGCGCACGATGTTCCAGTCGCCGCACAGCACGTAGTCGCGGCCGCTGGCCAGCCACTGGTCGAGGATCGGCCGCAGCCAGTCCATCACCTCGAACTTGAAGCCTTGGCGCTCCTCGCCCGAGGAGCCGGACGGGATGTAGAACGAGACCACGCTCAGGCTGCCGAAGCGCGCCTCGATGTAGCGGCCTTCGTCGTCGAACGGCGCCCAGCCCAGCGAGGTGCGCACCTCGTCGGGCTCGCGGCGGCTGTAGATCGCGACCCCGCTGTAGCCCTTCTTCGTCACCGCGTCGCGATAGACGCAGTGCCTGAACGGGCGGAAGCAGGCGTCGCCGAGCTGGTCCTCCTGGGCCTTGGTCTCCTGCAGGCAGACCACGTCGGCGTCCTGCTGCGCGAGCCAGTCGAAGAAGCCCTTGTTGGCGGCGGAGCGGATGCCGTTGGCGTTGAAGCTGACGATGCGCATCGGTCGGGGGTTGGCGTGTGTGCGGCAAGCCTAGCGGAAACGCTCCGCGCCTGTCCGCGCCGGCGCGCCGGCGCGGTGGCGCGGCCCGCGCGTTGCGCGGCGCTTCACCCGGGCGCGGGCGCGTTCAGGCCTTGCGCACGAACTCCGACTTCAGGCCCATCTGGCCGATCCCGTCGATCCTGCAGTCGATGTCGTGGTCGCCCTCGACCAGGCGGATGTTGCGCACCCGGGTGCCGACCTTCACCACCTGCGACGATCCCTTGATCTTCAGGTCCTTGACCACGACCACGGTGTCGCCGTCGGCCAGCGGGGTGCCGTTGGCATCGCGCACCTGCGCCGCCGCCGCGGCCGCGGCGGCCTGCTCGGCCTGCTCGGCCGGGGACCACTCGTGCGCGCATTCGGGGCACACCAGCAGCACGCCGTCCTCGTAGGTGTAGCTCGACCCGCATTGCGGGCACGGGGGCAGGGCGGACATGCAGGCTCCTCGCGCAACTGGGGGCCGGGGATTGTCGCATCCCCTGCGCCGCGGTGCGCCCGGAGGCTATTCCGGGCGCGGCGTGTCGGCGGTGCTCGGCGGCAGCACCGGGTACTCCACCCGGGGCTGGCGGCCGGTGAGCGTGCGCAGGAACGCGGCGATCGCCCTGGCCTCGTCGTCGTCGATCTCGCGGCCCAGCTGCGCGCTGCCCATGATCGCGACCGCCTGCTCCAGGTCCCAGACCTGGCCGCTGTGGAAGTAGGGCGCGGTCAGTTCGACGTTGCGCAGCGGCGCGGCGCGGAACACGTACTCGTCGCTGGCGGTGGCGGTGACCTCGAACCGGCCCTTGTCGCCGGGCGGCAGGATCTCGGCGCCGGGGCGCTCGATCACCCCGAACGGGAAGTAGGCCTGGCCGCCGAAGTTGCGGCCGTTGTGGCAGGACGCGCAGCCGCTGGAGACGAACAGTTCCAGGCCACGGCGCTCGGTGGCGTCGAGCGCGTCGTCCTCGCCCAGCACCCAGCGGTCGAAGCGCGAGCCGGGGGTGACCAGGGTGGCCTCGAAGGCCTCCAGGGCCAGCGCCATGTTGTCGAAGTTGACCGGCTCGGCCTCGCCCGGGAAGGCGCGGCCGAAGCGTTCGACGTACTCGGGGATGCTGCGCAGCGTGCGTTCCACCAGTTCGGGCGTG
This sequence comes from Luteimonas sp. J29, assembly GCF_000472505.1. Taxonomy (GTDB): domain Bacteria; phylum Pseudomonadota; class Gammaproteobacteria; order Xanthomonadales; family Xanthomonadaceae; genus Luteimonas. Next base: position 115,481 of record NZ_AWZR01000001.1, read on the forward strand.
CTGTTCATCTCCACGCTGGCCTGCACCGGGCCCTTGGCCTGTTCGGCCAGGTCGGCGGCGCGCCCGTCCCAGAACTGGGCGCCGTTGAACACCGCGTTGAGCACGGTCGGCGAGTTGCGCGGTCCGCGCTGCCAGCCGTGGCCGATCGAGGTGGGGACGTTGTCGGCGCCGCCGGTGCCGACGCTGTGGCAGGTGTTGCAGGTGATCAGGTGGCTGCGCGACAGGCGCGGGTCGAAGAAGAGCATGTGCCCGAGCTCGACCTGCTCGGCCGAGAGCGGCTTGCCGCGCAGTTCCTCGACGCGTTCGGGAATGGTGCCGAACAGGGCCGCCGCGGTGGCGCGCAGGGTGTCGCCGTCGGCGGCGGCCGTGGCCGGGTCGGATGCGGTAGCCGCGGGCGCGGCGCCGGCCACGCCGTCGGCCGCCGGGCCCGCCGCCTCCGCCTGCGGCGCGGTGGCCGCGGCCGCGGCCGCGTCGCGGTCGCCCTCGGCCTGCCGGCAGCCCACCGCGACCAGCAGCGTCGCGGCGATCGCCAATGCCAGCCTGGTGCGCTTGCCCATGGTCGATCCTCCGTCGTGTCCTGTCGCCGCCACCATAGGCCCGGCCGGCGCCGGGCGCCTTGATCGCGGTCAATGGCCGGCGGTTGCTACCATGGCCGTTCCGCGGCTTCCTGCTCCACGCCATGCCCGACCATCGCACCCGGTTCCTGCGCCTGGCGCTGCAGGCCAATGCCTTGGGTTTCGGCGAGTTCACCCTCAAGTCCGGCCGCATCAGCCCGTATTTCTTCAACGCCGGCCGCTTCGATTCGGGCGCGGCGCTGGCCGCCCTGGCCGGCTGCTACGCCGACGCGCTGGACGACGCGGGCATCGACTTCGACCTGCTGTTCGGCCCGGCCTACAAGGGCATCCCGCTGGCGACTGCGCTGGCCTGCGAGTACGCGCGGCGCGGACGCGACCTGCCGCTGGCCTTCAACCGCAAGGAGGCCAAGGACCATGGCGAGGGCGGCCGCCTGGTCGGCGCCCCGCTCGGCGGGCGCCGGGTGCTGGTGGTGGACGACGTGATCACCGCCGGCACCGCGATCCGCGAGGCACTGGCCATCATCCGTGGCGCAGGCGGTACCCCCGCCGGGATCGTGGTCGCGCTCGACCGGCAGGAGGTCGCGGGCGAGGGCAGGCGCGAGTCGGCCACCCAGGCGATCGCGGCCGAGGCCGGGATCCCGGTGGTGGCGGTGGCCACCCTGGGGGATCTTCTTGCGTTTGCCGACCAGAGTGCCGAGCTTGCGGACGAACGTCCGCGCCTGCAGGCGTACCGGGCGCAATATGGCGTCGGCGACATCCACTGATTCGGACCGCGGGGGGCGGAATTCGATGAAGAAGAGCATCTGGCTGGCCGTGGTGCTGGGCGTGCTGGCGACCGGGGTGGAGGCGCAGAACCGCCGGCAGCCGGCCAAGCCCGCGGCGGAGAAGCGGCTGTACTGCTGGGACGAGGGCGGGCAGCGGGTGTGCGGCGACGCCCTGCCGGCGCACGCCGTCGACGCGGCGCGCACCGAGCTGAGCGCGCGCAGCGGACGGCCGCTGGCGCAGGTGGACGAGGCGATGACGCCCGAGGAGCGCGCGGCGGCCGAGGAGGCGGCGCGCCAGGCCGAGGTCGCAGCCGCGGCCGAGGCCGCGCGCCAGCGCCGCGAGCGCGCGATGGCCGAGTCCTACGAGACCGAGGAGGAACTGCGCAAGGCCTTCGACGACCGCATCGTGCTGGTGGACGAGGCGCTCAAGACCTCGCGCATGGGCGTGGCCAACCTGCGCCAGAGCCTGGTGTCGCTGCTGCGCCAGGCCAACGACCTGGAGCTGCGCGGAGAGCCGGTGCGCAAGCGCCTGCTCGACAGCATCCAGTCCCAGCACCGCGACCTGCTTCGGCAGCAGGCGATCATGCGCCAGCAGCTCGAGGAGCGAGCGTCGCTCGACGCCGAGCTCGAGCACGCCGTCGAGCGCTACCACGCGCTCCGCGGCGGCCGCGACCGGCGCTGAGCAGGCTCAGCGCGGGGTCGGCGCGCCGCGCAGCCAGCCGATCGCGCCTTCGGCCGCGACCAGGCCGGTGGCGAAGCAGGCGGTGAGCAGGTAGCCCCCGGTCGGCGCTTCCCAGTCGAGCATTTCCCCGGCGGCGAACACGCCCGGCCGGGCGCGCAGCATCAGACGCTCGTCGAGCGCTTCCAGGTGGATGCCGCCGGCGGTGCTGATCGCCTCGGCTACCGGTCGTGAGCGCAGCAGGCGCAGCGGCAGGCGCTTGAGCGTGGCGGCGACCCGGCCCGGGTCCTGCAGGTCCTCGGGCGACAGCGCCTCGCGCAGCAGGCCCGCCTTCGCGCCGTGAATGCCGGTCGTCCGGCGCAGGTGCTCGGACAGGCTGCGGCCGCCGCGCGGGCGGGCCAGGCGGGCAGCCAGTGCCTCCGGCGCCGTTCCGGGCGCGAGGTCCAGGGCGATGTCGGCATGGCCGCTGCATTCGACAAGTTCGCGCAACGTCGCCGAAACGGCATAGATCAGGCTGCCTTCCAGCCCATACTCGCTGATGACGCACTCGCCTTGCAGGGACCGCGGGTTTCCGACCGGATCGGTCCAATGCAGGACCACCGGCTTGAGCGGCGCGCCGGCGTGGCGCTGGGCGAAGTGGGGGGTCCAGTCGACCTCGAAGCCGCAGTTGGCCGGGCGCAGCGGCGCGACCTCCACGCCCTGCGCGGCGAGCAGGGGCGCCCACGCGCCGTCGCTGCCCAGCTGCGGCCAGCTCGCGCCGCCCAGGGCCAGGACCGTGGCGGCCGGGCGGATCCGGCGCGGGCCCTCCGGGGTGTCGAAGCAGGCCGCACCGTCGGCGTCCCAGCCGGTCCAGCGGTGGTGGACGTGGATCGCCACGCCCTGCGCGCGCAGACGCCGGACCCAGCCCCGCAACAGCGGGGCGGCCTTGCGGTCGAGCGGGAACACCCGTCCCGAACTGCCGACGAAGGTGTCCACCCCCAGCCCGCGGGCCCAGTCCCGCAGCGCGTCGGCGTCGAACCGCTCCAGCCAGCGTCCGACGTCGGCGGCGCGCTCGCGGTAGCGGCTGGCGAACAGCGGGCGCGGATCGGAATGGGTGAGGTTGAGTCCGCCCTTGCCCGCGATCAGGAACTTGCGGCCGACCGAGCCCTTCGCCTCGTACAGGTCCACCGCCAGGCCCGCCGCGCGCAGGCGCTCGGCCGCGATCAGGCCCGCGGGGCCGCCGCCGACCACCGCGACGCGGGAGGAAGGGTCGGCGTCGAGCATATGGGCATTATCGCCGCCGGCGCGTGCCGCCTGCAGTGGGAGCGCTACCATGCGGGCACGACACGCAGAGGAGGAAAGCGATGGGCGCAGACAAGGGCACACCCGGCTGGACGCGGCGCCAGACGCTGCAGTCGATGGCCCTGGCGGGCGCGGCGGCCGCCTGGAGCCCGCGCACGCTCGCCAGCGATCGCCGGATCGGGGTGGCGCTGGTGGGTCTGGGCCACTACAGCCGCGACCTGCTGGCGCCGGCGCTTGAGCTGACCAGGCACTGCCGGCTCGCCGGTCTGGTCACGGGGTCTCCGGAGAAGCTGCCCGAGTGGCAGGGCCGGTACGGGATCCCGGACCGCAACGTCTATTCCTACGACGACTTCCACCGCATCGCCGACAACCCGGAGATCGACGTCGTCTACATCGTCACGCCCAACCACCTGCACAAGCCGCTGGCGCTGGCCGCGGCGGCCGCGGGCAAGCACGTCTGGTGCGAGAAGCCGATGGCGATGGACGCCGCCGAGGGCGAGGCGATGGTCAGGGCTTGCCGCGACAACCGGGTGCAGCTTGCGGTCGGCTACCGGATGCAGCACGAACCCAACACGCGCCGGTTCATGGCGATGGCGAAGGAGCGTCCCTACGGCCGCATCGTCAAGCTGCGCGCGGACGCGGGCTGGTTCGGCTGGCGGGAGGGCGCCGATGGCGCCTGGCGCCTGGATCCGGCGCGCGGCGGCGGGGCGATGTACGACATGGGCGTGTACTGCATCAACGCGGCGCGCTATTGCACGGGCATGGAGCCGCTGGCGGTCCAGGCCTGGGACGAGACCGCGCGCCGCGAGGTGTTCAAGGGCGTGGACGAGACGATCCGCTTCCGGCTCGAGTTCCCCGAGGACATCGTGGCCGAATGCGTGACCAGCTTCGGCCGCAACCTCAATACGCTGCAGGTCGACTGCGAGCGCGGCTGGTACATGCTGAGTCCGTTCCAGGGCTACGAGGGCAACCAGGGCCGCGCCAGCGACGGCACGGTGTTCGCGCCGCAGCTCGGCGCGCGCCCGCGGATGCAGGCCGAGCAGATGGACCAGGATGCGCTGGCGATCCTCGAGAACCGGGCGCCGCGCGTTCCCGGCGAGGAGGGCGTGGCCGACTTGCGCGTGGTCGATGCCGCGTTCGCGTCCGCGAAGGCGGGCGGCGAGCGGGTGGACATCGCGAGGGGTTGAATCCGGACATCCGCGGGCACGCAGGCCGGGTGGATCGAACGCGCGGCGCGGACGGGCCCCGTCAGGGCGGTGCGCCTTGGGGTCGTCGCGGAAGGCGCGGTGCGCTCGTTGGTGCGTGCCGGTGGTGGGGCCGCGCCCTGGCCGGGCAGTTCATTCCGCGAATGTCCCCCGGCCTCCGCCTGGAGGCGGATGCCTCCTCCTCGAGTTCGCTCCAGGAACCGCCCGGCCAGGACGCAGGGTCGGCTCCGGGGGCATTGGCGGCGGCGCTTCGGCGTCGTCGGGGAAGGACCGATGCACTCGTTGGTGCGTGGTGGCGGTGNGGCCGCGNCCGGGCCGGGCNGTTCNTTCCGCGAATGTCCCCCGGCCTCCGCCTGCNGGCGGANGCCTCCTCCTCNAGTTCGCTCCAGGAACCGCCCGGCCAGGACGCAGGGTCGGCTCCGGGGGCATTGGCGGCGGCGCTTCGGCGTCGTCGGGGAAGGACCGATGCACTCGTCGGTGCGTGGCGGCGGTGGGGCCGCGCCCTGGCCGGGCAGTTCCTTCCGCGAATGTCCCCCGGCCTCCGCCTGCTGGCGGAGGCCTCCTCCTCAAGTTCGCTCCAGGAACCGCCCGGCCCGGTCGCGGCCCGGTTCCGGACGGTGGCGCGGTGGGTGTGCCGGGAGAAGCGCCGTGTGCGGATGCTCCCGCCGTGTCGCGCATTCGACAGCGCGCTTGGGAAAGCGCCGCGGTGCCGGAGAGGACGGACGCGGGGAGCCCCGGGGATGAAATCAAGGAGGAGGCGACGGCCGATAGCCGGCGCCGGGGGACATTCGTCCCCGAGGTTCCCCGTGGCCGGCCCCGCGAGCCCCTGTCCGCCTCCCCGGCGCACGAAAAAGAAGACCCGGCTGCATGTGCCGCAGCCGGGTCGGATGCAGGACGCCAGGGCGGGATCGCTAGAACGGCAGCTTCAGCTCCGGATCCACCGCCAGGATCTGCTCGCGGAAGTCGCGCAGGATGCGGCCGAGCGCGTCCTCGTTGTCGGCGTCGAAGCGCAGCACCAGCACCGGCGTGGTGTTGGAGGCGCGGACGAGGCCCCAGCCGTCGTTCCAGTCCACGCGCAGGCCGTCGATGGTCGACAGCCTCGCGCCTTCGAACCTCGCCTGTTCCTGGAACCGCGCCACGAACGCGTGAGGGTTGCCGTCGGCCACCTCGACCTTGATCTCCGGGGTCGACACGCCGCCGGGCAGCGCCTTGAGCGCGGCGCTGGGATCGTCCGGCTCCAGCGCGAGGATCTCCAGCAGGCGCGCGGCCGCGTAGATGCCGTCGTCGAAACCGTACCAGCGCTCGGCGAAGAAGAAATGGCCGCTCATCTCGCCGGCAAGCTCGGCCTCGGTCTCGCGCATCTTGGCCTTGATCAGCGAATGCCCGGTCTTCCACATCAGCGGGCTGCCGCCGTGGCGCAGGATGTGCCCGGGCAGGCGCCCGGTGCACTTGACGTCGTACACGATCACCGCGCCCGGGTTGCGGTCGAGCACGTCGGCCGCGAACAGCATCAGCAGCCGGTCGGGGTAGATGTTCTCGCCGTCCTTCGTCACCACGCCGAGGCGGTCGCCGTCGCCGTCGAAGGCGATGCCGAGGTCGGCGTCGAAGCGCTGGACGGTGCTGACCAGGTCCTCGAGGTTGTGCGGTTCGCTCGGGTCGGGATGGTGGTTGGGGAAGGTGCCGTCGATCTCGCAGTACAGCGGGATCACCTCGGCGCCGATCGCCTCGAGCACCCGCGGACCGATCTCGCCGGCCACGCCGTTGCCCGCGTCCACCACCACCTTGAGCGGCCGCGCCAGCTGGATGTCGCCGGCGATGCGCTCGACGTAGGCGTCGCCGATGTCGCGCTGGACCGCGTCGCCCGGCTCCGGCGCCGTGTGCAGGCGTCCGTCGGCGATGCGCGCGTACAGGTCGGTGATCGCGTCGCCCGACAGGGTTTCGCCGCCGACCACGATCTTGAAGCCGTTGTAGTCGGGCGGGTTGTGGCTGCCGGTCACCGAGATGCAGCAGCCGGTGCGCAGGTGGAAGGCGCCGAAGTAGGTGACCGGCGTCGGCGCCAGGCCGATGTCGATCACGTTGCGCCCGGCCAGGCGCAGGCCGCGGACCAGGCCCGCGACCAGGTCGGGGCCGGAGAGCCGGCCGTCGCGGCCGACCACGATGTCGCGCAGGTCCTTGTCCGCCATCAGCGAACCGACCGAATGCCCGATCAGTTCGGCGATTCCGGCGTCCAGCGACTGGCCGACGATGCCGCGGATGTCGTAGGCGCGGAAGATGCCGCGGTCGATGTCGACCGCGGGCGGCGGGGGCGGCGTGTCCTCGGTGACCACCACCGGGGGCGGCGCAGCCGCTTCATCGGCCGCGGGCTCCTCGGACAGGGCTTCGACCAGGGTGCGCTCCGGCGGCTGCTCGGCCGGCGGCGGCCCCTCGAGCGCCCGGCTCACCCGGGCCGGCAGGCGCCACAGCAGGTAGGCCAGCACCAGCAGCACCACCACCACCGCGAACAGCGGGATGCCCTCGAGCCCGAACGGCGTCCCACCCGTGCGCGGCAGCGAAGCGGCCACCCGCAGGTCGGTGCCGGGGACCGGCGCGGCCATCCGCTCGGCCGCCTCGGCCTGGGCCGGATCGCCCTTCTCCTGCAGGGTGAAGCCGCCCTGGCGCACCGCCACGTAGGTGGCCGGATCCACGTCGGTCGCGTCGAGCGCGGCGGTCACGCGCGTGATCGGCAGGCGCGCGAAGGCGACCGCCACGGTCGCCTCGTCCAGCTGCACGGGAGCGGCCAGGCCCACGCGCGGCCCGCCGCCGGCGCGGATCACCGAGACCACCGGTTCGCCGCGCATCAGCGCCGCTTCCATCACCGACACGGGGCCGAACCCGCCATCGGGCAGCGCGGCGTACGTGCGGTCGAGGGCGGGCGGATGGAACTCCACCACTTCGGCCTCGTCCCAGCCGGCGGCCGCGGCGGCGGCCGCGGCCTCGAGGTCGCCTTCGCGCAGCGCCGCCACCACCGGGGCGGCGGCGATCCGCTCGCGCAGCGCCTGGACGTCATTGCGCACCGTGCCGGAGATCAGGCCCACCACCGTGTCGCGGGCGAGGCTGACGCTGGTGCGGCGCGAGTCCTCCTGCAGCGCGCGCCAGCCGCTCCACGCCAGCCAGGCCGCGAGCAGGGCCAGGATCGCCGCCAGCACGGGCAGCCACGGCCGCAGTTGCGCATAGACGCGCGCCTTGTTCGGTTCGCTCTTGGTCGTCATGCTCATCCTGTTGCCTGGTGTCAGCGCACGCCGGTGTGGCCGAAGCCGCCTTCCCCGCGCGCGCTCTCGTCGAAAGTATCCACGACCTGCAGCTGGGCGCGTACCACCGGCAGCAGCACCAGCTGCGCGATGCGGTCGCCCGGTTCGATGGTGAATGGTTCGCGGCCGCGGTTCCACACGCTGATCAGCAGCGGGCCCTGGTAGTCCGCGTCGATCAGCCCGGTGCCGTTGCCCAGCACGATGCCGTGCTTGTGGCCCAGGCCCGAGCGCGGCAGGATCACCGCGCACAGCCCCGGGTCGCCGATGTGGATGGCCATGCCCGAGGGCACCAGCGCGGCGTCGCCCGGCGCCAGGGTCAGCGGTGCGTCGAGCGCGGCGCGCAGGTCCATGCCCGCGCTGCCGTCGGTGGCATGCGCGGGCAGCGGCCATTCGCGCCCGAGCCTGGGGTCGAGCAGGCGCACCTGCAGGTCGACCATGGCGGTCGCGGACCTCATGCGGGCAGCCGCCTGGCGACCAGGTCCACCAGCGCCGCGGCGACCTCGTGCTTGGACGCCGGCCCGAGCCGGCACTCGCCGCTGTCCCAGTACACGTGCAGGGTGTTGTCGTCGCGTTCGAAGCCGCCTTCGGCCGCGCCGACCAGGTTGGCGGCGATCAGGTCCAGGCGCTTGGACGCCAGCTTGCCGCGCGCATAGCGCTCGACGTCGTGGGTCTCCGCGGCGAAGCCCACCACCAGCGCCGGGCGCTGGCGGTGCGCGGCGACCTCGGCCAGCACGTCGGTGGTGCGCACCAGCTCCAGCACCAGGGTCTCGCTGCCGGCGGTCTTCTTGATCTTGTGCGCCGAGACCTGGCGCGGGGTGAAGTCGGCCACGGCCGCGGCGCCGATGTACACGTCGGCCGGCAGCGCGCCGACCACCGCCGCGTGCATCTGCGCCGCCGAACGCACGTCGATGCGGCGCACGCCGTCGGGCGTGTCCAGGTGCACCGGACCGGCCACCAGCACCACCTCGGCGCCGCGCGCGCGCGCGGCGGCGGCGATCGCGAATCCCATCTTGCCGCTGCTGCGGTTGCCCAGGAACCGGACCGGGTCGATGTCCTCGTAGGTCGGGCCGGCGCTCACCAGCACCCGCCTGCCGGACAGGGGCGCGCTCACATGGCCTCCAGCGCGGCCACGATCGCCGCCGGCTCGCTGAGGCGGCCGGGTCCCGACTCGCCCTCGGCGAGCGGGCCCTCGTCCGGGCCGATGACGGTCGCGCCGCGTTCGCGCAACAGGGCGACGTTGGCCTGGGTGGCCGGGTGCAGCCACATGCGGTGGTTCATGGCCGGGCAGAGGGTGATGGGGGCGGTGGTGGCCAGGCACAGGGTGCTGACCAGGTCGTCGGCCAGGCCGTGGGCGAGCCTGGCGATAGTGTTGGCGGTGGCGGGGGCGACGACCACGCGGTCGGCCCAGCGCGCCAGTTCGATGTGGCCCATCGCGGCCTCGGCGGCGTCGTCCCACAGGCTGGTGCGCACCGGCAGGCCGGACAGCGCCTGGAAGGTCTGCGCGCCGACGAAGCGCTGTGCGTTCCCGGTCATCGCCACCTGGACCTGCGCGCCGGCGTCGCGCAACCGGCGCACCAGCTCGGCTGCCTTGTACGCGGCGATGCCGCCGCACACGCACAGCAGCAGGCGTTGTCCTCGCAGGCCGCGTCCGGCTGCCATCGTCAGCGAAGTCCTACCCCGGATCCGGCCGACAGCTTACCCGATGGCGGGCGTCCGGCCGGCTGCGCAGGCGGCGCGCGATCGGTTGCAATCGCTCCACGCTGGCGGCCCGGCCGGCCGCGCCCCGCGCTCACATCCCCAGCCCGCGGACGCCGCGGCCGGCCGCCAGCGCCTCAGGGACGAGGACCTCCACCGATGCGCATCCGCGACTGGCCGGGCCATGAGCGCCCGCGCGAAAAGCTGCTCGCCCGCGGCCCCGGCGTGCTGTCCGACGCCGAGCTGCTGGCGATCTTCCTCGGCTCGGGCCTGCGCGGCCAGGACGCGGTCGCCACCGCCCGCCAGCTGCTCGAACGCCACGGACCCCTGCGGCGCCTGCTCGAACTCGAACCGGCGGCGATGGCGCGCCTGCCCGGGCTCGGCCCGGCGCGCGCCTGCTGCCTGGCGGCGGCGCTGGAGCTGGGCAACCGCTGGCTGGCCGCGGGGCTCGAACGCGGCCAGGCGCTGACCGACCCGGGCTCGGCCGGACGCTATTTCGCCCGGCGCCTGCGCCCGCAGCCGGTCGAGGTGTTCGCGGCCCTGTTCCTGGACACGCGCCACCGCGCGCTGGCGTTCGAGGAACTGTTCCGCGGCACCATCGACGGCGCCGAGGTGCACCCGCGCGAAGTGGTGCGGCGCGCGCTGGCCCACAACGCCGCGGCGGTGATCGTCGGCCACAACCATCCGAGCGGGAATCCCGAGCCCAGCGCCGCCGACCGCGCGGTCACCGCCCAGCTCAAGCAGTCGCTGGCGCTGGTGGACGTGCGCCTGCTCGACCATTTCGTGATCGGCGACGGCGTGCCGGTGTCGCTGGCGGCGCGCGGTTGGGTGTGAGGGCCCTTGCGCAGCGCTCGCGGCCTGCGTGAACGCCACGCGCGGCCGGCGGACGCGGCGGCGCGCCAAGCGGGTAAAATGGGCGGCCTGACCTGAGCGCAGACCCCCGTGAAATCCCAGCTCCGCGGCCTGATCGAACAGGCCATCGCCGCCCTGCGCGACGCAGGCGCCCTGCCCGCCGACCTCGCCACGCCCGACTTCGTCGTCGAGCGTCCGAAGGACCGCGCGCATGGCGACTTCTCCACCAATGCCGCGATGCTGCTGGCCCGGCCGGCGAAGTCGAACCCGCGCGCGCTGGCCCAGGCGCTGGTCGACGCGCTGCCGCGGGGCGACGACATCGCCGCGGTGGAGATCGCCGGCCCCGGCTTCCTGAACTTCCGCCTCTCGCCCGGCGCATGGGGCCGGCAACTGGCGCAGGTGCACGCCCAGGGCGCGGCCTACGGCCGCAACGACAGCGGTGGCGGCCGCACCGCGGGCGTCGAGTACGTGTCGGCCAACCCCACCGGCCCGCTGCACGTGGGCCACGGCCGCGCCGGCGCAATCGGCGACTGCATCGCGCGCGTGCTCGAGGCCAACGGCTGGGACGTGCGCCGCGAGTTCTACTACAACGACGCCGGCGTGCAGATCAACAACCTGGCGCTGTCCACCCAGGCCCGCGCCAGGGGCTACAGGCCCGGCGACCCGCAGTGGCCGGCCGACGCCTACAACGGCGACTACATCGCCGACGTCGCCGCCGCCTACCTGCGCGGCGAGAGCGTGGAGGTCGACGGCCACGTCGTCACCGGCAAGGACGACGCGGACGACCTCGAGGCGATCCGTCAGTTCGCCGTCGCCTACCTGCGCCGCGAGCAGAACGCGGACCTGGCCGCGTTCGGCGTGACCTTCGACGTCTACTTCCTCGAGTCCTCGCTGTACACCGACGGCAAGGTCGAGGAGACCGTGCGCCAGCTGGTCGCCAACGGCCACACCTACGAGGAAGGCGGCGCGCTGTGGTTGCGGACCACGGCGTTCGGCGACGACAAGGACCGCGTGATGCGCAAGTCCGACGGCACCTACACGTACTTCGTGCCGGACGTGGCCTACCACCTGTCGAAGTGGGAGCGCGGCTACGAGCGCGCGATCACCGAACTCGGCGCCGACCACCACGGGTCGCTGGCGCGGGTGAAGGCGGGCCTGCAGGCGCTGGGCAGGGGCATCCCGGAGAACTACCCCGAATACGTGCTGCACCAGATGGTCACGGTGATGCGCGGCGGCGAGGAAGTGAAGCTGTCCAAGCGCGCCGGCAGCTACGTCACCCTGCGCGACCTGGTCGACGAGGTCGGCCGCGACGCGACCCGCTGGTTCCTGGTCGCGCGCCGGCCCGACTCGCAGCTGGTGTTCGACATCGACCTGGCCCGCAGCCAGTCGCTCGACAACCCGGTGTACTACGTGCAGCTCTCGCACGCGCGCATCTGCGGCCTGATGCGGCAGCTGGAGGAGCGCGGGCTGGACTTCGACCTGGACCAGGGCCTCGCCCAGTCGCCGGACCTGTCCGACGCGTCGCTGCGCGACCTGCTCATCGACCTGTCGCGCTGGCCGGAAGTGGTGGCCGCCGCGGGCGAGCAGCTCGAACCGCACCTGGTCGCGGCCTACCTGCTGGAGCTGGCGCAGGGGTTCCAGTCCTACTACAACGACCACCAGTTCCTGGTGGACGAGGCACCGGTGCGCAACGCCCGGCTGGCGCTGGCGCTGGCGGTGCGGCAGGTGCTCGCCAACGGCCTGCAGCTGCTTGGCGTGAGCGCCCCCGAACGGATGTGAGACAGTAGAGCGATGGCGGCGAAACGCGGCAAGTCACAGGCAAGGCGCAACGGCAGCAACGGGCTGCCGGGCTGGGCGTGGATGATCCTCGGCATCGTGATCGCGCTGGCCGCGGTCATGTTCGCGCCCCGGTTCCTCAAGTCCGATCGCGCCGACGGCTTCTTCCGCCCGCAGCCCAACCCTTCGGCGCAGCCGGCGGTGAGCGCGATCGACGAGGCCGAGCCGCCGCCCGTCGCCCGCCCGGCCGATGCCACGGTGCGCCCGGGGGCCGAGCCCGCGCCGGCCGGTCCCGAGTACGACTTCTACACCGTCCTGCCCGAGCAGGAAGTGGCGCTGACCGACGCCGAACTCGCCGCCAGCGCGCGCGAGGAGGCCGAGCGCCAGCGCCGCACCCTGGCCGCGCAGCAGCAGCGCGAACGCGACGCGGCCGAGGCCGCCGCGCCGGCGCCGCCCACCGCCGCCGCTACCACGACCACCGCCTCGGCCGCCCCGGCCGCCGACGGCGCGCGCTACCTGCTGCAGGCCGGCTCGTTCAGCTCCCATGGCGACGCCGAGGCGCTCAAGGCGCGTATCGCGTTGCTGGGCCTGAGCGCGCGGGTCGAGGAAGGCACCGCCAACGGCAAGACCGTGTACCGCGTGCGCATGGGGCCCTACGCCACCGCCACCGAACTGGCCGAGGCCAAGCAGAAGCTCGGCAACGGCGGGCTGCCGGCGCTGGCGATCCGCGCCAACTGAGGCCGTCCGCGCCTGCCCGTCGCCGCGCGTGCGACGGGCGCATGGCAGGCGCGCGGCACCCCGCATCGACCGGACCGGCGCGCCGCCGCGCGTCGCAGGCTGCGCGATGCCCGGGCGGGAGACTGGCGGGACTGGAGGAGCCCCGCCATGGCCATCGAAGCCGCCCTGATCAAGCCCGTCGTCGACGCCCTGCTCGCGCTGTTCCGCGAGAGCAGCGACCTCAAGCTCAAGCGCAGCGCCGAGCGCGCGTTGCGCGAGGCGATCCGCGAGCTGCTCAAGGCCAATCCCGACGAGAACCGCGCCCAGGCGCGGATCGCCATCGCCAAGGCGGCCGGGCTGCTGTCGGAGGACGTGGTGCTGGCCGAGGGCATGCTGGAGAAGCACCGCGCGACCAAGGCCGCAACGCGCGGCAAGTCGGCGACGGGGCGGCGCCGGGCGCGGCAGGAGAAGTTGGCGAAGCCGGCCGGCAAGGAGGCAGGGGACGGGCAGGCGCGGGGCTGAGGCGGCGGTGGCTGGCCTAGCGTTGATCGCGGGCGTGCCCCCACCCCGGCCCTCCCCCGCAAGCGGGGGAGGGGGCTTGCAGGTCCAGTCCCGGCGTGTCCAGCGACCCACGCTCCCCCCGCAGGCGGGGATGGGCTTGCAGAAGCGTCCTCCCTCCCCCGCTTGCGGGGGAGGGCCGGGGTGGGGGTGAGCGCCCGCAATACACTTGTCGTCCCCGCCGCGTCGGAGTCCATCCATGGCCCGCACCATCCTCATCACCGGCGCCACCGCCGGGTTCGGCGCCGCCGCCGTCCGGCGCTTCCTCGCCGACGGCTGGCAGGTGGTCGCCACCGGCCGCCGCGCCGGCCGCCTGCAGGCGCTGCGCGACGAGCTCGGTGGCGACCGCCTGCACGTGGCCGCGTTCGACATCCGCGAGGCCGAAGCGATGCAGGCCGCGCTCGATGCGATCCCGGCGCCGTTTCGCGGCATCGACGTGCTGGTCAACAACGCCGGGCTCGCGCTCGGCACCGCGCCGGCGCAGCGCGCCAGCCTCGCGCAGTGGCGGCAGATGATCGACACCAACATCACCGCCCTGGCCACGCTCACCCATCGCCTGCTGCCGGTGCTGATCGAGCGCCGCGGCGCGATCATCAACATCAGTTCGATCGCCGGCAGCTACCCGTATCCGGGCGGCAACGTGTACGGCGGCACCAAGGCCTTCGTCACCCAGTTCTCGCTCGGGCTGCGCTCGGACCTGCACGGCACCGGCGTGCGCGTGACCTCGATCGAACCGGGCATGGCCGAGACCGAGTTCACCCTGGTGCGCACCGGGGGCGACCGCGCCGCGTCCGATGCGCTCTACGCCGGCGCCAACCCGATCACCGCCGAGGACATCGCCGGCGTGATCCACTACGTCGCCACGCTGCCGCCGCACCTCAACGTCAACCGGTTCGAGATCATGCCGGTCTCGCAATCCTTCGCCGGCTTCCAGGTCCACCGCGAACCGCAATAGCCGGCCTGCGCCGCCGACGCGGGAGCGGCTTCAGCCGCGACCGGCGAATCCGGATGCAACGTCCTTCCGATCCGTCACGGCTGCGAACGGCGTGATGGAGCCGCTCCAGCGCGGCCGAGCCAGGCGAAGCCGGCTCCCGCGTGCCAGGAGCGCGCGCCGCCGGGGCGGCGGGACCGCGCTACTGCGCCGGAACCCAGGCGAAGCTGCCGTCCTCGCGGCGCTCGATCCGCCCCACGCCCGGGAACGGGAAGTGCGGCGAGGCGATCGCCAGCCCCTCGTCCGCGGCGCGGGCCAGCAGCGCCTCGCGGCTGGCCTCGGCCACCGGCGCGTCGCCGTCGAACCGGATCGTCCAGCGCGGACGCCGGACCGAGATCACGTGGTGGTGGGCGGCGTCGCCGATGTAGAGCAGGCGCGCGTCGCCGTCCTTGACCAGGTAGGCGCTGTGGCCCGGCGTATGACCGTCCACCGCCACCGCGTCCACGCCCGGCACCACGTCCCCGGCGCCCGGCGCGAAGGTGTCCACTTGCGACGCGATCGCCTGCACCAGCGCGGCCTGGCCTGCGTCGGCCTGCATCGCGGCCCATTCGGGTTCGGACAGGCGCACCGTGGCATTGGGGAAGGCCGGCTGGCCGTTGCCGTCGACCAGTCCGCCGACGTGGTCGCCGTGCGCGTGGCTGATGAACACGTCCGTGACCTGCGCCGGTTCCACGCCCGCCGCGCGCAGCGACTGCGGAAAGCGTCCGCCGTCGGCGAAGCTGGCCGCGCCGGCCCCGGTATCGAACAGCATTACGCGCTCGCCGGCGGTCACCAGCAGGCCCTGGATGGACAGCTGCAGCGGATCGGTGGCCAACCCTTCGGCCTGCAGCAGCGCGTCGACGTCGGCCCTGGGCTGGCCGACCGCGAGGATGGTGCCGTCGTTGGGCAGGGTGATGTCGCCGTCGCGGACCATCGCCGCCTCGAAGGCGCCGATCGCAAAGCGGTGCACGTCGGGCGAACTGTCCGGCACGGCTTCGGCCGCGGGCGCTTCGGCCTGCGCGGCGGGTGCCGGCGGCTGTTGCGAGCACGCGGCGCAGGCGAGGGCGATGGCGCTGGCCAGGGCCAGCAGGCGATGGCGGGAGGCGATGGTCATGCAAGGTTCCCCGGCGTCCAGGAGGTCGGCGCGAGGATAGCAAGGCGCCGCGGCGTGGTTCGACGCCCGCAACGCCGGGACGGGGCGCGCGTGCATGGCGCGTCGCAGGCTGGACGCGCGCAGGCCCGGCGCCGGTGCCGGGAAGCGGCGACGGCGCCCGGGCCAGGGCGTCGCCGCAGCGCCGCCTACTCGAGCGGCGACTCCTCGAGGTAGGTGTAGCCGGTCAGCCCGCGCTCGAGCGCCTCGTTCAGGCGCGCCGCCTCGCTCTTGGCCAGGTCCACCGCGCCGACCCGCGCGCGGTAGATGCGGCGCAGGTCGTCGAGCCTGTAGCCGACGTAATCGAGCATCACGTCGGTGGTGTCGCCCTTGCGCTGCTGGGTGATCGCGTAGCCGTCGCCGTCGAGGCGGACCTCGACCGCGTCGGTGTCGCCGAACAGGTTGTGGATGTCGCCCAGGATCTCCTGGTAGGCGCCGACCAGGAAGAACGCCAGCCGGTAGCTCTCGCCCTTGCGCAGCGGGTGCAGCGGCAGCGAGGCATCCAGGCCCTCGTTCTCGACGTAGATGTCGATCTTGCCGTCGGAGTCGCAGGTCAGGTCGGCGATCACGCCGCGCCGCGCCGGCTGCTCGTCGAGGCGGTCGATCGGCGCGATCGGGAACACCTGGTCGATCGCCCACACGTCGGGCAGCGATTCGAACACGCTGAAGTTGACGAAGTACTTGTCGACCAGCCGCTCGTCGAGCTCGTCGATCGCCGTGCGGTGGCTCTTCTCGTCCCAGCTCAGGCGCGCGCGCACGCCGTGGGCGATGGCGTAGAACAGGTCGTCGATGCGGGCGCGGTGGACGAGGTCGATCTGGCCCAGGGCGTAGGCCGCCAGCCCCTCGGCGTGGAAATGCAGCGCCTCCTGGTACAGCTCCACCGGCGGGCGCTTGCCGAGGTCGGCGTGGATCTCGCGCAGGTAGCGGATCGCGCTCGGCTCGTCGTCGTGCTGGTCGGGCACCCGGCCTTCCGGCGCCGGCTCGACCTCGACCACGTTGGTCACCAGCACCGCGTGGTGCGCGGTCATCGCGCGGCCGCACTCGGTGACGATGCGCGGCGGCGCCAGGCCGTGTTCGGCGCAGGCGTCGGCCAGCGGCTGGACGATGGTCGAGGCGTACTGCTGCAGGCCGTAGTTGATCGAGCAGAAGCTGCGCGAGCGGGTGCCCTCGTAGTCCACGCCGAGCCCGCCGCCGACGTCGACGTGGGTGATGGTCGCGCCCAGGCGCGAGAGCTCGACGAAGTAGCGCGTGGCTTCGCGCATGCCGTTGGCGATGTCGCGCACGTTGGAGATCTGCGAGCCCATGTGGAAGTGCAGCAGGCCCAGCCAGTGCGCGTTGCCGCCGTCGCGCAGGGTCTTCCACAGGTCCAGCACCTGGCGCGGCGAGAGCCCGAACTTGGCCTTGTCGCCGCCGCTGTTCTGCCACTTGCCCGCGCCGAGCGAGGCCAGGCGCATGCGCACGCCGATGCGCGGCTCGACCCCGAGCGCGGCCGCCTCCTCCAGGATCAGCGGCAGCTCGGAGGGCTTCTCCACCACCAGGAACACGTCGAGGCCGATCTTGCGCCCGATCAGCGCCAGGCGGATGTACTCGCGGTCCTTGTAGCCGTTGCACACGATCAGGCCACCCGGGCGCGAGAGCGCGAGCACCGCCATCAGCTCGGGCTTGCTGCCGGCCTCCAGGCCGAAGCTCTCGCCGTGGTGCGAGGCCAGCGTGCCGGCCACGGCGGCGTGCTGGTTGACCTTGATCGGATAGACCGCGGTATAGCCGCCGGGGTAGTCCCAATCGGCCTGGGCCTGGGCGAAGGCGGCCTGCAGCCGGCGCAGGCGGTCGCCCAGGATGTCGGGGAAGCGCACCAGCAGCGGCAGCTTGGCGCCGCGCGCCAGCGCCTTGTCCACGATCTCCGGCAGCGGGATCGCCACGCCCGCCTCGCCCAGCGGCCGCACCACCATCCGGCCGTCGTCGCCGGCGTCGTAGTAGCCCTCCGACCAGTGCGGAATGGAGTAGGTCTTGCGGGCGTGGTCGATCGACCAGGCGGTCATCGGCGGTCACCGGGCGGGGGGCGGGAGGCCATTCTAGGGCCTGCCCGCCACGGCCGGGGTTGCAGTTCAGCGCGTGCCCTTGCGGTAGACCGGTTCGCCGCACAGCCGGCGCACCTGGCGCGCGAGCCGGGCCTGGTGGGTGCCGGTAGACAGCTCCAGGGTCGCGCCGGGCAGGGCCAGCGACTGCTCCAGCTGCGCCAGTCCGGCGGCTTCGCTCACCACCGATCCGCGCCAGTCGAGCAGCACGAGGTAATGCGGCGGCGTCCCGGACAGCGCCGGGGTGCGGCGTACGATCCATGCGCGGGCCACCCGCGGTTCGCAGGCCAGGCGCGCGCCCAGGCGGCGCAGGGCGTCGGCATCGAGGTCGTGCGGCTGCAGCGCGTCCGCCGGGGCCGCACCGTCTTCCGGGGCGGCCGGCGCGGGACCGGCCAGCGCCGCGAACGTGGCGCACAGGGCCTGGATCCGGGCGATGGCCTCCGGCGCCAGGCCCGGACCGAGCGCCAGCGCCTGCAGTGCGTCCAGCGCGGCCCGGGCGGCGCGCGGATCGAGCTCCACCGCCCGCTGCAGCCTGACGGCGCCGGCCGCGGGGTCGTCCCCGCGCAGCTGGAGCAGGCCGGCGCGCAGCAGCGACGGGACGTGGTCCGGGCTGGCGGCGAGCGCGCGCTCGTAGGCCGGCAGCGGGTCGATATCGATCCGCACCTGCTCGGAGAGCCGCGCGAGTTCGGCCAGCTCGGCCGCGGTCGGCGCCGCCAGCGCTTCGAGCGCGGCGAGCCTGCGGCGGTCGGCGGCGGCGGCCTCGTACCCCGCCTGCCACTGCGCGCGCACGGCGTCGCGCCAGGCATCGTCGAAGCGGCGTTCCAGTCGCGCCTCCAGGTCGCCGAGCATGGCCGCCGCCGGCTCCGCCGCGGCCCGCGCTCGCGGCCGGGCGTCCAGCGCCTGGAGACGCTGGAGCAGGGTGGGATGGGTGTCGGAAGGATCCGCCGCAGGCTGCGGTGCATCCGCGGCCGCCAGCCGCGCGACATCGTCGAGGCCGCCAGAGGTGGCCGCCTGCAGCAGCGGCGCCTGCAGCTGCGCCGGGGGATGGGACTGGATGCGCGCACGCGCCCACAGCCGCGGCCAGAAACGCGCCTCCAGGCGACGCGAGGCCAGCTCGATCGTCGCCAGCGCGTCGGCCGCGGCCTGGGCGCCCACCGCGCGCGCGGACGCGGCGTCGGCCGCGTACTCGTGCGCCCGGGCGAGGGCGCGGCTGGCGAGGTCGAAGCGCGGTGCCAGCCAGCCGTAGAAGCGCGACAGCAGCCAGGCGAACCCGAACCCGTGCGCGCCCAGCCCGTCGCGCAGCCGGTACCAGGTGCCGCGCGAGAGGTGGACCCAGGCGGCGAAGCGGCCGTCGTCGGCGGTGAAATGCCCGAACTCGTGCGCGATCACCGCCGCCAGCCGTTCCCGGTCGAGGATCCGCAGCAGCGGCAGGCCCAGCACCAGCACGTGCCGGTGGCCGAGCAACCCGAGCGCGCGCGGGAGGCTGGCGGCCCTGGCGTTCAAGTCGCCGTCGATGACGATGCCCTCGAGCGGCGGCGCGCCCATGGCCCGGCGCAGGCGCTCGACCTCGGCCTGCAGCGCCGGCGCCTCGCCGGGCGCCAGCCGGTGGCCCTCGGGCGGCTCGAACCGCACCCACAGGGTGCGCACCACCACGGCCGCGACCGCGGCCGGCAGGACCAGCACGTAGGCGTGTTCCGGCCCCAGCGCGCCGCCGCCGAGCAGGTGCGCGGCAACCAGCACGAACGGTGCCAGCACGAGCACCAGCACGCCGACCACCACGCCGTGGCCGAGCAGGGCGAGCGCCAGAAGGCGCAGGCGCACGTCCGTGGGCGGCCGCGCCGCCGCGCGCGGGCCGCGCCCATCTTCGTGCTGTCCGCCGCCTTCGGCCATGGCGCCCCCGTCCGTGTCCGGGCCATCGTAGTGGATCGGCCACGGAACCGTGCGTGCGCGCTGGCTACAATGGCGCCCCGCGACGCGCCCGCCGCGGGGCCGTGCGCATGGCGCAGGGCACGCACCACTCCATCCCCAGGACCGCCCCCATGACCGCCAGCGACTGGCTCCACGAGCAGTTCGAGCCCACCGGCTCGTCGATCGGCTTCCGCGTCACCCGCAAGCTCGACGAGGTGCAATCGCCGTTCCAGAAGATCGAGGTCTGGGAGTCGACCGACTGGGGCAACGTGATGCTCATCGACGGCGCGATGATGGTGACCACGCGCGACAACTTCCTCTACCACGAGATGATGGCGCACCCGGCGCTGTTCACCCATCCGGACCCGAAGCGGGTGGTGATCATCGGCGGCGGCGACTGCGGCACGCTGCGCGAGGTCCTGCGCCATCCGGGCGTGGAGAAGGCGGTGCAGTGCGACATCGACGAGCAGGTCACGCGCATGGCCGAGAAGTACTTCCCGGAGCTGTGCGAGTCGAACGGCGACCCGCGCGCGGAAGTCCTGTTCGACGATGGCATCGCGTACATGCGCAACGCCGAACCGGCGAGCCTGGACGTGGTGATCGTCGACTCCACCGACCCGGTCGGGCCGGCCGAGGGCCTGTTCAACCAGGCGTTCTTCGAAAGCTGCCACCGCGCGCTGAAGGACGACGGCATCCTGGTCCAGCAGTCCGAGTCGCCGCTGGCGCTGCTGGACCTGATGCGCGAGATGCGCGCGGAGATGGCCAAGGCCGGCTTCGACAGTTTCCAGACCCTGCCGTTCCCGCAGCCGTGCTACCCCACCGGCTGGTGGAGCTGCACCATGGCGCGCAAGGGCGGGCGCGGCTTCGGCTTCCGCGAGGCCGATGCGCGGGCCAAGCCGTTCGCCACGAAATACTACAGCGCCGAGGTGCACCTGGGCGCGCAGGCGCTGCCGCCGTTCGTGGCGCAGGCGCTGGACGGCTGAGCCGCAGGGCGGTCGCGGCCGGGCATACCGGCCGCGACCGCCGGGGATTGGCGCGCTACAGCGCGTCCGCGTCGAGTTCGCCGGTGCGGATGCGCACCACGCGCAGCAGGTCGTACACGAACACCTTGCCGTCGCCGATCTTGCCGGTGCCGGCGGCCTTGACGATCGCCTCGGTGACCTGCTCGACCTGGTCGTCGGTGACCGCAATCTCGAGCTTCACCTTGGGCAGGAAGTCGACCACGTACTCGGCGCCGCGGTAGAGCTCGGTGTGGCCCTTCTGGCGACCGAAGCCCTTGACCTCGGTGACCGTGATGCCGGTGACGCCGACCTCGCCCAGCGCCTCGCGCACGTCGTCGAGTTTGAACGGCTTGATGATCGCCATCACCATCTTCATCTGCAGGCTCCACGGGGTGGGGTCGGGGTCGCGGTCGCGGCGCGGCGTTAGCATACCGCCGTCGGCGGTCGGGATTTTCCTACAGCCGGCCGCGCCCGGTCCCGACTGCGCCCTCACGCGGCGCGGGAGACGCTGGGCGCATCCACGCATCGGAGCCGCGGCATGATCGACCTGAACCACATCGACGACCTCGCCCGCCGCCTCAGCGGCCTGGTCCCGCCCGGCCTGCGCGAAAGCCGCGAGGAACTGCAGGAGAACTTCAAGGCCGTGCTCCAGTCCGGCCTGGCCCGGCTCGACCTGGTCACCCGCGAGGAATTCGAAGTCCAGCGCGAGGTCCTGCTGCGCACCCGCGAGAAGCTCGAACGGCTGCAGGCCGTGGTGGCCGAGCTCGAGGCGCGCCAGGCCGGCGCCGGCCCGGACGCGGCCTGCGGCGACGCCGCCGGCTGATCCCGCCGCCATGGGGCTTGCGCTCGTGCATGGACGCGCGCGCGCCGGCGTGCACGCGCCCGCGGTGACGGTCGAGGTGCACCTGGGCGGCGGCCTGCCCTCGATGTCGATCGTCGGCCTGCCCGAGGCCGCGGTACGCGAGGCCAAGGACCGGGTGCGCGCCGCGATCCAGTGCGCCCAGTTCGAGTTCCCCGCGCGCCGGATCACCGTCAACCTTGCCCCGGCCGACCTGCCCAAGTGCGGCGGCCGCTTCGACCTGCCGATCGCGCTGGGCATCCTCGCCGCCAGCGGCCAGATCCCGCGCGAGCCGCTGGCCGGCTGCGAATTCCTCGGCGAACTGGGTCTGGCCGGGGAACTGCGTCCGGTGGACGGCGTGCTGCCGGCCGCGCTCGCCGCGGCCCGCGCCGGCCGCCGGCTGGTCGTGGCCGAGGCCAATGGCCCCGAGGCGGCGCTCGCGGCAGGGCTGGACGCCTGCACCGCGCGTACCCTGCTCGAGGTCTGCGCGCTGCTCGACGGACGCAAGCAGCTGCCGCCGGCGGTGGCGCCGCCGCAGCGTGCGGTCGAGCGTCCGGACATGCGCGACGTGCGCGGCCAGGCGCAGGCGCGGCGCGCACTGGAAATCGCGGCCGCCGGTGGCCACCACCTGTTGCTGTCCGGTCCGCCCGGCTGCGGCAAGACCCTGCTCGCCACCCGCCTGCCCGGCCTGCTGCCCGAAGCCAGCGAAGCCGAGGCGCTGGAGACCGCCGCGGTGGCCTCGGTCGGCGGGCGCGGGCTGGATCCGGCCTGCTGGCGCGAGCGTCCGTTCCGCGCCCCGCACCACACCGCCAGCGCCATCGCCCTGGCCGGCGGCGGTGGCGACCCACGCCCGGGCGAGATCTCGCTCGCGCACAACGGCGTGCTGTTCCTGGACGAACTGCCCGAGTGGGACCGGCGCGCGCTGGAGGTCCTGCGAGAGCCGCTGGAGTCGGGCGTGGTCACGATCTCGCGCGCCGCGCGCCAGGTCGAGTTCCCGGCGCGGTTCCAGATGGTCGCGGCCATGAACCCCTGCCCCTGCGGCTGGGCCGGCGACATGTCCGGACGCTGCCGCTGCACGACCGACCAGATCGAGCGCTATCGCGCGCGCATCTCCGGGCCGCTGCTCGACCGCATCGACCTGCACGTCGAGGTGCCGCGGCTGCCGCCCTCGGAGCTGCGCCCCGACGCGCCGCCCGGCGAATGCAGCGCGTCGATCCGCGCCCGGGTCGAGGCCGCGCGCGCGATCCAGCACCGCCGCGGCGGCCGCCTCAACGCGCGGCTCTCGCAGCCCGCCACCGCCGAGGCCTGCCGCCTGCAGTCCGCCGACCAGGCCCTGCTCGAACGCGCGGTCGAGTCGCTGTCCCTTTCGGCGCGCTCCGTGCACCGGATCCTGCGCGTGGCCCGCACCATCGCCGACCTGGCCGGCAGCGACGCCATCGCCACCACGCACCTCAGCGAGGCCCTGGGCTACCGCCAACCGTGCGGCCACGACCGCAAGGCGGCCTGACCCCGTCGCCGGATCCCGGCCCGGCGGGCCCCTGCGGCAGGCGGCCGGCTTCCGCCGTATGCTCGGTGCCCCGAACCTGCCCGGAGCCGTCCATGCATCGCCTGCTGCTTGCCTCCGCCGTCGCCGTCGCCCTCGCCGCCACCGGCGGCACCGCCACGGCCGCGCCGGCCTCGCTCGACGAGGTGGAACTGATCCCGCGCGATGCGCTGTTCGGCAATCCCGAGCGCGCCAACGTGCAGATGAGCCCCGACGGCCGCTACCTGAGCTGGGTCGCGCCGCTGGAGGGCACGCTCAACGTCTGGGTCGCGCCGGCCAACGATCCGTCCGCGGCGCGCGCGGTGACCCGCGACACCGCGCGTGGTATCCGCAGCTATTTCTGGTCTCATCTGCCCGACACCCTGCTGTACCTGCGCGACACCGGCGGCGACGAGGACTTCCACCTGTACGCGGTCGACCTGCGCAGCGGCGCCGCCCGCGACCTGACCCCGTACGGGAAGACCACCGCCCGGGTCGTGGGCGTGAGCAGGCGTCATCCGGGCACCGTGCTGGTGGGCATGAACGACCGCGACCCGCAGTGGCACGACCTGTACCGGGTCGACCTGGCCAGCGGCGAGCGCACCCTGGTCGAGGAGAACACCGGCCAGATCGGCGAATACGTGGCCGACGCCGACTACCAGCTGCGCTTCGCCACCCGCTCGCGCCCCGACGGCGGCCTCGACCTGCTGCGCCGCACCGGCGACGGCTGGGAGAAGTACGACGAGGTGCCCTTCGAGGATGGCCTGAGCACCGGCTACGCCGGCCTCACCGACGACGGCTCCACCCTCTACCTGCGCGAATCGCGCGGGCGCAACACCAGCGCCCTGTTCGCGATCGACACCGCCACCGGCGAGCGCCGCCTGGTGCACGAGGACGCGCGCGCCGACATCGGCGGCGGGCTCGCCGATCCGGCCACGGGGGAAGTGCAGGCGGTGTCGGTCAACTACCTGCGCGAGGAGTGGACGGTGCTCGACGATGCGATCCGCGCCGATCTCGAGCGCATCGCCGCGATCGGCCCCGGCGAGGCGTCGATCAATACCCGCACCCTCGACGACCGGACCTGGATCGTGGCGTATTCGGCCGCCGAGTCGCCGGTCGAGTACTACCGCTACGACCGCGACGGCCACGGCAACGGCGAGCTGACCCACCTGTTCTCCGGCCGCCCGGCGCTGGCCGGCAAGCCGCTGGTGCCGATGTGGCCGCTGGAACTGGAGTCGCGCGACGGCAAGACCCTGGTGAGCTACCTCACCCTCCCGGCGCATGCCGACGCCGATGGCGACGGCAAGGCCGACAGCCCGGTGCCGCTGGTGCTGCTGGTGCACGGCGGCCCCTGGGCGCGCGATGCCTACGGCTACAGCGGCTGGCAGCAGTGGCTGGCCAACCGCGGCTATGCGGTGCTGAGCGTGAACTACCGCGGCTCGACCGGCTTCGGCAAGGACTTCACCAACGCCGGCGACGGGGAGTGGGCGGCCGGCATGCACGACGACCTCATCGACGCGGTGCAGTGGGCGGTCGAGTCGGGCACCACCACCGCCGACAAGGTCGCGATCATGGGCGGCAGCTACGGCGGCTACGCCACCCTGGTCGGCCTCACCTTCACCCCGGACACCTTCGCCTGCGGCGTCGACATCGTCGGTCCGGCCAACCTCAACACCCTGCTCTCCACCGTGCCGCCGTACTGGGCCAGCTTCTACAAGCAGATCGTGCGGCGCATGGGCGACCCGGAGACCGAGGAAGGCCGCGCCTGGCTCACCGAACGCTCCCCGCTCACCCGCGTCGACGCGATCCGCAAGCCGCTGCTGATCGGCCAGGGGGCCAACGACCCGCGCGTGAAGCAGGACGAGAGCGACCAGATCGTCAACGCGATGACCGCCAAGGGGATCCCGGTCACCTACGTGCTGTTCCCCGACGAAGGCCACGGCTTCGCCCGCGCCGAGAACAGCAAGGCGTTCAACGCCGTGGCCGAGGGCTTCCTCGCCCAGTGCCTGGGCGGCCGCGCGCAGCCGATCGGCGACGACTTCAAGGGCTCGAGCATCACCGTCCCCACCGGCGCCGACGGCGTCCCCGGCCTGGCCGAGGCGCTGCGGTCGCATACCCGGGACGTGCGCCAGTAACCGCGCGTGGCGCGCTCCCCGCGGCGCGGGGAGCGGCCGGCCCGGGCGGTGGGCGGACCTCCGGCGTTGCGCGTCGCAGGCGCGCGTGCGCGAGGGCCTCCGGGCCGGCGCGCAACGGCTGGTTGCCGGGCCGGTCATGCGTCGCTGCCGATTGCGGCCCGTCCCCGGGCCGGCGCGGGCCCTTCAGCCTGGCGCCGCGCTGGCCCCGAATCCCTGCACCAGCTCCGCGTTCTCCACCGCTTTCGAGAACAGGAACCCCTGCGCCCGTTCCACGCCGCAGTCGCGCAGGGCGCGCACCTGGGCCTCGGTCTCGACGCCTTCGGCGACCACGTCCAGGCCGGCGTGGCGGGCGAGCCCGGCGATCGCCTGGACGATGGCGAGGTCGCGCGTGTCGCCGGGCAGGCCGGAGATGAAGCTGCGGTCGAGCTTGAGCACGTCGATCGGCAGGCGCTTGAGGTGGGACAGCGAGGAATAGCCGGTGCCGAAGTCGTCGAGGGCGATCGAGATCCCGAGCTCGCGCAGGCGCTTGAGGGTGTCCACGGCGGTCTCGACGTCCGGCAGCAGCGCGCTCTCGGTCAGCTCCACGCACAGCCGCGACGGCGGCAGGCCGCTGTCGGCCAGGGCCTGGCGCACGTCGTCCACCAGCGAGGCCTGGGCGAACTGGCGCGCCGACAGGTTCACCCGCAGCCTGGGCGCCGGGCCGTCCGCGGGCGCAGGCCAGGCCAGGGCCTGGCGGCAGGCTTCGCCCAGCATCCAGCGCCCGATCGGCAGGATCAGCCCGCAGCCCTCGATGATGTCGATGAACTCGCACGCCGGGCGGCAGTTGCCGTCGCTGTCGTGCCAGCGCAGCAGGGCCTCGGCCGCGATCCAGCGGCCGCTCGACAGGTCGACCTCGGGCTGGAAATGCACCTTGAGCTGGCCCGACTCGAACGCGTCGCGCAGCGCGCGCTCGGTGCGGATGCGCGCGACCAGTTCGCGGTGGCGCCCGGCGTCGAACACCTCGCAGCGGTGCAGGCGCGAGCTGCGCGCCGTGAGCGCGGCGGTCTCGGCGTTGCGCAGCAGGTTGTCGGCCGATGGCGCCGACAGGTCGCGCGCGAAGGCGATGCCGGCGGTGACGATGGCGGCGGTGCCGCTGACGTCGAGCTGGGCCTGGACCAGGTCGGTGCAGCGTTCGGCCAGTTCCAGGGCCTCGGTCTCGTGCATCGGCCGGTGCGGCAGCACCGCGAACGCGTTGCCGCGCACGCGCGCGAGCGTGGCGCGTCCGTCGAGCTCTTCGAGCAGGCGGCTCGCGGCCTCGACCAGGACCTCGTGGCGGGCGTCGCCCTCGTGCGGCGAAGCGTCCAGGTGCAGGTGGATCACCACCGGCCCGGCCTCGCCGCCCGGGATCGGCCGCAGCGCCGCGTGCACCAGCTGCACCACGTGGTCGCGGTTGGGCAGGCTGGTGTGCGGGTCGAACAGTTCGAGGTGGCGCACCTGCCCTTCGAGCCGGCGCCGCCGGTCGATCTCGTAGGCCATGGCCACGTAGTCGCCGATGCTGGCGGCGAAGGCCTGGTCCTCGGGCGTCCACACCCGGGACGGGCCGACGTGTTCGTGGCAGATCACGCCGAGCAGCTCGCCGGCCGAGCGTACCGGCGCGTCGAGCAGCGAGCCGACGCCGTGCCGCCGCAGGTACTCGCCCAGGCCGTTGCCACCCCCGTCGCGCTCGACCGAGGCCATGTTGATCACCCGCACCTCGTCCAGGGCCTGCGAGTAGTCGCGGTCGACGTGCAGGGCCATGTCGCGCGGCCGGCAGTGGCGGCCGGTGCTGCGCTGGTAATGGTGCAGGCAGGTCAGCAGGCGGGCATCGGGATCGTGCTGCCAGATGTTGACCCGTTCGACCTCGAGCGTCTCGGCCGCGGTCTCGCAGATCACCGCGAACGCGTCCTCCAGGCTGCACGCGTCCTGCCACACGCGCCGGGCCAGCGACACCAGCGCCTGGTTGTGGCGCCGGGCCCAGGCCCCGCGGTCGCGCAATGCACCTGCCTGTACATCGGCTGCCATCAGCCCCCCTTGGCCCCGGCCTCCGCCGGTCCGGCTCGCGTGGCGTTTGTTGTATACCCCTGCCGGGGCCCGCGCAAACCGGGCCGCGGGGACGCCACTGTTACAATCGATACCATCTATCAGGACCGGCGGCGATCCCCCGCGCCGCCCGCCAAGCGAGTTTCCATGACCAGCACCGCCGAACTCTCGTCCCCCGCCTCGGCCCATGCCGGACTGACCCGGGGCGTGACCGACCCCGACTACACGCTCGACCACAAGTACACCCGCACCGAAGGGCGGATCTACCTGTCGGGCGTGCAGGCGCTGGTGCGGCTGCCGCTGATGCAGCGGCTGCGCGACCAGGCCGCGGGGCTGAACACCGGCGGCTTCATCTCCGGCTACCGCGGTTCGCCGCTGGGCGGCTTCGACCTGGAACTGTGGCGCGCGCGCAAGTACCTCGAGCAGGCGAACGTGAAGTTCCAGCCCGGCCTCAACGAGGACCTGGGCGCGACCATGGTCTGGGGCACCCAGCAGACCAACCTGTTCCCTGGCGCCAAGGTCGATGGCGTCTACGCCATGTGGTACGGCAAGGGCCCGGGCGTGGACCGCTGCGGCGACGTGTTCAAGCACGGCAACGCCGCCGGCACCTCGAAGCACGGCGGCGTGCTGGCGCTGGCCGCCGACGACCACGCCTGCCGCTCGTCCACCCTGCCGCACGGCAGCGAAGGCGAGTTCACCAGCGCGATGATGCCGATCCTCAACCCGGCCGGCGTCCAGGACATCCTCGACATGGGCCTGGTCGGCTGGGCGATGAGCCGCTACACCGGGCGCTGGGTGGGCTTCAAGACCATCGCCGAGACCGTCGAGTCGTCCGCGTCGGTGGACGTGAACCCGCTGGCGTTGCAGATCGCCACGCCGGAGGACTTCGAACTGCCGCCGGGCGGGCTCAACATCCGCTGGCCGGATCCGCCGCTCGACCAGGAGATGCGCCTGCACCGCTACGCGGTCAAGGCAGCGCAGGCCTTCGCCCGCGCCAACCGCATCGACAGGATGGTGATCGACACGCCCGACGCCTGCCTCGGCATCGTCACCACCGGCAAGAGCTACCTGGACGTGCTGCAGGCGCTGGAGTACCTCGGCCTCGACGCCGACCGCTGCCGCGAGCTGGGCATCCGCGTCTACAAGATCGGCATGACGTGGCCGCTCGAGCCGCTGGGCATCCGCGCCTTCGCCCGCGGCCTGCGCGACATCCTCGTGGTCGAGGAGAAGCACGCCTTCATCGAGAGTCAGATGAAGGAGCTGTTCTACAACTTCGAGGGCGACCGCCCCTCGATCGTCGGCAAGTACGACGAGGAGGGCAACTGGATCCTGCCCTCCACCGGCGAGCTGACCCCGGCCACCATCGCCGGCGTGATCGCGCGACGGCTGATGAAGTTCGTGCCCCAGGGCAGCCGCGACACCGCGCACATCCGCGAGGTGCTGCGCTGGATGGAGCTCAAGGAGGGCGAGCTGGCCCTGCCGCGCGCGCAGTTCCCGCGGGTGCCGCACTACTGCTCGGGCTGCCCGCACAACACCTCGACCGTGGTCCCGGAGGGCTCGCGCGCGCTGGGCGGCATCGGCTGCCACTACATGGTCACGTGGATGGACCGCAGCACCGACACCTTCACCCAGATGGGCGGCGAGGGCGTCACCTGGTGCGGGCAGGCCGCGTTCACCGACACCCCGCACGTGTTCCAGAACCTGGGTGACGGCACCTACTTCCACTCCGGCTCGCTGGCGATCCGCCAGGCGATCGCGGCCGGGGTCAACATCACCTACAAGATCCTCTACAACGACGCGGTGGCGATGACCGGCGGGCAGCCGGTCGACGGCGTGCTGAGCGTGCCGCAGATCGCCCACCAGGTGCGCAGCGAGGGCGTGCATACGATCGTCGTGGTCAGCGACGACATCGGCAAGTGGCGCGACCGCTCGATCTTCCCCGCCGGCACCGAGTTCGAGGACCGCAGCCAGCTCGACGCGGTGCAGCGCCGGCTGCGCGAGGTCAAGGGCGTGAGCGTGCTGATCTACGACCAGGTCTGCGCCACCGAGAAGCGCCGCCGGCGCAAGCGCGGCCGGATGCCCGACCCGCCCACGCGCGTATTCATCAACACCCTGGTGTGCGAAGGTTGCGGCGACTGCGGGAAGAAGAGCTTCTGCGTCTCGGTGCTGCCGAAGGACACCGAGTACGGGCGCAAGCGCGAGATCGACCAGAGCAACTGCAACAAGGACTACCGCTGCGTCGAGGGCTTCTGCCCGAGCTTCGTCACGGTGCACGGCGGCAGGCCGCGCAAGGGCGACAAGGCGGCGACCGCGGCGCGCCTGGCCAGCCTGCCGCCGCCGGTGTTCGCCAGCGACCTGTCGCAGCCCTGGAACATCCTGATCACCGGCGTCGGCGGCACCGGCGTGGTCACCATCGGCGCGCTGCTGGGCATGGCCGGCCATCTCGAGGGCCTGGGCTCGACCGTGCTCGACCAGACCGGCCTGGCGCAGAAGGGCGGCGCGGTGACCACCCACATCCGCATCGCGCGCACGCCGCGGGACATCCACGCGGTGCGCATCGCCGCCGGCGAGGCCGACCTGGTGCTCGGCTGCGACATGGTGGTGGTCAACGACTACTGGGCGCTGTCCAAGATCCGCGCCGGCCGCTCCCACGTGGTGCTCAACACCTGGGAGGCCATGCCGGGCACCTTCACCACCCGCCCGGACATGGAGTTCCCGGCCGCCGACATCATCCAGGCGGTGCGCCAGGCGCTGGGCGGCGAGTCGCCGCTGCAGATCGACGCCACCGAGCTCGCCACCGCGCTGATGGGCGACGCGATCGCCACCAACCTGTTCATGCTCGGCTATGCCTGGCAGCGCGGGCTGGTGCCGCTGTCGCTGGACTCGCTGATGCGCGCGGTGGAACTCAACGGCGCGGCGGTGGAGATGAACAAGACCGCGTTCGCCTGGGGCCGGCTGGCGGCGATCGATCCGGAGGCGGTGTACGAGGCCGCGGGCGTGGTGCGCAACGCGCCCACCGCGGCCGAGGACACGCCGTCGCAGCTGCAGTCGCTGCCGCCGGGCGAGTGGGAGAGCACCGAGTGGGGCGCGACCAGCGCGCCGCGCGCGCTGCGCGCCGGCGACGAACTGCGCCACGTGCCGCCGCACGCCGGCACCGACGCGGTCGCGTTCCTGCCGCTCGACGACCTGCGCCTGTCGCGCTCGCTCGACGAACTGATCGCGCGCCGGGTCGAGTTCCTCACCGAGTACCAGGACGCCAGGTACGCGAAGCGGTATTCGGACTTCGTCGCCCGCGTGCGCGAGGCCGAGCGCACCCGCGCGCCGGGCTCGACCGACCTGTCCGAGGCGGTGGCGCGCTACTTCTTCAAGCTCATGGCCTACAAGGACGAGTACGAGGTGGCGCGGCTGTACACCAGCGGCGAGTTCATGCGCCGGCTCGAGCAGCAGTTCGACGGCGACTACCGGCTGCACTTCCACCTCGCCCCGCCGCTGCTGGCCAGGCGCAACGAGAAGGGCGAACTGGTCAAGCGCGAGTACGGCCCGTGGATGCTGAAGGCCTTCGGCCTGCTGGCGAAGCTGCGGTTCCTGCGCGGTGGCCCGTTCGACGTGTTCGGCCGCACCGCCGAGCGGCGCATGGAGCGCCAGCTGATCGACGACTACGAGCGCACCATCGGCGGGCTGCTGGACCGGCTCGACGGCGGCAACGTCGGCCTCGCGGCCGAGATCGCCAGCATCCCCGAGCAGATCCGCGGCTACGGCCACGTCAAGGAAGCGCACCTGCACCAGGCCAAGGCCCGCGAAGCCGAACTGCTGCGCGAATGGAACAATCCGCTCAGGATCGTGCAGGCGGCTTGAACCGGAGGAGGCGTGCAGCGATGACCACGGAACCGGACGTACCGCCGCCTCCCGCCCCACCGCCCCAGGCACCGCCGCCTCCGGCCGCCGCGCCCTCCGCGCGCGGCGGCCGCTTCGAGCTGGTGGTGGGCGCCAGCGCCATCCTGCTCTCGGTGGTCTCGCTGTTCGTGGCGATCAGCGCCAACCGCACCCAGGAGCGGATGCTGGCCGCCAGCATCTGGCCCTCGCTGCTGTTCAGCACCAGCAATACCGCGCCCGACGGCACGCCCCAGCTCGGCATCGACCTGCTCAACCGCGGTACCGGGCCGGCGCGCGTGCGCTGGCTGGAGATGTACTACCGCGATGCCCCGCTGGCCGACTGGCGCGAGCTGCTGCGGCGGTGCTGCGCATCCTCGCCCGCCCAGGTCGAGGAGGTGTACGGGATCAGCAGCGGCGTGCAGAACCGCGTGCTGGGCGCGGACGAGTGGGTGCGGATGCTGCAGATCCAGCCCGAGGACGCGCCCGACGCGATCTGGAAGGCACTCGACCGGGAGCGCCACAACGTGCGCATGCGCGCCTGCTACTGCTCGGTGCTCGACGACTGCTGGCTGTTCGACAGCGGGCGCGAGGATCCGGAGCCGGTCAAGCGCTGCCCGGCCCCCGGTCCGGTGCTCTGGCGCGGCTGAGGCCGCGCCGGGTCACTCCCTGCGCACGAACACCATCGTGCGCCCGCCCTGGGTCAGCACCACCCGCCGGGGCGCCGCGTCGTCGGGCTCGAACCGCAGCGTCGCATCCACCGCCTTGAGGAAGAAGCGCGAGCCGGACTCGGCGAAGATCTCGAGCGCCGGCTGGCCCTCGAGCTGCACCTTCGGCGTGTCGCCATCGAGGAACACGCGCAGGAGCGCGCCGTCGAGCACGTACTCGCCCGCGACCCGCTCCAGCGCCGCGCGCGGCAGGGTGGTCTCCACGCGCCCCTGCGGCGGCGGCTCGTCCGAGCGTTCGACCCGCTCGCCCTCGCCCTCGTCCTCGGGGAAGTAGCGCATCGCCACCACCCGGCTCTCGGCGTCGCGCTCGAACACCACCCGCGAGTGTCCTTCGGGGAACACGAACTCGTCCTTCGCCACCGGGATCAGGCGGTAGGGGCGGCCGCCGGTGCGCTGCGACGTCAGGTGGCCGTCGCTGACCCGCACCACGCGCGTGCTGTCGGCGTCGATGCGGTACACCCCGGCGTACTCCTCGAGCGCGGCCGCATCGACCTCGATGGGCGTCTTGTCCGGATACGGCCGCCCGATCGCATGCGCGGCCAGCGCGCGGGCGAGCTGCTCGGGGCTCTGCCTGCCCGGGGCCAGCCCGTCGCTGTTGCGCAGCACCGCCACGGTCACCTGTTCCCCGGGCACGTAGCCCAGCGCGCTGACGAAGCCGAAGATGCCGCCGCCGTGCTCGAGGTAGCGCTGGCCGCGCAGGGTCCGGGCGAAGATGCCGAAGCCGTACTCGCCGTCGGCGGCCTTGCCCGCCGGCGTCGTCATCGCACGGTAGGTCGCGTCGTCGAGCACCCGCCCGCCGTGCAGGGCGCGGTTCCAGCGCAGCAGGTCGTCGACGGTGGACACCAGCGCGCCCGCGGCATGCGGCTGGGTCATGCTCAGCGGCAGCGCCGGGGCCCAGCGGTCGCCCTGGCGGGTATAGCCGTTGACATGGCCCGGGATCACCGCGTCGGCCGGATGGCCGTAGCGGGTCGACGCCATCCCCAGTGGACGGAAGAACGCCTCGTCCAGGTAACCGTGCCACGACTTGCCCGTGACCGCCTCGATCACGGCCCCGGCCAGCACGTAGCCGGAGTTGTTGTAGCGCCAGCCCTGGCCCGGGGCGAAGTCGGGCTTCTCGTCCTTGAACACGTCCACCAGCTGCGCGGTGGTGAGGTCGCGGCGGATCGTGCCGTCGGGCATCACGTCCGGCATCGAGGTGTAGCTGCGCACGCCCGAGGTGTGGTCGAGCAGCATGCGCACGGTGATCGCCTCGCCGCCGGGGTAGCCGGGCAGGAACCGGTCGAGCGGATCGTCCAGCGACAGGCGGCCTTCGCCGGCCAGCTTCAGTACCGCCGCCGCGGTGAACTGCTTGGTCACCGATCCGATCCGGAACACGTGGTCCGGCGACAGGTCCACGCCGAGTTCGAGGCTGGCCTTGCCGCAGGCGCCGCGGTACAGCACCTGGTCGCCGCGCGCCACCAGCACCGCCATGCCGGGGGCGTCGTCGTCGCATTCGGCCGCGAGCGTGCGCGCGGCATGAGCGGCCACTTCGTCGGGGGTCGGCAGGGCGGCATGCGCCGCGACGGGCAGGAGCAGCAGCAGGGCGAAGGCGGTCAGGCGCATGGGACCAGTCCGGTGGCGGCATCGGGAAGCACGCTAGAGGGCGCGCGTGGGGGTGCGAACGTGTGGAACGTCATGGCAACGCCCGTGCGGGGGCGCGGCAGGCCCCGCCTCATTGGCCATCCCCGGCCCGCGGCGGCGCGGCCTCGGGACCGCGCCCGCGGCGCAGCTTGGCCCGGGCGGCGTCCGAACGCGCCTGGTGGCGGTGCCGCGCGAGCGCGAGCGTCCGCTGCAGCCAGGCCTGCAGCCGGCGCGCGTGGCGGTCCAGGCAGATGCCGCCGATGCCGTAGTGGCCGCCGCGGATGTCGACCGCCGTCACCACGTGGCGGTTGATCAGCAGGCGCATGAATTCGGTGGCCAGGCCCAGCCGGCGCACGTGGTCCTGCACCCGCAGCAGGCGCAGCGTGCGTCCCGACACGACCGCGACCCCGAGCGTGGTGTCGGGGATGCGGTGGCTGGTGCGGGCCAGCACCGAGGACCAGCGCAGCCGCAGCAGGAACAGGTGGGTGGGTGCGGGCGAGGCCAGCGGGCCGGAGGTGAGGATCGAGTGCTCGACGTGGTTGATCCTGCCTTCGGCCATGAGCCTGCGGCACAGGCCCGCCCAGTCCCCGTCGGCCGCGACCTCGTGCCGATCCAGGCGCAGCATCCGCTTCGGGCCGTCGTTGTCCAGGCGCGGCAGGCCAAGGCGCTGCTGGCAGAACGACACGAAGCGCGCGCCGAAGGTGGGCGCGCCCACCACCCAGGCGATGCGGAACATCGGCGCCCAGCTCCAGTGGCGGAAGGCGTTGATCCAGCCGCGGTTGTCCGGATGGTCCCAGGCGTGCTCCAGGCCGAGGTCGTGGTACACCGCCTCCATCAGCCGGATCAGTTCCTGGCAGAAGTAGAAGCAGGCGCGGAAGTCGGCCGGGTCCGGCATCCGGGTGCGCCGCTCCAGCGGCGAGGCCGGCGGCTCGCCGGCCTGGCGCGGCGCTTCGACCAGATCGGTCCAGGCGGGATGGAACTGCGCGTCGAGCACCGCCAGCGCCGGCGTGTCGCGCAGCCGGTCGAGCAGTCGCGCGAGCGCCTCGCCGTGGCGCGCGAAGCGTTCGTCGAGCCGCGGCAACGGCGCCACCCAGCGCTGGCGCAGCGCGATCAGCAGCTTGCCCTTGTCCGGCGAGTCGGTCAGCCCCAGCCGCGGCGGCCCGTGGCCGGCGGCCGCCGTGCGCAGGCGTTCGAGCGCAGGCTCCAGCGCGCGTCGCGCCACGTCCTCGCCCAGCCGCCGGTAGCTCTCGAACTGGGCCTCGTCGAAGTACTGGTCGGAGGTCGGTTCGTGCGGGAACGCCGGGTGGCTGCGCGCGTAGTGCAGCACGTCGGCCGGCTCCTCGCCGGTCAGGGTCGGCTTGAGGTAGAGCAGGGTCCCGGTGGCGCCGTCGGCGTAGGTGATGCGGCCGACCGCGCAGCTGCGCTCGGCGGTGCCGTCGTCGCGCGGGACCAGCCCCGACACGTCGAGGTCGATGTCGGCGCCGAAATCGACCCGGCACTTGTGCACGGCGTTGCCGAGGTCGGCGAACGCGCGCGCCGGGTCGGCCGCGGCGTCCACGCACAGGATGAAGCGGCAGCGCCGGCGCACCAGTTCGTAGATGCCGAGGTTCTCGAAGTGGCCGCCGTCGGACAGGTGCACGAACTTGCCGCCGGCATGGGTGCGGCCGAGCAGTTCGGCCAGCAGCCAGCGGCCGAAGAACGGCACCGCGTCGCCGCTGGGATGGCCCGGGTGCAGCGGGTTGGGCAGCCACCAGCCCAGGCGCGCGTCGAACAGGGTGAGCAGGAAGGTCACCGCGGGCGAGCTGTGGTAACCCATGTTGGGATTGACCGCGGCGCCCGAGATCGCGATCGCACCGCCGAGGGTGAGCGAGGACGCGAGCGCGTCGCGCCCGGGCCGGCGGCCGGGGCCGGCGGTGGCGGCGATCGCCGCCTCGGTGTCGCCGATCGGCCGTTCGCCTGCGCGCGAATCGGGCGGCAGCCAGCCGCACCAGCCCGGGCTCAGGCAGAACGAGGCCGCCTTGCGGTCCTGCCAGTCGAGCTGCCTGGCGGCGACGAGGTTGAGCGCGGTGCCGATCAGCGGATACAGCGGCCGGGTGCCGTCGTCCATGCGCTCGCGTTCGACCACGTCGGCCAGAGGCAGGTCGTCGTCGGGGTCGAAGTTGGTGGTCGGTTCGGGATTGCGCGGCACGTTGCTGGCGCCGAGGTAACAGCGCACCAGGCGATTGCGGTAGAAGGCGTTGAGGCTGAATTCGTTGACGTCCACCGCCCAGGCGAACAGCAACCACGTGCCCAGCGCGGCGAGCACCAGCAGCGCCAGCGCACGCGGGTAGGCCTCGACCGTCGCCCGCAGCCCGTCGAGGTAGGCCGGCAGGCCGTTTCCGGTCGGCGGCGCCGGTGCCGCGGCGGTGCCGCCGGCCAGGTGTTCGAGCGCCGGGCCTGCCAGCTGCAGCAGCACGTGTCCGGCCAGGCTCAGCGCCACCAGCAGGCCGAACACGAAGATCCACGGCGCCACCCGCACCAGCAGGTCGATCCAGCGCGAGCGGCGGGTGCCGGCCTTGGCCAGGCGCGCCCCGTGCGCGGCCAGCAGGCCCAGCCCGGTGGTCGCCAGCCAGGTCGCCACGCCCGCCCAGCCGGCGGCCGAGAGCGCCTGCCGGCCCTGCTCCGCCCCGGCGCGCAGCAGCCACGGGCCGTAGATGGTCAGCCCCAGCGACAACGTCATCCCCAGCGCCACCAGGGCGCAGGTCTTGCCGCCCACGCGCGCCCAGATCTCGCGCTGCAGGTCGCTCATCGCCGGGCCGGCGAGGCCCAGGTGCACGATCGCGGTCAGGGCCACGGCCAGCGCCATCAGCAGCGGGCCGGCCACCAGGACGTGCCACAGGCCGTCGCTGCCGGCCCATGTCGCCAGCCAGCCGCGCAGCAGCGCGACCAGCAGCCCCGCGAATACGGCCGCGCCGGCCGTTCCCAGTACGAACCGCCACGGATGCCGCAGCAGCGGGGGCGGTGGCGCCTGGCGCCTGCCGGCCAGCCCGCTCCAGGCCAGCCAGCCGTGCCAGATCAGCAGGTACAGCGCGGCGGTGGCCACGCCCAGGTCGGCGCCGGCGGCGCTCCACTCCGGCGGCAGCCAGCCGACCGCGCCGGCGAGCGGCGCCGGCAGGTGCTGGTACCGCGCGAGCCCCAGCGCGCCCAGCATGGAGCCGAGCGCCAGCGACAGGATCGTGCCGAGCGCGGCGAGCACCACCGGGCGCGGCGGCGGCTCGGTCTCCGCATCGCCCTGCGGCCGGCGGTCGGCCCAGGTACTGACATAGGCCAGCATCAGCATCGCCGCCATGCCGGCGATGCCCGAGGCCACCAGCGGCACCACCGGCCAGCGGCGGGTGAGCACGTCGGCGCCCGCGTACACCAGCAGCGGCAGCAGGCACAGCGCCAGGATCAGCGCGCACAGCTGCACCTGGACCAGCAGCACGTTGCGCACGTAGGTGCCGACCATGCCGAGGGTGTCGCCGGAGAACGGCGACTTGCGCGGCGCCAGGTAGTTGCTGTACTCGCGCAGGTGGCGTAGCGGCCGGGTGTCGGCGGGCGCGTCTTGAGCGCGCGCCGGGCCGGCGTCGTCCGGCGCGCCCAGGGTCGCGAACGCCCGGCGGAAGCCATGCCGCCGCACCAGCGCCTGGAGGAAGGCGCCGACGTAGCCGCCACCGGACACCGTGGACAGGTAGTGGAAGCACTCCAGCAGGCCGTTGCGCGCCAGCGCCTGCAGCACGCCCAGGCCGAAGGTGGCGCTGCGGATGCCGCCGCCCGACAGCGCCAGTCCCCAGGCCTCGACCGACTGCGGGTCGCGGCGCAGCGCCGGCCCGAGGATGGTGCGCAGTTCGGCGTCCCTGACCGCGCGGATGTCGGGGAGCCGGCTGTCCTTGCGCCGGCGGCTCCGGGGCCGGGGCATGACGTCCTTCAGGCGCACCGCGTCCTCCATGTGCGTTGGCCGATCCCCCCGTCCGCCACTGTAGTGCAAACGCGGCGCGCGGCCGATTCCCGCCACGGGACTGGTGGCCGGCGGCGGCACGGCGCAGACTCGCCGCGGGAGGGCATGGCCATGCCGCTGCGCCGCATCTACGACAACTGGGGCCAGCTCAACGCCGCCAGCGGCGCCCCGCGTTCGCGCGCGCGCCGCGAATGGGAGGCGTGGCTGGAGCGGCGGCCGCTCGTCGCCTACTGGGGCGATTCGTGGTTCACCACCCCGCTGTACCGCAATCTGGCCTGGCACAGCTTCTCGCGCATCGACGGCATGTCGATCCGCCTCGGCAAGCCCGGGCTGACCGCGGCGCGCATGCTCACGCCGGCCGCGTGCGCCAACAATGCCGAACGCTTCGCCTCGCGCGGCTTCGACCTGCTGTGCGTGAGCGCCGGCGGCAACGACTGCCTCGGCGAGCGCCTGGCCGCGATCTTCGCCGGCCGCGGGCGCATGGACGCCGACGCCGCGTTCGACGCGGTGGTCGCGCACGGCACCTTCGAACGCCTGCGCGCGCGCTACGCGACGCTGATGGCGCAGATGGCCGGCGTCGGCGACCACTTCCGGGTGCTCGGCCACGGCTACGCGCCGCCATCGCGGCACGCGATCGGCAAGCCCGGCGCACTGACCGTGCGCGACCTGGGCCTGGCGGCGCTGGTGATGGGCACGGTCGGGCCCTGGCTGTGGCCGGTGATGCAGCCGGTGCTCGGCAGCAAGGCCGAAGCGGAGCGCTTCGCGCAGCGCTTGCTGGTCGAGGGCTTCCGCGACCAGGTGCTGGCGCCCACGCGCGCGGCCTGGCCCGGGCAGTTCGCCTACGCCGACTTCTCCGCGGTCGGCTCGCGCGACGATGCCGGTTTCTGGTACGACGAGATCCACCCCACCGAGGCCGGCTTCGGCCTGCTGGCGACGGGATTCAACGCCCTGCTGCGGCGCGCGCTGCCGCCGGCCAAGCGCGGCGCCGTGGCCTGAACCGGTCCCAACCCCGGCCCCGCGCCACGGTTCGCGCGCGCGGGGGGCGGGCGGTAAGGTGGACGGCCCGTTCCGCCGGAGTCCGCCCATGCGACACCCGAACCCCGTGCTTCCGCGCGCCGGCCTGCTCGCGCTGGTCCTGGCGCTGCCGCTGGCCGCCTGCCAGCAGCCCGCGCCCGAACCGCCGGCCGAACCGCCCGCGCCGGAGCAGCCCGCGCAGCCCGGGCAGCCGGCCATGGAACCGGTCGAAGCGCCGCCGGCCGAGGCGATGGGCGCCACCGGCGGGACCGACCCCGCCGCGGGGCCGGACGCCGAGGCCCTCGGCGGCCCGGTGCCGACGGCGCCCGACGAGAGCGGGGCCGCGTTCGAGGACACGCGCCCCGGCTGCGACGCCGCGGCGGTGCAGTCGCTGATCGGCGAGGAGGCGACCGAGGCACTGGTCGAACGCGCCCGGTCGCAGAGCGGCGCCAACAGCGTGCGCGTGCTCAAGCCCGGCGACGCGGCGACCATGGACTACCGTGGCGACCGCCTGAACATCCTCACCGACGACGGCGGCACGGTGCAGTCGTTCAACTGCGGCTGAAGCCGAGTCGCGAAGGCGCCTGCGCCCGGGCCGCCCCGGCGCGGGCGCCGCATCGTTCAGTCGTCGCCGCGCCTGCGGCGGAAATCCACCGGCGCGCTGTCGCGGCGCTCGCTGCTCCAGGTCGCGCTGGCCTCGCGCTCGCAGTCGCGCGACACCGGCTCGCCGGGGCGGTCGGGTCGGCTCGCGCAGGCCGGATTGCGGTCGACGGCGGCGTTGCTGTCGCGCACCTCGTAGCTGCCGCAGCCGGCCGCCAGCAGGGCCAGCAGCGTCGCCGCGGTGGTCTTCGTCCGCATGGTGGCACCTCCGTTGCGTCGATGGCGGGATGCTCCCACCTCCGTCCGCCCCCGGGATGTGCCGGGGGTCACGCCGCCGGGTTCAGTCCGGCTGGACGGACGCCGCGGCATGGCGGGGTGCGTGCCGCCAGGCGATGACGGCGCCCAGCGCCAGCAGCAGCCCGGCCAGCGCCCACGCCGCGCCCGGGAACTCCACCGGCGCGCGCTCGCCGATGAACAGGCCGAACACGCTGGCGAACGCGATCGGCGCGATGATCCCGGCCACCGACACCAGGCTCATCAGCGCGCCCTGGATCCGGCCCTGCATGTCCACGTCCACCTCGCGCGTGATCAGCGCCTGGCTGGCCGGCGCGGCGATCGCCCACAGCGCGCTCACCGGCAGGCCGAGCAGGAAGATCCAGCCTTGCGGCGCGAACGCGTACACCGCGAACCCGACCGTGCCGCAGCACAGCCCGAAGATCAGCGCGCGCCGCTCGCCCATCGCCCGCACCACGCGCCCGACCACGGCCGCGTTGACGATGACGCTGCACACGCCGACCAGGAACAGCACCCAGCCCACCTGCCACGGACCCCAGCCGAAGCGCACGTCGGCGAACAGCACGAACACGCTCGGGTACACGTAGTGGGCGAGGTTGGCGATGAACACCACCGCCGCCAGGCCGACGATCCGGGGATAGCGCCCGATCAGCAGGATCGCCGCGTACGGCCGGATCGCGCGCCAGTCGAAGCGCGTGGCGCGCGACTGCGGCGGCAGCGATTCGGGCAGCACGAACAGGCCGTAGCAGAAGTTCACCAGCGCCAGCCCCGCGGCGAACCAGAACGGCATCCGCAGGTCGATCTCGCCCAGCCAGCCGCCGATCACCGGGCCGATCGTGAAGCCGAGCCCGAACGCCGCGCCGATCATGCCGTAGCTCTTCGCCCGCGCTTCGGGGGCCACCACGTCGGCGACGTAGGCGTTGGCGGTGCTGAAGCTGGCCGCGAACACGCCCGAGAACACCCGCGCCAGCAGCAGCCACCACAGCGACGGCGCCAACGCCATGATTACGAAGTCCACCGCCAGGCCCAGGCACGAGAGCAGGATCACCGGGCGCCGCCCGTAAAGGTCCGACAGCGCGCCCTGGACCGGCGAGGACAGGAACTGGATCGCGGCGAACACGGTGCCGAACACGCCGATCCACAGCGCCGCGGTCGCGGTGCTGCCGGTGAATTCCTCGACCAGGTGCGGGAGCACGGGAATGATCAGCCCGAACGCCAGCACGTCGATCAGCACGACGAGGAAGATGAAGACCAGAGCGGCCTTGCGCGGCGAGGGTGCGGGGGAGGTCATGGCGCATCCGATGCGTCGGCGCGAAGCGGCGGATTATGCGCGAATCGCAAGGGCGGCGAATATCCCCGTCCGGCAGCGATGCATGCGCGGCGCGGCGACTACACCATGCGGCACCGGATTGCGCCGGGCATCGAGGCCGGTGTCGATGCGAACGCCGGCGGTCGCGCTTCGCGCCGCCGTCCAACGCGCGCCGGTCAGGGCGCGGCCGGGGCGTCCGCGCGCAGCGCCTCGAGGATGCGCAGGCCCGCGCGCCCGTCGGCGGGCGACAGGCCCAGGCGCCGCTGCTCGGCCTGGATCGCGCGCCGGGTGCGGGTGCCGATCATGCCGTCCACCTCGCCGATCGCATGCCCGCGCGCGAGCAGCAGGGTCTGCAGCTCGCGGCGCTGCGCGCGCGACAGCCCGGGATCGTCGGTCGGCCACGGCGTGGCCAGGCCGCCGCCGCCGCGCAGGCGGTCGGAAAGCAGCGCGATCGCCAGCGCGTAGCTCTCGGCCGCGTTGTAGGAATAGATCGCGTCGTAGTTGCGGAACACCAGGAACGCGGGACCGTCGCGCCCGGCCGGCAGCACGATCGCGCTGCGCGCGTCCGACGGCGCGATCGCGCTGCCGTCGGCGCCGGTCACGCCGCGCGCGAGCCAGTCCGTGATCGGGCGCCGGTTCGTGCGCCCGGCCAGCGACGCGTCGAAGCCGGCAGGCAGCTTCACTTCATGGCCCCAAGGCCGGCCAGGCTGCCAGCCGCTGCGCTTGAGGTAGTTCGCGGTCGAGGCCAGCGCGTCGGGGATGCTGCCGACCAGGTCGCGGCGGCCGTCGCCGTCGCCGTCCACGGCGATCCGCGCGTAGGTGGTCGGCATGAACTGGGTGTGGCCGAACGCGCCGGCCCAGGAACCGGTGATGCCCGGGTCGCGCAGGTCGCCGCGATGGAGCAGCTCGAGCACGGCCAGCAACTCGCCGCGGAAGAACTCCTGGCGGCGGCCGAAGCACGACAGCACCGACAGCGACTGCAACAGTGGCCGCTTGCCGGAGACGCGGCCGTAGTCGCTTTCCACGCCCCACACGGCGACGATCGTTTCCGGATCCACGCCGTACTGCGCCGAGACCTTCGCCAGCAGTTCGCGGTGCGTCTCCAGCATCGCGCGCCCGTCGGCCACGCGCTCGTCGTCCACCAGGCCGGCGAGGTAGTCCCAGATCGGGGTGGTGAACTCGGGCTGCGCGTCGAGCAGGGCGAGCACGCTGCGGTCGGGCGCGATCCCCGCCATGTAGCGGTCGAAGGCCTCACCGGGGATGCCGCGCGCCACGGCCTGCGGACGCAGGCGGCCGGTGACGCAGCGGCGGTACTCCGGATCGTCGGTGGCCTGCGCGGGCGCGGACGTGACGGCGGGTGGCTGCTGTGCCATCGCGGCCAGCGGCAGCGCGCAGGCCAGCACGGCGAGGGAAACGGCGACAAGCGTGGGGGCGCGGGACATCGCGGGGCACCGTGGGGGAACGGGGCCAGCAGCATAGCGTGGCGGGGCGTTGGGCGACGTTCACGGGCGCGGCGAATGCACGCGCGGTGCGCGTGGCCGCCGGGGCCGCGGACGGACGCGCACGTGTCGACCCGCTCCCTCGTGACGGCATGCGAACGATGCGACCGGGACCGTCCTTCGACGGGAAAGACCGGAAAGCCCGCTCGTGTGCCAGGGCGCACGCTGGAGGTCGTTCGAGGTGGGCGCTGCGTGGTCGTGGCTGAAGCCGCTGCTACGGCGGGGGAACGGCGTCGAGGTAGGACCAGTGCCCGTCCTCGCGCACGAAACGGCTGTGCTCGCGCATGCGCACCACGCTGCCGCCGCCGATCCGGTACTTCGCGACGAACACGACCTCGGCCGTGTCGGGGCCGGTCGACACATGCGACTCGACCTGCAGGCCCAGCCACACCGGCCGCTTGCGGGCATCGGGATCGAAGTCGAGGGTGGCCGGGCGAGTCGACGGGTGCCAGCTGCGCAGCAGGTAGCCGGCGTCGCCGCGCACGTAGGCGCCGTAGCGCGA
This sequence comes from Luteimonas sp. J29, assembly GCF_000472505.1. Taxonomy (GTDB): domain Bacteria; phylum Pseudomonadota; class Gammaproteobacteria; order Xanthomonadales; family Xanthomonadaceae; genus Luteimonas. The sequence goes on from NZ_AWZR01000001.1 coordinate 157,939, forward strand.
GCGCATCAGCGCCCCGGCGTCGGGCGCGGGCGCGCCGGCGTGCAGCGGGCCGCAGCAGTCGCCGTAGGCGCGGCCGCTGCCGCAGTCGCAGGCCTGCGCCATGCGCTCAGCGCCGGCCCTGTCCGGTCTCGATGAAGCGCAGGAACTCGGCGCGGGTGCGCGCGTCCTCGCGGAAGCTGCCGAGCATGGTCGAGGTGACCATGCTCACGCCGCGCTTGTGCACGCCGCGGGTGGTCATGCATTCGTGGCTGGCGTCCACCACCACGCCCACGCCGTGCGGCGCCAGCGCGCGCTGGATGCAGCCGGCGATCTGCGCGGTCATCTTTTCCTGCACCTGGAAGCGGCGGGCGTAGGCGTCGACCACCCGGGCCAGCTTGCTGATCCCCACCACCTTGCCGTCGGGCAGGTAGCCCACGTGCACCCGGCCGATGATCGGCGCCATGTGGTGCTCGCAGTGGCTCTCGAACTCGATGTCGCGCAGCACGATCATCTCGTCGTAGCCGGCCACCTCCTTGAAGGTGCGGGCCATGTACTCGTCCGGGTCCAGCCCGTAACCGCTGAACCATTCGGTGTACGCGTCGACCACGCGCCGCGGGGTGTCGAGCAGGCCCTCGCGCGCCGGGTCCTCGCCGGCCCAGCGCAGCAGGGTGCGCACCGCTTCCTCGGCCTGCGCGCGGGGCACGCCGTTGCGCGTGTCGTTGTCGTGGCTCACGGCGACTCCTGCCTGCGGGATCCGGGCCGCCTATGGTAGCGCCCGCCGCTCAGGGGCGGGACGCCACCCGGCGCTCGGCCGCCTGCGCGTCGGGCAGCTCGCGCCGCCCGGCGATGCGCTCGCGTTCGGGCACGTGCCGCGGCCAGCCGCCGGCCAGCGCCTTGTACAGCGCCACGGCGCTCGCCACGCTGCGGGTGCGCCCGTCGGCGAACGCGTCCTCGGCCTGCAGCTGCACGCGCTCGGCGTCGAGCACTTCCAGCAGGCCCGAGGCGCCGGCCTCGTACCGGGCGCGCGCCAGCCGCGCGGCCGCGGCCGCGTCGCGCGCGGCGCGCTCGAGGTGGGCGTCGGTGGCGCGCGCGCGCGAATGCCGCACCAGCGCGTTCTCGGCATCCTCCAGCGCCAGCAGCACCGCCTGCTGCCAGCGCGCCAGCTCGCCCTCCGCATCGGCGTTGGCCGCGGCGATGCGCGCGCGCACGCGGCCCACGTCGAGGAACGACCAGTCGACCCCGAGCGCCACGATCCGGGTCTCGCTGTCGCGTTCGAACAATGCGCTCGAGTCGATCGCCTGGCTGCCGATGAGCCCGCCCAGGGTGAAGCGCGGAAACAGGTCGGCGGTGGCCACGCCGATGCGCGCGGTCGCCGCGTGCAGGCGCGCCTCCGCGGCGGCCACGTCCGGGCGCGCGCGCAGCAGGTCGCCGGGCGTGCCGGGGTCGATCCGCGGCGGGAGCGACGGCAGCGGAGCGGCCGGCGACAGTTCCGCGACCAGTGCGCCCGGGTCGCGCCCGGTCAGCACCGCCAGCCGGTGCATCGCCACCTGTTCCTGCGCCTCGAGTGCCGGGATCGTCGCGGCGGTGGTCTCGAGCTGGGCGCGGGCGCGCGCGGTGTCGAACTCGGTGCCGGCGCCGGCGTCCAGGCGCGCGGTCACCAGTTCGAGCGTGCGCTGCTGGTTGTCGCGGTTGGCGCGCGCCACGCGCAGGCGTTCCTGGGTGCCGCGCAGTTCCACGTAGGTGCGCGCGACCTCGCCGGCCACCGCCACCTGCAGCGCGCGCAGGTCGGCGGCGCTGGCCTCGGCCTCGGCGCGGCCGGCCTCGATCGCGCGCCGCACCCGGCCGAACAGGTCCAGCTCCCAGCTGGCGGCGACGCCTGCGCTCCAGGACTCGCCGTCGCGCGCCTCGCGCGCCAGGCCCGGCGCCTGGTCGGCGCTGCTGCGCACGTCGGCGGCCTCGCCGTGCGCGGTGATCGTGGGCAGGGCGTCGAAGCGCGCGCCGCGCAGCAGCGCATTGGCGCGGTCGAAGCGGGTCAGGGCGATCCGCAGGTCGTGGTTGGCCTGCAGGGCCTCGTCGACCAGCCTCGCCAGCAGCGGATCGCCCAGGCCCTGGAGGAAGGCATCCTCGGCCGACGCCACGTCCGTGGCGCCCTCGAGGGCGGACGCGTCGGCCTCGAACCGCTGCGGCACCGCCATGTGCGGCCGCACGTGGTCGGGGCCGACCATGCAGGCCGACAGCAGCGCCGCGGCCAGGGTTCCGGTCACGAGTTGCTTCACCATGGCAGTACCTCCCCGAGGTGGAAGAATCCGCCGTTCGGCGCGTCGTCGCCGGCCAGCGCCAGCTGCACGCTGGTGCGCGCGCCGTCGGCTGGCGCGAGCTCGCCGTGCTGCTCGCCGTCGATGCGGTTCATGTCGGTCCGGACGTAGCCGGGGTGGATGGCGTTCACCCGGACCGGCGTGTCCTTCAGTTCCCAGGCCAGATGCACGGTCCAGGCGTTGACCGCGGCCTTGGAGGCGCTGTAGGCGGGCACCTTCATGTCGTAGACCGGCGAACCCGGCCGCGCGTGCAGCGTGGTCGAGCCGAGGATGCTGGAGACGTTGACGATGCGCCCGGCCGGCGACCGGCGCAGCAGCGGCAGGAACGCACGGGTGACCGCGACGAGCCCGAACAGGTTGGTCTCGAACGTGGTGCGCCAGGCCTGCAGCGACTGCGCGGACACCGGCTGGCCGGGTTGGTCGATCAGGATGCCGGCGTTGTTGACCAGGATGTCGAGCCGGCCGTGGCGGCGCTCGACCTCCGCGGCGGCGGCCTCGATGCCGGCCTCGTCGGTCACGTCGAGGGTGAGCGCCTCGACCGGCAGCCGATGCGACTGCAGCACCAGCGCCGCGGCGATCGCGCGTTCGCGGTTGCGCCCGGCCAGCAGGGTGTGCACGCCCGCCTCGGCGAGCTGGCGCACCGTCTCCAGTCCGATGCCGCGGGTGGCGCCGGTGACCAGCGCGATCCGGGGGGAAGGGATGGACGTCATGGCAATGGAATCCTCTGCAGCGGGGAGAGGCGGCGCCCGGCCGCACCTCCCGGGGTGGGGGAAACCGGCGGCGCAGCGCCGGCCGGTTCCGCGAGTCGATCCTCAGGCGTCGATCCGCACCGGCTCGTGCGCCGCGGGCCGGGGCGCATGCGACACCAGCGGCCGGTTGGCCAGCTTGCGCAGCGCCACGTAGAACACCGGGGTGAGGAACAGGCCGAACGCGGTCACGCCCAGCATCCCGGCGAACACGGTCACGCCCGTGGCCGAGCGGACCTCGGCGCCCGCGCCGGAGGACAGCACCAGCGGCACCGTGCCGGCGATGAACGCCACCGAGGTCATGATGATCGGGCGCAGCCGCAGCCGGCAGGCTTCGAGCGCCGCTTCGACGATGCCCTTGCCCTGCAGCTCGAGCTCGCGCGCGAACTCGACGATCAGGATCGCGTTCTTGCACGCCAGGCCCATCAGCACCACCAGTCCGACCTGCACGAACACGTTGTTGTCGCCGCCGGTGAGCCAGACCCCGACCAGCGCCGAGAGCATCGTCATCGGCACGATCAGGATCACCGCCAGCGGCAGCGTCCAGCTCTCGTACAGCGCCGCGAGCACCAGGAAGGCGAGCAGCACCGCGAGCGGGAACACCACCAGCGACGCGCGGCCCTGGGTGGCCTGCTGGTAGCTCAGGTCGCTCCATTCGATCGCCATGCCCGGCGGCAGCACCTGGGCGGCGAGCGCCGTCACCTGCGCCATCGCCTGGCCCGAGGACAGCACCCGCGGGTCGGACTCGCCGAGCAGGTCCGCGGCCGGATAGCCGTTGAAGCGGATCACCGGGTCGGGGCCGTAGGCCTGGCGGATGTCGACCATCGAACCGATCGGCACCATGTCGCCGGCGGCGTTGCGCGTGCGCAGGTTGGCGATGTCCTCGACCTGGTCGCGGAACGGCCCGTCGGCCTGCGCGATCACCTGCCAGGTGCGGCCGAACAGGTTGAAGTCGTTGACGTAGGCCGAACCCAGGTAGGTCTGCAGGGTCTCGAACAGTTCGGTCAGCGGAACGCCCTGGGCCTTGGCCTTGACCCGGTCCACCACGGCGTCGAGCTGGGGCACGTTGGCCTGGTAGCTGGTGATCGGGTAGCCCAGCCCCGGCGCCTGCGCGGCCGCGCCCTGGAACGCCTGCACCGCCTCCTGCAGCGCGCCGTAGCCCAGCCGGGTGCGGTCCTCGACGAACAGCGACCAGCCCGATCCGTTGCCCAGCCCCTGGATCGGCGGCGGCATGAAGGCGAAGGTGAAGCCGTCCTGGATCTCGCCCAGCCTCTGGTTGAGCTCGGCGGTGATCTCCTCGGCGCTGCGCGAGCGCTCCGAGAACGGCGCCAGGGTGAAGAACACCACGCCATTGTTGGGCGTATTGGTGAACTGCAGCGGGTTCAGGCCCGGGAACGCGACCTCGTTGCGGATGCCGTCGATCTCCCCGGCGATCGCCGCCATGCGCTTCATCACCGCGTCGGTGCGCTCGATCGAGGCGCCCTCGGGCATCTTCACGCCGGCGATCAGGTACAGCTTGTCCTGCACCGGGATGAAGCCCGCCGGCACGGCATTGAACATCACCGCCGCGCCCGCCAGCAGCACCAGGTAGACCACGAACACCGCGCCGCGCCGTCCGAGCGCGCGCCCCACCGCGCCTTCGTAGCGCTGCGAGCTGCGCTGGAAGAAGCGGTTGAACGGGCGGAAGATCCAGCCGAACAGGCGTTCGATCACGCGCGTGGGCGCGTCCCTGGCGGCGTCGCGGGGCCTGAGCAGCTTGGCCGCCAGCGCCGGCGACAGGGTCAGCGAGTTGATCGCCGAGATCACCGTGGAGATCGCGATGGTGACGGCGAACTGCTTGTAGAACTGGCCGGTGACGCCGTCGAGGAAGGCCATCGGCACGAACACCGCGCACAGCACCAGGGCGATGGCGATGATCGGCCCGGACACCTCGCGCATCGCCAGGTGGGCCGCTTCCACCGGACTGGCGCCTTCCTCGATGTGGCGCTCGACGTTCTCCACCACCACGATGGCGTCGTCCACCACGATGCCGATCGCCAGCACCAGGCCGAACAGGGTCAGGGTGTTGATCGAGTAACCCAGCACGTACAGCACGGCGAACGTGCCGACCACCGACACCGGCACCGCCAGCAGCGGGATGATCGAGGCGCGCCAGGTCTGCAGGAACAGGATCACCACCAGCACCACCAGCAGGGTGGCCTCGAGCAGCGTGCTGATCACCGACTTGATCGAATCGCGCACGAAGATCGTCGTGTCGTAGATCGACTGGATCTCGACGCCGGGGGGCAGCCGCGGGCGCAGTTCGTCCATCTTGGCCACCACCGCGTCGCGGATCTGCAGCGCGTTGGCGCCCGGTGCCTGGAAGATGCCGATCGCCGCCGCGTTCTTGCCGTCCAGGCGCGCGCGCAGGGTGTAGTCGCCCGCGGCCAGTTCGATCCGGGCCACGTCGCGCAGGCGCACGATCTCGCCGTCGGCGCCGGCCTCGAGCACGATGTCGCCGAACTCCTCGACGCTCTCCAGGCGCCCGCGCGCGTTGATCGGCAGCAGGAAGTCGCTGCCGTTGGCCATCGGCTCGGCGCCGAGCTGGCCGGCCGAGACCTGCACGTTCTGCTCGCGCACCGCGCGCAGCACGTCGCCGGCGGTGAGCCCGCGCGCGGCCACCCGGTCGGGGTCGAGCCAGATCCGCATCGCGTAGTCGCCGCCGCCGAACAGCTGCGCGTCGCCGACGCCGTCGATGCGCGCCAGCTCGTCGCGCACGTGCAGGCGCATGTAGTTGCGCAGGTACAGCGAGTCGTAGCGGCCGTCCTCGGAGGTCAGGTGGACGACCATCAGGAACACCGGCGACTGCTTCTGGGTGGTCACGCCCTGGCGGCGCACGTCCTCTGGCAGGCGCGCCAGCGCCTGCGACACGCGGTTCTGAACCTTCACCGTCGCGTCGTCCGGATCGGTTCCGGGACGGAAGGTGACGGTGAGCTGCAGCACGCCGTCGGAGCCGGCGACGGACTTGATGTACATCATGTCCTCGACGCCGGTGATCGCCTCCTCCAGCGGCGTGGCCACGGTCTCGGCGATTTCCTTGGGATTGGCGCCGGGATACACGGTGCGCACCACCACCGAGGGCGGCACCACCTCCGGGTATTCGCCGATCGGCAGCAGCGGGATCGAGATCAGGCCGGCGGCGAAGATCACGATCGACAGCACCGCGGCGAAGATGGGTCGGTCGATGAAGAACCTGGAGAAGTCCATGGGGGGAAGTCCTTGCGGCGGTCGCCGCGATCGCCGCGCATGCGCGGCATGGAAGAAAAAACCCGGCCCGGCGGCCTCCCCGCAGAGGGAGGGAACGGGGAGACCGCCAGCCGGGCGGGCCGCGGGGGAGGGACGGCCCGTTGGGGAAAGCTGCCGCCGGGCCGCCGGCCCGGCGGCCCGGCGCTACGGCATCAGCGCGCGGCCTGCCGGCCCGCGTCGGCGGTGGCGTCGGCCGCCTCCGGGGGCGAGGCCATCGCCACTTCCCTCGGCGCGACCGGCATGCCGGGCATGAACACCCGCTGCACGCCGCTGACGATCACGCGGTCTTCGGTCGAGAGCCCCGAATGCACCACGCGCAGGCCGTCGATCACGCGGCCAAGCTCGACGTCGCGGCGCTGGGCGGTGTTGTCCTCGCCCAGCACGTAGACGTACTTGCGGTCCTGGTCGGTGAGCACGGCCTTGTCGTCGACCAGCAGCGCCGTTGTCTCGCGCGCGTCCTCGAGCTGGACCCGGGCGAACAGGCCCGGGGTGAACAGCCCGTCGGGATTGCGCAGGACCGCGCGCGCGCGGATCGTGCCGGTGGCCGGATCGACGCGGTTGTCGATGAAGTCGAGCGTGCCCTCGTGCGGCAGGCCCTCCTCGCCGGCCAGGCCGACGCGCACCTTGCGCTCGCCGTCGCCGCGGCCGGCCGCCGCGTTGCGGCTGTAGCGCAGCCAGGTCTGTTCGTCGGCCTCGAAGTACACGTGCACCGGGTCCTGCGAGACCACCGTCGTAAGCACGGTGGCATCGGCCTGGGCGAGGTTGCCGACCGTCACCATGGCGCGGCCGGCGCGGCCGTCGACCGGGGCACGCACCTGGGTGAACTCCAGGTCCAGGCGCGCCGCGGCGACCGCGGCCTCGGCCGCGCGCACCGCGGCGTTGCCCTGGGCGCTGGCGGCGCTGCGGGTCTCGAACTCCTCGCGCGAGATCGCGCGCGCCTCGACCAGCGCGCGGGCGCGCTCGTCCTGGGCCGCGGCCAGGCGCGCTTCGCTGCGCGCCCGTGCCAGTTCGGCCTCGGCGCGGGCGAGCGCGGCGCGGTAGGGGCGCGGGTCGATCTCGAACAGCAGGTCGCCCTTGCGCACCAGCTGGCCTTCCTCGAAGGCCACGCGCTGCACGTACCCGCTCACCCGCGGGCGCAGCTCGACCGTCTCGACCGCGACCACGCGGCCGGTGAAGTCGTCCCACTGGCGTACCTCGCGTTCGAGCACGCGGGCCACGCTCACCTCGGGGGCGGGCATCGTCTCGGCGCCGTCGGAGGCGCTGGAACTGCAGGCGGTGGCGAGCGCCGCGGCCAGCAGCAGCGGCAACAGGCGCGCGACGCGCCGTGCGGGGGAGGGGAATCGTCGGTCAGTATTCATCGTGGACACTTCCTGGTGACGTGGGGGAGGCGATGGCATCGAGCAGCGCCCGCGCCGAACGCATGTGCCGCGCGGGCAGCACGTCGCCGGCGGTGGTGCGGTGCGCGCGGATGCCGTGGAACGATGCGGCGGCGGCGGGCGTGCCGGCAATGACTGCGGAAGTCATTTCGCCGGCGTAGTCGTGGATCGGCGCCGGACACTGGTGGCGCGCTTCGTCGAGCATCGCCAGCGCGCGACGCCCAAGTGCCAGCGCCGCGGGCGAATCGGCCGCGACCGGCGCGTCCATCGACAGCAGCTGCACGCGCTGGCCCTCGCGCCCTGCTTCCTCGTGCAGCACGCGCGCCATCATCCGCAGTGCCGCGGCCGCGATCGAGCAGTGGCCGTAGCCGGCCCACGGATAGCGTCCGCCGGGCCCGCCGATCAGCACGTAGCCCGCGCTGCCTTCGGCCAGCAGCGGCAACAGGTGGCGCGCGGCGAACAGGTGCGGCAGCAGGTCCTGGTCGAGCGTGCGCTGCAGGACCTCGGCCGGTTCGTCGATCAGGCGCCCGCACGGATGCGAGCCGGCCAGGCTGGCGACGACGCCGTCGACGACGAGGCCCGGCGTCCGCAGCCGTCGCGCCAGCGCGGCCGCGTCGGCGTCGCTGGCGACGGGGGCGAGCAGCGCGCGCAGGCGGCCCTGTGGATGGCGGCCGGACAGCGCTTGGCGGGTGGCGTCGTCCATGCCCACGGCCAGCACCGCGCGGCCGGCGGCCAGCGCCGCCTCGACCACGCCGCGGCCGGCGGCGCTGCCGGCGCCGAGCACGACCAGGGCGCGACCCATTGTCCCGGAATCAATTATCCCGCTCATGGGAATGTTTCTCCCGTCAGAGGGATGTCTTCGACCCTGCAGGCCGCCGCGAACACCCGATCGACCAGCCACAGCACGCCCGGCAACAGGGCCAGGGTGAGGGCTGCGCCAAGCAGCCAGCTCCAGCCGGCGCCAACAGCAAACCATTGATCGATAAGGAGTGCGCTCAGGGCCAACAGGTCCACGGCCAGCAGCATGGCGAGGCTGGCGCGGGAGAGCTGGCGGTGCGGGACGGCGGGCATGGCAGCGGTCCGTCGGTGGGGATGGCGCACATCCTGCACCTCGAATCAGGACTTGATTAGTCCCCAATCAAGGGAATAATTGTCCAGCAGGCGGGCCAATCAACAAACACACCCAGGGAGGCGGCGATGACCGCGATGACCCACGATCTCAACGAGACCCTGATCTTCGTGAAGGTGGTCGAGCACGGCAGCTTCATCGGCGCCGCCCGCTCGCTGCGCCTGCCCAAGACCACGGTCAGCCGCAAGGTGCAGGAACTGGAGTCGCGCCTGGGCGCGCAGCTGCTCCATCGCACCACGCGCAAGCTCGGCCTCACCGAGGCCGGCAGCGTCTACTACGAACATTCGCAGCGCATCGCGCGCGACCTGATCGAGGCCGAGAGCGCGGTCGGCCAGCTCCAGGCCGGGCCGCGCGGCTGGCTGCGCTTCACCGCGCCGTACTCGATCGGCATCGACAAGATCGCGCCGCTGCTGGGCGAGTTCCACATGCGCCACCCGGAGGTGCGGGTGGAAATGACGCTGTCGAACGAACCGGTGGACCTGATCGCCACCGAGATCGACCTGGCGTTGCGGCTCGGGCCGCTGCCCGACTCGAGCCTGGTCGCGCGCCGGCTCGGCACCATCCGCACCCAGGTGTTCGCGGCCACCTCGTACGTCGAGCGCCACGGCGAGCCGCTGCATCCGGACGAACTGCAGTACCACCGCACGCTCGCCATGCACAAGCACCGCCACGGCAACGGCTACGCGTGGACGCTCGACGACGGCAGCGGCCAGCGCCAGTTCCCGATCAACCCGATCCTGGTCGCCAACGACCCGGCCGCGCTCAAGGGCGCGCTGCTGTGCGGCGAAGGGCTGGTGATCGGCGCCGACGTGATGGTCAAGCAGGCGGTGGAACTGGGCAAGGTCAAGCGCGTGCTCGCCGGCTGGGTCGGCCCCGAGTACGAGTTCAACGCGGTGTTCCCGCGCGGGCACGGCCAATCGCCGAAGGTGCGCGCCTTCATCGACTTCCTGCTCGAGCGGCTCAACCTCGAGATCGACTACATGAGCGAGCACTGCCCGCTGCTGGCCGGACGCTGCGGCAAGGACGCGGCGCAGGCGAACGGGGCCGCGGCCGACCGCGCGGCCGAGGACATCGCCGCCGGCAAGCGCATCCTCGAGACCGTCACCGCGGACTGACGGGAGGCGCGGCGGCCGCGGTCAGCCGCGCAGCAGCACCTTGCCGCCGCGGCCCGGGCGCTGGCTCGCCGCGGCGGCCTCGGCCACCTGCTCCAGGTCGTAGATCGCGTCGACGGGCAGGCGCAGCTGCCCGTCGAGCGCGCGCTGGACCAGTTCCGCGAACAGCGCGCGCTTGCGCTCGGCCGGCATCTCGCGGCTGGCCTTGCTGCCCCAGAACCCGCGCACCTGCACGTCGCGGAAGATCACGTCGCCGGGCGGCACGTGCATGGGTTCGCCGCCCATCGCGCCGAACGACACCAGCACGCCGCCATGGCCGAGCAGGCCGCACAGGTCGGCGCTGGCGCGCCCGCCGACCGAATCCACCGCGGCGCGCGCGCCGTCCGCGCCGAGGCGCTCGCGTGCCGCGTCGCGCCAGCCGTCGGACTGCGTGCACAGCACGTCCTCCACCCCCAGCGCCGCCAGTTCGGCGACGCCTTCCTCGCGCCGCACCAGGCTGAGCACGCGCACGCCGCGCGCGGCGGCCAGCATCGCCAGGGTCTTGCCGACCGCGCCGTTGGCCGCGTTCTGCACGATCCACTGGCCCGGTCCGACCGCCAGCGATTCGAGCAGCATCAGCGCGCTCAGCGGCATCGCGACCAGCTGCGCGGCCAGTTCGTCCGGCATGGCGTCGGGCACCGGCACCAGCGCGCGCGCGTCGGCGACGAAGTATTCCGCCCAGGTGCCGCGCGCCGACGCGGCGGTCACCCGCTGCCCCGGCGCAAAGCCCTCCACGCCCTCGCCGATCGCGTCGACCACGCCACAGCCTTCGCTGCCGCCGATCGCCGGCAGCGTCGGTTTCCACCCGTACTGCCCACGGATGGTGAACAGGTCGTGGTTGTGGATCGGCGCCAGCCGCATGCGCACGCGCACCTCGCCCTTGCCGGGCTCCGGCACCGGGCTGTCGCCGGGCGCCAGGACCTCGGCCGGATCGCCGAAACGTGCGTGGATCGCGCTGCGCATTCGATGCTCCCGTCTGGACCGGAGCGCCACGCTAGCGCAGCACGCGCCGCGATGCGAGTTCCACGAATCGACGCCGCGTGCACGCCGTGCATGCGACGGTCTTCCGTTCCCCGTCCACGGATACGCCGGCATGCCCGACTGGCAACAGGCCATCGCCGCCGCGTGGCCGCTGCTGGCGGCGCTGCTGCTGGGGCTCGTGGTGCGCCAGCTGCTGTTGTCCGTCGCCCGCCGCGCCGACCGCCACGCCGCCTCCCGCACGTCCGCGCGGGTGGTGCGGGTGATCGTGGTGCCGGCGGCGCTGGCGCTGCCGCTGCTGTTCCTGATGCAGGCGGTGCGCGCCACGCCGCTGCCGCCGTCCGCGGTGGCGCAGGCGCAGCACTGGCTCGGGATCGGGGTCCTGCTGTGCGCGGTCTGGCTGGCGGTGCGCGTGGTGGCCGCGCTGGAGGCGCGGATCCTGCGCGAACACCCGGTCGACGTGGAGGACAACCTCGCCGCGCGCCGGATCCAGACCCAGACCCGGGTGATCGCGCGCGTGGCCCAGGGCGCGATCGTCCTGGTCGGCGTGTCGCTGGCGCTGATGACCTTCCCCGCGATCCGCCAGCTCGGCGCCACCCTGCTGGCCTCGGCGGGCATCCTCGGACTGGTCGCGGGCATCGCCGCCAGGCCGGTGTTCGGCAACCTCATCGCCGGCCTGCAGATCGCGCTGGCGCAGCCGATCCGGCTCGACGACGTGGTGATCGTCGAGGGCGAGTGGGGCCGGATCGAGGAGATCACCAGCACCTACGTGGTGGTGCGCGTCTGGGACGAGCGGCGGCTGGTGGTGCCGCTGCAGTGGTTCATCGAGAACCCGTTCCAGAACTGGACCCGCACCAGCGCCCAGCTGCTCGGCACCGCGTTCCTGTGGCTCGACTACCGCACGCCGATGGACGAAGTGCGCGCGCAGCTGCAGCGCATCTGCGAAGAGGATCCGCGCTGGGACGGGCGGGTGTGCATCGCCCAGGTCACCGACACCCGCGAACACACCATGGAAGTGCGCCTGCTGGTGAGCGCGCGTAATTCCGGCGACTTGTTCGACCTGCGTTGCGTGGTGCGCGAGCGCATGATCGACTTCCTCGAGCGCTGCCATCCGCAGGCCCTGCCGCGGCTGCGCGCGGACATCGCGCGCGAGGAGCGCAGCCCGCGCCGCTCGCCGCGGCCCGGTCCGGCGACCGCCGACACCACCTCGCCCGGCGCCGAAGACGGACAGGACGACCTCGCCCGTGCCGTGGCGGGGCCACCGCCTCCGGGCTGAACCGTGCGCGCCGCCGGCCGTTGCGGCGCGACGGTCGCTTCACCCGCGCCGCCCTACCGTGTCCCGGCCCTGTTCCCCTTCTTCCATCGGATCCCGCATGAGCGACCTGCCCGAACTCAAGACCGTCCCCGCCGTCGACCTCGCCCGCTACATGGGCACCTGGTACGAAATCGCGCGCCTGCCGATGCGGCACGAGCCGCGCGAGGCCACCGATGTCTCGGCGACCTACGCGCTGCAGGACGACGGTTCGGTCGAGGTGCGCAACCGGATGCGCCTGGACGGCGAGGTCGACGAAGCGGTCGGCCGCGCCACCGCCAACGACGATCGCGGCAGCCGGCTCGAGGTGACGTTCCTGCCCGAGGGCCTGCGCTGGATCCCGTTCACCAGGGGCGACTACTGGATCATCGCGCTCGATCCCGGCTACACCGTCGCCCTGGTCGGCAGTCCCGACCGCAAGTACCTGTGGCTGCTCGCGCGCGAGCCGGCGCTGGACGAACTCGTCCGCGAGCACTACCTCGGGATCGCGCGCCAGCAGGGCTTCGACCTCGCCCCGCTGATCCTCACGTCGCACACCGGGCAGCCGACGGCCTGAGCACGGCACCGCGCCGCTTCCGGCGCGCAATGGGTTGTCGTCACCACGACGGTGGCGGTGACGGCGCGCGCCACCCGTCGCCTTGCAGCATGGCGGCGAAAGCCTGCCCCGCTGCCTTCCCCCGCGCGGCAGGCAGTCTTGCGCTAGCACGCGGTGCACAGGCGCCATCCGCGCGCGCCGATCACAGCCTGAGACGGCCATGGAGCGGCAGGCTCGCCAGCGGTGCGATCGCCGCCAGCGCGAAGATCCAGCGCGCGGCCGGCGCCAGGTCCGGCGCGTCGCCCCCCGTCCCGGCGGCAAGATTCATCACCAGTCCCGCTGCCGCTACCCCGAACGCAGTGGCGCACAGCTGCACCGTCATGAGCGAGGATGCGGCCAGGTCCTGTTCCCCGGCCGGCGCCTCGCGCAGCACCGCGGCACCCAGCCACGGGTAGACCAGCCCCACGGCCGCGCCGCCTGCCGCCAGGGCGACGCACACCAGGGCCAGGACGCCACCTCCGGTCGGCCACGCCATCAGCATGGCCAACGCCCCCATGGACAACGCCGAAAGCAAGGGCGCGATGCACAGGAATCGGTGGCGCCGCGCGGGGGACGCGCCCGAGCCGGACATCGCCGCCGCGGTCCAGCCCGCGGACAGCAGGGCGGCGCCGAAGCCGGCCGCCAGCGGCGACTGGCCGTGCAGCGCCTGCAGGAACAGCGGCACGAAGGCCTCGGTGCAGGTCACCGTGACCGCGAACAGAGCCGACACGGCATACAGTGCCCCCAGCGGCCCCGACAGCTGGAATGCCCCGATCGGCAACAACCGCCGCGACGCCGACGACTCCGTCCGGACCAACGCCCAGGCCAGCATCGCCGCCAGTCCGAGGCAGGGCACGCTCCACGGAAACGGCAGCACGCCGGCGACCGATGCCACCAGCACAGCGCACAGCAGCAGCACCAGCTGGCGCCACGGCAGCGACGGGATGGCCATGGGCGCTCGCGTCGCCCGGGGCAACGCAAGCCCCGCGCCTGCCGCGAACGCCGCGGCTCCCAGCACCACCATCCAGAACGCGAGGCGCCAGAGCCCGGCTCCCGCATGCAGGCCGCCGAGCAGCGGCCCCAGCACGGTGGCCACCCCCCACATCCCCGAGAACAGCGCCATCACCCGCGGCCACAGGGGCGGCGGGAACACGCTGCGCACCAGGGCATAGGGCAGGGCCAGCAGCAGGCCACCCCCCAGGCCCTGCAGCACGCGCCCGCACAGCATGACCGCCATCGACGGGGCGAGCGCGCACAGTGCCGAGCCGGCCGCGAACACCGCCGCCGCCCGGAGGCATGACGCGCGCGGCCCATGCCTGGCCAGCAGGCGGGCGGCCACGACCGCGCCCAGCACCGAAGCCACCACGAACAGGCTCGTGTTCCATGCGTAGTAGGGCATTCCGCCGACGTCGGCCACCACCGCCGGGAGCAGCGTGGCGGAGAGGTATAGGCTCACTGCATGCAGGGCCACGCCTGCGGCCAGGACCGACGCGCGCGGCAGGTGGACCCCGCGGAGGATGTCCCGCCAGCCCGGTTCCGAAGCGGCGTGCACCGCGGCATCCCCCGCGCGGCTCACGCGACGCCCCCGAGCGCGAGGGCGGCGAGCTTGTCGGGATTGCGCACGATATAGACGCCGGTGGCGCGGCCCTCCCCGTCGTACGAGAAGCTCACCGCGGCCTCGAGCCGCCCGTCCGAGGTCAGCAGCGCGCCGCGGGCGCCGTTGATCGTCGCGTCTTCCCAGGCATACGCCCGCCACCAGGCCGACAGGCGCGCGGCGATGAACTCCAGGACCATGGCGCGTCCGCACACGGGGGTGGCGATCGCGGCCACCTTGCCGCCGCCATCCGCCGCCAGGACGACGTCCTCCGCCAACATGCCCGCCAGCAACGCCGTCTGCCCCGTCGCCACCGCATGGCGGAACGCTTCGAGCAGGCTCGCCTGCCGGCGCGGGGGGACGTGCTGCCGCGCCACCGGCCGGCCGATGTTCGCCCGCGCCCGCGACACCAGCTTCCTGCAGGCCTCCTCCCGCACGCCGATGATGCCGGCGACCTCGGCGTGTCGCAGCCGGAAGATGTCGTGGAGCAGGTACGCCGCCCGTTCCTTGGGCGCCAGCCGCTCGAGCAGCAGCAGGAACGCCGTGGACAGGCTGGACGCCAGCTCGGCCTCCTGCTCCGGGGACGCCGTGCCGGCGCCCTGGACCGGCTCGGGCAGCCAGAACCCGACGTAGTCGGTCCGCGCCCGCTGGGCCGATTCGAGCATGTTCAGGCAGCGCCGCACGCACACGGTCGTCAGCCAGGCATCGGGATTGTCGATCGCGGCCCGGTCCGCGCCGAGCCACTTCACGAATACGTCCTGCACCACGTCCTCGGCGTCCGCCCTGGAGCCGAGCGTGCGGTAGGCCAGCCCGGTCAGGAACGGGCGCCGACGCTCGAACAGGTCCACCCACGCTGCATCGTCCATGCCGGCTGCCTCAATGCGACCCGATCTGGACGCGGTTCCACAGGTTGATCATCGCCGCCGTGACGGTGAGCACCGCGACCTGCTCCTCGTTGAAGTGGCGGCGCAGCCCGGCGCGCAGCTCGCCGTACCCGGTGCACGCGTCGAGCGAGGTCAGGGCCTCGGTCCAGGCCAGCGCGGCCCGTTCGGCGGGGCTGAAGTCGCCCACCTGCCGCCACACCACGAGCCGGTCCAGGCGATCGTTCGTCTCGCCGTCGGCGCGCGCTTCCCGCGCATGCATCTTGACGCAATGGCCGCAACCGTTGATCTGCGACGCCCGCAACTGGACGAGATGGTGGATGCCGCGGTCGAGCCCGGCGGCATCCATCGCCTCGTGCACGCGTTCGAGCGCTTCCATCACGACAGGAATGGTCCGGGCATAGTGGATGGGCTTGTTGTCCGCCATGGGCAGTTCCTCCTGTTGTACCTGCCCTTGTGACAGTCGACGGCAGTGGATCGTGACGTGCCCGGGTGGCAACCGCGACCGAGGCGGCGTCTCCGACCCGGGTCGCGGACCGCGGACCTCCCCGCGGCGCGCTCCCGGCCGCCGTGGCCACGCGAGGCCCACCGCAGCATCGCCAGGGTGGCGGACCGCGGGGCGTCGCCGAAGCCCGCGCGTTCGTGCCGCCGCCAATCGGGGCGGATCGGCCGGACGCAGCGGGCGGGCCTTGCGGCGGACGGGCGCGCACTTGGCCATGGAACCAGCCTGGCAGGCCCGCCGGCTGCACGACGGGCGCGCGGCGGCTAGACTTCGGGCCTCTCGCGGGGAGTGCGGATGGAACACCAGGACCCGCCGGCGCAGGCCGGCCAGGACGGCGGCGAGGCGCGGCACGCCACCCGCATCGCCTTCGAACGCCTGCGCGAGCGCACCGACGAGCTCGAGCTGCTGGTCTCGGGCCTGTTCGCCTTCGCGCTGCTGGCGCTGCCGCCGCGGATCCTCGACGCCTACCAGCGCGCCAGCGTGCACGTCGACGGCGTCCTCGACCATGTCCTGCGCTACGGCTACATGGTGGGCGCGGGGCTGAGCTACGCGCTGGCCGTCGCCTTCATCGTGCACCTGGCCATCCGCGCCTACTGGGTGGGCATGATCGGGCTGAAGTCGACCTTCCCCGACGGCATCCGCTGGGACCGCCTGCCGCTCGTCGGCCCGGTGACCCGCGGTTTCTACCAGCGCTCGATCGGGGGCCTGGACGACATGATCGACGGCGCCGACCGCGCCGCCTCGATCGTGTTCGCCATGACCACGCTGATGGCGCTGGTGATCGCGTGGACGGGCCTGTACATGGTCGGCGGGCTGCTCGCCGGATGGCTGGCCGGCGGCCTGTTCGCCGATCGCGAACGCGCCGCCATCGCCGTGTTCCTCGGCCTTGCGGCGCTGCTGATGCTGGTTGGCCTCGGCGCGCCGTTCGCCGACCGCGTGGCCGCGCGGCGCGAAGCCGCCGGCCGCGACGCCGGTTGGGCGCGCCGGCTGGGCGAACGGGTCCTGCGCATCTACGGCTGGCTGATGCCGCAGCGACTGGTGTACACGGTGCAGTACACCCTGCAGAGCAACCTGCCCAACCGCCGCTTCATGTTCGCGTACATCGGCGGCATCGTCTTTGCGTTCTTCATCAGCAGCTGGGTGCTGCTCAACCACGACCGCCTGGCCTACATCGACAGCTACCGGGTGCTGGGCGAGGAAGCGGCGTGGGAGGGGATGCACTCCGCGCACTACGAAGCCATGCGCGAAGGCCCGCACCGGTCCACCGTGGTGCCGATGATCCCGGCCGACCGGGTGTCCGACACCCACCTGCGCCTGTTCATCCCGCACCGCCCGCAGCGCGACAACGACCTGGCCCGCGAGCGTTGCGAGGCGCTGGTGGACGGCCGCAACGAGGCCACCGGACCGGCCGCGGCCGACGTGGCCCGGCGCTGCCTGGCGTCGCTGTGGACGGTGTCGCTGGACGGCGCGCCGGTGCCGCTGGACGACTTCGTCCCCACCGAGCGGCAGGACCTGGGCATGCGCGGACTGACCGGTTACATCGAGGTCGGCGGGCTGCACGCGGGCCTGCACCGGCTGGAGCTGGTGTGGAACGCGGACGGGGCCGACTCGGGCCGCAACCGCCGGCGCGAATACCGCATCCCGTTCTGGTTCACCCCCGGGATCGAGCAGGCGGCCGCCCCGCCCTGAGCCGGGCGAGGCGCTTGAAAAACGCGCCCGCGCACGCATATCCGGCGCCCGCCGTGGCCTTGAGAAGGAGCACCCCGTGACCGCAGCCGCCGAGACCCGCCGCTTCGAAGCCGAAGTCGACCAGGTCCTGCACCTGGTGACCCACTCGCTGTACTCGCACAAGGAAATCTTCCTGCGCGAGCTGGTGTCCAACGCCTCGGACGCCTGCGACAAGCTGCGCTTCGAATCGATCGCCAACCCCGACCTGCTGGCCGGCGACCCGGAGCTGCGGATCGAGCTGAGCTGGGACAAGGACGCGCGCACCATCACCGTGCGCGACACCGGCATCGGCATGGACCGCGACGAGGTGGTGGCCAACATCGGCAGCATCGCCAGCTCCGGCACGCGCCGGTTCCTGGAGGCGCTGGGCCAGGACCGGAAGGCGGATGCGCGCCTGATCGGCCAGTTCGGCGTGGGCTTCTACTCGGCCTTCGTGGTCGCCGACCGCGTCACCGTGCTCACCCGCCGCGCCGGGGCGCCGGCCGAAGCCGGCGTGCGCTGGGAGAGCGACGGCCGCGGCGAGTACACGCTCGGGCCGGCCACGCTCGAGTCGCGCGGCACCATCGTCGTCCTGCACCTGAAGGAAGGCGAGGACGAATTCCTCGACGGCTGGAAGCTGCGTTCGCTGGTGCGCAAGTATTCCGACCACGTCGCGTTCCCGATCCGGATGCCGAAGGAGGCTCCGGCCGCCGGCGACGACAAGGACAAGGACAAGGACAAGGACAAGCAGGAGCCGGGCACGCAGTGGGAGACCGCCAACGACGCCTCGGCGCTGTGGACGCGGCCGAAGCCGGAGATCACGGACGAGGAGTACCGCAACTTCTACAAGTCGCTCGGCCACGACTTCAACGACCCCGTGGCGTGGTCGCACAACCGGGTCGAAGGCAGCCAGAGCTTCACCACCCTGCTCTACATTCCCTCGCAGCCGCCGTTCGACCTGATGATGGGCGGACGCGACGAGCGCAAGGGACTCAAGCTCTACATCAAGCGCGTCTTCATCATGGACGCGGCCGAGGAACTGCTGCCCCACTACCTGCGCTTCGTACGCGGCGTGGTCGACGCCGACGACCTGCCGCTCAACGTCAGCCGCGAGATCCTGCAGCAGAACCGGCAGCTGGAGAAGATCCGCGGCGCGTGCGTCAAGCGCGTGCTGGACCTGATCGAGAAGCTCTCGCGCGACGAGCCGGAGAAGTTCGCCGCCTTCATCAAGGCCTTCGGCAACACGCTCAAGGAGGGTATCGTCGAGGATCCGGGCAACCGCGAGCGGATCGCGAAACTGCTGCGCTTCGCCTCGACGAAGAGCGAAGGCGAGGAGCGGACCGTGTCGCTGGACGACTACATCGCGCGCATGGCCGAGGGCCAGGACGCGATCTGGTACATCACCGCCGACGGCCACCGCGCTGCGGCCGGCAGCCCGCAGCTCGAGCGCTTCCGCGCCAAGGGCATCGAAGTGCTGCTGATGTCCGACCGCATCGACGAGTGGATGCTCGGCCACCTGCGCGAGTACGCCGGCAAGCCGCTCAGGCACGTGGCCAAGGGCGAGCTGCCGCTGGACGAGGCGGAGAAGACGCGGCAGGAGGAGGCCGCGCAGGCGGCGGCGCCGCTGCTGGAGCGGATCCGCTCGCTGCTCGGCGAGGCGGTCGGCGAGGTCCGGGTGTCCGCGCGGCTGACCGATTCGCCTTCCTGCCTGGCGCTGTCGGAGTGGGAGATGGCGCCGCACCTGGCGCACCTGCTGCGCGAGGCCGGCCAGGACGTGCCGCAGGGCAAGCCGACGCTGGAGGTCAACCCGCGCCACGCCCTGCTGCAGCGCCTGCTCGGCGAGCACGACGACGCGCGCGCCGCCGACCTCGCCCACCTGCTGCTGGAGCAGGCCCAGCTCGCCGCCGGCGCGCCGCTGGCCGACCCGGCGGCGTTCGTGCAGCGGGTGAACCGGCTGCTGGGGTGACGGCGGGGGCGAGGCGCTCCGGGCCTGCCCCCCTCCCGGCCTCCCCCCGCTGGCGCGGGGGGAGGGGCCCGGAAGGCGCCGGCCGGTGACGGACGCCGCGTCCCCGTACGCGTGCCTCAGGACTCTCCACCCGCCGTCGCCGCACACGCCACCCGCCCGCACCGCGCCTCCCGGCCCCGCGCATCTCGCCCCCTCCCCCGCTCGCGGGGAGGGCTGGGGTGGGGGGGTACCGGACGTCGCACCAGTGATCCTGGCACCNGCCAGCCTGCAGCCCCCCGCGCATCCCGCCCCCGCCCCCGCTCGCGGGGGAGGGCTGGGGTGAGGGGGGTACCGGACGTCGCACCAGTGATCGTTGCACCGTGCCAACCCCGTGGTGCAGCCCGCAGGGACGCGGGCGTCGCGGCCGGCGCGGTGCTCCCGTGACCGCCGCGCCCGACGGCGAGGCATGCCCTCGCCAGGGCGGCCGCGTTACGATGCGGCGCCCCGCATCGCGCTGTTGCCCATGACGGCCCGCACCCCCGACGCACCGACCGCGGCATGAGCGCCGCGCCCGGCGCGCCGGCCCATCCCGGCGATCGCTTCGACCGCTGGCAGCCCTGGATCGCCGGCCTGCTCACGGCCGTCGTGCACCTGTGCCTGCTGCTCGCGGTCCTGCTGGTGCCGCCGCTCGAACTCGACCGGCCGCGCGGCGAGGACGCCGCCGGCGGCAGCGTGATCCAGGTCGAATTCATCGGCGAGGGGCCCGAGACCCCGGCGCCGGAGCCGGAGGATGCCCCGTCGCCCGCCAGCGATCCCGCACCGCCCCCGGCGGCCGCTTCGCGCCTGCAGGCCACCCCGGCGCCGACCCGCCAGCCGCTGCCGCTCGATGCCCACGTGGCCACCGCCCCGGCGGTCGTGCCGCCGCGGCCCGGTCGCGGCGAAGGCACGCCGTCCGCGGCCGCGCGTCCGTCCAGCCGCCGTCCCGGCCACACCTGGGGCCAGCCGCCCGGCATGGCGCCCCGGGACCACGCCCCGGTGAACGCGGGTCCCGCGCCGGTCCCGACCGTGGGCCGCGGCCAGCGCCAGGCATCGCCGTCCGACGAGCCCGGGCTGGAAGCCGGCGGCTACCAGGTGGTGTACGAGCCCTCGGCCGAGGCCCGCCTGCGCGAGTGGCGCGAGCAGGGCATGACCGAACTCTTCATCCCCCTGCCCGGGACCCGGCGGCTGATGGTCTGCCCGCTGGAAACCGTGATCCGGCGCGAATCCGGACCCTGCCGCCAGCTCGATCCGGGCGATCCGGAACTGGCGCGCATCGGCGACGCGCGCGAGGTGATCGCCGTGCGCCAGGTCTACCGCGAGGGCCGCCTGGTCTGGCGCGGCCCCGGGGCCTACCGCTGAGGGTCAGGCGTCGCGGTCGCGGGTGGCGCGCAGCCACGCCAGCGCGCCCGGGCGCATGCCCTTGAACTTGGGGTCCCCGTCCAGCGGCGCCACCAGCAGGCGACGCGGTGCGAAGCGCCGCTTGAGCGCGTGATAGACCTGCGACCGGCTGCGCGCCGAGCGCACGAGGTACAGGCCGGGGGCGAGCTCGGCCAGTTCCGGCGCCGCGCGTGGCGTGGCGTCGGCATCGAGGTACACCAGGTAGAGGCGGGGCGTGCCGTCGGCCATCCGCGCACGTTCCCACCGCCGCGCGCATCGCGGCGTGAACCGCGGCGGCCGGAGGTCGCGGGACGGCCGGCGGCCCGCGCTCAGTCCCCCAGCGTCAGCAGGCTGGCGTTGCCGCCGGCGGCGGTGGTGTTGATGGTGACCGTCTTTTCGGTGGCGAAGCGCGGCAGGTAGTGCGGGCCGCCGGCCTTGGGGCCGGTGCCCGACAGGCCCTGGCCGCCGAACGGCTGCACGCCCACCACCGCGCCGATCTGGTTGCGGTTGACGTAGATGTTGCCGACCCGCGCCCGCTGCACGATGCGCTCGACGGTCTCGTCGATGCGCGAGTGGATGCCGAGGGTGAGGCCGTAGCCGGTGGCGTTGACGGCGTCGACCACCGCGTCGAGCTGGTCGGCGTGCCAGCGGATCACGTGCAGCGCCGGGCCGAAGTTCTCGCGGGTGAGTTCGGACAGCGCGCCGATCTCCCAGGCGCGCGGGGCGAAGAAGGTGCCGTGCTCCGTGCCCGCGCCGAGCGGCGCCTGCGCGATCGGGCGCGCGCGCTCGTCCATGCGTGCGGCGTGCTCCTCGAGCAGCCGCTTCGCGTCCTCGTCGATCACCGGGCCGACGTCGGTCGAGAGCAGCGCCGGGTCGCCCACCTGCAGTTCGGCCATGGCGCCGGCGAGCATGTCGATCACCTTGTCGGCGATGTCGGACTGCACGTACAGCACGCGCGCGGCCGAGCAGCGCTGGCCGGCCGAGGTGAAGGCCGAGGCCAGCGCGTCCTTGACCAGCTGCTCGGGCAGGGCCGACGAGTCGGCGATGAGCGCGTTCTGGCCGCCGGTCTCGGCGATCAGCACGCCGATCGCGGCATCGCGCGCGGCCAGCGCGCGGTTGATCGCGCGCGCGGTCTCGGTCGACCCGGTGAAGGCCACGCCGGCCACGCGCGGGTCGGCGGTGAGCGCGGCGCCCACGGTGGCGCCGTCGCCGGGCACGTACTGGAGCACGTCCTCGGGGATGCCGGCCTCGTGCAGCAGCTTCACCGCGTGCCAGCCGATGAGGGTGGTCTGCTCGGCCGGCTTGGCGATCACGCTGTTGCCGGCGGCCAGCGCCGCGGCCACCTGGCCGGTGAAGATCGCCAGCGGGAAGTTCCACGGGCTGATGCACACGAACACGCCGCGCCCGGCCAGCTGCAAGGTGTTGGACTCGCCGGTCGGACCGGGCAGGGCCCCGGGCGCGAACAGCGTGCGCGCCTGACCGGCGTAGTAGCGCAGGAAGTCCACCGCCTCGCGCACCTCGGCCACGCCGTCGGGGATGGTCTTGCCGGCTTCCTTCGTGCACAGCGCGATGAACTGCGGCATGCGCCGTTCGAGCAGGTCCGCCGCGTGCTCGAGGATCGCCGCGCGCGAGGCGGGCGCGGTCGCGTCCCAGCCCGGCTGCGCCCCGGCCGCGTTGGCCAGCGCGCGGTCGATGGTGTCGGCGTCGGCGGCCTGCCAGCGGCCGACGCGCTGGCGCCGGTCGGCAGGGTTGGTCACCTCCACCACGGGCCCGGAAGACACGGCGCCGGGGACCAGCGGACCCGCGCGCCAGCCGTCGGGCCCGGCTTCGGCCAGCGTGGCCCCGATCCGCTCGGCCAGGGCGCGCAGCGCGTCGTCGTTGGCGAGGTTCACGCCCATGGAGTTGATCCTCTCGATGCCGTGGCTGCGGTACAGGTCGACCGGCAGCGGGATGCGCGGGTGCGGGACCGGGTCGAAGCCGGCCACCACCTCGACCGGATCGCGCACCAGGTCGTCGATCGACACGTCCTCGTCGCTGATCCGGTTCACGAAGCTTGAATTGGCGCCGTTCTCCAGCAGCCGCCGCACCAGGTAGGGCAGCAGGTCCTCGTGCGAACCCACCGGCGCGTACACGCGGCAGGGCACGCCGAGCCGGTCGGCGGGGATGACCTCGGCGTACAGGTCGTCGCCCATGCCGTGCAGCTTCTGGAACTCGAAGCCCGGCGCGCCGCCGTCGCCCGGGCGATGGCCGGGCGGCAGCATCGCCTGCGCCATGCGGTGGATCGCGGCGATGGTCTGCGCGTTGTGGGTGGCGAACATCGGGTAGATCGCATCGCTGTTGGCCAGCAGCCGCGCGGCGTTGGCCTGGTAGCTGACGTCGGTGCTGGGCTTGCGGGTGAACACCGGGTAGCCGTCGAGGCCGTCGACCTGGGCGCGCTTGACCTCGCTGTCCCAGTACGCGCCCTTGACCAGGCGCACCGGGATCCGGCGGCCGTGGCGGCGGGCGAGGTCCGCGATCCAGTCGATCACGAACGGCGCGCGCTTCTGGTAGGCCTGGACCACGATGCCGAAGCCTTCCCAGCCGGCCAGCGACGGGTCGCTCCAGGCGGCCTCGATCACGTCCAGCGACAGCTCCAGCCGGTCGGCCTCCTCGGCGTCGATGGTCAGGCCGATGTTGTAGTCCTTCGCCTGGCGGGCCAGCCGCAGCAGGTCCGGGGCCAGTTCGGCCAGCACCCGGGCGCGCTTGGCGTGCTCGTAGCGCGGGTGCAGGGCCGAGAGCTTGACCGAGATCGAGGGCGCGGTGATGGGGTCGGCGAACGGGCCGGTGCGGCCGATCGCGGCGATCGCCTCGCCGTAGGCGTCGAGGTAGCGGGCGGCGTCGCGCCGGGTCAGCGCGGCCTCGCCGAGCATGTCGAACGAGTAGCGGTAGGCCGCGTTGGCGCCCTTGCGGCTGCGGGCCAGGGCCTCGTCGATGGTCCGGCCCATGACGAACTGGTGGCCCATGATCCGCATCGCCTGGCGCACGGCCAGCCGCACCACCGGCTCGCCCACGCGCCCGACCAGGCGCCGGAGCGCGCCGCGCACGTCGCGCCGGGTCTCCTCGGCCAGGTCCACCAGGTGGCCGGTGAGCATCAGGCCCCAGGTCGAGGCGTTCACCAGCACCGAGTCCGAGCGGCCCACGTGGCGGCGCCAGTCGGCCTCGCCGAGCTTGTCGCGGATCAGCAGGTCGGCCGTGTTCTGGTCGGGGATCCGCAGCAGGGCCTCGGCCACGCACATCAGCAGCACGCCCTCCTCGCTGCCCAGGTCGTACTGGCGCATGAAGGCCTCGATCGCGCCCTGGTCGACGGCGCGGGCGCGCACCCGGCGCACCAGGTCGGTGGCGGTGGCGCGGATCGCGGCGCGGTCGGCCTCGCCCCAGCCGGGGACGGGCCGGCGGGCCACCGCCAGCAGTTCGCGGACATGGGCGGCCTCGTCCCGGGTCCAGGCCGCGGTGATCGCCGCGCGCAGCGGCGACGGCGGGGCCGGGTCGGGGTCGGTGCCGGTCGGGGAGGCGGGAAGGACGGGTGCGTTCATCTTGGCGGGACGGCTGGGCGGCGCCGACGGCGCCGGCATCGGCCATTGTCGCGGCCGCCGCGTTCGCGCGGCTTGAACGAATCCGCCATCCGCGGCGCGGGCGCCGGCACAAACCGCGCCACGCCGCGCCCGCGCACCGCCGCAGGGGCGGCCCGCGCCCGCCGCCGGGGCCGCGACCGCCCGGCGGTTTCCCGGCGCGCGCCGCCCCGCGGCGCCGGTCGCGCCGTGGCTCGGCTTGCCCCTAAACCCGCGCGGCCGCTACCATTTGGAAGTTTTCGCGTGCCGGCGACGAAGGCACGCGAGGTTCCGATGCGACTCGCGCGACGGCCGGATCCGGGCGCGCGGGAGTCGTTTTGACAGTTCGCAACGGTTGGCTGGCGGCCCCGGGCCGCGACCGACCACATTGGGGTCCAGCAATGATGCAGGCGCGTTTCTCGCGGTGGGTGGTGGCGGCATTGGCGTCCATGCCGTTGGCGGCGCTGGCCGCCGACCCGGTCCCGTGGCAGCTGAACATGGGCCGCGGCGTGACCGCGTCCGCGCAGAACGCCTACGAGGCGCACATGCTGGCGCTGTGGATCTGCGTCGGCATCGGCGTGGTGGTGTTCGCGGCCATGGCCTACGCCATGTTCAGGTTCCGCCACTCCAAGGGCGCGGTGCCCGACACCAGCTTCACCCACAGCACCAGGCTGGAGATCCTCTGGACCGTGATCCCCGTGGTCCTGCTGGTGATCATGGCCGTGCCGGCGACCGCCAAGCTGATCTCGATGTACGACACCCGCGAGTCGGAGATGACGATCAAGGTCACCGGCCTGCAGTGGATGTGGAAGTACGAGTACCTGGGCGAGGGCGTGGAGATCACCAGCCGCCTCGACCGCGAGAGCGACCGCCTGCGCCAGAACCGCAACGCCACCCGCGCCGAGCTCGAGGCGCACCCGGCCTACCTGCTCTCGGTCGACAACGAGCTGGTGGTGCCGACCAACACCAAGATCCGCTTCGTGATCACCGCCGACGACGTGATCCACTCCTGGTGGGTGCCGGCGCTGGGCTGGAAGCAGGACGCCATCCCCGGGATCATCAACGAAGGCTGGACCGACATCCGCGAACCGGGCGTCTACCGCGGCCAGTGCGCCGAGCTGTGCGGCAAGGACCACGGCTTCATGCCGATCGTGGTCCGCGCGGTGCCGCGCGAGGAGTTCGACGCGTGGCTGGCCTCGAAGAAGGCCGCCGGCCAGGCCCCGGCGGAGACGCCCGGCACGACCGACGACGCGCAGGGCACCGAGCCCGCCGACCCGCAGGCGCCCGAACAGGCCGCTCCCGCCACCGACGCCGCCAGCGCCGTCTGACCGATTCCGAAAGGCCGAACGCAATGTCCACGCATACCGCCACCGCCGACCACCACGACGCCCACGACCACAAGCCGGGCTTCGTCGAACGCTGGTTCTTCTCCACGAACCACAAGGACATCGGCACCCTCTACCTGCTCTTCAGCTTCCTCATGGTCATCGTCGGCGCGGCGATGAGCGTGGTGATCCGCACCGAGCTGGCGGTGCCGGGCCTGCAGCACGTCAGCCCGCACTTCTTCAACCAGATGACGTCGATGCACGCGCTGGTGATGATCTTCGGCGCGGTCATGCCGGCCTTCGTCGGCCTGGCCAACTGGATGATCCCGCTGCAGATCGGCGCGCCCGACATGGCGCTGCCGCGCATGAACAACTGGTCGTTCTGGATCCTGCCGTTCGCCTTCACCATGCTGCTGCTGACGCTGTTCCTGCCCGGCGGCGCGCCGGCCGGCGGCTGGACCATGTACCCGCCGCTGTCGCTGCAGGGCGGCGCGAACGTGTCGTTCGCGATCTTCGCGATCCACATGATGGGCATCAGCTCGATCATGGGCGCGATCAACGTGATCGCCACCATCCTCAACATGCGCGCGCCGGGCGTGGACCTGCTGAAGATGCCGATCTTCTGCTGGACCTGGCTGATCACCGCGTTCCTGCTGCTGGCGGTGATGCCGGTGCTGGCCGGCGCGGTCACCATGCTGCTGACCGACAAGTTCTTCGCGACCTCGTTCTTCAACGCCGCCGGCGGCGGCGACCCGGTGATGTACCAGCACATCTTCTGGTTCTTCGGGCATCCCGAGGTCTACATCATGATCCTGCCGGCCTTCGGCATCGTGTCGGAGATCATCCCGACCTTCAGCCGCAAGCCGCTGTTCGGCTACCAGGCCATGGTGTACGCCACCGCCGCGATCGCGTTCCTGTCGTTCATCGTGTGGGCCCACCACATGTTCACGGTGGGCATGCCGCTGGGCGGCGAGATCTACTTCATGTTCGCCACGATGCTGATCTCGATCCCGACCGGGGTGAAGGTGTTCAACTGGGCCTCGACCCTGTGGCGCGGCTCGATCAGCTTCGAGACGCCGATGCTGTGGTCGATCGCGTTCGTGATCCTGTTCACCATCGGCGGCTTCTCCGGCCTGATGCTGGCGATCGTCCCGGCCGACTTCCAGTACCACGACACCTACTTCGTGGTCGCCCACTTCCACTACGTGCTGGTGACCGGCGCGCTGTTCGCGATCATCGCCTCGATCTACTACTGGTGGCCGAAGTGGACCGGGCGCATGTACAACGAGAAGTGGGGCAAGTTCCACTTCTGGTGGACGGTGGTGTTCGTCAACCTGACCTTCTTCCCGCAGCACTTCCTGGGCCTGGCCGGCATGCCGCGCCGCATCCCCGACTACAACGTGGTGTTCGCGGACTGGAACCTGGTCAGCTCGATCGGCGCCTTCGGCATGTTCCTGACGCCGTTCATGATGATCTTCATCTTCGCCCACTCGCTGAAGCACGGGGCGAAGGCCGGCGCCCGCCCGTGGGAAGGCGCGCGCGGCCTGGAGTGGACGGTGCCGTCGCCGGCCCCGCACCACACCTTTGCCACGCCGCCGGCGATCAAGCCGGGCGACCTGGCCCACGACGACGTCACCCACTGAAGGCGATGACCGCGATGACCGCGCCCCGGCACGACGACGAGCGCATTGCGCAGCAGCGCAAGCGCGCCGTGCGCACGGCCGTGGTCGCGGGCGCGATCGCCCTGGCGGTGTACGTGGCGTTCATCCTGTCCGGGGTGGTCGGGCGATGAGCGCGGGCCGCAAGTTCGGGATCGCCAAGCTCCTCGGCGTCTCGCTGGCCGCGTTCGCGTTCACCTTCTCGCTGGTGCCGCTGTACCGGATCGCGTGCGAAAAGGTGTTCGGCATCCGCCTGGAGAACGGCGCCGCCGACGCCAGCGCCATCGCCTCCGCCACGCCGGCCGAGCGCTGGGTGACGGTGGAGTTCGACAGCACCGTGAACTCGAAGCTGCCGTGGGCGTTCGAGCCCAACGCCACCCGCATGCGGGTCAAGGTCGGCGAGCAGTACGAGGCCACCTACGCCGCGCGCAACCGCGCCGACCGCCCGATCGTCGGCAGCGCGACGCCGTCGGTGGCGCCGGCCCGGGCCTCGGGCTACTTCAACAAGACCGAGTGCTTCTGCTTCACCGCCCAGACCCTGATGGCGGGCGAGGAGCGCGACCTGCCGGTGCGCTTCATCATCGATCCGGCGCTGCCGCCGGACGTGCACACCATCACCCTGTCGTACACCATCTTCAAGAACGACGTGCTCACCGAACGCCTCGCCGCGGCGGCGCCGTCGTCCACCGTGCCGCATTCGGCACCCTGACCCAACGCACCCACGGACCTACGTCATGGCCCACACCGCCCACCACGACCCCAACGTCTACTTCGTGCCGCACGGCAGCCGCTGGCCGGTGTTCGCGTCGGTGGCGCTGTTCACCACGATGTTCGGCCTGGCCACGTGGTTCAACGACGTCGGCTGGGGCCGCACCGTGTTCTTCGTCGGCATCGCCGGCCTGGTGTCGATCCTGTTCAAGTGGTTCGCCGACGTGATCCTCGAGTCGGTCTCGGGCTACTACAACAAGCAGGTGGACGTCTCGTTCCGGATGGGGATGGTGTGGTTCATCTTCTCCGAGGTGATGTTCTTCGCCGCCTTCTTCGGCGCGCTGTTCTACACCCGCCAGTTCGCGCTGCCGTGGCTGGGCGGCGAAGGCGACGGCGTCGCGACCAACTACCTGCTGTGGGAAGGCTTCAGCGCCGCGTGGCCGAGCGCGGGCCCGGGCGGCGTCGGCGGCGCCTTCCAGACCATCCCGGCCTGGGGCCTGCCGCTGCTCAACACCCTGATCCTGCTCACCTCGGGCGTGACCATCACCATCGCCCACCACGCGCTCAAGGCCGGCAACCGCGGCCAGCTGCTGCTGTGGCTGGGCGCGACCGTGGCGCTGGGCTGCGTGTTCCTGTTCTTCCAGGCCGAGGAGTACATCCACGCCTACTCCGAGCTCAACCTGACCCTGCGCTCGGGGATCTACGGCTCGACCTTCTTCATGCTCACCGGCTTCCACGGCGCCCACGTGACCCTGGGCACGATCATGCTGATCGTGATCTGGCTGCGCTGCGCCAAGGGCCACTTCACCAAGGAAAACCACTTCGCGTTCGAGGCGGTGGCCTGGTACTGGCACTTCGTCGACGTGGTCTGGCTGGGCCTGTTCCTGTTCGTCTACGTGCTTTGACGGACGACCATGTCGAACCCGGGCCGGGGCCCCGCGAGCGCGGCGGCCCCGGACCACGCGAAGGCGCCGGCATGCCGGCGCTTTTCCGCTTTTATGGCTTCGCCGCGGCGGCCGCCGCCCGCTCAGGGATTGGGGTTTCGGCCCACGCCGTGGAATTCGATCCAGCCCATGTAGTGGGCCAGCACCACCAGCAGGATCAGCACGATCGACAGCGCGATGCGCCTGGTCAGCGCGTTGACGGTGCGCTTGGTCTGGCCCTTGTCGACCAGCATGTAGTACAGCCCCGCGCCCAGGTTCCACAGGATCAGCGCCAGGAAGGCGACGATCACCAGGGTCTTGAGGGAGTCGTTCATCGGCCTGTTCCGGGGCGCGGCATGCGCCGGTCGCGGCCATTATCGCAGTCCGGGAGGAAGGCGGCATGAGGGCGGGCCACGGCCGCGTGCTGGGCTGGGTGCTGGCGCTGGCGGCGATCGCGCTGTTCGCCTCGCTGGGGCGCTGGCAGCTGGGCCGCATGGAACAGAAGCAGGCCATGCTCGACGGGGTCGAACGCACGCTCGCGGCGCGCCACGCGCTGCCGCTGTCGGCGGCCGGCGACCCGGCGCGCGCGCGCGACTTCGACTGGGCGGCCGGCGACGGCGCGTTCGCCGACGCGCCGGCCGTGCTGCTCGACAACCAGCAGCGCGACGGCCGCCCCGGCGTGCGCGCCTACCGGTTGTTCGCGCCCGCGCAGGGCGCGCCGCTGCTGGTCGAGCTCGGCTGGCTGCCGCTGCCGGGCGATCGCACCATGCCGCCGGTGCCGCGGCCCGACGGCGAGCACCAGGTCCAGGGCCTGCTGTTGCCGCCGCCCTCGCCCGGCATCGCCAGCCCGCGGCTGTCGCGCACGCCCGGCGGTGGCGCGGTGGTGTCGACCGCGCTCGACGCGCCCGCGCTTGCCGAGGCGCTGGGCGTCCCGGCGCTGCCGCCGCGCGTGCTCAGGCTCGATCCCGACCTGCCGCTGGGGTTTGCGCGCGACCTCGACGTGCTGCCCAATACGCTCACGCCGCAGCAACACCTGGGCTACGCCGTGCAGTGGTTCGGGTTGGCCCTGGCGGTGCTCGCCACCGCGCTCATCCTCACCTTCCGCCGTCCACGCCGATGAACGCATCCTCCAATCCCGGGCAGCGTGGCCGCAACCGCGCGACGCTGGCCCTGATCGTCCTGCTGTTCCTGGGCACCGCCCTGGCCGCGGCCGCGCTGCGGCTGTCGGGCTGGCGCCCGGAAGGCACGCGCAACCATGGCGAGCTGCTGGATCCGCCCGCCGACCTGCGCCAGGCCACGCTGCGCCTGCGCGACGGCGGCGAGTACGCATGGAACCCGGCCGAACGCACCTGGCGCATCCTCGTCGCGCCGCGCGCGGGCTGCGACGCGCCGTGCGTGGAGCTGTCGCGCCAGATCGACCTGGTGTGGCAACTGTTCGGCCATCGCGCCGACCGCGTGCACGTGCTGTGGGTGGGCGACGCGCCCGCCGGCGCGGTGCGCAACGCGGCCTGGCGCGAGATCGTGCGCGATCCGGCACTGGTCGCGGCGCTGCCGCGCAACGACGACCCGGCCGGGGCGCCGGTGTACGTGGTCGATCCGAACGGTTTCGTGATCCTGCGTTACCCTCCCGGCTTCGACCCGGGCCACCTGCGCGAGGACGTGGCCCGACTGCTCAGGCTCAGATGATGGCAAGTCCCGCTTCCCTCCCGTCGCGTCCGCACGTGTACCGCCACTTCCACCGCATCGCGTGGCTGGCGGTGGCGCTGACGTTCTGCGTGATCGTGTTCGGCGCGTTCGTGCGCCTGTCCGACGCCGGCCTGAGCTGCCCCGACTGGCCGACCTGCTACGGCCGCGCCACCTGGCCGCAGGCGGCGCAGGAAGTGAGCGACCACGCGGCGAGCGCGATCCGCCCGTTCGAGGACCACAAGGCCTGGCGCGAGCAGGTGCACCGCCACCTCGCCGCCTCGCTCGGCGTGCTGGTGCTGGTGCTCGCGCTGCTCGCCGTGCGCCGGCGGCGGTTCGGCATCGCCCTGGTGCTGGGCGCGTCGGCGCTGGTGGCGGCGGCGGTCCCGATGTACATGCGCGGCCTGGTGGTGCCGGCGCTGCTGGTCGCGGGGGCCGGAGAGGCCCTCCTGCTGGGCGCCGCGCTGGCGTGGATGCGCGCCAACCGCACGGTCGCCGGGCGCGACCTCGCGCCGGTGGGCGCGCTGGCGCTGGCGGTGGTGGTGTTCCAGGCCCTGCTCGGCAAGTGGACGGTCACCATGCTGCTCAAGCCGGTGATCGTGATGGGCCACCTGCTCGGAGGCATGCTCACCTTCTCGCTGCTCGCCTGGATGGCCTGGCGCGCCACCCACCTGCCGGTGGTGCATGCCGACGCCGTGGTGCTCCGGCGCTGGCTCGTCGCGGCGATCGCGGTGCTGGGGGTGCAGATCGCGCTCGGCGGCTGGGTCAGCGCCAACTACGCCGCGCTGTCGTGCGGCGCCGGCGGCTGGACCACGCCCGAGCCGCACTACCTCGATTTCCCGAAGTGCGTCGGCCAGTGGTGGCCGCCGGCCGACTTCCGCGAGGGCTTCGTGCTCTGGCGTGGCGTGGGCGTGGACTACGAGGGCGGGGTGCTCGACGGCGCGGCCCGCATCGCGATCCAGCTCGCGCACCGGATGTTCGCGGTCGCCGCCGCCGGCGTGCTGCTGGCGCTGGCCTGGCGCCTGTCGCGCACGCCGGGCCTGCGCGGCTGGTCGCTGGTGCTGGTGCTGCTCACGCTCGGCCAGGTGCTGCTGGGCGTGCTGAACGTCAAGCTGTCGCTGCCGCTGCAGGTGGCGGTGATGCACAACGGCGGCGCCGCGCTGCTGCTGTTCGTGCTGGTGTCGCTGCTGGCGCGGCTGCAGCGCGCGACGTGAGGCGCATGGCCGCGAACCCGCGCGTGGCGCCGTGGGAGGCGTGATGGGCACCGGACGCGCCTTCCTCCTCGGCCAGTACTGGGCGCTGACCAAGCCACGGGTGGTCGCGCTGATCGTGTTCACCGCGCTGGTGGGCATGTTCCTGGCCGTGCCGGGACTGCCGCCGCTGCGCCAGACCGTGTTCGGCCTGCTCGGCATCTGGCTCGCCGCCGCCTCGGCCGCCGCGATCAACCACCTGATCGACCAGCGCATCGACAAGGTGATGGCGCGCACCGCCGACCGCCCGCTGGCGACCGGCGCGCTGCGGCCGGCCCAGGTGCTGGCGTTCGCGGCGTTCCTCGGCGCGGCCTCGATGGCGATGCTGGTCGCGCTGGTGAACCCGCTGACCGCGGCGCTCACCTTCGCCTCGCTGATCGGCTACGCCATCGTCTACACCGGCTTCCTCAAGCGCGCCACGCCGCAGAACATCGTGATCGGCGGCATCGCCGGCGCCGCGCCGCCGCTGCTGGGCTGGGCCGCCGTGACCAACATGGAAGGGCAGTGGGACTGGGCCCACGCCCTGCTGCTGGTGCTGATCATCTTCGTCTGGACCCCGCCGCACTTCTGGGCGCTGGCGATCTTCCGCCGCGCCGACTACGCGCGCGCGCTGGTGCCGATGCTGCCGGTGACCCACGGCGTGGAATACACGCGCTGGCAGATCCTGTTCTACACCGTGCTGCTGTGCGTGGTCACGGTGCTGCCGGTGGCGATCGGCATGAGCGGCCTGTTCTACCTCGGCGGCGCCGTGGTGCTGGGCCTGGCCTTCCTCTGGTACGCCTGGCGGCTGCTCGACCCGCCCGACGAGCTGTTCGCGATGAAGGTGTTCAACTACTCGGTCGTGTACCTGATGGCGCTGTTCGCCTTCCTGCTGCTCGACCACTGGCTGCTGCCGTGGCTGGAGCCGGCCGCGGCGCCGGCGCTGCGGCTCGAACGCATCAGCTGATCGGCCCGAAGCGCTGGCGCAGGAACCTCGCCGCCGCCGCCGACAGCCCGGCGATCTTGGGCGTGGCCTGGCGGTAGAACTTGAAGTTCAGCTCGGTTTCCGGGCGGCCATCGTCCCAGTCGCAGAACCGGCGCAGCGTGTCCGGCGACAACGGCCGGCGAACCGGCGCGTCGCGGCGGACGCGGATGCTGACCCGCGGCGTCTCGCGGGCCACGCCGGGCGTTCGCGGCAACGGCTCGGCCCAGGTGACCGTGCCCATCGCGACCAGGCCCGGGCCGTCGCCGGGTCCCTCGGCGAACACGAACAGGGTGTCGCCCGCGGCGATCGCCTTGCCGCCGTACATGGTCTTACAGGCGCTGAACGCGAACTCCGCCGCATGCGCGTCGTCGAGGCGGGCCTTGATCGCGAATGCGCGCTCGTTGCCTGCGGCCATCGGATTCCTCCCGCGTCCAGGGTGCCTGCGCCGCGGTCCGCTCACGCCATCGGCTGGCGGATGATCGTGCGCCACTTCGCCGGATCGGCGCGGCGCACGTCGCTCAGGTAGATCTCGTGGTGCCTGCCGGCGAGCCGGCCACGCCCGGCAATGAAGTCGTGCACGCGCGCGATGGTCGGCCCCTCCTCGCTGAACGGGCCGACGTGCAGGACCTGGGCGCAGCGTCCTTCCGTGAACGCCTCGAGCCGCAGCCGGTCGAGACCGGGCGGGGCCTTCTTCGCCCGGACCTGTGCGATCGCGGCGTCGAGCAGCGCGTCGTCGACGAAGTCCGGCTGCAGGGCCATCATCGTCCAGCGCCAGCGCGCCCGGTCGTTCGCGGCGAACACGGCGTGGTCGTCCGCCCACCACAGCCCTTCCAGCGGCATCACCGCGTAGTCCGGGCCGCCCGCCTTCTTCAGCATGAACTTCGCGGCGTACGAAACCGAGAACAGCGCCTCCACCGCTTCGGCATAGGCCGGCTCGGTGTTCGGATCGCCCTGGCCGTCCACCATCAGGAATCGCAGCGTGGGGACGTGCACCTCCACCACCTGTTTCGCCGGGGCCGTGTAGAGGTGGCGCAGCTCGCGCTTGAGGTCGATCTTGGTCATGGGGCGGCAGGATCGTGGATCAGCTGCGCAGGATCTTCTCCATCGGCTTGCCCTTCGCCAGCTCGTCGACGAGCTTGTCGAGGATCCGGATCCTGCGCATCAGCGGGTCGGCGACCTCCTCCACGCGCACCCCGCACACCACGCCGGTCACCCGGTCGGCGGCCGGGTTCATCGCCGGGGCCT
Organism: Luteimonas sp. J29; assembly: GCF_000472505.1. Taxonomy (GTDB): domain Bacteria; phylum Pseudomonadota; class Gammaproteobacteria; order Xanthomonadales; family Xanthomonadaceae; genus Luteimonas. The sequence continues at coordinate 192,172 of NZ_AWZR01000001.1, forward strand.
GGGCGAAGAAGGTCTCGAGATCGTGTTCGTGTTCGATCTGCCGCTGCAGGCCCGCATGGTCGTAGCCGGTCAGCCAGCGGATCACCCGGTCGACCTCGTCCCGGCTGCGACCCTTGCGCGTGGCCTTCTGCACGTAGAGCGGGTGGACGCTCGAGAACTTCATCCTGAACACGCGTTGGGGATCCATGCCTGCCTCCTCGTGGCTGCGCCGGCTCAACCGCGGTCGATGATCGCCGCGATCCGGTCGCCGTCGAAATGGAACTCGGTCGTCCCCTCCAGCGCGAGCTCGGTGCCCGCCGGCGGTCCGTCGGGCAGGTCGACGGCCAGGCGGCCGCGCCAGGCGATGCGGGCGGTGGCCGCGGCGGGCGCGAGGTCGAGCCCGAGCAGGCGCTGCTCGCGCTCGGCGAACAGGGTGCAGGCCTGTTCGGCCAGCGCGCGGAACTGGGCGATGCCGTCCGCCTGCGCGGTGAGCCGGCCGCCGGAGTGGTTCTCGAAGCGCACGCCCGGCGCCAGCAATGCCAGCATCGCGTCCACGTCGAAGCCGTTGTAGGCCGCCAGGTAGCGCTCGACCAGCGCCCGATGCCCGGAACCGTCCATCGTCTCCTCCCTGTGCGTGGCCACGCGCCGCCCCGCCGGCGCCGGTCCGGCGGGCCGAGCACATGGTAGCGACTGCGCGCGCAGGTTGCGCGGCGGCGTTGACGGGAGGGACGCCGGCTCTGCTAACGTTGCCTCGCCGGCGTGCCGACAGGGGGAGATGATGACCGGACGCTTCTTGCCGCGGCGCGGGCGCGTGCCGCTCCTGCTGCTGTGCCTGCTCTGCGCCATGCCGGCGTGGGCGGAGACGCACTACTTCTGCTACATCAAATCGGCGAACGGCGATCCCATCGGCTACTACATGTCGCCGGTGCTGACCACCGCGCACGAGCGCATCGAGGACATCCAGACCGCCTCGAAGTTCTCCGAGTACCTGAGCGACAACGACTACCGAATAGCCGCGGCGACGCGGAACATCGGCTGCGTGTCGAGCCAGAACGCCGGGTATGTCCGCCAGCAGCATGCCGAGTTCCCCACCAGGTACGCAGGCATGCAGCTTGTTGGCTGGCCCGGGCTTCCGGTGCCGGAAAAGCCCAAGGAGGAGCTGCCCTCCGGCCCGTACATCATCATCGAGGAAGCCGAGAGCTACGTGATCCCGGCCGAAGTGCTCGAGGCGCAGAGACTCGCCGACGAACGCAAGCGGGCCGCCGTGCTTGCGCGGATCCTCGCGCAGCAAGCGATGCGCGACGCGGAGCTCGACGCCATGATGCGCGAGGCCAATGAACGCGCGCGGCGCCGCGGGCGGATGCAGTGAGGCGGCGCGCGTTGCAGGTCGCCTGGCTGCTCGCACTGTGCCTGCTGGCCGGCCTGGCGGCCGCGCAGACCGCCGCGCCGATCCGGCTCAACCAGCGGGTGCAGGGCACGGTCTCGGCCGACGGCGGCAGTTTCCACGCCTTCGCCGCCGTCCACGCGACCAGGGTGCGGCTGGTGCTGGAGCTGCCCGACGCGCTGGGCGCGGTCACCCTGTACGACGGCAAGGGCGAGGAGATCGCCTTCGCCGAAGGGCGTGGCGAGGTGGAGCTGTTGCACACCCTCGCGGCGGACGGCATCTACCTGGTCGGCGTGACCGGCCTGGAGCCCGGCGCCCGCTACCGGCTGACGCTGGCCGCGCAGGAGCCGCGCACCGTCTACCTGTACGACGACGTGCCCGAGCCCATCGTGGACGCGTGGGCCGAGCCGGCCCGCGAGTCGGCGACCGCCGCCGTCACGCCGGAGCGGCGGCAGGAGGTCCCCGTCGCCCGGAAGAAGGTGCTGGTGACGGACGACCCGACCGGCGCGGACGACGCGGCGGGCTTGGGCACTGGCCAGGCCGTCGCCGACGATGCCGTCGATCCCGCGACCTGGGGCGCCTACGCCCGCCTGGTCGGCCGCCGCACCGCCGCCCCCGGCCGCTTCCGCAACCAGCTGGCGTGGACCTGGGCCCGCCCCGGCGAGGTGCTGCACGAGGACTGGTACGACAGCCGCGGCAGGCACCTGGGCACGGTCGTCATCACCCGCGGCGGGCAGCCGGGCGAATTGCTGCTGCGCTCGGGCCTGTTCGGCGACAAGGAGTGGCGCGGGCGGGTGGATGGCGACGGAAGCATCACCTTCGTCGGCACGCGGCTGACCAAGCTTCCGTTCGTGGTCGACCTGGCGCCAGACGGCGCCTATCGCTCGCGCACCGCGAAGGTGGATGGCGACGACCGCGCGGTGTCGATCGTGCCCGCGGACGACGGCAACACCTGGCCGCTGGCGCCCGCCGACGGCTGAGGCGTCGCGACGACGTCAGGCGATGCGCGCGATGCCGTCGGGCAGCCCCACCCGGGGGTGCCGGCGTTCCTCGTACACCGGCACCGTCGGCGGCGGGAAGCCGGGACCGGCGAAGGCGCCGACCGGGAGCGCGACCAGTCCAGGCCGCGCCTCGGGCACGTAGTACACGCTATCGCCGCACACCGGGCAGAAGTGGAAGCGCGCGCGGCCGCCCCCGTCGCCAATCCGAACGTACGCCGTGCTGCGCCCCGACACCTTCACCGCGTCGGCCGGGAACTGCGCTTGCACCGCGAACGCGCTGCCGCTGCGCCGCTGGCACGCGAGGCAATGGCAGACGGACACGCGCACCGGTTCGGCGCGCACGGTGGCGGCGAGCTGGCCGCAGGTGCAGGAGGCCGTCCGGATCGTCATCGCGTGGCCTCGTGAGGATGTTCAAGCCGGCGCGGCCGGCGGCGGCGCGCCGGTCGCGGCCGGCGATGCCTTCGCACAGGTCGCAGGGATCGCGGACGGGAAGTTCGATCATGGCCTGTCCTCCGTGCCGGATGCGCCGGCAAAGCGCTGTTCGATCAACCGCACCGCGGTGGCCACGCCGTCCTCGCGCGCGACCCGTGCGCCCAGCGTGCGCGCCCGGCGCGCCATCGCGTCCGAAGCGGCCACCTGCGCGATCGCATCGGCGAGGCGGCGTGCGGTGAGGCCGCGGCGCCACAGCGGGCGCCCGCCGACGCCGGCCCGCCGCAGCGCGCCTGCCCACATCGCCTGTTCCGGGATGTGCGCCACCACCACGGAGGGGACGCCTGCGCGCAGCGCGGCGTGCGAGGTGCCCGCGCCGCCGTGGTGCACCACCAGCGCGCAGCGCGGAAAGACCTCGCCGTGCGCCGCGGATCCGACCAGCAGGACATCGTCGTCCGCGCGCAGCCCCGCCGCCTCCCAGCCGGGCGCCTGCACCACCGCGCGCAGCCCGGCGCGCCGCGCCGCCTCCACCAGCAGGGCGACCGTCTCGCGCAGGTCGCTGCCCGCCATCAGGCTGCCGAAGGTCAGGTACGCCGGGGGCGGGCCGTCGGCGAGGAAGCGTTCGAGCGCCGGCGGCACGCCGCCTTCGACCGGCGCGGCCAGGTCCAGCGCGCCGCTGACGTGCACGTGCGCCGGCCAGTCCGGCGCGGGCGGGCAGAGCACCGGGCTGCAGGCGAGCAGGGTGAGCTGCGGCGAGTTCCAGACCCGGTCGAGCAGGTCGCCGGCGGGCGCCAGGCCATGCCGCGCGCGCATCCGGTCCACGTCGCGCTTCATGCCGTGGTCGAGGACGAAGCGCGCCGCGCGCCAGGCGAGGCGGTTGCCCGCGTGGCCGAGGTCGGGCAGGCCCATCGGCGGGCGATACGCGGACGGCAGTGCGACCGGCGCCAGCGCCACCGCCGCCCAGTCGCGGCCGTGGCGATCGGCGGCGGCCTGGAGCGGATGCAGGACGTGGTGCCCCACCACCAGGTCGTGGCCGGCGCACAGGCGCTCCGCGGCTTCGAACATGGCCTCCTCGGCCGGCAGCAGGATGCGCTCGAACATCCGCCGCGCCTGCCGCGCCGGATTGCGGATACGCTCGAGCTCGCGGCCGATGCGCGCGAGCTCCGCGCGGTCGCCGACCACCGGCGAGGCCACGTCCTCGAGCCGGAACGGCAGCCGCGGGGCCAGCACCGCGTAGCGCGCGCTGTCCACGCAGGTCACCGCCAGCGTCACCGCGTGCCCGGCCGCGTGCAGCCCGTGCGCCAGCGCCAGGAACGGGCGCACGTCGCCGTGGCTGCCCCAGGTCTGGAGCCCGATCCGCATCGCCGGCGCGCGGGTCACTCGTCCAGCAGGTGCCGCTGCCAGAACAGCACCGAGGCCGCGCCGAAGTAGTCGCTGTTGGCCTTCTTGCGGAAGCCGTGGCCTTCGTCGTTGAACATCAGGAACCAGACCGGGCGGCCATTGGCGCGCACCGCGGCGACGATCTGCTCGGCCTCGGTGTACGGCACGCGCGGGTCGTTGCGGCCCTGGGCGACGAACAGCGGCGCATCGATGCGGTGCGCGTTCTTCAGCGGCGAGATCCGGTCGAACACGGCGCGCATCTCCGGGTCGCGCTCGTCGCCGTACTCGGCGCGGCGCAGGTCGCGGCGGTAGTCCTCGGTATTGGTGAGGAAGGTGGTGAAGTCCGAGATGCCGACGATGTCGATGCCGGCGCGGATCCGGTCGCTGTAGTGCATGAGCGAGGCCAGCACCATGTAGCCGCCGTAGCTGCCGCCGGTCACGCCCACGCGCGAGGCGTCGAGCTCGGGCTGCTGCGCGATCCAGTCGAGCAGGGCGCCGATGTCCCGGACCGAGTCCTCGCGCTTCTCCGCGTTGTCCAGCGTGAGCCAGGTCTTGCCGTAGCCCGACGATCCGCGCACGTTCGGCACCAGCACCGCGACGCCCAGCTCGTCGAGCAGGAACTGGGTGCCGGCGTTGAAGCCAGGGCGCGCCTGCGACTCGGGGCCGCCGTGGATGCTGATCACGACCGGGTAGCCGCTGGCGGGGGCGGGCTTCGACGGGCGGTAGTAGAACGCCGGGATCGTGCGCGGCTGGCCGTCGACGCTGTCGAAGGTCGGATAGCGCACCAGCGTCGGCGCCACGAAGCGGCTGGTGTCGAGGCCGCCGACCTCGCTCTTCGTCCAGCGTTCGATGCGACCGCCTTCCAGGTCGATCACGTACGCGTCGCTGGGGGAGGTGGCGGTGTTGAGCGTGACCGCCAGGCGGCGGCCGTCGGGCGAGAACTCCAGCCCGCCCACCAGGCCGACCGGCAGCTCGGGCAGCGCGACCGGCGCATGCGCGGGCAGGGCCAGCACGGTCAGGCGGTGGATGCCGTCCTCGTTGGTGACGTAGGCCAGGTGGCGGCCGTCGGTCGACAGGTCGAACGCGTCCACGTCCCAGTCCGGCGTGCTCAGTTGCCGCGGCGCATCCATCCCCGGCGCATGGAAGCGCAGCGTGCGGAACTCGCTCTCCGTGCCTCCGAGCGGTTCGTCGGAAACGAAGTACACCCCCTTGCCGTCGGGCGCGTAGCGCAGGCCGCCGAACGCGGCCTTGCCGCCCTCGACCGGGAACAGGCGCAGCGTGCCGCTGGCCAGGTCCGCTTCGCCCGGGTACGCCTCGTTGGCCGAAACGTACTTCATCACCAGCAGCCGGCTGCCGTCGGGCGAGAAGTCCTGCGCGCTCCACGCCCCGCCCTGCTGCACCAGCACGCGCGACTGGCCGCTGGCGAGGTCGCGGACCCACACGTCGTGGTCGCGGCCGGTGCGCGCGGTGCTGCTCCAGGCCATCAGGCGGCCGTCGCGGCTGAACACCGTGCCGCTGTTCTGGCTGCGCCCGCCGTCGGTGAGCAGGGTGGCCTCGCGGTCCTGCAGATCGAACCAGTACAGCTGCGAGAACTCGTCGCCACCGCGGTCCTTGCCGAACACGAAGCCCTCGCGCGCCGCCCCGGGCGGCGCGACCGAGACCCCGCCGACCGGTTCGGGATAGAAGGTGAGCTGCTCGCGCATGCCCAGCGGCTCGCACACGCGGTGGACCTGGCTGGTCTCGGCGAAGCGGGTGCCGACGAGCAGGCAGCCTTCCGACGTCCAGCCGGCGACGCCGGCGCCGCGCGTGTTCTGGTAGCGGCTGAGGCGCTCGACCAGGTCGGCCGGGATCGCGGGGATGTTCTCGGTGATCCGGTTGCCCTCCTCCCTGCGCTCGACGGCGGAGGGCGACTGGGCGAGGGCGGGCAGGGCAAGGGCCAGGCCCAGGGCGAGGCCGGCGGTGGACGGGGACAGGCGCATGGAAGGCTCCCGGGAAGACGGTAGGGTCAGGCTAATCCAGATCGGGTTGCGGGGGCTGCGCCGGCGCGACGGAACCAGCCGCCCGCCGCCGCCGTCCTACCTCCGCGCCTGCAGCAGCTCCCGCAGCTCCGCCTTGTCCGCCTCGTCCAGGCCGCCGCCGCGCTGCTTCTCCCGCAGCTCGTCGATGCGCTGGTCGATGGTCTGCCGGTCGAGCTGGGCGATGGCGTCGAGGAATTCCTCGCGCCAGGTGCTGCTGTCGCCAGGCAGGTCCTGGCTGGCCAGCTTCTGCAGCGCCGCGCCTTCCTCGCGGTCGGCGAAATGCTCGAGCAGGGCGCCGGTGGTGATCTCCGGGCGCGTGCTGACCAGCGCGATCAGCTCGGTGAGCAGGTCGATGCCCGGCTGGCGCAGGCCGACGAACCGGTACGGCGGCGCCAGCTCCAGCGCCAGCGACGGCTGCTGCAGCAGCAGCGCGATCGCGCTGCGCACCATGCTCCGCCGCGGCGGCGCCAGCGGCCGGCTGCCGCGGCCGCGCACCGGCGCGGACGGCGCCGCGGCGGGCTTCGCCTGCAGGCCGGTGATGTCCGCCAGCCGCTGCTGCATCAGGTCGCCGAAGGCGCCGTCGGGGATCTGCGCCAGCAGCGGCCGCGCGCGTTCGGCCAGGCGCGCGCGGCCGTCGAGCGTGGACAGGGACACGCCCTCGGACAGGGTGTCGAAGAAGAACCGGGAGAGCGGCGTCGCCTGCTGCAGCCGCGCCTCGAATCCTTCCGCGCCCTCGCGGCGCACGATGCTGTCCGGGTCCTCGCCGTCGGGCAGGAACAGGAAGAACGCCTGGCGGCCGTCGCGCATGCGCGGCAGCACCGACTCCACCGCCTTCCACGCCGCGGAGCGCCCGGCGCGGTCGCCGTCGAAGCAGAAGTACACGTCGGGCGCGTTGCGGAACAGCAGCTCGGCGTGGTCGGGCGTGGTCGCGGTGCCGAGCGTCGCCACGGCCTGCGCCACGCCGTGTTCGAACAGCGCGACCACGTCCATGTAGCCCTCGACCACCACCAGCCGCGCGATCTTCTGGTTGGCCTGGCGCACCTGCCACAGCCCGTACAGCTCGCGGCCCTTGTGGAACAGCGGCGTCTCGGGCGAGTTGAGGTACTTGGGGCTGTCCTCCTTGCGCAGCACCCGGCCGCCGAAGGCGATCACGCGCCCGCGCCGGTCGTGGATCGGGAACATCACCCGGTCGCGGAACTTGTCGTACACGTGGCCGCGATCGTTCTTCGACAGCAGCCCGGCGCGCTCGAGCAGGTGCAGGCGGCGCGGGTCGGTGCCGAGCGCGTCCTTCAGCGCCGAGAAGCCTTCCGGCGCGTAGCCGATCCCGAACTGCGCGCGCACCGCCTCGCCCACGCCGCGTTCGTCGAGGTAGGCGCGCGCGCGGTCGCTGCCGGCCAGCTGGCGCTGGAAATAGCGCGCCGCCGCCTCCAGCGCGTTGTACAGGTCCAGGCTCTCGGGGTTGGCGTTGCGCTGGCGGGTCTCGCGCGGCACTTCGAGGCCGGCCTTGCGCGCCAGTTCGTCCACGGCGTCGAGGAACTCGAGCCGGTCGTACTGCATCAGGAACGAGATCGCGGTGCCGTGCGCGCCGCAGCCGAAGCAGTGGTAGAACTGCTTGGTCGGCGAGACCGTGAACGAGGGCGAGCGCTCGTCGTGGAACGGGCAGCGCGCCGAGTACTCGCGGCCCTGGCGCTTGAGCGGCACGCGGGCCTGGATCACCTCGACGATGTCGGTGCGCGCGAGCAGCTCGTCGATGAAGGCGTCGGGGATGCGCGCCACCGCTCAGGCCCTCCGCGCGCGCGCGCGGCCGTGCGTGACGCCGCCCGGGGCGGCGCCGCTGCAGCGGTCGGGTGCGTCTGGGGTCCGGGACACCGCGCCATGATCGCATCCCCGGCGCGGGGCGGGGACGGGCCGGCTCAGGCCGGGCCCGCGCCAGCGGCCTTGCGGGCTTCGCGCCGCGCGTCCACCCGTTCGTCGATCAGCGCCGTCACCATGGCGCCGGCGAAGAACACCACCGCCGCGTAGTACATCCACACCAGCAGGATCACCAGGGTGCCCATCGAGCCGTAGGCGCTGCCGGGCGCGGCGTGGGCGATGTACAGGCCGATGGCCCAGCGCCCGACCACGAACAGCAACGAGGTGATCGCGCCGCCGAGGAACGCCTGGCGCCAGCCCACGCGCCGGTCCGGGAGGAAGTGGTACATCAGGGCGAAGGCCAGCGAGTACAGCGCCAGTGCGGCCAGGTTGCCCAGCACCGGCAGGGTCGGCGAACCGGCGAACAGCACCTCCAGCGTCGTGGTCAGCGCCGCCGAGACCACCAGCAGGAAGCCCAGCGCGAGCACCACGCCGAACGAGAACACCCGCTTGCGCAGCCAGGCCTGCAGGCCGAGCCGGCGCGCGTCGGTGCGGAACACCAGGTTGAGCGTGGTCTGCAGCCGCGCGAACACCGCGGTCGCGCCGGCGAACAGCAGCAGGGTGCTCCACAGGCCGGCCAGCGAACCCACGTCCGGCCGCGCCCGGGCGTTGCGCAGCACGGTGGCCGCGACCTCCTGCGCGCCAGTGCCGGCCAGCGCGCCGAGCTGCGCCATCAGCTCCTCCTGCGCGGCCGGGTACAGCGACGCGCCCAGCCACAGCAGCAGCACCAGCAGCGGCGCCAGCGAGAGCAGGGCGAAGAACGCCAGCGAGGCGGCGTGGGTGAGGATGTCGATCTCGACGAAACGGCGCGCGAACTGGACCGGCGGCGTCCGCTGCAGGCGGTCGATGCGGGCTTGGAGCGTCGGAGGCAGGCGCATCCCGGGCATGGTCGGGGTCCCGGCGTCGCGGCGGCGTCAGCGGCCCGCGTCGGCGGCGGCCAGCCGCGCCAGCGCCTCGCCGGCCACGCGCTGGGTGGTCCAGCCGTCCATGCCGACCGCGCCGAGGCTGCGGTAGAAGGCGATCGCCGGGGCGTTCCAGTCCAGCACCGCCCACTCGAAGCGACCGCAGCCGCGTTCCACGGCCAGCCGCGCGAGGTGGACCATCAGCCGCCGCCCGATGCCGAGGCCGCGGAAGCGCGGCTCGACGAACAGGTCTTCCAGGTACAGGCCGGGCCTGGCCAGGAAGGTGGAATAGGTGTGGAAGAACAGGGCGAAGCCGGCGACCGCGCCGTCGACCTCGGCCATCACCACCTCGGCGCAGGGCGCGGGTCCGAACAGGGTGTCGGCGAGCCTGTCCTCGTCGGCTTCGACCTCGTGGGCGAGCCGCTCGTACTCGGCCAGCGCGCGGATCAGCTCGAGGATCCTGGGCACGTCCCCGCGATGCGCGGGGCGCAGGACGATGTGGGGAGTCTGCATCCGCGCGATTGTGCGGCATCGGCGTCCGGTCGCGCGTCCCGGGCCGGGATGCCGCCCTGCCGCGACGGCGCCGAAGGGCCCTGGCGCCAGGGCCCTGGAGGGTGCTCCCTCCGGTCGGACGTCCTGCCCGGGCCGCGGCCGGGGCATGTCCCCGTACCGCTTGCATCCCCCCGGGCCGCGTCGCTGCCGAACACGGCGCGGGATGCGTGGCTTCGATGGCAGGAACGGCCGGTTCCCGCCCCGCGAGGCTGCCGTAGGAGCGGCTTCAGCCGCGACCAGGAAGGCGTCAGCCGTCCGGATATCCGGGCGCGCCGGTCGCGGCTGAAGCCGCTCCTGCAGGGGGGCGCGGAAGCGGCAGGGCGGGCTCAGCCCGCCAGCGCCTTCTTCACCAGGGCCGAGACCTGGCCCATGTCGGCGCGGCCGGCCAGCTTCGGCTTGAGCACGCCCATCAGCTTGCCCATGTCGGCCGGGCCGCTGGCGCCGGTGGCGGCGATGGCCGCGTCGATCTCGGCCTGGATCTCGGCCTCGCCCAGCTTCTCGGGCAGGTAGGCCTCGATCACCGCGATCTCGGCGCGCTCGATCGCGGCCAGGTCCTCGCGCCCGGCGGCGGCGTACTGGCTCACCGAATCCTTGCGCTGCTTGACCATCTTCTCCAGCACCGCCAGCACGGCCGCGTCGTCGAGCTGGATGCGCTCGTCCACCTCGCGCTGCTTGATCGCGGCGTTGATCAGGCGGATCACGCCCAGGCGCTCCTTCTCGCCGGCCTTCATCGCGGCCTTCATGTCGTCGGTCAGTCGCTGCTTGAGGGACATGCTGCTCTCCGGTGCGGATTGCGGAAGTTCAGTGGGGCAGAAACACAAAAAGCCGGCCACGCTCGCGCGTGCCGGCTTACGGTGGTGCCACGGCGGCTCAGTACAGGCGCTGGCGCTTGGTGACGTCGCGCGCGACGCGGCGCGCCTGGCGCTTCACCGCGGCCGCGGCCTTGCGCTTGCGCTCCTGGGTCGGCTTCTCGTAGTACTCGCGCTTGCGGGTCTCGGCGAGCACGCCGGCCTTCTCGCAGGTGCGCTTGAAGCGACGCAGGGCAAACTCGAACGGCTCGTTTTCGCGGACTTTGACGCTGGGCATGGGAATCTCGGTTCCTGGGTCACCGGCCGGCGGCCGGGCTGGGGCGAACGGATCGTTCGCTTGCGCCTGGTCCCCTGACCGGGCGAGCCGCGTATGATAACTGCCTGACTTGCAACGGCGCAAGCCGCCTCCCGCCCCCATGAAGGTCCTCGGCATCGAATCGAGCTGCGACGAGACCGGCGTGGCCGTCTACGACACGGCCCTGCCCGGCGCGGCCGGCCTGCGCGCCCACGCGGTCTACAGCCAGGTGGCCCTGCACGCCGGCTACGGCGGGGTGGTGCCCGAGCTGGCCAGCCGCGACCACGTCCGCAAGCTGCTGCCCCTGGTCCGCCAGACCCTGTCCGGGGCCGGACTGGGGGTGGGCGACCTCGACGGGGTGGCCTACACCGCCGGCCCCGGCCTGGTCGGGGCCCTGCTGGTGGGCGCGGCGGTGGCCCGGTCCCTGGCCTGGGCGCTGGAGGTGCCGGCGATCGGGGTCCACCACATGGAGGGCCACCTGCTGGCCCCGCTGATGGAGGACGACCCCCCGGTCCCGCCGTTCGTGGCCCTGCTGGTGTCCGGCGGCCACACCCAGCTGGTGGCCGTGGACGGGATCGGCCGCTACCGGCTGCTGGGCGAGACCCTGGACGACGCCGCCGGCGAGGCCTTCGACAAGACCGCCAAGCTCATGGGCCTGCCCTACCCGGGCGGTCCCCAGCTGGCCGCGCTGGCCGAACAGGGCCGGGCCGGGGCCTACCGCTTCTCGCGCCCGATGACCGACCGCCCCGGCCTGGACTTCAGCTTCAGCGGGCTCAAGACCCAGGTGCTGCTGGCCTGGCAGCAGTCCGACCGGTCGGCGCAGACCCGGGCCGACATCGCGCGCGGCTTCGAGGACGCGGTGGTCGAAACCCTGGCGATCAAGTGCGAGCGCGCGCTGGACGCGGCCGGCAGCGACGTGATCGTGGTGTCCGGCGGCGTCGGCGCCAACCGCCGCCTGCGCGCGCGGCTGCAGGAGATGGCCGCGGCCCGCGGCGGCCGCGCCTGCTTCCCGCGCCCGGCGCTGTGCACCGACAACGGCGCCATGATCGCCTTCGCCGGCGCGCTGCGCCTGGCCGCCGGCCAGCACGACGGCCTGGAGATCAACGCCGTGCCGCGCTGGGACATGGCCACGCTGCCGCCGGTGGCCGCGGCCGCGTGAGCGCACGCAACGCGCCGACGCGCCCTGCGGACCGGTTTCCCTCCACCACGCCGACCTCGGCGACAATGCCCGCCATGGACAAGGTTTTCATCGAGGGCCTCGAGATCGACGCCCTGATCGGGATCTACGACTGGGAGCGGCGGATCCGCCAGACCCTGGTGTTCGACCTCGAGATGGCGTTCGACAACCGCGTGCCCGCCGCCAGCGACGACATCGCCCGCACGCTCGACTACAAGGCGGTGAGCAAGCGCCTGATCGAGTACGTCTCGCAGTCGGACTTCGGCCTGGTCGAGACCCTGGCCGAGCGCTGCGCGCGGATCGTGATGGAGGAGTTCAACGTGCCCTGGTTACGATTGAAGCTCAGCAAGCCGGGTGCGGTGCGCGGCGCGCGCGCGGTCGGCGTCATCATCGAACGCGGCGACGCGCCACACGGGAACGGATAGTTGCAGCCACACCTCGAATACCTGCGCACGGCGCTCGCGCCGTACCCCTGGGCCTACACCCTGGCCGTGGTCGCGGCGCTGCTGCTGGCGGCGTGGCTGGCCAACTGGGTCACCAAGCGGATCCTGCTGCGCGGCATCCAGCGCCTGCTGGCCGCCACCGCGGCGCGCGGCGAGGCCGAGGGCCGCCAGGTGCGGATGCGGGTGATCCCGCGCCTGGCCAACGTGGTGCCGGCGATCGTGATCGCGGTCGGCGTGGGCATGGTGCCGGACCTGCCGCCGCAGCTGGCCACGGTGCTGCGTTCGCTGTGCCAGGCCTTCATCGTGCTGACCCTCGCGCTGGCGGTGTCGCGCGCGCTGGACGTGGCCAACGAGGTCTACGAGCGCCGTCCCGACGCGCGCAACCGGCCGATCAAGGGCTACCTGCAGGTGGCCAAGATCATCATGTTCGCGCTGGTCGCGATCTCGATCGTGGCCACCCTGGCCGGGGTCCAGTTCCTGCACGTGCTCACCGGCCTGGGCGCCGCGACCGCGGTGCTGATGCTGATCTTCCAGGACACCATCCTGTCGCTGGTGGCCAGCGTGCAGATCAGCAACGACGGCCGGGTGCGCATCGGCGACTGGATCGAGATGCCGTCGCAGAACGCCGACGGCGACGTGATCGACATCGCCCTGCACACGGTGACGGTGCAGAACTGGGACAAGACCATCACCACGGTCCCGACCAAGAAGCTGATCAGCGAGTCGTTCAAGAACTGGCGCGGGATGAGCGAGTCGGGCGGGCGCCGGATCAAGCGCGCGCTGTACCTGGACCAGCGTTCGGTGCGCTTCCTCGACGACGAGGAGGTGGCGCGGATGCGCCGCTTCACGCTGATCGACGACTACCTCGACCGCAAGGCGGCCGAGCTGCGCGACTGGAACGCGCGCCTGGCCGAGCGCGGCGCCGAGCCGGTGAACCGGCGCCGGGTCACCAACCTCGGCACCTTCCGCGCCTACGTCGAGCAGTACCTGCGCCACCATCCGTCGATCCACCAGGGCATGACCCTGCTGGTGCGGCAGCTGCAGCCCACCGCCGAGGGCCTGCCGCTGGAGGTGTACTGCTTCACCAACGACGTGCGCTGGGCGGCGTACGAGGGCATCCAGTCGGACATCTTCGACCACCTGCTGGCGATCCTGCCCGAGTTCGACCTGCGCGTGTTCCAGAGCATGGGCGACGGTCCGCTGCAGGTCGACCTGCGCCGGGAGCAGGCCGTTCCCGCGCCCGCCGGCTGAGCCGCACGGCACTCGCCGCGCCGCGGCCGGATGCGCGATGATGTGCGCCCTCCCGGAGCGCGCCATGCACACCGCCTACCTCAGCCTCGGCAGCAACCTCGAGCCCGGTCGGCACCTGCGCGCGGCGGTGCACGCGCTGCGCGAGCGCTTCCCCGGGGTGCGGGTGTCGCCGTTCTACCGCTTCCCGGCGGTGGGCTACGACGGGCCGGACTTCGTCAATGCCGCGGCGGTGCTCGAGACCGACCTCGACGCGCACGCGCTCAACGCCTGGCTGCACGCGCTCGAGGACGCGCACGGCCGCGACCGCAGCGGCCCGCGCTACAGCGACCGCACCCTCGACATCGACATCGTGCTGTTCGACGACCTGGTCGCCGAAGGCCCGGGCCCGGCCACGCCGACCGGCACCACGCCGGTGCTGCGGGTGCCGCGCGACGAGCTGCGCCACGCCTTCGTGCTCAAGCCGCTGGCCGACATCGCCCCGGACGCCCGCCACCCCGTGTCGGGCCAGCGCATCGGCGCGCTGTGGGCGGCACATCCCGACCACGACGTCGCGTTCGAGCCGGTCGCGCTGGCCTGAGGCCGCCGGGGGACGCCGGCGGCCGGTCACATCCGCGCCGCCGGCCCCGTCGTGTCATGGCAATCCCGCCTTGCCGCCGCCGGCAAGCGGCGGCAGGATTCGACCGGCAAAGGGGAGGAGGACACGCCATGTTCGACAAGGTTTCGCGCAGCTGGGAACTGGTCAAGGCCAGCGCTTCGGTGCTGCGATCGGACAAGGAGCTGATGCTGTTCCCGGTGATCTCCGGGCTCGTCACCCTCGTGGTCGCGGCCACCTTCCTGGTGCCGGCGATCGCGCTGAAGCTCTTCGCCAACGGCGTCGGCGTGGGCGGCGTGCTGCTGGGCTTCCTGTTCTACTTCGTCCAGTACAGCATCATCATCTTCTTCAACTGCGCCCTGGTGGGGGCGGCGATGATCCGGCTCGACGGCGGCGATCCCACGCTGGCCGACGGCCTGCGCGCCGCGCGTGCGCGGCTCCCGTCGATCCTGGGCTACGCGGCGATCGCCGCCACGGTCGGCGTGCTGCTGCAGGGCCTGAAGAACAGGGACAACTTCCTGGTGCGGATCATGGCCGGCGCGCTCGGCGCGGCCTGGACCCTGGCCACCTTCCTGGTGGTGCCGGTGCTGGTCTCGCGCGACGTCGGCCCGATCGACGCGCTCAAGCAGAGCGTGGCCCTGCTCAAGCGCACCTGGGGCGAGAATGCGGTCGGCCAGGTGGGCATCGGCGCGGCATTCGCCGTGGTGAGCATCGGCATGCTGGTGCTCGGCCTCGCGCTGATGGGGCTCGCGGCCCAGGTGTCGGTGGCGCTGGGGGTCGCGGTGCTGGTGCTGTTCGTGGTCGCGCTGCTGCTGGTGGGCGTCTACCAGGCAGCGCTGAGCGGCATCTACTCCGCAGTCCTCTATCGCTACGCCGTCTCCCACGAAACGCCGGACGCCTTCCGCGGCGCGGATCTGGAGCACGCGTTCCTGCCGAAGGATTGAGGCTCTGGTCGCGGCTGAAGCCGCTCCTACAGAATGCGTGCGCCTTGTAGGAGCGGCTTCAGCCGCGACCCACGGAACCATCCACCCGTCCCCGGCTCCCCGAAGCCGCTCCCGCAACGCGACCCTGGACGTGTCCCTGTAGGAGCGGCGTCAGCCGCGACCCCAGGTGCCCACCACCCCTCACACCGGCTCCCGCCCGCCGTCCACCGCCACCACCGTGCCGGTCGTGTAGCCGGCATCGCGCAGCAGCCACAGCGCGGTGTCGGCGATCTCCTCCACCGTGCCGGTGCGGCCGAGCGCGGTGCGCGCCAGGATCCGCGCCTGCAGCGCCGGGTCCGGCGCGTCCTCGGGCCACAGGATCGCGCCGGGCGCGAGCGCGTTCACCCGCACTTCGGGCGCCAGCGCCACCGCCAGTGCCCGGGTCATCGCCTCCAGCGCGCCCTTGCTGGTCGCGTAGGCCGCTAGGTCGGCGCGCGGCTGGCGCGCGTAGACGTCGCTGATGTTCAGGATCGCGCCGCGCGCGGCGCGCAGGTGCGGGGCCGCGGCCTGGGACAGGAAGAACGGCGCGCGCAGGTTGGCGGCCAGCAGCGCGTCCCACTGGTCCGGCGTCACCGTGCCGAACGGCGTGAGGAAGAAGGCCGCGGCATTGTTCACCAGCGCGTCGAGCCGGCCGAACCGGCCCACCGTGCGCGCCACCAGCTCGGGCAGGGCGTCGAAGCGCGCCAGGTCCGCCTCCACCACCAGGCTGCTGCCGGGGCGCGCCTGCTCGAGGTCCGCGGCCAGCGCGTGCGCCGCGCCGGCCGAGTGGCGGCAGTGCACGGCCACCGCGTAGCCGGACGCGTGCAGCCGGCGCACGATCGCGGCGCCGAGGCGGCGTGCGCCGCCGGTGACCAGGGCCACGGGAATCGGTTGCGGCATGGCGGGCTCCGGATTGCCGTTATCCTGTCGCATTGTCGCCGCAGACGCCGCCGATGTCCGACCACACGCTCCCGGAAGAAGCCTTCGCGCACAGCCAGCGCCTGCAGGCCCTGATCCGGGAGCAGATCGCCGCCGCCGGCGGCGCGATCCCGTTCTGGCGCTTCATGGAGCTGGCGCTGTACGCGCCGGGACTGGGCTACTACAGCGCCGGCGCCACCAAGTTCGGGCCGGCGGGCGACTTCGTCACCGCGCCCGAGCTCGGCCCGCTGTTCGCCGAGTGCGTGGCCATCGCGCTCGCCCCGGCGCTGCGCCGGCTCGGAGCGCAGGCGCGCTTCTTCGAGATCGGCGCGGGCAGCGGCCGCTTCGCGGGCGACGTGATCGCGCTGCTGCGCGAGCTCGACGCGCTGCCCGGGCGCTACGCCATCCTCGAACCCAGCGCCGACCTGCGCGAGCGCCAGCAGGCCTACCTCCGGGCGACGCTGCCGGCCGGGGACTTCGCGCGCGTGGAGTGGATGCAGGGCCCGATGCCGGACGACTGGGACGGGGTGCTGTTCGCCAACGAGGTGCTCGATGCGCTGCCCACGCCCCGGTTCGCGATCCAGGGCGGCGAGGTGTTCGAGGAGCACGTCGCGATCGACGGCGACGGCTTCCGCATCGTCGAGCGGCCCGCCGACGCCCTGCTCACCGCCGCGGTGCGCCACGTCGAGAGCCAGCTCGACGGTCCGTTCGCCGACGGCCACCGCGCCGAACTGCTGCCGCAGCTGCCGTACTGGCTGCAGGCCGTGGCCGGCGGGCTGAAATCGGGCGCGATGCTGTTCGTCGACTACGGCTATCCGCGGCGCGAGTACTACGACCCGCGAAGGCGCGACGGCACCCTGCGCGCCTTCCACCGCCACCGCCTGGTCGAGGACGTGCTCGCGCGCCCCGGCCTGCAGGACATCACCGCCTCGGTCGATTTCACCGCGCTGGCCGAGGCCGGCACCGGGGCCGGGTTCGATCTCGCCGGCTACTGCACCCAGGCCTGCTTCCTGATCGCCAACGGCCTCGAACGGCGGCTGGCGGCGCACGAGGCGCGCGCGCCCGGCGAGGCCGAGCGCTACGCGCTGCGCCAGCAGGCCAAGCTGCTCACGATTCCCGGCGGCATGGGCGAGCGCTTCCAGGTGATGGGCTTCGCGCGCGACGTGCCGCTCGAAGCGGCGTTCGTGTTCGGCGACCTGAGCCACCGCCTGTGAGCCGGCGCCCGCGTCCCCGCTACCGGCCCGGCGGCTCGCTCAAGCCGCTGCGCCACGCCTGGCTGTGGGCGACGCTGTGGTGCCTGGCGATCGCGGGCGTGGTGGTGTTGTCGCTGATGCCGCCGCCGCCGATGCCCGACTTCGACCAGAGCGACAAGTGGTCGCATTTCCTCGCCTACTGCGCGCTGGCCGCGGGCGCCGTGCAGCTGTTCCGCAACTGGCCGGCGCTGCTGGGCGCCGGCCTCGGCCTGGTGCTGCTGGGCATCGGCCTGGAATACGCGCAGGGCAGCCTCACCGCCACCCGCATGGCCGATCCCGACGACGCGCTGGCCAATACGCTCGGCGTCATCGCCGGACTCGCCACGCGGCTCACG
This sequence comes from Luteimonas sp. J29, assembly GCF_000472505.1. Lineage (GTDB taxonomy): Bacteria > Pseudomonadota > Gammaproteobacteria > Xanthomonadales > Xanthomonadaceae > Luteimonas. The sequence continues at coordinate 209,763 of NZ_AWZR01000001.1, forward strand.
CCGCTGCACGACCTGCTGCTGCGCGTCGACGGACGGCGCGAGGACTGAGCCGGCGCCCGCGCGGGGCGCCGGCCACGCCCGTCAGCGCGGAACCAGCGTCGCGCGGTCCAGCACCCACATCGCCGGCCGGGTGTCGCCGGTGGTGGTGAAGCACAGGTCGGTGCTGCCGGGCGCGTCGCCCGGGAACGCGGCCTCCACCTCGACGAAGCCGTCGGCCCCGGTGCGCTCCGGCAGCGGGATGCGGGCCACGGCCGGGCCGTTGCAGCCGCCGGTCTGCACCAGCAGTTCGCCATGCGGCGTTTCGGCCGGCATGAATTTGCGGTGCGGCTCGTCGTGGGCGAGCTGGAAGTAGTACGGCATCCGTCCCAGGCGCACCTTCACCGCGGCGATGCCCTCCAGGTCGGCCTCCGGCCACAGCCAGCACGGATAGAAGATGGTCACGTTGAACAGCGCGCGCTCGCCGTCCACCGGCCCGTCGTCCTCCAGCCGCAGCAGCAGCCGGCCGGTGTCGGGGCAGGTCGCCAGCTGTTCGTCGCTGCGCACCAGCAGGCTGGCCGCGTCGTAGACGTGGCGCGTGGCCGGCGCCAGCGGGCGCGGGCCGTCGAACGCGGCCGCGCGCACCTCCAGCGGCAGCGCCGCCTGGATCGGCGATTCGTACAGCGGCGAATCGCCGTCGGGATCGCTGCCGTCGGTGGTGTAGCGGATCGGATAGCCGAGCGGGTTCTCCAGCGCCACCTCCACCGTGCCCGCGGCGCGGTCGGCGCTGGCCGTGGCCTGGACCTCGAACGGCGTGCGCGCGTAGGCGATGCCGAAGGCCTCGTAGCGGCGCAGCTGCACCGGCAGGCGGGCGAGAAAGCCGTCGAAGCTGCGCGCCTCGGGCGGCGACCACGCGGTCTCGGCCAGCGCCGCGATGCGCGGGAAGACCGCATGCTGCACCCGGTCGAAGGTGCGCATGTGCTCGGTCCAGACGTTGGCCTGCACGCCGAGGATGTGCCTGCGCTGGGCGGGGGCGAGCACCGCCGGCACCGGTTCGAACTCGTACACGTCGCGCAGCGTGACCTGCACCGGCCGGCCGGGCGGCTCGTTCGGCGACGAGGTCTGCAGGTAGTCCAGGTACAGCTTGTCGACCGGGGCCATCACCACGTCGTGGCCCGCGCGCGCGGCGGCGATGCCGCCCTCGATCCCGCGCCAGGACATCACGGTCGCGTTGGGCGCGATGCCGCCGTCCAGGATCTCGTCCCAGCCCAGCAGCCTGCGGCCCTTGCCCGACAGGTAGGCCTCGATGCGCTTGATGAACCAGCTCTGCAGCGCGGTCTCGTCGGCGATGCCGAGCTCCTTCATCCGCGCCTGCACCCGCGGCGAGGCCTGCCACTGGTCCTTGACCGCCTCGTCGCCGCCGACGTGGATGTAGGGCGCGGGGAACAGCGCCATGATCTCGTCGAGCACGTCCTCGATGAAGGCGAACGTGCCTTCGTCGACGTTGAACAGGTACTGGTGCACGCCCCATTCGTTCGACACCGGCGGGGTGTCGCCGAGCGAGCCGTACTCGGGATACGCCGCGACCACCGCCTGCACGTGGCCGGGCATGTCGAACTCGGGCACCACCATGATGTGGCGCTCGCCGGCGTAGGCGACGATGTCGCGGATCTGGGCCTGGGTGTACCAGCCGCAGTACGGCCGGGGTTCGCCGGTATCGGGGTCGGTGCCGGCCTCGCCGGCCGGGATCCGGCAGCCGCCGACCTCCATCAGCTTCGGGTACTTCGGGATCTCGATCCGCCAGCCCTGGTCGTCGGTCAGGTGCCAGTGCAGCACGTTGAGCTTGTGCCGGGCCATCGCGTCGATCAGCCGCTTGATCTCGTCGACCGACTGGAAGTGCCGCGCCGAGTCGAGCATCAGCCCGCGCCAGGAAAAGCGCGGCGCGTCCTCGATCCGCAGCGCCGGGATCCGCACCGCCTCGCCCTGGGCCGAGGACAGCAGCTGCCACAGCGTGACCGCGCCGTAGAACAGGCCGCGCTCGTCGCTGGCGCGCACCTGCGCGCCCTCGCGGGCGACCTCGAGTTCGTAGCCTTCCGGCGCATCGGGCGAGGCCGCCGGGTCGATCGCGAACACGATCGCGGCCTGCGCGCCCTCGCCGGCCAGCGCCGGGGTGAAGCCGTGGGTGGCCGCGACCATGCCGGCGAAGTGCCCGGCCACGCGCCGCGCGGCCTCGTCGGCCGCGCCGAGCGCGACGCCGGCGTCGAAGCGGAAGCTGCCCTCGCGCTGCTCCATGCGGGCCGGCAGCGGCACCAGGGCCGGCTTCGACACCGCCTCGGCCTGCGTGGCCGGGGGCGGCGCGGGGCGCGGCGCGCTGCGCTCGCCGCAGGCCGCCAGGACGACGGCGGCGCCCAGGACCAGTGCGAGGCCGCGCGCGCGTGAAGACAACTGGGTCATCGGTTCATCCTCGTCTTGCTCCTGAAGTGTGCATGGCCGCCATGCCGGCCATGGCGGAGCCGCCATGGCGCCCGGCCCGACGATAGCGAAAAAAGGCGGGCCCGGAACGTGACCGGGCCCGAAGCGAGGACGGCATACGTCCGGGAGGGTCGCCGTCGGTCAGAACTGCATCCGCAGCGAGGCCATGTAGCGGCGCCCGGTGCGGTACAGGCCGCGCACCAGCTTCTCGGTGTTCGGCACGCCCTCGACCTGGGCGTAGGTGTAGTACTCCGAGTCGAGCAGGTTCATGCCGTCCAGGGTCAGGCTGAGGCGGTCGTTGATGCGGAAGCCGATGCTGGCGTCGAGCGACTCGTAGTCGTCGGTGACCAGGAAGTTGCCGCGGTCGACCTGGGTGTAGTACTTCGAACGCCAGGAGTAGGTGACGCGCGCGCTCCAGCGGTCGTTCTCGAAGAACGGGCTGATGTTGTACTGGTCCTTCGAGGTCCACGGCATCGGGTCGCCGTTGCTGGCCTCGGCGTCGGCGTAGGTGTAGTTGGCCAGCAGGCCCAGCCCGCCCCACAGCGCCTGCTGGTAGGCCAGCGAGAAGCCCTTGATCGTCGCCTCGCCGGCGTTGTCCGGGCGCGAGACCACGAAGTCCATCACCTCGCCGGTGCTGACGTTGAGGTGCTGCTCGGTGCGGGTGGTGTGCAGGATGTAGTTGCCGACGTCCTTGTGGAACACGGTGCCGGCCAGGATCGCGTTGTCGGCGAAGTACCACTCCGCGGAGAAGTCGAGGTTGGTGGAGCGGTACGGGTCGAGGTCCGGGTTGCCGCCGCCGCCGGTGAGCGTCTGCGGGCCGAGCCACAGGTAGGTGGACATGTCGCCGAAGTTCGGCCGCGCGATCACCTTGGCCGCCGAGAAGCGCAGCACCAGCTCGTCGGACAGGTCGTAGACGACGTTGAGGTTGGGCAGGAAGTCGTCGTACTTCTTGCGCACGCTCACCTGCTCGTAGGCGTCGGCGGTGCAGGCCGCGCCGGTGGTGCACTGCCAGCCCATGCTGTTGGACTCGGTCTGCACGAAGCGCACGCCGATATTGCCGCGCAGCCCGTTCCAGCTGTAGTCGGCCTGCACGTAGGCGGCGTCGACGTCCTCGGTCACGGTCCAGGTGTTCTGCACGAACGAGGGGTCGGCGAAGATGTCGGGCACCGGCATGGTCTGCCACGGCGCCAGCCAGTCGCCGCTGAGGATCCAGTCGGCCATCGCCCAGCCGTCGATGGTGAAGCGGTTGGACAGGTCGCCGGTGTCGCCGAAGCCGCTGAGGTAGTTCGAGGGCAGCGGGCGCGGCGAGAACTGCGCCGCCGTGGCGTCGCCGTAGCCGGCCACCGCGGCCACCGCCACGCCGGCCATCGTCTGCCCGGTCTCGTGCTCGCGGCGCTTGAGGCCGAAGCGGACCTGGTACACCGGCGAGTCGAGGCGGATGCCGAAATCGACCTGGCCGTAGGTTTCCTCGTCCCAGGTCGGCTTGGTCACGATGTTGCCGCCCCAGCCGGTGTTCCAGCCCGCCGGGTCGTTCGGGTCGGCGCCCCAGCCGCCGTCGATGCGGAACGCGTCGGGGTCGGTGAACGGGCTGCCGGCGACGTTCGGGCTGGTCGCGGGCGCCGAGCCGTAGTTGTAGCCCGCGAAGTCCAGCCGCGGCGTGCCGGTGAGGTCGTAGCTGTAGTCGGCCCAGTTCAGGAACTCGCCGAACACCTGGCGCCCGGTGCCGCCGGTGGCCTTGGTGGTGCCCGCGTGCGCGGAGGCGAACCAGCGCTCGTCGTTCCAGGTCGCCTTGAGGTCGTAGGAGTCGGTCTCCACCGTGGCCTGGCGGTTGATCAGGTCGTACACGGTCAGCGCGTTGCTGAACGAGGCGCGGGTGATGACGCCGCCCTCCACCTCCAGGTCGGTCAGCCGCATCAGGCTGTTCCACGCGTTGCCGTTGAAGGCGAACATGGAGTGGCTGATGTTGTCGTAGTCGGCGGTGACGTCGAGCGCGTTGAACTCGATGTCCAGCTTCTCGTGCGGGCGGAACTGCAGCGCCACCGACACCGTGTCGCGCTTGCGCTGCTGCTCGAAGTAGTGCGCGCTGATCGAGTTGGGCGCGACCGCGTCCGGGTTGGCGCGCAGGGTCGCCTCGCACGCGCCCCGGCACGCCGGCGGCACTTCCACGCCCGCGCCCCAGTCCATGGTCGGGTCGAACGAGCTGCCGCCGCCCTGGCCTTCGGCGTAGTCGCGGCCGGTGACCGTGCCGTAGGACTCGACGCCGTCGCGGCGGATGCCTTCGTCCGCGCGCTGCGCGGCGACGATCACGCCGAAGTTGCCGGCCTCGTTCTTCCAGCCCAGCAGCAGCGAGGCCTGCGGGTCGCCGCCCTCGATGCGGTCGTTGTACAGGTAGCCGACGTGGCCGGCGATGGTGGTGCCGTCGAGGTCCAGCGGCTTGCGCGTGTGCACGATCACGGTGCCGCCGATCGAGCCTTCGTCGATGTGCGCCTCGGGCGACTTGTACACCTCCACCCTGCCGACCAGCTGCGGCGCCAGCAGCGAGTAGTTGAAGGTGCGGCCGGGCTGGTCGGTGATGAACCAGTCGGCCGAGGCCACGGTCTGGCCGTTGAGCAGGGTGCGGTTGAGCGCGGGGTCGGTGCCGAGGATGCTGATCTTCTCGCCCTGGCCGAAGGCCTTGTCGATGGTCACGCCCGGGAGCGTGGAGATCGCCTCGGCCACGTTGGTCGAGGGGAACTTGCCCACGTCCTCGGCGGTGACCACGTCGATGATCGCGTCGCTGTTGCGCTTGGTGTCCAGCGCCTGCTGCAGGCTGGCGCGGATGCCGGTGACGACCACCCGGTCGAGGTCGGTGGCGTCGTCGGCCGCCGCGGTCGCGGCGTCCTGGGCGTGGGCCGGCATGGCCACCCCGAGGCACACGGCGATCGCGGTCGAGAGCATGGATTTACGGTGTCTCATGGCGGTTCTCCCCATCACGGTATTTGGCTGGCGGTGCTCGCCGTGGTTCGGCGCGTTGGTGTCTCCGGGCGGCGGGCATCCCTTCACGCGTCGTCCTGGTGCCGGATCCGGTCGAGGTACCAGCTGGCGGCGCCGATCACGCCCAGCTGCCCGTGCTCGACCAGGGTCACGGGAATCTTCTGCAGCGCCTCGCGCATCGGCCCCTTGTCGAGGAAGCGCGCGACGAAGCTGCTGTGTTCGAGGAAGTCGCGGATCTGCGGCAGGATCCCGCCGGCCAGGTGCACGCCGCCGTGGGCGCCGTAGAGCAGCGCCATGTCGCCGACCGCGCTGCCGAGCAGGCCGCAGAACAGGTCCAGGGTCTCGCGCGCGAGCGCGTCGTCGCCGGCGCGCGCGGCCGCGCTGATCGCGTCTGGCGTCGCCCGCGTCGGCGCCTCGCCGCGCACCCGCGCCAGCGCCAGGTGCAGGCGCAGCAGGCCGGGCCCGGACAGCGCGTGCTCCATCGGCACGTGGTGCCGTTCGCGCAGGAACTCCTGCAGCACCTCGATCTCGAGCGGCGTGGACACCGTGAGCGCGGCCTGGCCGGCCTCGGTGGCGAGCACCACCGCGCCGCCGCGCGCGGGGATCCGCACCGCCGCGCCCAGGCCGGTGCCCGGGCCCACCACCAGGGTCGGCCCCGGCACCGCGGCCTGCGCCGGCCCCGACAGGCGCAGCAGCGACGGCGTGCCGGCCCCGGCCACCGCGTGCGCCACCGCCTCGAAGTCGTTGACCAGCTGGAAGTCCTCGAAGCCCAGGCGGTCGCGGATGCGCGCCGGCACCACCGGCCAGGGCAGGTTCACCGACAGCAGCGAGCCGTCCTCGAGCGCGTGCCCGGCGCAGGCGATCACGCCGTGGCGGATCGCCGTGCCGGGGCCGAGCGTGGCCAGGAACGCCTGCAGCACCTCGGCCAGGCCGGCGAAGTCGGCGCAGGCGTACTTGCGGTACTGCAGCAGGCGCGACGGATCGCGGCCGTCCACCAGGCCGACCCGCACGTGGGTGCCGCCGACGTCGGCGGCGATGAACGGCGCGCCGGCGGTCGGCGGCGTGCTCGGCAGGGGGCTGGCGGATGCGCCCACGTCGACTCCTGTGCTCCGCCCCGGGCCGGTGCCCGGGGCCTGGCTGGAGTGTTGGAGTGCGTGACATCGTTGTCAAGCGATGCTGGCCCGGCCGCCGGCAGGCGCGCCGCATTCGAGGCAACGTCAGGACAATCCGCCAGGGGTTGCGCGGATCGGCGTCATGGGCGCCCGCAAACATGCGCCCTGGCGCGGCATGTCTGGCGCGTGTCCACGGGACACATGCTGCAGGACAACACCGGAACGGCGCGGCGCGCGCGGTACGGGACGGGGCCCCAAGTGGCATTCCGGCGCAAAGTATGACAACGTTAGTCGTCGTGACCGACCAGCGGACAAATCCGGAGCCGGACATGGGTGACGAGCCAGCCAGCCAGCGCAAACCGACGATCCGGACGGTCGCCCAGCGCGCCGGGGTCTCGCTCAAGACCGTCTCGCGCGTGATCAACAACGAGCCCTCGGTGCTGCCCGCGACCCGCGCCCGGGTGCTGCAGGCCATCGCCGAGCTCGACTACGAGCCCGATCCCTCCGCGCGCAACCTGCGCAGCTCCAGCGCCTACGTGATCGGCCTGGTGTACGACAACCCCAACCCGTACCACATCATCGGCATGCAGAACGGCGTGCTCGCCGCCTGCCGCGAGACCGGCTTCGGCCTGCAGATCCATCCCTGCGACGCGACCTCGCCGCTGCTGGCCGAGGAACTGGTGGAACTGGTCCAGCGCTCGCGCCTGGCCGGGCTGGTGCTGACCGCGCCGATGTCCGAGCGCATGGACCTGGTCGAGGCGCTGGGCCGGGCCGGCGTGCGCGCCACCCGCATCATCGCTGCGGCCGAAGACCCCGACGACGGCTATCCCTGCGTCTACGTCGACGATCGCGACGCCGCCTACGAGATCACCGAGCACCTGATCCAGCTCGGCCACCAGCGCATCGGCTTCCTCTGGGGCGGCCAGGAGCACCGCTCCAGCTCCGAGCGCTACCTGGGCTACGAACAGGCGCTCAAGGACTACGGCATCACCCTCGACAAGCACCTGGTGATCCCGGGCGACTACACCTTCGACGACGGCTTCCGCGGCGCGCGCCGCCTGCTCGCGCTGCGCGACCCGCCCACCGCCATCTTCGGCTCCAACGACGAGATCGCGGCCGGCGTGCTGGCCGCGGCCAAGTCGGCCGGCATGAACGTGCCCTACGACCTGTCGATCGCCGGCTTCGAGGACAGCCCGTTCTCGCGCCAGTCCTGGCCGGCGCTCACCACCGCCAAGCAGGCCACCGAGGAGATCGCGCGCCACGCGGCGCGGATGCTCATCGCCAGCCTGCGCCCGGACGCGCCGCCGGTGCCCAACCAGGGCTTCGTGCCGCAGCTGGTGGTGCGCGGATCGACCGCGCCGGTGCGCCCGCGCGCGCCGGCGCCTGCCAATGGTGAACCATGAACCCCATGCATGACCCCGGCCCGCCCGCGACGTGCGCCGGTTCCACGCGCATGTTCCGGGAAGCCGCCGAGGCGCCCGACGTGCTCGCCGCGCAACTCGCCGCCAACCGCGACGTGCTGTCGGCGCTGGCCGCGGAACTGCAGCGCAGCCCGCCGCCGTTCGTCGCCACCTGCGCGCGCGGCAGCTCCGACCATGCCGCCACCTACGCCAAGGCCCTGCTCGAGACCCGGCTGGGCATGGTGACCAGCTCGATCTCGCCCTCGGTCGGCTCGGTCTACAGCGTGCCGCAGCGCCTGCGCGGCGCGCTGTTCCTCGCCATTTCCCAGTCGGGCAGGAGCCCGGACCTGGTGCGCAATGCCGAGGCCGCGCGCGAGGCCGGGGCGCGGGTGGTGGCGATGGTCAACGTCGCCGACTCGCCGCTGGCCGCGCTCGCCGACGTGGTGGTGCCGCTGCACGCCGGCCCCGAGCGCAGCGTGGCGGCGACCAAGAGCTACCTGGCCTCGCTCTCGGCGATCCTGCAGCTGGGTGCGCTGTGGAGCGGCGATGCGGCGCTGCTCGACGCGCTCGAGCGGCTGCCCGCGGCGATGCGCCGCGCCTGGGACTGCGACTGGTCCGACGCGGTGGACGGCCTGGTGCCGGCGCGCAACCTGTACGTGCTCGGGCGCGGCCTCGGGCTCGCCGCCGCGCAGGAGGCCGCGCTCAAGTTCAAGGAAACCTGCGGCCTGCACGCCGAGGCCTACAGCGCGGCCGAGGTCAAGCACGGGCCGATGGCGCTGGTGGGCGAGGGCTTCCCGGTGCTGGTGCTCGCCCAGCCCGACGCCACGCTCGACGGCACGCGCGCGCTGGTCGCGGAGTTCCGCGCGCGCGGCGCCCGGGTGTGGGCTGCGCTGCCCGGGCCGGAAGGCAACCTGCCCGTGGCCACGCCGCCGCATCCGGCCTGCGCGCCGCTGCTGCTGGTGCAGTCGTTCTACCGCATGGCCAACGCGCTCGCGATCGCCCGCGGCCACGACCCGGACCAGCCGCCGCACCTCAACAAGGTCACCGAGACGGTCTGATGGCCACCGCGCTGGTCAATGGCCGCGTGCTGGGTGACGCGGGCTTCCTCGAAGACCACGCGGTGCTGGTGGAGGGCGGTCGCATCGCCGCCGTGGCCGCGGCCGGCGATCCGCGCGTGCGCGATGCCGATGCCGTCGACCTCGAGGGCGGCTGGCTGCTGCCCGGCTTCATCGACGCCCAGGTCAACGGCGGCGGCGGGGTGCTGCTCAACAACACGCCCACGGTCGAAGGCGTGCGCGCGATCGCCCGCGCGCACCGGCGCTTCGGCACCACCGGCCTGCTGCCGACGCTGATCAGCGACCGGGTCGGGACCATGCGCGAGGCGATCGCGGCCGTGCGCGAAGCGATCGCACGAGGCGTGCCCGGCGTGCTCGGCATCCACCTCGAAGGGCCGTACCTGGCGCCCGCGCGCAAGGGCACGCATGACGCGTCGGTGTTCCGGGTGCCCGATGCGGACGAGGTCGCGCTCGCTGCCTCGCTGGGCAACGGCGTCACCGTGCTCACCCTCGCGCCCGAACGCGTCCCGGCCGACACGATCCGCGATCTCGTCGCCCGCGGCGTCATCGTCTGCGCGGGCCACACCGCCGCGGACTACGAAGCGGCTCGCGCCGGCCTCGACGCGGGCGTGCGCGGATTCACCCACCTCTTCAACGCCATGACCCCGATCGCGGGGCGCGAGCCGGGCGTGGTCGGCGCCGCGCTCGAGGACCAGGGCAGCTGGTGCGGGATCATCGTCGACGGCGTGCACGTGCACCCGGCCAGCCTGCGCGTGGCGCTGGCGGCCAAGCCGCGCGGCAAGCTGTTCCTGGTCACCGACGCGATGCCGATGGTCGGCGCCGGCAGCCCCTCGTTCGAGCTCTACGGCGAGACCATCACCGCGGTCGATGGCGTGGTCCGCAACGCCGCCGGGGCGCTGGCCGGATCGGCGCTCGACATGGCCACGGCCGTGCGCAACTGCGTGCGGCTGCTCGGCCTGCCGCTGGAGGAGGCCGCGCGCATGGCCGCCACCTATCCGGCGCGGTTCCTGCGCATCGACGGCGAACGCGGGCGCATCGCGCCCGGCCTCGCGGCCGACCTGGTGCTGCTCGACGCCGCGCTGCAGGTGCGCGCCACCTGGATCGGCGGCGACATGGAGCGGCACGCGGCGTGAGCGGCGCCCGGCGCTTCGACTCGGTCGACGCGCTGCGCGGGCTCACCGTCGCGGCCATGCTGCTGGTCAACACCCCGGGCGACTGGGGCCATGTCTACGCGCCGTTGCTGCACGCACCCTGGCACGGCTGCACGCCGACCGACCTGGTGTTCCCGTTCTTCCTGTTCGTGGTCGGCGTGTCGATCGCGCTCGGTGTGGCGCCGCGCGCGGAGGCGGGCGCGGCCACGGCCGCGCTGCATCGCGCGATCGCCGTGCGCGGGCTGCGCATCGTCGCGCTCGGCCTGCTGTTGCACCTGGTCGCGTGGTGGGCCTTCGACACTCCGCACTACCGCGTGTGGGGGGTGCTGCAGCGGATCGGCCTGTGCTTCCTGGTCGCCGCGCCGCTGGCGCTGCACCTGAAGCCGCGCACGCAGTGGGCGCTGGTGGCCGCGCTGCTGCTCGGCTGGTGGGTGCTGCTCGCGCCCGCTGGCTACGCGCCGCTGCACAACCTCGCCGACCGCATCGACACCGCGCTGTTCGCGCCGCTGCTGTACCGGTACGACCCGGGGACCGGCCTCGGCCACGATCCGGAGGGGCTGGTGTCCACGCTGCCGGCGATCGCCACGGTGCTGCTCGGCGTGCGCGCCGGCGACTGGCTGCGTCGCGGCCGGCCGCAGCGGCTGTTGGGGATGGGGATCGCGATGCTGGTGCTCGGCGCGCTGTGGTCGCTGGCGATGCCGTTCAACAAGGCGCTGTGGACCTCGTCCTACGTGCTGTGGACCGCCGGCTGGGCGGCGCTGGCACTGTGGCTGCTGCACCTGCTCATCGACCGCCGCGGCTGGCCCGCCGTCGGCCGCAGCTTCGGCGTCAACGCGATCACCGCCTATGCCGGTTCGGCGCTGATGGTGTGCCTGCTCGCGGCCAGCGGGCAGTGGGGCGCGGTGTACGGGTGGGCGTTGGCGGGGTGGATGACGCCGCGGTTCGGGCCGTACGTGCCGTCGCTGGCGTTTGCGCTCTGTTTCGTCGCGCTGTGGTGGGGGGTGGTGCGGTGGATGGATGCGCGGGGGTGGCGGGTGCGGATCTGAGGAGGGGGTCGCGGCTGAAGCCGCTCCTACAGCGGAGCGGGCGGGGGGCGTGGTCGTGGTTGAAGGCGCTCCTGCAGGGGAGACGGGCGTGGTCGCGGCTGAAGCCGCTCCTACAGGGGGCGGGGGGTGGCGGGTGCGTGGGTGCGCCGGTGGGTGCGGTGGAAGCGGCTGGCGAGGTCGTCGACGCAGGTGTAGAGCACGGGGATCACCAGCAGGCTGAGCACGGTCGAGGTGACCAGGCCGCCGATGACGACGATCGCCATCGGGGCGCGGAACGAGGGGTCCGCGCCGAAGCCGAGCGCGATCGGCAGCATGCCGGCGCCCATCGCCAGCGTGGTCATCACGATGGGCCGGGCGCGCTTGCGGCAGGCGTCGAGCAGGGCATCGAGCCGCGACAGGCCGTGGTCGCGCCGCGCCACGATCGCGTACTCCACCAGCAGGATCGAGTTCTTGCTGGCGATGCCCATCAGCATCACCATGCCGATCATCGCCGGCAGGCTCAGATGGTGGCCGGTCGCCACCAGCGCCAGGATCGCGCCGGGGATCGACAGCGCCAGCGCGCCGAGGATGGTCAGCGGCTGCAGCCAGGTGCCGAACAGCAGCACCAGCACCACGTAGATGCAGGCCACGCCGGTGCCCATCGCCAGCAGGAAGCCGCGGCCGCTCTCGTTCGAGGTCTCGGCCTGGCCGATGTCGGCGCGGGCGAGGCCGGGCGGCAGTCGCGCCAGGCTCGGCAGTTGCGCCACGCGCCGCTGCACCTCGCCCAGCGCCTGCCCGTCGAGCTCGATCTCGAAGTTGACGTTGCGCAGCCGGTCGAGGCGGTCGATCTGGGCCGGACCGCTGGCGATCTCCAGCGTCGCCACCTCGCGCAGCGGCACCGGGCCGCGGGCGCCGGGCACGGTGAGCTGGCGCAGCAGGTCGAGGTCGCGCGTGGCCTCTTCGGGCAGGCGCACCACGATCGGCACCTGGCGCTGGTCGAGGTCGAGCCGCGGCAGCAGCTGCTCGTAGTCGCCCTGGGTGGCCACGCGCACGGTCTCGGCAATGGCCTCGGTGCTGACGCCGAGGTCGGCGGCGCGCGCGGGGTCGGGGCGCACGATCACCTCCGGCCGCTGCAGGCTGGACCGGGTCGTGACCTGGCCGATGCCGGGCAGGGTGCGCAGCTCGCGTTCCACCACCGCCGCGTGCCGCGCCAGCAGGTCGGCGTCCTCGCCGGAGAGGGCGAGGGTGTAGGTGTCGCTGCTGCCGACGCGGATGCGCGCGCCGGGCACGTCGCGCAGGCGCGCGCGCAGCTCGCGCTCGACCTGCTGCTGGGTCACCCCGCTGCGTTCGCCGCGCGGCGCCAGGCCGAGCGTGAGCCAGGCCATGCGCGCTTCCGGCACGCCGCCCGGGGAGTCCTCGCCGCCGCTGCCGCCGCCGATCGCGGCGTACACCCGGCGCACGTGCGGATGCCCGGCCACGGCGCGCCGCGCCTGCTCGGCCACCGCGCGGGTGCGCTCGTACGGGCTGCCCGGCGGCAGCTCGATCGTGACCTTCACCTGGCCCACGTCCTCCGGCGGCATGAAGCTGGTCTGCAGCGTGCCGGTCGCCAGCGGCAGGCAGGCGAGCACGACGAACGCCGCCGTCGCGGCCAGCGCCGTGCCGCGATGGGTGAGCGCCCAGCGCGCCGCCGCGAGGCAGGCGGGCATCCACGACGGCTCGCGCGCCACCTGCCTGGGCGCCTTCAGCAGGTACGCCGCCATCATCGGCGTCAGCAGCCGCGCCACCACGAGCGAGAAGAACACCGCGATCGCCGCGGTCCAGCCGAACTGGCGGAAGAATTTCCCGGCCAGGCCGTCCATGAACGCGGTCGGCAGGAACACCGCGACCAGGGCGAACGTCGTCGCGATCACCGCCAGCCCGATCTCGTCGGCCGCCTCGCGCGCCGCCTGCAGCGGCGACTTGCCCTCGGCGAGGTGGCGCATGATGTTCTCGATCTCCACGATCGCATCGTCCACCAGGATCCCGACCACCAGCGACAGCGACAGCAGGGTGATGATGTTGAGCGTGAATCCCATCCACTGCATCAGCACGAAGGTCGGCAGGATCGACAGCGGCAGCGCCACCGCGCTGACCAGGGTGGCGCGCACGTCGCGCAGGAACAGGCCCACCACCAGCACCGCCAGCACCGCGCCCTCGAGCAGCAGCGACAGGCTGCCGCGGTAGTTCTCGCGCACCGGATCGACGGCGTTGAACGCCTCGGCGATCTCCAGCTCCGGGCGCTCGCGGGCCAGCCGGTCCAGCGCCTCGCGCACCCCGTCGGCCACCGCGAGGTCGCCGGCGCCGATCGCCCGCACCACCTCGAAAGCCACCACCGGACGCCCGTCGAGGAACGCGCCGCTGCGGCGCTCGGCGCGGCCGTCGGTGACCGTGGCCACCTGGTCCAGGCGCGCGATCCGCCCGTCCGACAGCGGCAGTTCGAGCGTGCGCAGCGCGTCCGCCGACGGCACCTCGACCCGCGTGCGCACCGCCTGCTCGCCGCCGCCCAGCCGGGCGCGGCCGCCCGGCGCCTCGCGCTGCAATTGCAGCAGGCGGCGCGAGACGTCGGCCGCGCCCACCCGCAGCGCCAGCAGCTGGTCGGGATCCAGTTCCACCCGCACCTGGCGGTCCACGCCGCCGATGCGGCGCACCGCGCCCACGCCCGGCACCGCCAGCAGGCGCCGGGTGACCAGGTCGTCCACCAGCCACGACAGCGCCTCCTCGTCGAGGCGCTGCGAGGCCACGGTGTAGGTGAGGATCGGCGCGTTCTTGAACTCGATCCTGCGCACCACCGGGTCGCGCAGCGCGGGCGGCAGGTCGCTGCGCACGCGCGCCACCGCGGCGCGGGTGTCGTCGAGCGCCTGCTGCGGATCCTTCTCCAGGCGGAACTCGGCGGCGATCGTGGCCACGCCGTCCTGCACCGTGGTGTGCAGGTGGCGCAGGCCGGTCATGGTCGCCATCGCGTTCTCCAGCCGCCGCGCGACCTCGGTTTCCATCTGCGCCGGCGCGGTGCCGGGCAGGCTGGCGGTGACCACGACCATCGGCAGGTCCACGTCGGGGAAGTGCTGCACGGTCGCGCCGCGGAACGCGAACAGGCCGGCCAGCGTGAGCAGGGCGAACAGCAGCGTCGCCGGCACCGGGTTGCGGATCGACCACGCGGAGACGTTGATGGCCATGGCGGTCAGCGCGCGTCCGCGACGGCCGCGTCGGCGACCACGCGCACCGCCACGCCGTCGGCGAGGAAGGCCACGCCCGATTCCACCACCCGCTCGCCGGGGGCCAGCCCGGCGCGGATCTCCACCCGGTCGCCGCGGCGCGCGCCCGGTTCCACCGTGCGCTGGCGGACCGTGTCGCCCTCGACCAGGAACACGTGGCTGCCGCCGTCGCGCAGCAGCAGCGCGCTCTCGGGCAGGGTCAGCACCTCGCGCATGCCCAGCAGCAGTTCGCCGCGCGCGAACTGGCCGGCGCGCACGCCGTCGCCGGCCGGGAGATCGACGTACACCAGCCCGGTGCGGGTCTGCGGATCGACCTGCGGCGCCACCTGGCGCACGCGCCCTTCGAGATGGCCCGTGCCGCTGGCGATCCGCGCCACCTGGCCCGGCGCGACCCGGGCGAGGTCGGCGGCGGGCACCTCGGCGCGCCATTCCAGCCGGCCCTGGCGCTGCAGGCGCAGCAGTTCGGCGCCTTCCTGCACCAGCGCGCCCTCGACCGCGGCGCGCGCGCTGACCACGCCGTCGTCGGGCGCGAGGATGCGCGCATAGCCCAGACGCATCGCGTCGGCCTCCACCTGCGCCCGCGCCGCGGCCAGCCGTGCCCGCGCCGCGTCGCGCGCGGCCACTGCCTGGTCGATCGACTGCCGCGACATCAGCCCCGAGTCGCGCAGTTCGAGCGCGCGCGCCGCCGAGCGCGCGGCGTCGTCGGCCATCACCTGCGCCTCGCGCAGCGCCGCGCGGCTGGCGTCGAGCTGGGCCTGCAGCGGCCCCGGGCTCAGCTCGGCCAGCAGCTGGCCCTTGCGCACCGTATCGCCCACGTCCACCAGCAGCCGCGACAGCCGCTGGCCGCCGATCTCCGCGCCCACCACCACTTCCTGCCAGGCGGCGATGCTGCCCACCGCGGGCAGGGTGGACGGCCAGGTCCGCGGTTCGGGCGCCACGGCCCGCACCGCCAGCGTCGGCGGCGGGGGCGCCGTCTCGTCCCCGGCGGCGTCGCGCAGCGCCAGCAGCAGCACCGCGCCCAGCGCAATGCCCGTGGAGACCACCGCCAGCCAGGCGCGCCCCCCGCCGGGCAGGGTCCCCCCGAAGGCGCGGCGCGGGCGGGGGTGTCGGGTCCTGCGGTCCATCGTCGGCGCTCCGATAGTTCGTATTACGATCCAATACTGATACGCAATACGAACCATGTCAAGATGATGCCCATGGCCCGCAAGCACCCGTCCACCCGCCAGCCCCCGGACCCCCGCGAAGGGCTGGTCGACACCCTGGTCACCGCCTCGTTCGTGGTGATGGCGGTGATCAGCCGCATCGGCGCCGCGCACGACCTGTCGCTGTCGATGGTCCGGATGCTCGGCATCCTGCGCGACCGCCGCCCGCGCATGACCGACCTGGCCGACTACCTCGGCCTCGAGAAGCAGACGATGTCCGGCCTGGTCGCGCGCGCCGAGAAGCGCGGCCTGGTCGCGCGCGTCGCGAACGAGGACGACGCCCGCGCCACCGACGTGGTGCTCACCGACGAGGGCGCGCGCCTGCTGCGGCAGCTGCGCGCCGAGGGCCGCGCCGCGCTCGGCCCGCTGGTGGAGAACCTGGACGCGTCCGAACAGCAGCTCGCGCGCGACCTGCTGCAGCGCCTGTTCCGCGGCCGCCGCGACTGAGGCTCAGCGCCGTCGTGGCGCGGACTTGCCCGCCTGTTGCGCCGCCTCGCGCCCTCGCACATCGTCAACATCACCTCGGTCGCCGCCCGCACCGGATCGCCCGGCGAATACGTCGCCTACGCCGCCACCAAGGCCGCCCTCGACGCCCTCACCGTGGGCCTGGCCCGCGAACTCGCCCCGCAGCGCATCCACGTCAACGCCGTCTCCCCCGGCACCATCGACACCACCATCCACGCCCGCGCCGGCGAACCCGACCGCCCCGCCCGCGTGGCCCAGCGGATACCGATGCAGCGCCCCGGCCAGCCCGAAGAAATCGCCAACGCCGTCGCCTGGCTCGTCTCCCCCGAAGCCTCCTACATCACCGCCACCATCCTCGAAGCCACCGGCGGCCTCTAGCTCCCCTGTAGGAGCGGCTTCAGCCGCGACCCCCACCCCAACCCCCTCCGCGCATCCGGGTCCCCAACGCACCCCACCACGCGCCGCATCACACCCACCCCACACACCCCAACCACACCCACCACCCCCGCCCCCCCATGACCATCCACACGCGCCCACCCACCCCACGGCGCTACGGTCCTCCCCACCGCGTCGCCCCGGCGCATGACCCACGGGCCCCGCCTGCACGGCGTCGCCCACCGGACGGGAGCGCCACATGGCCGCCAGCACCTGGATCGCCGCGCTGCTCGCCGTCGCCTCGCTGCAGGCGACGGCCGCCACGCCACCCGACGACGCCTGCGTCGGCACCTACCGCCTGCAGGACGGACGCGACGTGGACCTCGCCCGCTCCGGCGACGACGGCTACCGCTGGCGCATGAAGGACGGCACCAGCGGCAAGCTCGACCCCGCGCCCGACGGCGGCTGGACCAGCACGCTCGGCTGGACCGGCCGCCCCGACGGCCATCGCGTCGAACCCGACGCCTGCGCCGACGGCCGCCTGCGCTTCGACGGCGTCGCCGGCGAGCGCATCGCCTTCGACACCCGCGAGACCCGCTTCGCCGTGCAGGGCGCCACCCTCGCCGGCCGCCTCGTGCTGCCGCCGGGCGACGCACCGGTGCCGGTGGTGGTGTTGGTGCACGGATCCGAACGCAGTTCGGCGCGCGAGGACTACGCGCTGCAGCGCCTGTTCCCCTCGGCGGGCATCGGCGCCTTCGTCTACGACAAGCGCGGCACCGGCGCCTCCGGCGGCCACTACACCCACGACTACCTGGTGCTCGCCACCGACGCCATCGCCGCCGCCCGCGAAGCGCGTCGCCTCGCCGGCGCCCGCGCCGCGAGCATCGGCTACCAGGCCGGCAGCCAGGGCGGCTGGGTCGCGCCGCTGGCCGCGCGCATCGAACCGGTGGACTTCGTGGTGGTGAGCTTCGGCCTGGCCGTGTCGCCGCTGGAGGAAGACCGCGCCGCCGTGGTGCTGGACATGGAACGCCACGGCTTCGGCCCCGACGCGCTGGCCGGCGCGATGGAAGTGGTGGACGCCACCGCGGAGATCCTGCGCAGCGGCTTCCGCGACGGCCATGACGCCCTGGCCCGCGTCCGCGATCGCCACGGCGACGCGCCCTGGTTCCGCCACGTCCGCGGCAACGCCACCTTCTTCCTGCTGGAGAAGACCGAGGCCGAGCTGCGCGAGGTCGGCCCGGGCCTTTTCCCCGGCATCCCCGTCGATTACGACCCGATGCCCGTGCTGCGCAACCTGCGCGTGCCGCAGCTGTGGCTGCTCGGCGGCCAGGACATCGACGCCCCGCACGCGGAAACCGAACGCCGCCTGCGTGCGCTGGCGGATGAAGGGCTACCGATCCAGGTGGTCGTCTATCCCGACGCCGAGCACGGGATGTACGAGTTCGAGGTGGCGCCGGATGGGACGAGGCTGTCGACGCGGCAGCCGGAGGGGTATTTCGAGGCGATGCGGGATTTTATCGGAGGAGAGTGGAAGACCGCGGACAATTAAAGATCCATGTGGATGTCTAACGCCAGAATTAAGCCGTGCTGCGAAGCGGCATCCGCTTGAATGACTTGTTAGGTGCGATCTCTCACCACTCCACGTACTGCGACATTTCTTCTGCGAAGGCAGTCATTGATTGACACCACTTAGGCTCAACTTCCAAGTGCAACACACCAGCTCTCAGGGGTGTTGCACTTGGGGTGTTAATTCACCCCTCACGCCCATTGAGCAGAGAAGCCATCTGAACTGCATCTGATCGCTGCAAGAATAGGTACAAGAGCTTGCAGCTACCGAACTTCCGATGAAGCTCCGACTCGCGAGAAGGATGGTTGCCGAAGCGAAAGCGACGCGTTGCACCTGACCGAGCCGGAAGCTCGTAGACGCCAAAGCTGCGCGGCAAAGTGAGATGGCCGTCGGGTCTTACCTCGGCTGGCGGGACTGCACGCGCACCCAACTCTTGCTCTGTTGAAGCTGCCATGATCTCGCTCTGTGAGGCCTAACGCTTGAGTTAAGCCGCGCCGCGAAGCGGCGTCGGCTTGAATGAATTGTTAGATGTGACGATGGCCCCACCGTAGGAAAAACAGCAGGTAAGGGTCCCGGATATCCAGCACATCATTTCCACTGTCCCACTCCAAGATCGCGCGATTCTCTGATTCGTTGGCGATTGTCGCGATATGGCTGCAAGCCCCAGTCACACTCGAACCGCTCGGAACTTCTCTGGCGCACTGACGCCCAATCCTCTCTTGGAGGTTGGCATAGCGAATGGTTAGCTCAGGGGGGTCGTCGGCCACTGCCTTCAAGATTAACGGATATACGTCGCAGATCTCTCCGTTGACCAATTGATAGTGTTTCCTGTCTTGGCCGCGAGTCTTCGGCCCTTCGCTCATCTTGATAGTTGTAGATGAGTAGTCGGAATTCGCGGCGGTTCTTCCGCAGATTCTTTGAAAAGTCACGTCGCTGGTTTCTATTGGAGTCCCTGCGGCGAAAGGCTCTTCGATATCGAGCTCAAAGCACGTGTTTAGACAGAGCGTCTGCATCAACTGGGGGGAGCCTGCGGCCTCTGCAGCCAGCGCGTTCAAGTACCCCTGCGGCAAAGTCGCGTTGAGATGCTTGAAGCCGGCGTGGGCAATTTTCACTAGCTGATCCTGATCCCAGTAATCGAAATCAAGCTTGACGAGCCTGCCGCGCAGATCGGGGTTTGCGCGTACGGCATCGTCAGAATGATAGGGAACCGACGCCACAATAAATATTACGTTCTGGCGCGCGGCTTCTTTAATCTGGTTAGAAATTTCTTTCTGCACTTCTGCTGGGATGTAGTGAAAGTCATCCACAAACACGACCAAGCCAGTGTCGCTCAGTTCACGAATTAGCAGTTGCAAATAGTCAACCGAATCCGTTTCGGTGGTCGTTTGCGAGTTAGACCAAGCACCTTCGACAGAGACTTCGCCTTGCCCCTTTACAAGGAATCCTGCAGATCCCCCCACCTTTCCGCCGACCTTTCCGTCGAATCCTTTCGAATTGGATGATGAGGATGTGATGGGTGTGCCGATAAGATCAAAAACGCGGTCCCAAAGCTTTTCGGGACTGTTAACGCCCGCGCCGGTGACTTGAACTAGGCGGTCTCGTCCCACGTTTGTCTCAACAAACACGGTCTTTCCGGATTTTGATGGCCCGGATAGCGAAATTACCAACGCTCCGGCGTTGAGGGCTTGCTGAAGCTCCTTCGCCCTCTCTTGAAGATGGTCGCCTACATACGTGTGGGTTGGCAGTCGCCCCGGGGTAAAGATCTCAGTAGCCTTCATTAATGATCCTCACAGCTAACGCCGCCCATCACGCGCGTGCGTCTTCGCACGTCGCGTGCATGGGCTTGTTGGGCAGCTATTCACCCTTCACCTCGACAACTGAATAGTCCCAGACCAAGCGGCCTCTGGGCTTCAGTGCGTCGCCGGAAAAGTAAACCAATTCGTTAAAGTCGCGTGCCTGGCCCGGCGGAACGCCCAGATACACATACTCGTTGCTCTCCCCGATGATGAGGCAGTTCCTCTCGCTTTCGCCTGAGCAGTCTCTCATCGTTACCTTCAGCGTCACCTGCTTGAGGGTATATTGCGCGGAGCCGTTTATCAGACGGCCGGAAAGTGTGTATCCGCTGTAGTCGGGCTTGAGCGTCACTCCTTCGAATTTCAGCTCCGCCGGCCTGATGCGAGAGAGAGCCAGCTTCTCCTTTCTTTCCTCATTTGCGTAGATGACAAAGCCCGCGGCAGCACCCAGGCCTACTATCACCAAGGCGAACTTGCGGAATCCTGCTGAGACAACCAACAGGATGAGAATTACGATGCCGATTAGCCAACCCATAGTTTCTTATTCTGAAGCCCAACGCCTGAATTAAGCCGACCCGCGAAGCGGGTTCGGCTTGAATGAATTGTTAGACCGCACCTTACCACCCGTCCACATGACCGTCTTGGCTGACGGTGAGTATGCGAATGCCGGCTAGGCGGACTAGCGGGGCGTTCCGCCACCGCGCGGCCAACTGGGCGAATTTGGAACTATACGGAACCGCAACCGCAAGCGTGGGGTTCTCCGGCAGGGTCTCGATTGTCAGGAGCTGCCCTAGAGCCTCGCGAAGAAGAGGGTACTCAGCAGAAGACTTGGAGCGAGCAAGAGGCCCTTTCTTTGCCTCAGCGACAAACGGTGAGTTGTCCATCAGGGTTGCGTACACATCGCCAACGCCAGGCCTGGAGTGCACCTCAATGGCGCCTGGAAGAGAATCGTTGTGATAGGTGACTTGCCACCGCTCGGCAGTATCACAGTGCCAGCCGTGATCCCGCATGAAATCACGGACAGAGAAGTGAACCTTCTCGCCAAGCCGAACCTGTGCGCCGTCGATAGCGACCAAAATAGTTCCTTTGGCACGTCCACTGGAAAGCAGATGGATAGCTAGCCTGAGACTGACCTCTGCTTCTGGCATGACTTGCGATGAACTCGACATGCGGTCTAACGCCTAAGTTAAGCCGACTCGTGTAGCGCAGCCAACAACATGGCAAGCTTTTTTTGCCATGTTGCTGGCGTAGCGAAACGAGTTCGGCTTGAACGCATTGTTAGGTGTCATTTGCTTCGTTCCTTGGGGAATCCGCTCCCCGCAGGTCGGTGGGATGCGGCAGAACCGCCGGTGCAGGGCCGGACAAGCCGTAGACCTCAACTCCGGACAGCGTCCCCTCGCTTGAGTAGACGAAGATGCCAGACATGTGATCTTGGTCTCCGAAGGTGTAGTCGCCCAGGACATGCACTCCTGGGGCAGGACTCGGTCTGCCGGGGATCTTAAAGTTGAAGCTGGCACAACCGCATTCGCAGCGCCAGGTAGATGCCGCCGCCATGTCCAATTGGCTCAAGTAGTCGCGCGCCTCGGGTCCGCCATGCTCAAGCATCCAGCGTGCGAGAGCATGCTCGTCCTTAGTGAGTGGCCGGATCGCTTCGTTGTCTGCCATGACACCTAACACCTATTAGACCCCGCTTCGGGGCGGTAACGCCGACGATACTGCCCTAAACCAGATTGTTATTGAGTATCGCCGCGGATTCGTCGATATGCACGGCACTTCCTGTCCGGCCAACGGTGCTCCGCGTCAGACGCCACCTCAGCCGCCACGAACCTCCCGCGCCCACGGCTCCCCCACCAACCCCTCCGCCAGATAATCCACCAGCGCCTGCACCCTGGCGGGCCGCCTGCGCCCCGGCGGGGTCACGATATGCAGCGCGAGCGGATCGCCCTGCCAGTCGTCCAGCACGCTTTCGAGCGTGCCGTCGCGCAGGTCCTGCCAGACCAGGAAGTCCGGCTGCAGGGCCAGGCCGAGGCCGGCGCGCAGGGCGGGGAGGAACACTTCGGCGTTGTTGGCCTGCAGCTGGGTAGGGACGACCTGGGTGTACTCGCCGTGGCGGGGGTGGCGGAAGCGCCAGGCGCTGCCGCCGCGCTGGTAGGCGTACTGCAGGGCGCGGTGGCGGGCGAGGTCGCGGGGGTGCTCGGGGCGGCCGTGCCGCGCGAAGTACGCCGGGGCGCCGACCACGCACAGGCGCACGCTGCACAGGCGGCGGGCGCGCAGGCTGGAGTCGGCCATGGCGGCGATGCGCAGGGCGAGGTCGACGCGGTGGGCCACCAGGTCCACCACTTCGTCGCTGAGCTGGATGTCCAGCTCCACCTCGGGATGGGCCTGGAGGAAGCCGGGCAGCATCGGCGCCAGGCGCGAGACGCCGAACGACATCGGCGCGGCCAGGCGGATGCGGCCGCGCAGGCGGGTGGACTGCTCGGCGGCCTCCTGCTCCACCGCCTCGCCTTCCTCGAGGATCCGGCTGGCGCGTTCGAGCGCGGCTGCGCCGGCCTCGGTCAGCGCCATGCGCCGCGAGGTGCGGTGGAACAGGCTGGTGCCGATGCGCCGCTCCAGCCGGCCGATGGCCTTGGACACGGTGGCCTGCGACAGCGACAGCGCCTCGGCGGCGCGGGCGAACGAGCCCGCCTCGGCCACCGTGGCGAAGATCGCCCAGGCTTCGAGGTCCGGCAGCTTGGCCATCGGTGGCTCCGCGGCGGGTTCGGGGCATCGTCCGGCCGCGGGCGCGAGCATGTCAAGAATGGAAAGAATGCTATTCGGGCCTTTCCATTCTCAAGGGGCAGGGTGGTTCCTAGACTGGCCCCAGTCCCCGCATTGGAGGTTCGCCATGATCGAGCGCCGCCCCTTCGCCACCCTCGGTGGCGCCAACCACGGTTGGCTCGACGCGAAGCACCACTTCTCGTTCGCCAGCTACCACGACCCGGACCGCGTCCACTGGGGCGCGCTGCGGGTGTGGAACGACGACACCATCCAGCCGGGCACCGGCTTCCCGCCGCACCCGCACGCCGACATGGAGATCATCACCTACGTGCGCGAGGGGGCGATCACCCACCAGGACAGCCTGGGCAACAAGGGCCGCACCGTGGCCGGCGACGTGCAGGTGATGAGCGCGGGCACCGGCATCCGCCACGCCGAGTACAACCTCGAGCCGGGCGTGACCCGGATCTTCCAGATCTGGATCTTCCCCGATCGCCAGGGCGAGGCGCCGGCGTGGGGCACGCGGCCGTTCCCGAAGGACGGGCGCTCGGGCCGGTTCGTGGCCCTGGCCAGCGGCATCGAGGGCGACGACGACGCGCTGCCGATCCGCACGAATGCGCGCGTGCTCGGTGCCACGCTCAAGGCCGGCGAAAGCGCGGAGTACGCGTTCGCCGGGCCGGGCCGCTACGGCTACCTGGTCGCCGACCGCGGCCGGGTGGAGGTGGACGGCGTGGCGCTGGAGCCGCGCGACGGCGCCGCGATCAGCGGCCAGGACCGCCTCCGCGTCACCGCGATCGAGGATGCCGAGCTGGTGCTGGTGGACACTGCCGGGTAGCCGCGAGCTTGCCGTTCCACCCTGTAGGAGCGGCTTCAGCCGCGAACCGCCCGCCCACGATGCCTGCCATGGCACCGGGCGGATCGTGGTCGCGGCTGAAGCCGCTCCTACAGGGTTGCGGGGTGGTTCACCGGCGCATCACGGCGGGCCGGGACACTCCGCGCATGCCCCGCGCCACCACCACGACGACCCGCCGGCCGCGCCGCCACCATGCGCTGACGCCGGCCGAGCGCGATGCCATCGTCGCGGGCCTGCGCCATGTCAGCGACGCCTCGCCCGGCATCCGCCGCGAGCGCCGCGGGCGCGCGTTCTCCTATCGCGATCCCGACGGCGCGCTGGTGCGCGACGACGACACGCTCTCGCGCATCCGCGCGCTCGCGATCCCGCCGGCCTATACGCAGGTGTGGATCTGCGCCTCGCCGCTCGGCCACCTGCAGGCCACCGGGCGCGACGCGCGCGGGCGCAAGCAGTACCGCTACCACCCCGACTGGCGCCCGCTGCGCGATGCCAACAAGTTCGACCGCATCGTCGCCTTCGGCCGCGCGCTGCCGAAGCTGCGCCGCCGCGTGCGCGCCGACCTGGCGCGGCCGGGGCTGCCGCGCGAGAAGGTGCTGGCGGGCGTGGTCGCGATCATGGCCAGCACCCTGGTCCGCGTGGGCAACGACAGCTACGCGAGCGAGAACGGCTCGTTCGGCCTGACCACGCTGCGTACCCGGCACGCGCGCTTCCTCGCCGGCGAGCTGCGGCTGCAGTTCGTCGGCAAGGGCGGCCGCGCCCACGAGGCCGGCATCCAGGACCCGCGCCTGCGGCGCCTGGTGCGGGCGATGCACGAACTGCCCGGGCAGCGGCTGTTCCAGTACCGCGATGCGGACGGCGCGCTGGTGGCGGTGGAGTCCTCCGACGTCAACGACTACCTGCGCGAGTGCATGGGCGAGGCGTTCACGGCCAAGGATTTCCGCACCTGGGGCGCGACCGAGGCGGCGTTCCGCCAGCTGGCGACGATCGCCTGCGACGACGCGATCTCCGACACCGCCGCCGCGGGCGTGTGCCGCGAGGTGTGCACGGCCGTGTCCGCGCTGCTCGGCAACACGCCCACGGTGTGCCGCAAGAGCTACATCGACCCGCGCGTCTTCGACGGCTGGCGCGACGGCCGCCTGCAGCGCCGCGCCGCCAGGGCCCGCGGCCCGCGCCAGTGGGAAGCCGCCCTCCTGGGCTTCCTCTCGCGCGCAAGCCGCAAGGCGAGCGCCTGAAACACCCTGCACCTGCTGCACCCGCTGTAGGAGCGGCTTCAGCCGCGACCACGCCGCCACGATGCCTGGCGTCGCGGCGTGTGGATCCGGGTCGCGGCTGAAGCCGCTCCTACAGGGGGATCCCGCTCGGCGGTCAGGACTGGCGCGCGGCGCGGATCGCGGCGATGCGGGCCTTGCGCAGGGCCTGTCCGATGCGCGGGCCGTCGAGGCCTCCGGTGGCGAGGTCGTGGGCGTTCACCGCCAGTGCGGCGGCGTGCAGGCGGCGCAGTTCGGGCCCTTGCGGGTAGGGCTGGTCTTCCAGTCCGAGGCGGC
The DNA here is from genome assembly GCF_000472505.1 of Luteimonas sp. J29. Classification (GTDB taxonomy): domain Bacteria; phylum Pseudomonadota; class Gammaproteobacteria; order Xanthomonadales; family Xanthomonadaceae; genus Luteimonas. The sequence continues at coordinate 234,752 of NZ_AWZR01000001.1, forward strand.
CGCGCTTGTCGGCCTCGCACGCGATCACGAGCTTCTCGATCCGACCGGGCTTGCGGAACGCGTCGCAGCGCTCGAGCAGTTCGAGCACGGTCTCGTCGCGCAGTTCGAGCATGCGGTGGACGTTGAGGTGTTCGCGGCAGGCGATGATCGCCAGGTCGCGATGCTCCAGCGGCACCTTGAGCCGTTCGCACAGCCTGCGCAGCGGGGCGACGCCGGCGCGCTCGTGGCCGATGTGGCGCGGCAGCTCCTGCTTCGGGGTGAGCGCCTTGCCCAGGTCGTGGGTGAGCGCGGCGAAGCCGACCACGGTGTCGCCCGGCGCGAGCCTGGCGGCCATGTCGCTGACCAGTTCCTGGTGCGCGCCGGTGTCGATCTCGGGGTGGTACTCGGCGCGCTGCGGCACGCCGTAGAGCGCATCGACCTCGGGCAGCACGACGGCCAGCGCATCGGCCTCGCGCAGCGTGCGCAGGAAGGCGGACGGCTGCGGCGCGGCCAGCGCCTTGCACAGCTCCTGCCACACGCGCTCGGCGACCAGGCTCGACAGCTCGCCGCTGGCCGACATGCGCTGCATGAGCGCCATGGTCTCGGGCGCGACGCGGAAGCCCAGCGGCGCGAACCGCGCCATGAAGCGCGCGGCGCGAAGCACGCGCAGCGGATCCTCGACGAAGGCGGCGCCGACGTGGCGCAGCACGCGCGCCTCGAGGTCGCGCACGCCGCCGAAGGGATCGACGAGGTTGCCGTCGGCGTCCTCGGCGATGGCGTTGATGGTGAAGTCGCGGCGCTCGAGGTCCTGTTCGAGGGTGACGGACGGGTCGGCGTGGACGACGAAGCCGCGGTGGCCCGGCGCGCTCTTGCGTTCGGTGCGGGCGAGCGCGTGTTCCTCGCCGGTGTCGGGATGCAGGAACACGGGGAAATCGCGGCCGACGGGGCGGAAGCCGGCGGCGAGCATGGAGTCGGGGGTTTCGCCGACGACGACGAAGTCGCGATCGCCGGGCGGCAGGCCCAGCAACCGGTCGCGCACCGCGCCGCCGACGAGGTAGGTCTTCATCGCCCTATGATGCCTCGACTCACCAGCTCCTTCCCCCGCTTGCGGGGGAAGGCTGGGATGGGGGCAGTGTCCGACGCGAGACCGTTGGGCGCGGCGATCTGATGCGGCCCCCACCCCGGCCCTCCCCCGAACGCGGGGGAGGGGGCGTGATCTCGACCTTCTCGCCGCGCACCAGCTCCTTCCCCCGCTTGCGGGGGGAAGGTGGGATGGGGGCAATGTCCGACGCGGAATCGTCGAGCGCGGCGATCTGATGCGGCCCCCAACCCGGCCCTCCCCCGCAAGCGGGGGAGGGGGCTGCATATGGGAGGGACTGGCGGGCGGAGCCTCGCGCAGTCTCAGCCGGCCTGCGGTGCCGCGTCCGGCGCGGGGCATTCGAAGCGCTTGCGCTTGCCGTTGCCCGCAGCGGCGCCCAGCATGCGTTCGCTCACCGGACGCGCGGTGCCGAACATGCGCCAGTCGTACAGCACGCTGAAGGCCAGCACGCGCGCCACGTATTCGCGGGTCTCGCGGTAGCTGATGGTCTCGATCCAGATGTCGGGGTCCATGTGCCCGCGCTGCGACAGCCAGCGCGAGGTCGGCGTCGGGCCGGCGTTGTAGGCGGCGATCGCCACGTAGGGCTTGCCGTACATCGCTTCCTTCTCGCGCAGGTAGGCGGTGCCCAGGGTGATATTGGTGGCCGGGTCGTACAGGCTCTCGGCGCCGCCCCAGGGCAGGCCCAGGCGGCGCGCGACCGCGGCGCCGGTGCTTGGCAGCACCTGCATCAGGCCGCGTGCGTTGGCCGGGGAGCGGGCGCGGGGGTTGAAGGTGCTCTCGGCGCGGATCTCGGCGGCCACCCAGGCGGGGTCGAGGCCGTTCCTGCGCGCCTCGCGTTCGATCAGGTCGGCGTGGTGGATCGGGAAGCGCAGCGTGTACAGGCGTTGCTCCTCGGGCACCTTGCCGAGGTTGAACACGGCACGGTCGAACCAGCCGTGCTCCTGCGCCACCTGCACCGCGATGCGGCGCTGGCGGTCGTCCAAGCGGGTGAGCGCGTCGTTCCACTCGCGGGTCGCCCAGCCGCTGCGGTCGGCGCGGAACAGGGCCATGGCGCGCACCAGGGCAGGGTCGGCGGCGACGGCCGCCTTCTCCGCGTCGCTCCAGTCGGGCATCAGCGGGCACAGCGCGTAGGGACGGTCGAGGCGGTCGGCGGCGAGGAAGCCGTGGAAGTCGGGGCGGGAGGCGGCCCTGGCGAACAGCGCGCGGGCGCCTTCGCGGTCGCCGGTGAGTTCGAGCATGCGCGCCTCGAACCACGTCCAGCGCGAGCTGTCGCGCTGCTTCGGATCCATCCTGCGCAGCGCATCCAGCGCCGCTTTCCAGTCGCCGCGCGACAGCGCCTCGCGCACGCGCCACTCGTGCAGGCGTTCGTCGTAGGCCGAGTCGGGCACCAGCGCCAGCAGGCGCGCCGAATCGGGCAGGTACGACGCCACCGTCCACAGCGCGGCCTGGTACAGCACGCGGCCGCGCTCGGCCTCGGTGAAGTCCAGCGCCTGCGCGATCGCCGGCAGCTGCGCCTCGGCGGCGAGCGGGTCGTCCTTGGCCAGCTTCGCCAGTCCGTGCGAGGCGACCAGCCGGCTGCGCGCGGTCTTCGGCCATTGCGTGGCGCGCGGGTGCGGCGCCTGCACGAAGGCGGCGTAGTCGTTGGCCAGCGCCAGCTGCTCGGCGGGCAGGCCGCGGGCGGCGGCGCGCATCACGCCCGGTTCCCATTCGGCGGCGGCCAGTTCGATCCGCTCCCAGCGCAGCGCGTCAGTCAGGCCGCCGCGCGCGGCGAGGGCGTCGAACACCGGATCGCAGGCGTCGGGCAGCGACTTGCCGCTGCTGCGCCAGATCGCCTGGGCATCGGCGGTCCACTGCGCGTCGGCGGCGCCGGCCGCGAGCCGCGCCTGCAGGTCGCCGCAGCGCAGCGTGGTGTCCTTGATCGCCGGCGACCAGGCGGCGCGGAACGTGGTCCAGTCCTTGCGCTTGAGCAGCGAGCGCAGCCAGGCCTCGCGGAACGCCTCGGCCACCGGCTGGCCGGCGTGGCGCTTGAGGAAGTCCTGCGCGCGCGCCGCGGGCAGGGTGTCGATGTCCTTGCGCAGCGTGGCCATCTCGACCCACGGCCGGACCGGGTGGTCGGCGGGCAGCGCCGGCGGCGGCAGGCCGCGTTCGGCGGCCTCGAAGGCTGCGCGCAGGGTGGCGTCGTCCTGCGCGCGCAGGAGCGGCGCGGCCAGCAGGGCCAGCGCGGCGAGTACGATACGGGGCTGCTTCCACATGCCGCCGACTATAGCCAGCGCCCGATGAACGACTTTTCAGGCCGCCGCCCGTGCGCGGGGGCATTCCGATGATCGAGGGCTGGTGGATGTTCCCGCTGCTGGGCGTGGCCGCCGGCGTGATGGCGGGCCTGCTCGGCATCGGCGGCGGGCTGGTGCTGATCGGCGCGCTGGTGTGGCTGCTGCCGGCGCACGGGATCCCGGCCGACGCGGTGATGCACACCGCGCTGGCCAGCTCGCTGGCGAGCATCATCCTGACCGGCGCGTCCTCGGCGCGCGCGCACAACGCGCGCGGCAGCGTGCTGTGGCCGACCGTGGCCTGGATGGTGCCCGGCCTGCTGCTGGGCGGCTGGCTGGGCAGCTGGTTCGCCGTCGCGGTGCAGGGCGAGGTGCTGCGCTGGTGCGTGGCGCTGTACTGCTTCGTGGTCGCGGCGCAGATGGCCTTCGGCGGCCCGCGCGGCGGCGTGGCCGGGGACGCGGTGGTGCCGACCGGCTGGCCGATGGCGGCGGCCGGGAGCGGGATCGGCGCGGTCTCGGCCGTGGTCGGGATCGGCGGCGGCAGCATGACCGTGCCGCTGCTGGTCTGGCGTGGCGTGCAGCCGGTGCGCGCGGTGGGCACGTCGTCGGCCTGCGGCGTGTTCATCGCGATCGCGAGCGCCGCGGGTTATGCGGTGCATGCGCCGGACGGCGCGCTGCCGGCGCACGCGGTGGGCTACGTGTACCTGCCGGCGGCGATCGGGATCGCGCTGGCCTCGGTGCTGGCCGCCCCGCTGGGCACGCGCCTGGCGCACGCCATCAGCGGCACGGCGCTCAAGCGCGTGTTCGCGGTGTTCATGGTGCTGGTGGGGATCAGCGTCCTGGCCCGGTGAGGGCGCGGCAAGCTGATGCGGCCCCCACCCCTGCCCTCCACCGCACGCGGGGGAGGGAGCCTGGTCTGAACCTTCTCCCCGCGCACCGGCGCCTTCCCCCGCTTGCGGGGGAAGGTTGGGATGGGGGCAGTGTCCGACGCGAGACCGTCGAGCGCGGCGCGCTGATGCGGCCCCACGCCAGCTCTCCCCGCGCCACTCCCGCAAGTGGCGGAAGAGCCTGCGTGCAGGCTGGGCAACGCGCTCACCACCGGCCCTCGTCAGTCCAGGCCGGCGACGGTGCCGACTCAGGCCGCGGGGGCTTCGCTGCCTGCGTCTGCCGGCGGCCCGGGGGCGGGGTCCGGGGCCCGGCGCTGGAGGGCGTCCCGGGCGTGGCGGAGGAAGTCGCTGACGTACCAGCGGCCGTCGTGGCGTTCGAGCTGGACCACGGTGTCGATGGGGCTGCCGGCCACGGTGTACTGCATCCGCACCAGCGCGACGTCGCCGGTCTGCGACTGCAGCTGCACGTCCATCGCGCGCAGGTCGGCAGGCAGGTCGAGGCCGTAGGCCTTGAGCGCATCGAGCAGGGTCGTGGCCATGCGCGAGATGCGGCGCAGGCCGTCGTCCAGCCCCGCTTCGGCGAAGGCCGCGTCGGTGTCGAGCGCGGCCTCGCGCGCGGCCGACGACAGCGCCGCGATCGCGGCCTGCGCGCGTGCGCGGTCGCCCAGCGGCGCCTGCGCCGCCCAGGTGCCCAAAGCCTGCACCAGCTGGGGGTAGTGCTCGCGCTCGGCGTCGCTGAAGTCGCCCTGGCGGCTGATGTACTGGGTGGTGAAGATGGTCAGGAACTCCGCCGCCGCGGCCAGGCTGGTGTTGGCGAGCTGGCGGTCGAAGGCCTGCTGCAGGTCGCGTTCGGCATCGGGCGCGGACAGGACCGCCATCGCGCGCGGGATGTGCGGCGCGAACGGCAGCTGGTCGAGCGGCCAGCGCGTGCGGCCCTCGCGCCAGGCCTGCTGCAGGCTTGCGTGCAGCTCGGGCGGCACCGCGTCGCGGGCGAACGCGTCGAGCTGTCCGTCGGCGAGGTGGCCGGTGAGCAGGCGCACGGTCTCGGCTGGCGTGGGCGGCGGCTTGCGCTGCGCCTCTTCCCCGTCGCGCCCGCAGCCGGCGAGCGTGGCCATCAGCACCAGCAGCAGCGCGCATGCGCACGCGATCGTGCGGTTCCCCATCGCGACGACCCTCCCCGGGACCTGGACACTCCCCGCCCGCATCTTGGCGGCTGCCGCGGCGCGCGGCAACCGCTACTTCACCCGCCGCTTCTCGAGCTTGCGGGCCAGGGTGCGGCGGTGCATCCCGAGCTGGCGCGCGGCCTCGGAGATGTTGAAGTCGGCCGCGGCCAGCGCTTCGTGGATGTGCTCCCACTCCAGGGTCTTGATCGAGGTCTGGCGCCGGGTCAGCGGCACGCCGGTGTCGCCGTCGCCGCTGCTGGCGAAGGCGGCCTCGATGTCGTCGGTGTTGGACGGCTTGGCCAGGTACTGGTGCGCGCCGAGCTTGATCGCCTCCACCGCGGTGGCGATGCTGGCGTAGCCGGTGAGCACCACGATCTTCATCCCGGGGTCGTGCGCGTGCAGCGCCTTGACGCAGGCCAGGCCCGAACTGCCCGCGGCGAGCTTGAGGTCGACCACGGCGTGGGTGGGTGCGTAGCCGTCGGCGAGCACCTCCTGCATGGCGTCGAGGCTGGCGGCGTGGCGCACGACGTAGCCGCGGCGCTCGAACGAACGGCTCAGGGTGCGCGCGAACGCGGCATCGTCCTCGACGATCAGCAGCTTGCGGCCTTCTGTGTTCACTCGTCCTCCTGCTCCAGCGACAGCGCCGGCAGCGGCAGGGTGACGGTCACCGCGGCGCCGCCGGCGGGCTCGTTGTTGGCGGTAATGGTACCCCCCAGGGTGCGGGCCACGTTCACCGCCAGGAACAGGCCCAGGCCGCGGCCCGGCGCGCCCTTGCTGGACTGGTAGGGCTTGCCGATGCGCTCGATCATCTCCGGCGGGAAGCCGGGGCCGTCGTCGCGCACGGTGAGCACCAGCGCGTCCTCGAACAGCGTCGCTTCCATCTCCACCCGCGAACGCGAGGCCTCGAGCGCGTTGTCGAGGATGTTCCACAGCATCTGCTGCAGGCCGGCGTCGGAGACGATCGCGGCGTCGCGCTGGATCCGGTCGTGGTACTCGAAGCCGCGCACCGCGCGACTGCGCTTCCACTCGTCGACCAGGTCGTCGAGGAAGGCGCGCAGGGTGGTGCCGCGCGGCTCCTCGCCGCGGGTCTCGCCGGCGGTGGCGAGGATGTTGGAGACGATCGCCTTGCAGCGCAGCACCTGCGCCTGCATCTCGGTGACGTCCTCGAGCAGCTCCGGCTCGGACGCGAACTGCGGCAGGTGCTGCCAGTCGCCGAGGATCACCGCCATCGTCGCCAGCGGCGTGCCCAGTTCGTGCGCCGCGCCCGAGGCCAACAGGCCCATGCGCACGATGTGCTCCTCCTCGGCCGCGCGCTGGCGCATCGCGGCCAGGCGCGCGTCGCGGGCGCGGATGATATGGCGGATGCGGATGATGAACACCACCAGCAGCACCGCGATCAGGGCGAAGCACAGCAGCAGGCCGAACAGGTAGGGGTTGTCGAGGCCGCCGAGCGGGCCGCCGGGCAGGTGCACCGGGCCCGGGAACAGCGTCAGCCCGATCACGCAGGCGCAGGTCAGCGCCACCACCAGCCACGCCGACCAGGCCTTGAGCAGCTCCGCCGCCAGCACCACCTGCAGCAGGTACAGGAACACGAACGGATTCGCGATCCCGCCCGACAGGTACAGCTGCACGGTCAGGGTCGCCACGTCCACCAGCAGGCCGACCAGCAGCGCGGTGTTGGTCACGCGCCGGCGCGGGCGCAGCATCGCCACCAGGTTGAACAGCGCCAGCACCCCGACCGCGGTGAACATCGGCGCCAGCGGCAGGGCGATGCCCAGGCCCCAGTGCACCAGCGCGATGGTGACCAGCTGGCCGACCACCGCGATCCAGCGCACCAGCACCAGCTGGCGCATGGAATTGGCGTTGGCGCTGCGGTGCGGCTCGTCGAGCGCGAGCGGGTCGGCGAAGCGGGGGATGGCGGTGTCGGCCTGGTTCATCGGCAAAGGGGGCGTCCGGCGCTGCGGCTGCCACCATGCCCGCCCGGCGCCGCGGCGTCCACCGCCGGCCTCGACCTTGGTCTAGCCCCGCCGTCGGCGCGGGGGTCGCGGCGCTACCATCCCGGCATGGACAGCCCGCTGGCCGACGTCGAAGGGTTCCTCGCCCAGACCCCGCCGTTCGACCGGCTGGAACCGGCGGCGCTGCGTCGCGCGGCGGCCGCGTTCCAGGCCGTGTACCGGCGCGCCGGGACCGTGGTGCTGCGCATCGGCGAACGCAGCGACACCCTGTACCTGATCCGGCGCGGCGCGGTCGAGGTGCACGACGCCGACGGCAACCTGGTCGGACGCTACGGCGAGGGCGACGTGTTCGACCTGCAGGCCCTGCTCGGCGGCCAGCCGGTCCAGTTCACCAATACCCTGATCGAGGACTCGCTGCTGTGGTGCATGCCGCTGGCCGAGTTCGACGACCTGCGCGCGGGCTCGCGCGAGTTCGACGAGTACTTCATCCGCAGCCTGGAGCAGCGCCTGGTGGCGGCGCTCGAGGGCCGCCTGCCGGGCGGCCAGAGCAGCATGCTGTTCATGACCCCGCTCGGCGACCTGGTCCGGCGCGGGCCGCTGTCGGTGCCGCCGTCCACGCCGGTGTCCGAGGCCGCGCGGACCATGTCCGAGCACGGCGTGTCCTCGCTGCTGGTGGGCGAGGACGGGCGGCCGGACGGCATCCTCACCGACCGCGACCTGCGCAACCGCGTCGTGGCCAGGGCGCTCGACCCGTCCACGCCGGTCGCCGAGGTGATGACGCCGTCGCCGCTCGCGCTCGAGGCCGACAGCCCGGTGCTCTCGGGCATCGTGGCGATGGCCGCGCGCGGCATCCACCACCTGCCGCTGCTGCGCGACGGCAGCGTCGTGGGCATGGTCACCACCCGCGACCTGCTCAACCTGCAGACCCAGCATCCGCTGTACCTGGCCGCGCGGATCCACAAGCAGCCCACGCCCGAGGCGGTGGCCGAACTGTGCCAGCGCATCCCGCGCCTGTTCGAGCTGATGCTCGCCTCGGGCCTGCGTCCGGAGGAAGTGCCGCGGGTGATGAGCACGATCGCCGACGCGGTGGCGCGGCGGCTGATCGTGCTCGCGCAGGAGCAGCTCGGGCCGGCGCCGGCGCCATGGGCGTGGCTGGCATTCGGCTCCCAGGCGCGCGAGGAGCAGAGCCTGCGCACCGACCAGGACAACGGCATCGTCTATGCCGACGACGCGCCCGCGGGCGCCGACGACTACTTCGCCGGGCTGGCGCGGTTCGTGTGCGACGGCCTGCATGCCTGCGGCTACACCTATTGCCCGGGCGGGATCATGGCCACGACGCCGCAGTGGCGGCAGCCGCTGTCGGGCTGGCTGCGCCATTTCGAACGCTGGTCCGGCCTGCCCGACCCGGAGGGCGTGCTGCGGGTGAGCATCTTCTTCGACCTGCGCGGCATCGACGGCGACGCCGGCCTGGTGGCGCGCATCCGCGAGGCCATGGCCGAGGCCGCGAGCGGCAGCGGCAAGGCGGTGTTCCTGACCGCGCTCGCCCACCAGGCCGCGAGCTACGACGTGCCGCTGGGCTTCTTCCGCCGCTTCGTGCTCGAGCGCCGCGGCGAACACCGCGAGACCCTCGACATCAAGGCCTCGGGCCTGATGCCGCTGACCGACCTGGTGCGGGTGCGCGCACTGCACGCCGGCATCACGGTGCCCGCGACCCGCGACCGGATCACGGCGCTGGTGGCGCGCGGGGCGATCGACCGCGGCCACGGCGACCGCCTCGACGGCGCCTACCGCCTGCTGTGCGGCCTGCGCGTGGAGCTGCACGCCGACCAGGCGCGCCGCGGCGTGGAGCTGCACAACCATCTGGACGTGCGCCGGATCAGCCACGCCGACCGCGCCGCGCTGCGCGACGCGTTCGTGGTGGTGCGCGAGGCCCAGGAAGCGCTCAGGCAGGATTTCCCGTGAGCCCGTGGCGCGAATGGCGGCGCCGGCGCGCGCTGCGCCAGTGCCGGTTGCCGGTGCAGCAGCAGGCGCTGCAGGCGCCGTTGCCCACGTCCTCGACCCCGTTCGAGCAGCTGCCGGCGGTGGCGCTGGATTTCGAGACCACGGGCCTGGACCCGGCCCGCGACCAGATCCTGTCCGCCGGCTGGGTACCGATCGACGGTGGCCGCCTGCGCATGGGCGCGGCGCGCGAGGTGAAGGTGCGGCCGCGCGACGATGCCGGCGTGGGCCAGAGCGCGACCATCCACGGCCTGCTCGACAGCGACCTGGCCGGCGCCGCCGACGAGCGCGCGCTGCTCGAGGAGCTGCTGCCGGCGCTGGCCGGGCGCGCGATCGTGGCGCATGCGGCGGGGATCGAGCGCGGCTTCCTGCGCGCGCTGCTGCGCCGCCATGGCGGCGTGCCGCTGCCCAACCCGTTCATCGACACCCTCGCGCTGGCCCGGACCCTGCTCGCCGGCGGCGACCGCGGACGCGCCGACGCCGAGGGCATGTTCACCCTCGCCGCCGCGCGCGCGCGCCACGGCCTGCCGCCGCACAGCCAGCACTCGGCCGCGGCCGACGCCATGGCCTGCGCCGAGCTGCTGCTTGCCCAGGTCGAGGCCATGGGCGGGGGGGAGAAGGTGCGCCTGCGCGACCTCGACTAGCGCCGCGGCTTCGTTCAAAGTCACGACATTCCCGCACGACACCGACGGATGAACCAGGACCAGACCTCGCACGGCCCGTTGGCGCGCTTCGGCGGCTTCCTGTCGATGGTGCGCCAGTACCTCGGCATCGGGAACCGGGTGCGCCGGATGCCGATTCGCGACCCGCAGGCGCTGCGCGACTTCCTCGACACCCGCGCCAGTTTCATCGCCCAGACCAGCCTGTACGGCTACATGCGCACCCGCGCCGGCCAGCGCTATCCGGAACTGTTCGAGAACGACGGCTTCGTCGAGCTGCTCAATGCCGCCAAGTGGCGCGTGTGGCTGGCCTGCCTGTCCGACCTCGGGGCGTTCTCCGGCGGCCTGCTCGCCAGCCGCGGCATGCCGGAGGAGCGGGTGGGGATGCTGATGCGGCGCCTGGTCGACCAGGTGCTGGAGAAGGCCGGGATCCCGGCCGAGGCCGACGAGGGCTTCGCGGAGCACGCCCAGCAGGTGCGCGCGCGGATCGCGCTCACGCCGTGGTCGCGCATCGGCGACGACGAGGGCTGCTTCCACGAGAGCCCGGAGGCGCTGGTGCGGCACGCGCCGATCGTGAAGACGCTGATGGAGCTCGACGCCGACATCGTGCGCAACTCGGTGCGCTTCCGCTGGAAGGAGGTCCGCTTCGAGCTGCGCGACCTGCTCGACGCAAAGGCGGTGGACGCGGCGTTCGAGCCCTGAACGCGAAGGCGCCGGCACCGGGCCGGCGCGTTCGCGATGCCGTGGCGGCTCAGCCGCCCGACAGCAGCTTGTTGGCGATCCAGTACAGGCCCTGCGCGGCCTGGCCTTCGAGCGGGAACGACAGCATGCCCATCACCGAATAGCCCAGCAGCCAGGGCATGACGTAGAAGCGGGCCATGAAGAAGAACCAGGCCACGTAGAGCGGAACCACCGCATCGACCAGGAAGCCGGGCGTGATCGGCTTGAACAGCCGGATCAGCGGGTCGGTGGCCTTGACGAAGAACCGGTTGAAGAAGAACTGGCTGTCCTCGGGCAGGAACAGGCGCATGCCGAATCGACCGATCAGGGTCCACATCACCATGCCCAGCAGGTAGTCGATCACGACTGCGTACAGCGGTACTCCGGTCACCATCGAGTTGCGGCTCCTCCCGCGACTGGCCCCTTCGGCCATGCTCTCACAAACAAGGATGCCGGGGGAGTTGCCTCCCCCGGCATCGGGTGGGTACTGCGTGTCCGCGGATGGATCAGTGGTGGCGCACCAGCGCCTCGCCGCGCGGAATGCGGACCTCGTCGACCATCCGCTGGGTCTCCTCGTCCGGCGCCGGGGTCACCAGGGTGACCACGATCATCGCGATGAAGCTGGCGACCACGCCGACCACGCCGAAGCGCAGGTGGTCGAGGCCGAACCAGGGCTCCATGCCGTTGCGCACCGCGAGCAGGTAGCCCCAGCCGGCGGCCAGGCCGACCACCATGCCGGCGATGGCGCCGGGGCGGTTGGCGCGCTTCCACCACACGCCCAGCACCAGCGGGGCGAACAGGCCGGACATCGCGAAGCAGAACGCCCAGGCCACGGCGCCGAGGATGCCCTCGAGCCGCATCGCCGCCACCGCAGCGCCGGCCGCACCGATCACCAGCAGCAGGACGCGGGCGGTCATGATGCGGCGCTTGGTCTCGGCCTTCGGGTCGATGATCTTGTAGTACAGGTCATGCGACAGGGTGTTGGCCATGGCCAGCAGCAGGCCGTCCGCGGTGGACAGCGCCGCGGCCAGGCCGCCGGCCGCCACCAGGCCCGAGATCACGTACGGCAGGCCGGCGAATTCCGGGGTGGCCAGCACGATGATGTCGGGGTTCAGGAAGAACTCGTTGACCTGCAGGATGCCGTCGCCGTTGGAGTCGCGGATCGCCACCAGGCCGATCTCGCCCCAGTTCCTCACCCAGCCCAGCGCCTCGACGTCGGCGATGGCCTTGCCGAAGATCGAGCTGGCCAGCTGCGGATCGAACAGCGACAGCTTGCTCAGCGTGGCCAGGGCCGGCGCGGAGAAGTACAGCAGGAAGATGAAGAACAGCGACCAGGCCACGGACGAGCGCGCGGCCTTGACCGACGGGGTGGTGAAGTAGCGCATCAGGATGTGCGGCAGCGACGCGGTGCCGACCATCATGCAGAACGCCAGGGTCACGAACTGCCACGCTGCCATCGCGCCTTCCTTCGGCGACGCGTGCAGGGTGGTCAGGGCCGAGAGACCGGCCACGGTGTCGGTCGGCGGGGTGCCGACGCCCAGCACCGGCTCGAGCTCCTGGATGTGCGCCACCGCGGGGCCGTACTGGAACTGCGGGAACCAGCCGAAGCCCTGCGCGCCCGACATCCACACGATCGGCAGGATGTAAGCCACGATCAGCACGATGTACTGGGCCACCTGGGTCCAGGTCACCGCGCGCATGCCGCCGAGCATCGAGCACACCAGGATGCCGGCCAGGCCCAGCCAGCAGCCCACCTCGAACGGGATCAGGAACGCGCGCGCCGCGATGGTGCCGGTGGCGGTGATCTGCGCGGTCACGTAGGTGAACGACGCCACGATCAGCACGATGATGGCGCAGAAGCGCGACAGCTTGCCGCCGTAACGGGTCCCGATGAAGTCGGGCACCGTGTAGCAGCCGAACTTGCGCAGGTACGGCGCCATCAGCGTGGCCACGAGGATGTAGCCGCCGGTCCAGCCGACCACGAACGCGAGGTACGGATAGCCCGACATGAAGATGCCGCCGGCCATCGCCACGAACGACGCGCCGGACATCCAGTCCGCCGCCGTCGCCATGCCGTTGAACACCGGGGGCACCGAGCGGCCGGCGAGGTAGTACGCATCCGCCGCCGCCGTGCGCGAGAGGATGCCGATGAACGCGTAGATGAAGATGGTGAAGCCGACGAAGCACAGGCCGATCGCACGCGCGCTCAGCCCGAACTTCTCCAGCAGTGCCATCGCGAAGAAGAACAGCAGGAACCCGCCCGTGTAGATCCCGTAGATCTTGGGCAGGCTCTGGATGAAGGTCTTGCCTTCGAATTGGAGTGCCATGACGTTATCCCCTGGTGGTCAGTCTTCGTCTTCGTGGACGCCGTACTTGACGTCGATGGCGTGCTGTTGCCGGCTGAACAGGAACAGCTGGACGACGAACACGATCAGCGACCCCTGGGCCGCCATGTAGTAGCCGAGCGGCCAGCCGAAGAAGCGGACTTCGCTCAGGTCGTGCGCGAACCAGTGGATCACGAACGCGAAAAAGAACCAGATCACGAGATGCGTGATCGTGAGGTTCCGGGTCTTGCGCCAATGTTCTGTGGCTGAACTCATGTCTGAAACACCTCCGAGGAACTTCGGGTTCGAACGCTGGGTGGTTCCTGGTGCCCGGGATCGGCGAAGCCGCCGCCAGCCGGCGGCGGCCCGCTCTCCCCGGGTCAGAAGGAGTACTTGATGGTCGTGTGGAAGCGCTTGAGGTCGCCCTTGCGGTCGTCCTCGAGCTCACGCTGGCCCCAGCTGACCTCCGCGCCGACGTCCAGCTTCGGGAACGGCGAGTAGATCAGGTTGGCGTGGAACGACTGCGCCCTTTCGACCTCGGCCCAGCTGGCCGGTCCCCATCCGGCCAGGCTGCGGTCGTTGTCGAACTCGGCCACCGAGTACATCAGGTTCGAGCGCAGCTTCGGCGAGAAGGCGTGGCGCCAGGCCACGAAGCCGCCGCCGCCGTCGCGCGCGTGGAGGTTGCCGTTGGCGTCGAGCGCGGCGTCCGCGCCCAAGCCGAAGGCGAGGTAGCGGCCGATGCCCGAGCCGTAGCTGGCCATCCAGCGGATGTCGTCGCTGGCGCCGAGGTTGAACCGGCCCGACAGGCTGACCGCGGCGCCGGTGTCGCTCTCGTCGCCCGACTTGAGCTGGCGCAGCAGGCCCGCGATGCTGAAGTGGCCCCAGTCGCCCTTCATCACGTAGCGCGCGGTGAGGTCGGGCAGCAGGTCGCTGCCGCCGGCGTTGTTGCGCGCCGCGGTGGCCACGGTGCTGACCGTGGTCTGCGGGTTCTCCAGCGCCACCGACCACGGGCCGTTGGTGTAGCGCACCTGGGCCTGGCGGACGAAGGTGGTGCCTTCGGTGACGCCCACGAAGTCGACCGCCTCGGGCAGCGCGGCGACGTCCTGGAAGTTGGACCAGGTCTGGCCGGCCAGCCACTTGTTCCAGGTCACGTAGGCGTGGCGGATGGTGATGCCGTGGGTGTTGGTCGAGACCTCGTTGCCGAGGTTGGCGGTGCCGCCGCCGAACATGTCGGCCTCGATGAAGCCGCGGAACTTGTCGCCGCCCTCGCTGGTCCAGTCGGCCGCCAGCCAGAAGCGGGAGAACGCGGCGTGGAAGTCGGTGTACGGATCGGTGTCCGGCTCGGCGCCGTTGGCGGTGACCGGGATCGTGCTCGGCACGTAGAACATGCGGCCGGCCGAGCCTTCGGCGATCGCGCCGTCGCTGGTGTCGGTGACCATCGCGTCGAGCTTGATGAAGCCGCCGTACGAGAACACGCTGCCGGGGTTGCCGGCGGTCAGGATCGGCGAGCGCTGGATCGCGGGCTTGCCGTCGCTTGCCGTGGCCACCCGGACCTCGTCGAGCTCGGTCTTGGTCGCGGCCACCGCGGCCTCGGTCTGCTGCTGTTGCTGCAGCAGCGCCTGGACCTGGGCCTCGAGCTGGGCGATGCGCGCCTCCAGCTCCTTCTCCTTCGCGGTCTGCCCGAACGCCACCCCCGGGGCGACCAGGGCCAGCGACATGGCGAGCGCCAGCGGCCGCATCGGATTGCGTCTTTTCATCGATTCCCCTCCCAGAGACAAGTGAAGAACGCCCAACGTGGGGAGGCTGCGCGCGGCCGCGGGCGGTGCCTATTCGTCTTTGGTAGGAGGGGGCGGGGCTGCGACCAAAGTCCTAGCGTTGTGCTGCAACGCAACATGCGCGGATGCGGCAAACTCATGCGTGGAACCGATCCGTTGGACTTTGATTGCCTTGGGAGGACGAGATGAGTGACCTCTACCCTGTGCCGCCGGACTTCGCGGCGCGCGCGCGCATCGACCGCGCCACCTACGAACGGGACTACCAGGCCTCGGTCAGCGACCCGGAGGCGTTCTGGGGCCGGGCCGCGGCCCGCCTGGACTGGTACCGGGCCCCGACGAAGATCAAGGACGTCAGCTACGACCTGGAGGACTTCCGGATCCGCTGGTTCGAGGACGGCGAGCTCAACGCCAGCGTCAACTGCCTCGACCGCCACCTGGCCACCCGCGGCGACAAGACCGCGCTGATCTGGGAGCCGGACGATCCGGCCGCCGAGCCCAAGCACGTCAGCTACCGCGAGCTGCACGCGCGCGTGTGCAAGCTGGCCAACGCGCTGCGCAGCCTCGGGGTGAAGAAGGGCGACCGGGTCACGATCTACCTGCCGATGATCGTCGAGGCGGCGGTGGCGATGCTCGCCTGCGCCCGCGTCGGCGCGATCCACTCGGTGGTGTTCGGCGGTTTCGCCCCGAACTCGATCGCCGATCGCGTGGCCGACTGCGGCAGCAAGCTGATCATCACCGCCGACGAGGGCCTGCGCGGCGGGCGCAAGGTGCCGCTCAAGGCCAACGTCGACGCGGCATTGAAGATGCCCGGCACCCAGAGCGTGGAGACGGTGCTGGTGGTGCGCCACACCGGCGCCGCGGTCGACATGCAGATGCCGCGCGACCGCTGGTACGACGCCGTGGTCGACGGCCAGCCCGGGGAATGCGAGCCCGAGCGCATGAACGCGGAAGACCCGCTGTTCATCCTCTACACCTCCGGCTCCACCGGCAAGCCCAAGGGCGTGCTGCACACCACCGGCGGCTACCTGCTGTACGCGGCCTACACCCACGAGGCGGTGTTCGACCTGCGCGAGGACGACATCTACTGGTGCACCGCCGACGTGGGCTGGGTGACCGGCCACAGCTACATCGTGTACGGCCCGCTGGCCAACGGCGCGACCTCGCTGGTGTTCGAGGGCGTGCCCAACTACCCCGACTTCTCGCGCTTCTGGAACGTCGTCGACCGGCACAAGGTGACCATCTTCTACACCGCGCCGACCGCGATCCGCGCGCTGATGCGCGAGGGCGCCGACCCGGTGAAGAAGACCTCGCGCGCGAGCCTGCGCCTGCTCGGCAGCGTCGGCGAGCCGATCAACCCCGAGGCCTGGCGCTGGTACCACGAGGTGGTCGGCGACGGCCGCTGCCCGATCGTCGACACCTGGTGGCAGACCGAGACCGGCGGCATCCTGATCTCGCCGCTGCCCGGCGCGATCGACCTCAAGCCCGGCTCGGCGACGCTGCCGTTCTTCGGCGTGCAGCCGGCCCTGGTCGATGCCAACGGCAAGATCCTCGAGGGCGCGGCCGAGGGCAACCTGGTCCTGCTCGATTCCTGGCCGGGGCAGATGCGCACGGTCTACGGCGACCACCAGCGATTCATCGACACCTACTTCAAGACCTACCCGGGCATGTACTTCACCGGCGACGGCTGCCGCCGCGACGAGGACGGTTACTACTGGATCACCGGCCGCGTCGACGACGTCATCAACGTCTCCGGCCACCGCATCGGCACCGCCGAGGTGGAAAGCGCCCTGGTCTCGCACCCGAAGGTGGCCGAGGCCGCCGTGGTCGGCTTCCCGCACGACATCAAGGGCCAGGGCATCTACGCCTACGTGACCCTGGTGGCCGGCGAGGTGGAAAGCGACGAGCTGCTCAAGGAGCTGGTCGCGCACGTGCGCAAGGAGATCGGGCCGATCGCCTCGCCCGACTTCCTGCAGTGGGCGCCCGGCCTGCCGAAGACGCGCTCGGGCAAGATCATGCGCCGGATCCTGCGCAAGATCGCCGAGAACCAGCCCGACCAGCTCGGCGACACCAGCACCCTGGCCGATCCGACCGTGGTCGACTCGCTGGTGAAGAACCGCAGGGGCGCGTAAGGACACGCGACGGGCGGCGGAGGGCCCGCCTTCCGCCACCCGCCGCCCGTGGCAGTACCCAGGACCGATACCCCCATCCCCCATGACCACGATCCTCGTCGCCGACGACCATCCGCTCTTCCGGGAAGCCCTGCGCGGCGCGGTGGTCCGCGTGATCCCCGAGGCCGAGCTCTACGAAGCCGACAACGCCGACGGCCTGTACGCGATGGCCGACGCGCACCCCGACGCCGACCTGCTCCTGCTCGACCTCAACATGCCCGGCGCCCAGGGCTTCAGCGCCCTGGTCCACCTGCGCGGCCTGCACCCGCAGCTGCCGGTGGTGATGGTGTCGGCGCGCGAGGAGCCGGCGGTGATCCGGCGCGCGCTCGACCACGGCGCCATGGGCTTCATCCCGAAGTCGTCCAACGCCGAGCTGCTGGGCACGGCCCTGCGCCGGGTGCTCGACGGCGACCGCTGGGTGCCCGAGGTGGCCGACACGGCGCCGCGCATCGGCCCGGACGAGCAGGAGATCGCCGCGCGCGTGCGCGAGCTCACGCCGCAGCAGTTCCGGGTCCTGCAGATGCTCGGCTCGGGCATGCTCAACAAGCAGATCGGCTACGAGCTCGGCGTGTCCGAGGCCACGATCAAGGCCCACATGAGCGCGATCCTGCGCAAGCTCGGCGCCTCCAACCGCACCCAGGCGGTGCTGATGGCGGGCCGCCTGGCGGTGGACCCGGAGAAGGTGGTGGTCCCGGAGGGGCCCGAGGACTAGCCGCCGCTCAGGCCTCGGCGCCCGCGTCCACCCGGCGCCGCTGCGCGGTCAGGAACGCGCGCAGCGAGGCCGGCTTCACCGGCTTGGTCAGCACCCGGTAGCCGCGTTCGCGCGCGGCGCGCTTGAGCGCGTCGCTGCCGTCGGCGGTGAGCAGTGCGCCGGGGACCGGCGAACCGGCGGCCTCGCGCAGGGCATCGAGGGTGTCGAGCCCGTCCAGGCGGTCGTGCAGGTGGTAGTCGACCAGCAGCACGTCCGGCTGCTCGGACAGGCGCTCGAGCGCCTCGTCGACGGTCGGCGCGGTGACCGTGCGGATGCCCCAGCGCGAGAGCAGGGCGGTCATCCCCGAGAGGATGTCGCGGTCGTTGTCCACGCACAGCACGGTCATGCCGGTCAGCGCCTGGTCCACGTCCACCCGCGGCCCCTCGTCGCGGCGCTCGGGGACCTGCCGCGAAGCCTCGCCGCGCGGCACCACGATCGAGAACATGCTGCCGTGGCCGACCATCGAGCGCGCGTCGAGCGTGTGGCCGAGCAGGCGCGAGATGCGCTGGCAGATCGACAGGCCCAGGCCCAGTCCGCGGCCGTCCCAGTCGAACGGCTGCTCGAAGCGGTGGAACTCGTCGTAGATCTGGCGCATGTGGTGCTCGGGGATGCCGGGGCCGGCGTCCCAGACCTGCAGCGCGACCTGGTCGCCGCGCCGGCGCGCGGCCAGCACCACCCGCCCGCGCGGGGTGTAGCGCAGGGCGTTGGCGATGAAGTTCTGCAGCACCCGGCGCAGCAGGCGGCGGTCGCTGCGCACCACCAGCGCCGGTGCGTGCACCCGGATGTTGATGCTGCGCGCGGCGGCCATCGGCGCGTACTGCGCGGCCAGTTCGCGCAGCAGCGCCCCGGCGTCGAAGTCGGTGATCTCGGGCTTGAGCTTGCCGGCATCCAGGCGCGAGACGTCGAGCAGGCCGTCGAGCAGTTCCTCGGCCGCGCGCAGGGCCGCATCGATGCGCTCGGCCAGGTGCGCCTGCTCCTTCGGGTCGCGGCTTTCGCGCAGCGCCGAGGCGAACAGGCGCGCGGCGTTGAGCGGCTGCAGCACGTCGTGGCTGATCGCGGTCAGGAACCGCGAGCGCGACTCCTGCGCCATCTCCGCCTCGCGGGTGCGCTCGGCCACGCGCTGCTCGAGGTACTCGTTGATCTCGCGCAGCTCGCGCTCGGCGCGCTTGTAGTCGGTCACGTCGCTGTAGCTGGTGGCGTAGCCGCCGCCGGGCAGCGGCTGGCCGCGCAGTTCCAGCACCTGGCCGTTGGCGCGCACGCGCTCGCTCACGTGCGGCGAGCCCGCGCGCATGTAGGCGATGCGCTTGGCGACCTCGAGTTCGATCTCCTCCGGCCCCAGCGGCCCGAGCTCGCCGCGCTGGGCGTTGTAGCGGATCAGGTCGGCCACCGGCCGGCCGACGTAGAGCATGCCGTCGGGGTAGTCGAACAGCTGCTGGTAGCGGCGGTTCCACGCCACCAGGCACATGTCGGAGTCGACCACGCTCACGCCCTGGTCGATGTTCTCCAGGGTGTTGGACAGGATCTCGCGGTTGAAGCGCAGCTCCTGGCCGGCCTCGTCGAGCACGGCCACGACCTCGCCGACCTCCATGCCCGAGCCCTTGAGCACGCTGGTGAGCACCAGCCGCGCCGAGGCCGCGCCCACCGCCGCCGCCAGCAGGCGCTCGGTGAACTGGACCCACTTGCGGTCGGCGCGCGCCTGCGGCTGCAGCTCCACGCCCTGCTCGCGCGCGTACTGGCTGAACGCGCGCTGCGCGGTGCGTTCGCCGACGATGCGCACCGCGAGGGTGAGCAGGTCGCCGATGGCGACCGACGCCTTCCACTCGCCGGCGGCGAGCGGGCTGCGCTCGGCGTAAGGGTCGAGGAACGGCGCCGCGCGCAGGCGCTCGTCCAGGCTCGGGCGCCAGCGCGCCGAGACCAGCAGCAGCGCGCCGACGTTCATCAGCAGCGACCAGAACGTGCCGTGGGTCAGCGGGTCCCAGCCCCACAGCCCGAACAGCTGGCGCGGGCGCAGCCAGTGGATGCCGAACGGGCCGTCGCGCACCCAGGCCGGATCGAACCAGCCGGCGTCGGTCAGGGTCGGCAGCAGCAGCGTGTAGACCCAGACCGCGAACCCGATCAGCAGGCCGACCTCGGCGCCGCGGCGGCTGGCCCCGTGCCAGTACAGGCCGCCGATCAGCGCCGGCGCGAACTGGGCCACGGCGACGAAGGCCATGAGGCCGAACGAGGCCAGCGAGGTGTCGCTGCCGCTGGCGCGGTAGTAGCCCCAGGCGAGGCCGGCGATGAACACGATCGCCACGCGCCGGATCCACAGCACCAGCGAGGCGACGTCGCCGCCCCCGCGGCTGGCCCAGCCGCGGCGCAGCAGCAGCGGCATCACCAGGTCGTTGCTGACCATGGTCGCCAGCGCCACGCTGGCCACGATCACCATGCCGGTGGCGGCGGAGAAGCCGCCGACGTAGGCCAGCAGGGCCAGGGTGTCGCGGTGCTCGGCCAGCGGCAGGGCCAGCACGAAGCTGTCCGGGGCCACGCCCGAGCCCTGGCCGAACAGGTGGATGCCGGCGCTGGCGATCGGCACCACCATCAGCGTCACCACCACCAGGTAGGCGCCGAACATCAGCCGCGCGCGGCGCACGTCGTCGACGTTGCCGCATTCGACGATCGCGACGTGGAACTGGCGGGGCAGGCAGAAGATCGCCAGGAACGCCAGCAGGGTCTGGGCCACGAAGCCCACCGGCGGGCCGACCTCGAGCAGCGAGCGGGTGGCGGCGACGTAGTCCAGGTCGCGCGCGCCGAGCCAGCCGGAGGCGAACAGCCCGACCGCGACCAGCGCGACCAGCTTCACCAGCGACTCCAGCGCCACCGCCAGCATCATGCCCGGGCGGTGCTCGGTGGCATCGACCTGGCGGGTGCCGAACAGGATCGCGAACAGCGCCATCAGCGCGGCCACGTACAGCGCCGGGTCGCCGAGCACGCGCCCGGAGGTGCCCTGGCCGCCGAGCACCCCGAGGCTGATCGCCACCGCCTTGTACTGCAGGGCCAGGTAGGGAACCGCCGCGATCAGGGCGATGGTGGCGACCAGCGCGGCCAGCGGCTGCGAGCGGCCGTAGCGCGAGGCGATGAAGTCGGCGATCGAGACCGTGTTCTGGGCCTGGGCGACCCGCGCCATGCGCTCGAGGATGCGCCAGCCGAACAGCAGCAGCAGCAGCGGACCGAGGTAGATCGGCAGGTAGCCGATGCCCGAGCGCACCGCGGTGCCGACCGCGCCGTAGAAGGTCCAGGACGAGCAGTACACCGCCAGCGCCAGGCTGTAGACCAGCGGGCGCAGCCACGGCCGCTGCGGATACAGTGGGTAGCGGTCGCCGATCCACGCCACCGCGAACAGCAGCGCGGCATAACCGACCGACACCAGCAGCAGGACCCAGCCCGGCAGCATCCAACCCTCCCCCGATCGGTGCGCCCCGGAGTGTAACGCGGCCGGTCGCGGCGGCGGCGCGGGCCGCCCCCACCCCGACCCTCCCCCGCATGCGGGGGAGGGGGCACGGCTATTGCGCGGATTGCAGGTCTCCGCGCGCCCTTCCCGCGTTCCGGCCGTGCTCCCACACCACCGCACAGTCGCGGAATGTCCCCCTCCCCCGCGCGCGGGGGAGGGGAGGTGCTGGACGAGGCCGGCGTGGCCCGGCGGTCCCCCCTCCCCCGCGCGCGGGGGAGGGGACGCGGCTCTTGCGCGGGTCGCAGGTCTCCGCGCGCTTCCCGCGTTCCGGCCGTGCTCCCACACCACCGCGCAGCCGCGGAATGTCCCGCCTGCCCCGTGTGCGGGGGGGTCGCGGCTCTTGCGCGGGTCGCAGGGCTCCGCGCCCTTCCCGCGTCCCGGCGGTGCTCCCACACCACCGCGCAGCCGCGGAATGCCCCCTCCCCCGCGTGCGGGGGAGGGTTGGGGTGGGGGCCCGCCGTCGCCGCGGGACCCGTCCGCCGCGCCCGGCGCGGCCCCACAACGCAAAAACCCGCCTTGCGGCGGGTTTCGCGGCCCCGGCTCGCGCCGGGGATTCCTCGGCAGCCACGCTGTCGCGTGGCGGTCAGGTCACTTGATCTTGCCTTCCTTGTAGATCACGTGCTTGCGGACGACGGGATCGTACTTCTTGATCTCCATCTTGCCGGGGGTGTTCTTCTTGTTCTTGTCCGTGGTGTAGAAGTGGCCGGTGTTGGCCGACGAAATCAGACGGATCTTGTCGCGCTTGGATGCCATGACGTCCTGCTCCTCAGACCTTCTCGCCGCGCTTGCGCAGCTCGGCCAGGACGGCATCGATGCCGTTCTTGTCGATGGTGCGCAGCGCAGCCGTGGAAACGCGCAGCTTCACCCAGCGGTTCTCGCTGGCGACCCAGAACCGGCGCTCGTGCAGGTTCGGCATGAAGCGGCGGCGGGTTTTGTTCATCGCGTGCGAGACGTTGTTGCCGGTCGTCGTACGCTTGCCGGTGACTTGGCAGACTCGGGACATTGCACACCTCGAAAGTGTCATGGTGCCCCCCTTGGCCAGGGAGGCGGCGGCCCCGGCGGGCGCCGGCCCCGGGGGGCCGCGCCTGCCACGCAATGCGGGACAGGGTCGCTGCATGGGGGCGGGGGGATCGCGTTCCCGGCCGCTCCGGCGCCCGGGGCGCAAGGGGCCTGGGCACAGCGAGCCGGCAATTATGCCCGCCAGGCGGCCTGTGGACAAGTCCGGCCCCGGCCGGCCGGGTTCAGCCGGGGGCGCCGCCGGGCGGCGTCCCCGGGGCGGGGACCGGCAGCCGCACCACCATCAGCCCCGGCTCGTCCGGGTCCGGGGTGATCCGGAACCCCAGCTGCTCGCACATGGCCAGCATGCCCCGGTTCTGGCGCAGTACCTGGCCCTCGACCTCGCGCAGCCCCATCCAGCCGGCGGCCTCGATCATGATCGACATCAGCTGCCAGCCCAGGCCGCGGCCCTTGAGGTCGGAGCGGACCAGGATCCCGTACTCGCCGGCTTCGTAGTTGGCGTCGGCGTGCAGGCGCACCGCGCCGAGCATGGCGCCGTCGGCGTCGATCGCCGCCAGCGCGATCGAGCGCGCGTAGTCCATCTGGGTCAGCCGGGCGATGAACTCGTGGCTGAAGTGGCGCACCGACTGGAAGAAACGCAGGCGCAGGTCCTCGTCGGTGACGTGGCTGAAGAACTCGCGGAACAGGGCCTCGTCCTCGGGCCGCACCGGGCGCACGAAGGCGCGGGTGCCGTCGGCCAGGGTGATGTGGCGCTCGAGCTCGCTCGGGTAGGGGAAGATCGCGAAGCGCGGGTGGCCACGGCCGCGGTGCAGGGCCTGGACCGGGCCGACCAGGATCCGGGCGTCGACCACCACCACCCCGTCGGCGTCGGACAGCATCGGGTTCAGGCTCAGCTGCCGGATCTCGGGCACGTCGGCCGCCAGCTGGGCCAGCTTCACCAGGGTCAGCGCGATCGCGCGCTCGTCGGCCGCGCGCTCGCCGCGGTGGGCCTTGAGCCGGCGCGAGACCCGGGTGCGGCCGATCAGCTCGTGGGCCAGGCGCAGGTCCAGCGGTGGCAGGGCCACGGCCAGGTCGTCGACCACCCGCACCGCGACGCCGCCGCGGCCGAACACGATCACCGGGCCGAACACCGGGTCATCGGCGATCGCCGCGATCAGCTCGCGCGCGTGCGGCCGCTCGACCATCGCCTGCACGGTCACTCCGCGGATGCGCGCGTCGGGGCGGCGCTCGCGCGCCAGCCGCAGCACCTCTTCGGCGGCGTCGCGCACCGACTGCTCGCTGCCGCGGTTCAGGCGCACGCCGTCGACCACGGTCTTGTGGGCGATGTCAGGCGAGTCGATCTTGACCGCGACGGTGCGCCCGGCCGCCAGCAGCGGCCGCGCCGCCTCGACCGCGGCCCCGGGGTCGGCCGCGGCCAGCGGCGCCTCCAGTTCGATCCCGTAGCAGGCCAGGATCCGCGCGGTCGCCTGCGGGTCGAGCTGCACGTCGCCGCGCGCCAGCGCCTCGCGCACCAGCGCGCGCGCACCGTCGGCGTCCACCGCGAAGTCGGCCGGCAGGCTGGGCGGGGTTTCCATCAGCGCCTGCTGCGCCTCGCGGTAGCGCACCAGGTGCATGAAGCCGTTCACGGCTTCGGTCTCGGTGGCGTACGCGGGCACGCCGGCGCGGTGCAGCTCGGCCAGGGCCTGGTCGTCGTCGGCCAGCCAGACCGCGAATACCGGCTTGCGCGCGGCGCGCGGCGGGCGGCGTTGGAGCGCGCCCGACAGCGCCCTGGCCGCGTCCAGTGGCGAGGTGAACGCGGTCGGCACGTTCACCACCAGCAGCGCGTCGCTGTCCGGGTCCTGCAGCAGCGCCTCGACCGCGGCGCCGTAACGCTCGCCGTCGGCGTCGACCACCAGGTCCACCGGGTTGTCGTGCGACCAGCCGCCCGGCAGCACCGCGTCGAGCGCGGCCACCGTCTGCGGCGCCAGCGTGGCGAGCGTGCCGCCGAGCCTGGCCAGCTGCTGCGCGGCCAGCAGCCCCACGCCGCCGCCGTTGCCCAGGATCGCCAGCCGGCGGCCGGGGAAGGTGCGCACCGTGGAAAGCGTCTGCGCGGCAGCGAACAGTTCGTCCAGGGCCTCGACCTGGAGCAGGCCGGCGCGCTGGAACGCGGCCGCGTGCACCGCGTCGGCGGGCGCCAGCGCGCGCAGGCCGATCTCGGTGATGCTCGCCGCCGGCTGCGGCCGCGCGGCGCGCACCAGCACCACTGGCTTGGCGCGCGCGGCCGCGCGCGCGGCGGACATGAACTTGCGCGCGTCGGCCACCCGCTCGACGTACATCAGGATCGCGCGGGTATGGCGGTCGGTGGCCAGGTAGTCGAGCAGGTCGGCGAAGTCCACGTCGAGCGCGTCGCCGAGCGAGACCACCTTGGAGAAGCCGATCGCGCGCGACACGCCCCACTCCACCAGCGCGGCCGCGATCGCGCTCGACTCCGACACCAGCGCCAGGTCGCCCGGCTGCGGCGCGCGTGCGGCGATGCTGGCGTTGATCCCGGCGTGGGCCGAGACGATGCCCAGGCAGTGCGGGCCGACGATGCGCATGCCGTGCGGGCGCGCGGCGTCGCGGATCGCGTCGTGGAAGGCGTCGCGGCCCGGTCCCAGGTGGGCGCTGAGCAGCAGCGCCGCGCCCACCCCCAGCTGCGCGGCTTCCGCCACCAGGCCCGGCACCAGGTGGGCCGGCGCGGTGATCACGGCCAGGTCCGGCACCCAGCCCAGGTCGGCGAGCCGGCGCACGGTGGCGATGCCGTCGATCCGGCGGTGGCGCGGGCTGACCCAGCCGATCTTCCCGCCGTAGCCGCCCTGGCGCAGGTTGCGCATCACCGCGCGCCCGGCCGAGCGTTCGCGCGGGCTGCCGCCGACGATCGCGATCGACGACGGCTCGAAGACCGATTGCAGGCGCCAGGTGCTCATGCGGGCACAGTATCGGCCACGCCGCATGGCCGGCCGATGATGGCGGCGGGGGCGGGCCAGGCTGCCGGCGCGCCGGCGGGGAACCCGCCCCGCAGGAGCGGCTTCAGCCGCGACCCCACTGCCCGGGATCCCGGGTCCGGAGGCCGGTTCGCGGCCGCAGCCGCGCCTGCAGCCGGAACGGCCGGTGCGGCGCGTCGCGCCCGTCCGGACGCGCGTGCGCTCACTTGCCGCGCAGGCGTTCCAGCACCCCGTCGAGCGCGTCGAGGCCGGCGTAGTGGATCACCAGCTTGCCCTTGTTGCCGCGGCCGTTCTGGATGCTGACCCTGGCGCCCAGGATCTCGGACAGTTCGTTCTCGAGCCGGGTGATGTCGGGCGCGGCCGCGCCCCTGGGCGCCGGCTTGCGGCGACCGCCGGCCGGCACCTTGCCCGCCGCGAACTGCGCCGCGCGGTGCTCGACCTCGCGCACCGACCAGCCCTGCTCCGCGGCTTCCTTCGCCAGCTTCGCGGCGAGATCGGGCGAGAGGGTCAGCAGGGCGCGGGCATGGCCCATCTCCAGCTTGCGTTCCTCGACCAGGGCGCGGATCGCCGGCGGCAGCTCCAGCAGCCGCAGCAGGTTGGAGACCGCCGCGCGCGAGCGGCCGACGGCCTCGGCGGCGGCGGCGTGGGTGAGGTCGAACTCGTCGATCAGGCGCTGCAGCGCCTGCGCCTCCTCCAGCGGGTTGAGGTCCTCGCGCTGGATGTTCTCGATCAGCGCCATTGCCACCACGGTGCGGTCGTCGACCTCGCGCACCACCGCCGGGATCTCGGCCAGGCCGGCCAGCTTGGAGGCGCGCCAGCGGCGCTCGCCGGCGATGATCTCGTAGGTGCGGTCGGCCAGCGCGCGGACCACGATCGGCTGGATCACGCCCTGGGCACGGATCGATTCGGCCAGCTCGTCCAGGCGTTCGCCGTCCCAGTGCTTGCGCGGCTGGTACTTGCCCGGGCGCAGCGCGTCGACCGGCAGGTTGCGCAGCGCCTCGCCGGGCTCGGGTTCGAGCTTCGGCGCCTGGGCCGCGCCCTTGGGGCCGAGCAGGGCCTCCAGGCCACGGCCGAGGCCGCGCTTGCGGGCGGGCGCGGGCTTGGTGGACGCTGGCTTGGCGGTGCTCATGCCGGGGTCTCCGTTTCGTGTGGGGTGTCGGGCCGCGCCTGGCGCGCGGCCTGTTCGCGCTCGCGCTGGTGGCGCAGCACCTCGCCGGCCAGGCCGAGGTAGGCGATGCCGCCGCGCGAGCCGCGGTCGTAGCCGATGATGCTCTGGCCGTGGCTGGGCGCTTCGGCCAGGCGCACGTTGCGCGGCACGATGGTACGGAACACCTTGTCGCCGAAGTGTTGCACCAGCTCGGCCGAAACCGCGTTGGCCAGGTTGTTGCGCACGTCGAACATGGTCCGCAGCACGCCCTCGATCTCCAGCGCCGGGTTGAGCCGTGCCCGGAGCGCCTCGATCGTCTCGAGCAGCGCGCTCAGGCCCTCAAGCGCGTAGTACTCGCACTGCATCGGCACGATCACCGAATCGGCCGCGGTCAGTGCGTTGAGGGTCAGCAACGACAGCGCCGGCGGGCAGTCGATGATGATGAAGTCGTAGCGCGGGCGCAGCGGTTCGAGCGCGCGCTTGAGCCGCTGCTCGCGGCCCTCCTCGTCCATCAGCTCGATCTCGGCCGCGGTCAGGTCGGTGTTCGCCGGCAGCAGGTCGTAGCCCTCGGCGGTCTCCACGATCACGTCCTCGGCGTGCAGCTCCTCGAGCAGCACGTCGCAGGTCGAGGCGTGCAGGTCGCGCTTGTCGATGCCGCTGCCCATGGTCGCGTTGCCCTGGGCGTCGAGGTCGATCAGCAGCACCCGCTTCGGGGTGGCGGCCAGCGCCGCGGCGAGGTTGACCGCGGTGGTGGTCTTGCCGACTCCGCCCTTCTGGTTGGCAATGGCGATGATGCGGGCCATGGGGTCCGGGTGCCTCGGTTGCGGCGGGGATCGGCCGCGAAGGGCGGCCCGGACGGGGGATTATGCCGCGCCCGGCGCCCCCGCGTCGTCCGCGGCCCGTGGACCACGCCGCGGCCGGCCGCCCGCGGCCGCGGCCGGCGCGCCGCCGCGCGGCTTCAGGACAGGCGTTCGACCACCACCAGGTGGCGCTCGGCGGCCAGCCCGGGCACGTCCAGCCGGTGCACGCCCTCCAGGCGCCAGCCGGCCGGCAGCGCGGCCAGTTCGGTGTCCGGGCGCTGGCCCTTCATCGCCAGCAGCCGGCCGCCCGGGCGGACCAGGTGCCCGCCCACGGCCAGGATCTCGGCCAGCGGCGCCAGCGCGCGCGCGGTGATCGCATCATGGGCACCCGGTTCATCCAGCGCCTCGGCGCGCGTTTCGGCCACCCGCGCGTTGGCCAGGCCCAGCTGGCGCACCGCTTCGCGCAGGAAGCGCGCCTTCTTGCCGTTGGACTCGACCAGGGTGACCTGCAGGTCGGGGCGCGCGATCGCCAGCGGGATGCCGGGCAGGCCGGCGCCCGTGCCCAGGTCGGCCAGACGCTGCAGGCCCTCGGTGTGCGCCGCGATCGCCAGCGAATCGAGCAGGTGCAGGACCACCATCTGCCGCGGATCGCGCACCGCGGTCAGGTTGTAGGCGGCATTCCAGCGCTGCAGCAGCGCCAGGTAGTCGAGCAGCGGGCCGGCCAGCGCGGCGTCGAGCCCGAGCGCGGCCAGGCCGGATTCGACGGTCCCGCGCAGCGCGTCGGGGGAGGATGCGGTCATCGCGCCATTGTAGGACCGGGCGCGACGTCCGCCGCCGGCGAGGGCCGCCAGGCCAGGGTGGCCAGGTAGCCGGGCGCCGGCGTGAACGCATGCAGGCGCCAGTCACCGGGCGCGCCCAGGGCCGGGTCGCAGGCGTGCAGCCGCCAGCCGTCCGGTTCGCGGGTGAACTCGAGCTTCCCCAGGCCGAACGCGATGCCGTGGCCGTGGGCCTTGAGCACCGCCTCCTTGGCGCACCACAGGCGCACGAACCAGTCTTCGGCCTCGGCCGCCGGCAGCGCCGCCAGCAGCGCCGCCTCGCGCGGGGTGAAGAAGCGCCGCGCCAGGGTCATCGCCCGCGGCCGCGGGCGCAGCCACTCGATGTCCGCGCCCACCCGGGCGCCGCGCGCCAGCGCCACCAGCAGGCGTTCGCCGCTGTGGCTCCAGTTCGCGTCCAGGCCGGCGTGGGCGGGCCCCAGGTGTGGGCGGCCGCGGGCATCGCGCCAGAGCCCGAGCGCCTCCTCGTCCACCGCCAGCTGCGCCGCCAGCCAGCGCCGGGCCTGCGGTTCGGCCCGCTCGCCGCGCCGGTACGGGCCCCAGGCGCAGCGCACCGCGCCCAGGTCGAGGCTGTCGGGCGGGTGGGGCATCGGCGGGCCGGACTCGGTCTCCATGGGCCGGCCAGCGTAAGCTAGCGGCCGGACGGCGTGAACTGCGCGGAGAAGAATGTCGGCGGCGATCGGGCACCACACCGCACCCATGCACGCGCCATCGCCGCTGCCGACGGGCGATGGCGCGCGGGCCTTTGCATTCGACGGCGCGCATGTGGTCAGCGCCGCCGCGTTCGCCGGGCACGTGCGCGCGCTGGCGGCGCGGCTGCCGCGCGCCGGCTTCGCGGTGAACCTGTGCGAGGACCGTTACCGGTTCCTGGTCGCGTTCTGCGCGGTGGCCGTGCGCGGGCAGGTGAACCTGCTGCCGCCGACCCGGACCCGGGCCGCGATCGACGAGGTGCGCGCGCGCCATCCCGACAGCTACTGCATCGGCGACGGCGAGGCCTGCGGCTGCGACGCGGGACTGCTGCCGAGCGGGAGCCACTTCGTGCACCTGCCGCAGCGGCTGCCCTGGCTCGACGGTCCGCCACTGCGGGTGCCCGACGAAGCGGTGGTCGCGATCGGCTTCACCTCCGGCAGCACCGGTACGCCGATGCCGCACGCCAAGACGCTGGGCGCGCTGCGCGCCAGCACCGCGCGCAACCTGGCCGCGCTCGAGAGCCTGTGGCCGGCGGGCATGCAACCGCAGGTGGTGGCGACGGTGCCGCCGCAGCACATGTACGGGATCGAGATGTCGGTGGTGCTGCCGCTGCTCGGGCCGGTGGCGGTGCACCGCGGGCGCCCGTTCTTTCCCGAGGACATCGCCCGCGCCCTGCACGAGGCCGCCGCGCCGCGGCTGCTGGTGACCACCCCGGTGCACCTGCGCGCGCTGGTCGGCTCGGGCGTGGCGCTGCCGCCGATGGCGGGGATCGTGAGCGCGACCGCGCCGCTGCCGCAGGCGCTGGCGGCCGAAGCCGAGGCATGCTGCGGCTGCGAGGTGCGCGAAACCTTCGGCTCCACCGAGACCTGCATCATCGCCAGCCGCCGCGCGGCCGCGGGCGAGGCCTGGCGCCTGTTTCCCGGCGTGCGGCTGGAGCCGCGGCCCGACGGCACCCTGGTCACCGTGCCGGGGCTGCCCGCGCCGGTGCTGCTCGCCGACGTGGTCGAACTGCTGGGCGAAGGCCGCTTCGAGCTGCGCGGCCGCCAGGTCGACCTGCTCGAGATCGCCGGCAAGCGCGCGTCGCTGGCCGACCTGACCCGGCGCCTGCTCGAGGTGCCGGGCGTGGAGGACGGCGCGGTGTTCCAGCTCGACGACGAGCGCGCCGGCGTGCGCCGCATCGCCGCCGTGTACGCCAGCGACACCCTCGGCGAGGCGGCTGTGCGCGAGGCCTTGCGCCGCAGCATCGACCCGGTGTTCCTGCCGCGGCCGCTGCGGCGGGTGCGCGCGTTGCCGCGCAACGACACCGGCAAGCTGCCGCGCACCGCGCTGCTGCGCCTGTTGCAGTGCGGCGAGGACGACGCGTCGCGCTGACGCCGCCGTCACGATCGGGCTGCCAGCATGAAGTCCACTCCGCACGCAGCCAGCGGCGGGCGGACTTCACTGATCAGGAGGCAGCACTCATGGGCATCATCATCTGGCTGATCGTCGGCGGCATCGTGGGCTGGCTTGCCAGCATCATCATGAAGCGCGACGCGCAGCAGGGCATCATCCTCAACATCGTGGTCGGCATCGTCGGCGCGCTGATCGGCGGCTGGCTGATCGGGCCGTTGCTGGGCGCGGGCTCGATCAACGACGGCATCACCGTGATGAGCTTCATCGTGTCGCTGATCGGCGCGGTGATCCTGCTCGCGATCGTCAACCTGTTCCGCCGCGGCAGCGTTCGCTGACGCACAGTTCTCTCTCTCTTGCTGCATACGGTGCCCGGCCTTGGCCGGGCTTTTTTTCGCCGGCGTCCAGGCGCCGGGCATCCTCCGCTTCGTCCCCGCGCCCGCGCAGGAAGGTGACGCTCGAGCCGTCGCGCGATCCCCGGGCGCCGGCCGGGTTCGCGCCTGCCCCAGGCGTCGGGTACGGCCGCGGCGGCCCGGCATCGCGGCCGCCGCATCCGTCGCCGCAGGGATGGCGCGGCGCCCGCGCGTCCTTCGCGATCCCCGCCGCCACGTGAACCGGATGGCGGCCGCGCACGCGGGTTCACGACGGCTTGCCCGCGTCCCCGCGAGCATGCGCCTTCCCCCTGCGAGGAGTACATGCAATGCGACGTCCGATCCGTTTCCGCAAGGCCTGGCTGGCCATGGCCGTGGCGGCCGCCGCCGGCACCGCACTGGCCCAGGACGCCGACAAGGCCCTGACCGGGGCCGAGGTCCGCGCGAAGATCGAAGCCGAGGGCTACACCAACGTCCACGACGTCGAGTTCGACGACGGTGTCTGGACCGCCGACGCGCGCAGCGCCGACGGCCGCAGCGTGGACCTGTCGATCGATCCGCGCACCGGCAAGGTCTATCCCGACCACCAGGTCTCCAGGCTCGGCAAGGACGACATCGAGGCCCGCCTCGCCACTGCCGGCTACGGCGACGTGCACGACGTCGAATTCGACGACGGCGTGTGGAAGGCCGAGGCCCGCGACGCTTCCGGCCGGAAGGTCGAGCTGCGCCTGGATCCGGAGGACGGCCGCGTCATCGGCGAGCACAGGGACTGATCCTGCCCGCGCGGTAGCGCAGCGCGCGACTTGCGCCAGCGCACTTGACCAGGCCGGTGGCCGCCCCGCAGGGTGGCCACCGGCCTTTTCGCATCGGGAGACGCGCATGGCAGTCCCGCAGGAACTCGAGCGCTTCGTGCGCGACGCGCTGGCCGCCGGCATGCCGCGGCCGCAGGTGGAATCGGTGCTCGCCGAGGCCGGCTGGAGCCCGGCCCAGGTGCGGGCCGCGCTGGCCGAGTACGCCGACGTCGACAGTCCCGTGCCGGTGCCGCGACCACGCCCGCAGCTGTCGGCGCGCGAGGCGTTCGAATACCTGCTCCTGTTCGCCACCCTGTACCTGTCGGCCTGGCACCTGGGCAGCCTGCTGTTCGACCTCGTCAACCACGTCCTGCCCGACGCGGCCGACCCGGCCTATCGCGTGGTGCGACTGGGCCCCTCGATGCGCTGGTCGATCGCGGCGCTGGTGGTCGCGTTCCCGCTGTTCGCCTGGCTGGCGCGGCGCATCGGCGGCGATCTCGCGCGCGATCCGGTGAGGCGCCTGTCGCCGGTGCGGCGCTGGCTGACCTACCTCACCCTGTTCATCGCCGCCGCGGTGCTGATCGGCGACCTGGTGGCGCTGGTCTACAACGTCCTCGGCGGCGAGGCCAGCCTGCGCTTCCTGCTCAAGGTGCTGGTGGTGGGCGCGATCGCCGGCGCGGTGTTCGGCTACTACCTGTCCGACCTGCGCCGCGACGAGTCCGGCCGCGACAGCCGCGGCATCGGCCGCGCGCTGGTGACGGCCGCGGCGGTCGCGGTGCTGGCCTCGGTGGTGGCGGCGATCGCGGTGATCGGCACGCCGCCGGCGCAGCGCCAGGCGCGGCTGGACGAACGCCGGGTGGACCACCTGCGCCAGCTGGAGGCCGCGATCGACGAGTACGCGCGGCGCGAAGGCCGGCTGCCGCCGGCGCTCGAAACGCTCGGCGACGAGACCGGCCGCAGGCTGTCGCTGGTCGATCCGCTCGGCACCACGCCGTACCAGTACGAACCGGGCGAGGGCCGTCGCTACCGGCTGTGCGCCGTGTTCGCGACCGACACCCGCGACGGCACCACCAGCCTGCGCCAGGACGAAGGCTGGCGCCATCCCGCGGGCCGCCACTGCTTCCAGCGCATGGCGCCCGAGGCGGCCCGGCCGGAGGCGTCGGTCGACTAGGCCGCGTCAGCGCCCCAGCACGACCCACGCCGGCGCGTGGTCGCTGGGGCGCTCCCAGGTGCGCGGCTCGCGGTCGATGCCGGACTCCGCGGCGTCGCCGCGCAGCGCGTCGGAGACCAGGGTGAGGTCGATGCGCAGGCCCAGGTTGCGGCGGAACGCGGCCTGGCGGTAGTCCCACCAGCTGAAGATGCCCGCTTCCTCGTGGTGCAGGCGGAAGCCGTCGTGCAGGCCGAGCGCCAGCAGCCGGCGCAGCGCCGCGCGTTCGGCGGTCGAGGTCAGGATGTGGTCGTCGTTCCAGATCGCGGGATCGTGGACGTCGCGGTCCTCGGGCGCGATGTTGAAGTCGCCCAGCACCACCAGGCGCGGGTGGCGCTGCAGTTCCTGCGCCAGCCAGCCGTGCACGGCGTCGAGCCAGCGCAGCTTGTAGGCGTACTTGTCCGTGCCCACGTCCTGGCCGTTGACCACGTACAGGTTGACGATGCGCACGCCGTCGACGGTGGCGGCGATCGCCCGCCGCTGGTCGTCCGCGAACCCGGGAATGCCCGCCTGCACGTCCGTGATCGCGCGGTCGCGGGCCAGGATCGCGACGCCGTTGTAGGTCTTCTGCCCATGGAACACGCTGCGGTAGCCGAGCGCGGCCAGCGCCGCATCGGGAAAGCGTTCGTCGTCGAGCTTGGTCTCCTGCAGGCCGACCACGTCGGGTTGCGCCTCGCGCAGCCAGCGTTCGAGGTGCGGCAGGCGCACGTTGAGCGAGTTGACGTTCCAGGAGGCGATCTTCATGCGACGACCTGCGCGTGGGGACCGGCCATGTTAGCCCGCCCCGCCGGCGGTGGTCGCGCCCGGGCCCGCTACGTGGGGACGGCGCGCGCGCCGTGCAGCAGGCGTTCGGCGCCGGCCTCGTCCAGCGGGCGGCCGAGCAGGAAGCCCTGGCCGTCGTCGCAGGACAGGGCGCTGAGCTGGGCCAGCTGCTCGGCGTCCTCGATTCCGCCGCCGACCACGCTCATGCCCAGGCCGTGCGCGGTGGCGATCACCGCCGCCACCACCTCGCGCTGGCCGAGGTCGGCGAAGCGGGCCAGCTTGACCACGCTCACCGGGATCCGCGGCAGCCGCGCCAGCGAGGTGACCGAGGCGCCGAAGTCGTCGACGACCAGCTGCACCCCCATCGCGCCCAGGGCCGAGAGGGTGGATTCGATGCGCGGGTCGTCGTGGATCAGCTCGCGCTCGCCGATCTCCAGCCGCAGCGCCGACGGCGCGATGCCGTGCGCGGCCAGGGCGCCGCGGACCTGGTCGACGAAGCCGCCCGAGCGCAGCTGGCTGCCGGAGACGTTCACCGCCATGCTCAGCGGCGCGTCGTCGCGCGGCGCATGCCGCGTCCATGCCGCGAGCCGGGCGCAGGCCGCGTCGAGCACCCAGGCGCCGATCTGGCCCATCAGCCCCGCGCGCTCCGCCGTGGGCAGGAACTCGGCCGGCAGCAGCGTGCCGCGGCTGGGATGGCGCCAGCGCAGCAGCGCCTCGAAGCCGAGCAGGCGCTGGTCCGACAGCGACAGCAACGGCTGGTAGGCGAGCGTGAGCTGGCCGCGCTCGACGGCGTGCTGCAGTTCGGCGGCCAGCTGCAGGTGGTCGTCGTTCTCGCGGTCGGCGCTGTCGTCGAACAGGTGGTAGCCGTTGCGGCCGTGCTGCTTGACCCGGTACATCGCGGTGTCCGCGTCGCGCAGCAGGTCGGCGGGGCGCGCGTGCGGATCGCTGGTGACCGACACGCCGACGCTGGCCGACAGCGCCAGCTGCAGGCCGTTGCCGACCGCGAACGGTTCGGAAAGCGTCGCCACCACCCGCGCGGCGAGGTCGTGCAGGTCGGCATCGCCGGCGATGTTCTCGCACAGCATCACGAACTCGTCCCCGCCGAGGCGCGCGACGGTGTCCTCGCGGCGGCCGACCGACGACAGGCGGCGCGCGAGCTCCACCAGCACCTCGTCGCCGACCTCGTGCCCGTACGAGTCGTTGATGGTCTTGAAGTGGTCGAGGTCGATGAACACCAGCGCCACCCGGCCGGAATGGCGCTCCAGGCGCAGCATCGCCTGGCCGAGGCGGTCCATCAGCAGGTAGCGGTTCGCGAGCCCGGTCACCGGGTCGTGCATGGCCTGGTGGGCGAGCGCGCGTTCGGCGAGCTTGGCCTGGGTGACGTCGCGGGTGGAGGTCAGCACCCCGACCACCGCGCCGGAGACGTCGGTCTCGGGCGACATCGTGGTATGGAACCAGCCCTCGCGGCCGTCGTGCAGCACCAGCGAGAACTCGTGCTCGCGCGGCGCGCCGGTGGACAGCACTTCGCGCAGCGCGGACTCCCACGCGTCGAGGCCCGGGATGTCGGGCACGATTTCGCGGTCGGTGCGGCCGATCAGGTCTTCCAGGGCCATGCCGCGCAGGCGCTCGCCGGCCGGGTTGACGTAGCGGTAGCGCAGGTCGGGCGAGTACTGGGCGATGGCGTCGGATGAGCCGTTGAGCACCGCGCGCAGCTGCGCCTCCACCCGCGCCAGCTCGGCGCTGGCCGCGGCCGAGCGCTCGGCCAGCCGCTCCATCGCCTGTTCGGCGACCACGCGCCGGGTGATGTCGCGCGAGATGCCGAAGGTACCGATGATGCGGCCGTCGAGGTCGCGCAGCGGGAACTTGCTGGTCGAGACCCAGCGCGTGGAGCCGTCGACGAAGCTCTCGCACTCCTCGATGTCGATGATCGGCTCGCCGGTGCGGATGATCTGCTGCTCGTCGGCGAGCGCCGCGGCCGCGTGCTCCTCGGCGAACAGGTCGAAGTCGGTGAGCAGGTAGCACTGTTCGCGGGTCAGGCCATGGCGCCGGGCCATGCCCAGGCTGACGCGCAGGAACCGGCTCTGCAGGTCCTTGAAGTAGATGACCTCGTCGGCGCTGTCGAGCAGGTTGCGGATCCAGATCCGGTCCATCGACTCGTCCGGCGCCGGCCCCCGTGCGCGGTCGTCCGCGCTCATCGCACGCCCCCGCGGCGCCCCGCGCACGGCGGCGTCGGGGCGGACTGGCACGACCTGGGTCCCTTCCGTGGGCGGGGCAGGATACCGGACATCGATGCTGACCGTGCGTGTGGGTCGACCCCGTTAACGGCCGCCGCGTGCCGGCCTTGAACCGGCGCGGGCGGCCGCTCAGGCCAGGCCGCGCGCCTGCAGCACGCGCCAGGCGGCGGTCTTGAGCTCGAAGTCGAAGCGCTGCAGGTTCTCCGGGTGCAGGTCGGCCATGAACAGGGTGCGCCAGTAGCGCTGCAGCCGGCGCGGCAGGGCCGGCCAGGCGAGTGACGGGTCGGCCTCGAGGCCCAGGCGCGCGAGCAGGGCGCCCGGACCGCCGCCCGGGGCGGCCACGGCGTCCGCGCGGGTCGCCGCGAACAGGTGCGCCAGCAGCCGCTCGTAGAGCAGGTCCGGCATCGACGCCGCCTCGAGCATGGCGGGCGCCAGCGGCACGGAGGCGTCGGCCAGCCCGGGCTGGCCCTGGCGCCAGCTGCGGTACAGGCGCTGGGTGGCGATCAGCCAGGGCGCGGGCGGCGGCGGACTCGCCGTCGACGGCGCGACCACCGCGGCGCACGGGCTGCGTTCGCGCGTGGCCCCGGCCAGTCGCCCGGCGACGCCGGCGCCCGCCGTGCAGACCAGGACCAGGTTGCCGCGGGTGGCGACGTTGAGCTGGGCGAGATACGGCGCGAGGTCGCCCCAGGCCGCGCGGCCGGGGCCGCCGCCGCGCTCGGGTCCGGTGAGCCCGTCGCCGTCGCAATCCGCGTCCAGGTGCAGGATCGGGCTGGCCCGGCCGTCGCGGGCGGACCAGGTGGCGGCCTTGATCGCCGAGACCACGTCGGTGCGGCCCTGGCAGTCCACCAGGCGCGACCAGCCCGGATGCCGCTCCTCGAGCCAGCGGTGCAGGGCGATCCCCGGGCGCGGGCCGTGTTCCTGCCGCCACTGCACGATCCAGACCCCGGTGGTGGCGAGGTCCTGCAGCCGCGGCGGGCGCGGCAGGCCATGGCGCAGCCGGTGCTCGATGGGGTCGGCGTCGTCCGGGGGCGGCGTGGCCATGGCGATCAGCGCACGAGGAAATCGACGAAGCGGGCGACGC
Organism: Luteimonas sp. J29; assembly: GCF_000472505.1. GTDB lineage: Bacteria > Pseudomonadota > Gammaproteobacteria > Xanthomonadales > Xanthomonadaceae > Luteimonas. The sequence continues at coordinate 271,272 of NZ_AWZR01000001.1, forward strand.
GGGCCCAGGGCGGGCGCAGCAGGTCGCTGCCGGCGCGGCGCGGCTGCCACAGCACCGGCAGCTGCTTGCTCATCGCGTCGAACCCGGCGCGGCCGTGGTAGGCGCCCATGCCGCTGGCGCCGACGCCGCCGAAGGGCAGGCCGTCGATGCCGAAGTGGACCAGGGTGTCGTTGACCGTGACTCCGCCGGCCAGGGTGGAGCGCAGGATGCGCTCGATGCTGGCGCGGTCGTTGCCGAAGGGATACAGCGCGAGCGGCCGGTCGCGGCGGTTCACCGCGTCGATGGCCGCGTCCAGCGAGGCGACGCTGCGCACCGGCAGGATCGGGCCGAACAGCTCCTCCTGCATCACGCTGGCGTCGTCGCCCGGCTCGAGCACCAGGTGAGGCGCGAACAGGCGGCGCGCGGGATCGTGCCAGGGCGCCAGCGGCACCACCTCCAGGCCGCGCGCGCGCGCGTCGTCCAGGTACGCCTGCAGGCGGGCGAAGGCGGCGTCGTGGATGATCCGGGTGTAATCGCCGTCGGCGCCGCCGCCGTACCGCGTGGCGGCCTCGGCGCGCAGCGCCTCGACCAGCGCATCGCGCCGCACGCGGTCGCCGACCAGCAGCACGTAGTCCGGCGCGATGCAGGTCTGGCCGGCGTTGAACCACTTGCCGCTGGCCAGGCGCGCGGCCACCCGCGGCAGCGGCGCGTCGGGGCAGACGATGGCCGGCGACTTGCCGCCGAGCTCGAGGGTGAGCGGTACGAGGTTGGCGGCGGCCGCGGCCATCACCTTGCGCCCCACCGCGGTCGAGCCGGTGAACACCAGGTGGTCGAACGGCAGCGCCGCGAACGCCGCCGCCACCTCGGCGCCGCCCGTGGCCACCGCGACCCGGTCGGCGGGGAACACGTCGCCCAGCAGCGCGCGCAGGAAGTCGCTGCTGCGCGGCGTGTGCTCGGACGGCTTGAGGAAGACGTGGTTGCCGGCGGCGATCGCGGTCGCCAGCGGCACCAGGGCGAGGTTGACCGGGTAGTTCCAGGGCGAGATCACGCCGACCACGCCCAGCGGCTCGCTGCGCAGTTCCGCCCGCGCCGGCCAGAACCGCCAGCCGGTGCCGACCCGGCGCGGCCGCGCCCAGCGCCGCAGGTGCCGGCGCAGGTGGTCGATCGCGGCCAGCACGGTCATGCCGTCGGCGATGAGCGATTCGTGGCGGGAGCGGTGGCCGAAGTCGGCGGCGATCGCCGCGGCCATCTCCGGCAGCCGTGCCTTGAACGCGGCGCGCAGGCGGGCCAGGTCGTCCAGGCGCTGCTCCACGCCGGGCCGCGCGTGCTGCCAGGCGGCGCGCAACCGCGCCAGGGTGGGCGCCAGCGCGGCCGGCGGCGTGTCGGTGGAAGGCTGCATCCGGCCAGTGTAGTCGGGGCCGACGGGAGGCAGGCCCTACAATGGCCGGATGACGCCCATGCCTTCCCCCCGCCTGCGGGCCTACCGCGACCAGCTGCCCCGGATCGGCGCGCGGGTCTTCATCGATCCCTCGGCCGAGGTGATCGGCGACGTGGTCCTGGGCGACGACGTGTCGATCTGGCCCATGACCGTGGTCCGCGGCGACGTCAACTTCATCCGCATCGGCGCGCGCACCAACGTCCAGGACGGGGTGGTGATCCACGTCAGCCACGACGGCCCGCACCTGAAGGACGGCGGCTTCGCCACCGTCATCGGCGAGGACGTCACCATCGGCCATCGCGCGATCATCCATGCCTGCCGGATCGAGGACGCCTGCCTGATCGGCATGGGCGCGGTGGTGATGGACGGCGCGGTGGTCAAGCGCCACGGCTTCGTCGGCGCGGGCGCGCTGGTGCCGCCGGGCAAGGTGGTGGGCGAGGGCGAGCTGTGGCTGGGCAATCCGGCGCGCATGGTCCGCCGCCTCGACGACGCCCAGATCGAGGGCCTGTACTACAGCGCGCAGCACTACGTCCGGCTCAAGGACGAGTACCTCGCCGCGAATCGTTGAGGGCCGCGCCCGCGGTCGCTCGCGCCGCCCCCGCTCGCGTACAGTAGGTCGGGTGCCGCCCGCGGCACGGCCATTGGGAGAGGGCGACTTGGGAGTGCGCACCACCGCAACGGACGCGGCGGTCGCGGAGGGCGCGACCGCGTGATGCTGGACACCGTCCGCGAAATCCACACTCCCGAGGGCGTCGCCCTGCGGCTCCCGGCCGCCGGCCCCGTGCCGCGCGCGTACGCGTGGCTGATCGACCTGATGATCCGGTTCGGCCTGGCCACCCTGGCGTCGCTGGCGCTGGCCCTGCTCGGCCGCGGCGGCATGGGCCTGTACCTGGTGGTGCTGTTCCTGGTGGTGTGGGCCTACCCGGTGCTGTTCGAGGTGCTGTGGGACGGGCAGACGCCGGGCAAGCGCGCGCTGGGCCTGCGGGTGGTCGCGGCCGACGGTGCGCCGGTGGGCTGGCTGGCCTCGGTGGTGCGCAACCTGATGCGCACCGTGGACATGCTGCCGTTCGGCTATGCGGTCGGGTTGGCCTCGGGCCTGGTCGACCCGTGGGGACGCCGGCTCGGCGACGTGGTCGCGCGGACCATGGTGGTGCATGTGCCGTCCACGCGCGGGGCGGTGGCGCTGCCGCCCGGGCCCGCGCTGGCGCCTGCGGCGCCGTTGCTGCCCGAGGAGCAGGCGGCGGTGCTGGCCCTGGCCGAACGCGCCCATGCGCTCACCCCCGGGCGGCGGCGGGAGCTGGCCGACATCGCCGCGCCCGCCACCGGCGCCACCGGCGACGCCGGCGTGGAACGCCTGTTCGCCATCGCCCGCTGGCTGCTGGGCCGCGGCACATGAGGCAGGACGCGTTCGTCGCCCGCTACGAGGCCGAGTGGCAGGCGTTCGAGGCCTGGCTGGAGCGCCGGGGCAGCCGCCACCGCGCCGGCCGCCAGCCGCTCCCGGATGGCGCGGCGCTGGACGATGCGCAGATGCCCGCGCGCTACCGCCGCCTGTGCCAGCAACTGGCGCTGGCGCGGCGGCGCGGCTACAGCCCGCTGCTGGTCGAACGCCTGCAGGCGCTGATGCAGCGCGGCCACGACGTGCTCTACCGCGCGCCGCCGGTGCCGTGGCGGCGCGCGCTGCATTTCCTGCTGGCCGGGTTCCCGCGCCTGGTGCGCGCGCAGCGCGGCTGCCTGTGGCTGTCGGCGGCGCTGCTGGCGTTGCCGGCAGTGGCGATGTTCGCCGCCGTGCAGCTGCGGCCGGAGCTTGCCCACAGCGTGTTCTCCGCGCAGGACCTGGCGCGGTTCGAGCGGATGTACGACCCGGCCGATCCGGCGCATGCGCTGGGCCGCGAGAGCGGCACCGACCTGGCGATGTTCGGCTACTACATCTACAACAACGTCAGCATCGGTTTCCGCACCTTCGCCTCGGGCCTGTTCGCCGGCGTGGGCACCGCGCTGGTGCTGGCGTCGAACGGGGTGGTGTTCGGCGCGATCGCCGGGCACCTGCAGGCGGTGGGGCATGGCGATCCGTTCTGGCGTTTCGTGGCCGGGCATTCGGCGCCGGAGCTGGTGGCGATCGTGGTCGCCGGGGCGGCGGGACTGCGCCTGGGCCTGGCATTGCTGGCGCCGGGCCGCAGGCGGCGCGTTGACGCGCTCGTCGAGGCCGGGCGCGTCGGCGGCCAGCTGTGCCTTGGCGTGCTGGCGATGCTGGTGTTCGCGGCGTTCGTCGAGGCGTTCTGGTCCTCGACGGGATGGATCCCCGCGCCGGTGAAGTTCGGCGTGGGCACGGCGCTGTGGCTGCTGGTGCTGGGTTGGCTGGGTCTGGCCGGGCGCGGTCGCGATCCATGGCAGGACGCCGCGCCGCCCCGGCGCGGGGGCGCGGACGCATGAGGCTGGATGCGGCCCGGGTCGCGCTGCGACCGCGTTCGCCGTGGGAGGCGATGGAACTGGGACTGGCCCTGGTGCGCCGGCATGCGCGCGACGTCTGGCGCCCATGGGCGCTGGCGACGCTGCCGCTGTTCGCCGCCTTCAACGCCCTCGCCTGGTCGCTGGACGCGATGTGGCTGGCGACGCTGGCGATGTGGTGGCTGCTGCCGCTGTTCGACCGGATCCCGCTGCTGGTGCTGTCGCGCGCGGTGTTCGGGCCGGCGCCGCCGGCGCGCGAAGTACTCGCCGCGCAGATGCGCCTGGGCGCGCGCGGCACGCCTGCGCGACTGGCGTGGGCCCGGTTCAGTCCGTGGCGCTGGATCGTGATGCCGGTCGAACTGCTCGAGGGGGTCGCCGGCGACGTGCTGCGCGAGCGCCGCAGGGTGGTGGCCGACGGCATCCAGGGCCACGCGTTCCTGCTGGCGATGGCGGGAATCTCGTTCGCCGGCGCGCTGCTGCTGTCGCTGCTGCTGCTCGTGCTGCTGTTCGTCCCGGCGCAGCTGTTGCCGGAGTCGGCGCGCGCGATGTGGTCGCTGCTGGTGGACACGCCCACGCGCGCCAGCATGCTCGGGATCAACCTCGCCCTGTGGCTGGCCCTGTCGGCGATCGAGCCGTTCATGGTCGGCGCGGGCTTCGGCCTGTACCTCGCGCGGCGCGCACGGATCGAGGCCTGGGACATCGAACTGGCGCTGCGGCGCATGCGCGCGCGCCTGGCCGCCGCGGCCGGGGCCCCGCTCCAGGCGCTCGCGTTGGCGCTGGCGCTGGCGCTGGGACTGCTGGCGATGCCGTCAGCGCCGGTCGCGGCCCAGGCGGCACGGCAGCTGCAGGAACAGCGCGAGCACCTTCGCCTCCTGCCGCCCAAATCGCAGCAGCCCGGCGAGCGCCCCGCGGCGCAAGGCGACACCCTGCGCGAGGTGTTCGGCGATGCGGCGCTCCGCGACGATCCCGCGTTCCGCCAGGCCGTGCGCCGCGCGCACGAGGATCCGCTGCTCGACCGCAGCCGGACCGTCTACCAGTGGGAGCCGCGCAACCCCCGCAAGGCCGAGCGCCGGGACCTGCCGCCCTGGCTGCAGGTGGTCGGCCGGCTGGTGGCCGTGGTCGCCGAGTCCGGCCTGTGGATCCTGCTCGGGCTGCTCGCGCTGGTGCTGGCCTTGACCGCGCGGCACTGGTGGCCCTGGATGCAGCGGCTGCAGGCCGCGGCGCGACCGCCGCCCGAGACCACCACAGCGCCGGTGGCCGAGCCCGTGCGCCTGCCCGACGACCTGGTGGCGGAGGCGCGCAGGCAATGGCGCGAAGGACGTCCGCGCCGCGCGCTGGCGCTGCTCTACCGCGGCAGCGTCGAGGCGATGGCCGAGCGCATCGGCGTGGCGCTCGTCCCCGGCGCCACCGAGGCGCAGTGCCTGCGCGCCTCGCGCCGCCTGCCCGAGGAAGCCGACCGCAGCGCGTTCGCGCGCGTGGTGCGGGTGTGGCAGCAGGCCGCGTACGCCGGCCGCATGCCCGGCGACGGCGAGTTCGAGGACCTGCTGGGCGAACTCGCGCGGCGCTTCGGGTGGGCGACATGAACCGGCCCTGGTTGCGCCTGCTGCTGCCGCTGCCGCTGCTGCTGGTCGCGGCCGCGCTGGTGGCCTGGTGGCTGCACGCCCACGAGCGGGTGCCGCACCGGACGCCGCTGCCGGCGGCCGGCGAGGCCGCCTACAACCCGCTGTACGCGCTGCGCCTGGCGCTGCGCGCGGACGGGGTCCAGGCGGTCTCGCGCCAGCGCCTGGACCTGGCCGGGCATCCGCTGGGCAAGCGCGACACCCTGGTGATGCTCGGCGACCCGGACACGCTGGCGGCGCGCGACGTCGATGCGCTGCTCGCCTGGGTCGAAGGCGGCGGACACCTGCTGGCCACGGCCCCGGGCACCGCGCGGCGCGCGCCCGCGCATCCCGGCGGATTGCTGCCGCGGCTGGGCATCGCGCCGCACGCCGGGGACGATGCCTGCGCGGACCTGCGCATCCCCGGCCAGCCGCCACGCGTGGAGTTCTGCCGCGCGCCGCGCTTCTCCCTGCGCGACGTGGACCCGGAACTGGCCTGGGGCGACTTCGCCGCCGGGTTCGTGTTCGCGCGCATCCGCCGCGGCGAGGGTGCGGTGGACGTGCTGTCCTCGCTCGACTTCATGGCCAACGGCGCGCTCCGGGATCCAGCGCACGCGCTGCTCGCCCGCCAGCTGCTCGACCGCAACTACCGGCACGGCACCATGCACCTGGTCTATGCGGCGAGCGTGCCGCCGCTGTGGCGGCTGCTGCTCGAACGCGGCTGGATGGCCTGGGTGCCGCTGGCGCTGGCGCTGGCCGCGTTCCTGTGGATGCGGCTGCAGCGGTTCGGCCCGGTGCTGCCGCCGCCGCCGGCGGAGCGGCGCTCGCTGCTCGAGCACGTCCAGGCCGGCGGCGAGCACCTGCGCCGCTACGGCCACGCCGGCCTGCTGCACGCCGCGCTGCGCGACGCGTTCCTCGCCCGTCTGCGCCGGCGCGACCCGCTGGCCGGGGCGCTCGAGGGCCGCGCCCGGGCCGAGGCGATCGCCGCCCGCACCGGCCTCGACCCGGCCACCATCGAACATGCCCTGCGCGAGCCGCGTCCCGGCGACCGCAGGGATTTCCTGCAGCGCATGGCCCGACTGATCGACATGGGAAGACGACTATGACCCAGACCCCGACCGCCCCGCCCGCCGCCCATTCCGCGGCCCTGGTCGAACGCGTGGCGCGCGTGCGCGAACAGGTCGCGCGCGCCTTCATCGGCCAGGACGAGGTCCTCGACCAGGTGCTGGTGGCGCTGCTCGCCGGTGGCCACGTGCTGCTCGAGGGCGTGCCGGGACTCGGCAAGACCCTGCTGGTGCGTGCGCTGGCGCGGTCGCTGGGCTGCGCCCATGCGCGGGTGCAGTTCACGCCCGACCTGATGCCCAGCGACGTGAGCGGCCACGCGGTGTGGGATGCGCGCAGCGAGACCTTCAGCGTCCGCCGCGGGCCGATCTTCACCAACCTGCTGCTGGCCGACGAGATCAACCGCGCGCCGGCCAAGACCCAGTCGGCGCTGCTGGAGGCGATGCAGGAACTGCAGGTCACGATCGAGGGCCAGAGCTTCGCCCTGCCGCCGCCGTTCATGACCCTGGCCACGCAGAACCCGGTCGAGCAGGAGGGCACCTATCCGCTGCCCGAGGCGCAGCTCGACCGCTTCCTGCTCAAGGTGCTGATCGGCTACCCGGAGCATGCCGACGAGGTGGCGATGGTGTCCGCGATCAGCCAGGGCCAGGTCGCCGCCGCGTTCGACCTGTCGCAGGTGGAGCAGGTGCTTGACGCCGACGGCATCGTCGCCCTGCAGCAGGCGACCGCGGCGACGGTGGTCGATGCGGCGGTGGTCGACTACGCGGTGCGGATCGTGGCGGCGACGCGCGGCTGGCCGGGGATCGCGCTGGGTGCCGGCCCGCGCGGCAGCCTGGCCCTGGTGCGCGCGGCGCGCGCGCAGGCGGTGCTGGCCGGACGCGACTTCGTCACCCCCGACGACGTGCGCGACGTCGCCCTGCCGGCGCTGCGCCACCGCATCGCGCTGGCGCCGGAGCTGCAGATCGAGGGCCAGGACGCCGACCAGGTGCTGCAGGCGCTGCTGGCCCGGGTGGAGGCGCCGCGCAAGTGAATCCGGTCCCCGTCCGCGGCCGCGCGCTGCCGCGTCCGGCGCCGGCCCTGGTGGCGGCGCTGGTCGCCTGGGGCGTGGCCGGCGCGATCGCCAGCCTCGGCGGGCTGCCGCCGCTGGCGTGGCAGGCGGCGGGTGCGGCGCTGGCGCTGCTTGCGCTGGTGGACGTGGCGCTGCTGTGGCGCATGCCGGTGCCGGACGTGTCGCGCCGCGTGCCCGAGGCGCTGGCGCTCGGGGTCGAGCGCGAAGTGCGGCTCGAGCTCGAGCCTGGCGCGCGCACGGTGCGCGTGGACGTGCACGACCTGCACCCGGGCGGCTGGGAGGTCGAAGGCCTGCCGCGCCGGCTGCTGCTGCGTCCGGGCACGGTGTCGGGCATCGGTTACCGGGTGCGCCCGGACGCGCGCGGCCGCTTCGCCTTCGACGGCGTGCACTTGCGGCTGCATTCGCCGTTGCGGCTCTGGCACCGCCGCTGCCTGGCCGGCAGCGCGCAGCCGGTGCGCGTGTTCCCGGACTTCGCGCCGCTGTCGAAGCTCGCCCTGGTCAGCGCCGAACGTGCGTCGCGGATGATGGGCGCGCACATCCGCCGCCGCCGCGGCGAGGGCACCGACTTCCACCAGATGCGCGAGTACCGCGTCGGCGACAGTCTGCGCCAGATCGACTGGAAGGCGACCTCGCGCGCGCGCAAGCTCATCTCGCGCGAGTACCAGGACGAACAGAACCAGCAGCTGGTGCTGGTGCTCGACACCGGGCGACGGATGCTCGCGCGCGACCACGGCCTGGCCCATTTCGACCACGCCCTCGACGCCTGCCTGCTGGTGGCGTGGCTGGCGCTGCGCCGCGGCGACGCGGTCGGGCTGCTGGCGACCGGCGGCGAGCGCCGCTGGGTGCCGCCGCGGCGCGGGATGGCCGCCATCGACGAACTGCTGCGCGCCAGCTACGACCTGCAGCCCGGGCCGGTGGCCACCGACTACCTCGCCGCGGCCACCGGACTGGCGCTGCGCCAGCGCCGCCGCGGCCTGCTGATGCTGGTCACCAACCTGCGCGACGAGGACATCGAGGACGTGCTCGCCGCGGTGCGCATGCTGCAGCGGCGACACCTGGTGGTGGTGGCCTCGCTGCGCGAGCGCGTGCTCGACGAGGTGCTCGGACAGGACGTGTCCGACCTCGCCGGCGCGGTGCGCGCGGGCGCCACCGCGCGCTATCTGGCCGAACGCGCCGCCGCGCACGACACGCTGCGGCGGCACCGCGTCAGCGTGCTCGACGTCACCCCGGAGCAACTGCCCGGTGCCCTGGTCGAGCGCTACCTGGCGATCAAGCGCGAAGGGCTGCTCTGACGCGGCCGCAGCGCCCGTGTGCGCGGCGCGCCACGGGACGTTTCCATCACATAGGAGCGGCTTCAGCCGCGACCATGGTTCGCAGGCCATGACGAACCCGGAACGTCCTCGGTCGCGGCTGAAGCCGCTCCTGCAGGGAATGCCCGGGGCTGGAATGGCGTGTCAGTCGGCGGTCACCAGGGCCGCGTGCCGCGCCTGCAGTTCGGCGTAGACCTCGTCGGTCAGCGGGCGCACGCCGTGCCACAGGGCGAAGCTCTCGGCCGCCTGCTCCACCAGCATCCCGAGCCCGTCCACCGCCTGCTGCGCGCCGCCCGCGCGGGCCCAGGCCAGGAACGGGATCGCGACCTCGCCGTAGCTCAGGTCGACCGCCGCGCACCGCGGCGCCAGCAGCGACATCGGCAGCGGCGGCAGGCCGCCGCCGCGCGCGGCCGAGGTCGCGTTGACCAGCAGGTCGAAGCTGCCCAGGGCCGGCAGGTCGGCCATGTAGCGCGCGTGCACCCGGCCCGGCTGGCCGAGCGCGTCGGCGAGCGCGTCGGCCCGTTCCGGCGTGCGGTTGACGATGTACAGGTCGCCCACGCCGGCATCGAGCAGCGACGGCGCCACCCCGCGCGCGGCGCCGCCGGCGCCGATCAGCAGGGTGCGGCGCTGGCGCAGGTCGAGGCGGTGGCGCTCGGTGAGGTCGCGCACCAGCCCGGCGCCGTCGGTGTTGTCGCCGTGCCAGCCTTCGGCGCTGCGGACGATGGTGTTGACCGCGCCGGCGCGCTGCGCGCGCTCGGTGCGGGTCGCGCACAGCGCGTAGGCGGCCTGCTTGTGCGGCAGGGTGATGTTGGCGCCCGCGCCCCCGGCCGCGGCGAAGGCCTCGAGTGCGCGCGGGAACTCCTCCGGCGTGGCGTCGATCGCCTCGTAGCGCAGGTCGATGCCCGCCTGGCGGCCGAAGGCGGCGTGGATGCGGGGGGAAAGCGAGTGCCCGACGGGATGGCCGAAAACCGCGTACAGGCTGCTCATGGCATTCGTGCTCGCGCTGGGGAACTGCCCGGAGTCTACTCCGCGGCGTGGGTCAACGCAGGGTGCGCAGGTAGAGCTGCTGCGTGCCGGCGGCCTCGTAGCCCAGCGCGGGATAGAACGCCTGCGCTTCCTCGCGCGCCAGCGCAACGGCCACCTGCACACGGTCCACTCCGCGCCGCCGCGCCCAGGCCTCGGTGGCGGCGACCAGCTGGGTCCCGACCCCGCGGCGCCGGGCGCAGGCTTCCACCGCCAGGCAGGTCAGCACCACGCGCTCGCCGTCGGGTGCCAGCCGGTGCTCGGCCGCGGCGAAGCCGCAGGGTCCGGTGTCGCCCTCGGCCAGGAACACCGCGTGCGTGGCCAGGTCCAGCAGCCGCGACAGGCGCGCCGGTAGCCCCGCGGGGTCGCCGCCGTCGTCGCCGCTGGCGGAAAGCAGCGCGGCGAGGGCGGGGATGTCGGCGGGATCGGCGCGGCGGATCATCCTTCTCGCAGCCAGCGGGCCGCGTCCAGGGCGAAGTAGGTCAGCACGCCGTCGGCGCCGGCGCGGCGGATCGAGAGCAGTGCCTCCAGGGCGCAGGCGCGCTCGTCCAGCCAGCCGTTGAGCGCGGCCGCCTTGAGCATCGCGTACTCGCCGCTGACCTGGTAGGCGAAGGTCGGCACGCCGAAGGTCTCCTTCACCCGGCGCACGATGTCGAGGTAGGGCAGGCCCGGCTTGACCATCACCATGTCCGCGCCCTCGTCGAGGTCGAGCTCGACTTCGCGCAGCGCTTCGTCGCTGTTGGCCGGGTCCATCTGGTAGGTCTTCTTGTCGGCCTTGCCGAGCGCGGCGGCCGAGCCGACCGCGTCGCGGAACGGACCGTAGAACGCGCTCGCGTACTTGGCGGCGTAGGCGAGGATGCGCGTGTGCACGTGGCCGGCTTCTTCCAGCGCCATGCGGATCGCGCCGATGCGGCCGTCCATCATGTCGCTGGGCGCGACCACGTCGGCGCCGGCCTCGGCGTGCGACAGCGCCTGGCGCACCAGCGCCTCGACGGTGGCGTCGTTCATCACGTAGCCATCGCCGTCGACCAGGCCGTCCTGGCCGTGCGAGGTGTAGGGGTCGAGCGCGACGTCGGTGATCACGCCCAGTTGCGGAAAGCGCGCCTTGAGCGCGCGCACCGCGCGCTGGCACAGGCCGTCCGGGTCCCAGGCCGCGGCCGCATCGGCGCTCTTGGCCTCGGGCGCGGTCACCGGGAACAGCGCCAGCGCGGGGATCCGCAGTTCGCTCGCGGTCTCGGCCACCCGCAGCAGCTCGTCGACCGACAGCCGCTCCACGCCCGGCATCGACGGCACCGGCGCGCGGCCGGCCGGCTCGTGCACGAACACCGGATAGATCAGGTCGTCGGCGGTGAGGGTGGTCTCGCGCATCAGCCGGCGCGAGAAGTCGTCGCGGCGCATCCGCCGCATGCGGGTGTCGGGGTAGGCCATGGCGGCCATTCTACGCCCGGCCCCATTCGCGGGGCCGGGCGCAGGGGTGGTCAGATCAGCCCACCACCCAGGCCCAGGCGCCAGATCGCCACGATGATCACCAGGGCGTTGAGCAGCAGGCCGGCCTTGGCCCGCCCGCGGCGGCCGGTGCGGGTGAACAGGATCCCGATCGCGGCCAGGATGGCGCCGACCGCCGCGAACGGGATCAGCAGCCAGTTGGTGATGCCCACGATCGGCAGCAGGGCCAGGATCATCCAGGCCAGCGCGACGATGCCCCAGATCAGGCTGATCAGTCCCATGCGTTTCCTCCGGTTGTCGGGCGCGATGCCCGGTGTGCACGACGGGTGCTGCGCGGGGATTGTGACCCGGATGGACGTGAACCGGCCGCCCGAGCGCTCTCGCAGACAGGTGGAGGACGCCGCGCGTGGCGCGCGCCTTCGGAAGGGGCCGCGGCGCCACGGGCGCAGGGGCGCACCGCTCGGGCAGGCGTTCCTTGCCCCCCCACTCGCGGCCGCGGCACGTCCCCGTGCCGCTTGCGCCCCTGCGCCCGCGCCGCCGCGGCTCGCGTCGGAGGAGACGGGTCTCCGGTTGAGGAAACGGGGCCGCCCGGGCGCCTCCCGGACGCGCGTGGGTGGACCCGTTCAGCCCGCCCCGTGCACCCCGTCGATCTCCAGCGCCAGTTCGCGCCGGCAGATCGCGGCATGCAGCAGGATCCGCGGGACCCGGTCGCCGAAGTGGCGGTCGAGCGCCTGCGCCACCAGCGGCAGGTCGTCGCGGTCGCGCACGTACGCCTTCAATCGCGTGCCGGGGCCGAACCGGGCCGGCAGCTCCGGCGCGCGGGCGCGTGCCGCGCCGAGCAGCGCGTCGAAGTTGGCCAGGGTCTCCTCGAACTGCGCCAGCAGCTCGCCGGCATGGCGCGAGGCATGGCCGACCACCGCGGCGGTGCCCGAGAGCATCAGCGGCATGTCCGCGCCCGGCGGCGGCAGCATCGCCCGCGCGAACGTGGGCGGCTGCGGCCCGTACTGGCGCGGGTAGCGGTAGGCGCTCACCTGGCGCGGATTCTCCACCGGCGTGCCTGGCGAGCGCGCGGCCAGCCAGTACACCTGGATGGTTCGGTCCCGGTCGCAGCGGCCGATCGCGGTCGCCGCCGGCAGCATGCTCGCGTCGAAGTCGCCCAGGCCGCGCGCGCGGCCGACGCAGAAGCGCCGGTAGCGCTCGGCGTCGCCCTCGCCCTGGGTGATCGCGTCGAGGTAGTTCCAGACCCGCAGCATGTGCGGGTAGTCGCTGCCGGCGATGAAGCGCGTCAGCGAGCGGTAGGCGTGCTCGGCGGCGAGCAGGATGCCGGTGTTGTCGCCGTCGCCGGTGTGGCCTTCCGGTTCCGCCACCTCGATCGCGCCGAACAGCAGCTGCCCGTCGCAGGCCCACGCGATCTCGCCGTCGCGGCCCGCATGCACCGGGGCGGAGGCGTGCCAGACCTCGAGCGGCGCCGCTCCATAAGGTTCAAGCGGCACCCGCAGGTAGCGCGGGTCGTCCACCCGCGGCGCGCTGTCGCCGAAACCCAGCACCGCCAGCACGTCGTCGCGCGCCAGCAGCGCGCCCACGCCGGTGTCGTAGGCATACTCGACCTGCAGCCGGGGCGGTGGCCCCGGGGGCAGCGGCGACGGGCGGCTCACCGGCCGGCCTCCCGCAGGGCGTCGTGGCCGGACGCGTCTCCAGCCGGCGTCGAGGGCCGCGCCACGGGCGTGCCGGCGGGTGCGGGCAGGCGGGCTGCCGGGCGTCCCGCCAGCCCGCCGGGAACGTCGCCGTCTGCGGGTCCGTCGCTGGAGGTGGCGGGCGGGGTCTGGCTGGCCATCCGGTCGGTGTCGGGCACGGGCTGCGGCGCGGACCGGCATCATAGCGGACACCCCCGCCACGGCCGCGTGGTCTGCGCCGCGCAGCTGAACGGCGCCGCCCGCCCTTGCGCCGCGCGGCGCGATGCAGGATCGTTGCGGGCCCTTTCCGAACCGCCCGATGCCCATGTCCGAACAGACCGCCGCCGAACGCGAACTCGCCGAACTGCTGGTCGAAAGCCTGAACCTGGACGGCGTGGACGCGGCCGGGATCGACCCGGAGGCGCCGCTGTTCAATGCCGGGCTGGGGCTGGATTCGATCGACGCCCTGGAGCTGGCGCTGGCGATCAGCAAGCGCTACGGCTTCCAGCTGCGCTCGGACAGCGACGAGAACCGGCGCATCTTCGCCTCGCTGCGGGCGCTGTCGGAACACGTCCAGCAGCACCGCACCACTTGATCCCGGTCCTGCAGATCGCGCTTGCATTGGCCTATGCGCTGCTGGCGCACCTGGCCAGCGCGCGCGAGGCCCCGCGCCTGGCGTTCGCCGCGCTGCTGGTGCTGGTGGCGCTGCTGTTCGCCGCGCCGCTGCTGCGGCTGCGGCCCTGGGCGTTCGCGCTGGCCGGCGCGTCGGTCGCCGGCGCGTGGTGGCTGCACGCACGCGGGCTGGACGCGCTGCCGCTGCTGCTGGTCCCGGTGGTGTTCGTGGCCCTGGTGGCGTGGATGTTCGCGCGCACCCTGCGCGCCGGACGGGTGCCGCTGATCACCCGCATCGTCTCGGTCCTGGACGGCGAGCCGGTCGACCGGCTCCCGGCCGACGTGGCCACCTATGCCCGCCGCCTGACGGCCGCGTGGGCCGTGCTGCTGGCGGGCCTGGGACTGGCCAACCTGGTCCTGGCGCTGCTGGCCAGCCCGGGCGGACTGCTGGCGCAGGCCGGCATCGTGCCGCCCTGGCCGATCACCCATGCCCAGTGGTCGTGGTGCGCCAACCTGCTGGGCTACGGCGTGGTCGGCGGGTTCTTCGTGCTCGAATTCCTGTGGCGGCGGCATCGCTTCCCCGAGCGCCAGCACGGCTTCGTCGATTTCGTGCGCCGGCTCGGCGGGCTGGGGCCGGCGTTCTGGCGGGACGTGCTGAGATGAACGCCGGCCCGCGGCTCCGGGCGGCCTGGCGCGGCCGTCCCGCGCCGTCGCCGGCCGGCGCGCCGGCGTCCGCGGCCGTGCGACCGGAAGGGCGCCTGGAGGCGGCGGCCTGGCGGCTGTGCAACCTGGTCCAGTTCGCCTTCACCCTGGCCTGGACCGCCGCGTGGATCTGCCTGGCGCTGCTGCTGCGGCCGCTGTCCGGCCGCGAGGCGCGGCTGCCGCTGCGCATGGCCGCGCGCTGCTGGGCGCCCGGCCTGCTGCGCGGCGCCGGGGCGCGCCTGGAAGTGGAAGGCGCCGCGCGCGTGGACTGGTCGCGGCCCTGCCTGCTGGTCGCCAACCACGCGTCGGTGATCGACGTCTGCGCGCTGTTCCGCGCGGTCCCGGTGCCGCTGCGCTTCCTGCTCAAGGACGAGATGAAGCGGGTGCCGTTCGTGGGCTGGTACGCGCGCGCCACCGGGATGCTGTTCATCGTCCGCGACAGCGCCCGCGCCGGTGCGCTGATGCGGCGCGAGGCGGCGGCGATGCTGGCGCGTGGCCAGGTGCTGTGCCTGTTCCCGGAAGGCACCCGCAGCCGCGACGGGACGGTGGCGCCGTTCAAGGGCGGATCGCTGCAGGCGGCGATCGACGCCGGCGTGCCGGTCGTCCCGGTGGCCGTGGAGGGCGCGGGCCGGGTGCTGCCCGTGCAGGGCTTCTTCCGGGTGCGTCCGGGCCCGATCCGGGTCGGTTTCGGCGAGCCGCTGGCGGTGCGCGAGGACGGCGCCCCGGTGCCGCGCCAGGTGCTCGCCGACCGCGCACGGACGCGGATTGTTGGCATGCTGGAGGCATGGCGACGGAAGGACGCGACGTGCGGTTCGTGATCGGCCACGACCATCCGGCCCTGCCCGGCCATTTCCCCGGACGGCCGGTGGTGCCGGGCGTGGTGCTGCTGGACCGGGTGCTCGAGGCGGTCGAACGCGAGGCCGGTCCGCTGCGCGCACTGGCGCTGCCGCAGGTCAAGTTCCTGCAGCCGCTGCTGCCGGGCGAGGAGGCGCGGGTCGAACTCGAGCCGGTGGCCGCGTCGCCTGGTGCGCGCTGGCGCTTCCGGGTGCTGCGCGGCGACGCCCTGCTCGCCAGCGGCGACGTCGCCGAGGCCGCGTCGTGAGCGCGGACTGGCGGCAGCGGCCGGAAGGCGGCGGGCGGTTCGCGCTGCGCCTGGTGCGCGCGATCGCCAGCCATGGCGGACGCCCGCTGGCGCGCCTGCTGCTGTATCCGATCACGGCGTACTTCCTGTTCCGGCGCGGCCCGGAGCGGCGCGCCTCGATCGCGTTCCTCGGCCGCGCGCTCGGCCGGCCGGCGGGCCTGCTCGACGGCGCGCGCCACGTGCACACCTTCGCCTCGACCATCCTCGACCGGGTGTTCCTGCTTCAGGGCAAGGAATCGCGCTTCCGGATCGAGACCCGCGGCCTCGACGAACTCGAGGCACGCCTGGCCGAAGGCCGCGGCGTGCTGCTGTTCGGCTCGCACCTGGGCAGCTTCGAGGCGATGCGGGTGCTGTCGCGCCGCCGCCCCGGGCTGAAGCTTCGCGTGGTGCTCGACAAGGGCCACAGCCGGGTGCTGACCCAGGTGCTCGACGCGCTCGCGCCGGAGATCGCCGCCGGCGTGATCGACGCCGGCCAGGACGGCCCTGCGCTGATGCTGCAGATCCAGCAGGCGGCGGCCGAAGGCGCGCTGGTGGCGCTGCTGGTCGACCGCAGCGTGCCCGGCCAGCCGGTGCTGCAGGTGCCGTTCCTCGGCGCCCCGGCCCCGTTCCCGACGGCGCCGTGGCTGATGGCCACGGTGCTGCGGCTGCCGGTGGTGCTGGGCTTCGGCCTCTACCGCGGCGGCAATCGCTACGCGCTGGAGTTCGAGGATTTCTGCGATCCGATCGACGTGCCGCGCAGCGAGCGCGCCGCCGCGATCGAGTCGCTCATCCGGCGTTACGCCGCACGGCTGGAGCATCATGCGCGTCAGGCGCCCTACAACTGGTTCAACTTCTACGATTTCTGGCATGTCGACGAACCGCAGACCCGACCCGGCCCGTCCGGCGCACCGCTGGCTGCCGGCCCTGCTGCTGGCGGCGACCGCACCGCTGGCATGGGCGCAGGCCGCCCCGGATAGCGACGCGATCGTGCGTTCGCTGGCGCGGCCCGCGCCGGCGGCGACGCCGTTCGTCGAGGTGCGCGAGTCGCCGCTGCTCAAGGCGCCGCTGCGGGTCTCGGGCGAATACCGCCGGCCCGACGCCGACACCCTGGTGCGCGAAGTGCGCGCGCCCTACGCCGAGACCACCACCCTGCGCGACGGCCAGGCGGTGCTGGCGCGCGAAGGCAGGCCCGAGCGTCGCTTCGCGCTCTCGCGCGCACCGGAACTCGCGGCCCTGCAGGGCAGCTTCGGCGCGCTGCTGTCCGGCGACCCCGAGGCGCTGCGCCGCCACTACACGGTCGAGTCCGAGGGCGACGCGCAGCGCTGGGTGCTGCGCCTGGCGCCGCGCGACGACCGGCTCGCCGCGAAGCTGCGCGAGCTGCGCCTGCATGGCCGCGGCGACGAGCTGCACTGCATCGAGCATGCCGCGATCCAGGGGGAGGTGCGGCGCACGTTGATGGGCGCGGCGGCCGAGGCCGCCCGGCGCGAAGGCGACGGCGCCGACATCGCCGCGCTGTGCCGCGGCGACGCGACCGGATGAGCGCGGCCGCGCGCCTGGCCTGGGCGCTGGCATGGCTGCTAGCGCTGCTGGGCTTCGGCGCGTGGCTGTCGCAGTCGCTCACCGTCAGCGGCGACCTGCGCCGCTTCCTGCCCGACGCTCGCACGCCCGAGCAGCGGCTGCTGCTCGACGAACTCGGCGAGGGCCCCGGCTCGCGCCTGCTGATGCTGGCCCTGTCGGGCGACACGCCGCAGGCGCTGGCCGAACGCTCGCACGCGCTGCGCGAGGCGCTCGCCGACGACGCGCGCTTCGTGTTCGTGGCCAACGGCGCCGACGCCGGGCTGGACGCGATTCCCGACGCGCTGCGTCCATACCGCTACCTGCTGTCGCCCCGGCTCGATGGCGGCACGCTCGACGCGGATGCGCTGGCCGAGGCGCTGGACGCGCGCCTGCAGGACCTCGGCTCGCCCGCGGCCGACCTGGTCGAGCCACTGGTGCCGTCCGACCCGACCCTCGAGACCCTCGCCCTGGCCGAGGCCTGGCGGCCGGCCACGCTGCCGCAGTCGCTGCACGAGGCCTGGTTCGACCGCGCGGGCCGGCAGGCGCTGCTGCTGCTGGAAACGCGCGCGGCCGGCTTCGACCCGGACGGCCAGCGCGAGGCGGTGGCGGCGATCCGCGATGCGTTCGACGCCGTGCGCGGCGGATCGCCGGCCGTGCTCGAGATCATCGGCCCGGGCGCGTTCGCCGACGAGATCGGCACGCGCACCGCGCGCGAGGCGGGCTGGATCGGCAGCGTCGACACGGTCGGCCTGGTGCTGTTGCTGCTGCTGGCCTACCGCAGCTGGCGGATCCCGCTGCTGGGCGTGCTGCCGCTGGCGAGCGCGGGGCTCGCGGGCCTGGCCGCGCTGATGCTGTTGTTCGGCGACCGCGTGCACGGCATCACCCTGGCCTTCGGCTTCACCCTGATCGGGGTGGTGCAGGACTATCCGATCCACTTCTTCAGCCACCAGCACGCGGGGCTGTCGCCGCGGCGCAACGTGCGCCGGCTGTGGCCGGCACTGGCGACGGGCGTGGCCGCGACCTGCATCGCCTACCTGACCTTCCTGTTCTCGGGCGTGGACGGGCTGCGCCAGCTGGCGGTGTTCACCATCGTCGCGCTCGCCACCGCGGCGCTGTGCACGCGCTGGCTGCTGCCGGCGCTGGTCGATCCCGCGCCGCGCGACGTCGCCGCCTCGCCGCGGCTGCTGGCGCTGTGGCGCCGGATCGAGCGCCTGCCGCGTCCGCGCATCGCGCTCGCGGTGCTGGCGCTCGCCGCGCTCGCCGTGGTCGCGCTGCGGCCGGGCGCGTTCTGGGAGAACGACCTGTCGCGCCTCACGCCCGTGCCCGCGCCGCTGCTCGAGCGCGACGCGCAGCTGCGCGCCGAACTCGGTGCGCCCGACGTGCGCTACGTGCTGACCCTGCAGGCCGCCGACGCCGAGGCCGCGCTGGCGGCGAGCGAAGCGCTGCGGCCGGCGCTCGACGCGCTGGTCGCCGATGGCGCGATCGACGGCTACGACCTCGCCACGCGCTACCTCCCGAGCGCTGCGCGCCAGCGGGCGCGCCAGCGCGCGCTGCCGGCGCCGGACGCATTGCGCGCCGCGCTCGATGCCGCCGTCGCCCGGTCGCCGTTCCGGCCCGACGCGTTCGAGCCGTTCCTGGAGGACGTGGAGCGCGCGCGCCAGGCCCCGCCGCTGCACCCGCGAGACCTCGCCGGCACGCCGCTGGCGCCGCGCGTGGGCGCCCTGCTGTTCGAAGGCGAAGGCCACGCGACGGCACTGGTCTCGCTGACCGGCCTGCGGGACGTGGCCGCGGTCGAACGCACGGCCCGGGCGCATGGTGCCCGCCTGCTGGACATGAAGCAGGCCTCCGAATCGCTGGTCGCCGACTACCGCGCGCGGATCCTCGCCGCGCTGGCGCTGGCCGCGCTGGCGCTCGCGGCCACCGTGTGGTTCGCCCTGCGCGCGCCGCGCCGGGTGCTGCGGGTACTGCTGCCGATGGCGCTCACGACCGTGCTCGTGCTGGCGGTGCTGCGCGGGTTGGGGGTCGAGCTCAACCTGTTCCACCTGGTGTCGCTGATCCTGGCCGCGGGCCTCGGCCTCGACTACGCGCTGTTCTTCGAGCACGCCGGCGAGGACCGCGACGACCAGCTGCGCACCCTGCACGCGGTGCTGGTGTGCAGCGCGATGACCCTGCTGGTGTTCAGCCTGCTGGCCCTGTCCTCGGTGCCGGTGCTGCGCGCGATCGGCGGCACCGTCGCCCTGGGCGTGGTGTTCAACTTCGTGCTGGCCCTGCTGGTGGCGCGGGCGCCGGTCGGCGAACGCGAGGCAGGACCGGAGGCGGCGGCATGAGCGCCATGGCACCACGCACGCGCTTGCGGCCGGCCTGCATGGCCATGCTCCGGGACGTCGGCAGGAGCAGCCGCCCGGCACCCGGGCCCGGAGGCACGCGATGAGCCGGCTCGACCGCGCCACCATCGAAGCGCTGGTCCCGCACAAGCATGCGATGTGCCTGTGGGACGAGGTGCTGGACTGGGACGCCGGGCGCATCCGCCTGCGCGCGACCAGCCACCGCGACCCGGCGCACCCGCTGCGCGGCACCGGCGGCCTGCGTGCGGTGCACCTGTGCGAGTACGGCGCCCAGGCCATGGCCGTCCACGGCGGGCTGCTGGCGCGCGAGGCCGGTGGCGTGGCGCCGCCGGGGATGCTGGTCGCGCTGCGGGGGGTGCGCCTGCTCGTGGCCCGCATCGACGGCCTGCCCGGCGCGCTCGAATGCGAGGCGCAGCAGCTGGCGGCGTCCGAAGCCAGCCAGCAGTACGCGTTTCGCATCCTGCACGGCGGCGACCTGCTCGCCGAGGGCCGCGCCACCGCGATGTTGCGCTGACCCCGCCGGCGGCCGGCGCATAATCCGCGCTTTCCCGGAGAAGGACCCGACATGAAACGAGCCCTGGTCACCGGCGGCAGCGGCGACATCGGCGGTGCGGTCTGCCGCCGGCTCGCGGCGTCGGGCTGGCACGTGATCGTGCACGCCAACGCCAACCTCGAACGCGCCGCCGCGGTGGTGGACGGGATCCATGCCGCGGGCGGCAGCGCCCAGGCGGTGGCGTTCGACGTCGCCGACGGCGGTGCGGCGCAGGCCGCGATCGAGGCGCTGCTGGAAGACGGCGCGATCCAGGCCGTGGTCAACAACGCCGGCATCCACGACGACGCGCCGATGGCCGGAATGTCGGACGCGCAGTGGAAGCGCGTGGTCGACGTGTCGCTGCACGGCTTCTTCCACGTCACCCGCCCGCTGCTGCTGCCGATGGCACGCACCCGCTGGGGCCGGATCGTGAGCGTGTCGAGCGTCGCGGCGGTGCTCGGCAACCGCGGCCAGGCCAACTACGCCGCGGCCAAGGCCGGGCTGCATGGCGCGACCAAGTCGCTGGCGCGCGAAATGGGCTCGCGCGGCATCACCGCCAACGTGGTCGCCCCGGGCGTGATCGCCGGACGCATGAGCGAGGGCGCGTTCGACCCGGCGATGGTCCGCCAGATCGTCCCGGCCGGCCGCGCCGGGACGCCGGACGAAGTGGCGGCGCTGGTCGCCTTCCTGTGCTCGGAGGAGGCCGGCTACATCAACGGCCAGGTGATCGGCATCGACGGCGGCATGAGCTGAAGGGGCGGCGTCACGGGTTGCGCCGCGTTCACGGGCTCCGGCCCACACTGGCCACGATCCACCCGGAGCCGCCGCCATGGCCCGCAACGCCCGCCTGCTGACGACCCTCGCCGCGACCCTGCTGCTGGCCGCGTGCGCCAGTTCCCACGTACTCACCGGCACCCCGCGCCCGCCGATCGATCCCGACCAGGTGCGGATCTACTACGGCCCCCCGCCGGGCGGCTACGAGGAGATCGCGCGCCTGGACGTGGGCAGCGGCGCGTTCACCTACGGCAACCGGAACAAGGCCAACGCGGTGATGCGCAACCTGCGCCGCGAGGCCGCGAAGCTCGGCGCCAACGGCGTGCTGCTGCAGGGGACCGCGCAGGGCCCCGACCGCGGCGCGGTCAGCGTGGGCGGGGGCGTGGGCCGGGTCGGCGGCCACACCCACACCGGCCTGGGCGTGGGCGTGAACATCTCGCCGACCCAGGCGCATGCCTCGGGCATCGCGATCTGGGTGCCGGACCCGCCGCCGGCGGCGCCGGATCCCACGCCCTGATCCGGGCCGTTCCGCCTCGCGTCAGGCGGGCGCCTGCTCCTCCGCGGCACGGCTGAACCACTGCGCCGGCAGCGCGGACGGATGCGCGGCCGGATCGTGTCCGGCGAGCAGTGCATCGAGGCCGTGGTCGTCGAGGTCGGGGACCCTGGAACGGGCCAGCGCCAGCACCTCGCACGCGAGCTGGCGCATGCAGGCCACGTCGCGGGCGGTGCGCTCGAGATAGGCGTCGTCGTCGAGCCGTTCGGTCAGCCCGGCATTCATGCGCCGGCACCAGTCCACCGCGTACTGGTCGTAGGCGCGCGCGGCATCCAGCCGCGGCGCGGCGTCGCGCAGGCCCCAGTCGCGCAGCAGCGCCTGCATCGCCAGGTTGAGGCTGCGCCCCTCGTCGAAGTACGGACGCAGCCGGCCCAGCACCGGCAGCCGTGTCAGCCGTCCACTGAAGAACAGCGGCGCCAGCAGCGACCAGTAGTAGGCGTAGTCCCACAGCACCTTGGCCGGCATCACCTCCGGATGGCCGAACACCGGGTACTGGTCCTGGTAGAGCGTGAGCGTGTTGCGGTAGAACGAGAAGTACAGCTGCTGGAACAGGTCGGCATGAAGTCCGATGGGCTCGCCGGCGAAGTCCAGCCGCACCAGTTCGGCGATATAGGTGTTGCTGATCGCGATGAAGTCGCTGCCGGGCGAGTAGAACGGATCGAGGAACACGCCGGCCTCGCCGGTCAGCGCCCAGCGCCGGCCCGAGAACACCTGGCGGCAGCCATGCGAGAAGTGGCGCAGGAACAGGAAGTCCTGCACCTTGTGGCGCGGGTCCTCCAGCGCCCGTGCCGCGCGCGGCTGGTGCCGGCGCAGCCAGTCCATGGCCTTGGCGTGGGTGTTCATGGTCTCCAGCGGATGCATCTTCGCGTCGCAGACGATGCCCAGCGAGTGCGAGTCCGAGGCCAGCGGGATCAGCCAGAACCAGTAGCCCGGGCCGCACAGGTGGTTGGTCGACTTCCAGCGTTCGGCGGGCTGGAAGCGGTCCGGCCAGTTGCCCTCGCCGGTCCAGGCGTCCACGTCGATGTGGCCGTCCACCCGCCACCAGGCGGCGTTGGCGTCGTGGTCGTTGGCCTCGGCCAGGCCCAGCTTGCGCTTGAGCAGCCCCGCGCGGCCGGCCGCGTCCACTACCCAGCGCGCGCGCAGCACGTGTTGTGCGCCTTCGTGCTCGAACGCCACCGCGTGCGCGCCGCCGTCGTCGGCCAGTTCGATCCCGCGCACCACCGCGCCATGGCGGAAATCCGCGCCCAGCGCCAGCGCGCGTTCTCCGAGGTGGTTCTCGAAGCGGCCGCGGTCGAGCTGCCACGAAGGCGTGGGCAGCAGCCGGCTCACGCCCATTTCCGAGCAGGCGTGCACCTGCGCCATGCCGTCGCTGAAGAAGTAGCGCAGGCCGTACTTGCGCACCTGGGCGGTTTCCATGTGCCCGCGCAGGCCGAGCACCTCTGCGAAGTAGTGGGCGCCGATCTCGACCGTCGACTCGCCCACCTTGTGCGCGGCCTCGCGCACCGGATGCGGGCGGCGCTCGAGCACCGCCACGCTGCGGTCGGGCTGCTGCAGGCGCAGCTGCATCGCGAGGGTCAGGCCGGCGAGTCCGCCGCCGAGGATCAGGACGTCGACGTCGGTGGCGGGGGCTGGCGAAGGGCTTGGCATGCTGCGGTCTCGCGTGGCGGAAGGGGGAACGCGTGGTGCCGCAGCGGACGCCTACCGGCGCGCGACGGGACCGGATGTATCGGGGTCGAATACCACGGGCGGGCGTCGGCGGGCGTCGCGGTAGGCGCGCACCACCCGGCCGTTGGCGATCACCTGGCCGACCACGTGGCTGGTGATCCGGTACAGGTCGCGGAACAGGCGGAAGTGGCTCTTGCGGAACTGCTCGCTGCCGCCGGGCACGGCGTAGCGCGTTTCCACCGGGACCGCCACCACGCCGTACCCGAGGCGGCGCGCGGCCGAGATCAGGATCTGGGCCTCGAACACGAAGCCTTCGCCGGGCACGTCCTGCAGCGCCAGCACCGGCGCCGGGTACAGCCGCTGCCCGCTCTGGCTGTCCACCAGGCCGAAGCCGCAGCCCCAGGCGATGCCCCAGTCGCCGAACTCGTTGCCCAGCCGCCGGTACCAGGGCTGGGTGCTGCGCTTGCGCAGCCGCGCGCCGATGATGATGTTGCCCGGGTGGGCATTGGCCGCGGCGACGAGGCGCGGGATGTCGCGTGCGTCGTGCTGGCCGTCGCCGTCCATGGTCACCACCGCGGCCACGCCGCGGCGCAGCGCCTCGGCGAAGCCGTCGCGCAGGGCGCGGCCCTTGCCCATCCGGCGCGGATGGCGCAGCAGCACCGCGGGCGTGCCGGCGACGATCGCGGCGGTGTCGTCGTCCGAGCCGTCGTCGACCACGATCACCAGGTCGGACTGCTCCAGCGCGCCCGCCACCACTTCGGCGATGCGCAACGACTCGTTGAGCGCCGGGACCACCACCGCGACGTTACCGCGATGCAGGAGCGGCTGCTCAGCCATGCGCGATGTCCAGCTGCAGGTGGCGGCCGGCCCCTGCATGCAGCGCGACGCGGTCGCGGCGGCATGCCAGCGCGTCGAACAGCGGCAGCATCGGTGCCATCGCGTTGGTGCGGCCGCGCATGGCCAGCGCGCCCTCGCCGTCGCCGGCCTCGCCGTCGCACAGCGTCGCCGTGAGGCGCGGACCGGCGCCCGCGCGCGTGAGCACCAGCGCGGCGCCCAGCAGGCCTTCGCTGTGCGTGATCGTCGAGAGCAGCCCGGTGGCCCAGGTGTCATAGCCGACCAGCAGCACCGCGTCGGCGTCCGTGGCCAGCTGCGCCAGCGCTTCGAGCAGGCCCTGGGCGAAGCTCGCGCGATGCGCGCTGATCGCGGTGGTCGTGCGCATGCAGCCGGTACCGATGGTCCAGTAGCCGGCGGCGGCGTTGTGCACCGAATTGTGGAACTTCGTCGGCGAGACCTCGGTCGGCGCCTGCGCCAGGGTGGCGCACATGTAGTCGGTGATGCCCAGGTCGCCATGGGTGGAGGTGAACACCGACGGCAGCGATTCGGGCGCGACGCCCGCGTCGCGGCAGGCGGCCTGCGCCACTTCGAGCGCGACCAGCACCGAGGGCGGCGCGCGCCGGCGCTCGTTCGCAGGCAGCAGCTGCGGCGCGGGCTTGGCCGGCGCGTCGGCAGGCAGCGTGCCCGTGGTGGCGAACGCGCGCGCGGCGGCCCAGTCGGGCAGGCCCTCGCTCCAGTAGCCGATGCCGGCGATGGTGGCCGCGAGCGGGGTCATGCCGCGCCGCCCCGGCCGAACACCAGCGAGCAGTTGTTGCCGCCGAAGCCGAACGAGTTGTTCATCGCCCAGGCGACCGGACGCTCGGCATTGTCGAACCGGATCTGCGGCCCGCAGGCCGGGTCGGGCGTGGTGCTGTTGAGCGTGCCCGGGAGCCGCCCGTCGCGCAAGGCGATCAGGGCGAACACCGATTCGACGATGCCGGCCGCGCCCAGGGTGTGGCCGGTCCAGCCCTTGGTCGAGCTGGCGTGCAGCGAGTCGGGGAACAGCGCGGCGACCGCGCGCGCCTCGATCGCGTCGTTGGCCGGGGTCGAGGTGCCGTGCAGGTTGAGGTAGCCCACGGCGCCGGCGTCGATGCCGGCCCGCGCCAGCGCGTCGCGCATCGCCAGCGTGGCGCCGAGGCCCTCGGGATGCGGCGCGGACATGTGGTGGGCGTCGCTCGACTCGCCGTAGCCGCGCAGCTGCAGGCCGTCCTCGTCCGGCGCCGCGCGCTCGAGCACGGCGAAGCCGCCGGCCTCGCCCAGGGAAAGCCCGTCGCGCGAGGCGTCGAACGGCCGGCACGGTTCCGCCGACACCAGGCCGAGCGCGTTGAAGCCGAACAGCACGCTGCCGCACAGCGTGTCGACGCCGCCGACCAGGGCCGCGTCCACCACCCCGGCGTGGATCAGGCGCGCGGCCTGGGCGAACACCTTGGCGCTCGACGAGCAGGCGGTGGCCACGGTCACGCACGGGCCGCGCACGCCGGTGGCGTGCTGCAGGAAATCGCCCAGCGAATGCAGGGTGTGCACCATCGGCCGCTGCAGGTCGGGCGGGAAACAGGGCTGGCCCTGCGCGTCCACCGTCGCGCGCGCATAGCCTTCCTCGCTGGCGCCGATGCTCGACGTCGACGTGCCCACCACCAGCGCGACGCGGTCGGCGCCGTGGCGCGACACCGCGGCGTCCAGCGCCTCGCGCACCCCGTCCTGCTGCAGCGCCAGCCACGCGAGGCGGTTGTTGCGGCACTCCCAGGCCGCCAGTGCCTCCGGCAGCGACGCCTCCTCGATCCCGTCCACGCGCCCGATCCACGTGGGTAGCGGCGCGGGCCCGAATTCGTTGCGGCGCAGTCCGCTGCGTCGCGCCTGCAGTGCCCGGGCCTGCGCCTCCACGCCGCGCCCGAGGGCCGTGGTGGCGCTGAACGCGCGGATGGCGACGGGCGGCATGGGGCGGGGTGAACTGGTCGCGGGCACGGCGTGTCCTGTCCGGAGCCGGGCGAGTATAGCCAGCGCGCCGTGACGATAGACTGGCCGCCTTCCGGATCGGTTCCCTCACGATGCCGCGTTCACGCCTTGCCTACCGGCTGTCGCTGCTGGCCGATCGCGACGCCCTGCATTCGCTGGCGGTGGCGGCCCTCGCCTGCGTGGCGAGCCTCGGCGTGGTCTACCTCGGCTACCTGGCGCACGTGGTCCGGATCGCGCGCCGGGCGCCGTGCGAACCGGCGTGCGGCGAGACCGTGCTGCTGTTCGGCAAGCACGCCCCGGGCGGGCGTCCGGATCCCGATTTCCAGGCGCGCCTGTGGCGGGCCGCCACGCTGTGGCGCGAGCGCCCGCCGCGCAGCATGCTGCTGCTGGGCGGTGGCCCGGCGGGCGCGCCCAGCGAGGCGCGGCTGGCGCGCGAGCACCTGCTGTTGCTGGGCGTGCCGTCGGACGCGCCGCTGGTGCTCGAGGAACGTTCGCGCGACACGCTGCAGAACCTGCGCAATGCGCGCGCGCTGTGGCGGGACGGCGCGGCGCCCGCGACCGTGACCCTGCTCAGCAGCCGCTACCACCTGGCGCGTTGCGCCCTGCTGGCAGAGCGGCTGGGCCTGCACTGGGAACTGTGCGCGGCCGAGCCGGCGTTCGCCTGGCGGCCGGCGGTGCTGTGGCGCCTGGCCGCGGAAGCGGCCTACGTGTGCTGGGTGGACCTCGGCGCGCGCTGGGCGCGCCTGATCGGCCACCAGCGCATGCTGGCGCGGCTGGGCTGAGTCCCGCCGCGCCCCACTCCCGCCTACGGACGCAGGCAGCGGCGCAGGAACGTTTCGGCCAGCCGGTAGCGGTGCAGCGCGTCGCTGCCGCGCAGTCCGTGCTTGGCGCCCGGGTAGGTCATCAGCTCGAACGGCGTGCCGCGCGCCTGCAGGTCGCTCATCAGTGCGGTGGAGTTGGTGAACAGCACGTTGTCGTCCGCCATGCCGTGCACCAGCAGCAGCGCGCCCGGCCGGATGTTGGCCGAGTGCGCGAGCACGCGCGCGGCCGCGTAGCCGTCGGGGTTCGCGTCGGGCAGGCCCATGTAGCGCTCGGTGTAGTGGGTGTCGTACAGCGCCCAGTCGGTCACCGGCGCACCGGCGATGCCGCAGGCGTAGTCGTCGGGCGCGCGCGCCAGCAGCATCAGGGTCATGTAGCCGCCGTTCGACCAGCCGTGCACGCCGATGCGATCGCCGTCCACCCACGGCTGCGCGCGCAGCCACTCCACGCCCTTGCGCTGGTCGTCGACCTCCACCGTGCCCTGGCGACCGTACAGCGCGCCGCCGAACTCGCGCCCGCGCCGCGGCGTGCCGCGGTTGTCGAGCGAGAACACCACGTAGCCCTGCTGCGCCAGGTACTGGTTGAAGAACGCGTCCGAACGCCCCGGCCAGGCGTCGAGCACCGTCTGCGCCGCCGGACCGCCGTACACATGCACGATCACCGGGTACTTGCGGGACGGATCGAAGCCGGCCGGCCGGATGAGGCTGTAGTGCAGCGGGGTGGTGCCGTCGGCCGCGGTGAGGGTGCCGAATTCGGTCGGCAGGTGCGCGGCGCGGTAGGGCGCGTAGGGGTGCGCCGGATCGTCCAGGTCGTTGGGCAGCAGGCTCGCGATCAGGCGCCCGTCGGCGTCGTGCAGCACGACCTGCGGCGGCGTGGTGGTGCTGGACCAGCTGTCGACGTAGACGCTGGCATTGCGCGCGAAGCTCGCGTTGTGCACGCCGTCCTCGCGCGACAGGGTGCGGACCCGGCCGCCTTCGAGCGGTACCACGTGGACGTGGCGCTGGGTCGCAGCCGCGTCCGGCGCGGCGCCTTCCACGGCGCGTGCGCCGGCGCTGAAGTACACGAGGCCACGTGCCTGGTCGACCGCGAGCAGCTCGTCCACCGGCCACGGGCCGCTGGTGATCGGCTCGAGGTGCGAGCCGTCCTCCGACGCGAGGTACAGGTGCTGGTAACCGCTGCGCTCGGACGACCAGATGAAGCGGCCGTCGGCCAGGAAGCGCAGGCTGTTGTGCAGCGGCACCCAGGTGTCCGCGGTTTCGGTGACGAGGATGCGCTGGCGGCCGGTGGCCAGGTCCGCCTCGACCAGGTCCAGGCGCTGCTGGTCGCGGCTCTGGCGCTGGAAGGTCAGGCGCTGCGGATCGCGCCAGTCCACGCGCGCCAGGTAGATGTCGGGATCGGGACCGAGGTCGATCCACTTCGGGCGCGCGCCCGCGCGCGGGGCGATGACGCCCAGCTGGATCCGCACGTTGGCCTCGCCCGCGGCCGGGTAGCGCTGTTCGACGACCTCGGTGCGGTCGGCGTACACCTCGTAGCGGCGCACCAGCGGCACCGGCGATTCGTCGATGCGGGCGAAGGCGATCGCAGAGTCGTCCGGCGCCCACCAGTAGCCGGTGTGGCGATCCATCTCCTCGTCGGCGACGAATTCGGCCACGCCGTTGGCGACGGTGTCGCTGGCGTCGGAGGTCAGTCGCAGCTGGCGGCCGGTGGCAAGGTCGATCACCCAGAGGTCGCGGGCCCGGATGAAGCTGACGAAGCCGCCGCGCGGCGAGATCTTCGGATCGGTGGCGAAGCCTTCGCCGGAGGTGAGCTTGCGCACCGCGTCGGCGCCCCCCCGCTCCAGGTCGTACAGGTAGAGCTCGCCGCCGAGCGGGAACAGCAGGCGCTTCGAGTCGGGCGACCACTGGTAGTCGACGATGCCCGAGAGCCCGGCGATGCGCTGGCGCTCGCGGCGCGCCTTCTCCTCGTCGCTCAGGGCCTCCTCGCCGGGCAGCACCACGCTGGAATCGACCAGCATCCGGGTCTGCCCGCTGGCGACGTGGTACTCCCACAGGTCGAGCCGGTTGCGGTCATCCCGGCGCCCGCGCAGGAAGGTGACGCGCGAGCCGTCGGGCGCGATCTGCGGCTTCATCAGGGTCGGCCCCGACAGCGGGGCGTCGCCGGTGATGGCTTCGAGGGTGAGCTTGCCCGGCGCGGGCGGATTGGCGAGTGCGGGCATGGCGGCGAAGGCGAGTGCGGCGATCAGCACGGTCAGGCGCATGGAGCGGCGTTCCCGTCGGAATGGAATGGCGGACATCGTAACCGGGCGCGACGCGGGCAACGGGTGCCCGTGGTCATGCGTGCCCTCGGCCACTCCTGCCAGCCCTCGCGACGGGCGCCCGGAGAGCGCGTCCATCACAGGCCGCACGCGCCCCCGGTTCTTCACCTGCCGTAGCCTGGAAACGCACCGCAGCGACGCCGCAGTGACCCGGGGCGGGAGGGTGCGAGCGGCACACGGATGTGCCGCGGCCGCGAGTCGGACACGGACGTCCGACCGAGCGGCGCACCCTCCCGCCCCGGGGCGCTGCGGCCCGTCCGAAGAGGTGAACCGGAACGTGGGGGCCAGGCCCGGTCGGGCCAGCGCACCCGTCCGCGCCTCACCGCTTCACCGCTTCGGCTCGATCCCGAACAGCAGCTTCTTCTGCTCGTCGCTCATCGGCTTGCCCGCGTCGGGATTGACCTGCTTCGCCAGCGCGTAGGCGCGCGCGGTCGCCGGCCGCGCCCGGATGGCGGCGTGCCAGCGCCGCACCTCGGGGTAGGGCGCCATGTCGATGGGCGCCTTGTCGTAGACCCCGATCCACGGGTAGATCGCCATGTCCGCGATCGTGTACTCGTCGCCGGCGACGAAGGCGCGCCCCGCCAGCCGCCTGTCGAGCACGCCGAGCAGGCGGTTGGCCTCGTTGGCGTAACGGGTCTTCGCGTACTCGATCGGCTCGGGCGCGTACACGTGGAAGTGCCCGTACTGCCCGGTCATCGGCCCCAGGCCGGCCATCTGCCAGAACAGCCACTCCAGGGTCGCGGTGCGGCCACGCAGGTCGGTTGGCAGGAAGCGTCCGGTCTTCCCGGCCAGGTAGAGCAGGATCGCGCCGGATTCGAACACGCTCAACGGGCCGCCGCCGTCGGCCGGCGCGTGGTCGACGATGGCCGGCATCTTGTTGTTGGGCGAGATCGCGAGGAACTCCGGCTTGAACTGGTCGCCGTTGGCAATGTCGACGCCATGCACGCGGTACTCGAGTGGCGCGCCGGCTTCCGCCAGCTCCTCGAGCATCAGAGTGATCTTGTGGCCATTGGGGGTCGGCCAGTAGTACAGGTCGATCATGGGGGGGACTCCTTGCAGGAACACCCCCAAGTGTAGGCACTGCCGTCTCCGGCGTGTGTCGACGCCGCGCCACCACGCGCGCGGCCCGGGCATGGCCCGGGCCGCGCGGGGAAGGAAGGAAAATACCGGGGCGGCCAGTCCATGGTCGGCGCGCCCCGGCGGAGGAGACGGTCAGCTGGTCGGGCAGGTGACCAGCTGGTCGTATTCGGTGCTGGCGGCCACGCGCGCCAGCGCGATCTTCGCGCCCGCGTCGCTGCGCAGCTGGAACGGGACGTCGAGCCGGCCGGTGTCGGCGCCGTACAGGCGCAGGCACTTGAGCGGCACCGCGAGCCGGATCCACTCGCCGCGCGGCAACCCGGCGAGCGCGTCGCCGATCTCGACCTCGCTGCCGCAGCCTTCGCCGCACGCCGCCCCCAGCGACGCCTTGCCGCCATCCGGCAGCGCATCCACGCGCAGGTGCAGCACCACGGGCACGTCGCCGTTGGTCTCGCGGGTCAGGTCGAGCGGTTCGGACGACACGACACGCACCTCGGCCGGACCCGACCAGGCGAACAGGCGCGCGCCTTCCTGCACCTCGTGGTTGATCGCCGTCATCTGCAGCGAACCGTCGCCGGTCGCGGCGGCGGGCTGGGTGACGTCGACCGCGTTGCCGTCGGCGCCGACCAGGCGCAGCGTGTAGCCGGTGGCCGGCACGCCGCGTTCGAACCAGGTATTGGCGGACGCCGCGTCCGGATCCACGCCCGGATCCTCGGGCAGCGGCGCGAGGTCGCCGTTGTCGGCGTAGGTCAGGCCGTAGCCGAACGGGAACGCCGGGTCGTAGCCCTCCTGGCCGTAGTTGTTGAGGTACTGGTCGGCGCGCCTGGGCCAGGAGAAGCTCAGCTTGCCCTTGAAGTCGAACTGCGGCTGGCCGTCCGCGCCGCGCAGCAGCACGTCGGCCACGCCACCGCCTTCCGAACCCGGCAGCCACGCCGCGACGAAGGCGTCGGACGCGTTGATCTCGCGGTTCATCCACAGCGGGCGGCCGCTCAGGAACACCGCCACCACCGGGATGCCGTCGGCCTTGAGCTTCTGGATCAGCTCCAGGTCGCCGGACTTGCCGGACTTGAACAGCAGGTCGGACAGGTCGCCCTGGAACTCGGCGTAGGGTTCCTCGCCGAACACCACGATCGCGACGTCGGGCTTGCGCTTGTACGCACCGTCCACCGCCAGTTCGGCGCGGCCGCCCGCGGCCTCGACCTGGGCGCGGATGCCGTCCCAGATCGTGTCGGCGTTCGGGAAATCCTCGCGCCTGGTGTCGCTGCCCTGCCAGGTGAGGGTCCAGCCGCCGGTCTGCTTGGACATGTTGTCGGCGCCGTCGCCGGCCACCAGCACGTTCTGCTTCGGCGACAGCGGCAGGATCCCGCCCTGGTTCTTCAGCAGCACCAGCGACTCGCGCACCGCCTGGCGCGCGACCGCGCGGTGCTCGGGCGCACCAAGCAGCTCGAACTTCCCGCCCAGCGCACGCTCGGAGGGCTTGGGCTTGTCGAACAGGTTGGCGCGGAACTTCACCCGCAGGATGCGGCGCACCGCGTCGTCGAGCCGCTCCATCGGGATGGTGCCGGCCTTGACGTGGGCCAGGGTGGACTCGTACAGGCCCTTCCAGCTGTCGGGCGCCATGGCCATGTCGAGGCCGGCGATGAAGGTCTGCGCGCAGTCGGTGGTGGTGCAGCCCTCGACCTGGCCGTGGCCGTTCCAGTCGCCGACCACGAAGCCGCCGAAGTTCATCCGGCCCTTGAGCACGTCGGTGAGCAGCGGCTTGTGGCCGTGCATCTTCCGGCCGTGGTAGCTGTTGAACGAGGCCATCACCGCCTGCGCCCCGGCCTCGATCGCGGGCACGTAGCCGGCGGCGTGGATGTCGCGCAGCTGCGCCTCGGTGGCGGTGTTGTCGCCCTGGTCGCGGCCGCCGTCGGTGCCGCCGTCGCCCAGGTAGTGCTTGACCGAGCTCATCACGTGGTGGTCGTCGAGGAACTCGGGCGTGCCCGGCTTGCCCTGCAGGCCCTCGACAAACACGCCGGCGAACGACGCCACCAGTTCGGGGTTCTCGGAGTAGCCCTCGTAGGCGCGGCCCCAGCGGTCGTCCTGCGGCACCGCGACGGTCGGCGCGAAGGTCCACTCCATGCCGGTGGTGCGGGTCTCGATCGCGGTGATGCGCGCGATCTCGCGCAGCAGCTCGGGATTGCGCGTCGCGCCCAGGCCGATGTTGTGCGGGAACAGGGTGGCGCCGACGATGTTGCTCTGGCCGTGCATCGCGTCGATGCCCCAGATCACCGGGATCGCCTTGCCGCCGCCGCTGGTGTCCATCGACGCTTCCCAGAACGCGTCGGCCAGCGCCAGCCATTCCTCCGGCTTCGCGTTGTAGCGGCCGCCGGGGTCGGACCCGCCGCCGGCGAGGATCGAACCGAGGCGGTACTTGCGCACGTCCTCGGGCGTGGTGCTGGCGATGTCGCCCTGGATGACCTGGCCGACCTTCTCCTCCAGCGTCATCGACGCCAGCAGCTCGTCGACCTTGCGCTCGAGTTCGGGATCTTCCGCGAACGGCCACTGCGGCTGCGGCCAGTTGGCCGGATCGATCGCGCCCGGGGCGGTGGTCGCGGACGCATCCGGCTGCGCGGCGCCGCCGGCGCGGTCGCCGCTGCACGCGGCGAGCAGCAGGGCCGCGGCCAGCCCCGCGGTCAGGCGCGAAACGGACAGGAAGGCGCGGGATGTACTCATGTAAGGCGATTCCCCTCGTGGCGGCAGTCGGCGAACCCGTCGCGGCGAAATGGCGCGTCGCGACATGACAGCGTTGTCAGAATGTGCACCATACCCGGTCTTTGGCGGCGATGCTTGCTGCACAGCACAAGCGGCCCGCCGGGATCCCGGGAGAAGCAGATGGCACCGCAACCCGACGAGGTGGGCAAGCGCGCGGCCGGCGTGGAGGACGACGCGGCTCTGGCAGAATCCCCGCCCGTGAAACGCAGGATCGACAGGCCGGTGGGCCGGGTGCGGATCGAGGACGTCGCGGCCGAGGCCGGCGTGTCGATGAAGACCGTCTCGCGCGTGCTCAACGACGAGCCCAACGTCTCGGAGGCGACCCGGGAGCGGGTGCGCGCGGTCGTCGAACGCCTGCAGTACCGCCCGCATCCGTCCGCGCGGGTGCTGGCCGGGCGTCGCTCCTACCTGGTGGCGATGCTCTACGACAACCCGTCGAGCAACTACCTGATGGAGGTCGAGCTGGGCGTGCTCGACGCCTGCCAGGCCCAGCACTACAACCTGATGCTGGCCCCGCTGGAGTACGACGCCAAGGACATCGTGGCAAAGGTCGAGGCGCTGGTGCTGCAGTCGCGCCTGGACGGCGTGGTCCTGACCCCGCCGATCACCGACGACGCCGCGCTGCTCGCCCGCCTGGACGAGCTCGGGATCCCGTGGTCGAGCATCTCCGCGCGCGAACCCAACCGCCGCGTCGGCGTGGTCGTCGACGAGCGCAGCGCGGTCGCGGAGATGATCGCCCACCTCGCGGGACTGGGACACCGCCGGATCGCGCACATCAAGGGCCATCCCGCGCACGGCGCGAGCGAGTGGCGCCTGGCCGGATACCTCGACGGCCTCGAGCGGGCCGGGATCGGGCTCGACCCGGCGCTGGTGGTCGAGGGCGGCTTCTCCTACGAGTCGGGTTTCGACGCCACCAACCGCCTGCTCGACCTGCCCGAACCGCCGACCGCGATCTTCGCCGCCAACGACGACATGGCGGCCGGCGCGATCGGCGCGATCTGCGAGCGGGGCATGTCCGTGCCGAAGCACGTCTCGGTGTGCGGGTTCGACGACACGCCGATCGCGCGCCACATCTATCCGGCGCTGACCACCGTCCGCCAGCCCACGCGCGACATGGGCCGCCTGGCGGGACTCGAGCTGCTCAGGGAAATCCGCGAACGCGGACAGGGAAGCCTGGTCACGGTGCCGTACACGCTCCAGCTGCGGCGCTCGACCGGCCCCAAGCCCTGACCGGTCGCTGGCGCTTCGCGCCATCCCGCTGATCCCCCCTTGCCGATGGCCAGGGGCCGGTCGGTGACAGCGCAGTCGGCGCAGAAGCGTGCTGCACCGCACCATCATTTCCGCCGGGGAGCGCCGGAAAACGCGCGGTGGTAACGCTACCATCGCGACGCGTTTGACAACGCTGTCAGTCATCGACCTAATGCAGGCGCGCGGCCAGCGGCCGTGCCGACAATCCGATTTTTCGTGACGACCTTGGGAGAGGGAAGGTTCATGAAACACACGCACGCAGCGCCCCGGCGGCGCATGCTGGCGTCGGCGCTGCTTCTCGCGCTGGCGTCACTCGCAGCACAGGCCCAGGACGCGAGTCCTGCCACCCCACCCGGCCAGGCCGAAGACGCGGACACGCTCGACGCCGTCGTCGTGGTCGGCATCCGCGCCAGCCTCGAATCGTCGATGAACCTCAAGCGCGATGCCCAGGGCGTCGTCGACGGGATCGTCGCCGAGGACATCGGCAAGTTCCCCGACACCAACCTGGCCGAATCGCTCCAGCGCATCAGCGGCGTGTCGATCGACCGTTCGATGGGCGAGGGCTCGCGCGTCACCGTGCGTGGCGTCGGGCCGGACTTCAACCTGGTCCTGCTCAACGGGCGGCAGATGCCGGCCTCGAGCATCGAGGCGACCAACGCCTCCAACTCGCGCGCGTTCGACTTCGCCAACCTCGCCTCCGAGTCGGTCTCGGCGGTCGAGGTCTACAAGACGGGCCGCGCGGCCACGCCCACCGGGGGCATCGGCGCCACCATCAACATCCGCACCGCGCGCCCGTTCGACAGCGGCCCGCTGGCCAGCGTCGGCCTCAAGGCCGTGCACGACGCATCGGTCGACAACCTGCCGGAGCCGATGCAGGGCCGGCAGTGGACCGGCGAGCTGTCGGGCATCTTCGCCGACACCTTCGCCGACGGCCGCTTCGGCGTCGCGCTGAGTGGCAGCTACCAGGACCGCGACTTCGGCTACAACGAGGCGGGCGTGGCCGGCGGCTGGTACGGCTGTCCGCGCTGGTGCGACCCGCTCGCGACGCCCGAAGTGGCGGCCAATGCGACCAACCCGCCGGGGCCGGACGACGTGTACGCCGTGCCGCAGAACCTGCTGTACGCGGTCAATTCCGTGCGGCGGCAGCGCACCAACGGCCAGGCCACGCTGCAATGGGCGCCGACCGAGACGGTCACCGCGACCCTCGACTACACCTACGCCGAGAACCGGATCCGGGCCCGCCGCCACGAGCTGTCGACGTGGTTCAACCTCGCCGCCTCGGAGACCGAGTGGACCGACGGCCCGATCGCCTCTCCGCTGCGCTACACCGAGTACGCCGGTTGCTACAACCCGTCCACCGACCAGTGGGCCGGCAGCGACAACGCCAACAACTGCCCGGCCGGCTTCGAGCCGCGCTGGGGCGACCTGGCCATGGCCGGCTCGCTCAACTGGACCAGGAACGAGAACAAGTCGCTCGGCTTCAACCTCGCCTGGGAAGTCAACGACGCGCTCGACCTGGAGTTCGACTACCACAGCTCGAGCGCCGAGTCGGGCGCCGACAGCCCGTACGGCTCCAACAACGTGATCGGCACCGCGGCGTTCGTGCGCGGCGTCACCAGCGTCGACTTCAGCGGCGACTTCCCGGTGCTCTCGGTGCTGCTGCCGCCCGGCATGGACGGCGTCGGCGCCGACCAGATGATGGTCACCGGCTCGTCGTTCCGGAACAGCTACATGAAGTCGGAGGTGGACCAGGGCCAGCTGCGCGGCAGCTTCCGCTTCGGCGACTACTCGCGGCTCGACTTCGGGGTGGCCTACACCGAGGTCCGCAACCGCACCGCCTACCACTTCACCCAGCGCGACGACTGGGGCGGGTTCGGAAACGGCGCCGCGGACTACGACGACAGCCTGTGGATCGGCGACGACATGAGCCGGTACTTCGACCGCTTCCCCGGCAGCGGCAACGCGTTCGGCGACTTCTTCGTGTTCGACTTCCTGGCCCTGCGCGATGCCGCCATCGCCGCCCGCGGCGGCGACGAGGCCGCGTACCTGCCGCCGGACCACTTCTCCACCGACCGCCGCACCACCGAGAAGTCCAGGAGCGCCTACGTGCAGTGGAGCGACACCTTCGGCGAGCAGATGCCGCTGAATGTGGCCGTGGGCGTGCGCTACGAGGAGACCGACGTCATCTCCAGCGCCCTGGTGCCGATCGCGACCGGGCTGCTGTGGACCGGCAACAACGAGTTCTCGGTCCAGTTCGGCGACCCGGACTTCACCACCCTGCGCGGGAGCTACGACTACTGGCTGCCGAGCATCGACCTGGGCCTGGAGCTGGCCGACGACATGCTGCTGCGCGCCAGCTACGGCCACAGCATCGGCCGGCCGCAGTGGAACCACATCCAGGGCGGGCAGACGATCGATTCGTTCGCGGCCTACGAGGGCGGCACCGGCTCGCAGGGCGACCCGGGCCTGAAGCCGCTGGAATCGCGCAACCTCGACCTCTCGTTCGAGTGGTACTACGGCGAGGGCAGCTACGTCTCGGTCGGCTGGTTCCGCAAGGATATCGACAACTACATCGGCACCTCGGTGATCGAGACCAGCGCCTTCGACCTGCGCACCCCGGTGGGCGGCGCCCTGTTCAACGAGGCGGTCGCCAACGGCTGCGTCGAGGGCTCGATCGACTTCCGCGGCTGCGTGCGCCGCTACATCCTCGAGAACTACGCCGGCACGCCGGGGGTCGTGCAGACCGGCGTCGGCCAGGACGGGCAGCCGCTGGGCACCATCGCCGGCATGCCCGGCGACCCGCTGGCGGTGTTCCGGATCACGGTGCCGGTCAACCGCGACTCCTCCCAGCTCGACGGCTGGGAGCTCAACGTCCAGCACATGTTCGGCGACACCGGCTTCGGTCTCGCGGCGAACTACACCATCGTCGACTCCGACCTCACCTACGACGACCGCGACCTGTTCGATCAGTTCGCCCTGGTCGGCCTGAGCGACTCGGCCAACCTGGTGGCGTTCTACGACAAGGGGCCGTGGCAGGTGCGCGCGGCGTACAACTGGCGCGACCGCTTCCTGGCCAGCACCTACGACAGCTGGCGGCCGAACCCGGTGTACGTCGAGGACTACGGCCAGCTCGACCTCAACATCAGCTACCAGGTCAACGAACACCTGTCGCTGCATGCCGAGGCGATCAACCTGACCGACGAGACCGCGCGCACGCACGGACGCGACGAGCGGCAGGTGTTCTACGCCACCCAGACCGGGCCGCGCTACATGCTCGGCCTGCGCTACCGGTTCTGACCGCGGGCGGCCGCGGCGCGCGGGCATGCCCGCCGCCGCGGCACGTGGCGGACCCGGCCCGTCTCGGCGGCCCCGGGTCCGCGGACCCGGCTGGATGCCGCGGGTCAGTGGCCCGCGGACGCGGCCAGCCGGTCCAGGTCGATGCCCTGGCGGCGCAGGATCGCCGGGGTGCGCGCGGCGTAGAACGCGAGGTAGGCGAAGCAGGCGACGCCGACCAGGAAGCTGACGTGGATGCCGGCGGTGTCGGCCAGCCAGCCCTGCAGCCAGCTGACCAGGCCGCCGCCCATGATCATCATCACCAGCAGGCTGCTGCCCTGTCCGGTGTTGCGGCCCAGGCCGGTGATCGCCAGCGCGAAGATGCACGGCCACATCGTGCTGCAGAACAGGCCGACGCTGGTGAAGGCGATCACGCTGGTCATGCCGCTGGTCAGCATGCCGACCACCAGCGCGGCGATGCCGCACAGCGAGAAGATCAGCAGCATCCGCGCCGGGTTGCCGCGGCTGGCGAAGGTCGCCGCCACCATCACCACGATCACCGCGGCGTAGAGCAGGAACTGCGAGACCGAGTAGCCGGCGATGGTGTTGACCGCCAGGAACACGCCGAAGGCGAGGTAGGGCAGCAACAGGGTGAGCACCAGGCGCACGTTGGGCGGCGCGCCGAAGGCGCCGGCGGCGCCGGCCCAGCGGCCGATCATCAGGCTCGCCCAGTACAGCGAGACGAACGGCGCGATCATCGACGTGTCCAGGCCGAGGCCACCCTGGTCGGCCGGCAGCTTGAGGTAGGCCGGGAGGTTGGCGATGGTCGCGACCTCGACGCCGACGTAGACGAAGATCGCCAGCATCCCCAGCACCAGCTGCGGATAGGCGAAGGCCGAGCCCTTGTGCACCAGCCTGCTTGCGTCCGCGGCTTCCTCCGCCGCGATCCCTTCCAGGTCGATGCGGTTGGGTACCGACGAGAACTTCAGGAACACCGCCACCAGCACGAACGCGGCGCCGAGCACCAGGTACGGGACCTTGACCGACTCGATGCTGGCCTCGGTGCCGCCGGCGGCCACGCTGCCGAAGATCGCCAGGCTCACCAGCAGAGGCCCGATCGTGGTGCCGAAGTTGTTGACGCCGCCGGCCATGGTCAGGCGCTGCGCGCCCGTCGCCGGGTCGCCCATCATGATTGCCAGCGGGTTGGCGGCGATCTGCTGCAGCGAAAAGCCCAGGCCGACGATGAACAGGCCCGAGAGCATCAGCCCGAACGACCCGGTGTTGGCGGCCGGGTAGAACAGCAGCGTGCCGACCGCCGAGACCAGCAGGCCCACGGCGATGCCGTTCTTGTAGCCGATCCGGTTGAGCAGGTCGGCGCCGATCGCCCTGGAGGTGAGGAAGTAGATGATCGAGCCGACGGTATAGGCGACGTAGAACGCCACCGCCACGTACTGGCTCTGCGCCTGGGTCAGGGAAAAGGCGTTCTTGAAGACCGGGATCAGGATCTCGTTGCTGGCGGCCACGAAGCCCCAGAAGAAGAACACGGTGATCAGGACGAGGAACTGCGACCAGCGGGTCTGGTGGGTCGTCATGGGGCTGCCGTGGAAGACGAAGGAAGGGACTGACAGGTTGGAGGCGGCCGGACGATGGTCCGGCCGCCTCCGGCCCGGGCGCGGCGCGGCGCGCCTCTCCTCGCGTCGCGGCCGCCACCCGGGCACCCCGAGGCTTGTACAGGTCGCTTGACAACGTTGTCAAACGTTGCCGCGGAAAGCGCTTGGCCGGACGCGCAAGTCATTGAATATTCCGCCGATTCCTGTGCGACGCAGCATGGACTCCGCGCGTCATGCGCCGGCACCGGTCCGGACGCTTGGCGGCCGCCGGGCGGGCCGCTAACCTCCGCGCTCCCGCCACGCCGCGCCGCGCCCCCACCCGCCGATGTCCACCACCATCCCGCCTCACGGGCTCCGCCCGCTCGCCTTCGTGATCTTCGGTTCGCGCTGGCTGCAGCTTCCCCTCTACCTCGGCCTGATCGTCGCCCAGTGCGTCTACGTGGTCCTGTTCCTCAAGGAGCTGTGGCACCTGGTGCACGACGTCAACAACCTCAACGAGCAGGGCGTGATGCTGCTGGTGCTGGGGCTGATCGACGTGGTCATGATTTCCAACCTGCTGGTGATGGTGATCGTCGGCGGCTACGAGACCTTCGTATCGCGCCTGGGCCTGCAAGGGCATCCCGACCAGCCCGAGTGGCTGAGCCACGTCAACGCCAGCGTGCTCAAGGTGAAGCTGGCGATGGCGATCATCGGCATCTCCTCGATCCACCTGCTCAAGAGCTTCATCGCCGCGGGGGAAGTGGGGCTGCCGCTGTGCGGAAGCATCGAGTTCGTCAATGCGATGGCCACGCACGCGGCCGCGGTGGCGGACGGGCTGTCACCGCTCGAACCGGCCTGCACCCGGGTCACTGCCGAAGGCGTGATGTGGCAGTCGATCATCCATGGCGCCTTCATCCTTTCGGCCATGGGCATCGCCTACACCGACAAGCTCATGACCGGAAGCACCACCCGGCGCGAGCACGCCGCCGGCCATTGATGTTGCGACGCAGCGCCGTCGCCGGGCGTGTTCCACGCTTGCCCCGGCGGTGGCCTGCGCGCCTTGCACGCGGAGAAGACAGCGGTAGCCTTCCGCGCACTTGCGCGAGGCACGGAGGCCGTTTCGGGAGAAACGACCGCGCTGTCATGCGCTTCGTGTCGTGTTGCTGCAGTGCAAAGTGACACCCCGCGTAACACCATGTTATCAATTCGTAGCGCTGATGTTAGCGCTAACAACTATTACGACAAGGCAGGGAGGCAGGCCGGTTCCGTGAAACAGGCGCCATGCCGGTGTCGCCCGGGGGCTGCAGGCCGGTCCCGCGGGCGGACGATCCGGGCGGCCAGCGGACGGCGGATGCAGTGATTGACACGCGCGCCAAGTGGCGTCGCGGTTGCCCGGAGGAGGGCGTCGTCAGAAAGCATTTGTACTGAAGGTCGTTGTGATAACGGGGAGGGCAGTCGGATGAAGATGTGCAGATTCACGTCCCGCACTGTCGCGGGTAGCGGGCCCTGACCGCTGCCTGGCGCCAGCGACATGCTTTTCTTCGCTCCAATCCAGTGCTGAGGACAAATTCCATGAACCAGAAGTTGAAGGGTTTGAAGTCGAAGGCAATGTTCACCTTCGTGGGTGGCATGCTGGTCATCAACCCCGTATTCGCGCAGGACCCTGCCCCGCAGCCGGCGCAGCAGGATGCATCGACCCTCGACACCGTCGTCGTCACCGGTCTGCGCAACAGCCTCGAGAACTCGATGGGCATCAAGCGCGACACCAGCGGCGTGGTGGACGCGATCAGCGCCGAGGACATCGGCAAGTTCCCTGACACCAACCTCGCCGAGTCGCTGCAGCGCATCACCGGTATCTCGATCGAGCGCCGCAACGGCGAGGGCGCGCAGGTGACCGCGCGCGGCTTCGGCCCCGGCTACAACCTCGTGACCCTGAACGGACGCCAGATCCCCGGCGCCGACGCCTACTCCAGCGGCGACGTCATCACCGGCGGCGTGGGTGCGGGTACCCGCGGCTTCAACTTCGCCCAGCTCGCCTCCGAGGCGGTCAGCGGCATCACCGTCTTCAAGACGGGCCGCGCGCACGCGCCGAGCGGCGGCATGGGCGCCACCGTCGACATCCAGACCTCGCGTCCGCTGAACCTGCCGTCCGGCCTGACCTTCAACGCCGGCCTGAAGGCGATGTCCGACGAGTCGCAGACCATCGGCAGCAGCATCACCCCCGAGCTGTCGTCGATCATCAGCTGGGCCAGCGACGACAAGCGTTGGGGCGCCAGCCTGAGCACCAGCTTCCAGCAGCGCAAGGGCGGCGAGGTCCAGGCCACCGAGAACGAATGGCGCGTCTCGCGCTGGACCGGCGTGCCGGAGGCATGGGGCAACCGCGTCGAGGTCATCAACGCGCCGGCCGAGGGCTCGCTGTACTCGGTGCCCGCCGACCTGCGCTACGCGTTCTCCAACTTCGAGCGCAAGCGCGTCAACGCCCAGGCGGTGCTGCAGTTCGCGCCGACCGACGCGGTGACCTTCACCCTCGACTACACGCACTCGACCAACCAGCTCTCCGAGGACCGCGGCGAGCAGACCCAGTGGTTGAACCAGGGTCCGTTCTCGCGCATCGAGTTCGACACCAGCGGCGCAGTCGCGGTGCCGACCTACATCCGCGAAATCGTGGGCACCAAGGACTTCGGCTACGAGCAGCAGCGCAACGAGCAGAAGTACAAGCTCGACTCGATCGGCTTCAACGCCGACTGGCAGGTGACCGACCGGCTGAACCTGAAGTTCGACGCGCACAGCTCCGAGACCAAGAGCCTGCCGAACGACCCGATCACCGGCGGCAGCGTCACCGCGTTCTCGTTCGCCGGCACCAGCGCGTGCCAGTCCGCCGGCGGTCCGTACTGCGGCGGCAACTGGGCCCAGGAGTACTGGTTCAACACCGGCCTGCCGATCATGGCCCGCACCTGGTACCCCGA
Organism: Luteimonas sp. J29; assembly: GCF_000472505.1. Taxonomy (GTDB): domain Bacteria; phylum Pseudomonadota; class Gammaproteobacteria; order Xanthomonadales; family Xanthomonadaceae; genus Luteimonas. The sequence goes on from NZ_AWZR01000001.1 coordinate 313,041, forward strand.
ATCGCCCAACGCCAACGACGCCTTCAACAACGTCAACGGCGTGGTCAACCCCGAGTTCCCGCCGGAGCAGATCGGCACCCAGATCCAGCGCATCTGGTACTCGCGCCAGGACAGCAAGGTCGAGCAGGGCCGCATCGACGGTACCTTCGACTTCGACAACAGCCGCCTGCGCTTCGGCATCGACTCGTCCAAGGTGTCGATGCGCCGCCTGACCTCGAACGACCACCAGACCGTGCTCGGCAACTGGAGCGTGGACAACGTCGGCGAGGAGCCGGGCTTCCAGGACCTGATCCGCCCGATCAACATCTCGGGCATGTTCAACGACTACAACACCGCTGGCGCCCCGCAGAATGCGTGGTGGGGCAATGCCAGCCAGCTGGCGCAGTGGGCCAGCGGGTTCTACGGCACGTCCTCGACCATCAGCGGCGTGATGGCCAACGACAACCTCATCGAGGAAAAGACCAGCGCCGCGTACGTGCAGTGGGAGTTCGACGGCCAGCTCGGCACGATGCCCTACAACCTGGTGCTCGGCGCCCGCTACGAGCAGACCGACCTGCGCTCGGTGTCGACGATCCAGGTCCCGCAGTCGATCAACTGGAACGGCGACAACGACTTCGCCATCACCCCGTCGGCCGAGGAAATGCCGTTCGCCGAGGAGGCCGAGTACAGCTACTGGCTGCCGAACCTGGACTTCAGCATCGATTTCACCAACACGCTGAAGGGTCGCCTCTCGCTGAGCCAGACCATCGCGCGCGCGCCGTACGGCAACCTGTATGCCGGTCCGACCGCGAACGCCCCGAACGGTTCGGTGCTGCTGGGCTTCCGCGCCACGGGCGCCGCCCAGAACCCGGCCCTGCTGCCGCTGGAGTCGGACAACATCGACGTGGCCCTGGAGTGGTACTTCGCCCCGGCCAGCTACGTGTCGCTGACGTTCTTCGACAAGCGCGTCAACAACTTCATCGGCAACACCCAGGTCCAGGAGAACCTGTACGGCCTGCGTGACCCGACCGGTGGTCCCGATGCCCAGGCCGCGCTGGCGTTCCTGACCAGCCCCGCGTGCCGTGCCCAGGTCGGCCCCAACGCCGCCCCGCACGCCTGCGGTGCCAACGCCATCGCCCTGTTCACGGCGGCGGCGCTGCAGCGCAATGCCGACATCACCGGCGGCCTGGCGGCCTACGACGGCACCGACGCGCAGTGGAACGCGATGGAGGCGCTGGTGCGCCAGCCGGGCCGCGAGTTCGTCGGCATCGCCGAGGACCCGCTGTACATGTTCAACGTGAACCGTCCGGTCAACCAGCGGAAGGCCAACATCCGCGGATGGGAGCTGGGCAGCCAGTACTTCTTCGGCGACAGCGGCTTCGGCATCCAGGCGAACTACACCAAGGTCAGCGGCGACGTGGGCATCGACGATGCCGCGGCCCCCGGCGTGGAGCAGTTCGCGCTCACCGGCCTGAGCGACACCGCCAACGTGGTGTTCATGTACGAGAAGTACGGCTGGACCGCGCGACTGGCCTGGAACTGGCGTGACGAGTACCTGTTCGCGGCCAACCAGGGCAACTCGACCAACCCGTTCTACGTCGAGGACTACCAGCAGTGGGACTTCAGCGTCACCAAGCAGCTGAACGACAACTGGTCGGTGGGCCTGGAGGCGATCAACCTCACCGGCGAGGACCTGCGCTGGCGTGCGCGTACCGATCTCCAGATGCTGCGCCTGCTCGACCAGAGTCCGCGCTACATGGCGGCGATCCGCTACACCTTCTGAGCCGAACCTCTCCAAGGCTGCGAAGGTGTGAGGGACGGGGCCGTTGCGAAAGCAACGGCCCCTTTTTTCCGGCCGGCGCGTGCCGCGACGCCGGTCCGCATGGATCGCCGGCCGCTCGCGCGCGAAGGCCGCGCCGCCGACGCAGGATCCCCGCGCCGGTGCGCATGCGCCGCCTCGATTTAATCGCGCGGCGGGGGCATCATTGCAATGGTCGCCACGACGCGTGGCGCATCCCCGAACGAACGCCGGCGGGCGACACCGCCGGCACGGTCCGGGCCAATGCCGGAGACGACATGGCGCGACACGAACTGCTCGACAACGTGGTCCACAAGGACCTGCGCGTGGACACACGCTTCGGCGCCGGACTGGGCGACCCGGCCGGCCTGGTCCCGGTGTGGCCAACCGAGTTCGCCGAGCTCCAGCGCGAGTACCCGATCTTCCTGCAGAAGGGCGAGGGCGAATCCGAGTACCACGCCGTGGCGCTGCTCGGCTTCGATGCGTCGGAGAACCTGTACCTGGACGGCGACCGGTGGAACGCCAGCTACCTGCCGGGCGCGGTGGTGCGCGGCCCGTTCTCGATCGGCTTCAGGGATCCCGTGCCGGGCGGTCCGCTCGAGCCCGAGCCGGTGGTGCACGTCGACATGGAGCATCCGCGCGTGACCCGCGACGGGCAGGGCGTCGCCGTGTTCATGCCCAAGGGCGGACACAGCCCCTACCTCGACCACGTGATCACGGTGCTCAAGGGCATCCATGACGGGGTCGGCGCGGCGCGGGCGATGTTCGCGGCGCTGGATCGGGCCGGCCTGGTCCAGCCGGTGGAACTGGACCTGCGTTTCGACGAGGCCCGCGGCGCGCGCGTGACCGGGCTGTACGGCATCGACCGGGACCGGCTCGCGGCGCTCGACGCCGCGCAGCTGCACGAACTTCACCGCCAGGGGCTGCTGGAGGGCGTCTACCTGATGCTTTCCTCCCTTTACAACATGCGCCGGCTGATCGCCGAGAAGCAGCGCCGGCTGCGGATCCAGGACGGCGCGGGCGCGGTCGCCTGAGTCGCATGTCCGAAACGCCCGCCCGCGTGCGCGAGATCCACGGCAGCCGGCCCGACCGGCTGCCGCTGCCGGAGCTGCTGGCCGGCGGCGAGCCGGTCGTGCTCAAGGGCCTGGTGGACGGCTGGAGCCTGGTCCAGGCCGGCCGCGAGTCCGCGCGGGCGGCGATGGCCCACCTGCTCGCGCACTACAACGGCCGGCCGCTGCCGTACTCGTGGGGGCCGCCGGAGACCCGGGGCCGCCCGTTCTACGAGGACGGCTTCACCCGGCTCAACACCGAGGCCCGCCGCGGCACGCTCGACGCGGTGCTGGCGGACATCGCCGCGCACCTGGACGATCCGTCGCCGCCCACCCACTACGTGGCGTCGGTGCCGGTCGACGGCGTGCTGCCGGGGCTGCGCGCGTCCAACGACCTGGATTTCGCCGCGCACGGCGTGGATGCCCCGCCGGCGATCTGGATCGGCAACCGCATCACCGCCTCGTGCCACTACGACGCGCCCGACAACATCGCCTGCTGCGCGGTCGGGCGCCGGCGCTTCACCCTGTTCCCGCCCGCGCAGGTGCACAACCTCTACCCGGGCCCGCTCGAGCCCACGCCCGGCGGCCAGGCGGTGAGCGTGGTGGACTTCGATGCGCCCGACCTCGCGCGCTATCCGCGCTTCGCCGAGGCGCTCGCCCACGCGCGCGTGGCCGAACTCGAGGCCGGCGATGCCCTGTTCATCCCCAGCATGTGGTGGCACCACGTGCAGGCGCTGGAGCCCTTCAACGTGCTGGTCAACTACTGGTGGAGCAGCATGCCGGCCTGGATCCCCACGCCGATGCACGCGCTCTACCACGCGATCTGGTCGATCCGCGACCGGCCTGAGCGCGAGAAGCAGGCCTGGCGCGAGATCTTCGAGTACTACGTGTTCGGCCCGGCCGAGAGGGCCGGCGAGCACCTGCCCGGGCCGGCGCGCGGCGCGCTCGGCCCGATGGACGAAACCATGGCGCGGAGGATGCGGGCGATGCTGATCGCCAGGCTCAACCGCTGACACCGGCCGGCGGCGGATGGGGGCCGCCGGACGCACCGCATTACCCGGGGAGGAACCAGACATGAGCGAAGGCAGGATCAGGCGCGTCGTCATCGCCGGCGGCGGCACCGCCGGCTGGATCGCGGCGTGCGCGCTCACCCACCAGTTTCCGAAGGACGTGCTCAAGGTCGTGCTGGTGGAGTCCGAGCAGATCGGCACGGTGGGCGTGGGCGAATCGACGATCCCCACCATCCGCACCTTCCACCACCTGCTCGGCATCGACGAGCGCGAGTTCATGAGTTCGGTGGCGGCCAGCTTCAAGCTCTCGATCTCGTTCGAGAACTGGCTGCGCCCGGGCCACCGCTACTTCCACCCGTTCGGCCTGACCGGGCTCAATACCTGGGCCTGCGAGTTCCACCACTTCTGGCTCGATTCGCGCCGTCGCGGGATCCAGTCCGAACTGGGCGACTTCTGCCTGGAAACCGTCGCCTCGCGCGTGGACCGCTTCGTCCTGCTCGGCAAGGACGGCGGCGCGTCGCAGTGGTCCACGCGCTGGGCCAGCGGCGGCCTGTCGCCCGACCGGCTGCAGGTCAACTACGCCTACCACTTCGACGCCGGGCTGTACGCGGCCTACATGCGCGAACGCGCCGAACGCCAGGGGCTGGAGCGGGTCGAGGGCCGGATCGAGCAGGTGCGCCAGCACCCCGAGACCGGCTTCATCGAGGCCCTCGTGCTCGAGGGCGGCAGGGTCATCGAAGGCGACCTGTTCATCGACTGCACCGGCGGGCGCGCGGTGCTGAGCGAGCAGGCGCTCAAGACCGGCTACGAGGACTGGAACCACTGGCTGCCGAGCAACCGCGCCGTGGCCCTGCAGACCGAGGCCGACGGGCCCGCGGTGCCGTACACGCGGGCGATCGCGCACGAGGCCGGCTGGCACTGGAAGATCGCCCTCCAGCACCGCATCGGCTGCGGCATCGTCTTCTCCGACGCATTCATGTCCGACGACGAGGCCACCGCCAGGCTGCTGAAGGAGAACCCGGCCAGGCCGCTGCGCGACCCCTGGATCATCCCGTTCCGCACCGGGCGCCGGCGCAAGGCCTGGAACAAGAACGTCATCGCCATCGGCCTGTCGAGCGGATTCATCGAGCCGCTCGAATCGACCAGCATCCACCTGACCCTGAGCGGCGTGGCCCGGCTGCTCAAGCTGTTCCCCTACGACGGCATCGACGAGTCGATGGTGCGGCGCTACAACGACATCAGCCGCGCCGAGATGGAACACGTGCGCGACTTCATCATCCTCCACTACCACCTCAACCAGCGCGACGAGCCGATGTGGCAGCAGGTGCGCAACATGACGGTGCCGGACGAGCTCGCGCACCGGATCCAGATGTTCCGCGACCGCGCCCACGCGCTGCAGGGCGAGGACGAGCTGTTCCGCCTCGATTCGTGGACCCACTGCATGCTCGGGCAAGGCGTGGAGCCGCGTTCCTGGCATCCGCTGGCGCGCACGCTCGCCGACAACGACCTCAAGCGCCTGTTCGAGGGCATCCGCCAGCCGATCCAGCAGGCGGTCGCGGCGATGCCGACGCACCAGCAGTTCCTCGACCAGTACTGCAAGGCCCCGCCCTCGGCGTGGGAGCTGATGTACGAGCGGGCCCGCGCTCACGCGCGCATCACCGGCAAGGTCGCCGGGGTGGGCGGCGAGCTGCGCCAGTGAGGCGGCGATGCTGATCGAGCCGCATCCCGGCCTGCGCTTGCAGGCGCGCAGGATCGGCGCCGAGGGCGCGCCGCTGCTGGTCATCGACCAGGCGGTGGCCGACCCCGACCGGCTTGTGCGCAAGGCCGCGCGCGGGCATTTCACGCCGCAGGGCGCGATGTTCCCCGGCCTGCGGCTGCGTGCGCCGCTGTTCTACGAGGTGTTCCTCGAGCGCCTGCTGCGGCCGCTGCTGGCCGACCACTTCGGGCTTCCCGCCGATGGCCGGATGAAGTTCGCGATGTGCCACTACTCGCTGGTCAGCCAGCGGCCGGAGCGGCTGGTCTTCCTGCAGCGGATCCCGCACATCGATTCGGCCGCCGCCAACGGCCTGGCCACGGTCCATTACCTGTTCCGCGGCGACTGGGGCGGCACGGCGTTCTACCGCCACCGGTCCACCGGATTCGAAACCGTGGACCAGACCCGGCACGCGGAGTACTTCGCCAGGCTCGAGGCCGAGGCGCTCGACGAGGCGGCCGACACGCCCGGCTACATCAATGGCGACTCGCCGCTGTTCGAGCGCATCGACAGCGTGGACGGCGCGTTCAACCGGCTGGTCGTCTACCGCCGCAACTCCCTCCACTCGGGCAACATCGACAATGGCCGCGTACCGCCCCCGGACGTGTACGCGGGACGGCTGTCCATCAACAGTTTCATCGACATCCAGGCGTGATGCGCACGCACCCGGGCGGCGCGGCCCGTCATGCCGCGGGCGACGGCGCATGGCGATGAGCGCGGCGCTGCTGCTGCTCCTGCAGCTGGTGCTGGTGCTGGCCGCGGCCAAGGCCTGCGGCGAGCTGCTGCGCCGCCTGGGCCAGCCGCCGGTGATCGGCGAGATGGCCGCCGGGCTTGCGCTCGGCCCGCTGGTGTTCGGGGTCTGGATGCCGGAGGCGCATGCGGCGCTGTTCCCGGTCGCGTCGCTGCCGGTGCTGGGCGGGCTGGGGACGCTGGGGGTGACCGTGTTCATGTTCGTCATGGGCGCAGGGCTGCGCGCGCCCGAAGGCAGTCGTGCCCAGGTGCGGGCCGCGGTGTCGATCGGCGGCGTCGGCATCGTGGTGCCGCTCGCGCTGGGGTTGGCGATCGCGCCCGGGCTGTACCGGGACTTCGCCCCGGCCGGCGTCGGCTTCTGGCCATTCGCGCTGTTCGTGGCCGCCGCCGTGTCGGTCACCGCGTTCCCGGTGCTGGCGCGAATCCTGAAGGACCGAGGCATGCTGCACTCCACGCCGGGGCGCCTGGCGCTGGGCGCGGGCCTGGTCAACGACGGCGTGGTGTGGATCTTCCTCGCCGCGGTGCTGGCGCTGGCCGGCGCCGGGTCGGGGCGTGGCGCCTTGCTGGCCGTGGGTGGGGCCGTGGTGCTCGGCGCCGCGACGTTCGGGCTGCTCGGGCCGCTGTTCGCGCGCCTGCTGCGACCGGCGACGTTCGACGGCGAGCCGCGCGTCCCGGCGCTGGTGCCGGTGTGGCTGGGGCTGCTGGGGTGCGCGGCGTTCTCGGAGTGGATCGGCCTGCACGCGATCTTCGGCGCGTTCCTGTTCGGCGCCTGCCTGCCGCGCGACGACCGCCTGCTGCGCTGGTTCGGGCGCCGGATCGAGCCACTGGCGGTCGGGCTGCTGATGCCGGTGATGTTCGTCGCCGCTGGCCAGCACGCCACGCCGGAGGCGTTCGGCGGGATGGCCGGTGGGACGTTCGTGCTGCTGCTGGCGGTGGCGATCGCGGGCAAGTTCGCCGGCTGCGCGGCCGGCGCGCGCCTCAACGGCTGCGGCTGGCGCGATAGCCTCGCCATCGGGTCGCTGATGAACGCGCGCGGGCTGATGGAACTGATCGTGCTTCGGGTCGGCTACGACGCGGGCCTGATCGGACCGGAGCTGTTCACGATGCTGTTCGTCCTGACCCTGGTGACGACGGTGATGGCTTCGCCGCTGCTGGCGCTGATCGACCGGGGACGGGCGATGCCCGGAGCCGCGCCGGACGCCGTGGCCGGGGGCCCTCCCTGAGCGCGCGCCGGACCCCGTGCCGGGGCCTGCGACGGCGGTCGCCTAGAATGTGCGCATGGATGTCTCCCACCTGCTCGACGGGCTGAACGCGGCCCAGCGCGAGGCCGTGTCCGCGCCGCCCGGCCATTACCTGGTCCTGGCCGGCGCCGGCAGCGGCAAGACCCGCGTGCTCACCCACCGCATCGCCTGGCTGCACGAGGTGGTCGGCGTCCCCGTGCACGGCATCTTCGCCGTGACCTTCACCAACAAGGCCGCGGCCGAGATGCGCCACCGCATCGAGGGCCAGCTGCGCCACGGCGCGCGCGGGCTGTGGATCGGCACCTTCCACGGCCTCGCCCACCGGCTGCTGCGCCTGCACTGGCAGGACGCGAAGCTGCCCGAAGGCTTCCAGATCCTCGACAGCGACGACCAGCTGCGCCTGGTCAAGCGCGTGGTCCAGCAGCTGGAGTTCGACGAGGCGCGCTTCCCGCCGCGCCAGATCGCGTGGTGGATCAACGCGCAGAAGGACGAGGGCCGCCGCCCCCAGCACATCCAGGCCGCCGGCGACGAGTGGTCGAGCGTGATGCTGCGCAGCTACCAGCTCTACCAGGAGCGCTGCGACCGCGCCGGGCTGGTCGACTTCGCCGAGATCCTGCTGCGCGCGCACGAGCTGCTGCGCGACAACCCGCCGCTGCTCGCGCACTACCGCCAGCGCTTCGGACAGCTGCTGGTCGACGAGTTCCAGGACACCAACGCGATCCAGTACGGCTTCGTGCGCCTGCTCGCCGGCGACACCGGCCAGGTGTTCGTGGTCGGCGACGACGACCAGTCGATCTACGGCTGGCGCGGGGCCAGGGTCGAGAACATGCAGCGCTTCCTGCGCGACTTCCCCGGCGCCCGGACCATCCGCCTGGAGCAGAACTACCGCTCCAGCGCCAACATCCTGGGCGCCGCCAACGCGGTGATCGCGCACAATCCCGACCGGCTCGGCAAGCAGCTGTGGACCGACAGCGGCGACGGCGATCCGATCGACCTGTACGCGGCCTACAACGAGATCGACGAGGCGCGCTTCGTGATCGAGCGCATCTCGCAGTGGGTGCAGGGCGGCGGCAGCCACGGCGACTGCGCGATCCTCTACCGCAGCAACGCCCAGTCGCGCGCGTTCGAGGAAACCCTGCTCGCCGAGCAGATTCCCTACCGCGTGTACGGCGGCGTGCGCTTCTTCGAGCGCGCCGAGGTCAAGGACACGCTAGCGTACCTGCGCCTGGTCGCCAACCGCGGCGACGACGCGGCCTTCGAGCGCGCGGTCAACACGCCCGCGCGCGGCATCGGCGAGCGCACCCTCGACGAGGTGCGGCGGCTGGCCCGCGGCCAGGGCGTTTCGCTGTGGCAGGCCTCGCTGCAGGTGCAGCAGTCCGGCGCGCTGCAGGCGCGGGCGCGCAACGCGCTGGCCGGCTTCCACGCGCTGGTCGAGTCGCTCGACGCCGAAGTCGCCGAGCTGCCGCTGAAGGACAAGATCGACCACGTGCTGGCGCGCTCGGGCCTGCGCGTGCACTACACCAACGAGTCCAAGGGCGCGGCCGATTCGCGCGTGGACAACCTCGACGAACTGGTCTCGGTGGCCTCGCGCTTCGTCAAGGGCGACGAGGACGACGCGGCGCAGCTCAGCGAACTGGTCGCGTTCCTGTCCTACGCCGCGCTCGAGGCCGGCGAGGGCCAGGCCCAGGCCGGCGAGGACGGCGTCCAGCTGATGACCCTGCACAGCGCCAAGGGCCTGGAGTTCCCGCTGGTGTTCCTGGTGGGCATGGAGGAAGGGCTGTTCCCGAACGCGCGCTCGATCGAGGAGAGCGGGCGGCTGGAGGAGGAGCGGCGCCTGGCCTACGTCGGCATCACCCGCGCGCGCCACAAGCTGGTGCTCAGCTACGCCGAGTCGCGGCGCCTCCACGGCCAGGACATGTACGGCGTGCCCTCCCGCTTCCTGCGCGAGATCCCCTCGCCGCTGCTCAACGAGGTGCGGCCGCGGGTGCAGGTCTCGCGTCCGGCCTTCCCGCAGCGGCCGCGGCGCGACTGGGGCCACGCCGCGCTCGAGGAAGGCCCCGGCCTGAAACTCGGGCAGACCGTGGTACATCCCAAGTTCGGCGCCGGCGTGGTCACCGACATCGAGGGCAGCGGAGCGCACGCGCGCGTGCAGGTGAACTTCGACGAGGTGGGCAGCAAGTGGCTGGTCACCGCCTACGCGAACCTGCAGCCGGCCTGACCCGGCACCCGTCGCGCGCGGGGCGTCTTAGCGGTTCCTTGCCGGTGCCTGGGGCAAGATGGACCCGCGCCGCGGAAGGCGCGCTGGAAGAGGACAGGCGATGCAGCTGGGCATGATCGGACTCGGGCGCATGGGCGCGAACATGGCGCAGCGCCTCCACCAGGGCGGACATGCGGTGGCGGGCTACGACCCGTCGCCGGAGGCGCGGATGCGGCTCGAGGCCGCGGGCATGGAGGTGGTCGACTCGCTCCAGGCGCTGGTGGCGCGCCTCGAGGCGCCGCGCGCGCTGTGGATGATGGTCCCGGCCGGCGATCCCGTGGACGAGGCGATCGCCACGCTGCGGCCGCTGCTCGCGCCCGGCGACGTGCTGGTCGACGGCGGCAACTCCTGGTACCGCGACAGCCAGCGCCGGCACGCCGCGCTGGCCGGGGCCGGCATCGCCTTCCTCGACGTCGGCACCAGCGGCGGCGTGTGGGGCCTGCAGGAGGGCTACAGCCTGATGGTCGGCGGCGATGCGGAACCGGCCGCGCGGCTGGCGCCCGTGTTCGCCAGCCTCGCGCCGGCGGCCGACCGCGGCTGGGCGCACGTGGGGCCGAGCGGGGCGGGGCATTTCGCCAAGATGGTCCACAACGGCATCGAATACGGGCTGATGCAGGCCTACGCCGAGGGCTTCGCGATCCTCGAGCGGCGCCGCGACCTGGTGCCCGACCTCGCCGGCCTGGCCGAGCTGTGGCGGCACGGCAGCGTGGTGCGCTCGTGGCTGCTCGACCTGACCGCCGGGGCGCTGCGCGACAACCCCGGCCTGGAGGGCATCGCCGCCTGGGTGCCGGATTCGGGGGAGGGTCGCTGGACGGTGGCCGAGGCGATCGAACTCGACGTCCCCGCGCCGGTGATCACCCAGGCGCTGCTGGAACGGCTGCGCTCGCGCCAGGACAACGCCTACGCCGACCGGCTGCTGGCGGCGATGCGGGCGGCGTTCGGCGGTCACGGGGTCAAGCCGGCCTGAATCCGGCCCCCGGCCTGCGCTGGATCAATGCGGGCCCCGGGCGCCGATGCTTCCATGGGCCCGTCCCCCCGGAATGGAGGCAGTGCCATGTACAGCCACATCCTGATCGCGAGCGACGGTTCGGCCCTGGCGGGCAAGGGCCTGGACGCGGGCCTGGCGCTCGCGGCCGCGCTCAAGGCCAAGGCGACCCTGGTCACCGTGTCCGATCCCTGGCAGGCGATGATGGCCGCCGAGCCGTCCGCGCTGGCGATGGACGCCGAGGTGCGCGAGGAGCAGCGCCGGCAGAAGGAGGCGCAGGCCCGCGCGATCCTGGAGGAGGGCCGCGAGCGCGCGGCGCTCGCCGGCGTGGCGCTGGAGACGGTCTACGTGCCCGAACGCCTGGTCGACGAGGCGATCCTCGAGACCGCGAGCCAGGTCGGCGCCGACCTGATCGTCATGGCGTCCCACGGCCATCGCGGCCTGCGCAAGCTGCTGCTGGGCAGCCAGACCCAGTCGGTGGTCACGCGCAGCCCCCTGCCGGTGCTGGTGGTGCGCTGAGCGCGGCCGTCGCGGCCAGCGGCACCACGCGGCCGGTGGCGGCGCTCTCGCGGCCGGCCTCGAGCACCTCCATCACCGCCAGCGCCTGCTCCAGCGTCGCGGGCGGTGCGCCGCGGCCCAGGATCGCGTCGCGCATGGCGGCGTAGCAGGCGAGGTAGTCGCCCGGTGGGCTGTCGATCGCGCGAGGCGGCCCGGCGCCGTCCGGCCCGGCCGGGGCGAACAGGCCGGGGCGCGGATCGTGGCCCCAGCCCGGGCTGCCGGGCGCGATGCCGTCGCGCAGCGCGGCCTCCTGCACGTCCAGCCCGTGCTTGGTGAAGCTGCCGCCGGTGCCGTGGACCGCGAAACGCAGGCCGTTGTCGGCCACCAGCGCGCCCGCGTGCAGCACCGCGCGCAGGCGCGGCCAGCGCAGCACGACGTGGAAGCTGTCGTCCACCTGAGCGCCGTCGCGCTGCGCGGCGATGTCGGCCCACAGGTCGTGCGGCATGCCGAACAGCAGTAGCGCCTGGTCCACCAGGTGCGGACCCAGGTCGAACCACAGCCCCGCGCCGGGACCGGCGCGATCGCGCCAGCGGTCGGGCACCAGGGGGCGGAAGCGGTCGAAGTGCGAGTGCAGTTCGATCACCTCGCCGAGGCGCCCGTCTTCGACCAGCCGGCGCAGGGCAAGAAAATCGGCGTCCCAGCGCCGGTTGTGGAACACGCTCAGCACGCGTCCGGCCGCGCGCGCCGCCGCGGCCATGCGCCGCGCCTCGTCGAGGCTGGTGGCCATCGGCTTGTCCACCAGCACGTGGCGCCCGGCGGCGAGCGCGGCGATGGCCAGCGGCGCGTGCACCACGTTCGGCGTGGCGATCACCACCAGGTCGATGCGCGGATCGGCGAAGGCGGTGGCGGGATCGGGCACCACCGAGGCACCGGGACAATCGGCGAACACGCGGTCGGCCCGGCTCGACACCACGGTGCGCAGCCGCAGCCCCGGCGTGCGTGCGATCAGCGGCGCGTGGAACACCCGGCCGGCGTAGCCGTAGCCGACCAGGGCGACGCCGAGCGCATCGCCCACGGCGTGCGTCACCAGCCGAACAGCTTGAAGTAGGTCTGCGGCGGATCGTCGCCGTCACGCGTGGACATGACCCGGCCGTCGCGCACGTACAGGTAGTAGGTCGGCCCGCGCAGCGGCTTGACCTGCACCACGCGCAGCTCGCCGCCGACGCGGTACTCGGTCACGACGTCGCCATTGGCTTCCGTCCGCACCACTTCCTCGGCGCCCGGCGGGATCTCGACGGCGGCCGGGTCGGGCGTGCTGGCGCAGGCCGCCAGGCCCAGCAGCACGGACAGGGCGACGGACGGGAGCAGGCGGCGTGCGGACATGGCGGTCATCCGGTGTGGCGGGTGCCTCCATTATGCGCGGCGCGGGCGGCGTTGGCGCGCGCCACGGCCGCCGGCGACGCCCCGTGGACCGGCGGGCGCGTAGAATCGAGCGATGCCCAGGCTCGTACTGATCGACGGCTCGTCCTACCTGTTTCGCGCGTTCCACGCGCTGCCACCGCTGACCAACGCGCAGGGCGAGCCGACCGGCGCGCTGTTCGGCGTGGTCAACATGCTGCGGGCCACGCTCAAGGAGCGGCCCGACTACGCGGCCTTCGTGCTCGATGCCAGCGGGCCGACGTTCCGCGAGGCGCTGTATCCCGAATACAAGGCCAACCGCCCGCCGATGCCCGACGACCTGCGCGCGCAGGTCGAGCCGATGTGCCGGATCGTCGAGGCGCTGGGCTTCCCGATCCTGCGCGAGGAGGGCGTGGAGGCCGACGACGTGATCGGCACCCTGGCCTTGCGGGCGGCGGCCGAGGGCATCGACGTCACCATCTCCACCAGCGACAAGGATTTCGCCCAGCTGGTGCGCGAACCCGCGCCCGGGCAGGGCCTGGTCGAGCTGGTGAACACGATGACCGGCGGCCGGATGGACAGCGTCGAGGCGGTGGTGGCCAAGTTCGGCGTGCGCCCCGACCAGATCGTGGACATGCTCGCGCTGATGGGCGACAGCGTGGACAACATCCCCGGCGTGCCCAAGTGCGGGCCCAAGACCGCGGCCAAGTGGCTGGCCGAATACGGCAGCCTCGACGGAGTGATGGCCGCCGCCGGCACGGTGAAGGGCAAGATCGGCGAGAACCTGCGCGCGGCGCTCGGCCACCTGCCGCTGAGCCGCGACCTGGCGACGATCCGCACCGACGTGGCGCTGCCGATCGGTCCGCGCGACCTTGGCCTGCGCGAGCGCGAGGTGGAGGCGCTGCGCGAACTGTACACGCGCTACGGCTTCAACCAGGCGTTGCGCGAACTGGACGGCGGGAGCGCGGTCGACGCGGCGGAGAAGGAGCCGGCGCGGGCGCGCGGCAACGCCCGCTACACCGCGCCCGCCGCCGCGGAGGCGCCACCGCCCGATCCGTCCCTGGCGGCGCCCGGGGAATACGAGACCATCCTCGACCCCGCCCGCCTCGAGGCCTGGATCGCCGACCTGCGCCGCGCAGGCCGCTTCGCCCTGGACACCGAGACCGATTCGCTCGACCCGATGCGCGCGCGCCTGGTCGGGATCAGCTTCGCGGCCGAGCCGGGGCGCGCGGCCTACCTGCCGCTGGGCCACGACTATCCCGGCGCTCCGCCGCAGCTCGGCCGCGACGTCGCCCTCGCGCTGCTGCGGCCGCTGCTCGAGGACCCGCAGGTCGCCAAGATCGGCCAGCACGGCAAGTACGACCTGCACGTGTTCCGCCGCCACGGCATTACCGTGCGCGGCTACGCCGACGACACCATGCTCGAGAGCTTCGTGCTCGACTCCAGCCAGCGCCACGACATGGATTCGCTGGCGCGGCGCGTGCTCGGCTACGAGACCGTGCCGTACGAGGCGGTGGCGGGGAAGGGCGCGAAGCAGATCCCGTTCAACGCGGTGGCGGTGGCCGACGCCACCCGCTACGCCGCCGAGGACGCCGACATCACCCTGCGCCTGCACAACGCGCTGTCGCCGCGGCTGGCCGAGGCGCCCGGGTTGCACATGGTGTACCGCGAGATCGAGATGCCGCTGGTGGAGGTGCTGGCGCGGATCGAGGCCAACGGGGTCATGGTCGACGCCGACGAGCTGCGCCGCCAGACCGCCGACCTGTCGCGACGCATGCTCGCCGCGCAACAGAAGGCCACCGAACTGGCCGGGCGCAGCTTCAACCTCGATTCGCCCAAGCAGCTGCAGGCGCTGCTGTTCGACGAACTCGGGCTGCCGGCGCTGGTGAAGACGCCCAAGGGCCAGCCCAGCACCAACGAGGAGGCGCTGGAGGCCATCGCCGACCAGCACGAACTGCCGCGCGTGATCCTCGAGTACCGCGGCCTGGCCAAGCTGCGCAGCACCTACACCGAGAAGCTGCCGGAGATGGTCAATCCCGACACCGGCCGGGTGCACACCAGCTACCACCAGGCCGGCGCCGCCACCGGCCGCCTGGCCTCGAGCGACCCGAACCTGCAGAACATCCCGATCCGCACCGTCGACGGCCGCCGCATCCGCAAGGCGTTCGTGGCGCCGGAGGGGCGTCGCCTGGTGGCCTGCGACTACTCGCAGATCGAGTTGCGGATCATGGCCCACCTCTCAGGGGACGAAGGCCTGCTGGGCGCGTTCGCCGCCGGCGCCGACATCCACCGCGCCACCGCGGCGGAAGTGTTCGGCCGCCGCCTCGAGGAGGTGACGCCCGAGGAGCGGCGCGCGGCCAAGGCGATCAACTTCGGCCTGATGTACGGGATGGGCGCGTTCGGCCTGGCCCGCAACCTCGGCATCGGCCGCGGCGAGGCCCAGGACTACATCGCCACCTACTTCTCGCGCTACCCCGGCGTGCGCGACTTCATGGAGCGCACCCGCCAGCAGGCCCGCGAGCAGGGCTACGTGGAAACCGTGTTCGGCCGGCGCCTGTACCTGGAGTTCATCCAGCGCGGCAACCAGGCCCAGCGCGCCGGCGCCGAGCGCGCCGCGATCAACGCGCCGATGCAGGGCACGGCGGCCGACATCATCAAGCGCGCGATGGTGGACATCGACGCCTGGCTCGCGGGCCAGGGGGGCCGCGCGCTGATGATCCTGCAGGTGCACGACGAACTGGTGTTCGAGGTCGACGCCGACTTCGTCGAGACACTGCTGGCCGAGGTGCCGGCGCGGATGTCGGCGGCGGCGGAATTGCGTGTTCCGCTGGTGGTCGAATCGGGCGTGGGGATGAACTGGGACGAGGCGCACTGACGCCCGGTGGCCGTTCAGGTGCGTGTGAGCGCTCACAGCGCGTGAAGGTTGCGTTACTCCACGTGACTTCCGGCACACCCCTGTTTTTCCAGGGTCCTGGCATCGGTTCCGCCGTCGCCCGATCGAGGTAAACGCCGGCTGAACTTTGCCCTCGCGGCTGCGATTTCTTCACGAACTCTCAATGTCCGTGGTGGTCAGATAGATCGCGACAGATGCAAGGTCTGTCGCTGATCTCTCCCATCCCCTGGAGCAGATCCCCCGGAACGTAAGACTTCTCCCCGAGTCCCGTTCCCCCCGGCCCCGCAGGCCCCCCCTGCCTGCGGGGCTTTTTGTTGCCCGTTGGCCGCCCCCGCACCCGCGTGCTCTGTCGTTGCGCGGCCGGCGCCGGCACGTCGCGGACGTCGACGCCCGGAACCCGCGGCACTGCCCCGCCTTCATCCCCCGCCTGCCAGCATGCCGGTGTCCCCTGCAGGAGGTCGCGCCATGTCCGGGATGTTCGAGCTCGAGCTGCCGTGGTGGGAGCTGGCGCTGCGGGGTGCGGCCGTGTACCTGGCGATGCTGGTCCTGGTGCGCCTGTCGGGAAAGCGCACGGTGGGCGAGTTCACGCCGTTCGACCTGGTGCTGGTGGTGCTGCTGGGCGAATCGGTCGGCGGCGCGCTGATCGGCGAGGACATGTCGCTTCCCGGTGGATTGATCGTCGCGGCCGTGCTGATCGGGCTGAACTGGCTGGTCGGCTTCCTGTCCGCCCGGATCCCGCTGCTGGACCGGATCATCGAGGGCCAGCCGGTGCTGGTCGCGCGCGACGGCCAGGTCTTCCGCGACGTGCTGCGCCGGCAGTCGATCAGCATGGCCGAGTTCGAGGCGGGGATGCGCGCCGCCGGCTGCGCAGCCGTGGACGAGATCCGGGTGGCCGTGCTCGAGCCCAACGGACACATCAGCGTCATCCGCCGCGACACCGCTTGAACCGCGGCCCGCGCGGCCGCGCGACGGCCTAGAATCCACTGCGCGTGCGCAAGATCATCCACATCGACATGGACGCGTTCTACGCCTCGGTGGAGCAGCGCGACGATCCGTCGTTGCGCGGCCGCCCGGTGGTGGTGGCCTGGCGCGGACCGCGTTCGGTCGTGTGCGCGGCCTCCTACGAGGCGCGGCGCTACGGCGTGCGCTCGGCGATGCCGGCGGTGCGGGCCGAGCGGCTGTGCCCGGAGGCGGTGTTCGTTCCGCCGGATTTCCCGCGCTACAAGGCGGTCTCGCGACAGGTGCAGGCGATCTTCCGTGAGCACACGCCGCTGGTGCAGCCGCTGTCGCTGGACGAGGCCTACCTCGACGTCACCGAGCCGCTCATCCCCTCGCCCAGCGCCACCGCCACCGCGCAGGCGATCCGGCAGCAGATACGCGAGCGCACGGGCCTGACCGCATCCGCGGGCGTGGCGCCGAACAAGTTCCTGGCCAAGATCGCCTCGGACTGGAACAAGCCCGACGGACTGTTCGTGATCCGTCCCGCGCAGGTCGATGCCTTCCTGCAGCCGCTGCCGGTATCGCGGATCCCGGGCGTGGGCAAGGTGATGCAGGGCAAGCTCGCCGGACTGGGCGTGGAAACGGTGGGCCAGCTGCGCGGGCTCGGCCTGGAAGAGCTCCAGGCCCGCTTCGGCAGCTTCGGCGCGTCGCTCTACCGGCGCGCCCGCGGCATCGACGAGCGCCCGGTGGAGCCGCACCAGCCGGTCAAGTCGGTGTCCAGCGAAGACACCTTCGAGACCGACCTGCGCCTGGACGAACTCGAACCCCACGTCCGGCGCCTGGCGGCGAAGACCTGGGACGCGGCGGCCCGCAAGGGCGGGCGCGTCGGCCGCACCGTGGTGCTCAAGCTCAAGACCGCGCAGTTCCGCATCCACACCCGCAGCCTGACCCCGGACGTGCCGCCGGACAGCGCCGAGACGCTGTGCGCGGTCGCGCTGGCCCTGCTGCGGCGCGCCGACCTGCCGCCGGCCACCCGCTATCGCCTGGCGGGCGTGGGCCTGTCCAACTTCCGCGAGGCCGGGGAACCGGACCTGCAGCCGCCACTGTTCCCCACCCTGGAGCCCGCCGCATGAGGGACGCCAGCCCGCTGGGCCACGCTGCCGCCAGCGCCATCGGTCCGTCGTCCCCGTTTCCCGGTGCGGTCCTGTTCGACCTCGACGGCACCCTGGTCGACAGCGCCGGCGGGATCGCCTGGGCGCTGGACCGCACCCTGGAGGACCTCGGCCATGCGGCGGTGGGCGAGGCCCTGGCGCGGACCTGGATCGGCGAGGGCGCGCGGACGCTGCTGCGGCGCGCGCTGGCCCATGCCGGGTCCCCGCTCACCCGGGACGCGCCCGGATTCGCGCAGGCCTTCGAGCGGCTGATGCACCACTACGACGCGTCGCTGCCGCGCCAGGCCCGGGCGTATCCCGGTGCGGAGCAGGCGCTGCGCGGCCTGCGCGCCCGGGGCATCCGCGTGGCGTTGTGCACCAACAAGCCGGAACGGTTCATCGGGCCGCTGCTCGAGACGCTCTCGTGGCGCGGACTGTTCGACGCCGTCGTCGGTGGCGACACGCTCCCCGAAGCCAAGCCGTCGCCGCAACCGCTGCGGCACCTGGCCGAGGGGTTCGCCCTGCGGCCGGCCGATTGCGTGATGGTGGGCGATTCGCGCACCGACGCCGATGCCGCCCGGGCCGCGGGCATGCTGCTGGTGCTGGTGGACTACGGCTACCACCGTGGTTTCGACCTCGGGACGGCCGAGGCGGTCGCCATCACCCCGGACCTGCGCAGCCTGCTGGTGGGCGCGCCGGACTGAACGCAAGCCGCGCCTGTCAGCACTCGACCGCGCCTGCTGACAACACCTCCACCGCGTCCGGCGCTAGGCTCGGGACAGAGCCTGGAGTGGAGGCAACGATGAGCGACATACGACAGGGGGCGGCGGCGGCGCTGTGGCAGGACCTGGTCCGCGAGGCGCAGGCCGCCAGCGGCGGCACGCTGGACGAATCGCAGGAGAGCTACCTGGTGTTCGTGCTGCTGCGCCACCAGCGCGACGGGCAGCTGCTGGCCCGGATCCAGGCGCTGGAATGGCTGCATGCGCAGCAGCAGGTGGGCAGCGCCCGCGCCGACGCGCTGCGCGACGTGGGCGACCGCTGCCTGCTGGTGGCGGGCCTGTTCCCGGACCTCGCGCAGCGGCGCCGGGTGAGCGTGGACTACTTCATCGACCTGGGGCGCGGCGCCTACCAGGGCGTGGCCGACGCGGGGCGCGACGCCTACGCCGAGCTGTTCGCGCGCCTGGCCGAAGGGTATCGCCAGCTGGTGGCGGTCCTGCGCGGCGTGCGCGGGCCGGCGGGCGCGGCAGGCATCCTGCCGCCCGCGCACGCGGTCCTGCACTGAGGCGACGCCGGTCGCGCGGGACGCCGGCGCAATCCCCGCCGGCGCCCGTGCCGGTCAGCGCGCCGGCCGCCAGCGCAGCGCGAGGTGGTACTCGCGTCCGGGCTGGAAATACCAGGCCACGGTTTCGTACGCGCGGTCGAACACGTTGCTGGCGCGCGCCAGCAGCGTCCAGTCCGGATGCGGCGAATACTCCAGCCGCAGGTCGGCCGTGGCGTACCCGCCCAGGCGCACGGTGTTGGCCGGGTCGTCGTAGCGCGCGCCGGCGCCCTTGACCGTGATGCCGGCGCGCAGCGGGCCGAACGTCCGGTCGAGCTCGATCCGGCCGGTGTTGCGCGCGCGCCGGGCCAACACGCGGTCGTGGTTCGCGCCGTGGCTGCGGTCGCGCGGGTCGGCGTGGCTCAACGCCACGGAGACGTCGGTGCCCGCGAGCGTGGTGCCGAAGCTGAACTCGGCGCCGCGCACCCGCGCCTGGTCGACGTTGCTGCCCACGCCGCGGTAGTCCGGCGGCGGATAGACGAACACGATCAGGTCGTCGATGCGGCTCTCGAACACGTCCAGCGACCAGTGGTGCCCGGCGCCGCTGCGCGCCAGCCCGAGGTTGAGGCTGACCGATTCCTCCGGACGCAGGCCGGGGCTCTCCGAGCCCGGGTAGTACAGGTCGTTGAACGTCGGCGCCTTGAAGCCGGTGCCCAGGCTCGCGGTCAGGCGCAGGCCGTTGCCCGCGTCCAGGCCCCAGCCCAGGCCGCCGGTGACGTGGCTGCCGAACTGCTCGTTGTCGTCGTGGCGCAGGCTGGCCTGGACGCGCTGCCTGCCCACGCGCCCGCCGTAGGCGGCGAACACGCCGGTGTTCGCGCGCCCGGACACGGCGTAGGCCGTGGTGCTGTCGACGCGGTCCTCGAGATGGTCGACGCCAAGGCTGAGCAGGTGCGCGCCCGCCAGCCGCACGTCGGCCTGCAGCGAGACGCTGTCGCGCCGGGTCTGGAAGCTGGCGCGCGGTTCGTCGTCGTGGAAGTCGTCGGAGCGGTCGACGCTGCGCGACAGGGCCAGCGTCGTCGCGACGCGACCTTGCGCCGGTGCGTGCAGCAGGCGCGCCCCGGCGATGCGCTGGCGGACCCGGGAGCGGTTGGTCCACGAGCCATCGAATTCGTTCTCGCCGTCGGCCTGCAGGAAGCGGCCGTCGAACGTGACCGCCTCGCCCAGCTGCAGGCCGCCGCGCAGCGTGATCGAGGTGTTGCGGTAGCCGTCGTCGTCCGGTTCGTCGGCGAAGCAGCCCTGGAACAGCGCGCCCGAGCCGCGGCAGGCATTGATGCCGTCGGTCGAGTCGTAGGCGCCGTCCACGCCGAACCAGCCGCGCTGGCCGCGGTAGCCGAAGCCGGCGCTGGCCTCGCGCGCGCCGTGGCTGCCGGCGCCGGCCTGCGCGTGCCGCGACAGGCCGGGTGCGCCGCCGCCGCGGGTGAAGACCTGGATCACGCCACCGATCGCCTCGGAGCCGTACAGGCTCGAGCGCGGCCCGCGGATGATCTCGATACGCTCGATCTGCGCCAGCGGCAGGTCCTGGAACGCCGGCATGCCGGCGGTGGCCGAGTTCATCTTCACCCCGTCCACCAGCACCAGCACGTGGTCGGATTCGGTGCCGCGGATGTACAGGCTGCTGAGCTTGCCGCGGCCGCCGGTGTTGCCGACGTCGATGCCGGCGCGGCCGCCCAGCAGTTCGATCAGGTCGCGCGCCTGGCTGCGCTCGATCTCGTCGCGCTCGATCACCTCGGCCGGCACCAGGCTGTCGGCCAGGCGTTCCTGGCTGCGGCTGCCGGTGACGAGCACGGTGTCCAGGTCGGTGGCGCCGCCATCGGCGCGGGCGCCGGCGGGGAGCGCCAGCAGGGGAAACAACAGGATGGATGCGGCCACGGCCGCCGGGAAGGGATGACGCATGCAGTCCTCCGTCGCGCGCACGCCCACGTACGCGCAGGGGTTACGGGGAGTCACGGACGAAGGAAGGCGCAGCGTGATCCATGCCGGCATCGCCGCCGCGACGCCCTCCGCGCCGCAACCAGTGGACTTCGTGGCCGGTCTCCGGACTTGCGCGCGAGGCATCCGATACCTCGGCCGACGCGCCTTCCCATGCCGTGCGGCACAGTGGCGGATGCGGCGGCCTGGACGCGCCTACCGTTGCGGGGGCAGTGCCGGACTGGCCGTGTCGCGTGGTGCGACGCCGGCGTCACCGGCTTCCCGTTTCAGCCCTTGGACGAACGTCCGCGGGCCACCTCGAAGCAGCCGCCATTGTAGAGGGCGCGGCGCGTGAATGCCGCACCGGGGCGGGCCGGCGCGCCTGCGGTGGCGTATGGACGCGCGCGCGGCGGCGGGGCGTCCGCCCTCAGTCGTCGCGCGAGGGCTCGTCGAACAGGTCGGGCGCCGGCATCGCGCCTTCGTCCTGGTGGTGGGTGGTGGTCACCGGCGCGGCCGCCGGGCGCCCGCGCGGCGGCGGGAGCTCGGCGGTCGCCGCCTCGACCGCGGCCACCAGTTCGGCGCGCCGGGCCTCGGGGACTTCCTGCCAGTGGCAGTCCCGGAGCGCCCCCTCGAGCGCGTAGAGCATGTTCAGGCTGGGCTTGAAGCCCGCGCGCCGCACGCGCATGAAGGCCTCCACCGCGCCCGCGGCGACCAGGTCGGCCTCGGTGTGCAGTCCCACCTGGCGCAGCCAGGCCGCGGACTTGGGACCGATGTTGCGCATCTTCAGCGGTGGATTCATGGCAGCGACTCGACGTAGATGCGGGCGATGGCTTCCAGCCCCTCCTGGTCGATAACGTCAAAACGGCCCGGATCCGGGCTGTCCAGGTCGAACACCCCGACCAGCCCCCCGTCGCGGACCAGGGGCACGACCAGCTCCGAGCGCGAGGCCGCGTCGCAGGCGATGTGGCCGGGGAAGGCGTGGACGTCCTCGACCCGCTGGGTCTGGCGGGTGCGTGCGGCGGCCCCGCAGACGCCCTTGTCGAGCGGGATCCGCACGCAGGCCGGCAGCCCCTGGAACGGGCCGACCACCAGTTCGGTGCCGTCGAAGAAGTAGAAGCCCACCCAGTTCAGCCGCGGCAGCGCGTGGTAGACCAGCGCCGAGAGGTTGGCCGCGTTGGCGATGCGGTCGCGCTCGCCATGGAGCAGGGCCCGGGCCTGCCCGGCCAGCTGCCGGTACTGCTGCGGCCGGTCACCGCTTAGACTGGGAACGCTGAACATGGGGGCAGTGTAGCAGCGGGTTCGCGCCCGCTCCGGAGGCCGTGTGGGCAGGCTGGACCATCTCGATCGCGATGCCGCGGGGTTCCGGCTGCGTGGACAGCAGGTGACCCGCCTGGAGACCTTCGTCGACGCGGCGTTCGCCTTCTCGCTGACCCTGCTGGTGATCTTTACCAGCGAGTTGCCCCAGAGCGCGGCCGAACTGCGCGAGGCGCTGAGGAAGGTGCCGGCCTTCGCCGCCTGCTTCGCCCTGCTGATGATGTTCTGGGCGGCGCACAACCGCTGGAGCCGCCGCACCGGGCTGGAGGACGCGCGCGCGACGCTGCTCAGCCTGGCCTTCGTGCTGGTCGTGATGGTGTACGTGTATCCGCTGCGGATGGTGGTCTCGAGCTTCCTCTCGCTCCTCACCGCGGGCTGGCTGCCAGGCGAACTGCGCCTCGCGCCCGGTTCGCTCATGGGCGACCTGCAGACGACCTTCCTCGTCTACAGCCTCGGTTTCGGACTGCTGGCCTGGCTGCTGTGGCGGATGAACGCGTACGCCTTGCGCCGCGCCGCGACGCTGGAACTCGACGCCAACGAGCGCCACCTGCTGCGCACCGAAAGCGGGTCGCATGCGATCCTGGCCACGGTGGCGGGCGCGAGCCTGGCGCTCGCGCTGCTGCTGTACGCGGTCGGCCCCGCGCCCGACGGCCCGTGGCGCCTGCTGGCGGGCGCGCCGATGTGGCTGTACTGCGTGCTCGCGGCGTGGATGCGGGGCTACCACGTGCGTCGCGAGCGGAGCCGGCGTGCGCTGGCCGGCGACGGAGGACGCGCGTGAGCCGGGCATGGTTCGTCACCGGCACCGACACCGGCGTGGGCAAGACCTTCGCCTCGGTGGCGCTGCTGCACGCGCTGCGCGGGCGCGGCCTGCGCGCGGTCGGCATGAAGCCGGTGGCGGCGGGCTGCGAGCGCACTGCGCAAGGGTGGCGCAACGAGGATGCGCTGGCGCTGCTGGCGGCCAGCGATCCGGTGCCCGCGTACGCCGACCTCAATCCCGTCGCGCTGCCGGCGGCCACCGCGCCGCAGCTGGCGGCGCGCGAGGCCGGCGTCGAGGTGGCCCTTCCGCGGCTGCTGGACGCGTTCTCGCGACTGTCGGCGCAGGCCGACGCAGTCGTGGTCGAGGGCGCGGGCGGCTGGGCGGCGCCGCTGGGCGATGGCCTGGAGCAGTCGGCGATCGCGCGCGCGATCGGCGGCGAGGTGCTGCTGGTGGTCGGCCTGCGCCTGGGCTGCCTGAGCCACGCCCGCCTCACCGCGCGCGCGGTCGAAGCCGACGGCTGCCGCCTGGCGGGCTGGATCGGCAACCGCGTCGACCCGGCCTTCGAACGCGTGGACGACTACCTCGGCCTGCTGGGCGAGGCGCTTCCCGCGCCCTGCCTGGGCGTCCTCGGCCACGGCGTCGATCCCCGCGCCGCGGCGTCCGCCCTGGCGCTCCCCCCGTAGGAGCGGCTTCAGCCGCGACCCGGTCCCCGGGCAGGCGGCGCGCCGACGTTCCCCGGTCGCGCCGCCTCTCTCGCCAGGCCTGCTGCGGCGCCTCAGGCGCGCTGCGGCTCCGCCGACCTTGCCGCCGCCGCTTCCGCGTCGCGCGCGTGGTCGCGGGCGAGGTACATGTAGAACGCCGGCAGCACGAACAGGGTGAACAGCGTGCCGATCGTCATGCCCGAGGCGATCACCGTGCCCATCGAGAAGCGCGAGGCCGCGCCCGGGCCCCTGGCGATGAGCAGCGGGATCATCGCGAACACCAGCGCCGCGGTGGTCATCAGCACCGGGCGCAGGCGGATCGCCGCGGCCCGCTCGATCGCCTCGCGCTTGGACAGGCCTTCGTTGATCTGCAGCTTGTTGGCGAACTCCACGATCAGGATGCCGTGCTTGGAGATCACGCCCACGAGGGTGACCAGGCCGACCTGGGTGTAGATGTTGATGCTCATGCCCGGGAAGGCCTCGATCCCGGCGAAGCCCAGGATCCCGCCCACGATCGCCAGGACGTTGAGCGTCAGCAGCGCGCCGCAGATCGCCATCGGCACGGTCAGCAGCATGATCAGCGCGTCGCGGAAGCTCTCGAACTGCGCCGACAGCACCAGGAAGATCACCACCAGCGCCAGCGCCAGGGTCAGCAGCATCGCCGATCCCTCCTGCTTGAACTGGCGCGACTCGCCGGCGTAGTCCACCGAGTAGCCCTGCGGCAGGATGTCGCGCGCGGCCTGGTCGAGGATCGCCAGCGCCTCGCCCTTGCTCACGCCGGGGCGCGGGGCGAAGGTGATCGCCACCGCGTTGAGTTGCTGGAAGCGCTTGAGCGACTGCGGCTGCGCGCTTTCCTTCAGCGTCACCAGGGTCGAGAGCGGGATCAGCTCGCCGTCGCGGGTGCGGGTGTAGTAGTTCTGCAGGTCGGACGCGTTGAGCCGGTCGCTGCGCTGCACCTGCGGGATCACCAGGTACGAGCGGTTCTGCATCGCGAAGCGGTTGGTGTAACCGCCCGAGAGCATCGCCGACATGTCCGCCGCCAGGGTCCGCATGTCGATGCCCAGCGAGGCCGCCTTGTCGCGGTCGATGTGCACCTCGATGCGCGGCTTGTCGATCTTCAGGTCCTTGTCGAGGAAGATGAAGCGCCGGCTCTCCATCGCCCGCTGCAGGATCGCGTCCGCCAGCTCGCTGAGCTGGGCCAGGTCGCCCACGCCGCCGATAACGAACTCGCCGCCGCCGTCGCCGCCGGCGCTGGGCAGCGACGGGGGGACCAGGGCGAACGTGTTCAGGCCGGTGACTTCCGAGATCTGCGGCTGCAGGTCCTGCTCAAGCACCTGCTTGGTGGAGCGGCCGCGCTCGCTCCACGGCTTGAGTACGAAGCCGGCCATCGCCATCGGGCTGGCGCCGCCCCCCGTGCCGCCGAAGCCGCCGTTGAACAGGAAGTAGTCCTGGACTTCGGGAATGCCCTGGGCGATCCGCGACATCTCGTCGGTATAGCGCTCGACGTAGTCCAGGGTCGCGGTCGGATCGGCCTGGGAGATCGCGAAGATGAAGCCCTCGTCCTCCAGCGGCGCCGGTTCCTTGGGTGCGGTGGCGTAGAGGAACACGCACGACACGAGCACGATGGCACCGAACGCCGCGACCACCGATTTCGTCTCCAGCGTGCCGTGCAGGCGGCGCATGTAGCCGGCCTGCAGCGCGTCGAACTTCCGGTCCAGCCACGCCTCCAGCCGGCCCTTGCCGCCGGCGCCGTGCGGCTTGAGGATCTTGGCGCTCATCATCGGCGACAGGGTCAGCGCGATCACGCCCGACAGCAGCACGCTGCCGGCCAGGGTGAAGGCGAACTCGGTGAACAGGATGCCGGTCAGGCCGCCCTGGAAGCCGATCGGCAGGTACACCGCCACCAGGGTGGTGGTCATCGCCACCACGGGCCAGGCCAGCTCGCGCGCGCCCTTGATCGCCGCGTCGTAGGGCGACATCCCCTCCTCGATGTGGCGGTGGATGTTCTCCAGCACGATGATCGCGTCGTCGACCACGATGCCGATCGCCAGCACCATCGCCAGCAGCGTCAGCAGGTTGATGGTGAAGCCCATCAGCAGCATCAGGAACAGCGCGCCGATCAGCGACAGCGGCACGGTGACCGCCGGGATCAGCACGCTGCGCAGCGAGCCCAGGAACAGGTAGATCACCACGATCACGATGATCACCGCCTCGATGATCGTGCTCACCACCTCGTTGATCGCGTCCTGGATCGCCTCGGTGCTGTCGTAGGGGATGGTGGCGACCAGGCCCTCGGGCAGCTGGGGCACGATCTCGTTGTCCCACAGTGCGCGCACGTCGGCGATCACGTCCAGCGAGTTGGCGTCGGGCGAGACGAAGATGCCCATGAAGGTGGCCGATTCGCCGTTGATCCGCACCGAGGTGCCGTAGTTTTCCGAGCCCAGCACCACGTCGGCCACGTCGCCCAGGCGCACGATCGCGCCGCCCTGCTCGCGGATCACGAGCTGGCGGAACTCCTCCGGGCTCTGCAGGTCGGTGCGCGCGGTCATGTCGATCGCGACCATCTGGCCCTTGGTCGAACCCACCGCGGAGAGCACGTTGTTGGCCCGCAGCGCGTTGGACACGTCGCTGGCGGTGACCTGCAGCGCGGCCATGCGGTCGGGCTTGAGCCACACCCGCATCGCGAACGTGCCGGCGCCGAGGATGTCGGCGCGCTGCACGCCCGGCACCGTCACCAGCTTGGGCTGGACCACGCGGGTGAGGTAGTCGGTGATCTGGTTGTTGTCGAGCGTCTCGCTGGCGAACGACACGTACATCGCCGCGATCTGCTGGCCCTGCTGCAGGTCGATCACCGGGTCCTCGGACTCGGGCGGCAGCTGGCCGCGCATCTTGTTGACCTTGGCCGCGATCTGGGTCAGCGCCTCGTTCGGGTCGTGGTCCAGGCGGATGTAGGCCTGGATCGTGCTCACGCCGGCCGAACTGGTCGAGGACATGTAGTCGATGCCCTCGGCGCTGGCGATCTCGCGCTCGAGCGGGGTGGTGATGAAGCCCTGGATCAGGTCCGCGTCCGCGCCGTAGTACACCGTGGTCACGTTGACCACCGCGTTGCGCAGCTCCGGGTACTGGCGCACGTTGAGCTCGGAGAACGCGCGCAGCCCGAAGATCAGGATGAACAGGCTGACGACCATCGCCAGCACCGGCTTGTTGATGAAGATGTCGGTGAATTTCATGGCTCGACTCCCCCTCCCCCGCGCGCGGGGGAGGGTCGGGGTGGGGGCGCGGGACCGACGTCAGCGGTTCTGCGTCTGCGGCTCCGGGTCGGCGGCCGGCTGGATCTCGTTGTTGATGGTGACCTCGGCCTCGTTGCGCAGCTTCAGCAGGCCGCTGGTGGCCACCTGCTCGCCGGGCTTGAGTCCCTCGACCACCGCGACCAGGTCGCCGCGGGTCGCCCCGGTGCGGACGAAGCGCTGGGTGACGACCAGCTTGTTGCCGGTGAGCGGGTTGCCCTGCATGTCGGTCTCGCCCTCCTTGCGCGGCACCTCGCTGATGACGAACACCGCGTTGCCGTAGGGGTTGAAGCTGACCGCGGTCTGCGGGATCACCACCACCTCGCGTTCGCCGCCCAGCGAGAACCGGACCCTGGCGAACGCGCCCGGGCGCAGCAGGTGCTCGGGGTTGGCCAGGGTGGCCTGGGCGGTGAAGTTGCGCGTGGACGGGTCGATCCGCGGCTCGATCGCGGTGACCTCGCCCTCGAACTCGCGGCCGGGCAGGGCGTCGACCGTGGCCCGGATCCTGGTGCCCGGCCGCAGCTTGTCCATGTACTGCTCGGGCAGGGCGAAGTCGAGGTGGATCGGGTCGAGCTGCTGCAGGGTCACGATCGGGTCGCCCGGCGAGACGAACTGGCCGAGGTTGACCCGGCGGATGCCGAGCTCGCCGGAGAACGGCGCGCGGATGGTCTTCTGCGCGATCAGCGCGCGCTGCGCCTCGACCTGCGCGCGCGCGTTGGCGGCCGCCGAGACGCGCTGCTGCACCTCGTCCAGCGAGACCAGCTGGTCCTTGCCCAGCTGCTGCCAGCGCTCGGCCTGGACCTCGGCCAGCCGCGCGGTGCTCTCCAGCGCCTTGAGCGTGGCCACCTCGTTGTCGGTGTTCAGGCGCACCAGGACCGCGCCGGCCTTGACCGGCTGGCCGGGCTCGAACTCGATCGCGCGCACCACGCCGCCGGCCTCGGTGGTCACCTCGGTGCCGTTGACGGCGACGAAGGTGCCGACCGCCTCGCCGTCGTCGCTCCAGCGCTGCGTGGCCGCGGTGGCGGCGCTGATCGCGGCCGCCGGCTGCGGCATGTTGTCGAAGAACTGGTTCATCTGCTGGCCGATGGCCCACTTGACGAGGAACACGCCGCCGAACACGAGCAGCGTCCCGATCAGCATCAGGACCATGCGCAGCGCGAACCGGGGCTTGCGCGGGGGATGGATGGTGGACATGGGGGAACCTTGGCGGGGGAACGGGTCAGCGTTGGGGTTGCGGGGGATACGGGCAGGCCACGCCGAAGACGTCGCGGCACAGGCGTTCGTTCATGCGGTCGAGCGCGTCGCCGTCGGCCGGGTCGAACAGGGGACGCCAGCCGAAGCCGTTGAGCAGGTAGTGCAGGTGCTGGAACAGCAGCCGGTAGGGGTCGCCGATGGCCGGGTCGAGCAGGCCCTGCTGCTGCACAAGCGTATGCATGCCCACGCACAGCAGCCATGGGCCGATCGTCAGGGCCTGGTCGGGCAGCGCGAAGCCGTCCGGCAGGTCGCCGTCGCGCCGCGCCTGGGCGGCGATGGCGTCGACCATTGCGCCGACCGGCTCCCAGGCATCGAGCGCGCGCTGGCGGCTCGCGGGCGAGGCCGCACCCCAGACCACGTCGCTCCAGACCAGCTGGGCCAGCCGGAAATGCTCTGGCTGCTCGCGCAGCACGATCAGGTCGGCCAGCGCCAGCGCGACGATGCGCTCGCGGGTCGGGCCGCGCCAGCGCGCCGCCCGCTCGAACAGGCCGATCCGCTCGAGGCTGTTGCGCGTGGCCAGCGCCACCAGCAGATCCTCCTTGCTGGCGAAGTGCCGGTACAGGGTGCCCGTGGCGTACTCGCACTCCTCGGCGATGCGCGACATCTGCAGGTTGAGCAGGCCGTCGCGCTGGATCAGCGCCTGCGCGCAATCGAGGATCCTGGCCTCGCGCAGGGCGAACTCGCGTTGCTTGCGTGCAGTGGTGTTCAAGGCGGGGGATCCGGCGGGGCGGCCGCCCGGGCCGGCAGCTGGGCGGGCGTGGATTGTGAACCGGATTCATTCCATGATCCAGTCTCACGGACTGCGATCGCAGTCGCGGATGCTCTGACTTGTGGCAGTGGTGCGGACCGGGCACCACTCGTATACTGTCCAGTACAGTAATTACAACACCCGGCCGGCGCCCGCGCGCGTCGCCTGACAGGGATTGCCCCATGCGCCGCTTGCCCGCCTGTATCCCCCTGCTCCTGCTGCTGTCCGCCTGCGGTGGCGACCAAGCCCCGCAAACGCCTCCCCCGCCCGAGGTCGGCGTGGTCGAAGCCAAGGCCACCGACCTGCCGCTCACCCTCGACGTGGGCGGCCGCCTGACCGCATTCCGCAGCGCCGACGTGCGCGCGCGCGTGTCCGGGGTGCTGCAGCGGCGCGCCTACACCGAAGGCAGCGACGTCAAGGAAGGCGAGGTGCTGTTCGTCATCGATCCGGCCCCGCTGCAGGCGGCGCTGTCCAATGCCCGCGCCGCGCTCGCCCAGGCCGAGGCCAACTACGCGAACGCGCGCGCCAACGCCGAGCGCGCGCGCCGGCTGGCGCCGCAGAACTACGTGTCCGCCGCCGACCTCGACAACGCGCTGGCCGCCGAACGCAGCGCCCAGGCCGCGGTCCAGGCCGCGCGTGCGGCGGTGGAGACGGCGCAAATCAACCTCGGCTACGCCACCGTGCGCGCCCCGATTGCCGGCCGTGCCGGGCGCCAGAGGGTGACCGAAGGCGCCCTGGTCGGCCAGGGCGAGGCGACCCTGCTCACCACCGTCGACCAGATCGACCCGCTGTACGCGAACTTCTCGCTGGGCGTGGGCGAGCTCGACCGCATCCGCCAGGCCCAGGCCGCGGCCCCGGACGCCGCCTCGAGCGTGGACGTGGTGCTGCCCGACGGCAGCGTGCATCCGCACGCCGGCACGCTGGACTTCTCCGGCGACGTGGTCGACCCGGCCACCGGCGCGATCTCGATGCGCGCGGTGGTGCCGAACCCCGAAGGCCGCCTGCTCCCCGGCACCTACGTCAGCCTGCGCGCCAGGCTCGGCCAGCTGCGCGGCGTGTTCGCCATCCCGCAGGCGGCGGTGCAGCGCGACGCGCGCAGCGCCTACGCCCTGGTGGTGGACGCCGACGGCCAGGTCGCGCGCCGCGACCTCGAGCTCGAACGTGCCGAGGGCGGCGACTGGATCGTGTCCTCCGGCCTGTCCGAGGGCGACCAGGTGATCGTGTCGGGCCTGCAGAAGGTCCAGCCCGGGGCGCCGGCCAAGGCCGTGCCGTGGACCCCGCAGGGCGCGGCCGCCGCGCCGGCCGCAGCCGGACAGGCGCCTGCGCCCGCGGACAACGCAGGCAATGCCGGCGACGACGCCGGCGACGGCAAGCAAGACTGAGCCGCCATGCCCCGTTTTTTCATTCACCACCCGGTCTTCGCCTGGGTCGTCGCGATCCTGATCTCGCTCAGCGGCATGATCTCGCTGCTGAACATGGGCGTGGAGTCGTACCCGAACGTCGCCCCGCCGCAGGTCACGGTCAACGCGACCTATCCGGGCGCCGACGCGCGCACCGCCGAGCAGGCGGTCACCCAGGTCATCGAGCAGCAGCTCACCGGCATCGACAACCTGCTGTATTTCAGCTCGACCTCGAGCTCGTCGGGCCGTGTCTCGATCACCCTGACCTTCGAGACCGGCACCGACCCGGACATCGCCCAGGTGCAGGTGCAGAACAAGGTCGCGCTGGCCACGCCGCGGCTGCCTTCGGAGGTGGTGCAGCAGGGCGTGGTGGTGGCCAAGGCCAACAGCGGCTTCCTGATGGTGGTCGGGCTGCGCTCCAGCGACCCGTCCATCGACCGCAACGCGCTCAACGACCTGATCGCCTCGCGCGTGCTCGAACCGCTGGCGCGCGTGCCCGGCGTCGGCAACACCCAGCACTTCGGCTCCGAGTACGCCATGAACATCTGGCTGGACCCGGTGAAGCTGCAGGGCTACGGGCTGTCGGCGACGGAGGTGCTGCAGGCGGTGCGCTCGCAGAACGCGCAGTTCGCCGCCGGCTCGATCGGCTCCGACCCGGCGCCGGCCGGCCAGGGCTTCACCGCGACGGTGGCGGCCGAAGGCCGCTTCAGTTCGCCCGAGGAGTTCCGCAACATCATCCTGCGCGCCGACGCGGACGGCGCGATCGTGCGTCTGGGCGACGTGGCGCGGGTCGAGGTCGGCGCGCAGGGCTACGGCTTCGACGCCAAGTTCAACGGCCAGCCGACCGGTGCTGTCGCGGTCATGCTGCAGCCGGGCGCCAACGCGCTCGCGGTGGCCGAGGCGGTGACCGCGCGCATGGACGAACTCCAGGCCACGTTCCCGCCGGGCGTGGAGTGGTACACGCCGTTCAATTCGACCACCTTCGTCCGCATCGCCATCAACGAGGTGGTCAAGACCCTGGTCGAGGCGGTGGTGCTGGTGTTCCTGGTGATGCTGCTGTTCCTGCAGAACATCCGCGCCACCATCATCCCGACCCTGGTGATCCCGGTCGCGCTGCTCGGGACCTTCCTCGGCCTGAGCCTGATCGGCTTCACCGTCAACCAGTTGACCATGTTCGCGATGGTGCTGGCGATCGGCATCGTGGTCGACGACGCGATCGTGGTGATCGAGAACGTCGAGCGGATCATGGCCGAGGAGCACCTGCCGCCGCTGGAGGCCACCGAGAAGGCGATGGGCCAGATCACCGGCGCGGTGGTGGCGATCACCGTGGTGCTGGCGGCCGTGTTCATCCCCAGCGCGCTGCAGGGCGGCGCCTCGGGCGAGATCTACAAGCAGTTCGCGATCACGATCGCGATGGCGATGGCGTTCTCGGCGTTCCTGGCGCTCGGCTTCACACCGGCGCTGTGCGCGACCTTCCTCAAGCAGCACGCGCCGCCCGGCGAGCGCTCCGAGAACCGCTTCGTGCGCGGCTTCAACCGTCTGTACGAACGGGTGAGCCGCACCTACGTCGGCCATATCGGCAGCGCGATCTCGCACGCGCCGCGCTGGATGGTGGTGTTCGCCGTGCTCGCGGTTCTGTGCGGGGTGCTGTTCACGCGCCTGCCGGGCAGTTTCGTGCCCGAGGAGGACCAGGGATACGCGCTGGCGATCGTGCAGCTGCCGCCGGGTGCGACGCTGCAGCGCACCCAGGCCGTGTTCGAGCAGGTCCGCGCCACGCTGGAGAACGTGGAAGGCTACGACAGCATGATGCAGATCGCCGGCTTCAGCTTCGTGGGCCAGGGCGAGAACGTCGGCATGGCCTTCATCCGGCTCAAGCACTGGGACGAGCGCGACGTCACCGTGCCCGAATTCATCCAGAACGCCAACGGCGCGTTGTTCGGCATCCGCGACGCCTCGATCTTCGTGGTCAACCTGCCCACGATCCAGGGCCTGGGCCAGTTCGGCGGCTTCGACATGTACCTGCAGGACCGCGCGGGCGTCGGCCGCGAGGTGCTGGGCCAGGCACGCGACACGCTGCTTGGCGCCGCGGCGCAGCGCAGCGACGTGCTCACCGGGGTGCGTCCGAACACGCTGGCCGATTCGCCGCAGCTGCAGCTCGGCGTCGACCGCGCCCAGGCGCACGCGATGGGACTGTCGGTGGGCGACGTGTACAACGCGATCCAGCTGATGCTGGCGCCGGTGTACGTCAACGACTACTTCTCCAACGGCCGCATCAAGCGCGTGATCATGCGCGCCGACGCCCCCTACCGCACCGGCCCGGAGTCGTTCGCGCACTTCTACAGTCCCTCCAGCCTGCAGCGCGGCGAGGACGGCAACCCGGCGATGATCCCGCTCAGCAACGTGGTCTCGTCGGAGTGGATGATGAATACCCCGTCGCTGACCCGCTACAACGGCTACGCGGCGATCAACATCAACGGCTCGCCGGCGCCGGGGCGCAGCTCGGGCGAGGCGATGGCGGCGATGGAGGACATCGTCGTCAACGAGCTGCCGTCGGGCATCGGGTTCGACTGGACCGGCCTGTCGTACCAGGAAATCATCGCCGGCAACACCGCGACGCTGCTGCTGGTGCTGTCGGTGCTGGTGGTGTTCCTGTGCCTGGCCGCGCTGTACGAAAGCTGGTCGATCCCGGTCTCGGTGCTGCTGGTGGTGCCGCTGGGCATCCTCGGCGCGGTCGTCTTCACCATGCTGCGCGGGCTGTCGAACGACATCTTCTTCAAGATCGGCCTGGTCACCGTGATCGGCCTGGCGGCGAAGAACGCGATCCTGATCGTGGAGTTCGCCGTGCTCGAACGCGCCGCGGGCAAGACCCTGCGCGAGGCGACGGTCGAGGCCGCGCGCCTGCGCCTGCGCCCGATCCTGATGACCTCGCTGGCGTTCATCATGGGCGTGACCCCGATGGCGCTGTCGACCGGCGCCGGCGCCAACGCGCGCCACGCCATCGGCACCGGCGTGATCGGCGGCATGCTGTTCGCCACCTTCCTCGGCCTGCTGCTGATCCCGGTGTTCTTCGTGGCCGTGCGGCGGATGCTGGGCGACCGGATGGACGAGCCGCTGCCGGGCCACGACGCCGGCAAGCTGCCGCCGGCCGCGCACTGACGCGTCCTTGCCTGCCGGGCCGCGCCGGCAGGCCGTTCGATCGCCATCGTTGGGCCGGGAGGGACGCCCGCCGGACGCCGAACCGGGGTCGCGCCCGGCGTGGGCGCGAGGCGCCGGGCAGGGTCAGCGGGCCAGCAACGCGTCCGCCGCCTGGCGTGCCTCCGTGTCCTGCTGGATGGACCCTGACTGCGCGGCGCGCGCTTCCAGCTCCACCTGTCCCGACTGCATCCACAGGCGCGCCGGCGGGGTCTCGAGCAGCGCGGCGGCGCTGGCGCTGATCTTGCCGGCGTCGCCCTCGCGAAGTGCGTCGAGGAACCGCGTCATCGCCTGCCCCGATTCGCCGCGCAGCACCGACTGCAGCGGCGTCTGCGCCGCTTGCGCCTGGTCGCGCCCGCGATCGAGCAGCTCGCGCGCGGCCCGCTCCCTGCGCGCGATCTCGGCATCCAGGCTCGGGATCACGGCCGTGGCCATGCCGTGGCGTGCGAGGCCCTCGTCCAGCGCGGGCCCGGCCTGGCGAGCGAGGCGGACCGTGCCATGCAGTCCCAGCGCGCCGGCGGGGTGGTTCGGTGCGTGCGTGGCGACGGTGCCGACGAGGAAACCGGTGGTCGCCCCCAGCCTCGCGCCGGCGCCCGGCCCGCGCTGCGTCGTGGCATCGATGCGCGCGCCAGTCGCGTGCAGCGCGTCGGAGACGGCGTCGCCCGTCCGGTGCACGCCACCACGCACCGATGCGCCATGGCGGCCGAGGTCTCCGGCCAGTGCGGCACCGACCGCATCGGCGACGAGCCGGTAGCGCCCCGCGTCGGCGCGACCGCGTTCCAGCGCGTCCGCCGCCGCGGCGACGGCCTCGGTCCTGGCCTGCCGGGCGCGCGCTTCGAGCGACGCGGCGAGTTCGCCGGAGCGTTCCTGCATGTCGCGCCCAAGTCCGCCGGGGAGTCCTCCCGCGATCCAGTGGACGCCGCGTGCGCCAGTTGTGCCGATCGAGTAGACGCGAGCTTCCATTGCACCTCCCACGCGCAGCGCGAGGGCTTCGGCACTCGCACGGTACTCGCGCCACTGGGCGGCGAGTGCGCCGCCGTTGCGCACGCCGTGGTCGATGGTGATGCCCGCGACGCGGTAGCCCTGGCCGGCGAAATCCCCCGCGTGCGCCCATGCGTGCGACGCGGTGGTGCCGGTCCATTCGAGTCCGCCGCGCGCTGCCGCCCCGCCCGCTTCCAGCAGTTCGCCCATGCGCCGTCCGGCCTCGGCAGAGCGCGCGGTCGCGGCGAGCACGCTCAACATCGGCCCGGCGAGGCGATGCAGGTCCGCGATCGACGCGGCTTCCTCGCGCGCCACCAGCGACTGGCCCTGGGCGGACATCGCAACCAGTGGCGGCATGCGTCGGCCGGCCGCCTGTGGCAACTCGCCCAGCAGCGCGGCGCCGTCGCCGCGCGCCAGCCGGTCCACGAAGGCGTGGATCGCGGGATGCGAGGACCCGGGGACGCCGTTCGACAGCGCCTGCTCGAGCCGCCCGCGCGCTTCGGGGACTTTGCGCAGCATTGTCGCGGTGTCGGCGAGGATCCCGGCCAGTCGCCGCCGCGAGGCGGGATCGAGGCTGGCCAGGTCGCCCTGGATGCCGTCGTTGAGCACGTCGCCCTTGACGTGCCAGGCGGTGACGGTGCGTGCGGTGTCGTAGATCCGAAGGCCATCGTTCTCGCGTGCGAAATGGGCGACGGTCTCGGGATGCAGGCCGGCCGCATTGAGCGTCACGGTGCGCATGCCGGTAACCGCCGATGCCGCGGCTGCGAGCCCGCCACCGAGGCTGTGGCCGGTGATGTCGAAGTCGAGGCCGCCACGCTGGAGCATTGAGGCGAGCTGCATCGCGCGATCGTAGTAGTCGGTTCGCAATCCGACCGACTGTGGGAAATTGTTGCCCAGAAAGTCTTCCGCGGCCGTGGATCTTGGCATTCCACCTGGCCCGATCACCTCACCGGCCGACCCCTTGAACACGAGCGTAGGCTTGAATCCCGGTCCCAGTACTTCTGGATCAGGGATATAGATTTCCGCGCGGAAGCCGGAATCGTTGGGTTGCAGCAGGAGCCTCAGCTTCTCGTCGCTAATGTCTAGATCCGGCATGAGTTCTCGCAGCCGCCCTAGGTCTTCGGTGACCCTGATCCAGCCTGATGGTGGGGTGCCCGCGGCCATGGCGGAGTCGTAGACATCTGCCGAGAGCGCGGCCATCTGGCGCGCGTGAAGCAGTTCGTGCAGTCCGGCAGCACTCGCATGGGCAGCGGGATCCCGGCTCTTGCCGAGCTCCGAGATCAGCGACTGCCGTTCGGCGTTTCCATCCATGGAACATCTCCCATCGCATGGGGACTAGAGAAGGGGAATCTCGGCCTCGTCGTGCGGAAACCCCAGCCGCTCCCGCATCAGCCGGTAATGTTGCGGCATCGGCGGACGTTCGAATCCATGTCCCAGGAGCCAGTGCTGGCATTTCCGTTGCCAGGTCGGATCGTCCGGGTTTCCGGGGTGCCAGAAGATCGCCTCTATGGCGTGCGAGTCCGGGCTGCGAACCGGCTCGTCAAGAGCGTAGTCGAGCGTCGGATCCGCGCCGCGTTCCAAGAGCCAGTGGGCCATCATGAAGCCGCCCCTGGCGGCATAGGTCGTGAGGATGGTGGAGGCCGGCGATGCCTCGATGTCCACGTCGGCACCCCTCTCCACCAGCAGCTGCACGTTGCGCCATTTGTTCTGCTTGATGAAGGCATGGAACAACAGCGCTTCGCCATTGGCGTTGCGCGTGTCGGGGTCGCCGCCGTGGTCGAGCAGGATCCCCAGGTAGACCGGATCGTCCTGCTCCGCAGCCCAGACCATGGCGTTGCCGTAGTATTGGGGGCTGCTGCCGCTGCGCACGGGAAACGGCTTCTTCGCATTCGGGTCGGCGCCCGCCTCCAGCATGGCGCGCAGGCCTTCGGGGCTGCCGCTGTAGATCGGCCAGGCGAGCAGTGGCATGCCGCCGTTCTGGCCGCCGAAGATCACGTCGGGATCCACGCCCTCGTCCTGCATGAGGCGCCGGACTTCGGTGGCGTCGCCGCGTTCGGCGGCGATGGCCAGGGCCTGGGCGCGGGGATCGGGGAAGGCGCGTTCGAGCGAAGCCTGGTATCGCGAGCGGGGCTGCGATGCGGACAGGTCGAAGCCGCAGCCCGGGAGCGATAGCAGCAGGCAGGCCAGCAGTGCGACCAGCCATGGCCGGGCGATGCCCAAGCCCGTGCGCGGCGCGCGCGCGATCGCCTCCTTCACTCCATCCATGGCGTGTTCCGGTGCGTGCGGTGGCCCAAGCATACCCGCATGCTGCGGACACAAAAAAGCCCGGCAGCCTGGGCTGCCGGGCCTGGTGCGTCGACGGCGCGGGGAGGGACGCGTCGCCGGCGGCTGGGGGATCAGCGGCGCTTGCCGGCCTTGGAGGCCGAAGCGACGACGCTCTCCGCCTGGGCCTGGGCCTTGGCGGTGGCGCTCTCGAGCTGGGTGCGGGCCAGTTCGGCGATCGCCTCGTTGGTCTTCACGGTCGCGCCGAGCACTTCCTGGCCGACGCTGATGATGCGCTCGACGTTCTCGCGGGCCACCTGCACGCCCTTCGGGAACAGCGTCTTCAGGCCGTCCAGGTCGCGCACGTCGGCCGCCTGGCCGAGGAACGAGAACGTGGCTTCGGTGTTCTCCTCGATCGCGGCCAGCTGCATGCCGAAGACCTTCTGGGCGTTCTCGAGGGCGAGGTGGTTGATGCGGGCGGCGGCGTCGGCGAACTGCCGGGTCGCGGCGGCGAACTGCTCGTTGTACTGGTAGTTCATGGTGATCTCCTGCGATCGGGCGGCACGGACTTGCCGGTTTGTGCGGTGCACCATAACTCCGTTCTTGCTGCATTGCAACAAGATTCGGCCGCTTCCCGCCCGTGCGTTCAGGAGTCCAATAAAATCAAGGCGTTATGGTCAAGGCCCGGTATACCGGCAGCCCGAGGTGCAGGTCTCGTGGACCACCACTGCGCTGAGCGCGGGCAGGGCCGGGCGCAGCCGCTCCCAGATCCAGACGGCCAGGCGCTCGCTGGTCGGGTTCTCCAGCCCCGGCACCTCGTTGAGGCAGTGGTGGTCGAGCTGGTCGTAGAGCGGCCGGAACGCGGCCTTGATGTCGGCGAAGTCCATCACCCAGCCGGTGTCCGGCCCCGGCTCGCCGCTGACCTGCAGCTCGATCCGGAACGAGTGGCCGTGCATGCGCCCGCACTTGTGGCCCGGCGGCACGTTCGGCAGCCAGTGCGCGGCTTCGATGGTGAAGCTCTTGAAGATGTCCATCGCGGGATTCTCCGCGCATGTCCGGCGGCCGGCAATGCATGCCGCGTCGAAGGATGCGCCAGCGTACGTTAGGATGACGGGCCGCGCGCGGCCACCGGCCGTGCGGGATCCGTCCTCTCACGTGCCGTCCGCGAGCAGCGCCGCCCATGACCCCAGAAGAACTGTTGAGCAAGTACGGTCCCCGCGAGTCCATGGAGTACGACGTGGTGGTCGTGGGCGCCGGCCCGGCAGGGCTGGCCACCGCGATCCGCCTCAAGCAGCTGGCCGCGGAGTCCGGGCGCGAGGTCTCGGTCTGCGTGCTGGAGAAAGGCTCCGAGCCGGGCGCGCACATCCTCTCGGGCGCGATCATGGATCCGCGCGCGCTGTCCGAGCTGTTCCCCGACTGGGAGTCGCGCGGCGCGCCGCTGAAGCAGCCGGTCACGCGCGACGAGTTCCTGTTCCTGGACGAGGGCAAGGCGAAGGCGACGCCCGACTTCTTCCTGCCCGACTGCTTCCGCAACCACGGCAACTACATCGTCTCGCTGGGCGCGGTCACGCGCTGGCTGGCGCAGCAGGCCGAGGCGCTGGGGGTGGAGATCTTCCCGGGCTTCGCCGCGGCCGAGGTGCTGTACGACGACGCCGGCGCGGTGCGCGGCGTGGCCACGGGCAACCTCGGCCTGGGCAAGGACGGTGAACCCACGCCCGAGTTCCAGCTGGGGATGGAACTGCTGGCGAAGTACACCATCTTCGCCGAGGGCGCGCGCGGCCACCTGGGCCGCCAGCTGATCGCGAAGTACCGCCTCGACGAAGGCCGCGACCCGCAGAGCTACGGCATCGGCATCAAGGAGCTGTGGCAGGCCGATCCCGCGAAGCACCAGCCCGGCCTGGTGGTGCACACCGCCGGCTGGCCGCTGGACGCGAACACCTACGGTGGCTCGTTCCTGTACCACGCCGAGGACGGGAAGATCGCGGTCGGCTTCGTGGTCGGGCTCGACTACGCCAATCCGTACCTGAGCCCGTTCGAGGAATTCCAGCGCTGGAAGACCCATCCGGCGATCCGCAGGCACCTGGAGGGTGGCAAGCGCATCGGCTACGGCGCGCGCGCGATCACCGCCGGCGGACTGCTGTCGCTGCCGAAGCTGGTGTTCCCGGGCGGCGCGATGGTCGGCTGCGAGGCGGGCTTCCTCAACGCCAGCCGGATCAAGGGCAGCCACGCCGCGATCAAGACCGGCATGCTCGCGGCCGAGGCCGCGTTCGCCGCGATCGGCGAGGGCCGCGCGCGCGACGAACTCGCCGCGTACCCGCAGGCGTTCGAATCGAGCTGGCTGCATGCCGAACTGCGCCAGGCGAGGAATTTCAAGCAGTGGTTCAAGAAGGGGCGCAGGCTGGCCACGCTGATGACGGGCATCGAGCAGTGGCTGTTGCCGAAGCTGGGCATCCGCAATCCGCCGTGGACGCTGCACCGGGACAAGCCCGACCACGCCTGCCTGGAGCCGGCCTCGCGCCACCAGCGCATCGCGTATCCGAAGCCGGACGGCGTACTCACCTTCGATCGCCTGAGCTCGGTGTTCCTGTCGAGCACGATCCACGACGAGGACCAGCCCAGCCACCTCACGCTGAAGGACGCCTCGGTGCCGGTCGAGGTGAACCTCAAGCAGTACGCGGGCCCCGAGGCGCGCTACTGCCCGGCCGCCGTGTACGAATTCGTGGGCGAGGGCGAGGACGTGCGCCTGCAGATCAACTTCGCCAACTGCGTGCACTGCAAGACCTGCGACATCAAGGACCCGACCCAGAACATCGTCTGGGTCGCGCCGCAGGGCGGCGGGGGTCCGAACTACGCCGGGATGTAAGGCGCCGCCCGCGCAGGCGGCGCATCCCCGGATGCGCGGACCGACCTCGCCGTTCCACGTCCTGCGGCGCGCCTGCGGTGCGGGCCGCGGTGGCGCACCGTGGACTGCAGAAGGTGTTGCTGACCAGGACGAACGCCTGATCGACGCCGGGCAGCCCGGCATCGGCCGGCCGTCAGCGATTGCGTGATGCGTGCGTGGCCCCGTGCGCAGCGTCAGCCCGCGCTGGCCGATGGCTCGCGTACGGTTCCGGCGCGACGCGTCCACAGCGCATGCAGGCCGCGCGCGGCCAGTTCCTCCGGATGGTGCCGGACCTCGATTCCGAGCGCGCCGAGCGCGCGCGCGTACACCTCGATCAGACGCTCGCTGCCGACCACGTGCACCAGGCCTGGATGCGCGCGGTCGACGGCGAGGCCGCCGCGCAGTTCGTGGCCGACCAGCAGTCCCGAGAGGTAGGACGCCAGGCCGTCGCCGTACAGGCCGGCCAGTCCCGCGGCGCGCACGCCGAACAGGTGGTGCAGCAGGCCGCCGGCGTGCGCGCTGCGCGCCAGCCCCGCATCGAACGCGGCCGGGTCGAACGCGTCGTCGTCGCCACCGTCCATCAGTGCGCCCACCAGGCTGTGCCGGCGCAGGAGGCCGTACAGTTCGCCGGTCAGCGCGGTGTGGATGCGAACGACGCGGCCGTCGCGGATCGTCACCCACTTGCTGTGGGTGCCGGGCAGGCAGATGCGGTGTTCGCCGGCGGGCAGCAGTTCCAGCAGCGCGGCGAGCTGGCTTTCCTCGCCGCGCATCAGGTCGGGCACCGGCTCGGACGCATCGCGCAGGCCCGGCACCAGCCACAACCTGCGCCCCTCGAATCCGTCGGGCACGAAGCGGCGCAGACCTGCGGCGATCGTGTCGAGGCCGGCGGGGCAGTCGAGATAGGGGACTTCTTCCCAGCCGCCGCGTCCGCCGACCATGCCGCACATCACCAGGTCGGCGTCGTCCCACCCGGCAAGCTGCGAGGACAGCACCTCGGCGAAGCGCCCGCGGCTCGCGCGCGCGCCCTGGTCGCTTCGCCGGCGCGCGACGATCGTCCCGTCCGCGTCCAGGCGGTACAGGCGCAGGTGGGTGCCGCCCCAGTCGATCGCGATCACGCGGGCCGGAACCTCGGTTCGGCGATGCCGCTGCCCGCGTCCAGCGCCAGCGCGAACACGCCGCCGGCGGTGGGCATGGCGGCGAGCGTGGCGTCGTCGAGCTCGTCGCGCGCGGTAGTGACGTACAGGGTGTCGAACCGGTCGCCGCCGATCGCGCAGCAGGTGGGGCGGCCTTCGGGGATGGCGATCACGCGGTCGACTTCGCCGTCGGGCCTGTGGCGGACCACGCAGCCGCCGTCCCAGTGCGCGTTCCACAGTCCGCCGGCGGCATCGACCGTGGAGCCGTCGGGCGCGCGCCCGTCGCGGGTCTCGGCGAACACGCGCACGTTGGACACGGAGGCGCGCACCGGGTCGTAGTCGCCGCGCAGGATCCTCGGCTGCGCCGTGTCGCACCAGTACATGGTGGCGCCGTCGGGCGAGAAGCAGATCGAGTTGGGCACCGCGGCCGCCGGCAGCGGCAGCGGGCGCAGGCCGTGCGCGGCCGAGAACTGGTAGAAGCGCCCCAGCGGTGGATCCGCGCCGGTCTCGTCCTTGGTGCCGAACACGAAGTTGCCGTGGCGGTCGCAGCGGCCGTCGTTGCTGCGCGTGGACGCGCCCAGGTCCGGCTCGAGCGCGCACAGCGTCTCCAGCGCCAGGCTCGCCCCCGGCACCGGCGCCGCGGCCAGCCGGATCGACTTGGCCAGCGCCAGCAGCAGCCGGCCGTCCTCGCACAGCGCCAGGCAGCCCAGCGGTTCGGGCAGGTCCCAGTGCCGGGTCTGGCCGGTCGCCGGTACGTGCATCCACAGCCGCGCGGACAGGATGTCGGTCCAGTACAGGCACGCGCGCCGCGCGTCCCAGACGATGCCCTCGCCCAGCCGGCAGCGGCTGTCGACCGCGAGTTCCGCGGTGGCCACGTTCACAGCACCCATTGCACCTCCGATCGCTTCACCATCCGCACGCGACTGCACTCGCGCGGCCGCGCCCCGGACCGCGGCCCGTGCGCGCCAGCCGCCTGCAGTGGATGTTCCCGTTCCGGACCACGCCGCACCGCGATGCCGCCCCCGGCACCGCGACCCTCGTCGTCCGGGTCCCGTGCATGCCCCCGCAGGTCGTGCCCCCGGGACGCGTGGACGCCGGGGGGCGGCGCCTGCCAAGGCGCATTCCAGCATACGGAACCCGGCTGCGGACAGGCCGCCGCCTGCCGGGTGACCGGTGCGACGGGCGTCATGCGCTGGCACCCATCCAGGCGTCGCGGAAGCGCCGCGCCTGCTCGCGGGTGCGCGCAACCGGCTGGCCGGCGCGGTAGAGCTCGCCGCCGATGCCGGCGCCCTGGCAGCCGGCCGCGCGCCAGGCGGGCAGGCTGTCCGGCGTGATCCCGCCCACCGCGAACAGCGGCACCGGCGGCAGTACCGCGCGCAGCGCACGGACCATGCCCGGGCCGAAGACAGCGGCGGGGAACAGCTTGAGCATGGGCGCCCCGGCCGCGATCGCGGCGAGGGCCTCGGTCGGGGTCGCGAAGCCTGCGATCGCGGGCACGCCGCGCGCGGCCGCGCGTTCGATCACCGGCGGCCGCGCGTCCGGAGTGACCGCGAGCGCGCCGCCCGCCTCCAGCAGCGCGTCGACCTGCGCGGGTTCGAGCACCGTGCCGGCGCCGATCCGCGCGCGGTCGCCGAAGGCCGTGGCCGCCAGCGCCAGGCTGCGCCGCCAGTCGGGCGAGTTGGTCGGAATCTCGATCGCGTCGTAGCCGGCATCGACCAGCGCTTCGACATGCGCGACCACGTCGTCCGGCCCGATGCCGCGCAGGATCGCGACCAGGGGCAGGCGGAAGGGGAGGTCGGGGACGTCCATGCGGATGCGTGACTCCTCAGGCCCGGGGTCGGGCCGGGACGCTGCCCCTCCGGTCGTGCGGGCCCGTGCCCGGTGGCGATCGCAGCATGTGTCCCCCTCCCTCCGATTCGCTCGTCGCCGGGCTGCATTCTCCGCGCGGGCACTCCCGGGCGGGCCGGCACATCCGGCGATGACGATAGCCTCCGGGCGCGGGCTATGCGCGACAAATGAAATTTTGGCCGTACCCTATTCCGCCGGTGCATAGCGCGAGGGGAAGCAGCATGGTGCAGCCGACGACCGCCTGGTCCGCGATGACGCGCCTGAAGACGCGCCACCTGGCACTGCTGCTGCACCTGTACGAGCAGGGGTCGGTGCTGCGCGCGGCCGAAGCGGCGCACATGACCCAGCCCGCCGCCTCCAAGCTGCTGGCCGAGATGGAGTCGCTGCTCGGCGTCACGCTGTTCGAGCGCCATGCGCGCGGGGTGGAGCCGACCTGGTACGGGCAGGTGCTGGCGCGCCGCGCGCGCTCGGCGCTCGCGGAGATCGGCCGTGCCCAGGACGAGATCGCCGCGCTGCGCGATGGACGCGTGGGCCAGGCCGCGATCGGCACCGTGGTCAATCCAGGGACCACCCTGGTGCCGCAGGCGGTCGCCGCGGTCAAGCGCGACCATCCCGGCATCCTCGTGCGGGTGGAGATGGACTACAGCCGCGCGCTGGTCGCGCGCCTGCTCGATGGCCAGCTCGACATCGTGGTCGGCCGCATCATGGGCCCCGAGGGCGCGGCGGACCTCGCGTTCGAGCCGCTGGCCGACGAACCGCATTCGGTGATCGTGCGCGCCGGCCATCCGCTCGCGCAGCGCACGTCGCTCGGGCACGCGGATCTCTCCGGCCAGGGCTGGATCATGCCGCCGCCGGGCAGCGTGCTGCGCCACCGGCTCGACGCAGTGTTCCTGGAGCGTGGCCTGGAACCGCCGCGGGACATCGTCGAGACCGCGTCGCTGCCGGTGATGATCCACCTGCTGCGGCACAGCGACCTGCTGGTCGCGCTGCCGGCGCAGTCGGTCGCGCCGTACCTGGACACCGGGCAGATGCACGTGCTGCCGATCGAACTGGGCGTGCGCATGGAGTACTTCGGCCTGGTCCGCCGACGCGACCAGGTACTGTCTCCGGCGGCGGAACGCATGCTCGAGGCGCTGCGCGCCACCGCCCGCCGGCTGTACGGTCCGGGCCTGCCCGCCGGCGCGTGAGCGGGGCGCGTCGTCCCGGCAGCTATTCCGCGCGGATGTAGCTGCAACCCGAA
The DNA here is from genome assembly GCF_000472505.1 of Luteimonas sp. J29. Classification (GTDB taxonomy): domain Bacteria; phylum Pseudomonadota; class Gammaproteobacteria; order Xanthomonadales; family Xanthomonadaceae; genus Luteimonas. Next base: position 356,966 of record NZ_AWZR01000001.1, read on the forward strand.
AAATCATTGGTTGTGCATGACAGCACGTGCCTAGTCTGCCCATGGCAGCGCTGTCCGGCGCTGTCACGGAACGGGACCAGGCGCCGCAGATGCGCCGGTCCGGTGCGTTCCGCATCGCCTGTCATGTGCCCGTGGGAGGGGACCGCCATGCCAATGTTCCGCCAGTGCCGCCCGCATGCCGGGGTCGGCGCGACCGACCCGTTCCGACTGTTGCGCCGTTCCGCGATCGCCCTGGGCGTGGGCGCCATCCTCGCCACGAGCGCACACGCGCAGGAGGCCGCCTCCGCGGCCGACACCGATCCCGTGGAACTGGACGGCCTGGTCGTCACCGGCATCCGCGGTTCGGTGTACCGCGCCCAGGACATCAAGCGCGAGGCCGACACCTTCGTCGATTCGGTCACCGCGCTCGATATCGGCGCGCTGCCCGACCGCAGCGTGACCGAAACGCTCTCGCGGATCCCCGGCGTGACCATTGACCGCTTCCTGTCGGTGGGCGACCCGGAGCACTTCTCCGCCGAGGGCAGCGGCGTGGCCGTGCGCGGCCTCACCCAGGTGCGCTCCGAGCTCAACGGCCGCGACAGCTTCTCGGCCTCGGGCGGGCGCGCGCTGAGCTTCCAGGACGTGCCGTCGGAGCTGATGGCCGGCGTGGACGTGTACAAGAACCAGAAGGCGGACATGATCGAGGGCGGCCTCGGCGGCACGGTGGACCTGCGCACCTTCATGCCGCTGGACTTCGACGGCAGCCGCCTCGGCCTGTCCTTCAGCGTCAACCGCGGCGACTTCGCCGAGCGCGTGATGCCCTCGGCCTCGATGCTCTTCAGCAACCGCTGGGACACCGACCACGGCGAATTCGGGATCCTGGTGGACGTGGCCCACTCCGAGCTGGCCACGCGCACCGACGGCCTGTTCGTGCGGCCGTTCTTCGACAACGCCAACAGCGACCTCGACGGCGACGGCGCCGCGGACCCGGTGTGGCTGCCGCGCGGCGCCGACTGGCGCACGCTCGAGTACGAACGCAAGCGCCAGGGCGCCTACGTCGCGCTGCAGTGGCGCCCGAACGAGCGCCTGGACCTGTCGGCCACCGCGTTCCAGAGCCGCTACGACGAGCTGTGGTTCGAGGACGCGATCTTCGTCCAGAACGACCCGCGCCTGGTCGCGCTCGACGCCAGCCAGCCCTACCGCCTGGACGGCAACGTGTTCGTGTCGGGGCGCCTGCGCGCCGACGGCGACATCCCGATGGGCACCGACATCCGCGCCTCGCACCGGCGCTCGCGCACCAGCGACTACTCGTTCGCCGCCAAGTGGCGCATGAGCGAACGCACGGAACTGTCCACCGACCTGCAGTTCATCAAGGCCACCACGCGCGCGCTGGATTCGACCGTGGCCCTGGGGCTGAACGTGCCGTGGATCGACGTCGACCTGGGCGGCGGCGTGCCCGTGATCGGGGTCGACCGCGACTTCGTCGCCGACCCGGCCAGCTACTACTGGGCGTTCACCATGGACCACCGCGACGACAACGAGGCCGAGGAAGTGGCCTGGCGCGCCGACCTGCGCCACAGCTTCGAGCGCGGCGCGATCGAGGCGGTGAAGTTCGGCGTGCGCGTCACCGACCGCGACGCCGACAACATCGACACCGGCTACGACTGGCAGCCGGTGATCCAGCCGTGGATGCAGTGGTGGGCGCTGCCCGGCGACCAGCCGCTGCCCGGCCTCGACCTCGGCCCCGGCGCGACCCTGGACCTGGTGAACCTGGCCACGTTCCCGGACTTCTACCGCGGCGACGCGAACATCCCCGGCGCCTTCCTCGCCCCGCGCCTGGCCACCGCGCTGGGCTTCCCCGGCAGCTACCAGGCGATCCACGCCGCGGCCGATCCGTACTACCTGTGCTGCTACGCCGGCACCTACGTGCCGCGCGACACCAGCGACCCGCAGTGGGGCAACGTCCAGCGCGAGCGCACCTACGCCGCCTACGCCATGCTCGAGTTCGGATTCGAACAGGCACCGGTCTCCGGCAACGTCGGCGTGCGCGTGGTCCGCACCGAGAACAGCGCCGACGGCTACCTGGTGTATCCGTCCGAGGCCTACGCCCCGTACCTGGGCAACGGCGAGTCGGACCCGGTCCACGCCAGCAACAGCTACACCGACGTGCTGCCGAGCGTGAACGTGAAGTGGGAGCCGCTGCAGGACGTGGTGGTGCGCTTCGCCGCGTCGCGGGCGATCGCGCGCCCGTCGTTCAACGAGCTGCAGGCCTTCCAGATCCTCTCCGTCGCGCCCCGCGACGGCGTGACCGTGCCCGACGACGGCAGCACGCTCCCGCTCGAGGACATCGAACTGTCCTCGGACACCTACGGCAATCCCTACCTCACGCCGATGAAGGCCGACCAGTTCGACCTCTCGCTGGAGTGGTACTTCGCCCCGGACCGCGGCGGCATGGCGTGGATCAACGTCTTCCACAAGGACGTGCGCGACTACTTCCGCCGCCAGAGCCTGCTCGAGCCCTATCGTGGCGCCGACGGCAACACCTACCAGTACCTGGTCACCCGGCCGGTGAACGTGGGCAGCGCGCGCATCCAGGGCGCCGAGGTCGGCTGGAACCAGTTCTTCGACTTCCTGCCCGCGCCGTTCGATGGCCTCGGCATGTCGGCCAACTACACCTACATCGACAGCTCGACCCGGATCCCGGACGACCCGTCGGTGCTGCCGATCGACACCGACGGCGCCCTCCTGGGCGACCTGCCCGCGGACGGCCTGTCGAAGAACGCCTACAACGTGGCCCTGTTCTACGAGAAGGGTCCGTGGCAGGTCCGCTTCGCCTACAACTGGCGCAGCCAGTACCTGCTGTCGGTGGGCGCGAACGGCTACAACGGCGAGGACGGCGGGGTCGCGTGGAAGCTGCCGGTGTACAGCGACGCCTTCGGCCAGCTCGACGGCTCGATCTTCTACCGCGTCTCCGATCATGTGCAGATCGGCCTGGAGATGAACAACCTCAACAACGCCGAGCAGCGCACGATCATGCAGCAGGGGGCCGCCGGCAGCCGGGTGACGTCGTGGTACGTGAACGACCGCCGCTACGCCGCGACCCTGCGCCTGACCTTCTGACCGGGCCCGGCCGCCCCCGCTGCCCGCCCTCCCGGGCGGCGGCGGCCGGCCTTGGACTTTTGGCGCACCGGCCCGGGCGTGGCGACTGTAACGCCTGCAAGTGTTTGCCGCGCCTCGAAAATATCTGTTCGCCGGCGGTTTGACGGGCGGAAAAGGCTAGCGCTAACATCGGATCGCGCGGCGTCCGTCGCCGTACCAGGGAGAGAAGGGGAACAGCCGGGGCGTCCGGCGCATCCAGCGGTGTTTCTGCGCGCGGCGCCGGCACGGTGGCGCCGTCTTTTCGCGCAGCGGTTCGCAGCGTTCCGGACCCGATGGCCGATGTAGCCGCCGGGCCGGGCCGGTTTCCGTGCCACACAACTCGACCACGATCGCACGCAATTCCTCGGGAGGGAGATCCATGCGAGCACACCACACACGCCGGCAGGCAACACGCCCGTCTGGTATCGACACCCTGCGCACGTTCCGCCGCAGCGCCATGGCGCTGGGGGTGGCCGCCCTTCTTTCCGGGCCGGCCCTCGCGCAGACCGCGGGCGGCGACGCCCCGCAGGGCTCCGACCCGGCCGTGGAACTGGACTCGGTCATCGTCACCGGCATCCGCGGCAGCGTCATGCGTGCGCAGGAGATCAAGCAGGAGGCGAACCAGATCATCGACTCGGTCACCGCCGAGGACATCGGCGCGCTGCCCGACCGCAGCGTCACCGAGACGCTCAAGCGCATCTCCGGCGTCACGGTCACCGGCTTCGCGGCGCGCGACGATACCGACCACTTCTCGGCGGAAGGCTCCGGCGTGATGATCCGCGGCCTGACCTTCGTGCGCGGCGAGCTCAATGGGCGCGACGTGTTCAGCGCGAACGGCGGCCGTGGGCTGAGCTTCGAGGAGGTCCCGTCCGAGCTGATGGCCGGCGTGGACGTGTACAAGAACCCCTCGGCCGAGATCATCGAAGGAGGCCTCGGCGGCACCGTCAACCTGCGCACCCGCATGCCGTTCGACGAGCCCGGCCGCAAGATCGCGGCCAGCGTCGATTACAACCGCGGCGACAAGGCGAAGGATGGCCGCCCCTCGGCCTCGTTCCTGTTCAGCGACCGCTGGCAGACCGGCGCCGGCGAGATGGGCTTCCTCGCCAACCTCTCGTACTCGGAGCTGGCGACCCAGTCCGACGGCATCCAGATCCAGCCGTTCTCGCGTCGCGGCCGCACGCCGGCCGAGCAGCCCGAGGGCCTGCCCGACGGCGTGGGCTGGGTCTACGACTGGGAGCAGGAGACCTGGGTGTCCGCGGACAGCCAGCGCGACCTGCTGCTCGAGGGCAGCGGGCGCGACCACGTGTTCGTGCCCGGTGGCGTGAACTGGCGCCGCACCGACTTCGACCGCAAGCGCAAGGGCGGCGCGCTCGCGTTCCAGTGGCGCCCGAGCGACGACACCGAGATCTACGCCCAGGTGGTCACCGCCAAGTACGACCTGGCCTGGCGCGAGCATTTCATGGAGTACGCCGGCGCCGGCGAGGCGAACGACACCTCCAACTGGAACGGGGACCCGAACTACTACGACCAGTCGTGGGACGGCGGCGACGGCCTGGCCGACCGCACCAACCGCATCATCCCGATGCCGGGCACGACGTTCGACTACGACCAGAACGGCCGCTTCATCCGCGGCGCCATCCGCCTCGGCGGCTGGCGCGGGACCCCGGACGACGAGACCCCGTCGATGTACAAGGGCCCGGGCATCCAGTTCGCCGTCGGCAACCGCTACAACGTCCAGCATTCGCAGACCACCGACTGGTCGGCGGGCTTCAAGCATTTCTTCTCCGACAACTTCCTGATGCGGGCGGACTTCCAGTACGTGAAGGCCACCAGCGACAACGTCGACTTCGCGGTCCACACCTCCACCCTGCTCGAAGGCATCTTCCTCGACCTGTCGGGCAAGTACCCGTCGGTCACCCTCGACAACCCGGAGCGCGCGCTGCAGCAGGACACCTACTTCTGGCGTTCGGCGATGGACCACATCGCCGACAACGTCGGCCACGAGCGTGCCGGGCGCGTGGACTTCGAGTACAACTTCAACGACAGCGACTGGTTGCGCCTGGTGAGGTTCGGCGCGCGCATCGCCGACCGCGAGTACACCAGCCAGTGGACGACCTGGAACTGGCGTGCGATCAGCGACGACTGGAACCGGATCGAGAACCCGGACCCGAACCGTCCGCCGGTGGCCTGGATCGACCAGTTCTATCCGGCCCAGAGCCAGCTGTACACGCTGACCGACTTCTTCCGCGGCAAGGCCAACCTGCCGACCCAGTTCTGGACCGCGCAGGACAGCTTCGTCGACATCGCCCAGGTCAACGCCACCCTGGCCACGATCCCCGGCGCGCAGTGGACGCCGATCACCTTCACGCCGGACGCGATCAACCAGCAGCGCGAACGCACCCAGGCGGCCTACGGCGTGCTGTACTTCGGCAACGACGAGCTTCGCTTCCCGGTGGACGGCAACGTCGGCGTGCGCGCGGTCAAGACCTCGGTCAAGGCCCAGGGCGGCGGCCTGATGCCGGACATGCGCGGCCAGTTCGTCGAGTCGGTGATCCCGGAGCTGGAGGACATGTTCTACGGCCAGGCCTTCACCAGCCAGGTCAACAGCTCCTACACCGACATCCTGCCCAGCCTCAACCTGAGGGTGCGCTTCGACGGTGGCCTGCAGTGGCGCTTCGGCGCGTCCAAGGCGATCGCGCGGCCGGAGTTCCGGCTGATGCAGAACTGGATCACCCTCGGCGCCAGCGCCGCCGGCTGCGCCCAGGCGCTCAGGGACGGCCTGCGCACCGAGCTGTGCGGTCCCGACGACCTGGCCTACAACGGCAGCGGCGGCAATCCCGCGCTCAAGCCGATGAGGGCGAACCAGTTCGACACCGCCCTGGAGTGGTACTTTGCCCAGGACGGCCACGTCTACACCACGCTGTTCTACAAGGACGTGGAGGGCTACTTCGCCACCTCCGTCGCCGACGAGCTCATCGACGGACGCGTGTACACGATGACCCGCACGCGGAACCTGGACGAAGGCAAGATCCGCGGCTTCGAGGTGGGATACTCGCAGTTCTTCAACTTCCTGCCCGGCTTCGGCATCCAGGCCAACTACACCTTCGTCGACAGCTCGGGCGGCACCAACGTCGACATCGGCATCCCCGACGGCAGCCAGCCGACCGAGGTGCCGCTGGACCTGCCGCTGGAAGGCCTGTCGCGCCGCAGCTACAACCTGATCGCGATCTACGAGCGGGGCAAGGTCTCGACCCGCCTGGCCTACAACTGGCGTTCGCGCTACCTGCTGACCTCCAGCGACGTGATGCCGGCGATGCGCCAGCCGGTGTGGAACGACGACTACGGCCAGCTGGACGGCTCGTTCTTCTACAACATCAACGACAACATCCAGATCGGCCTGCAGGCCAACAACCTCACCAACAGCATCACCAAGCTGCTGATGGGTCCGCGCGGCTACCGTCGGGACGGCTTCATCGACGAGACGCTGTACAACCGCGCGTGGTTCGAGAACGACCGCCGCTACTCGCTGGTGCTGCGCGCCAGCTGGTAACCGGCCGCGACCGGGAAGGCCGCGCGGTTCGCCGCGCGGCCTTCTACTTTGCGCCGTGGCAACGCATGGCGCGCCGCTTCGTGCGTCGCAGCATTCCCCGCCGATATATCCGGCGACGATTTCTTCATTGGTCCGGCATGACGCCGCTGCCTATCCTGCGTTCGCAACCCGCCGGGGCGTGGTCGCGGGCGTTTCCGGTGGCGGCGGCGATGCGGCGCGCCCGGGTCCGGATCGCGCCGCATCGGTGACGGCGGGGAAGGCGGACGGCATCATCCGGCAGGCGACCGGCGATCCCCGCCGGCCGGTCGCGCCTGGCCCGACCGACGGCAGGGACCCCTGGCACGGAGATCCTCGATGAAGAAGGCATCCATCCATCCGGCACGACGCGTGCAGGCGGCCGGCGCATCCGCTCCCGGGCAGTCGCCCCGGCGCGGGGCGGGGCCGCGCAGCGCCGCTGCGCTCGCGCTGTTGCTGCCGCTGGCGGCCGCGCACGCAGTCGAACTGCCGCGGGTGTTCGGCGAAGGGATGGTGCTGCAGCGCGACCAGCCGATCCCGGTATGGGGCCGCGCCGACCCCGGCGCCCAGGTCCGGGTCGCGCTCGGCGACCAGCGCGTGGAGACCCGGGCCGGTGCGGACGGCCATTGGCGGGTCGAACTGGCGCCGCGCACGGCGGGCGGACCGCTGGTGATGCGGGTCGATGACGGCAAGGCGCCGGTCGAGCTTGGCGACGTGATGATCGGCGACGTGTGGCTGGCCTCGGGCCAGTCCAACATGGAGTGGCGGCTGTCCGAATCGGCCGACGCCGAGGTGGAGATCGCGCGCGCGACCGATCCGCTGATCCGCCATTTCAAGGTCCGGCGTGCCTGGTCGGGCGAGCCCGAGTGGCAGCTGGCGGGCGGGGAGTGGATCGCGTCCTCGCCGCAGGTGGCGGGCAACTTCTCGGCGGTCGCGCACTTCTTCGCGCGCGAACTGCGCGCCTCGCAGGGCGTGCCGATCGGCATCATCGACAGTTCCTGGAGCGGCAGCGCGATCGAGGCCTGGATGGACGCCGCCAGCCAGGGCATCGACGCCGACGGCCTGGCGGCGATGGCGCGCCAGCTGCGCGAGGACGACGCGCGCGCGCTGGCGCAGACGCGGCAGAACCTGGCGCGCTGGGAGCTGCCGGCCGACGACGCCGGCTGGCAGGCGCCCGGGCTGGACGCGTCCGGCTGGGACGACATCCCCGTGCCCGGACTGTGGGAAAGCGCAGGCTGGAACGGCATGGACGGCGTGGCCTGGTACCGCACCGGCTTCACGCTGTCCGCGGAAGAGGCGCGGGCCGGGGTGACCCTGGGCGTTGGCCGGATCGACGACAGCGACACCACCTGGGTGAACGGCGTCGAGGTCGGCGCGACGTCGATCCAGTACAACCTGCCGCGCGTGTACGAAGTGCCGGCGTCGGCGCTGCGCGAGGGACTGAACGAGATCGCGGTGCGGGTGGTCGACGTCGGTGGCGGGGGCGGCATCCACGGCCCGGACGACGAGCTGTTCGTGCAGGTGCAGGGCGGTGCGCGCCGGCCGCTGGCCGGCACCTGGAAGTTCCGTCCGGCCGAGGTCACCGCGCTCACGCTCGACGACGACAAGCACCAGCGCCCGACCCTGCTCTACAACGCCATGATCCACCCGCTGCAGCCATATCCGGTGCGCGGCGTGATCTGGTACCAGGGCGAGTCCAACGCCGGCAGCGTGGAGCAGGCGCTGCGCTACCGCGAACAGTTCCCGGCGATGATCCGGCAGTGGCGCGCGCAGTGGAATGCGCCGGAGCTGCCGTTCCTGTGGGTGCAGCTGGCGAGCTGGCACTCGGGCGGCGACCAGGGCGACAGCAGCCCCTGGGCAGTGCTGCGCGAATCGCAGACCGCGACCCTGTCGCTGCCAGCGACCGGGCAGGCGGTGGCGATCGACATCGGCGACGTCGACGACATCCATCCGCGCAACAAGCAGGATGTCGGCCGTCGCCTGGCGCTGGCCGCGCGCCGGGTGGCCTACGGCGAAGACGTCGTGCATTCGGGCCCGGTGTTCACCAGTGCGACCTTCGAGGGCGGGGCCGCGCGCCTGGCGTTCGAGGCCGACGGGCTGGCGGTGCGCGGTGGCGGCCGGCTGCAGGGCTTCCGTCTCGCCGGCGCCGACCGCGTGTTCCATCCGGCGGATGCGGTGATCGAGGGCGACGCCATCGTCGTGCGCAGCGACGCGGTGCCGGCGCCGGTCGCCGTACGCTACGCCTGGAGCGACGCGCCGGTGGACGCCAACCTGGTCGGCGCCAGCGGGCTTCCCGCCTCGCCATTCCGGAGCGACGACTGGTGACGGGAACGGGGGCGCCGGAGCTGCGACGCGGGGCCGCCCCCACCCGACCCTCCCCCGTGGGCGGGGGAGGGCTTTCAAGGTTCCGCGGCGCCCTGGCCGGCGCGGTGCTGCTGGCGGCCTGGCTGGCGGCCTGCCAGCCGCACGGCGGCCAGGAAGGGCAAGCGGCGGCCGGACGCGGGGCCGCGGCCGGTGCCGGATCCGGCGAGCGCCCGATCCCGCGTTTCGAGAGCCGCGATGGCCGCCATGCGCTGATCGTCGATGGCGCGCCGTTCCTGGTCCTCGGCGGCCAGGCGCACAACTCCAGCAACTACCCCGAGCCGCTCAAGCAGGTGTGGCCGGCGCTGGAGGAGCTCGGTGCCAACACCCTGTCGATCTCCATCGCCTGGGAACAGGTCGAGCCCGAGGAGGGCCGGTTCGACTTCTCCTTCGTCGACCATCTGCTCGAGCAGGCCCGCGCGCACGACAAGCGGCTGGTCCTGCTCTGGTTCGCCACCTGGAAGAACAACGGGCCGAACTACGCGCCGGCCTGGGTGAAGCTCGACAACGACCGCTTCCCGCGCGTGGTGCGCGAGGACGGCGTGGTGCTGAACTCGCTCTCGCCGCACGCGCAGTCGACGCTCGACGCCGACCGCCGCGCCTTCGCGCGCCTGATGGCGCACCTGCGCGAGCACGACCGCGAGCGCACCGTGATCATGGTCCAGCCGCAGAACGAGCCGGGCACCTACGGCGGCGTGCGCGACTACTCGCCGCTGGCACGGCAGGCGTTCGAGGGCCAGGTGCCGCAGGCCCTGCTCGAGCGGCTGGGCAAGCGCCCCGGTACCTGGCGCGAGGTGTTCGGCGCCGACGCCGACGAGACCTTCCATGCCTGGCACATCGCCCGCTACATCAACGAGGTGGCGAAGGCCGGCAAGGCCGAGTACCCGCTGCCGATGTACGTCAACGCCGCGCTGCGCGGCCCCTTCAACCCGGGCCAGCCGGGCCAGTACGCCAGCGGCGGTCCGACCGACAACATGCTCGACGTGTACAAGGCCGCGGCGCCGGACATCGACCTGCTGGCGCCCGACATCTACATGCCCGAGTACCTGCACTACACCACGGTGCTCGAACGCTACGCGCGCCCGGACAACGCGCTGTTCGTGGCCGAGACCGGCAACGCGCCCGAGTACGCGCGCTACCTGTTCGCCGCGCTCGACCACGACGGCATCGGCTGGGTACCGTTCGGCATGGACTACACGCCCTACGGCAACTGGCCGCTGGGCGTGAAGCGCACCACGCCCGGGACCATCGCGCCGTTCAGGCTGGCCTTCGCCCTGGTCAACCAGGGCATGCGCGAGTTCGCGAAGGCGGCGTCGGAAGGGCGCCTGCACGGCGTGGCCGAGCAGCCCGGCGTGCCCGAACGCACGATCCGGCTCAACGCGCGCTGGAACGCCACCATCGCCTACGGCCTGCCGCACTTCTGGTTCCAGGGGCAGGCGCCCGGCAATCCGGAACCGGTTGGCGGCGCGCTGATCGCCGAGCTCGGTCCCGACGAGTTCCTGGTCACCGGCATGCATGCACGCGTGACGCTGCAACCGGCCGCGGAAGGCGAGGCGCTGATCTACGAACGGGTCGAGGAAGGCCGCTACGTGGACGGTCGCTGGGAGTTCCACCGCAACTGGAACGGCGACCAGACCGACTATGGATTGAACTTCTCCGACGCCGTGCAGCTGCTGCGCGTGCGCCTGGCGACCTACCGCACCACCACCGACGTCGAGCCCCGGGAGGACTGACGCCATGCAACGATTCCGCCGATCCGCGCCGCTGCTGGCGCTTCCGCTCGCCGCGATCCTCGCCGGCTGCGGCGCCCGCGCCGACACGCGCTGGGAGCACGTGGGCAGCGACGTCGTCGTGCGACCGGCCGCCGCGGACGCGGCCGACGTGCGCCTGCAGGTGGTGTCGGACCGGATCATCCGCGTCACCGCCGATCCGGACGGGACCTTCGAGCGATCGCCGAGCCTGATGCGCGTGGAGCGCGACGGTCCGGCGCCGCGTTTCGACGTCGCCGAGGCCGACGGCACGCTGCGCGTATCCGCCGCCGGGGTGTCGGCCGAGGTCTCGCTCGAGGACGGCCGGGTCGCGTTCTTCGACGGCGAGGGCCGGCCACTGCTCGCGGAGGCCGCGGGCGGGCGGGGCTTCACGCCGGTCCGGTTCGATGGACGCGACTACTACAGCGTCCGCCAGCGCTTCGAGTCCGCCGGCGACGAGAGCCTGCACGGCACCGGCCTCCACCAGCAGGGCTGGATGGACCTCAAGGGCCGCGACGTGGAGCTGCTCCAGCACAACATCGACAAGGCGATTCCCTACCTGGTCTCGAGCCGCGGCTACGGCATCCTCTGGGACAACAATTCGATCACCCGCTACGGCGACCCGCGCGGGTTGCGCCAGATCGGCGAGGTGGTGGCGCTGTACGACCGCGACGGCGTGGAGGGCGCGCTGACCGCGACCTACTCCATCGACGGCGACGCCAGGCTCGTGCGCCGCGAGGAGAAGATCGACTACCAGTTCATCTCCGGGCTGGAGGACTTCCCGGAGGAGGGCAAGAACCTCGAGCCCGGCGGCCGCAGCCTGGTGGTCTGGGAGGGCCAGTTCGCCGCCCGCCGCGACGGCCGCCACACCTTCTCGCTGTTCGGCAGCGAGTACATGAAGCTGTACGTCGACGGCGAGCTGGTGGTCGACCGCTGGCGCCAGAACTGGAACCCGTGGCACCACGAGTTCGCGCTCGACCTGCGGGCGGGCGAGCGCCACGACCTGCGCATCGAATGGGACCGGATCGAACCTGCGTACATCGCGCTGCAGGGCCGCGACCCGCTGCCACCGGAGGAGGCCGCCGACCTGTCGATCTGGTCGGAGGCGGCGCAGGTGATCGACTACTACGTCGTGGCCGGCGGCGACATGGACGGCGCCATCGCCGGCTACCGCGAGCTCACCGGCAAGGCGGTGCTGCTGCCGAAGTGGGCCTACGGTTTCTGGCAGAGCCGCGAGCGCTACAAGACCCAGCAGGAGCTGACCGGCGTGCTGGACGAGTACCGCCGCCGCAAGCTGCCGATCGACGCGATCGTGCTCGACTGGTCGTACTGGCCGGAGGACGCCTGGGGCTCGCACGACTTCGATCCCGGGCGCTTCCCCGATCCCGAGGGCATGGTCCGCCACGTCCACGAGCGCAACGCCCAGGTGATGATCTCGGTGTGGCCGAAGTTCTACCCGGACACGGAGCACTTCAAGGAACTCGACGCGGCCGGATTCATGTACCGGCGCAACATCGAGGTCGGCGAGCGCGACTGGATCGGCGAGGGCTACCTGAACTCCTTCTACGATCCGTTCTCGCGCGAGGCCCAGGCGATCTTCTGGCGCCAGGTCGACGCCAAGCTCAACCGCAAGGGATTCGACGCCTGGTGGCTGGACGCCACCGAGCCGGACCTGCACAGCAACCTGGACATCGGCGAGCGCAAGGCGCGCACCATGCCCAATGCGCTGGGCTCCTCGACCGAGTACTTCAACGCCTATCCGCTGCCGCATTCGGAAGGCGTGTACCGCGGCTCGCGCGAGGTGGACCCGGACAAGCGCGTGTTCATCCTGTCTCGCGCCTTCTTCGCCGGCCAGCAGCGGGCCGCGGCGGCGTTCTGGAGCGGCGACATCGTGCCGCGCTGGGACGACTTCCGCGAGCAGATTTCCGGCCTGGTCAACGCCTCCATGGCCGGCGCGCCGAACGTGAGCTTCGACATCGGCGGCTTCTCGCCCGAGCGCCGCTACGAGCGCAAGGATCCCGCACACCTGGCCGAGTGGCGCGAGCTCAACCTGCGCTGGTTCCAGCATGGCGCCTTCGTGCCCATCTTCCGTTCGCACGGCCAGTTCCCGTACCGGGAGATCTGGGAGATCGCGCCGGAGGGCACGCCGCACTACGACAGCTTCGTGCACTACCTGAAGCTGCGTTACACCCTGCTGCCGTACATCTACACCCTGGCCGGCGACACCTGGCACCGCGACGGCACCCTCCTGCGCGCGCTGGCGATGGATTTCCCCGGCGACCCGAAGGCACGCGAGGTCGCCGACCAGTACCTGTTCGGCCCCGCCTTCCTGGTTGCGCCCGTGACCACGTTCGGCGCCACCAGCCGCGAGGTGTACCTGCCGGCCGGCGCGCAGTGGGTCGACTTCGACACCGGACAGCGGCACGAGGGCGGCCGCACGATCACCGCGGCCGCGCCGCTGCAGCGCATGCCGCTGTTCGTGCGCGCCGGCTCGATCGTGCCGCGGACCGTGGTCCAGGAGTACGTGGACCAGGTGCCCGACGCGCCGCTGACCATCGAGGTCTATACCGGCGCCGACGGCCGCTTCGCGCTGTATGAGGACGACGGCCGCGGCTACGGCTACGAGCGCGGAGAATGGTCGCGGATCCCGCTGGCCTGGGACGACGCGGCGGGCGCGCTGACCATCGGCGCGCGCGAAGGCGCGTACCCCGGCATGCCTGCCACGCGCGAAATGCGCGTGCGCTTCATCGACGGCCCGCGCGGCGACAACGGCGCGCTGGAGCCGGCGGCCGACGTCACGGTGGTGTACGACGGCAGCGAGGTGGTCGTGGAGCGGCCGGGGGCATGACGCGCGGCGCGCGCCTGGCGACCCCCACCCCGGCCTTCCCCCGCATGCGGGGGAGGGAGTTGATTGCGCGCGGAGCGGACGCAGTCGCCACATGGGCGTACACGGCGCTCCCTCCCCCGCGTGCGGGGGAGGGCCGGGGTGGGGGCAGCAACGGCCTCGGGCAGGCCCCAACCGCATCCGGCCCCGACCACTCGCCATGAGCTTCGACCCGCGCCGCCGCGACGCGCTCAAGGCCGCGACCCTCGCCGCCGTCGCCGGCGGGCTTGGCCTCGTCCCGGGGTCTCCACGCGCCGGCGGCGATGCGCGGCCCTCCGCAGCGGATGCGGGCGCCATCGACACCGCCGCGGAGCCGGGTGCGTGGAACCATCTCCGCCTCTGGTACCCGCGCCCCGCCACCCAGTGGGTCGAGGCGCTGCCGCTGGGCAACGGCGCGCTGGGCGCCATGGTCTGGGGTGGCGCCAGGTATGAGCGGATCCAGCTCAACGACGACACCCTGTACGCCGGCGGCCCGTACGACCCGGCGCCCGAGGGCGTGGGCGAGGCATTGGCGCGGGTGCGCAGCCTGCTGTTCGCCGGCCGCTACGCCGAGGCCGAGGCGCTGGCGAACGAACGGCTGATGGCGCGGCCGCTCAAGCAGATGCCCTACCAGCCGCTCGGCGACCTGGTGCTGGACTTCCTCGAGATCGCCGAGACCGGCGGCTACCGGCGCGAGCTCGATCTCGATGCGGCCATCGCGACCACGACCTTCGAGGCACGCGGCATGCAGCACCGGCGCGAGGCGCTGGTGTCGGCGCCGGCCCAGTGCCTGGCGGTGCGGCTGACCGGCGACATGCCCGGCCGCATCGGCCTGCGCGTGGGCCTGCAGAGCGACCAGCCCTCGGCGCGCGCGGTCGCCGACGGGAACGGCGGCCTGCTGCTGCAGGGGCGCAACGAACCGGCGCACGGCATCGAGGGCCGGCTGCGCTTCTGCGCCCGGGCGCGGGTGCTGCCGGTCGGCGGCACGCTGCGCCACCTCGGCGACCGGATCGAGGTGCGCGACGCCGACGAGGTCGTGGTCCTGCTGGCCGCGGCCACCAGCTTCCGCCGCTACGACGACGTCTCCGCCGACCCCGACCTCGCCACCGCGCAGCGGCTCGACCGCGCGCTCGCACAGGGCTGGGACGGGATCGTCCGCGAGCACCTGCGCTTCCACCGCGCGCTGTTCCGCCGGGTCTCGATCGACCTCGGGCGCTCGCCGCCGGACGTGGCCGCGCTGCCCACGGACGAGCGCGTGGCGCGCTTCGCCGACGGCCACGACCCCGAGCTGGCCGCGCTCTACCACCAGTTCGGCCGCTACCTGCTGATCGCCAGCTCCCTGCCCGGCACCCAGCCGGCCAACCTGCAGGGCATCTGGAACGACCTGATGCACCCGCCATGGGAGAGCAAGTACACGATCAACATCAATACCCAGATGAACTACTGGCCGGCGGAGGCCAACGCACTGCCCGAGTGCGTGGAGCCGCTGGAGCGGATGGTGGCCGAACTGGCCGAATCCGGAGCGCGCACCGCGCGCGCGATGTACGGCGCGCCGGGCTGGGTGGCGCACCACAACACCGACCTGTGGCGCGCCACCGCGCCGATCGACGGCGCCCAGTGGGGCCTGTGGCCGCTCGGCGGGGCCTGGTTGCTGCAGCACCTGTGGGACCGCTGGGACTACGGCCGCGATCCCGCCGTGTTGCAGCGCGTGTATCCGCTGTTCCGCGGCGCCGCCGAGTTCTTCGCCGCCACCCTGGTCGAGGACCCCAACACCGGCGCGCTGGTCACCGCGCCTTCGATCTCGCCGGAGAACCCGCATCCGCACGGTGCCACCCTGTGCGCCGGCCCGTCGATGGACGCGCAGATCCTGCGCGACCTGTTCGACCGCTGCATCGCGGCCTCGCGCCTGCTGGGCGTGGATGCGGACTTCGCGGCACGCCTGGCCGCGCTGCGCGAACGGCTGCCGCCGCACCGGATCGGCAGGGCCGGCCAGCTGCAGGAGTGGCAGCAGGACTGGGACATGGAGGCGCCCGAGCCCGACCACCGCCACGTCTCCCACCTCTACGCCCTGCATCCCTCCAGCCAGATCAACGTGCGCGACACGCCGGCGCTGGCCGCTGCCGCGCGCCGTTCGCTGGAGCTGCGCGGCGACGAAGCCACCGGCTGGGGCCTGGGCTGGCGCCTGAACCTGTGGGCGCGGCTGCGCGATTCCGGGCGCGCGATGCGGATCCTGCGCCTGCTCATCAGCCCCTCGCGCACCTATCCCAACCTGTTCGACGCCCATCCGCCGTTCCAGATCGACGGCAACTTCGGCGGCACCGCGGGAATCACCGAGATGCTCGTGCAGAGCTGGGGCGAGACCGTGTTCCTGCTGCCCGCGTTGCCGCGCGAGTGGCGCGACGGCCACCTGCGCGGCGTGCGGGTGCGCAACGCCGCCAGCCTCGACCTGTCCTGGCGCGGCGGCAGGCTCGACTCCGCCGTCCTGCGCAGCGAACGCGGCGGCCGCTACCGGGTCGACTACCGCGGGAACGAACTGGGACTGGAACTGGCCGCCGGCGGAACCGCGCGGTTGCGGGCGGGACACGGCGACCGGCTGGAGCAGGCGTGAGGGGCTGCACGGCGCGGCGAAGCAGTTGCGTCGGCAACGATCCGGGGCGGCTTGTGCTGCATTGCAGAAACCATCCGCCCCACCTCTCGGGCTACCCTAGCGCGCCTTGTGACAGCGCAGTCATCACGGTTCCGCCGGCACGGTGGACCTGGCGGGGGACGGAACGGGCCGGCCTCCGTCCAGGCGGCAACACACAGCATTCCCGGGGAGCGAGTACATGAGCAGTCCCAACGCCTCAGGCGAGAACACCCGCTTCATCATCCTCATCAGCCTGGTCGCCACCATCGGCGGCTTCCTGTTCGGCTATGACAGCGGCGTGATCAACGGCACGGTCGACGGCATCACCACCGCGTTCCAGTCCGATGCCGCCGTCACCGGCTTCAACGTCGCCTCCATGCTGCTGGGCTGCGCGGTCGGCGCCTGGTTCGCCGGCACCCTGGCCGACCGTTACGGCCGGCGCACGATGCTGCTGTGGGCGGCGGTGTTCTTCATCATCTCGGCCTGGGGCTCGGGCATCGCCAACTCCTCGCTGGAGTTCGTGGTCTACCGCGTGCTCGGCGGCCTGGCGGTGGGCGGCGCGAGCGTGATGTCGCCGGCCTACATCAGCGAGGTGTCGCCGGCGCGCTACCGGGGGCGGCTGGCGACGGTGCAGCAGATCGCGATCATCTCCGGCCTGTTCGCCTCGTTCCTTAGCAACTACATCCTCGCGCGCCTCGCCACCGCGTCCACCGCGATGCTGTGGTGGGGGTACGAAGCCTGGCGCTGGATGTTCTGGGCCGAGCTGGTGCCGGCCACCCTGTTCCTGCTGCTGCTGTTCTTCATCCCGGAAAGCCCGCGCTACCTGGTCGCGCGCGGCCTGCGCGAGCGCGCCACGTCGGTGCTCACCCGCCTGTACGGCGCCCTGCAGGGCGAGCGCAAGCTCGGCGAGATCGACGCCTCGCTGGCGTCCGACCACCACCGCCCGCGCCTGTCCGACCTGGTCAACAAGGCCTCCGGCAAGATCCGCCCGATCGTGTGGGTGGGCGTGGGCCTGGCCACGTTCCAGCAGTTCGTCGGCATCAACGTGGTGTTCTACTACGGCGCGGTGCTGTGGCAGGCGGTCGGCTTCTCCGAGAACGACGCGCTGGCGATCAACGTGCTCTCCGGCGGCCTGAGCATCGGCGCCTGCATCGTGACCGTGCTGCTGATCGACAGGGTCGGCCGCAAGCCGCTGCTGTGGCTGGGGTCGGTCGGCATGGCGATCACCCTGGGCCTGGTGACGTACGCGTTCTCCACCGGCGGCCTCGACGATGCCGGCACGCTGCAGCTGAGCGATTCGATGGGCCTGCTGGCGCTGGTCGCGGCCAATGCCTACGTCGTGTTCTTCAACATGTCCTGGGGCCCGGTGATGTGGGTGATGCTCGGCGAGATGTTCCCCAACCAGATCCGCGGTTCGGGCCTGGCGGTGGCCGGCCTGGCGCAGTGGACGGCGAACTTCCTCATCACCTGGACCTTCCCGATGCTGCTCGCCGGCCTCGGCCTGGCCTTCGCCTACGGCATCTACACCGTCATGGCGGTGCTGTCGGTGTTCTTCGTGCTCAGGTTCGTGCACGAAACCAAGGGCCGCGAACTGGAGCAGATGGAAGGCTGACGCCGCACGGCGTCCCGCCGCGTCGCCCCGGCGGCGCGGCGGAGCGTGCGCCACGCCTGGCGCGACCACCCGCGGACGGCGGCGCGCGGCGCCGCCTCGCCACCCGCCGCGCCGGCCCGCGCGGCGCGATCGCCGGAGGTGACGGATGCAGCTGTCGGGTCTGGATATCGGGATCGTGCTGGCCTACCTCGCCGGCATCTTCCTCCTCGCGCAGTGGGTCTCGCGCGCGAAGGCGGGGCACGACCGCGACGCCGAGGACTACTTCCTGGCCGGCAAGGCGCTGCCGTGGTGGGCGATCGGCGCCTCGCTGATCGCGGCCAACATCTCGGCCGAGCAGATCATCGGCATGTCCGGGTCGGGCTACGCGATCGGCCTGGCGATCGCGTCCTACGAATGGATGGCGGCCGCCACCCTGCTGATCGTGGGCAAGTGGTTCCTGCCGGTGTTCCTGCGCAACCGCATCTTCACGATGCCGCAGTTCCTCGAGCAGCGCTACGGCCGCCGCATCCGCACGGTGATGGCGGTCTTCTGGATCGGCCTGTACGTGTTCGTGAACCTGACCTCGATCCTGTGGCTGGGCTCGCTGGCGATCGCCCACGTCTCCGGCGTGGACCAGACCTGGGCGCTGCTGGGCCTGGCCGCGTTCGCGCTTGCCTACCAGATCCATGGCGGGCTCCGCGCGGTGGCGCTCACCGACGTGGTGCAGGTGGTGCTGCTGGTGCTGGGCGGGCTGCTGCTGGCCGGGATCATGCTCGAGCGCATCGGCGGCGACGCCGGCATGTGGGGCGGCCTGCAGCGCCTGCGCGCCGAGGCGCCGGGCCACTTCCACATGATCCTCTCGCCCGACCATCCCTTCTACAAGGACCTGCCCGGCATCAGCGTGCTGGTCGGCGGGATGTGGATCATGAACGTGAGCTACTGGGGCTTCAACCAGTACATCATCCAGCGCGCGCTCGCGGCGAAGGACATCGGCGAGGCCCAGAAGGGCGTGCTGTTCGCGGCCTTCCTCAAGCTGCTGATGCCGCTGATCGTGGTCCTGCCCGGCCTGGCCGCGGTGCTGCTGGCGCCGGGCCTGGAGCGGCCGGACGCGGCCTACCCGGCGATGATGGCGCTGCTGCCGGCCGGTGCGCTGGGGATCGTGTTCGCGGCGCTGATCGCGGCCATCGTCTCGTCGCTGGCCTCAATGAGCAATTCGATCTCGACGATCTTCACCCTTGACCTCTACCGCCGACGCGACGCCGGCGAACAGCACCTGGTGCGGGTGGGCCGGATCGTCACCGCGGCCTCGATGCTGCTGGCCGTGCTGGCGGCGCGCCCGCTGCTGGGCAGCTTCGACCAGGCCTTCCAGTACATCCAGGAGTACACCGGCTTCTTCACCCCCGGCATCGTGGTGATCTTCGTGCTCGGGCTGTTCTGGAAGCGCGCCAACGAAGCGGGCGCGCTCGCGGCCGCGATCGGTTCGTTCCTGCTCTCGATCGTGCTCAAGCTGGCCTGGCCGGCGCTGCCGTTCATCGACCGCGTCGGCCTGGTGTTCCTGCTCGCGCTCGGGCTGGCGGCGGTGGTCTCGCTGCTCACCCCGCACGTGCCGGCGCGCGACGTGATCGAGACCGGGGACGTGGACTACCGGACCGGTGCGGCGTTCAACGCGGGCGCCGTGGCGGTGCTCGCGATCCTGGTCGCGCTGTACGCCGTGTTCTGGTAAGGCCGCGCGCGTTCCACCGCGCGCCGCAAGCGCGTAGGATCGGCCCGGGGAGGGGACGACATGCAGGCAATCGTGCTTGCCGCCGCCTGGCGGCTGTCGGTGGCGGTCGCGCTCGCGGCCACCGTGCTCGCGCCGGCCCGCGCCGCGGCGCCGGTCGACCTCGGGGACTACGTCCGCCGCGACCGTTTCGAGGACATCCGCATTTCGCCCGACGGCCGCCACCTGGCCGCGACCGTGCCGCTGGAGGACCGGGTGGTGCTGGTGGTACTCGACCGGGCCACCGGCGGGATCGCCAGCGGCGGCGCGGGCGCGGCCAACACCGAGGTGGTCGATTTCTGGTGGGCCGACGACGGGCACGTGCTCCTCACCATGGGGCAACGCTTCGGGAGCAGGCAGGTCACCTACCCGACCGGCGAGATCCACGTGCTCGAACTGGACAGGAAGCGGGTGCGGCGCCTGATCGGCGAGGCCGGGCAGGCGGGCATCGTGCAGAACCTCGTCCCGACCACGCCGGAGTTCGCCACCGTGGTCGATCCGCTCCCCGATGAGCCCGGCGTGGCCCTGGTCGCGGTGGAACTGCCCGATGCCCAGCCCAGGGCCCAGCTCGAGCGCCTGAACCTGCGCTCGGGCCGCCGCACCACGGTGACCGCCGCGCCGGTGCGCCGCGCCCGCTTCATCCTCGATCCTGCCGGCGTAGCGCGCTTCGCCTACGGCTTCGACGTGGAGAACTACAGCAAGCTGTACTACCGCGACGGCGAGGGCGCGGCGTGGCGCCTGGTGCACGACGCACGCGGCAGCGACTTCATCGCCAAGGCCGTGGGCATGGCGGCCGACGGCGCCACCGCCTACGTGCAGGTCACCCGGCCCGACGGCGGGCCGGACGCGATCGAGGCCTGGGACATGCGGACCCTGGCCCGGACCCCGCTGCTCCAGGATCCGGTGGTCGATCCGGAGCGAATCATCTACGACAGCGACGGTCGCACCCCGGTGGGCGCGCGCTACATGGACGATGGCGTGCGCCTGCGCTTCTTCGACGAGGATTCGGCGGTGGCACGGCGCTACCGCATGCTCGAAAGCGCATTGCCCGGCAGCGCCGTGGCGATCACCTCCGGCACCCGCGACGGCCGGCTCTCGCTGGTGCACGCCGCCAGCGATCGCGATCCCGGCCAGTACCTGCTGTTCGATGCCGAGGCCAGGACGCTCGATGGCGTGTTCGCACGCATGGACTGGCTCGCGCCCGGGCAGGCGGCGCCCACCCGCCGGATCCGGCTGCAGGCGCGCGACGGCGTCGCGCTCCACGGTTACCTGACGCGTCCCGCCGGCGCGGACGAAGGGCCGCTGCCGCTGGTGGTGATGCCCCATGGCGGCCCGTTCGGGGTCTTCGATGCGTGGTACTTCGACACCGAGAGCCAGCTGCTCGCGGCCGCCGGCTATGCGGTGCTGCGGGTGAACTACCGCGGGTCGGGGAACTACGGGCGCCGTTTCCAGGAAAGCGGCGCCGGCCAGTGGGGCGGCGCCATGCAGGACGATCTCACCGATGCCACCCGCTGGGCGATCGACGAGGGGATCGCGGTGGCCGACCGGATCTGCATCGTTGGCGCCAGCTACGGCGGGTACGCGGCGCTGATGGGGGTGGCCCGGGAGCCCGGCCTGTACCGCTGCGCGGTCGGCTACGTCGGGGTCTACGACCTGCCCGCGCTGCACGCCGACCGGGCGCGCACGGCCGCGTCCCTGCGCCACTGGGTGAACGAATGGATGGGCGCGCGCGACACCCTGGCCGCGCGCTCGCCGGTCAACCTGGCGGCGCGGATCAAGGCGCCGGTACTGCTGGTCGCCGGGGGCGCCGACACCATCGCCCCGATCTCGCACAGCCGCCGCATGCAGCGCGCGCTGGAGGCGCATGACGTGCCGGTGCGGACGCTGTACGTGGACAGCGAGGGCCATGGCTTCCGCAGCGAGGACAACCGCCGTCGCTACTACGCCGAGCTGCTGTCGTTCCTGGCCGGGCATCTCGGCGGCGCCACCGCGCAGTGACCGTTGCGGCCGTGACCTTGATGGCGGTCGCGGCGCAGCGGGATACACTGCCTCCATCATGGAGGAGCGGGGGATGCGCGACATGCGGTGGCGGACGGCGGCTGGCGCAGGGACGGGTGCGCCCGGCGGGGGGCTGTCGGTCGACGCCGCGCGCCTGTCCGACGTGCTTGCGCGGATCTCGCGCGAAGCGCTGCAGGCCGATGGCCTCGACGACGTCCTGCAGCGCATCGTCGACTGCGTCGTCCAGCGGCTGCCCGTCCCGATCGCGAGCATCATCCTGCTCGACGACAGCGGCACCCGCTTCGTGAAGGAAGTCTGGGCCGGGGACATCCCGCTGGCCGAGATCGACGTGACCATCTGGGACGTCTCGATGGGCATCGCCGGGCGCTGCGCGCGCACCGGCAAGCCGCAGCTGATCACCGACGTCAGCCGCGACCCGGACTACGTGATGGGCAACCCGGCGGTGCGCTCGGAATACGTGGTGCCGATCCGGCATCGCGGGCGCCTGCACGGCGTGCTCAACGTCGAAAGCACCGGCGACGACTTCTTCACCGCCGAGACTTGCGCGGTGTTCGACGCGATCGCGCACCAGGTGGCCGGCGCCATCCACCTGGCGCGCGTGGTGGCGGAACTGGAAGCGGCCAACCGCAAGCTGCGCGAACTCTCCACCGTCGACGGCCTCACCGGCCTGGCCAACCGCCGCTGCCTCGACGAGCGCCTGGCCTTCGACTGCCGGGAGCAGCGTGGCCCGCTGGCGCTGCTGCTGGTGGACGCGGACTGCTTCAAGCAGCTCAACGACGCCCTGGGCCACCTGCACGGCGACGAGTGCCTGCGGCGCCTGGCCGGCATCTGCGGCGGGTTCGCGCGCGGCGAAGGCGACATGGCCGCGCGCTACGGCGGCGACGAGCTGGCCCTGGTGCTGCCGGGGCGCGAGGTGGACGAGGCCATGGCGATCGCCGAGCGCCTGCGCCAGCGGGTGGAAGAGGCGGCGATGGCGCACCCGGTGTCGGTGGTGGCGCCGTGGGTCACGGTCAGCGTCGGGGTCAACGTCGTCGGACCCGGCCGGACCCGGACCCCCGCCCGTCTGCTCGCGGGCGCGGACCGCGCCCTGTACGCAGCCAAGTCGCAGGGGCGCAACCGGATCGCCGCGGCGACGCCGCCGCCGGAGCGACCCGGACCGGCCGCCGGCTGAAGGCGGCTGCTCAGGCGTGCGCCGGGCGGGCGCCCACCTGCCTGCGCACCGCGTCGACGTCGCGCACCGGGCGCACCTCGATGCAGCCGGTCTCTGCCCAGGGGAACTGCGCGGCCAGCTCCAGCGCTTCCTCCAGGCTGTCCGCCTCGACCAGGTTGAAGCCGGCCAGGATCTCCTTGGTCTCGGCGAACGGCCCGTCGACGATGCTCACCTTGCCGTTGCGGCGGCGCACCGACTTCGCGGTCGAAGGGCGCTCGAGCTGCCTGTAGTCGACCAGCGTGCCGTGGGCCTTGAGTTCGTCGGCGCGTTCGAGGCAGTGGCGCATGCGGCTCTCGTATTCGCCTTCGGGCAGCGCTTCCTGCAGCGCCTCGTCGATGTAGACCAGCAGCAGGTATTGCATGGGATCGTCCTGGCGGTGGGGGTCAGTCGGCGGCGCCGGCCTCGGCGCCGCCGCGACCGAGCGGATCGGGCAGCGGCTGGCCCGCGTCCACGAAGGCCAGCGACACCGAGTTGATGCAGTGGCGCTCGAAGGTGGGGGGCGGACCGTCGGGGAACACGTGGCCGAGGTGGCTGCCGCAGCGCGCGCAGACCTCCTCGGTGCGGACCATGCCGTGGCTGGTGTCGCGCACGTAGCGCAGGTGCTCGGGCGCGTACGGGGCGAAGAAGCTCGGCCAGCCGGTGCCCGAGTCGAACTTGGCCCCGGAGCGGAACAGCGGCAGGCCGCACAGGCGGCAGCAGTAGACGCCCTCGCGCTTGTTGTCGAGGAACACGCCGCAGAACGGCGCCTCGGTGCCGTGGGCGAGCAGGACCCGGCGCTCGGCCTCGTCCAGGCCGGCCTCGAGGGCGGCGCGCTGGGCGGGGTCGGGCGGGGTCAGGTCGAATCCGGACACGTGGCGGCTCCTGCGGTGGAGCAGCGAGTTTGCCACCTGCGCCGCGGATGCCCAAACGCCCCCGGCGGCGGCGCGCGTCAGCCCCTGGGCGGCAGCAGGTACCAGGCTTCGACCTCGCCCCTGAGCTTCACCGTCAGCGGCTGGCCGCGGCGGTCGAGCGCCTTGCCGGCGGCCACCCGGATCCAGCCTTCGCTGATGCAGTACTCCTCGACGTCGCGCCGTTCCACGCCCTTGAAGCGGATCCCGATGCCACGGTCGAGCGACGCCTCGTCGTAGTAGGGGCTGCGCGGGTCGTTGGACAGGCGGTCGGGCGGGGAATCGGTCTCGGTCATGGCGGGCGCGTGGCGTCGGTACCCGCGCGATTGTAGCCGACCCGGCTCAAGACGCCTCGCCGCGTCCCTGCGCCTTCGCCCGTGCGATCACCGCGCGCACCAGGTCGCGGTCGCGGTGGCGCGAGATCGGCCGCGCGCCGAGCGCGATCGCCAGCTCGCGCAGTTCGGCGGTGACGTCGTAGTGGGCGCCGCTGGTGCGGTCCTGGAACGCGTGGCGCGGGATGCCGAGGCGCGCGGCGAAGGCGTGCAGCTCGTCGAGCGTGTCGGCCATCAGGTGCGCCCAGCGCCTGCCGCGCCACAGCGTGACCGCATCGTCGACGTAGACAGCCATCCTGCGCAGGGTCCTCGTGGGGCGAGGCGCCATCTTCGCGCAAACGCGGGGTCGCGTGGTCGCGCAACCGCGTGGGCGATGGCGGATGCGACGAGGGCGCCGTCGCCGGCGCCCTCGGGCGGGGTTCAGTGGCTGGCGACCACCGGCGGACCCAGTTCGTCGCGGGCCCAGCGGTCGATCATCCGCTTCTCGTAGTACAGGTTGTCGCGCACCGGATGGCTGCCGGTGGTGAGGAAGCCGGCGTCGCGCAGTTCGCGGGTGCCCTCGGCCAGCACTTCGCCGTTGGCGCCGAGGTGGCGCACCTCGAGCTTCATCGACGGCGGGTAGTGGTCGCGCACGATGCGCACGTCCTGCATGTGCATGCCGCGCCAGGGCTCATAGCGGCCCGCGCGATGCAGGTCGGTGATCGTCACCTCCAGGCGGTGACCTTCGGGCAGGCGCCTGGCGGCGGCCTCGCGCACGTGCTCGGCGAGCTCGTACACCCAGTTGCCCTGGGCCGCGCGCCAGCGGTTGCCGCTGAACTTGAGGTCGGAGAATCCGGAGGGATCGGTCCACTGCACGCTGACCGGGCCGTCGTCGGGCAGGGCGCGGGGCGCATCCGGATCGGTCACGTTGCGGGTGGCCGCGACGGCGGTGCTGGCCGCGAACAGGACGGCGACGAACAGAAGGAAGCGGGTGGCGTGTCTCATGGCGATACTCCTGTCAGCACGCCGAGTCTGCGACCGCGGGGCTGAACCGTGCACGACCCCGCAGGGTGCCCGCCCCGCGGGCGGGCGACCGGGCCCCTTGCCGTGGCCTCAGTCCACGGCGGCCGCGTCCAGCAACGGGGCCAGCGCCGGCCAGACGTGATCGAGCAGGCGGCCCTGGACCTGGGCGGTCGGGTGCAGGTTGTCGTCCTGGAAGGCCGTGCGGTCGAGGGCGATCGGCTCGAGCAGGAACGGCACCAGGCCGGTGTCGAACAGCGCGGCGAGCTCGCGGTAGTTGCGTTCGAAACCGCGCGTGTAGTCCTCGCCCAGATTGGGCGGCATGCGCATGCCGACCAGCAGGACCCGGGCGCCGGCATGCTTCGAGGCGCCGATCATGCGGGCCAGGTTGCGCCGCGCCTCGCGCAGCGGCAGGCCGCGCAGCCCGTCGTTGGCGCCGAGCGCGATCACCACCACGTCCGGTCGGTGGCGCAGCAGCTCGCCGACGATGCGCGAGGCCCCGCCGGCCGTGGTCTCGCCGCTGATGCTGGCGTTGACCACGCGCCAGCCGGGCTTCTCGCGCGCCAGCCGCTCGCCGAGCAGCGAGACCCAGCCCTCGTGCGCGGCCATGCCGTAGCCGGCCGAGAGCGAATCGCCCATCACCAGCACCGTGCGCTGCGTCGCCGCCGGCGGCGCGGCCTGCGGCTGCGCGACGGCAGGCAGCAGCGCCAGCAGCAGCAACAAACTCATGGCCCATTGCATCGGCCGGGCCCAGCCGCCATAAGGACATCCGCGGGGCCGGACGCCGGCCCCGCGCCCATGCGGGCGGGACGGCTGCGGAACGCCGCGTCGTCGGTTGGCCTGATGCATCGATCGATCCTCGCTCGTGGTGCGCCCTGCGCCTGCGATCCACGATAACCAATCCGGAATGAACATGGCCGACGCCCAAGCGTTCCCCGCCGCCGCCGACCCTGCCGACCGCGCCGCCGTGCCCGCCCTGCGCGTGCGCGGCCTGGGCAAGCGCGTGGACCTGCCTTCCGGGCCGCTGACCATCCTCGACGGCGTCGGCTTCGACATCGCCCGGGGCGAGGTGGTGGCGGTGGTCGGGGCCTCGGGCTCGGGCAAGAGCACCCTGCTGTCGCTGCTCGCCGGGCTCGATGTCCCCAGCAGCGGCTCGGTGGACCTCGACGGCGAGCCGGTCTCGGGCCTTGACGAGGACGGCCGCGCGCGGGTGCGCGGCGACAAGGTCGGCTTCGTGTTCCAGAACTTCCAGCTGCTGCCCTCGCTCACCGCGCTGGAGAACGTGATGCTGCCGCTGGAGCTGCGCGGCGACGCCGACGTCGAGGCGCCGGCCCGGGCCATGCTGGCCAAGGTCGGGCTGGGCGAGCGCCTGCACCACTACCCGCGCCAGCTGTCGGGCGGCGAGCAGCAGCGGGTGGCGCTGGCGCGCGCCTTCGTGACCGGGCCGTCGCTGCTGTTCGCCGACGAACCCACCGGCAACCTCGACACCCGCACCGGGCAGGCGATCATCGAACTGCTGTTCGCGATGAACGCCGACGCCGGCACCACCCTGGTGCTGGTGACCCATGACGACCACCTGGCCTCGCGCTGCCACCGCACCCTGCGGCTGGACGGCGGACGCCTGGTCGCGGACGGACGCGGCTGATCCGATGCGCACGCTGACCCTGGCCTGGCGGCAGCTGCGCCGCGACCTCGCCGCCGGCGACATCCGGATCCTGTTCGCCGCGCTGGTGCTGGCGGTGGTGGCGGTGACGTCGGTCGGCTTCGTCACCGACCGCGCCGCGCGCGCGCTGGCGATGGAGGCCAACCGCCTGCTCGGCGGCGACGCGCTGGTGCGCAGCGATGCGCCGGTCGCCGGGCCGATCGACGAGGCCGCCAACGACCCGGCGCTGCGCCGCACGCGGACGGTGGAACTCGACAGCATGATCCGCGTGGGCAACGGCGCCGACGCGCAGCTGCGCCTGGGCGACCTGCGCGCGCTGGACGCAGGGTTCCCGCTGCGCGGCGCGTTCCGGATCGTGGGCCGCGACGGGGTGGAACGCGATGCGGCCACCATACCGGCGCCCGGCACGCTCTGGCTCAGCCGGGCCGGTGCCGACGCGCTCGGTGCGCGCATCGGCGACCGCGTCGGCATCGGCAGCCGCGAGTTCGAGCTCGCCGCGCTGGTGGTCCAGGAACCCGATGCCGCGATCGACTACTTCAACGTCGCGCCCAAGGCCTTCCTCAACCTCGCCGACCTGCCGTCCACCGGCCTGGTGCAGGAAGGCAGCCGGCTGCGCTACCGGCTGGTGGTGGCGGGCGACGCGGCCGCGGTCGAACGCTTCACCGCGGTGGCGCGCGACAATCTCGGCCGCGGACAGCGGATCGAGACGATCGGCGACGCGCGGCCGGAAGTACGTTCGGCGCTCGACCGCGGCGGGCGCTTCCTCGGCCTGGCCGCGCTGGTGTCGGTGGTGCTGGCGGCGGTGGCGGTGGCCATGGCCGCGCGCCGCCACAGCGAGCGCCACCTGTCGGGCGCGGCGGTGATGCGCTGCCTGGGCGCGCAGCAGCGCACCCTGGTCGGGATCCACGTCGGCGAACTGCTGCTGCTGGGCCTGGCCGCGTGCACCTTGGGCGTGGCGATCGCGTTCGCGCTGCAGTGGTCGGTGGCCGGCTGGCTGGCGCAGGCGCTCAAGGTGGAGATCCCCCCGGCGGGCATCTGGCCGGCGCTGCGCGGCTACGGCGTCGGCCTGGTGGTGCTGCTGGCGTTCGGCGCGCCACCGGTACTGGCGCTGCGCAGGGTGCCGGCGTTGCGGGTGCTGCGTCGCGACCTCGACGGCAGCGAGCCCTCGGCCTGGGCCGTCGCGCTGGCCGGGATGGGCGGTCTCGCCGCGCTGCTGTGGTGGCAGGCCGGCTCGGCCACGCTGGCGGTGGCGATGCTGGCCGGGATCGCGCTCACCCTGGCGGCGCTGGCGCTCATCGCCTGGCTGCTGATCCTGGTCGTGCGCCGCCTGCGCGCCCGCCTGCGCGGGGCGTTGCGCTACGGCCTGGCCAACGTCAGCCGGCGCGCCGGCGCAAGCATCGCACAGGTGTCCGCACTGGGGCTGGGGCTGATGGCGTTGCTGCTGCTCACCTTCGTGCGCACCGACCTGCTCGACCGCTGGCAGCTGGCGCTGGGGCAGGACGCGCCCAACCGCTTCATCATCAACGTGCAGGCCGACCAGATCGCCCCGGTGCGCGACTTCGTCGCCGGGCGCGGCATCCCCGAGCCGGTGCTGTTCCCGATGGTCCGCGCGCGCCTGGTCGAACGCAACGGCGAGCCGGTGCGCGGCGAGGACTATGGCGACGACGTCCAGGCCCGGCGCCGCGCCGAGCGCGAGTTCAACCTGTCGATGGCGCAGGCGCTGCGCGACGACAACAAGGTCGTGGCCGGCACGTTCTGGAACGGCAGGCCGTCCGCTCCCGAGCTGTCGGTGGAGGAGAACTTCGCCAGGGGCCTGGGCTGGCAGCTGGGCGACCGGATCGCGTTCGACATCGCCGGGCGCCGCTTCGAGGCACCGATCACCAGCCTGCGCAGCGTGGAGTGGGAGAGCTTCCAGCCCAATTTCTTCGTGCTCGCCTCGCCGGGTGCGCTCGACGGCTATCCCGCCAGCCACATCACCGCGGTGCAGGTGCCGGCCGGCGATGCGCGCTTTACCGCCGAGCTGGTGCAGGCGTTCCCGAACCTGTCGGTGATCGACGTCGACGCGGTGCTGGCCCAGGTGCGTGCGACCGCCGACCAGGTGTCGACCGTGGTGCAGGTGGTGTTCTGGTTCTCGCTGCTGGCCGGCGTGCTGGTGCTGCTGGCGGCGGTGAGCGCCAGCCAGGACGAGCGCCTGCTCGAGGGCGGGGTGATGCGCGCCCTGGGCGGCAGCCGCGGGCAGCTGCGGATGGCGCAGGTGTCGGAGTTCGCGGCCATCGGCCTGCTCGCCGGGCTGGTGGCGACGGTCGCCGCCTCGGTGCTGTCCGGCGTGGTCGCGACCCGGGTGTTCGACCTGCCCTGGCGCCAGGACTGGATGCTGGCCGCCGTCGGCTGCGCGATCGGCGTGGCGGTGACCCTGGCCGCCGGGCTGTTCGCCACCCGCCGGGTGCTGGACGCGCCGCCTTCGGCGACGCTGCGCGAACTGCAGGGCTGAGGAGGGCGCCATGGCCGAAACGACGTTCGAACTCGAGGGCGACCACGTCGAACTCAACCAGCTGCTGAAGCTGTGCGGCGTGGTCGACAGCGGAGGCGCCGGCAAGGCGCTCGTGGCCAGCGGCGCCGTGCGCGTCGATGGCGCCGTGGAGCTGCGCAAGACCTGCAAGATCCGCGCGGGCCAGGTGGTGGAGGCGCAGGGCCTGCGCATCCACGTCGCCGCCCCGCCCGATTCCCCGTAGGAGCGGCTTCAGCCGCGACCACAGACCCTCGCCCCCCAGCCCCGGCCGACACGCCCTTCGCCGTCCAGGCCGCGCACGGCAAGCTCAGCCGCCGGGGCGCAACGGGTCGCGGCTGAAGCCGCTCCTACGGGGGGCGGCCGTGCGTGGCGCGGGGGCGGGCGGTCCCGGGCCAAGGGGCCCGGGATGCGGGGTTTCCTGGTCGCGGCTGAAGCCGCTCCTACGGGGGGGCGCCGTGCGTGGCGCGGGTGCTTGCCCGCTCAGCCTTCCCAGCGGCGCAGCACCAGGCTGGCGTTGGTGCCGCCGAAGCCGAAGCTGTTGGATAGCACGGTGCGCAGGGCGGCGTCGCGGCTTTCGCGCACCAGCGGCAGGTCGGCGGCTTCCGGGTCGACGGTGTCGACGTTGATCGAGCCGGCGATGAAGCCCTCCTGCAGCATCAGCAGGCAGAAGATCGCCTCGTGCACGCTGGTCGCGCCCAGCGAATGGCCGGTGAGCGACTTGGTCGAGGAGAACGGCGGCACCGCGTCGCCGAACACGGCGCGCATCGCGCGCAGTTCGGCCACGTCGCCGACCGGGGTCGAGGTGCCGTGGGTGTTGACGTAGTCGATCCCGCCATCGAGGCCGTCGATCGCCGAGCGCATGCAGGCGATGGCGCCGTCGCCCGAGGGCGCGACCATGTCCTCGCCGTCCGAGCTCGCGCCGAAGCCGACCAGCTCGCCGAGGATGGTGGCGCCGCGTGCCTGCGCGTGGCCGAGCTCCTCGAGCACCAGCGCGCCGCCGCCGCCGGCGATGACGAAGCCGTCGCGGTCCACGTCGTAGGGGCGCGAGGCGCGCTCCGGCGTCGCGTTGTATCGGGTCGACAGCGCGCCCATGCCGTCGAACAGCATCGCCATGCCCCAGCTGACCTCTTCGCCGCCGCCGGCGAAGACCACGTCCTGCAGGCCGGCCTGGATCTGCTGCGCGGCGACGCCGATGCAGTGCGCCGAAGTGGCGCAGGCCGAGGAGATCGAGTAGTTCAGGCCCTTGATGCCGAACGCCGTGGCCAGGCAGGCCGACACGGTCGAGCTCATCGTGCGCGTGACCTGGTACGGGCCGACCCGGC
Source organism: Luteimonas sp. J29 (assembly GCF_000472505.1). Lineage (GTDB taxonomy): Bacteria > Pseudomonadota > Gammaproteobacteria > Xanthomonadales > Xanthomonadaceae > Luteimonas. The sequence continues at coordinate 387,537 of NZ_AWZR01000001.1, forward strand.
GGATGCCGCGTTCGCGCAGGGTGTCGGCCGATTCGATCTGGTTGGTCGGCGAGCCACCGCCCGAACCCATGATCAGGCCGGTGCGCGGATTCGAGACCTGGTCTTCGCCCAGGCCCGACTGCGCGATCGCGTCGCGCAGCGCCACGTAGGCGTAGGCCGCCGCGTCGCCCATGAAGCGGCGCAGCTTGCGGTCGATCTGCGCCTCGAGGTCGATCCGGGGCACGCCCGAGACCTGGCTGCGCAGGCCGCGGTCGGCGAACGCCTGGTCGAAGGCGATGCCGCTGCGGCCTTGGCGCAGCGCCGCGGAGACCGTGGCCAGGTCGTTGCCGATGCACGAGACGATGCCGGCCCCCGTGACCACCACGCGGCGCGGGCCAAGCGCGAGGCTCATGCGTCGCCCTCCCGCTGGAACAGGCCCACGCGCAGGTCGGAGGCGGTGTAGATCTCGTTGCCGTCGCAGTACATGCGCGCATCGGCGATGGCCATGATGAGCTTGCGCTTGATCAGGCGCTTGATGTCGACCTCGTAGCGCACCAGCTTCGCGGCCGGGCCGACCTCGCCGGTGAACTTGACCTCGCCCGCGCCGAGCGCGCGGCCGCGGCCGGGCAGCTGCTGCCAGGTGAGGAAGAAGCCGACCAGCTGCCACATCGCGTCCAGTCCGAGGCAGCCAGGCATCACCGGATCGCCGGCGAAGTGGCACTTGAAGAACCACAGGTCGGGGTGGATGTCGAGTTCGGCCTCGACCCGGCCCAGGCCGTGGGCGCCGCCGTCGTCGTCGATGTGGGTGATGCGGTCGAACATCAGCATCGGCGGCAGCGGCAGGCGGCCGCTGCCGGGCGCGAACAGCTTGCCCTCGCCGGAGGCGATCAGTTGTTCGTAGCTGAACGAGTCCTTCATCGGCGCGGCGGTCCTCACTCTGCGGGACCGCGAAGTATCGCGGAAACGCGGGCGCGATGCCGCACGTGGCGGTGGGTCAAAGCGTCCAACGGGCGCCCGTTGCGACCAAAGTCGGGCCTCGCCGGCACGCCACTGCGCGGCGGCGGCCTCAGTCCACTTCCTCCAGCCCGGCGCCGAAGCGGCGGCCGTGCCCGCGCTCGTCGCTCACCCGCAGGACCTCCGCCCGGTCCAGGTCGGGTGCGCCGTACACGGCGCAGACCACCGTGCCGTCGCGGCGCCCGAGCGCGTGCAGTCGGTAGCGCGACTGACCGCTGCCGGTCTCGGGCGGGTAGTGGCGCGGGGGCTCGCTGCCCTCCAGGTCCAGTTCGCTGTTGTCGATCGTGCCGCCCACGAACAATGCCCGCATGCCGTCCTCCCGTGGCTGGAATCCTGATGGAACCGCAAGCGTGCCCGCACCGGCGTCCTTGCCGGGTCAAGGCGGCGGGGAGGCTTTGCGCCCGCACGGCTAGAATCCGGGACCCGCCGCGACCCGTGCCCCGATGCCAGACCCGGCCCTCGACGCCCTAATGCAGCCCTTCGCCGACCGGCGCCTGGACTGGCCGGAGGCGGGCGCCCTGTTCCTGCGCGCGCGCGAGGGCGCGGCCCTGCATGCGTGGGCGCCACGCGACCGCGTGGTCTGCGAGCAGTCGTTCCGGCCCGCGTACGACGCCCTGCAGCGGGCGGGCTTCGAGGCGCGGGTCGAGGGGACGGACGCGTTCCCGCTGGTGCTGGTCCTGCCGCCGCGCCAGCGCGACGAGGCGCGGGCCCTGTTCGCCCGGGCGCTCGCCCGTACCGCGCCGGGCGGCCGGGTGGTGGCGGCCATGGCCAATGAAGCCGGGGCCCGTTCCGGGCAGGCCGACTTCGAGGCCCTGCTGGGGCCGGCGCAGTCGATGAGCAAGCACAGGTGCCGCGTGTTCTGGGCCGGCACGGGCCGGGCCGATGCCGCCCTCGCCGAGGCCTGGCGCGGGCTGGACGCGCCGCGGCCGATCCTGGAGGGCCGCTGCACCAGCCGCCCGGGCGTATTCGCCTGGGACCGGGTGGACCCGGCCTCGGCGCTGCTGGCCCGGCACCTGCCCGGCACCCTGTCGGGGCACGGCGCCGACCTGGGCGCCGGCTGGGGGTTCCTGTCCGACTGCGTGCTGGCCCGCTGCCCAGGGGTCGGGGCGCTGGACGTGGTGGAGGCCGAAGCGCGCGCGCTCGACTGCGCCCGCGCGAACCTCGCCGGGCACGCACCGCGGGTCGCGCTCGAGTTCTTCTGGCACGACGTCACCACCGGGCTGCCGCGCCGCTACGACTTCATCGTCACCAACCCGCCGTTCCATGCCCTGCGCGGCGAGCCGCGTCCCGACATCGGCTGCGCCTTCATCGCCGCGGCCGCCGCGGCGCTGCGTCCGGGGGGGCAGCTGTGGCTGGTGGCCAACCGCCAGCTGCCGTACGAGCAGGCGCTGGCGTCGGGGTTCGCGCAGGTGGACGAGGTGGCGCGCGCGGACGGTTACAAGGTGGTACGGGCGGTGAAGGGATGACCGGCATCCGCGCCACGGACGCATGTCCCCGGGGCGCTGCACGCGGGCGCCGGCCCGCGCCGCGCTTCCGCGCGCGGGGAGGCGGGCCATGAAGCTGCTCCGCCTGCTGGCCAACCTCGGCTATGGCAGCCGCCGCGAGGTGCTGGCGATGTTCCGCGAGGGCCGCGTCACCGACGCCGACGGCGAGGTGCTGTACGCCGACGACCGGGTCGAGCACGCGCGGGTACGCCTGGACGGCGAGCCGCTGGACCCGGCCCCGGGCATGGTGCTGATGCTGCACAAGCCGGTCGGGCACACCTGTTCGACGAAGGACGCCGGCCGCCTGGTCTACGACCTGCTGCCGCCGCGCTTCCGCCTGCGCAATCCGGTGCTGTCGACCGTCGGCCGCCTCGACCGCGACACCAGCGGCCTGCTGCTGATGACCGACGACGGCCAGCTGCTGCACCGGATCATCTCGCCCAGGTCCAACCTGCCCAAGACCTACGAGGCCGAACTGGCCGCGCCGCTGCGCGGCGACGAGGCGGCACTGTTCGCCAGCGGCACCCTGGTGCTCGAGTCCGAGGACACGCCGCTGCGGCCGGCCGTGCTCGAAGCGATCGCGCCCACCCGCGCGCGGCTGACCGTCACCGAGGGCCGCTACCACCAGGTGCGGCGGATGTTCGCCGCGGTCGGCAACCACGTGCAGGCGCTGCACCGCAGCCGCATCGGCGGCCTCGACCTGGGCGACCTCGCGCCGGGCCAGTGGCGGCTGCTCGAGGCCGGCGACCTTGCGCGCCTGTTCGGCGCGGAGCACGCATGAGCCGCGCCGCGCCGCTGCCGTTCGCGCCCGCGGCGGTGGTGTTCGACATGGACGGGCTGATGCTCGACAGCGAACGCGCGATCACCGACTGCATGGTCCGCGCCGCGCAAGAGGCGGGGCACGCACTGCCGCCGTCGCTGTGGCTGGAGCTGGTGGGCACGGCCGAGGACGCCTGCCGCGAGCGCCTGGCCGGCCTGCTCGGCGCGGACGCCGCCGACGCGCTGCTGGCGCGGGTGGACGTGCTGTACGACGCGGTGGTCGATGCCGGCGTGCCGCACCGGCCGGGCGTCGTGGCGCTGCTCGACTGGCTGGACCGGCACGGACTTGCGCGCGCGGTGGCGACCTCCACCCGGCGCCCGCTGGCGCTGCGTAAGCTGCGCCTGGCCGGGCTGCTCGAACGGTTCCACGCCGTGTGCACCAGCAGCGACGTGGCCCGGCCCAAGCCGGCCCCGGACGTGTACCTGCTCGCCGCGCGCCGGCTCGGGGTCGCGCCGGAGCGCTGCCTGGTGCTGGAGGATTCGCCCACCGGGGTGCGCGCGGCGCTCGCCGCGGGGATGCTGCCGGTGCAGGTGCCCGACCTGCTGGCGCCGGACGAGGAGGTGCGCGCGTTGGGGCACCGGATCGTCGCCTCGCTGGACGAGGTGCGGGGGTTGCTGGAGGCGGTGGTGGCGGAGCGCCGCGGCGACGGCGCGTGCGCCCGGGACTGAAGCGGTTCCTGCGCCAGGGCAGGCGGGTCGCGGCCGAAGCCGCTCCTACGGTCCGGACGCCGGTCCGGGGTCGTCGTCGGCGAGCAGGCGCCGCCAGCCGTCGAAGCCGAGGGCGCGCACCCGCTCGATGTTGCGCTGGACGATCGCGTCCGGGTCCGGGAACGCCTCCACCGCGCGCGCCACGCTGTCCTCGCGCAGCAGGTGCAGGATCGGCCACGGCGCGCGGTTGGTGAGGTTCTCCACGTCGTCCGGGCCGGAGTCGGCGAACTGGTAGTCGGGATGGAAGCTGGCGACCTGGAGCACGCCGTCGAGTTCCATCGCCTCGAGCAGCGCATCGGCCTCGTCGAGGAAGTCGTTGAAGGCGAGGAACTCGCCGAGCACCAGCGGGTGCACCAGCAGGGTGGTGTCGATGTCGCTGGCGGGCGTGTCGCGCAGCAGCGCCATCTCCTCGCCCAGCTGGGCGAGCAGGGCCTGCGGCGTGCTGGCATCGCTCACCACGATCCGCACCTGTCCCTTGGCATGCACGGCCTTGGCGAACGGGCACAGGTTGAGCCCGATCACGGCGCGTTCCAGCCAGCGCCGGACCCCGCGCTCGACCGCAGCCGGGTCGAAGGCGCCGTCAGTCACGGAAATTGTCGAACTGCAGCGGCAGGCCGAAGTCCTCGCCGCGCAGCAGCGCGATCGCGGCCTGCAGGTCGTCGCGCTTCTTGCCGGTCACGCGCAGCTTGTCGCCGTTGACCTGGCTGTCGATCCTGAGCCTGGATTCCTTGAGCTTGGCCTGGATCTTCTTCGCCAGCTCGCGGTCGATGCCCTGGCGCACCGTGACCTTCTGCCGCGCGCCGGAGACGTTGGTGTCGATGTCGCCTAATTCGAGGCAGCGTGCGTCGATCCTCCGCGCGATCAGGCGCGCGCGCAGGATGTCGGTCATCTGCTGCAGCTGGAACTCGCTGGGCGCGGACTGGGTGATGACCGCGTCCTCGCGCACGAACTTCGCGTCCACGCCCTTGAAGTCGAAGCGGTTGGACAGTTCGCGGTTGGCCTGGTCGACGGCGTTGATCAGCTCGTGGGTGTCGACTTCGGAGACGATATCGAAGGAGGGCATGGCGGCTCCGGTGGAGGATGCGTGCGCTGCGCGGATGCCTCGCGCCGCGGCCCGCACAGGGTACTCCATGGTTACCCACGCAACGGATGCGCGCGCCGCGACCAGCGCTTAACGTGTCGCCGCGCCGCTCCGGGCGCGCGGTTCCCCCGACGCGTGAAACCATCCCCTGTCATCGGCATCGTCGGCAGCGCCGGCACCTACGGACGCTGGCTGCGCGGCTTCTTCGCGCGGCACATGGGCCTGCGCGTGCTCGGCCACGATCCGGGCGATCCGGCCGCCGATCCGCCCGAGGCGCTGCTCGAGCAGGCCGACGTGCTGCTGTTCGCGACCCCGATCCGGGTCACCGCGGCGCTGATCGACGATTACGTGCGGATGGCGGCCGGCCGCGAGGCCGGGAAACTGTGGCTCGACGTGACCTCGATCAAGCAGGACGCGGTGGAGGCCATGCTGCGTTCGCGCGCCGAGGTCGTGGGCCTGCACCCGATGACCGCGCCGCCCAAGGCGCCGACCATGAAAGGCCGGGTGCTGGTGGTGTGCGAGGCGCGGCTCGACCGCTGGCGGCCGTGGCTGCGTTCGCTGCTCGACGCGCTGGAAGGCGAGTGCGTGTACGCCAGCGCGCAGCGCCACGACGAGATGATGGCCCTGGTCCAGGCGATGGTGCACGCCTCGCACCTGGCCCAGGCGGGGGTGCTGGAGGAGTACGCCGCGCGCCTGGGTGGCCTCGAAGCGATCATGCCGTTCCGCTCGGCCTCGTTCGAACTCGACGTCGCGATCGCCGCGCGCATCCTCTCGCTCAACCCCGCGATCTACGAGGAGATCCAGTTCGGCAACACGCATGCGGCCGAGGTGCTCGACCGGCTGCTGGAACGGCTGGCGGAGCTGCGCGACCTGGTGCGGCGCGGCGACGACGATGCCCGCGCCCGCTTCCGCGAGCGCTTCCTGCGCAGCCGCGAGGCCTTCGGCGCGCGTGCCCTGGCCGAGGGCAACTACGCCTACGAGCGGGTCGGCTACCTGCTCGCCGACCTGGTCGGCTCGCGCTATACCAGCGTGCACCTGCCCGACGACCGGCCCGGTTCGCTGTGCACGCTGCTGCACGTGTTCGAGCGCCACGGCGTGAGCCTGGAGTCGATCCACTCCTCGCGCACCCCGGGCGGCGAGGTGCACTTCCGGATCGGCTTCGTGCGCGGCACCGATCCGGCCGGCCTGGCCGCGGCGGTGGAGGAGATCGGGCGCAGCGGGATCGGCCGGGTGCTCGAGAGCGGCTGAGGGCGCCGCCGCCATGGCCGGCACGCGGTCCCGGAGCCCGGATGCGGCATCATGTCGGCCCGTGCCGAGGAGTCCCATGGCCCCCGCCCCCCGCCCCCCACGCCCGCGAGGCATGCGCGCCGGTGGCGCCGTTCCCGGGCGCGCGCCACGCATGAACGTGCAGTCCGAATACCGGCCGGGCGCGGCCGCGGCCTGGATGCTGGCGGCGGGGCTGCTGTTCGCGATGATGGACGCGGGCATGAAGTGGATCTCCAGCGACTATCCGCCGTTCCAGGTCGCGTTCCTGCGCAGCGCCGCGGCGCTGCCGCTGGTGCTGGCGTGGATCGTCCTGCGCGGCCGCGCCGGCACCCTGCTGCGCGTGCACTGGGGCCTGCACCTGCTGCGCGGCATGCTGGGCGTGGCGATGATGGTCGGCTTCGTGTACGGACTGGCGCGGATGCCGCTCTCGACCGCGTACGCGATCGTGTTCGTGGCGCCGCTGATGGTGACCGCGCTCGCGGTGCCGCTGCTCGGCGAGAAGGTCGGCCCGCGGCGCTGGGCCGCGATCGCGGCCGGGCTGCTGGGCGTGCTGGTGGTGCTGCGCCCCACCGGCGCCGGCGTGGCCACGCTCGCCGGGCTCGCCGTGGTGGGCGCGGCGCTGGCCTACGCCGTGGCCGCGATCACCGTGCGCAAGCTGGCGCTGCGCGACAGCCCGGAGGCGATGGTGTTCTGGTTCCTGGTGCTGCTGGGGCTGATGGCGGGCGCGGTCGCGGCGTTCGACTGGCGTCCGCTGCAGGCCGCGCACTGGCCCGCGGTGGCCGCGGTCGGGATCACCGGCGCGCTCGGGCAGGTCGCGCTGACCCATGCGTTCCGGCTCGGCCAGGCCAGCCAGATCGCGCCGCTGGAGTACGCGGCGCTGGTCTGGGTGGTGCTGCTCGACCTGGCGTTGTGGCGCGCGCTTCCCGACGCGATGACCTGGCTTGGTGCCGCGATCATCATCGCCAGCGGCCTGTACCTGATCCGCCGCGAGCGCATCGTCGCCGCCGAGTGCCAGGACGGCGTCGCGCGGACGCCGCCACCCTAGCCGCGCCGATGCCGCTGCTGCTGCTCCCGTTCGCGCTGTTGCTGCTGCTGGCCCTGGTGCTGGTGGCGCTTCCGCTGGGGCTCTGGCTGCGCCTTCGCAGCGGCCGCGCGCGGCGGCGCGCGCATCCGCTCGCGGTGACGGCCAACGTCGCGCTGCTGGCGGCCTCGGCGCTGCTGTTCGTCGCCGGCGCGCTGGTGGCGGGACTGTGGATCGACGGCGCGGCGCCGAACGCGGCGGCGGGGCTGCTGGCCGGGGGCGCGCTGGGCGCGGTCGGGCTGCGCCTGGCGCGGTTCGAAGCCGGCGGCGGCATGCTCCATTACACCGGCAACGCCTGGCTGGCGTCGGCGCTGGTGCTGCTGGTGGCGCTGCGGGTGGCGCTCGCGGCCTGGCAGGCGTGGCACCGCGCCGTCGAGGGCGTGCCGGCGCCGGTGCCGTGGCCATGGCTGGCCACGCCGGCGAGCCTGTGGGGATTCGGCGGCCTGCTGCTCGGCTATCCGCTGGCCTTCATGCTGGGCGTGCGACGCCGGTTGCGGAAGCTCGGGATGCTGCGGACGCGCGCCTTCGGAACACGCTGGCCCTGAAAGAAGACAGCGGACCCGGGGAGGGTCCGCTGCCGTCATGCGCGTCGATGGCGGAAGGTCAGAAGCGGGCGCCGATGCCGATGCCCACCATCCACGGGTTGAAGCGCACGTCGCGGGCGACGGTCTCGCCGGCCCTGCGCGCGTCGGCGTCGCCGTCGAGGTAGCGCGCGTCCGCACGTGCGAACCAGGTGGGGTTGATGTTCATGTCCACGCCGACCGTGCCGATCGCGCCCTTGGGCGAGGTCAGGCCGATGTGGGCGCCATCCGCGGTCGGGATGTCCTCGTGGCTGATGTTGGTCTGGTGGTAGCCCAGGCCGACGAACGGGCGGAAGGTCTGGTCTGCGTCGCCGAAGTGGTACTGGGCGCTGAGCGCGATCGGCTGCGACTCGACGGTACCGATCTTGCCGGCGTCGCTGCGGATGCGGTGGTCGAAGCGGTCCGCCGCGCCCCACAGTTCCACGCCGATGTTGTCGGTGGCGTGCCAGGTGGCGCTGAGCGTGGGCGCCACGCCGCCGTCGGCGTCGATGCGCGCGCCGGGCAGCGGATCGGAATCGGGTTGCAGGAGGGCGCCGCCGCCGACCACGGAGAAGCGCTTGCCCGAGGCGGTGCCGCCGTCCTGGGCGAATGCGGGAGCAGCCAGGAGCGTGGCGATGGCGGCCGACAGGCCGAGGGTACGCAAGGGATGCATGGGGGACTCCTCATTATTTCGTTGTGGATGGCGCCGTTGCCCCTGAGGTGGACACGGCGTCGCCCAACCTATGCGGGCGAGGATGAACCGATGCGTGCAGGCGTGACCGGCGCGTAGCCGCCATCCGGCTGGGGTTCATCAGCGTGACGCGGCGCTGAGCGGAGGACCCGGCGTCGACCTTCCGGCGCTTGCGTCCGGCGCTGGCTCGCGTCCCGCGGAGGCAGCGCCTTCACACCCGATACACCTGCGCATGGAATGCAGCGTTGCCGCGGACCGGGCGCGGCCGCGTCGTTGTCCCGGGGACAGGCGAACCCGGGCGTGCGTCGCGCGCACCGTTCGCACCCGCATGCGGATCTCCGCGTGCAAGCTTGCAGGCGCAACCAAGGCGCACCAGGCCGGAAGGCGCGGGGGGTTCGGGTCGACCGCGCACCGCAGGGCGTGCACCGGTTGGCGAAGACTCGGCCATCCGGACACAATAGGAATCCCCTTTGCCGCTGGAGAGGGCCGCATGGCCGAGCTCAAAGAGTCCCGCGTCCCCGATATCGGCGGGTACGAAGACGTCCCGGTGATCGAGGTACTGGTCGCGGTCGGCGACACGGTCGCGCAGGACCAGGGCCTGGTCACGCTCGAATCGGACAAGGCCACGATGGAAGTGCCCTCGGCCTTCGCGGGCGTGGTGAAGGAACTCAAGGTCAAGGTGGGCGACACCCTGTCCGAGGGCGCGGTGGTGGCGGTGATCGAAACCGCCGCCGGGTCCGGGGCCGCGGAGACGCCGGCGCCGGCGCCGGCGAAGGAAGCGCCCGCGCCGCAGCGGCCGAAGGAACCCGACCCGGTGGTCGAACCGGTCGCGACCGGCGGCCAGGCCGATCGCCTCGCCCAGGCCTCGATCGATGCGCAGGCCGGGAAGGCGGACTCGCCGGTGCAGCCGCCGGTGCGATTCGAGGCCGACGCACTGATCCCGGGCAAGGTGCCCTATGCCAGCCCCGCGGTGCGCCTGTTCGCGCGCGAGCTGGGCGTGGACCTGGGCCAGGTGACGGGCACCGCCAAGGGCGGCCGGATCACGAAGGAGGACGTGCAGAAGTACGTCAAGGGCGTGCTGGCGGGCGGCGCGACCGCCGCGCCGGGTGCCGCGGCCGCCGGCGGCGGACTCAACCTGCTGCCGTGGCCGCAGGTGGACTTCTCGAAGTTCGGCGAGGTCGAGGAGAAGCCGCTGTCCCGGATCAGGAAGATCTCCGGCGCCAACCTCGCCCGCAACTGGGCGATGATCCCGCACGTCACCCAGCACGACGAGGCCGACATCACCGACCTCGAGGCGCTGCGCGTGGCGCTGAACAAGGAGAACGAGAAGGCCGGCATCAAGCTGACCATGCTCGCGTTCCTGGTCAAGGCCTGCGTCAACGCGCTGAAGAAGTATCCCGAGTTCAACGCCTCGCTCGACCCGTCGGGCGAGACGCTCATCCTCAAGAAGTACTTCCACATCGGCTTCGCCGCGGACACGCCCAACGGCCTGGTGGTGCCGGTGATCCGCGACGCCGACCGCAAGGGCGTGGTCCAGATCGCGCAGGAAACCGCGGAGCTGGCGAAAAAGGCGCGCGAGGGCAAGCTCGGGCCGGCCGACATGTCCGGCGGCTGCTTCTCGATCAGTTCGCTGGGCGGCATCGGCGGCACCGCGTTCACGCCGATCGTCAACGCGCCGGAGGTGGCGATCCTCGGCGTGTCGAAGTCCTCGATGAAGCCGGTCTGGGACGGCAAGCAGTTCCAGCCGCGGCTGGTGCTGCCGCTGTCGCTGAGCTACGACCACCGCGTGATCGACGGCGCCGCCGCCGCGCGCTTCACCGCCTACCTGGCGCAGCTGCTGGCGGACATGCGCAGGGCGCTGCTGTAGCGCCGACGCGGCCGGCCGCCCCGGCGGCCGGCCTTCCCCACGCAGCGTGATGCGGCGGGCCGCGCCCCGCCCGACCCGAGGAACAGAGCATGGCGAACACGGTTGAAGTGAAGGTGCCCGACATCGGCGGCTACGAAGACGTGCCGGTGATCGAGGTGCTGGTCGCGGTCGGCGACACGGTGGCGAAGGACCAGGGCCTGGTCACGCTGGAGTCGGACAAGGCGACGATGGAAGTGCCCTCCTCGCACGCCGGCGTGGTGAAGGAGCTGAAGGTCGACGTCGGCGACACGGTGTCCGAGGGCAGCGTGGTCGTGGTGCTGGAGGCCGAAGGTGCCGGGTCGCCTTCCGCGCCCGCGGGACAGGCAGACGCGGGCGGTGCGTCCTCGCCCGGCGCGCCGCCCCAGCCCTCGCCCGCGGGCGGGGGAGGGGGCGGTTCCGCGAGTGGTGGCGTGGTCGAGGCGAAGGTGCCGGACATCGGCGGCTACAGCGACGTGCCGGTGATCGAGGTGCTGGTGGCCGCGGGCGACCGCGTCGCGAAGGACCAGGGCCTGGTCACGCTGGAATCGGACAAGGCCACGATGGAGGTGCCGTCCTCGCACGCCGGCGTGGTGAAGGAAGTGAAGGTCCAGGTCGGCGACACGCTGTCGGAAGGCTCGGTGGTGGCGCTGATCGAGGCCGAGGGCGCCGCGCCCGCGGGCCCGGTGCCGGCCAGCCAGAAGGTCGCTCCGGGCAGCAAGCCGCCGGTCACGCCCTCGCCGCGCGCGCCGGCGCCGCAGGCCGCGGCCGCCACCGGGCGCAAGGCCGACGTCGAATGCGCGATCGTGGTCCTCGGCGCGGGACCTGGCGGCTACACCGCGGCGTTCCGCGCCGCCGACCTGGGCCTGGATACGGTGCTCATCGAGCGCTATCCGAGCCTGGGCGGCGTGTGCCTCAACGTCGGCTGCATCCCGTCCAAGGCGCTGCTGCATGCGGCCGATGTGATCGAGCAGGCCACCCACGCCGGCGAGTTCGGCGTCGAGTTCGGCAAGCCGAAGATCAACATCGACACGCTGCGCGGCTACAAGGAGAAGGTCGTCGGCCAGCTCACGAAGGGCCTGGCCGGGATGGCGAAGCAGCGCAAGGTGCGGGTCCTGCAGGGCACCGGCAAGTTCGTCTCGGCCAATGAAATCGAGGTCACGGGCGACGACGGCAAGGTCCAGCTGCTGCGCTTCGGCCAGTGCATCATCGCCGCCGGGTCGCAGGCGCTGAAGCTGCCGGGCTTTCCCTGGGACGACCCGCGCATCATGGATTCGACCGATGCGCTGGACCTCGCCGACGTGCCTTCGAGGCTGCTGGTGGTCGGCGGCGGCATCATCGGCCTGGAGATGGCCACCGTGTACCGCGGCCTCGGCGCCGAGGTGACCGTGGTCGAACTGGCCGACCAGCTCATGCCCGGCGCAGACAAGGACCTGGTCAAGCCGCTGGCCGACCGGCTGAAGAAGCAGGGCATCTCCACGCACCTCAAGACGAAGGTGGTCGAGGCCAAGGCCGGCAAGAAGGGTATCGAGGTGGCCTTCGAGGGCGAGAACATCCCGGAGGGCAGGCTCTACGACCGCGTGCTGGTGGCGGTGGGCCGCGCCCCGAACGGAAAGAAGATCGACGCGGAGAAGGCCGGCGTGAGCGTCACCGAGCGCGGCTTCATCGAGGTCGACGCGCAGATGCGCACCAACGTGCCGCACATCTTCGCCATCGGCGACATCGTCGGCCAGCCGATGCTGGCGCACAAGGCGACCCACGAGGGCAAGCTGGCGGCGGAAGTCGCGGCCGGCCACAAGAAGGAGTGGGTGGCGCGCGTCATCCCGTCGGTGGCCTACACCGACCCCGAGATCGCCTGGGTCGGCGTCACCGAGGCCGAGGCGAAGGCCAAGGGGCTCAAGGTCGGCGTGGGCAAGTTCCCGTGGGCGGCCTCGGGCCGCGCGATCGGCCTGTCGCGGACGGAAGGCTTCACCAAGCTGGTGTTCGACGAGGCGACCCACCGGATCATCGGCGCCGGCATCGTCGGCGTGCACGCGGGCGAGCTGATCGCCGAGGCCGCGCTGGCGATCGAGATGGGCTGCGAGGTCGAGGACATCGGCCACACCATCCATCCGCACCCCACCCTGAGCGAGTCGGTGGCGATGGCGGCCGAGGTCTACGACGGCACCATCACCGACCTGTACCTGCCGAAGAAGAAGGGCTGAGCCCGAACGGCGCCCCGGGTGGGCGCCGCGCGTCGGCACCGGCCGGCGTCGCCAAGCGCGGCCCCCGGACAGGCGAAAGCCCCGGTTGCCCGGGGCTTCCTGGGTGGGCCGCGCGCCGGACCGACGAGGAAAGCGGGCGGGCCCATCCCTGCTGACCCCGCCCGCAGGGAAAGGTTCCCCGTTCCCGCGGCGGCGCCCGCGGCGGCTTGATGGTGCGGCGCACAACGTTGCTTTGGCAAAGCCCCGGCTGCTATAATTTTCAGGCTTTGCAGCAGCCCGAGCCAGGTGCACCCCGTCCCGATCCGGCCCGTCGCGCCGCCCTGCGGCTGCCGATGGCGCAGGGTGTGGCGGGACTTACCGGCGCGGGAGTGCTGGCGACGGTCGCCGGGGGAGAGCCCGCGGTGGCCTTCCTGGCGGGGGCGACGGTGGTGGCCGCGGCGTTCGCGGTCTTCGCCTGGCGCACCGCGGGACGTTCGCCGGTGGCTCCCGCAGGACGCATGTTCATGCGTCTGCTGGTGGGGACCGGGCTCAAATGGCTGGTGGTCGGCGCCGGACTCGTCCTGGCGATGAAGGGCGCCGGCCTGCCTGCGGGATTCGTGCTTGGAGGGGCCCTCACGGCCCTCCTGGTCTCCATGATTGGCTTGCCCTGGTTGCTTCGATGATCCGTGATCTCCTCCGCGCTGCGGGCTCCAGCCCCAGCGAATACGTCACCCATCACCTCAAGCACTGGCAAATCTCGATCGGTGACGGGGCCTTCTGGACCCTCAACGTCGACAGCCTGCTGGTGTCGGTCGTGGTCGGCGTCCTGACCATGGGGACCTTCTGGGTGGTGGCCCGTCGTGCGACCTCGGGCGTGCCGTCCAGGTTCCAGGCGTTCATCGAGATGGCGGTCGGCTTCATCGACACGCAGGTGAAGGACGTCTTCCACGGCAACCGCAGCTTCGTCGCGCCGGTGGCCCTGACCATCTTCATGTGGGTGTTCATGATGAACGCGCTGAAGATGGTGCCGGTCGACTTCTTCCCCGGCCTGGCGCACGCGGCCGGGCTGGAGTACTTCCGCGTCGTGCCGACGACCGACCTGAACATCACCTCGGCGATGGCGCTGGCGGTGCTGCTGCTGATGCTCGCGTTCGCGATCGGCGCCAAGGGCGTCGGCGGCTTCGGCAAGGAGCTGCTCACGGCGCCGTTCCACGGCAACGGCGTGATGAAGGTGGTGCTGGCGCCGGCCAACCTCGCCCTCAACATCATCGAGTACCTCTCCAAGCCGGTCAGCCTGGCGATGCGACTGTTCGGCAACATGTACGCCGGCGAGCTGGTGTTCCTGCTGATCGCGCTGCTCGGCGCGGCCGGCGGCAACCTGGTGATGGAGGCCGGCCTCGCGGCCAAGGCCGGGGGCGTGCTCGCCTTCATCGGCGCGGTGCTGGCCGGCGCCGCGTGGTCGATCTTCCACATCCTGGTGATCACCCTCCAGGCCTTCATCTTCATGATCCTGTCGGTCGTGTACTTCTCGATGTCCACCGAAGCGCACTGACGCGATCGCCCGGTTGCACCTTTCCACCCGTTTTCCCTTCACCCTGTAGATCCACCGAGGAACCCACCATGGAACTCACCGCTCTCATCGCCGCCGTCCAGGGCAACACCGCGCTCGCGATCGGCATCATCATCGGCCTCGGCGCGCTCGGCGCCTGCGTCGGCATCGGCATCATGGGCTCGAAGTTCCTCGAGAGCGCCGCGCGCCAGCCGGAGCTGGTGCCGATGCTGTCGGGCCGCATGTTCCTGCTGGCCGGCCTGATCGACGCCGCGTTCATCATCGGCCTGGCGATCGCGCTGTTCTTCGCGTTCGCCAACCCGCTGCTCAGCGCCCTGCAGGCGGCCTGACACGGGTCGCCGGCCGCGCGCCCGCCTGACGGCGCGCGGCCAGGGTCGGGCGCTCTCCCGCGCCCGTGCGCCAATCGCGGAGCATCACGATGCAATTCAACGCCACATTCCTGGGTCAAGGCCTCGCGTTCGCGATCCTGATCTGGTTCACCTGGAAGTTCATCTGGCCGCCGCTGATGAACGCGATCGAGGAGCGCCAGCAGAAGATCGCCGAGGGCCTGGCCGCGGCCGACAACGCGCAGAAGAACCTCGCCCAGGCCGAAGAGAAGGTCGCCGAGGAGCTCAAGGCGGCCCGCGCCAAGGCCAACGAGATCATCGAGCAGGCGCACCAGCGCGCGAACCAGATCATCGACGCCGCCAAGGCCGAGGCGATCGCCGAGGCGCAGCGCCAGAAGGCGCTGGTGGAGGCCGAGATCGAGGCGTCCGCCAACCGCGCCCGCGAGGACCTGCGCCGCCAGGTGTCGTCGCTGGCCGTGGCCGGCGCCGAGAAGCTGCTGCGCCGCGAGATCAACGCCGACGCGCACAAGGCGCTGCTCGACGAGCTCGCCTCGCAGCTGGCCGACAAGGCGGCCTGATCGATGAGCCAGGCACTGACCCTCGCAAGGCCCTACGCCCGCGCCGCGTTCATGATCGCGAAGGACGCCGGCGCGCTCGCGGAGTGGTCCAGCGCGCTCGACTTCGCGGCCCGCATCGCGGCCGACCCGCAGGCGTCGCAGGTGCTCGGCCATCCGGCCCTGACCCGCGAGCAGGCGGTCGCGCTGCTCGCGCCCGAGGCCGCGCCGGCTTCGTTCAACGACTTCCTCTCGCTGCTGGCCGACAACCGCCGGATCGGGCTGCTGCCCGAGATCGCCGGGCTGTACGCCGGGCTGCGCGCGGACGCCGAGCAGGTGGTCAAGGCCAGGGTCACGTCGGCGACGGCGCTGCCCGAGGCCGAGCTGGAGTCGATCAAGGCTGCGCTGCGCAAGCGCTTCGGCCGCGAGGTCGAACTCGAGACCTCGGTCGACGAGGCCCTGATCGGCGGCGCGGTCATCGCCGCCGGCGACGTGGTCATCGACGGCTCGCTGCGCGGCAAGCTGGCGAGGCTGCAGGCGGCGTTGGCGCAATGAAGCGTGAGCCGTGAGCAGGCGCTCGTGAACCGGGGAACGGCCTGACCGCCCGCCGGTCACGGACCCCGGACACGAAGCACCCATCACGACACAACCGAAATCCGAATGCCGCGCCCGCGGCATACGACCAGGAAACAAAGCAATGGCAACCACCACGCTCAACCCGTCCGAAATCAGCGAGCTGATCAAGACCCGCATCGAGAAGGTCAAGCTGTCCGCGGAGGCGCGCAACGAAGGCGTCGTCACCTCGGTGGCCGACGGCATCGTGCGCATCTACGGCCTCGCCGACGCGATGCAGGGCGAGATGATCGAGCTCCCGTCCGCGGGCGACGGCACCCCGACCTACGCCCTGGCGCTGAACCTGGAGCGCGACTCGGTCGGCGCCGTGGTGCTCGGCGACTACGAGCACCTGCGCGAGGGCGACACCGCCAGGACCACCGGCCAGATCCTGTCGGTGCCGACCGGTCCGGAGCTGCTCGGCCGCGTGGTGAACGCGCTGGGCGAGCCGATCGACGGCAAGGGCCCGATCAACGCCAGGACCTCGGCCCCGGTCGAGCGCGTGGCTCCGGGCGTGATCTGGCGCAAGTCGGTCGACCAGCCGGTGCAGACCGGCTACAAGTCGGTCGACGCGATGACCCCGATCGGCCGCGGCCAGCGCGAGCTGATCATCGGCGACCGCCAGACCGGCAAGACCGCGATGGCGATCGACACGGTGATCAACCAGAAGGGCACCGGCATCAAGTGCGTGTACGTGGCGATCGGCCAGAAGGCCTCGACCGTCGCCAACATCGTGCGCCGCCTCGAGGAGAACGGCGCGCTCGACCACACCATCGTGGTCGCCGCCACCGCCTCCGAGTCGGCCGCGATGCAGTACATCTCGGCGTACTCGGGCTGCACCATGGGCGAGTACTTCATGGACCGCGGCCAGGACGCGCTGATCGTCTACGACGACCTGTCCAAGCAGGCCGTGGCCTACCGCCAGATCTCGCTGCTGCTGCGCCGTCCGCCGGGCCGCGAGGCGTACCCGGGCGACGTGTTCTACCTGCACAGCCGTCTGCTCGAGCGCGCCGCGCGCGTTTCGGCCGAGTACGTCGAGAAGTTCACCAACGGCGAGGTCAAGGGCAAGACCGGTTCGCTGACCGCGCTGCCGATCATCGAGACCCAGGCCGGCGACGTGTCCGCGTTCGTGCCGACCAACGTGATCTCGATCACCGACGGCCAGATCTTCCTCGAGACCGACCTGTTCAACGCCGGCATCCGCCCGGCCGTGAACGCCGGCATCTCGGTGTCGCGCGTGGGTGGCGCGGCGCAGACCAAGATCATCAAGAAGCTGTCGGGCGGCATCCGCATCGCCCTGGCCCAGTACCGCGAGCTCGCGGCGTTCGCCCAGTTCGCCTCGGACCTGGACGAAGCGACCCGCAAGCAGCTCGAGCGCGGCCAGCGCGTCACCGAGCTGATGAAGCAGAAGCAGTACCAGCCGATGTCGATCGCCAACCAGGCGCTGTCGATCTACGCCGTCAACGAGGGCTACCTCGACGACGTGCCGGTGGGCAAGGTGCTGGCGTTCGAGGAGGCGCTGCACGCGCACTTCGCCAACACCCGCGGCGAGCTGATGGACCGCATCAACGCCAGCGGCGACTGGAACGACGAGATCGAGGCCGAGTACCGGGCCGGGATCGAGGAGTTCAAGAAGACCGGGTCCTACTGAGCCGCGCGGCCAGTGGGACCGGCCGCCGGAGACGGCGGCCGCAGGAAGTGACGGGTCCGGGCGCGGTTCATCGCGAACCACGAACGGCCAGGCAGGACAACACCGCGAGCGGAGCAAGCTAGATGGCTGGTGGACGGGAAATCAAGACCAAGATCAAGAGCGTGCAGAACACCCGCAAGGTGACGCGCGCGCTGGAGATGGTCTCCGCCTCGAAGATCCGCAAGGCGCAGGACCGGATGAAGGCCTCGCGCCCGTATGCGCGCGCGATGCGCCAGCTGATCGGCCACCTGGCCCAGGCCAACTCCGAGTTCAAGCATCCGTACCTGGTCGAGCGCGGCGAGATCAAGCGCGTCGGCTACATCATCGTCTCGTCCGACCGCGGCCTGGCCGGTGGCCTCAACAACAACCTGTTCCGCAAGTTGCTGGTCGAGATCCGCCAGTGGCAGGAGAAGGGCGTCGAGGTCGACGTGGTCACCATCGGCCAGAAGGCGACGGTGTTCTTCCGCCGCCTGAAGCTGCGCATGCTCGCCAGCGTCACCCACCTCGGCGACCAGCCGCAGGTGGACCAGCTGGTTGGCGTGATCAAGGTCATGCTCGACGAGTACAACGCCGGCGACGTGGACAAGGTGTTCCTGGTCTACAACGACTTCGTCAACACCATGACCCAGCGCGCGGCGTTCGACCAGCTGCTGCCGCTGCCGCCGTCCGAGGCGGTCGCCCAGCATGACTGGGACTACATCTACGAGCCCGACGCCGAGGTCGTGCTCAACCACGTGCTCACGCGCTACATCGAGTCGCTGGTGTACCAGGCGGTGATGGAGAACGTGGCGTCCGAGCACGCGGCGCGCATGGTGGCGATGAAGGCGGCCAGCGACAACGCGACCAAGCTCATCGACACCCTGAACCTGATCTACAACAAGGCCCGCCAGGCCGCCATCACCCAGGAGATCTCCGAGATCGTGGGCGGCGCCGCGGCGGTCTGAGCCCGGTCCCGCGGGCGCCGCGCCCGCGGGGCTTCCCCTCCGGGGGTTGCGGAAAGCCCCGGCGGTTTTCCGGAACATCCGGTTTTCGAATCAAGCGAGTAGTGACATGAACGCCACCGTTTCACAAGGCAAGATCGTCCAGATCATCGGCGCCGTGGTCGACGTCGAGTTCCCGCGCAACGAAGTGCCTAAGGTGTACGACGCGCTGAAGGTGCAGGGCACGGACATCACCCTGGAGGTGCAGCAGCAGCTCGGCGACGGCGTGGTGCGCGCGATCGCGCTCGGCTCCACCGACGGCCTGCGTCGCAACCTGGTCGCCGTGAACACCGGCCGGGCGATCTCGGTGCCGGTCGGCCCGGGCACCCTGGGCCGGATCATGGACGTGCTCGGCAACCCGATCGACGAGGCCGGTCCGGTGAAGTCCGAGACCACCTGGGAGATCCACCGCGCGGCGCCCTCCTACGAGGACCAGTCCTCGACCACGGAACTGCTCGAGACCGGCATCAAGGTCATCGACCTGATGTGCCCGTTCGCCAAGGGCGGCAAGGTCGGCCTGTTCGGCGGCGCCGGCGTGGGCAAGACCGTCAATATGATGGAACTGATCAACAACATCGCGACCGAGCACTCGGGCCTGTCGGTGTTCGCCGGCGTCGGCGAGCGCACCCGCGAGGGCAACGACTTCTACCACGAGATGCAGGAGTCGGGCGTCGTCAACACCGCCGAGCCGGAGAAGTCGAAGGTGGCGATGGTGTACGGCCAGATGAACGAGCCGCCGGGCAACCGCCTGCGCGTCGCGCTGACCGGCCTGACCATGGCCGAGTACTTCCGCGACGAGGGCCGCGACGTGCTGCTGTTCGTCGACAACATCTACCGCTACACCCTGGCCGGTACCGAGGTGTCCGCGCTGCTGGGCCGCATGCCGTCGGCGGTGGGCTACCAGCCGACCCTGGCCGAGGAAATGGGCGTGCTGCAGGAGCGCATCACCTCGACCAAGACCGGTTCGATCACCTCGATCCAGGCCGTGTACGTGCCCGCGGACGACCTGACCGACCCGTCGCCGGCGACCACCTTCGCCCACCTCGACGCCACCGTCGTGCTGTCGCGAAACATCGCCGCGCTGGGCATCTATCCGGCCGTGGACCCGCTGGACTCGACCTCGCGCCAGCTCGACCCGAACGTGATCGGACACGAGCACTACGACACCGCGCGCCGCGTCCAGGCCACGCTGCAGAAGTACAAGGAGCTCAAGGACATCATCGCGATCCTGGGCATGGACGAGCTGTCGGAGGACGACAAGCTGGCCGTGGCCCGCGCGCGCAAGATCGAGCGCTTCTTCTCGCAGCCGTTCCACGTCGCCGAGGTGTTCACCGGCTCGCCGGGCAAGTACGTCTCGCTCAAGGAGACCATCCGCGGCTTCAAGGGCATCGTCGACGGCGACTACGACCACCTGCCGGAGCAGGCGTTCTACATGGTCGGCACCATCGACGAGGCGGTGGAGAAGGCGAAGAAGATCGCGGCCTGAGGCCGCGGCCTTCCCGGGGCCGGGCGCTGCGACGCGGCCCCTCCCCGGACCCCACTGAACCAGCGAGGAAACCATGTCCACCATCCGTTGCGACATCGTCAGCGCCGAAGCCGAGATCTTCCAGGGCGAAGCGACCCTGGTCGTGGCCACGGGCGAGATGGGCGAGCTCGGCATCGCGCCGCGCCACGCGCCCCTGATCACCCGGCTCAAGCCCGGCAAGGTCGTGGTGACCCAGCCCGACGGCAGCGTGCTCGACTTCGCGATCGGCGGCGGCATCCTCGAGGTGCAGCCGCAGGTGGTGACGATCCTGGCCGACACCGCGATCCGCGCCGACGAGATCGACGAGGCCAAGGTGCGCGCGGCCAAGGAAGAGGCCGAGCGGGTGCTGGCCGGCCGCGGCGAGGCGATGGACGTCGCCGAGGCGCAGCAGAAGCTGGCCGAGGTCATGGCCCAGCTGTCGGCGCTCGAGCGCCTGCGCAAGAACCTCAAGCACTGAGGCACGGCGCCCGCGCCGCGTCCGTGGAAACGCCGGCCCCGCGCCGGCGTTTTCCGTTCCGGACCCGCGGGCCGGCGCGCAGTGGCCGGCAGGCTCAGCGCCGGTAGATCCAGTGCCGCGACAGCACGAAGCACACCAGCCCCAGCGCGATCTCGACCAGGGGCTTGGCCAGCCAGGCCCACCGCAGGCCGAGCACGTCGTCGACGGTGCCGATCGCGATCGTGCTCGCGATGGTCGTGCACAGCCACAGGAAGGCGAAGCGCTGGAACTGCACCCGGCCCATCGTGGTGTGTTCGCCGGCGAAGGTGAACTTGCCGTTGAGCCAGTAGCCGAGCATCGCGCCGCTGACCCGGCCGGTGATGTTGGCTGGCTGGATGAGCATCCCCAGGTGCGACAGCCAGACCGTGACGCCCCAGTCGAGCAGCCACTGCAGGCCGCCGATCAGGAGGTAATGGCTGCCCTGGCGGCGCAGGTTCACGGCCGGTCTCCGGTGCGTCGGCAGGACGGATGGGCGCGCATGGGGGAAAGCCTAGCGCCGCGCCGGTTAACGCCGCATGGGCGCCGGGACGCGTCGCGCGGCGTCCCCTTGCGGCTCCGGTTTCCGTGACCGCTTAGAATCCACGCACTCCGAACCCGCGGAACGCCCATGCCCAGCTGTCCCCTGCACGTCGTGATCCTCGCCGCCGGCGAGGGCAAGCGGATGAAGTCCTCGCTGCCCAAGGTGCTGCAGAAGGTCGCAGGGCGGCCGATGCTGGCCCACGTCGTCGCCACCGCGCGCGAACTGCAGCCGGCCGGCATCCACGTGGTGTACGGCCATGGCGGCGACCAGGTCCGGGCGGCGTTCGCCGACCAGGCCGACCTGGCCTGGGCCGAGCAGGCGCGCCAGCTCGGCACCGGGCACGCCGTGCAGCAGGCGATGCCGGGCGTGCCCGACGACGCACGGGTGCTGGTGATGTACGGCGACGCCCCGCTGTTCACGGTCGCCACCCTGCGCCGGCTGCTGGCCGCGGGCGGGCGGCTGGCGCTGCTGGCGGCCGAACTGTCCAACCCGACCGGCTACGGCCGCGTGGTGCGCGACGCCGAGGGCAACGTGGCCGCGGTGGTCGAGGAGAAGGACGCCACGCGCGACCAGCGCGCGATCCGGCTGGTCAACACCGGCGTGATCGCGGCCGACGCCGACGCGCTCAAGGGCTGGCTGTCGCGGCTGTCGAACGACAACGCCCAGGGCGAGTACTACCTCACCGACGTGGTGGCCATGGCTGCCGCCGACTTCGCCGCGGCCGAACTGGTGATCGTCGAGGACCCGGGCGAGACCGAGGGCGCCAACGACCCCTGGCAGCTGGCCCAGCTCGAGCGCGCCTTCCAGCAGCGCGCGGTGCGCGCGCTGTGCCTGCAGGGCGCGCGCGTGGCCGACCCGGCGCGGATCGACATCCGCGGCGAGGTGGTGGTCGGGCGCGACGTCGAGATCGACGTGGATGTCGTGTTCGAGGGCCGGGTCGAGCTGGGCGACGGCGTGCGCGTGGGCCCGTTCACCCGCCTGTGCGACGTGGTCCTGGCCGCGGGCACCCAGGTGCGGGCGCACTGCGACCTGGAAGGGGCGCGCACCGAAGGGGCGGTCCAGATCGGCCCGTTCGCGCGCCTGCGCCCCGGCACCGTGCTGGCCGACGGCGTGCACGTGGGCAACTTCGTCGAGACCAAGAACACGCGCATGGGCGCGGGCAGCAAGGCCAACCACCTGACCTACCTCGGCGACGCGGTGGTGGGATCGAAGGTCAACGTGGGCGCGGGCACCATCACCTGCAACTACGACGGGGTGAACAAGTCCACGACCAGGATCGGCGACGGTGCCTTCATCGGCTCGAACACGGCGCTGGTGGCGCCGGTGGCGGTCGGCGAGGGCGCGACCATCGGCGCGGGCTCGGTGGTCAGCCGCGATGCGCCGGCCGGCAAGCTCACCGTCGCGCGCGCGCGGCAGGCGACGATCGACGGGTGGAAGCGGCCGGAGAAGAAGTCCTGACGAGATCGCCCGTCGCCCGGACCAGGCCGCGGGCCGCATCCGGTGGGGCGTGGGGGTGGCGCGGAAGGATGGTGTCCCGGGTGCGCTTCGCTTACCCGGGCTGCGCGGCGGCGGGGTGTTTCGTTTGCGGCGCGCGTGGGGACGCGTTCGTCCGGCCAGCAGCGGATGGTCACGTCTGGCCCGGCAATACCATCGAGACGCACAGGCCACCGTCCTTGCGGTTGAGCAGGGCGATGCGGCCGCCGTGGGCCTCGGCGATCTCGCGCGCCAGCGCCAGGCCAAGGCCGGTGCCGCTGCGCTTGGTCGAGTAGAACGGCAGCAGCGCATTGGCCAGCACCGCTTCGTTCATGCCGGTGCCGCGGTCGAGCACGTCGATCCGCCAGCCGTCGGCGATCCGCCGCACCGCCACCGACACGCCGTCGGGCGGCGAGCCGGACTCGTGCGCGTTCTTGAGCAGGTTCAGCATCGCCTGCTCGATCTGGGCCGGGTCGAAGCGCAGCACCTCGTCGGGCACCACGCCCTCGATGCCGAACGGCACCTGGGTGCGCAGCTTCTCGATGAAGCCGGCCAGGTGCACCGGTTCGTCGCGCGGCGCGGGCAGCTTGGCGAAGCGGGCGTAGTCGCGCAGGAAGCCTTCGAGGTGGCGGGTGCGCTCCTCGATCGTGGCCAGCGCCACCGGCAGCTTCTCCAGCTGGCCGCGGCGCAGCAGCTCGGCGCCCGAGTGCGCGAGCGAGGCGATCGGCGCCAGCGAATTGTTCAGCTCGTGGCTGATCACCCGGATCACCTTCTTCCACGTCTGCACTTCCTGCCGGCGCAGTTCGGCGGTCATCTGCCGCAGCAGGATCAGTTCGTGCGGACGGCCGTTGAGCCGGAACATGCGCCGCGCGAGGTGGTAGATGTCCTCGTGGTCCTCGTCGCCCACGGTGAACATCCCGTCGGCGCCACGGGCGAAGGCCTCGCCCACCGCCGGTGGCGCCTCGCCCAGCAGCTCCTCGAGCGCGCGGCCCTCCAGCCGCCGTCCGTCGCCGAGCATGCGCCGCGCGGCCAGGTTGCCCAGCACCACGCGCCGCGACGCGTCGAGCAGCAGCATCGCGACCGGCGTGTTCTGGACCATGGTGTCGAGCAGCAGTTCGCGTTGCACCAGCGACAGCCGCTGCTCGCGCAACGCCTGGCCGAGCTCGTTGTGGGCGTTGACCAGTTCGACCAGGTCGCCGTAGCGGTCCCAGGAGATGCTGAAGCTGAAGTCGCCGTCGCGGTAGCCGGCGACGGTGCCAGTCAGGGCCCGGATCAGCGCGCGCAGCGGCACGAACGTGCGCCACACCACCAGCCCCGCGAGCGTGCCGCAGGCGAGCGCGGAGCACAGCGCCGCCATCCAGACCGGCATCCACTGCGCGAGCGCCACGGCGAGCGCGGCCGCCGCGGCCGCGGCCAGCACCACCAGCGCGACCATGCGCACCGCCAGCGGCACGAGGCGGAAGATGCGCATCGGGCCTCAGCCGCGCGGGATGCCGTAGCGGTCCATGCGCCGGTACAGCGCCTGCCGCGACATGCCCAGCTCCGACGCCGCCTGCGCGATCACGCCGCCGGCGCGCCGCAGTGCTTCCTCGATCGCCGCGCGCCCGGGGTCCTCGCCGTGCGCGGGGCCGGCGGCCTCGGGCGCCGCCACGGACAGCCCCAGTGCCGCGGCCTCGATCACCTCGCCCGACAGCAGCGCCGCGCGCTGCACCGCGTTGCGCAGTTCGCGCACGTTGCCCGGCCAGGCGTGGGCGAGCAGGGCGCCTTCGGCCTGGCGGCTGAAGGACTTGCCCGGCGGCAGGAAGTGGCGCGCCAGCGGCAGGATGTCGCGCGGGCGCCTGGCCAGTGGCGGCAACCGCAGTTCGATGCCGTTGAGCCGGTAGTAGAGGTCCTCGCGGAACTGGCCCTCGGCGATCATCGTCGCCAGGTCGGCATTGGTGGCGCTGACCACGCGCACGCGCACGCTGCGTTCCTGGTTGCCGCCCAGGCGCTGGAAGCGCCCGGTCTCGAGCACCCGCAGCAGCTTGACCTGCCCGGCCGGCGGCAGGGTGCCGATCTCGTCGAGGAACAGGGTGCCGCCGTCGGCGGCCTCGAACTTGCCGACGCGGGCCTTGTTGCCGGCGCCGGTGTACGCGCCCGGCTCGGCGCCGAACAGCTCGGCCTCGATCAGTTCGCTCGGCAGCGCGCCGCAGTTCACCGCCACGAACGGCCCCGGCTTCACCGCCGAGTTGTAGTGGATGATCTCGGCGTACTTCTCCTTGCCCGCGCCGTTGGGCCCGGTGATGAGCACCGGCAGCTCGGAACGGGCCACCTGCAGCGCCAGCGACAGCACGGTTTCGGTGGCGAGGTCGTCGTAGACCAGGCCGCGCAGGTCGTGGTCGCGCGCCATCGCCTGGCGCCGGTCGCGCTCGCCCGCGCTGCGCGCGGCGAGTTCGCGCCGGGTCTCGGCCAGCTCCAGCAGGTTGTTCACCGTGGCCAGCAGCTTGTGGTCGTCCCACGGCTTGCCGATGTAGTCGGCGGCGCCGGCCTTGACCAGGTCCACCGCGGCCTCCAGCCGGGTCCAGGCGGTGAGCAGGATCACCGGCATGTCGGGGTGGCGCGCGCGGATCTCGCGGAACAGCGCCACGCCCTCGTCACCCGACGTGGTGTCGGCGTGGAAGTTCATGTCCTGGATCACCAGGTCGACGCCGCCGCGGCCCAGCACGTCGAGTCCCGTCGCCGGGCCGTCGGCGTGCACGACGTCGATGTCGTGGAGCGAGAACAGCAGTTCCAGCGCGGTGCCGACGGAAGGGTTGTCGTCGATGACCAGGACGGTGGGCATGGGGTCGCGGGTGGTGGCCAGTCGCTATCCTAGCGATTGTCGGTGGCGCGGTGTCCGTAGCTGAGTACGCGGGTGACGGTCCAGAGCCCCTCGTGCAGGCGCCAGACCATGGTGAACTCCGCCTCGCCGTCGCAGGCGCCGGTGGCCGCGTCGCAGAAGCGGTGCCGGCCCTGCGAGATCGCCCCGAACCCGGCCACCGGATGCACCTGCAGGCTGCCCTCGACCAGCTGCCGGGTGTAGCGCCCGCAGGCATGGCGCCGGGTGTTGTCGAGCATCGCTTCCCGGGTCCAGGTCACGCCGCCGGTGTCGTGGTAGAACTCCACCGCCGGATCGAACGCGGCCGCGTGGCGCGCCAGCTGGGCCGGGTCGTCGCAGCGGTTGAAGGCGTCGAACAGTTCGGCGTCGAGCGCGGCGACGGTGGCGTGCAGGGCGGCATCGGCGCGCGCGGCGCCGGGCGCGGCGCAGGCGGCCAGCGCCAACAGCAGCGCCCACGCGGCGCGTCCGGCCATGAGCAGTTGCGGTCCCATGGCCGGCGCCTCAGACGCTGCGGGTCGCGATCGCCGGCGGCACGGAGGCCGCGCGCCGCGCCGGTCCGAACACCGCCAGCTGGCCGAGCAGCCACAGCGCCAGCGCGCCGACCGGCAGGTAGGCCAGCGGCAGCCGCTCGAGCTCGTAGCGTTCCATCAGCACCTGGTTGATGCCGAAGGCGGCCAGCATGCCGATGGCGATGCCGATCGTGGCGAGCAGGAAGTTCTCGGTCTGGAAGTAGCGCATCACCTGGGCGCGGGTGGCGCCGAGCGCGCGGCGCACGCCGATCTGCTTGGTGCGCTGCTGGACCCAGAAGCTGGCCAGGCCGACGATGCCCAGCGCGGTGATCAGCAGCAGGCCGATGCAGACGATCGCCAGCAGCCACGCCATCGACCGCTGCTGCTGGAAGAACTCGTCGCGCATCGCCTCCACCGTCATGGTGTTGTCCTCGAGCACGATCCGCGGCGGTCCATTGCCGCGCAGCGTTTCCACCGCGGCCTTGAGCACCTCGTCGCGGCGCTCGGGCGACGTGCGCAGGACGTAGTTCCCGCCGACCCCGTAGTGGCTGCGGATCGGGAACACCATGCTGTACTCGCGCGCGGTCGGGCCACCCAGCATGTTGGGGCGCACCAGGTGCTCGACCACGCCGACCACGCGGATGCCGCCGTCGCCCCAGCTGTAGAACGTCTTGCCGATCGCGTCCTCGCCCGGGAACAGGCGCTCGGCCATCTTGCGGGTGATGATCGCGCCGGGCACGCTGACTTCCCCGGTCAGGCGCTGCAGGGCCTCGAACTCGAGGTACTCGTCGGGATTGAAGTCGCGGCCGGCGACCAGCTTCAGGCCCAGTGCCTCGAGGAACTGGTCCTCGGCCATGTACACCGTGGCGTTGAGCATGGCCTGCTGCTGGTCGGCGCTCAGCCGGACGCTGCTGTTCCAGGACGAGTTCACGAACGGCACCTGGTTGATCACCGTGGCGTGGGTGACGCCGGGGATGGCGCGCAGCGCGGCGAGGTCGGCGCGGGTCTGGGCCTCGGCGTTGGGATCGTTGCCGATGCCGGTGATCTGCACCCGGACCAGCTCGTTCTCGGCCAGGCCGCTCACTTCGTTGAGCTGGGCCAGGCGCTGGCCGATGAGGAACATCGCGTTGCAGATGATCGCGCAGGTCAGCGCGATCTCGAGCACGATCAGCGCCGCCGCGGTCTTGTGGCGCATCAGCGTGGACAGGATGGGGCGGAATTCCATGGCGTTTCTCCGCAAGACGGGGCCGGGAGGGACTACTGCGACTTGAGCTGGAGCGCGGGGCTCACCTGCACGGCCCGCCACGCGGGCAGCATGCCGGCCAGCAGGCTGGCGGCGATGGCGATGGCGAAGGTGGCCACCAGCATCCCCAGGTCCAGGCGCGCCAGTTCGGCGTAGCCGACCGGCTGCTGGCGCACGCCCCACAGCCCGAGCAGTGCAAGGCCGAGGCCGAGCACGCCCCCCGCCAGGCCGACCACGCCGGCCTCGACCAGGAACTGCTTGAAGATCTCGAGCCTGGAAGCGCCGAGCGCGCGGCGCACGCCGATCTCGCTGCTGCGCCGCAGGAACTTGGCCAGCAGCAGGCCGACGGTGTTGAGCAGGCACACCAGCAGGAAACCGACGCCGAGCCAGAGCTGCATCACCACGTCGCCCGGCACCACCCGGTTGAACTCCAGCAGCTCCATCACGTTGCGCATGCGCACGTTGGTCGGCCGCTCGAAACGCCCGGCCGCGCGCTGCAGCTCGGAGTAGTTCTCCAGGTAGGCGCGGTAGTCGCCCGCCTTCGACGGAGCATCGAGCTCCACCCAGTACTGGATCCAGGTGCACGGCGCGTTGAGGCTGGTCTGGTCGCCGTTGGAGTCGCCCCAGCAGTCCATGCTGCCATTGCGGCCCATCTGCAGCGCCACCGCGGTCGAGATCGGCAGGAAGATCTCGTCGCGCTGCCCGTAGCTGTCCAGGGTCATGTCGTAGAAGCGCGGCGACGGCTGCCACTCGTCGAGGACGCCGACCACCGAGAAATCGGCCTGGTCCAGGCGCACCGTGCGCCCGACCGGGTTGGCCTCGCCGAACAGGCGCCGGGCCATCTCGCGCGAGAGCACCGCGACCCGGGCCTGGGCCTCGTCGTCGCCGCCCGACCAGCCGCCGCCGTGCAGGAACGGCGTGTCGAACATGGGGAAGAAGTCGGCGCTGGTGTAGCGCGCCACGGTCATGAACGCAGGCACGTCCTGCCGCTCCGGCGTCACCGCGACGGCGCCGCCGGTCATCATCGCCTGGCGGTGCCCGCGCTTCTCGCGCAGCAGGGTCTCGGAGTCGAACCGCGTCATCTGGAACGCGGGTTCGTCGCCGGGGGTGAAGCCCTGCATGCTCTGCGGGTCGAGCTGGATGTAGAACAGGCGGTCGCTCTTGTGCGGGATCGGGTCGCCGGACAGCACCCGGAACACGGTCAGCGTGGTCATGCACGCGCCGATGCCCAGCGCGATCGCCAGCACCATCAGCGCGGTGAGCACGCGGTTGCGGCGGAAGCTGCGCAGGGCGAGGTTGAGGTAGTAGCCGAACATGGGAGGGCTCCGGAAGCGGGATGCCGTGGCGGACGGTGCGCGGTCAGGCGGTCGCGGGCTCGGTGGACGCGGACCTGGCCGCGCGGGCCAGGCCCGGCTCGATCGACAGGTCGGTGGCCATGCCGTCGACGATGTGCACGTTGCGCTGCGCGCGCGCGGCCAGTTCCGGGTCGTGGGTCACCATCACGATCGTGGTGCCGCGCGAGTTGATGTCCTCCAGCAGCTCCATCACGCTGCGCGCCATCTGCGAGTCGAGGTTGCCGGTGGGCTCGTCGGCCAGCAGCAGGCGCGGCGAGCCTGCCAGCGCGCGCGCGATCGCCGCGCGCTGCTGCTGGCCGCCCGACAGCTCGGACGGGTAGTGCTTCATGCGCGACCCCAGGCCCACCTGCGACAGCGCTTCCTCGATCCGCAGGCGGCGTTCGCCGGCCGGCATGCCGCGGTAGCGCAGCGGGACCTCGCAGTTGTCGAACAGGTTGAGGTCCGGGATCAGGTTGAAGCTCTGGAAGATGAAGCCGATCTTCTCGTTGCGCAGGCGCGAGCGCTGGTTGTCGTCCAGGTCCTTCACGTCGACGCCGTCGAGCAGGTACTCGCCGCCGGTGAAGGTCTCCAGCAGGCCGGCGATGTTGAGGAAGGTGGTCTTGCCCGAGCCCGACGGCCCGGTGACGGCGACGAACTCGCCCTCGCGCACGTGCAGGTCGAGCGACCTCAGGGCGTGGGTTTCGACGAGTTCGGTGCGGTAGATCTTGGTGACCTGGCGCATGTCGAGCATGTGGGTGTCCTCGGGAAGGTGGCGGCGGAGGAGGGAAGGGCCATCCCGCTGCGCGGCGCCCGGAGAGAGAGGCCGGGCGCGCGCGGCAGGACGGAAAGCGACGCTCAGGCGACGCGGAAGCGCGCCGGCAGCGGCGGATGGCTGGTGTACGCGGCGCGCGGCCTGCGCGCCATGCGGATGCCGTTGGCGGCCTCGCGGCCGGCGCCTGCGCCGACGCTGATCGCGTACAGCTCGTGCAGGCGCAGCGGCACCGCGTCGGTGAGCTGCTGCGCGGTCCAGCGCAGGTTGTGGGGGAAGCAGGCGAAGTTGTCCATGATCAGAGTCCCGAGATGCGGACGCGGTCCGCGTTGTCGAACTGGTCGGTGCCGGAGACGACGATGCGCTCGCCTTCCTCGAGGCCCGATACGATTTCCACGGCGTTGAGGCTGCTGGCCCCGGCCTGGATCGGCCGGCGCACGGCACTGGAGCCCTCGACCACCCAGGCGAAGCGCCCGCCGTCCTGCTCCAGGAACGGCCCGCGCTCGACCATCAGCACGTCCTCGCGGGTGTCGAGCACGATGCGCGCGGACAGGCGCTGGTTCTGGCGCAGGTTCGGCGGCTGCTGGTCCTCCTCGAAGCGCAGTCGCGCGGTGACCTCGCCGTTGACCACTTCCGGCGATACAGCCGCGACCTTGGCCGCGTAGCGGTTGCCGCTGCTGGCGATCTGGGCCGGCACGCCGATCGACAGGTCGCGGGCGAAGCTTTCCGGCACCCGGATCTCGACCTCGAACACGCTCAGGTCGATCACGCTCAGGATCGGCGCGTTGATCGCCACGTTGGTGCCCTGGGCGACCTGCACCTGGCCGACCTGGCCGTCGAACGGCGCGCGCAGGGTCAACGCGTCCACCTGGCGGCGCAGTTCGGCGACCACCGCGCGCTGGCGCTCGGCCAGCAGCTGCTTGTTGCGCGCATCGATGCCGGAGCCCCGGCCCTGCAGGGCGAAGTCCTTGCGCGCCGCGGCCAGGCCGAGCTCGGCCTTCTTCAGCCCGTCCAGGGCCCGGTCGTAGTCGTTGCGCGAGACCGCGCCGCCGTTGAAGGCGCGCTCGTAGCGCTCCACGTCGCGCTGCGCGGCGGTGTAGTCGATCTGGGCCTGGTCGAGCAGCTTGCGGGCGTCGGAGCGGGTGAGCTGGGCGTCGAGCACCGCACGGCTGGCCTCGCCCTCGAGGCTGGCCAGGGTCGATTCCTCCTGCACCAGGCGGCTGCGCAGCTCGGGACTGTCGATCACCGCCAGCTCCTGGCCGGCCTCGACCACGTCGCCGGCCACGACCTTCAGCGTGACGGTGCCGCCGGCGATCGCGTACAGGGTCGGGCTGTTGGCGGTGATGACGCGGCCCTCGGCGGTGAGGTCGCGCACCAGGTCGCCGCGGGTCACCTGGGCGATGCGCAGGCGCGAGGCGTCGAACGAGGCCGAGCCGGACGCCCAGCCGCCGGCCACCCAGAGCGCCAGGGCGAGGATCGCGATCCCGCCGGCGCCGCCGAGCACCCAACCCCTGCGCAGGCGGCGCAGGCCGGTGGGGCGCGCGAGGATCTGGTCCTGTCCGGAGGTGTCGCGGATGCGGGGGGGGCTTTGCATGTCCGGTCGTGGTCTGTCTGCGGGTTCGACGGGGAATTACGCAATCCCCGTGCCAACACCCAAGTCATTGATCGAGAAGGTTTTGTGCGCCACGTCCGGTGTCCGCCCGGACACCCGGCCTGTCCGGGCGGACAGTCCTTTCCCGTACACTTGGCCGATACCTTGGGAGTAGCGGATACATGTGTGGCATCGTCGGCGCGATCGCGGATCGCGATGTGGTCCCGGTCCTGATCGACGGTCTCAAGCGCCTGGAATACCGCGGCTACGACTCCGCGGGCATCGCCCTGGTGGCCGACGGCGACGTCAGCCGCGTGCGCCGCACCGGCCGCGTGGCCGAGATGGAAGCCGCGGCGCTGGCCGGCGGCATGCAGGCCAGCCTGGGCATCGGCCACACCCGCTGGGCCACCCACGGCGGCGTCACCGAGGCCAACGCGCATCCGCACATCAGCCACGGCGTGGCCCTGGTCCACAACGGCATCATCGAGAACCACGAGCAACAGCGCGCGCGCCTGCAGCAGCTCGGCTACGCGTTCGAGTCGCAAACCGACACCGAGGTGATCGCGCACCTGATCCACCACTACCTCAAGTCCGGCGACGATCTGCTCGGCGCGCTGCAGCGCGCGGTCAAGGAACTGCACGGTGCCTACGCGCTGGCGGTGGTCAGCCGCAAGGAGCCGCACCGGATCGTGGTCGCGCGCATGGGCTGCCCGCTGCTGGTGGGCCTGGGCGAGGGCGAGAACTTCGTCGCCTCCGACGTCTCGGCGATCGTGCAGGCCACGCGCCGGGTGATCTTCCTCGAGGAAGGCGACACCGCCGAGGTGACCCGCGAGTCGGTGCGCGTGTTCGACGCGGACGACGCCCCGGTCGAGCGCGAGGTGCACCTGTCGGACGTGTCGCTGGCCTCGCTCGAGCTCGGCCCGTACCGGCACTTCATGCAGAAGGAGATCCACGAGCAGCCGCGCGCGATCGGCGACACGCTCGAGGCGATCATCGACGCCGCCGCGTTCGAGCCGGAACTGTTCGGCAAGGACGCGCGCGAACTGCTCGCCGGGGTCGAGGGCGTGCAGATCCTGGCCTGCGGGACCAGCTTCTACGCCGGCTCGGTGGCGCGCTACTGGATCGAGGCGATCAGCGGCCTGCCATGCAGCGTCGAGATCGCCAGCGAGTACCGCTACCGCCAGGCGGTGGCCAACCCGCGCCACCTGGTGGTGACGATCTCGCAGTCGGGCGAAACGCTCGACACGATGGAGGCGCTCAAGTACGCCAGGTCGCTGGGCCACGACCTCACCCTGTCGATCTGCAACGTGCCCGAGAGCGCGATCCCGCGCGCCAGCCGGCTGGTGTTCTACACCCGCGCCGGCGCCGAGATCGGCGTCGCCTCGACCAAGGCCTTCACCACCCAGCTGGTCGGCCTGTTCGCGCTCGCCGCCACCCTGGCCAAGCTCAACGGCCGCCTGGACGGGGACAAGGAGGCGGGGTACATCGAGGCGCTGCGCCACCTGCCCGGCAGCGTGCAGCACGCGCTGAACCTGGAACCGCAGATCGCGTCGTGGGCCGAGCGCTTCGCGCCCAGGCAGCACGCGCTGTTCCTGGGCCGCGGGGTGCATTACCCGATCGCGCTCGAGGGCGCGCTCAAGCTCAAGGAGATCTCCTACATCCACGCCGAGGCCTATCCGGCGGGGGAGCTCAAGCACGGCCCGCTGGCGCTGGTCGACGCGGAGATGCCGGTGGTCGTGATCGCGCCCAACGACAACCTGCTCGAGAAGGTGAAGTCGAACATGCAGGAGGTGCGCGCGCGCGGCGGCGAGCTGTTCGTGTTCACCGACGCCGACAGCAACTTCGGCGAATCCGAGGGCGTGCACGTGATCCGCACCCCGCGCCACGTCGGCGTGCTCAGCCCGATCGTGCACACCATCCCGGTGCAGTTGCTGGCCTACCACACCGCGCTGGCGCGCGGCACCGACGTGGACAAGCCCCGCAACCTGGCCAAGGCGGTCACGGTCGAGTAGCGCGCGCGGCGGCTGGTTGCCGCCGCGGCCGCTTCAGCCTCCGCAACCCCCGCAACAGGTCGACGGCTGGCGCTCGATCGCGCCGGCGTCCACCGCGAACCCCGTGCGCGCCAGGCAGGCGGCGATCCGCGCCTCGTCCAGGCTGGTGGACACGCGCAGGGTCCGGGTGGCGAGGTCGAGGTCGGCGAGCGCGGCCGGATCGAGCGACTGCAGTGCGTCCTCGACGGCGCCGAGGTCGATGCGGTTCTCGCCGAGCCTGACATGGAATTCCATCGTGGTCCTCCGCGGGGTGGCCGCCGCATCCGGACGGATGCAAGCGCGAGGCCGCAGCATCGCGCGCCAGGCCCCTGCATGCCTTGACCTGGGTCAGCCGCCGGGCGCCGTCCGGGCCACGCCTGATCCAGGTCAAACCGCCGGCGATTGTGGACATTTTGTCCGTTCCCGCGCGCCCGCCTCCGCGCTGCAATGCGCGCATGCGAGGAGGACGTGCGATGAAAGCCAAGGCGTTGTGCATCTGCGTGGCGATGGGCCTGTCGTCGATGGCATCGGCGTCGCCGACGTCCGGATCCGATGCGCCGGCCATGCCCGACCCGGTCGACCTGGATGCGGTGGTGGTCACCGCCGCGGCGCCGGTGGCGACCTTGACCTGGGTGACCGACCCGCGCCTGCCGCGGCAGCCGGTGCCGGCCAGCGACGGCGCCGACTACCTCAAGACCGTGCCCGGCTTCGCCGCGCTGCGCAGCGGCGGCACCAACGGCGATCCGGTGCTGCGCGGGCAGTTCGGCTCGCGCCTGAACCTGCTCGCCGGCGACGGTGCCCTGATGGGCGCGTGCCCCTCGCGCATGGACAACGCGATGTCCTACGTCGCGCCGGAAACCTACGACCTGCTGACCATCGTCAAGGGACCGCAGACGGTGCTGTGGGGCGGGGGCGCGTCGGCGGGCACGGTCCGCTTCGAGCGCGCGGTGCCGTACTTCGACGCGCCCGGCGTGCGCCTGGACGGCAGCGCCACCGTCGCCAGCCACGGCCGCAACGACCAGGTGCTCGACGCGGCCGCGGGCAATCCCACGGTGTACGCGCGGCTCACCGCCAACCGCTCCGAATCGGGCGACTACGCCGACGGCGCGGGCCGGCGCGTGCCCTCGGCCTGGAACAAGTGGAACGCGGATGCCGCGTTCGGCTGGACTCCGGATCCGGACACCGTGCTCGAGGCCAGCGTCGGCACCGGCGACGGCCAGGCGCGCTACGCCGGCCGCGGCATGGACGGCACCCGGTTCGACCGCGACAGCCTCGGCCTGCGTTTCGAGAAGAAGGGCATGGAGGGACGCCTGCGCGCGATCGCGGCCAACCTCTACGCCAACGATGTCGACCACGTGATGGACAACTACACCCTGCGCGACCCGGATCCGCAGGGCGCGATGCCGATGGCGATGGCGAGCAACGTCGCCCATCGCACCCGCGGCGGCCGCGCCGCGCTCGACGTCGGCGGCGATCGCTGGGAGCTGGCCGCAGGCGTCGACGCACGCACCAGCCGGCACGCGCGCCGCGCCGCGATGGGCCGCGACCAGTACCTGGCGCAGCCGTGGACGGTGGACGCGCGCTTCCGCCAGGCCGGCGCCTTCGCCGAGCTGCACTGGCACCTGCGGCCCCGCCAGCACCTGGTCGCCGGCGCACGCGTGGACCGCGCCGAGGTCGAGGACCGCCGTGCCAGCACCGGCGGGATGATGCCCATGCCCAATCCGACCCTGGGCCAGGTGCGCGCGGAAACCCTGCCCTCGGCCTTCGTCCGCTACGAGCGCGACGTCGAAGGCAGGCCGCTGCGCTGGTACGCCGGCCTCGGCCACACCGCGCGCATGCCCGACTACTGGGAACTGTTCTCGCCCGACCGCGGTCCCGACGGCGCGGCCAACGCGTTCGCGGGCGTGCAGCCC
Organism: Luteimonas sp. J29; assembly: GCF_000472505.1. Lineage (GTDB taxonomy): Bacteria > Pseudomonadota > Gammaproteobacteria > Xanthomonadales > Xanthomonadaceae > Luteimonas. The sequence continues at coordinate 422,277 of NZ_AWZR01000001.1, forward strand.
GAGCGCACCACCCAGCTCGACATTGGCCTGCGCTACGCCGGCAAGCGGGTCGAGGCCTGGGTGTCGGCCTATGCCGGGCGGATGGCCGACTACATCGTGTTCGACTACCTCGACGCGATGGGCCGCACCGCCACGCGCGCGCGCAACGTCGATGCCGACATCCGTGGCGCGGAGGCCGGCGTGGAGTGGCAGGCGGCCGACCACTGGACGCTCGGCGGAACCCTCGCCCACGCCCGGGGCGAACTGGCCGGCGGCGAGGCGATGCCGCAGATGCCGCCGCTGGAGGCGCGGCTGAGCGCGGCCTGGGACGACGGTACGTGGTCGGCCGGTGCGCTGCTGCGCGTGGTGGCGGCGCAGGACCGCGTCAGTCCCGCGCTGGGCAACGTGGTCGGGCGCGACCTCGGCCGCAGCAGCGGGTTCGCCGTGTTCTCGGTCAACGGCGCCTACCGGATCAACGACCGGATGCGCCTGGCGGCCGGCATCGACAACCTGTTCGACCGCGACTACGCCGAACACCTCAACCTCGCCGGCAACAGCGCCTTCGGCTATCCGGCCGACCCGGTGCGCATCCACGAGCCCGGGCGCTCGGCGTGGGTGAAGCTCGACGTGGAGTTCTGAGCCTCAGCCGGAGGTCGTGGCCTTGAGGATCTCGCGCAGCCGGCGCTTGTCGAGCTTGTTGGCGCCGGTGCGCGGCAGTTCGTCGAGCACCTGGATGCCCACCGGGCGCTTGTACTTGACCAGGGTCTCCTGGCACCACGCCAGCAGCGCATCGACGTCGACGCTGCCGCCGCGGCGCGCGACCACGAAGGCGTACGGGTTCTCGCCCAGATATGGGTCGGGGATGCCGACCACCGCGACGTCGGCGACGTCCGGGTACTGGCGGATGTGGTCCTCGACCTGGCGCGGGTACACGTTGTAGCCGCCGACCAGGATCATCTCCTTCATCCGGTCGACCAGGTACAGGTAGCCGTCCGCGTCGAGGTAGCCGACGTCGCCGCTGTGCAGCCAGCCGTCCGCGTCGAGGCCGGTCTCGGCCGGGTTCTCCTGCAGGCGGTAGCCGCGCATGACCTGCGGGCCGCGCACGCACACTTCGCCGGGCTCGCCCACCGGCACCGGCCGCGACGGGTCGACCACGTCCACGAGCCTGAGTTCGATACCCGGCGCCGGATGTCCCACCGACGAGGGGCGCTGCGGACGCGAGCGCCAGTTGTAGACCAGCGGCGCGCCTTCCGACATGCCCCAGCCCTCGAGCAGCGGCGTGCCGACCTTCTGCATCCAGGCCTCGCGCAGCGGCTGCGGGCAGGGCGAACCGCCGGTCAGCGCCAGGGTCAGGTGGCCCAGGTCGGTGGAGGCGAACTCGGGCGAGGCCAGCAGGCCGGCGTAGATCGGCGCGGGGCCGCCGGCGAACACGGTCGCGCGCTGGCGCTGCAGCTGCTGCAGCACCTGCTCGGGCTGGTAGCGCGGCAGCAGGATCAGGGTCGAGGCCAGGTACAGCGGCGCCAGCATCGCGAAGCCCAGGCCCCAGATGTGGAACAGCGGCGCGACGTCGAGGATGCGCTCGACGTCGTAGCGCAGCTCCCACCCGGTGCAGTGCGCGCGCACCGAGAACACCATGCCGGCATGGCTGTGCTCGACCGCCTTGGACAGGCCGGTGGTGCCGCCGGTGAAGATCAGCAGCGCGGGTTCGTCGGGCGAGAGGTCCGGGCATACCGAGAGGATCGCCCCGGCGGCGTCGCCGCCGTCGTCCTCGAACGGAGCGGTCGCGTCGAGTTCCAGCAGCGCCGCGCCGCCCGTGTCCTCGGCCAGCGCGCGCGCCGCGGCGGCGCTGTCGCGGTTGTGGACGATGAGGTCGGGCGCCCGGGCCCTGAACAGCGTCGCCAGTTCGCTGCGGCCGTAGAACGGGTTCAGCGGCGCGTAGCGCACGCCGGCCGCGAACGCGGCGAATGCGGTGACCACGCACTCGGGGCTGTTGGCCAGCGGCGCGGCCACGATGCCGCCGCGCGGCACGCGCTGCCTGAGTTCGCGCGCGAGCGCCGCCACGCGCAGACCGAGTTCGCGGTAGCTTGTCTCCCGTCCGCCGAACACCAGCGCCGTGCGGTCGGGCGCGCGCGCGACCGAATGCGCGAGCAGGTGGGCCAGCGTGGCCGGGGTGTGCAGGTGCGCCGCGACCTGGGCGACGGCGGATCCGCTCGTGGCTGCTTGCATGGTTCCTCTTCCCGGGCCGGGACGTGGCAGATAGGTATGATATATAACAATTCGCCGAGGTGGTGGAAGTCGCGGCGGGGAAGCGGGTGGTCGCCGCCAGCATGCGGGACGGGCGGGCCCTGGTCGACGAGGTCGGGACCGGTCCGGTCCAGGCGCACATCGGCGTCCGGCCGCGCATGGCGCAGATGGCGGCGTTGCGCAACATCGTCGACACGCTCTGTCCCCGCAGCCTGCGTCCGGTGCGCTGTTGCGCGCCGAACTGGTCGCCCTCGAACGGGGGCTGCGCCGGCAGTGGCCCGGCCGGACGCCCGGGATCAAGCGCCCCGGCCTCGCGCTGCCGGTGGCCGGCATGGAGCGGCGCGGCCGGATCCAACGACGGCGCAGCCGTGCCGACGGGCGCTGCCGGGTGCTCCGCCTGGCCCCGGAAGGCAAGGCCCTGCTGGCCGGGGCCGACCACACGCACGCACGGCACGAGGCGCGGCTGCGGCGCCTGCCGGGCCGCGACGCGACCCGCTTGTGCCAGGCGCTCGAGCGGATCCGCCGGCGCTGAACCCGCCACGGGCCGCCCGGCGGGCCGGTTGCGGCAGGGGCCCGGTGGGCATGGCCAAGGCCGCTCCGTGCACCCCCTTCCATCCGCCCGATCATTTGTTATGCTGCATAACAATGATCGCCCGGAGGCGTTCCGGGCCGACACGCCGCCACAGGTGCGAGGAGACACGATGGCTGATTACCAAGGGCGCTGGAGCTGCGTCGAAGTGGAAGTGCAGGACGGGGTCGCGTGGGTGACGCTCAACCGCCCCGCCAAGCGCAACGCGATGAGCCCGACGCTGAACCGCGAGATGCTGGAGGTCCTGGACGCGATCGAGGTGGACCGCGACGCGGACATCCTGGTGCTGACCGGCGCGGGCGAGTCGTGGTCGGCCGGCATGGACCTGAAGGAATACTTCCGCGAGACCGACGGCCAGGAAGAGATCATGCAGGAGCGGGTGCGCCGCGAATGCTCCGAGTGGCAGTGGCGGCGGCTGCGGTTCTACACCAAGGCCACGATCGCGGCGGTCAACGGCTGGTGCTTCGGCGGCGCGTTCTCGCCGCTGGTGGCGTGCGACCTGGCGATCGCGGCCGACGAGGCGGTGTTCGGCCTGTCGGAGATCAACTGGGGCATCCCGCCGGGCAACCTGGTGAGCAAGGCGGTCGCGGACACGATGGGCCACCGCCAGGCGCTGTACTACATCATGACCGGCAAGACCTTCACCGGCCAGGAAGCGGCGGCGATGGGCCTGGTGAACGCATCGGTGCCGCGCGCGCGCCTGCGCGAGGAAGTCAACGCGCTCGCCCAGGTGCTGCGCGAGAAGAACCAGGTGGTGCTGCGCTTCGCCAGGCACGGGTTCAAGCGCTGCCGCGAGCTGACCTGGGAGCAGAACGAGGACTACCTGTACGCGAAGGTCGACCAGTCCAACCATCGCGATCCCGAGCGCGGGCGCCAGCAGGGCCTGAAGCAGTTCCTGGACGAGAAGACGATCAAACCCGGCCTGCAGACCTACCGTCGCAACGTCGATTGACCGGCCGCCACGGCGGCGAAGAGAGGAGGAACCATGCATCACGTTGAACTTCTGATCGGTGGTGCGCGCCGCGCCGCCGCCAACGGCGCCACGTTCGACCGCCTCAACCCGGTCAACGGCGAAGTCGCCAGCCGCGCGCCTGCGTCGTCGGTGGCCGATGCCATCGCGGCGGTCGACGCTGCGGCCGCGGCGTTCCCGGCCTGGGCGGCGGTCTCGCCCGGCGAGCGCAGGGCCCGCCTGCTCAAGGCCGCGGACCTGATGGATGCGCGCGCCGGCGACTTCATCCGCATCGGCGTCGCCGAGACCGGCGGCACGGCCGGCTGGTACGGCTTCAACGTGATGCTGGCCGCCAACATGCTGCGCGAGGCGGCGGCGCTGACCACCCAGATCAGTGGCGAGGTCATCCCGTCCAACGTGCCCGGCAGCCTCGCCATGGGCGTGCGCCAGCCGGCCGGCGTGGTGCTGGGCATCGCGCCGTGGAACGCGCCGGTCATCCTCGGCACCCGCGCGCTGGCCACGCCGCTGGCCTGCGGCAACACCGTGGTGCTCAAGGCGTCCGAAGCGTGCCCGGGCGTGCATGCGCTGATCGGCGAAGTGCTGGTCGATTCGGGGCTGGGCGAGGGCGTCGTCAACGTGGTCACCAACGCCCCGGCCGATGCGCCGGAGATCGTGGCCGCGCTGATCCGCGACCCGCGCGTGCGCCGGGTCAACTTCACCGGCTCGACCCGCGTGGGCCGCATCGTCGGCAGGCTGGCGGCCGAGTCGCTCAAGCCGGCGCTGCTCGAGCTCGGAGGCAAGGCGCCGTTGCTGGTGCTCGACGATGCCGACCTCGAGGCCGCGCGCGACGGCGCGGTGTTCGGCGCGTTCATGAACCAGGGCCAGATCTGCATGTCGACCGAGCGCCTGGTGGTCGACAACAAGGTCGCCGACGAGTTCGTGGCGATGGTCGCGGCCAAGGCCGCCACGCTCAAGGCTGGCGACCCGGCCGCGAACGACACTCCGCTCGGCGCGCTGTTCTCGCCCGAGGCGGCCGCGCACTGCCGCGAGCTGATCGACGACGCTGTCTCCAAGGGTGCACGCGTCGCCTGCGGCGGCCAGATCGACGGCACCATCATGCAGCCGACGGTGGTCGACGGGGTCACCAGGCAGATGCGCCTGTACTCCGAGGAGTCGTTCGGCAACCTGGTGTCGGTGATCCGCGTCGACGGCGAGGACCAGGCGGTCGAGGTCGCCAACGACACCGAGTACGGGCTGTCGGCGGCGGTGTTCAGCCGCGACGTCTCGCGCGCCTGGCGCGTCGCCTCGCGGATCCAGTCGGGCATCTGCCACATCAACGGCCCGACCGTGCACGACGAGGCGCAGATGCCGTTCGGCGGCGTGAAGGACAGCGGCTATGGCCGGTTCGGCGGCAAGGCGGGCATCGCCGAGTTCACCGAGCTGCGCTGGATCACGATCCAGAACGAGCCGCGCCACTACCCGTTCTGATCCGGCGCGATGCTGCGGTGGCAGCCGCCGCTGGATGACGTCGCCTTCCTCCTCGGCCCGTGGCTGCGGGCCGGGGACGACTGGAAGCGCATCCCGCGTTTCGCCACGCTCGATAGCGACACCGCCGAAGCGGTGCTGGCCGAGGCCGGCCGCTTCTGCGCCGAGGTACTGGCGCCGCTCAACGCGGTCGGCGACGTGCAGGGCTGCCGGCTCGTCGACGGGCGCGTCCGCACGCCCGACGGATTCGCCCAGGCCTACCGGCGCTACGTCGCGGACGGCTGGCCGGCCCTGGCCCGCGACCCCGCCTGGGGCGGCCAGGGCCTGCCCGCGCTGCTGGAACTGGCATTCACCGAGATGCAGGCGGGCGCCAACCATGCGTGGACGATGTACCCGGGCCTGCTCGCCGGCGCGGTCGCCTGCCTGCAGGCGCATGCGTCGCCGGACGTCCAGGCCCGCTTCCTGCCGCCGCTGGTCGGCGGCGAATGGCTGGCCACGATGTGCCTCACCGAGCCGCAGGCCGGCAGCGACCTGTCGCTGCTGCGCACGCGCGCGGTCCCGGCCGCCGACGGCAGCGTGCGCGTCACCGGGGCCAAGGTGTTCATTTCCGGCGGCAGCCAGGACCTGACCCCGAACATCGTCCACCTCGTGCTGGCGCGGCTGCCCGACGCGCCGCCGGGCACGCGCGGGATCTCGCTGTTCGTGGTGCCGGACGTGCTCGAGGACGGCAGCCGCAACGGCGTGTTCGTCGACGGCCTCGAGCACAAGATGGGCCTGCACGGCAGCGCCACCACCGCGCTGCGCTTCGAGGGCGCGGTGGGCTGGCGGGTGGGCGAGGCGCATCGCGGGCTGCCGGCGATGTTCGTGATGATGAACGCCGCGCGCCTGCACGCCGCGATGCAGGGCGTGGCGCACGCGGCGCGCGCGAGCGAGCTGGCCCATGCCTACGCCCACCAGCGCCGGCAGATGCGCGCCGAGCCGCGCATGGAGCCGGAACAGCCCGCCGACCCGATCGCCGCGCATCCGCCGATCCGCCACCTGCTGCGCTGCCTGCGCGGCTGGTCGGAACAGATGCGCGCCGCCGGCTACTGGCTGGGCCACCTGATCGACCTGCATGAGCACGCGCCGGATGCGGACGAGCGCCGGCGTGCGGGGATGCTGGTCGAACTGCTGACGCCAGTGGCCAAGGCGCACTTCACCGAATGCGGGCACCTGCTCGCCAATCGCGCGCTGCAGGCCTTCGGCGGCTACGGCTACGTGCGCGAATACGGCATCGAACAGGTGGTGCGCGACAGCCGCATCGCGATGATCTACGAGGGCAGCAACGAGATCCAGGCGCTCGACCTGCTGCAGCGCAAGCTGCTGGCCGACGACGGCGCGCGCCTGGCGGTATTCTGCGGCGAATGTGAGCGCGTCGCCGCCGCCGCGGAGGCCGCGGGGCAGTCGGGTCCCGCCGCGGCACTGCGCCGCCTGCGGCGCAGGCTCTGGTCCGCGTTCGAACGCGTGCGCGCGGCCGCGGCGAGTGACGTGTCGGCGCCTGCGCGCGTGGCGGACAGCTTCCTGCGCGCGACCGGCCAGGTGCTGCTGGCCTACGCCTGCGTGCGCACCGTGGCGGTGGCGGGTGGATCGGCCGGCGCCGATGCGGTGGAGCGCCGGGAACGGGCGTCGTGGATGCTCGGCGAGCTGCGCCTGGAGTTCAACGCGCAGCTGGCACGCCTGCGCGCCACGCTCTGACGGCGCGGCTCAGGCCGCGTCCGGGAACACTGCGGCGCCGTTGGCGAAGATGCGCGCCACCGCGGTCGCGGCGAGCGAGCGCGCCTGCGCCGGAGGGATGCCGAGCGCGCGCAGCATCGACTGCGCCATGCTGCGGGCGATCTCCGCCGACGGGGTGGCGAGGCGGTCCTCCAGCACGTGGCGCACCGTGATCACGGTCAGGCCCATCACCACCAGCACCGCGCACTCCAGGTCGATGTCGCGGAAGCGGCCGCCGGCCACGCCGCGTTCGAGCACCTGGGCCATGTTCCGGTTGATCGGCGCCTGGGCCATGGTGGAGCCGTCGTTGAGCTTGTACAGCACCCGCGCCGAGTCGCGGAAGCGGGTGGCGAACTGGGCGAACACGCACAGGGCGAGGGCCGAGTGCAGCGCCGCGTCGTCCACGTCGGCGGTGACCGCGATGATGGCCTGCTCGACGCGGTTGCGCACCTCGGCCCCGATTTCGCGGGCGAAGGCTTCCTTGTCGCGGAAGTGGTTGTAGAAACTGCCCTTGGCCACGTCGGCCAGGTCGACGATCTCGTCGATGCTCACCGCGTCCACGTCGCGCTGCGCGAACAGCGCCCGGCCCGCGCGCAGCAGCGCCTCGCGGGTGCGGTCGCGGCGCCGGTCGGGGCGCCGTGCGCGCGTGGCAGGACGGGACTCGTTGGGCATGCGGCCTTCCCTGCGGCGACGGACGGTAGCCGGCGGCGCGGGCGACGCGCCGTGGCCGTGGCCATTATGACCAAATGGTCAGAAGGCATCCACGGGTGCGCGAACGCCCGCCGCCGCGGAGCGGAGCCGACCGGCGGCGCTGGGACGCGGGCGGCCCGCGCCTGGCGGCTGTTGCGTCCGCGGCGGACGCGCCCTCAGCCGCCCCGGTCCAGGTGGTGGCATGCGCGCGCGCGGTAGCTCGACGGCGGGCAGCCCATGGCGCGGCTGAAGAAGCGGCTGAAGTAGGCCGGATCGCTGAAGCCGAGTTCCTCGGCGACCACCTGGATCGGCTTGTGGGTGTAGGCAAGGTCGCGTTTGGCTTCCAGCAGCAGGCGCTGGTGCAGCAGGCCCTGCGCGCTGGTGCCGGCGAGGTCGCGGCAGATCCGGTTGAGGCTGGCGATGCTGATGCCCAGGCGCTGGGCGAAGTAGCCCACCGGCAGGTGCTTGCGGAAGTGCTGCTCCACCAGTTCGCGGTAGCGCTCGAGCTGCAGCTCGCGCGCGCGCCGCGGCGGCGGTGCCGGCTCCGGTCGCCCGCGGTCGGCCTGGTCGCGCAGCAGGTGCACCAGCGCCTGCAGGCTCAGGGCGCGCAGCATCGCCTCCCGGCCCGGCGCGCGCTGGTGGTACTCCTCGTGCAGTTGGGCGAAGGTGGCGGCGAGGGCCGATCCGGACTCGCCCACCCGCAGCCGCAGCGGCTGGCGCAGGTCGCCCGCCGCTCCCAGTTCCTCGGCCAGCCCGGCCAGCAGCGGCGCGGCCAGGGTGACCACGTGGCCCTGGACGTCCTCGCTGAACACGAATCCGTGCACGCACATCGGCGGCACGAACTGCAGCACCGGGCCCTGGGCGCGATGCTCGCGTCCGTCGAGCTGGATCGCGACCCGGCCGCGGGCCACCCACAGCAGCTGGCCCAGGTCGGCGTGACGGTGCGGGGCGATCACCCAGCCGTGGCGGCGGCTGCGCGAGGCGATCGTCTCGCAGTGCACCAGGTCGGGCGCCTGCCACGGCGTTCGCTCGCCGTAGAGCGGGAACAGCGGAATCGCATTGCCTTCGCGGGCGCGGACGGAACCGTTCATGCGTGGCTTCCTCACGGGGCGGGGGACCCGGGTACAGTTATGAACAATAACAAAAATGGGCGGATGAGCGAAAAGTCCCTGTGACGGTCCGGTCCGTGCATTCATCGGCGCGGCCCGGCCGCAAAGAATCGGACCGTGGGGCATGCCCCGTTCCCGTGGAGTGCGGATGAAGACCCAGGTCGTGGTGATCGGTGCGGGCCCGTCGGGCCTGCTGTTGTCGCAGCTGCTGGCGCGCGCGGGCGTGGACGTGGTGGTGCTGGAACGGCAGACGCCCGAGTACGTGCTCGGCCGGATCCGCGCGGGCGTGCTGGAGAAGGGCGCGGTCGAGATGCTGCGGCTCGCCGGCGCGGGCGAGCGCATGGACCGCGAAGGGCTGCCGCACGACGGTTTCCACGTCGGCGTCGACGGCGTGCTGCACCACGTCGACCTCAAGGGCCTGACCGGCACCTCGGTGATGGTGTACGGCCAGACCGAGCTCACCCGCGACCTGATGGAGCTGCGCCAGCGCGAGGGCGGGGTGATCCACTACGGCGCCGCCGACGTGGAGATCCACGACCTCGACGGCGCGCGCCCGTCGGTCTCGTTCACCCTCGACGGTCGCCGCGAACGCATCGAGTGCGACTACGTCGCCGGCTGCGACGGCTTCCACGGGGTCAGCCGCCGCAGCATCCCCGCGGGCGTGCTGACCGAGTACGAGCGCGTGTACCCGTTCGGCTGGCTGGGCCTGCTGTCCGACACCCCGCCGGTGGACGACGAGCTGATCTACTCGCGGCATCCGCGCGGCTTCTCGCTGTGCAGCATGCGCAGCCGCACCCGCAGCCGCTACTACCTGCAGGTGCCGCTGACCGAAAAGGTCGAGGACTGGAGCGACGAGCGCTTCTGGGACGAGCTGCGCAGGCGGCTGCCGGAATCGCACGCCGGGCGCCTGGTCACCGGGCCGTCGATCGAGAAGAGCATCGCGCCGCTGCGCAGCTTCGTGGTCGAGCCGATGCAGTACGGGCGCATGATCCTGGTCGGCGACGCCGCGCACATCGTGCCGCCGACCGGCGCCAAGGGCCTGAACCTCGCCGCGTCGGACGTGTTCGTGGCCTGGAAGCTGCTCGCCCGCGCCTGCGCCGGCGACCACGACGCGCTGCAGCGCTATTCGCCGCTGTGCCTGGACCGGATCTGGAAGGCGCAGCGCTTCTCGTGGTGGCTGACCAGCCTGCTGCACGACTTCCCCGACACGCCCGGCTTCGACCGCCGCATCCGCGAGGCCGAGCTGTCCTACCTGCTGTCGAGCGAGACCGGGCGGCGCAGCATCGCCGAGAACTACGTCGGCCTGCCGTTCCCCGACCTCGACTGAGGCGCGGGCGCCGCCGGCGCGGCGCCTACAGCCAGAACGCCGGCCGGCCGTCGCGCTGGTCGCGGTCCGGATCGAGCGCGGCCGGCAGGCCGGAGCGGATCAGCGCCACCATCGACCGCTGGGCCTGGGTGGTGGGCCGGTGCGCGCTGGTCGCGAGCATCACCCGCGCGGTCAGCCCCGGCGGCGCGATGGACCGGGTGAGGTAGCGCAGCGGCTGGGCCGCGGTGCGCACCGCGTTGGCGCTGAGCAGCGCGTGGCCCACGCCGTCGGCCACCAGGCCGAGGATCGCGTCGACGCCGTCGGCCTCCATCGCGATGGTGGGCGCCTGGCCCATGCGGGCAAGGGTGTCCTCGACCCGCATGCGGATGGTGTTGGGCCGGCGCGGGATCACCAGCGGCAGGCGGGCCAGGTCGGGCAGCGACACCGGCTGCGGATCCGCGCCGGCGCTGGCCCGCGACACCAGCAGCAGCGGCTCCTCGAACACCGTCTCCAGCGCCACGCCCGGCTGCTGCGGCAGGTCGTACACGAGGGCGACGTCGAGGCTGCCGGCGACCAGCGCCTCCATCATCACCGTGCTCAGGCCCTCGCTGATCGACAGGGTCACGCCGGGCAGGTGGCGCGCGGCCGAACGCACCAGGGCGACGGTCAGGAGCTTGGACAGCGTGGGCGGCATGCCGAGCGCGACCTTGCCGCGGGTGCCGCCGCCCAGGCGCGCGAGCTCGTCGCGCAGGCTTTCCACCTGGTGCAGCAGGCCGCGGCCGCGCTCGAGCAGCACCCGCCCGGCTTCGGTCGGGGTGACGCCGCGGCCGTTGCGGACCAGCAGCGGCTGGCCCAGCTCCACTTCGAGCAGCCGCACCTGGCGGCTGAGCGCAGGCTGGGCCACGTCCAGCACCACGGAGGCACGGGTGAAGCTGCCGAGTTCGGCTACCTGCACGAAATAGGCGATCTGGCGCAGGTCCACGGCTCTACCGGTGCGGCGGGACGCCGATGGCCCATTCTACGCACGGCGCCTCAGCCATCGAGGTCGAGCACCAGCCTCGGCGTCAGCGAGCGCGAGCAGCAGGGCGTGAACAGTGCGCCGGAGCTGCGTTCCTCGTCGGTCAGGAACTGGTCGCGGTGGTCGGGGATGCCGGCCCGCACGCGGGTGACGCAGGTGCCGCAGATGCCCTGTTCGCACGACAGCGGGATGAACACGCCGTGCGCCTCGAGGCACTGGGCCACGCTCTGGTCCGCGGCGACGCGGAACACGCGCCCGTCGTTGATCTCGACCTCGAACCCGTCGTTGCCCGACGCATCCACCGGCAGCGCGCTGAACGACTCGCTGTGGAAGCGGCCGGCGCCGAACCCGGCCGCCTCGCAGGCCCGGCGCGCGGCCTCGATGAAGCCGGCCGGGCCGCAGGCGTAGACGTGGCTGCCGGCGGGAGCGCCGGCCACGAGCGCGTCGAGGCTGTGGCTGGGGCCGTCGGGGCCGTCGATGTGGACGCGCACCTGGCGGCTCCAGGGCGCGGTGGCCAGGCGCGCCTGGAACGGCAGCCGCGCGGTGCTGCGCGCGCAGGCGTGCAGCGCGAACGGCCGTCCGTCGCGATGCAGCACCTCGGCCATGCTCAGCAGCGGGGTGATGCCGATGCCCCCGGCGAGCAGCAGGTGGTGCGGCGCATCGCTCGCGAGCGGGAACAGGTTGCGCGGCGCACCGATGCGCAGCCGGTCGCCCTCGCGCAGCGCGTGCACGGCGCGGGAGCCGCCGCGCGAATCCTCGGCCAGCAGGATCCCGAGTTCGTACCACGGCTGTCCGGGCACGTTGCACAGCGAATACTGGCGCACCAGGCCGTCGCCCAGGTGCAGGTCCACGTGCGCGCCCGGCTCGAACGCCGGCAGCGGCGCGCCGTCGATGCGTTCCAGGCGCAGCGAGACCACGCCTTCGGCCTCGTCGGCGCGGCGCGCGACGCGGACGTCGATCGTGTCGCTCACGCGGAGGCGGCGGCCGCTTCGGCCGCGATCGCCCGGTCGATCATGCGCCGCGCCTGCACGCCGCCGGCGTCGATGTTGAGCTTGAGCAGGTCGCGGCCCGGGTGGTCGAGCAGGTTGCGCTGCTGCGATTCGAGCATCGCCAGGTCCTCGGCGAAGATGCGGCCCTGGCCTTCGCGGATGCTGGCGGTCAGTTCGGGGTCGTCGACCTTGAAGCGGCGCGCCATGCCCCAGAAGTACCAGTGGCTGGTGCCGGTCTCGGGGGTGATGAAGTCGACCACGACGCTGGAGGCCTTCACCGCGTCCGGCGCCTGGTGGCCGCCGTTGCCGGCCAGGGCCACGCCGACCTCGATCATGACGTGGCTGGGCAGGGTGAAGTGGCAGATCTGCCAGCGGTCCACCGGCTGGTCGTCGGGCAGGCCGTTGGCGCGCAGCGCGGCGCGCCAGAACGGCGGCGCCATGATGTTCTCCATGAAGCGGCTGGTCACCACTTCCTGGCCGACCACGCGCGTGGTCACCGGCGACTCGTCGATCTCCTTCTGGCCGATGCTGGTGGCGTGGACGTAGGTCTCGTGGGTGAGGTCCATGAGGTTGTCGACCATCAGCCGGTAGTCGGCCTCCACGTGGTACAGGCCGCCGCCGTAGGCCCAGTCCGGGCTTTCAGCCCACTCGAAGTGGGGCAGGGCGTCGGGCGTGGCGAGCGCGGGGTCGCCGGGCCATACCCAGACGAAGCCGTAGCGCTCGAGCACCGGGTAACTGCGGATGCGCGGGAAGCCGCCGACGCGCTGCTGCGGCATCGACACGGTGCAGCCGTCGCGGCCCATCACCAGGCCGTGGTAGCCGCACACCAGCTTGCCCTCGCACACGGTGCCGAGCGACAGCGCGGCGCCGCGGTGCGGACAGAAGTCCTCCACCGCCGCGGCCTTGCCTTCTTCGTCGCGGAAGAAGCACATCGCCAGGCCGCAGATGCGCCGCCCCAGCGGCTTGCCCTCGATGTCGTCCGGGGTGCAGGCCACGTACCAGGCGTTCAACGGAAACATGCGGATCCTCTTGGCTTGGGTTGCCGGCGCGGTCGCAATGCGCGGCCGGGGCGCGGCGCGTGCGGGATGCGGTGGTGGCTCGAGTTATTGACTATTCGGTCATATATGGACGGACCAGTCAAGATCGCTGCCGCCCGCGGAGACGCCGGCCGTGGCGCCGGGGGAGATGCATCGCGGCTGCTGTCCGACGGCACGCCCGCGCGTCGCAAGGCGCCTGTCCCTGGCCCGCCGCGGGCCTCGTGTGGCCGCCGGCCGGTCGCGTGATTCGCGGTTGCGCGATGGCAAGTTATTGACAATAACTAATTGCTGTGGCCTGCTCGACGCCAGCGCCGCCTGCCGGGCGGCGACAGGCAAACGGGAGGATCCATGGGCCAGGCGGTGCGCGAACCGGCGGGCAGGACGGCATGGCTGACGCTGGCGCTGTGCTGCGCGGTGTCGGTGTTCGAAGGGTATGACCTGCAGGCGGCGGGCGTGGTTGCGCCGCGCGTGCGCGCGGCGTTCGAGCTGGGGCCGGACCAGCTGGGCTGGTTCTTCAGCGCCGCCACGTTCGGGCTGATGCTCGGCGCGGCGATCGGCGGCCGGCTGTCCGACCGCCTGGGCCGCAAGGCGGTACTGATCGCCTCGGTGGCGGCGTTCGGCGCCATGTCCGTGGCCACCGCCTACAGCTGGAGCGCCGAGAGCCTGCTCGTCACCCGGTTCCTGACCGGGGTCGGCCTGGGCGGCGCGCTCCCCAACCTGCTCGCCCTGGTGACCGAGAACGCGCCGGCGAACCGCCGCCACTTCGTGGTCGGCGCCATGTACGCCGGCCTGCCCACGGGTGGCGCCCTGGCGGCGCTGACCAGCGCGATGGGCGTCGAGCCCGAGAGCTGGAAGAACGTGTTCCTGGTCGGCGGCCTCGCGCCGCTGCTGCTCACCGTGCCGCTGCTGCTGTTCCTGCCGGACTCGCGCGAGCAGCGCCAGCTCGACACGCGCGAACGCGCTGGCGTGGCCCTGGCCCTGTTCGGCGAGGGCCGCGCACTGCGCACCGTGGCGCTGTGGGTGGGCTTCTTCCTCGCCCTGCTGGCGATGTACCTGCTGCTGAACTGGCTGCCGTCGCTGCTCGTGGGCCGCGGGCTGAGCGTGCGCGATGCTTCGTGGGTGCAGATGCTGTTCAACATCGGCGGCGCGGTGGCCAGCGTGGCCACCGGCCAGCTGATGGACGGGCGCTGGCGCACCGCCTGCGTGCCGGTGGCATTCCTCGCGACCATCGGTGCGCTGCTGGCGATGGCCGCGTCGCCGGCCTCGCCGCTGGCGGCCATGCTCTGCGGCCTGGCCATTGGCGCCACCGTCTCCTCGACCCAGACCATCCTCTACGCCCTGGCCCCCGGGCAGTACCCGACCGCGGTGCGCGGCACCGGCGTGGGCGCCGCGGTGTCGGTGGGGCGGCTGGGTTCGGCGGCCGGCCCGCTGCTGGCGGCGGTGCTGATCGGCGGCGGTTCCAGCGCCAACCAGGTGCTCATGGCGCTGGTGCCGGTGCTGCTGGTGGCCGGCGCGCTGACCTGGTGGCTGACCCTGCGCAGCCGGCCCTCGTCCCAGCACTGACGGCATGGATTGGAGTCGGCCATGCCGGAATGCGATAACAGCTAGAGCGGTTCCCGCGTGGCGGGGATGGTGATGACCACCAACAATGCCGGTCATGCGTTCCCGTCCCGCCCCCCGCCGAACGACGCGATCGCGCACTGACGCGCAGGGGCGCGGCCCGGCCCCGGGAGGCGTGCATGGCTGACCCGCGTCCGGTCCTCGAGGGCCTGTCGTCGATGGCCACGCGCCAGGTGCTCTCGGCGCTGGCGTCCGGGGCCCTGGCGGCCGGGCTGTCCCAGGTGCGGATCACCTCGGTCGGCGGCGTCGATGCCGAGAAGCGCGTCATGGACGGCGAGCCGGTCGACCTGGTGTGGCTGGCGGCGCCGGCGCTCGAGCGCCTGGAAGCGGCCGGGCACCTGGTGCCGGGCAGCCGCCGCGCGCTGATGCGGTCGGAGATCTGGGTGGCGGTGCGCGCGGACGCGCCGCGGCCGCCGGTCGCCGACGAGGCGCAGGTTCGCGAGGCGGTGCTGGCCGCGCGCACCCTGGGCCATTCCACCGGCCCCAGCGGCACCTACCTCACCGGGCTGTTCCAGCGCTGGGGCATCCGGGAGCAGGTACAGCCGCGCCTGGTCCAGGCGCCGCCGGGCGTGCCGGTGGCGGCGCTGATCGCGCGCGGCGAGGTGGAACTGGGCTTCCAGCAGCGCAGCGAGCTGGTCGGCGTGGAGGGCGTGGACGCGATCGGCCCGCTGCCCGACGCGATCCAGCACGCGACGGTGTTCTCCGGCGCGGTGTGCGTGCGCAGCCGCGACCCGAAGGCGGCCGCACGCCTGCTCGACTTCATGGCCTCGGACGCGGCGTCCGGGATCCTGCTCGCCCACGGCATGGCGCCGGCGTGAGCGCAACGTCCGCCCCCGCCGGCGGCGCAAGACCAGGTAGGACCAGATGATCATCGACATCCACGGCCACTACACCACCGCGCCCAGGGCGCTCGAGGAGTGGCGCAACCGCCAGATCGCGGCGATCGGCGACCCGTCGGCCATGCCCAGGGCCTCGGAGCTGAGGATTTCCGACGACGAGATCCGCGAGTCGATCGAGCACAACCAGCTGCGCCTGATGCGCGAGCGCGGCTCCGACCTGACCGTGTTCTCGCCGCGCGCCAGCTTCATGGCCCACCACATCGGCGACTTCCAGGTCTCCTCGGCCTGGGCGGCGATCTGCAACGAGATGTGCCACCGGGTCAGCCAGCTGTTCCCCGACCACTTCATCCCCGCCGCGATGCTGCCGCAGAGCCCGGGCGTGGACCCGGCCACCTGCATCCCCGAGCTGGTCAAGTGCGTGGAGCAGTACGGCGCGGTCGCGGTCAACCTCAATCCCGACCCGTCCGGCGGCCACTGGACCAGCCCGCCGCTGACCGACCGCAGCTGGTATCCGATCTACGAAAAGCTGGTCGAGTACGACATCCCGGCGATGGTCCACGTCAGCACCAGCTGCAACGCCTGCTTCCACACCACCGGCGCGCACTACATCAACGCCGACACCACCGCGGTCATGCAGCTGATCCAGGGCGACCTGTTCCGCGACTTCCCGACCCTGAGGCTGGTCATCCCGCACGGCGGCGGCGCCGCGCCCTACCACTGGGGCCGTTACCGCGGCCTGGCCCAGGAGCTGAAGAAGCCGCTGCTGCGCGACCACCTGCTCAACAACGTCTACTTCGACACCTGCGTCTACCACCAGCCGGGCATCGACCTGCTGGCCACGGTCATCCCGGTGGACAACATCCTGTTCGCCAGCGAGATGATCGGCGCGGTCCGCGGCATCGACCCGGAGACGGGGCACTACTACGACGACACCAGGCGCTACATCGAGGCCAACACCCGGCTCAGCGCCGGGGACAGGCAGAAGATCTACGAGGGCAACGCGCGCCGGGTGTATCCGCGGCTCGACGCGGCGCTGAAGCGGAAGGGCAAGTGACCATGTACGAACTGGGCGTGGTGTACCGCAACATCCAGCGCGCCGACCGCGAGGTCGCCGACGCGCTGGCCCCGCTGGGCTCGGCCACCGTGCACGAGGCGATGGGCCGGGTCGGCCTGCTCAGGCCCTACATGCGGCCGATCTACCCGGGTGCGCAGGTGTCGGGCACCGCGGTGACCGTGCTCCTGCACCCGGGCGACAACTGGATGATGCACGTGGTCGCCGAGCAGATCCGGCCGGGCGACATCGTGGTGGCCGCGGTCACCGCCGAATGCAGCGACGGCTACTTCGGCGACCTGCTGGCCACCAGCTTCCAGGCCCGCGGCGCGCGCGCGCTGGTGATCGACGCCGGCGTGCGCGACGTGAAGACGCTGCAAGAGATGCAGTTCCCGGTGTGGAGCAAGGCGATCAGCGCCAAGGGCACGATCAAGGCGACGCTCGGCTCGGTGAACATCCCGGTGGTCTGCGCCGGCATGTGGGTGACCCCGGGCGACGTGATCGTGGCCGACGACGACGGCGTGGTCTGCGTGCCGCGCGAGCGCGCCGCGGCCACCCTGGAGGCGGCACGCAAGCGCGAGGCCAACGAGGGCGCCAAGCGCGAGCGCCTGGCCGCGGGCGAGCTGGGCCTGGACATGTACGCGATGCGCGAACCGCTGGCGCGCGCCGGGCTGCGGTACATCGACTGACCATGCGACGGGTCGCGCTCATCGGCTACGGCGAGGTCGGGAAGATCCTGGCCGAGGACCTGCGCGCCGCGGGCGTGCAGGTGCGCGCCTGGGACCTGGCGCTCGCCACCGTTGGCGAACCGCTTGGCGATGCGATGCGCGCGCACGCCGACGCGCACGGGGTGGTGCCGGGCCGCGATGCCGCCGACGCCGTCGCCGGCGCCGGGCTGGTGGTCAGCGCGGTCACCGCCAGCCGGACGCTGGATGCGGCCCGCGCCTGCCTCGCAGGCATGCAGGCGGGCGCGTTCTTCCTCGACCTCAACAGCGCCTCGCCCGGGACCAAGCGTGAGGCCGCGGCCGCCGTCGACGGCGCCGGCGCCCGCTACGTGGAAGGCGCGGTGATGACCTCGGTGCCGCCGCACCGGATCAAGGTGCCATTGCTGCTGGGTGGCCCGCATGCGCGCGCGCTGGAGGCGCCGCTGCAGGCGCTGGGCTTCGCCGCGCGCTTCCACGACGAACGCCTGGGCGTGGCCAGCGCGACCAAGATGTGCCGCAGCGTGGTGATCAAGGGGCTCGAGGCGCTGGTCGTCGAGAGCCTCGCTGCCGCCCGCGAATACGGCGTCGAGGACGCGGTCCTGGCCTCGCTGGAGGAGACCTTCCCCGGCATCGACTGGCAGGCCCAGGCCAGCTACTTCTTCCAGCGCGTGATCGAGCACGGCCGCCGGCGCAGCGAGGAGATGCGCGAGGTCGCCCGCACCGTGGCCGAGGCCGGGCTGGAACCCTGGACCGCCGAGGCCGCTGCCCGGCGCCAGGCGCGAATGGCGGAGCTCGCCGACGCGGGCGCGTTCGGCGAGCGCGGCCAGCCCGGTTTCGCCCGAAGTCCCGACTGGCGCACCGAGGCCGACCGCCTGCGCGCCGCCTGCACCTCCCGAGGAACCCGATGACGTTCGAGAAGACCCCCGGCTGGCTGGACTGGCATCCCGATCCCAGCAAGCCCGCCTTCCAGCTCCCGTCCGGCGCGGTCGACGCGCACTGCCACGTGTTCGGCCCCGGGGACATCTTCCCCTACGCGCCCGAGCGCAAGTACACGCCGTGCGATGCGAGCGCGCAGCAGCTGTTCGCGCTGCGCGACCACCTCGGCTTCGAGCGCAACGTGATCGTGCAGGCCACCTGCCACGGCGCCGACAACCGCGCGATGGTGGATGCGCTGCGCCGCTCCGGCGGACGCGCGCGCGGCGTGGCGACGGTGCGCGCGAGCGTGACCGACGCCAAGCTGCACGAGATGCACGAGGCCGGCGTGCGCGGCGTGCGCTTCAACTTCGTCAAGCGCCTGGTCGACTCCGCGCCCAAGGACGAGCTGGCCTCGATCGCCGAGCGCGTGGCCAGGCTGGGCTGGCACGTGGTGATCTACTTCGAGGCCGCGGACCTGGCCGAGCACGAGGCCTTCTTCGCCTCGCTTCCCACCACCGTGGTGGTCGACCACATGGGCCGCCCGGACGTGGGCAGGGACGCGTTCGGGCCGGAGTTCGACCGCTTCATCCGCTTCATGGCCGACAATCCCCGGGTCTGGTGCAAGGTCACCTGCCCCGAGCGCCTGAGCATCAGCGGCCCGCCGGCGCTCGACGGCGAGCGCAACGCCTACCGCGACGTGGTGCCGTTCGCGCGCCGCGTGGTCGAGGCCTTCCCCGACCGCGTGCTGTGGGGCACCGACTGGCCGCACCCCAACCTCACCAGCCACATGCCCGACGACGGCCTGCTGGTCGATTTCATCCCCCACATCGCGCCCACCGCCGAGCTGCAGCGCAAGCTGCTGGTGGACAACCCGATGCGCCTGTACTGGAGCTGATCCATGCCGCTGGACAAACCCTACCTGGACATTCCCGGCACCACCATCTTCGACGCCGACCAGTCCCGCAAGGGCTACTGGCTCAACCAGTTCTGCATGTCGCTGATGAAGGCGGAGAACCGCGCCCGGTTCAAGGCCGACGAACGCGCCTACCTCGACGAGTGGCCGATGAGCGAGGAGCAGAAGCAGGCGGTGCTCGACCGCGACCTCAACCGCTGCATCGCGCTGGGCGGGAACATCTACTTCCTGGCCAAGATCGGCGCCACCGACGGCAAGTCGTTCCAGCAGATGGCCGGCAGCATGACCGGCATGACCGAAGAGGAGTACCGCGACATGATGATCAAGGGCGGGCGCTCGCCCGAGGGCAACCGCTACCTCGGCGAGGACGGCGACGCGCAGCCGCACCGCCAGCCGCAGGGCGCCGCCGGCGGGGAGGTGCGCTGATGGCCCGCATCACCGCATCGGTCTACACCTCGCACGTGCCGGCGATCGGCGCGGCCCTGGACCTGGGCAAGAGCGGCGAGGACTACTGGAAGCCCGTGTTCGCCGGCTACGACTTCTCCAGGCAGTGGCTGCAAGAGAACAGGCCGGACGTGGTGTTCCTGGTCTACAACGACCACGCCACCGCCTTCAGCCTCGACCTGATCCCGACCTTCGCGATCGGCACCGGTGCGCAGTACGCGCCGGCCGACGAGGGCTGGGGCCCGCGCCCGGTGCCGGTGGTCGAGGGCCATCCGGAACTCGCCTCGCACATCGCCCAGAGCGTGATCCAGGACGACTTCGACCTGACCATCGTCAATCGCCTGGACGTCGACCACGGCCTGACCGTGCCGCTCTCGCTGATGTGCGGGCAGCCGGAGCAGTGGCCGTTCAAGGTGATCCCGTTCGCGGTCAACGTGGTCCAGTACCCGGTGCCCTCGGGCCGCCGCTGCTTCGCCCTGGGCCAGTCCATCCGCCGCGCGGTGGAGAGCTTCGACCAGGACCTCAACGTGCAGGTCTGGGGCACGGGCGGCATGAGCCACCAGCTGCAGGGCCCGCGCGCGGGCCTGATCAACCGCGAGTGGGACAACGCCTGGCTCGACAGGCTGATCGACGACCCGGCCGCCGCGGCGCAGATCCCGCACATCGAGTACGTGCGCGAGGCCGGCTCGGAAGGCATCGAACTGGTGATGTGGCTGATCGCGCGCGGCGCGATGGCCGACGTCGCCGGCGGCCCGAAGCCGCGGGTCGCGCACCGCTTCTACCACGTGCCGGCCTCCAACACGGCCGTGGGCCACCTGATCCTGGAGAACGAACGATGAGCAGCATCAAGGTCGCCCTCGCGGGCGCGGGGGCATTCGGCATCAAGCACCTCGACGCGATCGCCAACATCGACGGCGTGGAGGTCGTGTCGCTGGTCAGCCGCGACCTGGAGAAGACCCGCGCGGTCGCCGCGAAGTACGGCATCGGGCACGCCACGACCGAGCTCGGCGAGGCGCTCGCGCGCCCCGACGTCGACGCGGTGATCCTGTGCACGCCCACCCAGATGCACGCCGCCCAGGCCAAGGCGTGCCTGGAGGCGGGCAAGCACGTGCAGGTCGAGATCCCGCTGTGCGACGCGCTCAGGGACGGCGAGGAGGTGGTGGCGCTGCAGGAGAAGACCGGGCTGGTGGCGATGTGCGGCCACACCCGCCGCTTCAACCCGAGCCACCAGTACGTGCGCCGCCGCATCCTCGCCGGCGAGTACCACATCCAGCAGATGGACGTGCAGACGTACTTCTTCCGCCGTAGCAACCTCAATGCGCTGGGCGAGCCGCGCAGCTGGACCGACCACCTGCTGTGGCACCACGCCGCCCACACCGTGGACCTGTTCGCCTACCAGACCGGCGGCGAGATCGTGCAGGCCAACGCGATCCAGGGCCCGATCCATCCCGAGCTCGGCATCGCGATGGACATGTCGATCCAGCTCAAGAGCAGCACCGGCGCGATCTGCACCCTGTCGCTGAGCTTCAACAACGACGGTCCGCTGGGCACCTTCTTCCGCTACATCGGCGACACCGCCACCTACATCGCCCGCTACGACGACCTGGTGCAGAGCACGGCCAAGGCCGGTGAGCAGCCGGTGGACGTGAGCCGGGTGGACGTGAGCGTCAACGGCATCGAGCTGCAGGACCGCGAGTTCTTCGCCGCCATCCGCGAAGGCCGCGAGCCGAACGCGAGCGTGGCCCAGGTGCTGCCCTGCTACCGGGTCCTGGACCAGCTGGAGAAGCAGCTCGCCGCGGCGCCCTGACGGCGGCGCGGGAATTCCGTCCCCGGCACGCGAACCTCACCGTCGGGCCTATCCCTCCTCGGCCCGGTGTGTCGCCGGTGACGGACGGCGACCGGTCGGGGCGGCTTGATTGCACTGGGTCAAGTCGCCCCGGCCGGCCACGTCGTTCCCGTCGGCCCGCGCCAGCCGTCGCGGGACACGCGCCTCGCGGCGCGCCTGCGCAATCAGCGCGCGTCGCCTTCCCCGGTCCCCGCCGCGCCCGGCCAGTACGCGGCGTCGGGCGTGGGCCGGCGGCCGAAGATCGCGGTGCCCACGCGCACCGTGGTCGAGCCCTCGGCGATCGCCAGCTCCAGGTCGCCGGACATGCCCATCGACAGCTCGGCCATCGCGATCCCGTCCGGCGCCTCCTGGCGCAGCCGGTCGCGCAGCTCGCGCAGGCGCACGAAGCACGGCCGCACGCGCGCCTCGTCGTCGGAGAACAGCGCCAGCGTCATCAGCCCGCGCACGCGCAGCGAGGCGAACGCGGGCAGCTGGCGGACGAACGCCGGCACCTCTTCCGGCGGCAGGCCGAACTTGCTCGCCTCGCCCGAGGTGTTGACCTGGACCAGCACGTCGATCGCGCGCCCCTGCTTCTGCAGCTGCGCGTCCAGCGCCTGCGCCACGCGCAGGCTGTCGAGCGCCTGGAACTCGCTGGCGAAGCGCGCCGCGTACTTGGCCTTGTTGGTCTGCAGGTGGCCGATCAGCACCCAGCGCAGGCCGTCGAGGTCGGACATCGCCTCCCACTTCGCCATCGCTTCCTGGACCTTGTTCTCGCCCAGTTCGCGCACGCCCAGTTCGTAGGCCCGGCGCAGGACCGCCTCGTCGACGGTCTTGCTGACCGGCAGCAGCCGCACGGTGGACGGGTCGCGGCCGGCGGCGCGGCAGGCCGCGTCGATGCGCGCGCGGACCGCGTCGAAGCCGGCCCTGAGGGTGGCGGTATCGGCGGCCATGGCGGCCTCAGGCCCCCGCCAGCCAGTCGCGCGGCACCAGGTAGTCGTGCAGGCGCGCCTCGGCGCTGCCCGGTTCCGGCGCGTAGCCGTACTCCCAGCGCGCCAGCGGCGGCATGCTCATCAGGATCGACTCGGCGCGCCCGCCGCTCTGCAGGCCGAAGTGGGTGCCGCGGTCGTAGACCAGGTTGAATTCGACGTAGCGCCCGCGCCGGTAGAGCTGGAACCGGCGCTCGCGCTCGCCGTAAGGCGTGTCCTTGCGGCGCTCGACGATCGGCAGGTAGGCGTCGAGGAAGCCGTCGCCGACCGCCCGCAGGTAGGCGAAATCCTGCTCCAGGTCGGTGTGCAGGTCGTCGAAGAACAGGCCGCCGACGCCGCGGGTCTCGTTGCGGTGCCTGAGGTAGAAGTACTCGTCGCACCAGCGCTTGTGCGCCAGGTAACGCTCCTGCCCGCCGAACGGCTCGCACAGCGCGCGCGCGGTGCGGTGCCAGTGCAGCACGTCCTCGTCGAAGGGATAGAACGGGGTCAGGTCGAAGCCGCCGCCGAACCACCAGGCCACGGTTTCGCCGTCGCGCAGGGCGCGGAAGTGGCGCACGTTGGCGTGGGTGGTGGGCAGGTAGGGATTGCGCGGGTGGAACACCAGCGACACGCCCACCGCCTGCCAGGACGCGCCGGCCAGCTCCGGGCGCGCGGCCGTGGCCGACGGCGGCAGCCGGTCGCCGGACACGTCGGAGAAGCCGATCCCGGCCTGCTCGAACACCGCGCCCTCGCGCAGTACCCGGGTGCGGCCGCCGCCGCGCAGGTGGCTGCCGGTGTCGCCCGGATCGCGCTGCCAGGCGTCCTCGGCGAAGCGGGCGCCGCCGTCGGCGGCCTCGATCGCGGCGCAGATGCGGTCCTGCAGGCCGGTGAGGTAGTCGCGGATGTCGTCGAATCGGTCCATGCCGACATTCTAGGCGTCGCGCGTGCAGCTGGCATTGCGTCCGGTCAGGCGCGCCCGCCGACCGCCCGCGCTCCTCCGCCCTGGACCCGGAGCCAAGCCGCGCCGTGGACGGCGGGCCTTCTCCGCAAATGTCCCCCGGAATCCGCCTCGGGCGGATTCCTCCTCCTTGAGTTCGCTGCGAAGGCCCGCCGCGGACAAGCCAGCCGGGCCGGACGGAATCACCCCGAACTCTTCGGGCAGGACCGGCTCCGTCCCGAACACGGGCCTGCCTCCGGAACGTCAGCCCGGCTCCCCGGAAACCGGCCGGACACCTACTTGAGGGTGCGCTCGAACAGCTCCAGGATCCGCCGGTACTGGTCGTACCAGGAATCGGACTGCTGGTACGCGTGGCGCTCGAGCGGGTAGCTGGCCATCTCCCACTTGTCCTTGCGCAGTTCGATCAGGCGCTGCGCCAGCACCACCGAATCGCGGTAGAACACGTTGTCGTCCATCATGCCGTGGGCGATCAACAGGTGG
Source organism: Luteimonas sp. J29 (assembly GCF_000472505.1). Classification (GTDB taxonomy): domain Bacteria; phylum Pseudomonadota; class Gammaproteobacteria; order Xanthomonadales; family Xanthomonadaceae; genus Luteimonas. Next base: position 446,138 of record NZ_AWZR01000001.1, read on the forward strand.
TCCTGCAGCCCTTCGGCGTATTCGATCGGCGAGGACCTGCGGTAGGCCTCGGGGTCGATGTCAGGCGTGTTGAGGATGTTCGCCGTGTAGCTGTGGTTGTACTGCGACCAGTCGGTGACCGGACGCAGCGCGGCGCCGGCCTTGAACGTGCCGGGCTTGCGGAACAGCGCCATGAAGGTCATGAAGCCGCCGTAGCTGCCGCCGTAGATGCCCACGCGCTCGCGGTCGGCCTGGCGGTGCTCGACCAGCCAGTCGATGCCGTCGAGGTAGTCCTCGAGCTCGGGATGGCCCATCTGCCGGTAGATCGCCGTGCGCCAGTCGCGGCCGTAGCCTTCCGAGGCGCGGTAGTCGAGGTCGAGCACGAGGTAGCCGCGCTGCACCAGCAGGTTGTGGAACATCTGCTCGCGGAAGTAGTTCGGGTAGCGCTCGCTCACGTTCTGCAGGTAGCCCGCGCCGTGCACGAACAGCACCACCGGGTAGCGGCGCCCGGGCTCGAGCGTCCTGGGCCCGTAGAACTTGCCCCAGATGGTCCCGGCGCCATGTTTCGACGGCACCTGCACGTATTCGGGTTGCAGCCAGTCGAACGCGCGGTATTCCGCGGTGCGGGTGTCGGTGAGGGTGCGCAGGTTGCCGCCGTCGGCGTCCATCACCGCCAGCTGCGGCGGCACGTAGCTCGAGGAGTGGCGCAGCGCGATGCGTGCGCCGTCGGGCGAGGCGACGAAGCCTTCCACGCCGCCGAGGCGGGTGAGCTCGCGCACCTCGCCGCCGCCGGCCGGCACCGCGCACAGTTCATAGGTGCCGGGACGGGCGCGGTTGCAGGTGAACAGGAAGCGGTCGCCGGCCGGCGCCAGCACCGGCTGCGAGACCTCCCAGCGGCCCGTGGTCAGCGCGCGGGCGCGGCCGCCGCGCACGGCGTCGACCGTGTACAGGTGGGCGTGGCCGCTCTCCTCGGACACGAACCACAGCGTGCGCTGGTCGGGCATCCAGCCGAACTCGTTGAACGCCCAGTTGATCCAGGCCTCGTCGTGCAGGCGGTGGCGCGACTGCAGGGCCGGGGACGCCGGTTCGAGCACCGCCAGCCAGCGGTCCTTGTTGTCGACCGAGTGCAGCATCAGCGCCAGCCGCTGCGAATCGGCGCTCCACAGCAGGCCGTCGGCGCCGGTTTCGATCCGCACCGCGCGCGGCCCCTTGACCGGCTCGGCACCGGCGTCGCGGCGCAGCGCGGCCAGCGGGTCGTCGCCGATCCCGGGCAACTGCGCGACCGACACCTCGCGCGGCGTGCCCGACCGCAGGTCGACGATCCAGAACGACTGCGCCCGCGGCAGGTTGCGGCCCACGCGGGTGCGCACCTCCTCGGTGTCCTCGTAGCCCGACTCGGTCAGGTACACCGGCATCCGGCCCGGCTGGCCGCGCTCGTCCTGCTTGCGCTCGGTCACCGCGAACAGCCAGCGGCCGTCGGGCGACAGCGCGGTGGCGACGATCTCGACGTCCTTGCCCAGGTACACCGGCGCCGGCGGGCGGCTCGGATCGGCGCGGCGCCATTCGGCCTCCTGCGCGCGCAGCGCCTCGCGCTTCTCGCGCTCGCGCCGCAGCGTCGCCACCAGCCGCAGCTGGTCCTCGCGCATGCGGTCGGCCTTCGGCGGCCTGCCCGGATCGTCCTCGGCCTTCGGCGCGGCGGCGTGGACCACGACCCCGTCGCCGGCGTTCCAGCGGAACCAGTCGTGGCCGCTGCGCCAGACCAGGCTGCCGTCGCTGCCCCAGCGCGGATCGACCTCCTGGGCCTCGGAGCGGGTCAGCTGGAGCAGGGCGCCGCTGCGCAGGTCGCGCACGAACACGTCGCCGCTGCGCACGAAGGCCATGCGCACCCGCTGCGGGTCGAGCACCGGGTCGGCGCCGTCGATCGCGCCGCGCGCGGCGCCGTCGAGCAGGCGCGCCTGGCCGCCATCCACGGGCTGCGCGTACAGGTCCTGGATCCGGGTGTCGCCGCGGCGCAGCGGGTAGTACACCTCGCGGCCATCCCAGGACCACCATGCCTGCTCGACCGGCGGCCCGATCCAGGACGGATCGGCCATGATCCGGTCCAGGGTCAGCGGTTGCGAGGGCTGGGCCTGGAGCAGGCCGGCGAACAGCAGGCAGCACAGCGGAAGGAATCGGCGCATGTCGGACGGAGTCGGCGGAAAAAACCGGCACAGCCTAGCCGGTTTCAGCCGCGCCCGGGCACCCGCCGGGGGTCGCGGCGGCGGTGCCGCCGCCGCAGCTGAACCGCGATGCGTTCCACGGCGGGCCGGTTTCCCGCACAATTCCGCGAACTGCGACACTGCGCGGACATGCACGCCTACGTTTACAAGAGCCGGCGCCGGGCCGACACCTACGTCTACCTCGACGCGCGCGACGCATTCGACCGCCTGCCCGAGCCGCTGCGCGCGCGCCTGGGCCCGCTGCAGTTCGTACTCGACGTGGCCCTGACCCCCGGCCGCAGGCTGGCGCGCGAGAACCCCGACGAGGTCCGCGCGAACCTGGCTGCCCGCGGCTACCACCTGCAGTTCCCGCCCGCACTGGACGCCGATCCGATGAGCGAGGACTGGGGCACCGATGCCTGAGGCCCGCCCGGACCGCAGGCCTGCGCTTGCCGCCGCGGCGATCGCGGCCCTCCTCACCCTCGCCACCGGCGTCGGCGGCGTGGCCGCTGCCGTGGCCGGCGCGCTCGCCCAGCCGGCGCTGGCGCTGGCGATCCGCGCCCGCAGCGGCCTGCCGCGCCTCGACCGCGCTTCGGCGCTGCGCGACCTGCGCGCGCTGCTGGCGTTGTGGGCCGGCGCGCTGGCGGCCGCGGCCCTGCTCGCGGCCTGGCCGCTGGCCGCGCTGCTGCGCGGCGGCGGGCTGGGCGCTGCGCTCGGCCTGAGCGCGGCCGCGGGCGTGTGCGTGGTGGCGCTGTGGCGCAGCTGGCCGCTGTGGCGCTCGAGCGCGCGCGAAGGCGGGACGCTGGCCGCGCACTGGCAGGCGCTCGACACCCGCGACGCATCCGGCTGGCACGGCCTGGCCGCCGCCGCCTGCGTGGCCGCGATCCTGGGCTCGATCCTGCTGCTGGCCTGGCCCGGGCTGCTGGGGCCGCAGGCGCGCTGGGCCGTGGCCGCCGCGGCGCTCGTCGCCTGGCCGCTGCTGCACCTGCTGCTGCAGCGCCTGCCCGACCCGCCGCTGCTGGCCAGGCCCATCCCGGTGGTCGACATGGAGGGCGAGCCCTCCAGCCTCGCGCCCGCGCTCCCCGAGGGCGACCTCGACCGCGCGCTGTACGCGGCCGCGCGCGCCGGTCGCGTCGACCAGGCGCTGGCCCTGCTCGAAGCCGGCGCCGACGCCCATGCGCTGCCGCTGGAGGACGACCGCGACCAGCGCCCGCTCGCGGTCCTCGCCGCGGTGCTGCCCGACCTGCGCCTGCTGCGCGCGCTCATCGCCGCGGGCGTGGACGTCAATGCCGCGCACGGCGGCCTCAACCCGCTGCTGGCGGCCACCCGCGACAGCTGGCACGGCCGCCCCGAGGCGGTGATGACCCTGCTCGCCAACGGGGCCGACCCGCGCGCCGCCGACCGCGATGGCAATACCCCGCTGCACCACGCCGCGCGCAGTTCCGACCCGGGCGTGGCCGCGCTGCTGCTCGACGCGTCCGCGGCGCTCGACACCCGCAACGCAGACGGCCTCACCCCGCTGGGCGTGGCCTGCGCGGCGGGCAACTGGCGCCTGGCCCGGTTCCTGCTCGAACGCGGCGCGAAGCCCGGCGCCGAGACCGGCACCCCGGCCCTGGTGGCGGCGGCCGGCGGCGACGAGGACGATCCCGCGGGCGTGCAGCTGCTGCTCCGGCACAAGGCCAGGGTCGATGCGCGCGACCGCGACGGCCGCACCGCGCTGCACGTGGCCGCGTTCCAGGGCCACGCCGCGATCATCTCCGCGCTGCTCGACGCCGGCAGCGACGTGCACGCGCGCGACGCGGGCCAGGCCACGCCGCTGCTCGAGGCCGCGCGCGGCGGGAGCCTGGCCGCGTTCGAGGCCCTGCTCGCGGCCGGCGCCGATCCCGAGGCGGTGGATGCGCACGGCCGCCATGCCCTGCTGCTGGCGTGCGCGGCGGAGGTGCCCTCCTCGGCGCTGGTCGCGCGCCTGCTCGAACTCGGACTCGATCCCGCGCGCCGCGACCGCGACGGCCGCAGCGCGGTCGAGGTCGCCGCCGGCGCCGGCCGGTGGCGCCTGGTCGCCCTGCTCGACCCGGCCTACGCGCTGCCGGCCAGCGTCCAGGCCGATGCCGGCGAGGCGCCGCCGGCCGACCGTGCGCCGCTGGTGCTGCTGCGCGAAGGCCTCGACGCCGGACGCTACGAGGACCTCGAACGGGTCGCCGCGCTCGTCCCGCCGGCCGACCTCGGCGCGCTGCTCGCCACCGACGGCGAGCTGCCCACCCCGGCGCGCATCGACTGGCTGGTGGCGCAGGGCGCCGACCTCGAGGCCCGGGACGGGGACGGCGACACCGCGCTGTTCCGCCTGCTCGCGCGCGGCCCGGCGGCGGCGCCGGCCATCCAGGCGCTGCTGCGCCACGGCGCCTCGCCCGCCGGGCGCGGCGGCCTGGCCCGGTTCCTGGCCGCCTGCGTCGATGGCGACCAGGCCGGTCGCGCGCTGGAGCAGTGCGCGCTGGACCTGCTCGACGCCGGCGCGGATCCGTTCGGGCCCTCGGACGCGGGCGATCCCGCGCTGTCGCTGGCCGTGCACCTGGGCTGGGACCGCCTGATCGACCGCCTGCTCGAGATCGGCGTCGATGCCGACGCCCGCGACGCGCGCGGCATGACCGCGCTGCACCTGGCCGCGGCGCTGGCGCGCGAGGGCGTGCTCAAGACCCTGGTCCGCCACGGCGCGGCGATCGACCTGCGCGCCCAGGATGGCCAGACCCCGCTCGGCGTCGCCCTGGCCAGCGGCCGCCGCGACCTCGCCGACTGGCTCGACTGGCGCGGCTGGCCGCTGCCGCGGCGCATGCTGCAGCCGGCCGACCTGCCGGCCGCGGCGATGGCCGGCGACGTGGACGCGGTGCGCCGCCTGCTCGACCTCGGCCTGCCGCTGGAAGCGGTCGACGCCCAGGGCTGCACGGCCCTGCTGCGCGCCTGCGGCGGCGGGCATCGCGCGGTGGTCGACCTGCTGCTGGCGCGCGGCGCGCATCCGCAGCACGTGGCCCACACCGGCGCCACGCCGCTGTCGGCGGCGGTGAGCATGCGCCACGTTGAGATCGTCGACCGCCTGCTCGCCGCCGGTGCCCAGCTCGAACAGCGCCTGCCCGGCGAGGTCACGGTGCTGATGCTGGCGGCGGCGCTCGGCCTGCCCGAGATGTGCGCGCGGCTGATGACCGCCGGCGCCAACGTGCACGCCACCGATGCCCAGGGCCTGACCCCGCTGCACTGTGCCGCGCTGTACGGCTTTACCGCGCGCGACCGCACCCGCCTGGTGGCGCTGTTCGACACCCTGCTGCTGGCCGGCGCCGAGGTCGATGCGGTCGCCGCCGGCGGGGTGACGCCGCTGCTGCTGCTGCTCGGCGCGCGCGCCGAGCCGGGCTCGGCCTGCGACGAGGACGTGCTGATGGAAGTGGTCGGGCAGCTGCTCGACGAAGGCGCGAGCCTGGACGCACGCGACCCGCGCGGCTTCGGCCCGCTGCACCTGGCCGCGCTGCACGGCCTGCTGCAACTGACCCGGCGCCTGCTGCGCGCCGGCGCCGACCCCGAGGCGCGCGACGCGCTCAACCGCACGCCGCGCGAGATCGCGGTGATGCGCGGCTTCGTCGACGTCGCCCACGAATACGTCCCGGCCCCGAGCGGCGTGTCGATGGCCCGGTTCCTGCGCGACCGCGGCTGAAGCAGGACATCACTTCGCGATGTCCCTCCATCTTGCAAAGCACCACTAGCCCGGCATCGTCGATTCTTGCCCTGCGCGCTGCCGACGAATCGCGCTCAACCCCTGGCGATCACATGGTGCCCACGCTTTCATGGTTGACTTTGCACTGTTTCAAACGCCACTAGCCCAATTTGGTCCCGATGTGGCGTCGATCTCGGCCGATGGGCCGGCTGTTGACGACCAACAGTCTTGCCAGAATCTCAAGGCAGGAAGGCCGCCGGGCTGCAGTGCGACCACTCCACCGCCATCACCTGGCATCAACGTTCCCGGCCAAGCTGCTTGGCAGGCCAGCGGATGCGGTACGGGTGGGTTGGCGAACGTCTTCTTGGACGTGGCCCTCCGCCTGGCGGCCAGCAATACGTATTCCCGTAATCTGGACGCTCCTCATCCTGGAGTCAGCTTTCTTGGTGCACGCAACTCGCACGATATGTGCTATGCGGTGGCTACGCCTAAAGGCACATGTGACGATCAGTTCTTCACGGCCATGGGAGGCGCATGTGCAGGACACGGGACTGCATGTATGGACTGGGCCCACGCTTACCGTGGGGGTGTGGGCGTCTCCAATGCAGCCCAGAATGCGTACAACAATTCTTCGTCAAAGCGGACTTGCGCACTTTGGGCGATGGATATGCGCGACAACATGTGTCCGCAATGAGGAGGATGCCGACATGATCAGAATCAAGACGCTCGTCGTCGTTCTTCTTGTCGTCTGTATTGCAGCGTGCGGCGGGGAGAAGGTTGGTGCTGTCTCTCCTGCTACTCGCGGAGGCGACGGCCAGCCCGTGCAAGCAACGGCCCCCGCGGAGTCCAATGACCGTACTGCGTCGATGGACGGCGGACACGCGGGGCAAACCGAGTCAATCACTATTCCGAGAGAATATGTGCTCGGAAGATCGACTGTTGTCCTGGAAGGCGAAAGCTGGCGGGAACTGCTGGACAAGTTGCCGGTTTCCCAGCGGGAGATGCTGCAAGACAGGAATGCAGCCTATTTCGGTTCGCTGGAGTTTTCCGACGCGGAAGAGTGGAAGACGATGGCGCGACAAGGCTTTCCGCTGCCGGAAGACTGGATCGATGCCAGCACAATGAGCAGCGACGAGCTCAAGCGCATGGCCGAGCGAGGCAGTACGAAGGCACGGATGCTGTATGCGGATCGCATGATCGACGAGGCAATTGGGCACCTGCCGGTGCGGTAGCGCGATCCCGGGGCCTACGACCACGGCCCTGGTGGTGCCGCCGCAATCCAGGCCTACATCGAGGTCGGGCGGCTGGTCGATTCCACCTCCAGTCCGTTCGCATCTTATGTCGGTGGCCGTCTTCGGTATTCGCTGGATGTACCGGCTTCTCGCGAGGCGATCGCAGGGGCAATGTTTGCAGCGTCCCAACGAGGGGATGCGCGGGCGGCGGCGATGCTCGAGAGGTTCGTGGCGGACAATCCGGGCATGGATGTCGGCAGCATCGTGGCTGCCTATCAGGCGCTGAAGGCCAAAGGCGATTGAAGTTCGCCCGCCTTTCCTCTTCTGGCAGCCCATGGGACCCTCCGGATCCAATTGCCGGCTCGTTCCTGTTGGCGAGCGATCTCTGTGATCTGCGAGCGGATATTTCGCGGGAAGCATTCGTCCGGCAGCCCCCCGGGATGAGCGCGGATGGCCCCCCGGGCCGGAGGCCCCGGGCGACCCGGACGCGGCTATGATCGGTCCGGGTGGCGGCGGGGAGGATGCGCGATGCAGGGGAAGGCAAGGTCCGCCTGGTGGCGGGGACTGGCATGCGCGCTGGCGCTGCTGGTGGCGTGGGCGCCGGCTGCGCAGGCGCAACGCGGGAAGGACGCGCCGGACGATTCGGGCGTCGAGGCGAGCATGCTGGTGACCGGCAAGGTCACGATCCGGGCCGATGGCACGGTCGGGGAATGGAGCATCGACCAGCGCGAGGCGTTGCCCGCGGCGGTGGTCAACGTCATCGACGCCGCGGCGCCGGGATGGCGCTTCGAGCCGATCCTCCTCGACGGCAAGCCCGTCGCCGCAAGGGCGACGATGAGCCTGCGCCTGGTCGCCGAGCCCGAGGGCGACCGCCGGTTCCGGGTGGTGATCCGCCACGCCTACTTCGGGCGCGACGCGCTGGCCGCCGTCGGCCGGCTGCGCGAGCGCACGTCCCGGGCGGAAGAGGACGAAGGCAGCGAATGGCTGCTCCCGTTGCGACTCACCCCGCCGCCCTATCCGGAGGCGGCGGCGCGCAGCGGCGTGCAGGGCACGGTCTATCTGGTGCTGCTCGTCGACCGTAAGGGAAGCGTGCGCGACTCCATCGCCGAGCAGGTGAACCTGCGCGTCTGGAGCAGCATGCGCGAGCTCGAGCGCCTGCGGAAGATGCTGGGCCTGGCGGCGGTGGAGGCCAGCCGCCGGTGGCGCTTTCAGCCGCCCACGCGTGGCGAGCACGCGGACGCGGAACAGTGGACGGTGCGGGTGCCCGTCGAGTTCCGGCTGATGGGCGACCAGGGCCCGGAGTACGGCAAGTGGCAGGTCTATGTCCCGGGGCCGCGCACGCGCGCGCCGTGGATCATCGAGGGCATGGACGACATCGACCTCGTGCCCGACACGCTGGTCGCCGGTGGCGTCTACCAGGCAGGCATGGCCCGCAGGATGCTCGGCCAGCTGCAGGGCAACTGAAGGGCGTTCATGGGCGCCCGGCGGCGGCCAGCGCCTCCAGCCGGCGCGCGCCGCGGTCGGCGATCGCCTGCAGCGCGTGTTCGTGGTCCAGCGAGTAGAAGTCGGGCGCGGGGTGCTCGCTGTCGAGCACGCCGTGGAATGCGTCGCCGAACTGGATCGGCACCGCCAGTTCCGACAGGTTCGCCTGGTCGTCGGGCACGTAGCGCGGGTCGAAGCGCGCGTCGCCGGTGCGCTGCGGCAGGCGCAGCCGGGCGCAGCGGCCGACGATGCCCTGGCCGACGGCCAGCGTGAGCCGCGACTCGAGCACCCGGCTGGCGGCGCGCTTGGGTCCCCAGGCCGCCTGCTGGGTGAGGGTGGTGCCGCAGGGGTCGCGCAGGTAGACGACCGCGTCCGCCAGGTCGAGTTCCTTGCCGGCGAAGCCGCACAGGGTCCACGCCACGTCGGCGGGCGTGGTGGCGTGCGCGAGCAGGGTGTCGAGGGCGTCCAGGCGCGCCTGCGCGTTGGCGAGGAAGGCGGCGGCGGTGCGCGACACCACGGCAGGGTCCACGACGGGCCGGCGCGGGCGCCGTTGCCCGGAAGCGCCATGGTGCGACCGGGCGGCGCGTGAAGTCCAGAACGCCGGTCACACGGCCGCGACCGGGACAACGGAAAAGCCCCGCGTGCGCGGGGCTTTCCATCGTGCCATCGTGCCGGGCCGGATCGGGCCTCAGCGCTTCATCGAGGCGAAGAACTCGTCGTTGGACTTCGTGCTCTTCATCTTGTCGAGCAGGAATTCCATCGCCGCGATCTCGTCCATCGGGTGCAGCAGCTTGCGCAGGATCCAGATCTTCTGCAGCAGCTCCGGCTCGATCAGCAGGTCCTCGCGGCGGGTGCCGGAGAGGTTGACCGCGATCGCCGGGTACACGCGCTTCTCGGCGATGCGGCGGTCCAGGTGCACTTCGGAGTTGCCGGTGCCCTTGAACTCCTCGTAGATCACCTTGTCCATCGCGCTGCCGGTGTCGACCAGGGCGGTGGCGATGATGGTCAGCGAGCCGCCCTCCTCGACGTTGCGCGCGGCGCCGAAGAAGCGCTTCGGGCGGTGCAGGGCGTTGGCGTCGACGCCGCCGGTGAGCACCTTGCCCGAGGACGGCACCACGTTGTTGTAGGCGCGGGCCAGGCGGGTGATCGAGTCGAGCAGGATCACCACGTCCTTCTTGTGCTCGACCAGGCGCTTGGCGCGCTCGATCACCATCTCGGCGACCTGCACGTGGCGCGCGGCGGGCTCGTCGAAGGTCGAGGACACGACCTCGCCGCGCACGGTGCGCTGCATCTCGGTCACTTCCTCGGGGCGCTCGTCCACCAGCAGCACGATCAGGTGCACTTCCGGGTGGTTGGTGGTGATCGCGGTCGCGATCTGCTGCATGAGCATGGTCTTGCCGGCCTTGGGCGGCGAGACGATCAGCGAGCGCTGGCCCTTGCCCTGCGGCGCCATCAGGTCGAGGATGCGGCCGGCGATGTCCTCGGAGGAGCCGTCGCCGCGCTCGAGCTTGAAGCGCTTGCGCGGGAACAGCGGGGTCAGGTTCTCGAACAGCACCTTGCCCTTGCTGGCTTCCGGCGGCTCGCCGTTGATGGTGTCGACCACGTTGAGCGCGAAGTAGCGCTCGCCGTCCTTCGGCCAGCGGATGCGGCCGGACAGGTGGTCGCCGGTGCGCAGGTTGAAGCGGCGGATCTGGCTGGGCGAGATGTAGACGTCGTCCGGGCCGGCCAGGTAGCTGGCCTCGGCGCCGCGCAGGAAGCCGAAGCCGTCGGGCAGGATCTCCAGCACGCCGTCGGCCTGCACGCCCTCGCTGGTGCGGGTGAGCACCTTGAGCAGGGCGAAGATCACGTCCTGCTTGCGGGCGCGGGCCACGCCTTCGATGTTGAGCTGCTCGGCGATGTCGAGCAGCTTGTGCGCCGGCATCCGCTTCAGGTCGCCCAGCGTGTACTGCGGGAAGCCCTCGGGGATGCTCGGCGGCGGCAGGCGGTGCGCCTGCTGGTCGCCGTTGCCGTCGTCCTGGGGCAGGCCGCTGTCGCGGTGGCGGTCGCGCTGGCGGTCGCGGCGGTTGCGGAAGCGGTCGCGGCGGCTGCCGCCCGCGTTGCCGCCGGGGTTGCCGTTGTTGTTGCGGTTGCCGTCATTCGGCTGCTGGCGCTGCTGCTGTCCGCCCTCGGCCTGCGCGCCTTCGCCGCCGGACTGGGCCTGCGGCTGCTGGGGCTGCGCGGCCGCCGGCGCGGGCGTCGCGGCCGGGGGGGCGGATGCGGGGGCGGGCGCGGACTCCTGCGGCCGCGGATCGGCCGGCGGCGGGGAGTCGAACAGCTTCGGGGTGTCGGCGTCGGGGGCGGACTCGGCCTTGCGGGGAGCGCGGGCGGCAGTCTTGCGCACGCGCTTGGTGGCGGTGCCGCCGTCGTCGGGGGTGTTGTCGGACAAGTGCGAAATCCTCGCTAGCTGCGAGCGCCCTGGAACGGGCGGGAAGGAAAGAAACGGGAAGCGTTGCAGACGGGGTGCGGCGCGTTGGTCCACGCCGGAGACGCCAAAACTAACACCGGGCGAGGGCCACGGCAAGGGCGCCGGTGGCGCCGTTCAGCGGCCGCGCGGGGCGCCGGGGACCGCCGCGGCCCGGGGCGCCGGCGCCACGGTGGGCGAGCCGGCGCCTCGGCGTCGGGGGTCAGAGCGCCTTGTCGATGACCTGCGCCAGCTGGGCCTTGCCCACGGCGCCGATCTGGGTGGCCTGGACCTGGCCGTCCTTGAACAGCAGCAGCATCGGGATCGAGCGCACGTGGTAGCGCATCGCGGTGGCGCGGTTCTCGTCGACGTTGACCTTGGCGATCTTGACCCGCCCGGCGTACTCGTCGGCCAGCTCGTCCAAGGCAGGCGCGATCATCTTGCACGGCCCGCACCACGGCGCCCAGAAGTCGACCAGCACCGGCTCCGGGGACTGCAGCACGGTGGCATCGAAATCGGCGTCGGTGGCGTGGATCACGTGTTCGCTCACGGAAGGGCTCCTGGAAGGGGTGGGGAGGCGGCCGGTCGGGCGGCCGCGGGATGGATGGTAAACTTGGGTGATTCGCGGCCCAACTCAAGGGCCACCCGACCGGGAACCCCCGGGGCGCCCCACGCGTCCCTGGTCCGCGAGCCCCCGGGCACGCGCCTCGCGGCGCCGTCCCGATTCCAAGGCAGTCTGCGATGCGGGCGCCGTCCACGCAAGCTCCAGAGCGCGTCATGCAGTCCGAAGCACTTCCCAGCCCGTTTGGGTCGCCGCGATGCGGCGACAGGTCCCGCAGCGCGGCGACCCAAGCGGACCGGGAGCTGCTTCCAGGCACGTGGCGGCAGCGGGAGCCGCACCCAAGATCCCATCCATGAGCGACAAGCCACTTACCGACGTCACCTTCTCCAGCTTCGAACTGCACCCGGCCCTGCTGGCCGGCCTCGAGGCGGCGGGATTCACCCGCTGCACCCCCATCCAGGCCCTGACCCTGCCGATCACCCTGGCCGGGCGCGACGTCGCCGGCCAGGCCCAGACCGGCACCGGCAAGACCCTGGCCTTCCTCGTCACCGTCATCAACCGCCTGCTGACCAGGCCGGCGCTGGCCGAGCGCAAGCCGGAGGATCCGCGCGCGCTGATCCTGGCCCCGACCCGCGAGCTCGCGATCCAGATCCACAAGGACGCGGTGAAGTTCGCCTCCGACCTGGGCCTGAAGTTCGCCCTCGTCTACGGCGGCGTGGACTACGACAAGCAGCGCGCCCAGCTGCAGGCCGGCGCCGACGTCATCATCGCCACCCCCGGCCGCCTGATCGACTACGTCAAGCAGCACAAGGTGGTGAGCCTGCACGCGTGCGAGGTGTGCGTGCTCGACGAGGCCGACCGCATGTTCGACCTCGGCTTCATCAAGGACATCCGCTTCCTGCTGCGGCGCATGCCGATCCGCACCGAGCGCCAGACCCTGCTGTTCAGCGCCACCCTGAGCCACCGCGTGCTCGAGCTGGCCTACGAGCACATGAACGAGCCGGAGAAGGTGGTGGTGGAGGCCGAGACGGTCACCGCCGCGCGCGTGCGCCAGAAGCTGTACTACCCGGCCGACGAGGAGAAGCTGCCGCTGCTGCTGGGCCTGCTCTCGCGCAGCGAGGGCGCCCGCACGATGGTGTTCGTCAACACCAAGGTATACGTGGAGCGGGTGGCGCGCGCGCTGGAGAAGGCCGGCTACCGGGTCGGCGTGCTCTCGGGCGACGTGCCGCAGAAGAAGCGCGAGTCGCTGCTGCGCAAGTTCCAGGCCGGGCAGCTCGAGATCCTGGTCGCCACCGACGTGGCCGCGCGCGGCCTGCACATCGAGGGCGTCAGCCACGTCTACAACTACGACCTGCCGTTCGACGCCGAGGACTACGTGCACCGCATCGGGCGCACCGCGCGCCTGGGCGCCGAGGGCGACGCGATCAGCTTCGCCTGCGAGCGCTACGCGATCGGCCTGCCCGACATCGAGGCCTACATCGGGCAGAAGATCCCGTCCGAGCCGGTCACGCCAGACCTGCTGGTGCCGGTGCCGCGCCAGCCGCGCGCGGCGGTGCCCGCCGACGCCGGCGACGACGACGACGGCGACAGCATCGGCGAGATCTACCGCGAGGTGCGCGAGGCGCGCGCGGCCGAGGACGCCAGGCGCGGCCGGCCCCCGCGCGGCGGTGGCGGCGGCCGCGGCGGCCCGCGCCGCGAAGGCGAGGGCGAGCGTTCGCGCAGCCGTCGTCCGCGTGGCCCGAAGCCGGATGCCGTGGCTGCGGCCGAAGGCGCCGCACCGGCGCAGGAAGCCGCGGCGCCCGCCGCCGCCCGGCCCGCGGTCGACGCGGCCGGCGCGGTGGCCGCCGCGATGCCGGACGAGTCGCGCCCGCCGCGCAAGCGGCGTCGCCGTCGCCGCGGCAAGCGCATCGACGGTGCGGACGCCGCCGCCAATGGCGGCAGCCAGGCGCGCGAGGGCGTGCAGTCGCCTGCCCAGGGCGCGCCGGCGCGGCAGAAGCCCGCGGCGCGGCCCGCCGAGCCGGCGAAGGAGCGCTCGCCTTCGCTGATCTCGCGCATCGGCGCGCGCCTGCGCCGCCTCGTGGGTCGCGCGCCGCAGGGCCAGCACTGACCGGAGCGCGCCCGCCGCCCCCGGTGGAGTGACGGGCGCCGCGGCGACCGCACCGCAACGTGCGCGCGGTCGCGAAGCCCGCGCGCGGCCGGGTCGTGCGCGGTCCAGTTCTGCGATACTCCGGGCCATGGCCGTCCTGCGCTTCGACCGCGTCAGCAAGCAGTATTCGGGTGGGCGCGTCGCGCTGTCCGAAGTGAGCTTCGACGTGGCCGAGGGCGAGATGCTGTTCCTCACCGGCCACTCCGGCGCGGGCAAGAGCACCCTGCTCAGGCTGGTCCACCTGTCCGAGCGCCCGAGCCGCGGCACGGTGCTGTTCAACGACCGCAACCTGCTCAAGGTGGGCGGCCGGCGCGTGGCCCTGCACCGGCGCGAGGTCGGCGTGGTGTTCCAGGACCACTGCCTGCTCGCCGACCGCAGCGTGTTCGACAACGTCGCCCTGCCGCTGGTCCTGCGCGGCCTGCGCCGGGCCGAGATCGGCCGGCGCGTGCGCGCCGTGCTCGAGCGCCTGGGCCTGGGCGACCGCGAGCGCGCGCTGCCGGCGCAGCTCTCGGCCGGCGAGCAGCAGCGCGTGGGCATCGCCCGCGCCGTGGTCGGCGAGCCGCGCCTGCTGGTGGCCGACGAGCCCACCGGCAACCTCGACCCCACCCTCGCCGCCGAGATCATGGCGCTGTTCGCCTCGCTGCCCGAGCGCGGCACCAGCGTGATGGTGGCCAGCCACGACCTGCGCCTGGTCAAGCGGATGAAGAAGCGGGTGCTGGTGCTCGACCACGGCCGGCTGGTGGACGACATCGCGCCGGAGGACCTGGCCGATGAGTGATCCGCGCGCGACGGTGCCGCTGAGGCCGCCGTCCCCGCTCCGCACCTGGATCGACCACCATGGCTACAGCCTGGTGGCGAGCCTGGGCCGGGTGTTCGACCGGCCGTGGGCCGCGCTGCTGACGATCGCGGTGATGGCGCTGTCGCTGGCGCTGCCGCTGGGCCTGGCGCTGGTGCTGTCGAACCTGGAGCGGCTGGCGGGCAACGTCGAGCGTTCGCGCGAGATCACCGTGTTCCTGCGCGAGGACGTGGACGACGCCCGCGCCGCCGCGCTGGCCGGCGAGCTGCGCGGCAACGGGGCGGTCGCCTCGGTGCGGCACGTGACGCCGCAGGAAGGGCTGGAGTCGCTGCGCGCGGATCCCGCGCTGGCCGGCGTGATCGACGCGGTCGGCGACGAGAACCCGCTGCCGCACGCGCTGGTGGTCACGCCGGCGGGCGACGAGCTGGCCCTGGCCGGCTGGCTGCGCGAGCTGCCCCCGGTCGAGCTGGTGCAGCACGACGCGCAGTGGCGCCAGCGGCTCGACACCTGGCTGCGCTTCGGCGCCCGCGTGGCCTGGGTGCTGGCCGCGCTGTTCGGGCTCGGCGCGCTGCTCGTGGTCGGCAACACGGTGCGGCTGGACATCCAGTCGCGGCGCGAGGAAATCGGCGTACTGCAGCTGCTCGGCGCCACGGACGGCTTCATCCGCCGCCCCTTCCTGTACCTGGGCGCGTGGTACGGCCTGGGCGCCGGCGCGCTCGCGGTGGCGTTGCTGGCCGGCGCCGGCGCGGCGCTGGCCGGGCCGCTGGCCGAACTCGCCGCCAGCTACGGCAGCCGGTTCGCGCTGGCCGGCATCGACCTTCCGTGGACGCTCGCCGTACTGGCCGGCTCGACCGCGCTGGGCTGGCTCGGCGCCGGCCTCGTGACCGGGCACTTCCTGCGCCAGACGCGCCCCACCGGAACCTGACCGGCATGATCTCGCACGACCTGCGCCATCTCGACACCGACAACCCCTGCGTGCTGGTGGTGGACGGCTCCAAGCTGGTGCGCAAGCTGATCCACGCGGTACTGCAGAAGGAACTGCCCGGCGTGCGCGTGGCCGAGGCCGGCAGCGTGGCCGAGGCCAACGCGGCGCTCGCCGCCGGTCCGGTGGACCTGGTGACCACCGCGCTGGTGCTGCCCGACGGCGACGGCCTGCAGGTGGCGCGCGCGGTGCGCGAGGCCGGCGGCCAGCGCTACGTGCCGGTGATCGTGATCTCCGGCGACGTGCAATCGCACCTGGAGGACCGGCGCTTCACCGAGGACGTCACCGACTACTTCGACAAGGGGCTCGGCCACAACGCGCTGGCCGCGTTCATCCGCGGCTACGTGCAGCCCGAGCCGATCCCCGACGCGCACGTGCTCTACATCGAGGACAGCCGCACGGTGGCGGTCGCGATCCGGCGCCTGCTCGAAGCGCACCAGATGCGCGTCACCCACGTCACCACCGCCGAGGACGCGATCGCCTACCTCGAGGCCTACGTGGGCACCGAGGCCGCGCCGGGCGCGGACCTGGTGCTGACCGACCTCTACCTCAAGGGCGAGCTCGACGGCCGCGACGTGCTCGACCGGATCCGCAACGCCATGGGCTACGGCAAGCGCCGGTTGCCGGTGCTGGTGATGACCGGCGACGACAACCGCGACAACCAGGCCGCGCTGCTGCGCCAGGGCGCCAACGACCTGGTGCTCAAGCCGATCGAGGAACGCCTGCTCGCGACCAAGGCCCTGTTCCAGCTGCGCCTGTCGCGGCTGCCGGTCCATCCGCTGCAGGTATGA
Source organism: Luteimonas sp. J29 (assembly GCF_000472505.1). Classification (GTDB taxonomy): domain Bacteria; phylum Pseudomonadota; class Gammaproteobacteria; order Xanthomonadales; family Xanthomonadaceae; genus Luteimonas. Next base: position 462,440 of record NZ_AWZR01000001.1, read on the forward strand.
GCGACGCGCTGCGGCTCGAACCCTCGTGGAAGGCGCGCGTGGGCGAGTGGTTCGCGCGCGAGGACATGCGCGCGCTGTCGGCGTTCCTGCGCCAGCGCAAGGCGGCCGGCGCGCGGATCTACCCGCCCGGCCGGCAGATCTTCGCGGCGTTCGACGCCACCCCGTTCGATGCGGTCAAGGTGGTGGTCCTCGGCCAGGACCCGTACCACGGCCCCGGCCAGGCGCACGGGTTGTGCTTCTCGGTGGCGCCGGGCGTGCCGGTGCCGCCGTCGCTGCAGAACATGTACAAGGAACTCGAGCGCGACCTCGGCATCGCGCCGCCCGACCACGGCTGGCTGCTGCCGTGGGCGCGCCGGGGCGTGCTGCTGCTCAACGCGGTGCTCACCGTCGAGGACGGACGTCCCGGCGCGCACCAGGGCCGCGGCTGGGAGGGCTTCACCGACCACGTGGTGGACGTGCTCAATCGCGAGCGCGAAGGCCTGGTGTTCATGCTCTGGGGCAGTTACGCGCAGAAGAAGGGCGCGATCGTCGATGCGCGCCGGCACTGCGTGCTGCGCACCACCCATCCCTCGCCGCTGTCGGCGCACCGCGGGTTCCTGGGCTGCGGGCACTTCTCCAAGGCCAACCGTTACCTCGCCTCGCGCGGGCTGGCGCCGATCGACTGGTCGCTGCCGCGGAGGGCGGAGCTCGACGCGTGGGACGCGGAGGCGGGTCGCGGCTGAAGCCGCTCCTACACCGGTCCTGCTGTAGGAGCGGCTTCAGCCGCGACCCGATTGCACCAGGAGTCGAGAACGCGACGCCCGGACCCGTTCGCGCGCCCTCGCCCCGGCATCGGACCGGCGGCCGCCTTCCGTTCGGGCCGAACCGGAAACCCCGGAGGACGCTCCTCGCCTCAGAACCAGATCCGCACCCCCGCCACCACGCGCGTCTCCCGCGCGTGCCCGCCAACGGCTTCGCGTGCCCGCGCCGCGGCCCCGAACGCGCGCTCGTGCACCACGCCGACATAGGGCGCGAAGCGGCGGGTCACCTCGTAGCGCAGGCGCAGGCCCGCTTCGGCCGTCGACAGGCCGCGGCCGGTGCCGCGGGCCTGGTCGTCGCGGGCGTCGAGTTCCAGTTCCAGCGAAGGCTGCAGCACCAGGCGGTTGGTGAAGCGCAGGTCGTACTCGGCTTCCAGCTCCGCGGACAGGCCGCCCGCGCCCAGGTAGGCGGTGGCCGAGACCTCGAACATGTACGGGGCGAGGCCCCGCACGCCGAGCGCGGCGCGCGTGCGCGGCTCGCCGGGACGGATGTCGTGGCGCATGCCGGCGAACACGTCCCACCAGCGCGCGACGGCGCGCGAGGCCTGCAGCTCGACGTGCGACGCGGTGGTGCGTCCGCCGGCGCGTTCGCCGCCGCCGCGCAGCCACAGGCGGTGGATGTCGCCACCGGTCGAAGCACTGGCGTCCCACGCGGCGCCGTGCTGGCCGTCGTCCTCCCAGCCCTCCAGGCGGTGCAGGGTCACCCGCGTGTAGCGCGCGGGCGCATGCACCATGCCCGCGTGCGCGAGCACGGGGAAGGCGGCCGCGCGGTCGACGTCGGTGACCGGCGGGACCGGCTCGCGCGGCATCGCCGCCGCGGGCGCGCAGTGGCCCATCGCGGCGTGCTCCGGCGTGCAGCCGGCCGGTGCGGGTGCGGGCGTGCAATGCCCCATCGCCGCGTGCCCGGGGCTGCAGGGCGCCGGGGGCGTCGGCGTCGCGGGCGGCGTGCAGTGCCCCATTGCAGCATGATCAGGGCTGCAGGCAGGCGACGCCGGCGGATCCACTCGCGTGGGCGTGCAGTGGCCCATCGCGGCGTGCTCAGGCGAACACGTGGTGGCCGTGCGTGGGTCCGCGGCGGGCGGCGGCGTCGCGTCGTGCGGCGGGTGCTGCGGCGGCGAGGCATGGACGGAATGCCGGGCGGTGGCCTGCCCGGCGACGCCCAGCAGCAGCGTGACGGCGATGGCATGGGCGAAGCGCTTCATGCGCGTTCCTCCACGCGCACCTCGCGCATCATGCCCGCCTCCATGTGGTAGAGCAGGTGGCAGTGGTAGGCCCAGCGGCCGAGCGCGTCGGCGCGCACGCGGTAGCTGCGGCGCGTGCCCGGCGGCATGTCCACGGTGTGCTTGCGCACCATGAAGGCGCCGTTCGCGTCCTCCAGGTCGCTCCACAGGCCGTGCAGGTGGATCGGGTGCTGCATCATCGTGTCGTTGACCAGCACGATTCGCATGCGCTCGCCGTAGTTGAGCCGCAGCGGCTCGGCGCTGGCGAAGGGAATGCCGTCGAACGACCAGGCGAACTTCTCCATGTGCCCGGTCAGGTGCAGCTCCACCGTGCGGCCGGGCTCGCGGCCGTCGGGGTCGTCGAACAGGCTGCGCAGGTCGGCGTAGGCGAGCACGCGGCGGCCGTTGCCGCGCAGGCCGATGCCCGGGTCGTCCAGGCGCGGCGCGGGGGCCATGGTCTGCATGTCGACCAGCGGATTGCCGGCTTCGCTGGCCGGGTGCGATTGCATGCCGTGGCCGGCGTGCGCGCCGTGCCCCGCGCCATGCGACATGGCCGCGCCGCAGGCGCCTTCGGCCATGTGTGCGCCGCATGCGCCCTCGGCCGGCGCACCGTGGCCGCCGTGTCCCATGTCCTGCATCGTCAGCAGCGGGCGCGGATCGACCGCGGGCACCGGCGCCTCCAGCCCTGCGCGCACGGCGAGCGTGCCGCGCGCGTGGCCGGTGCGCCCCAGGTCCTGGGCGAAGATGGTGTAGGCGTCCTGGCCGGACGGCTCGACGATCACGTCGTAGGTCTCGGCGGTGGCGATGCGCAGTTCGTCGACGCTGACCGGGTGCACGTACTGGCCGTCGGCGGCCACCACGGTCATCTTCAGCCCGGGGATGCGCAGGTCGAAGTGGGTCATCGCCGAGGCGTTGATCAGGCGCAGCAGCACCTTCTCGCCCGGGCGGAACTGGCCGGTCCAGTTGCCTGCCGGCGACCGGCCGTTCACCAGGTAGGTGTAGGTGTGGCCGTTGACGTCGGACAGGTCGCTCGGCGTCATCCGCATCCGGCCCCAGGCCGCGCGGTCGGCGAGCGTGGCGCGCAGTCCGTGCTCGCGCGCGTCGCGCAGGAAGTCGCCGACGGTGGGCTTGTACCAGTTGTCGTGGTGCGGCGCCTTCTTCAGGCGCCGGAACAGCGCGGCCGGGTCGAGGTCGGTCCAGTCCGAGAGCAGCACCACGTGCTCGCGGTCCCAGTGGTAGGGCGGCGGTTCGCGCGGGTCGACGACGATCGCGCCGTACAGGCCCGCCTGCTCCTGGAACAGCGAATGGCTGTGGTACCAGTAGGTGCCGGCCTGGCGCAGGGTGAAGCGGTACAGGTACGACTCGCCCGGCAGGATGCCGTCGAAGCTCATGCCCGGCACGCCGTCCATGTTGGCCGGCAACAGGATGCCGTGCCAGTGGATCGAGGTCGGCACGTCGCGCAGGCGGTTGCGTACGCGCAGGGTCACCGTGTCGCCCTCGCGCCAGCGCAGCACCGGTGCGGGCAGGCGGCCGTTGACGGTGATCGCCGGGCGCGGCCGTCCGGTGATGTCGACGATCGAGGCGCCGATGTCGAGCTGGAATTCGCGCCCGGACAGGACGCCGGGCGATGCGGCTTCACCGGCGTCGCGCGCGTGTGCAGGCAGGCGCGCGGTGCCCGCGGCGAGGGCGGCGGTGCCCAGGCACAGGCCCTGGACGAAGCGGCGGCGGCCGGACGACGGCGGCGCCGACGGCAATTGCAGCGGGTGGTGCATGGCGGACTCCGCGGCGCGCGTGCGCGCCGGCTGGCAGGGAGGTCGGCGCGCGGATGCCGCGCGCGATCAGGTGGCCCGCAGGCGCCGCTCAGCCGATGGGAGGACGCAGGGGCGGCCCGGCGTGCACCGGACCACGCTGCGACTGGCCGGTCGCAGCGGGGAGCGGGGCCTGCACGGTCGCGGGCAATGCAGGCGGAGCCGGGAGCATGGCCACGCCGTGCTGCAGGCACAGCTCCAGACAGCGCTCGAGGCAGTCCCCGTCCGGTGCGGCCGGCGCCTCGCGCTCCAGCATGGCCGCGTCGTGGCAGCCGTGCCCGGCCTGCGCCTCCACGGACGCCGGCCGCGGCGCGTCGACCGCCACGCGCGCCAGCGCCAGGTGCGTGCCGGCGACCGCCGGGCCGAGCGTGTCGACCAGCAGGCACAGGCACAGCAGCAGGCGCAGGAAGGAGGCGGTCACCGGCGGCGGGGGGCAGGGCGTACGGCGAGGATAGCGCGACGCGCCGCGACCGTCCCGGCCGCGGCGGCCCGGTTCAGCCGATGCCCAGCGGCCGTTCCTTGCGTTCGGCCAGCCGCTTCTCGAGGTAGTGGATGTTCTGGCCGCCGGCCTGGAAGCCGCCGTCGGCCATGATCCGCTGGTGCAGCGGGATGTTGGTGCGGATGCCGTCGATCACCATCTCCGACAGCGCCACGCGCATGCGCGCGATCGCCTGCTCGCGGTCGGCGCCGTGCACGATCAGCTTGCCGATCATCGAGTCGTAGTTCGGCGGCACCGTGTAGCCCTCGTAGATGTGCGAGTCCACGCGCACGCCCGGGCCGCCCGGGGCGTGGAAGTGCTGGATCAGGCCCGGCGAGGGCAGGAAGGTCTCCGGGTCCTCGGCGTTGATGCGGCACTCGATCGCGTGCCCGCGCAGGACCACGTCCTCCTGCCGGATCGACAGCTTCTGCCCGGACGCGATCCTGAGCTGCTCGCGGATCAGGTCGATGCCGGTGACCATCTCGGTGACCGGGTGCTCGACCTGGATGCGGGTGTTCATCTCGATGAAGTAGAAGCGCCCGTTCTCGTACAGGAACTCGAACGTGCCCGCGCCGCGGTAGCCGATGCGCAGGCAGGCCTCGACGCACACCCGGCCGATCTCCTCGCGCTGCTCGGGCGTGATGCCCGGCGCCGGCGCTTCCTCCACCACCTTCTGGTGGCGGCGCTGCATCGAGCAGTCGCGCTCGCCCAGGTGGATGGCGTTGCCCTGGCCGTCGGCGAGCACCTGGATCTCCACGTGGCGCGGGTTTTCCAGGAACTTCTCCATGTAGACCATGTCGTTGCCGAACGCGGCCTTGGCTTCCTGCTTGGTGGTGGCGATGGCGTTGATGAGCGCGGCCTCGGTGTGGACCACGCGCATGCCGCGCCCGCCGCCGCCGCCGGCCGCCTTCACGATCACCGGGTAGCCGATCTCGGCGGCGATCCTGGTGTTGGTCGCGGCATCGTCGCCGAGCGGGCCGCCGCTGCCGGGCACGCAGGGCACGCCGGCGGCCTTCATCGCCCGGATCGCCTCGACCTTGTCGCCCATCAGGCGGATGGTCTCGGCCTTCGGGCCGATGAAGATGAAGCCGGACTGCTCGACGCGCTCGGCGAAGTCGGCGTTCTCGCTCAGGAAGCCGTAGCCGGGATGGATGGCCTGCGCGTCGGTGACCTCGGCCGCGGCGATGATCGCCGGCATGTCGAGGTAGCTGCGGTTGGACGGCGCCGGGCCGATGCACACCGACTCGTCGGCCATCGCGACGTGCTTGAGGTTGCGGTCGACGGTGGAGTGGACCGCGACCGTGCGGATGCCCAGCGCGTGGCACGCGCGCAGGATGCGCAGCGCGATTTCGCCGCGGTTGGCGATGACGACCTTGTCCAGCATGGCGGCCGCCTCAGCCGATCACGAACAGCGGCTGGTCGAACTCCACCGGCTGGCCGTTCTCCACGGCGATCGCCAGGATGGTGCCGGAGGCGTCGGCCTCGATCGGGTTGAACATCTTCATCGCCTCGATGATGCCCAGGGTGTCGCCGACCTTGACCGTCTGCCCGACGGTGACGAACGCCGGCTTGTCCGGCGCCGGCGAGGCGTAGAAGGTGCCGACCATGGGCGAGGTGACCACGTGGCCCTCGGGCAGGCCGGGCGCCGCGGGTTCGGGCGCGGCCTGGCGGCCGCCGGTGGGGCCGTCGACCGGCGAGAGCATCGGCATCACCGGCTCGCGCGGCGCGGCCTGGGCGGCGGGCGCCGGCGCGTAGGCCACCGGGGCGGCGCTGCTGCCGCGCGAGAGGCGGACGGATTCCTCGCCCTCGCGGATTTCGATTTCGGCCAGGTTCGACTCCTCGAGCAACTCGATGAGCTTCTTGAGCTTGCGCAGGTCCATGGATGGCCTCTGGTGGGACTACCGGAAACGGGGAACGGGGCTCAGTCGCCGGCCGGTGCCAGGCGGCGCAGGGCGGCGTCGAGCGCGTAGGAGTAACTGTCCGCGCCGAACCCGCAGACCACCCCCACCGCCTTGTCGCTGAAGTAGCTGTGCTGGCGGAAGGGTTCGCGGGCGTGGGGGTTGGACAGGTGGATCTCGATGAACGGGATCGCGACCGCGGCCAGCGCGTCGCGGATGGCCACGCTGGTGTGGGTGAACGCGGCCGGGTTGATCAGGATGAAGGCGGTGCCGTCCCCGCGCGCGGCCTGGATCCGCTCGACCAGGACGTGCTCGGCGTTGGACTGCAGGCTCTCGAGCTGGTGGCCGGCGGCGGCGGCGCGTTCGCGCAGGGCGGCGTCGATGTCGGCCAGCGTGGTGCGCCCGTAGACCTCCGGCTCGCGGGTGCCGAGCAGGTTGAGGTTGGGGCCGTGCAGGAGCAGCAGTCGGGCCATCGCAGGGTCGGGGCAAAACAGGCGCGCAGTCTGGCGCAAGCGCCGGATCGTGTCCAGTTCGGCGAAGTTTGCCGGATTTAAGCGGGTGTTTGAGTTTCCGTTCCGTCAAGGGGGCGGCCGGGCCAGGGCCGTGTCGATCCCGGGCCCGCCCGTTCGACGTTCCGGGGAATCCCCCGGAATGGCCGCCGATGACCGCACCCGACACGCTCTACTACTCGCACAACCTCAATCCCCGGGTCGCCGTCGCCGTGGCCCGGCACCTGCGCGCGCCGCTGCGCTTCGTCCGGGCCGAGCCGATGGGCCGCGACCGGGAGGCGTTCCGGGCGATCAATCCCAACACCCGGGTTCCGGTGCTGGTGGAACCGGCGCTCACCCTGTGGGAGACCGACGCCATCGCCATGCGCCTGGCCGCCCGCTTCGCCCCGGACTTCTGGCCGGGGCGGCGGCGCGAGGAAGTGATGATGTGGGTGAGCTGGAGCGCCCACCATTTCACCCGCTGGGCCGGCGACCTCTACTTCGAGCGGATCATCGGCCCGCGCTACCTGTCGCGCCCCACGGACGAGGCCCTGGCGGCGGCCGCGCAGGCCGAACTGGCGTCGTTCGCCGCCGTCCTCGACCAGGCCCTGGCCGGCCGCGACTGGCTGGTCGGAGACGCGCCCACCTACGCCGACTTCCGGGTGGCGTCGGCGCTGCCGTTCGCGGCCGAGGCGGGGATCGACCTGGCGCCGTGGGCGCACGTGCGCGCCTGGCACGCGCGGCTGGCGCAGTTCGAGGCCTGGCGGGACCCGTTCGCCGGCCTGGAGTGAGGGGCGCGCGCCAGCGGGCGCCGGGCGCCGCGGACGTCTGGACGTCGGCGCCGGGCCGGGCCTGCCGGGCCGCGCGTTGGGCGTCGGCGGCGTCCGCGGGATTCAGGCGGGCGTCCGCGTCGATGCCCGTCCGCCTTGGCCCGCCGCCCGCCGGCGTGGCGGCCGCGCCGGCGCGCCTGCGTCGAGTTCGTGCAGGTAGCTGGCCACGATGGCGCGGCTCTCGCGCAGGGTTCGCAGCTGCGCGTCCAGCTCGGCGACCGCCTGACGCAGGGTCTCGCGGATCTCGTCGCAGCCTTCGAACAGCGGGCCGTCGCCCGTGCGCATGCACGGCAGCAGGCGGCGGATGGCCTCGACCGTGAGGCCGGACGCGCCGAGCAGGCGGATGCGCCGGGCGGCCTCGAGTTCGGCCTCGCCGTAGTCGCGGTACCCGGACGCGGTGCGTGCCGGGCGCAGCAGGCCGGCCTCCTCGTAGTAGCGCAGCATGCGCGCGCTGAGGCCGCTGCGGCGTGCCAGCTCGCCGATCCTCATCGCTGGCTCCAGGGTTGACCTTGACAGTGCTGTCAAAGTCTAGCATCCGCGCCCCCACCCCTGGAGGAGCGTGCTATGGACGACACCCGATTCCCCATCGCCACCCTTGCCGCGGGCGCGGACCCGTCCGCCGACCGTGCCGCGACCGCCGCGGACCTGGCGCCGCTGGCGTTCGCGGGCTATGCGCATTTCACCGCGATGCAGGTCCGCGACGGCGGCGTGCGCGGGCTCGACCTGCACCTGCGGCGCCTGCGCGAGGCGTCGCTGGCGATGTTCGGCCGCGCATTGCCCGACGACGTCGTGCGCGCCAGGCTGCGCCGGGCGATGGCGCGCCGGCCGGAGGCTTCGCTGACCGCGACGGTCCATTCGCGCGCCGGCGAGTTCACCGCCGCGGACGGCGAACTGGACATGCTGGTGCGCGTCGATGCGCCGGCGCGGCCGCCGGCCGGGCCGCTGGCGCTGGCGGCGGTCGTCCACCAGCGCGCGCTGGCGCGCTACAAGCACGTCGGCGAGGTGGCCAAGACGTGGTACCTGCGCGAGGCGGTCGCGCGCGGTTTCGACGATGCCGCCTTCATCGATCCGGCCGGGCGCGTGGCGGAGGCCACGATCTGGAACCTCGCCTTCTGGGACGGCGCGGCGGTGGTGTGGCCGGTGGCCGACATGCTGGCCGGCGTCACCATGGGCATCGTGCGGCGCCAGTTGCGGCGGATGGGCGTGCCGCAGCGCGACCGGACGCTCACGCTGGACGATATCGCCGGGCTCGCAGGCGGCGTGGTCATGAACTCCTGGTCGCCCGGCATCGCCGTCTCGCGCATCGGCGACGTGGCGCTGCCGGCCGCGCCGGATCTGGTGCGCCTGCTGCACGAGGCCTACGCGGCCGAGCCCCTGCAGGCACCCTGAACCGGCGCGGCGCCGGGGCTCAGGGACCGGCCCAGCGGTCGATTTCGCCCGGTTCGAACGGCCCGATCTTCTGCTTGAGCAGGCGGCCGTCGGCCGAGACCAGCACCGAGTAGGGCAGCATGCCGCGCGGATTGCCGAGCCGCACGCCCGCGTCGGCCGGGCCCGGCGCGTCGATCGCGAGCGGATAGCGCACCGGCACGCGTTCGAGGAAGGCGCGCACCGCGTCGGGTTCGTCCAGGGCCAGGCCCAGCACCTGCACGCCCTCGGTGCCCTGCTCGCGGGCGAAGCGGTCGAGTTCGGGCATTTCCTCGATGCACGGCGGGCACCAGCTGGCCCAGACGTTGACCAGCAGCGGCCGGCCGGAGAAGTCATGGGGCAGGTGCACGCGGCCGCCGTCCAGCGTGGCCAGGTGCAGCGCCGGCAGCGGCTCGCCCCGCCGCGCCACGCGGCCGCCATCGGGCAGCGGCGGGGCGCTGGCGGTGAGCGCGTCGTTGAGCAGGCGCTGGCCGGTGTCCGTGCCCCAGATCGGGCCGCCGCCGGTGACCATCAGCCCCGCCAGCAGGCCCAGCCCGCCGGCCGCGAGCGCGACCAGGACCACCTTCGCCGGCGTGACCTTCATCGCGCCGCGCGCTCCAGCGCCGAAGCGACGATGTCGCCGGTCAACAGCACCGGCAGGACCTCGCCTTCGCCGCCGCCGCGCGGGTACACCACGTACAGCGGCACGCCGACCGCGCGGTGCGCGTCGAGGAACGCCGCGATGCGCGGATCGGCGTTGGTGTAGTCGCCGACCAGGTAGCTTGCCCCGGCCTGCGCCAGCGCTTCGCGGAACGCCGGCTGCGACAGCACCCGGCGCTCGTTGGCCTTGCAGGTCACGCACCAGTCGGCGGTCATGTTCACGAACACGACGCGGCCCTGGTCGCGCAGCGCCTGCAGCCGCTCGGGGCTCCACGGTTCGGACAGCTGCCCGGTCGCCGCCTGCTGCGGCGGCGGCAGCGAGCCGACCTTCCACACCGGCGCCAGCGCGAGCACCGCCAGCGCCAGCGCCAGCGCACTGCCCAGGCGCCCGCCGCGCCAGCGCCGCCGCTCGAACCACCACAGCGCCAGCGCGAACACCACCAGGCCGACGGCGACCAGCGCCATCGCGTCGACGCCGCGCTGCTTGCCCAGCACCCACAGCAGCCAGATCGCGGTGAGGTACATCGGGAACGCCAGCACCTGCTTGAGCGTCTCCATCCATGCGCCGGGCTTCGGCAGCCGGTCGGCCAGCGCCGGCACCAGCCCCACCAGCAGGAACGGCAGCGCCAGGCCCAGGCCCAGCGCCAGGAACACCAGCAGCGCCAGCCACGGCGGCGCGGTGAACGCGAACGCCAGCGCGCCGCCCATGAACGGCGCGATGCAGGGGCTGGCGACCACGCAGGCCAGCACGCCGGTGAAGAAATCGCCGGCCGGGCCGCTGCGGCTGGCCAGCGCATGGCCGAGGTTGCCGAGCCCGCCGCCCATGGTGAACACGCCCGACAGCGCCAGGCCGACCGCGAACATCAGGTACACCAGCGCCGCCACGAACCACGGCTGCTGCAGCTGGAAGCCCCAGCCCAGGGCCTGGCCGCCGGCGCGCAGCGCCAGGACCAGCGCGCCGATCGCCGCGAACGACACCAGCACGCCGGCCGTGTACCAGAGCGCGTGGCTGCGCGCGCGCTGGCGGCCTTCGCCGCTCTGCGCCAGGCCCAGGACCTTGAGCGACAGGATCGGCAGCACGCACGGCATCAGGTTCAGCACCAGGCCGCCGAGCAGGGCCAGGACCAGCGCCCCGATCGCACCGCCCGCCGGCAGGCCCGCCCCGGACGGGGGACGGGTGCGCGCGGCGTTGTCACCCGAGGCGTCGCGGGACGCGATGGCGCCGTCGCCGGCGCCGCCGGCATCGGCGGGCGCGGATGCCGTCGCGCCGCCCGCCGCTTCCCCGGCAGGCGGAACCCCGCCGGGTCCGGGGCCGGCGTCCGCGGCCGTTGCGGCCGCCGGAGCAGGCGGGGCCCCCGCCGCCGGCAGGGCCACCTCGACGCTGCGGGTCATCGGCGGATAGCAGATGCCCTCGTCCTGGCAGCCCTGGAAGGTGGCGACCAGGCGGATCGTCGCCGCCGCCGGCGTGCGTCGCTTCAGCGGCAGCGGCACGTCGACCTGGTCGAAGTACACCACCACCTCGCCGAAGTGCTCGTCGCGGTGCGCGGTGCCCGCGGGCCAGCGCGGCTCGCCCGCGGCGATGCCATCGGCGCCCTCGACCCGGAAGCTGCTGCGGTCGCGGTAGAGGTAGTAGCCGCGCGCCGGGGTGAAACGCAGCAGCAGGCGCTCGCCGCCGTCGGCGATGGCCTCGAAGCCGAACGCCTGCTCGGGCGGCAGCGGCAGCGCCTGTGCGCGGCCCGCGGCGTCGGTGCCCGGCAGCACGGGCGCGGCGCCGGCGCCGCCGGCCAGCGACCGGCCGAGCGAGGCGAAACCCGGATCGGCGTCGCCGGACGCGGGCAGCGCCACGTCGAGCCGGCGCGTCTGCGGCGGATAGCAGACGCCGGCGTCGGCGCAGCCCTGGTACTTCACCTCCAGCACGAGCGTGCCGGCGTCGCCCGCGGCGGTGCCGGGCAGCACCGCGGCCAGGCGCCCGCGATAGGTCTCGACCTCGCCGAAGAACTCGTCCACGTGGCGCTTGCCGGCGGGCAGCTGCAGCGCGCCCGCCTCGAAGCCGCCTTCCACCACCCGCACCGAAGTCCGGTGGCGGTAGAGGTAGTAGTCGTCCGCGATCGTCCAGTCGATCTCGATCCGGTCGCGCGCCGGCGCGCGCGCCTGCAGCGCGAACGCCTCGTCCACGGGCAGCAGCTGGGTTTCATCGACGGCCCCGGCCGCCGGCAGCGCCACCGCCAGCAGCAGCGCGCAGAGCCGGCCCCGGCGCCTGGCCCGGTGGGGGATCATGCGGAGTCTCCGGTGCGGGTTTCCTCGGCGATCCAGGCCAGGTAGGCCGGCAGGCCGCCGGCGATATCGACCGCCACGACTTCCGGAAGTTCATACGGGTGCAGCGCGCGGATCCGCTCCGTCAGCGCGTCCAGGCGCGCGCGCGTGGTCTTGACCACCAGCAGCACTTCCTGGTCTTCGTGCACCTCGCCCTGCCAGCGGTACACCGAGCGGACGCCGGGCAGCAGGTTCACGCACGCGGCCAGCCGTTCCCCGACCAGCGCGCCGGCGAGGCGGCGCGCGGTGTCGGCGTCGGGGCAGGTGCACAGGCAGGCGATGGCGCTCACGTGATCCGGGGGGCGGGGCGGGCCCAATAGGGTATCCGACCGCGCCGCGCCCTCAGCCGGACAGGTCCTCGGGCCGGCGCCGGCGCCGCACGTCGAGCGCCTGGCGCCAGCGCCGGGTACTGACCAGGCCGCGCGAGTGCAGCAGCACCAGCATCGCCACCACCGTGGCCCCGAAGGCTGCGAGCGACCAGCGCAGCTTCTCCCAGGCGCCGTCGAAACCGAAGTCGATCAGCTGGAACACCACCTGCAGCAGGCCGAGGAAGGCCACGTAGAACAGCACCCGTTCGAGGAACTTCTCCGACTTCTGCGCCTCGTTGCCGCGCAGGTCGTCGACCGTGCGCTCCAGGTCGGACACCACCCCGGCCCAGTAGGCCTCGCGCTGCTGGATGCCGCGGACGGTCTCGATCGATTCGTAGAACTCGCGCTCGGTGTCGTAGCGCAGCACGTTGAAGTAGCGGTGGCGCGCGACGTGGTTGAAGGTGTCGAGGCGGAAGCGGCGAAACGCCTCGAACGCCTCGTCGGCGACGCGGGTGGACCACGCGCCGCCGTCCTTCACCGTCTCGGCGTGCAGCAGGCCGTCGCGCTCGAGCTGCTCGACCAGCCCGCGCACCATCGCCTCGTAGCGGTGCACGAGGGTCTCGTTGTGCAGCGTCATCAGGTGGACGAGGAACAGGTACGGGCAGGTGCCGATCCAGCCGCGCCCGACGTCCAGGCTGCGCGACCCGGCCACGACCTCGTACACCGCCGACTGGGTGGCGTAGACCAGGAAGTGGCTGTCGTCGTCCTCGACCCCGGCCGGCGGGTAGATCGGGTCGGTGCCGTCCTGGATCTCGGAGACGTCCTGGCGCAGGAAGTCGACGATGTTCTGCAGGAAGCCCGACAGGAAGTAGTAGTCGAGGTGGTGCGGCGGGATCCCGGGCGCGCGCAGCAGCTGCTCGTCGTAGCGGCTGCGGCCCGCCTCGTCGCGCGCCGGTCGCACCGCCTGCACGTCGCGCAGCTGCAGGCGCAGCTGCGGCCGCAGCAGGGCGAAGAAGTACGGGTCCTGCAGCAGGACCACGCCGCGGCAGCGCAGGCCGGCCGGCGTGCGCAGCGCGGGGCGCTCGCCTTCGCGCTCGCCGAGCAGCTGCTGCCACAGGCTGCGCCCGGGCACGGGCGGCGCCATGGCGATGCCGCGGCGCCCCAGCTCCGCCCGGATGCCGGCCAGCAGGCTGGCGGCGTGGCGTTCGAACATCGCCTCCAGGTACCCTGCCAGCGGCAGCGCGCCGCCGGCCTCGCGCGAGTGCACGCGCAGGCCGCCGTCGCCGTCGAGCCACTGCGTGCCCTCGGTCGGCGCGACCGCCTTCTGCAGCAGCGACAGCGCGTAGTAGTGGGCGTGGTCGTGCGCGTAGGGAAGTTCCAGCGACAGGTGGTAGGTGAGCGCGGCGTTGGAGTGCGCGACCCAGAACGCGCGGCAGCGCGCCCGCAGCCGCACCGGCTGCGCCAGCGACAGGGCGAAGCGGTCGCCCTCGGTTTCCCAGCGGATGTCGGCGGGGAACGAGATCTCCGGCTCGTCGCACACGTTCTCGCCGTCGCTGTCGCCGGGGCGCTGCGGCGCGCTGGGCGTGTCGAGCAGGAAGTCCTGGATGAACAGCCCGCGCTGGCGGTCGGCGATGTCGTTGAACAGCGGTTCGATCGCGCGGCCCAGGCGGCGGCTGTCCTGGTAATCGTCGCCGCCGTCGTCGCCGCGCAGCGCGGAGAGCAGCTTCCGGTTCCAGAAGCAGCGGCCTTCGCCGTCCACCACCAGTGCCTGCATCCGCGTCTCCTCGACGAGGAAGGAGAGGGTCAGGTGCAGGCGACCGCCCTCGCCGCGCAGGGCGAGGGCGCGCGCGAGCAGGTCGTCGTCGGCCGGTTGCGGCAGGGTCATGCGGGGTTCCCCGGAAGCGTTTCGGTGCCGGCGCCGGGCGCGGCCAGCCGGGCGCGCAGGCCCGGCCCCCTGCCGCCCCGGCCGGCGAGTGGCCGCAGCGCATCCAGCCGCGGCATGGGATCGAGCAGCCGGATCGCCTCGCCGGCCATGCAGCGCGTGGCGCACGCGCGCAGCTGGGCGGCGGTGTCCGGATCGGCGTGCGGGTCGCCGCCCTTGAGCACCGACACCGCGAAGAAGCGTTCCAGGTGCGTGCCGAGCACGCAGGCGTCGAGCGCCGGATGCGGCGGATCGACCACGCCCAGCATCAGGCCCGCGTCGGCGGACTGGCTGGCCGACAGCGGCGGCTGCACGTAGTCGAAGTCGAGCAGGCGCGCGCCCAGCCGCGCCCACACGGCCACGCGGTCGAACTGGTCGATGCCGGCGACCTCGCTGTCGAGCGCATAGGCCTCGGCGTCCATCAGCAGCGGATCGTTGAGTTCGATGAACAGGTACAGCGGCAGCGCGTCGGCGCCGGCGAAGGTCATCCGCGCCAGCCGGCGGGCGGCTGCGACCATGTCGCGCAGGTGGCCGCGGCCACGATGCGCCGGCGCCACGAACACGTAGTTGAGGTTCATCGCCAGCGCCGCGCCGTCTCGGCCCTCGAGCGCGTGGCAGAAGAAGTTCGCGCCGCCCACGACGTCGCCGTCGCGCGAGGCCACCAGCACCCATTCGGCGTAGGGCGCCGCGATCGCGCCGGCGCCATTGAGCGCCAGGCATTCGAGGAAGCCGTCGCGGCCTTCCTTTTCGTCGGGCAGCACGAAGGCCTCGTCGTAGGCGGCGAAGAAGCGGTCGAACACCGCTCCGGGGCCGGTCGCGGCCTCGACGTCGAGCCGTCCGCCACGCCCGCCCTCGAGCTGGAAACCGGCGTCGGCAAGACCGGACAGGGCGGGCAGCGGCATGGGCGGGCGCGTCGTCGGGGAACGGCGACAGGGTAACCGGGCCGCGCCCGGAACGCTGCGTGCCGGGCCGGCGCCGGGGCGGCCGTACCGGACCCGGGCGCGAGGTCTTATCCTGCGCAGCTTCGAGTTCCCCCACCGGTGTCCCCATGTCGCGACCGATCCATGCCCCCGCGCGCCTGCTGGCCCTGCTGGCGCTGACGCTCCCCTGCGCCTTCGCTGCGCACGCCGCCGACCGGTTCGAGGTCGGCGCCGGCGTTTCGTTCACCCGCGACAACGAGGACACCCCGGTGTTCGCCGCCGCCTGGCTTCCGGAGTGGCGCGAGTATCGCGGCGGCACGCTGCGCTGGGAGATCGGCGCGATGCACGTGCGCGGGCGCAGCGATTCGCACTACGACAACTTCGACGACGTCACCGTGGTCCACGCCGGCCTGCGTTACGAGCGGCCGAGCGGCCTGGTCGCCGGCTTCGGCGCCGGCGTGCAGAGCGGCAAGACCGAGGCCCTCTCGGGCGACCCGCAGTTCATCAGCACCTTCGGCTGGCGCTGGAACCGCTTCTCGCTGCTGGCCCGGCACATCTCCAACGCCAGCATCCACCAGCCCAACGACGGCGAGACGATGCTGCAGGCGGCGTGGCGCTTCTGACGCGCCGGCGCCGCGTCACGCGTAGCGGCGCGGCACCCGCTTGAGGCCGGCGAGCAGGCGGTACGGGCTGTTGCCGCTGCGCGCGGCCACTTCCGCCACCGGCAGGTTCGGCCCCCACAGTTCCACGCGGCTGCCGAGCCCGGCTTCCGGGTGGTCGGTGAGGTCGATGGTGAGCATGTCCATCGAGACCCGCCCGATCAGCTCGCCCGGGCGGCCGTCGATCACCACCGGCGTGCCCGAGGTGGCGTACTGCGGATAGCCGTCGGCGTAGCCGGCGGCGACCACGCCCACGCGCGTGGGCCGCGTGGTGGTGTAGGTGCCTGCGTAGCCGATCGGCTCGCCCGCGGCCAGGTCGCGCACCGCGATCACCTTCGATTCGAGCGTCATCACCGCGCGCAGTTCGTCGGCCGCGGCGCAGGGGGCGTCGAGCATGTGCGCGCCGTACAGCATCAGGCCCGGGCGCACCCACTCGCGGCGGGTCGCGGGCCAGGCCATCAGCGCGGCGGAGTTCGCCACGCTCGCCGGGGTGCCGGGCGGCAGCGACGCCAGCACCGACTCGAACACGGCCATCTGCCCCGGCGTGCTCGGGTGGGAGAGCTCGTCGGCGCGCGAGAAGTGGGTCATCGCCACCATCTGCCCGACCCAGGGCAGCGCCGCGAGCCGCCGCCATGCCGGCACGAACTCCTCCGGCGACAGGCCCAGCCGGTGCATGCCCGAATCGAGCTTGAGCCACACCTGCCACGGCTGGCGCGCCCGGTGGCGCTCGAGCAGGTCGACCTGCCAGGGCGAGGCGACCACGGTCCAGAGGCGATGGCGTTCGACCAGGTCGAGCTCGCCGGCGTCGAAGAAGCCTTCGAGCAGCACGATCGGCGCCTCGATCCCGGCCTCGCGCAGCTCCAGCGCCTCCTCCATGCAGGCCACGCCGAAGCCGTCGGCGTCCGCTTCGAGCGCGCGCGCGCAGGCAACGGCGCCGTGGCCGTAGGCATCGGCCTTGACCACGGCGAGCGCGCGACCGCCGCCCAGCCGGCGCGCCAGGCGGTAGTTGTGGCGCAGCGCGTCGAGGTCGATCGTGGCGCGCGACGGACGCATCAGCGCAGGCCCCTGGGCTGCGGCCAGGGACGGTCGTAGCGCGAGATGTCCAGGCCCTCGGGGTCGATCGCCGGCGTGCGGCCGTCGACGAGGTCGGCGAGGTAGCGCGCCGAGCCGCAGGCCATGGTCCAGCCCAGGGTGCCGTGGCCGGTGTTGAGCCACAGGTTGCGGTACTTCGTCGCGCCGACCACCGGCGGGCCGTCGGGCGTGGACGGGCGCAGGCCGGTCCAGAACGTGGCCGCGGAGAGATCGCCGCCGTCGGGGTACAGGCTGCGCACCACCATCTCCAGCGTCTCGCGCCGGCGCTGCGGCAGCGACAGGTCGTAGCCCGACACCTCGGCCATGCCGCCGACGCGGATGCGCTCGTCGAACCGGGTGATCGCGACCTTGTAGCTCTCGTCGAGCACGGTCGAGTGCGGCGCCAGTGCCGGGCGCGTGATCGGGATGGTGAGCGAGTAGCCCTTGAGCGGGTACACCGGCAGGTGGATGCCCACCGGCGCCAGCAGTTTCGGCGACCAGCTGCCGAGCGCGAGCACGTAGCGGTCGGCGGTCTCGACCCGGCCGTCGATGCGCACGCCGGCGATGCGGTCGCCCGCGGCCTGCAGCGCCTCGACGGTCGCGCCGTAGCGGAACTCGACGCCGGCGTCCGCGGCCAGCGCGGCGAGGCGGGTGGTGAACAGGTGGCAGTCCCCGGTCTCGTCGCCGGGCAGCCGCAGCGCGCCGGCAAGCGTGTCGGCGACGCCGGCCAGCGCCGGCTCGACCCGGACGATGCCGGCGCGGTCGAGCAGCTCGTGCGGCACGCCGTACTCGCGCAGCACCGCGATGTCGCGCGCGGCGCCGTCGAGCTGGGCCTGGGTGCGGAACAGCTGGGTGGTGCCGAGGGTGCGCTGCTCGTAGGCGATGCCGGTGGCCTGGCGCAGTTCGCGCAGGCAGTCGCGGCTGTACTCGGCCAGGCGCACCATGCGCGCCTTGCTCACCGCGTAGCGATGGTGGGTGCAGTTGCGCAGCATCCGCCACAGCCAGCGGTACTGCTCCGGGTCGGCGGTGGGCTTGATCGCGAGCGGGGCGTGGCGCGACAGCAGCCACTTCACCGCCTTGAGCGGGATGCCCGGCGCCGGCCACGGCGAGGCGTAGCCCGGCGAGACCTGGCCGGCGTTGCCGAAGCTGGTTTCCATCGCCGGCCCGCTGGCGCGGTCGACCACGACCACCTCGTGGCCGGCCTGGCGCAGGTACCAGGCGCTGGTCACGCCGATCACGCCGGAGCCGAGGATCAGGATGCGCATGCGTGTGCCCGTGTGCTGCTGCCGGCGGGCCGTGCCCGTGCCGGCGGTGGATCCGGAGGACTCTATCGTCGCCGGCCGGGGTCCCGCGGCTGCGTCGGCGCGCGGGCGGGTGCGGCGATTCACCCAGTATAGGAACGGCTGGCCAGTTTATTTTCCCGAAAAATGCGGTGATCGCGAGGTATATTCCTGCAGAAGAGGCCATCCGGAGCGGGATGTGAAGCGCAAGGAACTGGACCGGATCGACCGTCGCATCCTGAAGATCCTGCAGAAGGAGGGGCGGATCTCCTTCACCGAACTGGGCGAGCGGGTGGGGCTGTCGACCACGCCGTGCACCGAGCGGGTGCGGCGCATGGAACGCGACGGGGTGATCACCGGCTACCACGCAAGGGTGGCGCCGGAGGCGGTCGGCGCCGGGCTGCTGGTGTTCGTGGAGATCAGCCTGGCCTACAAGTCCGGCGACATCTTCGAGGAGTTCCGCCGCGCCGCGCTGCGGCTGCCCAACGTGCTCGAGTGCCACCTGGTCTCGGGCGACTTCGACTACCTGATCAAGGCGCGGATCTCGGAGATGGCCTCCTACCGCAAGCTGCTCGGCAGCACCCTGCTGACCCTGCCGCACGTGCGCGAGTCCAAGAGCTACATCGTCATGGAAGAGGTGAAGGAGACGCTGGAGCTGCCGGTGGGGGACTGAGCCGCAGCCCGCGCCCGGTCCAACCGGGACGATCCCGCGCCCGTTCGATCCCCGTGCACTTCGTCGCGACCGCGGGCAGGGCTATCGCTGTCGAGGCGGCGGAGCCGCGGGGGGCTGCCGCCCCGCAGATGGCCCGGCTTCGGAGTCGCGCCCGAGGGCCGTCTGCCGGGCCGTTTGGCGTCGGGGCCGACGGGCCGCGCCGGGGCCGTCAGGCCCCCGCGGCGAATGTCCCCCGGCTTCCGCGTGCAGGCGGAAGCCTCCTCCTCGATTTCGCCGCAGGGGCCTGCCATCCCCAGCACGGCTCGGCTTCGAGATTGCTCCGTGGCCCTGTCGGGTTTCCCGAAGCCGGGCTTGCGAGCGCTGCGCAACAGGTGCGCGATCGGTGGTGCGTCGCGACGTCTTCGCCTGGCCGGATCGGGTTCGGTCGAACGGGTCGCGCCCGTGATGGGCCAATGGTGTGGAGAGGTGCCGACGCAGAGGTCCTGCCGTCAGCCCACTCCAGGCCGCCCGGACGGGTCCAGGCGGGTGCGGGTACGCCCGGGGACGAAATCAGGGAGGAGGCGCCGGCCGCAGGCCGGCGCCGGGGGACATTCGTCCCCGGGCGTACCCGTACCCGGCCCCCTCGCACGCCTGCCGGACTTCCTTGCCGGAAGCAGGGGCGGATGACCTGGACGCGTCTCGCGGCAGCCCCCACCTGCGGGGCCGGCCCGATCCGGAGTGCCGCCCCCCTTGAAAGCCCCGCAGTGGCCCCCATGTTCGGCGCACCTCCCGGGTCCAAGCCGGGATTTTCGCGCCAGCGATGCTGGCACTCCCCAGGGCCGAGTGCTAACATCGCCGCCCCTTTTACATTGCAATCAATCACTTGCGAGGATTGAACATGAGCAACATCAAGCCGCTGTTCGACCGCGTGGTCATCAAGCGCATGGAAGAAGAGAAGGTGTCCGCCGGCGGGATCGTGATCCCCGACTCGGCCGCCGAGAAGCCCATCAAGGGCGAAGTGGTGGCCGTCGGCGAGGGCAAGGTGCTCGACAACGGCAGCGTGCGTGCCCCCAAGGTCAAGGCCGGCGACAAGGTCCTGTTCGGCAAGTACAGCGGCACCGAGGTCAAGCTCGACGGCACCGAGTACCTGGTGGTCCGGGAAGACGACATCCTCGCCATCCTCGGCTGACTGCCATGACGGCGGCGGCACGGGCCCGGTGACCGGCGCTTCGCGGCCTCCCGGCCCCGAGGTCCGCCTCCCGGATCGCCGTCGCTTCCACGCCCAGGTCCAACCAACCACCCCGATCCAAGAATTACGGAGTTTTTCCAATGGCTGCCAAAGAAATCCGTTTCGGTGAGGACGCGCGTGCCAAGATGGTGCGCGGCGTCAACGTGCTCGCCAACGCCGTGAAGGCGACCCTGGGCCCGAAGGGCCGCAACGTCGTGCTCGAGAAGAGCTTCGGCGCCCCGACGATCACCAAGGACGGCGTGTCCGTCGCCAAGGAGATCGAGCTGTCCGACAAGTTCGAGAACATGGGCGCGCAGATGGTCAAGGAAGTCGCTTCCAAGACCTCCGACAACGCCGGCGACGGCACCACCACCGCGACCGTGCTGGCCCAGGCCCTGATCCGCGAAGGTTCGAAGGCGGTCGCCGCCGGCATGAACCCGATGGACCTCAAGCGCGGCATCGACCAGGCGGTCAAGGCCGCCGTCGAGGAGCTGAAGAAGCTGTCCAAGCCGACCGCCGACGACAAGGCCATCGCCCAGGTCGGCACCATCTCGGCCAACAGCGACGAGTCGATCGGCAACATCATCGCCGAGGCGATGAAGAAGGTCGGCAAGGAAGGCGTGATCACCGTCGAGGAAGGCTCGGGCCTGGACAACGAGCTGGACGTGGTCGAGGGCATGCAGTTCGACCGCGGCTACCTCTCGCCGTACTTCATCAACAACCAGCAGTCGATGCAGTGCGAGCTGGATGATCCCTTCATCCTGCTGCACGACAAGAAGATCTCGAACGTCCGCGACCTGCTGCCGATCCTCGAGGGCGTGGCCAAGGCCGGCAAGCCGCTGCTGATCGTGGCCGAGGAAGTCGAGGGCGAGGCCCTGGCGACCCTGGTGGTCAACACCATCCGCGGCATCGTCAAGGTCTGCGCGGTCAAGGCCCCGGGCTTCGGCGACCGCCGCAAGGCGATGCTGGAGGACATGGCCGTCCTGACCGGCGGCACCGTGATCTCCGAGGAAGTGGGCCTGCAGCTCGAGAAGGCCACGATCCAGGACCTGGGCCGCGCCAAGAAGGTGCAGGTCTCGAAGGAGAACACCACCATCATCGACGGCGCCGGCGAGAGCTCGGCGATCGAGGCCCGCATCAAGCAGATCAAGGCGCAGATCGAGGAGACCACCTCGGACTACGACCGCGAGAAGCTGCAGGAGCGCGTGGCGAAGCTGGCCGGCGGCGTGGCGGTGATCAAGGTCGGCGCGGCCACCGAGGTCGAGATGAAGGAGAAGAAGGCGCGCGTCGAGGACGCCCTGCACGCCACCCGCGCCGCGGTCGAGGAAGGCGTGGTCCCGGGCGGCGGCGTCGCCCTGATCCGCGCCAAGGCGGCCATCGAGAACCTCAAGGGCGCCAACGAGGACCAGAACCACGGCATCCAGATCGCCCTGCGCGCGATGGAAGCCCCGCTGCGCGAGATCGTCACCAACGCCGGCGAGGAGCCTTCGGTCATCGTCAACAAGGTCAAGGACGGCTCGGGCAACTTCGGCTACAACGCCGCCAACGGCCAGTTCGGCGACATGGTCGAGTTCGGCATCCTCGACCCGACCAAGGTCACCCGCACCGCGCTGCAGAACGCGGCGTCGATCGCCGGCCTGATGATCACCACCGAGGCGATGGTGGCCGAGCTGCCGAAGAAGGAAGAGCCGCACGCGCACGGCGGCGGCATGGGCGGCATGGGCGGCATGGACTTCTGATCCAGTCGCGCCACCGCGCTGCAACATGGAAAACCCCGCCGCGAGGCGGGGTTTTCTTTTGCCTGCGCGGCGCGGCGCGTCAGTTGCCCAGCAGCCCGCGCAGCAGTCCGCGCGCGGTCTCCTTCGCCGCCGGCCTGGCGGCGTCGCGGGTGGCGCCGGCGGCCAGGCCGGGCATGAGCATGGCGGTGGACTTGCTGCGCACGCGCACGGTCCAGGCCGGGGACCAGTCGCGACCGGCGTCGGCCGGGCGCGGCTCGGCGATGCTGCGCTGGCCGCCGTAGGCGATCATCTGCACCAGCGGCGCGGCCTCGACCCCGGCGAACACTTCGGCCGGGATCCGGCAGCTGCGCGCGTCGGCGCCGAGCACGGTGCGCTTGCCGGTCCACTGCGCCAGCAGCGATTCGGGCAGGTAGTCCATCAGCTCGAGGCCGGCGTAGCCATCCTCGGAGCTGCTCCACATCACGATGGTGTCGCCCTGCGAGGCCATGGCGTGGATGAAGTAGCCACGGGCACCGTCGACCGCGTTCCACTCCAGGGCCATGCCCTCGCCGGGGCTGCCCGTGCTGTCGAGCTCGAGCCGGGGCAGGAAGTCGTCGCCCTGGTCGAGCGCGAACTGCAGGGAAGCCGGCAGGCCGCTGCCCTCGAGCCGGTGGCTGCCGACCAGCGAGGCCTTGTCGGACACGCCGCGTCGCGCGCCCGGATTGGGCCACAGCACGTGCTGAGGGCCGATGTCGGGGCCCTGGGCCGGCACCTGGCGCGGCGCCATCGCGCGCCCGCCCTGCACCGGCTTGCCGTTGCGCACGGTCATCGAGTACTCGACCGGCTGGCCGCTGCGCGCCTGCTCGCCGCAGCCCCAGAAATAGCGCACGCGGTAGCTGGCGCCGTCGGCCAGGCCCAGGCCGCCGCTGCCGTCGTGGCCGCCGGCGGCTGCGTCCCTGCCGCGCTCGCGCGCCAGCAGTTCGATGCTGGGGCCCAGCTGCAGCCCCTTGGGCACGGCCTGGGTGGCCGGCTGGCCGGGCGCGGCGCGGTTGTGCAGCGCGACGTCCAGGTAGCGGCCGGGCATGCCCGGGTGCCGGGTCATGCCGTAGGTGGGGCGCTGGCCGCCCATGGCGCCGGCCAGGCGGCCCATCGCGCCCATGCCGGGCATGCCCGGCATGGCGTGGGTGGCGACATCGATGTAGAGCTCGGCCGGCGCTGCCTGCGCGGGCGCGGCCAGGGTGGCGGCGGACAGCGCAAGCGCCAGGGTCGACGCCGCGCGGAGTGGGGAAACGTGCATGGGAACGTGCATGGATTGGGCCCTTGCTGGATGGGCGGACCGGACGGCGGCCCTGCCGGCCCGGGGCGTCCGGGCCAGCCATCCACGAGGAAAGGGGGCGGCGACTGACAGCGCCGGCCGCATGGCCCGCAGGCCCGTTCAGTCGGCGATCGCGGCGATCCGCATGTAGCGGTCGTAGGTGTCGCGCAGGGTGTCCAGGCGCGCCTGTACCGCACTGCGTTCGGCGGCCGAGAGCGTGGCGAAGGGTTCGTTCGCCAGCACCTCGAGGGCGTGCTCGCGCTTGTGCGGCTCGAGCCGGTCCAGGCGCGCCTGGCCGTCGGCGCCGGCGTAGCGCTCGTGCATCATGTGCGCGTAGAGCACGTCGTTGACCTTTTGCCGCAGCCCGCGGTACTCCGGCAGCGGCAGGTCCGCCGTGGCGGCCACCTGCAGCCCCTGTTCGTCGTATTTCGACAGCGGGATGAAGTGGCTGCCGCTGGCGTCCATCAGCGCGATCTCCTCTTCCATGCCGCGCACGTAGGCGTCCAGCAGGTCGGGCGTGAGGGTCGGACGCGGATCTTCATTGGAGGGATGCCGGACCAGGTCGGCCGACCCGGGCGGCCCGGCCTGCCCGGGGCGCGCGCGTTGTTCACCGCAGGCCGCCAGCAGCAGCGGGAGGAGCAGGGCCAGGGCGGCGGCGGGAACGGCGGGACGGGGCAGGATGGCGTCGGGCATGGATCGGGTCTCGTGGAAGGTGGCGCAGGCGCCGGTCGGAAAGGTGTCCGCTTCATCCACGCGATCGGCGGGTGCGAACTGACAGGCCGGCCACCGGTCCACCGCGTCAGTCCACCGCGGCCGCCAGCCGCAGCGTGACCGGCCGCACGATGGCCTCGGCCAGTCGCCGCCTGAACTCCTCGCGCGTGATCTCGAACGCGCCCATCCGCTGCAGGTGCGGCTTGAGGTACTGCACGTCGTGCAGCAGGAAGCCGCTCCGGCGCAGGCTCGCGCACAGGTGGGCGAACCCGACCGCACCGGCGTTGTTCACCAGGCGGAACTGGCTTTCGCCGGCGAAGTAGCCGCCGATCGCCACCCCGTACAGCCCGCCGACCAGCGCACCTTCCTGCCAGACCTCGACGCTGTGCGCGGCGCCGATGCGATGCAGTTCGGCATAGGCCCGCATCAGCCCGTCGCTGATCCAGGTGTCGTGGCGGCGATCGGGATGGTGCGCGCAATGGGCCACCACCTGATCGAATGCCGTGTCCATGGTGACCGCGAAGCGTCCCTGGCGCGCGAGCCTGCGCGCCTCCCGGCCGATGCGGACGCCGTCGACCGGCAACACCGCGCGCATCGGTGGATCGAACCAGAGCACCCGGCGCCCGTCGTCCTGCGCCATCGGGAACAGGCCGCAGGCATAGGCGCGCACCAGCGTGTCCGCGCCCAGCGGCTGGGACTCGTGCAGCATGCGCGCGAGCGCGTCCGCGTCGCCGCCCTGCAGCCGTCTTGCAAGCGCCAGCAGCGTCCGCACGGCGCGATGCCTCGACCCGCGAAGGCGGCGCCGCATCCAGCCGGTCATGCGCGTGGAATCCCCCTTGGCATGGCGTGCCACCATACGACAAGGCGCCGGAACACGCAGCGCAAGGGCCGCACGGGCGCCCGGCAGCGGCTGCATGGCCGCGCCGCCGCGCCGCTGCGAGCCGCCCCGTCCGGCGCGCCACGCGGATCGCGCCATGCGCCCGCCAGTGCCCGCCAAGCCGCCGGGCCAGGTGGCTGCACGATGAACGGCGCGATCCACTCCGCCCACGACGACTCCAGGTGCTGTATGGTGGCGCCACTGTTCAAAGCGGGATCACGGTACATCGTGGCCCGATGCGGTAGATCACAGGCGCCAGGTCGAAGACGGCCGCTCCGGACGATCCGCTCCATCGCTTCGCGTTACCCCTTGCTCGATACAGTCCGGCCACGCCTCCTGCGCGGCCGTGCATCCCCAACTGATCCAGGGAGTAACACCATGTCTGAGCGTCAAACCGGCACCGTCAAGTGGTTCAACGATGCCAAGGGCTTCGGCTTCATCACCCCGCAGAGCGGTGCCGACCTGTTCGTGCACTTCCGTTCCATCCAGGGCAGTGGCTTCAAGTCGCTGCAGGAAGGACAGCAGGTGTCGTTCAAGGTCGTGCAGGGCCAGAAGGGCCTGCAGGCCGAGGAAGTCCAGGCGCAGTAAGCCTGGCGCCAAGCCTGGACCGCAGTCGCGGTCGACACCGGACCCCGGGCGGCGACGCCCGGGGTCCGTGCTTTTTCGCGGGGCGGTTTCGCGCGGGCGCTCCGCGGCGATACCCGTCACGGCACGCGTGCGTGCGCTACGCGCCGGCGGCGATCCGGCGGACCAGCCTGGCCTGCAGTTGTTCGAGCTCGCCGCGGTCGCCCTGCTGCGCGGCGTGGACGCGCATGTCCTGTCCCGCGTAGCGCGGGACGATGTGCACGTGGATGTGGAACACGGTCTGTCCCGCGGCGGCGCCGTTGAACTGCGCCACCTGCACGCCGTCGGGCTGCAGCTCGTCGACGATCGCGCGGGTCAGCCGTTGCACCACCACCATCACCTTGCACAGCGCATCGGTGTCCACGTCGAGCAGGTTGCAGGCGGCCGAGCGCCTGGGGATCACCAGGGTGTGGCCGAAGGACTGCGGATACAGGTCCAGGAAGGCCAGGACGTCGTCGTCCTCGTAGATCCGGTAGCAGGGCGCCTCGCCGCGGATGATCCGCGCGAAGATGTTCTGCGGGTCGTAGGCATCGGTCAGGCTCATCGGCGGCTCCTCGATCGCCGGGGTGGCGCGGCGACCGCGCCGGGACTGCGGCCATCGCGCAAGGGTCGTGCGCAGTATCGTCCATCGCCCGTGGCGGGAGCCGTGCCGCGCATCGCTGCACAGGCCTTCGGTGTCTGCACACCGCTGCACTCCCCGGCCGGCGTCCGGGTCCGGCCATCCAGGCGCGCGCGACCGGGTGCGCGACCAGCGCGGCAGGCAGGGCCTGGAGATCATCGCGCGCCGCTCAGTCCAGGCGCGCGGCGTAGTCGTCGCGGACGTAGCGGTTGAGGTAGGTGTTCAGCCCGGTGCCGGCCTCGGCCAGGCGCTGCATCTGCATCACGTGCAGCGCGCCCGGGTGGCGCGCGTCGTAGCGGTAGGTGCCGCCGCGCCGGAAGCGGATGTCGATCCAGCCCGGCCCGCAGGCGTAGGCGACGATGCCCGAGTCGCCCCCGGTCGAGCGGTACGGCTGCATCGCGGTCCTGGCCCTGCCCATGATGGCGAGGCTGCCAGCCCCGCGCGCACGGACGCGTGAGCGCAAGGTCGGCAGTTGGATTCCGGAAGACCCCCGCCGGGGCGGGGGCCTGTGTTCCCGGCACGGCCAGGGCGTGCTCAGAGGTCGATGCCGAAGCCGAGGCCGGCCGAGCGTTCGTCGCCGCTGAACGCACCGCCGAGCGAGAACGACGCGCGACCCACGCGCTTGCCGTAGCCCACCGACAGCCCGCGCTCGCCGCCCTGGAAGCCCACGCCCACGGCGACGCGCCCGCGTTCGCTGCCGGCGCCGGCCGCGTTGATCGCCATGTTGAGCATGGCCGTGCCCATCGCGCCCATGCGGTCGATGCGGCGGTCCTGGCGGTGCAGGCGGCGGTCGAGCTGGTCGAAGCGGTCCTCCAGCACGGCCATGCGGTCGTTGAGCCCGCCCGCGTCGAAGCCGATCAGCTGCTGGATCGCCGTGTCGGTGTAGCGGTTGGCCGAGCTCAGCGTGGCCGCGTCGCCGCTGTCCATGTCCTCGCGGATCGCCACTTCGCGCTCGTCCGTATACGCACCGGCCGAGGCCAGGGTGGCGGTGTCGCCCGCCTCGGAGACCTCGCCGGCAATGGCCTGCACCTGCGCCTCGGTCAGGCCGTCCCCGCCGCCGGCCGGGCCGGGCGGTCCGACCAGCGACGCCAGCCAGTCGTCCTCGCTGCCGGTGTAGCCGTTGCCCACCGCCACCTCGTAGGCGCTCAGCCCGCGCGGCCCGGGCGTGCCGCCCGGCGTGGATTCGAGAATGCCGACGCGTTCGTCCAGGCCCGCGAGCGCACCATCGACGGCCGCGAACGCATCGCCCACCGAGCCGTGGCTGCTGCCCTGGACCACGAACGCCGGCGCCGTCCAGGCACCGCCCGCGAACGCCGCGCCGCCGCCGAGGTAGGACGCGACGGTGCTGCCCATCGCGTGCAGCTGGGCCACGTTCACCGCATCGGTGGCTGCCGTGCCGGCGGCGACGCGGACCAGCCGCCGCTCGCTGCCCGCGTCGCCGAAGGACACGGTATCGGCCTCGGTGGCTACCGCGCCGTTGCCGATCGCGACGGCATTGGCGGCCGCGGAGCCGACCTCGGTGTTGCGGCCGATCGCGATGCCGTCCGCGGCGAGCGCCCGGGCATTGCGGCCGACGGCGACGGTGTCGTCCGCCGCGGCCCGGTTCTCGTAGCCGATCGCGACGCTGTAGCGCCCTTCCGCGGTGGCCGTGTCGCCGAAGGCGCTCGAACTGATGCCGCTCGCCCCGGCGCCCGATCCGACCGCCACGGCCCCCGCGCCGCTGGCGCTGCTGCTTGATCCCATCGCGATGGACACAACGGCGGTGGCGCTGTTGTTGCTGCCGACGGCCACGCTGCCCATGGCCGATGCCGTGTTCTGGAAGCCGAACGCGACGCTCAGCTGCCCGCCCGCGTCGTTGTTGCGGCCGAACGCGGAACTGTTGCCGCCGCTGGCGGTGTTGTTGGAGCCGAACGCGCTGTCGCCGGTGCCGCTGGCGGTGTTGCCGATGCCGAACGCCATCGCGGTGAAGCCGCTGGCGGTGTTGTCGCGACCGAAGCCGGCGGCATTGTCGCCGGCGACCTCGTTGGCCGCGCCGAAGGCGCCGCTGTTGCTCCCGGTCACCGTATTGCTGCGGCCGAAGGCGTTGCTGGAACTGCCGTCGACGGTATTGCGCGCGCCGAACGCGCTGGAGTCGCCGGCGCCGCTGACAGTGTTGCCCCAGCCGAACGCGCTGGCCCGGGTGGCGCGGGCGATGTTGCCGTAGCCGAAGGCGTTGCTCTCGACGGCGCTGGCGTTGTTGCCGCGGCCATAGGCATTGGCGGCGGGGCTGCAGGTACTGTTGCGATCGCCGTGCTCGTTGCCCTGGGTGCGGATCAGGGTGTCGCCGCTCTGCTCCCACGCGCCGGTGGCGTCGTTGAACGTCCAGCAGCCGGGGCCGGCGGGATCGGCCCTGGCCGCGGGCACCGCGACGGTCAGGCCGATAGCCAGCGCCAGCGGCGCGAGCGGCAGCAGGGTACGGGAATTCGGGGTCATGCCGTGGATCTCCTGGTTCGATTGGCTGGATGCGTGCCGCATGCCTGCTCGAGGCGCGGACGTCCATCCACGAGATCCGGGGACGGGAACTGACAGGGGGTGCCGGCGGGCCGTCGGGCCGCCTTCGGCAGTCGGCAGGCCTGCCGTCAGGGCAGGACGAGGCAGCTGGCGTCCGCGGGCGCGGCGATGCACGCCGCCAGCGGGGGACGCTGCGCCTGCTGGCCCAGTTCGGCGACCAGCGCGTCGTGCGCGCGCTCGTCGCCGGTCGCGTGGGCGAGCAGCAGCGAGAGCATCCATGGCCGCATCCAGTAGCGGCCCTCGGGGTCGGGTGGGTTCGACGCGCGCAGCGCGGCGGCGCGCCGGGCCGCGGAGGTGTGGTCGCCCCGCGCGTAGTCGAGTTCGGCGAAGGCCTGCCCATGGGCCATGGGCGTGGTGGCGTCCGCCCCTGCAGCGCAGCCGGCCAGGATCGCAGCCGCGTCGGCCAGGCGGCCGGCTCGGACCAGCACGCTCGCCTGCGTTCCGCAGCTGGACTGCCCGGTCGGCGTGTCGCGCAGGCCAAGTTCGCCCAGGATCTCCCAGCTGCGGTCCAGGTCCCGCAGCGCGGCCCCGTGGTCGCCGAGGGCCGTATGCACATAACCCGAGAACATGAAGCACGCCTGCACGTGCAGGTCGCTCAGGCCGAGTTCGCGGGAGATGCCGTTGGCGGTGGCGTAGTGCGGCGCGGCCTCGTCGTAGCGGCCGCGCAGGTGCAGCAGCGCGGCGAGCTGGCAGTGCGCCGCGGCGCGGTTGTCGTGCGGACGCTGGTACACGCGCTCGGCGAGGCGGACCGCTTCGGACGCGACTTCCTCGGCGCGTGCGAACTCGCCGGCGCGGCTGAGGGTCGGCACCTGGTCGGCGAGGGTGGCGACATACATGCCGCTGTCCGGCCCATCGATCTCGCGCGACAGGCGCAGGTGCTCCTCGGCCAGCGCCACCAGGCGCCCGGTCTCTTCGGGCGCGGTCACGCTGAGCGCGGCGGTCAGGCCGTCGAGCGCGGTCAGGTGCAGCTCCGTGTTTTCCAGTCCGTGCGCGGGCAGCGCCTGGATCACGTCCTCGAACGCGGCAAGCGCCGCTTCCGGATCGCCCGCGAACAGGGCCATCCCGAGGGCGACCGTGGCGTCGAGTCGCGGCTGCGGGTCCCCGGTCAGCGACTCGTGCCGCTCGCCCAGTTCGACGGCCGTGCGCGCATGGCGCAGCGAGGACTCGCCGTCACCGAGGTGGCGTGCCAGTTCGCTCAGGACCTGTTCGACCTGCACGCGCTCGCGGGAGGCGCCCGGCGCGTGGCTGGCGAACAGGTTGCGCGCCTGCACCAGGTCCTCGCGCGCCCGGTCGAATTCGTTCAGGCGCAGCCGGGCCTCGCCGGTGAGCAGCAGGATGTCGGCGGCCGCGAGTGGATCGGTGGCCAGGAGCGTCGAGCGCGCGCGCTGCGCGCCCTCGTCGAGCAGGTCCAGCGCGGTCGGCACGCCGCCGGCCGCGGGCCGGGTGGACGCGAACACGCGCTGCAGGAAATCGCGCACCAGGATCGCGCGCTGCGCCTGGACCTGCGCGTTCTCCGCTTCGCGGCGGGTCTGCCCGGCCTGCCACACGGTGGCGCCGATGCCGGCGGCCAGGCTGGCGGCCAGCAGCAGCGACGCGGCGACGCCGACGCGGTTGCGCGCGGCGAACTTGCGCGCGCGGTAGCCCCAGCCGGGCGTCTGCGCCAGCACCGGCAGGCCGTCGAGCCAGCGGCGCAGGTCGTCGGCCAGCGCCTCGGCGGTGGAATAGCGCTGCCCCGGTTCCTCGGCCAGGGCCTTGAGCAGGACCCGGTCCAGGTCGCTGCGCAGCGGCACGTAGTGGCGGTGGTAGGCGTCGGAGGCCTGGCGCACCAGCAGCGAGGGGCGGGTGGTGTCGCTGCCGTCGGTGGCCGATTGCGGCGTACGCCCGGTCAGCAGCCGGTGCAGCAGGGCGCCCAGGCCGTAGATGTCGATCGCGGTGCTGGCCTGGTCGCCGCGCAGCTGCTCGGGCGCCGCGTAGCCGGGGGTCATGGCGCGCCACATGGTCTGGGTGCGTTCGCCGGTGGCGTCGGCGAACTGGCCGATGCCGAAGTCGAGCAGGCGCACGTGGCCGGCCGCGTCCACCAGCACGTTCGACGGCTTGAGGTCGCGGTGGATCACTAGGTTGCGGTGCGCGTAGGCCACCGCGTCGCAGACCTGCAGGTACAGACGCACGATGGTGCGCGCGTCCAGGCCGTGGCTGTCGCAATAGCGGTCGATGCGTTCGCCCTCCACCAGCGGCATCGCCAGCCAGCAGGTGCCGTCGTCGGCCACGCCCGAGTCGACCAGCGCGGCGGCGTTGGGGTGGTTGAGGCGGGCCAGGATCTCGGTCTCGCGCTGGAAGCGTTCGCGCCCCGCGGCGCCCAGCGCGCCGAGCGTCAGCACCTTCAGCGCCGCCTGCTGGCGCGCCGCGCCGCGTTCGCGCCAGGCGCGGTGGACCACGGCCATGCCGCCGCGGCCCAGCTCCTCCTCCAGCGTCCATCCGCCCAGGCGCCGGCCGGCCAGGCCGCCGCTGGCCGGATCGAGCGCGGCGCTGGGCCGCAGGTGCGCGGCGATCAGTTGCTCGAGCCGGCGGCGTACCGGCTCCGGTGCGTCCAGGGCCGCCAGCCAGGCCTCGCGACCGGTTCCGGGCAGGTCCAGCCACTGGTCGAAGAGCGCATCGGCCTGCCGCCACTGCGCCAGCTTGTCAGGCTCCATCGCGCACCCCGTTGCCCGCTTCGTCATCGAGCATCGCCTGCAGGAATGCGCGCGCGCGGTCCCATTCCCGGTAGACGGTGCGCTCGGAGATGTCGAGCATCGAGGCGATGTCGGCGAACTCCATGCCCGCCAGCCAGCGCAGCTCCACGATCTGGCGCCGCCGCGGGCTGATGGCGTCCAGCGCCTGCAGGCCCTGCTCCAGCGCGAGCATGCTGGTGCGCGCCTGCGGTGCGTCGGGGATCCGGTCGTCGAGGCTGACCATGACCTGGTCGCCGCCGCGCTTGCCGGTGGCGCGCTGGCGCGCGTGCTCGACCAGGATCCAGCGCATCGCCCGCGCCGAGGCGGCGAAGAAGTGCTGGCGATCGACCACCGACAGCGGCGCGCCCTGGCTGATGCGCAGGAACAGCTCGTGCACCAGCACCGTCGGGGTAAGGGTGGAGTCGCGCCCGGCCATGCGCGAACCGGCCAGTCGCCGCAGCTCCGGGTACAGGGCTTCGAACACCGCATCCATGCGCGCTGTTCCGCCATCGCGCGCCTGCGCGAGCAGCTGGGTGATGTCTTCGCCTGGCACGCCTTGCGACCTGGTGGCTCGCGGCCGACGCTAGCATCCGCCCGGATGGGGCGCAAACCGCCGCGGTGGCGTGGCTCAGGCCACGGGGCGATCCCCGGCCTCGTTCCCCAGCGCGAGGTAGGCGCGGCGCACGACGTCGGCGCCGTAGCGGCGCTCCAGCCGGCGCACCGTGAAGTGCCCCTGGGCCATGGCCTGGAAATGGCGCATGAACAGCGTGTTGAGCGTGGCGCCGGTGACCGCGCCGACCAGCGGCACCGCCTGCAGCGCCAGCTTCTGGCTCACGTTGACCGAGAACCGCGAGGCGATCGCCGACAGCAGCTGCACGATCAGCGGCCCGCCCTTGCCGACCAGGCCGTGCACGGCCACGTACTCGGCCGCCGCCGCGACCTGCTGCGCCAGCACCGCGCGCGCCGCGAAGTAGCCGGATTCCGCGCCGTCGTCGCTGCTGCTGCGCCCGCCCATGGTCAGCACCTCGAAGCAGGCCAGGGTCGTGGCGCGATCGTCCAGCGATTCGCCCTCGGCGCGCGCGATCTCTGCGATCGAACGCAGGATCACCGTGGTGGTCACCGGCAGCTCCACCGCCAGCCCGGCGAGGCCGAACGCGCCTCCGGCCGCGCCGCTCGCCGCCGCGACCAGGGCATGGGTGCGCGTGCGCGGCGGACGCGCGCCGCGCTTGTCGAGCGTGGCCACGGCGGCGCGCAGCGACTGGTGCAGGGCAGAGCGCACCAGCGCATTGACCAGGCGCGTGGCGGGCGCGGGCAGGCGCCGGGTCATCACGTACTCGAGCGGCGCGCCGACGGCGTTGGCCAGCTGCGCGGCCAGCCCGGGCGTCTCCAGCCGGGCGTGGGCGCGCCGCAACTCCTCGTACGCCGCTGGATCGAGACCGGTATCGCCGTCGGGCAACGGCAGCGCAACGGGCAGGGGATGGCTCATGGGAACACGGTAGCAGCGTCCGGCCGCGGTGGCGCCCGGACGGGGTGGGTGGATCCGGCAGCGGGCGTCAGTGCGGCTGGCCCGCGAGGCGGTTGCCGTCGACGGCGACGATGCGGTCCAGCCGCACCCATTCGCCGGAGCCGAGCCGGACGTGCTCGGCGCCGTCCCGGGTCACGACGTCGAGCACCCGTGCGTGCAGGCGCCGCAGCGCGCCACCCTCGTCGATGAACTCGACGAGCGCAGGCGCACGGCGCGTGGCGGTCGCCTCGATCACGTCGAGCAGGTTGCAGGAAGCGGGTTGGACGAGGGCAGGGGTCTGGCTCATGGGGGCAGGGACGCGGGCACGGGGCGCGGCGTGACAGGGAACCGTCGGGGTCGCGCCCGGGGGGACGCAGGCGCACGACGTTGCCATGCCGCGCCTGAGCGGATCGTGATGGAGGCGTGGTGCCACGAAAGGGCGTCGCCGCCGGCCCGCTCCCGGATGTCGCCGCCGCGGTGCGTGGGAAGGTGCGGCCTGCGACGGTCCGTTCGTCCTCCCGTGTGCCCGGCGGGAAGCGCGGGGGCGCCCGCGAGGCCGTGAACGCCGTGCCGGCACGCCGGCCGGGAGAGCCCCCTGGGCGACGTCCATCGCCGCGCGACGAATGCGGGCGTTGCGCCATCGCCCGGGACGTGCGCCGTCCGCGTTCGAATGGCGCTGGACCGGCACGATGCGCTGCACCATCGTGCGGGCAGGAGCGTCAATGGCGAACGTCGCTGCCGCGCGCCGACCGCGAAAACGAGTGGATGGTTCCGGGCGCAACGATCAATGCGTAAAGGGCGGATGCAGGCGTCGTAAAAAACCCGTATGCCTCGCGCGGCGAGCGCCAGTCGCGCGCGCGAACCGCGAACGCCGTCGCTTTTCCCGCCCCTGCCCGGTGATTTACTTGCGCCGCCGACTGGTAGCGCTACCAATGCCGGTCGGCGCCTGCACACAAGTCCATACAAGCGCGACAGCGCAGCAGGCCGTAGCGGTACACCCAGGGAGGGATATGCCGTGTCGACCAGTCCAGGCCCACGCCGCCCGCCGTGGCGGCGTCCGATCCGCAGCCCGTCGCCGCCGGATCCACGCCACCGGGCGCATGCCAC
The DNA here is from genome assembly GCF_000472505.1 of Luteimonas sp. J29. GTDB lineage: Bacteria > Pseudomonadota > Gammaproteobacteria > Xanthomonadales > Xanthomonadaceae > Luteimonas. Next base: position 496,108 of record NZ_AWZR01000001.1, read on the forward strand.
CGCGTGCCGCCACGGGCCTGGCGCCCTCCGAACCAACCCCTGACCCGCGCCCCGTCCGCACGCGGTCCGCGGCGCGGGCGCATCTTCGGAGACCCAACATGACCAGGAACAACCGCCGTCGCATCCTGTCCGCCACCGCGCTGCTGTGCGCCACCGGCTTGCTCGCCGGCGCGGCGCACGCGCAGACGCTCAACAACAACGCCACCGGCACCCACGACGGCTACTTCTACACGTTCTGGAAGGACTCGGGCAGCGCGTCGATGACCCTGCATTCGGGCGGGCGCTACAGCTCGCAGTGGAACAACAGCACCAACAACTGGGTCGGCGGCAAGGGCTGGAACCCGGGCGGCCCGCGCGTCGTGAACTACTCCGGCTATTACGGCGTCGACAACAGCCAGAACTCCTACCTCGCCCTGTACGGCTGGACCCGCAATCCGCTGGTCGAGTACTACGTGATCGAGAGCTACGGTTCGTACAACCCGGCCAACTGCGCCGGTGGCCAGGACTTCGGCAGCTTCCAGAGCGACGGCGCCACCTACAACGTCCGCCGCTGCCTGCGCGTCAACGCGCCTTCGATCGAGGGCGACAACAGCACGTTCTACCAGTACTTCAGCGTGCGCAACCCGAAGAAGGGCTTCGGCAGCATCTCCGGCACGATCACCGTGGCCAACCACTTCAACTACTGGGCCAGCCGCGGCCTGAACCTGGGCAACCACGACTACATGGTGCTGGCCACCGAGGGCTACCAGAGTTACGGCAGCAGCGACATCACGGTGAGCTCCGGGGGCGGCAACAATCCGCCGCCGGGCGGCGGCAGCAAGACCATCGTCGTCCGCGCACGCGGCACCAGCGGCGGCGAGGTGATCAACTTCAAGGTCAACAACCAGACCATCGCCACCTGGACGCTCGGCACGACGATGAACAACTACACCGTGACCACGTCCGCATCGGGCGGCACCCTGGTCGAGTTCATCAACGACGGCGCCAACCGCGACGTGCAGGTGGACTACATCAGCGTCAACGGGCAGATCCGCCAGGCCGAGGACCAGACCTACAACACCGGCGTGTACCAGAACGGCCAGTGCGGCGGCGGCAACGGCCGCAGCGAGTGGCTGCACTGCAACGGCGCGATCGGCTTCGACAACATCTGAGCGGAGGCGCGCGATGGCACCGCACCGTGCATCCTGGCCGGCGCTGGCGGTGGCGGCCGCGCTCGGTGCCGGTGCCACCGCGCTGGCGACAAGGCTGGCGGGCGGCGACGCCCGCCAGTGTCCCGCCGCCGCCACGGCGGCGCCGGCCATCGCGGCGCCTGCGCCAGCGACGGCCGGCGCGCGGCCCGTGGCCGCCGCCGTTGCGGACACGTCCGGCCACGCGGTGCGCGGGGGCGCGCGCGCCGGCGTCCCCGATCCGGCATACAGCGCCGCCCGGGCGCCGGACGTCGACCGGCAGGTCAAGGACCTGCTTGCCCTGCCACCGGACGGGCGCCGCGACATGCGCGGCAAGCTCGCCGACTTCCTCGCGGCGCATCCCGACCACGAAGGCATCGCCCTGGCCAGTCGCGGGGTCGCCAGCCTCGCCGCCAACCGCGACATGCTTCCGGACGCGGCGATCGCCGCGCTCTACCTGGAGCAGGAATCGCCCGAGTTCAGGCGGGTGCTGGCCCAGGTGGCCTCGCTGCGCGGCGACAACCGGTTGATCGAACTGCACGCCGCCGAAGCCGGCCTCGGACTGCATGCGCCGCAGGCCGCCGAACGCCAGCGGGCCCTGGCCGAGCTGGCGCGTACCCGGCATGTCGCGGCCGCCGACCTGGCCGCCCCGCTGCTGGCCGACCACGACACCGGCGTCGTGCTCGAAGCCCTGCTCGCGCTGCGCGCCACCGGCAACGAGCGGCACGTCGCGCTGGTGGACGCGCTGCGCGACCATCCCGACGAAGGCGTGCGCTGGCTGGCGCGCGACGTGGCGGGGGAATTGCGCATGCTCAGCGAACATGCGCGGACCCGCGTCGCCGCGCGCGACCTGGAGGCCGAGCTCCCGCCGCTTCCGCCGCCGCCGATCGACTGCGCCCTGGCCGCGAGGGGCTGACCCGCGTGCCGGCGCGGGATTTTCCGACAGCCGCGCCAGCCGCTGTCCGACGGCGCGCCCGCCGCGCGCCTGCCACGCTCGGCCGACACGATCGCAAGGACGCGACCATGGCCTGCCTCGACCTTCCGGGGATCGCGCAGCACGTCGTCCAGTGCGGGCCAGGCCGCACCGGACGCTTCGACAGCGACGACGACCGCGCCGGCTACCTGCGCGAGCTGGCGGCCGCCGCCCATGCCGAGTACTGCCACCTGCACGCCTACGCGCTGCTCGACCGGCACGCGCACCTGCTGCTGACGCCGGTCGCGCCCGGGCAGGCCATCCGCATGATGCGCGCGCTGGAACGGCGCCTGGCGCGCCCGTTCGCATGGCGCTGCCACAGCCTGGCGCCGTTCGACGACGGCGCCGTGCTGGCGTGCCAGCGCGGGATCGAACTGGCGCCGGTGCGCGCCGGGCTGGCCCCGCGTCCCGGCCGCTACCGCTGGGCGAGTTACGCCGGCAACGCCCCGTCCGTGTCCGATCCGCTGCTGCAGCCGCACCGCGCCTGGCTGGCGCTGGGTCGCGACGCGGCCGCGCGCCGGCGCGCCTGGGCGGCGTTCGTGGACGCTGGTCTGCGCGCCCCGGACGCCCATGCCTGTCGATGAGGCCCACCCGCCCTCGGCGCGAACGCACCGTCATCGCGACGGTCCGCGCAACAGACCCCCGCCACCAGGAGCATCCAATGAAGCTGCTTGCATCCGTCGTCGCCATCGCGATCCTCGCCACGTCGCCGGGCCTGCGCGCCCGCCCCGGGGCCGACGCCACCGCCTGCGAGCGCAATTTCACCGTCGACGGCTCGTTCCTGGGCGGACGGACCTATGCCACGCAGGCCGACGTGCCCGGAGCGACGTATCCCGACGCGCTCTACCGCGTGCGCGACAAGCTCGTGGAGCAGGGCCTGGAGGTGGTCGCGGTGCAGGAGAAGAACGGCTACATCCGTGCCAACAACGCCGTGCGCGGCGGCGAGGGAGGCAGCGCGAACGCGCCGCTGCGCGGCTATGTCACGCGCGTGGACGCCTCCACGGTGAACGTGTCCCTGCAGCTGGTCATCCACGGTGGGCAGTCGGCCAACCGCAAGGTGGTGATGAAGTACCTGTGCGACGCGGTCGAGGCGGCCTCGGCCGGATGACGGCTCATGCCGGGCGCTGCGCGTCATCGCCGCGCACTTGCCGGTGGAAGTCGATGTCGAGCCCTTCCCCGGAGTCGGCCAGGCGCTGCGGCTCCATCGCGTGCAGCGCGCGGGGATGGGGCGCGTGGCAGCGGTGCCGGCTGCCGTCGTGGAGACGCAGCACGATCCAGCGGGGGTCGTATTCGCAGGCTTCGACGCGATCCGCGAGCCGATCGATCCTGCTTCACGCGGTACCTCGTTGCCCGCTGCAGCATGCATCGGCGCGGGTGAAATCGCTGCGCCGCGCATGGCGGCGAATGAATGATCGATGCACATGGTTTCGACGGTCGCTTCATGCCGCGCCGCGCACACTGCATGCACCCCACACGGAGACACGCATGAACACCGAACGCAGGATCCAGCACAGCCTCAACGACCTGATCGAGATCGCGCGCGACGGCGCCGCCTTCTACGGCGATGCCGCGGCGAAGGTCGACAACGCCGAGCTGGCCAACCTGTTCCGGCGGATGGCGGGGCACAAGCAGGAGATCGTGAGCGGGCTGACCGCCGAGGTCGCCGCGACGGGCGGCGAGCCGGCCGGACACGGCACGCTGGTCGGCACCATGCACAAGATGTACGCGAAGGCGCGCGCCGCGCTGGGCAACACCGACTACGCCTACGTGGCCGAACTCGAGGAGCTGGAGGACCGGCTGCTGGAGGCGTTCCGCGAGACGCTCGAGGACGCCGACACCCCGGCCGGGGCCCGCGCGGCCGCGCAGCGCTACCTGCCGCGGGTGGTGGAATGCCACGACATCATGCGCAACCGGAAGATCGCGCTGAAGCACGCGGCCTGAGGCCGCAGGCCCATGCTGCACCGCCGCAGGGACGGGCCGTGGTCCAGGCCCTCTCCGGCGGCAACGTCCTCCCGGAACGGGGGTCGGCGGCCATCGACAACGATGTCGTGGCCCCCGGACCCCGGTTATCCACAGCCCATGGCGCGCGGCGGTGCTAGCCTTCGCGCCATGTCGGTTACCAACGCAACCTTCCTCTCGCCCCAGGAAGCGGCGCTCGCCGTGCGCTACCGGGCCCTGCGTGCACGCACCCGCCGGCTCGCCGCGCCCCTGAGCCCCGAGGATGCCCAGGTCCAGTCGATGCACGACGCCAGTCCCACCAAGTGGCACCTGGCGCATACGACCTGGTTCTTCGTCCGCTTCGTCCTCGACGACCCGTCGGCGATCCCGGAGGGCTGGGCGCGGCTGCTCAACAGCTATTACACCGGCGCCGGCGAGAGCCATCCGCGCCTGCTGCGCGGCCTGCTCACGCGGCCGACGCTGGAGCAGGTGCTGGCCTGGCGCGACGACGTGGACGCGCGCGTGCTGCGCGTGCTGGAGGAAGGCCGGCTCGACGACGCGCGGCTGGTCGCGCTGCGCATGGGCATGCAGCACGAGGAACAGCACCAGGAACTGCTGCTCACCGACATCAAGCACGCCCTGTGGTGCAATCCGCTCGGTCCGGCCTACCGCGAGGACCTGCCCGCGCCCCACAGTGCGCCGGGTCGCGCCGACCCCGGCGTGCGCTGGCTGCATCGCGACGAGACGGTGGTGGAGATCGGCGCGCCGCGCTGGCCGGACGACGGCGCGGAGTTCGCCTTCGACATCGAGAGTCCGCGCCACCGCGTGCTGGTCCCGGCCCACGCCATCGCGCAGCGCCCGGTGACCAACGCAGAGTTCGCCGAGTTCATCGCCGACGGTGGTTACGACACGCCCACGCTCTGGCTGGCCGACGGCTGGGACCTGGCCCAGCGCGAAGGCTGGCGCCGTCCGCTGTACTGGCACGAGGACGGCGTGCGCGAATTCACCCTGGGCGGCTGGCGCGAGCGCGATCCGCACGCCCCGGTCTGCCACCTCTGCCAGTACGAGGCCGACGCGTTCGCGCGTTGGGCCGGCGCGCGCCTGCCGACCGAGGCCGAGTGGGAGATGGCGGCCAGCGCCTGCGAAGTGGACGGCAACTTCGCCGACGACGACGCGCCGCTGCACACCGTGGCGCCGCGTCCCGCCGTGGACGCGGACGCGCCGGCCGACATGTTCGGCAATGCCTGGGAATGGACGTGCAGCCCCTACGTCGCGTATCCGGGCTTCCGCGTCCTGCCCGGCATCCTCGGCGAGTACAACGGCAAGTTCATGAGCGGCCAGGTCGTGCTGCGGGGCGGCAGCTGCGCGACGCCGCGCGGGCACGTGCGCGCCAGCTACCGCAACTTCTTCCCGCCGTCCGCACGCTGGCAGTTCGCCGGCCTGCGGCTGGCAAAGGACGCCGGTTGACCGCAGCACCGGTCCCGACGGACCTGCATCCCAGCGCCGACGACATCACCGGCGACGTGCTGCGCGGACTGTCGCAGGATCCGAAGCGCCTGCCCTCGAAGTATTTCTACGACCAGCGCGGATCGGAGCTGTTCGAGGCCATCACCCGCCTGCCCGAGTACTACCTGACCCGGGTGGAAACCGCCCTGCTGGCCGAACGCGGCGCGGAGATCGCCGACGCGGTCGGACCCCGCGCCCACGTCGTCGAGCCGGGCAGCGGCAGCGGGCGCAAGACGCGCCTGCTGCTCGGGGCGTTGCGCGACCCGGTCGCGTACACGCCCATCGACCTCGCGCGGGACGCGCTCTCCGCCGGTGCGCAGCGGCTGCAGGCGGCATTCCCGGCGATCGAGGTGCTGCCGGTCATCGCCGATTTCACCCGGCCCGTGCCGCTGCCGCGTCCCGCGCGCGACGCCCGCTCGGTGCTGGTGTTCTTCCCCGGCTCGACCCTGGGCAACTTCACCCGCGACGAAGCCGTGGACCTGCTGCGTGCCTTGCGCACGACCATGGGCGACGGGGGCGCCGCCCTGCTGGGCCTCGACCTGGAGAAGGATCCGGCCGTGGTCGAGGCCGCCTACAACGACGCAGCGGGCGTCACCGCCGAATTCACCCTCAACCTGCTGCGCCGCCTCAACCGCGACGTGGGCAGCGATTTCGACCTCGGGGCGTTCGCGCACCGCGCGCGCTACATCGCGGACGAGGGACGCATCGTGACCACGCTCGAGAGCCTGCGCGACCAGGTGGTGACGGTCGCCGGACGCCGCTTCGCGTTCGCCCGCGGCGAGCAGATGCAGGTCGAGCAGAGCCAGAAGTACACCGATGCCCGCATCGCCGACATCGCCGCGGGCGCGGGGCTGCGCGTGGTGGCGGCATGGAACGACCTGCGCGACTGGTTCGGACTCAGGCTGCTGCGCCCCGCCTGACGGCGTCCGCGCCACGTCCCCCGCCCACCGGGGAAACCTCCGCCTGCCGCCGCGGGGCATCGCGTGCGTGGCCAACTTTGCGGTCGGCATGGATGATGCATGTCGATACAGGCTTCAGGCACAGGGGAGACTGCCGCCATGATCCGTCGCATCCCCGCCGCGCTGGCGCCGGTGCTCGCGGCCGCGGCGATGTTCGCCACCGGCATCGCCTCCGCCCACGGCGGCGGCCTCGATGCCAATGGCTGCCACGCCAACCGCAAGACCGGCGAGTACCACTGCCACCGCGGCGGCGGGGTTCGGCCACGTGCCGGCGCGCAGCCGCGCGGCTCCCGGCTGGCCCCGTCCCCGCCGGCGGGCCGCGCGCCCGTCGATCGCCCCTTCGCGAACTGCGACGAGGCCCGCGCCGCCGGCGCCGCGCCGGTGCGTCGCGGCGAGCCGGGCTACGGCCCGCACCTGGACCGCGACAACGACGGCATCGGCTGCGAGCCGTACCGCGGGCGGCGCTAGGCCAGGGGACCGCGCAAGAAAAAGCGCCGCCCGGCATCGCTGCCGGACGGCGCTCCACGACGCTGCCTCGGCAGCGCCGCCCGATCGTCCGTGATCAGTTCGCCTTGATGGTCAGGCGGCTGTTGTCGACATTGACCACGCCCTCGATCTCGCGCGCGATGCGGGTCGCTTCGTCGATCTGGGCCTGGCTCTCGACCTCGCCCGACAGCGTGACCGTGCCGTTGACGGTCTCGACGTCGATCGCGAGGCCGGACACGTCACCGTCGGCGAGCAGCGAGGACTTCACCTTGGTGGTGATCCAGGTGTCGTCCACCGGCTGGTTGGAATCGCCCAGCTGGCCGGTCGCGTTCGCATCGGCGTTCGCGTCGCCGTAGGGCTGGCCGGCCTGCGCATCGGCATCCGACGCCACCGGACCCACCGGCGGAGTCGCGGCCTGGTCGGCCGGTTCGTCCATCGTCGCGGCATCGGCGCGGTCGTCCACGGCCGGATCGGCGCGGTCGGCGCAGCCGACGGAGAAGGCCAGCGCGGTGGTGAGCGCGATGGCCAGGGGAATGCGGGAATGCTTCATGTCTTGTGTGCTCCTGTGGGGATCGGCGGGGCAAGTGTGGGAGCGGACACGTCCATGAGGCGTGACCGGAGCGTTCCGGCGGCGTGAAGCGAGGCCCGGCGCTGAATGCGCGTTCACCTCCGTACCGCGCGCTTGCGCGCTCGAGCCCTCCGCGGTGATCGCCTCCCCATCGGCCCGGCGGACGCGACGGCCCGGCGCTGGCGGGTGGACATGGCTTGCGATGCCGGAAGGCCGTGGATGCAGCCGGCCTAGGGCACCGGTGCGAAGGCGTCGTGCGCGTCGCCGCGGAACGACCGCACGTGCTGCACCAGTGCGCGCAGCTTGGCCGGCTGGTTGCGGCGGCTGGGGAAGTAGAGGAAGAAGCCGGGGAAGGGCGGCAGGAAGTCCTCGAGCAGGGACACGAGCTCGCCGCTGCGCAGCCACCGGCGGTAGTTCTCCTCCATCCCGAAGGTGATGCCACCGCCGGCCAGCGCGGTGCGCAGCATCAGGCGCAGGTCGTTGGTGGTGACCTGCGGGTCGACGTCCACTTCGAAGTCGCGGCCGTCCTCGCTGAATTCCCAGCGGTAGGGCGCGGTCCCGGGGGCGGGTCGCCAGCCGATGCAGCGGTGGTGGACGAGGTCGCGCGGATGCCGTGGCACGCCGTGCCGGTCGAGGTAGGCAGGTGCGGCCACCGCCACCTGCCGCTGCGGGCCGGTGAGCGGGACCGCCACCATGTCCTGTTCGATCACCTCGCCCAGGCGCACGCCCGCGTCGAAACCGCCGGCGACCAGGTCGATCGGGTCGTCGCTCACGGTGACGTCCAGGGTGATGCCGGGGTAGGCGTTGGCGAATCCGGCCACCAGCGGACCGGCGAGGAAACGCTCGGCGATCGACGACACGTTGACCCGCAGCAGGCCGCGCGGCGGGCCGTCGTCCAGTGCTTCCTCCAGCGCCGCATCCACGGTGCGCAGAGGTTCGGCCACCTGGTCGCGCAGGCGCTGGCCCGCCTCGGTCAGTCGCACGCTGCGCGTGGTGCGCTGGACCAGGGCCACGCCCAGCGCGTCCTCCAGCCGGCGGATGCCCTGGCTGACCGCCGACCGGGTCACGCCCAGCGCGTCGGCCGAGGCGCGGAAGCTGGCCCCGTCCGCCACGGCCAGGAACATGCGCAGGAGGTTGAGGTCGGGCGTCATTGGTTAGCCAGTCTAACCGCGGAATCCAGCACAAGACGGGTTCTCTCGACAGATTGCGGCGCCTACCGTGGTCGCCGTACCCCGCTGTCGAGACACCGCCATGACCCGCTCCCCCGTCCGCCAACGTCCCGCCTCCGCCTTGCCTGGCATCGCCGCCCCGGTACCCGCGCACGACGCGACGCGTGCGTATCTGGGCCTGTGGGTGACGGACGACGGCTACGTGCGCCACGCCCTGCTGCCCGATGGCCGCTACGTCGAGGCCCGCGGCAACCGCGAGGCCGCCTACCGCGGCCGCTATGCGGTGAACGGCGACCGCGTCGACTACGTCGACGACACCGGCTTCGTCGGCTACGGCGAATTCATCGACGGGGCGCTCCACCACGCCGGCATGGTGCTGCGGCGTCGGGCGGAGGCCGCCGGCGGGCCGCAACGCGACGTGCGCTGAGGCGTCGTCCCCTTCCCCTGTTCGATTCCACGAGGACATCCATGAACGACAACATCCACGGCAAGGTCGTGCTGGTCACCGGCGCCAGCAGCGGCATCGGCGAGACCACCGCCCGCATCCTCGCCGCCCGCGGCGCGACGGTGGTGCTGGGCGCGCGGCGCGTCGAGCGGCTCGAGGCGCTGGCGGCGGACATCGACGCCGCCGGCGGAACCGCCCTTGCGCGCGCGCTCGACGTCACCTCGCGCGGGGACGTGCAGGCCTTCGCCGGGCATGCCCTGCAGCGCTTCGGCCGCATCGACGTGCTGGTGAACAACGCCGGCGTGATGCCGCTGGCGCCGCTGTCCGCGCTCAAGGTGGACGAGTGGGACCGCATGATCGACGTCAACATCCGCGGCGTGCTCAACGGCATCGCGGCGGTGCTGCCGGTGATGGAGCGACAGGGCCACGGGCACGTGGTGAACGTGTCCTCGATCGGCGGCCTGTTCGTGATGCCGACGGCCGCGGTGTATTGCGCCACCAAGTACGCGGTGCGCGCGATCTCCGACGGCCTGCGCATGGAAAGCGACACGGTGCGGGTGACCTGCGTGTATCCGGGCGCGGTGGAATCGGAACTGGCCAGCACGATCACCCACGCCGAATCGGCCGCGGCGATCGCCCAGTTCCGCACGATCGCGCTCGAGCCCGAGGCGATCGCGCAGGCCATCGCCCATGCGATCTCGCAGCCGGGCGAGGTCGATACCACCGACATCGTGGTCCGCCACGTGCGGAGCCCGCCGTGATGCGCGCGCTTGCCGGCCTGCTGCTGGCCCTCGCGCTGGGCCCGGCCGCCGCGGGCGGCCGCCCCGTCGCGCAGCCGCCTGCCGACGCCGCCATCGCGCAGTCGAATGCCGCCCTCGTGCGCCAGGCCTTCGCGGCCTGGCGCGAAGGGCGTGGCAGCCTGTTCGACCTGCTGCACGAGGACGTGGAGTGGGTCGTGGCCGGAACCAGCCCGGTGTCGGGCCGCTACGGCTCGCGCCAGGCCTTCCTGGAGCAGGCGGTGGCGCCGATCGGGGCGCGCCTGGCCACGCCGATCGCGCCCGAGGTCAGGCAGGTGCTGGCGCAGGGCGATGCCGTGGTGGTGCTGTGGGACGGCGTGGCGACCCGCCGCGACGGTGGCACCTACCGCAACAGCTACGCGTGGCACCTGGTGTTCGAGGACGGGCGCATCGTGCGCGCGACGGCCTTCCTCGACACCTGGGCATTGCAGCGGCTGATGGAAGACTGACGGGCGTCCCGCGCGGGGCTTGCGTCACGCGGGGCCACGCATGTCGTGGCGCGACCGGGGCGCAGGTGTCGGCGCGCCATCACCGGCGCCGATCGGACGGGCGCAGCGCGGCAGCGCGTCCTCGGGCACCAGGGCCGGCGGCGGGGCCGGTGGGAACGCGCCCTGGAGACCTGGCGCCCGAAGCCGCGCCTGCGACAGGGAAGCTGGCAGTGAGGCCTCAGTCGGACGCGCTGCCCGGGGCCGGCGCACCGGGTTGCCACAGCCAGCGCAGCACCTCCGGCAGCAGCCGGCCGCCGTGGTCGTCGGAGTGGCCGCCGTCGCCCCAGGCGTGCGCCAGCTGGTAGCGCGGGCCGTCGTCGCCGCGGCGGTCCGCTTCCGTGTTCGCCCACTGCAGCGCCGCCAGCATCTGCTGGTTGGCGAGGAACCAGTTCCCGTGCTCGTTGTCGAGGTCGTTGCGCCCGTCCTGCAGGAAGATGCGCAGCGGCCGGATCGGATGCTTGCGCACGAGCGTGGGGTAGAGGTCGCCACCGGGCACCATCGGCCGGCCGTCCTCCTCGGGGCGGTAGCCGATCGAGACATAGCTGCCGATGAAGCTCACCACGTTGCCGAACACGTCGGGCCGGTGCCAGGCGACGGTGAAGGCGGCGATCGCGCCGCTGCTGGTGCCGCCGATCGCGCGCCGTGCCGGATCGTCGCTCAGCGCGTAGCGCTCGCCGACCAGCGGCAGCAGCTCGTCCACCAGCATCCGCGCGTAGGTGTCGTCGAGCGCGTCGTACTCCTGCGCGCGGTGGTCGGGGTTCGACATGCCGAGGTCGTCCGGATAGCGCTCGCCGCGATGCCCGGGCGTCACGAACACGCCGATCGTCGGCGGGATGTCGCCCCGATGGACCAGGTTGTCCAGCACCGCCGGCACGCGCAGCGAACCGTCCGGGTGGGTCGCGCGCTGGCCGTCGTGGAAGACCAGCAGGTTCGCGGGGCGGGACGGATCGTGCCCGGCGGGCACGTGGATCCAGTAGCGGCGCACGGTGCCGGGAATGACCCGGCTGTGGAACTCGAACGGCCCTTCGAGCCGGCCCCGGGGCACCCCGGGCTGGACCAGCGAATCGGCGGTCAGTCCATATCGGCGCGGCGCCTCATCCGACGCGGCGCCGGCGCCGGGCACCGCGGCGGCCAAGGCGAGTGCAAGTGCCATCCACGGCATGCGCATGCGTGTCGTCCCCGTCGTTCCCGGACGCAGCCTAACCCGGGGCGGCTGGCGCCGGAAGCGTGTCGGCGCCATGGCCCATGCTCACAGCCCCATGTAGCGCTCCGCGTACCCGCGCCGGATCGCCTCGAGCAGCGACTCCTCGCTCGCGTATCCGCCCTTGGCCCTGCGTTCCTCGTACAGGGTGCGGAACTCGTCCGTCTGACGGAAGGCCTCGAACTTCGCCTCCTTGAACCGGGCGAACTCCTCGTGCGACAGGTCGAGGCGTTCCAGCACCTTGCCCTCGGCGATCCGGAACACGACGTAGCGCTCGTACACCGACTCGTAGCCCATGTGCACGTATTCGACCACCTTGCCCTGCGGCACGACCAGGGCGCCGCTGTACCAGTCGGCCAGGATCGGTGGACGCGGCCGCCGGAACAGCTTGCGCAGGATGCTGCGCTCCTTCATGCGCGGGCCAAAGTCGCCGGTGAAGATCTTGGCATCGAGCAGCCGCAGCTCGCCGTCCGCGATCTCCCAGTACGCGACGTAGCCCCGCCACAGCGCGCTGTTGGTGACCGCTTCCTCCGGAAGCGTCCACTCGATCCTGTCCAGGTGCGGCCAGAGCGGGTTGTTGTGGAGCGAGTGCTCCTCGCCGTCGAAGGTGATCCGGTCCGGGGCCTGCGCCGTGGCGTGCGCGGCGGCAGGCAGTAGCAGGGCGAGGCAGAGCGCGAAGATCGCGGGAATCCGTACCATGGCATTGCTCCTTGCAGGTCGGCGGCCCTCCGCGGCCGCGTGCAGCGGCGAGCCTACACCCGCGATGGCCCGGGCGGAACGCTCAGTCGCCGCCCAGCTCCCGGTCGATCCCGCTGGCGGCGAGGAAGGCGTCGAAGTCCTGGATGTCGAGCATCTCGCGCAGGGCGGCGGACTTGTCGTCGGCGCGCTCGTAGTAGGCGCGGGCGATGCGGTAGCCGATCCAGTAGCCGAGGTCGGCGGGACGGTCGCCGCGGGCGTTGGCGCCTTCGTACAGCCAGCCGGCGTAGTCGGTGCCGTGCATCCGCGCGCCGAACTCCTGCCACAGCGCGGCGGCGCGCGGTTCGGCCCAGGCGTGGACGTGGTCGTTGATATGGCGTCCGGCGCCGAGCTCGGCGATGAAGTCGGCCACGCCCTCGCCGATGGCGGCCTGGAGGAGGGTGGGCTGGCCGTCGATGCGCGCGCGCTGCTGGAAATGCACCCATTCGTGGGCCACGATCGCCGGCAGGTTGTCGAACTCGCCGACGACGGCGCGGTGCCAGTCGCCCAGTTCGTCCAGCGGCGTGCCGGGTGCGCGGCCGAACATCTCGACGCCGATCATGAGCCCGGTGGCGTCCGCCGTGCCGCCCGAGTTCATGCGCCCGACCAGGAAATAGACGTCGGGGAACACCGCATCGGGCACCAGGGTGCGCATGCGTCGCAGCGTGTCGCGGATCCGCGGCACCTGGTCCTCAAGCTTCGGGGTGAGCCTGCGCAGCGAGGCGTAGTAGCGCGGATGCGCGTCGATGGCGGCGACCAGCTTGCCGGCATCGCCGATGCGCAGGCGGACGAAGGTCTCAAGGCCCGGGCTGCCCGGCTCGAGGTAGCGGGCCTGGAAGATGCGTGCGCGGGCCTCGGCATCCGTGGCGTCGGCGGCCTCGTCCCAGGCCTGCCAGAAGCGGTCGATGTCCTCGGTGACCAGGCGCGCCTCGTCCGGTTCGAGCGGGAAGGCCGGGGCCTGCGCGCAGGCCGACAGCGGCAGCAGGCAGCACAGCAGCAGCGGGAGGAGGGTTCTACGCATGGCGGATCGCGAGGTGGTGGCAGCGTCGCGGCAGGCTAGGGCCACGCCGGCGAACGGACATCGGCCGGAGGACACCGTGACCGTCGTCATGGGTGGTCCACGGCGTGTCCGGTTCCTGGCCGCGACCGCGTGGCCGCCACCCGGACGGACCCTTCTCCCTCCCCCGCCTGCGGGGGAGGGCCGGGGTGGGGGCAGGGCCGCGTACGGCGCACGGCCGGGAATGGCACGCCGCCCACGTTCCGGCAGCGGTGCGAGCACGGGCGGCGGGCGCCGCTGCTGGCGCGAATGGCGGCCGCGGTCAGCGGCAGCGGCCGCCGCGTTACCCGCCGCGCTCGCGGGCGTCGAACTCGGCGCGCGCCTGCTCGATCTTCTCGAGGTTCCGTTCGGCCCAGATCCACACGCCGCAGAACGCATCGCCCAGGCCCAGGCCCAGGTCGGTGAGCCGGTACTCGACGCGCGGCGGCACCACCGGGTGCACCGTGCGCAGCACCAGCCCCTCGCGCTCCATTTGCCGCAGGGTCTGGGTCAGCATCCGCTGGCTGATGCCGGGCACCAGGCGCGCGATGCGGGTGAAGCGCAGCTCGCCGTGCTCGGCGAGCACGTCGATCACGATCATCGTCCACTTGTCGGCGACGCGGCCGATGATCCCGTGCACCAGCGCCTCGACGCGTGGATCGGCCTGCCGCGCTTCGGCTGCCAGCTTCCTGCGCACTTCCTCGTGCCTGGCGCTGTCGATGGGCATGGCTTGCTTCCCGTTGGGTAACCGACTTACCGCGAAGTCAAGAACGCACTTTCCGGTGCCGTCTTTCGAATCGGATGTGTCGTTCCTATCCTGCTCTTCGCGCCTCGTGCAAGGCGTCATTCCCCCACACGACGAACGCATCTCCATGACACGACGAACCCGAAACCGGCTGCTGGCCGCCATCGCCGGGTGGTGCCTGGCCACGGCGGTCTCCACTTCACACGCGAACAATACGCAATCCGGCGCGGAGCACAACAGCATGAAACAGACTGGCAACACCATCGTCATCACCGGCGGCGGCTCGGGCATCGGCCGCGAGCTCGCCCGCCGCTTCCACGCGCTCGGCAACACGGTCATCGTCGCCGGCCGTCGCCTCGAACCGCTGCGCGAGACCATCGGCGACCGCGACCGCATGCACGCGATGCTCGTCGACGTCGCCGATCCAGCCAGCATCGCGGACTTCGCCCGCGAGCTCGTCGCCCGGCATCCGGATACGAACGTGCTGGTGAACAACGCCGGCATCATGCGCTTCGAGGACATCTCCCGCCGTCGCCCGCCCGGCGACGCGGAAGCCACCGTCGCCACCAACCTGCTCGGCCCGATCCGCCTGGTCGACGCGCTGGTCGAGCACCTGGCCACGCGCCCGGACGCGGCGATCGTGAACGTGTCCTCGGGCCTGGGCTTCGTCCCGCGCACCGACGCGGCCACCTACAGCGCGACCAAGGCGGCGGTACACTCCTACAGCGTTTCGCTGCGTCACGTGTTGCGCGGCCGGGTGCAGGTGATCGAGCTGGTCCCGCCGGCGGTGCAGACCGAACTCACGCCCGGCCAGTCCACGCGCGATGGCTACATGCCGCTGGAGCAGTTCATCGACGAGGTGATGGAGCAGTTCACCCGTTCGCCGGTGCCCGACGAGGTCCTGGTCGATCGCGTCAACTTCCTGCGTCGCGCCGAGGCCGAAGGCCGGTTCGCCGACACGCTCGAGCGCCTCAACGCGCACTGACCGCGGCCCGAACCGGGCGGGTGCGCCGCCCGCGTCCCGTGCGCGGTTGGCGCGCCTAGGGCGACCCGGTGTCGGCGCCGGCGCAGTAACGTTCGATGACGTTGCGGGCCACCTCGGGTGGCGCGATCCGGTCGAGGTCATCCTGGCCGACCATCTCGCTGCCGTAGAGCACGCCGCCTTCCCACTTCGCGGTGCGCGCCTCGCAATCGACCGCCAGCGTGGCCGAGAGCTCGCCGCTCTTGCCGTCGCGCAGCACGTTGTACAGGCCGGGCACCGGTTCGTCGAACTCCACCAGCGGCCAGACGTACCAGCGGTCGAAGTAGAGGCCGTCCTCCATGCGCTCGGTGTGGACGATGGCCCCGTCGTCGAGCGCGCGGCGTTCGCCCAGCGGATCGTCGCCGTCCTGCGCCAGCGCCAGGCCGCAGGCCGCGGCGATCGCCAGCATGCACGGCATCCTGCTCCAGCGGCCCATGGCGTCCTCCCGGGGGTGTGCTCGCCGGGAAGATACACCGGGCGTGGCCCGGGCGGCCCGCCTGGCGCGGCCCGGCGTGCCGCAGCGCGTTGACGATGACCCGGCGGGCGTCGAAGCCGCCCATGCCGAAGACGTCCGCGAACCAGGGGGGCGGCGCGCACCGGGGGCGCCTCGCGGGGTCGCGCGGACGCGATGCGCGGCCGGAAACGACAACGGGAAGCGCGCCGCGCTTCCCGTTCCAGCGTTATATCCCGGTGGGGGACTTGCGGCAATGCCCGCGGCGCAGGGCAGGATCGCCGTCCTTCCGCGACAGCCCCCTGGAGGACCCGATGCTTGAAGCGCCGATCTACTACCACGGCACCCGCGCCGACCTGCGGCCTGGCGACGCGATCGTCCCCGGCCATCCCTCCAACTTCGGCACCCGGCGGCCCTCGCGCTACGTGTACCTGTCGGCCCGGCTGGAGTCGGCGATCTGGGGCGCGGAACTGGCGGTGGGCGAAGGCCCGGGGCGCGTGTACATCGTCGCGCCGACCGGCCCCATCGAGGACGATCCGAACCTGACCGACCGCAAGTATCCCGGCAACCCCACCCGCTCCTACCGCACCGCGCAACCGCTGCGCGTGCTCGCCGAGGTGCACGGCTGGATCGGCCATCCGCCGGAGCAGCTGGAACGGATGCGCGCCTTCGTCGCCTCCCTGGGCCCGAAGGCCGACCCGGAGGAGGACTGAGCGGCGCGGCCCGGCCTGCGCGGATCCCGCGGATTTTCCATGCCCGGGCCGGGGCCTCTAAGATCGCGCGGACCAGCCTCAGGGGAACCGACACATGGGCATGTTCTCGTGGACCGCGCGGCCGCCGTCGATCCTGCGCGACGGTGGCGTCATCGCCCCCGACGAGCGCCTGCCCTGGCCACAGACCGGGCTGATGGGCGTGCAGCACGTGATCGCCATGTTCGGCGCCACCGTGCTGGCGCCGATCCTGATGGGCTTCGACCCCAACCTCGCGGTGCTGATGAGCGGCATCGGCACCCTCATCTTCTTCGTCGTCACCGGTGGCCGGGTGCCGAGCTACCTCGGTTCCTCGTTCGCCTTCATCGGGGTGGTGAACGTGGCCACCGGCTACGTCGCGGGGCAGGGCGCCAATCCGGCGATCGGCGTGGCCCTGGGCGGCATCATCGCCTGCGGCCTGGCCTACATCGTGGTCGGCGTGCTGGTGCACCTGGCCGGCACCGGCTGGATCGAGCGCCTGATGCCGCCGGTGGTCACCGGCACCGTGGTCGCGGTGATCGGGCTCAACCTCGCCTCGGTGCCGGTCCGCAACATGGCCGCGGACAACTTCGACGCCTGGATGCAGGCGCTCACCTTCGTCTCGGTGGCGCTGGTGGCGGTGTTCGGGCGCGGCATGGTGCAGCGGCTGCTGATCCTGCTCGGCCTGCTCGTCGCCAGCGTGGCCTATGCGGTGCTCACCAACGGCATGGGGCTGGGCAAGCCGGTCGACCTCGCGCCGGTCCTCGCCGCGCCGTGGTTCGGGCTGCCGTCGCTGCACGCGCCGGCGTTCGACAGCCGCGCGGTGATGCTGATCATGCCGGTGGTCATCATCCTGGTGGCGGAGAACCTCGGCCACATCAAGGCGGTCACGGCGATGACCGGCCGCGACCTCGACCGATACATGGGCCGCGCCTTCATCGGCGACGGCGTGGCGACCGTGGTCTCGGGCGCGGCCGGCGGCACCGGCGTGACCACCTATGCCGAGAACATTGGCGTGATGGCGGCGACCCGGATCTATTCCACCGCGGTGTTCGTGGTCGCGGCCGCGCTGGCGATCGCGCTCGGTTTCTCGCCCAAGTTCGGCGCGCTGATCCAGGCCATCCCGCTGCCGGTGATGGGCGGCGTGTCGATCGTGGTGTTCGGCCTGATCGCGGTGGCCGGGGCCAGGATCTGGGTCGACAACCGGGTCGACTTCTCCGACCCGCGCAACCTCGTCGTCGCCGCCATCCCGTTGATCCTGGGCACCGGCGAGTTCACCCTGAAGTTCGGCGAGTTCGCCCTCGGCGGCATCGGCACCGCGACCTTCGGCGCGATCGCGCTGCAGGCGCTGCTGGGGCGCGGCGGAACCCGGCGCCGCGCCTGAGCGCGGTGGCGGGTCACTTGATCGCGGAGGTGTCGGACAGCACCATCCCCGGTTCCCAGCCGCTCTCGCGCAGGAAGGCTTCGGGATCGTCCATGTCGAGGATCCGCGCCACCGCCGCGCGCTTGTCCGGGGCGTTGGTGAAGTACGCCTTCACGATCCGGTAGCCGACCCAGTAGCCGAGATCGTAGGGTTCGTCCGAGCCCGGCTGGTAGTTGAACATCCACGGATCGAGGTCGGTGCCGTGCATGTCGGCCACAAACCGCTCCTCGATCTCGCGTTCGCGCCCGCGCGTCCACTCGGCATGGCGCGCGTTGCCCACGCCGCCGGCGACCAGCTCGGTGAGGAACTCGGCGGCCCCTTCGAGCAGCGACATGCGCAGCACCGTCGCGTCGGGGTCGCCAGGCTCCAGCCCCGCGCGCGCCAGCGCCTGCCGGGTGTGCACGTACTCGTGCACGACGACGTACACGAAGCGGTCCTCCGGATCGGGATTCATGAAGTCGGCCGCGCACAGGGCCTCGAGGCCGATCGTGGCGCCGGACGCGTCCGCCATGCCCACCGGGCGCCCGCGGCCGACGACGATCGCCACTGGCGGCCAGGCGGCGGTCGGATAGAGCTCCGACAGGCGTCCAAGCGCATCGGCCAGGCGCCGTTCCACCGCTGGCAGCACCGCCAGGCAACGCCGCGCATTGGCGTAGATCTCCGGCTCCGACTCCAGGCGCTGGGCGATGCGTTCGCCGGTCACGCGCCGCGCCTGCGCGAACGCGCGCAGGCTCCGGCTGCCTTCCGCGAGGTAGCGGTCCAGCTGCTCGACGCCTGGCCGGCCGCCGGTGGCCTCGTACAGGTCGTAGAAGCGCGTCACGTCCTCGGTGACGATCACCGGCCTGGGGCCTGCATGGGCCGGCGCCACGCAGGTGCCGCACAGCAGCATCGCCAGGGTGGCGCGCGCGATCACGTTCATGGGTCGAACCTATCGCGGCCGGTCACATGCCTGCAGTGTCGATCGTCATGGACACGACATCGTTGCCGGTGCGCGGGCTGGCGTGGTCTGATCCGCGTGCGGGCGCATGCGGCCACCCGTTCGCGACGAGGAGAGCGCCATGTGGAAGACCAGGCTGTCGGGCCCACTGTTTGTTGCCCTGCTGTGCGTCGCGCAGGCCGTTGCGTCGGAGCTGTCGCCGGCGATGTCGCGCGCCGACGCGGTCGGCGTGATCGCCGAACTGCGCCGCATCGTGGCGCCGCGAGGCGTCGAGCGCTACGAGTTCGTGGACGTTGGCGGCATCCGCCAGTTCGTCAGCATCCGCGGCCAGGACCGCGCCAATCCCGTGCTGCTGGTCGTGCATGGCGGACCGGGCTTCCCGACGTCCGGCATCGCCTGGTGGGCGACGCGCCCGCTGGAGGAGTACTTCACCGTCGTGCATTGGGACCAGCGCGGCGCCGGCAGGACCCACCTCGCCAATGATCCCGCCGCGGTCGCGCCGACCATGACGCGGGCGCGTTTCGTGGACGACATCGAGGAGCTCGTCGCCTGGCTCAGGACCGAGTTCCGGCAGGACAAGGTGTTCGTGCTCGGGACTTCGTGGGGCAGCGTGATCGGCCTGGAGTTCGCCAGCCGCAGGTCCGACTGGCTGCATGCCTACATCGGCATGGGCCAGGCCGTCGACATCCCCGAGAGCGAGCGCCGCGGCCACGCATACGCACTCGCGGCCGCGCGGGCCGAAGGCAACGCGCAGGCGATCGCCGAACTCGAATCCGTCATGCCCTACGCGGCACCGGGCAAGCCGATCCCGCTCGAGCACATCGTGCTCGAACGCAAGTGGTCGGACCACTACGGCGGGGTGATGGCCTACCGCCAGGGCCAGGTGGACGGCATGGCGGTGCGCCTTTCGCCCGAGTATCCGGACGAAGACGCCGCGCGCGCCTATGCCGGCAACGGCTGGTCGCAGGACTTCCTGCTCAGCGACGTGCTGGGCGTGGACCTCGGCCACGTCACCCGACTCGACTGCCCGCTGCTGGTCCTGGCCGGCCGCCACGACCGCACAGTCAACTCATCCGTCGCGCGCGAGTGGTTCGACGCGGTGGAGGCCCCCTACAAGCACTTCGAGTGGTTCGAGCACTCGGCCCACGAGATCCTCGCCGAGGAACCCGGCAAGCTGCTCCTCACCCTGGTCCAGCACGCGCGCCCGCTCGCCGACCCACCCCCCGCCGCCGGCGGCGCCCCGTAGGAGCGGCTTCAGCCGCGACCCGGCCATCCTCGCGGCGACGGGCATCGCGCCCCGTCCCACGGCACCCGGGCACTCAGCCTGTGGTCTCGAACGCCGCGTGGTAGGCGACGGTGCCGGCTGGCAGGTCGTGGCCGAAGGGCAGGGCCTGGAAGTACTCCGCCGGGACGTCCGGCAGCACCAGTCCGGGCACCGTGCGGAACCCGAAGCGCCCGTAGAAGGACGGCTCGCCGAGGACCACGCAGCCGGGGCCGACCCGGCCGTGCGCAGCGCGTCGAGTACATGCACGACCAGGCGCGTGCCGATGCCGCGGCCCTGGTGCCCCGGCGCCACCGAGACCGGGCCCATGCCGTGCCAGCCGGCCGCGCCGCCGCTGATCTCCACGGGCGACGCACCCGCGTGCCCGACCACCACGCCGTCCTCCGTCGCCACCAGCGAGACCGACAGGCAGCCCGCCTCGCGCAGCGCGCGCACGATGAACTGTTCGGTGCCGCTCGAATAGGCGACGGTGCCGAACGCCGCGCGCGTGACGGCCTCGATCGCCGCCGCGTCCTGGTCCCGCTCGTCGCGAATGTCGAAGGGGTGCATCTGGCGGGGCCACGGTGCCTGGGGATCCAATCCTGACACGTGGGCGCCGCCGCTGCCCGGCCAACGCCTTTGGACCGGACACGACGGGAAGAAGCGCCGCCGGACGGACGGGTGGGAGGAGGAGGCCGTCCGCCCGGCGGCGCGGGACGGGTGCTAGAGGACCGCGTAGGCACGCACCGGGAAGGTGCCCATGCCCTGGACCTTCACCGGCACCGCGGAGAAGCGGAAGCCCGACGACGGCAGCTGCTCCAGCCCGCGCATGTGCTCGACGATCGGGATCCCGGCCGCGAGCAGCAGGGTGTGCACCGGCCGGCGCCTGTCTTCCATGTCGTCGATGTTGAGCGAGTCGATGCCCACGAGCACCGCGCCCTGGTCGCGCAGGTGGCGCGCCGCGTCCTCGGTGAGGTAGGGGTGGCCCTGGAAGTACCGCTCCGTGCGCCAGTGCCGCGCCCAGCCGGTGTGCACCAGCACCGCCTTGCCCGCGACGTCGAGGCCCTCGAAGTCGGCGGCGGTGATCGCGCGCTGTCCGCGCTCGGGCACGTGCAGCGCCACCGCGGGCAGGTCGGCCACCGAGGAGAGCTCGAGGCCGGCCAGGTCGGTGCCGCCGTCGAAGCGGTGGGACGGCGTGTCCAGGTAGGTGCCGGTGTTCGCCACCATGCTGATCCGGCCGATCTGGAACTCGGTGCCCGGCGCGTAGTGCGCGCGGGACTGCACGTAGGCGATGTGGTCCTCGATCCGCGCCGCGGGCAGGCCGGGGAAGGTTTCCATGCCGTCCTCGATGGCGTGGCTGAGGTCGATGAAACGTCGGGGCGTCGGTTGCATGTAGGCCTCCGGGGGATAGGCGAGCAATGCGAACAGCAGCGGCAGCAGGAACTGCGCGAGCGCATGGGCGGCCGGCCTCATCGGGCGCCTCCCTCGAGCTCCGCCAGCCAGGCGTCGTCGGACCCGTCGCCGATGTCGCTGAACAGGGGCGTGGAGAAGTATCGCTCACCCGTGTCGGGCAGCATCGCCAGGATGCTGGCCCCGGGTCGCGCGGACGCCGCCGCCTTGAGCGCCGCGGCGACCGTGGCGCCGGCCGAGATGCCGACGAGGATGCCCTCGTGCGTGGCCATCCGGCGCGCGGCGTCGATGGCTTCGTCGTCGCCGACCGTGAGCAGCACGTCGCAGGCATCTCGGTCGAGCACCGCGGGCAGGAAGTCGGGCGTCCAGCCCTGGATCCTGTGCGGCGCCCACGGCCCGCCGCCGAGCAGCGGGGCGCCAGCGGGCTCGGCCACCACGATCGACTTCTCCGGGCGCGCCGCGCGCAGCACGGCGCTCACGCCGGTGAGGGTGCCGCCGGTGCCCCAGCCGGTCACGAAATGGTCGAGCGGGCGGCCGGCGAAGTCGCGCAGGATCTCGGCCGTCGTGCTCTGGCGGTGGTAGGCGGGGTTGGCCTCGTTCTCGAACTGGCGCGCGAGGAACCAGCCGTGCCGGCGCGCCAGCTCCTCGGCCACGCGCACCATGCCGCTGCCGCGTTCGGCGGCGGGCGTCAGGATCACGTGCGCGCCGAACGCCTTCATCAGGCGGCGGCGCTCGACCGAGAAGGTCTCGGCCATCACCGCTACGAACCGGTAGCCGCGCGCGGCCGCGACCATCGCCAGGGCGATGCCGGTGTTGCCGGAGGTGGCCTCGACGATGGTGTCGCCTGGCCTGAGCAGGCCGCGCTTCTCGGCGTCGAGGACGATGGCCAGGGCGAGGCGGTCCTTGACCGAACCGCCGGGGTTGAAGGACTCGACCTTCACGTACAGGTCGACGTGCGGAGGCGCGATGCGCTGGAGCCGGACCACCGGGGTGTGGCCGATGGTGCCGAGGATGCTGTCGTGGATGGGCATGGGAAGTCCGTGCTGCAGGGGGTGGGGCCGTCCCGCGGGGGGCGGGTGGCCGGGCCATGTTCCCGGGGCCGGCCCCGCCACGCTTGAGGAATCGGCTCGGGAAAGCTTGGGAAATCCTTGGGCCGGGCCGCCCGGCGCCGCGCTTTGCGTAAGACATCGCAGCCCCGTTCCCGCCGCGATGACCACTCCCCTGTCCATCCACGACGTGTTGATCGACTTCGACGGCCACCGCGTGCTGCGCGGCGGCGTGGAGCAGCCGCTCGAACCCAAGGCCTTCGCGGTGCTGTCGCTGATGGCGTCGGCGCCGGGGCGGGTGTTCGCCCGCGACGAGATCCTCGATGCCGTGTGGGGCCATCGTCACGTCAGCCCCGGCGTGCTCAACCGGGTGATGTCGCTGTTGCGCCAGGCGCTGGGCGAGGACGCGCAGGCCCCGCGCCTGCTGCATACCGTGCATGGCGTGGGCTACCGCTTCGAGGCCGGGACGGCGCCGGTCGCGGTCGAAACGGTCGCGTCGCCCGCCGGCGATGCACCGGTGCCGGCCGGCGGGCGTCCGTCGCTGGCGGTGCTGCCGTTCCGCACCCTCGGCGGCGGCCGGCACCGCACCGCCCTGGGCGCCGCATTCGCCGCGGAACTGATCGCGGAGCTCTCGCGCCTGCGCTGGCTGTTCGTGATCGCGCGTGGTTCCTCGTTCCGCTTCGCCGCCGACGACGGCGACTTCGACCGCATCGGCCGCCTGCTCGGCGCCCGCTATTGCCTGCGCGGCCTGCTCGAACTCGACGAGCCGCGCGCGGCGATCACGGTCGAGCTCGTCGACACCGGCGACGGCCACGTGGTCTGGGGCGACCGCCTTGCCGGTCCGCTGGACGGCCTGCACGCGCTGCGCGAGGAAGTGCGTGCACGCACGCTCACCGCGCTGGAGCTGCATATCCCGCTGCACGAAGCCGCGCTGGCGCAATCGCGCCAGCCCCGGGACATCGATGCCTGGGCCGCCTTCCACCTCGGCGTGCGCCACCTCTACCGCTTCACCCGCAGCGACAACGACGCCGCGCTGCGCTGGTTCGGCCGCGCCGTCGAACTGGACCCGAAGTTCCCGCGCGCGCACGCCGGGCTGTCCTTCGGTCATTTCATGACCGCGTTCCTGCGCCACACCGACGACGTCGCGGCCGAGACCTCGCGCGCCCGCCGCTGCGCCGAGCACGCGTTCGAACTCGACCCGCTGGACCCGTTCGTCAACCTCGCCCTGGGTCGCAGTTTCTGGCTGGAGGGCGATCTCGAATCCGGCCTGGCCTGGCTTGAGCGCACCACCGGGCTCAGCCCGAACTACGCCCAGGCGGTGTACTCGCGCGCCTTCGTCGAGGCCCTGCACGGTCAGGCCCACGGTGCGAAGCAGCACGCCGACCTGGCGATGCGGCTCAGCCCGCTCGACCCGCTGTACTACGGCATGCAGGGCACGCACGCCTTCGCCCACCTGGCCCTTGGCGAGGACCGCGAGGCCGCCGCCTGGGCCGCGCGCGCCGCGCGCTCGCCCGGCGCGCACGAGCTGATCTCGATGAATGCCGCGGTCACCGCGCTGCTTGCCGGCGACGCGCCGGCTGCCGCACGCTGGGCCGCCGACGTGCGCGCACGCAACCCCGCGCTTGGCCGGGACGACTACTTCCGCGCCTTCCCGATGCGCGTGGACGCGGCGCGCAGGCGGGTCGAGGGCGCACTGCGGCGGCTGGGGTTCTGAGTGCGCCCGGCCGCAGGCCGCATCCGGGAATGCCTGGTCGGGTCAGGGCGAGGGTCCCGGGTGCGCTGCGCTTACCCGGGCTACGGATGGGGCATCGTGTCGCGGAGGTGCGTAGCCCGGACAAGGCCACAGGTCGCATCCGGGTTGCCTCGTCGCGTCAGGGCGAGGGTCCCGGGTGCGCTTCGCTTACCCGGGCTACGGCCATGCGGGTCAGTGGGTGACGCGGCCCGGCAGCAGGTCGGGCAGGCGTTCGAGGGGCAGGTAGCCTTCGGATTCCGGGTCGGCGGGCAGGGCGCCGACCTGGAGGTGGTGGACCTGCGCGGCCAACGCAAGCTCGCCGATGCCCACTTCGAGCATGGTGTAGGCCGCATCGAGGAAGTCGTCCTCGCGTCCGGCATCGTAGTGCGGGAACGCGACCTCGAGGCCAAAGAAGCCAGGATCGTCGGGATCCTCGAGCGCCGCGAAGCGCGCCTGCTTCGGATCGACCGCGATCCCCGAGCGGTTGAGCACGAAGCCGAACCCGCGCGGCGGCTTGAACGCGGTGATCTCCCAGCCCTCGAGCCGGGGCGCCGCGTCCACCAGCGCCACCACGTCGGGGAAGGCCTCGGCGTTGCCTTCGGCGGTGATGATCAGGTGGCCGGTACCGTCGCGCAGGACGCCCATCTCGAACCACAGCTGGTCGGAGACCTGGTGCAGGTGCTCGAGCAGTTCATCGGTCAGCGCCTCGCGGCCCGGATCGGTCCGGTCCTTGAACTGCCGTTCGTGGGCGGTGAACCATTGCCAGAAGTCGTCGGATGCCGTCACGTGGCGCCTGCGCGGGAAGAGCAGGCGCCAGTGTGCACCGGCCCGACCGCGCGCACCACTGCCGCGGTGGTGCCCGCGCAGCGGCTGCCGGCGCGGCGGTGGCCGGACGGATCAGTCCAGCCAGGTGCCGCCGCCGGCCTGGCAGCTGGCCGGCAGCGAGGCGAGGTCGTCGTGGCTGCGCTCGTAGTAGAACGCGTGCAGTGAGGACTGGCCGAAGAGGCCCTTGCAGCTGCCCTGGCTGGGGCTCGGGCAGGTGTCCAGGTAGGTCACTTCGCCCGCCTTGCCGCCCATCTGGGCCGAGGTCTGCGCCAGCGACTCGCACAGTTCGCGGTGCGCCTGTTCCGGGATGTCGGCGCCCGCCTGCAGGCAGTCGCGCGAGCGCACGCGCTGGCCGAGGATCTCGAATTCGCCGGCGATCATGCAGGCGCGGGTCGCGGCGTCGGTGGCGACCGCCGGCGCCGCCACTGCCTCGGCGTGCGCGGATCCGGTCGTGGCCGGTTCGGCCGGCGCGGCCGCATCGGCGGGCGACGTTGCCGGGCCATCGGCCTGCGAGCAGGCGGTGGCGACCACGGCCAGGAACAGGGAGGCGGCAAGCATTCCGTTTCGCATCGTTGGGCCTTCGTGGTGGAAAGCGGGGCATCCTGCCATCGCGGCCCGGGTCGCCAAGCGTGGCGAACGTCACGTGTATGGCGGACCCGGGTGCGCTGCGCTTACCCGGGCTACGGGGCGTCGCCCGGACAAGGCCATCGGCCGCATCCGGGACCGCGTGGCAATGATCGACGCGGCGGACCCGGGTGCGCTGCGCTTACCCGGGCTACGAGGACTACGGCGGCGTCAGAAGTCGAACTCGCTGGTGAGGTGGCCCAGCAGCAGCTCGAACGTCTCCAGCTGGCTGATGATGTATTCCTCCACCCTGGCCATCGGAAGCTCGAAGTC
The DNA here is from genome assembly GCF_000472505.1 of Luteimonas sp. J29. Taxonomy (GTDB): domain Bacteria; phylum Pseudomonadota; class Gammaproteobacteria; order Xanthomonadales; family Xanthomonadaceae; genus Luteimonas. The sequence goes on from NZ_AWZR01000001.1 coordinate 522,051, forward strand.
GAACTGCAGGTAGGGATCCATCTCCTCGTCCAGGTAGATCCGGCCGTAGCGGTACTTGCGGTTGTACTCGTTCGCGAACTGGAAGCTGGAGCCCGGGGTCAGGTCCAGGGCCGTCTCCAGCTGCAGCGAGCGGCAGCGGCTCTGGCGGCAGTCGAAGAAGTTCATCCGCGCGTGCAGGCCGTCCATCTGGAACACGATCCGCGGATCGCCCGCGCTGTCGCGTCCCAGCTCGGGCGACAGGTCGAGGTCACGGAGGATACGCAGGGCCTCGGGGCCCGAGATGGTGCCCGGCGACGACTGGGCGAAGGCCGCCTGCGGGGCGGCGAAGGCGAGCGCGAGGAGCGCGGCGAGCAGGAGCTTGCCTGGCAGGTGCATGGTGGATCCCCCCTGGGTTGTGCCGCGTGATCCTAACCCGTTCCCCCGGCCACCCGGCAAGATGCCTGGGGACGATCGCGGGCTGGCGGAAGGCGCCTCGACGGCCGGTGCCCGAGTTCCGGGCACCGGTATGGCAGGGGTCCTGCAACGACGGTGGCCGCGTTGTCGGCTCCCGCTCCCGCGTCCGCGTCCTCGACGGAGGCGTTCGTGGGATGCGTGTCGATCCGCGAGGTGGGCGAGGGCGAACGTGGCTAGGCCCTGTTCCTGTCGAGCGTAGTCGCGTTCAACGGCACGACGCCGGACACCGCGGCCGTGGCGGACCAGTTCGACGCCGACCTGCGCGCCCGCTACGGGCGGCCTGGCTCGACCTTCTGCACCACCCAGGCCAGCGAGCGGGCGATGCGCGACCTGCTGGAGCAGTCGGCGCGCCAGCACGCGGGCAAGGAGATCGTGCGCACGGGCATCGTGCCGCGGCGGTAGCGCGGCGAAAGCCCGGAGCTTGTCGGGAACGGGTGGTCGCGTCGGGAACGAGACCCCGGACGGACTGCGCCTGGCCGGGCGCGGGGCCAGGCAGGGCGCGCTGCACGTCCGCTTCATCGCGCGGGCGGCACAGTGGCGCCCCTGTCGTTCCCGGAGCCCGCCATGCCGTCACGCCGCCAATCCCGCGCGGGCGCGTTGCTGTGGCAGGACGCGGGCGCCGCGGCGGCCAGTGTCGTCGCCGCCCGCGCGCAGGCGTTCTCCGGGTTCCCCGGGCCCTGGTCGGCCTGGCACCAGGCGGAACTGCTGCGCATGGGGAGTGAGAAGGTCGAGGCCGCCGGGCAAGGGCTGCAGGCGGCCGGCATGGCGCTGGCGATGCTGCCCTGGCGGCTCATGCAGGTCGCCATGCGGCCGGCTTCGTGGACGCCCGCCGGCAGCCTGCATGCGTGGTCGGCGATCGCGGAGCTGTGGTGCGGCGTGGGCAACGCCGCCCTGCGTCCGGCCCGCGACACCGCCGTGCGCAACCGTGCGCGGCTGGCGCGCCGGAGCGCACGCGCCGCGCGGAACTGAACCGGACCACGCGTTCCGGTCGGCCTTTCATGCGGCCGACACGACGGGTGTGGGATCCATCCGCACCCTGTTCGCGTCCGGAACCCCGCCATGCGTCTTGCCCCATCCCTCGCCGCCGCGGCCGCGCTGCTGCTGTCGACTGTCTTCGTCCACGCCCGGGAACCCGAGGCCGTGCCCTCGGTCGACCTGGAGCGCTACGTCGGCACCTGGTACGAACAGGCCCACCTGCCGCTGTTCTTCCAGCGCAACTGCGTGGCGAACACGACGGCGCAGTACGCGCTGCGCGAGGACGGCCGCATCGACGTGGTGAACCAGTGCGACGACAAGGACGGCGATCGCATCGAGGCCACGGCCATCGCGCGCCGCGTGGGCGACAGCACCTCGAAGCTCGAAGTGCGGTTCGCGCCGGCGTTCCTGTCGTTCCTGCCGATGGTGTGGGGCGACTACTGGATCCTCGACCTGGATCCCGACTACCGCTGGGCCATCGTCGGCTCGCCCGACCGCAAGTACCTGTGGTTCCTCACCCGCGAGCAGGCCTTCCCCGGGGACCGGCTGGACGCGCTGGTCGCCAGGGCGCAGGACATGGGGTTCGATACGTCGAAGCTGATCCGCACCGTTCAGACCAGCACGCCGTAGCCGTGGCCCGGGCGACGCGTCGCCCGGACAAGGCCGGAGGCCGCATCCGGGACCGCGCGGTACTGATCGATGCCGTGGGTCCCGGGTGCGCTGCGCTTACCCGGGCTACGGCCGGGTGGCGTCGCCCGGACAAGGCCGGAGGCCGCATCGGGGACCGCGCGGTATTGATCGATCTGGTGGGTCCCGGGTGCGCTTCGCTTACCCGGGCTACGGCGTGGCGTCACTTGCCGGCCGGGTTTCCGACGCGGACGAGCGGAACCAGAAACGCCATGTAGTCGGCCTTGCCCAGCGGCACGCCCAGATGGCGCAGGATCGCGTAGGCCATCGAGATGTGGAAATAGAAGTTCGGCAGCAGGAAGTCGCCCACGTACTGCCGTCCCGGCAGGTCGCAGTACCGGTCGGGGCCGACCACGATGCGCTTGACCTGGTCCAGCCGCTCGTCCTGCGCATCGATGGCCGCCACCTGCTCGCGCGTGCGCTGGATGTGTTCGCGCGCGAGCGCCAGCGATGCCACCTCCGGCGGCAGGTTCTCCACCGGCAGGCCGGCGCACCACCACGCGAACCCGTGCGGCTGGTTGCAGGCGAACACGACCTGCGTTCCCAGCGGCGCCATGTCCGGCGCCAGTCGCGCCTGCAGGGTCGCGTCGAAATCCTCGATGTGCCTGGCGCCCGTGTCCAGGATGTGCGCCAGGGTGTCGAGGCGCGACACGAACACCCGCTTGATTTCCGCGATCTCCCGATCAGCCATCGGCAACCCTCCTCGCGTGGTGGAAGGCGCGTAGTCTAGCCGTGGGCCGGCGCGCCGCGCGGGCATTGCGGCGCCGGATGTCGCGTTCGCGCGCGAAACCGCAATACCCGCACATGCAAGTGCGCGTGCGGGGAACGCGCCGCGACGAGGGCCGTCCGGTCGCCGCGAGGCGCCGCCGGGCCTTCGCCATCGCGCAGCCGCGTTGCCTAGAATGCCGCGCTCGATGGAGACGCTCGTCATACGGGAAGCGCGGACTCGAGATGCCGGGGCCATGGCCGGCATCCTCAACGCGATCATCGCCATCGGCGGCACCACCGCGCATCGCGAGCCGTTCGATGCAGCGCGGATCCAGCGCGAGTTCATCGCCCCCGCACGCGGCATCTGTTGTTTCGTCGCGCTGGACGCAGGCGCCGTGCGCGGCTTCCAGGCGCTGGAGTGGTCCGACCCCGACTGGCCGGGCGCGGACCGCCTGCCCGCCGACTGGGCCTTCATCTCCACCTACGTCGCACCCGGCCGGCACCGCCGCGGGATCGGCCGCGACCTGTTCGACCGCACGCGCGCCGCCGCCAGGGCCGCCGGCGTTCGCTTCATCGACGCCTGCATCCGGCTGGAGAACGCGGGCGGCCTGGCGTTCTACGACCGGATGGGCTTCAAGGAATACCGTCGCGGCGCGCAGACCGTGTCCAGGCGGCTGCGACTCTGAGCCGACCGGCGTGTTCCAGCCGCATCCCGCCACCCGGAATCAACGGGGGCATCCAATCCCGCGACCACGTAGCCCGGATAAGGCCACAGGCCGCATCCGGGACCGCGCGGCAACGATCGGTGCAACGCGCCCCGGGTGCGCTGCGCTTACCCGGGCTACGGCCGGGCAATGCGTTGCACCCGTAGCCCGGATAAGGCCGCAGGCCGCATCCGGGACCGCGCGGCACGCAGCGATGCGGTGGACCCGGGTGCGCTGCGCTTACCCGGGCTACGGCCGGGCAGTGCGTTGCACCCGTAGCCCGGACAAGGCCGCAGGCCGCATCCGGGGCCGCGCGGCAAGCGGCGACGCGGTGGACCCGGGTGCGCTGCGCTTACCCGGGCGACGCATGATGTCGGGCGACGTGCTCATCCGCGCCTGGTCGCCAGCAGGACCGCACCGATGCCGCCGAGCACGAACAGCGCCGAGACGGCGGCACGGGCGCTGACCTGCTCGCCCAGGACCACGACCCCCAGGACGGCGCTGATCACCGGGACCGACAGCTGCACCGCGCTGGCGCTGATCGAGGCCAGGCGCACGCGCACCCAGTACCAGATGACGTAGCCGATGCCCGAGGTCAGCACGCCCGACACCAGCGCGCAGGCCACCCCCGCCGGGTCCAGGCGCAGGCTTCGGTAGTTCAACAGCACCAGGGTCAGGGCGAGGGGAATGGCCAGCAGGAAGCTCAGCGCCGTGCCCGCGAGCGGATCCTGGCCTCGATGCCCCGACAGCGAGAACGCCCCCCAGGCGAATCCCGCCAGCGCCATCAGCGCCGCGGCGCCCAGCGGCGGCGCCGAGGCCCCGGGCGCCAGGAACGCCACCAGTCCCCCGCAGGCCACCAGCAGGCCGATCCAGCTGGTCCGCTCGCCCCGGACGAGTCCATACGAGATCATCAACAGCTGGACCGCGGCGAACAGCACCAGCGCGCCCGCGCCGGTGTCCATGTCGCGATAGGCGAACGAGTAGGTCGCCGCGTAGGCGAACAGCATCGCCGCCGGCAGCCAACCGTCCCGCAGCCGTCCCGGACGCGTTCGCTGGAACAGCAGGATCGCCAGCAGCGTGAGCGCGCCGGACACGATCCGGATCGCGGTGAACGACGCCGCATCGATCGACGTCGTGCCCATCCCCATCCGCACCAGCAGCGAATTGCCGGCGAACGCCAGCATCGCCACGCAGGTGAGCAGCGCGACCTTGCCGCGCCCGGCGGTGGATTCCCCCATTGATCGATCCCGGCCCTGCAAGGGCACCGTGGCCTGGCAGGCTGCTGGATCAGGGACGCAAGGGCAAGCCGTCCATGTGTCCTCCCGCCAGGGCCGGCCCGGATCGGGCACTGGAGTGGCCCGGCCTGGCGGACACCTGGCGGGGGCACGGTGCCGGAGGCGTTGGAGGGTCGAGAGGCCTCGGCTCGCGGCCGGCGCCCGGCGCGGGCCGGGGGACGCGACCCCATTCCCTCGTGCCGCGCCCGTCGCCCGGACAAGGCCGCAGGCCGCATCCGGGACCACGCGGCAACACGGAACCCGACGCGGCCCCGGGTGCGCTTCCCTTACCCGGGCGACGGCTCCGACAGGCAGCGCTCGACGGCCACCTTGTCGATGACCGACCACACCCGGGCGATCTTCCCGTCCGCGTACCCGTACATCACGTTCTCGCAGAACCTCACCCGGCGGCCGTTGACGCCCAATCCCAGGAAGCGGCCCGCCGGATGGCAGTCGAACGCCAGGCGCGCCGCCACCGTGGACCCGTCCGCCACCAGCAGCTGCACCTCGAAGCGCAGATCGGGGATCGCCCGGTAGTCCCGCTCGAGCATCCGGCGGTAGCCCTCCAGGCCGATCGGCTCGCCGTTGTAGGCCACCTCCCCGGCGACGAACTCGCCCAGGCGGGACAGCTCGCGGCTGTTGAGGCAGGCGATGTAGTCGCGGTAGAGGCGTACGAGCGGCATGTCGTTCCTGGGTTGCACATCGGAGTCACACCGTAGCCCGGACAAGGCCGCAGGCCGCATCCGGCACCTCGCGACCACCGGGATGCGACGGGTCCCGGCTGCGCTTCGCTTACCCGGGCTACGCGGGCTGACCACTTTTCCCTGGGGGTCGAAGTAGAGGTCCAGCCCTTCGGTGGGATTCGAACCTGTTCCGGCCATCGCTGGGTTCCAGCCAGGTTCGTCGCCCAGGATGGGCTAGTCCAGCACACGCACCAGGAAGTCCGCGACGACCCGCCAGCCTGCGCTGTCGAATGCCAGGGTCTCGAACACGTGGTCGGCAACCAGGGCACCGCCCAACCAGAGCGTAACCGGATGCACCCGCCCGAGGGTGCGCCAGTCGTGCCAGGCCATGACCAGAAGCAGCGAGTCGGCGGCGATGACGGCGAACACCCATTCGGGAAAGGGAACGGCGGGAAAGAGATGCCGGAACCGGAGCCACGCCGGCCAGAGCAGGGCGATCGTGGCGATCAGCATCAGCCGCCTGTGCACGTCGGGACGGCGGCGCTGGTGGACTGCCGCCGCGACGAGCAGCAGGAATCCCAGCATGGCGGTGCAGCTGCCGACGATGCCCGACGTCGCGGATGGCCCCAGCCCGGCGGCGACGTCCCGCTGCACTCCCTGCATGCCGATCGCCACGGTCGACCACGCGACCGCGATGGCGAGCAGGACGCCCAGCCAGCCGAGCCGGCGATGAAGTCCATGGGCACGCGCGCCGATCAGCGTCGCCTGCAGGGCAAACAGCAACACCCACGAGAACATCAACGCGCCGTGCACGTACGCGGCGGGCAAGGGCACGAACGTGCCCTGCGCAAGCGGCAGGAAAAAGGTCTTGCTGAAGCCGGCGACGGAAACGGCCAGCGCAACCCAGGCCATCACCGCGAAGAAGCGCGAACGGGATGGACGGGGACCGGTGGGCAGCCTCATTTCGGCAGTCCTGGCAGGCAATCCGGGGAGGTCGGGGACCACAGCGCGAGTCGAGCAGGAACATGCCGGTCCCGCCCCGGGCCGCGCGAAAAGGTGCGGGCCGCACGGCCGGGCCCTGCTGGCCGTGGAAGTGCATCTGCTGATGGACTACACGGAACGATCGCTTGCGTCCGGCCATCGAGGCCTCGCCCTGCGGGCCGGCGCCATCCTGGACCCGGATGGAAGCAGCGCGGCGAGTGCCATTCCGTCAATGAACCGGCGTCGCATCGACCGGGACGGCGTGCCGGCCGCCAGCGGTCTCGCGGATGTCACCAGCGTCAGCACCTCGAAGTCGCCCGCGAGCATGTCGCGCTCGCCGGCCAGGCCGATCGACGGCGCGTTGTGCTCAACGGGCAAAAATGAACCTGACCCCATTCCCCTTGAAAATTTGGGGTTCAATTTCTGTACAAGGGGTCGCGATAGAAAATGAACCTGACCCCTTTTCTCGACTGGCGCGCCGGCACGCGCGCAGGCAGGCGATCGGCAGCCGGGTGGTCCGCTGAGAAGAGGTCTCCTGCGTCCCGTTCTACGCGGTCCCTTCTCCCGGGATCCCGCCGTGCCCATTGCCGTCGCGGACGTCCGTGCCGAGCTCGCCGGACACGTGCTCGACCAGCTCCCTGGTGTTCTTCGTGAACCCGGCCGCCAGGTCAATGGCGCACCTGTCGGCCTGACCTCGTTCTTGCGGACCCGTTGCCGTCATCTGTAACCGACCACCTCGGTGAAATGCTCCAGCAGCGTCCCGAATATCCCCAGCTGGCTTTCGAGGTACTCGCCCACGCGCGCGTGCGGCAGCTCGAAGTCGTACAGCAGGTATGGATCCATCTCCTCGTCGAGGTACGCCCGCCCGTAGCGGTACCGCCGGTTGTACTGGTTGACCACCTGCGGCGTGGTGCCCTCTTCCAGGTCCAGGCCGACTTCCAGCTGCAACGAACCGCAGCGGTCGTTGCGGCAGTCGAAGAAGTTCATCCTGCAGGTCAGCCCGCCCTGCTGGAACATGATCTCCGGGTCGCCATGCCGGTCGCGCCCCAGCTCGGGCGACAGGCCCAGGGCGGCCATCACCTCCACGGCCTGCGAGCCGGAGATGGTGCCGGGCGATTGCGCGGTGGCCGCGTGCGGGGCGGCGAGGGCGAGTGCGAACAGCGCGGCGAGCAGGCGCCAGCCTGGCAGGTGCATGGTGGATCCCCCCTGGGTGTGCCGGGCGAATCCTAACCCGACCGGTGGTGGCCGGGCGCCACCGCCAGGGCCATCCGGGCGTTCGAGCCCTGGCGTCGTGCGGCGCCGGAAGCGTCGGGTCCAGGGCTGGCCACGGTACCGGCGCGCGCTTCCCCCCGCCACGGTCCCCGCTCGCTGGGGGATCGACGGCGTCGCCCTATACTCGTGGGCCGCAGCCACCACCCCAAGGATCCGGTCATGACCGATCGCAGCCGCCGAGATGTCATCCTCGCCGCCACCGCCCTGGCTGTCGGCGTCACCGCCACCGGCACCCGCGCCGCCGCTTCCACGCCCGCCAGCAAGGCATCGTTCCCGCCAGTCGTGCACCACGTGTTCTTCTGGCTGAAGAATCCGGATTCCAAAGAGGACCTTGCGAAACTGCTTGCCGGATTGCGGACGCTGGCGGACATCGACACCGTGCGGGGCATCCATATCGGCGTGCCGGCCGATACCGAGCAGCGCGGCGTCGTCGACGGCAGCTACAGCGCCTCGGAGATCCTGTTCTTCGACGATGTGGAAGGGCAGAACGCGTACCAGGTACATCCCATCCACAAGCAGTTCGTCGCCGACTGCGAGCACCTGTGGGAGCGCGTGGTGGTGTATGACGCCAAGGCCGTCGCGCCGTAACGGGGCTCAGGAGATCGTCCCTGTGGCAGGAAAAGCAATCTGTCTTGGCCGCCTCACTTGGGCTGGAAGTTCACTTGGCCTGCTTTTTCGAACAAATCCATGGGAAAAGAAAGTCGACTCTGACCCCTGTTTCCCTGGCAAGCGAACCGCACCGAAGAGGGTCGGTTCGTTGGATGCTTCAAAAAATGAACCTGACCCCTTTAACCCCTTTCCTTCGTCGACCAGTGAGAAAGTCGACCTGACCCCAGTTTTCTTCAGTCAGTCGGGGGCACGTGCGTGGACGAACAAATTGACGCCTTCGGGCTCGCAGTCGACCCGAACAGTGCGGGGACACGCACCTGCCTGGGTCGCCAGCGCGAGCAGTTCGTCCTCTGACCGATGGATGAGGGTCCAGTCGCCCATCAGTTCCATGTAAGCACGTGATGTGTTCCGCCGCGCGAAGTTGCCCACCACCAGCTCGCCGGCTGGTTCGAGCGAGGCAAGCATCCGACGGCAGATGGAGGCGAACCGGCGATCATCGAAGTAGTCGAGGAGCCCGGCTGCCCATATCAGGTTGTACTTCGCTGCCGGTTTGAAGCGGAGCGCATTCCCCTGAATGAACCGGATATGGTCCAGGTGTTGGGCGTTTAGGTTGCGCGCGTACTCGATGGCCTTGGGGTCCAGCTCGACGCAATCGAATGTTACCGTCGCGCTGGGGTTGCGGTTGAGCCACTCGTACATGCTCCTACCAGGCCCGACACCCAGCTTCAGCACGCGACCGCCGCCTTCCCTCGCGAGTCGGTCCAGCAATGCGTGGAAGTAGTCCTTCCTGTTGCGCACGGCCTTCGGCGCTGGCTGGGCGTGAAAGTAGCGGTCCCACGGCGCCAAGCGCGGATCAGGGGAAGTCCAGTAAGTGTAGATCCGGTCGATGATCTCAAAGTCGCCGGCATACCCATGAGGCTTAGTTAGGCCGAAGCCCTGCACGCCATTGGGGTCGGTCAACAGCGGAATGGACATGAGTGCCTTCAGGACGTCGTCCTTGCTCAGCTGCCGACCCTCGACGGCCGCGTGGAGCTTCGCAAGCTGGGCATCCAGGAGAACGTACTCGGCATCGGTAGGCCCGCCAGAGGCGATCAACCGTTCGAGGTACTGTACGAAGTCCGAGATCAAGGCACACGCCCCTGCTGTGCATCTTTCGTGGCTAACGGCGGAACGCAGCCGGCCCGGCCACCCCCAAATGGCCTACAAAGGTACGGCCTACAAAGGGGTCAGGTTCAATTTTTTCGGGTAAATGAGCCTGTCCCCTGACTTTTCGTGACCTTGGGCTAGGTGCAAAGGGGTCAGGTTCAATTTTCGGGTAAATGAACCTGACCCCTTTAACTGGATGGTCTCTTTGCGTTCCGGCGGCAACTGGCGGAATGGTGACCAGATGCAAAGGAGTCAGGTTCAATCTTCGGGTAAATGAACCTGACCCCATTCCTTAGAGCTGCGCTGGTAAGTGCACCTGCCCCAATCCTCCGCAACAAATGAACCTGACCCCTTCTTCGCCCTTCTTCCTGCAACGATGATCCTGGCAAGCGAACCGCACAGAAGATGGTCGGTTCGTTGGTTGTCTCAAAAATGAACCTGACCCCTTTAACTGCAACCTTCCCGCAGCGGTGAGGCGGAGGGGAAGGCCAGTGCGGGCAACGGAAGTGGAGGGAACGATGGATTAATTACCTCCGTCCCCTTTTGTTCGAACGCATGCACCAGCTCTCAGGGTTGTTGCACTTGGGGTGTTAATTCACCCTCCGTACCCTCTGTTGCCCTCCTTCACGATCACCCTTTGATAACAGTGAAGTCGCCTGCGCTGGTGAGGATCTCTAGCTCAAGGACAGTATCCGCGCTGCAAGCCAGCGGAAGCCGCAACTGCTCTGCAAATTTTAGCTTAGCCGGAAAATGATCGCGCGGTACCTCGTAAACATCCCGCTTGTAAAGCGACTCGGGTGCCACGATCCACTGCGGCGGCAATAACCCGAGCTTTCGCATGTCATCTCCAAGGGCATCTGCGTCCAGTTGCCGCGCACAGGATTCAAAAGTCTCACCGCTACTGACAATCTGGTACTCCCAAGGGCAGTAGCGGCCTCCCCTAGTTTGTTTCACCGCGAGTTCCCCCTCCATCAGCTCTTCAGCCGGAACTGCTAGATACCTCTCCTCAATGGCACAGTTGCCTCTGTTGACACTGACGCGTTCGACTACAAGCTCGTCGACTTTAGAGGTAATAACGGCAACAGAGCCGAGCACTAGCCGATCGACCATTACGTCCATTACTTGTCGCGAGTCGAGGACTTCACCTTCGTCACGTCCTGCACCACTCCCGTTAGCGCCTAGCGGCGAGGCGGAGTTGCCGACTACGGAACTCGGAATGGTTGCTTCAGGCGTGTCGGCGTCTCCGGCTCCAGTTCGGCCTGCCTGCTCAGACCCACAAGCAGCGAGGAACGCTCCAATGCTGCATAGTAGAAATAGTCGCATGACTCGGAATCTCCTTGCACAACCGAATACTAGAAGGGCGGCTAATCAACGCATGTGCCGCGTCGATAGGTCTCGTCATCACGTCGGACGTCAATTTCTTGCTGCTGAATAGGGCCTTTGTTGGTCCGTTCGCCGGAGGAAAGCTACACCTGGGCGCACTCCTCTTATGCCTGAAGCGCGACAAGCTCAGCAATCTTCTTGGCTACTACCTCCAATGTGTCCTCCGAGGTATCCAGGCCGCTTCTGGAGGCCAGCATGGGGCTGACGTTGCGAAGGGCGTCATAAGTGGTGTTATGGACAATGGGTACCAGCTGATTACGTGCGAGCAAAGTCGAGAGCTCTTTATCAGAGACGCTTTCTTCTTTTGGAAGGCGTTCAAGAAGTGCTGGCGTTACGAGGACAAGCCCAATTTTTGAGTTTGCTAGTCCCTTGTCGATAGCGCGCATCATCGGCACGCCGAGCCCGAGGTCCTTCTCGCTGAACCAAACCTTTACGCCAGCAGCCACAAGTAGTTCATGCAGATGTCTGGCTGAACCTTGTCGGTCATCCCATGCATGACATAGGAACACATCGCGAAGATCTGGTTGCTGTGCTGTGCGCGCCTCGACGACTTCGCGGACCGGCGTGAGTGAGATGATCTGGGTTGGCGTGTACAAGACGGATGATCCCGCTCGCGACCAGCGCGGCCGCGAACTACCGACGGACCGGGTGTTGCCGCCCCCACCGCTATAACTGCTCCCGCTACTGCTAGATGACGGATACGACGACGGTGTATAGCCACTGTAGCTGCTGTAACCGCGATAGCTGCGGTGGCGACAGGCTGGACAAGCAGCTTGAGCTGCCGCTGAGTGGTGCCCGCGAACCGGGGCCGTGCATTGAGCCATTGTCATGCCTCCGTTTGGACTCTACGCGTGGACTAGCGCCTGTGTTGATGCGCTTCAACTGTTGGTTCTGCTGCGGCAAAGTACACTTGGCCCCGTTTCTCAGGCCTGCTCAAGCGCAGCCCACCTCACGAAGGCGTTTCATAAAACGAGCGAACTCACGTAAGGCGCTTAGGTCGTCAGGGTCAACGCCGTCAGGATCGAAGTGCATTACGTCATTCCGGATTGCTCTTACCCGGTTGAGTTGAGAAATAAACCCGACCCGGTCGATTTTGAGGTTTAGCTTTTCCCAGTTGGTGGGTGCTTCAAGGAGGCGAACATACTCGCCGAGAGTCAGGTCGCTGACTCCATTGACTTCCCTTCCTGAGTCGGCCGTGTCGAGTGCGCACCTAAGTTCGACTTGAGTAAACTTCTGATGCAACAATCGTCGCAGCCCAATCTCAATTTCGCCACTGAGTAGGAATGGCTCTGCCAAGCTCTGGAACTGAAGATTGAAGTCGCTAGCGGTGATGATTCCGGTGATGGTCCGATCATTGCCTTGAACTAGGAGGTAGTCATTTGCCGCAACCTTCAAGACAGCGTCGAACAATGGCTCATCGGCCTTTGATATGACTGGCTCCTCCATCGCATCCTGCGCAACATTGCACTCCCTTCCGAGCGCCAAGCGACTGCCGATCGTCTTCCAACTAACCACCCCCTTAATATCCCTCGGGCCAGTCGCGACCGGGACTTGCGAGAAATCGTTAGTGAGCATGACAGTTACCACGCGAGACAATGAGTCGGTGGGGGCGACCATAGTCGGAGGGTGGTTCGCAGCCTCAATTCTGCCGATACGCACAACGGGGTCGACGAGGTCTGCTCCATCGGGGGAGGTGGATTGCTCGAATAAGATTTCTTCGTCGAGCCATACGGTCTCGAAGTCTGGGGTCGTCTTGAGGTTATAACGCTCTAGGGCGGCTCGAATCTCCCGCACCACCTTTGGGCCTCTCCGCTCGGCCTTGAACCAGAGCAGAAGAGAGCGGACGGTCTCGTGCGACGGTGTGACACCGTCGTTTAGCTGCTCGCTGATCGTCGCGAGCTTCTCTTCAAATAATTCGGACAATTACTTCCCCATAGCACGGGCATTTGGTCAATGCTTCGTCCGGCCAGCTATTCACCCGCACTTGCTATACCCACAATTCAAACAAGTCGCACACCCATCCATGATCACCAGCGCCTTGGTGCTGCACTTGTGGCACATCGTCGCGCTGGGCGGGAAGCTGGTGCCGTCGCCGGTGACTTCCACGTCTTCTTCGTGGTGAGAGGACGTCGCGACAGAGCCGCCCCCATCCCGGCCTTCCCCCGCTGGGGCGGGGGAAGGGGCAGGGCCGTCGCTCACGTCACTGTTTTTTTTTGAGCGCGCTTCGTACTGCTTGCGCTTCTCGGCGATCAGGGCCTTCTGGGCCGCGCTCATCTGCGGGTCGTGGAGCAGGCCGATCGACTTGAGGTGCTCCTCGACGATCGAGCCCAGTTCGGCCACCAGCGAGGGCATGTATACGCCGCCGGCCTTGAAGTAGCCGCCCTTGGGGTCGAACACGGCCTTCATCTCTTCCACCAGGAAGGTGACGTCGCCGCCCTTGCGGAACACGGCGCTCATGATGCGGGTGAGCGCGACGATCCACTGGAAGTGCTCCATCGACTTGGAGTTGATGAAGATCTCGAACGGGCGGCGGTGCTCGTGCTCGGTGCCGGCGTTGAGCACGATGTCGTTGATGGTCACGTACATGGCGTGCTCCACCAGCGGCGACTTGATCTTGTAGGTGCTGCCGACCAGCACGTCGGGGCGCTCGATGCGCTCGTGCATCTGGATCACGTCGGCGGTCGGGAGCTCGGCCGCGGCCGGCTCGCTCTTCACCGGGGCGGCCGCGGCGGCCTTCTCCTTGTCATCGGCGGTGACGACGGAGTAACCGGTGATTTTCTTTTCGATCTTGACGGCCATGACGTGTTCCTGGGTATTGCGGGGGACGAGGTTCCGGGGTGACCGCCCGGCCCCCTCGGGGGAGGGGGCGGGCAGGGACTGCATTACTTCTTCTTCGCGGCCTTCCTGGCCGGCACCTTCTTCTTCGCGGGCGCCTTCTTCGCGGTGGCCTTCTTCGCCGGGGCGGCCTTCTTCACCGCCTTGCGGGCCGGGGCCTTCTTCGCGGCGGCCTTCTTCGGCGCCGCCTTCCTGGCGGTGGCCTTCTTCGGCGCGGCCTTCTTCGCCGTCGCCTTCTTCGCGGCCTTCTTCGTGGCCTTCTTCGTGGCCTTCTTCGTGGCCTTCTTCGCGCCGGCCTTCCTGGCCTTGGCCGCGGCGACCTTCTTCTTGTTGGCGGCGCTGGTGTCGGCCAGGGCCTTCTTGGCGGCCGCCACGCGCTTGCTCACCGCCTTGCCGGCCTTGGAGGCGGTCTTCTTCACCGCCTTCTTCGCCTTGCTGGCGGTCTTGCGCGCGCGCTGCACGGCGGTGCTCGCTTTCTCCACGACCTGGGTGCCGAGTTCCTTCGCCGTTCCGGCGACGGTCTCGGCGGCTTGGGTCAGCGTGTCGGTGACCCCGGTGCCGTTGCTCATGGGTAGGTCCTCGTCTGGTTGCTCTGTTCCGGTAATCGGGTGACGGGCAAGGGGCCCGTCGGGCGAAATGTAGCGCGAAGCGCGCGCCACGCAAGCAGTCGAACGAGGCCGTTTCCCGCGTCGCCCCGTCCCTGTTTCCAGGGGGTCGGGGCGGGTGCCCGGGGCGGGTGCCTGGTGGTGCCTGGAACCCGCCGCGGGCGTTGGTGGGGAGCGTCCCGGTGGGCCGTCCTGGCCCATGGTCTGGCGTCCCGTGGCCGTGCCGGCGGCGAAGCCGTCAGAACTTGCCGTAATAGCCTTCCTTCAGGGCGTCGAACAGGTTGGCGGCGGTATGGACCTCGCCGTCGTACTCGATCTGCTCGTTGCCCTTGACCTCCAGCACGCTGCCGTCCTCGAGCTCGAAGCGGTAGGTGGTGTTGGCCAGGTCGGTTTCCTTCACCAGCACGCCCTGGAAGGCGGCGGGGTTGAAGCGGAAGGTGGTGCAGCCCTTCAGCCCCTTCTGGTAGGCGTAGCGGTAGATGTCCTTGAAGTCCTCGTACGGGTAGTCCGTGGGGACGTTCGCGGTCTTGGAGATGGACGAGTCCACCCACTCCTGGGCGGCGGCCTGCACGTCCACGTGCTCCTTCGGGGTGATGTCGTCGGCGGAGACGAAGTACTCGGGCAGCTTCGCCTCCGGGTCGTCGGAGAACGGCATCGCCTTGGGGTTGACGAGGTGGCGGTAGGCCAGCAGCTCGTACGACCAGACGTCCACCTTCTCCTTGGTCTTCCTGCCCTCGCGGATCACGTTGCGGCTGTAGTGGTGCGCGAAGGAGGGCTCGATGCCGTTGGAGGCGTTGTTGGCCAGCGACAGCGAGATGGTGCCGGTGGGCGCGATCGAGCTGTGGTGGGTGAAGCGGGCGCCGGTCTCGGCCAGGCGGTCGACCAGCTCGGGCGCGACCCGGGCGATCTTCTGCATGTAGCGGCTGTAGCGCGCGTGCAGCACCTTGCCCTGGATCTTCTGGCCCACGCGCCAGCCGTCCTTCGCCATCTCCGGGCGCTTGCGCAGCATGGCCGGGGTGACTTCGAACACCTCCTCCATGATCGGCGCCGGGCCCTTCTCCTCGGCCAGCGCCAGGCCGGTCTCCCAGCCCGCCACCGCCATCTCGCGGGCGACGCGGCCGGTGAAGTCGCAGCTCTCGGCCGAGCCGTACTTCATGCGCAGCATGGTCATGGTGCTGCCCAGGCCGAGGAAGCCCATGCCGTGGCGGCGCTTGCGCAGGATCTCGGCGCGCTGCTGCTCCAGCGGCAGGCCGTTGATCTCGACCACGTTGTCGAGCATGCGGGTGAACACGCGCACGACCTCGCGGTACTCCTCCCAGTCGAAGGAGGCCTTGTCGGTGAACGGGTCGCGCACGAACTTGGTCAGGTTGACCGAGCCCAGCAGGCAGGCGCCGTAGGGCGGCAGCGGCTGTTCGCCGCAGGGGTTGGTGGCGCGGATGGTCTCGCACCACCAGTTGTTGTTCATCTCGTTGACGCGGTCGATCAGGATGAAGCCCGGCTCGGCGTAGTCGTACGTCGAGACCATGATCATGTCCCACAGGTGCCGGGCCTTGACGTGGCCGTAGACCTTGCAGGCGACCATGCCGTCGTCGCGGGTGATGTAGCCCTCGGTATAGGGCCAGTCGCGCCAGACCACGGCCGAGGCGTCGGCCAGGTCGATGTCGGCGGCTTCCTTCTCGCTGAGCGGGAACACCAGCGGCCAGTCGCCGTCGGCCTCGACCGCCTGCATGAAGCCGTCGGTGATCAGCAGCGAGAGGTTGAACTGGCGCAGGCGCCCGTCCTCGCGCTTGGCGCGGATGAAGTCGCGCACGTCCGGGTGGCTGACGTCGAAGGTGCCCATCTGCGCGCCGCGGCGGCCGCCGGCCGAGGACACCGTGAAGCACATCTTGTCGTAGATGTCCATGAAGGACATCGGGCCGGAGGTGTAGGCGCCGGCGCCCGCCACGAACGCGCCGCGCGGGCGCAGCGTGCTGAACTCGTAGCCGATGCCGCAGCCCGCCTTCAGGGTCAGGCCGGCCTCGTGGACCTTGCCCAGGATGTCGTCCATCGAGTCGGTGATGGTCCCGGACACGGTGCAGTTGATCGTGCTGGTCGCGGGCTTGTGCTCGAGCGCGCCGGCGTTGGAGGTGATGCGGCCGGCCGGGATCGCCCCGCGGCGCAGCGCCCACAGGAAGCGGTCGTACCAGTACTTGCGCTTCTCGTCGGTCTCCTCGGCGTCGGCCAGGGCGCGCGCCACGCGCTGGTAGGTGCCGTCGATGTCGGCGTCGACCGGGACCCCGTGCTTGGTCTTGAGCCGGTACTTCTTGTCCCAGATGTCCTGCGAGGCGGGCTGCATCGGGATCTCCCGTTCCACGTGCGTCTTCACTGCCTCCAGACGAACCGTGCTCATGCCTGTGCTGTCTCCTGGTTGCCGGCCGGGATCGGTGCCCCGCCTTCTAGTTGTTGTTGTAGTGGGGAACCGTCGCGTCCCGTGGGACGGAGACGGCGAAGCCCGGCGCAGGCGCCGTGCCCCTCTCTAAAGTGTGTGCCTTGCCGCGTTATCGTCCTGATGATCCATGCCCGGTCCCCCCCGTCGCACCCGTGGTCCGGATGGAGCCGTCCGCGGCCAAACCCCAGCAGCTGGGATTCAGTCCGTCAACAGACCCCAAGATGTTGTGGCGAGCCCGGCCAAGCTACGCGCGCCCTACGGGGAAGTCAACAGGATCCGCGAAGCCCTCCAATCGACCGCTGCGGCGCCCGTCCCGAGTGCCTTGGGGTGGCCGCGGGCGGGGCCTGGTTGGCCGCGCAAGGCCGCGTGGGCCGTTTCCCGGGGGCATCGACATTGGTTGTGTCGGAGCCGCGCAAGGGGGCGGGATCCGGATCGATCCGCGAAGGGGACCGGAATGGGAAACGGACGTCTGCTGGCCTGGCTGTTCGCCGTCGCCTGGCCCGCCGCGCATGCCGCCGGTGATGCACTGCCGCATGCCGATGCGCCGGCGCAGGCGCGCGAAGAGGCGCGCGACGAGCTGCAGCGGCGCGCGGAGCAGGCCGGCGCACGGTTGGCCGCGCGGCTGGAGCGCGCGGCGCACGCGACATCGCCGGTGGCGTGGTCGGCGCAGGCATCGCTGCATCCGCTCGGCCAGTCCGTCGAGGACGTCGAAAGCGGCGTCGACCTGTGGCTGTCGCCGCGCCTGCTGCTGGGCGGGAGCCTGTCCAGCGGCGAGGCCTGGCTGCAGTTCGATGCGCTCGGCGGTGGCGGACAGGCGCGGCTGCCGATGGCCAGCCTGCATGCGCACTACCGCGGCGACGGCTGGCATGCCACCGGCGCGGTCGGCGCGGCGCAGGGCCGGGCGCGGCTGCAGCGGCCGATCCAGGCCGGCGAATCGCTCCACCTCGCCAATGCCGACCGTCGCTTCGGCCAGGTGTTCGCGCACGGCGAGGTCGGCCGCGCGCTGGCGCTGGGCGAGGCCCGCGTCGTGCCGTTCGCGGCGCTGGACTACGGCCAGGTGCGCAGCGACGGCTTCGTCGAATCCGGACCGACCGGGCTGGAACTGCTGGCCGGCCCATCGCGCCAGTCGCGGCTGTCGGCGGCGGTCGGGGCGCGCGTCGCGCGCGACTGGCACGGAGCGGGCTGGTCGCTGGGACTGTCCCTGGACGCGCGCTATCGCCGCGGGCTGGTGGACGGCGAACCGCTGGTGGCCGCGTTCCGCGGCGTGCCCGGGGCGACATTCGCGCTGCCCCGCGAGGACCGCGACGGCGTGGAGCTGGGCCTGGGCCTGTCCGGCGCCGGCGCGGGCGGCCTGCGCTGGTGGTTCGACTACGGCCTCGAGGCAGGGTCCGCCCGCGACGGCCGGCGCTGGATGCTGGGGCTTCGGCGCGGGTTCTGAGCGCGCCGCGGTGCCTGCGGGCGACGGGCACCGGCACCCGCGTGGTGCCGGTGCCCACGCTTTGTTTCAGCATCGATTGTACGATCGGCGTCGAGACTGTCCGGCCCCAGGGCCGCTCCCTTCCCGATGCCGATGAAGAATTCGACCAGGACCCTCCTCGCCCTCACCGCCGCGGCCGCGTTCGGCGGCTTCGCCGCGACCGCGATCCGCGAGGCGCTGCAGGCGCCGGTCGGGGCGGCGGAGCCGGTGGCGGCGGCCGCGCAGGTGGCCACCGCGCCGCCTGCGCTGGCGATGCAGGCGCTGCCGGCGGCGGTCGACGGCCAGCCGATGCCGACGCTGGCGCCGATGCTCAAGCGCGTCACCCCGTCGGTGGTGAGCGTGCACGCGGCGCAGCGGCGCCAGGTCAGCCCGTTCGGCAACGATCCGTTCTTCCGCCGCATGTTCCCCGAGCTGTCGCAGGAGCGCATCGCGCGTTCGCTGGGGTCGGGCGTGATCGTGGACGCGACCAACGGCTACGTGCTGACCAACCACCACGTGATCGAGAACGCCGACGAGGTGTCGGTGACGCTGTCCGACGGGCGCACGCTCGCGGCCGAGTTCATCGGCTCCGACCCGGACACCGACGTGGCCCTGATGCGGATCCCGGCCGAGCGCCTGCAGGCGATTCCGCTGGCGCGCGGCGGCGAGCTGGAGGTGGGCGACTTCGTGGTCGCGGTCGGCAACCCGTTCGGCGTCGGCCAGACGGTGACCTGGGGCATCGTGTCGGCGGTCGGCCGCAGCAACCTGCCGGGCGTGGGCTTCCAGAACTTCATCCAGACCGATGCCTCGATCAACCCGGGCAATTCCGGCGGCGCGCTGGTGAACCTGCGCGGCGAACTGGTCGGCATCAACACCGCGAGCTTCAACCCGCGCGGCAGCGCCGCGGGCAACATCGGCCTGGGCTTCGCGATCCCGGTGGAACTGGCGCGCAACATCATGCAGCAGCTGGCGTCCACCGGCACCGTGCAGCGCGGCACCCTCGGCATCGAGACCCAATCCGTCGACGAACGCCTGGCCAGGGGCCTGGGCCTGGACGAGGCGCGCGGCGTGGTCGTCACCCGCGTGTACGGCGACTCGGCCGCGGGCGCGGCCGGCGTGCGCACCGGCGACGTGATCACCGCGGCCAACGGCCAGCGCATCGACAGCCCGGTGGCGCTGCGCAACTTCCAGGGCCTGCAGCCGATCGACAGCCCTGTGACCCTGGACGTGCTGCGCGACGGCCGCCCGCTCAAGCTCACCGCGCGCCTGCGCGCGCTGCCGCGCGACGGCGCCAGCTACGACGAGCGCCTGGCCGGCGCCACCCTGGCCGACCTGCCCGAGGCGGTGCGGCGCCAGAACCCGGACGCGCGCGGCGTGCTGGTCGAGCGGGTCGAACGCGGCAGCCGGGCCTGGAACAACGGACTGCGCGAGGGCGACTACATCTTCGCCGCCAACTCGGGCGAGTTCCGCGACCTGGTCGGTTTCCGCGACAGCCTGGCCGACCGCCCGGAGCGGCTGGTGCTGCGCATTTCACGCGGCCGCCGCGTGGGTGACCTGATCATGCAGTAGGCCGGCGCGCGCCGGCACCCTCCGCGCGCAACGACGCGCCCTTTCCCGAGGAGACGACGATGAGCCCGAGTTCGACCGATGCGATGAAGACCAACCTCGGCACGGCCGGGGCCCACCTGAAGAACGCCGCCGCGGATGCCGGCAGCGCGGTCAGGAACGCCGCCCAGGTCGCCGGCGAGGAACTGAAGGTCGGCGGATCCGCGGTCAAGGCCGACCTCGCCGATTCGGCGCTGGCCGGGATCGCCGCGCTGGAAGAAGGCGGCGACGTGGCCCGCGAGCAGGTCGATGCGCTGCTCGACAAGGGCCGCGACCTGATCGACAGCGCGGCCGACCTGATCCGCGAGCGCCCGATCGCCTCGTTCGGCGTCGCCTTCGCCGCCGGCTGGATCATCGCCAAGCTCGCCCGCAGCGGCGGAGACAAGTAAGCCCGCGACGTGGCAGGGGACGCGCCAGACGACGGCGGCACCGGCGGCGGGGAGCGCAAGCCGGGGCTGGACGAGAGCCTGCGGGCGATCAACGCCGCGCGCCGCGAGGCGCTCGACGCCAGCCGCGGCACGCTGCGCGCCCTGCGCCGGCTGGCCTCGGCGGACTTCGCGCTCGCCCGCAGCGCCTTCGGCCGCGCCCTGGCCTGGGCCGGCGCGGCGACCGTGTTCGGCGCCTCGGCGTGGCTGTACCTGACCGGCACGCTGGTGGCGCTGATGCAGGGGGCCGGGCTGTCGTGGCTGCAGTCGCTCGCCGTGGCGGCGCTGGTCAGCCTCGCCGCCGCCGGGTTCGCCGCCTGGCGGGTGGCACGCTACTTCGAGCACATGGGCATGCACGCCACCCGGCGCCAGCTGACCCGGCTGGGCCTGTTCGACGAGGACGGCAGCGGCGACGACGATGACGACGACGATGTGCCGCCGGACCTGGCCGCCGATGCCGCGCGTGCGGCGCGGGCGGCGCAGGCGGCCGCGGCCGACCCGTCCGTGACCCCGCCGGGAGGGCCGTGATGCGCTTCGAGCAGCTGCGCGACGAGGTGGCCCGGGCCGAACGGCGGGTGGAAACCCGGCTGCTGCGGGCGAAGACCAACTGGCGGGTGCTGGGCACGACCTGGCGCGAGGCCTGGACACCCGGGCGCATCGTCATCGTCGGCCTGGTGGGCGGCCTGCTGTTCGCCCGCGCCAGGCCGCTCAAGCGGGCCGGCGGCCTGGGCGGGATGCCGCTGGCCCGCTGGATCCAGCTGGCGACGAGCCTGTCGGGCCTGGTGACCGCGTTCCGCGCCCGCGATGCGGCCGAGACCGCGCAGGCCGCGGCCGACGACGCGGGGCAGGTGGCCGGGGAGGCGGCAGACACCGTCGAGGCGGCGGTCGACCCGGCCGCCGCGCAGGCCGGGCAGGCGACCGGACCGGTGCTGCGCCACGTGTCGGACGCGCGTCGCCGTCCCGAGCCGCCCTGGACCGGCGAGCCGCGCGCCGCCGAAGCCGCGACCGAACTGTCCGAACCCTGAGCCGGCCGGCCCGCGGTCGAACGCGCGGTGAACCGGCAAGGGCGTCATCACGGGGCCGTGTTCCGGGGCCCTGCATGATCGCCGCGCCTTTCCGACGGTCCCGCCATGCCGCAGTCCGCCACGCCCGACGCTCCCGACGCCAACCTGCCGCAGCCGCGGCCGCGCGCGCCGGCGGCGGTGGTGGTGCTGGCCACGCTGGCGGTGGGCTACACGCTGTGGGCGGCGCAGGCGGTGCTGCTGCCGGTGCTGCTGGCGATGTTCTTCGCCCTGGTCAGCAGCCCGCTGCTGCGCGTGCTGCGGAGGATGTGGGTGCCGCGCTTCCTGGCGGCGCTGCTGGTGCTGTGTGGCGGGCTGGCCGCGACCGGCGCGCTCGGCTACCTGATGGCGCCGTCCGCGGTGGCCTGGGCGCGCGAGGCCCCGCGCGAACTGAGCCAGCTCGCGCCCAAGCTGCGCGAACTGGTCAAGCCCATGCACGAGGCCAACAAGGCGGCCGAGAGCCTCGCCCGTGCCGCCGGCGGCCAGACCGGCCGCCAGCCGCAGCTGGTGCGCACCGAGGCCGATCCCTGGCGGCACCTGGTCACCACGCCGCGGCTGCTGGCCTCGCTGCTGGCGGTGGTGCTGCTGGCGTTCTTCTTCATGGTCTACGGCGAGAAGCTGCAGCGCTCGGCGATCGCGCTGCTGCCCGGGCGACAGCAGCAGAAGTTCACCGTCGACATCCTGCAGTCGATCGAGCGCGAGGTCTCGCGCTACGTGCTGACCATCACCGTGATCAACACCGTGGTCGGCCTCTCGTTCGCGTTCGCGCTGTACCTGATGCAGGTGCCGCTGCCCGAGGCGCTGATGTGGGGCACGCTGGTGGCGCTGCTCAACTTCGCGCCCTACGTGGGTCCGCTGATCGGCGTGCTGGCGATGCTGCTGGTGGGCGTGATCACCTTCGACACGCTGTGGATGCAGCTGCTGCCGGCGGCGGTGTACCTGGCGCTGCACACGATCGAGGGCCAGCTGGTCACGCCGATCATCCTCGGCCACCGCATGGCGCTGTCGCCGCTGGTGCTGATCCTGGCGCTGATGCTGTTCGGCTGGTTGTGGGGCCTGGTCGGACTGCTGCTCGCGGTGCCGCTGCTGGTGTGCGTGAAGCTGGTGCTGGAGCGGGTGGAAGGCATGGAAGGCTGGGCGAAGCTGCTGGAGTAGCCCGCGCGGCCTACAATGGTCGGGTGAAGTTCCCCGTCCGCGCCGTCACCCTCGACCTCGACGACACCCTGTGGCCGTTCGCGCCGATCGGCGCGCGCATCGACCGCGTGCTGGACGAGTGGATGCTGGCGCACAGCCCGGCCACGGCGCGGATGTTCCCGGTCGAGGCCATGCGCGCGCTGCGCGAGGCGGTCTGGCGCGAGAACCCGCGCCTGGCCCACGACATGGGCGCGCTGCGGCGGATGACGCTCGAGCGCGCGCTGCGCGAAAGCGGCGGCGACCTCGCCCTGCTCGATGCCGCCTACGAGGCCTTCTACGCCGAGCGCAACCGGGTCGAGTTCTATCCCGACGCGCTCGACGCGCTCGAACGCATCGCCGCGCGGGTGCCGGTGGTGGCGCTGAGCAACGGCAATGCCGACCTCGTGCGCTGCGGCATCCACCAGTACTTCGCGTTCCAGCTGCATCCGCGCGAGCACGGCGCGGGCAAGCCCGAGGCCAGCTTCTTCCTCGCCGCCTGCGAGCGGCTGCGCCTGGCCCCGCGCGAGGTGCTGCACGTGGGCGACCACGTCGACGCCGACGTGCGCGGGGCCGCGCTGGCCGGGCTGCGCAGCTGCTGGATCAACCGCGTGCAGGCGCAGTGGCCGCACGGGGACGTGGCGCCCGACCTGCACTTCGAATCGCTGGCCGAGCTGGCCGACTGGCTCGAACGTGTGGCCGAACCGGCCTGAGGCTCAGTCCGCGGCCAGGCGCCAGGCCAGCGGCCGCCACGCGCGCGCCGCATGCAGGGCCAGGCGCGCGCTGCGCGACAGCGAGAACGCGCCGCTGGCCACGGGCTCGCGGTCGGGCAGCAGTTCGGCCATGTAGCCGTGCTCGCCGGACATGCTGTCGAAGCAGCGCACCTGCGGCCAGGTGGCCGGCAGCGCCCGCACCAGCAGCCATTCGTTGAGCCGGCCCGGGCTGTAGCGCCTGAACGCCGGGTCCCAGCCGCTCTTGAACGCGTGCAGGGTGTCGCCGAGCAGCATGTTGCTGGTCGAGGCGATCGCTTCGCCGTCGACCACGATCTCCGAGAACACCATCGCCCCGATCGCGCGGAAGCGCGCGCACATCTCGCGGAAGAACGCGGCCTGGCGATCGCACGACAGCAGCGAGGTGCCGGCCTCGCCCTTCCAGCCCTGGTGTTCCAGGCGCATGTGGCGATCCACTGCGGCCTCGTCGGCGGCGGCGCCGTGCAGCAGCCGGAATTCCACCGCGCCGCGCTCGCGCAGGCGCCTCAGGCGCCGGTCCAGGTCCTTGCGCACCCCGGCGGGCATGCGCGCGTCGACGGGGCCGCCGTCCAGGTACAGCACCGGGCGCTCGAAGCGGGCGTGCTCGTGCCAGGTGCCACCGTGCCGCGCGGCCGCGCGCGCGAGCTCGTCGCTGAGCGGATCGCCCAGGGCCATGCGCTCGAACGACAGGCCGTGCCGGCGCCGCGGCGCGTCGGCACGGGCCGACTGCAGCAGGGCGTGGGCGACGGCGGCGTCCTCGCCCTCGCGCACCAGCAGGCCGCAGCGGAAGGAGTGTTCGCTGCGGAAGGTGCCCAGGCGCCGCAGCGGGGCGAACAGGTCCGGGCCGCGTTCGACGAAGCAGCCGACGCCGATCAGCGCGTCGCCGCGCAGCACCCGGACCACGGTGGGTTCGACGCCTTCCAGCCAGCGGGCCGCCGGCAGCACGAATTCGGGCATGGCGAACGGGCTCGACCACGGGGCCGTCCGGCCCAGTCCGCTCCACTGTGCGAGTTCGCTGGCGCCGAGGGACCACAGCGGTCCCCAGCGCACGTCGATGTCATCCAATTGTCCAGCTCTTGATACCGGTCCCCGTCATGGAGAACGCGGAATCGACGGCGTTCCGGCCAGGGCGCGTGGGCAAGCGGCGACGATTGGTTCAAACTGGCGCGATGGACGCACACGCACTTCCGCCGGGCTTCGCGCCCCACGACGCCGACGCCGCGCCGCTGCACGTCGTCGGCCAGGACCGCTTCCGCGACTGGCTGCAGGCCCAGCCCGGGCCGGTGCAGGCATGGCTGTCGCGGCAGCGTTTCGACGCTGCGGCCGGCACCGTGGCACTGCTGCCGGGCGAGGGCGGCGTCGCCGGCGCGGTGCTCGGCATCGGCGATCCGCTCGACCCGTACTCGTACGCGCACGCGCCCACCGCGCTGCCCGAAGGCGACTGGCGGCCGGCCGAGGCGCCGGAACCCGCGGCGGCGCGTGCGCTGCAGCTGGGCTGGGGCCTGGGCGCCTACCGCTTCACCCGCTACCGCGGCGGTGGCCGCGCGCCGGCGCGGCTGGCGCTTCCGGTCGATGCCGAGGCGCGGGACGTGCTCGCCGCCTGCGTGCGGGTGCGCGACATGGTCAACACGCCGTCGCAGGACATGGGCCCGGCCGAAGTCGAGGCCACGATGGCCGCGGTCGCGCACGCGCACGGTGCGCACTTCTCCAGCATCGTCGGCGATGCCCTGCTGGAGGAAGGGTTCCCCGCGATCCACGCCGTGGGCCGCGCCTCGCACCGCGCCCCGCGCCTGCTGCGCCTGGACTGGGATGCCGGCGGCGCGGGCCGCCGTCCGCACCTGGTTCTGGTGGGCAAGGGCGTGTGCTTCGACACCGGCGGCCTGGACATCAAGCCCGCCGATGGCATGCGCAACATGAAGAAGGACATGGGCGGCGCCGCGCACGCGATCGCCCTGGCCGAACTGCTGATGGCGCGCGGCCTGCCGTTGCGCCTGACCCTGCTGGTGCCGGCGGTGGACAACGCCATCGGTCCCGACGCCTACCGCCCGGGCGAGGTGGTGGCCACGCGCAAGGGCATCAGCGTGGAGATCGACAACACCGACGCCGAAGGGCGCGTGGTGCTGTGCGATGCGCTGGCCCTGGCCGGCGAGCTGCGCCCGGACCTGGTGCTGGACTTCGCCACCCTCACCGGCGCGGCGCGCATCGCGCTCGGCCCCGACCTGCCGGCGCTGTTCGCCAACGACGATGCGCTCGCCGCGGACTGGCTCGCGGCCGGCCAGCGCGAGCGCGACCCGCTGTGGCGGATGCCGCTGTGGCGTCCGTACCTGCGCTACCTCACCAGCCACGTCGCCGACCTGGCCAACGCCGGCTCGCGCATGGCCGGCGCGGTCACCGCCGCGCTGTACCTGGAGCGCTTCGTGCCCGAGGGCACGAAGTGGGCGCACCTGGACGTGTACGCGTGGAACGACAGTTCGCGCCCCGGGCGTCCGGCCGGCGGCGAGGCGCTCGGCCTGCGCGCGGCGTACGCCATGCTCAAGGCGCGCTGCGGCGGCTGACCGCCGCGGCGCGCGGCCGCTTCAGCGCAGGCAGCCGCGCCTGGCGGCGAGCCGCGCGTACCACCACAGGAACAGCCCGACCAGCGCGATCACCACCGGGAAGATCGCGCCGCGCGCGCCCATCATTTCCCACAGCGGCGTGGTCAGGTAGTTCGAGGTGAACTGCACCACGATCGCGAACAGCGACAGCGCCAGCACCGGCACCGACCAGCGCCGCCGCAGCAGCAGCCCGATCGAGCCCAGCAGGCCGCCCAGGGTCGCGGCCGCGAACGGCACGAACAGCCAGCGCGGCATCGCCTCGAACACCGCCTGCTGTTCCGGCGGCCACGAGGCCACGGTCTCGGGCGTGGCGGTGAGGTGGAACCAGAAGGACGCGACACCGGCCAGGTTCCAGAGCACGGCGAGGACGGCGACGAGGCGGAACAGCGGGGGGCACTGGCTTGGGGACATCGCGTTGGCTCCCGGGTTGGGTGGATGGCAGCGTAGCGCTCCCTGCGGCGGCAGTGGCGGCCGTCCGTCGCCATCGCCGCGCTACAGCCAGCCCTTCTCCCGGGCCAGCCGGTACGCCTCGATGCGGTTGCCCACGCCGAGCTTGCCGATCGCCTCGGACAGGTAGTTGCGCACCGTGCCGTGCGAGAGGTTGAGGCGGCTGGCGATCTGCCCGGCCGACAGGCCCTCGCCGGCCAGGCGCAGCACCTGGCGTTCGCGGTCGCTGAGCGGGTCGGGTTCGCTCCAGGCTTCGAGCGCGAGCTGCGGGTCGATCGCGCGACCGCCGCGATGCACCTGGCGCAGCGCATCGGCCAGCTGTTCGACCGGCGCGTCCTTGAGCAGGTAGCCCGACACGCCCGCGTCCAGGGCCCGGCGCAGGAAGCCGCCGCGGGCGAAGGTGGTCACGATCACCACCTTCACCGGCAGTTCGTGGCGCTGGATGCGCTGGGCGAGTTCGAGGCCGGTCAGGCCGGGCATCTCGATGTCGGTGACCAGCACGTCGGGCGAGAGCCGCTGCAGCTCGCGCCAGGCCGCCTCGCCGTCGC
Organism: Luteimonas sp. J29; assembly: GCF_000472505.1. GTDB lineage: Bacteria > Pseudomonadota > Gammaproteobacteria > Xanthomonadales > Xanthomonadaceae > Luteimonas. Next base: position 548,849 of record NZ_AWZR01000001.1, read on the forward strand.
CGGCGGTGCCCACCACCTCGATGTCGGACTCCAGCGCGAGCAGCGCGGCCAGTGCGCCGCGCAGCATGGCCTGGTCCTCGGCCAGCACGACGCGGATCACGGCGGGAAGCGGGACGACGGCATGGGCGCCACGTTAGCAGCTTGGCCCGTCGCGCCGCACGCTACGGCGGCGCGGCGTCGTCGTTGGCCGCCAGCGGCACCCGCGCCTCGACCGTGGTGCCGCCGCGCCGGCTGCTGTCCACGCGCAGCCGCCCGCGCACGCCCTCGATCCGCTCGCGCATCCCGGACAGGCCGTTGCCGGGCGTGATCGTGCCGCCGCGGCCGTCGTCCGCGATCCGCAGCACCGCCTCGCCGTGCTCGATCGAGAAGCGGGCCTCGGCACGCGCCGCGTGCGCGTGGCGCTGGATGTTGGTGGCCGCCTCGCGCACCGCGAGCGCCAGCGCGCTCTCCACCGCCGCGGGCAGCGCGCCGTCGCTGAAGCCATCGTCGAAGCGGTAGGTGAAGGCGACGCCGTCGGTTTCCAGCAGCAGCTTGGCCGAGGCCAGTTCGGCGGCGATGCCGGCCGAGCGGATGCCGCTGACCGCGCGCCGCACCTGCGCCAGCGCCTCGCGCGCGACGCGGCTGACTTCGCCGATCTCGGCGCGCGCGGCATGCGGGTCGCGCTCGAGCATGCGCCCGGCGAGGTCGGACTTGAGCGCCACCATCGACAGCGTGTGGCCGAGCAGGTCGTGCAGGTCGCGACCGATGCGTTCGCGCTCGGCCAGCGCGGCCAGCCGCCGCACCTCGTCGTGCGACAGGCGCAGCGCCGCCTCTCGCTCGACGTTGGAACGGTCCACCACCACCAGCGCGCCGATGATCGCGGTCACGGTCGGCATCCACACCAGCGCCTGCCAGGGGTAACCGATGGACAGCGCGTAACCGATCAGCAGCGCATTGAGCCCCACCAGCGCCGCCAGGTAGGGCAGCATCGCGCGCCCGCGGCGCGGCTGCAGCATCACGCAGCCGAACACGAAGTAGCTCAGGCCCGACGGATACCACGGCAGCACCACCAGGCACATCGCCACCATCGCCAGCGCCGCGGCGTAGGCCTTGCGCGGAGTCTGCACGATGCTGGTGGCGTACAGCCACAGGAACAGCGGGAAGGTGACCGCAGTGGTCGCGGCCCAGCGCAGGCTGTAGCCGTACTCGCCGCCGGCGAAGGCGGGGGTGATGAACACCCACACCGCCCACACCACGTGCACCATCGCGCCCCAGGGCGGGCGCCCCATGCGCTGGTCGCAGGCGGCGATCGAGCCAGGGCGCGGCGGGAACCAGCGCCACAGCGCCCGCGCGACCGCGGCGCGCAGGCCGCGCCCGCGCGGCGTCGCCTGCGGCGCGGCCGGCGCGGCTGGCAAGGCGTCGTCGCTGGGGCCGGGCGTGGTCGTGTTCATGGCGGGCCTCGCGGGTTGCCGGCGTCACTCGGCCGCGTGCAGGCGGCGGCGGGCGAGGGCGAAGAAGACGACCGCCACCAGCGCCAGCACCGCGGCGTGCACCCAGGCACGGCCGCCATCGTCGTGCCCGACCACCTTCAGCGCAAGCCGGCCCAGGTGGTAGGCCGGCCACGCGGGGGCGATCCCGGCCAGCCAGTCGGGCAGCATCGACAGCGGCATCCACAGCCCCGACAGGAACGACATCGGCAGGTACAGCACGTTGAGCAGCGCCGGCGCGGCGTTGCCGCCGACCAGGGTGCCGACCCACAGCCCGATCGCCGCGAACGGCAGCACCCCGGCCATGTTCACCAGCGCCAGCCCGGCCCACTGCGCCGGCGCCAGGCGCACCCCGCCCGCGGTCGCGGCCAGCGTGGCCAGCAGCAGCGAGATCGCGGCCGCGAACAGCACCGCCATCGCCATCTTCGCCAGCAGCATCGACCCCGGCGGCGTGGGCAGGGTGCGGCGCAGGCGCAGGTAGCCGCGCTCGCGGTCCATGGCGATGGTGACGCCGAAGCCGAACAGCGCCGCGCCGACCACGCCGAACGCGCCGTAGCTGGCCAGCAGGTAGGCGGCGGCGCCGGGGTTGCCGCGGTTGAGCACCACCGCGAACAGCAGGTAGAACATCGCCGGGAACGCGAGCACCGGCACGCCGAACGCGGGTTCGCGCGCCAGCCGCACCAGTTCGCAGCGGGCTTCGGCAAGGTGGGCGCGCAGCGGCGCGCGCAGGGTGGTGGTATGCATCAGGCGGCCTCCTGCAGGGCGTCGGTGGACCGGGTCAGGGCGAGGAAGGCGTCGGCCAGGCCGGCGCGGCGGATCTCCAGGTCGCACGTGCCGGGGTCGGCGTCGAGCAGGCGCCGCACCACCGGCTCGGCCGGTTCGGCGACGATCCGCAGCGCCTCGCCCTCGCGCACCGCCTCGACCACGCCCGGCCACTGCGCCACCACGTCGGCGGCCAGGCGCGAGCGGCACTGGATCCGGCGCAGCGACACCCGCGCGCGGACCTCGTCGACGCTGCCTTCCGCGACCAGGCGGCCGCCGTCGAGCACCGCGACCCGGTCCGAGAGCGCCTCGGCTTCCTCCAGGTAGTGCGTGGTGAGCAGCACCGCGCTGCCGTCGGCCACCAGCTCGCGCACCGCGGCCCACAGGCCCTGGCGCGCGTCGATGTCCAGGCCGGTGGTCGGCTCGTCGAGGAACAGCAGGCGCGGGCGGCCGCAGATCGCGAGCGCGAACTGCACGCGCCGCTGCTGTCCGCCCGACAGCTTCCCGTAGCGGCGGCCGACCAGGCCGTCGAGGCCGGCGAGCGCGACGCAGTCGGCCACGCTGCGCGGCTGCGGATAGCCGGCGCGCACCATGTCGAGCAGCTCGCCCACCTGCAGCCGCTCGGGCAGCGCGGCCGACTGCAGCATCGCGCCGCACCGGCGCCGCACGTCGAGGCTGCCGGGCGCCTGGCCGAAGACCGAAACCTCGCCGGCATCGGCCGCCAGCAGGCCGAGCAGCAGGCCCACCGCGGTGCTCTTGCCGGCGCCGTTGACGCCCAGCAGGGAGGTCACCTGGCCGGCGCGCAGCTGCAGGTCGACGCCGTCGAGCGCGCGGGTGGCGCCATAGCGCTTGCAGGCGCCGCGCAGGACGGCAAGCGGTCGTGTCGATTCCATGGTGCGTGCTCCGTCGTATCCCGCGATGCCGGCATGCTCGCGCCGCCCGCGCGCGGGCGGCAGCCACGTGCGTCAGCACATCCGGGTGACAGCTGTCAGGGGCCCCGGACGCGCCTGGCGGCTAGCCTGTGCCGGCCTCGCGAAGGGCCCGGGCCGGTGCATCGCGGCCTGCTGGGTCACAATGGGCGCCCTTCCACGTCCTGTCTGTCATGAACACCAACGCCGACCTGCTCAGGGAACTCCGCATCGACCGCACGCCCGGACCGCCGCCGTCGCGCAAGGGACTGTGGATCGCGCTGGCGTGCATCGTGCTGCTCGCGCTGCTGGCGCTGGGCGGCTGGTGGCTGTTCGGGCGCCAGGCGCCGGTGCCGGTGCAGACCGCCACCGCGGTATCGCTCGCGTCCGGCAGCGCGCCGGCCTCGGTGCTCGACGCCTCCGGCTACGTGGTGGCGCGGCGCATGGCCACGGTCTCGGCCAAGATCACCGGGCGCGTGCGCGAGGTGCTGATCGAGGAAGGCATGCGGGTGGAGGAAGGCCAGGTGATGGCGCGGCTCGACCCGATCGACGCCGACGCGCAGCGCGCGCTCTCGCAGTCGCAGCTGGAGGCGGCGCGCAGCCAGGCCGGCAGCGTCGAGGCGCGGCTGAAGGAAGCCGAGGCCAACGCCGCGCGGCTCGCGCAGCTGGTCGGCCGGCAGCTGGTGTCGAAGGCGCAGTACGACGAGGCCGTCGCCCAGCGCGATGCGCTGCGGGCCGAGCTGGCCGCCGCGCGGCGCAACGTCGAGGTCGCGGCCGACGGCCTGCGCATCGCCGACATCGGCGTGGACAACACCGTGGTGCGCGCGCCGTTCGCGGGCGTGGTGATCGCCAAGGCCGCGCAGCCGGGCGAGATCGTCTCGCCGCTGTCGGCCGGCGGCGGCTTCACCCGCACCGGCATCGGCACCATCGTGGACATGGATTCGCTGGAGGTGGAGGTCGACGTGGGCGAGGCCTACATCGGCAGGGTGCAGCCGAAGATGCCGGTCGAGGCCACGCTCACCTCGTATCCGGACTGGAAGATCCCGGCCGAGGTGATCGCGATCATCCCCTCGGCCGACCGCGGCAAGGCGACGGTGCGGGTGCGCGTGGCGCTGAAGCAGAAGGACGCGCGCATCGTCCCGGACATGGGCGTGACCGTGCGCTTCCTGGAGAAGGCGCCGGAGGACGGCGAGGAGCCGCGCCGCGGCGTGCGCGTGCCCGCCTCGGCCGTGGTCCAGCGCGACGGCGCGAGCGCGGTCTACGTGGTGCGCGGCGACGGCACCGTGGAACTGCGCCGGGTCGAGGCCGGCGCCACCCTGGCCGATGACCGCGAGGTCCTGTCCGGACTGGCGCCGGGCGAGAGCGTGGTGGTGAAGCCGCCCGCGGAACTGGCCGACGGCGCGCGCGTCGCCACCGGGGCGAAGTGAGCGCGGCCGGCACTGCATGACCTCCGTGCGCCGCGCCGCGAAGCGTGCCGCACGGTTCCACGGGGACGTCCCCGACCCATCCGACACAGCGAGGCAAGCCATGGCATCCCTGGTATCGATCCGCAGCCTGACCAAGACCTACCAGCGCGGCCCCGAGAAGGTGGAGGTGCTGCACGGCATCGACCTTGACATCGAGCAGGGCGATTTCGTGGCCCTGATGGGCCCGTCGGGCTCGGGCAAGACGACGCTGCTCAACCTGATCGGCGGCCTGGACTCGCCGACCTCCGGCAGCATCGAGGTCGACGGCCAGCGCATCGACCAGCTCTCGGGCAGCCGGCTGTCGCACTGGCGCAGCCAGAACGTGGGCTACGTGTTCCAGTTCTACAACCTGATGCCGGCGCTGAGCGCTCAGAAGAACGTCGAGCTGCCGCTGCTGCTGACGAAGCTCGGCGCGGCGCAGCGCAAGCGCAATGCGCAGATCGCGCTGACCCTGGTGGGCCTGGCCGACCGCATGTCGCACAAGCCGGGCGAGCTGTCGGGCGGCCAGCAGCAGCGCGTGGCGATCGCGCGCGCGATCGTCTCCGACCCCAAGCTGCTGATCTGCGACGAGCCCACAGGCGACCTCGACCGCCAGTCGGCGGAGGAGATCCTGGGCCTGCTGCAGACGCTCAACCGCGAGCACGGCAAGACCATCGTGATGGTCACCCACGATCCCAAGGCCGCCGAGTACGCCAGCCACACGCTGCACCTGGACAAGGGCACCCTGGTCGGGCACCAGGCCCACGCGGCCTGAGCCGGGAGGCGCGCGATGAAGTACTTCCACCTGATCTGGGCCGCGCTGTTCCGGCGCAAGGCCCGCACCTTCCTGACCCTGGCGTCGATCATGGCGGCGTTCCTGCTGTTCGGCATGCTCGACGGGATCCGCACCACGTTCGCCCAGATCGGCCAGAACGCCGACGGCGCGCAGCGGCTGCAGACCACGTCGCGGCTGTCGATGGTGCAGATGCTGCCGCTCGCGCTGCGTTCGCGGATCGAACAGGTCGACAACATCGAGGCCGTGACCTGGGCGAACTGGTTCGGCGGCGCCTACCAGGACCCGCGCAACCAGCTGTTCACCATCGCGGTCGCGCCCAACTACCTCGACCTGTACCCGGAGATCGTGGTCGATCCGGCGGAGCTCGAGAAGTGGAAAGCGACCCGCAACGGCATGCTGGTCGGCGAGGACATGATGGCCCGCTTCAACTGGGAGGTGGGCCAGACCCTGCCGCTGCAGTCGACGATCTTCCCCAACAGCGACGGCAGCCTCAACTGGCAGTTCCAGATCGTGGGCGTGATCCGCCAGCGCGAGGACTCCGACAACGGCTTCTTCGGCGCGATGATGCTGATGCACTACGACTATTTCGCCGAATCCACGCCGTACGTGAACGACGAGGTGGGCTGGTACATCAGCCGGGTGTCGGACGTGAACCGCAGCGACGCCGCGGCCAAGGCGATCGACGCGCTCACCGCGAACTCGCCCCACGAGACCCGGACCATGACCGAGCAGGCCGCGATGGCCGCGCAGATCAAGCAGGTCGCCGACATCGGCCTGATCGTGGGCTCGATCATGGGCGCGGTGTTCTTCACCCTGCTGCTGCTGACCGGCAACACCATGGCCCAGGCGGTGCGCGAGCGCACCTCGGAACTGGCCGTGCTCAAGACCATCGGCTTCGCCAGCCACAGCGTACTGGCGATGGTGCTGGCCGAGTCGGTGCTGCTGGTGGTGCTGGGCGGCGTGCTCGGCCTGGCCCTGGCCGCGGTGCTCGGGCCGGTAGCCGGCGCGGTAAGCCGCGGCGCGGTCAACCTGCCGCCGATCGGCCCGGGCAGCTGGGCGCTGGGCCTGGGGCTGATGGTGGCGATCGGGCTGCTGGTGGGCGCGCTCCCGGCGATCCGGGCGATGCGCCTGAACATCGTCGATGCGCTCGCCGGGCGCTGACGCCGGACCCATGAGGACATGCGGATGAACATGATGAAGAAGTTGCTGCGCGCCCTCGGCCTGCTCGCGCTGGTGGTCGCGTTCCTGGTGGTGTGGGTGATGCTGCCGTGGCAGGGCGCGCTGGCGCTGGCCGCCGCGCTGGCGCTGTGGATGGCGCTGACCCGCGCCGGCCGCCAGGCGGCGTCGGTCACCTGGGTCGGCGTGGCGACGCTGCGCCAGCGCCTGGGCGCCTCGTCGGTGGTAGTGGTCGGCATCGCCGGCGTGGTCGGCGTGCTGGTGGCGCTGCTGGCGATGGCCGAGGGCTACCGGCACACGGTCAACAGCGCCGGCAGGGAGGACGTGGCGATCGTGCTGCGCGGCGGATCCTCGGCCGAGCTGATGTCGGTGCTGTCGCGCGACGAAATCCTGGCGATCGAGCGCGCGCCGGAGATCGCGCGCGACGCCGAGGGCCGGCCGCTGGCCTCGGCCGAACTCGTGGTCTCGGCCAACGTGCCGCGCCGCGACGGCGAGGATGGCAGCGTGACCCTGCGCGGCGTCGGCGAGATGGCGTGGGCGGTGCGGCCGGAGGTCCGGCTGGTGGACGGTCGCCGGTTCGAGACCGGCCGCCGCGAACTGGTCGTCGGCCGCGGTGCGCAGCGCCAGTTCCAGGGCCTGGAGCCGGGCAACGAGGTGCAGCTGGGCAACGAGCGCTGGACCGTGGTCGGCGTGTTCGAGTCCGGCGACGCGACCGAGTCGGAGATGTGGGCCGACGCCGAGGTGGTGGGGGCGACCTACCGCCGCGGCAGCAGCCGCGCTTCGCTGTACGCGAAGCTCACCTCGGCCGAGGCGATGAACGCGTTCAAGGCCACCCTCGCCGCCGACCCGCGGCTGACGGTGGACGCGGACACCACGCTCGGCTACTTCGCCAGCCAGTCGCGCACCCTGACCACGGTGCTGCGGGTGGTGGGTATCGTGGTCGGTTCGATCATGGCGATCGGCGCGGTGTTCGGCGCGCTCAACACCATGTTCGCCACGGTCGCCTCGCGCGCGCGCGAGATCGCGACCCTGCGCGCGATCGGTTTCTCCGGCTTGCCGGTGGTGGTGGCGGTAATGCTCGAGACCATGCTGCTGGCCCTGCTCGGCGGCCTGGCCGGCGGCCTGATCGCATGGCTGCTGTTCAACGGTTACACCGCCTCGACCCTGGCGGGCGGCGTGGCCAGCCTGAGCTTCGAGTTCCGGGTCTCGCCGCAGCTGCTGTGGGAGGGCCTGAAGTGGGCCCTGGCGATCGGCTTCATCGGCGGCCTGTTCCCGGCGGTGCGCGCGGCCACGCTGCCGGTCACCGACGCCCTGCGCGCGATGTAGGGCGCGCGCAGTCCCGCTCCTTCCCCCGCCCGCGGGGGAAGGCCGGGATGGGGGCGCACCGCGAGCGCGTGGCCCGGTCGACGCGGCGACCTGCGGGCCCCCGCCGAACCCCCCCCGCAAGCGGGAGAGGGAGCCGTGGCGTGGGGCTACGCCAGCAGGCCCGCCTCGCGCAGCGCCGCCTCGACCGCCGGCCGGTTCCCCTCGGCCAGTTCGGTCATCGGCAGCCGCAGCGTGCCGCCGCAGCGGCCCAGCCGCGCGAGCGCCCACTTCACCGGGATCGGATTGGCCTCGACGAACAGCTGCCGGTGCAGCGGCAGCAGGCGCAGCTGGATCTCCATCGCGCGGGCTACGTCGCCGGCCAGCGCCGCCGCGCACAGCTCGTGCATCAGCCGCGGCGCGACGTTGGCGGTGACGCTGACGTTACCGTCCCCGCCGCACAGCATCAGGGCGACCGCGGTGGCGTCGTCGCCGGAATAGACCAGGAAGCCCGCCGGCCGTTCGCGGATCAGCCACTGTGCGCGCTCGATGTTGCCGGTGGCCTCCTTGATCGCGCGGATGCCCGGCACCTGCGCCAGCCGGAGCACGGTGTCGTGCAGCAGATCGGCGCCGGATCGGCCGGGCACGTTGTAGAGCACGACCGGCAGGTCGCCGGTGGCCTCGGCGATCGCGCGGAAGTGGCGGTACATGCCTTCCTGGCCGGGCTTGTTGTAGTACGGCACCACCTGCAGCTGCGAGTCGGCGCCGACCTTGCGCGCGTACTCGGCCAGCGCGATCGCCTCGCGCGTGGAGTTGCCGCCGCAGCCGGCCATCACCGGGACCCGGCCCGCGGCCTGCTCGACCGCGACCCGGATCACCTCGCAGTGCTCCTCCACGTCCACGGTCGGCGACTCGCCGGTGGTGCCGACCACGCCGATGCAGTCGGTGCCCTGCTCGACGTGCCAGTCGACGAGCGCGCGCAGCGCGTCGTAGTCGACGCTGCCGTCCTCGTGCATCGGCGTGACGAGCGCGACGATGCTGCCGCGCGGGAGTGGGCTGCTGGCGTTCATGGCGGTGGCTTGCGACGTGCGTGGATGCGAATCCTTCGATTGTAGGCCAGCGCATGGACCCGCGCGCACCGCGCCCGCGTTGCTCACCGTTGCAACCGTTTCCGCTGCGCGCGGTCGATCCCTCAGGCCTGCTGCGCCACGATCCGGCGCCGCGCGGCGAGCACGCCGTCGGTGGCGAACACCGCCAGCCCGACCCAGATGAAGCCGAATCCGATCGCGCGGTCGGCGCCGAAGTACTCGCCGAAGAAGAACACGCCCAGCAGCAGCTGCAGGGTCGGGCCGATGTACTGCAGCACCCCGACCACGCTCAGCGGTACGCGGCGCACCGCGTAGGCGAAGAAGATCAGCGGGATCGCGGTGAGCGCGCCGCCCGCCACGAGCAGGGCGTCGGTCCAGCCGCCCCAGCGCAGGGAGAAGAACCCGCCCTCGCCGCTGGTCTCGATCCAGGCCAGGCACGCCAGCGCCGGGACCAGCACGAACATGTTCTCCACGCCCAGCCCGCGCACCGCCTCGACCGCGGCGAACTTGCGCAGCACCCCGTACAGCGCGAACGACCCGGCCAGGCACAGCGCGATCCACGGGAAGTCCCCGTAACGCGTGGTCAGCCACAGCACGCCGCACGCCGCCAGCAGCACCGAGCACCACTGCGGCGGCGACAGCCGCTCGCGCAGGAACACCACCCCGATCAGCACGTTGAGCAGCGGGTTGATGAAGTAGCCCAGGCTGGCCTCGACCACGTGCCCGGCGTTCACCGCCCACACGTACAGGCCCCAGTTGACGGCGATCAGGACGCCGGACGCGGCGAGCATCGCCGCCAGCCGCGGCTGCACCAGCACCTCGCGCAGCCAGCCGCGGCCGTTGCGCAGGGTCAGCCAGGCGGCCACCAGCACCGCGCACCAGATCGCGCGGTGGAGCACGATCTGCAGCGACGGCACCGCGCGCAGCAGGTGCCAGTAGAGCGGCATCAGGCCCCAGATGACGAAGGCGCCGACCGCCACCCACAGGGCGCGCCGGTCGGGGATCGCCGGGCTCACGCGTCGCTGCCCGCGGCCGGGCGCACAGGCGTGGGGCGCGCGCGCGACAGGGTGATCGCGACCACGCCCGACAGCACCACCGCCATCGCGCCGATCTCGTGCAGGCCGAAGCGTTCGTTGGCCAGCCAGGCGCCGAGCAGCACCGCGATCACCGGGTTGACGTAGGCGTAGCTGCCGGCGAGCGCCGGGCGCACGTGGCGCAGCAGCCAGATGTAGGCGCTGAAGCCGACCAGCGAGCCGACCACGGCCAGGTAGGCGACCGCCCACAGCCCGCCCGGCGTGGGCCAGCCGTCGAGGCGTTCGCCGCTGGCCAGGCCGGCCACGGTCATGGCGGCCCCGCCGCACAGCATCTGCGCCGCGGCCGACATGAAAGGCGGGGGCAGGTCGCGTCCGCGGCTCCAGATCGAGCCGTAGGCCCAGGCGATCGACGCGACCAGCAGCGCCACCAGTCCCATCGGCGAACCGGTCAGGCTGCTGCCCGCGTTGAGCCAGGCCACGCCGACGAAGCCCACGCCCAGGCCGATCCATTCCGCGCGCCGCGGATGCTCGCCGCGCAGCACCGCGAACAGCGCCAGCCACAGCGGCACCGACGACACCGCCACCGCCGCGAGTCCCGAGGACACGCTCTGCTCGGCGATGCAGACCAGGCCGTTGCCCATGCCGACCAGCAGCACGCCGACGAAGGCCGCATTGCGCCACTGTCGCGCGGTCGGCGCAGGCACGCCGCGCCAGCGCAGGAAGGCGTAGAGCACCAGCCCGGACGCGAGGAAGCGCAGGCCGGCCATGAGCAGGGGCGGCCAGCCGCCTTCGAGCGCGAAGCGGATGCCGAGGTAGGTCGATCCCCAGACCAGGTACACCGCGGCCAGGGCGAGGGCGATGGCGAGCGGCGACGCGGCCGGGACGACCGGTGCGGGGTCAGGACGCATCGGGCACCGGGGGTGGGGGAAACACGGCCGACGCGCCTTGCGTTGCGCCGGGGCGACATTCTACGGCGGGTCCGGGGCGCCCTGCGCGGCCTCGATGGGAAAGTGCTTCCCGTGATCGCGCCGGTGCGCGGCCCTAGACCGCGAGCACGGCGCGCAGGGGCGCCGGGTCGTCCCAGCCGGCGCGGCCGCCCAGCGGCGACAGTTCGACCAGCACCTCCGCGGCGCAGACCCGTGCGCCCTGGCGCCGCACCAGCGCCACGCCCGCGCGCAGGGTGCCGCCGGTGGCGAGCACGTCGTCGACCACCAGCACGTTCGCGCCGGGCGGCAGTGCGTCGGCGTGGATCTCCAGCCGGTCGTGCCCGTACTCGAGCGCGTACTCCACGGCCAGGGTCGGCCCCGGCAGCTTGCCCGGCTTGCGCAGCGGCACGAAGCCGCAGCGCAGTTCGCGCGCCAGCGCCGCGCCGAGGATGAAGCCGCGCGCCTCAATGCCGGCCACCGCGTCCGGCGGCGCCGCGCGCCAGGGCGCGGCGAGCCCCGCGATCGCGGCGGCGAAGGCGTCGGCGTCGGCAAGCACCGGGGTGATGTCCTTGAACACGATCCCGGGCCGGGGGAAGTCGGGGACATCGCGGATCAGTCGGGACCAGTGCGGCACGGTGGCGCTCCTTCGGCGGGCACGCGCATGCTAGACCACGGATGCCGCGCGCGCCGGGTTCGCGCTATCGTGGCGGGCCCACGCCCGCCGCGAGGAGCCCCATGCGCCTGCCGACCATCCCGGCCCTGCCGTTCGCCGCCGTGGCCGTCGCCGCGGCCACGCCCCATGGCGGGCCGCTGCCCGGGGGCGAGCCCGAGCCGGTGTCGGTGGCGATCGCCGGGTTCGACGCGCATGCCGGGCAGGCGCACCGCTTCAGCGGCCCCATCACCTCGATCTGCCAGGCCGGCGGTGGCTGGAGGATGCTCGAGGACGACGGCAAGGGCCTGGCGGCCGCGCAGGTCGAGTACCGCATCATCGCCGACGGCGTGGGTATCGGGTCCTGAACGGGGGAACGGGGATGGCGTTGTCGATGCTTGCGGCGGCGATGGACGCGGTCGCGCAGGCGGGCGCCGCGGCGCCGGATCCGGTCGCCTGGACGCCGCAGCACTGGGACGCGCTGGGCAACCTGCTGCTCGGCGTGGGCGCGGTGGTGGGCGGCGCGTTCGGCCTCTACACCTACCGCAAGGCGACGCGCACGCGCGAGGCCGAATGGCTGGACCGGCTGTTCGAACGATTCTACCTCAACCCGACGTTCTCGCCGTTGCTGCTCTCGTTCGAGTACGAGTTCGTCGCCGGCACCAACCGCCTGGTGGACCGTGTGCTGACCGTCGACACCCCGGTCCTGGCGCCCGCCGAGATCGAGCGCATCCGCAGCGTCGACGTGGTGCTCAACTTCCTCGAGCACCTGCTGTACCTGGAGAGCGACAGGCACCTGCTGGCGCGCGACCGCGACGCGCTGTTCGGCTACTGGCTCGGGCTGCTGTCGCGGCCCCGGTATGCCTCGCTGCGCCAGTACGCGCTGCACTTCAACTACGAGCACGTGGCCACGTACTGCAAGGCGCGCAAGGTGGAGCACGTGTTCCTGTACGGCAGCCTGATGCGCGGGCACGCAGAGCACGTGCGGCGCGGGCTGGACCAGGCGCTGGAGTTCGTCGGCGAGGCCTGGGTCCCCGGCAGGATCTACCCGTTGCCGCCGGGCTACCCCGGGCTGAAGTTCAGCCGCGAGGAGGACGGCGCCCGGGCGCACGGCGAGCTGTTCCGGGTGCGCGACGAGCGCATCCTGCGCGACCTCGACGACTACGAGGAGTATTTCCCCGACCGCATGGAGCGCTCGGAGTACGCCCGCCGGCTCGTGCACGTGCCGGGCGCCGGCGTCGATGCCTGGGTCTACGAATACCTGGGCGAAGTCGAGGGCATCGACCCGGTCCAGGGCCGCTGGCGCGCGGACGCGGCCGGCGCCAGCGGCGCGTCGCTCACTGCTTCGGCGTGAGCCGCAGCAGGCGGCCGCCCTTGCCGTCCTCGATCACCCACAGCGCGCCGTCCGGGCCCTGGCGCACGCCGCGGATGCGTGCGCCCATCGCGAAGCGCTCGGCCTCGCGCGCGCCACCCTCGCCGTCGAACTCGATCCGCACCAGCGACTGCGACGACAGGCCGCCGGCGAAGGCGTTGCCCTTCCACTGCGGGAACAGCTCGCCGTCGTAGAACACCAGGCTCGAGGGCGAGATCACCGGCGTCCACGTGATCGCCGGCGGGTTGAACTCAGGACGGGTGGAGTGGTCGGGGATCGAGCGGCCATCGTAGTGGTCGCCGTTGGAGACCAGCGGGTAGCCGTAGTTCGCGCCGCGCTCGACCCGGTTGAGCTCGTCGCCGCCCTTCGGGCCCATCTCGATGTCCCACAGCTGGCCGTTGGCGTCGAAGGCCAGGCCGAGCGGGTTGCGGTGGCCGAGCGACCACACCTGCGCCGCCACCCCGCCCTGGTCGGCGAAGGGATTGTCGTCGGGCACGCTGCCGTCCTCGTTGAGGCGCAGCACCTTGCCGAGGTTGGACTGCATGTCCTGGGCCGGGTCGAACTTCTGCCGTTCGCCCGAGGAGATCCACAGCTTGCCGTCGTGGAACACGATGCGATGCGCGTAGTGGCCGCGGCCGGAGACCTTGGGCACCTGGCGCCACACGACCTCGAGGTCCTCGAGCCTGCCGCCGCCGGCGTCGTCGAGTACCAGGCGCGCACGCGCGACCGCCGCGCCGGCGGTGTCGCCCTCGCCGGCCTCGGCATAGCTCAGGTACACCAGCCCGTTCTCGGCGAACTGCGGATGCGGCACCACGTCGCCGAAGCCGCCCTGGCCGCCGTACACCACCTCGGGCACGCCGGTGATCTCGCCGGCCTGGCGCGTCCGCGGGTCGAGCAGGCGCAGCGTGCCGGGCTTTTCGCTCACCAGCAGGCGCCCGTCGGGCAGGAAGTTCAGCGCCCAGGGCTCGTTGAAGCTGGCGATGGCCTCGGCCTGGAACGGGCCGATGGCGCGGGTCTCGCCAGCCGCGGCGGTGGTCGCGGCGTCGCCACCCTGCGCGGCCGCAGTCGCGTCGTTGCCGGCATTGCAGGCGGCCAGCAGCGCGAGCGAGAGCAGGGCGGTGGTCATTGCGATTCGTTGCATCGGGGGCCTCGTTCGGGTTCCGGAAACCGGTGCATCATAGCTTCGATGCGGGCCGCCACCATCGCCCGCCGGGAGCCGGAATGGACCTGCAGCCGTTCGGACACGGCCATTGCCCCTGGTGCGGCGAACCGCTCGAGTTCGCACTCGACGCCAGCGGCGGCGACCAGGACTACGTCGAGGACTGCCAGGTGTGCTGCCGGCCGATCCTGGTGTCGGTCGCCTTCGACGCGGACGGCGAGGCGCGGCTGTCGCTGCGGCGCGAGGGCGGATGACGCATGCGCACTCGCGCGCATGCGCATGCGCCAACGCGTGCCCGCCTGGATGAACGCGCCTGCACTGCATCACGCATTCGCGCGGTGGTTCCTGAATCCCCGCAGGCGACGAACGCGATCTTAACTCCGGCCATGCGCCGGTCTTTATGCGTCCGCGGGCAAGGTGGCTGCGTGCGGAAGCGGACGACATGCACGACATGGACGCGATGCCGCGCACTTCCCCCAATTGCACTGGAGACCGTGATGAAGAATTCCCGCAAGCCGCTGTCCGGCCTGATCGCGCTGGGCGCCGCCCTCGCCATCCCGATGGCCTTCGCGCAGGACGCGACCACGCCGCCGCAGGACCCGGCGACGCAGGGTGGTGATCCGGCCCAGTCCACGGCCCCGGCCAGCAGCCAGCAGCCGCTGACGTGGGCGGACCTGGACGTGGACGGCAACGGCACGCTCAGCCGGACCGAGGCGTCGAGCCTGCCCTCGCTCGCCCAGGTGTTCGACCAGGCCGACGCCGACAGCGACGGCGAGCTGACCCCGGACGAGTACAAGGCGTTCGCGGCCGCGGCCAACGCGGGCCAGCCGCAGGACGGCGGCACCGACTGACCGCACTCGACGGTGAAGACCGCCGGACGCCCATCCCCCTGGCGTCCGGCCCATGACGGCGGCCACGTGGCCGCCGTCTTCGCGTCCGGGCGCGCATAATAGGCCCATGAACCCCGCCATCGAGATGGTCGGCTTCGACGCCGACGACACCCTGTGGCGCAGCGAGGACTATTTCCACGCCGCCCAGGACGAGTTCGAGCAGATCGTCGCGCGCCACGTCGACCTTGCCGACGCGCGCGTGCGCGAGCGGCTGTACGAGGTCGAGCGCAGCAACATCGCCGTGTTCGGGTACGGCGTGAAGGGCATGGCGCTCTCGATGGTGGAGGCCGCCGTGGACATCACGGGCGGCCGCATCGCCGCGCGCGACCTGCACCGGGTGGTGCAGATCGCCAAGGACATGCTGCGGCACCCGGTCGAGCTGCTGCCCGGCGTGCGCGAGGCGGTCGAGGCGGTGGCGGCCGAGCACCAGGTGGTGCTGATCACCAAGGGCGACCTGTTCCACCAGGAAGCGAAGGTGCGCGACAGCGGCATGGCCTCGCTGTTCCGCCGCATCGAGGTCGTGAGCGAGAAGGACATCGCCACCTACGCGCGGCTGATGGAGGAGTTCGGGATCCGCGCCGACCGCTTCGTGATGGTCGGCAACTCGATGCGCTCGGACATCGTGCCGGTGTTGCGCCTGGGCGGCTGGGGCGTGCACGTGCCCTACCACCTGACCTGGGAGCACGAGAACGAGGCCGACGACGTGGCCGGGCACCCGCGCCTGCGCCACGTGGCCACGGCCGCGGACCTGCCCGCGGCGCTGCGCGACATCGTGGCGTCGGCGGCGCCTGCGCCGGTGGCGTGATGCGGCCACGGCACGGGCACGCGCTGGCGCTGCTGGCCCTGGCCCTGGCCGCACCGGTGGCGCTCGCGCAGGAGGCGCCGGACGCCGCGCGCCAGGCGCCGGCCGATGCCGCGCCGGCGGGCACCGGCGATGCCTGGATCGACCCGCGCCTGGACGACATGCAACGCTACGCCGCGCGCTACCGCGACGCCTTCGTCGACGAGATCGTGCGCTACCTCGAGGCGCCGCGGGAACTGGTGGTGGAGGCCCTGGACGGCGGCATGCCCGCGGGCGACGTCTACTACGCCTGCGCCCTGGCGCGCGTGTCCGGCCGCGCCTGCCGCGGCGTGGTCGAGGCCTGGCGCGCGGAGGGCGAGGGCGGCTGGCCCGCGGTGCTCGAGCGGCTGGACCTGTCCCCGCGCGAGCTGCACCCGCGCGTGCGCGAGGAGATCCGCGCCAGCTACCGGCGCTGGGCGCGGCCCGACGACCACCTGCGTCCGCGTCGCTGATCCCGCCCGCGGCGCTTCTCGCCGCCTTGACGCCGTCCCGGGCGAGGATGGCGGCGGACCAGGCGCGGGAGCAGGCATGATCGACGTGGCCATCGTGGGCGGCGGGCCGGCGGGGCTGACCGCCGCGCTCTACATGCGCCGCTTCCACCGCTCCTGCGTGGTGTTCGACACCGGCGAAAGCCGCGCGCGCTGGATCCCGGAGAGCAACAACTGCCCCGGCTTCCCCGGCGGCGTGGGCGGGCGCGAGCTGCTGGAACGGCTGCGCCGCCAGGCCGGATCGGTGCAGGTGGGGTTCGAGCCGCTGGCGGTGGACCGGATCGCCGCCGGCGACGACGAAGGCGCGTTCTCGGTGGAGGCCGGCGGCCGCCGCTGGCAGGCCCGCAAGGTGATGCTCGCCACCGGCCTGCGCGACCGCCTGCCGGGCCCGTGGGCCGAGGACGCGATCGCCTGCGGCGCGCTGCGCCTGTGCCCGATCTGCGACGCCTTCGAGGCCAGCGACGCGCACATCGGCGTGTACGGCCACAGCCGCGACATCGGCTCGCACGCGACCTTTCTGCGCGCCTTCTCGCGGCGGGTGAGCGCGCTGCCGTACGACGGCGGCGACGGTGGCGAAGACGGGGAGGCCGCACGCGCGGCCGGAGTGCGCTGGCTCGGGGCGGGCGAGCTGGAGTTCAACGGCGCGCGCTGCCGCTACCGCAGCGAGGGCGAGGTGCTGGAGCCGGACACCGTGTACTCGTTCCTCGGCTTCACCACCTCGGTGCCCGTCGAGGGGCTGGCGCTCGAGCGCACCGGAGGCGGCGAGATCCTGGTCGACCACCACCAGCAGACGCAGACGCCGGGGCTGTACGCGATCGGCGACATCGTCGGCGGCCTCAATCAGATCGCCGTGGCGGTGGGCCAGGCGGCCGTGGCCGCCACCCATGCCCACGGCCAGCTGCCGGAACTGGCGCGCGGCGCGCCGGGTGGCCCGTGAACCCGGACTGGATCGGCTGGGCCGCGTCGGCCGTCCTGCTCGCCACCCTGGTGCGGCAGATCCGCAAGCAGGTGGCCGACGGCACCGGCGCCGGCGTCTCGCGCTGGCTGTTCATCGGCCAGAGCGTGGCCTCGGTGGGGTTCATCGCCTACAGCGTCCTGCTCGACAACTGGGTGTTCATCGTCACCAACAGCTGCATCCTGCTCACCGCCATCGCCGGCCAGTGCCTGCGGCCGAAGCAGGACTGAGCGGTGCGGTCCGCGGTGGGGCGATGGGCCGGCGCCGCCGCCGCGCACCCGTCTGGATCTGTTTATGTCCTCTATAGGAGACTTTATATGGAATATGCGAATTAAAGGATCATATAGGAGATGCAATTGCATGTGTGTCGAAAAGGGTCTATAGATGGGCCTGTCGATTCGCATGGCGGGGCAACGGCTCCGATATGGGCTTCAAGAGCACTGAACCTGCAACCACCATCGACGCCGCCCTGCTGGCCTTGGGCGAGCGGGTGGCCCGGCTGCGCCTTGCCCGCAACCTCACCCAGGCCCAGGTCGCCCGCGAGGCGGGGATCGCGGTGAGCAGCCTCAAGCGCATGGAAGCCGGGGGCAATACCTCGCTCGAGACCCTGCTGCGGGTGCTGGGCGTGCTCGGCCTCGAACGCCACCTGCTCGAGGCGCTGCCGGATCCGGCGGTGCGCCCGGTCGAACGCGTGCGCCTGGGCGGACGTGAGCGAAAACGCGCACGGCCCGCCGTCGCCGACACGCCCAGGGCCAGCGAATGGGCCTGGGGCGAGGAGGACGGCGGGTGACCGATGCGACGGTCCGCCTCTGGGGCCGCGACATCGGGGCGGTGAGCTGGCTCGAGGACCGCCAGCACGCGGTGTTCCAGTACATGCCGGAGTTCGTCGGCAGCGGGATCGAGCTGGCGCCGGTGATGATGCCGCTGCGCGCCGAGCCCTACGCCTTCTCGAGCCTGCCGCGCGAGTCCTTCCTCGGGCTGCCGGGCCTGCTCGCCGACTCCCTGCCCGACCGCTTTGGCAACGCGCTCATCGACGCTTGGCTGGCGTCGCGGGGACGCCCGCCGGGCAGCCTCGACCCGGTCGAACGCCTGTGCTACATCGGCACCCGCGGCATGGGCGCGCTCGAGTTCCGGCCGACGCTGGCGCGCGGCGCCGCGGCCACGCGCACCGTGGAGATCGATGCGCTCGCCCGCCTGGCCGACGCCGTGCTCAACGACCGCCTCGGCCTGGCGGGCGAACTGCGCGGCGGCGACGACCAGGACGCGCTCGAGGACATCCTGCGCGTGGGGACCTCGGCCGGGGGCGCGCGGGCCAAGGCGGTGCTGGCGTGGAACCCGGAGACCGGCGAGTTCCGCTCGGGCCAGGTCCGCGCCGGCGAGGGCTTCGGCGACTGGCTGCTCAAGTTCGACGGCATCGCCAACAACCGCGACCGCGAGCTGGCCGACCCGCAGGGCTTCGGCCTCGTCGAATACGCCTTCCACCTGCTCGCGGTGGCGGCCGGCATCGACATGGCCGAATGCCGCGTGCACCGCGAGGGTGGCCGCGCGCACTTCATGACCCGCCGCTTCGACCGCGACGCGGCCGGCCGCAAGCTGCACATGCAGTCGCTGGCGGCGATGCGCCACTTCGACTACAACGCGCCCGGCGCGCATTCCTACGAGCAGGCGGTGGAGACGATCCGCATGCTCGGCCTGCCGCGCCACGACCTGGAGCAGCAGTTCCGGCGCGCGGTGCTCAACGTGCTGATCCGCAACCAGGACGACCACGTCAAGAACATCGCCTTCCTCATGGACCGCAAGGGCGAGTGGCGGCTGTCGCCCGCGTTCGACGTGGCCTACGCGCACAACCCCGACGGCAACTGGACCAACCGCCACCAGATGAGCCTGGGCGGCAAGCGCGACGGTTTCGAACTGGCCGACCTGGTCGCGTTCGGCGGCTACTGCGGCATCAAGCCGCCGGCCGCGCGCGCGCTGGTCGAGGAGATCCACGCCCAGGTCGAACGCTGGATGGAATACGCCGGGCGCGCCGGCGTGCCGGAGGCGATGGCGGCCCGCATCGATCGCGGATTGAGGCGCGGCATCGTGGCAGGCGGCGGGTCAGGGCGGGGCGTGTAACCTTGTTCGCCTTGCGGAACGCCGCCGGCGGCCGCCACGACACGACGCAGCATGGATCCGAAGCCCGAACGCGACGCCATCGCCCCGCCGCCCGCGCGCGCCCCGCACGTGGCCGCGGCCGCGCGCCTGTCGGTGGCGCCGATGATGGACTGGACCGACACCCACTGCCGCGTCTTCCACCGCCTGGTCGCGCCCGGGGCGCTGCTGTACACGGAAATGGTCCACGCCAATGCCGTGATCCACGGCGACCGGGCCAAGCTGCTGGCGATGGATCCGGTCGAGCATCCGGTGGTGCTGCAGCTCGGCGGCAGCGAGCCGGCGCTGCTGGCGCAGGCGGCGGCGATCGGCGCGGGGCACGGCTTCGACGCCGTCAACCTCAACTGCGGCTGTCCGTCCGACCGGGTCCAGGCCGGACGCTTCGGCGCCTGCCTGATGCGCGAGCCGGCGCTGGTCGCCGGGTGCGTGGCGGCGATGATCGAGGCGGTCGGCGCGCTCGAGCGCCCGATCCCGGTCACGGTGAAGTGCCGCCTGGGCGTGGACGACGACCACGACTTCGACCGCTTCATCGGCTTCATCGACCAGGTGGCCGCGGCCGGCTGCCGCACGTTCGTGGTCCATGCCCGCAACGCCTGGCTCAAGGGCCTGAGCCCGAAGGAGAACCGTGAAGTGCCGCCGCTGCGCCACGACTGGGCGTACCGGCTCAAGCGCGAGCGGCCGGGCCTGGAAGTGGTGCTCAATGGCGGCATCGCCAGCGTCGACGCGGTCCTCGGGCACCTGGCGCAGGTCGACGGCGTCATGCTGGGGCGCGCGGCCTACCACGATCCCTACACCCTGCACCTGGCCGACGCCGCGCTGCGCGGGGTCGCGCCGCGCCCGCGCGCCAGGCTGCTGCGCGCGCTGCAGCCCTACGCCGAGGCCCAGCTGGCACGCGGGGTGCCGCTGCGGCACCTCACCCGGCACATCCTCGGCCTGTTCCACGGCCAGCCGGGCGGCCGGGCCTTCCGCCAGGTGCTCAGCGAGGGCGCGCACCGGCCGTGCGCGGACTGGGCCCTGGTCGAGCGCGCCCTCGCCGCCACCGAGCGCACCGCGGCCGCGGCCTGACCCGCCGTGGATGGTCGCCGGCGCGGCCCGGCCCTGCCATCCGGCCGTCCCGGTCCGCCCGCCATGAACGCCGGCTGGGCGGTGAAGGAAAAGTTAAGGCCTGTTCACCGCGGGCCGCCAAGAATGCGGGTCCACCCCAGCAAGAGCCCAGGCGCGCCTGCCCAGCGTTCCGCCATGACCCTGCCGCCCGTCCGCCCGTCGATCCTCGCGCTCGCCCTCCCGGTCGTCCTGTCCGTGCTGGCCTGGCCGGGCGTGGCGTGGGCCCAGGATCCACCGCGGGACCGTTTCGAGCAGCGCCGGGACGACGTCCCGCGCCGCCAGGCCTCGCCTGCCGGCCGTCCCGGCCACAACCGCGACGCCCTGTCGGACTCGGTGCGCCGGTTCGAACGCGACCATCGCGGCAGCCGCGTCCTGAGCGTGGAGCGGATGCAGTCCGACGGCCGCGACGTGAACCGGATCAAGGCGATGGACGATCGCGGCCGGGTCCGGGTGTACGTCGACGACCCCCAGCGCCGCCCGCCGCCGCGCCGCCCGCCTACACGCGACGACCACGACTGACGCCGCATTCTGTTCAGGAAGTCGGGGCCACACTGGCCCGATCCTGAACTGACTGAACGGAGTGGCTGCATGCGCATCCTGCTCGTCGAAGATGAAGCTCCCCTGCGTGAAACGCTCGCCGCTCGCCTGAAGCGCGAAGGCTTTGCCGTGGACGCGGCCCAGGATGGCGAAGAGGGCCTGTACATGGGCCGTGAGGTGCCGTTCGACGTCGGCATCATCGATCTGGGCCTGCCCAAGATGTCGGGCATGGAACTGATCAAGGCCCTGCGCGACGAGGGCAAGCAGTTCCCGGTGCTGATCCTGACCGCGCGCTCGAGCTGGCAGGACAAGGTCGACGGCCTCAAGCAGGGCGCCGACGACTACCTGGTCAAGCCGTTCCACGTCGAGGAGCTGCTGGCCCGGATCAACGCCCTCGTGCGCCGCGCCGCCGGCTGGAGCAAGCCGCTGCTCGAATGCGGCGCG
The DNA here is from genome assembly GCF_000472505.1 of Luteimonas sp. J29. Classification (GTDB taxonomy): domain Bacteria; phylum Pseudomonadota; class Gammaproteobacteria; order Xanthomonadales; family Xanthomonadaceae; genus Luteimonas. The sequence continues at coordinate 570,342 of NZ_AWZR01000001.1, forward strand.
GTGGTGCTCGACCTCGCGGCGCAGACCGTCACCGTCAACGGCCGCAACGTCGACCTGACCAGCTACGAGTACAAGGTGCTCGAGTACCTGATGATGCACGCCGGCGAACTGGTCTCGAAGGCCGACCTGACCGAGCACATCTACCAGCAGGACTTCGACCGCGACTCGAACGTGCTCGAGGTCTTCATCGGCCGCCTGCGCAAGAAGCTCGACCCGGAAGGCACGCTCAAGCCGATCGAGACCGTGCGCGGCCGCGGCTACCGCTTCGCCATCCCCCGCAACGGCGAGTCCTGATCCGTCGCGCGGCGCGGCCGCGTCCCGGCGCGCCCGCCTCACGGGGCGGGTGCGTGGCGGGCCGCGCGATCGTTTATCGTGGGCGGCCATGCGCATCCGCCGCCGCCCGACGCCGCATGATTCCCTCCTGAGCCGATGAGCAGAGGCACGTCCACGCGCGAACTGCCCTGGCGCCCGCGCTCGCTGCAGGCGCGCCAGCTGATGGCCGCGAGCCTGGGCCTGGTCGCGTTCCTGGCGCTGGCCGGCTACGCGCTCGACCGCGCGTTCCAGGACGTGGCCAGCGAAGGTCAGCGCGACCGCCTGCGCAACTACGTGCTGGCCTATGCGGGCGAGGTCGAGTTCCTGCGCAACGGCGAGCTGTACGTACCCGACAACGGCCCGGACGAGCGCTTCGACCGCCCCGGGAGCGGGCTGTACGCCGAGATCGTGCTGCCCGACGGCAGCTGGGTGTCGCGTTCGGCGTCCGGCCCGCAGCTGCCGCCGGCGCCGATGCTGGGCGGCGGCGAGGAGAAGTTCGAGGGCCCGCTGGAGATGGTGCGTGCCGACGACACCCCGGGCCACGTCTACCGCTACGGCATGGGCATGATCTGGGCGCCGGACGGCGCCAGTCCCGAGTCCGAGTTCCCGTACACCATCTACGTGATGGAGGACGCCGGGACGGTGCCGCGCCAGGTGCGCGTGTTCCGCGCCGCGCTGTGGGGCTACCTCGGCGTGGCCGGACTGATCCTGCTGCTGCTCCAGACCCTGGTGCTGCGCTGGAGCCTGTGGCCGCTGCGCAAGGTGATCGACGAACTGGTCCGGGTCCAGCGCGGCCAGGCGCACCGGATGGGCGAGCACCATCCGCGCGAGCTCGAGCCGCTGACCGACAGCATCAACGCGCTGATCGAGAGCGAGCGCCAGAACCTCGAGCAGCAGCGCAACACCATGGCCGACCTCGCGCACAGCCTGAAGACGCCGCTGGCGGTGATGCGCGCGCGCCTGGACTCGGGCGCCAGCGAGCAGGAGTTGCGCGAGGAGGTGGCGACCCAGCTGCAGCGCATGACCGACCTAGTGAGCTACCAGCTCAGCCGCGCGTCCGCCTCGGGCCACACGCTGTTCGCCGCGCCGATCGAGATCGAGCCGCATGCCGAGGCGCTGGTCCGCAGCCTGGAGAAGATCTACGCGTCCAAGGGAGTGATCTGCGAGTTCGAGATCGATCCGGCGGCGCGCTTCCATGGCGAGCCGGGCGACCTGCAGGAGCTGCTCGGCAACCTGATCGAGAACGCGTTCAAGTGGGCGCGCGCGCGGGTGCTGCTCACGGTCAAGCCGGGCGCCACCGCGCCCAACCGGCGCCCCGGCCTGCTGCTGGCGGTCGACGACGACGGCCCCGGCATCCCGGAAGAGCGCATCCCGCTGGTCCTGCAGCGCGGCGTGCGCGGCGACGAGCGCGTGCAGGGCCACGGCATCGGCCTGTCGATCGTGCAGGACATCGTGCGCAGCTACCGCGGCGAACTGTACGTCGGGCGATCGGAGGAGCTGGGCGGGGCGCGCTTCGAGGTGCGGCTGCCGCCGGGGCTGTAGCGCTCCTGAGACCGCGGAGGTTCAGGCGCCGCAGGCCGTGCCTTCCGAAGGCGAGCGTCCGTAGAAGCGTTCCAGGTGCGCGGCCACCCGCGGGAAGCACGCGCGCAGCAGCTCCGGGTCGCTGAAGTGGTATTCGCTGCACACGGCGAAGAATTCTTCCGGGGCTTCGGCCGCGTAGGGGTCGATCGCCACCTCGCCGCCGGCGTCGACCTCGGCCACGAGCCCGTCGTATGCCTGCTGGAAGTCGCGCGCCCATTGCCGCTGCCAGTCGCGCGGCAGCGGCGGGGTGCCGTCGAGCACGCCGTCGAGCGCGTCGAGCTTGTGCGCCATCTCGTGCACCGCCACGCAGAAGCCGGCGTGCGGATCGTCGAGGTCGGCCTCGACGTCCGCCCAGGACAGTACCAGCGGGCCGTTGTCCCAGGCTTCGCCCGCCAGCTCGTCGTCCCACTCGTGCAGCACGCCGGCGGCATCGACGTGGCTGCGGTTCACCCGGAACGCATCCGGGTACACGATCAGCTGCGTCCAGCCGTGCAGTCCTTCGGCGCCGAATTCGAGCAGCGGCAGGCAGCACAGCGCGGCGAGCGTGGCGCGCCGCAGCGGGTCGAGCTCGAGCGGCTCGATCGGCGTGATCGCCTTGCGCTGCAGGAACAGCGTGGCGAGCTCGCGCAGCCTGCGCGCGCGCGCAGGTTCCAGCGCGGCGATCCACGCCACGCGCGCGGCCACCTGCTGCCAGGTGGCCTCGTCGATCGGATCGGGCGTGCGGCCCAGCAGCCGCCGGATCAGGCCCGCGGGCACGCCAGGCGTTGCCTCAGCGGATCATGCCCGGCAGGAAGCTGTGCCAGCGCGGCGGACGGGTCGTGGTGCTGGTCTCGGCGCCGCGGCGCGCCGGTGCGGAGCGCGTGGCGGGCGGCGCGGCCGCCTTCTTCTGCGTGCGGACCAGTTCCGCCTCGGTTTCCTCGGCCTCCGCGTCCGCGGAGAGCGGACACGCGCCTCCGCTGCCCCCGTTGGCATCCATCATCGCAGGCTGGCGGGCGGCCACGGGAAGGGCGGCGAACGCCAGCAGCAGGCACAGCAGCGGACGGATTCGGGTTCTCGTTCCTGGAGCCATGGCAACCATCCTTCGGCAGTTGTTGCGGCGGCAACAGCTCACTATACACGGGCCGGCCGCGCTGCGGGCACGCCGGCCAGCGCCTTCCGATCCCCGATAATCCCGGCCATGACCCGGGCCGATCCGCCATGACCACCTCCGCCGACCGTGCCCTCCTCCTGCGCCTGGGCGAGGGCCCCGTCTCCGGCGACGCCCTGGCGCGCGAGGCCGGCCAGACCCGGGCCGCGGTGTGGAAGCGGATCCAGGGGCTGCGCCAGGCCGGGCTCGCGATCGAGGCCCGGCCGGGGACCGGCTACGCCCTGGCCGAACCGGTGGACCTGCTCGACCCCGGCCGGATCCGGGACGCCCTGCCGGCAGCGGCGGCCGCGGAGATCGACACGCTCGAGGTCGCCTGGACCCTGGAATCGACCAATACCGAACTGCTGCGACGCGCCCAGCGCCCCGGGGTGCAGGTCCTGCTCGCCGAGCGCCAGAGCGGCGGGCGGGGTCGCCGCGGCCGCAGCTGGGCTTCGCCGCTTGCCGCCAACCTGTACCTGTCGGTCGCGCGCGCGTTCGAGGGGGGGCTGGCGCGCCTGGGCGGGCTGAGCCTGGTGGCGGGCGTCGCGGTGGCCGAGGCCCTGCGCGGGCTGGGCGCCGGCGAGGTGGGACTGAAGTGGCCCAACGACATCGTGGTCGTCGGCGCCGACGGGCTGCGCAAGCTCGGCGGCGTCCTGGTCGAAGGCGGCGGCGAGCACGCGGGCCCCGCGCGCGCCGTGGTCGGCATCGGGTTGAACGTGCGCATGCCGGCCGCGTTCGCGGCGGGCATCGACCAGCCCTGGACCGACCTGCGCGCGCTGCTCGACCCGGTCCCCGCGCGCGACGCGGTGGCCGCCGCGGTCCTGGCTGCGCTGGTCCCGGCGCTGGCGCGTTTCGACCGCGAGGGGCTGCCGCCGTTCCTGCCGCGTTACGCCGCCTGCGACGTGCTCGCGGGCGCGCGGGTGCAGGTGCTGTCCGGTGCCGAAGTCCATGAGGGCGTCGCACTCGGGCCGGCACCCGACGGCGCGCTGCGGGTGCGGACGGCCGCGGGCGAACGCGTGTTCCATTCCGGCGAGGTCAGCCTGCGGCGCATGGAGCCTGCGCGATGACCACCTGGCTGTTCGACCTCGGCAATTCCCGGCTCAAGCTCGCGCCGCTCGACCACGCGGGCCGGGTGGGCGAGGTGCAGGCGATCGCGCACGACGGACGGGAGTTCGGGCCGGGCTGGCGCGAGCGCCTGCCGCAGCGCTTCGAGCTGGCGCTCGTGGCCAGCGTCGCCGCGCCCGGGCTGCGCGTGGCGCTGTTCGACGCGCTCGTCGCGCGCTGCCGCCGGATCAGCCTCGCCACCACCCAGCCGCGGTGGGCCGGGTTGCGCATCGCCTACGCCGAGCCGTCGCGCCTGGGCGTGGACCGGTTCCTGGCCATGCTCGCGGCGCACGCGCGCGGCGGGCCATGGCTGGTGGCAGGGGTCGGCACCGCACTCACGGTGGACCTGGTCGACGCGGCCGGTCGCCACCACGGAGGCCGCATCGCGCCGTCGCCCTCGCTGATGCGGCAGGCCCTGCACGAGCGCGCCGCGCAGCTGCCCGCCGGCGGCGGCGCGTACCGCGAGTTCGCCGCCGACACCGTCGATGCACTCGAATCCGGCTGCACGGGCGCGGCGCTCGGGCTGCTCGCGCGCAGCCAGGCCGAGGCCGCGGCGGCCTGCGGCGCGCCGGTACCGGTGCTGCTGCACGGAGGCGGGGCGCCGGCGCTGCTGCCGCATCTGCCGCGGGCGGTGCATGCGCCGTCGCTGGTGCTCGAAGGACTGGCGCGCTGGGCCGCGCCGGCAGCGACCGCCTAGAATCGGCCGATGCCGACCCGCGCCCTGATCGTCCTCCTGGTGATCCTCAACCTCGGCGTCGCGCTGTGGTGGGCGACCCGCGCGGACCCGCCGCCGCCCGTCGACGCGCCGCTGCCGGCGGGCGTCGAGCCGCTGCGCCTGCTCGGCGAAGCGGCGCCCGGCGTGGCGCCTCCGGCCGCGACGGCGGCGCCCGCGCCGACCGGCGACGCGGACGCGCCGGACGACGCCGGCGCGGACGGTGCGGGCGATGTCGTCGTCGCGGCGGCGGACGTCGCGCCGGCGGCGCCGCAAGCGCCCGAAGCGCCCGCGCCGGAACGTTGCCTGCGCCTGGGTCCGTTCGGCGACGCCGACGCCGCCCGCGCCGCCGCCGATGCCGTGCGTGCCTCGGTGCTCCGCCTGGCGGTGCGCGGGCTGCCCGACACCTCGCGCGGCTGGGACGTGCGCATGGCCGGCCTCGCCGACCGCGCCGCTGCCGACGCGATGGCCGCCCGCCTCGTTGCGGCCGGCTTCAGCGATCACTACCTGCTGTCGCCCGACGCGGATGGCCGCATCGACATCGCGCTCGGGCGCTTCAGCAACGAGGACGGTGCCCAGCGCCAGCGCAATGCGCTGCGCGAAGCCGGCTTCGAGGCGGTGGTCCTCCCGCTCGGCGACGAGGGCAAGCTCCAGCACTGGCTGCACGTGGCGATCGAGGCGCAGGCCGACCCGGGTGCGCTGCGGCGCGCGGCCGGCGCCACGCGTTCGGCCCGGGTCGACTGCGCCACGCTGGGACCGGCGGGCGGCTGACGGCCTTGGGCTAGAATGCAGGCGTCCGGCGCTGGCCGTCGTCGCCGCTTTAGCTCAGCTGGTAGAGCAACCGCCTTGTAAGCGGTAGGTCGTCCGTTCGAATCGGACAAGCGGCACCACCCCGCGCACGCGGTGCCCGCGCCGCATCCCGGCGCCGTGCGTTGACGCGAAGCGCACGGCTGCCGCCACAGTCTGCCCACATGCACGCGATGCCGCCCGTCCACGATCCCGCAGGCGCACCCGGCCGGGAGCGGGGGCGGTGACGGCGCGCCGCCTGCCGCCGGGATGGACGCCGGTGCCGCGTGCGTTCTATCGCCGCCATCCGACCCTGGTCGCGCCCGAACTGCTCAACAAGCTGCTGGTCCGCGACGACGGCCGCGCAGGGCGCATCGTCGAGGTCGAGGCCTACGCCGGCAGCGAGGATCCGGCGGCGCATTCGTTCCGCGGCATGACCGCGCGCAACGCCACCATGTTCGGCGAGGCCGGGCACCTGTACGTGTACTTCAGCTACGGCCTGCACTGGGCCGGCAACGCGGTCTGCGGCGAGGTGGGCGAGGGCGCGGGCGTGCTGCTGCGCGCGATCGAACCGGTGGCCGGCATCGAACGCATGCGCGCGCTGCGCCCGGCGGCGCGTCGCGACCGCGACCTGGCCAACGGCCCGGGCAAGCTGGCGCAGGCGATGGGCCTGGACCGCAGCCACGACGGGGCCGACCTGGTGCGCGGCGACCGCGGCGTGTGGATCGTCAGCGACGGCACGCCACCTCCCGCGAACCCGCGCGTGGGGCCGCGCGTGGGCATCTCGCGCGCGGTCGATTTTCCCTGGCGGTGGCGCACGCCCTGACGCGCGTTGAGTGCTGCGTCGCGCAAGCGGCGATGGCCCGCCCTCGCTAGACTGGTGCGAGGCCAGAACGGAGTCGCATGCATGCCCGCACCCTATCCACCCGTCTCGATCTTCGGCGTCCCCACCGACGTCGGCGCCGGCACCCGCGGCGCCTCGATGGGCCCGGAGGCGTTGCGGGTGGCCGGGCTGGGCGAGGCGCTGGCCGCACGCGGCGTGGACGTGGTCGACACCGGCGACGTGTACGGGCCGAAGAACCCGTGGCGCGGCCCGGTGGACGGCTACCGCCACCTCGACGAGGTGGTGGCCTGGAACCGCGCGGTCTACCAGGCCTCGAGCGACATCCTGGGCGCGGGCCGGATGCCGGTGATGCTCGGTGGCGACCACTGCCTGGCGATCGGTTCGATCGCGGCCGTGGCCGACCACTGCCGCCGCGCCGGGCGGAAGCTGCGCGTGCTGTGGCTGGACGCGCACACCGACTTCAACACCAGCGCGATCACGCCCTCGGGCAACATCCACGGCATGCCGGTGGCGTGCCTGTGCGGCATCGGTCCGGACGCGCTGACCGGGATCGGCGCGCACGTGCCCGCGATCGCGCCGGCGCAGGTGCGCCAGCTCGGCATCCGCTCGGTCGACCAGGACGAGAAGCGGCTGGTGAAGGAGCATCGGCTCGACATCTACGACATGCGCTACATCGACGAGGTCGGGATGAAGCAGGCGATGGAGCAGGCGCTCGCGGGCCTCGACGCCGACACCCACCTGCACGTGAGCTTCGACGTCGACGTGGTCGATCCGGAGATCGCGCCGGGCACCGGCACCCCGATCCCCGGTGGCGTGAACTACCGCGAGGCGCAGCTGATCATGGAGATGATCGCCGATACCGGCCTGCTCGGGTCGCTCGACATCGTCGAGGTCAATCCCGCGCTCGACGCGCGCAACCGCACCGCCGAGCTCGCGGTGGACCTGGTCGAGAGCCTGTTCGGCAAGTCGACGCTGATGCGCGACTGACCTTCGCGTTGACGCGCCGGCGACATCGATGAATGCCGCGCGCGCCGCCGCACGGCGGCCCCGGCCTGCGGAGTGGTTTTCAACGTGGATTTCACGGCTGTCCGCGTGAGATGGCGCCGACGCTCGCGGGACCGCCGCGATCGCAGTTCCAGGAGAATCCACATGAAGCGTTTGATGGCCCTCATCCTGATCGCCCTGTTCTCGGCCGGCACGCTCAGCGCGTGCAACACCGTCAAGGGCGTGGGCAAGGACGTCGAGAAGGTCGGCGACAAGATGCAGGACGCGGCCGACGACACCGGCGGCACCGATCCGCGCTGAGCGCGGAGCGATGCGGACCCGAAAGACCGGCGCGAGCCGGTCTTTTCTTTATGCCCTCCGGTATCCGGGGTGCGCCGCGGCGCCGGTGGTCCAGAAGCGACTGGCCACGCTGGCCGCGCATCGATCGCCCGCACGGGCGCAGGTGCGCGCGTGTCGGCGAAGCGCGTGAAGTCCCGGATTACGAATCCTTGATCCTCCCGTGATGCGCGGTGGCCGATGATGCGATCCATCGGCACGGGGGAGGCATTCCGCGCCGATGACTTCCCCTACCAACAGGAGCGACGACATGAACAAAGACATCATTGCCGGCAAGTGGACGCAGCTCAAAGGCCAGGCCCAGGCGAAGTGGGGCGAATTGACCGACGACGTGTTCGACGTCGCCGAAGGCGACAGCAAGTACCTCGCCGGCAAGCTCCAGGAGCGTTACGGCTGGGAGCGCGACCGCGCCGAGCGCGAGGTGCGCGAGTTCGAGAAGACGCTCAACTGAGCCACCTCGAACCGTGGCCCCGGCGCTGCGCCGGTGGCCAACGGGTGCATTCGGGAAGGGCCGGCATTGCCGGCCCTTCTTCGTTCCGCGGGATTCACCATGCGCCGGGCGGGTCCGGCACGAACCTGCCGGGGAAGGCCTGCGGGCCAAGCGGGCGCGCGGGACGTTGCGCGTGCTGGCGCGGGATGATGCCGCGCGAGGCCAGCGCCCACGGCGCGTCGTAGCGCAGTTGGGTGACCTGCACCGGCTCGCGCGTCGCGCGTACGAACGATGCCTGGCCGACGGGCGACCACTCGCGGGGGCCGTGCCCGGTGCCGATCTGCCGGCGCGCGCGCGACTCGCCCGCATGGGCGTCCGCCCGCGGTGCGGCCGGCGCGGGCGGCGGCGCGGACTTCGCCTCCGCGCGTGCGATCGGAGGCGGCGACGGACGCGGTGTCGCACGTTCGCGGAACACCGCCACGCCGATGGTGCCGACGTTGTCCGGGCGCCCGGTGCGCGCGGCGTAGCTGTCGTCGAGCGACGTGAACACGAACGCGGCCACGTCCTGCCACGACTTGCGCCAGCCCTCGATTTCGGCGCTCTGCCAGGGCTCGAGCACGTAGCCCGACTGCGACGGGTGCGCCGTCTCGCCGCTGATCGCGTTGATGCCGTCGATCGACAGCACCGCCAGCACCCGCTCGCCGCTGGTGTTGGTCAGGCGCACCGCGTAGCGGTGGCCGGGCGTGCCGGCCACCCAGGTCTCGCCCCGGGACCGGTAGCCGGGCAGCCAGTGGCCCTCCTCGCGGTCGACGACGTCGATCCGGACCAGGGACGCGGCAAGCGCCGGCGCAGACGGCAGCAGCAGGCACGACGACATGAGCAGGGCGGTCAGGCGTTTCATGGCGGCACCTCGTATCGGGGTCCCCCATGCCAACGCGCGGGTGCGCCGGACGGGGTTGGACCGGCGGCGGGGTAAACTTCAGGCCCCGCCCGCCAGCCTCGCGCCGCGCAATGCCCGATTCCCCCATCCGCGTCCTGACCGGCATCACCACGTCCGGCACCCCGCACCTCGGCAACTACGTCGGCGCGGTGCGGCCGGCGATCGCCAGCAGCCGGGCCCCGGGTACCGAAAGCTTCTTCTTCCTGGCCGACCTGCACAGCCTGATCAAGGCCCAGGAGCCCGAGCGCACCCAGCGCTCGACGCTGGAGATCGCCGCCACCTGGCTGGCCGCCGGCCTGGATCCGGCGCGGGTGTGGTTCTACCGCCAGAGCGACATCCCCGAGATCACGGAGCTCACCTGGTTCCTGACCTGCGTCGCCGGCAAGGGCATCCTCAACCGCGCCCACGCGTACAAGGCGGCCGTGGACCGCAACCGTGTCGAGGGCGAGGACGACGACGCCGGCGTGACCGCGGGCCTGTTCATGTACCCGGTGCTGATGGCCGCGGACATCCTGATCTTCAATGCCCACAAGGTGCCGGTAGGGCGCGACCAGGTGCAGCACATCGAGATGGCGCGCGATTTCGGCCAGCGCTTCAACCACGTCTACGGCCGCGAGTGGTTCACCCTGCCCGAGGCGGTGGTGGAGGAGCACGTGGCCACGCTGCCCGGCCTGGACGGGCGCAAGATGAGCAAGAGCTACGGCAATACCATCCCGTTGTTCGCGCCGCCGGAGGAACTGCGCCGGCTGGTGTTCTCGATCGTCACCGACTCGCGCGCGCCGGGCGAGCCCAAGGACACCGAAGGCTCGGCCCTGTTCCAGCTCTACCAGGCCTTCGCCAGCGGGGAGGAAACGGCCGCCTTCGCCCGCGCCTACGCCGAGGGCATCGGCTGGGGCGAGGCCAAGCAGCGCCTGTTCGACCTCGTCGAGCGCGAGATCGCGCCGCTGCGCGAGCGCTACCTCGACCTGGTCTCCCGGCCGGGCGACATCGAGGACATCCTGCGCGACGGCGCGCGCCGCCTGCGCGAGCGCTACGCCACGCCATTGCTGGCGCAGCTGCGCGACGCGGTGGGCCTGCGCGACCTGTCGAAGCTGCGCATCGACGCGTCCGCGTCCGCGACCGCCGATGCCGGGCCCGCCGCGCGCCCGGCGCCGCCGGTGTTCAAGCAGTACCGCGAGGCCGACGGGCGCTTCTATTTCAAGCTCGTGCAGGGCGACCGCGTGCTGCTGCAGAGCCACGCGTTCGAGGCGCCGCGCGATGCGGGTCAGGCGATCGCCGGCCTGCGCCGCGGCACGCTGGCGCTCGCGCAGGCGCCGGCCGCGCTGGGCGAGGGCGTCACGGAGCCGGAGGTCCAGTCCGCACTGGAGGCGCTGGCCGCCGCCGACGCCGAGCGCGCCGCGAAGGAGAAGCCGTGAATCCGCTGGTCGAACTCAACCTGACCCTGATCCTGTTCCTGCCCTGGTTCGCGATCCTGGCGACGCTGTACTGGCTGTTTCCGCGCCAGCCGCGTGGCGCCGCGCGCCTGGCCTACGACCTCGTCACCCTGGCGCTGGCCGTGGGCGCGTTCCTGTGGAGCGTGCACTGGGCGATCGGCTACGCCGATCCGGGCTATGGCAGGCTGTGGCCGCAGATCCTCGCCACCGCGGTGGGCTACGGCGTGTTCCTGGCCGCGCTCGCGGTCGCGTTCGCGGTGCGGCGCGTGGTGCTGCGCCGGCCGGGCTGACGCGGGTCGACCGCGGCCGGCGCATCGGCCACACTTCGTCGGTCAGTCCAGGCAGGGAACCGCGCCATGCCAGCCGATGGCATCACCCTCATCGATACCGGCTACATCCGCCCCCACCTGTGCGCGGCCTACCTGGTGCACGGCGAGCGCGGCCGCGCGGCGCTGGTCGACTGCGGCACCGCGACCTGCGCCGGGCGCGTGCTCGAGGCCATCGATGCCGCCGGGGTGGCGCGCGAGGCGGTCGACTGGCTGCTTGTCACCCACGTCCACCTCGACCACGCCGGCGGCGCCGGGCCGCTGATGCGCGCGCTGCCCAATGCCCGGCTGGTGGTGCATCCGCGCGGCGCGCGCCACATGGTCGATCCGGAGAAGCTGATCGCGGGCGCGAAGCAGGTCTATGGCGAGGAGATGTTCGCCCGCGACCACGCCGGGATGCTGCCGGTGGACGAGGCGCGGGTGGTGGTGGCGGAGGACGGCCACGTGGTCGAACTCGCCGGACGCCCGCTGCTGTGCGCCGACACGCCGGGGCACGCGCTGCACCACTACAGCGTCTGGGACGCGGACACGCGCAGCTGGATCGCGGGCGACGCCTTCGGCCTGTCCTACCGCGAGTTCGACAACCACAACGGCGCCTTCGCCCTGCCGACCACCTCGCCGGTCCAGTTCGACCCGGAACAGATGAAGGCCTCGATCCGGCGCCTCGTCGCGCAGGGCCCGGCCGCGATCCGCATCGCCCACTACGGGGTCGTCACCGAATGCGCGCGGATTGCCGACGATCTGGTTGCCCAGGTGGACGCGATGGCGGCGATCGCCCGCGGCGTGGACGGCGCGCCTGACCGCCACGCGCGGATCGTCGAGGGGCTGACCGTGCTGTGCGTGGAGCGCGCGGCCGAACACGGCGTCGACGCGCCCGAGCGCATGGTGGCCGAGGTGCTCGGCGGCGACATCGAGATCAATGCCCAGGGCCTGGGCGTGTGGCTCGACCGCCTGGCCAGGGCCAGCTGAGCCCGTTCCCGTCCAATGCCGGAGGAAGTCCCGTGATCAAGCGCCTGCTGCCCTGCCTGTGCACCACGATCCTGGCCCTGTCCGCGCACGCGGCCGACGTGCCCGGAGGCGGCATCGATGGCGCGGCGCTGATGCGCCACGTGCAGGTGCTGGCCTCCGACCGGTTCGAAGGGCGCGCGCCGGCCACCGCGGGCGAGGAGCGCACGGTGGCCTACATCGCCGAACGCTTCGCCGAGGCGGGCCTGCAGCCTGGCGGCGACGACGGCGGCTGGACCCAGGCCGTGCCGCTGGTGCGGGCGCGGGTCGAGGGACCGGTGGCCGCCACCCTGCACGTCGGCGGCGAGGACCGCGCGCTCGCCAACGGCGAAGACATCACCCTGCAGTCGCTCAGCCCGGTGGACCGGGTCGAGGTCGAGCGCGCGCCGCTGGTGTTCGTCGGCTTCGGCATCGACGCGCCCGAGCGCGGCTGGGACGACTACAAGGGCGCCGACCTGGCGGGCAAGGTCGCGGTGGTGCTGATCAACGACCCCGACTTCGAGACGCCCGAGCCGGGCGCGTTCGACGGCCGCGCCGTCACCTACCACGGCCGCTGGACCTACAAGTACGAGGAGCTTGCCCGGCGCGGCGCGCTCGGCGCGCTGATCGTGCACGAGACCGCGCCCGCCGCCTACGGCTGGGAGACGGTGCGCGCCTCGGGGCTGTCGCCGCTGTTCGACATCCCGCGCGCGGATGCCGCGCGGCACCACACCCTGCTGCGCGGCTGGATCCATCGCGACACCGCGGTGTCGCTGTTCGCGGCCGCGGGCCTGGACTTCGAGCGCGAGAAGGCGCGCGCGCAGACCGCCGCGTTCGCGCCGGTGGCGCTGGGCGACGCGACCCTGTCGGCCGCATTCGACGTGGTGCGCGACGAGGTGGTGACCCGCAACGTGGTCGGCCGCCTGGAAGGCGCATCGCGCCCAGGGGAGACGGTGATCGTGTCCGCGCACTGGGACGCCTACGGCATCGGCGAGCCGGACGCCAGCGGCGACCGCATCCGGCGCGGCGCGGTCGACAACGCCACGGGCGTCGCTGCGGTGCTGGAGCTGGCGCGCGTGTTCGCCGCCGGACCGCGCCCGGCGCGCAGCCTGCTGTTCGTCGCCCTGGCCGCGGAGGAAAAGGGCCTGCAGGGCGCGACCTACTACGCCGCGAACCCGCTCACCCCGCTGGAGACCACCGCCGCAGTGCTCAACATCGAGATGCTCAGCCCGGACGGGCCGACCCACGACATCGCCACCTGGGGCAACGGGCGCGTGTCGCTGGAGGACGACCTGGGCCGCATCGCCCAAGCGCATGGCCGCCGCCGATCGCCCGATCCCAACCTCGAATCCGGGTTCTTCTACCGCGCCGACCACTTCGCGTTCGCGCGTGCCGGCGTGCCGGCGATCACCATCGGCGCCGGGCTGGACATGGTCGAGGGCGGCGTCGAGCGCGGCACCGCGCTGCGCGAGGCCTACTTTGCCGAGTGCTACCACCGCCCGTGCGACGCCTGGTCGCCCGACTGGGACCCCAGTGGCCAGGTGCGCGACGTCGAGCTGCTGTACGCGCTTGCGCGCGAACTCGCCGACGGCGACCACTGGCCGCACTGGCACGAGGGCTCGGAATTCAAGGCGCTGCGCGACGCGAGCAACGCGCGGCGCACGCCGGCCACGCGATAGTCCGGCTCAGTCCCAGCGGTTGAGGTGCGGGCCGAACGGCTTGCGCTGCTGGCGGACCACGCAGAAGCGGTGGCCGCTGGGCGCCTCCATCACCACCCAGGTGTGGACGTTCCGGACCCGGCGCGCGCCGAGCGTCTCCAGCCGCCTGACTTCGGCCTCGACGTCGTCGGTCTCGATGTCCAGGTGCACGCGCGAAGGGTGCGAGACCTTCTGCAGCAGGATGATCGGCTCGTCGTCCGCGGTCTGCAGGCGGGCGTAGCGGCCGTCGCCGTCCTCGTCGGCGCGCTCGACGCGCTTGCCCAGGGCCTTGCTCCAGAACTCCACGTGCGGGCCGAGGTCCTCGACCTCGCAGTCCAGGACCAGGGCGCAAAGGCGGCTGTGGTGGGGCATGGGGGTTCCTCCTTGGATCAGGGCCAGGTGGAAGGCATGGCGCGGGGTGCGTCTTCGCGCATCGGGACCACGCAGAAGCGGTGGCCGCTCGGGGCCTCCATCACCCACAGGCGTGCGCGCACGTGTTCGATCCTGCGCGCGCCCAGCACTTCGAGACGGCGGACTTCGGCCTCCACGTCGTCCGCCTCGATGTCCAGGTGCACGCGCGGGGGATGGTCGACGCGCTGGACCTCGGCGTGCAGGCCGCCGGGCGCGGGGCCGAACACGGCGTAGCGGCCGCGCCCGCCTTCGTCGGGATCGACCACCGGCAGGCCGAGTGCGCCGCCCCGGAACCTCGCCGCCGCCTCCAGCGTGCCGTCGCGGACCTCGATCATGAATCCTGCGAGTCGGCTGCGGTGCACGGGGCGTGGTCGCGGTCAGTCGGGGAGGGCGAGGTCGTCGAGCATCGCGCGCAGGAAGCGCGCCGCCTCGCCGCCGGTGCAGGCGCGGTGGTCGAAGGTCAGCGACAACGGGATGACCTTGCGCGACTCGAAACCGCCGACGACCGGCGTGACCTGGTGGCGCGCGCGCCCGGCGGCGACGATCGCCACGCTCGGCGGCACCACCACCGGAGTGGCGTAGCGGCCGGCGAACATGCCGAAGTTCGACAGCGAGATGGTGTGGCCGGTGAGCTCCGAGGCGGGGATGCTGCGGTCCTCCACCTGCGCGCGCAGGCGGTCGACCGCGGCGCGCACCCCGCGTGCGTCGAGCAGGTCGGCGTTGCGCAGCGCGGGCACGAACAGGCCGTCGGGGGTGTCGACCGCGATGCCCAGGTCCACGTGCGGGTGCAGGGTGCGGGTGAGCGTGTCGCCGTCGAACCAGGCATTAAGCGCCGGCACCGCGGCCGCGGCCGCGCAGATCGCGCGCACCAGGCGCACGGTGACGTCATTGCCCGGGTGCCAGGCCTGGACGTCGGCATCGTCCACCAGGGTGGTTGGCACGACCTTGCTGTGCGCGTCGGCCATGACCCGCGCCATGTTCCGGCGCACGCCCCGGAGCTGCTCGGGCTGGCCGCTGGCGCTGACCGAGGGCGGTCGGGTGCGCATCGGCCGGCCGCTGGCCGAGAGCGCGGTGCGCTGCGCGGCGTTGCGCGTGCTCCCACCCCGGCCCTCTCCTGCAGGCGGGGAAGGGGGAGCGGGAGACTGGCGGAAGTCGGCAGCTCCCTCCCCCGCCCGCGGGGGAGGGCTGGGGTGCGGGCCTGCCGCCGCGGTGCCTTCCGCCGCCGCCCGCTTCACGTCCGCCATCGTCACCACGCCGTCGGCACCGGTGCCGGTCACGCGGCTGAGGTCCACGCGCAGCTTGCGCGCCAGCGCGCGCACCGCCGGCATCGCCCTGACGCCGCCGACCGAGAGCAGGCGGTCGCTCTGCACCGCGTCGGAGGACTGCATCGCGCCGACCACGGTGCCGCTGTCGGCGCGCTCGCCGCCGGCGTCCGATTTCCGTTCCGGCGGCGGCACGCCCGCATCCTCGATCGCGCCGCCCTCGCTGGAGGCGACCACGCGGTCGTCCGGCGCGGGGTCCTGCGTGCCCACGCCCTTGCCGGCCGGGCGCGCCCCGTGGTGGTGGCCGGTGTCCTGGCCCTCGGCGCGCTGCGGCATCGTGGGATCGACCTCGAACTCGGCCAGCATCGCGCCGGTGGCGATCACGTCGCCGGGACCGCCGCCGAGCCTGAGCACCTTGCCGGAGACCGGCGAGGGCACGTCGACCACGGCCTTGGCGGTTTCCATCGACACCAGGTTGTCGTCCAGGCGCACCGTGTCGCCCACCTTGACGTACCACTCGACGATGGTGGCGTCGGGCAGGCCTTCGCCGAGGTCGGGGAGGAGGAAGGTGTTCCTGTTGCCCATGTCGATGCCGGAAGTGTCGGTTGGATGGATCGGGGTGGGGCCGCGCGGACGGGGGCGATGGCGATGCGCCCGCGCGGCGCATCGCACGCGCCGGGCGCTACGAGGCCGCCAGCGTGCGCTTCGCCGCTTCCACGATGCGCGCGGTGGACGGCATGTACTTCATCTCCAGCCGGAACAGCGGCATGTGGGTATCGTAGCCGGTGACGCGCTCGACCGGCGCCAGCAGGTCGTACATCGATTCGCTGGCCAGGCGCGCCGCGATCTCGGCGCCGAAGCCCGCGGTCTTCGGCGCCTCGTGCACGATCACGCAGCGGCCGGTCCGGGCCACCGACTCGGCGATGGTGGCGAAGTCCAGCGGCTTGAGGGTGGCGACGTCGATCACCTCGGCGCTGATGCCTTCGGCCTCGAGCTGCTCGGCGGCCTCCAGCGTCTCCTTCACCTGCGCGCCCCAGGTGACCAGGGTGACGTCGCTGCCGTCGCGCAGCACGTAGCACACGTCCAGCGGCAGCGCTTCGCCGTCGTCGGGCACCACTTCCTTGTACTGCCGGTAGATGCGCTTGGGCTCGAAGTAGATCACCGGGTCGGGTTCGCGGATCGCCGCCAGCAGCATGCCGTAGGCGCGCGCGGGCGAGGACGGCATCACCACCCGCAGCCCGGGCACGTTGGTGAACATCGCCTCGTTGGCCTCGCTGTGGTGCTCGGGCGCGCGGATGCCGCCGCCCCAGGGCACGCGCAGCACCATCGGGCAGGTGAGCCGGCCCCGGGTGCGGTAGCGGAAGCGCACCGCGTGGCAGATGATGTGGTCGAGCATCGGGTAGATGAAGCCGTCGAACTGCGCCTCGGCCACCGGCTTCATGCCCATCGCCGCCATGCCCACGGTAAGGCCGGCGATGGTGGTTTCGTCGAGTGGCGTGTCGAGCACGCGCATCGGGCCGAACTGCTGCTGCAGCCCGGCAGTGGCGCGGAACACGCCGCCGTTCACGCCCACGTCCTCGCCCAGCACGACCACCGAGTCGTCGTGGCGCATCTCCCAGGCCAGGGCCTGGGTGATCGCCTCGATCAGGGTGATCGCCTTCGCCGCCGGCGCTCCGCCGGCGCCCGCCGCGTCCTGCTTCGCGACCGCCTTCATGCGCGTCCCTCCAGGGCCAGCAGCTGGGCCCGCTGCTCGAGGATGTCGGGCGGCGGGTCGGCGTACAGGTAATCGAACATCGCCTCGGGCGGCTGGCTCTTCGTGCCCAGGTAGGCGTCGATCTCGGCATCGACCTGGCGCGTGCACTCGGCGATCCATTCCTCCTCCCGGGCCTCGTCCCACAGCCCCTGCGCGGTGAGCCAGGTGCGCAGGCGCGCGACCGGGTCGCGGGTCCAGGCGTCCTTCACCTCGGCCTCGTCGCGGTAACGGCGCGCATCGTCGGCGGTGGTGTGGTCGTGGAGGCGATAGGTGAGGAACTCGATGACCGTGCCGCCCTCGCCGGCGCGCGCGCGCTCCATCGCCCGGCGCATGCCCTCGAGCACCGCGAACAGGTCGTTGCCGTCCACCTGCAGGCAGTGCAGGCCGCCCGCCAGGCCCTTCTGCGCCAGGGTCCGTGCGCCGGTCTGCGCGCTGCGCGGCACCGAGATCGCCCAGCCGTTGTTGATGATGCACTGGACGAAGGGCAGGGCGTAGGCACCGGCGGCGTTGATTGCGGCGTAGGTGTCGGACTTGGAGCTGCCGCCGTCGCCGCAGCAGGTGACGGCGACGCGCTTCTCGCCGCGCAGCTTGAACGCGAGCGCGGCGCCGGCCGCGTGCAGGCACTGGGTGGCGATCGGCACCGCCCACGGGAAGTCGTGGCGCGCGGGCTCGTTCCGGTAGTCGTTGCCGCGCTCGTCGCCGCCCCAGTACAGCAGGATCTCGCGCAGCTGCACGCCGCGCATGATCTGCGCGCCGTACTCGCGGTAGCTCGGGGCGAGCACGTCCTCGGGGCGCATCATCGCGCCGATCCCGATCTGGGTGGCCTCGTGGCCGAGGCAGGGCGCGTAGGTGCCGAGCTTGCCTGTGCGCTGCAGGGCGACGGCCTTGCCGTCGAAGGTGCGCAGGAACAGCATCCTGCGGAACAGTTCCAGGACCTCGTCCGCGGCCGGCGCCTGCGGCGGCAGGTCGGCCGCGAGCGTCCCGTCCGGGGCCAGGTACTGCAGGTATTCGATCTCGAAACTCGCGGCTATGCGCATCGATCGCATCCGTCCGTCGTCGGGCCGGGCATGATAAGGTTTCCGGGGTAAGGAAACGTTGCGCGCCGCGTCATGCGCGGCGCGGCGCAATGTGCTTGCGGCGGCATGCCGTTTTCGCGCGATTGCGTGCGCGGTGGCGCCGCGTCGCCCGCCCCGCGGGGCCGACGCCGCCCGATCCCCGCCAGGTCGCACGCACGGCCGGTGGCGGCGCGGGACGGGCCGGATGCGTTACCCTCGCGCGATGGGAATCGAAGACAACGAACGGCCGCTCGAGGAGGGCATCCACACCGACCTCGAGGGGCGGATCACCTATGGCGGCTACCTGCACCTGGACCGGCTGCTGTCGGCCCAGCATCCGCGCTCCGACCCGCCGCACCACGACGAGATGCTGTTCATCGTCCAGCACCAGGTCTCGGAGCTGTGGCTGAAGCTGGCGATCCACGAACTCGGTGCCGCGGTCGCGTTCCTGCGCCGCGACCAGGTCTGGCGCTGCCAGAAGGTGATCGCGCGCTGCAAGCAGGTGCTGCGCCAGCTCACCGAGCAGTGGTCGGTGCTGGAGACGCTCACGCCGTCGGAGTACATGGAGTTCCGCGAGGTGCTGGGGCCCTCCTCGGGGTTCCAGTCGCTGCAGTACCGCACGCTCGAGTTCCTGATGGGCAACAAGAACGCGGCGATGCTCAAGGTGTTCGCCCACGACCCGGAGGGGCAGGCGCGCCTGCGCGAGGTGCTGGCCGCGCCCAGCCTGTACGACGAGTTCCTGATGTACCTTGCGCGCTGGGGCCACGCGGTTCCGAAGCGGCACCTGGAGCGCGACTGGACCCGGCCGCACGTGCGTGACGAGGAGCTGCTGCCGGTGTTCGTCTCGATCTACGAGCACACCGACCGCCACTGGCGCGAGTACGCGCTGTGCGAGGACCTGGTGGACCTGGAGACCCAGTTCCAGCTGTGGCGCTTCCGGCACATGCGTACGGTGATGCGGATCATCGGCTTCAAGCGCGGCACCGGCGGATCCTCGGGCGTGGGCTTCCTCAAGCAGGCTCTCGAACTGACGTTCTTCCCGGAACTGTTCGACGTGCGCACGCACATCGGACCGGGACGCTGACCCGCGGGGACGCCGCGTGGGCGCGTCGCTGCCGGGGTGGGCGTCGTGGCCGGCGTGGCTGGCCGCCGCCGCGGTGCTGGCGCGCGCGGCGCCGGCGCTGGGCCGGCACGTGGCCGGGGCCGACCGCGAGGCGCTGCGCGTGCTCGTGGTCGCCGCGCTGGCGCTGGCGGCGATGCGCTGGTTCAACACCGCCGCGCTGCAGGGCGTGATGCTGCACTTCCTCGGCGCGACCATCGCCACGCTGATGTTCGGCGCCGGCAGCGCGTGCTGGGTGATGGTGCTGTCCAGCCTCGCCGGCGTGCTGATGGGCGCGGCCTGGCACGGCTGGGCGATGGATTTCCTCGCCACCGGGGCGCTGCCGGTGGCGGTGAGCGCGGTGGCCTCGCGGCTGGCCCGCGCCTGGCTGCCGCGCAACATCTTCACCTACGTGATGCTCCACGCCTTCGCCGGCGCGGCGCTGGCGATGGCCGCCTCGATGCTGGCCAAGGCGGGGCTCGAGGCCTGGCTGGGCGCGCGCTCCGCGGCCGCGTACCTGGCGGCCACGCCGATGCTGATGTTCGCCGAGGCGTTCTTCGCCGGCACCGTGATGGTGCTGGTCGTGGTGTACCGGCCGCACTGGTGCCGCAGCTTCGACGACCGCGAGTACCTCTGGCCCGCACGGCGCATGTAGCCCGCCCCGTGCCCCTGCGGCCGCGGCCCCGGCGGCCCGGGCGGGGCGTGAAGACGCCCTCCGGCGGCCGCGTCGGGTTCCCAAGCCGGCCGTCACGGGCTAACGTTGCGCCCGAAACCAGCCATCCGCGTGCGGCCGGCGCCGTCGCGGCGCCCGCGCACGCGCACCCAACCAGACAGTCCCGGGGGAGTCCCACCGCATGAATTCCAACCGCGTCGAGCCCGCAGGTCCGGGCATGGAACAGCCTCGCCCGGAGGCCGGATCCCCCGACTTCCCCCAGGTCATGGGCCATCCGCGTCCGCTGTGGATGCTGTTCATGACCGAGTTCTGGGAGCGCTTCGCCTTCTACGGCATGCGCTGGGCGCTGGCGCTCTACATCGTCGCCCAGTTCTACAACGGCGACGCCGCCGGCGAGGCCCCGGCCAGCAGGCTCTACGGCGCCTACCTGGCGCTGGTCTACGCAGCGGCGCTGTTCGGCGGCTACGTCGCCGACAAGGTGATCGGCTACCAGCGCTCGATCCTGCTGGGCGCGGTGGTCATGGCGGCCGGCCTGTTCATGATCGTCGTGCCCAACGAGACCGTCTTCAAGCTGGGCCTGGCCACGGTGATCGCCGGCAACGGCCTGTTCAAGCCGAACATCTCGACCATGGTCGGCCATCTGTACGCTCCGGGCGACGCCCGCCGCGACTCCGGCTTCACCCTGTTCTACATGGGCATCAATGCCGGCGCCTTCATCGCGCCGATCCTCACAGGCTGGCTGGCCGAGCGCATGTTCGGCGGCTCGCCCGACATGCCCGCGTACAAGGTGGTCTTCATCGCCTCCGGCGTCGGCATGCTGATCAGCCTGGTGTGGTTCTGGTTCGGCCGCGCCCAGTTGAAGGGGATCGGCCGCCCGGCGGCCGGCGGCGAGGGCAAGGCGCGGGTGCTGTACACCGCGCTCGGCGCGCTGGTCTCGATTCCGGTGATCTACGTCCTGCTCGCGATCGACGCCGGACAGCTGCAGTGGCTGCTGAGCGCGCTGTTCGTGGGCCTGTGCGTGCTGATCCTGCGCGAAGGCTTCAAGGATGGCCCCGTGCGCCGCGACATGGCCATCGCCATGCTGATCATCTTCGCGTTCAACGTGCTGTTCTGGTGCTTCTTCGAGCAGGCCGGCAGCTCGTTCAACTTCCTGGCCCAGAACATCGTCGACCGCGACTTCGGCGGCTGGATCTTCCCGGTGGGCTGGTTCCAGTCAGTCAACTCGCTGGCCATCATCACGCTTGCCCCGCTGGTCGCGTGGATCTGGGTGAAGATGGGCAAGGCGAATCCCTCCATCCCGCGCAAGTTCGGCCTGGGCATCATCTTCAATGGCCTGGCGTTCCTGCTGCTGATGTTCGCGCTGACCAGCCTGGTCGATCCGCAGAGCCTGAAGATCCCGTTCTGGACCCTGTTCATGGTCTACGTGATCCAGTCGATCGGCGAGCTGTGCCTGTCGCCGATCGGCCTGTCGATGGTGACCAAGCTGGCGCCGGTGCGCCTGGTCGGCTTCGGCATGGGTGGCTGGTTCCTGTCGACCGCGATCGGCAACAACCTCTCCGGCATCTTCGCCAGCCACGTCAGCGGCGAGTCGGGCATGAGCGTGGAATCGGCGCTGGGCGGCTACACCTTCGGTTTCTGGGTGCTGGTCGGCTCGGGCCTTGCGCTGTTCCTGATCGCGCCGCTGATCCAGAAGCTGATGCATGGCGTGAAGTAGTTCCGGTGCGGCGGCCGCGCCGGCGCCGCGGGCGCGGTGCCGGCCTCCGCGGCGGCCGGCGCACGCGCGCCGGTCGCGCCGTCCCTGCCACGGGCAGCTCCCGATGACCCACCACGCCGCGCCCCCGTTGCCGCGTCCTTCGCCCGCCCAGCGCTGGCTCGCCCTGCTGCTGGTCAGCGTGGCCATGTTCGGCAACTACTACGTCTACGACGCGTTCGGCCCGGTGGTGGACCTGCTGCGCGAGCAGGCAGGCTTCACCTACGACCAGGTCAGCATGGTCTTCAGCGCCTACAGCGTCGCGGCGGTCGTGGTGCTGCTGGCCGGCGGCTACGTGATCGACCGCTGGGGCACCCGGCGCTCGATCCTCCTGTTCGCGGCCATCTGCCTGGCCGCGTCGGCGCTGATGGCGTCGACGGCGCGCTTCGAGACCATGGTCGCCGGGCGCTTCCTGCTCGGGATCGGCGCCGAGCCGCTGATCGTGGCCGTGACCGCGGTGCTGGCGAAGTGGTTCAAGGGCAAGGAGCTGTCGTTCGCGTTCGGCATCAACCTGTCGATCGCGCGCCTGGGTTCGGCGTCGGCCGACTGGTCGCCTTCGTTCGCCTCCGGGCTTTACGCCAACTGGCAGGACCCGCTGTGGCTGGCCACCGGCATCGCCGCGGTGGCGGTGGCCGCGGCCATGCTGTACTGGATGGCCGAGGCGCGGCTGGAGCGGCGCATCGACCTCGGCCAGGCGGGATCCACCGACAAGCTGGCGCTCAAGGGCCTGTACGCCTTCAGCGCCTCGTACTGGTACATCGTGGGCCTGTGCGTGGTGTTCTACGCCACGGTGTTCCCGTTCCGCGCCTTCGCCATCGACTACTTCCAGCAGGCGCACGGGCTGGCGCGCGACACCGCCGGGATGCTCAGCAGCCTGTTGCCGGTGGCGGCGATCGTGGTGACGCCGCTGTTCGGCCTGTGGGTGGACCGGGTGGGGCGGCGCTCGCTGTTCATGGCGGTCGGCTCGCTGGCGATGCTGCCGCTGTTCCTGCTGGTCACCTACGCGCCGCCCGGGCCGGAAATCGCGCTTCCATTCACGGATGGCGCGGCGGTCCCGCTCACGCTGCTGGTGGTGATGCTGCTGCTGGGCGCGGTGTTCTCGCTGATCCCGGCGGTGATGTGGCCGTCGGTGGCCTACATCGTCCGCGAGAACCGGCTGGGCTCGGCCTACTCGATGATGACCCTGTGCCAGCAGGTCGGGGTCGCCCTGGTGCCGCTGGCGGTGGGGCGGTTCAACACGGCGTTCGCCGCCGGTCCGGACAACCCCGCCGGGTACGCGCCGGGAATGTGGTTCTACACCGCGCTGGCGGCGCTCGGGCTGCTGTTCTCGTGGCTGCTGTGGCGCTCGGAGTCCGGACCCCGGGCGCACGGCCTGGAGTATCCGTCGGGCGCGAAGCCGGCCTGACGCCGGGGCAGGGCGCGGCGCGCGCGGGCGGCGGCGCCCCGGCGCGGCCCCGGTCAGAGGTGCCGCAGCATCGAGTCCATGCCCTCGCCGGCGAGCTTGTCGATCAGCCGGGACAGGGTCTCGCGCTCTTCCTCCGACAGCGGTTCGAGCAGCCGGCGCTCGCAGGCCAGGGTCATCGGCGCCACCTCGTCGTAGACCGAATAGCCCGACTCGGACAGGGTGAGCACCGAGCGGCGGCGGTCGTCGCCGTGGATGTCGCGCCGGATCAGCTCGCGCTCCAGCAACCGGGCCACGGCGCGGCTCACCGCCACCTTGTCCATGGCCGTGCGCTCGGTGACCTCGCGCGCCGACAGGCCCGGGTAGCGGCCGAGCACGGCCATGACCCGCCACTCGGTGATGGCCAGGCCGAAGCGGCGGCGGTACTCGTTGGAGATGGCGGTACTCACCCGGTTGGAGAGCACGCTCAGGCGGTACGGCAGGAAGCGCTCCAGATCGAGGACCGCGTGCTCCTGCTCCTGTGGGACGGCTGGGTCGGACATGATGCGCTGCACCTTGCTGTTGGTTACCCGTGAAACTATAGAATAGGGTTCCAGTGCGGCCCCCGGCCGCGCCCCTTCCCCGTGAGGAGTATCACATGACAGCGCAGTCACAGGCAGTCGCCACTCCCGAGGCCGGCATGCAGGTCACCCGGTTCGAG
This sequence comes from Luteimonas sp. J29, assembly GCF_000472505.1. Classification (GTDB taxonomy): domain Bacteria; phylum Pseudomonadota; class Gammaproteobacteria; order Xanthomonadales; family Xanthomonadaceae; genus Luteimonas. The sequence goes on from NZ_AWZR01000001.1 coordinate 594,063, forward strand.
AACCCCATGGGGATCGACGGGTTCGAATTCGTCGAGTACGCCGCCCCCGAAGGCCAGGCCGGCCACCTCCACGACTATTTCCGGCGCATGGGCTTCGTCCAGGTCGCCCGCCACCGGACCCGGCCGATCAGCACCTACCGCCAGGGCGACTGCACGTTCCTGATCAACGAAGACCCCGACTCCTTCGCCGCGCGCTTCGCCGCCGAGCACGGCCCGAGCGCCTGCGGCTTCGCGATCCGCTTCAGGAAGCTGGCCGAGTGGGTGCGGATGCAGGTGCTGCAGAACGGCGCCGAGGAGTTCGCGCCCGAGGACGAACTGACCAAGGCGGTGGCGGCCCCGGTGATCAAGGGCATCGGCGGCTGCATGCTGTACCTGGTCGACCGCTACGACAGCAAGGGCACGATCCACGACCCGGACTACGAGATCCTCCCCGGCGTCGACCTGATGCCCGAGGGCTTCGGCCTGACCTTCATCGACCACCTCACCCACAACCTCTACCCGGGCAACATGGAGAAGTGGGCGGACTACTACGAGCGGCTGTTCAATTTCCGCGAGATCCGCTACTTCGACATCAAGGGCGCCAAGACCGGGCTGCTGTCGAAGGCGATGACCGCGCCCGACGGCATGGTGCGCATCCCGCTCAACGAGTCGAGCGACCCCAAGAGCCAGATCAACGAGTACCTCGAGGCCTACCGCGGCGAGGGCATCCAGCACATCGCCTGCTTCACCAACGACATCTACGTGACGGTGGAGAAGATGCGCGAGGCGGGGATCGAGTTCCTCGACACGCCCGACACCTACTTCGACGTGGTCGACCAGCGGATCCCCAACCACGGCGAGGACCTCGAGCGCCTGCGCCGCAACCGGATCCTGATCGACGCCGACCCCGAGACCAAGCAGCGCAAGCTGCTGCAGATCTTCACCCAGAACGCGCTCGGCCCGATCTTCTTCGAGATCATCCAGCGCAAGGGCAACGAGGGCTTCGGCGAGGGCAACTTCCAGGCCCTGTTCGAGAGCATCGAGCGCGACCAGATGCGGCGCGGCGTCCTGTAGGACGCGGCGCCCGCGGGCGGCAGGATCGGCGGAGCGAGGCAGGCGATGGCGGACAGCAACTACATGTCGGGCTTCGGCAACGAGTTCGCGACCGAGGCGATCCCGGGCACCCTGCCGGTCGGGCGCAACTCGCCGCAGCGGGTGGCGCACGGCCTGTACGCGGAGCAGCTCAGCGGCACCGCGTTCACCGCGCCGCGCGCGGAGAACCGGCGCAGCTGGCTGTACCGGATCCGCCCGGCGGCCATGCACGGCCGCTTCGAGCCGTTCGCCCAGCCGCGCCTGCACGAGCGCTTCGGCGAAGTGCCGGTCTCGCCCGACCAGATGCGCTGGAACCCGCTGCCGCTGCCGGAGGCGCCGACCGACTTCGTCGAAGGCCTCTACACGATGGCCGGCAACGGCGGCAGCGACGCGCGCACCGGCGTGGGCATCCACCTGTACGCGGCCAACGCCACGATGCGCGGCCGCTACTTCTACAGCGCCGACGGCGAGCTGCTCGTGGTCCCGCAGCTGGGCCGGCTGCGGATCGCGACCGAGCTGGGCGTGCTCGAGGTCGAGCCGCAGGAGATCGCGGTGGTGCCGCGCGGCGTGCGCTTCCGGGTCGAACTGCCCGACGGCCCCTCGCGCGGCTACGTGTGCGAGAACTACGGCGCGCTGCTGCGGTTGCCGGACCTGGGCCCGATCGGCGCCAACGGCCTGGCCAACCCGCGCGACTTCCTCTCCCCGGTGGCCGCGTACGAGGACGTCGAGGGCAGCTTCGAGCTGATCGCCAAGTTCGGCGGCCGGCTGTGGCACGCGCCGATCGACCACTCGCCGCTGGACGTGGTCGGCTGGCACGGCAACTACGCGCCGTACAAGTACGACCTGCGCCGCTTCAACACCATCGGCTCGATCAGCTTCGACCACCCGGACCCGAGCATCTTCCTCGTGCTCACCTCGCCGACCGACACGCCCGGCGTGGGCAACCTGGACCTGGCGATCTTCCCGCCGCGCTGGCTGGTCCAGCAGGACACCTTCCGGCCGCCGTGGTTCCACCGCAACGTCGCCAGCGAGTTCATGGGCCTGGTCCACGGCGTGTACGACGCCAAGGCCGAGGGCTTCGCGCCCGGCGGCTGCTCGCTGCACAACTGCATGACCGGCCACGGCCCGGACGCGGCGACGTTCGAGAAGGCCTCGAGCGCGGACCTGTCGAAGCCGGACGTCATCACCGACACCATGGCCTTCATGTTCGAGACCCGGCTGGTGCTCAAGCCGACCCGGCAGGCGATCGAGGCCGGGCATCGCCAGCGCGACTACCAGGCCTGCTGGGCGGGCCTGCGCAAGCACTTCACACCACCGGCCTGACGGTTCCCGTCCCTGCAGGAGCGGCTTCAGCCGCGACCGGAGCCAGCCGTTGCGACGACCGGCGACGACGGTCGCGGCTGAAGCCGCTCCTACAATGGCCACGGGTTGTCGACGGGCGCACGCCCGCGGGCGGGGGTGGTCGCCGGTCGTCGACCGGGCATGGTCGTCGCGCTCACGCGGCGCGTGACATGATCGCGCCGTCGCCGCTGCCCCCGGAGTGTCCATGCGCCTGCATGCCACGGTCCTGGTCCTGTCCTTCGCCGCGCTTGCCGGTTGCGACGGCGGGCCCACCGCGCCTGCCGCGCCTCCGCCTGCCGCGCAACCGCCGGCGCCCGCCGGACCGACCCCACCGGCCGAACCCGGCGAACCCGCCTCGCCGTCCCGGCCGTCCGCCGCTCCCGCCGGCTCGCTGCGCGTCGACGGACCCGCCGAAGGCGCCCTGCGCTTCGACGGCTTCGGCCCGGTCCGCTTCGGCGACGGCGCCGAGGCCGTGCGCCAGGCCTGGGGCGGGGACCTGGGCGACGCCCGGCCGGACGAGCCGGGCGGTTGCCATTACCTGATCCCGCAACCGATGGGCCCGGAGGGCTACCGCATCGCGTTCATGGTCGAAGGCGACCGGTTCGTGCGCGTGGACGTGGCCGACCCGTCGATCGAGGCGCCGGGCGGCGCGCGCGTCGGCATGAGCGCCGACGAGGTGCGCGCGCTGTACCCGGGCCGCGTGGCCGAGCAGCCGCACAAGTACGACCCCCAGGGCCGGGTGCTGCGGGTGTCCGCCGCGGAGGGCGAGGGCGTGCTGGTGCTGGAACTGGACGGGGACGGGCGCGTCGTCGGCTGGCGGGTCGGGATCCCGCCGCAGGTCGACTACGTGGAGGGTTGCTCCTGAGCGGACCGGCCGCTCCGGCATAATCGCGCCGTTTCACGGACCGGGAGGTGGACGCGGCCATGGCACTGATCCAGCTCATCGCGGGCATCATCCTGCTGGCCCTGGGCGGCGATTCCCTGGTCAAGGCCGCGTCGGGACTGTCCAGGCGCATGGGCCTCAGCCCGTTCACCACCGGCCTGGTGCTGGTCGCGTTCGCGACCTCGATCCCCGAACTGGCGGTCAACCTGCGCGCGATCGCCCTCGGCGAACCGGCGCTCGCGCTCGGCAACGCGGTCGGCAGCAATATCGCCAACTTCGGCCTCGCGCTGGGCGCGGCGGCGCTGTGCGCGCCGCTGCTGGTCCGCTGGAAGGCGCTGCCGGCGCTGCTGCTGTGCCTGGTGCTGGCCACGGTGGCCACGATCCTGCTGGCGCAGGACGGGCGGCTCAGCCGCCTCGACGGGGCGCTGCTGGTGGCGGCCTTCGCCGTGGTGCTGGGCGTCTCCTGGCACCTCGGACGCCGCCAGGCCGAACTCCGGGAAACGCTCGAGGAGTTCGCGCGCACCCATACCTCGCCGGCGCTGAACCTGCTGCGGCTGGCGATCGCCGCGGCACTGCTGTGGTTCGGCGCGCGCTGGGTCGTGGCCGGCGCGCTCGGGCTCGGACCGGCGCTGGGCATGGAAGCGCTGGTGCTGGGCTTGCTGCCGGTGGCGATCGGCACGGCGCTGCCGGAAGTCGCGGCCGCCATCGCCGCCGCGCGTCGCGGCCAGGGCGACCTCGTCGCCGGGCACGTGATCGGGTCGAGCCTGGTCAACCTGCTGCTGGTGGTGGGCGGCATGGCGCTGGTGCGCGACGTGCACGTGCCGGCGTCGTTCGTGCACGTCGAGCTCCCGGCATCGCTGGCGCTCGCGGCGCTGCTGCTGCCGATGCTGCGCGGCGACCTCGAGGTCAGCCGCGCCGAGGGCGGAGTGCTGCTGCTGGCGTTCCTGGGCTGGCTGGGCCTGGAACTGGCGATGTCCTGACGCCGGCGGCGATCAGCCGTCGTCCCGGCCCTCGGCGCGCTCGCGCGCCTCCTGCTCGGCGCGCTCGTCGGCGTCGTCGCGGATGTGGCCCTCGGGCTCGGTGCGGCGCGACGGCGCCTCCGGCCGGCCTTCCATCAGCGACAGCGCCGCGCGCGACATCAGGTGCGCGGCGACCGGCGCGGTCAGGAACAGGAACACGGTGATCAACAGTTCGCGCGGGTGCAGCCCGGTGCCGTGGATCGCGCGGTGCAGCACCGAGGCCGCGAGGATGCAGCCCACGCCCAGGGTGCTGGCCTTGGTCGGCCCGTGGATGCGGTGGAAGAAGCTCGACAGCTTCACCAGCGCGAAGCTGCCCAGGAACACGAAGCAGCAGCCCGTGACCAGGAGCAGCAGGGTCGCGATGTCGATCGCCAGCCTCATTCCACGATGTCCCTGCGGATGACGTACTTGCTCAGCACCACGGTGCCGAAGAACCCGAGCATGGCGATGATCAGCGCGATCTCGAAGTACACCTCGGTCTCGTCGAGCATGCCGAGCAGCACCGCCTCGGCGATCGTGGCGACGTAGAGCGTGTCGAGCGCGAGGATGCGGTCCGGCGCGGTCGGCCCGCGCGCCAGCCGCCACAGCGCCAGCAGCATCGCCGCGCCGACCACCACCATGCAGGCGCCGATCACCAGGTCCATCAGCTCGCTCATGGGAATATCCTGCGCAGGGGCGCCTCGTAGCGGCGCTTGATCTCGTCGACCATTGCCTGGGGATCCTTGACGTCCAGGCAGTGGACCAGCAGGTGCGTGCGGTCCTCGGACAGTTCGGCGGTCAGCGTGCCGGGCGTCAGGGTAATGACGCTGGTCAGCGCCGAGATGCCGTGGATGTTGGTCAGCTCCAGCGGGATCCAGATGAAGCCCGGGTGCAGCTTCGACTCCGGTCCCAGCACCTGGCGCGCGACGGTGACGTTGGCCACCACGATGTCCCACAGCAGGGTCAGGCCCAGCGGCACCAGCAGCCAGACCTCGCCCAGGCGCGCGAACTCCCGCTCCAGGCGCGCGGCCAGCTGCGGCATCAGCACGGCGAGCAACGCGGCCATGAGCAGGTTGCCGGCGCTCGCGTCCTCGGCCATCAGCAGCCAGAACACGAAGACCGTGATGCTCTGCGGGATCGAAGGGAACAGGCGCGCGATCATCTCCGTCTCCTCATGGCGTGCGCGACCCGGAGACCGTGCCGCGCACCCCTTCGATGTAGTCGGTGGTGGCCTGCAGCTGCCCGGCCGTGGCCGTGGTGTAGCGCAGCACCGGGCCGGGCGCCAGGCTCATCGCGACCCCGTAGCCCAGCAGCAGCATGGTTGCCGCGATCTCGAGGCGGCCGGCCCTGGGCACCGGCTCCGACACGGGCGGCGGTGCGGGCTCGTCGTCGCCGGGCTGGTCGTCGCCGACGCGCCAGAACAGCCGGGTCCCGGTGCGGCTGAGTCCGATCAGCGCCAGCAGGCTGCTGCCGAGCACGGTGGCGTACACCCAACCGGTGTCCGGATCCGGCACCGCGGCCAGCAGCAGGAACTTGCCGACGAAGCCCGACAGCGGCGGCAGCCCGACCATCGCGACCGCGGCCACCAGGTACAGCGTCGCGGTGCGCCGTGACAGCGCCGGGGCGATCGGCAGCACGCGGTCGCCGTGGCGGCCGCGCTCGCGCTGGACGATGTGCGCGATGAGGAACATCGCCGCCGCCGCGAAGCAGCTGTGCGGCAGGTAGTACAGGCCGGCGGCGATCGTGCCCGGTGCGGCCAGCGCGAAGGCCACGAACAGGGTCCCCGACGACATCAGCACCAGGTAGGCCGCGCCGATGCGCAGGCGCAGCGCACCGACCACCCCCAGGCTCGCCACCACCATCGTCGCCATTCCCAGGACCAGCAGCGGGCCGCGGGCGAACCCTTCCAGCGGCCCGGACCCGTCGGCGAACCAGAGCGAGCCGATCCGCAGCAGCGCGTACAGGCCCACCTTCGTCATCACCGCGAACAGCGCGGCCACCGCGGCCGGCGCGCGCGCGTAGGCGTCGGGCAGCCACAGGTACATCGGCAGCAGCGCGGCCTTGGCGCAGAACACCACGACCAGCAGGCCCAGGGCCACCCGCAACAGGGCCACGTCGCCCGGGTCCACCTGCGCGATCCGCTGCGCGATCTCGACCATGTTGAGCGTGCCCAGCAGGCCGTAGAGCAGCCCGAGCGCGATCAGGAACAGGGTCGAGGCGGCGATGTTGAACACCACGTAGTGCATGCCGGCGGCGACGCGTTCGCCGCGCGCGCCCGACAGCAGCAGGCCGTAGGAGGCGATCAGCATCACCTCGAAGAACACGAACAGGTTGAAGATGTCGCCGGTCAGGAATGCGCCGTTGAGACCGGCCAGCTGGATCTGGAACAGGGCGTGGAAGTGCAGCGCGCGCCGGTCCCACCCCGCGCAGGCGTACATCAGCGCCGGCACCGCCAGCAGGGTGGTGGTCAGCACCATCATGGCGCTGAGCCGGTCGAGCATGAGCACGATGCCCAGGCGCGAGGGCCAGTCGCCGAGCAGGTAGGCCTCGACCTGGCCGCCGTCCGCGCGCGCCACCAGCGCCACCACGGCCGCCAGCAGCAGCGACAGCCCGGCCCAGGCGCCCACGCGCAGCACCTGCACCGAGTGCCGGCGCTCGAGCAGCAGCAGGATCGCGCCGGTGACGAGCGGCAGCAGGATCGGCGCGAGCACCAGGTGCCTGGTCACGCGCGCGGCCCCTGTTCGCCGTCGGCATCGCCCGGCGGCACCGGCTGGCCGGGTTCGCGGCCGTCGACGTGGTCGCTGCGCAGGTCGGCGTGGTTGCGCATCGCCACCACCACCACCACGGCGGTCATGGCGAACGCGATCACGATCGCGGTCAGCACCAGCGCCTGCGGCAGCGGGTCGGCGTAGTGCCGGGTGGTGGCGGCCACGGCCCCGCGCAGCACCGGCGGCTTGCCCACCAGCAGCCGGCCGGAGGCGAAGATCAGCAGGTTGGTGGCGTAGGAGAGCAGGGTCAGCCCGAGGATCACGTCGAACGTGCGCGCCCGCAGCAGCAGGTACACGCCCGCCGCCACCAGCACCCCGATCGCGCTCGCCATCGCGAACTCCATCAGCCTGCCTCCTCCGCCTCGAGCGTGCGCCGCCGCACCGTTCCCATCGTCGACAGGATCAGCAGCGCGCCCGCGAACACCACCACGTACACGCCCGTGTCGAACACGAGCGCGCTGGCCAGCGGCAGGTGCCCGATCACCGGCAACTCCAGGTCCACGTGCCCGCTGGTCAGGAAAGGCAGGCCGAACGCGAGCGAACCCAGGCCGCCGGCGGCGGCCAGGAGCAGGCCGATGGAGATGCCGCGCACGTAGTCGAATCCGAAGGTCCGCTCGACCGCGCGCGCGCCCTGGAGCACGTACTTGATCAGCACCGGCACCGCGATGGTCAGGCCCGCGATGAATCCACCGCCCGGCGCGTTGTGGCCACGCAGGAACAGGTAGATCGAGACCGTCATCGCCAGCGGGAACAGCAGCTGGGTCAGGTCGGCGGGGATCGGCAGCTGCACCGGCGGGCCCGGCATCAATTCGTCCGGGCGCAGCCGCGCCCAGCGCAGCATCGCGTGCACCACCAGCGCGGCCACCGCGAACACGGTGATCTCGCCGAAGGTGTCGAAGCCGCGGAAATCGACCAGGATCACGTTGACCACGTTGGCCCCGTAGGCTTCGGGGAGCGAACGCGCCAGCATCTCGGCCGACACCGAGCCGTCCGGGTCGCGCACCAGCATCGCGTAGGCCAGGCCGGCGATGCCGGCGCCGGCGAAGATCGAGATCAGCGCGTCGCGCCAGCGCCGGAACGGGGTGCGCGCCTGCTTCGACTGCTTGGGCAGGTAGTTGAGCGCCATCATCATCAGCGCGATGGTCACCATCTCCACCAGCAGCTGGGTCAGGGCGAGGTCGGGGGCGGAGAGCATCGCGAAGGCGATGCTGACCATCAGGCCGGTGGCGCCGATCACGATCAGCGCGGTCAGGCGCTTGCCGTGCCAGGCCACCGTGGCCAGGGTCGAGGCCACCAGCACCGCCCACAGGATCCAGCCCAGCGGCGGCATCGGCTGCGGCGGCGGCAGGTCGGCCAGCAGCGCCGCCTCCTGGCCCAGGTAGGGCGCGGCCGCCACCACCAGCACCACCACGATCATCCAGAACAGGCTGCGCCGGATGCCGCCGGCGGCGACCCGTGCTGTGTAGCGCCATGCGGCGTTGAACAGTTTCTCGATGTTGACCTGGAACAGGTGCCGGCCCCAGGTGCGCAGCATCGCGTCGTGCAGCGCGAACAGGCGGCGCAGGGCGAAGTAGAACAGCAGGCCGCCGGCGACGCCGCCGATGCTCATCGCCAGCGGCAGGTTCCAGCCGTGCCAGACCGCGAGCGAGAAGCGCGGGGCGGCCGGCCCCAGCACGCCTGCGACCGCGGTCTTGAGCGTCGGCTCGACCACCAGCCCCGGCAGTATCCCTACCGCTAGGCACAGCGCCACCAGGATCGCCACCGGGACCTGCATCCATACCGGCGGTTCGTGCGGTTCGACCGGCAACGCGCGCGGCCCGCGGCCGAGGAAGGCGTCGTGCACGAAGCGCAGGCTGTAGGCCACGCCGAACACGCCGTAGAGCAGGGCCGCGACGCTGATCGCGATGCGGAATCCGCTCTGCTCGCCGGCCTCCAGCGCCTCGGCGAAGAACATCTCCTTGGACAGGAAGCCGTTGAGCAGCGGGATGCCGGCCATCGCCAGCGAGGCCACGATCGCCAGCGTCGCGGTCCACGGCATGTAGCGGCGCAGGTTGCCCATGCGGCGCAGGTCGCGCGTTCCGCACTCGTGGTCGATGATGCCGGCGGCCATGAACAGCGAGGCCTTGAACGTGGCGTGGTTGAGGATGTGGAACACGCCGGCGACGACCGCCATCGGCGTGGACAGGCCGAACAGGAGGGTGATCAGGCCCAGGTGCGAGATCGTCGAGTAGGCCAGCAGGCCCTTGAGGTCGTGCTGGAAGATCGCGTACCAGGCGCCGACCAGCAGGGTGATCGCGCCGACCGTCGAGACCACGTAGAAGAACAGGTCGGTGCCGGCCAGCGCCGGGTGCAGCCGCGCGAGCAGGAACACGCCGGCCTTCACCATGGTCGCCGAATGCAGGTAGGCCGAGACCGGGGTGGGCGCGGCCATCGCCTGCGGCAGCCAGAAGTGCAGCGGGAACTGCGCGCTCTTGGTGAACACGCCGGCCAGCACCAGGGCGAGGATCGCCGGGTACAGCGCACTGGCCCGGATCGCGTCGCCCGAGGCCAGCACCACGTCGAGCTCGTAGCTGCCGACCACGCGGCCGATCAGCAAGACGCCGCCGAGCAGCGCAAGCCCGCCCATGCCGGTGATGGTCAGCGCCATGCGGGCGCCCTCGCGCGCGTCCTGGCGGTGGCTCCAGAACCCGATCAGCAGGAACGAACTGATGCTGGTGAGTTCCCAGAACACCACCATCAACAGCAGGTTGCCGGCCAGCACCACGCCCAGCATGGCGCCCATGAACAGCATCAGGTAGCCGAAGAAGCGTCGGGCGCTGTCCTCCTCCGACAGGTAGTAGGAGGCGTAGAGGACGATCAGGGCACCGATCCCGAGCACCAGGCCGGCGAACATCCACGCCAGCCCGTCCAGCCGCAGCGACAGCGCCAGTCCGGCCTGCGGCAGCCAGTCCAGGCTCGAACCCGGCACCTGGCCGTCCATCACGCCCGGAGTGTGTCCGGCCAGCAGCGCCAGGCCGAGCAGCGGCGCGGCGGCGGCCATCCAGGCGATGGTCCGTCGGGATGCGCCCGGCGCCAGCGCGATGGCCAGCGCCGCCGCGAATGGCAGGGCCAGGAGCAGTTTCAGCATCAGGGGTCCGTTGCGGGGGGCTGCCGCTGCGCATGCCGCGGCGATCCCGAGTTTAGCCGACGCCGCGGCCCGGAGGCTCCACGTTATCCTTCGGCGGATGGCCAGCCCTCCACGCGATGCGCCGCAAGTGCCACCGCGGCGCCCGCCGGTGCGGGGCCGCGCCTTGCTGGTGGGCGCCAGCGGCCAGATCGGGCGTCCGCTGCTGGTGCGGCTGATCGGGGCCGGCTGGCAGGTGGAGGCGCTGTCGCGGTCCCCGCAGCCGCCGCTGGCCGGCGTGCGCTGGCTGCGAGGCGATCTCGCGACGGGCCAACTGCCGACGGACGTCGACCTGGTGCTCAGCTGCGGCCCGCTGGACGCGTTCGCGGCTCGTTTCGCCCGCGGCGACGTCGCCTGCCGGCGCGTGCTGGCGTTCGGATCGACCAGCGTCGAGGTCAAGCAGGACTCGCCCGATGCCGGCGAGCGCGACCTGGCGCGCCGCCTGCGCGAGGCCGAAGCGCTGCTGTTCGCGACCGCCGCGCAGCACGGCATCCCCGCCACCGTGCTGCGGCCGACCCTGGTCTACGGCGCCGGCCGCGACGCGACCCTGACCCGGATCGCCGCGCTCGCCCGGCGCCTGCACGGCTTCGCCCTGCCGGCCGATGCGGCGGGCCTGCGCCAGCCGGTGCACGTGGACGACCTCGCGGACGCGGCCATGGCCTGCCTCGACACGCCCGCCACCCATGGCCGCGCCTACGCCGTCCCGGGTGGCGAGACCCTGCCGTACCACGAGATGGTGGCGCGCACGCTGGCCGCGCTGCCCGGGCGTCCGCGCCTGTGGGTGCTGCCGCCGCCGCTGTTCCGCGCGCTGCTCGCGCCGGCGCGGCTGCTGGGCGTGGCGGCCGGGTTCGGCGACGCGGCGCTGGCGCGGATGCGCGAGGACCTGGTGTTCGACGCGGGGCCGGCCCGGTGCGACTTCGGCTATGCGCCGCGCCCGTTCGCGCCCGATGCGGCGATGCTCACGCCTCCGGGGTGAGCGCCACCGGGGGCCGCGCCGTCCGCAACGTCCGCAGTGCGATCATCAGGACCCCGCCCAGCACCATCGCGCCGCCGATCCACAGCGCCGGGCCCGGGCGGTCGCCCCAGAACGCGATCCCCAGCACCACCGCGAACACCGGCGTGAGCAGCAGGTAGGGCGTCACCTCGGCCACCGGATGGCGCTGCACCAGCCGGTACAGCAGGCCATGGCCCAGCAGCGAGGCGAACGCCGCCGAGTACGCCACGCCGCCCCAGCCGACCCATCCCGCCGAACGCAGCCCCGCGAAGCCGCCCGGTTCGGCCAGCGCGCTGATCGCCAGCAGCGGCGGCAAGCTGAGCGCCGCGGTCCAGCCGAGCTGGTCGACCATGCGCACGCCCTCGAGGCGCCGCAGCAGCACGGTGCCGATCGCCAGCATGAGCGCCGAGCCGAGCATCACCAGCAGCGACGCCGGGTTGTCGAGCACGATCGGGTCCAAGCCCAGCACCAGCACGCCGGCGAAGCTCACCGCCACCGCCAGGGCGGTGCGCCAGCCGAAGCGTTCGCCCAGCCACCACCAGGCCAGCAGCACCGTCATCGGCACGTAGGTCTGGGTCACGATCGCGGGCGAGGACAGGTCGCCGGCCAGCCGGAGCGCGAGGAACGCGGTGCCGAAGTGCAGCACGCCGGTGGACATCGCGATCGCCGCCAGCACGGCCCACTGCGAGCGCGGCGGCGCGCGCATCAGGGGCGCCAGCACCACCGCCACGATCGCCATCCGCAGCGCGGTGAACAGGAACGGCGGGATCTCGCGCAGCGCGTGCGCCGAGGTGAGGAAGTTGAGCGCCCAGCACAGGCAGACCAGCAGCGCGAGCGACAGGTCGCGCGCGCCCAGTCCGGCGCCGGCGCTCACCCGCTCACCAGCGCCAGCCCATCGTGCGGTACAGCTTCGACAGCACCCAGGCCGGGCCGATCAGCAGGTAGCGCAGGTCGGTGAAGAAGCTGGGCTTGCGCCCTTCGAACAGCTTGCTGTGGCCGACGAACTGCGCGATCCACGCCACCACGAACACCGCCACCGCCAGCCACAGCAGGAACCGCGTGCCCTGGCGGTGCTCGATCCAGTAGGTCAGCCACAGCATGGCCACGAACACCGCCAGCATGCCCACGCCCAGCGCGCGCGAGCTGCGGTAATAGAACATCCAGGCCCCGAAGCAGGTCAGGCCGGCCCACAGGCCCTGACGGAACCCGCTGCCGGCGGGGACCGGGATGCACCACAGCAGGGCGATCACGCTCCACAGGATCAGCGGCACCGCGACCACGTGGATGCGCTGGTTGGTCGCGTTGCGGTGGTCGGCCGAATAGCTGGCGAACCAGTGGTCGATGGGGCGGTCGGAGGCCGGGTCGGTCGCGTTCATGGCTGTCCTCCGGTGTGCACGTCGGGTGCGGCGAGGATAGCGCAGGGCAGCGCGGGGATCAGCCGGCGGACCCTCAGTCGATCGAGATCCCCGCCAGCCGCTGCAGCGCCTCGGCGTAGCGGGCGCGGGTGCGTTCGATCACCTCGGGCGGCAGGCGCGGGCCGGGCGGGGTCTTGTCCCAGTCCAGCGTCTCCAGGTAGTCGCGCACGATCTGCTTGTCGTAGCTCGGCGGGCTGGTGCCGACCTCGTACTCGTCGGCCGGCCAGTAGCGCGAGGAGTCGGGCGTGAGCATCTCGTCCATCACGTACAGGCGGCCGTCGGCGTCGGTGCCGAACTCGAACTTGGTGTCGGCCAGCAGGATCCCGCGCTCGGCGGCATGGGCGGCGGCGTGCTTGTACAGGCGCAGGGTGGCGTCGCGCACCTGCTCGGCCAGTTCGGCACCGGCCAGCTTGACCGCGGTATCGAAGTCGATGTTCTCGTCGTGGTCGCCGACCGCGGCCTTGGTCGAGGGAGTGAAGATCGGCTCGGGCAGCTTCTCGGCCTGGCGCAGGCCGTCGGGCAGCGCGATGCCGCTGACCCGGCCGGTGCGCTGGTAGTCCTTCCAGCCGCTGCCGATGATGTAGCCGCGCGCGATCGCCTCGATCGGCACCGGCTTGAGCTTCTTCGTCACCACCGAGCGGCGCGCGTACAGCGCCGGGTCCACGCCCTCGGGCAGCACGCTGGCCACGTCGATGCCGGTGAGGTGGTTGGGCATCAGCGCGGCGGTGTGCGCGAACCAGAAGTTGCTGATCTGGCACAGCATCTCGCCCTTGCCCGGGATCGGGTCGGGCAGCACCACGTCGAAGGCGCTGAGCCGGTCCGTGGCGACGATCAGCAGGCGGTCGTCGCCCAGGTCGTACACGTCGCGCACCTTGCCGCGGTGGCGCAGGTTGAGTCCGGGAAGGTCGGAGGACAGCAGCGTGGTCGCCAAGGGTGTCGTGCCTTCGGGCGGGCCGGCCAGTGTAGTGGCAATCGCGCCGGCAATGAACGCCCGGCGGTACACTGGCGGGCATGAACCGCTGGTACGGGAAAGTCCTGGGCTTCATCGCCGGTTGGCTGCTGCTGCGCCACCCGGCCGGGGGCCTGATCGGCCTGCTGATCGGCCACGCCTTCGATGCGGGCTGGGTCGGCGGGGGCCGCCACGCCGCCGCCTACCGCACCCTCGGGGTGGCGCCGGATGCGAGCCAGGCCGAGATCGACCAGGCCTACCGCCGGCTGATGTCCCAGTATCACCCGGACAAGGTCGCCGGCGCGGCGCCGGAGCTGCGCGCGCAGGCCGAGAGGCGCGCCACCGAGATCAATGCCGCCTACGACCGGATCCGCGACCGCCGCCGACGCTGACCCGCCGGGCGCGACCCGGTCGCCGGCCGCCGCCACCCGACCCACCGCAGGAATCCGCATGCAGCCGCCCGTCATCGCCCCTTCCATCCTCTCCGCGGACTTCGCCAGGCTCGGCGAGGAGGTCGACGCGGTCCTGGCCGCCGGCGCGGACTGGGTCCACTTCGACGTGATGGACAACCACTACGTCCCCAATCTGACCATTGGCCCGCTGGTGTGCGAGGCGCTGCGCAGGCACGGCGTCGCCGCGCCGATCGACGTGCACCTGATGGTCGAGCCGGTGGACCGGATCGTCCCGGACTTCGCGAAGGCGGGCGCGACGCTCATCAGCTTCCACCCCGAAGCCTCGCGCCACGTGCACCGTACGATCCAGCTGATCAGGTCCGAGGGCTGCCAGGCCGGCCTGGTGCTCAACCCGGCCACGCCGGTGGACGTGCTCGACTACGTGCTCGAGGACCTGGACCTGGTGCTGCTGATGTCGGTCAACCCCGGCTTCGGCGGCCAGGCCTTCATCCCCTCCGCGCTGGACAAGCTGCGCCGCGTGCGCGAGCGCATCGACGCCACCGGAAAGCCGATCCGGCTCGAGATCGACGGCGGGGTGAAGCCGGACAACATCCGCGACATCGCCGCGGCCGGCGCCGACACCTTCGTCGCCGGCAGCGCGATCTTCGGCCAGCCCGACTACGCGGCGGTGATCGCGCGCATGCGCCGCGGGATCGCGGAGGCCGCGGCATGAACACCTGCGACCTGTGCGACCGGTTCGAGGATCGCGTCCGGGTGCTGGGCCTGCCGCTGCGCGACTACGGCGGCCGCATCGAGTTCGCCGGCCGGGTCAGCACGGTCAAGGCGCTGGAGGACAACTCGCTGGTGCGCGAGGCCGTGGCCGAGCCGGGCGAGGGCCGGGTGCTGGTGATCGACGGCGGCGGCTCGCTGCGGCGCGCGATGCTCGGCGACATGCTGGCGGAAAAGGCGGTCGCCAACGGCTGGAGCGGGGTGCTGGTGCACGGCGCGATCCGCGACAGCGCAGCGCTTGCCCGGCTCGACCTGGGGGTCAAGGCGCTGGGCGCCTGCCCGCTGAAGACCGACAAGCGCGGCCAGGGCCTGCGCGACGTGCCGGTGCGGTTCGGCGGCGTGGAGATCCGGCCTGGCGACTGGCTGGCCGCGGACGAGGATGGCGTGATCCTCGCCGACGCCCCGCTGGCCTGAACCCGGCACGCCGCGGCGCCGCCCACGCCTGCCCGTCCGCGGCAAGGGCCGGGACTCCCCCCAGGCCCGCCGGGATACCGTCGGCGAGCGTGTCGTGCGAAGCCTCGGCGAGCCTCCCTCACCCGCCCGCGGCGAACACCGGGCCTCCCTCCCCCGCTCGCGGGGAGAGCCGGGGTGGGGGGCTGACGAGACGACGCAGCATCGGGCGCACCTCCCTCCATCGGACGCCGCCCACGGCGCCAAGGCACCGCCTGCTTCACGCCTCCCTTCGCACCGCGCCCGGATCATCCCGGCCTGCGCACCCCTGCGCGAGCCCCGATCCGATGCCTCCAGCCCACTGGCGACTCATCCTCAACGGCAAGTCCGCCGGCGACGATGCGCTGCGCGACGCGGTGCAGGCGCTGCGCGAGCGCGGGCAGCGCCTGGACGTGCGCGTGACCTGGGAGCGCGGCGATGCCGACCGCATCGTCGCCGAGGCGCTCGAGGACGGCGTCGGCGTGCTGATCGCAGCGGGCGGCGACGGCACCCTGAGCGAGGTCGCGACCGCGCTGGCCAGCCGCGACCGGCCCGCGGGCGCACTGCCGGCGCTGGGCCTGGTGCCGATGGGCACGGCCAACGACTTCGCCGCCGCGGCCGCGATCCCGGACGCGCCGCTGCAGGCGCTGGACCTGGTGGCGGCGCAGCCCGCCCGCCCCGTCGACCTGCTGCGCCTGGAAGCCGACGGCGAGGTCCACTGGGCCGCCAACCTCGCCAGCGGCGGCTTCGGCACCCAGGTCACGGTGGACACGCCGGAGGGCATGAAAAAGCTGCTCGGCGGCCTGGCCTACCTGCTGACCGGACTGGCGAAGCTCGGCCGCATCGACCCGGTGCATGCGCGGCTGCGCGGCCCGGGCTTCGAATGGGAAGGCGGCTTCATCGCCCTGGGGATCGGCAACGGCCGCCAGGCCGGGGGCGGCCAGGCGCTGTGCCCGGACGCCCTGGTCGACGACGGCCTGATCGACCTGACCGTCATCCCCGAACTCTCCGGCGAGATCGCCGCGACCCTCGGCACAGTGGCCAGCGCGGGCAAGGCGGCCGCGCTCGACCGGATCGCCACCCGCACGCGCCTGCCCTGGGTCGAGGTCGAGGCGGACGAACCCCTGGTGCTCAACCTGGACGGCGAGCCGGTGGAATCGCGCGCCTTCCGGATCGACTGCGCGCCGGCCCGGGTGTGCATGCACCTGCCGGACGATTGTCCGTTGCGATCGCAACCACCGGCCTGCGTGTAAAACCCGCGCCAAAGCCGTTACATTAGGCCCCATGGGCGCGTCCGCATCCTTGCATTTCCCTGCTGCCGGCGAAGGCTGGCGATGGTGGCACGCCGCCACCGCCGCCGTTGCCCGCCCGCGTTCCAAGGAAATGCCGCGTGACCTCGCAAGACGAATTCCAGCTCTCCGCCGCTGAAGGCCATACCCGCATCCCCGTGGTGCGCGAGGTCCTGTCCGACCTCGACACGCCGCTGTCGGTGTACCTGAAGCTCGCCGACGGCCCGCATACCTACCTGTTCGAATCGGTCGAGGGCGGCGAGCGCTTCGGCCGCTACTCGATCATCGGCCTGCCCGCGACCCGCGTGTACGCGTTCCGCGGCCACACCCTGACCGTGCGCGAGCACGGCGAGGTGGTCGAGACCCGCGAGGTGGCCGATCCCTTCGCCGAGGTCGAGCGCCTGCGCGCCGAACATTCGGTGCCGCGCCTGCCGGGACTGCCCGGCTTCAGCGGCGGCCTGGTCGGCTGGTTCGGCTTCGAGTGCATCGAGTACATCGAGCCGCGCCTGCGCGCGAACGCCAATCCCGACGAGCTCGACACGCCCGACATCCTGCTGATGCTCAGCGAGGAGGTCGCGGTGTTCGACAACCTCAAGGGCCGGCTGTACCTGGTGGTGCACGCCGACCCGCGCGAGCCGCAGGCCTGGGCGCGCGCCAACCGCCGCCTCGACGCGCTGGCCCACCGCCTGCGCCACGGCGGCGCCGGCTACCCGGAGACGCTGCGTCCCGAGGCGCTGGACGAGGCGCACTTCGAGTCCGGCTTCACCCGCGAGGGCTTCGTCGCCGCGGTCGCGCGCGCCAAGGACTACATCGCCGGGGGCGACGCCTTCCAGGTGGTGCTGAGCCAGCGCCTGAGCGTGCCGTTCAACGCCCGTCCGGTGGACGTGTACCGCGCGCTGCGGGCGATGAATCCGTCGCCGTACATGTACTTCCTCGACGTCGGCCAGACCCAGGTGGTGGGCTCGTCGCCCGAGATCCTGGTGCGTCTGCAGGACGGCACCGTGACCGTGCGCCCGATCGCCGGCACCCGCCCGCGCGGCGCCACGCCCGAGGAGGACCAGGCGCTCGAGGCGGAGCTGCTGGCCGATCCCAAGGAGCGCGCCGAGCACCTGATGCTGATCGACCTGGGCCGCAACGACGTCGGCCACGTCTCCGAGCCGGGCAGCGTCGAGGTCGGCGAGCGCTTCGTGATCGAGCGCTACAGCCACGTCATGCACATCGTCAGCGAGGTCACCGGCCGGCTGAAGGCAGGGCTGGGCTACGCCGACGTGCTGCGCGCGACGTTCCCCGCCGGCACGGTCAGCGGGGCGCCGAAGATCCGCGCTCTGGAGATCATCCGCGAGCTCGAGCCGGTCAAGCGCAACGTCTACGCCGGCGCGATCGGCTACATCGGCTGGCACGGCGACGCCGACACCGCGATCGCGATCCGCACCGCGGTGATCCAGGGCGGCCGCCTGTACGTGCAGGCGGGCGCCGGCATCGTCTACGACTCCGATCCGGACAAGGAGTGGGACGAGACCATGAACAAGGGCCGCGCGCTGTTCCGCGCCGTGGCCGAGGCGGCGAAGGGGTTGTGAGGCATCGCATGGCCGTCCTCCCGTCCATCCATATCGTGCGCCCCCATCCATATCCACCGCATCGCGTCCGACCGGGGTTCCTGCCGTGCTGCTGATGATCGACAACTACGACAGCTTCACCTGGAACCTCGTCCAGTACCTGCAGGCGCTGGGGGCGGAGGTGAAGGTGGTGCGCAACGACGAGCTGTCGGTCGAGGAGATCGACCGGCTCGCGCCCGAGCGCATCGTGATCTCGCCGGGGCCGTGCACGCCGAACGAGGCGGGGGTCTCGGTCGCGGTGGTCGAGGCGCTGGGGCCGCGCATCCCGATCCTGGGCGTGTGCCTGGGCCACCAGAGCATCGGCCAGGCCTATGGCGGCCGGGTGGTACGCGCCGGGCGGATCATGCACGGCAAGACCTCGCCGATCCGGCACACCGGACAGGGCGTGTTCGCGGGATTGCCCGACGGCTACGAGGCCACGCGCTACCACTCCCTGGTGGTCGAGCGCGAATCGCTGCCCGACTGCCTCGAGGTCACGGCCTGGACCGAGCACGGGGACGGCGCGTTCGAGGAGATCATGGGCCTGCGCCACCGCGCGCATCCGGTCGAGGGCGTGCAGTTCCACCCCGAGTCGATCCTCACCGAGCACGGGCACGCCCTGCTCAAGAACTTCCTGGAGCGCTGAGGCCCGCGCTCCGGCCACGCACGACGAAACGGATCCATCCGCATGACCATCACCCCCCAGGAAGCCCTGCAGCGCACGATCGAGCACCGCGAGATCTTCCACGACGAGATGATCGACCTGATGCGCCAGATCATGCGCGGCGAGGTCTCGCCGGTGATGACCGCGGCGATCCTCACCGGGCTGCGGGTGAAGAAGGAAACGGTGGACGAGATCGCGGCGGCGGCCAAGGTGATGCGCGAGCTCTCGCGCCCGGTGGAGGTCGCCGACCGCAGCCACCTGGTCGACATCGTCGGCACCGGCGGCGACGGCTCGCACACCTTCAACATCTCCACCGCCAGCATGTTCGTGACCGCCGCCGCGGGCGCGCGCGTGGCCAAGCACGGCAACCGCAGCGTGTCCTCGAAGTCCGGCAGCGCCGATGCCCTGGAGGCGCTGGGCGCGGCGATCGAGCTGCAGCCGGCGCAGGTCGCGCGCTGCATCGCCGAAGTCGGCGCCGGTTTCATGTTCGCGCCGATCCACCACCCGGCGATGAAGGCGGTGGCCCCGGTGCGGCGCGAGATGGGCGTGCGCACGATCTTCAACATCCTCGGGCCGCTGACCAACCCGGCCGGCGCGCCGAGCGTGCTGATGGGCGTGTTCCACCCCGACCTGGTCGGCATCCAGGTGCGCGTGCTCAAGGAGCTGGGCACCGAACGCGCGCTCGTGGTGTGGGGCCGCGACGGCATGGACGAGATCTCGCTCGGCGCGGCCACCCTGGTCGGCGAGCTGCGCGACGGCGTGGTGCGCGAGTACGAGATCCATCCCGAGGACTTCGGCATCGCGATGGCGGCCAGCCGCAACCTGCAGGTGTCGGGACCGGAAGCCTCGAAGGCGATGCTGCTCGGCGCACTGCGCGGCGAGGCCGGCCTGCCGCTGGAGATCGTCGCCCTCAATGCCGGCGCCGCGCTGTACGTGGCCGGCGTCGCGGACGGCATCGCCGAGGGCATCGAGCGCGCGCGCGAGGCGATCGCCTCCGGCGCCGCGCTGGCACGGCTCGAGTCCTTCGTCGCCGCCACCCGGAGGCTGGCGCGGGAGGGCGGCTGAGCCGTTCCCGGACACCGCCGATGCTGCGAAAATCCAGGCCAACCCCCACAGGAACGACGAGATGGATCCAGGCCCGTTCGCGACGCTTCCGTCACCGCCGTACTACGCGGTGATCTTCTGTTCCACCCGCACCGCCGACGACGACGCGGGATACGCCGACGCCGCCGGGCGGATGGTGGAGCTGGCGCGCGAACAGCCCGGCTTCCTCGGCGTCGAGTCGGTGCGCGGCGACGACGGCTTCGGCATCACCGTCTCCTACTGGGAGAGCGAGGACGCGATCCTGGCCTGGCGCCGCCACGCCGAGCACACTGCCGCGCGCGAACGCGGGCGGGCGCTGTGGTACGACCATTTCGAGCTGCGCATCGCCCGCGTCGAGCGCGCCTACGGCTGGGACCGGCGCGCGGCCGCGTCCGCGTGAGGACGCGCATCGGCACGGCGCGCGGCGCGCGTGCGATCATGGCCGCCGCGATGCCGCGGCCCGTCGCGGCCAGCGCCCCGGAAGAGGACCCGACACCGTGAACCATCTCCTGCGCCCGTCGCTGCCGCGCAAGGACGACATCCTGCAGCGGATCCTGGCCCGCAAGGCCGAGGAGGTCGCCGCGCGCGTCGCCGCGCGGCCGCTGGCCGAGGTGCGCGCGCGGGCGGCGGACATGCCGCCGGCGCGCGGCTTCGCGGCCGCGATCGAGGCCCGGATCGCCGCCGGCGACCCGGCGGTGATCGCCGAGGTCAAGAAGGCCAGCCCGTCGAAGGGCGTGATCCGGCCCGACTTCGACCCGGGGGCGATCGCGCGCAGCTACGAGGCCGGCGGCGCCGCCTGCCTGTCGGTGCTGACCGACGCCGACTTCTTCCAGGGCGCCGACGCCTACCTGCAGCAGGCGCGCGCGGCCTGCGCCCTGCCGGTACTGCGCAAGGACTTCACCATCGACCCCTACCAGGTGCACGAGGCGCGCGTGCTCGGCGCCGACTGCATCCTGCTGATCGTGGCCGCGCTCGGCGACGCCCAGCTGGCCGAGCTGTGCGGCACCGCCATGGCCATCGGCCTGGACGTGCTGGTCGAGGTGCACGACATCGACGAGCTCGAGCGCGCGATCCAGGTGCCGGCGCCGCTGCTGGGCATCAACAACCGCAGCCTGCGCACCTTCGAGGTCTCGCTCGACACCACGCTCTCGCTGCAGGGCGCGGTGCCGCGCGACCGCCGCCTGGTCACCGAGAGCGGGCTGCACACCGCCGCCGACGTGGCGCGGATGCGCGCGGCCGGCATCGACGCCTTCCTGGTCGGCGAAGCCTTCATGCGCGAGCCTGACCCGGGCCAGGCGCTGCGGCGGATGTTCTTCCCGGCATGAGCACGCCGCAGACGCCGCGCGCGGACGCGCCGCTGGTGGTGTTCGACTTCGACCACACCCTGTACGACGGCGACTCGGGCAGCCACCTGTTCGCCTGGCTGATCCGGCGCAGCTGGTGGCGCACAGCGCTGGCGCTGCTGGCCACGCCGGTGCTGGGGCCGATGGTGGCGTTCCTGCCGACCCGGCGCCGCGGCATCTCCGGCTACGTCTGGATCGGCACCGTGGGCATGCCCGGGCCGCGCACGCTCGACAGCGCGATCGACCGCTACGTCGCCGGCCACGAGGCGCAGATCCGCCGGCGCCTGCTGCCGGTGGCGCTGGAGGTGCTGCACCGGCACCGCGAGGCCGGCGACCGGGTGGTGATCGCCACCGGTGCGCCGCCGGAACTGGCGCGCGCGATCCTGGCCTTCGTCGCCCACGAGGCGGTGCCGGTGATCGGCACCCAGGTCGGCCCGCGGCTGGGCGCGATCGTGGCGGTGCGCCACTGCCACGCCGAGGAGAAGATGCGGATGCTGCGCGAGCGCGGCTACGCCGCGATCGACGTCGCCTACACCGATTCCAGCGCGGACCTGCCGCTGCTGCTGGCCGCCCGCAAGCCGGTCGTGGTCAATCCCAAGCGCGGCAATGTCGGGCGGTTCCGGCGCCTGCTGCCGCCCGGGACGCCGATCCTCAACTGGGGCTGCCGCGACCGCGGCGGCGATCCGGTGCCGGCGCCGGAGGAGGCCTGAGGCGGCCGCCCCGATGCGCGCGGCCTGCCGCGAACCGGCGGACGTGCGGGCAAGGCGCCATCGGAGCGTGGTTGCGCGGGTCGCGGCTGAAGCCGCTCCTACAGGCCACGATCCCTTGCAGGAGCGGCTTCAGCCGCGACCATCGCCAATCAGCGGACCGTAGAAGCGTCTCCAGCCGCGACCATCGCCAATCAGCGGTCCGTAGGAGCGGCTTCAGCCGCGACCATCGCCAGTCGGCGGTCCATGGGGGCGGCTCCGGCCGCAACCATCGCCGGCCCCCCCGCAACCGCCGTCAGGCGTCGCCCATCCGCTTGATGAAGCGCAGGGTCCCGTCGCTGAAGCCGCAGGCCTTGTAGAAGGCGTGGGCGTCGGTGCGCTGCGAGCCGCTGGTCAGTTCCAGCCGGGCCGCGCCGCCGGCCCGGGCGCGGCGCTCGGCCTCGCGCAGCAGCTGCCGGCCCAGGCCCTGGCCGCGGGCGGAGGACGTCACCACCAGCGCCGTGATCCGGCAGGTGACCGTGTCCAGCGGCAGGTAGTACATGAAGTCCAGCGCCACCAGGCCGGACACCACGCCGCCCACGCGCGCCACCACCAGCGCCTGGCGGTCGTTGTCGAGGATGGTGCGGATGCGCCGGGCGGCGTCGTCCCGGTCGCAGGGATAGCCCAGTTCGGACAGCAGGGCGGCGACGTCGTCGGCGTCGACCAGGCTGGCGCTGCGCAGGTCGGCGTCGGGGAGCTCGCCGGGCGGGCCGAAGTGGGCCACGCTCATCGCGTGCCGTAGAGGACGATCGTCTTGCCCCGGGCGTGCAGCTTGCCGTCGGCCTGGAGCTTCTTGAGCACCCGCCCGGCCATCTCGCGCGAGCAGCCGACCAGCCGCGCCAGCTCCTGGCGCGAGACCCGCAGCTGGGTGCCGTCCGGGTGGCTCATCGCCTCCGGCTCGCGGGTCAGGTCGTGCAGGGTGCGGGTGATCCGGTCGGTCACGTCCAGGAACGCCAGGCGGCCGGCCTTGCGGCTGGTGTCGAGCAGGCGCCGGGACAGCTGGGACCCGATCGCGTACATGATCGAGGTGGCGTCGTTGGCCAGGGAGCCGTCGAACAGCTGGTAGAGCCGCTCGTAGCTGATCTCGGCCAGCTCGCAGGGGGTGCGGGTGCGCAGGATCACCTCGCGCACGTCCGACTCGATGAACAGGCCCATTTCCCCGACGAATTCGCCGCTGCCGAAGTAGCCCAGCACCAGCTCCCGCCCGTCGTCCTCCTCGGTGATGATGCTGACCGAGCCGCTGATGACGTAGTACAGGGTCCCGGCCGGGTCGCCCGGGCGGAAGACCTCGGTGCGGGGCGGGTAGCGCCGGCGGTGGCAGTGGGCGAGGAACCGTTCGATGGTCGCGGGGGACGGCGCCATCGGGTGGGCAGGGCGGCGGTAGCTGCTGATGAGGGCCACAGGGCTCGGATTCATGCAGGGGGGAACGGGGGGAGCGCTGAGATTAGGACGTCCGTGCGTGCGGGGCAAACCGTCCGGCAGCGGCCTTGTCCCACCCCCCACCGGCTTTGCCTCATAATTCCGCCCTTCGTCCGCCCGACCGGGGACCGTCCGACGTGGTCAAGCCTCTGCCTCGCCTGAAGCTCCAGGGCTTCAACAACCTCACCAAGTCGCTGTCGTTCAACATCTACGACGTGTGCTACGCCGCGTCGGAGGACGAGCGACGACGCTACATCGAGTACATCGACGAGCAGTACGACGCCGACCGGCTGACCCAGATCCTGACCGACGTGGCCGAGATCATCGGCGCGAACATCCTCAACATCGCGCGCCAGGACTACGACCCGCAGGGCGCGTCGGTCACGATCCTCATCTCCGAGGAGCCGGTGATCGACAAGAAGAGCGCCGGCCGCGAGCTGATCTCCGACGCCGTGGTCGCGCACATGGACAAGTCGCACATCACCGTGCACACCTACCCGGAGACCCATCCGGACAACGGGATCGCGACCTTCCGCGCCGACATCGACGTGTCCACCTGCGGCGTGATCTCGCCGCTGAAGGCGCTCAACTACCTGATCGAGAGCCTCGAGTCCGACATCGTGGTGATGGACTACCGCGTGCGCGGCTTCACCCGCGACATCAAGGGCAAGAAGCACTACATCGACCACAAGATCAACTCGATCCAGGACTTCCTGGCCAAGAACATCAAGTCGCGCTACGAGATGCTCGACGTGAACGTCTACCAGGAGAACATCTTCCACACGAAGATGCACCTGAAGGACTTCGACCTCGACCAGTACCTGTTCGAGGAGAAGGCGCGCAACCTGTCGTTCAAGGAGCGGATGAAGATCGAGGCGCGGCTCAAGCGCGAGATCGAGGAGCTCTACCACGGGCGCAATCTGCTCGACTGAGCCGTCCGCGCGCGCCGCAGCACGACGAAGGCCCCGCCCGGGCGGGGCCTTCGTCATCTGGCGGGGTGGGCGGTCCCGGCCGGTCAGAGCCGGTAGGCGACCGTCTTCATGAACTTCGAGGCGGCCGCCATCAGGGCCGGGATCGGCTGCGGCAGGACCCGGGCCCCGGCCAGCTCGGCGTTGTCGGCGTGGCGGGCCTCGTCGATCTTCATCTGGCGCAGGATTTCCCGGCTGCGCGCGTCGCCCTCGGGCAGCGAGTCCAGGTGTTCGTCGAGGTGGGCCTCGACCTGGCGCTCGGTCTCGACCACGAAGCCCAGGTTCCAGCCGTCCCCGCGCAACCCGGCCAGGACCCCCAGGGCGTAGCTGCCGCCGTACCAGAGCGGGTTGAACAGGCTGGGCCGGCTGTCGAGTTCGCGCAGGCGTTCGGCGCACCAGGCCAGGTGGTCGGTCTCCTCCTGGGCCGCCTCGAGCAGGTGCCCGCGGGTCGATTCCTCGCGGGCGACCGCGGCCTGGCCGTAATACAGGCCCTGGGCGCAGACCTCGCCGACGTGGTTGATCCGCATCAGCCCGGCGGCGTGGCGGCGCTGGGCGGCGTCGAGCTCGGCCTGGGGCAGGTCGCCGGCGGGATTGGGACGGCTGGCCGCCGGCTCGCCGAACACGGTGTCGAGCGCGCGCTGGGCCTCGACCAGCAGCCGGTCGACCGGGCCCAGGCGGCGCCGCGACCGCGGGCGCGGGGCGGGCAGGGGGACGGGAAGGCGGGAAGCGGGGGTGGACATGGTGGCTTGCCGTGGGGGAGGGCATCATGTTGGCCCGCCGGCCCCGCCGACGCCAGCGCGGCCCGGGGGTGGCTTGCGCGGAACGTCGTGCGGGGCTAGAATCCCGCTTCTTTGTTCCGCAGTCCACAACGCGAGGCGAAGTTCCGGGCGCCCTCCCCGCAAGGCGGGACCCGCAACCAGCCCGACCAGGCACCCGCCCGCCCGGAGTCACTTGATGAAGACCTTCACCGCAAAGTCCGAGACCGTCCAGCGCGACTGGTATCTCGTCGACGCCACCGGCAAGACGCTGGGCCGCCTGAGCGCCGAACTCGCGCGCCGCCTCCGCGGCAAGCACAAGCCCGTCTACACCCCGCACGTCGACACCGGCGACTACCTCGTCGTGATCAACGCGGAGAAGATCGCGGTCACCGGCAAGAAGCTGACCGACAAGCTCTACCACCGTTTCACCGGCCACATCGGCAACCTCAAGACCGAGACGCTGGCCCAGGCGCTGGAGCGCCACCCCGAGCGCGTGATCGAGATCGCGGTCAAGGGCATGCTGCCGAAGAACCCGCTCGGCCGCGCCATGTACCGCAAGCTCAAGGTGTACCGCGGTCCCGAGCATCCGCACGCCGCCCAGCAGCCCCAGCCCCTGGATATCTAACGATGGCTATCACCCAGAATTACGGCACCGGCCGTCGCAAGTCCTCCACCGCCCGCGTGTTCCTGCGCAAGGGCAGCGGCAACATCACCGTCAACGGCCGTCCGCTCGACGAGTTCTTCGGCCGCGAGACCGCGCGCATGATCGTGCGCCAGCCGCTCGAGCTGACCAAGACCACCGAGAGCTTCGACGTGGTCGTGACCGCCTCCGGCGGCGGCACCACCGGCCAGGCCGGCGCCATCCGCCTGGGCATCGCCCGCGCGCTGGTCGAGTACGACGAGTCGCTCAAGGGCGAGCTGCGCAAGGCCGGGTTCATGACCCGCGACGCGCGCGAGGTCGAGCGCAAGAAGGTCGGCCTGCACAAGGCCCGCCGCGCCACCCAGTTCTCGAAGCGTTAATGCGGTACCCGCGCCATCGTCCCCCGATGGCGCTACAATCGGTCCCATAGCCCCGTCGCCAAGTGGTAAGGCACCTGACTCTGACTCAGGCATTCGGTGGTTCGAATCCATCCGGGGCTGCCACATCCGGGCCCGGCCGCAAGGCCAGGGCCAGCGAAGGAACCCGCCGCGAGGCGGGTTCCTTCGTTTCGGCGCCGCCATCGCGCCGGGCCGGGAGCGCCCCGGCCGCGCGCTAGAATCCGGCGATGACGGTCCAGCTTCCGCCGCCCCTGACCGATGCCGCCGGCCTGCCGGCCGAAGTGCGCGCGCGCGGGTTCGCGGTGCTGCCGGCGCCGGCGCTGGCCGCGGCCACCGGGGTCGCGCTGCAGGCGTTCGCCGCGCTGGAGCCGGCCTGGGACGACCTGCCGCCCGACGCCTACCTGCGCGACGGCGGCCGCTACCGCCGCCGGCGCCACTCGTGCTTCGTGGTCGACGGCGGGCAGGTGCGCCAGGCCCCGCACCGCGCGCACTGGCAGCCGGTCGAGTACAACGCCCTGCACGGCGGGATGCGGCGCATGTTCGAGCCGGTCGACCCGGCCACCGTCGCCTCGCCCGCCTGGCCGGCGCTGCTGCGCACGCTGGCCGGCTGGTGCTCGCGGCTCGCCGGCGAGCGGCCCTGGTACGTCGAGGCCCACCAGTTCCGGATCGACACCGGCGACGGCATCGGCCGCCCCACCCCCGAGGGCGCGCATCGCGACGGCGTGGACTACGTGGCCGTCATCCTGGTCGGGCGCCACGGCATCAAGGGCGGCGAAACCCGGGTGTTCGAGGCCGACGGACCGGCCGGCCAGCGCTTCACCCTGGCCGAGCCCTGGGCGCTGCTGTTCCTCGACGACGCCCGCGTCATCCACGAATCCACCCCGATCCAGCCCCTGCGCGAGGGCGGGCAGGGGCATCGCGACACACTGGTGCTAACCTTCCGCGCCGGAGCCTTCCAGGGCGACGACTGAGCCGGCCCGGCGGGCCGGTGGGCGGGGAGCGGACATGGACGGAAACCTGACCACGTTGCTGCGGGACTGGCGCGCCGGCGACGACACCGCCCGCGACCGCCTCCTGGCCGAGGTCTACGACACCCTGCGCGGCATGGCCGCGGCCCGCATGCGCCGCGCAGGCGGGGCCGAGACCCTGCAGCCCACCGCCGTGGTGAACGAGGCCCTGCTGCGGCTGCTCGGCAAGGACACCAGCTGGGAGGACCGCGCGCATTTCTTCGCACTGGCGGCGCTGAAGATGCGCGCGGTGCTGGTCGACCACGCCCGCGCGCGGGCCGCGGACAAGCGCGGCGGCGACGTGGCCCTGGTGACGCTGTCGCACGCCGAGCGCGAGGCCGGCCAGGATGCCGAGGTCGAAGTGCTGGCCCTGCACCAGGCGATCGAACGCCTGGCCGGCCACGACCAGCGCGCCGCGCGCGCGCTGGAGATGGCGTACTTCGGCGGCATGGCCCAGGCCGAGATCGCCTGCGTGCTGGGGGTCTCGGTGCCCACGGTCGAGCGCGACCTGCGCTTCGCCCGTGCCTGGCTGAACCGCGAGCTGGGCTGAGCGCGATGGAGGCCGCGCGCTGGCAGGAGGTGCGGCGCCTGTTCGACGCGGTCTGCGAGGAGCCGCCGGCGCGCTGGACGCAGCGCCTGCACGAGCTCGGCGGCGACCCGGCGCTCGTGGCCGAGGTGCTCGCCCTGCTGCAGGCGCAGACGGTCAGCTTCGAACGCGCCGTACGGCCGCTCGGCGAGCTGGTGGAATCGCTGGCCGGCGACGAACTCGAGCCGGGGGCCCGGCTGGGGCCCTGGGTGCTCGAGCAACGCCTGGCCAGCGGCGGCATGGGCACGGTCTGGGTGGCAGGGCGCGCCGACGGATTGTTCCGGCAGCGCGTGGCGATCAAGCTGCTGCGCGGCGGCGTGCTCGGTGCCGCCGCCGCCGAGCGGCTGGCGGCCGAACGCCAGATCCTGGCCGGCCTGCAGCATCCCGGCATCGCGCGCCTGTACGACGGCGGCACCACGCCGGCGGGCCATCCGTACCTGGTCATGGAATATGTCGACGGCCTGCCGCTCGACGCCTACTGCGAGCGCCACGTGCCCGGCCTGCGCGAGCGTCTGCGCCTGTTCCTGCGTGTGTGCGCGCCGGTACAGGCCGCGCACGCGCGGCTGGTGGTGCACTGCGACCTCAAGCCCAGCAACGTGCTGGTGCGCGAGGGCGGCGAGCCGGTGCTGCTCGACTTCGGCATCGCCCAGCTCCTCGGCGAGTCCGGGCAGGACATCGACCCGAGCGGCTACTGCACCCTGCACTGGGCCAGCCCGGAGCAGCGCCGCGGCGAACGCGTGGGCGTGGCCAGCGACGTCTTCAGCCTGGGCGTGCTGCTCACGGGCCTGCTCGCGGCGACCGGGACGGTCCGGAGCGGCGACGATCCGGACGCCCCCGTGCCGCTGCCCAGCGCCCTGGCGGGAAATGGATGCCCCTGGCGACACCTGCTGCGCGGCGACCTCGACGCGATCGCGGCACGCGCGTGCGCGATCGATCCGCGGGCGCGCTATCCGTCGGTGCAGGAGCTGGCCGCGGACATCGCGGCCTGGCTGGACACGCGTCCGGTCGCCGCCGCGGGCGGCGGACGCGGCTACCGCGCACGCCTGTTCCTGCGTCGCCACCGCTGGGGCGTGGCGGCGTCCGCGCTCGCCGTGTTCGCGCTGCTGGCCGGCGCCGGCGTGGCCCTGTGGCAGGCGCAGCAGGCGCGGGTGCAGCGCGACGCGGCGCTGGTGGAGGGCGCCAAGACGCGCGCCATGCTCGAGTTCATGACCGGGCTGTTCGCGCAGGCCGATCCCGCCGCCGCGCACGGTCGCGAACTCACCGCGCGCGAACTCCTGCAGGACGGCCTGCGCCGCATCCGCAGCCGTTTCGGCGACCAGCCCGAGGTGCGCGCCGAACTGCTGGGCGCGATGTCGGCGGCGCATCGCGGCCTGGGCGACTACGACACCGCGCTGCCGCTGGCCGACGAGGCCCTCGACCTGGCGCGCGGCGCGGGCAACCAGGTGCTTGCCGATACCCAGGCCTTGAACCGCGCGCGCGTGCTGCACCATCTCGGGCGCTTCGCCGACGTGCTGGAACTGCTGGATCCGCTCCAGGCCCGCCACGACGGACAGGCAGGCGACCGGCGCCTTGCGTCCGCGGTCGCGCACGCCAGGGCCATGGCACTGCAGGCGCTGGGCCGGGGAGAGGACGCCGAACAGGCCTACCTGCAGGCGCTGCGCCTGCGACGCGGGTTGCCGGGCGAGACCCGGGCCGGCGAGGAAACCGCGATGCGCCTGGTCTCGCTCTACACGTTGCAGCAGCGATACGAGGAGGCCGAGGCGCTCGCGCGTTCGACCCTGGCCCAGGTCCGCGCGTCCACGCCGCCCCCGGATCCGCACCTGGCCGAGGCGATCGGCACCCTGGCCATGGTCCTGGGCAATACCGGGCCGGCGGCCGAAGCGGAGGCGCTGCGCCGCGAGGAGCTCGCCATCGCCGAAGCCGGCTACGGACCCGACCATCCCGAGACCCAGGGTGCGCGCAACGACCTGGCCAGCGTGCTCTACACCCAGGGACGGCTCGACGAGGCCGCCGCCATCTTCGCCGACGTGCTCGCGGCGCGCCTGCGCCACTACGGGGACGCGCATCCGCTGGTCGCCACCGCCGCCAACAACCTCGCCAACGTGGAGCTCGCGCTGCGGCGCCCCGCCGAGGCCATGGCGCATGTCCGCCAGGCGCTCGACATCCGCCTCCAGGTGTACGGGCCGACGCACCACACCACGGCCACCTCGTGGCACACGCTGGGCATCGCCGCGATGGAACTCGGCGACGCGGCCGCGGTCGACCACCTCGCGCGCGCGGTCGACGCCTGGGAGGCGGCCGCCGGGGCCGACAGTGGTCACCTGGTCGCCCCGCTGCGCGATCTCGCCCGCGCGCAGTTGCTGTTCGGGCATCCGGACCACGGCTGCGTCGCGATCGCGCGCGCGCGCCGGATCGCCGGCTCCCAGTCGCCCGCGCAGGCGGCCTATGCGCAGGCGCTCGCCGACGCCTGCCGCGTCGCGACCGGGGAACCGGACGCGACACGCGCCTTCGCCGACAGCCGCAAGGCGCTCGAGGCCCTGGCCGGACCCGGCGACCCGCTGGTGCAGCGGCTCGCGGCGATCGCGCGCGGCCTTGGACCCTCCGCGCGGCGGTAGTCGCCAGCCGACGTCACCGGCAGGCACGGTGTTCGCTGGCAACGTAGCCGCGGCCCGGTTCGACGACCCGGAACCCGAGGCAGATCACGCCGGCGACTGCACCGCCCGCGTCGTGCACCGGCCCGCAGTCGGTCATGCGGCCGGTGGCGGAGCAGGCCACCACGTGGCCGTCAGGACATGCCTGGCGGACCTCGCAGGACCGCGGCGACAGGGACGGCCGCTCGGCCTCGAGGCCGAGTTCCAGCCGCCGCGCCTGCAGGGCGAGTTCCCCCAGGCGCGGTTCGCGCGGCAGTTCCAGCGTCACCCGCGGCGCCGGGCTCGACCTGGGCGGCGCGGCCGCCCCCGCGAACACGGCCGCCGCGGTCGCGACGGCCGCCATGGCCAGGACGCGTCCTGTCGCGTCCATGCTCAGAGATCGACGCCGAAGCCGATGCCGGCCGACTTCTCGCTGCCGCTGAAGGCGCCGCCGATGCTGAAGGACGCGGTCTTGCCGATGCGGCGGCCGTAACCGACCGACAACGCCGCCTCGCCGCCCTGCCAGCCCGCGCCCACCGCGACGCGGCCACGCGTGCTCTGGGTGCCGGCGGCATTGATCGCCATGTTGAGCATGGCGCTGGCCATCGCGCCCTGGCGGTCGATGCGGCGGTCCTGGCGGTGCAGGCGACGGTCGACGTCGTCGAAGCGGTCCTCGAGCGCGTCCAGGCGGCCGTTGATCGAGGACGGATCGAAGCCCACCAGCGCCTTGATCTGGTTGTCGGTGTAGGCGTTGGCGGCCGAGAGCGTCGCCGCGTCGCCGGCGTCGGCNTGCTGCTGCGCGGCCTCGAGGGTGGCGGCGTCGCCTTCGTCGGCATGCGTGTTGGCGGCCGCCAGCGTGGCCTGGTCGCCGGTGTCGGCGTAGGTCTGCGCGGCCGCCAGCGTGGCCTGGTCGCCGGTGTCGGCGTAGGTCTGCGCGGCCGTCAGCGTGGCCTGGTCGCCGGCGTCGGCGTAGGTCTGGGCGGCGGTCAGCGTGGCCTGGTCGCCGGCATCGGCGTAGGTCTGGGCGGCGGTGAGGGTCGTCTGGTCGCCGGTGTCGGCGATGACCTGTACCTCGGCCTCGGTCAGGCCGCCGGTGATGCCGGCGATCTGCAGGTCGGTGTAGGCGTTGGCCACCTGCACCGCGGCGGTGGTGCCCGCGTCGATCAGGGCCTGGATCTCGGCCTGGGTGAGGCCGCCGGGCAGGCCGGCGATCTGGCTGTCGGTGTAGGCATTGGCCAGCGACAGCGTGGTCGTCAGCTGGCTGACGTTGACCGCATCCATGGGATCGAAGCCGTCGGCGACGTTGACGATGCGCCGCTGGAACACGTTGTTGCCCACCGACACGGTGTCGGGTTCCGTGGCCCACGAGCCGAAGCCCAGCGCCACCGAGCGCGTTGCACCCGACGACACCAGGGCGGCCGCGCCGAGGGCGGTCGAGTCGTCGGCCCACGCACGCGCCGCGAGGCCGAATGCCGCACTTCGAAAGCCCTCCGCCTCCGCGCCCGGGCCGACGGCGGTCGCGCCGTAGTCGGTTGCCCGGCTCCAGTAGCCCATCGCCACGGCGCGGTCGCCGGTCGCTGCTCCATCGCCGGTGGCGACGGCGAACTCCCCCGTCGCGCGCGCACCGTGGCCGACGGCCGTGGCCCCGAATCCGGTCGCGTCCGCGGAGGCGCCGATCGCGACGCCGAGCTCGCCGGTGGCCGAGGCGTCCGCGCCGATGGCGATCGTCCTGAAGAAGGCGGCTTCGGCGAGGCGGCCCAGGGCGATGGCCTCGCCGCCGGCGGCCAGCGCGCCGTGGCCGATCGCGGTGGAGATTTCGCCACTGGCGACGCTACGCGCACCGAGGGCCGTCGACAGCGGACCGGTGGCTTCGGCTCCGGCGCCGAGCGCAGTGGACTCCAACGCCAGGGCGTCGGCCTTGTAGCCGATGGCGGTGGCGTATTGCGCGCTGGCCTCGGCTTCGGCGCCGACGACCGTCGTGAAGGCCGCGCCGGCCGTGGCCATGAACCCGAACGCGGTGGCCTGGGTGTCCACGGCCGAACTGGCGTAGCCGGCGGCGGTCGCGAACCCGCCGCTGGCCGAGGCGTCGCCGCCGAGCGCGGTGGAGAACGCCCCGGTGGACGCCGCGTCCGGGCCGACGGCGGTGCCGCGGATCCCACTGGCGTTGCTGCCGTGGCCGTAGGCGGCGGAGGACTGGCCGGCGGCGGCGGCGTCGGTGCCGACGGCGATGGCGTCCTGTCCCTCGGCGGCGGCCGCATGGCCGATCGCGACGCTGCCCACGTTCGCGGCCCAGGCCATGTAGCCGCCGGCGAACGAGTTCGCGCCGTCGGCAAAGCTGCTGGCACCGACGGCGGTGGCGTATCCGACGGCGGCGCTCGAACTTCCCAGCGCGGTCGCCAGCATGCCGTCGGCGATCGTGTACGCGCCCAGGGCGGTGGCGCTCGGGCCGTTGGCCGTGGAGACGAAGCCGACCGCGGTCGTCTCGACCCCCATCGCCCGGGCACGGCTGCCCAACGCGGAAGAATTGACGCCGGTGGCCTCCGCGTTCGCGCCGATCGCCGTGGTGGCGTGCTGGAGCGCCTGGCTGGCCTCGCCGATGGCGACCGAATGGTTGCCGGTCGAGTCGCTCTGGTAGCCGATCGCGACCGAGGCTTCGCCGCCGGCGTCGGCGTCGTTGCCGCAGGCGATCGCTTCGGCGCCGTCGGCGATGCCGGTGCCGCCGCTCTCGCCGGCGCTGGCGAAGTCGCAGACCTCGCCGGCCTGGGCCGTGCCCATGGCAGCCAGCGACAGGGCCAGGGCCAGGGCCAGGCGGCGGCGGGAGCAGGGAATCGAGACGTTCATGGTGTTCTCCGGGATTGAAGGTCGTTGGAATGGATGCGGCCGGCGCGTCGCCGGCTCGCAGGAGGTCTTTCACAAGGCAACCGCGAAACGGCGCTGGACCCCATCACCCACGCCGTGGGGTCGCCGTCCGGCCTTCGGTGGCGTCGGGGTTCGCGCAACACCGGATTGCGTGGTCACGCAGGAGGCCGCGCGTCGGCGCGCCGGCACGGTGTCCGGGTCGATGGCCACGGTTGGAGGGACGGCCGGCACGACCACCGCGGGTCCATCGCGCCGGGAACCGGCGTCGCAAGACGCGGGAAACGATGGAGAGGCGATGGCCGTGCCGGCGCGCGGGAGCGCCCTTGGCGACGCGCCCGCGCGCTGCCTACCAGGACAGGCTGGCACCGCCACCCACGGCACGGTCGCTGCCGCTGAACGCGCCGCTGATCGAAATGCCGAAGTTGCGGTTGACGATGCGCTGGTAGCCGACCGCCAGCGCGGAGACCCCGTTCTGCATGCCCACGCCCACACCCAGCCGGTTGCTGCCCGCCAGGCCGCTGCCGCTGCTGGTCAGGTTGGCCATGGCCGCGGCCATCGCTCCCATCTGGCTGATGCGGCGATCCTGGTGGTGCAGGCGGCGGTCGACGTCGTCGAAGCGGTCCTCGAGTGCGTCGAGGCGCCCGTTGATCGAGGACGGATCGAAGCCCACCAGCGCCTTGATCTGGTTGTCGGTGTAGGCGTTGGCGGCCGAGAGCGTCGCCGCGTCGCCGGCGTCGGCATGCTGCTGCGCGGCCTCGAGCGTGGCGGCGTCGCCCTGGTCGGCGTACGTGTTCGCGGCCGACAGCGTGGCCTGGTCGCCGGCGTCCGCGTAGGTCTGGGCCGCGGCAAGGGTGGCCTGGTCGCCGGTGTCCGCGATCGCCTGCACTTCCGCCTGCGTCAGGCCGCCGGTGAGGCCGGCGACCTGCAGGTCGGTGTAGGCGTTGGCCACCTGCACCGCGGCGGTGGTGCCGGCGTCGATCAGGGCCTGGATCTGCGCCTGGCTCAGTCCGCCGGGCAGGTTGGCGATCTGCAGGTCCGTGTACGCGTACGCCTGGGCCAGGGTGGACTCGAGCTGGGCCATGTTCGCCGCGTCGGTGGGATTGATGCCGGCGGCGACGTTGGTGATGCGGCGCTTGATGTTTTCGTTGCCGACCGAGACCACGTACGGCTCTTCGGCGTACGACCGGTAGCCGAGGGCCACCGAGTATTCCGCGGTGTCGAGGAGGAGCGTGCCCATGCCCAGCGCGGTGGAGTAGTCCGCCATCGCTTCGGCCCACATGCCAATGGCGACGCTGGACTCGCCGAGGGCGATGGACTGGGTGCCCATCGCGGTCGAACTGTCGCCGTGGGCCCGCGCTTCCGAGCCGACGGCGGTGGCACCCAGGCGCATGGCCTCGCTGCCGGCACCGATCGCGGTGGTGGCCGCGTCGTCGGTCAGGCTGCCATAGCCGACCGCGGTCGCGTCCCGGTCCGACGCGACGCTCTGGGCCCCGATGGCCGTGGACTGCAGCCCCTGCGCCTGGCTCGAGTATCCGACCGCGGTGCCGAGATCGCCCTGGACCAGCGTCTCCCGGCCCACCGCCACGCTGTTCTCGCCCGTTGCATAGGCCCAGACGCCGAGCGCCACCGCGCCTTCGCCGCCTGCCGAGCTCATGCCGCCGACGGCCACGGCGCCCGCGGCCGCGGCGGTGCTGTCGGCGCCCAGCGCCACGGCATAACTCGCCATGGCGGTCGCGTCGTAGCCGAAGGCGGTCGACAGCGCGCCGGTCGCCTCCGAGGAGTTGCCGCAGGCCAGGGCGTCAGTGCCGGGCGCGCTGGCGGTGCCGCCGTCTTCGCCCGGACCTGAGAAGTCGCAGGTCTCGCCTGCCCTGGCAGTGCCGGTCGCGGCCAGGGCCAGGGCAAGGGCAAGGGCAAGGTGCCGGGGGAGGAGGTTGGTCGAAGCTTGCATGGTTCGTTCTCCGGATCTGGGTGGAAGCGCGGGGCCGGCCCGTCGCGGGCCGACCCGACTGGGTTCCAGAGACAACCGGTAAGCGGGCGCCGGACCCATCACGCGTCCCGCCGGGCATCGGCGTCCGCGGACGGGCCCCGCGGGGCCGATGCCCGGCGGGGTGGGCCGGTACAATCGCAAGCATCGCGGGCGGCCTCGCCCGCCGGATGGAGTCCCGATGAAGCTTGGATCACTGAAGGAAGGCGGCCGCGACGGCACCCTGGTCGTGGTGTCCCGCGACCTGACCCGTGCGGTCCGTGCCACCGGCATCGCGCCGACCCTGCAGCGCGCGCTGGAGGACTGGAGCAATGTGGCGCCCCGGCTCAACGCCCTGGCCCAGTCGCTGGAGGGCGGCGACGCCGACGGCGTGTTCGACCTGGACGTGCAGGCGCTGGCCGCGCCGCTGCCGCGCGCCTACGAGTTCCTCGACGGCAGCGCCTACCTGCCGCACGTCGAGCGCGTGCGCCGCGCCCGCGGCGCGCAGGTGCCCGAGAGCTTCTACACCGACCCGCTGATGTACCAGGCCACCAGCGCCGGCTTCCTCGGCCCGCGCGACCCGGTGCGGGTCACCAGCGAGGACTACGGCATCGACCTGGAGGCCGAGATCGTGGTCGTGACCGACGACGTGCCGATGGCGGTGACGCCGGAGCAGGCCGCCGGCCACATCCAGCTCGTCGGCCTGGTCAACGACGTTTCGCTGCGCAACCTGATCCCGGCCGAGCTGGCCAAGGGCTTCGGCTTCCTCCAGTCCAAGCCGCGGTCGGCGCTGTCCCCGGTGTTCGTCACCCCGGACGAGCTGGGCGATGCCTGGCAGGGCAACAAGGTGCACCTGCCGCTGGTCACCCATATCAACGACGCGTGGTTCGGCGCGCCCGAGGCCGGGGTCGACATGCAGTTCGATTTCGCCCGGCTGGTGGCCCATGCCGCCAGGACCCGCCCGCTGTCGGCCGGGACCCTGGTCGGTTCAGGTACCATCGCCAACCAGGACACCGCGACCGGCGCGTCCTGCCTGGCGGAGCGCCGTACGGTCGAGGCGCTGGAGCGTGGCGAGCCGGTCACTCCGTTCCTGTCGTTCGGCGACAAGGTGCGGATCGAGATGTTCGACCGCGACGGCCGCAGTATCTTCGGCGCGATCGAGCAGAGGATCGAGCGCCAGCCTGCGTCCTGACGGACGGAAGGCCGGGGCGACGGGTGGCGGCCCCCGGGGCGGGGGCCGGCCCAGGATGGGCAGCCGGGTTCGCGGCCGGGACGCGCCGCGGCCGCGTACAGGGACAGGGGAGGGCCGGCGGAGTCCGTCCGGCGGCGGCAGGGGGAGCGCCGTCCCGGTGCCCGTGCAGGTTCGACTGGCCCAGGGGAGGCTGAGTGAGCAGCGAAGATTTGCGGCTGTATTCGTACTGGCGATCGAGCGCGGCCTACCGCGTGCGGATCGGCCTCAACCTCAAGGGGCTGGTCTACGAGATCGTGCCGGTGCACCTGCTGCGCGACGGCGGCGAGCAGCTCGCCCCCGCCTTCGCCGCCACCAATCCCCAGCGCCTGGTGCCGGTGCTGCAGCACGGCCAGCGGCTGTTCCGGCAATCGCTGGCGATCCTCGAGTACATCGACGAGGTCTGGCCGGAGCCGCCGCTGCTGCCGATCACCTCGCGCGAGCGCCAGCGTGTCCGCTCGCTGGCGCAGCTGGTCGCCGCCGACATCCACCCGCTCAACAACCTGCGGGTGATGCGCTTCCTCGAGCAGGAATGGAACGTGCCCCAGCCCGAGCGCGACGTCTGGATCCGGCACTGGATCAGCGAGGGCTTCGACGCCCTGGAGGCGCTGCTGCGCGACCATCCGGCCACCGGCGCGTTCTGCGACGGCCATGTGCCCACGATCGCCGACTGCTGCCTGGTGCCCCAGGCCTACAACGCGCGCCGGTTCGGCATGGACCTCTCGCGCTGGCCCACGATCGCCTCGATCGAGCGCAACTGCCTGGAGCTGCCGGCGTTCCGCGACGCCGCGCCCGACCGCCAGCCGGACGCGCCGCCGTCGAACTGATCGCCGTGCCCGGCCCCGTCAGTGCGACGGGCCGAACACGTCCGCGTAGGGGTCGTGCTCGCCCTGGGCGCCTTCGGACAGGCGGAACTTCAGGTCCAGGCCCTCGCGCGAGTCGGCCGCGCGCAGCGCGGTCTCGCGGTCGATCCGGCCTTCCTTGTACAGCCGGAACAGGCACTGGTCGAAGGATTCGATGCCTTCCTCCAGCGACTCTTCCATCGCCTGCTTGATCTCGTGCACCTGGCCGCGGCGCAGCAGGTCGCGGATCATCGGCGTGTTGATCAGCACCTCGGTCGCCGGCAGGCGGCGGCCGTCGACGCCGACCACCAGGCGCTGCGAGATCACCGCGCGCAGGTTCAGCGCGAGGTTCATCAGCACGTTCTTGTGCGCGGCCTCGGGGAAGAAGTTGAGGATGCGCTCGATGGTCTGGTCGGCGTTGTTCGAGTGCAGGGTGGCCAGGCACAGGTGGCCGGTCTCGGCGAAGGCGATCGCGGCCTCCATCGTGGTCGCGTCCAGGATCTCGCCGATCAGGATGACGTCCGGCGCCTCGCGCATCGCGTTCTTGAGCGCGTTGTGGAAGGCGTGGGTGTCGAGCCCGACCTCGCGCTGGTTGACGATCGACTTCTTGTGCTTGTGCAGGTATTCGATCGGATCCTCGATGGTGAGGATGTGGCCCGACGTCGTGCTGTTGCGGTAGTCGATCATCGAGGCCAGCGACGTCGACTTGCCCGAGCCGGTGGAGCCCACGATCAGCACCAGGCCGCGCGGGGCCATGATGATGTCCTTGAGCACCTGCGGCAGCTGCAGCTCCTCGATGGTGGGGATGGTGCTGCGGATCGCGCGGATCACCATGCCCACTTCGCCGCGCTGCTTGAACACGTTGACGCGGAAACGGCCGGAGTCGGGCATCGAGATCGCCATGTTCAGCTCGAGGTCGCGCTCGAACTGCGGCACCTGGCCCTCGTCCATCAGCGAATACGCGATCTTCTTCACCATGCCGGGCGGAAGACCGGTGTTGCCCAGGGGATAGAGCTTGCCCTCGACCTTGATGTAGACCGGCGCGCCGGTGGTCAGGAACATGTCCGACGCGTTCTTTTCCGTCATCAGCTTCAGGAAATAGCCGATGTCCATGTACCAATCCCCAATGAGCCGCCCGGACCGTTGCGCATCCGGCGAAGGCTGCCGACAATGGCCGCGCACCGGTAAATGCCACGGCCCCCCTATGGCGTCAAGCTTCGCACAATTCCGCGGCACCCTGCAGGCACTGGCCTGCGGATGCGTGCTCGCGCTCACGTCCTGCGCCTCGACGCCGCCGCCCACCGGCGACATCAACGCCGCGCAGCAGGCGGTGGCGCGTGCCTCCGACGCCGACGCCGAGCAGTACGCGGCGGACGAACTGGCGCGCGCGCAGCGCCTGCTCGCCATGGCCCAGGCCGCGCTGGCCGAGCGTCGCGAGGGCGAGTCACGCGACCTGGCCCGGCGCGCCGCCGCGCTGGCCGACCTGGCCCACGCGCGCAGCCGCGAGGCGGTCGTCGTGGCCGAGCTCGGACAGCGCCAGGCCGAGGTCGCGAGGCTGCGCGACAGCCTGGAGGGCTCGCCATGAAGTTCCGCGTCCTGCTCGCGTGCGTCCTGCTGGCGCTGGCCTTGCCGCAGGCCCGCGCCGCCGACAACCCCGACGTGGCCGCCCTGCGGCAGCGGCTGGTGGCCCTGGATGCCGATCCGGTGGCGGCCGGCATCGCCGCACTCGAACGCCTCCAGGCGCGCCAGGCCGTGGACGAACTCGCAGCCGCCCGTCCGCGCCAGCGCGAAGGTGCGCTGCAGGTGGCGCAGTGGCGGGTCGAGACCGCCGAGGTGGCGACCCGGACCGAACTGGCCCGGCGCGAACTCGACCGGCTCGAGCGCGAGCGTGCCGACCTGCTGGTCGAGGCCAGCCGCCGCGAGGCCGCGCGCGCCCGGCAGGAAGCCGAGCGGCTGCGGATCCAGGCCCAGATCCAGGCCGAGGAGGCCGCGCGCCTGCGCGAGGCGGCCGAGGCCGAGGCCATGGCCCGGCAGGAGGCCGAGTCGGTGCTCGAGGGGGTCTCGGCCCGCGAGGCTGCCCGGCTCCGGGCCGCACGCCAGCGCGCCGAGGAACTCAAGCGCCAGGAAGAGGAGCTGCTGCGCAGCCTCGAAGCCGGCGACACCCCGGGCACGCCGCGCTAACGGCCCGTAATTTTGCGTTAAATCAACAAGTTGCGGCGGCTCATGTGACCGCCGCGTCGTTTCCGGAGGCGCCCGGGCTGAACATCGGCAAGCCGCTGCGCGAACCGTGACGGCCGCCCGGCCTCCGGTCCCCCGGGGGTCCTTGCCGACCCCCTGCGGGTGGAGTAGGGTCGAGTCATCCGGGTGGCCCGCGGAACCCCCTCCCGCCACCCGGACCACCAGACCGGATGCCATGACCGAGCCCATCCAGCCACACCCTCCAGCCGCCGGCAGAGTCGCCGCCGGCGGGGGTGTGCGGAGGAAGGTTCGCGCGTGCCCGCCGGTCTGTGTCCCCCAGTCGACGCCCCGTGCCGTGATGGCCGGGGCGTTTGTATCTGCGCAGGAGGAATTCCATGTTTGAAGGGCAACCGCAGGCGGAAATCGACCGGCTGATCAAGGGCAACCCCGAGTTCAAACAGCTCTACCAGCGCCACAAGGAACTCGACAAGAAGGTCCTGGACGCCGAGCTCGGCGTACTCCCGATCGACGACACCACCCTGGCGCGGATGAAGCGCGAAAAGCTCGCGGCCAAGGACCGCCTCACCCAGCTGTACGCAACCCTTCGCCACTAGAAGCCGCTTACCGGGTCACGGGCGGCGGCGGCCTCCTCGTCGGTCGCCGCCGCCCGTGCGCCATCCGGTGCCGGGGACCCCGGCATCCGGGCCAGTGCCATAATCGGCGTTCCTTCGCTGGCCCGACTCCCGCATGACGATCCACGACTCCGTCCTCGAGCTCATCGCCGAGACCCCGATCGTGCGCGCGCAGCGCCTGGACACCGGCGTGTGCGAGCTTTACCTGAAGCTCGAGAGCCAGAACCCCGGCGGTTCGATCAAGGACCGCATCGGGCTGAAGATGATCGAGGCGGCGGAGGCGCGCGGCGACATCCGACCGGGCGACACCCTGGTCGAGGGCACCGCCGGCAACACCGGCATCGGCCTGGCGCTGGTCGCGCAGCAGAAGGGCTACCGCCTGGTCCTGGTGGTGCCGGACAAGATGAGCCGGGAGAAGATCTTCAACCTCAAGGCGATGGGCGCCGAGGTGGTGCTTACCCGCTCGGACGTGGCCAAGGGCCATCCGGAGTACTACCAGGACCTGGCCGAGCGGATCGCGCGCGAAACGCCCGGCGCCTACTTCATCAACCAGTTCGGCAACCCGGACAATCCCGCCGCGCACGAGCACGGCACCGGGCCGGAGATCCTGCGCCAGATGGCCGGGGTCGGCGGGCTGGACGCGATCGTGTTCGGCTGCGGCAGCTCCGGCACCATGACCGGCCTGTCGCGCTGCTTCGCGAAGCACGCGCCGCACGTGGAGATGGTGCTGGCCGATCCGGTCGGGTCGATCCTCGCCGAATACATCAACGAGGGCACCCTGAGCGAGAAGTCGGGCAGCTGGATGGTGGAAGGCATCGGCGAGGATTTCCTGCCCTCGATCTCGGACTTCAGCCGGGTGAAGAAGGCCTACGCGATTCCCGACAGGGAAAGCTTCCTGGCCGCACGCGAGCTGCTGCGCAAGGAAGGCATCCTCGGCGGCTCGTCCACCGGCACCCTGCTGGCGGCGGCGCTGCGCTGGTGCCGCGAGCAGACCACCCCGAAGAAGGTGCTGGTGTTCGTCTGCGACACCGGCAACAAGTACCTGAGCAAGCTCTACAACGACTACTGGATGCTGGACAACGGCTTCCTCGAGCGCGAGCAGCACGGCGACCTGCGCGACCTGATCCTGCGTCCCTACCAGCAGCGCGACACCGTGGTGCTGGCGCCGGGCGACCTGCTCATGACCGCCTACCAGCGGATGAAGCTGTACGAGATCTCGCAGCTGCCGGTGATGGACGGCGACCGGATCGTGGGCATCCTCGACGAGTCCGACGTGCTGCTGCACGTGTACGGCGACGAGAACCGCTTCCGCGACCCCGTTTCAACTGCAATGGTCAGCAAGCTGGACATCCTCGACGTGAAGTCGCCAGTGGAGGCGCTGCTGCCGGTGTTCGATCGCGGCCACGTCGCGATCGTGGTGGACGGAGAACGGTTCCTCGGCCTGATCACCCGCATCGACCTGCTCAACTGGCTGCGCCGGCGCGTCCACTAGGCGCGGGCGCCCGACCGGGCCCCGCGCGGACGCGAGCGGGAGTCCGGCGCGCGCGCCTTGGCCCTCCCCCGTCCCCGGTGGGGAGAGGGCACTCCGCACCGCCGCCACCATGAACACCCCCGCCCACGTGCACCGGCTCCGGATCGCCCCGATGCTAGAATCCGGGGCCCCGAATCCTATGGATCCAGCAACATGACGGACCCCCGCGAGGCGGTCGACTCGGCGGCCTGGCGGCTCGGGACCAGGGCGATCCACGCCGGCCAGGCGCACGATCCTTCGACCGGCGCCGTGATGCCGCCGATCTACGCAACCAGCACCTACGCCCAGGCGAGCCCGGGCGTGCACCAGGGCTTCGAGTACTCGCGTACCCACAACCCGACCCGGTTCGCCTGGGAGCGCGGCGTCGCCGGCGTGGAGGGCGGCAGCCGCGGCTTCGCATTCGCCTCGGGCATGGCCGCCACCGCCACGATCCTCGAACTGCTCGACAGCGGCGACCACGTGGTCGCGATGGACGACCTTTATGGCGGCAGCTACCGCCTGTTCGAACGCGTGCGCCGGCGCAGCGCGGGGCTGGGGTTCAGCTTCGTCGACATGACCGACCTGGCCGCGTTCGAGGCCGCGTTCACGCCGAAGACGAAGCTGGTCTGGGTCGAGACCCCGACCAACCCGCTGCTCAAGATCGTCGACATCGCCGCGGTCGCGGAGATCGCCCACCGCCGCGGCGCGCTCGTCGTGGTCGACAACACCTTCGCCTCGCCGATGCTGCAGCGCCCGCTGGCGCTCGGCGCGGACATGGTGATGCACTCGGCCACCAAGTACCTCAACGGCCATTCGGACATGGTCGGCGGGATCGTGGTGGTGGGCGAGGACGCCGACCTCGCCGAACGCATGGCGTTCCTGCAGAACTCCTGCGGCGCGGTGCAGGGGCCGTTCGACAGCTTCCTCGCCCTGCGCGGGCTCAAGACCCTGCACCTGCGGATGCAGGCGCACTGCGCCAACGCGCAGGCGCTGGCCGAGTACCTGCAGGCGCACGAGGCGGTGGCGGACGTCATCTATCCCGGCCTGCCGTCGCATCCCCAGCACTCACTGGCGCGGCGGCAGATGGACGGCTTCGGCGGAATCGTCTCGGT
Organism: Luteimonas sp. J29; assembly: GCF_000472505.1. GTDB lineage: Bacteria > Pseudomonadota > Gammaproteobacteria > Xanthomonadales > Xanthomonadaceae > Luteimonas. The sequence goes on from NZ_AWZR01000001.1 coordinate 636,705, forward strand.
GCGGCTCAAGGGCGGGTTCGAGGCCGCCAGGCGGCTGTGCGAGCGCACCCGCCTGTTCACCCTGGCCGAGTCGCTCGGCGGCGTGGAGAGCCTGGTCAACCATCCGGCGGTGATGACCCACGCCTCGATCCCCGAGGCCACGCGCGCGCGGCTGGGCATCGGGCCGGAACTGGTACGCCTGAGCGTCGGCGTGGAGGCGCTGGAGGACCTGCGCGCCGACCTGGCCTCCGCGTTGTCGTGAGCGGCGCCATGCAGGTCCAGGCGGACGCCCCGGGCCACATCGCACCACCGGCGCCCGGCCGGCTGTGGCGGGAGCTGGCCGCCAGCCTGCGCAACCCCGAGTTCTGGCTGCTCACGAGCTGGCTCGACATCCTGGTCCGCGCCCGCCGTTCCTACCTTGGCCCGGTCTGGCTGCTGATGCCGTCGCTGGTCTACGTGTTCGGCCTCGGTTCGTTCTTCGCCAGCCTGCACGGGCGCACGATGGTCGAGTTCGCGGCCTACGTGGCGCTGGGCGCGATCGTGTTCCGCACGCTGATGTCGGCGGTGATCGGCAGCGCCAGCGTGTTCAACGCCAGCCGTGCCTTCATCATGGACGGCCACATGCGGCTGACCGACTACCTGCTGGAGTCGCTGGCCAAGGCGCTGTTCGACGTGCTGATGTTCGTGCCGGTGACGGTCGTCGCGCTGGTGATCCACCCGGGCATCGAGGTCCCGGGCCTGCTGCTCGCGGTGCCGACCACCCTGCTGATCCTGGTCAACGTGCTGTGGGTGGGCGTGGTGTTCTCGCTGGTGGGCGCGCGTTTCCCGGACTTCGCGCAGCTGATCTCCAACGTCTCGGTGTTCATCTTCCTGCTCACGCCGATCATCTGGTACCCGGAAATGGCGCCGCCGGAGAGCCTGCGCGGACAGTTCATGCGGCTCAACCCGTTCTACCACCTGGTGGCGCTGTTCCGGTCGCCGATCCTCGGCACCGAGGTCGAGGCGATGAGCTACTGGTACGTCGGCGTGATGACGGTGGTCGGCCTGGTGGTGGCGACGGTGCTGTACCGGCGCTACGCACGCTTCGTCCCGCTCTGGATCTGACCCGATGACCGCCCACATCCGAGCGCGCGGACTGACCCTGGACGTGCCGATCTTCCTGCAGAGGGAGACGACGCGGGGCGGCTGGCTGGGCATGTACCTCGGCGCGGCGTTCGCGCCGCCCAGGCGCAGCGTGGTGCGGCTGCTGGACCGGATCAGCCTGGACGTCGCCGATGGCGACCGGCTGGCGATCCTCGGGCGCAACGGCGCGGGCAAGAGCACCCTGCTGCGGGTGCTCAACCGGGTCTACCAGCCCACCAGCGGCCGCCTCGACGTGCAGGGCAGCTGCCAGGCGCTGCTGAACATGTCGCTGGGCTTCAACGGCGAGGCCACGGTGCGCGAGAACGTGTTCCTGCGTGGCGTGGCGATGGGCCTGCATTCCTCGTTCCTGCGCCAGGAAATGGATTCGATCCTGGAATTCGCGGGCCTGCGCGAGAAGGTCAACCATCGCCTGCGCACGCTGTCCTCGGGCCAGCGGCTGCGCCTGGGCTTCGCGATCTCCACCTCGGTGCAGCACGACATCATCCTGATGGACGAGTGGCTCGGCACCGGCGACGCCAACTTCATGGCGCGGGCGAAGGAACGCATGCGCAGCCGCGTCGACGGCAGCCGGATCGTGGTCCTGGCCAGCCACAGCGTCGGCCTGCTGCGCGACATCTGCAACAAAGGCATCGTGCTCGAACGCGGCCGGCTGATCCACGCGGGCGACATCGGCGACGCGCTCCAGTGCTACCACGACCTGATGGCGCGCCTGCGCCGGGGAGAGGAGGTGGAACTGGACGAGCCGGCCGGCGAGGAATCGGCGCACGTCTTCGGCGCGGTCGAGGAACTCCGGGCCGAGGCCCGGGGCCGGTTCCTGCTGAAGGGGTGGATGGTCGACGGCCACGGCGGCCTGCCCACCGCGCTGGTCGTGGAATGGCAGGGGCAGCGCTTCGCCGCGCGGGTCCGCGAGCGCATCCTGCGCCGCGACGTGATGCGGCACTTCGGCCTGGCCGACGGCACCTGCGGCTTCCTGGCCGAAGTCGAGCTGCCGGGCGCTGGCGCGCCGGCCGACCTCGGCGCCATCCGCGTGCTCGGCGGCCACGGCGAGGAACAGGCCCATGGCGTGTTGCGCATCGCGGCGCCGGTCCAGGCCGCCCTCGAGGCCCCGGCCGGGTGTCCGCCGCCGGAGCGGCCACCTACAATGCGAGCTCCCGACTGATCTCCACATGGCCCAGTACCAGACCTTCCCGGACGCGGTGGGCGACTCGCTCACCCTCGACAAGCTCAAGGCGCTGCACCTTCCGGAACTGGCGGGCAAGGCGTTCCTGGACGTGGGCTGCAACGAGGGCTTCTTCTGCGGCTTCGCCCATTTCCAGGGCGCTGGGCGGGTGCTCGGCATCGACCAGTCGGCGGCGTTCGTGGAGCGCGCGCGCAAGCGCTTCCCGGGCTGCGAGTTCCGCGAACAGGACTGGAGCCACCTCCCGGACGAACGCTTCGACGTGATCCTGCTCGCGTCCGCGCTGCACTATGCCGACGACCAGCCCGCGCTGATCCAGGCGCTGGTCGAGCGCCTGACCGACGACGGCGTGCTGGTGCTCGAACTGGGCATCGTGTCCTCGCGCAAGGCCGAGTGGCGCCGGGTCAAGCGCGGCATCGACCATCGCCTGTTCCCGAGCATGCCGATGCTGCGGCAGGTGCTGGCCGGATACGCGTGGAAATGGATGGGCCCCAGCGTCGTCCAGGCCGGCGATCCGGTGCCGCGCCACGTGGTCCACGTCAGCCGGCGGCGGCCGGTGGCGTACCTGCTCATGCAGCCGCCGGGCTATGGCAAGAGCAGCCTGGCCTCGGGCCTGTTCCCGAAGGCGGGCGTGGCGGTGGTGTCGGGCGACCAGGCGCTGAGCCTGGCGGCGAAGGGCAAGGCGCCTGCCGGCGCCGCGCTGAAGTCGCTGCTCGACGCGCACTATTCGCCCTACCGCATCGATGCGGTGGTGCGGCGACTGTTCGAGCAGGACATGGCCGGGGACCTGGTCGCGCTGTGGCTCGAGGGACACGAAGGCGAGGACGTCGCCATCGATGCCTACGTGCCGGCCGAGCACCACGGGAAGATCGCCCAGTTGCTGCGGGCCCGCGGTTACCTGCCGGTGCACCTGGACTGGCAGCGTTCGGGGCCCGCGCCGATGCCCGCCGCCCGGGTCGCGGAGCAGGCCGAGGCGTTCTACCTGTCGCTGGCGGCGGGCGAGGGGGCGGCGCCGCCTCCGTACCGGGGGCCGGTGGCCGGACACGTCGACGAGATCGGGATGGAGGATGGCCGACTGTCCATCCGCGGCTGGGCGATCGACGAGGCCGGCGCGCTGCCGCGCGTCTTCTCGGTGCGCATCGGCAGGCGGACGTTGCGGATCGAGGCCTTCGAGCGCCAGCTGCGACCCGACGTCCAGCGCCACCTGGGCCTGCCGCACGCGCTGGTCGGTTACCGGCTGCTGGTCGACGAGCCGGGGATCGCCAGCACCGCCGAACTCGACCGCCACTTCCAGGTGGTCGCCGGCAAGAGCCACGTGCTGGTCTCGGGCGTGCCCACCCATGCGCTTGGCGGGGGAGCGTCGCGATGAACCCGGCCGCCTGGTTCCGGCGCCGCCCCGGGGTCGCCCGGCATCCGGACGTGGCCGCCATCGAGCGGCTGGGCATCTTCGACCGCGAGGGATACCTGCGGCGCTACCCGGACGTGGCTGCGGCCGGGATCGATCCGGTGCTGCACTACGCGACCAGCGGCGCCAGGGAGGGCCGGCGGCCCTGCGACTACTTCGACACGGGCTGGTACCTCGACCGGAACCCCGACGTCGCCGAGGCGGGCATCAACCCGTTGCTGCATTTCTGCGCCCAGGGCTGGAAGGAATCGCGCCATCCTTCGCGCGAGTTCGACGTCGACTGGTACCTGCAGACGCACCTGGCCGGCGCCGGCGGACAGGTCAACCCGCTCGTGCACTACCTGACCGAGGGCCGCGCACGCGGGCTCGAAGTACGGCCGGTGCGCGACCCGGTCGTCGAGGCCATCCGCAACGCGGGGCTGTTCGACGACGCGTTCTACCTCGCATGCCACCCCGACGTGGCGGCAGGCGGCCAGGACCCGCTGGAACACTACCTGGCCCATGGCGCAGCCGAGGGGCGCAATCCTTCGGAGTGGTTCGATACCCGCTATTACCTGCGCAATAACCCCGACGTTGCCCGCGACGGCGTCAACCCGCTGTACCACTTCGTGGAGATGGGCTGGAAGGAGCTTCGCAACCCCAGCCGCGAATTCGACGTCTGGTGGTACTGGGCCAGCTATCTCGATCCGGCGTCCGAGCGCATCAACCCGCTGTCGCACTTCGTGGCCGAGGGGCTGGCGCTCGGGCACCAGCCGCGGCCGCCGCGCGCGGTGGCGCAACTGCCGGGCACCGGCCACCGTCATCCGGCCGATCGGCCGGTGCGGCGCCTGTGCCTGTTCGCCGGATACGACCGCGACGGACTGGTGGACGATTACGTGGTCGCCTACGTGCGGGAACTGGCGCGCTTCGCCGACGTCTACTACATGGCCGACGGCGAGATGCAGCCGGGGCAGCTCGAGCGCCTGGCGCCCTACGTCAAGGGCGCCTGGGCCGAGCGCCACGGCAAGTACGATTTCGGGTCGTACTCCGAGCTCGTGGCCAGGATCGGATGGGACGCCATCGGTGGCTACGACGAACTGCTGTTCGTCAACGACAGCTGCTACCTGCTGCGCGGCCTGGACGACGTATTCGCGCGCATGGACGCCAGGCCGTGCGACTGGTGGGGCCTGCAGGCGACGAAGGGAATCGCCGCGACGCGCCGCAAGGCCTCCAACCGCTTCCGCATGCCGATCCCGATGGACACCGTGCGCGCCGGCATGCTCGAGAGCTTCGAGCGCGAGTACACCTACGACTTCCTCGTCGGCTCCTATTTCGTCGCCTACCGGAGACCGGTGCTGGAGGACGCCGCGTTCCGCAGGTTGATCGACGGCATCGCGCCACAGGCCTCCAAGCGCAACCTGATCCTGAAGTACGAGATCGGCCTGACCCGGCACCTGATCGCGCGCGGCCACGCGTTCGACACGTTCATCGGCGCGCTGTATCCCTTCCATCCGGTCTACACCAACTGGTACTTCCGGCTACTCGACGAAGGCTTCCCGCTGCTCAAGCGCTACCTGCTGTCGGAGAATCACTATGCCGTCCCGCGCCTCTACCGCTGGGCGGAGCGGGTGCTGCAGAAGGTCCCCGGGGCGGACATCGAGACGATCCAGCGCAACCTCGATCGCGTGGTGGATCCGGAACGGCTCCGCACCAACCTCTTCCTCGGGACGTCGCGCCTCCCCGATGACGCGCCGCCGGCCGACGAGGTCCTGGAAGGCGAGGCGTTCGCCGCCGCCGACCGTCTCGCGCCCAAGTACGAGGACTGGTGGGCGTTCCCGGTCTGCGCGTTCAGCCACGTGTTCTCGGGCAACGAACGGGCGGTATTCGAGGAAGTCAAGGACGATCCGCGCATCCGCAAGATCGTGCTGACGCTCGACAGACCGGTCGAAGTGGACGGCATCAACGTCGAGGTCCTGCCGCTGAAGAGCCCGCTCGGGCAGCATCGCCTGATGCGGGCCGGCAACATCTTCATCAAGCACAGCCCGACGCGGAACCTCGTGTACCCGGTCGCGAGCGACCTGCACAACATCATCAACCTCTGGCACGGCATTCCGTTCAAGCGGATCGGCTACGCCTCCGAGGACATGCAGGGTCGGCTCGACCGGATCGCGGACCAGCACCTGCGCTGCAGGGCGGTGATCAGTTCGTCGAAGGTGGACACCATGGCGATGGCCTCGGCGTTCTACCCGCTTTCGATCAACGAGGTCTGGAACACCGGACTTCCGCGGAACGACTTCATCCTGCGCGACGTCGAACGCCTCCCGGCCGACATGCGCGCGCAGCTGGCCATGCTCGAGGAATTGCTGGCCGGGCGCCGCCTCGTGCTGTTCATGCCCACCTTCCGCAACGACCAGGAAGACGCCTATTACCGGTTCACCGACGAGCAGAAACGGTTCCTGCGCGGCTGGCTGGAGCGCCACGAGGCGGTGCTGGGCGTGCGCGAGCACATGGCCGACGAGGCGCGGACCTACTCCAGCCAGCTGTCTGGCCTGGGGCCGCTGGACCTGTCGGACGCGCGATTCCCGAACGTGGAGATGCTGTACCGCGCGTCGTCCGCGCTCATCACGGACTACTCCAGCTGCTTCATCGACTACATGCTCACCGGAAAGCCCGCGGTGAGCTTCGCCTACGACCACGACCGCTACCTCGGCGTCGAGCGCGGCGCCTTCTACGACCTGGATTTCGTGTTCCCGGGCCCGGTGTGCCGCTCGTTCGATGAGCTTGCCAACGCCCTCGAATCCCTGTTCGATCCGCCGAACGACGTGGAACGGGCGGCGCTTGCCTGGAAACGGCGCCTGTTCTTCGACCACGTGGACGACCGCAACGCCGCGCGAGTGGTCGAGCGGGTCAAGCAACTGAGCGACTGCGAAGGACTCGGCATGCCACCGGTCGGCACCATGGAGAGGAAATGAAGACAGTCATCACCTACGGCACGTTCGACATCCTCCATGTCGGCCACATCAACCTCCTGCGCCGGGCGCGGGCGTTGGGTGACCGGCTGGTGGTGGGTCTGTCCACGGACGAATTCAACCAGGGAAAGCACAAGTCGTCACTGCTGAACTACGAGAACCGGAAGGCGGTGCTCGAGTCGATCCGGTATGTGGACGAAGTGTTTCCCGAACATACATGGGAACAGAAGGTGAATGACATCCGAAAGTATGGCGCTTCCATCTTTGTGATGGGTAACGACTGGGAAGGGAGGTTCGACTTCCTTTCCGAACACTGCCAAGTGGTCTATTTGCCCCGGACAGAGGACATATCCACAACGGAAATTAAGCAGTCGATTGCTGATGGTTCCAACGTCCACCGTGGTAATGAAAGGGGGGGTTGATGCTCAGCGTGGTGAAATCATTCCTCTTCCACCGCAGGACTCGGGCAAGCGAGTTGTGGAGAGAAGACGCCGCTTTCATCGCGGCCTCTGGGCTGTTTGATCCGGCTTACTATCTCTCGGAAAACCCTGATGTTGCGGCTAGTGGAATTGACGCGTTGGAGCATTATCTCCGCTTTGGCGAGGCGGAGCTGCGTCAGCCTAGCGCATCGTTCGATACTCGCTATTACGTTGAATCCAACCCCGATGTTCTGGCGTCCGGGATGAGTCCACTGAGGCATTTTTGCGAATTCGGCGTAAGTGAAGGGCGGCTGCCGTTCCCTCCGCAGGGCGACGTGCCCGCGCCGACGGCGCCGTCGGCGGCCACAGGGGAGGACGTCGCTCGATCCAGCATAGAGCGCTCAGGGCTGTTCGATGCGAGGTTCTACATCGCAAAGTACCCGCATGTTGCCGAAAGCGGGCTTGATCCCCTGGATCACTATCTGCGCGTGGGGGCTGCTGCAGGGTTCGACCCCAGTGCCCGGTTCAGCACGGAATATTATCTGTCGGAGAACTCCGATGTTGCGCACGCCGGTGTAAATCCGTTAGCCCATTTTTGCCGTCACGGGTGGAAGGAACTCCGTGATCCGTCGCCCGATTTTGATATGGGCATCTATTGGGCTCTACATTTAATTGGAACCGTTGACGCAGAAGGCGATCCTCTGTCGCATTATAGGGATGCTGGCGGCCGGCTCGGTCTCGAGGTCTTTCCTGTTGCGGCACCATCCAAGGAGCTTTCCCAGCGGTTACTGGAGCGTTGCCAGTGGGCATTGGAGCAGGGCGTGGCTTCGGAGCTGGTGGCGCGGCGCCTGGCGAAGATTCTGACGCGCCTGAGGAAATGGCCTTTAGTCGAGAAGGCTTGGCGCATCGTGCTAGGGTTCAACTGGAGGGAGCCGAAGGCACACGCTCGCCTGGCTGAAGCTTTCGAGCGTCAAGGCCGATGGTGGCAAGCTGCTGAGTCTCTCGCTATCGCTACGAATCTCGATTCGCGCCATCCCGAGTGGTACTTCAGGCTTGGGGAAGCGCAGGAGAAGATGAAGCGGTACGCACTGGCAGTCGATGCATATCGAGCCGCCATTGGCGAGGGTTCTCGGAATCCCCTTTGGCATTACAGGTTGGGGTATGCACTGGAGCAGGCTGGTGAGGTTGACGCTAGTCGTTCGAGCTACGAGCAGGCTATGCAGCTTGACCGCAAGCATTCTGCGGGACGCCTAGGGGAAGGCGTTTTCCACCAGCTTCGAGAGTATTGGCCAGAGGCGCGCGATGCCTATGAGGCGTGGGCCCGTCGTGTTCCGACTGATCCGGAAATCTGGTACAGGCTCGGGTTGGCCAATGACCGCTGTTTCGAGTGGGAGGCCGCATGCGCGGCGTTTGAGAAAGCGGTCGCGTTGAAGCCCGACGCAGCTTACTGGCACTACCGGCTCGGTTACGTTTTAGAAAGACAGCGCAACTGGCTTGCTGCGGCAGAGGCTTATGAGGCTGCGATCATCCTTTCAAGCAAGCCAGTGCCGTACTGGCACTATCGTCGTGGCTACGTTCTGACCGCGGCGGGCGAATTCAAGGCAGCGAGCGAAGCATTCTTGGGCGGCATGCCGGATGGGTTGAAGTTCGAACTGTTGCCAGCTGGTCACCGCAAGCGCATATCCAATCCTAAGTTTGCAGAGTCCCTGCTCGCAGAGGATCGCACCGACGCGCGCCGCTACGTACTACTGGCGCGCCAGTACGAGTACGCGGAGCGTTGGGTCGATGCGGCAGACGCGTACTCAGGCGCCGTGCTGCGAGAGAGCACGCATGACCCGTCGCTTTACTGGCTCCTGGGGCATGCGCTGTCGCGATTGGGATCGTATCAGCGGGCTTGTCAAGCCTTTACTGAGACCGTAATTCTGCGCCGCCCCTTGGGGATAGATAGTCGTCGCTACTCCATGGACCCGCATCAGAAGATGTTGATGGCTTACAGCGAGTATCGGGATTGTCTGCCAGTCCGAAAGGGAACAATTCTTTACGAAAGTTTCGCAGGTCTGTCGATAAGTGATAATCCCCTTGCGGTGTTTGAGCGCATGCTTGAGGGGGAGGGCGTCAACTGGATGCATGTTTGGGTCGTCTCCGAAGACACCCCAATTCCGGAATGGCTACGAACTCTGCCCAATGTTGCCTTGGCTGTAAGAGGGTCGGACCTTTATCTGCGCTATCTCGCGACCGCAAGCCATTTGGTCAACAACTCCACGTTTCCCTCGTGGTTCATTCGCAGGCCGGAGCAGCGGTACCTCAATACTTGGCACGGTACGCCGCTTAAAACACTCATGAAGGACATTCGCGGAAGCTTCATGGAGCGAACTAACAGCGCTCGAAACCTCTTGCAGTGTACTCATCTGATTAGCCCAAACCAGCATACTAGTGACGTGCTGCTGCGAGGGGGTGACGTCGCCAGCATTTTCTCCGGGCACATTGCAGAGACAGGCTATCCGCGTATAGATCGGATGATCAATGCGACGGAGGGCTCGAGGAATCGCTTGCGTCAGAGACTTGGCCTGACGTCAGATCTGCCGGTTGTGCTGTATGCGCCGACGTGGCGCGGTAGATTCGGAAGCGGCGACATAGAAGTTGAGCGCGTAATTTCCGATCTGGAGCGAATGTCCGAAGTTGACTGCCAGATCCTCTTTCGAGGCCATTATACCGTGGCCGCGAAGCTAGATAGTCTTGCCTTGCCGGTCAAAGTTGTTCCTCAGTCGATAGAAAGTTGCGACGTTCTTTCGATCACGGACGTGCTGGTTACCGACTACTCGAGTATCTTCTTCGACTTCCTGCCGCGAGGTCGCCCGATCGTCTATTACGCCTACGATCTCAGCGAGTATGCAGAGCATCGTGGGCTGTATCTCGACATGGCGGAGCTTCCCGGGATCCTGTGTACGGATCCACTTCGAATATCCGGCGTCATCAAGGAGGCGATCAGCCAGATCGGGGGCGTTGCGGAGGAATACGCACGTGCTGCTGAGAAGTTCTGTCCATACGAAGATGGCCGGGCAGCTCAGCGGGTCGTGGACTTCTTTCTTCGCGATGACACCGAGCATATGGTTGGTCGGTATAGAGACGAGCGTACTTCAGTCCTGATGTACGCCGGGGCGTTTCCGCCTCAGGGAATCACGACATCTGCTTTGAATCTCCTGGGAATCATCGATACCACGCAGGATGTTGTTACGGTGGTGGTGGATCCAGGAGCTGTTGCCAGTGCGCCCGAGAGACTGGAGCGCTTTGGCATGATGCCGAGCGAGACGCGGGTAGTGGGACGCACGGGTGCGTTGGTAGACAGCGCGGAAGAACGCTGGGTTCGCGGCATCATGAATCGCCGCCATTCTCTGCCTAACGAAAGAATGCGAGATGTTTATTTGCGGTCCTGTCGGCGTGAGTTTGAGAGAGCCTTCGGAAGCGCTCGGTTCGACGCGATTATTGACTTTGATGGATACTCGATCTTCTGGGCGTCGTTGCTAGGTGTGGGTGGGTCAAGTGAAACGAGAAAAGTGATGTACATGCATAGCGATATGTATGCGGAGTACACGCTAAAGTTCCCGAGCCTGCAAGGACTTTTCTCGATGTTCTCGCTGTACGACTGCTTTGTCGCCGTATCCGAGCGGTTGCGCGATGTGAACAGAGCTAGCTTGGTCCAGCACTTTGGACTCGATGCAAACAAGTTTATGTTCTGCGAGAACGCAATCGATATCGAATCGGTTCAAGTGAAGGCGTTGGCCCCGCTTGACCAGGATGTCGTGGGCTTCGTTCGTGGTCGAACAGCCTTTCTTGCGCTGGGGCGCCTGTCCCCGGAGAAGGATCACGCTAAGCTCTTGCGTGCATTCGCAAGCGTCATTTCATCCGATGAGAGTGCGGTATTGTTGATAGTGGGGGATGGCCCCATCCGGCAAGATATTGAGCAGTTGATACTGCAGCTCAATCTCCAAGATTCAGTATTCATGGCGGGCGCGCGGCTGAATCCTTTCCCGATCCTCGCCGCGTGCGACTGTCTGGTGATGTCCTCCAACCATGAGGGCCAGCCGATGGTGATTCTAGAGGCGATGGCCCTTGGAGTTCCAGTGGTAGCTACGGATATCGAAGGGAATCGCGGGATTCTGTCTCCAAACGGATACGGATTGCTAGTGGAGAACAGCGAGAGCGGTGTAGCGGAAGGCATGCTCGCGTTCTTGCATGGTGACGTTCCGAAGGGCAGGTTTGATAGCGAAGCGTATCAGAGACGGGTTTTAGGTTCTTTTCAGCGGGTTCTCGCGCGTCCGCAATAGTTCAGTTCAGTCGACTCACCGGTTCTGCACGGAGTTTTCCTTTCAATGAATCAAACAGAAGTGTCAGAAAGCATCGTGGGTAGAGGTTCGCCGTCTCTGTTAGGTAGCGAGCCGGTGATGCCGATAGCAATGGTAGAGGAGTTCGAGCCACGGCATATCGTGGGCTGGGTCGAGGCTGACGATGCTGAATTTCCAGTTCGGGTTTCGCTGTGGATTAATGATCTTGAGGTGGCTGCGACTTGGGCGGACGAGCCTTGTCAACATAACTCGACCCGAACTGTTCGTGGATTCCGAATTTTTCTGAAGGATATATGGCAATTCTGTAAACGCTCAGACTTGGTGACTGTGCGTATTGCGGGGCGGCCCATCCCAATAGCTAAGAAGGGGACTTACAAGCGGCCGGGCCGAGGTGGCGGACAGCGTACGCTGGAGGAGCTAAGGTCGTTGCTCGAGGGCGGTCACGTTTTTAGTCAAATGGGGCGGCTACAGCTTTCCAAGAAGCTTGACAAAGAGTGGCAGGAATCGGTCTTGGGGCTGTACCGAAAGGTATCTTTGATAGTGCTTGATAAGCACGGATATGAGCCGTTCGTGGTATACGGAACTCTACTGGGCCTGGTGCGTGAGGGGACCTTCATCGGGCACGACATTGATTTTGATGCTGCATATGTATCGCGGCATCGTGATGGGCCGTCGGCGGCGGCGGAGTTGCGAGATATTGCGTTTACCCTGATCGACGCGGGCTTCGATGTGGAGTGTCGTCGTACGGCATTGCATGTTCACGACCCTGAAGATAGCAGCGTGCGGATCGATCTCTTCGACATCTACTTCAACGATCAAGGGGAGTTGTCGTTTCCCTTTGGGATAGCCGGCACTACCGTTATAACCAGAGACGAGTGGAGGGGGCTCACAAGCGCTAATCTGGCGGGTCGTCAGGTTCGAGTGCCCGTGGACGCAGAGAGGCTCGCGGAGCATATCTACGGGGGTGCTTGGAGAACGCCGATTGCCGGGTCCAACTGGGATCGGGCGCGAACTAGGCGAGCAAGGGAAGGATGGACGCCGCTCGCCTATTCTGAAGAAGTCTATTGGGCGAACTTCTATGCTAGGAACGAGCTTGGGACAGGGTCCACGTTCTTCGAGCTGGTGTCCGGAAGAGACGATCTCCCTCGGACGGTAATCGACGTTGGCTGCGGAGACGGACGCGATACGTTCGCTTTCGCTCGGCGTGGATTCCGCGTTATCGGCATCGACCGCTCTCACGTGGGTATCCGGCAAGCCGGCGAAAAGGCACGCACGAGCGGCCTGACCTCTTCCTTGACGTTCCATGAGATGGATGTCGCAGACGTCACGGCCCTGGGCTCCGCGATCTCCGAGGCCCGTCGGATCGCCAATGACGGGCCGCTGCTGTACTACCTTGCGCCGGGCGCGGGCGTTGGGTGACCGGCTGGTGGTGGGTCTGTCCACGGACGAATTCAACCAGGGCAAGCACAAGTCGTCGCTGCTGAACTACGAGAACCGGAAGGCGGTGCTCGAGTCGATCCGGTACGTCGATGAGGTGTTTCCGGAGAACTCATGGGAACAGATGGTCGACGACATCCAGCGATACGGTGCGTCGGTATTCGTGATGGGTGACGACTGGGAGGGTAAGTTCGACTTTCTATCCGAGTACTGCGAGGTGGTATACCTTGCCCGAACCGAGTCAATATCTTCCACTGAGATCAAACGATCACTTGGGGCCTCCTGAATGGATAGCAAGAGTGCAGTCCGACTGATCATGGGCAAGTTGAGTGTCTTCGCCTCGCATGCCCGCGCGCGCATCCGGCGGCAGCCATGGATTGAAGATACAAGGGTCATATCCGAAGCCGGTTTATTTGATCGCAACTATTACTTGGCGACGTACGGGGATGTTGCCAAGAGCGGAATGGATCCGCTGGAGCATTACGTCCGCTACGGTGCGGCAGAGGGGAGGAATCCAAGCGCTGACTTCGACACGCAGCTGTACTTGGAGTTGAACCCCGATGTTCGCCGTTCTGGAATCAATCCTCTAAGACACTATTGCCAGTTTGGTCGGGAAGAGGGGCGCCAGATATCACCGGTGCAGCCAACAGGTTTCGAAAAGGTTGGCTCAAGTGCGGCCGACGGTTCCCGCCGGCTGGCCTCGCACAATAGTGAGACGGCGAGCCGCGTCATTCTTGACAGTGGAATCTTCGACATCGACTTCTACTACGCCAGAAATCCGCTCTTGGCGCTAAGAGGTGAGGACCCGATCCAGCACTACCTCACGAAAGGCGCCAAGGATCTGAAGGATCCGTCTCCGTACTTTTCGACGGAGTACTACCTTTCGAGCAATCCGGATGTAGCAAAGTCGGGGATGAATCCCCTCGTCCATTTCTGCCGCTATGGGGGCAAGGAGCTGCGGGATCCGTCGCCACGATTCGATATGGGGCGCTACTGGGCAAAACACCTGGTGGGGACAGAGCAAGTCGACGTCAATCCCCTGACCCACTATCTGAAAGTGGGGCGGCGGGAACAGCTGCATGCGTACGGCGTGGGGGATGTCCCACACGACGAGAAGGTTGATCTAATTGAGAGGTGTTCGAACGCATTGGCGAGGGGGTTGCCCAGCGAACTGTCCGCCCTTCGTTTGGCTTCGGTGCTGAGTCGACTTGGCAGCTGGTCTCTGGCCGAGCAGGCACTTCGGTCAGCTCTAGCGTTCAATTGGCGCAATGCAAAGACCCATAGCAGACTCGCCGACGTCCTGGAGCGGCAAGGGAAATGGTGGCAGGCCGCTGAGTACCTTGTGAACGCCACCACATTGGATCCGATGCGTGCCACGTGGTTCTACCGTCTCGGAACCATGCAGGAAAGAATGGGTCGATACCCACTGGCTGCAGATGCATATCGGCGTGCGATAAGCTCTGTGCCGTCCAACTCGATGTGGCATTACCGCTTGGGATACGTGTTGGAGTGCGCTGGGGACACCGATGGTGCGCGATCATCCTATGCCCAGGCGACGGCGCTCGATGAATCGCTTGGCGCCAGCAGGTTGGGAGAGGGCGTATTTCACGAGCAACGGGAGTACTGGCCAGAGGCTGCGCGGGCTTACGAGACGCGCATCTCCGAGTCTCCACTGAATCCTGAGCTTTGGTATCGACTCGGGGTGGCCCGCGACCGCTGCATGGAATGGGAACGGGCCTGCGATGCGTTCAGGAGCGCCATTGCATTGCAACCAGACGCTGCACGCTGGCATTGCGCGTTCGGATTGACTCTTGAGCGGCTGCACCGATTTGAGGATGCCGCCGATGCGTACGGCGCGGCGATTGCACTCGGCGTGGGCGACGCGTCCTATTGGCACTACAGAAGAGGATATGTGCTTCGCCATTGTGGCCGTCATGAGGAGGCATGCGCCAACTTTGCGCAGGTTCGCAGACAAGCCTCGCTCGTGGATGTTCTCCCAGAGAAGTATCGTGCGAAGCTCGCTTTTCCGGAAGGGATTCGTTCAATTGGTCGACCCAACTTGCTGGATCCACAGACGCACTTGATGCGAGGGCGTCAGTGCGAGCTCGCGGGTGAATGGAGCCACGCAGCTGCCTGCTACTGGGAGGCCTGCCGGAGGCAGAACAAGCACGACCCTGACTTGTACCACAGGTTGGGCATTGTGCTGTGGAAAGCGGGGCGGCCAGTTGAGGCCTGCGAAGCGTTCCTAGAGATGGTAGTCGTTCGACGACCTGTCGGGATTGATGCTCGCAGGTACATGAAGAGCGATCACCAAAGAAGATTGGTGCACTACAACGAGTATCGTGAGTGCTTGCCGGTGACCCCGCGGACGATCTTGTACGAGAGCTATGGCGGTCTGTCGATTAGTGACAACCCGCTGGCGGTGTTCGAGTACGTCAAGTCCGCGCCCGAATTCGCTGATTGGACGCACGTGTGGGTGGTGAACGAGGCCGCAGAGATCCCAGAGTACTTCCGAACGATTCCGAACATCATCGTTGTGCTGAAGAACTCGGATCTCTATCTGCGGTACCTGGCAACCGCGAGCCATCTCATCAACAATGCGACATTCCCTTCATGGTTCATCCGGAGGCCGCAACAGCGATACCTAAATACCTGGCATGGGACGCCGCTCAAGACTCTAATGAAGGACATCAAGGGAACCTTCATGGAGAGGGCGAACTCCGCTAGGAACCTATTGCACTGTACCCACGTCATTAGCCCGAACCGTCACACCAGCGACGTGTTGATCAAGGGGGCAGATATAGCGGGAACATTCACGGGGCTGATTGCCGAGACGGGGTATCCGAGACTCGACAGGCTAATTAATTCTACAGAGGAGGAAAGGGCGTCTCTTCGGGCGGAGCTTGGAATACAGGGTGCAGTTCCGGTCGTTCTTTACGCCCCGACATGGCGCGGAACGTTCGGGAGCGGAGAAGTGGAGGTGGACCGTATCCTTGCAGATCTGGAGGGCATGTCCATTGATCAATGCGAGCTACTGTTCCGCGGACACTATAGCGTAGCGGAGAAGCTCAAGAGTCTCGATATTCCGGTGAAGGTCGTGCCGCAGCGGGTAGATACATGTGATCTGCTGGCAATAACGGACGTGCTGGTCACAGATTACTCGAGCATCTTCTTCGACTTCCTGCCGACAGGGCGGCCCATCATATTCTACGCTTATGACCTAGAGGAGTACGAAGAGCAGCGAGGTCTGTACTTCAGTATGGGAGAGCTCCCGGGGCGAGTGTGCACAAGCGTTGGGCAGGTCGCCGAGGCTATCCGGCAGGCGTTGGACTCGACGGTTCAGCACGAAATGCACTCACGGGCCCTTGCATGCTTTTGTCCGTTCGAGGATGGTCAAGCGACGAAGAGGGTTGTTGACTTCTTCTTCAAAGACTCTTCGGCGTTTGTAACGAGACGATATGAAAGAACTCAGCCATCCATTCTCATGTACGTAGGCGCATTCCCGCCGCAAGGAATCACAGCGTCCGCGCTGAATCTCCTCGGCAGTTTGGATCACGATAGCCTGTCCGTCACAGTCGCTATCGATCCAGGTGCAGTGTCGAGTGCGCAGGAGAAGCTAGAGCGATTCTCCATGATGCCGAGGGATGTCAAAGTGCTGGCACGCACGGGCATCGTGGTTGCAGATCCCGAGGAGTTGTGGCTTCGTCATCTGATGACCCAGCGCTACTGCCTCCCTAGTGAAAGGATGATCGAGCGTTACATGGATATGTACGAGAAGGAGTTCCTCAGGCTGTTCGGGGGAGCGCGATTTGATGCGGTCGTCAACTTTGACGGCTACAGCATTTTCTGGACTTCCCTGTTGGCTGCGGCACCGAATGGCGTTCGAAAGGCTATTTACATGCATAGCGACATGCATGCGGAGATGACCATCAGATTCCCTAATCTTCTCGGGGTCTTCGCGATGCTCAAGAAGTACGATGTGCTCGTGTCGGTATCAAAGCAGCTGTGCGAAGTGAATAGGTCGAATCTATCTGAGGCGTTCCAGATTCCAGGGGATAGGTTCCAGTGCTGTGAGAATCCGATTGATGTTGGCCGGATCAGAAGCAAGGCGGAGGCGCCCCTCGACGGGGACATCGCGGAATGGATTAAGGGCAAGACCTCATTTCTCTCGCTTGGGCGTCTTTCTCCAGAGAAGGACCATGCGAAGCTGATACGCGCCTTTGCGGCGGTGCGGAAGTCGCATCCGGAGAGTGTGCTGGTTATCATCGGAGATGGCCCCCTTCGACAGGACATCGAGCAGCTTGTCTCGGAGCTGGGAGTCACAGACGCCGTGCTGATCGGTGGCCCCAGATCCAACCCCTTCCCCATCCTCGCAGCCTGCGACTGCCTCGTCATGTCGTCGAACCACGAAGGCCAGCCGATGGTTCTGCTTGAGGCGATGACTTTGGGGGTGCCAGTAGTGGCCACAGACGTTGACGGCAACCGCGACTTGCTGAAGCCCTACGGATACGGTCTCCTAGTGGACAACAGCATCGACGGGATGACCGTTGGACTGAAGAGCTTTCTTGCCGGCTGCGTGCCCGCCGGCCATTTTGACCCGGAAGAGCATCAGAGACGTGCGATCCACTCGTTCTATCGCGAGATCGTTGGCCGCTCGCCCGCTGTTCTCCTGGAATCCCCTCTGAACAACGGAACCGAGGCCTTCCTGCATGAGCGAGATCAAGACTGTGACTAATGAAGAACATTCAGTCGGGGCCGGGCCATCGAGAACGGGGAACGCTCTGCCGATCGGGATGGTAGAGGAGTTCGAGCAGCGCTACGTCATCGGCTGGGTTGAGGCCGAGGAAGCGGATTTCCCGGTGAAAGTGTCGCTCTGGGTCAACGATTTGGAAGTCGCATCCACCTGGGCTGACGAACCTTCGCGTCACAACACAAGCCGCACGACGCGGGGGTTTCGCATCTTTCTCAAGGACATCTGGCAGTTCTGTACGCGTGCCGACAGGGTCACAGTACGTGTCAGTGGTCGCCCTCTGCCGATCTCGCGGAAGGGCACATTCAAGCGACCGGGCCGCGGAGGAGGAACGCGCAGTCTTGAGGAACTGCGCTCACTCCTCGAGCGTGGCCACGTGTTCAGTCAGGTTGGTCGCCTCCAGCTATCGAAGAAATTGGATTTGAAATGGCAATCGTCCGTGCTTGGCCTCTACCACAGGGTGGCCATGGTCGTCCGGGAGAAGCATGGTTACGATGCCTTCGTGATCTACGGAACTCTGCTGGGACTTGTCCGAGAGAACGGGTTCATTGGGCACGATATCGACTTCGATGCAGCTTATGTCTCCCGTCATCGCGATGGGCCTTCTGCTGCCGCAGAATTGCGCGACATAGCGTTCACGCTTATCGACGCAGGATTTGATGTCGAATGTAGGCGCACGGCGCTGCACGTTCATGATCCAAGTGATCACCGTGTAAGGATCGACCTGTTCGATTTGTTCTTTAACGAGAGCGGAGAGCTATCGTTTCCATTCGGTATCGCGGGGACGGGCGTGATCAGTGAAGCGTCATGGCGAGGAGTCATGGATGCAGAGTTGGCTGGTCATCCTGTGCGGGCGCCCGTGGATGCGGAGATGCTCGTTGAGCACATCTATGGAAGTTCCTGGCGGACACCTATCGCTGGTTTCAATTGGGATCGTGCGCGCACGCGGCGCGCGAAGGAGGGATGGACTCCACTCTCGTACTCGGAAGAGGTCTATTGGGCAAACTTCTACGCGAGGAACGAACTCGCCGCAGGGTCAACCTTCTTTGAGGCAGTCTCTGGGAGAGATGACGTGCCGCGTACGGTAGTCGACATTGGATGTGGCGATGGGCGTGACACTTTTGCCTTCGCCAGGAAAGGGTTCCGAGCTATTGGTATTGATCGTTCACATGTGGGCATCCGACACGCGAACGAGAAGGCTGAGAAGGGTGGTCTTGAAGCGAAGCTGTCCTTCATGGCCGTGGATGTCGCCGACATCAGTGCAGTGCGCGTGGCCATCGCGGAGGCGAGGAAGGCCGCGAACGACGGGCCGCTGTTGTACTACCTTCGATTCTTCCTCCACTCCGTAACGGAGGAGGTGCAGACCGGACTCATGAATGCGATCTCGGACGTGAGTCGTGAGGGGGACTTTTTCGCAGCTGAGTTCCGAACGGAGGAGGATGCCGAGACCCCCAAAGTCTATGGTGGGCATTACCGGCGCTATCAGAATGGCAAGGCGTTCGGGGCGGCGCTGCGCGAAACGTATGGATTCGCTGTCCTTCACGAGGAGGAGGGAAGGGGTCTGTCCCCATTCAAGGGCGAGGATCCCGTTCTGTATCGCGTCATTGCTCAGAGGTCGATTGGGAAATGAAATCACAGGAAACGTTCATGAAGCTTCTCAAGCTAGCTGCTATCGCTTCGATGATCTTGGTTGCGGGTTGTTCCAGTGATGGAGGGGGCGGCGCGAGGGACGATAGTTCGGTCAAGGAGCCGGGTGCAGTCGACGATTTCTCTCGACGCTTTGTCTCGGTGCTCTTGCCCCCTAAAGTAGAGCTGGAATTCCCTTATGTTATTACGAGTGAGCGCCTCTACACTCGGGAGGATGGAGGCGAAACACGTCGCGGGTTGATGCTCGAGTTCCTCGGGGGCGATGAGAAGGGGGTAGCTGACCTGATTGTTCGTGGTTTCGAGAAGGGGGGGTACAAGCCGCGCAAGGCTCCTATGGCTGACGAAGAAGGAAGACTTGCCTTCACGCTGATTCGACGGGGGAATGTGCCCGTGTATGTCGACGTGCGGCCGGCAGGCAATCGGAAGCTTCAGAGCCCAGATGCCCGTGGCACCGTGTGGATCAGTTGGCGGATTCGCGACGACGCTGGTTCCAGCAGCAAGAATTGAGCCCGCTTTCTTTCCGGAAACGCATGTGAATTCTGGAAGTGGCTGGTCCCGACGCTGTCGTGATCGCTCTCGGGCAGCGGCCGCACAGCGCCCATGGCTACAAACCCCCGGCGACCGTTCGCCGGAACTGGTCGGAACCCGATACCATTCACCCCGGACTCACTGCCTGATTGGCTACAAGTTCCATACTCAGGTCATCACCACGTAGTCGGAGGAAGGGAGACTCAAAGCCCCGACAACGCCTCCTCCTCGAAATGCAGCCCGCACTCGCGCTTCAGGCCGAAGAAGCGGGTCTGCTCCTCGGTGATGTCGGCGGTCAGGGGGCGGGTCGTGTGGACGTCGCCGATGGA
>NZ_AWZR01000002.1 GCF_000472505.1 Luteimonas sp. J29
CTCCCGCCCACCGCCGTCGCGCTGTCGGCCGTCGCCGTCGCGTTGAAGCCCGACGCGGTCGCGTACTGGCCGTCGGCGTACGCGCCGCTGCCGTAGGCCGACGCGCCCTGGCCGAACGCGTTCGCCGCCTCGCCCGACGCGGTCGCATACGCGCCTTCGGCGTACGCACCGATGTCGTCGCCCGGATCCTCGTCGTCGCCGGTCGCCTGGAAGTAGCGGTTGCTCGCCGTGGCGTCTTCCAGCTGCGCCAGGTTCACCGCGTCCGTCGCCTCGGTGCCCGCGGCCACGTTGGTGATCTGGCGTTCGGCGCCCGCGTCGCCTACCGACACCGTGTTGGCGCGGTCGGCGTAGGAGCCCTGACCCAGGGCCACGCTGCCATCGGCCACCGCGGTCGCATCCGACCCCAGCGCGAGACTGTCCTCGCCCACCGCGGCGCTGAAGTTGCCCAGCGCGGTGCTGTTGTAGCCGCCCGCGTACGCCGCACCGCCCACTGCGGTCGAGTAGTCGCCTGCCGCTTCGGTCGGCAGCAGGCCGAAGAACGCACCGCCCACCGCCACCGCGTTCTCGCCGCTGGCGATGGCGTACTCGCCCACGGCCACCGAGTCGTAACCGCCGGCGAACGCACCGAAGCCCACTGCCGTCGCGCCCTCCAACAGGGCCTCGGCGCCGTAGCCGAGCGCGCTCGTGCCGAAGCCGCTGGCAAGGCTGTAGCCGCCGTACGCGGCGGAGCCATTGCCTTCGGCGCTCGAGCGGAAACCCGTGGCCGTGGCCTGGACGCCAGACGCGTTGGCCTCGCTGCCCAGCGCGGTGGCATACGGCGCGACGGCCTGCGCACCGGCGCCGAACGCGGCGGTGCCGTCGCCCTCCGCGACCGCACCGGCGCCCGCGGCGATCGCGCCCTCGCCATCGACGCTGGCGTCGTCGCTGCCGTCGTCGGCGCCGTTGGCCTTGAAGTAGCGGTCGGTGTGCTCGGCGACCTCCGCGACCTCGTCCACCGTACCGGCGAGGTCCTGCACGTCGCCGGCCAGCCCTTCCACGGTACCGGCGAGTTCACCCACGGAATCGGCCACGGCGTTGACCTGGCCGACCGTGGCCGCGTCGCTGGCCGCGATGCCGTCGCTGACGTTGACGATCCGGCGCGTGGCCGGGCCGATGGTGCCGGCGCCGCCGCCGTTGCCGACCGAGAACACGCCGGCCTCGGTGGCGCGCGCGCCGTAACCCAGCGCCACGCTGCCGGTCGCGGCGGGGGCGACGTAGGCGTTGAAGCCCATCGCCACCGCGCCTTCCGAATGCGCCTGCGCGCCCTGCCCGACCGCGGTGCTGCGCAGGCCGAGCGCCTGGGTGGAGCTGCCGAGCGCGGTCGAAGCGGTGCCCGACGCCAGCGCGTTGGAGCCGGCGGCAGTCGCGTTGCCCTGCAGCGCCCGGGCGTTGTTGCCCACCGCGGTGGAACTGGTGTGGGTGGCGCTCGCGGCATTGCCGATCGCGGTGGAACCGGCGCCACTGGCGACGGCACCGTCGCCGCAGGCCAGCGCGGCGGTGCCCGTGGCCGACGCGGTGCCGCACGGATTCACTGCCTCCGCCGGCCCCTTCGGCCCCTGCGGATCGGGCTTGCCGTTGCCGGGCTCGTGCGCATGCGGCGGCGGACCCTTCGGATCCGGCTTGTCGTTGCCGTTGCCGGGTCCGTGCGCATGCGGCGGCGGGCCCGACTGCGGTCCGCCTTTCCCCGCACCCGGACCCTGGGCCAGCGCCCCTGCCGACACGGTCAGCGCGGTGGCCATCACGACCGCCTGCAGCAGGCGCGCCCCCTTGCCCTTGCCCCTGGCACGGACGTGCTCGGAGGCCACGGCCACCTGGCCGGTCGACTGGTTCCAGATCCGGGTGTAGATGCGGTTCATCGAAAAGCTCCCTCTTGACGTGAAGTGCGGAATCCGACGGCAACGGCGACCGCGCGACCGCGCTGCGGCCGCCCGGAACTGTCTGGTTGTGCAGGGGGGAGAAGTGGGCGCCTTGGAAAACGCCGGGAACGCCCGTCGAAGGGGCGGCCATTCCCTGGCGGAACCGGTAGCGCTTCCTGACGCTCCTCTGAACACTTTCGACTGTGACGGATACTCGCCGCGATTGACAAATTACGTCAAGTACCTTGGCAAGAACGGGGCACTTTCTGACCAATGAGAGCAACATTTGACCCTGTTATCAGCGGGTTGCAGGCGCAACCGCGATGGAGTTCGCAGGTCAGGACTGAAAGCGGTTGATCCGGCGCACGGTGGAGCCCGTGCGGCTGCCGCGCGCGCGCACGAATCCCGGCGACAGTCGCGCCGGGACGCAGGATCTTTGCAATGCGTGGGGTGAGGCGTAGGGGCGCCGCCGGCCCCGGTCAGCCCACGAAGGCGCGGGCGTTGCGGAACATGCGCATCCAGGGCGATTCGTCCGGCCATCCGGCCGGTGCCCAGCTGAAGTTGACGCTGCGCAGGGTGCGCTCGGGATGCGGCATCAGGATCGTGACCCGGCCGTCGGCGCTGGTGACGCCGGCGATCGCGTCGGTCGAGCCGTTGGGGTTGGCCGGATAGCGCGTCGCCTCCGACCCGTCGCCGCGCACGTAGCGCAACGCGACCTGCACCCGGCCGCGGTCGCCGTCGTCATCGAAGGCCGCGCGGCCCTCGCCGTGCGCGACCACCACCGGGATCCGCGACCCGGCCATGCCGGCGAGCAGCAGCGACGGCGACGCGGGCACCTCGAGCATGCCCAGGCGGCCTTCGAACTGCTCGCTGCGGTTGCGCAGGAAGCGCGGCCAGTGGCCCGCGCCGGGGATGATGTCGCGCAGCTGCGACAGCATCTGGCAGCCGTTGCAGACGCCGAGCGTGAACGTGCCGCTGCGCCCGAAGAACGCGGCGAACTGGTCCCGAAGATCGGCGTGTTCCAGGATCGAGGTGGCCCAGCCACGCCCCGCGCCGAGCACGTCGCCATAGCTGAAGCCGCCGCACGCCACCAGGCCGGCGAAGCCGTCCAGCCGCGCGCGCCCCGCGATCAGGTCGCTCATGTGCACGTCCACCGCGGCGAAGCCGGCGCGGTCGAATCCGAACGCCATCTCCACCTGGCTGTTGACGCCCTGCTCGCGCAGGATCGCGACCTTCGGCCTGGCGCCGGTGGCGATGTACGGCGCGGCGACGTCGTCGGCCGGGTCGAACGCGAGCACCGGCGCCAGCGGCGGTGCGTCGAACGCGCGCGCGGCGTCGCGCTCCTCGTCGGCGCATTCGGGGTTGTCGCGCAGGCGCTGCATCGCGTGGGTCACCGACCACCACGCGTCGAACAGCTCCTCCCAGCGCCATTCGGCGAGCAGCTGCTCTGCGTGCATCACCCGGATGCGGCCCGAACCCGTGGGCCGGGCGATGCGCTGCGCGCACTCGACCAGTCCGTGGCGCGCGACCAGGTCGGCGAAGTCCGCGCGGTCCTCGGCGGCGATCTGCACCACCGCGCCCAGCTCCTCGGAGAACAGCGTGCGCAGCGCGTCCTCGGCGCGGTCCTCGCCCCAGCCGTCGAGGTCGATGTCGAGGCCGCGGTGCGAGCAGAACGCCATCTCGCACAGCGTGGCGAACGTGCCGCCGTCGGAACGGTCGTGGTAGGCGCGCAGCAGGCCGGCCTCGCGCGCGTCGCGCACGAGCTCGAAGAACGCGCGCAGCCGCGCGGGATCGTCGAGGTCGGGACAGGCGCCGCCGAAGGCGTCGTAGCACTGCGCCAGGATCGAACCGCCCAGGCGCTGCTTGCCCGCGCCCAGGCCGATCAGCCACAGCTCGCTCTCGATGCCGTCCTCGAGCAGCGGAGTCAGCTGCGCGCGCACGTCGGGCACCGGCGCGAACGCGGTCACGACCAGCGAGACGGGCGACACCGACTTGTGCTGCGCGCCCGCCGACGGCTCCTGCCACTGCACCTGCATCGACAGCGAGTCCTTGCCCACCGGGATGCTCAGGTCCAGCTCCGGGCACAACTCCATGCCCACCGCG
The DNA here is from genome assembly GCF_000472505.1 of Luteimonas sp. J29. Classification (GTDB taxonomy): domain Bacteria; phylum Pseudomonadota; class Gammaproteobacteria; order Xanthomonadales; family Xanthomonadaceae; genus Luteimonas. Next base: position 3,999 of record NZ_AWZR01000002.1, read on the forward strand.
CGCACCGCGTCGAACAGTTTCGCGTCCTCGCCGGGGTGGCCGGCCGCGGCCATCCAGTTCGCCGACAGCTTGACCCGGTCCAGCGATTCCACCGGCGCGGCGCACAGGTTGGTGATCGCCTCGCCCACCGCCATGCGCGCGGCGGCGGCCGAATCGATCAGCGCCAGCGGCGTGCGCTCCCCGATCGCCATCGCCTCGCCGGCGTGGCCGTCGTAGCCCGACAGGGTCAGCGCGCAGTCGGCCACCGGCATCTGCCACGGCCCGACCAGCTGGTCGCGGGCGGTCAGGCCGCCGACCGCGCGGTCGCCGATCGTGACCAGGAACTGCTTGGCGGCGACGGTCGGATGCGCCAGCACCCGCAGGCCCGCCTCGCGCAGGTCGACCACGTTGGTGTTGAGCATGCGCCAGCGCACCGGCGCCGGGCGCACGGTGTCGCGGTGCATCTTCGGCGGCTTGCCGAACAGCACGTCCATCGGCAGGTCGATCGGATGCGGGCCCGCGACCTGCGCCGGCGCCACGCGCGGATCGTGCGCACCCTGCCCCGCACCGGCCAGCGTGCCGTAGCCGACGGTGAGGTGCTGCTCGGAGGTGGCCACGCCGACCACCGCGAACGGGCAGCGCTCGCGCGCGCACAGCGCGGCGAACTCCGCCAGCCGGTCCTGCGGCACGCCGAGCACGTAGCGTTCCTGCGATTCGTTGCACCACAGCTGCATCGGCGAGAGCGACGGGTCGTCGCTGGGCACCCGGTCGAGGTCGATCACGCCGCCGACGTTCGAGTCGTGCAGCAGCTCCGGGATCGCGTTCGACAGGCCGCCCGCACCCACGTCGTGGATCGACAGGATCGGGTTGGCCTCGCCCAGCGCCACGCAGCAGTCGATGACCTCCTGGCAGCGGCGCTCCATCTCCGGGTTCTCGCGCTGGACCGAGGCGAAGTCGAGGTCCTCCGAACTTTCGCCCGAGGCCACCGAGCTCGCCGCGCCGCCGCCCAGGCCGATCAGCATCGCCGGTCCGCCGAGCACCACCACCGCATCGCCCGGACGCAGCGACAGCTTGGCCACCAGCGGCCGGTCGATCGCGCCCAGCCCGCCGGCGAGCATGATCGGCTTGTCGTAGGCGCGCACCGGCTCGCCATCGTGCTGGAGCTCGAAGCTGCGGAAGTAGCCGAGCAGGTTCGGGCGCCCGAACTCGTTGTTGAACGCGGCGCCGCCCAGCGGGCCGTCGAGCATGATCTCGAGCGCAGGCGCCATGCGCGGGTTGAGCGGGCGCGGCGATTCCCAGGGCTGCGGCAGCGTGGGAATGCGCAGGTGCGAGACGCTGAAGCCGGTCAGGCCGGCCTTGGGCTTGCCGCCGCGGCCGGTCGCGCCCTCGTCGCGGATCTCGCCGCCCGCGCCGGTGCTGGCGCCGGAGAACGGGGAGATCGCGGTCGGGTGGTTGTGGGTCTCGACCTTGATGCAGAACGCGCTTTCGGACACCGGCTCGCTGCGGTACTCGCCGCTGGCCGGATCGGGGCGGAAGCGGCTCGCCGGGTAACCCTCGACCACGGCGGCGTTGTCGCTGTAGGCCGACAGCGTGTGCTGCGGCGTGCGCGCGTGGGTGTTGCGGATCATCCGGAACAGCGACAGCGGCTGTTCCTCGCCGTCCACGGTCCACGACGCGTTGAAGATCTTGTGCCGGCAGTGCTCGGAGTTCGCCTGCGCGAACATCATCAGCTCGACGTCCGAGGGCTCGCGGCCCAGCGCGCCGAAGCGCTCGCGCAGGTAGTCGATCTCGTCGTCGGCCAGGGCCAGGCCCAGGCGCGCGTTGGCCTCCTCCAGCCGCGCCAGCGGGATCCGCTCGACCTCGCCGCGCCGCGGCACCGCGAACAGGCCAGCGGCTTCCTCGTGCGAGGCCAGCAGCGACTGGGTCATCGGGTCGTGCAGCAGGCGGGCCAGGGCCTGCGCCGCCTCCGGCGCCTGCGGCCATCCGGCCAGGTCGATCCGGGTGCCGCGCTCGACCCGCCGCACCGGCTGGCCGGCGCCGCGCAGGATGTCGCTGGCCTTGCTCGCCCACGGCGAGATCGTGCCCAGGCGCGGCGAGACGAACCGGGTCACCGTGCCCGGCTGCGCAGGGGCGTGGCCGGAACCGGCCTCGAGCACGCGCTCGAGCACCGCCCGGTCCGGGGACGCCCCGGGCTCGGGCTCGACCCAGTACACGTGCCAGGCGCCGGCGATCCGGACTTCGGGCGAAATCGACTGCAGGCGGAGCTCAAGCCGTTCGCGGCGGAACGGCGACAGGGCCGGAAGGCCCTCGAGGACGATCATGTCCGGAGGTGGCTGGGAGCGGGCCGCCTATTGTAATGGGCTTTGCGCCGCGCCGCCCAAGCGCCGCCCCGCCGGTCGCGCCTCAGCCGCCGGGCGCGGGCGCGGCCCCGGAGACATTCTCGGCCTGCTGCAGCGCCGCCAGCAGGGCGTCGGGCGGCAGGTAGCCCGGCATCTGCAGGCCGTCTTCGGTCACGATCATCGGCGTACCGGTCAGCCCCACGCGCTGGCCGAGCGCATAGTGCCGGGCCACCGGGTTGGCGCAGCGACGGGCAGGCACCGGGCGGTCGTTCTTGGCGTCGGTGAGCGCCTTGCGGCGGTCGGGCGCGCACCAGACCGACTCCATCAGGGCGAAGTCGGGCGTGTCCGGCCCCATCCGCGGGAACGCCAGGTACTCGATCGCGATCCCGCGCCGGTTGTACTCCTCGATCTCCTGGTGGAGCTTGCGGCAGTAGCCGCATTCGACGTCGGTGAACACGGTCACGGTGTAGCGCGGCTGCGGCGGGGAGAACACGATCTTCTCGCTGCGCGGCACCTCGGCCAGCAGCCGGCGCCGGACCGCCGCCACCGCCGTGCGGCTCACCTCGCGCTTGGCCTCCACGTCGTACAGGCTGCCCTGGAGCAGGTAGCGGCCGTCGTCGCTGACGTAGAGCGCCTGGCCCGACACCACCACCTCGCGGAAGCCCTCCAGCGGCGCGGGCGCGATCGAGTCGATCTGGATGTCGGGATTGATCGATTCGATCGCCTGGCGCACCCGGTCCTCCGGCGTGCCGGGCTCGGTGTGGATCTGCTCGAAGGCGGCGGGCGCACCGGCGGCGTCCGCCACCCCGGCGACCGGCGCGTCGGGCGCCTTGGCGCAGGCCGACAGGCTGGCGACGCACAGGACGGAGAGCAGGAGGCTGGACTTGGGCGACATCGGGCGGGCACTTCTCCGGAACAGCCCCGGATTGTCGCACGGGGCGCCGAAATGGCCGCCCGCGGCGCGCCAGCCGCCGCATGCCGTACAGGTGCCGTAAGGCGTGGCGCCTGCGCGCGCGCCGCTTCAGGTGCCCGCCAGCGCCTGGGCGTGGACCCCGGCGACGGCGCGGCCGGAGGGATCGGCCATCTTCGCGAAGCTGGCGTCCCAGGCGATCGCCGCCGGCGAGGAACAGGCGATCGACTTGCCGCCCGGGACCGTCTCCGCCGCGGCCTGGCCGGGGAAGTAGCGCTCGAAGATGGTGCGGTAGAAGTACGCCTCCTTGGTCAGCGGCGGGTTGACCGGGAAGCGCCTGCCGGCGGCGGCCAGCTCGCGATCGGAGACCTGGCTTTCCGCGTGCGCCTTGAGGCCGTCGATCCAGCCGTAGCCGACGCCGTCGCTGAACTGCTCCTTCTGCCGCCACAGGATCTCCGGCGGCAGGTAGCCGTCGAAGGCCTCGCGCAGGATGCCCTTCTCCATCCGCTGCGGGCCGTCGCTGCCCTTGAGCACCATCTTGTACTTCGCGTCCATGCGCATGGCCACGTCGAGGAACTCGCGGTCCAGGAACGGAACGCGCGGCTCCACGCCCCAGGCCATCATCGACTTGTTGGCACGCAGGCAGTCATAGAAGTTGAGCGCGTCGAGCTTGCGCACCAGCTCCTCGTGGAACTCGCGCGCGTTCGGTGCCTTGTGGAAGTACAGGTAACCGCCGAACACCTCGTCGCTGCCTTCGCCCGACAGCACCATCTTCACGCCCATGGCCTTGATCCGGCGTGCGAGCAGGAACATCGGTGTGGAGGCGCGGATGGTGGTGACGTCGTAGGTCTCGATGTGGCGGATCACCTCCGGCAGCGCGTCCAGGCCTTCCTCGAAGGTGTATTCGAAGCCGTGGTGCACCGTGCCCAGCGCCTCGGCGGCAACCTTGGCCGCTGCCAGGTCGGGTGAACCCTCCAGGCCGATAGCGAACGAGTGCAGGCGCGGCCACCAGGCCTCGGTCTGGTCGCCATCCTCGACGCGATGGCGGGCGTAGCGCGCGGCCACCGCCGCGACCAGCGACGAATCCAGGCCGCCGGACAGCAGCACGCCGTAGGGCACGTCGGTCATCAGCTGGCGGTGCACCGCCGCCTCGAACGCCTCGCGCAGTTCCTGCGGCGAGACTTCCACGCCCTCGACCGCGTCGTAGTCGCGCCACGGCCGCTCGTAGTACTTCGCGAGTTCGCCGGTAGCGGTGTCGTACCAGTGGCCAGGCGGGAACTGGGCGACGTCGGCGCACTCCTCCACCAGCGACTTCATCTCCGAGGCCACGCGCAGGCGGCCTTCGCGGTCATGGCCCCAGTACAGCGGCACCACGCCGATCGGATCGCGGGCGATGATGGCCCTGCCCCTGGCCTTGTCCCACAGGGCGAAGGCGAAGATGCCGTTGAGCCTGTTGAGGAACGAGGCCGGCTCGTCCTCGCGGTACAGCGCGTTGATCACCTCGCAGTCCGACGCGGTCTGGAACGCGTACGACTGCCGCAGCTCGTCCTTCAGCAGCTTGTGGTTGTAGATCTCGCCGTTGACCGCCAGCGCCAGCCCGCCGTCCTCCGACAGCAGCGGCTGCGAGCCACCGGCCGGATCGACGATGGCCAGGCGCTCGTGGACCAGGATCGCGCCCGCATCGACGTACACGCCGCTCCAGTCGGGGCCGCGGTGGCGCTGCCGCTGCGACAGGTCCAGCGCCTGCCGGCGCAGCGCGGGGACGTCGTCTCCGGGCTGCAGCCCGAACATGCCGAAGATCGAACACATCGAACACGAACTCCTGGTCAGGTCCGGTGGCCCGGACGCACACGAAAAAGGCCCGCACCTTGCGATGCGGGCCTGCGTTGTCGGCGTTGTAGGGGGTACTACGCCCGGCTGCGGCCCGCGTCGCGCACGCGATTGTTGCCCGCGTTGTTGCGGTTGCCGGCATTCGCGTTGCGGGCGGACTGCATGGCCATGGCGCGACCGTACCGCGGCGAGACCGGGCCGCGCAACAGTTGCAGACACAACCGTCACCGCCCCGCCGGAATACTCGTCCGGGGACCGCCGTGCCGGTCCCGGGCCAACCGGAGACGCCACCTTGAGCGAGACCATGCAACGACTGTCCAGGACTTCCCAGGTGATCGCGATGCTCGCGCGCTACCGCAGCGCCGGCATCCTCACCGGCTTCGACCTCGGCGAGGCGGAGGAAGACCCCATCGACGGCGAGACCGACGAGCTGGCCGAGCGCTTCGTCGCCGACCTCGAGGCGATGGGTCCGGCCTTCGTCAAGCTCGGCCAGGCGCTGTCCACCCGGCCGGACCTGGTCCCGGCCAGCTGGATCACCGCGCTCGAGCGCACCCAGGACGACGCCACGCCGGCGCCGGTCGACGACATCGAGGCGCTGCTGGAGAAGGAGCTGGGCGTGCGCGCCAGCAAGGTGTTCTCCGAGATCGACCCGGAGCCCATGGCCGCCGCGTCGCTGGCCCAGGTGCACCGCGCGGTGCTGCGCGACGGCCGGGTGGTGGCGCTGAAGATCCAGCGCCCGGACGTGGCCTGCGCCTGCCGCGTGGACCTGGACGTGCTGGCGGGCCTCGCCGGCACCGCCGACGCGCTCACCGACGCCGGCCGCCGCATGCGCCTGGCGGACTGGATCGCCGAATTCCGCAAGGCGATGCTCGACGAGCTCGACTACCGGATCGAGGCCGAGAACCTGGACCGCTTCGCACGCCACCTCGCCGGCTACGCGCGGCTGCGCGTGCCGCGCCCGCTGTGGGACTACGTGACGCCCCGGCTGCTGGTGATGGAATGGATCGACGGCATCAACGTCACCAGGATCAGCGGCCTGCGGCGCACCGAGGAGGACACCGCCCCGGCGACCGTGGAGCTGCTGCGCGCCTACCTCGACCAGGTGTTCGTGCACGGCGACATCCACGCCGACCCGCATCCCGGCAACGTGCTGCTGTGCCCGGACGGGCGCATCGCCCTGATCGACCTGGGCATGGTCGCGACCATCCCGCCGCGCCAGCGCGAGCGGCTGCTCAAGCTGGTGTTCGCCGCGGTCGACGGCCGCGGCGAGGACGTGGAGCGCGAACTGGTGGCGCTGGGCACGCGGCTGGAGGACTTCGACGAGTCGGCCTGCGTGCGCGAGGTGTCGCAGGTGGTGGCGCGCTATTCCGGCTCCGCCCGCCCCACGTCCGAAGGCCGGATGGTGCTGGAACTGGTGCGCCGCTCCACCGAATGCGGGCTGCGCACGCCGCCGGAGATCAGCCTGCTGGGCAAGACCCTGCTCAACCTCGAACGCGTCGTCGATGCGCTGGCGCCGGGCGTGGACGTGCGCCGCGAGATCGAATCGCACCTGCAGTCGCTGATGCGCGAGCGCCTGCGCCAGTCGCTCTCGCCGACCAACCTCGCCGCCGAGGCGATGGAGCTGCAGGAGCTGGTGCGCGAAGCGCCGCGCAAGCTGTCCGACGCGCTGTCGCTGGTCGCGGCCAACCGCCTGCAGGTGCGCCTGGCGGGCCTGGACGACTCGCGGCTGATGGAGAACCTGCAGAAGATCGCCAACCGCATCGCCTCGGCGGTGGTGATCGCGGCGCTGCTGCTGTCGTCCACCCAGATCATGCGGCTGGAGGGCGGCCCGCGCCTGCTGGGCTATCCCGCGCTGGCGATGCTGATGTTCCTGGTCGCCGCGGTGCTCGGTCTCATGCTGGTGGTCAGCGCGATGCGCCGCGACCGCCTGGCGCGGCCGGTGGAGCGTTCGGGCACCGAGTAGCCCCCGCCCGCCTTGCGGCGAGGCGCTTCAGTTCAACAGCCGCTCCAGCAGGGCCAGGTACAGGCCGGGCAGCGCCTCCAGGTCGGCCACGCGCACGTGCTCGTCCACCTGGTGGATGCTGGCGTTGACCGGGCCGACCTCGATGCACTGCGCCCCCAGTGGCGCGATGAAGCGCGCGTCCGAGGTGCCGCCGCCGGTGCTCTCCTCCGGCGGGGCGCCGGCGAAGTCCGCCAGCACCTGGCGCGCGGCCTGGCGCAGCGGCCCCTCGGGCGTGTGGAAGGGCTCGCCGCTGCGGTGCCAGTCCAGCGCGTAGTCCAGGCCGTGTCGATCGAGGATCGCGGCGACCTCCGATTCCAGCCGCGGCGCGTCCCAGTGCGGGTTGTAGCGCAGGTTGAACACCACCTGCAGCTCGCCCGGGATGACGTTGTTGGCGCCGGTGCCGGCGTGCACGTTGCTCACCTGCAGGCTGGTCGGCGGAAAGCTCCCGTAGCCCGCGTCCCACGTGCGCGCCGTCAGTTCGGCCAGCGCGGGCGCGGCCTCGTGGACCGGATTGCGCGCCTTGTCCGGATAGGCCACGTGTCCCTGCACCCCGTGCACGGTGAGCGTGCCGGTCAGGCTCCCGCGGCGGCCGACCCGCAGCAGGTCGCCCAGACGCGCGGTCGAGGACGGCTCGCCGGTGATGCACCAGTCGATCCGGGTGCCGCGCGCGCGGAAGGTCTCGGCGACCTTGCGCACGCCGTCGATCGCGTCGCCCTCCTCGTCCGAGGTCAGCAGCAGGGCGACGGTGCCGGGATGGTCGGGATGCGCGGCCACGAAGCGTTCGAGCGCGACCACGAACGCGGCCACGCTGCCCTTCATGTCGGCGGCGCCGCGGCCGTAGAGAATGCCGTCGCGCACGCTCGGCTCGAACGGGTCGCTCGCCCAGGCCTCGCGCGGGCCGGGGGGGACCACGTCGGTATGGCCGAGCAGGACCAGGACCGGGCCGCCGCCGCCGTGCGTGGCCCACAGGTTGTCGACCTCGCCGAAGCGCAGGTGCTCCACGCCGAAACCCGCGCGCGCCAGGCGCGAGGCCACCAGCGCCTGGCAGCCGGCATCGTCCGGCGTCACGGACGGGCGCGAGATCAGCTCGCAGGCCAGCCGCAGAACGTCGCTCCCGTCGCCCATGTCCGCCACTCCCCCGCGCATCCGGTCAGAGGCCGAAACGCTTCTTGAAGCCGTTGTCGGTGAAGCCCTGGCTGAAGCCGCCGTCGTCGGTCACCACCACCGGCCGGCGCACCAGCTGCGGGTACTCGCGCAGCAGCAGCTTCCACTCCGCCTCGCTGCCGGGCGACTTGCGATTGTCCGGGAGCTGGCGCCAGGTGGTCGACGACTTGTTGACCAGCGCGTCGAAGCCGCCGGCCTTGCCCGCCCACCCCACCAGCGTCTCCGGCGACGGCTTCTGCTCGCGGTAGTCGACGAAGGTGTAGGGCACGCCGAAACGGTCGAGCCACTTCATCGCCTTCCTGCAGGTGTCGCAGTTCTTCAGTCCATACAGGGTCGTCATCGCGGATCCATTTCGAAGGTTTGCGCCCCTTGCAGGAGCGGCTTCAGCCGCGACCCGGTCCGTGGCCGGTGCCGGGTCGCCGGTCGCGGCTGAAGCCGCTCCTGCGGGGTCGGGGACTCAGTCGGCCAGGCCACGCAGCAGTTCGTTCACCGAGGTCTTGCTCCGGGTCTTCTCGTCCACCTGCTTGACGATCACCGCGCAGTACAGCGAGTGCGAACCGTCCTTCGCCGGCAGCTGGCCCGACACCACCACGCTGCCCGGCGGCACGTAGCCGTAGCTGATCTCGCCGGTCATGCGGTTGTAGATGCGGGTGGACTGGCCGAGGAACACGCCCATGCCGATCACGCTGTGGTGGCCCACCACGACGCCTTCGACCACCTCGGAGCGGGCGCCGATGAAACAGTGGTCCTCGATGATGGTCGGGCTGGCCTGCAGCGGTTCGAGCACGCCGCCGATGCCGGCGCCGCCGGACAGGTGCACGTGGCGGCCGATCTGGGCGCAGGAGCCGACCGTGGCCCAGGTGTCGACCATGGTGCCCTCGCCCACGTAGGCGCCGATGTTGACGAAGCTCGGCATCAGCACCACGTCGCGGCCGAAGTACGTGCCGCGGCGCGCGACCGCGCCCGGCACCACGCGCACGCCCAGGGCGCGGAACCGCTCGGCGTCGAAGCCGGCGAAGCGGGCCTCGACCTTGTCCCAGAACGGCGCCGGCTGCGCGTCGACCACGGCCATGTCGTTGACGCGGAAGTAGAGCAGCACCGCCTTCTTCAGCCACTCGTTGACCTGCCAACCGCCCTCGGGCTTCGGCTCGGCCACGCGCAGCGCGCCCGACTCCAGGCCGAGCATGGCCTGCTCCACCGCGGGGCGCAGTGCCCGGACCTCGTCCGCCGACAGCGCCGCGCGGCGCTCCCATGCCTGTTCGATCGCCTGCCGGGTGGCGGCCAGTCCCGCTGCGGTCATGCCTGCTGTTCTCCTTCGATGCCATGTTGGAGCGCCTCGCGAAGCGCGGCGCACTGCGATTCGTCCAGGGCCCGGTCCTGCCGGTCGCTGACCAGGAACACGTCCTCGGCGCGCGCGCCGAAGGTGGCGATGCGCGCGTCGTGGACGCGGATGCGCTGCTGGCGCAACACCTGGGCGATGTCGGCGAGCAGCCCCGGCCGGTCGGTGCAGACAAGGCTCATCACCGTGTGCCGGCCGTCCGGGCTGGTGTCGAAATCCACCTGCGGCGCGACCCGGAAGTGGCGCAGGTGGCGCGGCTGCGCGCGCCGCGCAGGGCGCACGTCGAGCGAACCGGCCAGGACCACCGCAAGCTTGCGTTCGATCGCGGCGATGTCCGGCGCCTCGCGCTGGTCGACCGACAGCACCTGGAAGGTGTCGAAGATGGTCTGGCCGGGGCCGTCGAGCGCGCGGGCGCGCTGGATCGCCAGGCCCAGCCGGTCGAGGGTGATCACGATCGCGGCGAACAGCCCGTCGCGGTCGGGCGCGTGCACGAACACCTCAAGCGCATCGCCCGCCCCGGCCACCCGGCGCACTCGCACCACGGTCGCGCCGGGTCCGGCCTGGCGCAGGGCCAGCGCCTGCCACACCAGGTGCTCGGCGCGCGCGCGCAGGAAGCTGGCCTCGGGCATGCGCGCGAACAGTGCGTCGACGTCGTCCACGCCCTCGGCCGCCAGCAGGCCGCGGACCTTGTCGCGGGTCTCGGCGATGCGTTCGGTGGCGCCGATCCGGTGCTCGAGGCCGCGGCGCAGGGCGTAGCGGGTGGCCACGTGCAGTTCGGCCAGCAGCCGGTCCTTCCACGCATTCCACATCTTCGGCGAGGTGCCGGCGATGTCGGCGCAGGTGAGCAGGTACAGGTAGTCCAGACGCTCGCGGTCGGCCACTTCGACCGCGAAGCGGTGGATCACCGCCGGGTCGGAGATGTCCTGCTTCTGGGCGGTCACCGACATCAGCAGGTGCTTGAGCACCAGCCACTCGACCAGCGCGGTATCGGCGGGCCCGAGGCCGTGCGCCTCGCAGAACTCCCGCGCATCGACCGCGCCGAGTTCGGAGTGGTCGCCGCCGCGGCCCTTGGCGATGTCGTGGAAGAGGCCGGCGATCAGCAGCAGCTCCGGCTTGCGCAGCCGCGGCCAGACCTCATGCGCGGTCGAGAAACGCTCGTCCGGGATCCCGGTGGAGAACGAAGCCAGGTTGCGCAGCACCGCCAGCGTGTGCTGGTCGACCGTGTACACGTGGAACAGGTCGAACTGCATCCGGCCCGTCACCTTCGCGAACGCGGGGATCCAGCGCCCGAGCACGCCCAGCCGCGCCATGCGCTCGAGCGTGCGCACCGGCACCGGGCCGCGCAGCAGTGCGAGGAAGCCGTCGCGCAGCTCCTGCGACGCTTCGTCGTAGGCCGGCAGCGCGTGCAGCGACTCGGCCAGCGCGCGCGCGGTGCGCGAGTGCAGGCCCTTGGCCTCGGGGTGGTCGGCCCAGAGCGCGAACAGGTGGAACACCCGGGCCATGTCCGCGCCGGGCCAGAACTCGTCGCGGGCCACCAGGTAGCCGCGCTTCATCGCGAACTCGGCATCGAGCGGCACCGCTTCGGCGTCGCCCTCGATCTGCTCCTCGAACCGCTGCAGCAGGCGCTCGCCGATCCGCAGCACGATCGCGGCGCTGCGGTAGAACTCCTGCATCATCCGCTCGACCCGGTCGTTGTCCGCGTCCTCCACGTGCTGCAGCCGCGCCGCCAGCGCCTTCTGGTAGTCGAAGCGCAGGCGCTCCTCGCGCTTGCGCGCCACCAGGTGCAGGCCGTAGCGCAGCCGCGCCAGGACGCGCCACTCGCGCTCGAGCGCGGAGTATTCGTCGAGGCCGAGGTGGCCAAGCGGGATCAGCGACTCGATGTCGCGGGTGCCGAACACGCGCCGCGCCATCCAGCGCAGGGTCTGGATGTCGCGCAGGCCACCGGGGCCTTCCTTGATGTTCGGCTCGAGGTTGTCGGCGGTGTCGCCGAAGCGCGCGTGGCGCTGGCGCAGCTCCTCGCGCTTGGCGGCGAAGAACTCGCCCGCCGGCCACACCCGCTCCACCGAGATCGCGTCCTCAAGCCGCGCCGCCATCTCCGGCGTCGCGACCAGCGGCCGCGCCTCGATCAGCGAGGTCATCACCGTGAGGTCCTCGGCCGCCGCGCGCGTGCACTCGCCCAGGGTGCGCACCGCGTGGCCGACCGGCAGCCCCGCGTCCCACAGCAGGGCGAACAGGCGCGACAGGGCGGCGGTGTCCGACTCGCCGGCGCCCTCGCCCACCACCACCAGCAGGTCGATGTCCGAACGCGGGTACAGCTCGCCGCGGCCGTAGCCGCCGATCGCGAACAGGGTCAGGTCGGCGCCGGCCGGGATCGTGCGGGCCCAGGCCTGGCGCACCAGGGCGTCGACCGCGATCACGCGCGCCATCAGCAGGCGCTCGATGTCGCCGTCGGCGTCGAAACGCTGGGCGAAGGCGGCGTCCTGGATGCGCAGGCCTTCCGCCGCCGCCGCCGCCCAGGCGGAGTCCCCGTCCGGAAGCGGCGACACGTCGCTGGCGGGGCTCGCTCCCACGGTCAGAGGTCGTTGTCGTCGCCGGGCAGCCGGGTCAGGATCTCGACCCCGTCCTCGGTCACCGCCACCGTGTGCTCCCACTGCGCGGAGAGCTTGCGGTCCTTGGTTACCACGGTCCAGCCGTCGGGCAGCAGGCGGGTGTGGCGCGAGCCTTCGTTGATCATGGGCTCGATGGTGAAGGTCATCCCCGGCCGCAGCACCAGGCCCTCGCCCGGGCGGCCGTAGTGCAGCACCTGCGGGTCCTCGTGGTAGACCTGCCCGATGCCGTGGCCGCAGTACTCGCGCACCACGCTGAACCGCTGCGCTTCGGCGAACTCCTGGATCGCGTGGCCGATGTCGCCCAGGGTCGCGCCCGGGCGCACCACGCGGATGCCGCGGAACAGCGCCTCGCGCGTGGTCTCCACCAGCCGCCGCGCCATCACCGACGGGGTGCCGACGTAGTACATGCGGCTGGTGTCGCCGTGCCAGCCGTCCTTGATGACGGTGACGTCGATGTTGATGATGTCGCCGTCCTTGAGCACCTTCGACTCGCTCGGGATCCCATGGCAGATCACGTTGTTGGCCGAGATGCAGGTGGTGCGCGGGTAGCCCTTGTAGCCGAGGTTGGCCGGCACCGCCTTCTGCACGTTGACGATGTGGTCGTGGCAGATACGGTCCAGTTCCAGGGTGCTGACGCCGGGCTTCACGTGCTCGGCCACGACCTGGAGCACCTCGGCGGCCAGGCGGCCGGCGACGCGCATCTTCTCGATCTGCTCTGGGGTCTTGAGCTGGATGGTCATGCCGGCATTATCGCCGACCCCGGCCTGCCGTGCCGGCGCGGGCGGCGCGCCGTCCCCGTCGCCCGGGCCCCGGTTTGCCCCGGGACCGCCGTCCGGGCTATCATTCGCCGGCTGTGCTCCCGGGTTCCCCGGTAGCCGGCTGCCCACGCCGGGCATCGCATCCGCGAACCAGGCGAATACACACCCGCTGCAGACACCCGTGCCCGGGGTGTCCCCTCCCCGGAGGGGATCTGGCCACGGAGGCGGCGGGGAGGCCCAACCCCGGAACCACGCGCCCGCGCCGCGGGCCGCACCGCCCATTTCCCGATCCGTGGCGGCCGGTTCCCCCTCCAGGAGTCAGATCCATGCCCCAGATCACCATGCGCCAGATGCTGGAAGCCGGCGTGCACTTCGGCCACCAGACGCGCTACTGGAACCCGAAGATGGCCCCGTACATCTTCGGCGCCCGCGGCAAGATCCACATCATCAACCTCGAGAAGACGGTTCCGCTGTTCAACGACGCGATGAACTTCATCTCGGGCATCGCCCAGAAGCGCGGCATCGTACTGTTCGTGGGCACCAAGCGCAGCGCCCGCGAGGCGGTCAAGGAAGAGGCCGAGCGCTGCGGCATGCCGTACATGACCCAGCGCTGGCTGGGCGGCACGCTGACCAACTTCCGCACCGTCAAGCAGTCGGTGGCGCGCCTGAAGGAGCTGGAAGCGGCCGAGACCGACGGCACCTTCGACAAGCTGGTCAAGCACGAAGTGCTGGGCCTGCGCCGCGAGCGCGAGAAGCTGGAAGCCTCGCTGGGCGGCCTGAAGGACCTCAACCGCCTGCCCGACGCGCTGTTCGTGATCGACATCGGCCACGAGGACATCGCGGTCAAGGAAGCCAAGAAGCTCGGCATCCCGGTGGTGGCGGTGGTCGACACCAACTACGACCCCGACCTGGTCGACTACCCGATCCCGGGCAACGACGACGCGATCCGCGCCGTGCAGCTGTACGCCCGCGCGGCCGCCGACGCGGTGCTCGAGGGCAAGGCCGCCGCGCCGAACGCCGCCACCGTGCGCGAGGACGAGTTCGTCGAGGCCGACGCCCAGCCCGCCCGCCGCCCGCGCAAGCCCGCCGCCCAGGAAGGCGCAGCCGCCGCCGACGAGGCCCAGGCCGCCAGCTGACCGGCCGGCCCCGTGGCCGCGCCCGCCCGGCGCGGCCGCCACGGCGGCGTCCGCGCCGCCGCCCCGACTTACGCGGAAGGCCCCCGCCCTCCGCCCGAATCTTCACGAATCCGAGGTCCCCAGATGGAAATCACCGCATCCCTGGTCAAGGAGCTGCGCGAGCGCACCGGCGCCGGCATGATGGAGTGCAAGAAGGCGCTCACCGAGAACAACGGCGACATCGACGCCGCGGCCGAGACGCTGCGCAAGTCCGGCCTGGCCAAGGCCGACAAGAAGGCCGACCGCGTGGCCGCCGAGGGCCGCGTCGCCGCCGCCCAGGCCGTCGGCAAGGCGGTGCTGGTCGAGGTCAACTCCGAGACCGACTTCGTCGCCAAGGACGAGAACTTCGCCAGCTTCACCAATGCCGTGGCCCAGGCCGCGCTCGAGGCCGCCGACATCGAGGCCCTGAAGGCCGCGAAGCTGCCGTCCGGCGAGACCGTCGAGGAGGCCCGCGCCTCTGTGATCGCCAAGGTCGGCGAGAACGTGCAGGTGCGCCGCATGGCCCGCATCGACAGCGACAACCACGTCGCGGCCTACGTCCATGGTGGCCGCATCGGCGTGCTGCTGGAGCTCAAGGGCGGCGACGCCGAGCTGGCCCGCGGCCTGGCGATGCACGTCGCGGCCATGAACCCGCCGCACAACAAGCAGTCCGACGTGCCGGCCGAGTTCATCGCCAAGGAAAAGGAGATCGAGCTGGCCAAGCTGAGCGAGAAGGACCGCGCCAAGCCGGCCGAGATCCTCGAGAAGATCATCGGCGGCAAGATCAACAAGATCGTCAACGAGGTCAGCCTGTACGGCCAGCCGTACGTGCTCGACACCGACAAGACCGTCGAGGCCGTGCTCAAGGCCGCCGGCGCCGAGGTCATCGGCTTCCAGCGCCTGGCCGTCGGCGAGGGCATCGAGAAGGTGGTCGAGGACTACGCCGCGGAAGTGATGAAGCAGGCCGGCCTGGCCTGATCGTCCATCGCAGTCGACGATCCAGGGCCGCGGGGCGATCCGCGGCCCTTTTTTCTTGCCGCCGCCCGCCGGCGCAGGCGCGCAGGCAACGCGCGGGCCCACGCGGCACGTCCGGCCCCGGCGGCGCCCTGCCCGTCCCGGCCGCCGGCGCGTCGCCGCGGGACCCCGGCGGCGAGGCGCGGCGTGCCCGGCAGGCGCCCCGGCCGGCGCCAGCCCGTCACGCGCATCGGCTAGAATTTCCCCGCCTGCACAACGGAGCCTCCCATGTCCCAACTCGCCTACCGCCGCGTCCTGTTGAAGCTGTCCGGCGAGGCGCTGATGGGGGACGAGGACTACGGCATCGATCCCAAGGTGATCGGGCGCCTGGCGCGGGAGGTCATCGAGGCCCAGCAGGCCGGGGCCGAGATCGCCCTGGTGGTGGGCGGCGGCAACATCTTCCGCGGGGCCGGCCTTGCCGCCGGCGGCATGGACCGCGTGACCGGGGACCACATGGGCATGCTGGCCACCGTGATCAACGCGCTGGCGATGCAGGACGCGCTGGAGAAGCTCGGCGGCAAGGTCCGGGTGATGAGCGCGATCAAGATCAACGACGTGTGCGAGGACTACATCCGCCGCCGCGCCATCCGCCACCTGGAGAAGGGCCGGATCGCGATCTTCGCCGCCGGCACCGGCAACCCCTTCTTCACCACCGACTCGGGCGCCGCCCTGCGCGCGATCGAGATCGGCGCCGACCTGCTGCTCAAGGCCACCAAGGTCGACGGCGTCTACGACAAGGACCCGAAGAAGCATCCCGACGCGGTCCGCTACGACAGCCTGAGCTACGACGAGGTCATCGCCCGCGACCTGCAGGTGATGGACACCGCCGCCTTCGCCCTGTGCCGCGACAGCGAGCTGCCGCTGCGGATCTTCGACATGTCGCAGCCCGGGGTGCTGCTGCGGATCCTGCGCGGCGAGCCGATCGGCACCCTGGTCCACGGCCGCGGCTGATCCCTTCCCTCCCCGCCGCGCCACCCGCGGCGGCGCAGGGTCGCCGGGCCGGTCCGGCCGCGCCCCGCCTCCCACCCTCCCGGGATCGGGCGCGCGCCAGCGCCTATAATCCCGCAGTTCAACCGCACGAAGACCCGGAGCCGGCGATGCTCAACGAGATCAAGAAGGACGCCCAGACGCGCATGGCCAAGAGCGTCGACGCGCTGCGCCACGCGCTGCAGAAGGTGCGCACCGGGCGCGCGTCCACCGCCCTGGTCGACCACCTCAAGGTCAACTACTACGGCTCGGACGTGCCGCTGAGCCAGGTGGCCAGCGTGGCCGTCAGCGACGCGCGCTCGCTCACGATCACCCCGTGGGAGAAGCAGCTGGTGGGCGCGGTGGAGAAGGCGATCCTGGCCTCCGACCTCGGCCTGACCCCGAACACCGCCGGCACCACGATCCGGCTCAACCTGCCGGCGCTGACCGAGGAGCGCCGCCGCGACCTGGCCAAGGTCGTGCACGGCGAGGGCGAGGACGCCAAGGTCGCGATCCGCAACATCCGCCGCGACGCGATCCAGCAGGTCAAGGAGCTGCTCAAGGAGAAGCAGATCTCCGAGGACGACGAGCGCCGCGCCGAGGACGAGATCCAGAAGATCACCGACAAGGCGATCAAGGACGTCGACGAGGTGGTCAAGGCCAAGGAACAGGAACTGATGGCGGTCTGACCCCGCGGCCGGACCAGGACTCCGCAGGGCGACCGGTCCGTGGCCGTCGTGGACGGGGGGCTTCCGGGATCCGGCCACGGGCCACGGCGCGGGAGGGGCCATGCCATTGAATGACGTCGCAAGCGGGGACGCCCCGTCACCCGGTCACGGGTTCGGGACCGCGGGTCCTGCCGGCCTGCCCCGGCACGTGGCCGTGATCATGGACGGCAACGGCCGCTGGGCCTCGCGCCGCCGCCGCCCGCGCGCCGTGGGCCATCGCGCCGGCGCCCGCGCGGTCAACGTGTGCATCGACTTCTGCCTGGAGCGCGGCATCCGCGCGCTGACCCTGTTCGCGTTCTCCAGCGAGAACTGGGGGCGGCCGCAGGACGAGGTCGGGGCGCTGATGAAGCTGTTCCTGGCCGCGCTCGACCGCGAGGTCGAGGAACTGCACCGGCGCGGGGTCGAGGTGCGCTTCATCGGCGACCGCTCCCGGTTCCCGGCCGACATCCGCGCACGGATGCAGGCCGCCGAGGCGCTGACCCGCGGCAACTCCCGCCTGGCCCTGAGCATCGCCGCCAGCTACGGCGGACGCCAGGACATCGCCGCCGCGGCGCGCGCGCTGGCCGAGGACGTCGCCGCCGGCCGCCTGCGCCCGGAGCAGATCGACGAGGCCGCCGTCGGCGCCCGCGTCGCCCTGGCCGACCTGCCGCCGCCGGACCTGTTCATCCGCACCGGCGGCGACTACCGGATCAGCAACTTCCTGCTGTGGCAGCTGGCGTACACCGAGCTCTGGTTCACCCCGACGCTGTGGCCCGACCTCGACGTGGCCACCCTCGAGGAGGCGATGCGCGCCTTCGCCGGGCGCGAGCGCCGGTTCGGCTTGACCGGCGAGCAGGTGTCCGGCAGCGTGCCCGCATCGAACCGGAGCACGCCTTGACCCGCACCCGCGTCCTGACCGCCCTGCTGATGGCGCCGCTGGCGATCGCCGCGGTGCTGCTGTTGCCCACGCCGTGGCTGGTCGCGCTGGGCGCCGTGGTGTTCCTGGCCGCGATGTGGGAGTGGTTCCGCCTGTGCGAGGTCGAGGACACCCTCCAGCGCACCCTGCTGCTGCTGGCCAACCTGCTGGTGATGGCGGCGCTGGTCTGGGCCTCGCCGACCGGCTCGGGCGGCTCGCTGGTGCTGTTCAAGCTGGTGAGCATGTTCGGCGTGGTCTGGTGGCTGCTGGCGATGCTGTGGCTGCGCCACTACGACTTCGCCTCCGACCACGACACCCACGCGCGCGTGTTCAAGCTCGCCGCCGGCACCCTGGCGGTGGTGCCGGCGTGGTGCGCGATGGCGGTGATCCACGCCGGGGACCCGGGAGGCGACACCGGACTGGTGCCGGACGGCCACGTCTGGCTGCTGACCGCGCTGATGATCGTGTGGGCCACCGACACCGGCGCCTACTTCGCCGGGCGCCGCTTCGGCGGCCGCTGGTTCGCGCGGCGCATGGCGTCCCGGATCAGCCCCAACAAGACCTTCGAGGGGCTGGCCGGCGGGATCGTGCTCGGCGTGCTGGTGGCGCTGGCGATGGCGCCGCTGGCCGGGGCCAGGGCGGCGGAGCTGCCGCTGGTGGCGCTGGCGGCACTGGCCACGGTGCTGTTCTCCGTGGTCGGCGACCTGTTCGAGAGCCTGCTCAAGCGCCATGTCGGGGCCAAGGATTCCGGGGCGCTGATCCCCGGCCACGGCGGCGTGCTGGACCGGATCGACAGCGTGCTCGCCGCGCTGCCCGCCTTCGCGGTCGCGAAGTTCTGGCTCGGGTTCTGACGATGGCCGCGACGGCAGCGAATTCCCACACCGGCCCCGGCCGGGCGGACCGGAGCACCCGCTGATGCAGCGCGTGGCCGTCCTTGGCGCCACCGGGTCGATCGGCGGCTCGGCCCTCGACGTGATCGCGCGCCATCCGGGCGCGATGCGCGCCAGCCTGCTGGCCGCGGGCCGCAACGTCGCCGCGCTGGTCGCGCTGTGCGCCGCGCACCGCCCCGAGCACGCGGTCATCGGCGACGAATCGGCGCTGCCGGCGCTGCGCGATGGCCTGCGCGCGGCCGGATGCGACACCGTCGCCCACGCCGGCCACGCGGCGCTTTCGGACCTGGTCGCCGGCGACGGCTGCGACACCGTGGTGGCCGCGATCGTCGGCGCCGCCGGGCTCGAATCGACCCTCGCCGCGGCCCGCGCCGGCAAGCGCCTGCTGCTGGCCAACAAGGAGTCGCTGGTGCTCGCCGGGGAACTGCTGATGCAGGCCGCCCATGCCGGCGGCGCGACCATCGTTCCGGTCGACAGCGAGCACAACGCCATCTTCCAGTGCCTGCACGGGCGCGAGGCCGGCGCCCAGGTGCGCCGGGTGGTCCTGACCGCGTCCGGCGGGCCGTTCCGCGGCCGGACCCGGGCCGAGCTGGCCGCGGTCACCCCCGCCCAGGCGGTCGCGCACCCGAAGTGGTCGATGGGGCCGAAGATCTCGGTCGATTCGGCGACGCTGATGAACAAGGGACTGGAGCTGATCGAGGCCCGGCACCTGTTCGACCTGCCCGAGGAGCGGCTGGACGTGCTGGTCCACCCCCAGAGCCTGGTCCATTCGCTGGTCGAGTTCATCGACGGCTCGGTGCTGGCCCAGCTGGGGCTGCCGGACATGCGCACGGCGCTGGCGGTCGGCCTGGGCTGGCCGGAACGCCTCGCCTCCGGCGTGGGCCCGCTGGACCTGGCCACCCAGGGGCCGCTGGAATTCGGCCCGCCCGACCTCGAGACCTTCCCCTGCCTGCGCCTGGCGCGCGAGGCGCTGCGCGCCGGCGGCACCGCCCCGGCCACCCTCAACGCCGCGAACGAGGTGGCGGTTTCAGCCTTTCTTCAGGGCCGGATCGGTTTCCTGTCCATTGCCGCACTGGTGGAGGACGCGCTCGCGGCGATCGCGGTCGAACCGGCCGCATCATTGGAGGCGCTGCGCGGGATCGACGCGCGCGCGCGCCGCCACGCCGAACAGGCCATTGCCACGGGTGCCATCCGATGAACCGCCGCCATGACTGAGTTCCTGGGCTCCGCCTGGTGGCTGGTGGTCAGCCTCGGCATCCTCGTGACCATCCACGAGTTCGGCCACTTCTGGGTCGCGCGCCGCTGCGGCGTGCGCGTGCTGCGCTTCTCGATCGGCTTCGGCCGCGCCCTCTGGCGGCGCGTGGGCGGCGACGGCACCGAGTACCGGATCGCCGCGATCCCGCTCGGCGGCTACGTGAAGATGCTCGACGAGCGCGAGGCCGAGGTCCCCGCGTCCGAGGCCGGCCAGGCCTTCAACCGCCAGTCGGTGTGGAAGCGGATCGCGATCGTCGCCGCCGGCCCCGCGGCCAACCTGGCGCTGTGCTTCCTGCTGCTGTGGGCGATGTTCGTCGTCGGCCGGCCCGACTACGCCCCGGCACTGGGGCCCGCGACCGGGATCGCGGCCGAGTCGGGCCTGCGCAATGGCGACCAGGTGGTGGCGGTCGGCGACCGCGCCACCCCGACCTGGATGGAACTGCAGATGGCCCTGCTGCCGGCCGCGCTCGACCGCGCCGACGTGCCGCTGCGGGTGCTCGACGCCGCCGGCGCCGAACGCCAGGTGGTGCTGCGGCTGTCGCGGCTGGCCCCGGACTTCGACCAGCGCCAGGTCCTGCGCGAGATCGGCCTGACCCCGCGCCACTTCGTGGTGCCCCCCGACATCGGCCGGGTCCGCCCGGACGGCGCCGCCTGGGGGGTGCTGGCCGAGGGCGACCGGATCACCGCCATCGACGGGCGTGCGGTGGAGAGCTTCGCCGACATCGGCCCGCTGGTGCAGGCCCTGGGCGAGCGCGGCGGCGAGGCGATGGTGGAGGTGATGCGCGACGGAGAGCGCCTGGCCTTCCCGCTGCGGCCCGGCGAGATCACCGACGACGCCGGCAACCGGCGCTGGGTGCTCGGCATCGAGGCGCCGGGCAGCATCGAGCTGCCGCCCCGCGACGCGGTCCAGCGCTATGGCCCGGTCGCGGCGGTGCCGGCCGCGGCGCGCGAGATGGTGCACCTCACCGGCCAGCTGTTCGGCATGGTCCGGCGCGCCGTCACCGGCCGGCTGGCGCTGGAGAACACGGTCGCCGGGCCGCTGACCATCGCCCGGGCCACCAATGCCTATGCGAGCCAGGGGGTGGCGTGGTACCTGACCATCCTCGCCCTGCTGTCGCTGAGCATCGCCGTCCTCAACCTGCTCCCGATCCCGCTCTTGGACGGGGGACACCTGTTGTATTACCTTATCGAGTTGGTCAAAGGCAGTCCGTTAAGCGAACGTGCGATGGCCGCCGGGCAGTATGTGGGCCTGGTGTTGTTGGCCGGCTTGATGGGCTTGGCGTTCTACAACGACATCCTCCAGCTGGTGCGCTGATGCCCGCCTTCCGACCGCCGCTGCGGCAGCAGCGGAGCTCTTCCCCAATCCGGACCGATCGATGACGCGTATCCCTGCCCGCCACATGCTCGCACTCGCCCTCGCGGCGGTCATCGCGCCTTCCTGGGCCCAGCAGGCAGCCGATCCGCAGGGGGCGTTCCCGGCCCCGCCGCAGGCGCTGGCGCGCGCGCCGGGCAGCTTCACGGTCAGCGACATCCGCATCGACGGGCTGCAGCGCATCGGCGCCGGCACCGTGTTCACCTACCTGCCGATCGAGCGCGGCGACACCGTCAACCAGAACCGCATCGGCGAGGCGATCCGCGCGCTGTACCGGACCGGGTTCTTCGAGGACGTCCAGGTGGGGCGCCAGGGGGACATCCTGGTGATCACGGTCACCGAGCGCCCGGCGATCAACAAGCTGACCCTGACCGGCAACAAGGACATCAAGACCGAGGACCTGGCCAAGGGCCTGCGCGACATCGGCCTGGCCGAGGGCGAGACCTTCGACCGGCTGGCGCTGGACCGCGTCACCCAGGAACTCACCCGCCAGTACAACAACCGCGGCAAGTACAACGTCGAGATCACCCCCACGGTCAGCCCGCTCGACCGCAACCGCGTCGACGTGACGATCGCGATCAAGGAAGGCAAGGCGGCCAAGATCCGGCACATCAACCTGGTCGGCAACGAGCTTTTCGAGCAGGAAGAGCTGACCGACAGCTGGGAGTCGGCGGAGAGCAACTGGCTCAGCTGGTACCGTCGCGACGACCAGTACTCCAAGGAGAAGCTGTCGGGCGACCTGGAGAAGCTGCACAACTTCTACCTCGACCGCGGCTACGTCGACTTCAGCATCGACAGTACCCAGGTCTCGATCAGCCCCGACAAGCGCGACATGTACATCAGCGCCGGGGTGTCCGAGGGCGAGATCTACACCGTTTCCTCGGTCGAGCTGACCGGCGACACCGTGCTGCCCAAGGAGGACCTCGAGCGCCTGGTCGCGATCCGCGAGGGCAGCGTGTTCTCGCGCGTCCTGCTCGAGCTCACCGCCGACTCGATCACCGCCACGCTCGGCAACATCGGCTACGCCTTCGCCCAGGTCAACACCATCCCCGACATCGACCGCGAGAAGCGCACGGTCGGGATCAAGCTGCAGGTGGTGCCGGGCCCGCGCGTGAACGTGCGCCGGATCGTGTTCCGCGGCAATACCCGCACCTCCGACGAGGTGCTGCGCCGCGAGATGCGCCAGTTCGAGGGCGCGTGGTACTCGCAGGCGGCGATCGACCGTTCCAAGGTCCGCCTGCAGCGGCTGGGCTACTTCGAGTCGGGCAGCGTCAACGTCGAGTCCGTGCCGGTGCCCGGCAGCAACGACCAGGTCGACGTGGTGTTCAACGTCACCGAGACCACCTCGGGAAGCTTCATCTTCGGCCTCGGCTACTCGCAGCTCGCCGGCGTGACCACGTCGGTCCAGCTGTCGCAGAACAACTTCCTCGGCAGCGGCAACCGCGTCTCGGTCGAGGCCCAGCGCAACGTCTACCTGCAGCGCTACTCGTTCTCGTTCCTGAACCCGTACTTCACCGACGAAGGCCTGTCGCTGGGCTACAACCTGTGGTGGCGCGAGTTCGACAACTCCGAGTTCAACACCGCGCAGTTCTCCTCGACCAACGCCGCCGGCCAGGTGTTCCTCGGCTTGCCGATCACCGAATCCGACACCATCTCGGCGCTGTTCGGCATCGACCGCAACCAGATCTTCGCCTGGCGCGGCTCCTCGCCGCAGTCGATCGTCGACTACATCGATGCGGTCGGCCAGCGCACCTTCCACGCCTGGCGCGCCGAACTGGCGTGGGCCCGCGACTCGCGCAACGACTACCTGCAGCCGACCCGCGGCACCCTGCAGCGCGTCTCGCTGGAGACCACCCTGCCCGGCTCCACGGTCGAGTACTACAAGATCAACTACGAGTTCTCCAAGTACTGGCCGATCAACCGCCACCTGGTGCTCAACACCCGCTTCGAGGTCGGCTACGGCGACAGCTACGGCGACGACCTGGTGCGCGTGTTCTGCCGCGCCCAGGGCTCGCATCCGCTGCCGCCGCCCGGGACGACGCTCGCCGACGACCTGACCACGCCCGGGCCCGACGGCACCTGCCGCGACGGATCGGTGTACGACAAGACCCTGGTCGCCAGCGGCCTGCCGTTCTTCGAGAACTTCTACGCCGGTGGCGCGCGCTCGGTGCGCGGTTTCCGCGACAACACCCTCGGCCCGCGCGAGTCCGCGTTCAACAGCGCCTACCTGCAGCCGATGGGCGGCTCGCTCAAGACCGTCGGCTCGCTGGAGATGTTCTTCCCGCAGCTGATCAAGTCGCCGGCCGCGCGCGTGTCGGCGTTCGTCGACGTGGGCAACGTGTTCCGCGACATCGACGCCTTCGAGAGCAGCGAGCTGCGCGCATCGGCCGGCGTCGCCCTGATGTGGCGCGCGCCGGTGGGCCCGATCTCGATCAGCTACGCCTACCCGTTGCGCTCGCGCGACCAGGTGCGCGACGCCAACGGCCGGGTGATCGAGCACGGCGACGAGCTCGAGCGCCTGCAGTTCACCTTCGGCGGCGCGTTCTAGCCGCCTTCGCGGACGATGGCGCGCCGGGCCGTCCAGATCCGCGCGGGGGACCTCGCCGAGCGATTCGCGCTGGCGCTGCGCGGGGACCCCGGGCGCACCATCGAAGGCGTCGGCACCCTCGCCGGCGCCGGCCCCTCGCAGCTGTCCTTCCTCGCCAACCCGCGCTACCGCGGCCAGCTGGCGACCACCTCGGCCGGACTGGTGGTGGCGCGCGAACGCGACGTCGAGGGCCACGACGGCGACGTGCTGCTGGCGCGCGACCCGTACGTGGCCTTCGCCCGCATCGCCGCGCTGTTCGACGAGGCGCCGGCGCATGAACCCGGCATCCACCCGACCGCCGTGGTCGACCCCGCGGCCGAGGTCGACCCCGCGGCCTCCGTCGGGCCGCTGGCCTGCGTCGGCGCCGGCAGCCGGATCGCGGCCGGGGCGCGGATCGGACCTGGTTGCGTGGTCGGCGAGGACTGCGAGGTCGGGGCCGGCTGCCACCTCGTGGCCCGGGTGACCCTGGTGCGCCGGGTCCGGCTCGGGCGCCGGGTGCTGGTGCATCCGGGCGCGGTGCTGGGCGCGGACGGCTTCGGCCTCGCGCTCGAGCGCGGCGAGGGGGAACCCCACTGGATCAAGGTGCCGCAGCTGGGCGGCGTGCAGGTCGGCGACGACTGCGAGATCGGCGCCAACACCACCATCGACCGCGGCGCGATCGAGGACACCGTGCTGGGCCCGGACGTGCGCCTGGACAACCAGATCCAGATCGCCCACAACGTCCGCGTCGGCGCCCACACCGCCATGGCCGGCTGCGTCGCCGTGGCCGGCAGCACCACGATCGGGCGATACTGCATGATCGGCGGCGCCGCCGGCATCGCCGGGCACCTGGAGATCTGCGACAACGTCGTGGTCACCGCGATGAGCCTGGTGACCCATTCGATCCGCGAGCCTGGGGAGTATTCTTCCGGCACGCCGCTGATGGACAGCCGCAGCTGGCGGCGCAACGCGGTCCGTTTCAAGCAGCTCGACGCGCTCGCCCGGCGGGTGGGCACGTCGCCCAAGGACACAGGATGAACCAACAGGTCACGTTCCCCATCGACATTCCCGGCATCCGCGAGCTGCTCCCGCACCGCTACCCGTTCCTGCTGGTCGACCGCGTGGTCGAGGCCGAGCCGGGCAAGCGCGTGCTCTGCTACAAGAACGTCAGCGCCAACGAGCCGTTCTTCACCGGCCACTTCCCGCACCGCCCGGTGATGCCCGGGGTGCTGGTGATCGAGGCCCTGGCCCAGGCCGGCGGCGTGCTGACCCAGCTCACCCACGGCGGCGGTCTCGAGGGCCGGCTGTCGTACCTGGTCAAGGTGGACAACGCGAAGTTCTCGCGCATGGTGGTGCCCGGCGACCGGCTCGACCTCGAGGTCGAGATCAAGCGCGAGATCCGCAACATGACCCTGTACGGCGGCGTGGCGCGCGTCGACGGCGAGCAGGTGGCCTGCGCCGACATCCTCTGCGCCGAGGTGCGCACCTGACATGGCCGCGGACATCCATCCCACCGCGGTCGTGGATCCATCGGCGCGGCTTGGCGAAGGGGTGTCGGTGGGCGCGTTCACCTGGATCGGTCCCGGGGTGGAGATCGGGGACGGCACCCGGATCGGCCCGCACTGCAGCGTGCACGGCCCGACCCGGATCGGGCGCGACAACCGCATCGTCGGCCACGCCGCGATCGGCGGCGACCCCCAGGACAAGAAGTACCGCGGCGAGACCGTGTCGCTGGAGATCGGCGACCGCAACCTGGTGCGCGAGTTCGTCACCTTCAACCGCGGCACCGGCGACGGCGGCGGGGTCACCCGCATCGGCAGCGACAACTGGTTCCTGGCCTACACCCACGTCGCACACGACTGCGTGGTCGGCAACCACTGCGTGTTCTCCAACAACGCCAGCCTCGCCGGCCACGTCCACGTGGGCGACCACGTGATCCTGAGCGGCTTCGCCGGCGTGCACCAGTTCTGCCGCATCGGCGCCCACGCCTTCATCGGCATGGGCGCGTTCGTCAACGGCGACGTGCCGCCGTTCCTGATGGTGGCCCAGGACAAGTACGCGCGTCCGCGCGGCATCAACGCCGAAGGCCTCAAGCGCCGCGGCTTCGATCCCGCGCGCATTGCCGCGATCCGCCGGGCCTACCGCGCGCTTTACCTGGGCGACGCCAAGCTCGAGGAAGCCCGCGCCGAGCTGGCCGAGATCGCCGCGTCCGGCAGCGAGGACGTGCGGGCGATGCTCGATTTCATCGAGCACGGCGAGCGTCCGCTGCTGCGCTGAAGGCCATGGCCGGCGGCGGCGACGACACGATGAGGGTCCACGCAGCGGCGGCCGGCGAGGTCCCGTCCCTTGCGGCAGCCGACGCGCGCCCGCCGCGGATCGCGCTGTGCGCCGGCGAGGCCTCGGGCGACCTGCTCGGCGCCGGACTGGTGGCGGAGCTCGCGGCGCGCCTGCCGGGCGCGGAGTTCGCCGGCGTGGGCGGGGCGCGGATGCGCGAGGCCGGCGTCGACACCTGGCACGACGCCTCGGAGCTGGCGGTGATGGGCCTGAGCGAGGTGCTGCACCACCTGCCACGGCTGCTCGCCCTGCGCAGGCGCCTGCGCCGCAGGCTGCTCGACTGGCGCCCGGACGTGTTCATCGGCGTCGACGCCCCCGACTTCAACCTCGGCGTCGAGCGCTGGCTCAAGCGCCGGGGCGTGCGCACGGTCCACTACGTGAGCCCGTCGGTCTGGGCCTGGCGCGAGGGACGCGCGGCGAAGATCGGGCGCAGCGCGGACCTGGTGCTGTGCCTGTTCCCGATGGAGCCGCCGATCTACGCCCGCCACGGCGTGGACGCCCGCTTCGTCGGCCATCCGATGGCCGACGCCATGCCGCTCAACCCCGACCGGCGGCGTGCGCGCGCCGAACTCGGCCTCGACGACGAGGGGCCGGTGCTGGCGGTGCTGCCGGGCTCGCGGCTGGGCGAGATCGAACGCCTGGGCGCGGTGTTCCTCGACGCCGCCGGGCGCGTCGCGCGCGCGGTGCCGGGCCTGCGGATCCTGGTACCGGCGGCCACGCCCGCCTGCGAACAGGCGATCCGGGAACTGCTCGCGGCCGCCCCCCTGCCTCCGGGCAGCGTCCGCCTGCTCGAGGGTCGCGCGCGCGAGGCGATCACCGCCGCCGACGTGGTCCTGCTCGCGTCCGGGACCGCGACCCTGGAAACCATGCTGGCCAAGCGGCCGATGGTGGTCGGATACCGGATCGCCCCGACCACCTACCGGATCGTGCGCACGCTGGGCCTGCTCAAGGTGGACCGCTACGCGCTGCCGAACGTGCTCGCCGGCCAGACCATCGCCCCGGAGCTGATGCAGGACCACTGCACGCCGGAGCGGCTGGCCGGGGCGGTCGTGCAGTGGTTCTCCGACCCGGCGGCGACCGCCGCGCTGGAACCGGTGTACCGCGACCTGCACATCGCCCTGCGCCGCAACGCCTCGGCCACCGCCGCCGAAGCCGTCGCCGGACTGCTGGAGGCGCCGCGGTGAGCTGGCGCGTGGCCGGCGTCGACGAGGCCGGATGCGGGCCGCTGGCCGGGCCGGTGGTGGTGGCCGCGGTGATCCTCCATCCGCGCCGCCCGATCGACGGTCTCGACGACTCCAAGAAGCTCAGCCCGGCCAGGCGCGAGGCGCTGTACCCGCAGATCATCGCCTCGGCCTACGCGTGGCGGATCGAGTTCGTGCGGGTCGAGGAGATCGATGCCCTCAACATCCTGCAGGCGCGCCTGACCGGCATGCGGCGCGCCCTGTGCGCGCTGGACCCGGCCGCGACGCGCGCCCGCATCGACGGCAACCGCCTGCCGGCGGACCTGCCCTGCCGGGCCGAGGCCGTGGTCGGCGGCGATGCGCAGGATCCGGCGATCATGGCCGCGTCGATCCTGGCCAAGGTCGCCCGCGACCGGGCGATGCTGGAACTGCACGCGCAGTTCCCGCAGTACGGCTTCGACCGGCACAAGGGCTATCCGTCGCCCTCGCACCTGGCGGCCCTGCGCGAGCACGGCCCCTGTCCGCACCACCGGCGCAGCTTCGCCCCGGTCGCGCAGCTGGCGCTGTTCTGAGCTACCGGCGGGGCGCGCGAGGCGCCGCGTCAACCCAGTGCGTCGAGCGCCTGCTGCAGGATCCGCGCCGGCAGCGCGTCGATCTCGATCCCGTGAACGTCCGGCTCGCCCTGCGGCGGCTCGAGCGCGGCGAACTGGCTGTCGAGCAGCGAGACCGGCATGTAGTGGCCGCTGCGCGCGCGCATCCGCGCCGCGATCAGCCCGCGGTCGCCGTGCAGGAACAGGAAGCGCAGCGGCAGGCCCGCCTCGCGCAGCATGTCGCGGTGGCGGCGGCGCAGCCCGGAAAACGCCAGCCCCACGCGTTCCCCGGCGTCCACGCGCCGGCGCAGCTCGGCCACGATCCGCTCGACCCAGGGCTGGCGCATCTCGTCGGTGAGCGCCCGGCCGCTGGCCATGTGTGCACGCGCCTCCTCGCTGTGGAAGTCGTCGGCGTCGAGGAAGACCGCGCCCCAGGCGCTGGCCAGCGCACGCGCGAGCGTGGTCTTGCCGCTGCCCGACACGCCCATCACCACCGCCACCCGCACGTCGCTCATCCCGCGCCTCCCGCCTCCGGCAGCCACGCCGCCACACGGTAGCGGCGCCCGGCTTCGACGTCGGCCAGGCGCCCGCCGGGCAACGGCCTGCCGTCCACCTCCACACGCGTCGCCACGATGCCGGGCTCGCGCGTGATCTGCACGTCGAACTCCGCCCCGCGGAAGCGGCGCAGCGCGCGCGCGCGCGGCCAGTGCGAGGGCAGCTGCGGGGCGATCCGCAGCCCGTCGCCGTCGCCGCGCAGGCCGAACAGCGACTCCACCGTGCAGCGGTACATCCACGCGGCGGTGCCGGTGTTGAACAGCTGGCTGGACCGCCCCGCGGTGCGCGGGTGCAGGCGCCAGGCGCCGCGGTAGTAGTTGGGCACGAATACCGGCAGCTGGCCGCGGCGGATGCAGTCATCGGCATCGGGACCGGCCAGCATCGCGCGCAGCGTGCGCCAGGCGCGGTCGGACTCGCCGACCCGGTAGAGTGCGTGCATCCAGAACGCGGCGGCGTGGTTGTAGATCGCGCCGTTCTCGGCCGAGCCCGGGAACTTCTGGGTCAGCCGGCCCACGTCCTCGCGCATGCCGGTGTAGGGCGGGCCGAGCATGGCCACGCCCCAGGGCGAGGCCAGCTCCGCCTCGACCGCGGCCACCATGCGCGCGCGGCGTTCGTCGTCGGCCGCGCCACTGAGCAGCGCCCAGCTCTGGGGATTGAGGTAGATCCGGCCCTCCGCGTCGTGGCGGGCGCCGAACACGACCCCGTCGTCGGTGATCCCGCGCGCGTACCAGTCGCCGTCCCAGAGCCACTCGTTGACCGCCGCGTTGAACGCCTCCGCGCCGGCGGCGAACTCGCCGGCCTCGGCATCGCGACCGCGCCGCCGGCAGATGCCCGCCCACAGGCGCAGCGCGTGCGCGGAGGCCAGCGACAGCCAGCCCGACACCCCGCGACCCTTCCAGCCGACCATGTTCATGGGGTCGCACCAGTCACCCTGGGCGATGTAGCTCAGCCCGCGCCCGTCGCGCCGGGCGAGCAGCCAGCGCATCGCCAGGTCGATGCGTTCGGCCACGCTGCGGGTCGCGCCTTCGCGGTCGGCCACCGCGGCATCGAGCACGGCGAGGTCGCCGGTCTCGTCGAGGTAGGCCTCCAGGAACACCGGCAACCACACGCAGTGGTCGGTGTGCGGCACCTGGTTGATGTATTTCAACTGCGCGCCTTCCACCAGCAGGATGCCGTCGGGCATCGCCCCGTCCGCCGCCTGCTGCGACAGCGCGCGCAGCAGCGCCGCGCGCGCCGCCTGCGGGTCGAGGTAGGCCATGCCCATGTGGTCCTGCAGGTAGTTGCGGGTCTGCGGGTCCGTGGTCAGGCGGTTGCTGTCGCCGTGGTAGAACACCTGGCGCGGCAGCCAGTGGTTGACGAAGGCATCGAACCAGGGATCGGGCGTCTCGACCTCGATGCAACCGCGCGCGGCGGACAGGCGCGCCTGCTGGCCCGAGGCCGCGCGTTCGAAGCCCCCCGCGCCCAGGTGGCGCGCGCGCAGCGCCTCGACGCCGGCGTCGTCGCGCGCGGGGGCGAACACGAAGCGGAACGGCTCCTCGGCGCCGGGCAGCAGCTCCAGCGGGTACTGCAGCACCGCGGTCGGCGTCTCGTACAGCGCGTCGCCGCAGGCCAGGCGCGCGCGGGAGACGATCGCGTCCGGCGCCGCGAGCCCGCCCTCGCCCTCGAACGCGGCCTGGTTGGCTTCCCACGCCGCGGGGGCGCGGTCGTGCAGCAGCACGGTACGGTCGAGGAAGTCGCGCTGGCGGAACCAGTCCTCGACCTTCTGGTAGGGGGTGACGCTGGTGCACACGATCCCGCCCAGGTCGGCGCGGTAGCTGCCGGCCTGGTTCATCCACGACATGTAGCCGACCGGGAAGTACGGGTACAGCGACAGCCGGCGCGCGCGCCCGGAGCGGTTGCGCACGCGGATGGTCCACAGTTCGGCGACGTCGTCGGGCGGCAGCGCGACCGACATCGCGACCTCGATCCCGTCGCAGCGCACCGTCCATTCGACGTCGGCCGCGCCGACCGAGAACGCGAACTCGTCGGGACGCCGGTTGACCGGCGCATGCGGCGCCGAGAACAGCAGCCCGGCGTCCTCGTCCTTCACGTAGCAGAACCGGCCCGGGTGGTGGGCGTAGGTCGGCTGCTCGGGCTGCATGAAGGTCCTGGCCTCGAGCACGGGCGCGTGCGCGTACTTGGCCGGCTCGGGCTGCATGAACTGCGCGGTGGCGTAGCCGCGGCAGCCGAGCTGCAGCAGCATGCGCCGGTTCCACAGGAAGGTCGATGCGTGCGGCATCGCCAGCGGGCTGCGCAGCACGCAGCGGCGGCCGTGGTCCTCGAACGCGCAGGGAGCGCTCATGCGGTTGCGGCCCGCCTGGCCGCGAGGTCGGCCTGCAGCCGCGCCAGCGTCGCGTCGTCCAGCGGATAGGCGCGCATCAGCAGCCCGGCCATCAGCGCCACCACCCCGGGGATCACGGTCAGCAGCAGGATGATGCCCAGTCGCGAGGCGTCGGACTGGGCCTGGTTGGCGACGTAGCCCATCGCCGCCAGCACCCAGCCGATGACCGCCGAGGCCAGCGCCCCGCCGAGCTTCTGCGAGAACGTGGCTGCGGCGAAGGTCATCGCGGTGGCGCGGCGCCCGGTCTTCCACTCGGTGTAGTCGGCGCAGTCGGCGTACATCGAGAATGCCAGCGGCGACTTCGGCCCGAGCAGCAGGCCGACCAGGGTGTTGAGCACGAGCATGGTCCCGACCTGCTCGCGCGGCACCAGGAACATGGCGCACGAGACGAGCCCGGCGCCGATCATCAGCCACATCATCGCCGCGCGCTTGTCCAGGAACCGGGTCAGCACCGGGGTCAGGGCCGCGCCCACGGCCAGGCCGACGGAGTACCAGGTCAGGAAGCGCGGGATCAGTTCGGGCCGCTCGACGTAGTACTTGAGGTAGTACACCAGCGAGCCGCTGCGCATCACGATCGTCACCATGATGACCAGGGCCAGCACGAACAGCACCAGCCACGGGCGGTTGCGGAGCAGGTCGCCGATGTCCCCGCGGACCGAACTGCGCTGCTGCGGGGGCGGCTGGATCCGCTCGCGGGTACTGGCGAACACCACCAGGAAGGCCAGGCACGCGACCGCGCCGTATGCCGCCAGGGTCAGCTGCCAGCCCAGCCGGGCGTCGTCGCCACCCAGCGTCGCCACCAGCTTCAGGGTGAGCGCGTTGACCACGGTCGTGCCGGCGAAGGCGGCGATGAAGCGGAAGCTCACCAGGGTGGTGCGCTGCTGGCTGTCGGCGGTCATCACCCCGCTCAGCGCCGAGTACGGCATGCTCAGCACGGTGTAGGCCAGCATCATCAGGCTGAAGGTGGCGTAGGCCCAGACCAGCTTGCCGGTGGGCCCGAAGTCCGGCACGGTCCAGGTCAGCACCCCGGTGAAGGCCAGCGGCAGCGCGCCGGACAGCAGGTAGGGCCGGAACCGGCCCCAGCGGGTGCGGGTGCGGTCGGCTATTGCCCCGATCAGCGGGTCGGTGACCGCATCGACCAGCTTGGTGACCAGCATCATGGTGCCCACGGCGGCGGCCGCCAGGCCCATGACGTCGGTGTAGAAGTACATCAGGAAGGCCGAGATGTTGGCCCAGTACAGGTTGAAGCCGAAGTCGCCGATGCCGTAGCCCGCCTTTTCGCGCAGGGACAGCACTTCGCCTGGCCGTGTCTTGCCGCGATCGTCCTGCATGGTCCTCCCGGGGGCCTGGCGCCCGTCTTCGCAGGCATCGCCAGGCCGCAGTGATAGCGCTACCAAGAGTGCCGGCAACCGGGACCGAAGGCAAACCCCGGGCGGGTCGGCCCCGGGGACCCGGCCGGCGCCGGGGACCCCGTGTCAAGCCTTGTCCGGCCCTCCCGCGGCCCCTACCCTGCCCGGGCCTGCCTGCCGTGGCCACGATGTCCCGTTTCGTCCACCTCCACGTCCACAGCGAGTACTCGCTGGTCGATTCGACGATCCGGATCCCGGATCTCGTGCGTCGCTGCGCCGAACTGGGGCAACCGTCGGTGGCGGTGACCGACCGCAACAACCTGTTCGCGCTGGTGAAGTTCTACCGGGCCGCGGAGGCGGCAGGGCTCAAGCCGATCGCCGGCGCCGACGTGATGGTCGCCGAGGGCGACGAGCCGGCCTCGCTGCTGACCCTGCTGTGCCGCGACCACGCCGGATACCTGTCGCTGTCGCGGCTGCTGACCCGGGCGTGGATGGAAGGCCACCGCCAGGATGGCGTGGTGGTACGGCCGCAGTGGCTGGCGGAAGGCACCCAGGGCCTGTTCGCCCTGGCCGGGCGCAACAGCCGGGTGGGCCAGCTCCTGGCCGGCGGCCGCGAGGACCTGGCCGGCGCCGCGCTCGCCGACCTGCAGCGCACCTGGGGCGAACACTGCTTCCTCGAACTCACCCGCTGCGGGCTCGAGGGCGAGGAGCTGTTCAATGCCTTCGCCCTGCACGCCTCGAGCACGCGCTCGATCCCGGTGGTGGCCAGCAACGACGCCCGCTTCCTGCATGCCGACGGCTTCGAGGCCCACGAGGCCCGCGTGTGCATCGCCTCGGGCCGGGTGCTGGACGATCCGCGCCGCCCGCGCGAGTACGCGCCGGGGCAGTACCTGAAGTCGAGCGAGGAGATGGCGGAGCTGTTCGCCGACGTCCCCGACGCGATCGACAACACCATCGCCCTGGCCCAGCGCTGCAACATCGAACTGCGGCTGGGCAAGTACTTCCTGCCGGCCTACCCGGTGCCGGAAGGCGAGACCCTGGACACCTGGATCCGGCGCGAGGCCCGCGACGGTCTGGCCCGGCGCCTGGCCCGTGCCCCGCTGGCGCCGGGCCACACTCCCGAGAGCTATGCCGAACGGCTCGAGCGCGAGCTGGACGTGATCGTCTCGATGGGCTTCCCGGGCTACTTCCTGATCGTCTCGGACTTCATCCGCTGGGCCAAGGAGCACAGCATCCCGGTGGGTCCGGGGCGCGGCTCGGGCGCCGGCTCGCTGGTGGCCTGGGCGCTGGAGATCACCGACCTCGACCCGCTGCCCTACGACCTGCTGTTCGAGCGCTTCCTCAACCCCGAACGCGTGTCGATGCCCGACTTCGACATCGACTTCTGCATGGACCGCCGCGACGAGGTGATCGAGTACGTGGCGCGCAAGTACGGCCGCGACCGGGTCAGCCAGATCATCACCTACGGCACCATGGCCGCGAAGGCGGTGCTGCGCGACGCCGGGCGCGTGCTGGGCCATCCCTACGGCTTCGTCGACGGCCTGTCCAAGCTGATCCCGCTGCAGCCGGCCGACCCGCTCTCGCTCGAGGACGCGATCGGCCGCAGCAAGCGCGCGCAGAAGGACGAGCGCTACGTCGTCGCCGAGTTCAAGCAGCGCTACGAGACCGAGGACGAGGTCCGCGACCTGGTCGACCTCGCACTGCAGCTGGAAGACCTGACCCGCAACGCCGGCAAGCACGCCGGTGGCGTGGTGATCGCGCCCTCGCCCCTGTCCGACTTCTGCCCGCTGTTCGCCGAACACGACGAGGGCGGCCGCGGCAAGAACCCGGTCACCCAGTTCGACAAGGACGACGTCGAGGCGGTGGGCCTGGTGAAGTTCGACTTCCTCGGCCTGCGCACGCTCACGATCATCGACTGGGCGGTCAAGGCGATCAACCGCCGCCGCGCGGCCGCCGGCGAGGAACCGCTCGACATCGGCGCGCTGCCGCTCGACGACAGGGCCACCTACGAGCTGTTCGCGCGCGGCGACACGGTCGCGGTGTTCCAGTTCGAGTCGCGCGGCATGCGCGAACTGCTCAAGCGCGCCAGGCCCGACACCTTCGAGGACATCATCGCGCTGGCGGCGCTGTTCCGGCCCGGCCCGCTGGGTTCGGGCATGGACCGCCAATGGTGCGACCGCAAGCACGGGATCGAGGAGGTCAGCTACCCGCACCCGGCGCTGGAGCCGGTGCTCAAGCCGACCTACGGCGTGATCGTGTACCAGGAACAGGTGATGCAGATCGCCCAGGTCCTGGCCGGCTATTCGCTCGGCGGCGCCGACCTGCTGCGCCGCGCGATGGGCAAGAAGAAGCCCGAGGAGATGGCCAAGGAGCGCGCCAAGTTCGAAGCCGGCGCCGCGGCCAACGGGGTCGACGCGAAGACCGCGACCCAGATCTTCGACCTGATGGAGAAGTTCGCCGAATACGGCTTCAACAAGTCGCACTCGGCCGCCTACGCGCTGGTCGCCTACCAGACCGCGTGGCTGAAGGTGCACTACCCGGCCGAGTTCATGGCCGCGGTGATGTCCTCGGACATGGACAACACCGACAAGGTGGTCGGCTTCCTCAACGAGGCCAAGGCCATGGGCCTGACCGTGCTGCCGCCGGACGTGAACGCCTCGGCCTACATGTTCGAGGCGATCGACGGCGACGAAGACGCGCAGGGCCGGCGCACCACGATCCGCTACGGGCTGGGCGCGGTGAAGGGCGTGGGCCGCGGCGCCTGCGAGGCGATCGTCGAGGCGCGCGGGGGCGGCTACCGCGACCTGTACGACTTCTGCAAGCGGGTCGACTCCTCGCGCCTCAACCGGCGCGCGCTCGAAGCCCTGGTCCAGGCCGGCGCGCTCGATGCGCTCGCGCCCAACCGCGCCTCGCTGATGCTGCAGCTGCCCGAGGTGCTCAAGGCCACCGACCAGATCGCGAAGAACCGCGCCGCGGGCATGTTCGACATGTTCGGCGGCGGCGGCGAGGCCGACATCCAGATCGACCTGCCGACCTGCGAGGAATGGCCGCTCAAGCAGAAGCTCGATGGCGAGCGCGAGACCCTGGGCCACTACCTCAGCGGCCATCCGCTCGACCCCTACCGCGAGGAGCTGCGCGCGCTGGTCGGCCACGACCTGGGCCAGCTCGACCAGCTGTGGGCGGCGCGCAGCGAATCCGAATCGCGCGGCTGGCGACCGGAGACCACCGTGGTCGTCGCCGGCCAGGTGCTGTCGATGCGCAAGCGCGGCGACTCGCAGGCCTTCGTGCTGATCGAGGACGGGCGCGGCCGGCTGGAATGCGCGTTCTTCGCCGAGGAGTACTACGCCAATTCCACCCTGCTCACCCGCGACCGCATCCTGATCATCGAGGGCGGCCTGCGCGAGGACGAATTCAGCGGCGGCTTCTCGCTGCGCGCGCGCCGCTGCTGGGACTTCGAGCAGGTCTGCCAGCAGCACGCCAACGGCCTGGCGCTGCAGCTCGACCTGCGCGTGCCCGGCGCACTCGACCGGGTCGAATCGCTGTTCGCCCAGCACCGCCCCGGCAAGACCCCGCTGCGCTACGACCTGCTGCTGCCTGCCGGCGCGGCGGGCAAGCTCGACGTCAACGGCGCGCACGGCATCCGTGTCGCCCCCGACCTGCCCTCCACCCTGCGCAGCCTGCCCGGCGTGCGCCAGGTGAAGCTGTCGCTGGCGCGACCCTGGGTGAACTGAGCGCGGCCGGCCACGTTGCGTCGCCGGCGCACGCGGCCGTGCATCAGCCGGCGCCTGCCCGCCCACCCGATCATCGCGATGCGCGCAGCCGGACGCGCCTCGATCCGGTCGCCTCGTCCCCGGCCGCCGACCGCGCCCGCTCCAGCGCATGCAGCCATGCCTTTCCGCAGCGGCGCATCGCGTGCACGGTGCGCAGCGCGTCCCAGGCCGAAGCCAGGTCCCGGGCCAACTCCATGTTGCCCGGCCGGCCGAAGCTGAAGCGCAGCACGACGCCGCCGTGGCCCAGCTTCAGGCCGCCGGAGAAGTAGTACCAGGGCACCTGCACCGACACGCGCCGCAGCGGCCAGTGGAAGAGCTGCGCACCGGCATGGCCGTGTCCGGCGTCGGCCACACGCCACGGCGACCGCAGCTGGCGTTCGAGCGTTCGCAGCGCGCGCGGGCCGGCACTGCCCGGCCCGGTGGCGAGGAAGGCGATGCCGTCCCGGTCCAGGACCAGTTCGCCTGGAATGGCCGACAGCCCGCGCAGCAGCCAGGCCTCGGTCCGCAGCAGCGGTGCCCGCCCGCCCACGCCTTCGATGCCGACTGCGCCGCCCGACACCGCGCGGCCTCAGCGGTCGTAGCGCGCGTCAGGCGCGTCGTAGCCCCGGGCGCGCAGATCCCAGACGCCGATGCTGGACGGCGCCTGGAAGTAGTCGACATACGGCGAGGGCTGGCGGCGGCACAAGCCGTCGTGGAACCCGCCTTCGCAGGTCGCGCGCACCTGGCGCAGCTCCCAGGCCAGCCACCATGCCGGGAACCATGCGTCGCGGTAGCGCAGCGATGCGCGCACGGCCTGCGCGGCATCGGCATCGAACTGGCCCGCCGGCGCGCGGATGCGCAGCAGGGGACCGCTCTGCGCGTCGCGATGGCGGCCGCCGGTGGCCGCGCTCTCCACGTCCAGCGCCAGCCATTCGTGCAGGCGCCCGTCGGGGACATCGTGCGCCAGCCACCGCCACGCGCCGCCGCTCGACCAGCGCCTGCGGGTGGCCGGCATGACCGCTTCGACCTGGCCGGCGTCCACCTGCTCCACCCCATCCCCGGCCGCGGCGCCGCGCTCGAGCCACGACGCCGCGACGCGCGCCGGCGCCGGGCCCGCGCCCGCCGGCGGCGTGCCGCCGGATTCGCGCAGCGGCGCCAGCAGCGCGATCTCCGCCCGACCGTCGGGCGAGTGGGCGCGCCACAGCAGGCACTCTCCCCAGGCCGGGCAGGCCGGCAGAGGGGTCGCGACCAGCCACCCTTCCGGAATCTCGATGCTGCCCAGTTCGACCGGTTGGCCTGCCCCGGTGATCGACTCGTGCACGGCCACCCGCCCGCGTGCGGCGGTCGCGAATGGCACCGATGCGACGACCGCCGCGTCCGCCGCGACCTGCCAGCTGCCGGCAAACCGGTCCTGGCCCGGCAGCGCGGCGACGGACGCCGCCGCATCGACCGTCGCAGCGGCGGGCGCGTGGCCGCCGCAGCCGGACAGCAGCCAGCCGCACAGCCAGACCAACGTCACGCAGGCGCGAAGGCCATGACCACGATCGCGGCAGCCCTCCATCAAGGCATCCGCTCCAGCTCCACGTAGCCGCTCGGCGGGTCCGGACGCGGATCGTCCGTGCTGTAGGCCCGGCCCGGATCGTGCGTGTCCTGGAACACCCGGCTGCCGCCGTGGATGCTCGACTGCACCGTCGTCCCGGCCGAGCCGACGTAGGTGTCGTATTCGCCCACCGCCTCCAGGCCGCGCCGGTGGATCGCATCGCTGGTCGCGCTGGTGCTGGCGGCGATGGCGCTGTAGATGCCGGCGACCTCGCGGCTGTTGCGCATGCGGATGGCGTGGCGGTCGGCCATGCCGCGGGCGTTGATGATCGCCATCTGCCGGCTGTGCCATTCGTCGATCTGGCGCCGCTGGCCGGAAAAGTAGGCCTGGACGTTGCGCTTGAGCCGCGGCAGGGCCAGGTCCAGCCACTGCGGATCCTGCTCCAGCGTCGTGGCGACGCGCTCGGCCAGCGCCATGTCGAGCCGCCCGTGCGGCGCCCGGTACGACACGACCGTGCCCGCGCTGCCGTTGCGGTGGCCGCCCAGGCTGACGAAGCTCACCACCGCCGACAGCACCTCGCGCATCTCGATGCCGTCCTGCTGGAAGGCCAGCAGCACGCTGCCCGCCTCGACCGTGCGGGTCTGGCCCGGTGCCAGGGCCTCGCCCATCCTGCGCATCTGTTCGTCGCTGCGCTGCTGCGCCAGCCGCGCCCAGTCGGGCTGTTCGACGTAGTCCAGGATCCTGGCGCCGGGACGCGACTGCTGCGCGGCGGCCTCCAGGAACTCGCGCGCCGTGCGGTGCGACGCCACCGGGCAGGGATCGGTCCGGATCTCGCTGCCGGCCACCTGCCAGGCGAAGCCCGGCATGACCTCGATGATGCTGACGCTGTCGGGCGCGATCGCCGACCAGCCGGTCTGGACCATGTTGGAGTGGCAGTTGGCGCCATCATTCCAGGTCACGCCACCGGTGGTCTGCCAGCCGGCCGGCGCCTGCAGGCGCCACGCCGCCACCGGCCGCCCGAAGCCGGCCTGGTCGACGATTTCCGTCGCCACCAGGCGGCTGGTATCGAGCAGCGGCGGCGGTACGCCGCGGTCCGCGGGCGCGTCCGCCGACACCTGCCGCGACGCATCCGCCTGCGCCGCGTGCGCAGCCCCGTCCTGCGCCGCGCACGCGGCCAGCGTGGCGCACGCCAGCGCGACTGCCACGACTCCCAGCTGCTTCATCCCCGGTCTCCCCCGCGGCCGATCGGCCTCATGACTGTTCAAGGCGTCGCAACGACGGCGAACCGCCTCACGCGTGCGATGGCCCCGCGCGCTCACCACTGGCGCTGGCCGGAAGGCGGCTGCTGCGGCTGCGCTGCCGGTCCACCCGCGCCCTGCAGCGGCAGGCCCGCCTGCTGCCAGGCCTCGATGCCGCCGCGGTACCAGGCGACGTTGCGGTAGCCGAGCTTCATCGCGCGCAGCGCCGCGTTGTACGAGCTCCAGCACTGCACGCCGCCGCAGTAGGTCACCAGCAGGCGCGAGGTGTCGCCGCCGGTGACCTGGGCCAGGTACTGGCCGTAGCCCTGCTGCACCTCGTCGCTGAAGCCGCCGCCCTGGGCCGCGGGCACGACCGGGACGGCGCCCGGGATGAGCTGCGGGCCGCCGAGGACGTCGAGCAGCACCACCGGCTGCCCGCCCTGCAGCAGCTGCACCAGCTGCTGGGTCGCGATCACGCGGCCGCCCGGGATCGACGTCGGCGTCGGCCCGTGCAGCTGCTGGGTCGGCCGCAGCTGGCTGGTCGGCGCCACGCCGAAATCCTGTCCTTCGCTGGACGCGCTCGCCATCGGCGCCGGCATTGCGCTCTGGTTGCTGTAGGGCTGGTCGCTGTAGGGCGCCTGCTGCGGCTGCGGCCGGTATTGCTGCGGCTGCTGCGGGTACTGCTGCGGCGGCTGCGAATACTGCTGCGGCTGCTGCGGGTACTGCTGTTGCTGCTGCGGGTATTGCTGCCCCCGGGACTGGCCGAAGGAATCCTGCGCGCCCGCCGCGCCTGCGGCCAGCAGCAGCATCGGGGACAGGACGAGGCCCAGCCGGCGGATGCGGTGGATGTGGTTCATGGGTGACTCCTTTCGGTGCCCGCAAGGGGCGTGATGGCGGATGCATGAAGGCGGCGACTCCGCGCCGGCGCGGGCGGCGCGCCCGCGCGGTCGGCGCGTCATCGCAGGCCGTTCTCCGAGCGGATCGAATCGATGATCGACTGGTGGTCCCGCTGCGCCTGCGACTCCGCTTCCGGATAGCGCCGCTCCAGCTCCTGCTGGCTGGGCTGCTGCGGAGCCTGGCCCTGGCCGGACTGCTGCGGCATGACCGGGTCCACACCGCTGTACCGGGCCTGCGGGGCGTAGGGATCGGGATATCCCGCCGGCTGCGCCGCGTGGGCCTCGGGAAACGCCTGCGCGCCCTGTGCCGGAGGCTGCTGCTGCGGGTGGTAGCCCTGCGCAGGCTGGCCCTGCGGATACTCCTGCGCATACGGATCCCGGGCGTACTGGCCCTGCGCGTACTGGCCCTGCGGATAGCCGCCCTGCTGCGCGCCCGCGGCGACGCCCGGCGCGCCGGCCTGCACCATCCCCGCGCCCGGCCCGGGGAACGCATCCTGCGCGCCGCCTGCCGTCGCGGCCGCGCCGCCGTCGCTGCCGCACGCGGCCAGCAGCAGCGTGCAGGCCACCGCCAGCGCATCTCGCGCGCGTATCGGAATTCGATTCATGGTGTGTCTCCATGGAAGCGCGGCGCGGGCGGCCGGATGGCGGCGGCCAGGCGAGCAGCGCGGTGTGGATGGGCGGATGGGCGTTGCGCCGCTCAGGGTTCGCGCTGCAGCTCGACGTAGCCCGACGGCGGGTTCGGGTACGGCGCGCTGGTGCTGTACGCGTTGTTCGGGTTGCTCGTGTCCTGGAACACCTGGTTGCCGCCGTGGATGCTCGAGCTCACGCGGCCGCCGTCGACGCCGGTGTAGTTGTTGACCTCGTTGATCGCGGCCACCGCCCGCTGCTGCATGCGGTCGCTGGTGTCGGAGGTGTTGCGGGCGATGCCGCTGTAGATGTCGGCGACCTGCTGGTTGCCGCGCATGCGCTCCGCGTGCCGGTCGGCCGCGCCCTTGGCGTTGATGATCGCC
Organism: Luteimonas sp. J29; assembly: GCF_000472505.1. Classification (GTDB taxonomy): domain Bacteria; phylum Pseudomonadota; class Gammaproteobacteria; order Xanthomonadales; family Xanthomonadaceae; genus Luteimonas. Next base: position 44,590 of record NZ_AWZR01000002.1, read on the forward strand.
ATCTGCCGGTTGTGCCAGTCGTTGATGGCCGCGCTCTGCGCGCTGCCGATGCGCTGGATGTTGGCCATGCTGCGCTGCTTCATCGCCTCCATCCAGCGCGGATCGGGCTGCATGCTGTTGGCGATGCGCTCGGTGAGCGAGAAGTCGAGGCGGCCGTTGGGCGCGCGCGCGGCATGGATCAGCCCGGTGCCGCCGACCAGGTTGCCCTGCGCCTGGCTGAAGGTCACCGCGGCGGTGAACATCTCGCGCATGTCCACGCCGTCCTTCTCGTAGGCCACCAGCAGGCGGCCGGCGTCGGGCCTGACCTGGGCCTGCGCGCCGCCCTGGCCCTGCGCCATCTGCGCCATCTTCTGTTCGACCTCGGGCATGCGCTGGTAGTCCAGCACCCGCGCGCCGGGACGCGCGCGCTGCACGGTGGCCTCGAGCAGTTCGCGGGTGGAGCGGTACGGCGCCGAAGGACAGGGATTGAACTGGACCTCGGTGCCGGCGACCTGCCAGTTGAACCCGGGCATGATCTCCAGCGCGGTGAGGCTGTCGGGCGCGATCGCCGACCAGGTGATCTGCAGCTGGTTGGCCACGCAGCTGCTGGAGTCGTTCCAGCCGACGCCGCCGACGGTCTGCCAGCCGGCCGGGATCTCGACCGTCGCGGCCACCATCGGCTGGCCGAAGCCGGCGCTGTCCATGATCCGCACCTGCTGCAGCTGGTCGGTCCGCAGCGCCGGCAGCCCGCCCGCCGCGGCGCCCTGCGCCCCTGCGGGCGCGGCAGCCGCGTTGCCCGACGGCCCCTCGGCCTGCTGCATCTCCGGCGGCAGCGGCACGGCCGGACCGTCCTGGTCGCCCTGGCCGACCGGCCCTTGCGGCCAACCGCCGCCGTAGCCGCCCTGGGCGGGCGTAGGCGCCGTTCCACCACTGCAGGCGGCCAGGGCCGCCGACAACACCACGCCCGTCAGGGCCGGAACCAGGTTGCGCTGTCGCATGTCGTGTCCCCGGGGCGGAATGCCCTCTCCACCCCGGAAGGCGCAGGAGGCGGGGAAACCGGCTCACCGTGCAGGGCGATGGATCGCGTGAGCCGGAATGGCGCCGTCCTGCGCCTACCAGCAGGACGACCTGGCCGGCGCCGGGGACGGGGGACAGGCATGGGCATCACCGCGGACATCGACGACCTCGACCCGGCCTCCAGCCGGCGGGTGCTGTACGCGCGCATCGCGGCCACCGCGTGCGACGCCGATATCCGCCGCGCGGAGCGACTGCTGCTGCGCGGGCTCGAACGCGGCTGGTCCGGCGCGGCGACCGCTCGGCTGCTGCAGCGACTGCTGCTCCGGTCGCGGGCGCAGGCGCCGGCGGAGCGGACATCGTGAGCGCGGGACGCAGCGACTACCAGCGCCTGCGCGAGGCGTGGTCAGCCCTGATCCGACAGAGCCTCGAACAGCCAGGTGCGCGCGACCTGCCAGTGGCGCTTGATCGTCGCGGGGGACTGGCCCAGGGCCTCGGCGGTCTCCTCGATGGTGAGCCCGCCGAAGTAGCGCAGCTCGACGATCCGCGCCTTGTCCGGGTCCAGCCGCTCCAGCGCGTCGAGGGCGCCGTCGAGCGCGGCGACGTCGATGCCGCCGGCATCGCCCGCGGCCAGGTCGAGCCCGGTCAATGACACGCGCTCGCCGCCGTCGCGCTTGGAGGCCGCGCGTCGCCGCGCATGGTCGACGAGCACCTCGCGCATGACCCGCGCGGCCATGTGCATGAAATGAACCCGGTCCTGCCACTCGATGCGGTCCAGTCCGCTCAGGCGCAGGTAGGCCTCGTTGACCAGGGCGGTGGCCTGCAGCGTATGGCCCCGGCGCTCGCCGCCGAGCTGGCGCTGCGCGATCGCGCGCAGTTCCGGATAGACGGCGTCGACCAGGCGGTCGCGTGCCGACAGGTCGCCCTGTCGCCACGCCGCGAGCCATGCGGTGAATTCCCCGTTCACTGCGGCGAGTCTAGCAGCGGCGGGCGGGCCTCCAACCGTGCCCAGGGGCCGGTGCTTTTGCTAGGGTCGACGCTCCGGCGGCACCCGCGCCGGCCCGGGGATATGCCATGAATCCGTCCGAGGGCGACGTCCTCCAGTGGTTCGAGCGCGCACTCGACCAGCCCCCCGCGCAGCGTCGCGCGTGGCTCGGCCGGCAGTCGCTGCCGCCGTGGCTGCACGCCCGCGTGGTCCGGCTGCTCGACGCCGAGCAGTCGATGGGCGGCTTCCTGGAACAGCCGCCGGCGACGCCCGAGCCCGACGGATTCCCGCAGCTGGGCGAACGCCTGGGCAGCTTCGAACTGGTCGAGCGCATCGACAGCGGCGGCATGGGCGTGGTCTACCTGGCCCGCCGCGCGGACCGCGCCTACGAGCAGCAGGTCGCGCTCAAGCTGATCCGGCCGCTGCACCTGGGCGCGAGCGCGGCGTTCCGCCGCCAGCTGATCGCGCGCTTCGAGAACGAACGCGGCCTGCTGGCCCGGCTGGCCCATCCCAACATCGCCCGCATCCTCGACGGGGGCAGCACCGCCTCGGGGATCCCCTGGCTGGCAATGGAATACGTGCCGGGCCGCTCGCTGGTCGAATACTGCGACAGCGGCGCGCTCGACGTCCCGGCGCGCCTGCGCCTGTTCTGCAAGGTCTGCGATGGCGTGCAGGAAGCGCACCGGCACCTCATCGTGCACCGCGACCTCAAGCCCGAGAACATCCTGGTCGGCGCCGACGGCGAACCGAAGCTGCTGGACTTCGGCATCGCGCGGATGCTCGAGGACGGCGAACAGGCCGACTCCACGCTCACCTCGCTCACCGCGATGACCCCCGCCTACGCCAGCCCCGAGCAGGTGCGACGCCAGCCGGCGACCACGCGTTCGGACGTGTATTCGCTCGGCGTGCTCCTGTACCAGATGCTGACCGGCGTGCGCCCCTATGAACTGGCTGGCCTGAGCCCGGCCGAAGCCGAACGCACGGTCTGCGAGACGCAGCCGCGGCCGCTGCGCGTGGCCGTCGACCAGGCGCCCCTCGACGATGCCGTGCGCGAACGCAGGCTCGTCCAGATCGACGGCGACCTCGAGCGCATCGTCGCGCGCGCGATGCACAAGGACGTGGAACGCCGCTACGGGTCGGCGCAGGAGCTGGCCGACGACGTCCGCCGCCGCCTCGACGGCCGTCCGGTGCTCGCCCACCCCGACTCGCTCGGCTACCGCGCCGGCAAGTTCATGCGCCGCCACCGCCTGGGCACCGCGCTCGCCGCGCTGGCCACGGCGGCGGTGCTGGGCGCGGCCGGCGTCGCCGCCTGGCAGGCGCGACAGGCCGCGCGCGCGGCCCAGGACATGCGCCAGGTCAACGCCTTCCTGATGGACGTGCTGTCGATGTCGGACCCGTACAACAGCGGCGGCGAACTCACCCTGAGCCAGGCGCTGGATGCGGCGGCCGGACGCATCGATGCGCATTTCTCCGGCCGTCCGGACCTGTCCGCGGACGTGCGCTTCGGCATCGGCTACAGCATGCTCAGCCGGTTCCGGCTGGAACAGGCGCAGGCGCAGCTGGAGCGCGCGCTGCAGGAAAGCGAGTCGGTGTTCGGCGTCGAGGACGTGCGCACGCTGCGCGTGATCGAGGGCCTGGCCGGGCTGCGCCACGAGCAGGGCCGCATCGACGAGGCGATCGCCCTGTACCGCGACGGCATCGCGCGCAGCGCCCGGACGGGACTGCAGGACGATCCGATCCACCTCTACCTCGTCAACAACCTGGGCATGCTCTACATGACCCAGGACCGCTACGACGAAGCCGACACCATGCTGCAGGAGGCCCAACGCCTGTGGACCGCCTCCCACGACACCGGGAAGCCCGACAGCGACCATGCCAACTTGGTGTCCAACCTCGCCCAGGTCGCGCACGGAAAGGGCGAACACGCCCGCTCCGACCAGCTCTACCGCCAGGCCCAGGCCGAGCTCGAATCCCTGTTCCCCGACGGCAGCCCGGACCTGGCGATCGTGCTCGGCAACCGCGGCCAGCTGGCCGAGGAGACCGGCGACCGTGGAGGCGCGCTGGCCCTGTACCGGCAGTCGCTGGCGATGCGCGAGCGCATGTTCCGCGGCGACCACCCCAGCGTCGTCGTCGGCCTGGGCAACGTCGCCCGGCTCCAGCTGGAGACCGGCGATCCCGCGGCCGCGCTCGAGGCCGCCGAACGCGGCGCGGCGATGGCCGACCGCGTCTACACTGGCCCCAGCAGTCGCCACGCCAGCACCTGGGGCACGCTCGCGGAGGCCCGCCTGGCCACCGGCGACACGGCTGGCGCGGTGGCCGCCCTGCGCCGCGCGCGCCAGTTGCAGGAGGCCGCCAGGCCGGCCACGCCCTCGGTCGCCAGCTACCTGGCCGGCGTCGCGGGCCGCGTGTGCGCGGCGCCGGCCGCGCCCGTGGACTGCCCCGGCCGCTGACCGGGCCTCCGGCGCGCCGGACGCAAGGGTACGGTCCAGCCTGTCCCGGTCGGCTAGACTGCGACCTTCGCCGACCGTCGTCCGAGCATGAACCCGAACTACCTCGACTTCGAACAGCCGATCGCGGACCTCGAAGCCAAGATCCACGAGCTGCGCCAGGCCAGCAACGGCCCGGCGGTGAACATCGACGCCGAGATCCAGGCGCTGCAGGATAAGCTCCGCAAGCGCACCGCCCACATCTTCCGCGACCTCAGCCCCTGGCAGGTCTCGCAGCTGGCGCGCCATCCGATGCGCCCGTACACCCTGGACTACGTGCGGGTGATGTGCGACGAGTTCGAGGAGCTCGCCGGCGACCGCGCCTACGCCGACGACCCGGCCATCGTCGGCGGGCTGGGCCGCATCGACGGCCGCCCGGTGGTGATCATCGGCCACCAGAAGGGCCGCGACACCAAGTCGAAGGTGCGCCGCAACTTCGGCATGCCGCGCCCGGAGGGCTATCGCAAGGCCCTGCGGCTGATGAAGCTGGCCGAGCGGTTCAGGCTCCCGCTGCTGACCTTCATCGACACCCCGGGCGCCTACCCCGGCATCGGTGCGGAGGAGCGCGGCCAGTCCGAGGCGATCGCGCGCAACCTGCTGGAGATGGCCGAGCTGCGCACCCCGATCCTGTGCACGGTGATCGGCGAGGGCGGCTCGGGCGGGGCGCTGGCGATTGGCGTCGGCGACCGCACGATCATGCTCGAGTACAGCACCTACTCGGTGATCTCGCCCGAGGGCTGCGCCTCGATCCTGTGGAAGGACGCCGGCAAGGCGCGCGATGCCGCCGAGCAGCTGGGCCTGACCGCGCGCCGGCTGCACGAGCTGGGCCTGGTCGACCGGGTGATGCGCGAGCCGATCGGCGGCGCGCACCGCAACCCGCGCCAGACCGCGATCCGGCTCAAGACCCTGCTGATGAATGAACTCGACGCGCTCCGGAACGTGCCGCTGCCGGAGCTGCTCGAACGCCGCTACCGGCGCCTGCGCGGCTACGGCGCCTACGCCGCCGCCTGACGGGCGCGCGATCGCGGCCGCGCGACCGGCCTGGCAGGGGAAGGGGAATGGTCGAGTCGATCGACAGCATCAACATGCGCACCATGGCGGACGCCGCCGTGGTCGCGCACTACGCGCGGCCCTGGGGCCTGAGCCCGGCCGAAGAAGCCACCTTCCGCCGCGTCGCCGCCGAAGCGAAGGACCAGCCGGTACTGGACATCGGCGTCGGCGGCGGCCGCACCGTGCAGGCCCTGCTCGGCATCAGCCGCGACTACCTCGGCATCGACTACAGCCCCGGCATGGTGGAGGCGTGCCGCCGCCGCTTCCCGGGCGTGCGCTTCGAGCACGCCGACGCACGCGCGATGCCGCAGCTCGCCGACGGTTCGATCCAGCTCGCGGTGTTCAGCTGCAACGGCATCGGCATGGTCCCGCACGCCGACCGGCTGCGGATCCTGCGCGAGGTGCACCGCGTGCTGCGCCCCGGCGGGTCGTTCGTGTTCTCCACCCACAACCGCAACTCGCCCGAATACCGGCGCGGTTTCCGTTTCCCGCGGATGCAGTGGTCGCCCAACCCGCTGCGCCTGCTGGTGCGGGCGACGCGCTTCGGCCGCGATACGGTCCGCCGGCTGCGCAACCGCCGCCGCTTCCGCCCCATGGAAGTGCACGCGCAGGACTACGCGGTGATCAACGACGTATGCCACGACTACGGCACGATGCTCTACTACGTCACCCTCGAGCAGCAGCGCCGGCAGCTGGTGGACGCCGGCTTCGCCCCGGACGCGGAGGCCTGGGACCTCGACGGCCGCCCCGTGTCCGGCGACACCCGCCACGACTCGATCGCGCTGGTGGCGCGCAAGCCCCCGGCCTGCGACGCCGGCTGACGCAGGCGCGGGGCCCGCCGCATGCCGGCCGACGCTACTCCCGTCCTGCCGCGACCGCCGCGCGCCGCCCCGCTGCTGGTCGGCTACAGCGGCGGCCTCGACTCCACCGTGCTGCTGCACCTGCTGGCCGCGGACGCCGGGTTGCGCGCGCACGGCCTGCGCGCCATCCACGTCCACCACGGACTCGATCCCCGCGCCGACGACTGGGCCGCGCACTGCGCCGCCGAATGCGCCGCGCTCGGCATCCCGCTCACGATGGTCCGCGCCACGGTCCCGCGCGACGGCGGCGAAGGGCTGGAAGCCGCGGCGCGGCGGGTGCGCCACGACGCCTTCGGCGCGGCGCTGGGAGAAGGCGAGGTCCTGGCGCTGGCCCACCACCGCGACGACCAGGCCGAAACGTTCCTGCTGCGCGCGCTGCGCGGTTCCGGCAGCGACGGCCTCGGCGCGATGCGGCCCTGGCGCGAATACGGCCGCGGCTGGCTGTGGCGGCCGCTGCTCGACCTGCCGCGTGACGCGTTGCTCGCGCACGCCCGGCGCGTGGGCCTGCGCTGGATCGAGGATCCGTCGAACGCCTGCGAGGCGCACGACCGCAACTACCTGCGCCACCAGGTCCTGCCGCGCCTGGCGGCGCGCTGGCCGCGCGCGGCCGCCGCGCTGGCGCAGGCGGCGGCCCTGCAGCGCGAGGCGACGGAACTGCTGGACCAGGGCGACGCCGAGGCGCTGGCCCGGGTGCGCAGCCTCGATCCGGCCTGCCTCGACGCCGACGCGCTGCGCGCCCTCGGGCCGCCACGCCGGGCCCGCGTGCTGCGCCGCTGGATCGCGGAAGCGGGACTGCCGCCGCTGCCGGCCGAAGGCGTGGCCCGCATCCAACGCGAACTGCTGGCCGAAGCGCCGGGCGAAGCCGCGCGCTTCGGCTGGCGCGACGCCGAGGTCCGGCGCTGGCGGGGCCTGCTCTGGGCCGGCCGCCGGCGACCGCTTCCGCCTGGCGGTACCCGCCTGGACTGGGACGGGCGCACGCCGCTGGCCTGGCCCGGCGGCGGCACGCTGCGGCTGGCGCCAGCGCCTGGCGACGATGGATCGGCCGATCCCCCCGCACCACCCTTCGTCGTGCATCCGCGCGCGGGCGGCGAGCGCATCACCCTGCCGGGCCGCGCCCATTCGCACGCGCTCAAGCACGTGCTGCAGGAGCTGGGCGTGCCGCCCTGGGTCCGCGAACGCCTGCCCCTGCTCTCGCACCCCGACGGCACCCTGCTGGCCGCGGGCGACCTGGTGCTGTCGGCGGCGCTGGACGGCTGGCTGCGCGCGACCGGGCGTCGCCTGCTCTGGACCGGGACGCACGGCGACTGACCCCGCGCGCACGCGCTGGCTTACACTGGAGCCATGGCCCGCAACCCCGACAACGACACCTCGCCGGTCGCCGATTTCGAAGCCTCGCTCGACCAGCTCGAGCAGCTGGTGGCGAAGATGGAACAGGGCGACATGAGCCTGGAGGAATCCCTGGCCGCCTACGAGCGCGGCGTGGGCCTCTACCGGCGCTGCCAGGAGGCGCTCGAACAGGCCGAACTGCGCGTGCGCCTGCTGACCGACCCCGAGGCCCCGGAGCGGGCGGAGCCGTTCCCGGGTCTGGACGATGGCGAGTCCTGAGCCCCGCGGCAACGGCGCCCATCCCGCACTGGCCCGCTGGCGCGCGCGCGTGGACGCGGCGCTGGGATCGGCGCTGGACGGGCTGGAAGGCACCGAGCCGCGCCTGCTGTCGGCCATGCGCCACGCCGTTCTGCTCGGCGGCAAGCGCATGCGCCCCCTGCTGACCTACGCCACCGGCGTGGCCTGCGGCGCGGCCGAGGAGGCGCTCGACGCGCCGGCCGCCGCGGTCGAGCTGGTCCATGCGTACTCGCTGGTCCACGACGACCTGCCGGCGATGGACGACGACGCGCTGCGCCGCGGCCAGCCGACCGTGCACGTGGCCTTCGACGAGGCCACCGCGATCCTCGCCGGCGACGCGCTGCAGGCGCTGGCCTTCGCCACCCTGGCGCAGGCCCGGGCCGGCGACGCCGCGCGGGTGGCGATGCTGGCCGAGCTGGCCACCGCCAGCGGCGCATCCGGCATGTGCGGCGGCCAGGCGCTGGACCTGGCGGCGACCGGCACCCGCATCCCGCTGGCCGCGCTGGAACGGCTGCACGCGATGAAGACCGGCGTGCTGCTGCGCGCGGCGGTACGGCTGGGCGCGATCGCGGCCGGCGCTGGGGAATCGGCGCGGCGCGCGCTGGACGCCTACGCCGGGGCGCTCGGCCTCGCCTTCCAGATCCGCGACGACCTGCTCGACATCGAGGGCGACAGCGCCACGCTCGGCAAGACCGCCGGCAAGGACCTGGCCCAGGACAAGGCCACCTTCCCGGCCCTGATCGGCGCCGACGCCTCGCACGCGCGGCTGCGCGAGCTGGCGGCCGGCATGGACGAGGCGCTGCGGACGGTGCCCGGCGACACTTCCGCGCTGGCGGCGCTGGCGCGGCTGGCGATCGAGCGCGACCGCTGAGTGGCCGCGCCCGGCCTCACAGCAGGCGCAGGGTCATCGGATAGCGGTACGGTTCGCCGTCGAGCGCGCGCACCGTGGCCACGATGCTGCACACCAGCCACGCCACCGCGATCGCCACCGCGGCCACGCCCAGCAGCAGGCCCGCGGGCAGGGTCAGGACCAGGCCGATGCCGAGGGTGAACACGGTCGCCCCGAGCAGCAGGATCGCGACCACGCACAGCGCGCAGGCGTACAGGAACATGGTGAGGTTGAAGTTGAACGCCTCGCGCGCGTGCTCCGCGGCGAAGGGACTGTCGTTGCGCTTGAGCAGGTAGACCACGCCCGCGGCGAGCATGCCCGCGAAGCCGGCGGTCCAGCTGGTCAGCAGCGCAAGCGCCACCGCCGCGACGTGGGCACCCGCGGCCCATTGGCGCTCGCCCAGGGTGGTGTCTTCGTGGTGCGGCATCGCATGCATCCGGCTCCTCCCGGGCGGGAAACCGTCCGCCCTGTCCCGATCATGCGCCCGCCGCGCCGGATCTCAACCCAACTGATGGCCTGGTGCGCCGGCGACGCCGCGCTCGCCGCCCGGGATGGAACCCGGACGCGGGTGCGCCGCGTCCGGATCCAGGCCCGGGTGCTACTTGATCAGGCGGATGGCGAACGGATAGCGGTACGCCTTGCCCTCGTTCGACTTGATCGCCGCGATGATGATGAACACCAGCGCGGCCAGGCCGATCAGCGCCATCAGCGGCATGGCGACGAGGAAGCCGATGCCCAGGGTCAGGATCCCGACCAGGAACAGCACCAGCATGATCGCGGCCACGGTGATGTTGAAGTTCAGCGCTTCCTTGGCCTGGTCGTCCACGAACGGCATCGTTTCGCGCTTCATCAGCCAGATGACCAGGGGGCCGAGGAAACAGCCGATGCTGAACGCCCAGCCGGCGGTCACGAGCCCACCGGCCAGGGCCGACAGGTGCGCGAACATCGCCCACTGGCGCTCCTCGGCGGCGATCCCGCCAGCTGCACCCTCGGCCGGTGGCGGCTGGACATTGTGTTCTTCAGTCATTTGATTCCCCTCGCGCCCCCTGGAACGGTGCAGACGGTGGGCGCAGCCGTGTGCGGGCCAGAGCATAACCGGGTTGGGCGGTCAATCCGACCCCGCCACGGTCAGCGCGCCCACCAGGATCGAGCCGGTGCGGATGTGCGAGCGCGGGTCGACGTCGCTGCCCACGGCCTCGATCGCCCGGAACATGTCGCGCAGGTTGCCGGCGATCGTGATCCCGTCCACCGGGCAGGACACCTGCCCGCCCTCGACCAGGAACCCCGCCGCCCCGCGCGAATAGTCGCCGGTGACCGGGTTCACCCCCTGTCCCATCAGCTCGGTGACCACGATGCCGTCGCCCATGCCGCGCACCAGGTCATCGAACCCGCCGGCATTGGCCGCCACCAGCAGGTTGTGCACCCCGCCGGCATTGCCCGTGGTCTGCAGTCCCAGGCGCCGCGCGGAGTAGCTGCCGAGCACGTAGCGCTGCAGCACGCCACCCTCGACCAGGGCCGAGGCGCGGGTCGCCACCCCCTCGTCGTCCCAGGCGGCCGAGCGCAGGCCGCGGCGCAGGAACGGGTCCTCGTGGATCGAGAACCAGTCCGGGAACAGGCGGGTGCCGACGCTGTCGGGCAGGAAGCTGGCGCGTCGGTAGAGCGCACCGCCCGACACCGCCCCCAGCAGGTGGCCGACCAGCGACCGCGCCACCTCGGCCGAGAACAGCACCCGGTAGCTGCCGGTCGCCACCCGGCGCGGCTGCAGCCGGGCCAGGGTCCGCCCGGCGGCGCGGCGGCCGATCGCGGCCGGCGCCTCGAGGTCGTCGGCGGCGAGCGCGTAGCTGTACCAGCCGTCGCGCTGCATCGCCTCGCCCTTCCCCGCGATCAGCGCGCAGCCGATGCTGTGGTGGGTGCCGCGTTCGGCGCCGACGAAGCCGTGCGAGTTGGCGTACACGCCCAGCGAGGCGCTGCTGCTGACCGACGCGCCGTCGGAATTGCTGATGCGCGGGTCGGCCTCGCGCCCCGCGGCCTCGCAGGCCAGGGCGATGTCGACCGCGCGCGCGGCGTCCAGGTCCCAGGGGTGCCAGTCGTCGAAGTCCGGCCAGCCGTCGGGACCGGGCCGCGCCATCAGTTCCGGATCGGCCAGCCCCGCGGCGGGATCGGGCTCGGTGTGGCGCGCGATCGCGCAGGCCTGGGCCACCGTGGCCTCGAGGCTGTCCGCGCGCAGGTCGGCGGTGCTGGCGCTGCCCTTGCGCTGGCCGAAGTACACCGTCACCGCGATACCGCGGTCGCGGGTGGACTCGACCGTTTCCACCTCGCCCATGCGCACGTTCACGCTCAGGCCGCGCTCCTGCGTGCAGGAGACCTCGGCCTGGTCGGCGCCCCGGGCGCGGCAGGCCTCGAGCAGGCGCAGCGCCAGCCCCTGCAGCTCGTCGAGCCGGGCCTGGCTGTCGTCGGTGGCGGGAACGGCGACGCTGTTCAATGGCTTATCCTGTGGCGATGAGAGGACGGGACGAAGACACCGGCGAATTCCTGGCGCCGAGCCGCAGCCAGCGGCGGCGCGAGGCGCTGGACGTGCTGGCGCTGGCGACCACGCTGGCGGGGCTGGAACCGGGGCGCCTGGCGAAGCTGCCGGTGCCCGGACACCTGCTGCCGCACGTGGCCGAGGCGCGGCGCATCACCTCGCACATCGCCCGCAAGCGCCAGCTCGCGTTCCTGGCCAAGCAGATGCGGCGCGAGGACGACGAGGTGCTGGACGCGATCCGCGACGCGCTCGACGCCGGTGGCGAGGCGGCGAAGCAGGAAACCGCGCTGCTGCACCGCGCCGAGCACTGGCGCGAACGCCTGCTCGACGACGGCGACGCGGCGCTGGGCGAACTGCTCGACGAATACCCGCACGCCGACCGCCAGAAGCTGCGCCAGCTGGTGCGCAACGCGCTCGAGGAGCGCCGTCGCAACCGTCCGCCGCGCGCGTTCCGCGAGCTGTTCCGCGCCCTGCGCGACCTGCTGTCCGGCACCGCCGGCGCCGACGCCGGCGACGACGGCACGGACGGACCGGATCCACTCGACGACTGACGCCGCCGGCGCCACGCACGACGCAGGATCCCGCTCCGGCCGCATCGTACTCAGGCCCGGGTCCCGCCCACGGTGATCTGCGACACCAGCAGCGACGGCTGGCCCACGCCCACCGGCACGCTCTGGCCGTCCTTGCCGCAGGTGCCCACGCCCTCGTCCAGCGCCAGGTCGTTGCCGACCATCGACACCCGCTGCATGGTTTCCGGCCCGTTGCCGATCAGGGTCGCGCCCTTGACCGGCGCGGTGACGCGGCCGTCCTCGATCAGGTAGGCCTCGGTCGCCGAGAACACGTACTTGCCGCTGGTGATGTCGACCTGGCCGCCGCCGAAGTTCACCGCGTACAGGCCCCTCTTCACCGAGCGGATCATCTCCTCGCGCTCGTGCGGCCCCGGCAGCATGTAGGTGTTGGTCATCCGCGGCATCACCAGGTGCGCGAACGACTCGCGACGGCCGTTGCCGGTCGGCGCCACGCCCATCAGGCGCGCGTTGAGCGTGTCCTGCATGTAGCCGGCGAGCACGCCGTCCTCGATCAGCGTGGTGCACTGCGTGGGCGTGCCCTCGTCGTCGACGCTGAGCGAGCCGCGGCGGCCGTCCAGGGTGCCGTCGTCGACGATGGTGACGCCGGGCGCGGCCACGCGCTGGCCCATGCGTCCGGAATAGGTGCTGGTGCCCTTGCGGTTGAAGTCGCCCTCGAGCCCGTGGCCGACCGCTTCGTGGAGCAGCACGCCCGGCCAGCCGGCGCCGAGCACCACCGGCATGTTGCCGGCCGGCGCGTCCACCGCCTCGAGGTTCACCAGCGCCTGGCGCAGCGCCTCGCGGGCGAAGGACTCCGGGCGGCCGCCGGCGAGCAGCTCGTCGTAGGAATAGCGCCCGCCGTAACCGGCGTAGCCGCTCTCGCGGCGTCCGTCCTGCTCCACGATCACCTGCACGTTGAGCCGCACCAGCGGACGCACGTCGGCGGCGAGCACGCCGTCGCTGCGCGCCACCAGCACCGTGTCCACGCCACCGGTGAGGCTCACCATGACCTGGCGCACCCGCGGATCGGCCGCGCGCACCGCGCGGTCCACGCGCCGCAGCGCCTCGACCTTGGCGGCGCTGTCGAGCGCGTCCACCGGATCGACCGCCGGATACAGCGGACGCGCGCCGCCCACCGCCAGCGCGCGCGGGGTGCGGGTGCCGCCGTCGCGCGCGATCGCCCTTGCCGAGCGCGCCGCTTCGAGCAGCGCTTCGCCGTTGATGTCGTCGGAGTACGCGAAGCCGGTCTTCTCGCCGCTGATCGCGCGCACGCCCACGCCCTGCTCGATCGAGTGCGCCCCGTCCTTGACGATCCCGTCCTCGACGCTCCAGCTCTCGCGCCGCGAATGCTGGAAGTAGATGTCGCCGAAGTCGATGCCGGGCCCGAGCAGGGTGCCGAACATGCGGTCGAGGCCGGACGGGTCGAGCCCGGCCGGCAGCAGCAGGCGCGACCGGGCGAGGGAGAGCGGATTGGCGGGCGTGTCCATGCGGCAAGTCTGGGGCCTGCGCGGTGAAGCGCAAGCCCGGAGGCCCGGCCCTCAGTGTTCCCGCGCCGGGGCGCGATCGCGCGCCGCCGCGGCCTGGGGCCCGGACGCGTCCTCGACCACCTCGACCCGCGGTTCCTTCCACGGCCCGGTCACGCGGTAGGTCCGGGCGCCCATCCCGCCCAGCGGCTTGCGCAGCATCGCGTTGGCCACCGCGCCGACGGCCGCGCCCATCGGCCCGCCCGCGATCGCGCCCACCGCGGGCAGCAGGTTGCCGGTGCGCGGCAGCACCTCGATGGTCTGGTCGTGGGTCTGCGCGCGCAGGTCGCTGCGCCCGCGCATGCGGATCTCGGCCGCGGGGCCGTCGATCGCCATGTCGTCGCTGTGGGCCAGGCCGCTGCCGATGCGCACGCGGCCGCCGAGGCGATTGAACGCGAATCCCCTGGAGAAGAAGTCGCGGAAGTCGAGCATCAGCCTGCGCGGCAGCTGGGCGATGCTGAGCAGGCCCAGCACGCGCCCCGCGCCCGGCTCGACCTCGACCAGGCGCCCGTGCTCGATCGCCAGCGACAGCTCGCCGTGCAGCGCCGGCAGGGAGAAGTCGCCTGGACTGCGCGGCCACTGGACGTCGAACTCGAGCAGGCCGGCGCCGCCGTCGATGCTGCCGCCGAAGCCCAGGCCCTGCATGAGCTCGCCGAAATCGCGGCTGTCGGCACGCGCCCGCAGGTGGGTGATGCCGGCGGCGCCGCGCCCGGTCCAGCTGCCGCTGATGTCGATCGACTGCCGCTCCGAGCGCGCCTGCAGCCGTTCGATCTCCATGCCTTCCGCGGTCTGGCGGGTGCGCAGTTCCACCCTGCCCAGCCCCAGCGCGCCGAAGCGGAACTCGTCCACGTCCAGCGACAGCGGCGGGACCCGGCTGGGGTCCACCGCATCGCGATCGTCCGCCGGCGGCGGGGTCGCCGCCTGGGCCTCGGGCCGCACCGGTGGCGCAGGCCAGTGCAGGCGCGCGAAGCGGCCGCTGACCGCGGCCGCGCGTTCGCGCGGGATCGCCAGCGTGCCCGAAAGCGCGTCACCGTCGAACCGGACCTCGGTCGCGGCACCGGTGTCCACGGCGCGCAGGCGCACGTTGTCGAATCCCGCGCCGAGCAGCTGCAGCCGCGCCGCGGTCACGTCGATGCCGCGCAGGGGCATGCCGCCCTCGCTGCCGCCCGCGCCGCCGGCGAGCATGGCCCAGCCCAGCGCGTCGAGCACCTGGGCGTGTCCGCTGGCGGCCAGCCCGCTCGCCGGCGGGGCCTCGTCGACCGCCGAGGCGCCAAGCGCGACCCGCACTCCGGTGCCGCTGCCGGCGCTGCGCGCGCGCAGCGCCAGCCTGCCGCCGAGGTCGACGAGGATCTCGCCCTCGCCCAGCGGCAGCGAGGTGGTGATCGTGGCCGGCAGCGTGGCATCGGCGGGCTTGGCCAGCGGTTCGGGCAGGTCGAGCTCGGTGCCTTCCAGGCGCGAGTGCAGCCGCAGCCGCGCCGCGGCCGGCGCGCCGCGCTGCGCGCGCATCACCGCCAGCCCGACGTCCCAGCGCGAGCGCCCGCGGATCCGCGGCGCCAGCCAGTCCAGCTGCGGTGCGTGCTGCAGCAGCTCGGCCGCGCCCAGGACCGCGTCCATGTCGGCCTCGAACGACGCGGCCGCATCGCGCACGTGCCCGCGCCCGGCGCGCAGCGACAGGGTGCCCGGTCGGCCGCCGCGCACGGCCTGCAGGTCGTTGCCGTCGAAGCCGTGCTGGTCGTAGCGGGCCTTGCCGCGCACCTGCTCGAACCCGATCTTCCAGCGCGCGTCCGCCAGCGCCACCCCGGCCAGCTCGACCTCGCCGCCGATCGCCGGCCGAGCATCGCCGTCCAGCGGCAGCGACATCGCGTACGACGCCGCGACCGGACCGCTCGCGGACAGGTTGTCGAAGGTATCCTCCAGGCCCTGGCGCAGCGGGCTGGCGGACAGCAGTGCCAGCAGCGGGGCCGCGTCGCCGCGGGTCCGCGCGCGCGCGTCGAGCGTCGCGCGCGAGTAGTGCGCGAGCGACGCATGCAGGTCCTGCACCTCCACCTCGCCCAGGCGGCCGCGGCCCTGCACGCGGAACCCGTCGTTGACGAAGGCGACGTCGGCGTCGAGCGCCTCGACCGCCGGCCAGTCGTGCTGGAACTTCACCACCGCGCCCTCCAGGCGGGCGGAGGCATGGAACAGGCCGACGCGGTCGCCGCCATCCAGTTCGCTGAACGGCCAATGGTCGAGGTCGCCGGCCACCAGCGCGCGGCCGTCGAGCACGCGGCCATCGACCAGGGCCTCGTCGAGCCAGCGCTGCGCCGCCTCCGGCATCCGGTGGCGCACCCAGAACCGCTTGGCCACCGGCACGTGCGCCTCGTCGATGGTCGCCGCCAGCGCCAGCACCGGGCGGGTACCGTCGTGCTGGAACCAGATCCCGCCGCGCGCGTGGGCGGCGTAGCCCTCTCCCTCGATCCGCAGCGCCGGCGAGCCCACCCGCATCCCGGCACCCTCCCGCCAGCCCACGATGTCGCCGGCCAGGGTCACCAGGTGCGGCGCACCGAAGCCGGACGGCCAGTCGAAACGCACGCGCGCGTCCGCGTCGGGCTGGAAGCTGAAACCGTCGGCATCGCCGTCGAGGGTGCCGGCCAGGCCGGCCAGGCCCGGCGTGTCGCCGACGCTGGCGAAGCCGATCGCCTCCAGCCGCGCGTGCGCACGCACGCGTCCACCGGCGTCGCGCGCCACGGCCAGCTCATGGATCCGCGCGTCCGGCGCCGCCGCCAGCAGCCAGCCGCGCAGCCGCGACGGGAGCCGGTCGCCGAGCGCCGCGAACGCCAGCAGCGGGCCGGCGTCGATGCGGCCGGCGCGCAGCGCGAAGCGCTGGCCGCCCGCGACCGCCAGTCCGTCCAGTACCTGGGTCGCGCCGTCACGGGCCAGGCGCAGGCGCGGCGCGTCCAGACGCCAGCCCTGGTCCTCCACCTGCCAGCGCGCGCGCGCCTCGAGCCCGCCGATGCGCTGTCGCGGCGCGTCCAGGCCGGGCTCGACCGGCGTGCCGACCAGGGCCACGTCGGCGAGCGCCGCGTCCACCGTGAGCTGGTGCACGCGCCGTTGCCGCAGTTCGGCCCAGACCTGGGCCGTTCCGCGACCGGCCTCCACGCCCACGCCGGCGTGGCGCAACAGCGGGGCCCAGGCGGCGAAATCGGCGTCGAGGATCGCGGCGTGCGCGCGCCCGTCGCCGGCGCGGCGGTCGACGTCCAGCGCCAGTTGCACCGGCGCCGCCCCGGCGCGGATCCAGGCGCGCGCCGCCGTGCGCACGCGGTCGGCGTCCACCCGCAGCCGCAGGTCGATCCGTTCCAGGGTGGCGCGCCCGATGCCGAGCGAGGGTGCGTCGAGGGTCAGCCGGCCACCGATCACCTGCAGTTCGCCCAGGCGCTCGAGCACGTCGAACGGATCGCCGTCGCCCTGGTCCTCGCCGGGCAGGCCGCGCACCTGCCAGCGACCGTCGTCGGCCCGCTGCAGTTCCAGCTGCAGGCCGCGCAGGCGCAGTTCGGTGAACGAACGGCCGGGCAGCAGGCCGGCGTATTGCGAGACCAGGATCTCGGCCGCACCGATGTGCACTCCTTCGCCGCCCTCGCCGATGCGCAGGCCGTCGAGCCGCAGCAGCGGCCCGCGGCGGGTCCACTCGGTCTCGAGGCGGTCGAAGGCCACCGGCCGCCCGGCGCGTTCGCCGAGCCAGGCCGCGACCCGGTCGGGATGGCGCTCGGCCAGCGGCAGCAGGCGGCTGACCGCGCCCACGACCAGCGCCGTGAGCACCAGCAGCAGGGCGGCCGCGTACCACGCGCCGCGACGCGCGAGCCGCAGGCGGCGACGCAGCGGCGTGGTCACGGCCGCGGCGCCCCGCGCGCGAGGTCAGAGCAGGACGACATCGTACTGTTCCTGCAGGTACTGCTCGTCGGCCTGGAAGCGGATCGACTTGCCGAGGAACTCCTCGAGCTCGGCCACCGCGGTCGACTCCTCCTCGGTGATGCGCGCCACGACCTTGGGCGAGGCGATCACCAGCAGCCGCTCGGCGTCGAACTGGCGCACCGCACGCACGATCTCGCGGAAGATCTCGTAGGTCACGGTCTCGGGCGTGCGCACCATGCCGCGGCCGCCGCAGGCCTCGCAGGTCTCGCTGAGCTGGCGTTGCAGGCTCTCGACGGTGCGCTTGCGGGTCATCTCCACCAGGCCCAGCGGCGAGAAGTCGTAGACCGTGGTCTTGGCGTGGTCCTTGGCCAGCGACTTCTCCAGCGTGCGCAGCACCTGGCGGCGGTGCTCCTCGTCGACCATGTCGATGAAGTCGATGATGATGATCCCGCCCAGGTTGCGCAGCCGCAGCTGGCGCGCCACCGCCTGCGCGGCCTCGAGGTTGGTGCGGTACACCGTCTCCTCGAGGTTGCGCTGGCCCAGGAACGAACCGGTGTTCACGTCGACCGTGGTCATCGCCTCGGTCTGGTCGATCACCAGGTAGCCGCCGGACTTGAGCGGCACTTCCTTGTCCAGCGCGCGCTGGATCTCGTCCTCGACCCCGTACAGGTCGAAGATCGGGCGGTTGCCGGTGTAGAGCTCGATCCGCTCGGCGAGCACCGGCATGTACTTGGCGACGAAGGCCTGCAGGCGATCGAAGGTCTCGCGCGAATCGACCTTCACCTTCTCCACGTCCTTGCGGATCAGGTCGCGCACCGCGCGCAGCGGCAGGCTGAGGTCTTCGTAGATGCAGGTCTGCACCGGCGCCTCGCGGGCGCGCTTGCCGACGATGTTCCAGACCCGCGACAGGTAGGCCAGGTCCTCGGCCAGCGCCTCGGGCGGCTGTCCCTCGGCGTTGGTGCGCACGATGTAGCCCAGCCCGGAGTCGGGCGGCGCGAGTTCCGACACCAGCGCCTTGAGCCGCGCCCGCTCGGCCTCGTCCTCGATCCGCGCCGACACGCCGACCACCCGCGACTGCGGCAGCAGCACCAGGTAGCGCGAGGGAATGCTCAGCTGGGTGGTCAGGCGCGCGCCCTTGCTGCCGATCGGGTCCTTGACCACCTGCACGATCACTTCCTGGCCGTCGCGCAGCAGCTCGGTCACCGGGCGCACCGGCGCCGGCACCGGCGGCAGCGCCTCGTTCTCGACCTCGGGCTGCCCCGGCCGGACCACGTCGTTGGCGTGCAGGAACGCGGTGCGCTCCAGGCCGATGTCGACGAACGCCGCCTGCATCCCGGGCATCACCCGCTGCACCCGGCCCTTGTAGATGTTGCCCACCACGCCGCGACGCCAGCCGCGCTCGATGTGCAGCTCCTGGAGCATGCCGTTCTCGACCACCGCCACGCGGGTCTCGCGCGGGGTCACGTTGACCAGGATCTCCTCCGACATCAGTCCGTCCCCCCGGCCCGGAACCCGGTCCGCACGCCGAATTCGTGCAGCAGCAGCATGGTCTCGTGCAACGGCAGGCCCATCACCCCGGAGAAGCTGCCGTCCAGGCGGGTGACGAACCGTTCGGCGCCGCCCTGGATGGCATAGCCGCCGGCGCGGTCCATGGGTTCGCCGCTGGCCACGTAGGCGGCGATCTGCGCCTCGTCGAGCGCGGCGAAGGCGACCCGCGAACGCGACAGCCGCTGCGCCTCGCGACCGGCCGAGACCAGGCTGACCGCGGTCAGCACCTCGTGGGTGCGCCCGGACAGGCGCCGCAGCATGCCGGCGGCATCGGCCGCGTCGGCCGGCTTGCCGAACACCTCGTCGTCCAGGACCACCTCGGTGTCGGCGCCCAGCACCACCGCACCCGGGACGCCCGCGACCGCGAGCAGGCCGGCGCCGGCCTTCTCGCGCGCCACCCGGCGCACGTAGTCCTCGGCCGGTTCGCCTGGCGCGCGCTCCTCGTGCACAAGCACGTCGAGCACGCCGAAATCGACGCCCAGGCGCGCCAGCAGCGCGCGGCGGCGCGGGGATCTGGAAGCAAGATGCAGCATCCGGACAAGGATACCCGCGGCCCGCCGCGCGACGGCCCGCGGGGGCCGGTCAACCCCGTTCAGGCTCACGGGCCGTTCACCAGATCCTGACGACCCTTCCCCCAGCAGCCCACGGAGACCACCATGTTGCGCACCGCCTTCGCCCGCCTCCTGCTCGCGGCCAGCCTCGCCACCGGACCCCTCGCGATGACCAGCGTCCATGCCCAGACTCCCGGCCATCCGGCCGTCGCAGGCGACGGCACCCTGCTGTCGGTCTCGGCCCGCGCCGAAGCCAGCCGGGTCCCCGACGTGGCCTCGCTCTCGACCGGCGTGGTGACCCAGGCGGCGGACGCCAACGCCGCGCTCAAGGCCAATTCGGCGCAGATGGCCAAGGTGGTGGCCGCGATCCGCGCCGCCGGCATCGCCGAGCGCGACATCCAGACCAGCGGCATCAGCGTCCATCCGCAGTACCGCTACGGCGACAACCAGCCGCCGGTGATCACCGGCTACCAGGCCAGCAACACCGTGTCGATCAAGGTCCGCGACATCGCCCGCCTGGGCGAGGTGCTCGACGCGCTGGTCGCCAGCGGCGCCAACCAGGTCAACGGCCCGAGCTTCGAGATCGACCAGCCCGAGGCGGTGTACGACGAGGCCCGCCAGGAAGCGCTGAAGCAGGCGCGGGCGCGGGCGGAGATGTACGCGAAGTCGCTCGGCATGAAGGTGCGCCGCATCGTGAGCATCAGCGAGGGCGGCGGCTTCCAGCCGCCGGTGCCGATGATGAAGACCATGGCGATGGACGCGCGGATGGAGTCCGCGCCGGTCGCCCCGGGCGAAACCACGCTCTCGGCCAACCTCGACGTCGTGTTCGAACTGGGGAACTGACATGCCCAAGGATCCGCGCAAGTCCGACGACCGCTCCGGCTACCGCGAGAAGTTGCCGCGCGACGGCCGCGATGCCCGCGAACCGGGCGCGAAGAAGCAGCCCAATCCCGACGCGGGCGGCCTCGACCGCGACCCGGAACAGGACGGGACCCACGACGGGGACGACTGATCCGGTCCCCGGCTCCCCGCGCGCGCCAGGCCGCGGGAGCGCCGCGCCCCGCGCCCGCGCACGGCTCCCGCTCCGCCCGGCCGTCGGCCGGATGCCACCGTCGGCCTGCGTCGCATTGCCGCCCCCCGCCGGCGGGCGTCGGTTCGGCGTGCAGTCCGGTCGCGCGCCAGCGTGGAGCGGACTCCGCCCGGGCAACCCCGGCGACCCCTCCGGTGCGTTCCATGCCACACGGGCGGCCGTGGCGGCCGCCAGACGCGGAGGTGGACCATGGGGTTGCAGCAATCGCATCCGGCGTCCCGCACGGGACAGGCCCAGGGACTCGATCCCGGCCGCATCCTCGGCA
Source organism: Luteimonas sp. J29 (assembly GCF_000472505.1). Classification (GTDB taxonomy): domain Bacteria; phylum Pseudomonadota; class Gammaproteobacteria; order Xanthomonadales; family Xanthomonadaceae; genus Luteimonas. The sequence goes on from NZ_AWZR01000002.1 coordinate 65,431, forward strand.
TCAGCAGCACGCTGGCGCTGAACGTCCTCGCACTGTTGTTCCTGCTGATGCCGATGGCCCTCATGCCGCCTCCGGCGGCGGTCGAGCGACCGCCCGGCATGACCGTCATCGACTACGTGCCGGTCAAGCCGCCGGCGCCCGAACCGCCCGAGGTCGTCCATGTCGTTCCGCCCCGCCCGCAGACGCCGCCCGACCTGTCGCGCAGGACGGAGCGGCCGACCCCGGCGACCGACGCCCCGGTGCTGGCCGGACAGGGCGTGTTCGAGGCCGAGCCCGTGTCCGCACTGCCGGCGCCCGGTGACATGGCGCCGGCGATGGACCCGCCCGGTCCCGTCGCCGGCATCGCGCTGGAGTACCGGAGCGCACCGCCGCCGGCCTATCCACGCCTGGCGATGCAGCGCGACTGGCAGGGCACGGTGCTGCTGCGGGTGCTGGTCGACGTCGACGGACGCCCCCTGGACGTCAGCATCGAGCGCAGCAGCGGGCATTCGCTGCTCGATCGCGAGGCGGCGCGCCACGTGCAGCGCACCTGGCGCTTCCGGCCGGCGATGCGCGACGGGCGCCCGGTGCAGGCGATCGGCGTGGTGCCGATCGAATTCCGCCTCGATCGCGGCTGATGACGGCGCGGCGGCATCGCGAAGCGGTGCCGCCGCGCGCGGGCCCGCGCCTCAGGCGCGGTGGTAGGGATGGTTGGCGAGCATGGCCGCGGCGCGGTAGAGCTGCTCGGCCAGTACCAGGCGCACCAGCATGTGCGGCAGCGTCAGCGGCCCCAGCGACCAGCGTTCGTCGGCGCGCGCCAGCACGTCCGGCGCGTGCCCTTCGGGGCCACCGACGAGGAAGGCGAGGTCGCGGCCCTGCCCGCGCCAGTGCTCCAGGCGCCTGGCGAGGTCTTCGGAGGAATGCATCCTGCCCTGCACGTCGAGCGCGACCGCGTGCGCGCCGCGCGGCAGCGCCGCCAGCACCCGCGCGCCCTCGTCCTGCACCGCGCGCGCGGGGTCGCGGCCCTTGCCGCGCAGGCCGGGCTCGATCTCGACCAGGTCCAGCGGCAGCCAGCGCGAGAGCCGCTTGCGGTATTCGGCGAAGCCTTCGCCCACCCAGGCCGGGGCGCGTTCGCCGACGGCGATCAGCCTGGCCTTCATCGAGGCGCGCGCATGCCGCGCACGCACGGCGCGGGCCGCGCGCGATCGACGGGGTCCAGGGGGAAACGGGCGTGACAGGCCGGGGCCGCCACGCGCCTCACGCCCCGTCGGCGTCGCCCGCGTCCGCCGGCGGCTGGTCGCCCACCGTCCACAGCCGCTCGAGCGCGTAGAACTCGCGCACCCGCGGCAGCATGACGTGGACCACGACGTCGCCCAGGTCGACCAGCACCCACTCGGCCTCGCGCTCGCCCTCCACGCCCAGCGGCTGGCAGTCGAGCTGCTTGGCGTGGCGGACCACCTCGTCGGCGATCGACTTCACGTGCCGGGTCGAAGTGCCCGACGCGATCACCATGTAGTCGCAGACGCTGGTCCTGCCGCGGACGTCGATCTCGGTGACGTCCTTGGCCTTGAGTTCGTCCACCGCGGCATGGATCGCCTTGAGCAGCACGTCGGCGGCCGGCGGCGGACTGGGGAGACGGGTCTTGATGACGTGCGCGGAGGAACTGGTCAAAGGACGAGGGCTCTGGAGGCTGGGGGCGATTATAGCGGGGGGGCGGTCACGGGGCCGTCACGCCGTACAGGCCGTGGCGGAGGATGTGGCCGGCGACGGCGGCGGGGACCAGCGCGCGCCAGTCCCCGCCGCTGGCGATGGCGTCGCGCACCGCGGTGGCCGAGCCCGGATGCAGCGGCTGGCGCAGGCGCAGCACGCGGCCGGCCGGGGACCGGTGCAGGTCGCCCGGCTCGGTGGTCCAGCGCCCGTCCAGCGCCTCGGCAAGGCCGGACGGCAGGCGCGCATCCAGGTCGCTGCCCTCCCGCTCGGCAACCACCAGGTGGGCGAGCCCGGGCAGCGCCTGCCATTCGTGCCAGGCCGGCAGGCCGAGCAGGCTGTCGGCGCCGACCAGCAGCGCGACCGGCGCGTCCGGCCCGAGTTCGCCGCGCAGCTCGCGCAGCGTGTCGACGCTGTAGCTGGGGCCGTCGCGGTGCAGCTCGCGCGCGTCCAGGCGCAGGCCCGGTTCGCCCGCCACGGCCAGCGCGACCATGCGCGCGCGGTGCGCGGCGTCCGCGCCGGGTGGCGCGCGGTGCGGCGGATCGGCGGCGGGGGTGAGGTGGACGGTGGCGCCCAGCGCGTCGCGCGCGGCCCGCGCGATCGCCAGGTGGCCGAGATGGACCGGATCGAAGGTGCCGCCGTAGACCAGATGCAGGCCGGTGTCGGCCGGATCGCGCCCGGCGGACCGCGATGCCTCCCTGGGCTGGCCCTCGATGCCCACGGCGTCAGGCCAGCAGCGCCGCCGCTTTCGGCTCGGCCACGGCGACCAGCAGCCGCTCCAGGGCCAGCCAGGCGTCCGCCGGCTCCTCGCCGGGCCGTTCACGGCCCTTGGCGATGCGGTCCACGCCGCCGGCCATGGCCACGAAGCGTTCCCAGCGCGGGGCCGGGTGCCGGCCGAGCGCACGCCGGTACACGGCCTGCTTGGAGTCCCACACCCGCTGCGCCCTGAACTCGGCGGCGAGGTTGCCGCCGCGCGCCTGCACCCGGGCCAGCGCCGCGACCCGGTTGAGCTCCATCACCACCATGCCCATCAGCGCCGGCACCGCCTCGCCCTCCGCGCGCAGGCCGGCGAGCATGCGCGTGGCCTGGGCGGCGTTCCCGTTCAGCGCGGCGTCGACCAGGCGGAACACGTCGTAGCGGGCGGCGTCGGCGACCAGCGATTCCATCCTCGCGGCGTCGAGCGGCGTGCCGTCGGCCAGCAGGGCCAGCTTGTCGACTTCCTGCGCCGCGGCCAGCAGGTTGCCCTGCACCCGCTCGGCCAGGCGCTGCACGGCGCCGTGGTCGGCGCGCACGCCGCGCTGGCGCAGGCGCGATTCGAGCCAGCGCTCGAGTTCGTGTGGACGCACCAGCGGCGCGTGCACGAAGTGGCCGGCGCGGGCGATCGCCTCGCTCCACTTGCCGCCGTGCTTCTGGCTCCAGTCGCCGGCGGTGACCAGCAGCACGATGCCCTCGGGCGGCTGCGCGCAGTAGGTGGACAGCACCTCGGCGCCTTCCTTGCCCGGCCGCCCCCCCGGCAGGCGCAGTTCCAGCAGGCGCTGCGGCGAGAACAGGCTCGGGGCGCGGAAGCTCGCTTCCAGCGCGTTCCAGTCGAAGTCGCGGCCGTCGGCGTCGAATACCTCGCGCTCGCCGTAGCCGCTGGCGCGGGCATGGGCGCGGATCGCATCCGCCGCTTCCAGCACCAGCAGCGGCTCGGGCCCGGCGACCAGGTAGACCGGGCGCAGCGGCTCGGAGGCGAGCTGGGCGGCGAGGCGGTCGGGCTTCAGTTCCATCCGCCCGCCCTGCTCAACGGGCGCTGCGCAGCTCGCGCGTGGCCGCGTCGATCCGGCGCAGGATCGCCGCGGTCATTTCGCGCTGCATCTCGCGTCCGAGCAATTCGGTCTCGGTGTCGGTGCCGGTAGCGTCGGTCGGGACCGAGATGTAGTCGCGCGACATCTCCACCGCCTGCTGCGGCACGATCTCGTCGCCATTGGCGTCGACCAGGGCGAACACCACCGCGTAGCGCAGCGTGTACTCCTGGGCGCGACCGAACTGGTCCAGGCTCAGCGGCGTCGACGCCCAGCGCTCGGAACGCAGCGCCAGCGTGGCCACGCGTTCCTTCGCACGGGCATCGACCACCCGCGCGCCGGCGCGCTCGAGCGCGCTCTCGAGCGAGCGCGCCAGCGGGCTGTAGGGATCGCGTGCGGTGACCTTGATCGTGTCGACGCCATCGGGCAGCACCAGCGCGTCGCGCAGATGGAAGCCGCAGGCGGACAGCGCGAAGGCGAGCAGCAGGGCGGTCAGGAGGCGGGTCATGGGCGCAGTCTGGAGGAGCCCGATGGCGCCGGCAAGCGCGCCCGGGCAGCGCGTTCAGCCGGCGACGACATTGACGATCTTGCCCGGGACCACGATCACCTTGCGCACCGACAGGCCCTTGAGGAAGGCCTGCACGTTCGGCTCGGCCAGGGCCTGGGCCTCGATCGCCTCCCGGGTCGCGTCCACCGCCACCTCGATGGTGCCGCGCAGCTTGCCGTTGACCTGCACCGCCAGCGTCACCGCGTCGCGCTGCAGCGCGGCCGGGTCGGGCTGCGGGAACGGCACGTCCTCGAGCAGGGTCTCCGGGTGGCCCAGCACCTGCCACAGGGCGTGGCTGGCGTGCGGGGTGATCGGGTTGAGCAGCAGCACCATCGCCTCGAACACCTCCTGGCGCAGGGCGCGGCCGTTGCCGGAATCGTCGTCGAACCTGGCCACCGCGTTGAGCAGTTCCATCACCGCCGCGATCGCGGTGTTGAACGCGTGGCGGCGGCCGTAGTCGTCGCCGACCTTCTGGATCGTCTCGTGCAGCTGGCGGCGCAGGGCCTTCTGCGCCGGCGTGGCCGCGGCCGGGTCGAACGCCCCGGCCGGCCCGCCCTCGGCGTGGCGGTGTACCTGGGTCCACAGCCGGCGCAGGAACCGGGCCATGCCCTCGACGCCGGCCTCGTTCCATTCCAGCGACAGCTCCGGCGGCGAGGCGAACATCGAGAACAGGCGCACGATGTCGGCGCCGTAGCGGTCGATCATCGCCTGCGGGTCGACGCCGTTGTTCTTCGACTTCGACATCTTCTCGACGCCGCCGATCATCACCGGGTGGCCGTCGGACTTGAGCTTCGCCCCGACCACGCGGCCCTTCTCGTCGCGCTCGACCTCGACGTCGGCCGGGTTGAACCATTCGCGCGACCCGTTCGGGTGCTCGCGGTAGTAGGTCTCGGCGATCACCATGCCCTGGGTGAGCAGGCGCGTGGCCGGCTCGTCGCTGTCCACCAGCCCTTCGTCGCGCAGGAGCTTGTGGTAGAAGCGGAAGTACAGCAGGTGCAGGATCGCGTGCTCGATGCCGCCGATGTACTGGTCCACCGGGGTCCAGTACCTGGCCCGCTCGTCGACCATGTCGGCGGCGCCCGGCGAGGTGTAGCGCGCGTAGTACCAGCTCGACTCCATGAAGGTGTCGAAGGTGTCGGTCTCGCGCTCGGCCGGCTTGCCGCACTCCGGGCAGGTGGTCTTGCGCCACCCCGGGTCGGCCTTGATCGGCGAGTGGACGACGCCGGGGTTGGCGAAGGCGTCGGCGACGTCCTCGGGCAGCACCACAGGCAGCTGGTCCTCGGGCACCGGCACCGCGCCGCAGTCGGGGCAATAGATCACCGGGATCGGGCAACCCCAGTAGCGCTGGCGGCTCACGCCCCAGTCGCGCAGGCGGAAATTGACCTTGCGCCGGCCGGTGCCCGCGGCCTCGAAGCGCTCGGCCAGGGCGTTGAACACGGCATCGAAGTCCATGCCGTTGTACTCGCCCGAATTGATCAGGAAGCCGCGTTCGGTGAAGGCCTCGCGCTGTTCGATGCCGTCGAGGTACTCGCGCACCACGGCGACCGCGGCGTCGATCTCGACCACGTCGATCGGGCCGTGCCCGCCCAGCGCCACGGACATCGGGTCGTCGACGTCGGCCACGTGCGAGGCGATCTCGGCCAGCGCGTCGCGCACCGCCGCCGGCACCACCACCGGGCGCACCGGCAGGCCGTAGGCCTTGGCGAACTCCCAGTCGCGCTGGTCGTGCGCCGGCACCGCCATCACCGCGCCGGTGCCGTAGCCCATCAGCACGAAGTTGGCGACGTAGATCGGCACGTCCTCGCCGGTGACGGGGTGGATCGCCCACTGGCCGGTGGCCATGCCGCGCTTTTCCTGGGTCTCCAGGTCGGCCTCGGACACGCCGCCGCGCTTGAGCTCGTCGAGGAACGCGGCCAGTTCGGGGTTGTCCTTCGCCGCCTTGAGCGCCAGCGGGTGCTCGCCCGCGATCGAGATGAAGGTCACGCCCATGAGCGTGTCCGGGCGCGTGGTGTAGACGGTGAGCGGCTCGTCCTCGCCGTCCACGCGGAACTGGATCTCCAGGCCCTCGCTGCGGCCGATCCAGTTGCGCTGCATGGTCTTGACCGACTCCGGCCAGCCCTCGAGCGTGTCCAGGCCGTCGAGCAGTTCCTGGGCGTAGTCGGTGATGCGCAGGAACCACTGTGGGATCTCGCGCTTCTCCACCAGCGCGCCCGAGCGCCAGCCGCGGCCGTCGATGACCTGTTCGTTGGCCAGCACGGTCTGGTCGACCGGGTCCCAGTTCACCACCGAGTTCCGGCGGTAGGCCAGGCCCTTCTTCATCAGGCGCACGAACATGCGCTGCTCGTGCACGTAGTAGTCCGGCGAGCAGGTGGCGAATTCGCGCGACCAGTCGATCGCGTAGCCCAGCGACTTGAGCTGAGCGCGCATGTGGTCGATGTTGGCGTAGGTCCACTTCGCCGGCGCGGTGCCGTTCTTGATCGCCGCGTTCTCGGCCGGCAGGCCGAACGCGTCCCAGCCCATCGGCTGCAGCACGTTCTTGCCGGTCATGCGCTGGTAGCGGCTGATCACGTCGCCGATGGTGTAGTTGCGCACGTGTCCCATGTGCAGCGCGCCCGACGGGTACGGCAGCATCGACAGGCAGAAGAACTTCGGCCGGTCCGGCCGCTCGACCACCTCGTAGGCGCGGGTGGTCTCCCAGAACCGGCGCGCCGCGGCCTCGACCCGGGCTGGCTGGTAGGCGGCGGAATCGGGACTGGCGGGATCCTGGGACACGGCGTCGGTACGGCAGCGAGGGGACCGGCAAGCCTACCCTAGCGGGCAGGCGCCGTCATGCGCCGGCGGGCCGGGCGCGGCGCGGCGCGGCGGTGTGGTTCAATCGGCCACCACCGTCACCACCCGCTGCCGACCATGCGCCGTCTGCCCTGCCTTGCCCTGCTCGCCTGCGTCGCCCCGGCCCTCGCCGCCGATCCCGTCACCCTGCACTGCGAGCGCCTGTTCGACGCCCGCGCGGGCCGGATGCTGGGCGCGCACACGATCACGGTCGAGGACGGCCGCATCCGCTCGGTGCAGCCGGGCCGGATCGCGCCCGCGGACGGCGGCCAGGCCATCGACCTGCCCGGCCGCACCTGCCTGCCTGGCTGGACCGACCTGCACGTGCACCTGGGCAGCCAGTCGGGTCCGCAGAGCTATTCCGAGGGGTTCCGGCTCGATCCGGTCGACTACGCCTTCCGCGCCGTCGGCTACGCCGGCAAGACCCTGCGCGCCGGCTTCACCAGCGTGCGCGACCTCGGCGGCGAGGTCGCCCCGCACCTGCGCGACGCGATCAACCAGGGGCTGGTGGAGGGGCCGCGGATCTTCGCCGCCGGCAAGTCGATCGCCACCACCGGCGGCCACGCCGATCCCACCAACGGCTGGAACTCGATGCTCTCGCACCTGGTCGGCCCGCCGGGGCCGACCGAAGGCGTGATCAATTCGGTCGACGACGCGCGCCAGGCCGTGCGCCAGCGCTACAAGGACGGCAGCGACGTCATCAAGATCACCGCCACCGGCGGCGTGCTGAGCTACGCGAAGTCAGGCGACGCGCCGCAGTTCACCATCGACGAGATCCGCGCGGTGGTCGAGACCGCGAAGGACTACGGCTACACCGTCGCCGCCCACGCCCATGGCGAGGAAGGCATGAGGCGCGCGGTGGTGGCCGGCGTCACCAGCATCGAGCACGGTACCCACATGAGCGACGAGGTCATCCGGCTCATGAAGCAGCACGGCACCTGGTACGTGCCGACCATCTACGCCGGGCGCTTCGTCGCCGACAAGGCGAAGGAACCGGGCTACTTCCCCGAGATCGTGCGGCCCAAGGCGGCCGCCATCGGCGCGCGCATCCAGGAGACCGCCGGCCGCGCCTGGAAGGCGGGCGTGAAGATCGCCTTCGGCACCGACCAGGGCGTCGGCCCGCACGGCGACAACGCACGCGAATTCATCTACATGGTCGAGGCCGGGATCCCGGCGGCCTATGCGCTGCAGGCGGCGACGATCCACGCGGCCAGCGTGCTCGGCGTCGACGACCAGGGCGTGCTCGAGGCCGGCAAGCGCGCCGACATCATCGCCCTGCCCGGCGACCCGGTGGCCGACATCAACGCAGTACTCGGCGTGGACTTCGTGATGAAGGACGGGCGCGTGTACGCGCAGCCATGAGGCCCGGGGCCGCGCGGGAGCAGCGATGAACCTGGAGTGGCTGGGCTACCTGGCGGCCGTGCTCACCACGCTGGCATTCGTGCCGCAGGCGGTGAAGACGATCCGCAGCCGCGACACCAGCGGCATCTCGCTCGGGATGTACGTGGTGTTCATCGTCGGCATCGTGTGCTGGTTCTGCTACGGGATCGTGCTCGGCTCCTGGCCGATGATCCTGGCCAACGCGGTGACGTTCGTGCTCGCGGCGGTGATCCTCGCGCTCAAGCTGCGCCACGGCTAGCGGCGGGGTCGCAGCTGCCGCCAGCGGCCCGGCGGCCGGCCACGTCCAGCCGAACCGGGCGCGAACCCAAGCCGGCGAGCAGCCGGGCAGCGCGGCGCCGACGCCCACGGCCGCGACCAGCGCGGTGGCGCCGGCCGCGCCGGCCAGGACGCGGTCGGGACGCATCACCGGCCCTCCCAGCGGAACACGTCCTCGATCCCGGCGCCGAGGGCGCGGGCGATCCGGAACGCCAGTTCCAGCGACGGTGCGTAGCGCGCCGCCTCGAGCGCGATGATCGTCTGCCGCGTCGCCCCGCAGGCATCGGCCAGCGCCTGCTGGGTCATGCCGCGTTCCGTGCGCAGGCGGCGGATCGCGTTCGCGACCGGCGTGCGGGCCGGAGGCGAGGCGACCGGCACGCGGATGCTGGCGGGGCTCATGTAAAACGGATGTTACATCCGGGCCCCGCGGCGTCAACTTTTCCCGGCTCCGGCTTGGAATCCCGGAGCGCTGCCGCCATCCTGCCCTCCCCCGCACCGGAACCGCCCATGACCGCCGACGCCGCCAAGCACGTCTTCGACGCCACGACCGCCAGCTTCGAGGCGGAAGTCCTGCGCAAGTCGCTGGAGGTGCCGGTCCTGGTGGATTTCTGGGCCGAATGGTGCGGCCCGTGCCGGACCCTCGGCCCGATCCTGGAAAAGCTCGCCGGCCAGTACAACGGCGCCTTCCTGCTGGCCAAGGTCGACACCGAGCGCGAGCCGCAGATCGCCGCCGCGTTCCAGATCCGCTCGATCCCGACCGTGTTCCTGGTCAAGGGCGGGCAGCTGGTCGACGGCTTCCAGGGCGCGCTGCCGGAAGGCCAGCTGCGCGAGTTCCTGCGCCACCACGGCATCGAGCCGGCCGAGGGCGGCGGCGACGCCGCGGAGGCGGAGCCCGTACCGCTCGATCCGGCGGCCGAGGTCGCGCGCCTGCGCGCGGCGGTCGAAGCCGAGCCCGACAAGGACGAACTCAAGCTCGACCTCGCCCTGGCCCTGCTCCAGACCGGCGCGGCGCAGGAGGCCGAACGCCTGCTCGACGCGCTGCCCGCCAACCTCGCCACCGACGACCGCGCGGTGAAGGCGCGCGCGCGTCTGGGCTTCGCCGCCCTGCTCGCCGACGCGCCGCCGCCGGCCGAGCTCGAGGCCGCGGTCGCCGCCGACCCGGGCGACCTGCGCGCGCGCCACCTGCTGGGCGTGCACCGGATCGTCGCCGGCGACGCCGAGGCCGGGCTGGAGCAGTTCATCGAGATGCTGCAGCGCGACCGCGCCTTCGGCGACGGACTGCCGCGCAAGGCCCTGATCGACGCGTTCCAGATCATCGACGACGCCGGGCTGGTCGGCCGCTACCGGCGCCGGATGGCGTCGCTGCTGCTGGTCTGAGCCCGCGCCGGGCGCGGCGGGGCCTGGCCATACCAGAGCGTATGGTAAGCTGCGGCGATGCCGTCGCAGCTCCCTTCCTCCCGCGCATGACGCGTTATCCCAGGCTGTTCCGCCACCTGTTCAACCTGTGGCCGCCGTTCGTGGCGGCCGGGATCCACATCACCCACCTCTCGCCCGACTGGCGCCGGGCCAGGGTCGAGCTGCGCCTGCGGCCGTGGAACCGCAACTACGTCGGCACCCACTTCGGCGGCAGCCTGTTCGCCATGACCGACCCGTTCCACATGTTCCTGACGTTGCAGTCGCTGGGACGCGACTACATTGTCTGGGACCGGGCGGCGGAGATCGAGTTCGTCAAGCCCGGCCGGGGCGTGGTCGCGGCCGAGTTCCACCTCGACGACGACACCCTGGAGCGCATGCGTGCCGCGACCGCCGATGGCGACAAGTACCTGCACTGGTTCGAGGTCGAGGTGCGCGACCGCGACGGCGACGTGGTCGCGCGCGTTCGCAAGCAGCTGTACGTGCGCCGCAAGCGGCGCTGACCCGCGCCGCCACGGGCGGATTCATCCGGCCCGGCGCCGCCGCTGTGTATGCTCCCCCGGCGACAGGGGGAATCGATGACGGATTGGCCAACCCAGCCGGTGCGAGGACCGCTGCCCGAGGTACCGGGCTACCGCGTGGCGCGCGTGGTTGGCGAGGGCGGCATGTCGACCGTGTACCTGGGCACCCAGCTGTCGCTTGGGCGCGAGGTCGCGATCAAGGTGATGCGCCCTGAGGCGCTGGCCGACGAGGTGGCGCGGCGCCGGTTCGAGAACGAGGCGCGCACCATCGCGCGCCTGGAACATCCGCACATCGTCGGCATCCACGAGGTCGGGCGCACCGCCGACGGACTGCCCTGGTACGCGATGCCCTGGCTGCCGCGCGGCCACGTCGGCCAGCGCGACCTCACCGGCGACCCGCAGCGGGTGCGCGAGATCCTGCGCGCGCTGCTCTCGGCGCTGTCCTACGCGCATGCGCGCGGCGTCGTCCACCGCGACGTCAAGGCCGAGAACGTGCTGTTCGACGAAGCCGACCGACCGCTCCTGGCCGACTTCGGCATCGCCCTGCGCCGCGGCCACGGCACCCGGGTCACGATGACCGGACTGGCGGTGGGCAGCACCGCGTACATGGCGCCGGAGCAGGCGCGCGGCGAACAGGTCGACCATCGCGCCGACCTCTACAGCGTGGGCGTGCTGGCCTGGGAAATGCTCGTCGGCGAGCTTCCCTACAAGGCCGACGACGCGCTGTCGATGGCGATCCAGCACGCGCAGAACCCGATCCCGAGGCTGCCGCCTTCGCTGCGCCACTGGCAGCGCTTCTTCGACCGTGCGCTGGCCAAGTCGCCGCGCAAGCGCTTCGCCGACGCGGCGCAGATGCTCGAGGCGCTCGAGCGCGTGCCGCAGGGCGGACCGGGCCGCGCCGCGCCCGCACGGCTGCTGGCGGCCGCGAACGGGTGGCTGCGCCGCGCGCCGGCCACGGCCTGGGTGCTGCTGGGGCTGGCGGTCGCCGCCGCGCTCGGCCTGGGCCTGCACCACGTCCGCACGCCCGGCACGTCGACCCCGTCGCCGCAGGCCGCGACCGGTGCACCGCCGGCGTCGCCGCTTCCGCCGGCGGCCGCGGTGGCGGGCCTGGCCGAGCCGGCGATGGATGCCGCCGCGCCGCTCTCGGACGCCGACCGCTGGCTGGAGCAGGCGCGCCTGCAGCTCGAGGACGGGCGCCTGTCGCTGCCGCCCGGCGAGAACGCCACCCACAGCGTGGTCGAGGCGGCGCGCGCCGACCCCGCGCATCCGCAGCTCGCCGCCACCGCCGCCGACGTGATGCGCGCCCTGGCCGAGGCGACGGCCAGGGCGGTGGCGTCCGACCAGGACATCGACCCGCTCCTTGCCGCCGCCGCGCGCCTGCACGAGAGCGGCGCCGGGGGCGACGCGGCCCACGCCGCGTGGCGCGAACGCGTCGAGGCCGCGATGCGGGCGAGGATCGGCGCGGCGGCAACGAAGGTCGACCGCGAGTCGGCGCTGCGCGCGGTGCAGCGGGCCCGGGACGCGCGCCTGCCCACCGCCGCGGTGGCGCGGCTCGAGGCGCTGGCCGCGAAGATTCCCGACCTGCAGGGCCGCGACCCCGGCAACCTGGACGGCATGCAGCTGCTCGAGGGCACCGCGCGCCCGCTCGCCGCGTTCCGGCGCCCGGTCTCGCGCGCCGAGTACGAACGGTTCGCCAACGCCACCGGCCGCACCGCCACGCTGTGCCGCGAGCGCGCCTCGCTGCTGCGCATGGTGTCGCCGCGCGACTGGATGCGGCCGGGGTTCGAACAGTCCGCGGGCGACCCGGTGGTGTGCGTGTCGGTGGCCGACGCCGAGGCCTATGCGCAGTGGCTGGGCCGGCGCGACGGCCACCGCTACCGGCTTCCGACCGTGGCCGAGGCCGCACGCCTGCCGCCGGCGGCAGGGCGCGCGTTCTCGGAATGGCGCGCCGACTGCGGCAGCGACTGCGGCCAGCGCCGCGCCGTCGGCGCCAGCTGGCGCACCGAGGATTCGGCCCGGCTGCTCGACGCCGGGCGCGGCTACGACGACGTGGCGTTCCGCCTGGTGCGCGAGCTGTAGGCCTGCCGGACCGGTAAGATCCGGGACATGTCCCATCCCCCGACCCCGGCGCAGCGCCTGCAGCGCCTGTTCCTCACCGGACTGCTCACCCTGCTGCCGATCTGGCTCACCTGGGTGGTGGTGAAGTTCGTCTTCGTGCTGCTGTCGGACATCAGCCGGCCCTGGGTCGCGCCGCTGTCGCAGCGCATCGCCGCCTGGGCGCCGGACACGCTCGGCTGGGTCAACGTCGCTTCGGTGCAGGCCACCATCGGCATGGTCGCCACCCTGGGGCTGATCCTGGCGGTGGGCTGGCTGGCGCGGCGGGTGGTCGGGCAGCGGCTGCTGCGCTGGCTCGAGGCCCTGGTCGGGCGCATCCCGCTGGCCAACATCATCTATTCGAGCGCGCGCAAGCTGCTCGACATCCTGCAGACCAAGCCCGACGGCACCCAGCGCGTGGTCCTGATCGACTTCCCCCACGACCAGATGAAGTCGGTCGGCTTCGTCACCCGCGTGATCCGCGAGTCGGGCACCGGCCGGGAACTGGCCGCGGTGTACGTGCCGACCACCCCCAACCCGACCTCGGGCTACCTCGAGATCGTGCCCGTGGAGAAGATCACGCCCACCGACTGGACCGTGGACCAGGCGATGAGCTTCATCATCAGCGGCGGCGCGGTGGCGCCGGACGACATCCCCTTCGCCCCGCCGCCCGGGGGTGCGGAGCCGCGCCCGGGATGAGCGCGCGCGGGCCGCTCGACGACCGCGCCACCCGCCTGTTCATCGCCCTGGCGGCGTTCTTCTGCGTCAACGCGGTGCTCGCGGAATTCATCGGGGTCAAGATCTTCGCGCTCGAGGACACCCTGGGCATCGCGCCGCTGGAGTGGAACCTGTTCGGGCAGGCCGGCTCGCTCAGCTTCACCGCCGGCACGCTGCTGTGGCCGGTGGTGTTCGTGTTCACCGACGTGATCAACGAGTACTTCGGCCGCCGCGGCGTGACCATGATCTCGTGGATCGCGGTGGGGCTGATCGTGTACGGCTTCGTGTTCGCCTTCATCGCGATCGCGCTGGCACCGGCCGGTTGGTGGGTGGAAGCGGCCCGGCCGCAGGGCGTGCCCGACTACCAGGCAGCGTTCGCCGCGGTGTTCGGCCAGGGACTGTGGACGATCGCCGGCTCGGTGGTCGCGTTCCTGGTCGGCCAGCTGATCGACGTGTCCGTGTTCCACCGCATCCGGCGCGCCACCGGCGAACGCATGGTCTGGCTGCGCGCGACCGGCTCGACCGCGGTCTCGCAGCTGGTGGACAGCTTCGTGGTGATCTGGATCGCGTTCGTGCTCGGTCCGCAGCAGTGGCCGACCTCGCTGTTCCTGGCGGTGAGCAGCGTCAACTACGCCTGGAAGATGCTGGCCGCGATCGCGCTGATCCCGCTGCTGTACCTGATGCGCCGCGCCATCGCGGCCCACCTGGGGCCGGAACGCGCGCGGGAACTGCGCGCGGCCGCGGCCGGCGCCTGAGCGGCCGCCCTCCGGCCGGACCGCCCCGGCACCTCCGCACCGGAAACGGGTGCCGGGTGGGCGCGCGCGACACTCCAGGCGCGACGCACCCACCCGGACCCGGGCTCAGTACATGATGCGCAGGGTCACGCCGTAGGTCCGCGGCGCGCCGAGGAACGCGTTCCAGGAACCGGTCTGGATCGGCGCGTCGAAGCCCACCTGGCTGTAGGTTTCGTCGGTGAGGTTGCGGCCCCACAGCTCCACCGCCCAGCGCCGGTCGCGCGATCCGAGCACCACCCTCGCATCGACCACGGTGTAGGCATCCTGCAGCTTCTGCGGGTCGAGGTCGGATCCGGTGTTGTGTTCCCCGGTATAGCGCGCGCCGAGGTACACGCGCGCGAGCATGCGGTCCGCGACATCCCACTCGTAGGTCAGCGACGCGTTGGCCTGCCAGCGCGGCATGAAGCCCGGGGTGGCGCCGGGCAGCAGCACCAGGTCGGCGTCGGGCAGCAGGTCGTCGCCGAACTGCGCGTCGAGCCAGGTCGCGCCGCCCTGCACCGACAGGCCGTCGACCGGCGTCTGCCACATCAGGTCGAGGTCCAGGCCGCGGCTCTTGAGCTCCGGGATCGAGCGCACCACGTAGCTGGTGCCGAGGAAGCTGTTGAGCTGGAAGTCGGTGAAGGTCTGCTGGAACAGCGAGGCGTTGAGCAGGAGGTTGCCGCCGGCCAGGGTCGACTTCAGGCCCAGCTCGTAGCTGTCGACGAACTCGCCGGGGAACGAGGTGTCGTCGACCGGGGTGATACCCGCACCACCCGACGACAGGCCGTTGGACGACTGCACGCGGTCGAGGTTGAAGCCGCCGGCCTTGTAGCCGCGCGCCGCCGACACGTAGGTCATCAGCGCCTCGCTCCAGCGGTAGGACACCCGCAGCGACCCGGACCATTCCTTCTCGTCGCGCTCCTGCCAGGTGTCGCGGCCGTGGTGCATCACGTTGCTCCACGGCAGGCACATGTAGCCGATCACCGTCGGCACCAGGTCGGCGATGTAGGGCCCCGGCACGCCGCGGCCGGCCAGCGCCGCCCCGACCTGGGCCGGGTTGAGCAGGCCGTTGGCGCAGCCGATGCCGCCGTTGGGGTTGCTCAGCTGCGAACGCAGCTGCTTGCGCTCGTCGGTGTAGCGCGCGCCGATGGTGACGTCGAGCGCGTCGGTGGCGTGCCAGACGTTGTTGGTGAACAGCGCCATGCTGCGCGCGTTCTGCTCGAAATGGTCGTGGCTGCCGCCGCCGACGAAGGTGGTGCCGTAGGGCCGCCCGGCCGCCTGGGACAGGAACAGGAACGGGTTGCTGGTATCCACCAGCCCCGGCGGGAACGCCGCGGCGATGTTGCTCAGCAGCGCGATCGACAGGTAGGGCTCGTAGGCGCTGCCCATGGTGATGCTGTCGTTGCGCACCAGGTCCTCGTCCGCGTAGAAGGCGCCCACCATCCAGTCCACCTTGTCGGTCGAGCCGGTCAGGCGCAGCTCCTGGCTGAAGGTCTCGAAGCCGACGTCGTTCTCGCCGGCGCCGTAGTGGCGGACCCAGATCGGCGCCGTGGTGAAGTCGAGGTCGCCGGAGTTGAGGTTGATCCAGTCGCGCATCGCGGTGATCGAGGTCAGGGTGGCCTCGCCCAGCCACGGCGTGTCCCAGTCGACCTGTACCGACCAGCCCTTGTCCTCCACCGACTGGCGGGTGATGTCGTTGCTGTAGGCCAGGCGCCGCGAGGGATCCGGAACCGGGATGACGCCCTCGCCCCCGGCCAGCGCGTCGACAATGTCCGCGGTCGGTCCGCGCGTCGTGGTCACCGAGGCGCAGCATTCCTCGCTGCGGCTGGCGTAGTCGGCGATCATGCGGATGCGCAGGCCGTCGGTCGGCTCGAGCAGCAGCTGGCCGCGCAGGCCGTGGAAGTCGAGGTTGTTGTCCTCGCGGCTGGTGCGCGGCCCGGCGCCGGTCTCGACGTCGAGGAAACCGTCGCGCCAGCGCTTGACGCCGTAGAGGCTGAAGGCGGCGGTGTCGCTGAGCGCGTCGTTGTAGCTGGCCGAGACGCCGAACAGGCCGTAGTTGCCGGCGGTGACCTCGGCTTCGACGCTCTGGTTGTAGGACGGCGCCCGGGTGACCACGTTGACCAGGCCGGCCGAGGTGTTCTTGCCGAACACCGTGCCCTGCGGGCCCTTGAGCACTTCCACCCGCTCGACCGGGCCCAGGTCGCCGAAGCCGACGCCGTTGCGCGGCCGGTAGACGCCGTCGATCACCACGCCCACCGACGATTCCAGGCCCGGGTTGTCGCCGACCGTGCCGATGCCGCGCAGCCGCACCGTGGTCTGGCTTTCCGACGCGGTGCTGGTGACGCTCATCCCCGAGACCAGGTGCTGGAGCTCCTTGATGTCGCGCGCGCCGGCATCCTGCAGCAGCTGCTCGGGCAGCACGCTCAGGGTGATCGGCACGTCCTGCAGCGCCTCCTCGCGCTTCTGCGCGGTGACGATCAGGGTGTCGAGCGTGGACGCCCGCTCGCTGGATGCGGGTGGCGGGACCTGGCCGCCGTCCTCCTGCAAGGCGTCGTCCGCGAGCGCGGTCGTGGCGAAACCGCACAGCGCGAGCGCCACCGAGGCGGCGAGCAAATTGCGATGGATCGTGTTGCCGTTCATGGGTCTACCCTCCCGTAATCCTGCGTTGGGTCCTCGTCGGCCGCCGCCCCCTGCGGCGGCCCGGAAACCTCGAATGTGTCCCTGTCCTGCGTGCCGCTCCTTCCTCCCGCGTCCCCTGCGCACCCCGCTCCGTCCCGCTGGCCGCCCGTCCGCCGCATGCGCGCGACGCCAGGCGGCCGTCGTCCCGCCTACGCCGCCCCGGCCCGCGCGAGCGCCTGCAGCGCGTGCAGGTGCTCGTCGGTCGTGCCCATGCGCAGCTCGAACGCCAGCAGCCGCCGGAAGCAGTGGCTGACGTCGAGCTCGTCTGTCATGCCCATGCCGCCGTGCAGCTGGACCGACTCCTGGCCGACCCGGCGCGCCGCCTGGCCGACCACGACCTTGGCGCCCGAGACCGCCTCCCGGCGCGCGGCCGGATCGCCGCCCTCGCAGGCGGACGTGGCCAGGTAGGTCATCGAACGCGCCTGTTCGACCTGCATGTACATGTCGGCCATGCGGTGCTGCAGCGCCTGGAAGCGCCCGATCGGCGTGCCGAACTGGACCCGGTCGCGGGCGTACTGCACGGTCGTGGCCAGGGCGCGGTCGAGCACGCCCAGCGCATCGGCGCACAGCGCCGCGAGTCCCAGGTCGAGCGCCTCGTCGAGCGCCGCGGACGCCTCGCCGCCCAGCCGTGCGTCCGCCGGCAGGCGCAGGTCGAACTCGATATCGGCGGCGCGCTGGCCGTCGACCGTGCGCAGCGGCCGCAGCTGCACGCCCGCGGCCTCGCGCTCGACCAGGAACACGCCGGATCCGTCCTGCGTGCGCGCGCTCACCAGCAGCCAGCGCGCCATTGGCGCGTGGTACACGCGGGCCTTGCGTCCGCGCAGGCGCCAGCCGTCGCCATCGGCCTCGGCAGTGGTGGCGCGCGGCTCGAACCATCCGCCGTCCTCGTCGTGGGCCAGCACCGCGACCGCCTCGCCCGAGGCCAGCGCCCCGAGCAGCGTCGCGCGTTGCTCGCCCCGGGCCAGCAGCGAGACCACGCGCGTGGCCAGCACGGCGCTGGAGTGGAACGGTTCGAGCAGCAGGCCCGCGCCCGTCGCCTGCGACACCAGCATGGTGCCGACCGGTCCGGCACCGATGCCGCCGTCGGCCTCGTCGATGTCGAGCGCGAGCAGGCCGAGCTCGGCCAGCGCCCGCCAGGTCTCCGGCGACCAGCCCGCCTCGCTGGCGAGGATCCTCGCGCGGTGTTCGAGCGGGTAGTCGGACGCCAGGTAGCGCCGGATCGAGTCCTGCAGCATCTGCTGTTCTTCGGTGAAGGAGAAATCCATCGTGTCGTTGCCTCAGAGTTGCAGGACCATCTGCGCGATGATGTTGCGCTGGATCTCGTTGGATCCGCCGTAGATGCTCAGCTTGCGCAGGTTCATGTACTGGCCGACGGCGCGCGGCACGTCCTCGCCGTCGCCCTCGTATTCCAGCGCGCGCGCGCCCAGCGCCTCGACCTGCAGTTCGGTGATACGCTGCAGGATCTCGGTGCCGCGGATCTTGAGCATCGAGGCTTCCGGCCCCGGCGCCTGCTGGCGCGCCTCGGCGAAGATCACGCGCAGGTTGGTCACCTCCAGCGCGCGCAGCTCCAGCGCCACCTGGGCGATGCGCGCGGCGAACACGGGGTCCTCGGCCAGCGGCCGGCCGTCGCGCACGGCTTCGGCGGCCATGCGCCGCAGCCGCGCCAGCTCGCGCCGGCTGGCGCCGATGCCGGCGATGTTGGTGCGCTCGTGGCCGAGCAGGAACTTGGCGCAGGTCCAGCCCGCGTTCTCCTCGCCCACCAGGTTCCCGACCGGCACGCGCACGTTGTCGAAGAACACCTCGTTGACCTCGTACGTGCCGTCGAGCAGGCGCGTGGGCTGCAGGCGGATGCCGGGCGTGCGCATGTCGATCAGCAGGAAGCTGATGCCGCGCTGCGGCTTGGCGTCCGGGTCGGTGCGCACCAGGCAGAAGATCCAGTCGGCGTGCTGGCCGAGCGTGTTCCAGGCCTTCTGCCCGTTGACCACGTAGTGGTCGCCGTCGCGCTCGGCGCGGGTCTTGAGCGAGGCCAGGTCCGAGCCGCTGCCCGGCTCCGAGTAGCCCTGGCACCACCAGTCGCTGCCGTCGAGGATGCGCGGCAGGAAGCGCTGCTGCTGCTCCGGCGTGCCGTAGCGCATGATCACCGGCGCCACCATCTTCAGGCCGAACGGCAGCTGGATCGGCGCGTCGGCCGCGGCGCATTCGATCTCGAACAGGAACTGGCGGGTCTTGTCCCAGCCGGTGCCGCCGAACTCGCGCGGCCACATCACCGCGCCCCAGCCGTGCGCGTGCAGGATCTTCTGCCAGCGGCGGATGTCGTCGGCCACCTGGCTCTCGTCGCCGCGGCGCACGCGGCCCTGGATGTCGTCGGGGAGGTGGGCGGCGACGAAGGCGCGCACCTCGTCGCGGAATGCGAGTTCTTCGGGACTGAAGTTCAGGTCCATGGAGGCTCCGGTGGCTCAGGGCGCGTGCAGCGCGTCGAGGATCTGGCGCCGCAGCTGCGGCAGCGCGGCATAGGGATCGGGCGGCGGCGCGTGCGCGAGCAGGGCCTCGTGGCGCGCGCGCACGGCGTCGAGCGCCTGCGGGTGCGGCAGGATCCAGAAGCGGCGCTCGGCGATGGCCTCGAAGGTCAGCCGTGCGACGTCCGCGGCGGTGGTCTTCGCCGACGACACCACCTTGTCGACCAGCGCCTGGCCCACGGCGGCGGCGCGGGTGCGGGTGCGCACGGCACGCGGATCGCGGTTGCGGTCGGCCCGGGCGATCCCGGTGCCGACCCACGACGGGCACAGCACCGAGCAACCCACGCGGTCGCCGACCAGGGACAGGTCCTGGTACAACGTTTCCGACAGCGACACCACGGCGTGCTTGGCGACGTTGTACGGCCCGGTCAACGGCGGATCCACCAGCCCCGCGACCGAGGCGGTGTTGACCACGTGGCCGCGGTAGCCGGGATCGCCCGCCGCCGCCTCCAGCATGCGCGGAACGAAGGCGCGCACGCCGTGGATCGCGCCCCACAGGTTCACGCCGAGCACCCACTCCCAGTCCTGGACGCTGGCTTCCCAGACCATCCCGGTGGTGCCGACCCCGGCATTGTTGAACAGCAGGTGGACCGCGCCGAAGCGCGCCCAGGCGTCGTGCGCCAGGGTCTGCAGGGCGTGGCCATCGGCGACGTCCAGGCGTCGCTGCATCACCGTGGTGCCCCCCGCCTCGAGCGCGGCCGCGGTCTCGGCGAGCGCGTCTGCCTGCACGTCCACCAGCACCACCGCCATGCCGGCCCCGGCCGCCACCCGCGCGAACTCGCGGCCGAAGCCCGACCCGGCGCCGGTGATCACCGCCACCTTGCCGCGCAGGTCGCCCATGGCCATGGTCGCGCTCATACCGCCGTGTACCCGCCGTCGACGGCCAGCACCTGGCCGGTGATGTGCGCGCCGGCGTCGGAGGCGAACAGCAGCGCGGCGCCCTTGAGGTCCTCATCGCCGCCGAGCCGGCGCAGCGGCGCGTGGCCCATCAGCGCGTCCTCGCCCAGAGCGCCGATCACCCCCTGGCTCATCTTCGAGGGGAAGAATCCGGGCGCGATGGCATTGACGGTGATGCCGCGGCCGCCCCACTCCGCCGCCAGCGCGCGGGTCAGGTTGACCACCGCGCCCTTGGACGCGTTGTAGGCGGCGGTCTTGAGCAGGGCGCCGGCGTTGCCGCGCAGGCCCGCGACCGAGGCGATGTTGACGATGCGCCCGCTGCCGCGCGGCAGCATGGCCCGCCGCGCCACCTGCTGCGACAGCGCGAACAGGGCGCGCACGTTGAGGTTGAACACCTTGTCCCAGGCCTCGAGCGGGTAGTCCTCGGCCGGCGCGCCCCAGGTCGCCCCGGCGTTGTTGACCAGCACGTCGATGCCACCGAACGCGGCCAGCGTCGCCTCGACCAGAGCCTCCGCCGCGCCGTCCCCGGCCAGGTCCACAGCGCTGGCCTCGGCCCGGATGCCGCGGCCGCGCAGGTGCGCCAGCGCCTCGTCGAGCTCGTGCCGCTTGCGCGCGGCGATCATCACCGCGGCGCCGAAGTCGCCCAGCGCCTCGGCGATCTGCAGTCCGAGGCCGCGCGAGCCGCCGGTGACGAGTGCGGTGCGTCCGTCGAGATCGAACAGGTGGCGGTGGCCGGTCATGCTGCGCTCCCTCAGAACCATTCGTCGCGCATGGCCAGCGCGGTGTCGTCGTTGTCGGCCAGGCGGTCGAGCCACGCATCCACGCGCGGCAGCTCCCAGCGCATGAACCAGCGCGCCGCCTGGCGCTTGCCGCGGGCGAAGCCGTCGTCGCGGCCGCCCAGCGCCAGCACCTGGTCCAGCCACACCCAGGCCACGGTGACGTGGCCGAAGGCCTCGAGGTAGGCACTGGCATTGGCCAGGCGCGCGACCGGGTCATCGACCCGCAGCAGCGCGGCGGTCACCTCGCGCAGCCGCGCCAGGCGCGCTGCCAGCGCGTCCGCCAGCTCCGCGCAGCCACCGCCGGCGGCGCGCGACAGCGTGGCCTCGACCATCCGCACGTAGGCCTCGAACGCAGCGCCGTCGTGCATCGCGACCTTGCGCCCCAGCAGGTCGATGCCCTGGATGCCGTGGGTGCCTTCGTGGATGGCATTGAGCCGGTTGTCGCGCCACAACTGCTCGACGCGGTAGTCGCGGGTGTAGCCGTAGCCCCCATGCACCTGGATGGCGAGGTCGTTGCCGGCCAGGCACCACTGCGAGGGCCAGCTCTTCACCACCGGGGTCAGGAGGTCGAGCAGGCGCTGCTTCGATGCGGCCGCTTCGCCGTCGCCCGCCTCGCGCGCGATGCGCTGCTCGTCGACCAGGCGCGCGCAGGCGAGCACGAGGCCCAGCCCGCCCTCGGCGTAGCACTTCTGCGCCAGCAGCATGCGCCGCACGTCGGCGTGCGCGACCAGCGGCACCTGCGGCTGCGACGCATCCTTGCCCGCCGGGCCCGGCAGCCGCCCCTGCGGCCGGTTGCGCGCGTAGTCGAGCGCGTGCAGGTAGGCCGTGTAGCCCAACGCAGCCGCGCCGAGCCCCACGCCGATGCGCGCCTCGTTCATCAGGTGGAACATGCAGGCCAGGCCGTCGCCCGGCTTGCCGACGAGGTAGCCCACCGCGCCGGCGCGGCCCTGCGGCCGGAACCTGCCCTCGCCGAAGTTGAGCGCGCAGTTGACCGTGGCCCGGTAGCCGAGCTTGTGGTTGATCCCGGCGAGGCTGACGTCGTTGCGCTCTCCGCCCTCGTCCGCGGTCAGCGTGCGCGGCACGATGAACAGCGAGATGCCGCGGGTGCCCTGCGGCAGGCGCCCGTCCGCGTCCGGCACCTTGGCCAGCACCAGGTGGACGATGTTGCCGAGGATCGTGTGCTCGCCCCCGGAGATCCACATCTTGCGGCCGGACAGCCGGTACCGGGGCCCGAGCGGCGTGTCGCGCTCGTACTCGGCGCGGGTGGTGATGTCCGAGAGCGACGAACCGGCCTGCGGCTCGGACAGGCACATGGTGCCGGTCCATTCCCCGCGCAGCTGCGGCAGCGCGAACGCCTCCACCTGCGCCGGGCTTCCGTGGGCCAGCAGCAGCGAGGCATTGCCGGCTGTGAGCATCGGATAGGCGCAGGCGCCGATGTTCGCGGCCGACAGCCAGGCCTGCGCCGCCTTCTCCACCAGCACCGGCAGCTGGAGGCCGCCGACCGCGTCGTCCTGGGTGGCGGCGACCAGGCCGCTGGCCGCCAGCGCACGCACGGCTTCGACCACCGCGTCGGGCAGGCGCACCGCCTCGCCGTCGAACCCGGGCTCCTCGCGGTCGGAGAGCGCGTGGCACGGCAGGAGCACGTCCCCGCCCAGCCGCTCGCAGCTGTCGATCACCGCGTCGAAGGTCTCGCGCGAGTGCGCGGCGAAGCGCGGCGCCGACAGCAGCGACTCGGCGTGCAGCCAGTCGTAGAGCTGGAAGCGCAGGTCCTCGCGCGAGAGCAGCAGGGCCGTCATCGGCTCAGGCCACCTCGAACAGGCCGGCCGCGCCCTGGCCGCCGCCGACGCACATGGTGACCACTACGTACTTCACGCCGCGCCGCCGGCCTTCGATCAGCGCATGGCCGACCAGGCGCGCGCCGCTGACCCCGTAGGGGTGGCCGACCGCGATTGCGCCGCCGTTGACGTTGAGCCGCTCGTGCGGGATGCCGAGCCGGTCCATGCAGTACAGCACCTGCACGGCGAAGGCCTCGTTGAGTTCCCACAGGCCGATGTCGTCGACCGTGAGCCCGGCGCGCTGCAGCAGCTTGGGCACCGCGAACACCGGGCCGATGCCCATCTCGTCGGCCTCGCAGCCGGCGACCGCGAAGCCGCGGAAGATGCCGAGCGGCCGGATCCCGCGTCGCGCGGCCTCCGCCGCCGACATCAGCACGCTGGCCGAGGCGCCATCGGAAAACTGGCTGGCGTTGCCGGCCGAGATCACGCCGCCGGGTAGCGCCGTGCGGATCTTCGACACGCCTTCATATGTGGTGTCGGCGCGCACGCCCTCGTCGGCCGAGAGCGTGACCTCGCGCGTGACCATCGCCCTGGTCGCCGGGTCCGCCACCGCCTGGCGCACGGTGATCGGCACGATCTCGTCGTCGAACAGCCCGGCGGCCTGCGCGGCGGCGGCACGCCGCTGGCTTTCCACCCCGTAGCGGTCCTGGCGCTCGCGGTCGATGCCGTAGCGCCTGGCCACGTTCTCCGCGGTCTGCAGCATCGGCATGTAGATCGCCGGGTGGTGGCGGCGCATCCAGGTGTCTTCCAGCATGTGCTGGTTGATCGTGTTCTGCACCGTGGAAATGCACTCCACGCCGCCGGCCACGAACACGCCCGGCTCGCCGGCGACGATCCGCTGCGCGGCCTGCGCGATCGCCTGCAGGCCCGAGGCGCAGAAGCGGTTGACGGTCGCGCCGGGCACGCTGGACGGCAGGCCGGCGCGCAGCGCGATCTGGCGCGCGATGTTGCTGCCGGTGGCGCCCTCGGGCCAGGCGCAGCCCATGACCACGTCCTCGACCTCGGCCGGGTCCACCCCGGCGCGCTCGACCGCGTGACGCACCACGTGTCCGCCCACCGTGGCGCCGTGGCTGAGGTTGAGCGCGCCCTTCCAGCTCTTGGCCAGGCCGGTGCGCGCGGTGGAAACGATGACGGCTTCGTTCATGGCGTGACTCATGCGGCGGCAGCGCGCGGGCGCGCGACCGGATCGTTGAAGTTGCGGCCGGAGCCGGCCAGTTCGACCAGCAGCGGCGCCGGCTCCCAGGCCTCGCCGCGGTGGCCGCGGGCGTAGCGGCGCATCGCCGCCAGCACGTTGTAGAGGCCCACCTGGTCGGCGTGGAACATCGGCCCGCCCCGCCAGGCGGGGAAGCCGTAGCCGGCGAGGTAGACGATGTCGATGTCCGAGGCGCGCGCGGCGATGCCCTCCTCGAGGATGCGCGCACCTTCGTTGACCAGGGCGTAGACCAGGCGCTCGACGATCTCACGATCGGAGATCTCGCGGCGGGTGATCCCCAGCGCCTTCGACTGTTCGAGGATCATCGCCTCGACTTCGGCGGACGGATGCGGGGTGCGATCGCCGGGCTGGTAGTCGTACCAGCCCTTGCCGGTCTTCTGGCCGAAGCGGCCCATCTCGCACAGCAGGTCCGCGTTCTTCGCGTAGACCATGTCCGGCCGCTCGACGTAGCGGCGCTTGCGGATCGCCCAGGCGATGTCGTTGCCGGCCAGGTCTCCCATGCGGAACGGCCCCATGGCGAAACCGAAGGCCTCCATCGCGCGGTCGACCTGCTGCGGCAGCGCGCCTTCCTCGAGCAGGAAGGTCGCCTGGCGCGAGTACTGCTCGATCATGCGGTTGCCGATGAAGCCGTCGCACACGCCCGAGACCACGGCGGTCTTGCGGATCGCCTTGGCCACCGCCATGGCCGTCGCCAGCACGTCCCTGGCCGTCTTCGCGCCGCGCACCACCTCGAGCAGGCGCATGACGTTGGCCGGACTGAAGAAGTGCAGCCCCAGCACGTCCTGCGGGCGGCGGGTGAAGGCGGCGATGCGGTCGACATCGAGCGTCGAGGTGTTGGTGGCGAGGATGGCGCCGTCCTTCGCGACCGCGTCGAGCTGCTCGAACACGGCCTGCTTGACCGCGTACTCCTCGTAGACGGCTTCGATCAGCAGGTCGGCGTCGGCCAGCGCGGCATAGTCGAGCGTGGGCGTGAGCAGGCCCATGCGCTGCTCGACCTGCGCGGCCGTGATCCGGCCCTTCTTCGCGCTGCCCTCGTAGTTGCGGCGGATGGCGGCGATGCCGCGGTCGAGCGCCTCCTGCGAGGTCTCCAGGATCGCCACCGGGATGCCGGCGTTGAGGAAGTTCATGGCGATGCCGCCGCCCATGGTGCCGGCGCCGACGATGCCCACACGCGCCACCGGGCGCGGCTTCACGTCCGGGCCGACGTCGTCGATCCGGCTGGCGGCGCGTTCGCCGAAGAAGGCGTGCCGCAGCGCGCGCGACTCGGGCGAGTTGACCAGCACGGTGAAGCCCTCGCGCTCGACCGCGATGCCTTCCTCGAACGGGCGCAGCGAAGCGGCGACCGCGTCCACGCAGCGCAGCGGCGCCGGGTAGTGCCTGGACGCCGCGGCCACGCCCATGCGCGCCCAGGCGAGGAAGGCCTGCGCGTCGTCGTGCTCGACCTGGCGGTCGCGCAAGCGCGGATGCGCGGCGCCGGCCGCGATCCGCTCGCGCAGCAGGACGACTGCGGCCTCGACCGCGTCGTCCTCGACCAGCGCGTCGAACAGCCCGCTCCCGTCGAGCCGCTCGGCGGCCACCGGGGCGCCGGACACGATCATGTTCAGCGCGGTTTCCAGCCCCACCGCGCGCGGCAGCCGCTGGGTGCCGCCGGCGCCGGGCAGGATGCCGATCTTGACCTCGGGCAGGCCGACCTCGATGCCGCGGCGGGCCACGCGGTAGTGCGCGGCCAGCGCCAGCTCGAGCCCGCCGCCGAGCGCGGTGCCGTTGATGGCCGCGCAGACCGGCTTGGCGCTCGACTCCACCGCGGCGATCACGTCGTGCAGGTTGGGCGCCTGTTCGGCGCGCGGGGTGTTGAACTCCTTGATGTCGGCCCCGCCGGAGAAGAAGCGCCCGCCGCCGGTGACCACGATGCCGTGGATCGCGTCGTCGGCGTTGGCGGCGTCCAGCGCCTCGGCCAGGCCGCGGCGCACCTCCAGGCCGAGGCCGTTGACGGGCGGGTTGTCGAAGGTGACGACGGCGATGCCGTCGCGCAGTGTCGTGGTTACGGCCATGTCGTTGTCAGCACCGTGGCATGTGGAAAGGGGAAGGGTTCATGGCGTGGCTCCCGCGCGCAGGGCGAAGCCCCAGCCGAGTTCGGCGAGCATCGGCACCTGCGCGGCGAAGCGCGCCGCCTGCGGATCGGTCGCCATGCCGGCGCGCGCGCGCGCGCCGACGCCCTGCAGGATCGCGGCCAGGCGGAACAGGTTGTAGGCCAGGCAGAAGTCCCAGTGCTCGCCGGCGCGCAGGCCCGTGCGGCGCTCGTACTCGCGCACGTAGGACTGCTCGCCGGGGATCCCGAGCGCGTCGAGGTCGAGCCCGCCGAGCCCGGCGAGGAACCCGGGCACGATGTGCCAGGTCATCACGTGGTAGCCGAAGTCGGCCAGCGGGTGCCCGAGGGTGGACAGCTCCCAGTCCAGCACCGCCCGCAGCCGCGGCTCGCCGCGGGCGAAGACCAGGTTGTCGATGCGGAAGTCGCCGTGCACCAGCGCGACCGGCTCGTCGTCCTCGCGCGGCGCCGCGCCGGGCAGCCACGCGATCAGCTTCTCCATCGCCGGGACGTCGCCGTCGCGGCTGGCGAGGTACTGGCGCGTCCAGCGGTCGATCTGGCGCGCGAAGTACCGGCCGGGACGCCCGAAGTCGCGCAGCCCGAGCGCGTCGACGTCGAGCTGGTGCAGCGCCGCGATCGCAGCGAGCATCGCGTCGTAGCGGGCTGCGCGCCCTTCCGCGGACAGCTCCGGCAACGCCGGGTCGCGGAAGATCTCGCCGTCGACGAAGTCCATGACGTAGAAGCCGGCGCCGACGATCGACTCGTCCTCGCACAGCACGTGTACCGCCGGCACCGGGACGGCACTGCCGGCCAGCGCCCGCTGTACGCGGAATTCCCGCTCGATCGCATGCGCCGACGGCAGCAGCAGTTCGCGCGGGCCGGGCCGCGCGCGCAGCACGCAGTCGCGCGCGGCCGTGCGCAGGCGCCAGCCCGGGTTGGAGCGGCCGCCGGCAAGGCGCTCGACGTGCAGCTCGCCGTCGAAACCGTCGAGATGGCCGCGCAGCCAGGCCTGCAGCCGCGCGACATTGGCCTCCACCGCGGGAAAGGCGCCGCTCATGCCTGCACCCTCACCAGCACGCCGTCGCGCAGCACCGGCACCACGTCGCAGGTGTCGCAGGCGGCGGCATGCGCGATTTCCGCCTCCAGCCCCGCGCCGGCCAGGATGCGCCCGACCCGCGACGTCGACAGCGCCCGGCCCGGGTCGATGCCCATGCTGGCGAACTCCGCCGCCAGCGCCGCGTCGGTGGGCGCGTAGTCGCCGGCGGCACGCAGCGCACGCGCCAGGTGGCCGGCACCGATGAAGTCCTCGAGGCTGAACCGCCCCAGCGACCCCGCGCACAGCAGCAGCACCGGCTGCCCCGGATGGTGCGCGACGACGTGCCGCGCCAGCGCGGTGGCATTGCCCAGCGCGCCTGCGTAAACGGCCGCGGCGCCGGCACACGCCGCGATGGCGCGGGTGCCATTGGTGGTGAGGTAGACCAGGTCCCCGCCGCGGACCAGGTGCAGGGCCAGCGCCAGCGGGGTGGCCGGCGCGTGCCCGGGCAGGGTACGCGCCATGTACTCGCCGGCGATGACGACGCCAGGGCGGCACGCGGCCGCGGCTCTCGCGTCGCCGTCGTCGCGCGCCGGGTAGACCGCGGCGGCGCCCGCGCCCAGCGCGTGCACGATGGTCGAGGTGGCGAACAGCACGTCGATCACGACCACGACCCGCCCCGCCAGCCGCGCCGGGTCGACATCCTCCCGGCGGACGAGCACATGAAGCGACGGCGCGGAGCTGGCGGACTGCATCCAGTATAATTCCGTATCGTGGAACTGAATTCTGTAGTTCGGAACCACTCTAGACGGGCGCGTACGGCCATGCAACACCCGGGCGTGCCGCATTGCAGCATGAATTCGCGTATGGACAGGCGGGTTGCGTCTTGCGGAAAGCCCGCATAGGATCGATGCACTTTATGGAATCTCGTTCCATCAGGCGAAACTTATGGACCTGACGCCCTCCCCCCGAAGCCGCGAACTCGAGCGCCGGCTGCGCGACTTCCTGCAGCGCCGGGTGTGGCCGAACGAGGCGGCCTACGAGGAGGAGGCGGCCCGCGCCCGCGCCGCCGGCAATCCATGGCAGCCGAGCGCCCTCGTGGCCCGGCTCCAGGCCGAGGCCCGCGCCGAAGGCCTGTGGAACCTGTTCCTGCCCGACTCGCCGCGCGCCCCCGAGGGCCTGTCCAACCTCGACTACGCGCCGCTGTGCGAACTGATGGGACGGGTGCACTGGACGCCCGAGGTGTTCAACTGCAGCGCGCCCGACACCGGCAACATGGAGGTGCTGGCCCGCTACGGCACCGGGGAGCAGCAGGCGCGCTGGCTCGACCCCCTCCTCGACGGCCGCATCCGCTCCGCCTTCCTGATGACCGAGCCGGACGTGGCCTCGTCCGACGCCACCAACCTCGAGTGCGCGATCCGGCGCGACGGCGACGACTACGTCATCAACGGGCGCAAGTGGTACGCCTCGGGCGCGGGCGATCCGCGCTGCGCGGTCTACATCGTCATGGGCGTCTCCAACCCGGACGCGGACCGCCACCACCGCCACTCGATGATCCTCGTCCCGGCCGATGCGCCCGGGATCACCGTCGAGCGCGCGATGGACGTGTACGGCTACGACGACGCGCCGCACGGGCACATGCAGGTCGCCCTGCGGGACGTGCGCGTGCCGGCCTCGAACCTGCTGCTCGGCGAGGGCCGCGGCTTCGAGATCGCGCAGGGCCGCCTCGGCCCGGGCCGGATCCACCACTGCATGCGCGCGATCGGCGTGGGCGAGCGCGCGCTCGAGGCGATGTGCCGCCGGCTCGCGTCGCGGCGCGCGTTCGGGCGGGCGCTGGCCGAACACTCGGTCTGGCGCGAACGCATCGCGCGCTCGCGCTGCCTGCTCGATCAGGCGCGGCTGATGGTGATGCGCGCCGCGCGCATGATGGACACCGTGGGCAACAAGGCCGCGCGCACCGAGATCGCGATGATCAAGGTGATCGCGCCGCAGGCGGTCGAACAGGTGATCGACTGGGCGGTGCAGGCGCACGGCGCCGCGGGCGTCAGCCAGGACAGCTTCCTCGCCAAGGCCTGGGCGCATACCCGCACCCTGCGCCTGGCCGACGGCCCGGACGAGGTGCACCACGAGACCATCGCCCGCCTCGAGCTGGGCAAGTACCGCGGGGAGGCGGCCTGACATGGGCAACCCAAAGCGCGATCCGAAGTCGCTGGCGCCGGCCGAGGGCGGCCCGCCGCTGGTCAATTCGGTGGTGCGCGCGTTCTCGATCCTGCGCTGCTTCGAACACGGCCGGGGGAACCCCGACGGCCGCTACCTGGGCAACCAGGACATCGCCCGGCGCACCAAGCTGCCCAAGGCCACCGTCTCGCGGCTCACCCAGACCCTGGCCGCGCTGGGCTACCTGGAGTACGCGCCGTCGCGCGAGAAGTACGCGCTCGGGCCCGCGGTGCTGGGCCTCGGCCACGCCTACATGGCCGGCCACGACGTGATCGACATCGCCCAGCCGCTGATGCAGGAGCTGGCCGACTACACCCAGGCGGCGGTGATGCTCGCCGTGCCCGAGGGCCTGCGCATGCTGCTGCTCGAAGTCTGCCAGGGCGACGCGATGTTCAACCTGCGGCTGGAGAAGGGCGCGCGCGTGCCCCACGGCACCACCGCGCTGGGCCGCGCCGACCTCGCCGCGCGTCCGCGCGAGGTGTTCGAGCAGCGCCTGGCCGAACTCGAGCGCACCGTGCCGCCCGAGGCCTGGCCGAAGATCCGCGCCGGCATCGAGCGCGCGCGCAAGGACTACGAGACCTACGGCTTCGTGTTCTCGCTGGGCGACTGGAACCCGGACGTGTTCGCGGTGGGCGTGCCGATGGTCTCGGCCGACGGCACCCGCCATTTCGCCTTCAATATCAGCGGCCGGGTGTCGGTGATGACGCGCGAGAAGCTGGTGCAGGACTTCGGGCCCCGGCTGGTCGCGCTGCGCAACCGCGTGTACGAGGCCACCGAGGGACGTTTCTAGCAACGGGGAGGAAGCGGGACATGAGAGCCGTCGTCTGCGACGCATGGGGGCCACCCGAATCACTGCGCATCGGCGAACTGCCCCTGCCCGAACCGGGGCCCGGCCAGGTGCGGGTGCGCGTGCACGCGGCCGCGGCGAACTACCCGGATGCGCTGATGGTGGCCGGCAAGTACCAGTTCCGGCCCGAGCTGCCCTTCGCCCCGGGCCTGGAGTTCTCCGGCGTGGTGAGCGCGGTCGGCGACGGCGTGGACACGCTGCACCCCGGCGACAAGGTCGTCGGCACCGCGACCCACGGGGCCTTCGCCGAGGAAGTGGTGGCCGAGGCCGGCCACCTCGTGGCGCTGCCCGCCGACACCGGCGACGAAGCGCTGGCCGTGGCCGCCAGCTTCCTGCTCACCTACGGCACCTCCTGGCATGCGCTCAAGGACCGTGCGCAGGCGAAGGCCGGCGAGACCCTGCTGGTGCTCGGCGCCGGCGGCGGCGTCGGCCTGGCCGCGGTGGAGCTGGGCAAGCGCATGGGCCTGCGCGTGATCGCCGCGGCCTCCACCCAGGCCAAGCGCGAGGCGGCGCGCTCGCGCGGCGCCGACGCGACCGTCGACCCGGGCGCCGGGGACTTCCGCGACCAGGTGCGCGCACACGCCGGCAAGGCCGGCGTGGACATCGTCTACGACCCGGTGGGCGGCGCACTCACCGAGACCGCGCTGCGCACCCTGGCCTGGGGCGGCCGCCACCTCGTGGTCGGCTTCGCCGCGGGCGAGATCCCGAAAGTCCCGGCCAACCTGCTGCTGCTCAAGGGCACCGCGCTGCTGGGCGTGTTCTGGGGCGACTTCGTGCGGCGCGAACCCGCGGCCAGCGCCGCCAACACCCGCCAGCTGCTGCAGTGGCTGCGCGAAGGCGCGCTGCGGCCGCTGGTGTCGCGGCGCTATCCCCTCTCGCAGGCGCCGGCCGCGCTCTCCGCCCTGCTCTCCCGCGAGGCGGTGGGCAAGCTGCTGGTCCTGCCGCAGCTGGCCGACTGAGCCTCCGGCCAGCGACCCATCCAGGAGCCGACCATGCAACGTTCCCCGCACTGGCCGCCCGGCCTGCCCCACCACCTCGAACTGCCGCAGACCTCGCTGTACGACAACCTCGCGGTCAGCGCGCGCCGCTACCCGCGCAAGCCGGCGACGATCTACTACGGCCGCGCGCTCGAATACGCCGAGCTCGACGCCCAGGCGAACGCGCTCGCCGGCTACCTGCAGCAGCGCTGCGGCGTGGCGCGGGGCGACCGCGTCGCGCTGTTCATGCAGAACTGCCCGCAGTTCATCATCGCCTTCCATGCCATCCTGCGCGCCGACGCGGTGGTGGTGCCGGTCAACTGCATGAACCGGCTCGAGGAAGTGCGGCACATCGTCCGCGACAGCGGCGCGCGCGTGGCCGTGCTGGCGCAGGAACTCGCGGCCGAGATGCTGCCGCTGCGCGGCGAGCACCTCGACCACGCCGTCGTCGCCAGCTACTGCGACTATGCCGATCCGGACACCGACCTGCCCGTGCCCGACGTGGTCGCGCAGCCGCGCGAGCGCCTCGACGGCACCGTCGCCTGGGCGGACGCCCTGGGCGAACGCCTGGCGCCCTCGCCGCACCTGGCCGGACCGGACGACCTCGCGGTGATGCCCTACACCTCCGGCACCACCGGCCATCCGAAGGGCTGCCTGCACACGCACCGCACGGTGATGCACACCACCGTGGCCGGGCCGGAGTGGTGCTTCGCCCCCAAGGACACCGTGGTGCTGGCGAACCTGCCGATGTTCCACGTCACCGGCATGCAGAACGGCGTGACCACGCCGGTCTGGCGCGGCAACACGATCGTGGTGATGACGCGCTGGGACAAGGCCTGCGCGGCCAGGCTGATCGAGCGCCACCGCTGCGGCTCCTGGACCGCGATCCCGACCATGCTGATGGATTTCCTGCACCAGGACCTGTCGGCCTTCGACCTGTCCTCGATGCACATCCTCACCGGCGGCGGCGCGGCGATGCCCAAGGCGGTCGCCGAGCGCATCCGGCAGCTGTGGGGCATCGACTACGTGGAAGGCTACGGCCTGTCGGAAACGATGGCCCCGACCCACCTCAACCCCGTGCACCGGCCCAAGCCGCAATGCCTGGGCCTGCCGATCTTCGACGTCGATTCGCGCGTGGTCGATCCGCAGACCTTCGAGGAACTCCCGCCGGGCGAGGTCGGCGAGATCGTCTCCCACGGCCCGCAGGTGATGCTGGGCTACCACGGCCGTCCCGCCGACGATCCGGAGACCTTCGTCGAGATCGACGGCAAGCGCTTCCTGCGCACCGGCGACCTGGCCTACGTCGACGACGAGGGCTACTTCTTCATGGTCGACCGGCTCAAGCGCATGATCAACGCGTCCGGCTACAAGATCTGGCCGGCCGAGGTCGAGGCCATGCTCTACGGCCATCCCGCGGTCCAGGAGGCCTGCGTGATCGCCGTGCGCGACCCGCACCGCGGCGAAAGCGCCAAGGCGGTGATCGTGCCGCGCGAAGGCCATGAGGTGACGCCCGCGGACATCATCGAATGGGCGCGTGGCCGCATGGCGGCCTACAAGGTGCCGCACGAGGTCGAGTTCCGCACCTCGCTGCCGCGCAGCGCCACCGGCAAGGTGCAGTGGCGGGCCCTGCAGGAAGCCGAAGACGGGCGGGCGCGGTGAGCGGCGCGCAGCGGCCGCCGGTCGTCGAGAACAGCGGCTGGCGCTGGGGGCCGTTCACCTTCCGCCTGCCGTTCCTGCACACGCGCCCGCACTGGCCGGAGATCGCGCAGGGCCTGCTGGTCGCCACCGCGACCGGCCTGGCCCTGGTGCCGATCCTCGTCGGCTATTTCGGCATGTCGTTCGAGGAGGCCATCGCCGCCTCGCTGCTGGTCAGCACCCTGATCGTCATCGCGCTGTGGGTGTTCGGCGAACCCTACGCGCCGGGCTGGACCACGCCGGCGCTGCCCCTGGTGCTGGCCTTCGTGCTGCCACGCTACGACACGCCGGACCTGCGCTTCCAGGCGATGACCGCCATGTCGCTGTCGTTCGCCGTGCTGGTGTTCGTGCTCGGCATCACCCGCGCCGGACCGCGCCTGATCGCCTGGCTGCCGCCGACGCTGCGCGCCACCATCCTGATCGGTTCGGCGCTGGCCGCGTTCCGGCAGGTGTTCGTGACCGACGCGCCGCGCTTCCTGCACCAGCAGCCGGTGTCGATCCTGCTGGCCTGCGCGATCTGCCTGGTCGTCGTGTTCTCCGCGCCGCTGCAGCGGCTGCAGCGGCGCATGCCGTGGCTGCGCCACCTGGTCGCGCTGGGCCTGCTGCCCGGCTTCCTGGCCGCCGCCGTCGTCGGGCCGCTGGTGGGCGAAGTGAGCTACGACGTGCAGTGGGGCTGGATGCTGCCGCCGGTGGGCGACGCGCTGGCGAAGATGTCGCCCTTGGCCATCGGCTGGCCGCCCCTGTCGATGTACCTGGACGTGCTGCCGCTGGTCCTGCTGACGTACGTGATCACGTTCGGCGACTGGGTCACCGCCGAAGCCGTCATCCGAGACGCGCAGCCCGCGCGTCCGGACGATCCGATCCGCATCGACGCGCGCCGCTCGCACCTGACCCTGGCCGTGCGCAACGCCGCCGCGGGCCTGGTCGCGCCGTTCTTCACCACCCAGGGCGCGCTGTGGGCAGGGGTGCACGTGGTGGTGGTGTCGCGCTGGCGGCAGGGACCGCAGGCCATGCGCGACCTGCACAGCGGGCTGATCTCCTACTACATGATGGGCCTGCCGGTGATCTACTTCCTGCTGCCTCTGCTGACCGGGCTGCAGCCGCTGCTGGGGGTCGCACTGGCCATCACCCTGGTCACCACCGGCTTCGCCTGCGCCTACATCGGCATGGGCATCCCGCGCAGCAACGCCGAGCGCGGCAGCGCGGTGCTGGGCGGCGTGGCCCTGTCGCTGTTCGATCCCTGGATCGCGCTGGCCGCGGCACTGGCCTGCTGGTGGCTGCTGGTGGGCCGCGAGCAGAAGCCGGCCACGGCAACCGCCAGCGCGGAGGAACGTGCATGAGCACGCGCGCCGACTATCGCCACTTCCTGTCCATCCCCACCCGCTGGAAGGACAACGACGTCTACGGCCACGTCAACAATGTCGAGTACTACAGCTACTTCGACACCGTGATCAACACGTATCTGATTACCGCCGGCGGGCTCGACATCCACCGCGGCGCGGCGATCGGCCTGTGCGCCGAATCGCATTGCCGCTTCCTGCGCGAGATCGCCTTCCCGGGCAGCGTGGATGCCGGGATGCGCGTGGAGAAGCTGGGCAACAGCAGCGTGCGCTACGGCATCGGCCTGTTTCGCGCCGGCGAGGACGAGCCTGCCGCCGAAGGCTGGTTCGTGCACGTGTTCGTCGACCGCGAGAGCCGGCGCAGCACGCCGATCCCGGACCGCATCCGCGCGGCCCTCGCGCCGCTGGTGGTGGAGGCGGCGCCATGACCACAATGCGCGCCGCGGTGCTGCGCACGATGGGCGCGCCGGCCCCGTATGCACGGTCGCGCCCGCTCGCGATCGAAACCGTGCGGCTGCAGCCGCCGGGGCGGGGCGAGGTACGCGTGCGCGTGCGCGCCGCGGGCCTGTGCCATTCCGACCTGTCGGTGATCGACGGCTCGCGCCCTCGCCCCATGCCGATGCTGCTCGGGCACGAGGCCACCGGCGAGGTGGTCGAACTGGGCGACGGCGTCTCCGGCCTGCGGGTGGGCGACCAGGTCGTGTTCTCGTTCGTGCCGATGTGCGGGCACTGCGGTCCGTGCGCCTGCGGCCGCCCGGTGCTGTGCGAACCCGGCGCGGCCGCCAACGCCGCCGGCACCCTGCTCGACGGCGACGTGCGGCTGCGCGACGCGCACGACGCGCCGCTGCACCACCACCTGGGCGTGTCCGGATTCGCCGAGTACGCCGTGGTGTCCGAACGTTCCGCGGTGCGCATCGATCCGGACCTGCCGCCCTCCATCGCCGCCCTGTTCGGCTGCGCTGTGATGACCGGCGTCGGCGCGGTGGTGAACACCGCCGGGGTGCGCCCGGGCGAATCGGTGGCGGTGTTCGGGCTCGGCGGCGTCGGCCTCTCGGCGGTGCTGGGCGCCGCCGCCTGCTCGGCCTGGCCGCTGGTCGCGGTCGACGTGGTGCCGGAAAAGCTGGCCCTGGCACGCGAACTCGGCGCAAGCCACTGCATCGACGCGCGCGAGGGCGACGTGGCCGCGCAGGTGCGCGAGGCGACCGGCGGCGGCGTCGACCACGCGCTCGAGACCGCGGGCAGCGAGCGCGTGCTCGCCGCCGCCTACGCCGCCACCCGCCGCGGCGGCTGCACGATCACCGTCGGCCTGCCCGCGCCCGACCGCATGTTCAGCGTGCCGGCGGTGGGCCTGGTCGCGGAGGAACGCACGGTCAAGGGCTCGTACATGGGCTCGGCGGTGCCCCGCCGCGACATCCCGCGCTACGTGGCCCTGCATCGCGCCGGCCGGCTGCCGGTCGAGCGGCTTCTCACCCACACGCTGGCGCTCGACGACATCAATGCCGGCTTCGACCGGCTCGCCCGCGGCGAGGCGATCCGCCAGGTGGTGCTGTTCGACTGAACGGCGCGGCGGGCGTGCGGCCGCGCATTGCGCGCCGCGGCCGATGGACTCAGCCCTCCAGCCCCAGCGCCGCGCGCAGCGCCTGGCGGTAGCGACGGCCGGACGCGAGCCGGGTGCCGTCGCGCAGGCGCAGGCTGTACTGCCCGGCACCGAGCGGCTCGACCTGCTCGACCAGGTCGATGCGCACCGCGCGCGAGCGGTGCACGCGCACGAAGCGCGCCGGGTCCAGGCGATCGAGCAGCGCGGCCAGCGGCTGGCGCAGCAGCAGGCTGCGACCAGGGAGCACAAGCTCGACGTAGTTGCCCTGTGCCACCAGCATGCTGATCTCGTCGACCGCCACCACGCGCAGGCGCGGCCCGTCCGGGACCGCGAGGCGGGAGAGGTATCCGCCGGCCGCCGGGGCTGGTTCACGCAGGGGCGCCGAGGGTGGCGGCACCGGCGCCATCCGTGCACGCACCCGCTCGACCGCCTCGCGCAGGCGCACCGGCGACAGCGGCTTGACCAGGTAATCGACCGCATCCACCGCGAACGCCTCGAGCGCGCGTTCGCCGTATGCGCTCACCACCACCACCCGCGGCCGCGCCGGCGCCGGCATCCGCTCCAGCAGCTCGAATCCGTCGAGCCCGGGCATGCGCACATCCAGGAACACGACGTCCGGCCGCACCTGCGCCAGCCCGGACAGCGCCGCGGCGCCGTCGCGATAACTGCCCACCACCTCCACGCCGCCCAGGTCGCCGAGCATGCGTTCGAGCCGCCGCCGGGCCAGCGGCTCGTCGTCGACGATGGCCGCACGCAACGGGGTCATGCCGCGACCTCGCGCGCGGGCGCGCACGGGACCACGACCCGTGCGGTGGTGCCGCCGAGCGCATTGGGCAGCAGCTGCAGGGAGGCTTCTGTGCCGTGCAGCTGCTGCAGCCTCGCGCGCAGGTTGGCCAGGCCGTGGCCGGGGCGCGCCTCCGGATCAGGCCCGCCGCCGTCGTCGCACACCGCCAGGTGCAGGGCGGGGCCCTCGCGCCGCGCCTCGACGACCAGGCGCCCGGGTCCCGTGCGCCGCGCCAGCGCGTGCACGATCGCGTTCTCGGCCAGCGGCTGCAGCAGCAGCGGCGGTACCCGCACGTCGCCCACGTCGTCCCCGATCCGCCATTCCACCCGCAGGCGGTCGCCCAGGCGCAGCGACTCGATGTCGAGGTAGTGGCGCAGCAGCGCCAGTTCCTCGCGCAGCGGCACCTGCGGCGTGGCCTGGCGCTCGAGGCTGCTGCGCAGCAGCGCGCCGAGCGCCACCAGCATCCGGTCGGCGGCATCCGGATCCAGGTGCACGACCTCGGCGATGGAGTTGAGTGCGTTGAACATGAAGTGCGGATTGAGCTGCGAGGCCAGCAGCTGCAGGCGCGCGCCGGCCAGGTCGGCCTCCAGCCGCGCGGCCCGGCGCTCGCGCTCGCGCGCCCGCGCCGCGTACAGCCAGGCGTGGCACGCACCGACCATCAGCCACAGCAGCAGCAGGTTGTTGGCCAGGCTCGCGGCGAGCACCGTGGCGACCGCCGGCTGCCCGTGGTACCAGCCGACCCACGGGTTGAGCGCCAGCACCGCCAACGCGCGCAACACCACGATCGCCAGCACCAGGGCGAAGGTCGCCGGCAGGTGCCGGGCGAGTCGGCCGCGCTCGAGCGGGAAACGCTGCACGCCCCACAGCAGCAGCAGGGTCAGCGGGATCCACAGCCAGGCCGAGGCGAAGCCGATCGTGGCCGCGCGCCCGAGCGGCATCACCTGGCCGTCGGCGCCTTCCATGCTCAGTGCCTGGCTGGTGGAGGCCACGCCGTACAGCGTCCACCAGGCGGTCACCAGCAGCAGCGTGGGCCAGGGACGCAAGCGCATATGCACGCCATGCTGGAACGGGCCGGCTGCGTCCGCAAGCGCCCAGGTGGCGTTCGCCCCGCGATCGGGACGCTTCGTCACAAGGTCGTTGCGTGGTGCGCGCCTGAAGGCCTCTGCTTCGGCACACCGTCGCCGGAGCAAGCGCCATGATCCGACCCGATGCCCTGACCGCCGGACTGCTCGCCGCCGCACTCACCACCGCGCTCGCCGCGGCCTGCGCGCACGCGCGCGGCGGCCCCTCCCCGACCCCTTCTCCTTCTCCCGTTCCCTCCCCTGCGTCGCCCTCCCCTCACGCGCCGCCCTGCCCGCCGACCGAGGTGTTCGCCCCCGGCACCATTTCCCTTCCCGACAGCTGGCAGTGGCGGCTGAACTTCAATCCGCTGCTCACCGAGGCGTACTGGTCGCACAGCGAAGGCTGGTGGCCCGGCACGCGCGAGCGCGCCGAGATCCGCACCTCGCGCCGCCTGCCGGGCGGCCGCTGGTCCACGCCGGCCGTGGTGCCGTTCTCGGGCACGTACGCCGACATGGATCCGTTCGTGACCCCGCTCGGGACGGCGATGTTCTTCTCGTCCATGCGCCCGGTGGACGGCCGGCCCCGGCAGGACATGGACCTGTGGATGGTGCGCCGCACCGCGCACGGGTGGAGCGAGCCGGTGCACCTCGGCGACCAGGTCAACGCCGAGGGCTACGACGAGCTGTATCCGAGCGCGGACCTGCTCGGCAACCTGTACTTCGCCCGGGTCAAGGCACCGGAGCCCGGCGGGGACGTGCAGATCTGGCGCAGCCGCCCGCGGCGCGACGGCAGCTACGGTCCGCCGGAACTGCTGGGCCCGGGCGTGAACACGCCCGAGCGCTGGGAATTCAATCCGGAGATCTCGCCCGACGGCCGAACCCTGCTGTTCGTGCGCCTGGACCGCGACGACGACGGCCTCGAGGACGTCGGCCATGGCTGGGGCGACCTCTACGTCAGCCGCCAGGTCCACGGCGTGTTCACCGAAGCGGTGAACCTGGGCCCGTGCGTGAACACGGCCGCCGACGAGTACCACCCCACCGTGCTGTGGGGACGCGGCGAACTCTATTTCGCCCGCAGCGCCGGCACCCCCGGGAACTTCCACCGCACCCGGCTGCGCCTGCCGCGCTGAGCGCGCGGAATGCGGGCAAGAAAAAGGCCGGCCCCCGCGGGGGCCGGCCTTCGTGTGCCCGGCCGGGCCTCAGGCGCGCGAGTCGCGGCGCTGGTTGCCGCCGCGGGACGGGCGCGAACCCGGCTTGCCGGCATGCGCGTGCGCCCCCTGGCCGCCGGGCTTGCCGTGGCCGCGCTGGCCGGGCTTGCGTGGCGGACGCTGCCCGCCGCCGGGCTTGCCGCCGCCGTTGCGCCGGCCCGGCTGGTTGCCGTCGAGGCGCAGCGGCTGCGCCGGCGCGTAGCCGGGCACGTCCTCCATCTCGATCCCCGCCTTGAGCAGGCGCTGGATCTGCCGCAGCAGCGCGGCCTCGTCCGGCGACACCAGCGACAGGGCTTCTCCGCTGGCGCCGTTGCGGCCGGTGCGGCCGATGCGGTGCACGTAGTCCTCGGCCACCATCGGCAGGTCGTGGTTGATCACCAGCGGCAGGCTCGGGATGTCGAGGCCGCGCGCGGCCACGTCGGTGGCGACCAGGATCCGCGCCTTGCCGGACTTGAACTGGTCGAGCGCCTTCTGCCGCTGCGCCTGGCTCTTGTTGCCGTGGATCGCCAGCGCCGGCAGTCCGGCCTTGCCGAGCTGTTCGGCGAGGCGGTTGCAGCCATGCTTGGTCTTGCCGAACACCAGCACCTGGTCGGCGTGGCGCCGCGACAGGATCTCGACCAGCAGGTCGCGCTTGCGCGAGGCGTCCACCGGATGCACGCGGTGGACGATGGTGTCGGCGATGGTGTTCTGCGCGGCGACCTGCACTTCGGCCGGATCCTTGAGCAGCTCCATCGCCAGGGCGCGGATCCGCGGCTCGAAGGTGGCCGAGAACAGCATCGTCTGGCGCTGCTGCGGGACGCGCGCGAGCACGCGCTTGATCGAGGGCAGGAAGCCCATGTCGAGCATGCGGTCGGCCTCGTCGAGCACCAGCAGTTCCACCGCGTCGAGCTTGGCGTGGCCGGAGTCGAGGTGGTCGAGCAGGCGGCCCGGGCAGGCGACGAGGACGTCGACGCCGCGGCGCAGGTTGTCGATCTGCGGCTGCATGCCGACGCCGCCGAAGACCATGGTCACGTTCAGGCGCAGGTGGCGGCCGTAGGCCTTGAGGCTGTCGGCGACCTGCACCGCCAGCTCGCGGGTCGGCACCAGCACCAGGGCGCGCGGCTTGCGCGGCCCCTTGGCGGGCGTGGCCTTGGCCAGCTGCTGCAGCAGCGGCAGGCCGAAGGCGGCGGTCTTGCCGGTACCGGTCTGGGCGGCGCCCAGCAGGTCGCGGCCCTGCAGGGCGAAGGGAATGGCCTGGGCCTGGATCGGCGTCGGCGTGGTGTAGCCCGTCTCGGAGAGGGCGCGCAGCAGCGCGGGCGAAAGCCCCAGCGCGGCGAAGGGGGTGGTGTCAGGCGTCATGTGGGATTTGCTCCTCGGCAGCCGCGTCCCGCCGCGCCATGCGGCCACGGACGTGGGCACGGGCATCGATCGAGGCCTTCGGCTGGGCTTGCCCGGA
Organism: Luteimonas sp. J29; assembly: GCF_000472505.1. Lineage (GTDB taxonomy): Bacteria > Pseudomonadota > Gammaproteobacteria > Xanthomonadales > Xanthomonadaceae > Luteimonas. The sequence goes on from NZ_AWZR01000002.1 coordinate 105,650, forward strand.
ACCATCCAGATCCGCGTTGCGGGCAATGATTGGCGGCGTCCGGAGGCTTCCGGAACCGTGTCTGCGCGACGAAAGACGTGCGGGAGAGGCGCCGCCGGGAGGTCCCCCGGGGCCGGCCTGCCAGGATCGTGGCCTGCGGATGCAGGTGGGCAGCCGTGTTGCAAACGCCGTCATTGTACCCGTTGCGCCCGTTCCCGGCCATCCCCGCGGCCGGGCGCGCTGGAAAGCCGCCGGCCGGCTGTGACACCCTTGCATGCGACCCCGCCCCGCGAGCGCCGCATGTCCTTCCGTCCGACCCCGCCGAGTCCCGGAATCGTCCTTGCCCGCCTGCTGCTGGCGAGCGTGTTCATCGTGATGGGGAGCTGGCGCCTGTGGGCCGCCTGGCGCGGCGTGCCCACCAGCGGCGCGACCCTGACCTTCAGCGCGGCCGAACTGCTGCTGGGGGTGCTGATGGCGGCGGGATGGAAGGTCCGGGCGCTGGCCCTGGCCGCCGCCGCCCTGCTGGTGGCCGACGCTGTGATGAACCATCCGTTCTGGGGCCTGGCCGAGCCGGCCCGCAGTGCGCAGCTGCTGCACTTCATGAAGAACGCCGGCCTGGTCGGCGGCTTCCTGCTGCTGTCGCTGACCGCGCCCGCGCGACGGCGCTGAGGCCATGGCGGCCGACGCGGGCGCCGATAACCTGCTGGTCGGCGCCGTCGCCCTGCTCGGCGCGGCGGTGGTCTTCGTGCCGCTGTTCCGGCGGCTCGGGCTGGGCTCGGTGCTCGGCTACCTGGCCGCGGGCATCACCATCGGGCCGTTCGGGCTGGGCTGGTTCTCGCACCCGCAGGCGATCCTGCACTTCGCAGAACTGGGCGTGGTGATGTTCCTGTTCGTGGTCGGGCTGGAGATGCGCCCGTCCCAGCTGTGGAACCTGCGCCGGCAGATCTTCGGCCTCGGCGCGCTGCAGATCTGCATCGCGGGCGCGGCCCTGGTGGGGGTTCTGCGGCTGTTCGGCCTGTCGCCGCAGGCCGCGTTCATCGGCGGCGCCGGCTTCGTGATGACCTCGACCGCGATCGTGATGCAGGTGCTGGGCGAGCGCGGCGACATCGCGCTGCCGCGCGGGCAGCGCATGGTGTCGATCCTGCTGTTCGAGGACCTGCTGATCGTGCCGCTGCTGGCGCTGGTGGCGGTGATGTCGCACGCGCCCGCGGATCCGGACGCGCCCTCGGGGCTGGTGGCCGTGGGCATCGCCGCGGCCGCGCTGCTCGGCCTGGTGGTGGCGGGGCTGTACCTGCTCAATCCGCTGTTCCGGCTGCTGGCGGCGGCCAAGGCGCGGGAGGTGATGACCGCCGCGGCATTGCTCGTGGTGCTGGGTGCGGCGGTGCTGATGGAGATGGGCGGGCTGTCGATGGCCATGGGCGCCTTCCTGGCCGGCGTGCTGCTGTCCGGGTCCACGTTCCGGCACCAGATCGAGGCGGACATCGAACCGTTCCGCGGCATCCTGCTCGGCCTGTTCTTCCTCGCCGTGGGCATGTCGCTGGACCTGGCGGTGGTGCGCGACGGCTGGACCCTGGTGCTGCTGGCCGTGCCGGCGCTGATGCTGGCCAAGGCCGCGTGCATCTACGTCGTCGCGCGGCTGCTGCGCACCAGCCACCGCGACGCGCTCGACCGCGCGGTGCTGATGGCGCAGGGCGGCGAGTTCGCCTTCGTGCTGTACGCGGCGGCCGAGGCCGCGGGCGTGATCGACGGCCCGACCAGCGACACCCTCACCGCGACCGTGGTGCTGTCGATGGTGCTGACCCCGCTCGCCACGCTCGCGGTGCGGCCGTTGCTGCGCGAGACGACGACCCCGTCGCTGGACGGGGTGGACGTGGCCGGCGGCCAGACCGGCAGCGTGCTGATCATCGGCTTCGGCCGCTTCGGGCAGGTGATGAGCCAGTCGCTGCTGGCGCGCGATGTCGACGTGACCATCATCGACAACGACATCGACATGATCCGCAGCGCGTCGGAGTTCGGCTTCAAGGTGTACTACGGCGACGGCCGCCGGCTCGACGTGCTGCGCGCCTCGGGCGCGGGGACGGCGCGTGCGCTGGCGGTGTGCGTGAACGACCGCGCCGCCGCCAACCGGATCGTGGAACTGGCGCGGCGGCACTTCCCGCAGGCCAAGCTGCTGGTGCGCGCCTACGACCGCCAGCATGCGCTGCAGCTGGTCAAGGCCGGGGTCGACGTGCAGGTGCGCGAGACCTTCGGCTCGGCCGTGGCCTTCGGCGAGGCGGCCCTGCGCGCGCTCGGCGTGCCCGCCGACGAGGCCGCGGCGATCTCCACCCAGATCCGCAAACTCGACGCCGAGCGCTTCGAGATGGAAGTGGCCAGCAACGATTCGCGCGCCGGCGCGCGGCTGGTCATCGGCAATCGGCGCCAGGGCGGCGCGCCAGCGCCGAAGCCGACGCCGTTCGTGCCGCCCAAGCGGCCCTCCGTGGCGCTCAACGCCGGCGCCGAGCAGGCGGCCACGCCGCAGGCGCCGACGCAGGACCCGGCGGACAAGCCGCCGGCCTGAGCGCTCAGACCTCGACCGCCGTCCCGGGCCGCGCCAGCGTCACCTCGCCCGCGCCGCGGCGGCGCAGCTCGCGCGCGAGCGGCTCGCGCGCGCGATCCTCGCCATGCACCAGCACCACCGGTGGGTTGCCCTCGAAGTGCCCGTACCAGGCCAGCAGCCCGGACTGGTCGGTATGCGCCGACAGGCCGCCGATGGTGTGGATCCGTGCGTTGACCCGGTACTCCTCGCCGTGGATGCGCACCGTGGCTGCACCGTCCACCAGCCGGCGCCCGAGCGTGCCTTCGGCCTGGTAGCCGACGAACACGACGTGGGTGGCGCGGCGCTCGATGTTGTGGCGGAAGTGGTGCAGGATCCGGCCGCCGTTGGCCATGCCGCTGCCGGCGATCACGATTGCGCCGTTCTCGATCCGGTTGATCGCCATCGAGGCCTCAGTGCTGTCGGTCAGGTGCAGGTTCGGCAGGGTGAACGGATTGGGGCGGCGCTTCCAGACCTCGCGCGCCTCCTCGTCGAACAGCGTGCGGTGGCGGTCGTAGACCGCGACCACCTTCGCCGCCATCGGGCTGTCGAGGAAGATGCGCCAGCGCGAGATCTGCCATTCGTCCCAGTAGCGCGCGAACCAGTACAGCAGCTCCTGCGAGCGGCCCACGGCGAAGGCCGGGATCAGCACCTTGCCGCGCGCGTTCCACGCCTGCTCGAGGAGGTCGCCGAACTCGTGGATGGTGTCGAGCCGGTCGCGGTGGTTGCGGTCGCCGTAGGTGGATTCCATCAGCACCAGGTCGGCGTTGCGGACCAGTTCGGGATCGCGCAGGATCGGCGTGCCTTGCGGCCCGAGGTCGCCCGAGAACACCAGCTTGCGGCCCTCCGCCCACAGTTCGACGATCGAGGAGCCGAGGATGTGGCCGGCGTCGCGGAACGCGATCTCGACGCCGGGTGCGATCGTGGTGCGCGCGCCGTAGCGCAGCGGGCGCACCCGCTCGAGTACGTCCTCGACGTCCTTGCGGGTGAACAGCGGCATGGCCTCGGGCTCGCCGGGCCGGCGCCTGCGGTTCTCGCGCTCGGCATCGTTCTCGGCCAGCGAGGCGGCGTCGAGCAGCATCACCGGCAGCAGGTCGGCGCCGGCGTCCTGGATGTAGATCGGGCCGCGGAAGCCCTGCCAGACCAGGCGCGGGATGCGGCCGACGTGGTCGATGTGGGCGTGGCTGACGACCAGCGCGTCGATCGAGGCCGGGTCGAACGGGAACGGCTCGAAGTTGCGCGCCTCCATCTCGCGGCCGCCCTGGATCATCCCGCAGTCGAGCAGGATCCGCCGGCCCGCGGCCTCGACCAGGTGCATCGAACCGGTCACCTCGCCCGCCGCGCCGTGGAAATGGACCCGCATGCCGTGCCTCCACCCTGGACAGGTCCCGATTTTGCCTGCGCGCGCGCGTTCCCGCAGCCGGGCCGCCGCGGGCGCCTATGACCTCCGACACCCTTCCCGGACAGGACGCAGGCGTACAGTGCGGCGCACAACCGGCCACGGCCACCGCCGTGGCCGCCGCTTCCGCCGCTCCACGGAGAATTCCATGCGTGCACCCGCACCCCGCCTGCTGCTCCTGTCCCTCGCCGTCACCCTCGCGGTGACCGCCTGCGGCAGGGACCAGGCCCCCGCCACCGATTCCACCGCCGCGCAGCCGTCCTTCGTTCTCGACGAGGCCAGCCTGCCGCCGGTCAACCGCTTCCAGCCGTCCGACCTCGACGACACGATCAACGCCTGCGTCGACTTCGCCGGCTACGTGAACGCAAAGTTCCTCGCGGCCAACCCGGTGCCGGCCGACCGCACCAACTGGGGCGCGTTCGAGATGCTCGACGAGCGCTCCACCGCGATCCAACACCAGCTCGCGCAGCACGCGGCCAGCCTCGAGGATGCGACCGGCGTCGAAAAGCTGGTGGGTGATTTCTGGGCCACCGGCATGGACGAGGCGAAGATCAACACCCAGGGCATCGAGCCGCTGAAGGACGAACTGGCCGCGATCGACGCGCTCTCCGACACCGCCGGCCTCGTGGACTGGCTGCAGCGCACCGCCGCCCGGGGCCAGGGCTTCCTGCTCGGCGTCGCGGCGATGCCCGACTTCCAGGATTCCTCGATCAACATCGCCGCCACCGGCCAGGGTGGCCTGGGCCTGCCCGACACGCCCTACTACACCGACGACAGGCATGCGGCGATCCGCGAGGCCTACGTCGCCCACATCGCCAAGGTGCTGGAGCTGTCCGGCGTGCCGGCCGACGAAGCCGCGCGGCAGGCCAAGGACGTGATGGCGTTCGAGACCCGCCTGGCGAAGGTGTCGAAGTCGCGCGCCGAGTTCTCGCGCGACGTGTCGCTGTACTACAACCCGATGCAGGTGGCCGACGCCGACAAGCTGACCCCGAACTTCCCGTGGACGAAGTTCTTCGAGGTCCAGGGCATCGAGCAGCCGAAGCTGTTCTCGGTCTCGGTCCCCGACTTCTTCCGCGAAGTGGACGCGATGCTGGTGGACGTGCCGGTCGAGCAGTGGAAGAGCTACCTGCGCTTCCACGTGGTCGACAACGCCTCGCCGTACCTGTCCGACGAGTTCGTGCAGCAACACTTCGAGTTCCACAACAAGACCCTGAGCGGCCAGAAGGAAATCAAGCCGCGCTGGAAGCGGGTGCTCGCCACGATCAACAACCAGATCGACGAGGCCATGGGCCAGATGTACGTCAAGGTCGCGTTCCCGCCCGAGTCCAAGGAGCGGATGGAAGCGCTGGTCGCCAACCTCGGCGAGGCCCTGAAGGAGCGGATCCGGAACCTGGAGTGGATGAGCGACGAGACCAAGGCCAAGGCGCTGGAAAAGCAGGCCGCGTTCACCACCAAGATCGGCTACCCCGACAAGTGGCGCGACTGGACCGGCCTTGAGACCAGCCGCGACAGCTACCTGGGCAACGTGCTGGCGGCGCAGGAGTTCAACTATCGCTGGATGATCAACAAGATCGGCAAGCCGGTGGACCGCACCGAATGGGCGATGCCGCCGCAGATGGTCAACGCCTACTACAACCCGCTGCAGAACGAGATCGTGTTCCCGGCCGCGATCCTGCAGCCGCCGTTCTTCGACCCCGACGCGCCGGACGAGATGAACTACGGCGGCATCGGCGCGGTGATCGGCCACGAGATGAGCCACGGCTACGACGACCAGGGCAGCCGCTTCGGACCGACCGGCAAGTTCGAGAACTGGTGGACCGAAGCCGACGCGGCCGCGTTCAAGGAACGCACCGCCAAGCTGATCGCCCAGTTCGACGCCTACAAGCTCCCCGATGGCCGCACGCTCAACGGCACCCATACCCTGGGCGAGAACATCGGCGACCTCGGCGGCCTGGCCACGGCCTACGACGCGATGAAGAAGGCCACGCAGGGCCAGCCCGACCCGATGACCGACGGCCTGACCAGGGACCAGCGCTTTTTCCTGAACTGGGCCACGGTCTGGCGCCGCAACTTCACCCCGGAGGAGCTGAGCAAGCGCCTGGTGACCGACGAGCACGCCCTGGCGCAGTTCCGCGCCATCGGCGCCCCGTCCAACCTGCCCGCCTTCGCCGAGGCGTTCGACTGCAAGCCCGGCGACCCGATGGTGCGCGACGGCGACGACCGTGTGATCATCTGGTAATCCGGCGCAACCGCGCCATACGGAAAAGCCCGGCGAACGCCGGGCTTTTTCTTTCGGAAGCATGCGGGCTTGCGCCCCGCCGACGTCACCGGAGACGCGCCACGCCGCGGCTGGTGGTCCCGCGCAGCGAACTTACAGGGGGAGGCGCGCGCCGTGCGCACGCCGGAGGACATTCGCGGAGCGGGGCCGCCAGTCGCGGCGTGGCCCGTCCTCCGCCAAGGACCTAAAAGCAGCCGCCGCCGCAAGTCTCGGAGCCGGTCCACCCGGACAGATCATCGAAGCAAGACGTGCCCCGACCGAAGCTGAGCCGCGGCGCGGCCCGTCCGCCGCCAAGCCCCCCGACGGGACACGCGGATCAGCCTCGCCGACATCCCGGCACCTGTCGTCGAGCGCCGGCTGCGACACCGCCCGGATCCGTGACCGGGGCCGCGCCGGCGGTGAAGGCCGCCCGCGCCCCCCTTGCTAGAATCCGGGCCCGATCCCAGCCACCCCGGACGAGCTCCATGCCGATGCAGAAGCCGCTTGCCGCCGCCCTCGCCACCTGCCTGCTCCTGGTCCTGGCCGCGCCCGACGCCCACGCCCAGCGCCGCAAGGCCCCGGCGCAACCGGCGCTCACCGCGTGCACCGACTTCTACACCTTCGTCAACAAGGACTGGCTCGCGGCCAACACCGTGGTCGACGGCACCGGCTCGGTCTCTGCCCTGGGCCAGCTGCAGCAGCGCACCCTCCTGCAGCAGCGCGCGCTGCTGGACGACGCCGTCCTGTCGCCGCAGAACGACGTGCAGAAGCTGCTCGGCGACTTCTGGGCCAGCGGCATCGACGAGGCCGCGGTCGAGCGCGACGGCGCCCAGCCGATCGCCACCCTGCTCTCGCGCATCGACGCCATCCGCCGCGCCCGCGACATCCCGCCCGCGATCGCCGCGCTGCACCAGGTCGGCATCCCGGTGGCGTTCAACTTCAGCGCCGACCTCGACCTCGGCGACCTCGACCGCTACGTCGGGTACTTCACCCAGGGCGGCATCGCCCTGCCCGACCCCGCCTACTACACCCGCGAGGACGCCGACACCCGCGCCCTGCTCGGCCGCTACACCGAGTACGTCGAGAAGATCCTCGCCCTCACCGGCACGCCGCAGGACAAGCTCAAGGAAGAGATGGCGATGGTGCTCGACCTCGAGACGCGGCTGGCCCGCGCCTCGCGCCCGATCGACACCCTGCGCGATCCGCGCGCGAACTACGCCCTGGTATCCACCGCCGGCTTCGCCAAGCAGTTCCGCAACCTGCAGCTCGACCAGTTCCTGCAGGCGCAGGGCGTGAGCGCCGACCAGGTGTCGATGGCCCACGTCGAGTACTTCACCGAGGTCGACGACCTGGTGCGCACGCTCAAGCCGGGCCAGTGGAAGACCTACCTGCGCTACCAGATCGGCAACGCGATGGCGCCCTACCTCAACCAGGCCTTCCGCGACGCCCACTTCTCGTTCCACGGCCGCGTGCTGCGCGGCCAGTCCACCCCGCCGCAGCGCGACGTGCAGGTGCTGGAGGCGATCAACCGCGCCGCCGGGCCGATGCTGGCGCGCGAGTACGTCGCCCGCTACCTGCCCGAGGCCACCCGCTCGCGCGCCGAGGCCATCGCCGGCCAGGTCCGCGACGCGCTGGCACGCGCGGTCGCGCGCAGCACGTGGATGTCGGCCGAAGCCCGCACCGAGGCCGAAGCCAAGCTCGCCGCGCTGCGGATCGAGATCGGCGCCCCCGCCTACGACGTCGACTTCAGCGTCCAGCCGATGGGCCGCAGCAGCTTCGGCAGCAACATGCTGATCGCCTCGAGCTGGCACCACCGCGAGGAGATGCGCCGCATCGGCCGCACCAACGCGCAGCGCCGCTGGGGCGTGCAGCCGCAGGACCCGGCGCTGGCCTACGACATCGCCCACAACCGCCTGATCGTCTCCGCCGCGGCGCTGCAGGCCCCGGTCCTGGACATGGAGCAGGACACAGCGGCGCAGTACGGCAGCTTCGGCGCCCTGGTCGCGCACGAACTCGGCCGCGCCGTCGACATCAAGGGCCGGCTGGTCGATGCCTCGGGCGGGATCCGCACCTGGTGGACGGCCGCCGACGAGGCCGCCTACGGCGCGCTCGCCGACCGCCTTGCCCTGCAGTACGCCAACTACGACTATCCGGCGGCCGACGGGCTCAAGGTCAACGCCACCCTGACCCGCGAAGGCAACATGGCCGACCTGGCCGCGGTGGAACTGGCGTTCGACGCGCTCGAGGCCGCGCAGCCGGGGGCGGACAACGCCGCGCACGAATCCTTCTTCCGCGCCTGGGCCGCGCTGTGGCGCGAGCAGCTGTCGGCCGAATCGGCCACCGAGGCCGCCGCGACCAGCGTGCACGCCCCGGGCCAGTGGCGCGCGAACGGGCCGCTGGTGAACCTGCCCGCCTTCGCCAAGGCGTTCAAGTGCAAGGCCGGCAACCCGATGGTGCGCAAGCCCGAGGAGCAGGTGTCGATCTGGCGCCAGGCCGAGTAAGGCGCATCGCGCCGCGGACGGGCCGGGCGTCGTTCAACCGATGAACGGCACCCGGCGCGCCACCATCATGTAGAAGATCGCCAGGAACGACACCAGCGCCGGGATCCCTAGCGCGGTCCACGCGCCCAGGTGGCGCGCGTACTCGACCGGCAGTTCGCGTCCGGCCGCCGCCGCCGCGACCGCCACGTCGCGCATCCGCATCTGCAGCCGCACCACCGGCAGCCAGCACAGCGCGGCGATCGCGAATGCGACCATCGACCAGAACAGCCATGGCGTGGCCAGGGGAGTCCCCATGCGCCGCGCCAGCCAGAGCCCGCTCAGCGGCTGGAACACGATCGTGGTGGCGGTGAAGATCCAGTCCGCGACCACGACATGGCGCGCCACCACCGCCACCACCTTCGCGTCGCGGGTCCGGCTCACGAAGAACAGGTAATACGCCGTGCCGATGCCGGTGCCGAACAGGAGCGTCGACGACAGTACGTGCAGGTACTTAACGAGGATCAGGTCCATCGCCCCGGTCCAGCGCGGCCAATGCCGCGATCATCGCCAGCAGCGGCAGGTTCTTCAACACCGGCCCGAACGGGTGCGACCACTGTTCGGGAAGCCAGATGGTGATGACCAGCGTGTAGGTCGCCACCAGCACCAGCTGCGCCACGTACAGCAGCGCCCTGCTGCGCATGAGCAGCAGGGCCACGCCCAGCGCGATGTCGAGCAGTGCCGCCGTCCACAGCGCCGCGTTGGCGAGGCCACCGGCCAGCCCGACCCGTGCCAGCAGCTCCAGCGAGAGTTCGCGCGGGTAGACAAAGAGCGAGATCAGGCCGGTGGCGATCCAGGTGAACGCCAGCGCCGCGCGCATCAGCGGCAGGCTCCAGCCCAGCAGCGCGTTGCGCCGCATGCGCGACAGCGGCAGGCCCTCGAAGAAGTGTTGGGGCGCGCGCGGCGCATGGCCCAGCCAGTTCGCGACGGGCGCCGGATCGGCGGTGCTGCCGCCGGCCAGCATCGCCAGCGCGTCGGGGTCCACCGGCACGCGGGGCATGGCGCGCGAGACCAGCCAGGCACCCGCGCGCGCCAACCACGCCGGCACCGGCACCGTGATCCCGCCGATCGCCAGCGCGTTCCGGAACAGCTCGACGTATTCGCGCAGCGGCAGTGGTCGCGGTCCCACCGCATCGATCGTGTCGGGCACCTCCGGCGCCTCCACCAGCCGCACCAGCACCGCGACCAGATCGTCGAGGTGGATGGGCTGGATCTCCTGCCGACCGCCCTCCGGCAGCGGCAGCAGGGGCAGCCCGGCCATGCCGGAGAAGGCGCGGGTGCTCGCGCCCGCGGGCGAGAACACCAGCGACGGCCGCACCACGCAGCGTTCCGGATGGCTGTACGCCAGCAGGGCCTCGTCGGCGCGTCCCTTGCTGGCCAGGAACGGGATCGGCGACCGTGGGTCGGCGCCGAGCGCCGAGACCTGCAGCACGCGCCCCACGCCCGCGACCCGCGCGGCATCGAACAGGCGCAGCGGCGCGTTCACGTGGACTGCATCGAACGACTGCTCTGCTGTCTCGCGGAAGATGCCTACCGTATTCACCAGCACGTCCACCTCGGCCAGCGCCCGCACCAGCGTGGCGTCGGCCGGCAGCGCGTTGAAGTCGAGCGCGACCGTGCCGCTCCCTGCGCGCGGGTCGCGCCCCGCCTGGACCACCTGATGGCCGCGCGCGCGCAGGCCGCGGGCAAGCGCGTCGCCCACCAGGCCGGTGCCGAGCACCATCACGCGCATGGGCGGGGACTCCTGCGGCGTGCCCTGCGCTCAGGCACCCTGGCGAGCGTGCTGTCCACGCTGATGGTCTCCGTGTTCAGCCGGTTCCGCACCGGCGCCGCGGCGGCGGGCACCAACGCCGCCAGCCAGTGGCTGTGGTATCCGCGCGCACGCCGGGTGCGCCGTGCATCGCCGCGCTACACGAGCGTCGGCTACGGCATCCACCACGCCAGCTCGCTGTGGTGGGCAGGCATATTCGAGGCGCTGCGGCCCGACCACGCTCCGCCCGCCGGACGCGCGATGCGGGCGGCGGGCGTCGCGGCACTCGCCTACGCGGTCGACTACCACGTGGTGCCGCGGCGGCTGAGCCCCGGATTCGAGCACCGCATCGGCGCCGCCGGGATGTTCTCGGCCTATGCCGCGTTCGCGCTCGGCCTGTACCTGGGATCGAGGCCCCGGCGAGGCCATGCCGGCGTACGCGCCACCCGACGCCGCGGCGCGCCATCCGCGCCCGGCTGACGGCATCGCAGCGCGCCGGCTGGCGGCCGCGGCAAGGAAGCCGCCGCCATCCTGGCCGCCCCCCGCGCCCACCGCCATCGCTGCCGACGGCTGGCCTGCGGAAAGCTCCTCCGCGACCGGGGAAGCGATGTCGTCACGGCATCGCGTCATGGCATGCATCGGCATGGCACCGCACACCTGCGACTCCGCACGACTTCAGGCCGCCATGCCAGCTGGCCCGGGATCCTCCGGGACGCCATGCGACGGCACGCTGCCGTGCACGAGTACGTCCTGGACGCGCTCCAGCAGGGCCGGCGGCATCAGCGTGTCGCACACGTAGGCATGCGCGCGTTCGAGCCGCGGTGCCAGGACACCGGCAGTGGCCGGGTGGTCGCTCCACGGCACGTACGTCGCCACACCCCCGGCCGGGATCTTCGCCGGAAGCGACTCGAAGGTCCTGGAGGACCCGTGCCAGGGCCCGCCGACGAAGATGATGTCCATGTGCAGTCGTCCTCGCCCTGCAGGCGCTCGCGATTGCCCAACCTAGCGCCGCGGGCGTCAAGCCGGCATGACGTGGCGCGCCGCCACGGACGGCGGCATCAGACGACGCGACGCAAACGTCGCCCGCCGAACGGAGGCTGGCCACGCCAGTGGCGGATCAGCAGCCAGCCGAACAGCATCCCGCCGAGGTGCGCGAAGTGGGCCACGCCCGACCGGGTGCCCGTGACCCCGAGCACCAGCTCCACCAGGCCGTACACGATCACCAGGGTGCGCGCCTTCATCGGGATCGGCGGGATCAGCAGCATGACCCGCTGGTGCGGGAACAGCATGCCGTAGGCGAGCAGCAGGCCGAACACGCCGCCCGAGGCGCCCACCGTCGGGTACAGCCCGCCGCCGTTGCGCACGCTCCACGACACCACCAGCAGCTGGCACAGGCCCGCGCCGGCGACGCACACCAGGAAGTAGGTCAGGAACCGGCGCTGGCCCCATACGTACTCGAGCTGCGCGCCGAACATGAAGAGCGCCAGCATGTTGAACAGCAGGTGCGCGGTGTTGCCGTGCAGGAAGCCATAGCTGAGCAGCTGCCACGGCATGAAGCGGTACGGCGCGTACGGCGCCAGTTCCGGCGGCAGCCAGGGCCACAGCATCAGCGCATCCAGGGCGGGGCCCAGGACCAGCTGGAGCACGAACACGAGGCCGTTGGCGATCAGCAGGCCCTTGGTGACGGGGGGGATATTGGTGAACATGGGCGCTCCTGCACTCGCGCCCATCATACCGGCCGGCGCGCGGCACGCCTTCGCATGGCGCGCGGGACGAAGTTTCCCGTCGGGCGCTCAGGCCCGGTCCGGCCCCCAGAGCGCGGCGTCCAGGTCGGTGTCCGCGCGCGGCATCCGCACCCGGCCATTCTCGACCGCCACGCCTTCGGCGCGCAGCCGCCGCACCTGTTCGCGGAAGCCAGGCGAGCCCGGCGGGAACGCGATCCGCCCGTCGCTGCGCAGGATCCTGTGCCACGGCAGCGCCGGGTCGGCGTTCCCGGCCAGCACCCGCGCCACCAGCCGCGCCCGCCGCGGCAGGCCCGCGCGCCGCGCGATCTGGCCGTAGCCGGCCACCTGCCCGCGCGGCACGGCGCGGACCGCGGCGAGGATCCGCGCCACGGCGGGCGAGTCGGCAGACAGGGCAGCCATCGCGCACTAGGATATCGGCTCGAATCGTCGGGGGGGCGTCCCATGCAGAACTTCGAACAGATCCGCCGCCACCTGCTCGGCGGGGACTTCCGGGTCACGATGCAGGAGCCCTACGTGGTCTGCGTCGAGCTGTCGCTCGACGGCGGGCGCCGGCACCAGGCGATCTTCCTGTCCGAGCTCCAGGACGACGACGGACGCTGCTACCTGCGCGCCAGCACGGTGATCGCTCCCATCACCGGGATCGACGCGCGCCGCGCGCTGGCCTTCAACTGGAACAGCCGGGTCGGCTACCTGGCGATCGGCGAGCTCGACGGCGTGCCCTACCTGCAGCTGTGCGAGAACCGCCCCTACGACGGCCTCACCGCCGCCGAGGTCAGCCGCGTGGTGCTGGAAATCGGCGGCATGGGCGACCGGCTCGAGCGCGCGCTGTCGGCCGACGGCGACCTGCTGTAGCCCCCAGGCGGCCGGAACGCCCGCCCGCGGCGCCGGGCCGGCCCCACCGCCGGCGTGCGCCGGCACCCGCCGCCCGCGCCCGGTCGCGGAACGGCCGGTCAGGCCCAGCCCATCGCCTGCATCAGGCGGAACAGCAGGTAGGCGATGCCGGCCGACATCGGGATGGTCAGGATCCAGGCCCAGATCATCTTGTGGACCACGCCCCACTTGATCGCGTTCAGGCGCTTGGCCGTGCCCACGCCCATGATCGCGGACGAGATGTTGTGCGTGGTCGAGACCGGGATGCCCAGGTGCGAGGCCGCCAGGATCACCGAAGCGGCGCTGGTCTCGGCGGCGAAGCCGTGGATCGGGTGCAGCTTGACCAGCTTGTGGCCGAGGGTCTTGATGATCCGCCAGCCGCCCGCGGCGGTGCCGGCCGCCATCACCACCGCGCAGGTGACCTTGATCCAGGTGTCGATGTCGCCGTGGTCCAGCGCCGCGTCGGAGGGATGCAGGAAGGCCAGCCACGACGGCAGCACGTCGAGGGTGCCGGCCGCCTGCGCGCTCACCAGGGTCAGCGCGACGATGCCCATGGTCTTCTGGGCGTCGTTCATGCCGTGGGCGAAGCCCATGCCGGCGGCGCTGAGGATCTGCGCCTTGCCGAAGAAGCCGTTCACCCAGCGCGGACGCGCGATCCGCGCCAGCCAGCCGCCCGAGCGCGCCATCATCGAGATGATGAAGAACAGCAGTCCCATCACCAGGAAGCCGGCGACGAAGCCAAGCACCGGCGAGGACACCATCGGCACGACCACTTTCCACAGCACGCCCGCGCTGCGATAGACCGGTTCGGCCGGCTCGGACCAGATCACCACGTCGAAGTTGTTCGCCGCCGCCGCGATCGCCGCGCCGATCAGGCCGCCGATCAGCGCGTGCGAGGACGAGGACGGCAGCCCCAGCCACCAGGTGATCAGGTTCCAGCTGATGCCGCCGAGCAGCGCGCACAGCACCAGCTGCGAGCCGACCTCGATCACCCCCGCATCGATCAGGCCCGACGAGATGGTCTTGGCCACCGCGGTGCCGGCCAGGGCGCCGATCAGATTCATCGACGCGGCCAGGCCCACCGCCTGCATCGGCGAGAGCACCTTGGTCGCGACCACGGTCGCGATCGAGTTGGCGGTGTCGTGGAACCCGTTGATGTACTCGAACACCAGCGCGGTCGCCACCACGATCAGGACCAGGGTCAGCATGGTCGGCGCCCGGTCAGGAGTTCTTGAGGACGATCTCGTAGGCCACCACGCCGGCCTCGCGGCAGCGGTCGATGGCCTTCTCGAGGATCTCGAAGAATTCCTTGAGCAGGAACATCTGCAGCGGGTCGAGCTTGCCCGAGTAGATGTCCCGGTACAGCTCGAGCATCAGCCGGTCGGCCTCGTTCTCCAGCGCGCGCAGGCGGTCGTTGAGCGCCTTCATCGGCTCGAGCTTCATGTGCCTGAGCTGCTTGACCATCTGCACCACCACCTCGGCCGCCTGCTCGAGCATCGCCGCGCGCGGGGCGAAGTCGATGTGCTCCAGGTGCTGGGTGGCCAGCGAGTAGCGGTCGGCGAACTTCTCGATCTGCTTGGGGATCTTGTACAGCGCCGAGCCCAGCGCCTCGATGTCCTCGCGCTCGATCGGGGTGATGAAGCTGTCCACCAGGGCCTGGCTGATCTTGTCCGAGGCCTCGCGCTCGCGCAGGCGGGCCAGCTTGAAGGCGTCCAGCGCGGGCTGGCGGTCGGCCTCGCGGAGCATGGCATGCAGGGCCTTGGCGGCGTCGTGGGCCGCCTCCGCGGCCTCCTCGAGCAGGGAATAGAACTGGTTGCCCTGGCCGAAAATGGTCTGCAAGGAAAACATCGGGGAGGGTCCCGCCGCCTCGGGGTGGACGGCCGTAGGGGCGGAATTATGACCGCTCGGCGCCGCCCCCGGCCAATCCCGGCCGGCGCACCCGGACCCCGCCCGGGCCGGTGCTATCATTGCCGACCGCGCACGCGCCGCGCCGCCGCCCCATGGACGACGACCCCAGCCCACCCCGACGCCGCACCGGCAGCCCCCGTTCCCCCTTGACCCCGGCGATGGCCGCCGGCCGGGCCCGCCGCCGTGCTTGAGCTGTTCATCGTCCTGGTCCTGATCGCCTGCAACGCGTTCTTCGCGCTGTCGGAGATGTCGGTCGTCACCTCGCGCAAGGCGCGGCTCAAGCAGCTGGCCGCCGCCCGCCAGCGCGGAGCCCGGCGGGCCCTGGACCTGGCCGAGCACCCCGAGCGCTTCCTGTCCACGGTCCAGGTCGGCATCACCCTGATCGGGATCCTGACCGGCATGTTCGGCGGCGACGCCATCGGCCGGTCGATCGGCGCACACCTGCTCGAATGGTTCCCGTCGATGGCCGCTCCCGCGCCGCTACTCAAGGAAGGCAGCTACGCCACCGTGGCCGGCACGGTGGTGGCGGTCGGCCTGATCACCTACCTGAGCATCGTCCTGGGGGAACTGGTGCCCAAGCGCCTGGCCCTGCTGGCCCCCGAGCGCCTGGCCTCGTGGGTCGCCCTGCCGATGCACTGGCTCTCGCGCCTGGCCTACCCGGCGGTGCGCCTGCTCGGCGCCTCGGTCGGCGCGATCCTGCACCTGCTGCGGCTCAAGGACACCCAGGCCGCGAAGGTCTCCGAGGAGGAGATCCGGCTGCTGCTGAGCGAGAGCCACGAGCAGGGCGTAATCGATGCCGACGAGCGCAACATGATGAACCGGGTCCTGCGCCTGGGCGACCGCACCGCGGCCAGCCTGATGACCCCGCGCACCCGCATCGCCTGGCTCGACATCGCCGAGGGCTTCGAGGAGAACCTCGCCCAGATGCGCGCCACGCCGTTCTCTCGCTACCCCGTGTACCGCGGCAGCGACGCCGACGTGGTCGGCGTACTCGAGATCAAGTCGCTGATCGACCGCCTCGACGAGCCCGGCTTCGACCTGTTCAAGTACATGCGCGAACCGCTGTTCGTGTCCGAATCGACCACCGCCCTCAAGCTGCTGGAGATCCTGCGCGAGGAGCAGCATTCGCTGGCCCTGGTGGTGGACGAGTACGGCGACGTCACCGGCCTGGTGACGGTGAACGACGTGATGGAGGCGGTGATCGGCCGCAACCAGACCGGCGAGGGGCCGGACGCGGTGCCGCAGATCTCCACCCGCGAGGACGGCTCGCTGCTCGTGGACGGCGGCATCTCGGTCGACACCACCCGCGAACTGCTCGGCGGCGGCAACCTGCCGGGCGAGGACGAGCACGACTACCACACGGCGGCGGGCATGGTGATCGCCTGGTTCGGGCGGATCCCGCACGTCGGCGAGTACTTCGACTGGAACGGCTGGCGGATCGAGGTCGTCGACCTGGACGGCCCGCGCATCGACAAGCTGCTGCTCAGGCGCATGGGGGACGCCGCCGACCATGACGGCTGACGATCCGGACGCCACGCCGCGATCGCGCCGCGACGGGCTGGGCACCCGGGAACTGTTCGACGCGCTCGCCACCGGCGACCCCGAGGACCACCTGCGGCTCGAGGACATCCTCGCCGGGCTCAGCCGCCAGGTGTTCGGCATGCTGCTGCTGGTGTCCACCCTGCCCGCCTTCATCCCGATCCCGGGCGTGGGCGGCGCTATCGGCGGGCCACTGACCATCCTGGTGGGGTTGCACCTGCTGGTCGGCATGCGCCGGCTGTGGCTGCCGCGCTTCGTCGCCCGGCGCGGGCCGCGGCGCGCCAGCCTGCAGGCGTTCCAGCGCATGGCCGGGCCGTGGCTGGCGCGGCTGGAGCGCGTGGTGAAGCCGCGCCTGGTCGCGGTCATCGACCACCGCATGGCGGCGATGTTCACCGGCCTGCTGCTGGTGCTGCTCGGGATCCTGCTGGCGCTGCCGATCCCGTTCACCAACTACCCGTTCGGGGCCCTGCTGCTGGTCTACGCCCTGGCCCTGCTCGAACGCGACGGCGCGCTGATGCTCGCCTGCTGGGCCGTGGGCATCGTGGTGATCGTGGTGTTCGGGGTGCTGTCCGGCGCCCTGGCCGCGGCCGCCACGCAGTGGATCGGCGGGCTGCTGGCCTGAACGCCGCCGCTCAGGCCAGCAGGCGCTTGAAGTCCTCGTTGGACATCGGCTGCCCCAGCCAGTAGCCCTGGGCCATGTCGCAACCGCGCTCGCGCAGCAGCGCGTACTGGCCCTCCTTCTCCACGCCCTCGGCCACCACCTGGATGCCCAGCGAGTGGGCCATGGCGATGATCGCCGTGGTCAGGGCCAGGTCGTCGGGGTCGCGCAGCACGTCGGCGATGAAGCTGCGGTCGATCTTGACCCCGTCCACCGGCACCCGGCGCAGGTGGCTCAACCCCGAGAAGCCGGTGCCGAAGTCGTCCAGCCACACCTTCACGCCGGAGTTGCGCAACCGCGCGAGCAGCCCGCTGACGCGCGCCTCGTCGCCGATGACCGCGGTCTCGGTCAGCTCCACGTGCAGCCGGCTCGGCGGCAGCCCGGTCTCGCGCAGCACCGCCTCGACCTGGGTGGCCAGGTCGCCGGCGCGCAGCTGCCGCGCCGAGACGTTGACCGAGACGAACAGCTGGCGCGCCGCCGGCGCCTCCTCCTGCCAGCCGCGCGCGTCCATGCACGCCGCACGCAGCACCTGCGGCCCGATCGCCTCGATCAGACCGCTCTGCTCGGCCACGTCGATGAACAGCGCCGGGGCGACGTGGCCATGCTCGGGATGGCGCCAGCGCAGCAGCGCCTCGGCGCCCACCAGGCGGCCGTCGTCGAGCCGGTACACCGGCTGGTAGGCCAGGCTCAGTTCACCGCGCTCCCAGGCCCCGCGCAGGTCCTGCTCCATGCGCACCCGGCGCTCGACCGCCTGGTCCATGACCCGGCTGTAGAACCGGTAGCAGTTCTTGCCCGCCACCTTGGCCTGGTACATGGCGATGTCGCCGTTCTTCATCAGCGCCGGCACGTCGGCAGCGTCGTCCGGGAACAGGGCGATGCCGATCGAGATGCCGAGGAAGATCTGGCGGCCGTGCACGCTGATCGGCCGCGACAGTTCCTGCACCAGCGCGGTGGCCACGCGGCCGGCGCGCGGGCGGATGTCGTCCTCCCCGGCCAGGCCCTGCAGCAGGATCACGAACTCGTCGCCGCCGAAGCGCGCCAGTTCCGAGCCGCCGCCGCCGTGGCGGTCGATCACCTCGCGGATGCGGCCGGAGAACTGCATCAGTACCTCGTCGCCGGCGTCGTGGCCGATGGTGTCGTTGACCCGCTTGAAGTCGTCGATGTCGGCGAACAGCAGCGCCAGCTGGTGCGCGGAACCGTGGCCCTGGGCCACGCGCTCGTCGAGCAGTTCGCGGAACGCCAGGCGGTTGGAGAGCCCGGTCAGCGCGTCGGTGTAGGCCATCCGGCGGATGTCGCGGTCGTGCCGCACCAGGCTGTCGCGCATGTGGGCGAAGGCCCGCATCAGGTCGCCCACCTCGTCCTTGCGCCGCGAGGCGGGCACGTCGGCGTCGAGGGTGCCGGCCTCGATCTGGCGCGCGGCGTCGGCCATCTGCTGGACCGGCGAGACCAGCGACCGCTGCAGCACCACGCCGATGGTCACCAGCAGCCCCACCATTCCCACCAGCAGCACGCCCAGCCACAGCAGCTGGCTGCGGCCGATGGCCTGCAGCCGGCTGGCCATCACCCCGCCCACGCGCGCCTCCTCGGCCTTCACCGCCGCCAGCGAGTAGCCCACGCGGACCCCGCCCAGGCGCTGGTCGCCGATCCGGATCGGCGCGGCGATGTCCACCAGGGTGTCGTTCGACTGCACGTGCGCCGCTTCCAGCCCCAGCACTTCGTAGGCAAACGGATCGGACATCGTCTGCCCGTAGGTGGAGATGTCCGGGCTGCCGTCGTGGATCACCTGGCCTTCGTTGTCGTAGACGATCACGTAGCTCACGTCCGGCTGGCGCAGCACTGCCCGCACCGCCACCCCGATCGCGTCCAGGTCGAAGTAGTACACCGGGTTGACCAGCGACTCGGCCAGCTGCACGGTCGCCGCCTGCCCGCGCGACAGCAGCCGGGTCGAGGAGAACTCGCTGATCGCCTGCACGCTCAGCTCCTGCGCCTCGCGGTGCATGGCCTCCTGGCGGTCCCACACCAGCGCCACCATGCCGAGCACGCAGGCCAGCACCACCACCGCCAGCATCGCGAAGCGGGCGCTCAGCCCGATGCGGGTCCTCATTCGACCTCCCGCGCCACCCGCGCCACGCCGCGGCGCAGGTGCTGGAGCGCGCGCTCGGTGTCGGCATCGATCGGCGCGAAGCGGGTGGTCATGAAGAACCGCAGCAGCGCCTCGCGGGCGTCCGGGTCATCGGCCGCGCCGAGCAGCACTTCGCGCAGGCGCTCGCGCACCCGCGGATCGAGGTCGCCGCGCACCATCTCCACCGCGCGCGGGAACTCGGGGGTCTCGCGCACGATGCGGAAGTCGCGGCGGTACGAGGGCGGCACGCGCTGCGGGTTGATCCAGTCCAGGTTGCTCATCGCGCCGGCATCCACCAGCCGCTTGTGCACCCAGGCCGAGACGTTGAGTTCCGAGCGCCCGAACACGTAGCCCACCGAGTCGGGCGCCGGCCGGTCCATCGGCGAGAGCAGGATCTCCAGCCGTTGCCCGGCGTCGAGCAGTTCGGTCGCCGGCACGTAGTACGCGCTGGTCGACATCGGGTTCTGGAACGCGATGCTGCGCCCGCGCAGGTCGGCCAGCTCCTGCACCGGGCTGTCGGCGCGGACGAAGAACAGGGTCCGGTAGCTGGACACGCCATCGCGCTCGGTCATCAGCAGCGGCTGCGCGCCACTGCGCTCGGCCAGCACCATCGCGGTGGCCGCGGTCTCGGTCACCCAGTCCACCCGGCCGCGGCGCATGTAGCTGAGCATCTGCTGCGCATCGCGCGCCATCAGGATCCGGCCTTCGCGGATGCCCACGTCGGCCATCCGTGGCACCACGTAATCAAGCAGCGGCTTGAGCTGCTCGTAGTGCGCCGCCGGGTCGTCGCTGATGCGGCCGAGCACGAGCACCCCGTCGTCCGCGCGCGCCATCCCGGCCAGGGCCAGCCACGGCAGCAACAGCACCACCAGCAGCCGGGGCAGGCGGAAACCGGGGAACGGCACGGGCAAGGAATGGTTCCTGGTCAAGGCAGGCGACGCGGCGAGCCTAGCCGAAAACCCGCGCCCCCGGTAGGCGCGCGGGTCAAGGGCCACGCTCGGCCGCCAGCCGGGCCATGCGCTGGGCGTCGGCGAGCACGCCGCGCAGCAGGCGCACGTCGCGATCGTCGAGCGCGGCGCGCAGGAAGATCCGGCGCAGCTTGCGCAGCGCCGACTCCGGCGCCCGGCCCTTGTGGAAATCGATCGCGTCCAGGGTGTCCGCCAGCTGGGCGAAGAAGCCCTCGAGCTCGGCGTGACTGGCCGGCACGTCCCCGTCGGGGGCCGGCACCGCGGGCAGGGCCTCGCGCGGGCCGAGCATCGCCAGGCGCAGCTCGTAGCTGAGCACCTGGACCGCGGCGGCCAGGTTCAGCGAGCTGTACTCCGGATCGGCGGGAATGGTCACCGCCGCGTGGCACAGCTGCAGCTCGTCGTTGTCCAGCCCGGTGCGCTCGCGGCCGAACACCACGGCCGCCGTGGTCCCGGCCGGCGCCGCGGCGGTGGCGACCGCCCGGGCCGCGGCCTCGCGCGGCAGCAGCTCGTCCAGTGCGATCCGCCGGCTGCGCGCGGTGCACCCCAGCACCAGCCGGCAGTCGGCGACCGCCGTGGCCAGGTCCGGCACCACGCGGGCCGATTCCAGCACGTCGCCGGCCCCGGCCGCCATCGCCACCGCGTCCTGGTGGGGGAAGCGCCCGGGGGCGACCAGCACCAGGTCGCGCAGGCCCATCGTCTTCATCGCCCGCGCCGCCGAGCCGATGTTGCCCGGGTGCTGGGTGCCGACCAGGACGATGCGCAGGCGCGCGGCCGCGTGCAGGGAATCGCTCATGCGCGAATGGTAAACTGCGCGCCCGGCCACCGCGCCGGTCCGCTCTTTGCCACCCGCCACCCGTCCCGCCCGCGCCCCGGAGTCCGCAATGCTCGCCCCTGCCGTCAACATCATGGTCAAGGCCGCGCGCGCCGGTGGCAACGTCCTGGTGCGGCACATGCACCGCCTCGACGCGCTGAACGTGGTCGAGAAGGGGCGACTGGACTACGCGAGCGAAGTCGACGGGCTGGCCGAGGAGGCGATCATCCGCGAACTGCGGCGCGCCAATCCCGAGTACGCTATCCTCGGCGAGGAAGGCGGCGCGCAGAAGGGCAGCCGCGGCGGCAGCCGCTACACCTGGGTGATCGACCCGCTGGACGGCACCAGCAACTATCTCCACGGCATCCCCCACTGGTGCGTCTCGATCGCCCTGTGCGAGGGCCCCGAGCCGCTGCACGGCGTGGTGTTCGACCCGCTGCGCAACGAGCTGTTCATCGCCTCGCGCGGCGCCGGCGCCCAGCTCAACGACAAGCGCATCCGCGTCGCCGAGCGCAAGGACCTGTCCGGCGCGATGCTGGTCACCGGCTTCCCGCCCCGCGAACGCGCCCGCCTCGACCCGCACCTGGACTGCGTGAAGCTGCTGATGAAGGACGCCGAGGACGTGCGCCGCACCGGCTCGGCCGCCCTCGACCTGGCCTGGGTCGCCGCCGGTCGCTGCGACGCCTACTTCGAAGCCGGCGTGCAGCCCTGGGACATCGCCGCCGGCGTCCTGCTGGTGCGCGAAGCCGGCGGCCGCGTCTGCGACTTCAGGGGCGCCCCGACCGGACCGATGCACGTCGCCATGGGCACCGGCCGCCAGCTGATCGCCGGCAACGTCAAGGTCACCGACGCCGTGCAGAAGGCGATCGTCTCTTCCGGGTACGCTGCCGCGTTCGCCTGATCGCGGCCAACCGGCCACCGTCGGCGACAGCGAAACAGCGAAACAGCGGAACAACGCGTTCCCTCCTCCTGAGCCACGTGGCGCAGGGGCCGCCTGGCCTGCGCAGCGAACCCGGGGAGGAGGCCTCCGCCCGCAGGCGGAGGCCGGAGGACATTCACGGAGCAGCCCGCGCGGTTCCGGCGGCACCTGCAGCCTCGACGACCCATCGAGCGCCTTGACCCGTCGGCACCCTCCACCTGTCTGCGCGAGTGTCCCGGCAAGCGACGCCGCGACCTGATGCCATCCGCCACCCGGCCACCTTCCCGGCGGCGACAAGTGCACTCCGGCCTCCGGAGCCAAGTGGCGCCGGGGCCGCCTGGCCTGCGCAGCGAACTCAGGGAGGAGGCCTCCGCCTGGAGGCGGAGGCCGGAGGACATTCGCGGAGCAGGCCAGGCGGACCCGGCGGCTCCCGCAGCCTCGATGCCCACTCGAGCGCCTCGACCCGTCGGCACCCTGCACCTGTCTGGCGCGAGTGACCCGGAAAGCGACACCGTGACCTGGTGTCGTTCGCCACCCGGCCACCTTCGACGGCGAAAAGCGTGCTCCGGCCTCCGGAGCCACCTGGCGCCGGGGCCGCCCGGCCTGCGCAGCGAACTCGAGGAGGAGGCCTCCGTCCGCAGGCGGAGGCCGGAGGACATTCGCGGAGCAGGCCGGGCGGACCCGGCGGCCCTCCCCGCGACACCGGACTGTCGAGCGTGATGCACCATGCCCGGCCCCACCACGTGCGCGCCCCTCCGACGCCGCACTCCCGGAAAAGAAGAAGGCCGCGCAGTGCGCGGCCTTCTTCATGGCAGCGTCCGGACAGCGATCAGGGCCGGCGCGCCAGCGCCTCCTCGTCGCGCGCCTTGGGCAGCAGGTCCTGCTTGCTCACCCTCAGCGGCCCGATGGTCAGCAGCGGGCAGGCCACCAGGATCGACGACGCCGTGCCGATCACGATGCCGATCATCATCGCCTCGGACATGCCCTCCAGCGAACCACCGCCGTAGATATACAGCGCCAGCACGGTCAGGAACGCCACCACCGAGGTGATGATGGTGCGCGATAGCGTCTGGTTGATCGACGTGTTGAGGATCTCGAGCGGCTCGGCGCGCATCGAACGGAAGTTCTCGCGCACGCGGTCGAACACCACGATGGTGTCGTTGATCGAGAAGCCCATCACCGTGAGCAGGCCCGCCAGCAGCGTCAGGTCGAACTCCCGCCCCGCCAGCGAGAACCATCCGGCCACGATCAGCACGTCGCCCAGGGTGGTGATGATCGCCGACACCGCGAACTTCCACTCGAACCGGAACGCGATGTAGATCAGGAAGCCCAGCACCACGAACACGATCGCGTAGATGCCGTTGCGGGCCAGGTCCTGGCCGACCTGCGGGCCGACGTAGGACCGGCCCTTGATCGTGGCCGGGTTGTCCTCCGAGCTCGCCGCGGCCAGCACCTCATCGGCGGTGCGGTTGATCGCCTCCGCGTCGGTGCCGCCGTCCTTGGGCTGCAGCCGGATCATCAGGTCGGTCGCCGTGCCCATGGTCTGGACCTGGGCGCCGGGGTAGCCCGCCTCCTCGAGCCGGTCGCGGACCGCGTCCACGTCGGCGGGTTTCTCGAACAGCAGCTCGACCGAGGTACCGCCGGTGAAGTCGAGCGCGTAGTTGAAACCCTTGGTCGCGATCAACCCGACCGACGCCAGCATCAGCACCGCCATGAAGCCGACGGTCAGCATCCGCCAGCGCATGAAGTCAATGCGCGTGTTGTTCGGGATCAGGTGCAGGGGGAAAAGTGCCATGGTCCAGGTCTCCCGGCGGTCAGATGGCGATCGACTTGAGCTTGCGCTTGCCGCCGTAGATCAGGGTGGCGATGCCGCGCGACACGGTGACCGCGGTGAACACCGAGGTGAGGATGCCGATGACCATGGTCACGGCGAAGCCGCGCAGCGGGCCGGTGCCGAACGCGTACAGCGCGACGCCCGCCAGCAGTGCGGTCATGTTGGAGTCGAAGATCGTGCCCGACGCCTTGTCGTAGCCGGTCGCGATCGCGGTGCGCGGCGGCATCCCCGCCCGCAGTTCCTCGCGGATGCGCTCGTTGATCAGCACGTTCGCGTCCACGGACATGCCGATCGACAGCGCCAGGCCGGCGAAGCCCGGCAGGGTCATCGTCGCCCCGAACAGGCTCATCACCGCCACCACCATCAGCAGGTTCAGCAGCAGCGCCACGCACGTGATCAGGCCGAACATGCGGTAGTAGATGGCGAAGAACGCCAGCGTGAACAGGAACGCGTACACCACCGCCTTGGTGCCGCGGGCCACGTTCTGCGCGCCCAGGGTCGGGCCGATCACGCTTTCCTCGACGAAATCCATCGGCGCGGCGAGCGCGCCGGCCTTGAGCTGCTTGGCCAGCGCGGTCGCTTCCTCGCGGCTCAGGCCTGTGGTCTGGAAGTCCTTGCCGAACACGCCGCGGATGGTCGAGGAGCTGATCACGCGCTCGACGGTGCGCGACGAGCGCACTTCCTCGCCATTGACCATCGTCACCGTCGGGATGCGCTCGACGTAGACGATGCCCAGGCGGTTGCCGACGTTCTCCAGGGTGTGGTCGAACATGCGCTTGCCTGCCGCGCTGTTGAGCGTGATCGACACCGCCGGCAGGCCGGTCTGCGGATCGGTGGTCGGCTGCGCGTTCACCAGTTCGTCGCCCGACACCAGCAGGCGGCGCGAGAGCAGCAGCGGACGGCCGGCGTCGTCGTAATAGATGCGCGAACCGGCCGGAATGCTGTTGTCGGCGAGCGCGGCCGCAGCCTGGACCTCGTCGCCGGTGACGGCGCGGAACTCCAGCGTCGCGGTGGCGCCGATCAGGCGCTTGGCTTCGGCGGTATCCTGCAGGCCCGGCAGCTGGATCACAAGGCGGTCGTCGCCCTGGCGCTGGAGCACCGGCTCGGCGACGCCGATGGCGTTGATGCGGTTGGAAATGACGTTGCGGTTCTGCTCGATCGCCTCGGTGGCGATCCGGTTGAGCTCGCCCTCGGACAGGCGCACCACGATCCGGTTGCCCTCGACCTCGAGCATCGGCCCGGTAGTGCCCAGCGCGGCCGATCCGCGCATGCCGGCCAACGCCTGTTCGATCTCGCTGCGCGCGCGGGCGGCGTCGCCGGCATTGGTCAGCGTGACCTGGACCGTGCCGTCGGCGCGGCGTTCGGCGGCGGTGTAGCCGATGCGGGCCTCGCGCAGCGCCGCGCGGATCGCGTCGGCGTAGGAATCGAGCCGCTTCTCCAGCGCCGCCTTCTGGTCGACCTGCATCATGAAGTGGACGCCGCCCTGCAGGTCGAGGCCGAGCGACATCGGCCGCGCGCCCAGCGCCTCGAGCCACGCCGGCGTCGTCGGCACCAGGTTCAGCGCGGCGGTGTAGTCCTCGCCCAGCGCCGGGCGCAGCGCGTCCGCGGCACGGGTCTGGGTGCCGGCATCGGGAAGGCGCACCAGCACCTGATCGCCCTCGAGCTCGACGCGGGCGCCTTCGACCCCGGCCTCGCCGAGGATCGTGCGCACGCGCTCGGCCAGCGCCTCGTCGACCACCGCCGACGACCGGTTCTTCGTCACCTGGACCGCGGGGTCCTTCTGGAACAGGTTGGGCGCGGCATACAAGGCGCTGAGCAGCACCACGACCAGGATGACGGCGTATTTCCAGCGGGGAAATTCGAGCATTGCGGGAGTCGTCTGCGGAATCGGGCGGGCCTCGCGGCCCCGCGCCGTGCCCGCCCGCGAGGGCAGGACGAGGTGAGCGTCCGGGACGCACCGCGGGCCCGTGGCCCGTGGCGCGTCGCGTGCGCAGGATCAGGCCGCCTTGAGCGTGCCCTTCGGAAGCACGTGGATGATCGCGCCCTTCTGCACGCGGATCTCGACCCTGTCGGCGATCTCGACGGTCACGAAGCTCTCGCCGAGCGAACGCACCACGCCGCCGATGCCGCCGCTGGTGATGACCTCGTCGCCCACCGCCAGCTTCTCGAGCATGGCGCGATGCTCCTTCTGCTTCTTCATCTGCGGCCGGATCATCAGGAAGTACATGATCGCGATCAGCGCGATGGGCATCAGCAGGACGCCCAGCCCGCCTCCCTGGGGGGCGGCGCCGGCGGCCTGGGCATGGGCCGGGGCGATCAGCAGGTCGAGCAGGTTCATCGGATCGGGTCCATTGACGGAAAACAGCCGGGAATTATGCCACGGTGCCGGACCGGCCACCCGGCGGGCGCCCCGGGGCCCCGGCTCCCGGTACCGGGGCGTCAGTCCCGGGCCGGGACCTGCGCATCGCGCCGGGCCGCATGGAAGGACTCCCGGAAGGCGGCGAAGGTTCCCGCCTCGATCGATTCCCGCATCCGGGCCATGACCGCCTGGTAGTACCAGAGGTTGTGCAGGGTGCCCAGGATGGGGCCCAGCATCTCGTTGCAGCGGTCGAGGTGGCGCAGGTAGGCGCGGCTGTAGCCGCCGGCGCAGGCCGGGCAGCCGCAGCCCTCCTCGATCGGGCGCAGGTCCTGCTCGTACTTCGCGTTGCGCACCCGGACCACGCCGGTCGAGGTGAAGTAGTGCCCGTTGCGCGCGTTGCGGGTCGGCATCACGCAGTCGAACATGTCCACGCCGCGGGCCACCGCCTCGACCAGGTCCTCGGGCCGGCCCACGCCCATCAGGTAGCGCGGCCGGTCGCCCGGCAGCTGCGGGCAGGTGTGGTCGAGCATCGCGTTGCGCTCGTGCTCGGTCTCGCCCACGGCCAGTCCGCCGATGGCGTAGCCGTCGAAGCCGATCGCCTTCAGCCCTTCGGCCGAGCGCGTGCGCAGGTCGCGGTGGACGCCGCCCTGGACGATGCCGAACAGGGCCGCGTCGTTGCCTTCGTGGGCGCGCCTGGAGCGCTCGGCCCAACGCAGCGACAGCTCCATCGAACGCTCGACGACGCGCCTGTCGACCGGCCTGCCGTCGACGTGCACCGGCGGGCACTCGTCGAAGATCATGACGATGTCGCTGCCCAGGACCTTCTGGATGTGCATCGACTCCTCGGGCCCGAGGAACACCTTCGAGCCGTCGGTGGGCGCGGCGAAGGTCACGCCGGCCTCGGTGATCCTGCGCCGGTGCGCCAGCGAGAACACCTGGAAGCCGCCCGAGTCGGTGAGGATCGGCCCGTCCCAGCGCGCGAAGCCGTGCAGGCCGCCGTGGGCCTCGATCACCTCGAGGCCCGGGCGCAGGAACAGGTGGAAGGTGTTGCCGAGGATGATCTGCGCGCCGGTCGCCCGGACCTGCTCCGGCAGCATCCCCTTCACCGTGCCGTAGGTGCCCACCGGCATGAACGCCGGGGTCTCCACCGTCCCGCGCGGGAATGACAGGCGCCCGCGGCGGGCGGCGCCGTCGGTGGCGAGGAGTTCGAACTGCATGCGGGACATGGGCGGCGCGGGACTGGACGGGACGCGACAGGCTACGGGAAGCGGACCAGTCCGTCCTCCTCCAGGCGCATCGCCAGGGTCGAACCCGGCGCCTGGTCGGTATCCGCGGGCAGGTCGACCTCGACCACGTCGCCGCCATCCAGGCGCAGCAACGCCACCTTGCCGGGGCCGCGGAAGCTCACCGACACCACCTCGGCGCGGATGCGGCCGGCGGGGTCGGGCCGCAGCCGGTCGGGACGCAGCAGCACCCGGCCGCCGCCCGCGAGCCCCAGCGCGGCGGCCGCCAGCACCCGGCCGCGACCGATGAAGCCGGCCACGAACGGATCGCAGGGGCGCGTGTACAGGGTCGGCGCATCGGCCCACTGCAGGATCCGGCCACGGTCCATCACCCCGATCGCATCGGCCATCGCGAACGCCTCGGCCTGGTCGTGGGTGACCAGCAGGGCGGTGGTGCCGGTGGCCCGCAGGATCGCGCGCAGTTCGGCGGCCAGGTGTTCGCGGGTGTCGACGTCGAGGTTGGAGAACGGCTCGTCGAGCAGCAGCAGCGACGGCGACGGCGCCAGCGCGCGCGCCAGCGCCACCCGCTGCTGCTGGCCGCCGGACAGCTCGTGCGGCCACGCGTCGGCGCGGTCCGACAGGCCGACCAGCGCCAGCACCTCGGCCACGCGCGCCGCGCGCGCGCGCCGCGACCGGCGCGACAGTCCGAAGCCGACGTTGCCGGCCACGTCCAGGTGCGGGAACAGCGCGTAGTCCTGGAACATCATCCCGATCCCGCGCCGCTCCGGCGGCACGGTCGTGCCCGGCGACGAGAGCACCGCACCGTCCAGCACCACGCTGCCGGCCTGCACCGGCTCGAATCCGGCGATCGCGCGCAGCACCGTGGTCTTGCCGCAGCCGGAGGGGCCGAGCAGGCAGCCGATCGCGCCGCCGCCGAGCGCGAGCGACAGTCCGTCCACGACCACCCGCGGGCCGCCGGGGGCCGGGTACGCCACCCGGATCCCGCGCAGCTCCAGCATCGGCGCCTGCGCGTCGCCGTTCACCGCACCACCCCCCCGCGTCCGTACGCGAGCCCGGTCCGCGCGAGCAGGATCACCGGCAGCAGGCCGGCCAGCACGATCAGCAGCGCGGCCACCGCGCCATCCTCGTAGGCGCCGCGCGCGGCGTCGGCGTACAGCCAGGTCGCCAGGGTCTCGAAGTTCAGCGGGCGCAGCAGCAGGGTCGCCGGCAGTTCCTTCATCGCATCGACGAACACGAGCAGGGCCGCCGCCGCCAGCGCCGGCCGCAGCAGCGGCAGGTGCACCCGGCGCAGCATCCTGCCCGGCCCATCGCCGAGTCCGCGCGCGGCCTGGTCGAGCGACGGCGGAATGCGCGCCAGCCCGGCCTCGATGCCGCCGGCGGACATGGTCGTGAAGCGCAGCACGTAAGCGAGCACCAGCGCCCAGGACGAGCCCATCAACAGCAGCCGGGGTTCGATGCCAAACCCGCCCAGCACGCGGCCGGCGGCGGCATCGAACCCGCCCATCGGCACGAGCAGCCCGATCGCCAGCACCGTGCCGGGGACCGCGTAGCCGAGACTGCCCAGGCGCAGCGCGGCCGCGGCCGGGCGCGGCCGGCGGCGGCCCTGCGCCAGGCGCAGGGCCCAGGCCAGCACCAGGCCGGCGGCCATCGTCGCGACGGTCGCGAGCGCGGCCACCCGCAGCGTGTTCCAGGCGCTCGTCCACAGCGTGGGCGACACGCCGGCGCCCGGCCCCAGCCGCTGCCAGGTCTCGGCCACGAGGTAGGCGGTCGGGGCCGCGAAGCCCACCAGCACCGGCAGCGCGGCCAGCGCGAACGCCAGCCACGCCGCGCCGCCCCGCAGGCGCCGGCGCTGCATCGGCCGCGGCCGCGACGTGGTGGCGTAGCGCTGGCGCCGGCGACCGTGCCGCTCCAGCGCGATCAGGCCCACCACCAGCACCAGCATCGCCAGCGCGATCTGGGCGGCGCCGGGCAGGTCGCTGCGCGAGATCCAGGTGGTGTAGACCGAGACCGTGAGCGTCTGCACGCCGAGGAACTCCGAGGCGCCGATGTCGTTGAGCGTCTCCAGCAGCGCGAGCGCGGCGCCGACCGCGATCGCCGGGCGCGCCAGCGGCAGGGCCACGCGGGCGAACAGCGCCGCGCCGCCGGTGCCCAGGCTGCGCCCGGCCTCGAGCAGGCTCGCGGCCTGGGTCATGAACATCGCACGGGTGGTCATGTACACGTAGGGGTACAGCACGAAGCCCAGCAGCACGATGCAGCCGGCAAGGCCGCGGATGTCGGGCAGGCGGAAATCGCGCGGCCCCTCGAACCCGAGCAGCGTGCGCAGCGCACCCTGCACCGGGCCCAGCGGATGCAGCAGGTCGAGGTAGGCGTAGGCGACGATGTAGGTCGGCACCGCCAGCGGCAGCAGCAGCGCCCAGGCCAGCATGCTGCGCCCCGGGAACTCGTAGGCGGTGACCAGCCACGCCGCGCCGGTGCCGATCGCCACCACCAGCGCGCCCACGCCGAGCAGCAGCAGCGCCGTGTTCCACGCCGCGCGCGGCAGCACGTTGGCGACGACGTGCGACCACAGGCCGTCGCTGCCCTGCGCCGCGGTCCATCCCAGCGCGAGCAGCGGCAGCACCACCAGCGCCGCGATCGCGAACGCGGCCAGCAGCCAGCCATCCGGGCGCGGCCGGGCCGATGGGATGGATGCAGCAGCGTCGGCGGTGGCGATGGCGCTCATGTCGGCGTCGGCAACGGGTGGCCGGCGGGCGCCGGCCTGCCTGTGCGCGATCGTCAGTGGTCGAAGCCCACCCTGTCGACGAGTTCGCTGGCCTCGCGGCGGCGCCTGGCCACTTCGGTGAGCGGCAGCGCATCGACCTTCATCGCGCCGAAGCCGGCCACCACCGGGTCGAGCTCCACGCCCGCCTTCACCGGGTACTCGTAGTTGGCGCGCGCGTACAGGCTCTGCGCCTCGTCGGAGACCAGGTACTCGAGCAGCTTCACCGCGTTGTCGCGGTTGGGCGCGTGCCTGGCGACGGCGGCGCCGCTGATGTTGACGTGGGTGCCGCCGTCCGCGGCGCTGGCGAAGGTCGGGCGGATCACCCGGATCGCCTCGCCCCACTGGTGCTGCTCGCTGCCCGGCTCGGCGTTCTTCATCCGGCCCACGTAATAGGCGTTGGCGATGCCGATGTCGCAGATGCCGGCGAGGATGTCGCGGGCCACGTCGCGGTCGCCGCCGGCGGCCTTGCGCGCGAGGTTGGCCTTGACCCCGCGCAGCCACTGCTCGGTCCGCTCCACGCCGGCGTGGGCGATCATGGCCGCGATCAGGCTCGTGTTGTACGGGTGCTGGCCGGAGCGGATGCACACCCGCCCCTTCCACTTCGGATCGGCCAGTTCCTCGTAGGTGAACGCGTCGAGGTCCAGGGCCTTGTCGGCGTACAGCACCCGGTCGCGCAGCGACAGCGCGAACCAGTGGCCGTCGCCGCCGCGCAGGTGCGCAGGGATCGCCTCCTCCAGCACCCGGGACCGGATCGCCTGGGTCTGGCCGTTGTCGACCAGGTCGAGCAGGTTGCCGGTGTCCACGGTCATCAGCACGTCGGCCGGCGACCGCTCGCCTTCGGCGCGCACGCGCTCGAGCAGGCCGTCGCGCACGAACACCGTGTTGACCCGGATCCCGGTGGAGGCGGTGAATGCATCGAGCAGCGGCTGGACCAGGCCCGGTTCGCGCGTGGTGTAGAGGTTGACCTCGCCGGCGTCGGCGGGCGCGGCGCCCGGGCCGTCGGCCGGCGCCGGCCCGCCGTTGCGCCCGCAGGCGGCCAGCAACAGCAGGGCTGCGGTCGCGGCCACGCGGACGGCGTGAATTGGGGGCATCGGGTCGCTCCTGTGCATTGGGTGGCCGGCGGCACCGGCGCGGAAATGAGAATTGTACTCATCCGCGTCCGGCGCGGCACCCGCGCCAGCGGAACGGGAGGTTGCGTCGTTCAGTCGAAGGCGTCGCCCAGCAGCAGCATCGCGTCGCCGTAGGAAAAGAACCGGTAGCGCTCGCGCACCGCGTGCGTGTACGCGGCCAGGATGCGCTCGCGCCCGGCGAAGGCGGACACCAGCATCAGCAGGGTCGATTCGGGCAGGTGGAAGTTGGTCAGCAGCGCATCCACGCTGCCGATCCGGTAGCCGGGGAAGATGAAGATCGAGGTCTCGCCCGAAAACGGGTGCAGTTCGCCGTCCACCGTCGCGCTTTCCAGCGCGCGAACCACCGTCGTGCCGACCGCCACGACCCGACCGCCCGCCTCGCGCGTACGCCGCACCTGCGACACCAGCGCCGCGCCGACGTTGAGCCATTCGCTGTGCATGGCGTGCTGGTGCAGGTCCTCGCTGCGCACCGGCTGGAAGGTGCCGGCGCCCACGTGCAGGGTGACGTGGCCGAACCCGATCCCGCGCGCGCGCAGGTCGGCGAGCAGCGGTTCGTCGAAATGGAGGCCCGCCGTGGGCGCGGCGACGGCGCCGGCCTCGCGCGCGAACACGGTCTGGTAGCGCTCGGCGTCGTCGCGGCCGGGCTCGCGGCGGATGTAGGGCGGCAGCGGCAGGCGCCCGGCTTCGAGCAGCCAGGATTCGAGCGCGGCGCCGACCTCGAACTGCAGGTCATAGAAGCCGCCCTCGCGGGCGAGCACCACCGCGCTGCCGCCGGCGTCGATCGCGATGCGCGCGCCGGGCTTCGGCGGCTTGCTGGCGCCGAGCTGGGCGCGCGCGCGGTTGCCCGGCAACAGGCGCTCGACCAGGATCTCGACCCGGCCGCCCGTGTCCTTCTGCCCGAACAGCCTCGCCGGGATCACGCGCGTGTCGTTGAACACCAGCAGGTCGCCCGGCCGCAGCCAGTCGCCCAGCTGGCGAATGCGCGCATCCACCGGCGGCGCCTGGCCGGGCGGAAGCACCAGCATCCGGCTGCCAGAGCGCTCGGGCAGCGGCTCCTGCGCGATCAGCTCCAGCGGCAGTTCGTAGTGGAAGTCGGACTTCTTCATCGGGGAATTGTAGGGCGGCGGCCGTTCGCCGGCCCCCCTCCCAGCCTCCCCCCGCAAGCGGGGGGAGGGGCGACGGGGCACCCGCGGCCGCAAATCCGCCTCGACTTTCCGACGCCCCCCCCAGACAGCACCGCTTGCCCGCAGGGGACCCGCCCCGACCGCGCGCCATCCGCTCCTCCCTCCGCTTGCGGGGAGGCCGGGAGGGGGGGCATGCGCAGCACCGACCATCTTCGTCAGGGAGCCTGCCCCCACCCCACCGCTTGCTCCGCAAGCGGTTCCCCCTCCCCCGCGGGCAGGGGAGGGGCACATGCGACGCGCCATCCGCTCCTCCCCCCGTTTGCGGGGGAGGCCGGGAGGGGGCACGCGCAGCACCGATCAGCTTCGCCACGGAGCCTGCCCCCACCCCACCGCTTGCTTCGCAAGCGGTTCCACCCTCCCCCGCGGGCGGGGGAGGGGCGGTGGTGTCCTTCGCCTGCGGCGAAGGACGCTTACCTTTCGAACTTGGTGGAGAGGATCACCGCGGAGGTGGTGCGCTCCACGCCGTCGACCGCGCCAATGCGGTCGGTGAGCTCGTCCATGTCACCCACGGTCGGCACCACGCCCATGGCCACCAGGTCGTGCGCGCCGCTCACCGAATGCAGGCTGCGCACCTCAGGCATCGCGTGCAGCGCCTGGACCACCGCCGGCATCTGCTTGGGCAGCACGGTAATCAGGATGTGGGCGCGGATGTGGTTGCGCTCGACGTCCTCGTTCACGCGCACGGTGTAGCCGCGGATCACGCCATCGCGCTCGAGCCGGTCGATCCGGCTCTGCACCGTGGTGCGCGACAGCCCCAGCCGGCGGGCGATCTCGGCAGTCGAGGCACGGGCGTTCTCGCGCAGCGCCGACAGCAGCTGCAGGTCGGCCGGGGTGATCTTCATGAATCGTCCAGAACCTTCGTCGATATGCCGAAATCATACTGAATTTTGCTCGGATCGGCCCTGTCATGCGACGAACAGGCCCCCGATAATTGGAATCCAATGCCGCTTGCTGGCCTCCCGCCCGACGACGCCGGCCCACCGGCGGCAGCGGCCCCACTTCCGGAGGAACGCCGATGTCCGTGACCGATGCCCTCGCCCCCCTGCGCGCCCACGGCGGCCAGCGCCGCACCACCGGCCTGGACGACGCCACCATCGATCGCATGGCGGCGGGCCACCCGGAGCTGCGCGAGGCGATCGATGCCGCCGTGGCCGAGCACCGGCGCATCCGCGACGGCTTTGCCGACCTGCTCGAACTGGACGAGCCGGCGCAGATCCAGGCAGTGCAGGCCGGCTACGTCAACTTCTACGCGACCGACGCGGTCAATCCGTACGTGGCCCTGACCGCGCGCGGACCGTGGATCGTGACCCTCAAGGGCGCGGTGGTCCACGACTCGGGCGGCTACGGCATGCTCGGCCTCGGCCACGCGCCGCCGGCCGTGCTCGAAGCGATGGCCCGGCCGCAGGCGATGGCCAACGTGATGACGCCGAGCCTGTCGCAGCTGCGCTTCGACCGCGCCATGCGCCGCGAGATCGGGCACAGCATCGGCGGTTGCCCGTTCTCGCACTTCCTGTGCCTGAACTCCGGCTCCGAGGCGGTGGGCCTGGCGGCGCGCATCGCCGACGTCAACACCCGGCTGATGACCGATCCGGGCGCGCGCCACGCCGGCGCGACGGTCAAGCGGATCGTGGTCAAGGGCAGCTTCCACGGCCGCACCGAGCGGCCCGCGCTGTACTCCGATTCCACCCGCAAGACCTACCTGCAGCACCTGGCCAGCTTCCGCGGCGAGGATTCGCTCATCGCGATCACGCCTTACGACGTCGATGCGCTGCGCCGCGCGTTCGCCGACGCCGAGGCCAACGGCTGGTTCGTCGAGGCGGTGTTCCTCGAGCCGGTGATGGGCGAGGGCGACCCCGGTCGCGCCCTGCCGCGCGCGTTCTACGACGCGGCGCGCGAGCTGACCAGGGCGCACGGCTCGCTGCTGCTGGTCGATTCGATCCAGGCCGGCCTGCGCGCCCACGGCGTGCTGTCGATCGTCGACTACCCGGGCTTCGAGGGCATCGAGGCGCCGGACATGGAAACCTATTCCAAGGCGCTCAACGCGGGCCAGTATCCGCTGTCGGTGCTGGCGGTGACCGAGCGCGCCGCGGGCCTGTACCGCACGGGCGTATACGGGAACACGATGACCACCAATCCGCGCGCCCTGGACGTGGCCTGCGCGGTGCTCGACCAGCTCACCCCGGAGCTGCGCGCCAACATCCGCGAGCGCGGGCGCGAGGCGGTGGAGCGGCTGCAGGCGCTGCAAGCCGGGCTCGACGGCCTGATCACCGGGGTCCAGGGCACCGGCCTGCTGTTTTCCTGCGAACTCACCCCGCAGTTCAAGTGCTACGGCGCCGATTCGACCGAGGAGTGGCTGCGCGAGCACGGCATTGGCGTGATCCACGGCGGCGCCAACTCGCTGCGCTTCACTCCGCGCTTCGAAACCACGTCCGACGAACTCGAACTGCTGGTGTCCATGGTCGGCCGCGCCCTGCGCGAGGGGCCGCGGCGCGACCGCGACACGGCGGCCTGAGGCCCGCCGGCGGCCACCGGCGCGCTCAGTCCGTCTCGCAGGCAGGCAGCGACAGTGCGTCGGCGATGTCGCGCCAGTCGAACGCCACTACGCCCTGGTCGTCGTGCACCGCGTACAGCACGCCCTGGGGAAAGCGCGCGCTCGCCGCCTGGTGCAGCCAGATGCCGTCGGTGTTGGCGACCATGCGGCCGGTCACCGCACCGGCGTGGTCGAGCGTGGCGCGGTCGAACAGGTGGAACACGGTGCGGCCCTTGCCCTGCTCGGTGGTGATCCACCAGCCGGCGCCATCCGCGCACTCCTTGAGCATGATGCCCTCCGACTGCGCCCGGAACACGTCGCCGCCGATGGTGCGCCCGGAGAAGTTGCCCTCCAGGTCGTACACCTTGAGCTCGTTGGCGTAGGTCTCGTCCTCCTCGGCGATCAACAGCCGGCCGTGGAGCGGATCGCCCCAGATGGACTCCACGACCCGCAACGCACCGCGCTCGCTCGTGTCGCCGAAGGCCGATACCAGCTGCGCCCGGTAGCCCGCGCCATCGCGCTTGACCAGGTAGCGCTTCACGCGCCGGTCCAGACCGGACAGCGGCGGCACGATGTCCTCGCCCCCGGCGTCTTCGCCGGCCATGTAGGCATCGGTGACGTAGAGCTCGTAGCCCGCGTCGACCGGGTTCACCCACAGGCCGTAGGGCTTGGCCAGGTCTTCCCCGGCGAAGCTGGTCACGTGGGTGAACCCGGGCAATCGCAGGGCCTGCACGCGGCGGTTGTCGCGCTCGACCACGAACACCAGATCGTCGACCACCGCGACGCCGTTGGGACGGTCGAACTCGCCCGCGCCCGTGCCCGGGCCGCCGACGGTGCGCAGCGTCTGCCCGGTGTGCCCGTCGTACACCACGAGCCGGTCGGTCGCCTTCGCGGTGGCGATCACCCAGACCCCGCCGTCGGGCGCACTCCACGCCGCCACCGAATCGATGTTGTCGTCCGGCGTCATCGCGCTGCGGAACGCTTCGGCGACGACCGGGATGTCGCGCGCCTGTCCGCTGCGCGGCGTATCGGCCCGTGCGTCCGGCGGGCCGGCCTCCGCCGCGTCCGGCCCGCCCGAACAGGCGGCCAGCGCGAGCACGAGTAGCGATGCACACGCATGCGAAGATGGGAATCTGGACGTCATGGTGCTTCTCCGGTGGATGCGGCCGGCGCGTCGCGCGCGTCAGAACCGCAGCTTCATGCCGACCGCATAGCTGCGGCCATAGAGTTCGTGCTGCAGCGTGGAGGCCGGGGATCCCTGGTAGAGCTCCAGCGGCTCGTCGAGCAGGTTGGACGCCTCGAAGTACAGGCTCCAACGCCCGCCCACGGCATAGTCCAGGCGGAAATCGAGCTGGGTGTTGGGCGCCACCCGGATGTCGTAGCGGCGATCGTCGCCGATCTCCTCCAGGTACTCGCTGCGGTACACGGCGGCCAGGCGGGCGCTGACGCGATGGTTCTCCCAGCCCAGGTGCGCGCTGTACAGCCGCTCGGACGAACGCGGTAGCGTAAAGGCCTCACCGGCGCGGTCCGGGATCCCGGCGACGAACTCGGTGTCGAGCCAGGTGCCGCTCAGGCCGATCAGCAGGCCGCTCCAGGGCCCTGGCAGAAAGTCGAGCTTCTGTTGCCAGTTCAACTCGACGCCCAGCACCTTCGCGTCCTCGCCGTTGACCGGCAGGCCCACGTCGTAGCCCGGGAAGTCCGGATGGCGATTGGTCCGGGTCTCGACGATGTAGCCGTCGATCGACTTGTGGAAGAGGCCGGCGGAGAAGAGGCCCGACGCGCCGATGTAGCGCTCCAGCGACAGGTCGATGTTGGTCGACTCGTAGGGGTCGAGCCGCGGGTTGCCCAGGCTGGCCTCCTCGTCGTCGCGGTTGATGCTGGCGCGCGGGGAGATGTCGCCGAAGCCCGGCCGGGCGATGGTCCTGGTCAGGGCGCCGCGCAGCACCCAGTCGCCGTCGGTGTCGTAGCGCAGGTGCAGGCCCGGCAGCACGCTGGTGTAGGAACTCCGGCCGGACGACGGGCTGGCGGACAGCACGCCGTCCCCGTCCAGGTCCACGCTCCAGCCGGTGGCCTCGAACCGCGTCCGCTCGACCCGGGTACCGGCGATCACGCGCAACCTGCCCACGTCCACCGTCGCCATCAGGTAGCCGGCCAGCACGTCCTCGCTCGCGACGTAGTCTTCGACCAGCGACACCAGCGTGTTCCCGGCCACGTCCTGGGGGCGCGCGCTGAAGCCGTCGCGGTGGTCGCGCAGCCATTGCCGCATCGCCCGCGACGACAGGCCCTCGCCGAACACGCCATGCCGGAAGGACGGCGCGGGCGTGGTCCAGTCGTCCGGGTCGATGTCGGGCCCGCGGCGGAACTCGGCCTCGTCCACGTCCACGTCGCGGTCGCGCCAGCGCCCGAGCAGGCCGGCCTTCCAGGTCGCCGCCTCGCCGGTCCAGGTAAAGTCGAACTTCGCGCTCAGCGCCTCGTCGTCCACCTGCTTGGGCGCCACGACCAGGCGATCGAGGCCATAACCGGCGTTGCGCAGCCAGCCGTCGCCACCGGCGGGGTCGATCACGTCGAAGGACGGGATCGCCCCCGGGCCGAGGCGGATCGCCATGTCCTCCCCGCCCAGGTACTCGAAGCGCATCTCGACCTCGTCGTCCACCCGCTCGCGCACCCTGGTGTAGCCCAGCTGGTAGTCGAACCGCGCGCGGCCGACGCGGTTCATGCCGCCGGCGCTGGCGGTGAAGGTGTGCTCTTCCTTGGTGCGGTAGCGCAGGCGGCGGCTGAAGTCGTCGGCCGCGATGTTCTCCACCTGCCAGCTGTCGCCGTCGTAGCCGGCGATGTCGCCCTCGCCCAGCGGGATGATGTTGCGCTGGCGGGTCTCGGCGTCGGTGAAGTCGGTGTACAGGGTGCGCAGGTAGTACCTGCGGTCACTGTCCGGGCGCCAGTCCAGGTTGAGGTTCAGCCCGGTGCGCTCGCGGTTGATGGTGTACTTGCGCTGCTGCAGCTCCAGCGGCAGCAGGCGGCCGCCGGCGACGTCCGCGAACTGGTCGTCGTACTCGATCTCGACGTTGTCCGATTCGTAGTCGCGGTCCTGCCAGCTGATGCCGAAGACGACGCCGACGGTCCCGCCATAGACGTCGCTGAAGTTGAACGCCGCCTTGGGGCTGGTCTCCCCGCTGAGGTTCTGGTGGCTGGCCTCGGCCTTGAGCCGCATGCTGCGGCCGTCGCGGTCGAAGGCCGATGCCGACTCGACCATGATCGTTCCGCCCAGCGAATCCCCCGGCATGTCCGGGGTGGCTGCCTTGACCACGGTGAGGCGCTCGGTGGATTCGGAGGGGATCACGTCCAGCGGCGCGGCCCGGCTGCCGTCCTCCGGCGTGCCCATGCCGATGCCGTCGACGGTCACCGAATTCAGGGCCGCGTCCAGGCCGCGGATGACGACGTAGCGGCCCTCGCCCTGGTCGCGGGTGACGCTCACGCCGGGCAGGCGCGAGAGCGACTCGCCGACGTTCTGGTCCGGGTACTGGCCCATCGAGTCGGCCGACACGCCGTCCTGGATCGCGTCGCTCGAACGCTTGGCATCCACCGCCCGGAGCTGGGACTCGTACTGCGCGCGCACCACCATCGTGTCGAGGTCGACGGGGGACGGGCCGGGCATCGGGGGAGCCGCGTCCCGGGCGAAGCCGGCGGAGGCGCAGGATGCCAGCACGAGGGCGATGGCGAGGTGGAGCGGGTGGCGGCGCGACATGGGCGGCGGGACCGGGGAAGCGGGAAACGCTGCGCACGCTATGTCCGCCCGGTTTCAGCTGCGTGACAGCGCGCCCGCCGCCTTCCCGGGCCATCATGGATCGGTCACACTTCGAGCGCCCACGTGCGTGCCACCGACATGACCGCGATCGAAGTCCGCCATCCCCTCGTCCAGCACAAGCTCGGCCTGCTGCGCGATGCCTCGCTGAGCACCAAGTCGTTCCGCGAACTGGTGACCGAGCTGGGCACCCTGCTCGCCTACGAGGCCACCGCCGACCTCGAGACCGAAACCGCCACCACCACCGGCTGGGCCGGCCCGGTGCAGGTGCGCCGCATCGCCGGCGCCAAGATCACCCTGGTGCCGATCCTGCGCGCGGGCCTGGGCATGCTGCCCGGCGTGCTGGCGCTGATCCCGGCGGCGAAGGTCAGCGTGGTCGGCCTGCAGCGCGACGAACAGACGCTGCAGCCGGTGCCCTACTTCGAACGCCTGACCGGCCGGCTGGACGAGCGCGACGCACTGATCCTCGACCCGATGCTCGCCACCGGCGGCACCCTGGTCGCGACCATCGACATGCTCAAGCGCGCCGGCGCGCGGCGGATCAAGGGCATCTTCCTGGTCGCCGCGCCCGAGGGCCTGCGCCGGCTGGAGGCCGCGCACCCGGACGTCGAGGTCTACACCGCCGCGATCGACGCGCGGCTCGACGAGCACGGCTACATCCTGCCGGGCCTGGGCGACGCCGGCGACCGCATCTTCGGCACCCGGGTGGGCTGAGGCCGCCCGCGCCGGGCGCGCGTCAGCGCCCCGGCGTCAGCACGCTCACCGCCGCGGCCATGTACACCAGCGGCGCGTTCCAGTTGATCGCGACCTCGTTGCTGGCGTAGCTGCATTCGTGGTCGATCCACGACAGCGCGGGCAGCGACGAGGGATACGCCACGCCCTCGCAGTCGCGCAGGTCCTGCTGGCGCGGGTTGGGTCCGCCCGACAGCAGTCCCGGCACCGGGTCGTCGATGCCGTCGGCCTGCGACGGCCGGTGGTGGATGTTGCGCGGCGTGCGCAGGCCATGGCCGGTGACGAACGACACGCCCAGCGGATTGCGCCCGAGCACGTAGTCGAGCTGCGACTGGGCGGCGTCGAGCAGTGCGGGCTCGCCGGTGAGGCGGTAACCCTGGACCATCACCAGGCCCTGGTTGAGCGCCTGCGCGCTGCTGCCCCAGACGAAGTCCTCCGGCTGCATTGCCAGGCGCCAGGGCGAGTGCTGCGCGCGCGAAGCCAGCGCCCGCGCCAGCCCGGCCACGGCGTCCGCCACGCGGGCGCGCCATGCCTCGTCCGGCAGGCGCTCGCGGTGCCGCGCGAGCGTGCCCCACGCCAGTGCGCCCACGTCCGCCCACGATGGCACCACGGGCTCGGCGGCGTGGCGCTCGAAGGCCTGCAGGTAGCGTTCGTCCCCAGTCAGAACGAACAGCTCGGCCGCGGCCCAGGCGAACTCGTCGTCGAGCTTGCCGTCGCCATAGGCGCCGGTGAAGACGTCGTCCGGCTGGCGGTACGGCACATCCGGATGGGCCTGCGCCCACTCCCACGCGCGCTCCGCCGCGGCGCGCATGCGCGCCGGCAGTCCCGGGAACTGCGCGTCGAACGGCGCGTACACGCGCGCGGCCTGCGCCATCACCGCGGCGAAGTCGAGCGCGGCCGCGGTGCTCTTCTGCACCACGTAGCGGCGCTCGCGCGCCTGGTCCGGCATCACGATCGGGTCGAATCGCAGGTTGGTGAGCTTGTGGTAAACGCCGCCGTCCGCCGGATCCTGCATCGCCAGCATCCAGCGCAGGTTCCACCATGCCTCGTCGAGCAGGTCCGGAACCGCGTTTCCGCTCTCGGGGATGCCGAGGTCGCGGTCGCGGAACCAGCCAGGGAAATCCTCCCAGGCAGCCAGCAGCGTGTGCGTGGTGATGCCCGAGTTCACCACGTACTTGTTGTAGTCGCCGGCGTCGTACCAGCCACCGGGCGCGGAGATCACGCTGCCCGCGGGCCGCCCGGCACTGGCGGCGGACGGATGGATCTCCACCTCGAGGTCGGGGTGGCCGGCTGGCCGCGCATAGTCGCCAGCGTGCTCCGGCGCCAGCGCCGTGCCGGAGCGACTGAAGTAGTAGGCCTTGAGTGCGGCGTCGGCCAGTTCCGCGTACACGCCCGGCGCGACGGCAAAAGCATCGGACACGCCTGCCCCTACCTGCAGCCGGTAGCGTCCGGGGGCGCGCAGCGCGCCGAGATCGACGGCCGCCGCCGGCCGCCCCGACGCGGGCCAGTGCCTGGCCGCCGGCACGACGCCCTCCAGGACCACGGTGCCGTCGTCTTCGCGCAACACCTGGAAGGGCACGCGCTCCGCGCCCTCGACCACGGCGAGCTTGCCCGCGTCGGGCAGGAACCCGAGCTGGTTCAGGTGGATGGCGGGACGGACGACGGACGCCTCGGGGAAGACGGTCGTGGCCGCGGCAGGCAGCGCGGCAAGCAGGATGATTCCCGGAAGAAGTCGGGACACGGAGCGGGCCTCCAGGCGGGACGGCCCTGATGCTGGCGGCATCCGGCGCCGCCTGCAAGGCGGAGCCGCTCGTGGCAGGGAAACGACCCGACGGGGGACGGGACCGGTCCGGTTGGGTCGACGGACAAGCCGCCGACCCAACCAAACCTGCGCTTGCTTCCAGCGTTTCCCTGCGGCACTGCTCCTATGACTCCGGTCCCTGGAGCCGACGCGACCACACGCGGCCTACCCTCGCCCATGTCCGCGGGACACGCAATGGGCCGGGGATCCCAAAAGCAGTCAGTATTGCTGACGTGTTCAAAATATGTCCAAATGGAATCGGGACTTGTGGAATTTTGACAACGAAGCTGGACAAGCGTTGCCAGAATTACTGACACGTCAATATCACTGTCGCAGGCGACACCCGGCCGGTGCGGAGCACCACGAGGCAGGCAGGAGAGACGATGAAAATCAGCACCCGCATCCGCACCGCCCGGGTCCGCGTGGGCATGTCCCAGGCCGACCTGGCAGCCGCCCTCGGCGTCAGCCGCAGCGCCGTGGCCAACTGGGAGAGCGCCAAGGGGCGGGTCTATCCGTCCACGGAACGGCTGGCCGAGCTCGCCGTCGCGACCGGCGTGTCCTACGAATGGCTGGCGACCGGCCGGGGTACCCCGCATGCGCCCAGCGACGGCATTCCCGCCGCCGACGCCGAGTTCGTCGACGATCCGGTCGAACGCCGGCTGCTGGAAGCGTTCCGCGCCTGCAGCGAGCAGTTCCGCCAGGCGATCCTGACCGTGATCGAGGCCCAGGCGCCGCAGCGCCAGCGCCGGCAGCGGCCGGCCTGACCGGCACTCAGAGCGCGTACGGCACCAGGAAGCGCCACAGCCCCGCCAGGGCCTCGGCCACCAGCACCACCATGGTGAGCAGGGCGCCGCTGAAACGCCCGAACGAATAGCCCGGCGAGCTGCCCAGGCCGACCGCGTGCAGCACCCGTCCGAGCAGCAGCACCA
Source organism: Luteimonas sp. J29 (assembly GCF_000472505.1). Classification (GTDB taxonomy): domain Bacteria; phylum Pseudomonadota; class Gammaproteobacteria; order Xanthomonadales; family Xanthomonadaceae; genus Luteimonas. The sequence goes on from NZ_AWZR01000002.1 coordinate 147,987, forward strand.
GGCCGAGGGCCCACAGCAGCGCTGCCGGCAGGCCGGACAGCTCGAGCAGCGCCAGCATCAGCAGCGCCAGCGGCACGTATTCGGCGAAGTTGCCGTGCACGCGCATGCGAAGCGACAGCGCCTCGTCGCCGCCGCTGCCCACGCCGACGCGCGCCGCGCGCCTGCGTCCGACCACGCGCAGGCTCAGCGCCACGAACATCAGCGCGTGCAGCGAGGCGATGAACAGGGTGATGCGCGGGATCATGCCACCCCCTCCCCGCCCAGCGGCCGCGCGGCCAGCCGGGCGAACGCATGGGCGGCGACGAAGCGCCCGGTTTCGTCGCGGCCCAGCTGCACCAGCGCGGTGTCCGGGTCGTGGGTCAGGAACAGGTGCACGTTGCGCCTCAGCTTGTCCTCGAGGAAGGCCTGCTTCTCGTCGACCAGCAGCTCCGGGCTGCGGTCGTAGCCCATGGTGATCGGCACGTGGATCCAGGGCACGCCGGGCACCAGGTCGGCACAGAACACCACGCCGCCGTGGGGCTCGCCGTCGCGCAGGTCCGGGCCGCGGATCTCGGCCAGCATCATGCCCGGGGTGTGGCCGTCGCTCCAGTGCAGCCGCACCGCATCGCCCAGCGACGGCGCGCGGTCCCGGTCGACCAGCTCCAGCCGCCCGCTGGCCTCCAGCAGGCGGGGCAGGTCCGGGATGTAGCTGGCACGGTCGCGTGGATGCGGGCGCAGGGCGCGCTCCCACTGGCGCCGCCCGACCACGAAGGTCGCGTTGGGGAACAGCAGCTCCGGCTCGCGGCCGGCCTGCCACGGCGCCAGCAGGCCGCCGGCATGGTCGAAATGCAGGTGGCTGAGCACCACCACGTCGACGTCGCCGTGTTCGAACCCGGCCGCGCGCAGGGAATCCAGCAGCACGTGGTGCGACTCGGCGACGCCGTAGCGCTCGCGCATGCGCGGGTCGAAGAACGCGCCGATGCCGGTCTCGAACAGCACCACCTTGCCGTTGAGCGGCGTGGCCAGCAGGCCGCGCGTGGCCAGCTGGATGCGGTTGGCGTCGTCGGGCGTGGCCCAGCGCGCCCACAGCGCGCGCGGCGCGTTGCCGAACATCGAACCGCCGTCGAGCCGCTGCGAATTGCCTTCGATCGACCAGAGCTTCATCGCCGCCCCGTCACTCGCGCACGCCGCGCGGTGCGTCCATCGCCTCGACCAGGGCGCGCCCGACCGGATTGCGCGGGTCGGAGCCGCCGTGCAGCGTGTTGTCCGTCCGTCGCCATTCGACCGTCTGCAGGTTGCCCCAGACGTGGCTGGAGCCGCGCCCGCCGTCGGCCTCGTCGCCCGGCAGCTGCAGCTCGTGGCCGAGCGCACGCAGGCCCTGCGCCACGTCCGGCGGGAACGCCCCGCTCTCGGCCTCGATCCGGTCCGGCACCCACTGGTGGTGGTAGCGCGGCAGCGCGGCCACCGCCTGCGCGTCCAGACCCGCGTCGTAGCCGAGGATCCCCAGCAGCACCATCGTGATGATGCGCGAACCGCCCGGCGTGCCCAGCACGGCCACGCGGTCGGGCGACACCAGGAACGTCGGTGTCATGGAACTGAGCATGCGCTTGCCCGGCGCAGGCGCGTTGGCTTCGTAGCCCATCACGCCGAAGGCATTGGGCGTGCCGGGCCGAAGCGCGAAGTCGTCCATCTCGTTGTTGAGCAGCACCCCGGTCCCGGGCGGCACCAGGCCCGAACCGTAGAGCAGGTTCACCGTCTGGGTCACCGCGGCGCGGTTGCCCTGTGCGTCGATGATCGAGAAGTGGGTGGTCTCCTCGTCCTCGAGCGGGGTCGCCTCGCCGGAGAGCAGGTCGCTGGGCGTGGCGCGCGCAGGGTTGATCGTGGCGCGCAGGCCGGCGGCGTAGTCGCGGCTGGTGAGCAGGCGCTGCGGCACCTTCACGAAGTCGGGATCGCCGAGGTGGAAGGTGCGGTCGCGGAAGGCGCGGCGCATCGCCTCCACCACCAGGTGGGTCCGCTGCACCTGGTCGAGCTTGGCCAGGTCCCAGCCCTCCAGGATCTGCAGCATCTGCGCCAGCGCGATGCCGCCCGAGGACGGCGGCGGCGCGGTGACGACGTCCCAGTCGCGATAGCGGAACCGGATCGGCTCGCGCTCCCGGACGGTGTAGGCGGCCAGTTCCTCCAGCGTCCACTGCCCGCCCTCGGCGTTCACGCCGGCGACCAGCTTCGCGGCCACTTCTCCGCGATAGAACCCGTCGTAGCCGCGCTCGGCGAGGAGTTCGAGCGTGCGCGCCAGGTCCGGCTGGCGGAACAGTTCGCCCTCGCGCGGCGGCGCGCCGCCGGCCAGGAACACCTCGCGGGTGCCGGGATAGCGCTCCATCACCTCGCGCCGCATCTGGTAGCCGCGGGCCATGCGTTCGTACACCGGGAAGCCTTCGCGCGCGATGCGGATCGCGGGCGCCAGCGACACCGACAGCGGCAGCTCGCCGTACTTGCCCGACACGTGCACCAGCGCCGCCGGCAGCCCGGGGATGCCCGCCGACCAGGGCCCGTTGATGGCGCGGTCGCGGTCGAAGCCGCCGTCGGCGGCGAGGTAGCGCTCCCGGGTGGCGGATGCGGGCGAAGTCTCGCGCGCATCGACGAACACGTCGCGGCCGCTGCGCGCGTCGTGCAGCAGGAAGAAGCCGCCGCCGCCCAGGCCCGAGGAGATCGGCTCGACCACCGCCAGCACCGCCGAGACCGTGACCGCGGCGTCGAACGCGTTGCCGCCCGCGCGCAGGGTCTCGAACCCGGCTTCGGTGGCCAGCGCGTGCGCGGACGCGATGGCGGCGCCGGGCGGGCGCGCCTCGGGCGCGGCCGCCGCCAGGGCGGACAGGGGCGCGACCAGCAGCAGCCACGCGGCCAGGACGACGGTCGACAATCGCTTCATGCGGACTCCTGCTGCAAGCGGCGCAGCTTGGCCAGCAGCTGCGGCTCGCTTTCGGGATGTTCGGGATCGGGGTCGATGCACTCGACCGGGCACACGGCCACGCACTGCGGCTCGTCGAAATGGCCGACGCATTCGGTGCACAGCGCCGGGTCGATCACGTAGATCGTTTCGCCCTGCGAAATCGCCCGGTTCGGGCATACCGGCTCGCAGACGTCGCAGTTGACGCAGAGCTCGTTGATCTTCAGGGCCATGCGCGCATTGTACGCGCCGCCCGGGCGGGAACCGTTCCATCGCTGGAAAGGCGGCTCCCGCACGCCCCCCGCGGGGGCATGGGGAAGGCCGCGCCCGCCGGGCGGGCGCGACCGGGGGCTTACTTCGCCTCGACGAACACGTACTCGACGCCGGCCGGCTCGACCACCGCCTTGACGCGTTCGTTGTTGGCGGCGTCGCCGATGTACACCACGCGCACGCCCTTCATGGTGTCCGGCGGGACCTGCTCGAAGGCCGCCACCACCAGGTCGGCGGTCCTGGTCGGATCCAGTCCCGCGTAGGCGAGGATGTTGCCCTTGACGATGCCGCGCGCGACGTCGAGCTTGGCCTTGTCGAGCAGGCGGTTGTACTCCTCGGGATCGTCCGGGTTGTCGGTCGCCGGCACGCGGTACACGTAGGGCTGGTTGGTGATGCCCTCCATGTGGCGCGGGATCTGGTCGTTGAGGTAGGCCTGCCACGCCGCCTTGTCGTCGGTGGTCGGGGCCGGCACCGGCGCCTTCTCGACCACGACCGCTTCCTCCTTCTTGCAGGCCGCGAGCGGCAGCACCAGGCACGCGGCCAGCGCCAGGGTCTTCATCAGTTTCATGGTGGTACTCCCGTTCTAGAGATGTGGAACGACGAAATCAGCCGGGCTCGCGCCGCCATTCGGCCTGCAGCGCCTCGGCCACCGCGGCCGGGACGAAGCCCGACACGTCGCCGCCGAGCCGCGAGATCTCCCGCACCAGCGACGAGGAAATGAACCCGTACTCCTCGGCCGGGGTCAGGAACAGGGTCTCGACCTCGGGGATCAGGTGGCGGTTCATGCTCGCCATCTGGAACTCGTACTCGAAGTCGGACACCGCGCGCAGCCCGCGCAGCAGGATGCCGCCGCCCATCTTGCGCACGAAGTCGGCGAGCAGGGTCTCGAACGGATGCACCTCGACGTTCGGGTATTCCGCCAGCGCCTCGCGCGCAAGCCGCACGCGCAGGTCCAGCGGCAGCGTCGGGCGCTTGCTCGGGCTCGCGGCCACGCCGAGCACCAGTCGCTCGAACAGCGGGGCGGCGCGATGCACCAGGTCGATATGGCCGTTGGTGATCGGGTCGAACGTGCCGGGATAGACCGCGGTACGGGTGCGGGCCGGACTCATGGATTCGCTTGGCGTCGCCGCTGCAGGTGTCGGGGTCCGGGCCAGTGTAGCAGCGCCGCGCGACGCTGTTCAGCCTCCCCGGCGGTAGAGCGCGTGGCGCGCGTGGCGGGTCGCGCCCTCGCGGTGCAGGCGCCAGCCTTCCGGCGGATGCATGCTGCGCCGCAACGGCGATTCCACGTACAGCCAGGCGGCCTCGCCCAGCCAGGGATCGAGGTGCGCGATCGCCGCGTCCCAGAGTCCGTCGTCGAACGGCGGGTCGACGAAGGCAAGGTCGAAGCGCTCCCCGGTCGGCGCGCGCAGGAACGCCAGCGCGTCGGCGTGCACGATCCTCGCGGCCCCGCCGCCCTCCAGGCGGCCGGCGACGGCACGCAGGCACTCGCACCTTCGCCGGTCACGTTCGACCAGCACGGCCTCCTTCGCGCCACGCGAGAGCGCCTCCAGCCCGAGCGCGCCGCTGCCGGCGAACAGGTCGAGCACGCGTGCGCCCGGCAGCATCGGCTGGAGCCAGTTGAACAGCGTTTCCCGCGCCCGGTCGGACGTGGGACGCAGGCCGGGCGCGTCTTCCACCGGCAGTCGCGTGTTGCGCCACTTGCCGCCAATGATCCGCACCTGCCCTTTCGCGTGGTTCGCCATGCGCGCATTGTGCAACGAGCCGCGCGTTCCGCGTCATTCCGGCACAAACCGCGGTGCGGGCTTCACCTCCCGCGGAGGATGGGCAATAGTCCCCTGCCCTTCCCGCCGTCAATCCAACAGGTGGTCGCAGATGAACGATTCCGTCGCCCTCACGCTGGACGAGGCCGCGGCCCTGGTGTCATCGATCCTGGCGAAGGCCGGCTTCAGCGAAGGGCACGTGCGCACCCTGACCTGGCTGATGGTGTCCGGCGAGCGCGACGGCTGCGCCGCGCACGGCCTCTACCGCACGCTGGTGTGCGTGCATTCGCTGCGCTCGGGCAAGGTCGTGGGCGACGCGGAGCCGCAGGTCCACGACCAGGCACCGGCGATCGTGCGCGTCGACGCGCGCGGCGGGTTCTCGCTGCTCGCGTTCGAGGCCGGCCTGCCGCTGCTGGCGCAGAAGGCGCGCACGCAGGGACTGGCGGCGATGGCGATCAACCACTGCGTGCACTTCTCCGCACTGTGGCCCGAGATCGAACGCCTCACCGACATGGGCCTGGTCGCGTTGGCCTGCAATCCCAGCCATGCCTGGGTCGCTCCCGCCGGCGGCCGCGTGCCGCTGCTTGGGACCAATCCGATCGCTTTCGGCTGGCCGCGCAGGGGCGCACCCCCCTACGTCTTCGATTTCGCGACCAGCGCCGTGGCGCGCGGCGAGATCGAACTGCGGCGCCGTGCCGGCGAAGCCATCCCCGAGGGCTGGGGCGTCGACGCACAGGGCAATGCCACCACCGACCCGGCGCAGGTCCTCGACGGCGGCGCGATGCTCACCTTCGGCGGCCACAAGGGCTCGGCGCTGTCGACGATGATCGAACTGATCGCCGGCCCGCTGATCGGCGACCTGACCAGCCTCGAATCGCTGCGCCACGACGACGGCGCCGGCGCCTCGCCCTACCACGGCGAACTGGTGCTGGCCATGGATCCGCACCGCTTCCTTGGGGACCGCGCGGAGGAACACCTGGCCCGGGCCGGGGCCTTCCTCGACGCCTTCGACGGCACCGGCGCGCGCCTGCCCTCGCAGCGCCGCTACCAGGCACGCCGGCGCAGCCTGGCCGAAGGCGTCCGGATCCCGGCGCAGCTGCACGCGGACCTGCTCGCGCTGCTCGACTGACCCGGCCATGCCGCCTCCCGGACCGCCGGAGGCGGGCGGCCGACGCCGTGGTCAGCCCGCCAGCAGCCAGGCGCCGAACACCGGCCCCGCGGAATAGCCCGCATCGGGGACGATGCGCACCTGCCAGCCGTCGGCAGGCGGGTCGCGCAGGTCGGTGGGGAGCGGATAGTCGACCATCACGAAGTCGTGGCCGCGTCCGCCGTCGAGTACTTCGTGCGCGAGCTCGCGGCCGTTGATCTCGATGGCGAAACGGCGGCGGTGTTCCTCGCCCCAGTAGCGCAGGCGCAGCGCCGCCGCGGGGCGCGCCCCGCGCAGGGTGAACCGCAGCGTGCCCCCGTCGCGCACGTCGCGGCCGCTTACCCGCCGGTAGTTGGCCGCGTACGAGTCGCCGGTGACGGCCAGCGCGTGGGCCTGCTCGCTCCCGGGGTCGCCGAGCACGACGTGGTCGAGGCTCTGCTCGCGCAGCGCCTGTTCCCGGGCGCGGCGCCCGGCCTGTTCGGCCTCGTGGCGCCGCCGCTGCCGGGGGTCCAGGCGGTGGAAGTAGACCGCCTGCCGCCGTTCGTGCAGGGCGTGGAACGGCACGAAGTCGAGGCCCTGGGGATGCGTCGGCAGCGGCACGCGCCAGCGTCCGCCCTCCGGTTCGCCGAATGCCGCCTCGATGCCGTCCGGCAACCACGGTTCGATTCCGTCCCACGGCTCGTCCGCCGGGCCGAGGTCGGCCGCGAGCACGCAGGGCCCGCGCCGCAGGGACACCAGCGTGGGGTGGTCGGCGCAGGGCTCGAGCCGCAGCGGCATCGCGAACCCGACCTCGATCCGGTCGCCCTCGCGCCAGGCGCGGCGGATCCGCGCGTAGCCATCGCGCATCCCGGGCTTCACCTCGCGCCCGTTGACCCGGATCCGGCAGTCGCCGGCCCATTCCGGCACCCGCAGCCGCAGCGCCGGCAGGGCCCCGGCACGCAGCGGCCCGAGCGTGATGCGCACGATCCCGTCGTCGGGCAGTCCCGACTCCATCCGCAGCGACAGGCCGCGCGCGGGATCGTCGAAGGTCGAGGGGATGTAGAGGTTGACCAGCAGCTCGCCGTCGCGGAAGCCGTAGATGGCATCCGTGTACTGCGCATGGCTTTCCATCCCGGTGCCCACGCAGCACCAGAACTGCCCTTCCGGGTCGGAATGGCTGCGCGCCTCGCCGGTGAGCAGCGGCGTCATGTAGGTGTAGCGTCCGCCGTCGGGGTGCTGCTGCGACAGGACGTGGTTGTAGAGCGCGCGCTCGTAGAAATCGAAGTAGCGCGCCTGGCCTTCCCAGCCGTGCAGGATCCGGCTGAGCCGCATCATGTTGAGCGTGTTGCAGTGCTCGCAGGTCTGCTCGGTGATGTAGTGAGGCAGCGTGCCGGGGGCCTGGAAGTACTCGCGGTCGGAGTTGCCGCCGATCGCGTAGCTGTGGTGGTGGACCACGCGTTCCCAGAAGAACAGCGCCGCGGCCGCGTCGCCGCGGTCGCCGTCGGCCTCGAAGCCGCGCGCCGCGCCGAGCAGCTTGGGGATCTGGGTGTTGGCGTGCAGCCGGTTGAGGCGGTCCTCCCCGGCCACCAGCGGGTCCAGCACGCGGTCGTGGCGGAAGCGCCGGGCCAGCGCCAGCCAGCGCGCGTCGCCGGTGCGCTGCGACAGGACGGCGAGGCTCTCGGGCATGCCGCCGAACTCGCAGTCCAGCACCTGCTGCATCTGCGCGTGGTCCAGGGGCGCGAGTTTGCGCTCGACGTATCCGGCCAGGCGCGTGGCGACTTCCAGCGCGAGATCGTTGCCGCAGCAGCGGTGCGCGTCGAGCAGGCCCGCGAACAGCTTGTGCCAGGTGTAGAACGGCGCCCAGCTGCCGTTGAGCCGGAACGGCAACGCCTCGATCCGGCCCTGCTCGATCTCGTCGAACACCGCGCGGCCGCCCTCGACCACGCCGTCGGCGCGCTTGCGGGTGAAACCGGCGACGTAGCCGTCGCCGCCGGCCTCCTGGCAGCGCGCGAGCTCGGCGACGATCGCGTCCACGCGCTCGCGGCACTCGGCGTCGCCGCTGCCCTCGTGCATCAGCGCAAGGGCGCTCAGGTAGTGGCCGAGGGTGTGGCCGGCGATGGTGTCGCCTTCCCAGCCGCCGTACGCCTCCCCCTGCGGGGGCAGCCCGGCCTGCTGGTGGAAGTTGTGGAGCAGGCGACCCGGGTCGAGCCGCATCAGGTAGCGACGGGTGGCCGCCACCGACTCGGAGAACAGCGAGGGCAGCAGCCTGACGCTGCCGGGCGCCGGTGGCGCCACCCGCCCCGGGGCGAAGGCCAGCACGCGGCCGGCGAACCCGCTCCAGCCCAGCGCCAGCGCCGCCGCGCTCCAGGCGAGGAAGCGGCGGCGGCCGGCATCGGCCGGCGGGGCGCCAGCCGGATCCCGGCGATTATCGGGGGCCCGGGTCGGCGCAAGCGAACGGGAACCTGTCTGCATGGCTCAGTGCTCCGCGTGCGGGGCGGCGACCAGCGGCATCGGCCCGTCCGGCAGGCCGCGCGCGGCCTTGGCCTCGCGGACCATCGCGCGCACGTCCGCGCGCAGCGCCGCGGCATCGTAGACGATGCCGTCCTTGATCGTGTAGTCGACGCCGCCGACCTGCTCGACGCGGTCGTCGTCGTCCAGGCGGATGGTGCCGGTACCGAACAGCAGCTTGAGGTTGGCGAGCGGGTTGCCGCGCACCAGCACCAGGTCGGCCTTGCGGCCGACGCGCACGCTGCCGACGCTGTCTTCGCGCCCGAGGATCCTCGCGCCCATGCCGGTGGCGGCGTGGATCACCTCGAGCGGTCTGAACCCGGCCTCGCGCAGCAGCTCCATCTCCTGCACATAGCCGAAGCCGTACAGGTTGTAGATGTAGCCGCAGTCGCTGCCGATGCCGACCATCCCGCCGCGGTTCTTGTACTCGTTCACGAACTGCATCCAGAGCCGGTAGTTGCGCCTCCAGTCCATCTCGAACTCGGTGGTCCAGTCGAACCAGTAGGAGCCGTGGTGCAGGCGGCTGGGGCGGTAGAAGTCCCACAGCGCCGGCATCGTGTACTGCGCGTGCCAGGTGGCGTTGGTCATGCGCATCAGGTCGCGGCTGGCCAGGTAGGCGGTGAAGGTCGGGCTGAGGCCGAAGCCGCGCTCGAGCAGGGTCTCCATCACCTCGTTCCAGCGCGGCGAGCCCGGCTCGGCCGCCTGTTCCCACAGCCGCCCGGCCTCGGCGAAGCGCATCTGCTCATCGGTGTTGTTGAACTCCGCAGGCCAGCGCTGCAGCCGGCGGTCGGTGAACATGGCCTCGGGCAGGCCGTACCAGTGCTCCATCGAGTCGAGGCCGCGCGCCGAGGTCTGCAGCACGTTGGCGTACGCCACCAGCTGCTGGGCGTGGTGCATCGTGGTGCGCATGCCGATCGCCTCGGCCTCGTCCAGGGCGGCGTAGAGCACGTCCTCCGGGATCGAGCCGATGAACTTGATGCCGTCGGCGCCGCGGCGGCGGGCGTTGCGGACCGCCTGGCGCGCGGTGTCCGCGTCGTTGATCCCGGGCTGGATGGCGTTGAAGAACGGATAGACGTCGATGCGCGGGGCGACGATCTCGTTGCGCTCGCTGCGCCGCTTGACGTCGACCAGCCACTCGATCGGGCGGCCACTGCCCAGCTCGCGCACGCTGGTCACGCCATGCGCCATCCACAGCTTGAGCACGTATTCCGGGGGCACGCCCTGGCCGTCGTCGAGCGTGTGCAGGTGGACGTGGGTGTCGACGAACCCGGGCATCAGGGTGAAGCCGGTGCCATCGATCTCGCGGTCGCCCGCCGCGGCCCGCCGCGACGGCACGATCGCCCCCGGGGCGCCGATCGGCACGATCTCCGCGATCCGGTCGCGCACGACCACCACGTCGAACGGGCCCTGCATCGGCGCACCGGTCCCGTCGATCACGTTCACGTTGCGGATCACCAGGCGCTCGTAGGGCCCTTCGCCGGCGTCGCGCGCCGGGATCTGCGCACGCGAATCGGGCGCGGCCGCCGCCGGCGCCATGGCCAGCGCGAACGCGCAACACAGGAAACGGACCAGGCGGATCAAGTCGACCTCCGATGGCGATGGGAAATGGAACCGCCGCCGCCGGGGAGTTCGGGGAGGAGGCGGCGGCGGTTCGCGTGGAAACGAAGGGAGGGGGCCGCGCGCGGCCCCCCGACCCGGTCAGAACTTCAGGCGCACACCCACGAAGTAGCGCCGTCCGAGCACGTCGTAGACGCCGACGTCGGTGTTGGCGTCGCCCGCCAGGGCGGTGCCCAGCAGCGGCGGATCGCGGTCGAACAGGTTGTCGACGCCGCCGAACAGCTGCAGCTTCCCGGTCACGTCGTAGCTGGCGTTGGCGTCGAAGTACCACGTCCGCGGCGACTCCTGGACCGCGGCGGTGATGCCCTCCCGCAGCCGGAAGTCGTTGATCATCCTGGCCTGCAGCCGGGCCGACAGCGGGCCGCTGCGGTAGCCGGCCGAGAAGTTCACCTTCAGGTCCGGGATCAGGATGTTGCCGGTGCCGCCGCCGCAGCCGCCGCCCATGAAGCCGGCGCAATCGACCTCGCCCTGGTCGGCGATCACCTGCATCGAGCGCTCGAACAGCCAGCTCGTGAGCAGGGTCAGCGACACCTGGCCCTCGTTCCCGCCCAGGCCCCACGAGACCGGGAAGCGGTAGTCGGCCTGGAAGTCGAGCCCGCTCGCCTTGAGCAGGCCGATGTTCTGCAGGGTCGAGCGGACGTCGTCGATCTGGCCGTTGGGCAGGCGCACGATGGCCTGGCAGCTCGGCGAATCCGGATCCAGGCGGCTGAAGCAGTCGCTCAGCATCTGGTTGGCGCTGATGCTGGTGATCGCGTCCTCGACCTCGACCTGGAAGTAGTCGACCGCGAAGTTCAGGCCCTCGATCGCGGGGATCGAGAACACCGCGCCGAAGGTGAAGGTCTTGGAGGTTTCCTCGTCGAGGTTGGGATTGCCGCCCGTGGTCCGCTCGAAGCCGACCGATGCCTGGGTGAAGGTGTCGATGTCGGCCGCGGGCACGCCCTGCTGGATGCAGAGCTCGCGCTGCGCCGGGGTCGGATTGGCCGCCACGGTGCACGGATCGACGCCGGCGGTGAAGCCGCGCGCCTGCGGCGAGTAGAGTTCGTTGATGTTGGGCGCGCGGATCGCCACGTTGTACGCGCTGCGCAGGCGCATCCAGTCGGTCGGCGCCCATTCGGCGCCCAGCTTCCAGGTGTTGACGCCGCCGATAGTGGAGTAGTCGGAGTAGCGCGCCGCGCCCTCGATCGCGAGGTCGTGGGCGAAGCGCGCGCCGGCCAGCAGCGGCACCCGGAACTCGGCGAACACCTCGCGCACGCTGTACTCGCCTGACATCGGCGTCTGCGACACCGCGCCGTAGTCGCCGGACACGTCCATCGCGCTGGGCTGGAACGCATACTCGTCCTTGCGGTACTCGGCGCCGAAGGCGAGCGAGACCGAGCCGGCGGGCAGGTCGAACATCGTGCCGCTCATGCTCGCGCCGACGATGGTGCGGTCGAAGATGTCGCGGCTGGCGCGCTCTGGGGTCAGGAACGCGGCCGCGTCGGCGTTGATCGAGCCCAGGCCGAAGATGCTGGCCGGCACGCAGCCGCTGGCGGTGTTGGCGCAGACCAGGTTGCCGTCGACCACCACCGCATCGAGCGCCTGGGCCAGGCGCGCCTGGTTGATCTGGTTGTTGTTGACCGTGTCGGTGCGGTTGCGCTGCTCCTGCACGAAGGCGTCCCAGCGCCACCAGTGCCCGCCGCCGGCCTCGAACTCGCCGCGCAGGCCGCCGACCAGGTTGTAGCTGGAGCGTTCGTAGGTGTAGTAGCGCGGGCCGAGCTCGTCGGCGCGGCGGCCGGCGCCCACGATCGCCGCGGTGCCGTCGCCGTCCGGGTCGAAGATGTGGGCGTTGTTGGCGAAGAACTCACGCACTGCCGGCAGCAGCACCGGGTTGTTGGCGTAGTTGGGCACCAGCAGGGTCGAGGAACCGGCGCCGGGCGTGAGCGGGGTGAAGGAGTCCGGCGCCTGCTGGTACTGGTTGCGGCTGTTGGAGTAGTAGGCCTCGCCGTAGGCCTCGACCGAGTCGCTGACGCGGAAGTGCGCCAGGGCGCTGACCTGGGTGCGCTCGAGCGGGCGCTGCAGGTAGTTCAGGTCGGCGTAGTTGTACGCGTCCTCGGGCGCGCAGTACGGCAGCGGCACGCCGCCCTCGCCGAAGCGGATGCCGTTGATCGCGGTGCACGCGCCGGACGGCGAGAGGTCGACCCCGACCAGCGACTCGAGCTGCGGGCCGCTCAGGCCGATGCGGGTGCCCGGGATCGAACCCGAGCCGCCCGGGACCAGCCGGCCGCCGACGGTGTCGAGCGGCACCCGCGAGAACTCGCGGTCCGCCTGCAGGACCGGTTCGCGGTCGGTGCGGCTGATCGACAGCACCGCGTTGCCGCGGTCGTCGGCGAAGTTGCCGCCGATCGTCAGGTCGAACTTGTCGTAGGCGCCGTCGCCCTCGGCGGTCTCGCCGCGGGTGTAAACCGCCTCGAGGCCCTCGAAGTCCTTGCGCAGGATGAAGTTGACCGCGCCCGCGATCGCGTCCGAACCGTACACCGCCGACGCGCCGCCGGTGATGATCTCGACGTTCTCGATCAGCGCGTCGGGGACGCTGGCCAGGTCGACCAGGCCGTCGGAGTTCGCCGGGGTGAAGCGGCGGCCGTTGACCAGGGTGAGCGTGCGGGTCGCGCCGAGGCCGCGCAGGTTCGCGGTCAGCACGCCCGAGCCGCCGCCGTTGTTGACATTGGACGTGTTGCCCGCGGCCAGCTGCGGGAACTCGTTGAGCACGGTCTCGATCGTCGCGCTTCCGGAGTGGGCGATCTCCTCGCGCGAGACCACCGTGGTCGGGCTGGGCGCGCTCAGGTCCTTGCGCATCAGACGCGAACCGGTGACCGTCACCGCATCGAGGCTGACCGCCGCCTGCGAAGAGGCGGCGTCTTCGTCCTGCTCCTGGGCGAAGGCGGGGGTCGTGGCGATCGCGCCGCCGAGCATGGCGAGCGCCAGCGATGTGGCGAGGCGACGAAGGGGCGGCAGCTGCGGGGGCTGCGGCCGGGCTTTCACATGGCGCTGGATGGAAGAGGTGGCTACGGTCATGGCGCTTCCCCGATTCTGGTGGCTTGGCGACCCCCTGCCGATGCAGGAAATCGCACGTAGACGATCGACCCGCGTGCGTCCCTACCGGATCGCATCCGCAGTCCATTGCCACTGCTTGATGCGCAGCTGTGTGTTACTTCCGTGATTCCAGTCTCGTCGCCAGCCCCCCGCCGGGTCTTGTGTTGATTGACGGAATTGGATGTGGAAATCCGCACAATTATGGTGCAGCGCGATAAACCCGCAGGGCCTTCCCGCTCCCTGCGCGGGCGGAGTGCGAGCACGAAAAAGCCGCCGCGGCAAAGCGCCGCGACGGCTCCGTGCAAGGGGCCGCGACCCGGGGCCGCGACCGGAGTGGCGGGCCTACTTCCGGGCCAGCTCGGCCTTCTGCCGGGAGATGAACGCGCGCACCTCCTCCTCCAGCGTCGGCAGGGGCACCGAGCCGAGGTTGAGGATGGTGTCGTGGAACGGGCGCTGGTCGAACGCGTCGCCCAGTTCGCGCTCGGCCTCGGCGCGCAGGTCGCGAATGGTCTTGTAGCCGATGTAGTAGGCGAGCGCCTGGCCCGGCCAGGCGATGTAGCGGTCGATCTCGTTGACGATGTCCAGCGGCGCCAGCGCGGTGTGCGCGGTGAGGTAGTCGATCGCCTGCTGGCGGGTCCAGCCGTACTCGTGCAGGCCGGTATCGATCACCAGGCGCGCCGCGCGCCACATCTCGAAGGTCAGGCGGCCGAAGTCGTCGTACGGGGTCTGGTAGATCCCCATCAGGGTACCGAGCCACTCGGTGTACAGGCCCCAGCCTTCGCCGTAGCCGGAGAAGTAGGTCTGCTGGCGGAAGTCCGGCCGCGCCGGGGCTTCCAGCGCCAGCGCGGCCTGGAAGCTGTGGCCCGGCGCGCATTCGTGCACCACCAGCGCCGGCAGGTTGTACAGCGGGCGCTGCGGCAGGTCGTAGGTGTTGAACAGGCACGAGTCGAGCCCGCCGCGCCCCGAGGTGTAGATCGGCGCGATGTCGTCGGGCACCGGCAGGATGGTGAACCGGTAACGCGGCAGGGTGCCGACCACGTGCTTGAGTTCGCCATCGACCTTCTTCGCGATCCAGGCGGTGTAGTAAAGCAGCTCGTTCGGGGTCTTCGCGTAGAACTGTGGATCGGTGCGCAGGAACTGCAGGAACTCCTCGAAGCTGCCCTCGAAGCCGGCGCGCTTGATCACCTCGCGCATCTCGCGGGAGATGCGCGCGACCTCGGCCAGGCCGAGCTCGTGGATCTCCTTCGCGGTCATGTCGCGGGTGACGTACTCCTTGATCTGGGTCCTGTAGAACTCGCGCCCGTTCGGGAGGTCGGCCGCGGCGGTGGTGGTGCGGGTGCGCGGCAGGTATTCCTCGCGCATGAACGACAGCAGCTTCGAGTACGCCGGCACCACGTGCTCGAGCACCACCTTGCGGCCCTCGGCCTGCAGCTGCGAGCGCAGCGGCTCCTTGATCGTCACCGGCATGTTGGCGAAGGTGGCCAGGAACGGGTTGTCGTCGGTGGTCAGCGTGTACGGCTCGATGGTCCTGTCGCGGCCCTCCACCGAGGAACGGGGCACGCTCCAGCCGCGCGCCAGGCCGGCCTCCATGTTGGCGATGTGCTCGTCGAAATAGCGGCCCACGTCGCGCAGGCGGCCGATGAAGCGGCGCCAGTCGGCTTCGCTCTGGTACGGCTGGCGCGGGTTGAGCCCGCCCCAGAAGAACGTGTCGCTGTTGAACGGCGCTTCGTAGGTGCGCCAGACGGCGCCGTTGAGGTTCGCCTCGAGCGAGGCCCGGAACACGGCGGCGTTGATCCGCTCCTCGGGGCCGAGCTGGTCGACCGGGATCGCGTCGAGCGCGTCCAGCGCCTGCCTCCAGTAGGCGGCGCGGCGGGCCCAGCTGTCCGCGGTGACCGAGGGCAGCCGGCCGGCGGCCTGCCAGCGCCCGTCGATGCGTTCGCGGGCGAACTCCTGCTGCCGCCACTGCCATTCCGCCTCGTAGAGTTCCCGCAGCCTGGCTTCGGCGGCGTTGGCCGGCGGCGCCAGCGCGGCCGCGTCCGGGGGCGTCTGGGCGGCGGCGGGAACCACCGCGGCGCCCAAGGCGAGCGACAGCGACAGCGCGAGGGTGGACAGGTGCGTGCGGGTACGGCTGGGTGGGCGCATCGGAAAGTCTCCTGCGGGCATCATCGGGTGGTCTGCGGGTTCGGGTGGGCGCGGTTTCTGCGGGGCGGTTCGACGCCCTGCAGGTGGCGCCGGAAGAAATCCGCCTGGCGGCGGTGGGCGTAGTCGATCGGTCCGGTGGAGCGGCCCACGGTGTGCTCGCCGCCGGGGAACACGAGCAGGTCGAAGTCCTTGCCGGCGCGGACCAGGGCATCGACCACCTGCATGGTCGAGGCGGGATCGACGTTGCTGTCCTGCTCGCCGAGGATCAGCAGCAGTTCGCCCTGCAGCAGGTGCGCGTTGTCCACGCCCGAGGCGCGCGAGTAGTGGTCGCCCTCGCCTTCGGGCAGGCCCATCCACTGCTCGTTCCAGCTGATCTTGTCCATGCGGTTGTCGTAGCAGCCGTTCCAGGCCACGCCGACGCGGTAGAAGTCAGGGTGGAACAGCAGCGCGCCGAGCGTGCTCTGCCCGCCCGCCGACGCACCGTAGATGCCCACCCGCGAGATGTCGTAGGACCGGTCGCGCGCGGCCAGCGCCCGGTGCCACGCGATGCGGTCCGGGAAACCGGAATCGCCCAGGTTCTTCCAGGCCACGTCGTGGAAGGCCTTGGACCGGTTGGCGGTGCCCATGCCGTCGATCTGCACGACGATGAAGCCGTGGTCGGCCAGTTCCTGCATGCCCACCACCTTGTCGCCGCCGCTGTGGTAGCCGAACGGCCAGAAGGTCTTGGGCACGAAGGAATCGTGCGGGCCGGCGTAGATGTTCTCGATCACCGGGTAGCGCCGCGCGGGGTCGTAGTCGCGCGGGCGCACCACCAGGCCCCAGATGTCGGTGGCCCCGTCGCGGCCCTTGGCCACGAACACCTCGGGCGCCTTCCAGCCGGCCGCGAGCAGGCGCGAGATGTCGGCGCGCTCGATCTGGGCCACCAGCGCGCCGTCGGCCCGCCGCAGCTCCATCACCGGCGCCATGTCGACGCGCGAATACACCACTGCGAAGTGGCGGCCGTCGGGCGCAACCGACACATCGTGGTCGGCGTCGGCATCGGTCAGGCGCACCAGGCCGCGTCCGTCCAGGCCGACCCGGAACAGCTGGCGGAAGTAGGGGTCGCGCCCGGCGTCCATGCCGCTGGCGGTGAACCAGACCTCGCGGCGCTCTTCGTCCACGTGCAGGACCTCGCGCACCACCCACTCGCCTTGCGTGATGCGGTGGCGCACCTGCCCGCTGCGGCCGTCGAACAGGTAGAGGTGGCGCCAGCCGTCGCGCTCGGACAGCCAGATGATCTCCTCGCCGAGTCCAGCGACGTCGTGGCGGAAACCGCGCCAGGTATCGACGAAGGTGTCGCTGGGCTCGGCCACCACGATCCGCGCCTGCGCCGCGGCGCCGGGCGCGGGCACGTCCACCGCCAACAGGTCCACGCGCTGGTGTCCGCGGTGCACCACCTCGAAGGCGAAGCTGCCGCTGTCGCGCCGCCACTGGATCGGCGACAGCCGGTAGGGGTTGGCGAACAGGGCCGCGTCGATCTCGTGGCGCCGGCCCGAGCCCAGGTCGACCAGCACCGGCGACTCGATGTCCACCGCGTCGCCGGGCTTGGGGTAGAGCTGCACGTGCACCCGCGGCTGGCGCTGGTCGCGCGGCGCGGCCTCGACGCGCACCACCTCGCGGCGGTCGCCCGGGCGCACCCGGTAGAGCGCGAGCCAGCGCGAATCCGGGGACCAGGCGATGGTCTCCGGATCGTCGAACCGGCCGTCGTCGGCGGCCGCGGCATGGAACACGGTGCGGCCATCGTCCACGCGCCGCACCAGCACCCGCCCGTCCTCCACCAGCGCCTCGTGGCGGCCGTCGGGCGAGCGCCGCGGCTGGTTGTCGGCCGGCACCGCCAGGTCGCGCACCACGCCGAAGGCGCGTGGCCGTCCCGGCCGTGGCGGCACCCTGGCACAGGCCGCCGGCGCCAGCGTGCAGCGCCAGCGCGCCTCGTCCGTGGAGAACGCGATCGCCGCGCCGTCGTCCTCGAACCGGAACTGCTCGAACGGCAGCTGCGTGGGCGCGTGTTCGCCGCCGCCGGCCGCGGCCAGCGCCCGCGCGATCGCGACATGATCGAAGGCCGGCGCCTTGCCTCCGCCATCGAGCTCATAGCCGAAGAAGGCGAACCCGCCCTCGACCGTCTTGCGGTAGTGGAAGCGGCCGGCGTCCTGCCACGTGGCCGGCCAGGCGACGTCGCGGGTCAGCCCGATCCACTGTGCGCGCAGCCCGCCCGGGGGCGGATCGCCGGCCAGCACCGGCGCCGCCGCCAGCCCGCCCGTGCACAGCGCCAGCAGCACCAGGACCAGGGTCTTTCCCATCTCGCCTCCTCCCTTGCGGCCACGCGCCGCGGTTGTGCCCTCAGGCGCCGTCGTCTTCCTCCAGCTCGAGTTCCTCGCGGCGCAATCCGGCGCGCGCGGCCCATTCATACACGGCGTAGGCAATCGCCGCGACCGCCAGCGTGTCCCACGGATGGGCAATCGCGCCGATGCCGCCGAACGAGCCCAGGTACGACACCAGCATGACCATCAGGTAGAACGCGATCAGCCACGCCGAACACTGCACCTGGCGCAGCAGCTGCGCCCTGCCCTCGCGCGAGGGCAGCCGGTACAGCACGTAGCCGGCGAACATCGCCACCTGCAGGCCGAGCAGCCAGGACAGCGTCTCCCAGCGCGACCAGTACACGATCAGCGCGGCGACGATGAACGACAGCGGGCCCAGTACCGCCAGCGCGCGCACCCTGAACGGCCGCGACATGCCCGGCGCGCTGCGTCGCAGCGCCGCCACCGCCACCGGCGCGGCGGCGTAGCTGAGCATCAGCGCCGCCGACACCACCCCGATCAGCTTCTCCCACGACGGGAACGGCAGGGTCCAGAACACCGACAGCGCGAAGCTCAGCCACAGCGCGGGCCGCGGGATGCCGGACTTCGCGTCCACCCTCGTCAGCGACCGGATGCCCAGGCCGCGCGCCCAGCCGTAGATCACGCGCGGCGTGGCGCTCATGTAGATGTTGCCGGTGCCGCTGGGCGAGACCACCGCGTCCGCGACCACCAGCCACGCCAGCCACCCCAGTCCGAGGACCACGGCGATGTCGCGGTACGGCAGCGTGTACAGCTTGTCGATCCCGGTCCAGCCATTGGCGAGCTGCCCGGCGGGGATGCTGCCCAGGAACGAGAGCTGCAACAGCACGTAGATGACCGTCGACAGCACGATCGACAGGATCAGCGCGAACGGAATCGTGCGCTGCGGATCCCTGACCTCGCTGGCCACCGACACGATCGGGGTCAGCCCGAGGTAGGCGAAGATGATGCCGCCGGTGGAGATCGCCGCCTGGATGCCGGCCATGCCGCTGGGGGCGAAGCCGTGGACCTGCATGTTGTCGGCGTTGAAGTGGGTCAGCAGCAGCACGATCACCAGCGTCGGCACCATGAACTTGAAGATGCTGACGATGTTGTTGGAGATCGCGAAGCTCTTGATGCTGAAGTAGTTGAGCAGGAAGTACAGCACCAGCAGCCCGAACTGCACGATCCACCCCAGCAGGGTCGGGCTGGTGCCGTCGGCCTGGGTCAGCGACGGGAACCACGCCGCCGCGTACTGGCGGCTGGCCACGGCCTCGATCGCGATCAGGCTGGAGAACGCGATCAGGGTGATGAAGCCCATCAGCGAGCCCAGCAGCGGCCCGTGCGAGTACTCCGGATAGCGGACCACGCCGCCGGCGCGCGGGAGCGCCGCGCCCAGTTCGCAGTACACAAGGCCGAGCAGGAACACGGCGATGCCGCCGAAGATCCACGACACGATGCCGGCCGGTCCGGCCATCGAGGCCACGTGGCTCGCGGCGAACAGCCACCCGGACCCGAAGATCGATCCCAACCCGATGAAGGTCAGGTCGGTCAGGCTGAGGGACTTGCGGAACTTGCCTTGTTGCGACATGGATCACCTGGTCGGGTGCAGCGGGTGGATGGGAGGTTCGGCGCGACGTCCATGCCGTCGGGGTGTCATGCGAAAGGCCGGTCGATCGCCGGCGACGGGGGCGTGAACCAGCGCGCGCCATCCGCGGTGACGTGGAAGTGGTCTTCCAGGCGCACGCCGAACCGGCCCGGGACCACGATCATCGGTTCGTTGCTGGCGCACATGCCCGGCTCCAGCGCGCTGCGGTTGCCGCGCACCAGGTAGGGCGCCTCGTGGATCGCCAGGCCGCAACCGTGGCCGGTGCGGTGCGGCAGTCCCGGCAGCCGATAGTCCGGCCCGAGGCCGGCGGCCTCGAGCACGCGGCGCGCCGCGGCATCCACGTCCTCGCAGGCCACGCCCGGGCGCACCGCGGCGAACGCGGCGGCCTGCGCCGCGTGTTCGAGATCCCAGATCCGCTTCTGCTCGTCGCTGGCCCTGCCGAACACCCAGGTGCGGGTGATGTCGGCGTGGTAGCCCTGGACCGTGCAGCCGGTGTCGATCAGCACCAGGTCGCCCTCGCGCAGGTGCTGCACGCCGGGGATGCCGTGCGGGTACGCGGTGGCGTGGCCGAACTGGACGATGCAGAAGGTCGACCCGTCGTCGGCGCCGAGCGCGCGGTGCGCCTGGTCGATGAAGCGCACCAGCTCGTCGGTGCCGATACCTTCGCGGGCGATGCCGGCCGCCAGGCGTTGGACCTGGAGGGTCATGTCGCAGGCCTGCTGCATCAGCGCCAGCTCCGCCGGGGACTTGCGCGCGCGGCAGCCGTCGATGATGGCGGCCGCATCCACGATCGCGGACGCGTCCAGGTGCGCGCGCAGGCCGGTGTGCACGGCGAAGGCCGCGGCCGGGTCCAGCGCCAGGCTGCGCGCACCCCGCTCCGCCATCGCCTGCGCGACCAGGGCATGGGGGTCCTCGTGCTCCTCCCACAGCCGCTTGCCGGCCGGCACCCGCAGCACCGCATCGAGCGAGCCTTCCTCGAACGCCGGGCACACCAGCAGCGGATCGCCGCTGGCCGTCAGCAACATCGCCACCAGGCGCTCGCTGGCGCCCCAGGGCACGCCGGCGAAGTAGCGCAGCGACGCGCCGGCGCCGACCAGCAGCGCGTCCACGCCCTGCGCGCGCATCAGCGCCCGCGCGCGCTCGATGCGCGCCTGGTACTCGTCGCCGGAAATCGGCGGCGCGGGCTGCGCCCACGGACGCAGACCCGCCAGCGCGGACTCCCGGTCGAGGTGGCCGATCTGCGCGCTCACCCCTGCGCCCCGATGGCCTCGCGGCTCCACTGGCCGTCGACCAGGCGCCAGGCGCCGGTCGGGTTGGCGTCGCGCAGCAGCGGCGGCAGCAGCCGGTCGGGCACGTTGTCGTAGCTGTGCAGGCCGGCGAAGCGCCGGATCGCGCCGGGCATGCCCACCGAGGTGAAGCCCGGATGGCTGGTCGCCGGGTACGGGCCGCCGTGGTTCATCGCCGGGCTGACCGCCACGCCGGTCGGCATCCGGTTCGCGATCAGCCGCCCCACCCGCGTGCGCAGCAGCGGGACCAGCGCCGCGGCCGCGGCGTCGTCGCTGCCGTCGCCGGTCAGGTAGAGGGTCGCGGTGAGGTTGCCCTCGAACGCGCGGGCGATGGCCTGCGACTGCGCCGCGCCGTCGCTGCGCACGACCAGGCTCACTGGTCCGAATGCCTCGGTCTGCAGCGCGGCCGGGTTGGCCAGGAACGCCGCGCCGTCGACCTGCAGCAACTTGGGTTGCACCCAGTAGCCCGCGCGGTCCGGATCCTCGCCGCCGGCGACGCGGGACGCGCCCGCGGCCAGCAGCGCGTCGACCGCTTGGGCCAGGTGGCGCTTGCCGTCGGCCGAGAACAGCACCTGCGCCGGGGCGGCGTCGAAGCGCGCCGCCGCGGCGGCGAGGAAGGCGTCGCCGGCGTCGCCGCGCGGCAGCACGATCACGCCGGGGTTGGTGCAGAACTGCCCGCTGCCCATGGTGCAGGACGCGAAGAACTCCTGCGCCAGCGCGTCGCCGCGTTCGGCCAGCGCGCCGTCGAGCAGGAACACCGGGTTGATGCTGGACATCTCCGCGTAGAACGGCACGCCCGCGGCATCGGCCTGGGCCTTGAGCGCCAGCCCGCCGGCACGCCCGCCGGTGAAGCCGACCCCGCCGATGCCCGCATGCCCCACCAGCAGGCCGCTGCACGCCGGATCGACCCGGTACAGCAGCTGGATCGCGGCGGCGGGCAGGCCGGCGGCGAGCAGCGCGGCATGGGCGATGCGGCCCAGCTTCTCGCTGGTGCCCGGGTGCAGCGGGTGCACCTTGGCGATCACCGGGTTGCGTGCGGCGATCGCCGAGGCGAAATCGCTGCCCGCGATCGCGTTGAATGCGAACGGGAAGTTGTTCGGGCCGAACACCGTGACCGGCTTGCCGAGCGGGCCGAACGCCGCCCGCAGCCCGGTGGCGGTGTCGACCACCGGATGCGCCCAGCTCCACTCGCGCACCGCGCGCGCGGCCTGGCGCAGCTGGCCGGTGGTGCGCGGCAGCTCCACCTCGCGCAGGCGCGGCGAGGCCGGCAGCCCGGTTTCGGCATGCGCCAGCGCCACCAGCGCCTCGGCCTCGGCCTCGATCCCGGCGGCATAGCCGTCGAGGAAGGCGGCGATCCGTTCGGGGTCGGCGGCGGAGAATTCCTCCGCCACCGCCATCGCGGCCGCCACGGCCTCCCCGACCTCACGGCGGCCGCTGACCGGATAGGCCGGACCGATCGCTTCGCCGGTGGCCGGGTCGTGCGCGCGCAGTTCGCCAGCCGGTTCGACCGGATCGCGCCACGTCCCGCCCACCAGTACCTGCTGCAGTCCGGCCACCGTCACAGCTCCGGGCGGGTCTTGATCGCCTGCTCGATCACGCGCACCGCGTGCTCGCGCTCGGCGCCTTCCAGCACCAGGCGCGGCGCGCGCACCCGCTCGCTGCCCCAGCCCACCATCTGCTGGGTCAGCTTGATCGCCTGCACGAACTTGGGAATCGTGTCCAGGCGCAGGGTCGGCAGGAACCAGTCGTACAGTTCCTTGACCGCGGCGTAGCCGCCGTCGCGGGCGCGCTCGAACAGCACCACCGACTCGCGCGGGAAGGCGTTGACCTGGCCCGCGATCCAGCCGGTCACGCCCATCGCCAGGCCCTCGACGATGGCGTCGTCGATGCCGGTCATCAGCACCAGCCGGTCGCCGCACAGCGCCTGGATGGCGGCCAGGCGGCGGATGTCGCCGGAGGACTCCTTGACCGCTTCGACCTGCGGGAACTCGTCGGCGAGCGCCACGATCTGCTCCGCGGTGAAGTCGGTCTTGTAGGCGATCGGGTTGTTGTACAGCAGGATCGGCAGCTTCGTCGCCCCGGCCACCGCGGCGAAATGCGCGCGGGTCTCGTGCCAGTCGGTGGAGTACGCGTACGCCGGCAGCACCATCAGGCCGCGCGCGCCTTCGCCTTCGCAGGCCTGCGCCAGCTTCACCGCCTCGCCGGTCGACAGCGAGCCGATGCCCGGGATCACGGGCACGTCGCCCAGCGCCTTCACGAGGGTGCGCACCACGGCCACCTTCTCGTCGAACGACAGCGTCGCGCTCTCGCCCAGCGAACCCAGCGGCACCACGCCGATGCAGCCCGCTTCCACCTGCCACTGCGCATGCCTGGCGAGAAAGGCGTGGTCGACCTGGCCGTCCTCGGTGAAGGGGGTGGTGATCGCGGGAATCACGCCCTGCCACATGCTCTTGCTCATTTCACAACTCCTGGGATTGGCCCGATGGAAGGGCGTCGCCGAATCCGGCGAGGACCTCCAGCGGAACGGGAAAGATCGGGGGACGGAATCCGCCCCTGGCGGCGCCGCCCAGCTCGGCCAGCGCGCTGCCGCAGATGCGGCCCTGGCAGGGCCCCATGCCGCAGCGGGTCATCAGCCTGGCCTCGCGGCCGGGGGCATAGGCCGCGAGCGCGGACATCGGCACGTCTTCGCAGCGGCAGACGATGGTGTCCGGCCCGGCGAGCGCATGCAGCGCCGGGTCGAGCGCGAAGCGGGTTCGCAGCCGCGCCGCGAAACCGCGCGCGCGCCTGCGCCTGGCGTGCAGCCGGGCGGCCGCGTTCCCGTGCCCGGTGGCGGCATGGCCGGCGATCCCGCCCTCGACCAGGGCGCAGTCCACGCCGCCGATGCCGCAGGCCTCGCCGGCGGCGAACACGCCGGGCACGCTGGTGCACTGCCATTGGTCGACGCGCACGTGCGCGTGCGCGCCGTCGAACTCGAGCTCGCAGCCGAGCATGTGCGCCAGCTCGATGTTCGGCACCAGGCCGAAGCCGCAGGCGAGCTGGTCGCAGTCCACGGTCACGGCCCGACCGTCCACGCTCAGTTCGACGGCGCGCAGCACGTCGCCGCCCAGCGCACGCAGCACGTCGCTGCCGGTCCGGTACGGGACGTTCCACAGCGCGGCGCGCAGGCGCGCCGCCTGCGCCAGCTTGCCGGGCCATCGCCACAGCCCGGCCGCGAAGCCGGCCACGGCCCGGGACGAGGCCTGCTCGTGGATGCCCAGGACCTGCGCGCCGTGCCGCCTGAGGGTGGCCGCGGCGGCCAGCAGCAGCGGACCGCTCCCGGCCACGACCACGCGCCGGTTGCGCATCGGCCAGCCCTGCTTGGCCAGCGCCTGGGCGCCACCGGCGCCGGTCACGCCCGGCAGGGTCCAGCCGGGGAACGGCAGCAGTAGTTCGCGCGCCCCCGTGGCCAGCACGAGCGCGCCGTAGTCGATGCAGGCCGCTTCCTGACCCCTGCGCACGAACAGCCGGTGGCCGGAATGCCCCACCACCTCCGACTGCAGCAACAGGCCGACGCCCATCCGCGCCAGGCGCGCGCGCAGCGCACGCGCCGGGCCGGGCGCGCCATGGCGGACGTCCTGGCGCCAGACCTGTCCGCCGGGCGCCGGCTGCGGATCGACGACCAGCACTCGCGCGCCATGGGACGCGGCGGCGCGCGCAGCCGACAGTCCGGCGGGCCCGGCGCCGACGATGGCCACGTCGCAACCGTGCACGCGCTCAGCCACGGGTACGCACCTCCATGCCCTCGGCCACCGGCAGCAGGCAGGTGCGCTGTTGCGCGCGACCGTCCACCGTGGCCCTGCATTCGAAGCACACGCCCATGCCGCACAGCGCGGTGCGGCGCTGGCCGGACACCGATGCGCGCGCGGTGGCTCCGGCATGCGCGATCGCCGCGGCGACGCTGCTGCCGGCCACGACCTCGACCTCATGGCCGTCCACGCGCAGGCGGACCATGGCGGTCAGCGCGCCCATGCCGCCACCCGCGCCGGATCGTAGGGGGAAGGATCGATGCCGGGCGCGCGCCCGGCCAGCAGGTCGAGCAGCAGCCGCGCCGTGCCCGGCGCGGTGGTCACGCCCAGGCCCTCGTGCCCGGTCGCGACCCAGCAGCCTTCGCGCCCGGGCACCGCACCGATGTAGGGACGACCGTCGCCGGTGCACGGGCGCAGGCCGGTCCACACCCGGGTCGCCTGCAGCGCACGCAGCGCCGGCAGGTAGCGGAAGGCGCGTTCGAGCATGCGCGCGAGCACCGGCGGGTTGACCTCCGGGCCGCTGGCGTCGCGCTCGCGCGAGGAGCCGATCAGCAGCTGCCCGGTCGCGCGCGGCTGCACGTTGAAGGCGACGCTGGTGTCGGCGTCGCCGTGCGCGCTGTCGGCGTAGCCCAGTTCCAGCACCTGGTGGCGGACGAGGTCCGGATGGCGGTCGGTGACCACCAGGTGGCCGCGACGCACGTGCATCGGCAGCTCGGGCAGCAGTTGCGCGCTGGCATGCCCGGCGGCCACCAGCACCTGGCCGCGCAGCACGCTGCCGTCGTCGAGCTGGACGCCGCCATCGACCAGTCGCGACGCGCGCCGCTCCAGCACGGTCGCGCCCGCGGCGCGGCAGCGCGCCATCAGCCAGTCGACCGCACGCGGCGGGTACAGCACGCCCTCGCCAAGCACCAGCATGCCGCCGGCCAACCCGGGCGCGAGCATCGGCTCGAGTTCGCGCAACCGCGCGGCGTCGACCGCCTCGGCGTGGACCCCCGCGGCCTGCAGGCGCGCGATCTTGTCCGGCACCGCGTCCATCTCCCGCTCGTCCGCGGCGACCCAGAGCGTCCCGCAGCGGCGGTACTCGCACTCCCCCAGGCCTTCGAACGCGTCCCAGCACCGGATCGAGTAGCGGCTCAGGGCCAGTTCGGCAGGATCGTCGTCCATCGCCACCAGGTGGCCCATCGAGGCGGCCGTGATTCCGCCGCCGGCGATGCCGGGCTCGACGATCGCCACCCGGTGGCCGTCGGCCAGCGCGCGCTCGGCGCAGCTCGCGCCGATGATCCCGGCGCCGATGACGATGAGGTCGTGGCCGGCCATTGCGTTCACAGCGTCCCGCGGATCCCCCAGGCGAACGGATCGTCCGCCTCGATGAGGATTTCGGCGCTGCCGGTGATCCACGCCTGGCCGGTGATGCGCGGCAGCACCCCTCGCCCGCCGTTGCGGTAGGTGCCCTCGAACACGCTGCCGAGGATGCCCTGCTGGACCCAGGTCTCGCCCTCGGCCAGCTTGCCGTCCGCGGCCAGGCAGGCCAGCTTCGCGCTGGTGCCGGTGCCGCACGGGGAGCGGTCGTAGGCCCCGCCGGGACACATCACGAAGTTGCGCGACTGGCCGCTGCCGTCCGGCGCCGGGCGGCTGATCTCGACGTGGTCGATCGCGCCGCCGTCGTCGCCGGTGATCCCCGCGGCTTCGAGCGCGCGCAGCACCGCGATGGTGTAGCGGGCCAGTTCCTCGCGATAGTCGAAGTCCAGCGGCGCGGGGGAATGCCCGGTGATGAAGAACCAGTTGCCGCCCCAGGCCACGTCGCCCGCGATCGTGCCGTAGCCGGGCACCTCGACTTCGACCGCCGCGGCCGCACGGTAGCTTTCGACGTTGTCGATCGTGACCCGCCCGTCGGCGTGCAGTTCGACCCCGACCACGCCCACCGGCGTCTCGATCCGGTGCCTGCCCGGGCCGATGCGGCCCAGGTGGGCGAGCGTGCGGGTCAGGCCGATGGTGCCGTGGCCGCACATGCCAAGGAAGCCGACGTTGTTGAAGAAGATCACGCCCGCGCAGCAGTCCGGGTCCGCCGGTTCCTGCAGCAGCGCGCCGACCATGGTGTCCGAGCCGCGCGGTTCGCAGGCGACGGCGCTGCGCCACCGGTCGAAGTCGGCGCGGAACCGGGCACGACGCTCGGCCAGCGTGCCTGCGCCCAGGTCCGGGAATCCGGACAGCACGACACGGGTCGGTTCGCCGGCGGTATGGGAGTCGATGACGGAGATCCTGTGCATGGCCCATTCTCGGCCAGCGGTCGCGGCGCCCGCTAGCACGACCTCCCCGCGTCTGATGTTGAAATATGCATAATGCGGACAGCGGCGGCTCCCCCCTCGCCGCCGTATTGCAGGAGCCATGGCCGTTCACCCGCAAGAGCGCGTGACGCAACGCAGCACAAATGCGGCAACGCCGGCGGACACGCCGCTGCCGCCGTCCGAGCTGCAGGCGATCTTCGACGCGCTGCCCGACGTGGTGTTCTTCATCAAGGACCGCGAGGGCCGCTACACCCACGTCAACCTCACCCTGGTGCGCCGGCTCGGCGCCCGCCACCGCGAGGACCTGGTCGGCAAGACCGCCGACCAGGTGTTCCCCAGCCGCCTGGGCGGCAGCTACATGGCCCAGGACCGGCGCGTGCTTGCGGGCGAGACGATCGAGAACCAGCTCGAGCTGCACCTGTACGCGAACCGCACCGCCGGCTGGTGCCTCACGTTCAAGCGCCCGCTGCGCGACGGCGAGCGCGTCACCGGCCTGGTGGGCATCTCCCGCGACCTCGACGCCCCGGACCGCCAGCATTCCTCGTTCGCCCGCCTGCAGCGCGCGCTCGACCACATGCAGGCGAACTACAACACGCCGCTGCGGGTGCAGACACTCGCCGACATCGCCGAGGTGTCCGTGGCCCAGCTCGAACGCCTGTTCAAGCGCGTGTTCCAGCTCACCCCGCAGCAGCTGCTCACCAAGCTGCGGATCGAGGAAGCGATGCGCCTGCTGCACACCGACACCCGGATCGCCGAGATCGGCCAGGCCTGCGGCTTCTCCGACCAGAGCGCGTTCGCCCGCCAGTTCAAGGCCACCGTGGGCATGGCGCCGCGCGATTACCGGGCCATCGCGCGCTGAACCGGGCCGGCGCGCGGCGGCCGGCACGGCCGGCCGGCCACGACCCCGGTGGTAGCATGTCCGCCCCCCCTGAGCCCCACCGGCCGTTCCGCCCGATGATCCGACTGTTTGGCCGCAAGAAGCCCGCCACGCCGACCGGCCAGCAGGGCGAGTCCGGCGAACGCAAGGCCGGCTTCAGCGCCGAGGAACTGGCCGCGGCCTTCCCCGGCGCCAGCGCATCGGAGCCGCGCGCGGACGCCGGGCCGGACGCGCCCGCGCCCGACCTGCCGGAATCGACGACCGCCCCGGCCGGGATGCCCGCGCCGGCACCCGCACCCGCCGCCGGGGAGCCATCCGCCGCCGACGACGCCGGGCTTCCGCCCGCCCCGGCCGGGAAAACCGGCTGGCGCGAGCGCCTGCGCGGCAGCGCCTTCGCCCGCAGCGTGGGCAGCCTGTTCTCGCGCAACCCGCGCCTGGACGACGACCTGCTCGACGAGATCGAAACCGTACTGCTCACCGCCGACGTCGGCGTCGCGGCCAGTACCGAACTGGTGGAGCGCCTGCGCACCCGGATGAAGGCGCGCGAGTTCGCCGACGCCGGCGCCCTGCTCGAGGCGCTGCGCGCCGAGCTGGTGGCGATGCTCGAACCCGTGGCGCAGCCGCTCGGGATCGACGCGGCGGCCAAGCCGTTCGTGATCCTCACCGTCGGCGTCAACGGCGTCGGCAAGACCACCACCATCGGCAAGCTCGCGCGCCGCTTCAAGGACGAGGGCCGTTCGCTGATGCTGGCCGCGGGCGATACCTTCCGCGCCGCCGCCGTCGCGCAGCTCCAGGCCTGGGGCGAACGCAACGGCGTGACCGTGGTTGCCCAGGGCCAGGACGCCGACCCGGCCTCGGTCGCGTTCGACGCGCTGCAGGCCGCGCGCTCGCGCGGCACCGACGTGTTGATCGCCGACACCGCCGGGCGCCTGCACACCCAGCACGGGCTGATGGCCGAGCTGGGCAAGATCCGGCGCGTGCTCGGCAAGCTCGATCCGTCCGCGCCGCACGAGGTGCTGATGGTGATCGACGGCACCACCGGCCAGAACGCACTGGCGCAGCTGCGCCAGTTCCACGCCGCGGTCAACGTCACCGGCCTGGTGGTGACCAAGCTCGACGGCACCGCCAAGGGCGGCGTGGTGTTCGCGCTGGCGCGCGAGTTCGGGATCCCGATCCGCTTCGCCGGCATCGGCGAACGCCCCGAGGACCTGCGCGTGTTCGATGCCCGCGCGTTCGTGGACGCGCTGCTGCCCGAACGCCTGGGCGGGTGAACGCCGCGCGCGACCAGGCCGTGCCGCCACGCGCGCGCCGGCGCGGGGCGCGCATCGCGGCATGGACGGGCCTGGTGGTGCCGGCGCTGGCGGCGCTCGCATGGCTTGCGCTGCATTCGGCGCCCGCCGCGTCCCTGCTGCTCGCGCGCATCGGCGCCGCGACCGGGCTGGAGATCCGGGCGCACGGCGGCGCGTCGCTTCGCCTGGGTGCAACTCCGGGCATCGAGGCCCGCGATCTCGAGATCCGCGCACCGGGTGCCGCGCACGCATGGCTGCAGGCGCGGCGCGTGGTGGTCACCGCACCGTGGCGCACGCTGCGCGGACTGGGCGATCCGCTCGAGCTCACCCGGGTCGAACTCGACGCCCCGCGGATCGACCTGCCCGCGCTGCGCGCCTGGCTCGCCTCGAGGCCGTCCGGCACTGGCCGGCTGCCCGTGATCACGGCAGGCGTGCGGGCCACGGCGGGAAGGATCGATGGCGGCGCCTGGCGGATCGAATCCCTGCGCGTGTCCGTGCCGCGACTGGACCCTGAAGCACCGCTGCGCGCCCGTGCAGCCGGGCGATACGCAAGCGACGCGCTGCGCGCGCCGTTCTCGCTCGCGACCACGCTGCAACGCCCGGCCAGCGGCCGCGGCTTCGGTCTCGCCGGCGCGATCGCGCCCGACACGGACAAGTGGCGTTTGGCGGCCTGGGTGACGCTGTCGGGGGCACTGCACTGGACGCCTTCGCTGCAACTGCTTCCCATGCGCCTTGGCGCGACGGGACGCATCGCGACCGCCACCAGCGACGACCGGTTCACGCTGGGCGCGCATGGACCGCTGCGCGTGCGGGATGGCGCGTGGACCCTGTTGCCGGCGCGCATCGTGCTGCGCGGCGATGGCCTCGTTCCGTGGCTCGACGCAGGTGGGCGAGCCGCGCTCGGCCAAAGGCTCGTGTTCCAGCTCGACGGGCGCCTCGCGCGCTGGCCCGACGCCTGGCCCGCGCTGCCGCCACCGCTCGACGATCGCGGGGCGCCGCTGGCGCTCGGACTCGACTACCGCGGCAGGCGCGACCTGTCCTCGCCGCTGGCGCTGCGTGCCTCGCGCGACGGCGCGCGCTTCGACGGCCGACTCGACGTGCCCGCGCTGCTGGACTGGAACGCACGGCGCGATTCGCCGCTGCCGCCGCTGCAGGGACGGCTGGAAGCCGACGCGCTGGAGATCGCCGGCGCCCGCCTGCGTGACGTCGTGGTCGATTTCGGGGACGCGCAGTGAACCGCGCCGACACGTTCGCCAGCCGCCTGCTGCGCTGGTTCGACCAGTCGGGCCGCCACGACCTGCCCTGGCAGCATCCGCGCACGCCCTACCGGGTGTGGCTGTCGGAGATCATGCTGCAGCAGACCCAGGTGCGCGTGGTCGTGCCCTACTTCGAGCGCTTCGTCGCCGCATTGCCCGACGTGCGCGCGCTCGCAGGCGCCGAGCTCGACGAGGTGCTCGCGCTGTGGTCGGGCCTGGGCTACTACGCCCGCGCCCGCAACCTGCACGCGGCGGCCAGGCTGTGCGTCGAGCGCCACGGCGGCGACCTGCCGCGCGACTTCGACGCGCTGGTGGCGCTGCCAGGCATCGGCCGCAGCACCGCGGGCGCGATCCTGTCGCAGGCCTGGGGCGACCGGGTCGCGATCCTCGACGGCAACGTCAAGCGCGTGCTGTGCCGCGTGCATGCGATCGACGGCTGGCCGGGCACGCCGGCGGTGGAGAAACGGCTGTGGGCCCTGGCCGAGGCGCAGCTCGACGGCGTGCCCGACGGGCGCATGGCCGACTACACCCAGGCGCAGATGGACTTCGGCGCCACGCTGTGCACCCGCCACGAGCCGGCCTGCGTGCTGTGCCCGCTGCAGGACGCCTGCCTCGCGCTACGCCAGGGCCGGGTGCAGGAACTGCCCACGCCGCGCCCGGGCAAGCCGCTGCCCGAGCGCCGCGCCCTGGTGCTGCTGCTGCGCGACGCGCAGGGCCGCGTGCTGCTGCAGCGACGTCCCGCGACCGGCATCTGGGCCGCCTTGTGGTCGCTGCCCGAGCATCCCGGCCACGCCGAGGCGCGCGCCTGGTTCGACCGTCACGTCCGCGGCGACTTCGACGCGGCCACCCCGCTCGACCCGGTCCCGCACGCCTTCACCCACTACCGCCTGGAGCTGCAGCCGCTGGCCTGGGAGGGCGTGGCGCTGCGGGCCGCGGTCCGCGAGGGCGACCTGCGCTGGGTGGCCGCCGGCGAACTGGGCGCGCTGGGCATCCCGGCCCCGGTCCGGGCCCTGCTCCGGGCCCGGCTGGAAGCCGCCGCCGGCTGACGCGGGCCGGGCAGCGGCGCCGGCGGCCTCCTACAATGTCCGCTCCCGAACTGCCGCGAGTCGCCATGGCCAGGACCGTCTTCTGCCAGTACGAGCAGCGCGAAACCGAGGGGCTCGACTTCGTGCCGTGGCCGGGCGAGCTCGGCAAGCGCGTGTTCGAGCACATCGGCAAGGCCGGATGGGCGGCCTGGCTGGCGCACCAGACGATGCTGATCAACGAGAACCGGCTCTCGCCGCTGGATCCGAAGCACCGCGCCTTCCTCGAGGAGGAGATGCGCAAGTTCCTGTTCGGCGGCGGCGCCGACAAGCCCGCGGGCTACGTCCCGCCGGACGACGGCGCGCCCTGACGCATGCCCGCCAGGCCATCGGCATGACTGCGCGCGCGCCCCCGGCCGGCGACGGCTTCGACGCGGTGGTGGTCGGCGGCGGCGCCGCCGGCGTGCTGGTCGCGATCCGCCTGCTCTCCGGGGACGGCCCGCCGCCGAAGGTGGCGATCGCCGAACCCGCGATGCGCCTGGGCGAAGGCGCCGCGTACTCCACCCGCTATCCGTTCCACCTGCTCAACGTGCCCGCCGGTCGCATGAGCGCGATCGCCGGGCAGCCGGACCACTTCCTCGACTTCCTCGAGCGCCGCCACGGCGGCCCGCGCGAACGCATCGCCGGCAGCTTCGTCGCACGCGGCGAGTATGCGCGCTACCTGCGGGCCACGCTCGATGCGCTGCCGGCGCGCGATGCGCTGGTGCACGTGCGCGCCAGCGCCACCGGCATCGAGCGCGACGGCGACGGCTGGCGGGTCGCCCTGTCGACCTCGCAGTCGCTGCGGGCGCGGGCCGTGGTCCTGGCCATCGGCAACGCGCCGCGGCCGCTGCCGCGGTTCCTGCTGCACCCGGGCGTGCGCGTGGCCGAAGCCTGGGACTACGACGCGGTGGCGGCGATTCCCGCCGATGCCGACGTGTGCATCCTGGGCACCGGCCTGAGCATGGTCGACGCAGCGCTGGTGCTGGGCCGCGCGGGACGGCGCGGGCGCATCCTGGCGCTGTCGCGCCACGGGCTGGCGCCGCTGTCGCATGCCGCCGGCCACCCGCCCGATCCCGCCCCGCCCGACCCGTGGCTGGCGCTCGGCGTGCGTGCGCGCCTGCGCCTGCTGCGCCGCCTGGTCGCCGCACGCGCGGCCAAGGGCGAGCCCTGGCAGTGGACCCTCGAACGGCTGCGCCCGCATGGCCAGGCGCTGTGGCGCTCGCTCGATCCGGACCAGCAGCGCCGCTTCCTGCGCCACGCGGTGCGCTACTGGGACATCCACCGCCACCGGATCGCACCCGAGGTCGCCGCCGCGATCGCGACCATGCGCGACGAAGGCCGGCTCGAACTGGTGGCCGGGCGCCTGCGCGCGGTGACTGCGCACCCCGAGGGCGGCAGCTGCATCCATTTCCGGCCGCGGCGGCAGCAGCGCGAGCACATGCGTCGCGCCGACTGGATCGTCAACGCCAGCGGCGTGGAAACGGGCATCGAGCTGCGCCCCGGGGCGCTGCTGCAGGCCATGCGCGAACGCGGCCTGGTCCTGCCCGGGCGGCACGGGCTGGGGCTGGCCTGCAGCGCGGACGGCATCGTGCTCGACGCCCGCGCACGGCCGCAGCCGGGGCTGTACGTGATCGGCGCGCTGCGCCTGGGCGAGCTGTGGGAAACGATCGCCGTGCCCGAACTGCGCGAGCAGGCGCGGGAGATCGCGGAGGCGATCCACCCCGGTCGGGCCGGCGCCAGCGCCGGCTAGCCGCAGGTCCCGACGATCACCGGCCCCGAACCGGACACGGGCACCTGCACGCCGGTGGGGCAGCCGGTCTGCACGTAGCGGCGCGTGGCCAGCATGTAGGCCTGCTCGATCGCCTGGAACTTGGTCACGAACACCTGGCAGGCGTCGCCGCTGCGCACCAGCCAGCCGTCGCCCACGGCTTCGATCTCGATCAGTTCGCGCGACATCGCGGGACCCAGGGAGAAGTCAGGCGCCCCGGCGCGGCCCGCGGCATCCTGGCATCGCGGTCCGGCATCCCTGCAGCAGCGTCCTGTTGCTCGTCCGCTGCCGGGGCCATCACAGGGTCGTCGTGACCGGGTTCCGCCGCCATCGGCGTCCGCCGCACCGACCTGTAGGGAAAATCCGACCCCGGCGACCGTGACGGCCTTGCCTCCGGCGGGGTCCGGCCCGCTATAGTCGGGTTGCCCCCGCCCCGATCCCCCATGCCGAGCCCACCCAGCCCCCCGCCTTCCCGGAGTTCCGCCCCCGTGCCTGGCCGCCGGGCCGTGGCCGCCCTGCGACGGCGGCTGCGCGGGCTCGCGGCCGCCACCGCGCTGCTGCTCGCCGCCTGCGGCGGCGGCGAGCGCCCGGCCCCGGGGCCCGAGGGTCCGCCGCCGCTGGTGGTGTTCGCCGCGGCCAGCCTCACCGAATCGATGGAGGCCGCCGCCCGCGCCTACACCGCCCGCAGCGGCCAGGCCGTGCAGGTGTCCTTCGCCGGCAGCCCGGCGCTGGCGCGCCAGATCGCGCAGCAGGCGCCGGCCGACGTCTTCGTCTCCGCCGACACCGACTGGATGGACTGGCTCCAGCAGCGCGGCCTGGTCGATCCGGCCAGCCGCTCCGGGCTGCTGGGCAATGCCCTGGTGCTGGTGGCACACGTCGACGATCCCGCGCCGGAGGTCGCGCTCGCGCCGGGGGTCGACCTGTCGCCGCTGCTGGGCGACGACGGCAGGCTCGCGGTCGCGCTGACCGCGAGCGTGCCCGCGGGCAAGCACGCCAGGGCGGCGCTCGAGTCCCTGGGCGCATGGCCGTCGGTGCAGCCGCGGCTGGCGGAGACCGAGAACGTGCGCGCCGCGCTGCTCCTGGTCGCGCGTGGCGAGGCGCCGCTGGGCGTGGTCTACGCCACCGACGCGAAGGCGGAGCCGCGGGTGCGGGTGCTGGGGACTTTCCCCCCGGACAGCCATCCGGAGATCGTGTATCCGGTCGCCAGGGTCGCGGCCAGCAGGCATCCGATGGCCGGCGACTTCGTCCAGTGGCTGGGTTCGCCCGAGGCCGCGGCGATCTTCCTCGACCACGGCTTCGTCCTGCGCTGAGGCCCGCATGCTGTTCACGCCCGAGGAGACCACGGCGATCGCGCTGAGCCTGAAGGTGGCGGTGGCCGCCTCCCTGGCCAGCCTGCCGCTGGGCATTGCCACCGCCTGGGTCCTGGCGCGGGTGGACTTCGTCGGCAAGTCCCTGCTCGACGCGCTGGTGCACCTGCCGCTGGTGCTGCCGCCTGTGGTCGTCGGCTATGCGCTGCTGGTGACCTTCGGCCACGGCGGCGCGGCCGGGCGCTTCCTGTCCGAACACCTCGGGATCAGCTTCGCCTTCCGCTGGACCGGCGCGGCGCTGGCCAGCGCGATCATGGGTTTCCCGCTGCTGGTGCGCGCGATCCGGCTGGCGATCGAATCGGTCGACCGGCGCCTGGAACAGGCCGCGGCGACCCTGGGCGCGAATCCGCTGCGGGTGTTCTTCACCGTCACCCTGCCGCTGTCGTGGCCCGGGATCGTGGCCGGCACCGTGCTCGCCTTCGCCAAGGCCCTGGGCGAGTTCGGCGCCACCATCACCTTCGTCTCCAGCATTCCGGGGCAGACGCGCACGCTCTCGTCCGAGATCTACGGGCTGATGCAGGCGCCCGGCGGCGAATCGGGGATCTGGCGCCTGGCCGTGGTCGCGGTCGTGATCTCGCTGGCCGCGCTGCTGGCCTCGGAGTGGCTGGTGCGACGCCAGCGACGCGGGGAGCGGGACTGATGCTGGACATCGACATCCGCCTGCGCCGCGGCCGCTTCGAACGCGACGTGCGCATCGTCGAGGACGCGCGCGTGCTCGCCCTGGCTGGACCGTCGGGCGCGGGCAAGACCTCGGTGCTGAACGCGATCGCGGGCCTGGTGCGGCCGGTATCGGGGCGCATCGTGATCGACGGCCGCACCCTGTTCGACAGCGCCGCCGGCATCGACGTGCCCACCCACCGGCGCCGCATCGGCTACGTGTTCCAGGACGCGCGCCTGTTCCCGCACCGCGACGTGCGCGGCAACCTGCGCTACGGTCGCCACGGCGCGCGCCGCGGGCCGGAGACCTTCAGCCTCGAGGCGGTGGTCGAGCTGCTGGGCATTGGCGCCCTGCTCGACCGGCGCCCGGCCAACCTCTCCGGCGGCGAGGCCCAGCGGGTGGCGATCGGGCGCGCGCTGCTGTCGCAGCCGGCGATCCTGCTGTTCGACGAACCGCTGTCGGCGCTCGACCAGGCGCGGCGGGAAGAACTGATCCCGTGGCTGCAGAAGGTGCGCGACGAGGTGCGCCTGCCGATGGTCTACGTCAGCCACACCCAGGACGACGTGCGCCGCATCGCGGAAGCGGTGCACGTGCTGGACTGAGCGCCGCGCGGCCCGCCGCATCCGCGCGGCCCGACACCCACGCCACTGCCGGAGCCTGCCATGGCCACGATCCGCAAGCGCGACCTGCCGGTCGACGCGTCCCGCCGGTTCCTCGAGCCCGGCCCGGTGCTGCTGCTGTGCAGCGCCCACGGCGACCAGCGCGCCATCATGACCCTGGGCTGGCACATGATGCTCGGCTACGACCTCGTCGGCACCTGCGTCTGGGAGGACAACCACAGCCACGCGCTGGCCCGGCGCAGCCGCGAGTGCACGCTCAACGTGCCCGGCGTGGACCTGCTCGACGCGGTGGTCGGCATCGGCAACTGCTCCAGCCGCGAGGTGGACAAGTTCCGCCGCTTCGGGCTGACGCCGACCCGCTCGCGCGAGGTGTCGGCGCCCGGGATCGGCCAGTGCCACGCGATCCTCGAATGCCGCCTGCACGAGGCCCGGATCACCTGCGACTACCCGCTGTTCGTCTGGCGCGTGCTGCGGCTGCGCGCGGCGGTGTCGCCCGCGCTGCCGCGCACCGCGCACTACCGCGGCGGCGGCCGGTTCATGGTGTCGGGCGGGGAAGTCTCGCGGCGGCGCCTGTTCCGCCCCGACATGCTGGACGGGTAGCGCCCGCGGCCGCCCGCCTTCGCCTGGCCGCAAGGACCGCGGTGCTAACATCGGCCCCATGCAAGCCAGGATCGACCGCATCCGCGCCGCCCTCGCAGCGCTCTCGCCC
The DNA here is from genome assembly GCF_000472505.1 of Luteimonas sp. J29. GTDB lineage: Bacteria > Pseudomonadota > Gammaproteobacteria > Xanthomonadales > Xanthomonadaceae > Luteimonas. Next base: position 184,329 of record NZ_AWZR01000002.1, read on the forward strand.
ACGCACCTGGAGGTGCGCGACGAGAGCCACATGCACAGCCGCGGCCTGGAAACGCATTACAAGGTGGCGATCGCCGGCGGGGCGTTCGCCGGCAAGGGCCGCGTACAGCGCCACCAGCTGGTGTACCGCGCGCTCGGCCCGCTGATGCAGGAGATCCACGCCCTCGCGCTGCACACCTATACGCCCGAGGAATGGGCCGCGCAGGGCGCCGCGCCCGACTCGCCGGCCTGCCGCGGCGGCAGCAGGCACGACCGCGCCACGCACTGACGCGGCGCGCGGGTGGACGCGATGATCCCGCCCGTCGTCGACGAACGCGGCGAGCACCCGCGCCTGGCCGGTGCCTGCAACGCGACAGGGGCGCCGAAGCGCCCCTGCCCTTGCGATGCACCGGTGGTGCAGACGACGCGTCAGAGCGCCTTCGCCGCGGCCACCACCGCATCGACCGTGATGCCGAAGTGCCGGTACAGGTCGCCCGCCGGGGCGCTGGCGCCGAAGGTGTCGATGCCGACCACCGCGCCGTCCAGGCCCACGTACTGGCGCCAGAAGCCGGTGACGCCGGCTTCCACCGCCACGCGCCTGCGGACCGCCGACGGCAGCACCGACTCGCGGTAGGCCGCGTCCTGGCGGTCGAACACCGTGGTCGAGGGCATCGACACCACCCGCACGTGGTCGCCGAGCTGTTCGGCCGCCGCGGTCGCCAGTTCGACCTCCGAACCGGTTGCGATCAGGATGATCTCCGGCGTGCCCTTCGAATCCTTCAGCACGTAGCCGCCGCGCGCGATGTCGCGCACCTGCTGTTCGCTGCGCGGCTGGTGCTGCAGGTTCTGGCGCGAGAACACCAGGCACGACGGGCCGTCGCGGCGCTCGATCGCCGCCTTCCACGCCACCGCCGATTCGACCGCGTCGCACGGGCGCCACACGTCGTTGTTCGGGATGTAGCGCAGCGAGGCCAGGTGCTCGACCGGCTGGTGGGTCGGGCCGTCCTCGCCCAGGCCGATCGAGTCGTGGGTGTAGACGTGGATCGCGTGCGCGCGCATCAGCGCGCTCATGCGCACCGCGTTGCGCGCGTAGTCGCTGAACACCAGGAACGTGGCGTCGTAGGGGATGAAGCCGCCGTGCAGCGCCAGCGCGTTGGCGATCGCGGTCATGCCGAACTCGCGCACGCCGTAGTTGACGTAGTTGGCGTCGGGCGAACCGCTGGTCACCGGCTGGCTGCCCTTCCACACCGTCAGGTTGGAATGGGCCAGGTCGGCCGAGCCGCCGATCAGCTCGGGCAGCAGCGGCGCGAACGCCTCGATCGCCATCTGCGAGGCCTTGCGCGAGGCCACCACCGGGCCTTCGGACTGCAGCCGCGCGATGTAGGCGTCGGCGGCGGCGGAGAATCCCTCGGGCAGTTCACCGCGCAGGCGGCGCTGCAGCTCGGCGGCCTCCTGCGGGAACTGCGCGGCGTAGCGCTCGAACAGCGCATTCCACTCCGCCTCGCGCGCGGCGCCCCTGGCGTTGGCGCGCCAGGCCTCGGCGATCGCCGCCGGCACCTCGAACGGGCCATGCTCCCAGCCCAGCGCCTTGCGCGTGGCCTCGACCTCGTCCTTGCCCAGTGGTGCGCCGTGCGAGGACTCCTTGCCGGCCTTGGCCGGCGAGCCGAAGCCGATCGTGGTCCGGCAGCAGACCAGCACCGGCTTGTCGTCGTTGCGCAGCGCGGTCTCGATCGCGGTGCGCACCTCCTCCGGGTCGTGGCCGTTGACGCCACGGATCACGCGCCAGCCATAGGCCTCGAACCGCGCGGGCGTGTCGTCGGTGAACCAGCCGTGCACCTCGCCGTCGATCGAGATGCCGTTGTCGTCCCAGAACGCGACCAGCTTGCCCAGGCCCCAGGTGCCGGCGATCGAGGCGGCCTCGTGCGAGATGCCCTCCATCAGGCAGCCGTCGCCGAGGAACACCCAGGTGCGGTGGTCGATGACGTCGAAGCCCGGACGGTTGTAGCGCTGCGCCAGCAGCTTCTCGGCGAGCGCGAAACCGACCGCGTTGGCGAAGCCCTGGCCGAGCGGGCCGGTGGTGGTCTCCACGCCCGGGGTCATGAAGTTCTCGGGATGGCCCGGGGTCTTCGACTCGAGCTGGCGGAAGCGCTTGAGCTCCTCGATCGGCACGTCGTAGCCGCTCAGGTGCAGCAGCGCGTACTGCAGCATCGAGCCGTGACCGTTGGAGAGCACGAAGCGGTCGCGGTTGGGCCACCTGGGGTTGTCCGGGCTGTGGCGCAGGAAGTCGTTCCACAGCACCTCGGCGATGTCGGCCATGCCCATGGGCATGCCGGGGTGGCCGGACTTGGCGGCTTCCACGGCGTCGATGGCGAGGAAGCGGATGGCGTTGGCGAGGTCTCTGCGGCTTGGCTTCGTCATGTCGGGCGGATGCGAGTGGGGATGGCCCTCGAACCGGGGCGGCCCGCATTGTCCCATGTCCCGCCGGTCAAGTCGCGGCCGCGCCGTGCTTGCGGCGGCAACCGATACCGTTGAAACCGAGGCCGCGCGGCTAGGCCGGGCCGGCGGCGGCAGGCGCGCCGGGCGCGTCGGGTTCGTCCGGCTCCCCGGCCGCCACCAGTGCGGCAATGCCCAGGTCGCCAGCCACGTTGACCGTGGTCCGGCACATGTCGAGGAAGTGGTTCACGCCCAGCACCAGGCCGATGCCCTCCGGCGGCACGCCGACCATCGCGCAGATCAGGGCCACGACCGGCAGCGAGCCCGACGGGACGCCCGCGGTGCCGATGCCGCCCAGGATGCACACCAGCATCACCATGAACTGCTGGCCGAGCGTCAGGTCGACGTTGAAGAACTGGGCCAGGAAGATCACCGTCACGCCTTCGAACAGGGCCGTGCCGTTCTGGTTGGCGGTCGCGCCGATGGTGAGCACGAAGCGCGACACCTTCTTCGGCAGCTTCAGCTCCTCGTCGGCCACCTTCAGCGCAGTCGGCAGGGTGGCGTTGCTCGACGCGGTCGAGAACGCCATGAGCATCGCCTCCTGCACGCCCTTGAAGAACGCCTTCGGCGAGCGGCGCCCGACCAGCTTCAGCGCAAGCGAATAGGTGACCACCATGTGGATCGCTAGCGCGCCGACCACCACCAGCACGAACATGCCCAGCTTGACCAGCAGGTCCCAGCCGAACAGCACGGCCAGGTTGAACATGAAGCAGAACACCGCGTAGGGCGCGAGCCGGATCACCAGCCCGATCAGGGTCATGGAGATCTCGAACAGGCCCTCGATGCCGCGCTTGAGCACTTCGGTCTGCGGGCTGCGGGTGAGCACCAGCCCGACGCCGAACATCAGCGCGAAGAACATCAGCGCCAGGATGTTGGCATTGTTGGAAGCCGCGCCCACCACGTTCTGCGGCACGATCGACAGCAGCATCTCCAGCCCGGTCGGCTGGCTGGTGCTGTCGCGCACGATCGCCTGGGTGCGCTCGGCGCCCTCGGCGAGCAACTGCCGGGCGAGCTCGGGATCGACGCCGGCACCGGGCTTGAACAGGTTGACCAGCACCAGCCCCAGCAGCACCGCGATCCCCGACAGCACCACGGTCCAGGCCAGGGTGCGCCAGCCGATGCGGCCGAGCGCGGTGATGTCGCCCATCTCCGACACGCCGACCACCAGCGCCGAGAACAGCAGCGGCACGATCAGCATGAAGATCAGGCTCAGGAACAGCTGCGAGAACGGCGTGGTCGCGTAGTGCGTGAACGCCTGCACCCACGCGGTGTCGTTGCCCACCCCGTAATGCACGACCAGCCCGAGCAGGAGGCCGGCGAAGAAGCCGATGGCGATCTTCCAGTGCAGGGGCATGCGGGCCCCGGTCCTCGGTTCACTCACGGGCAAGGTTCCGGCTGAAACAAGCGTGGCAGCTTAGCAAACCCCGCCGGCAGGCCGCGTCCGGTCCGTTGCGTGCGCGTCATGGCCCCCGTTCCGGGTACAGCGGCGGCAGCAGCGCGGCAACCGGATCGGACTTGCCGCGATCGCGCCAGCGCGGCCCGGACGCGAACGCCTCGCGCAGCGCCTGGCGGGCCTGCGCCATGTCGCCTTCGTTCCACCGCGCTTCCTGCAGCCGCGCGATGGCGGCGCGCTGGGCCTCGTCGTCGAACATGCGCGACAGCGCATCCAGGCCCGCCGCACGGGGCGAGGCGAGCCCGAGGAGCGCAGCCTCTACTTCGCCCGGATCGCCGGTCATGAGCACCTGCATCAGTTCGCGCACGGTGGTTGCGGGCGCATGGGCCGCATCGTCCGCCGTCACCGCGCTGCGCGCGGCGGCCACGCGCGCCCTGGCGCCAAGGCGGCGTTCGCGCAGCACCCATGCAAGCGTGCACACCCAGAGCAGCGCGAAGCCGATCGCCAGCCACCGCCACGGTCCGGCCGCCCGCGCCGCGCCGTCGCCACGGCCGGCCTCGAACGCGGCCTGCGCCGCATCGTCGGCGATCGCCGCGACGGCGCCGGGGCGGACATCGAACGCCAGGTCGGGCAAGGTGGCGGTGCGCTCCACGCCCGAGCGCACGTCCCACCATCCCTGGCGCAGCCCTGGCATGTGCAGCGAGCCGGCGCGCGCCGGGACGATGGCGAAGCGGCGGGTCACCCGCGTGCGCGGGCGGCCGCGCTCGAACACCTCGTCCACCTGCGGCGGTTCGGGGAACACCTGCGCGCCGTCGACCGGCGGCAGCCGCAACTCCGGCAGCTGGCTGGCGGCGGCGCCGTCGGCCACCAGTTCGACATCGAGGCTCGCCGCCTCGCCTGCCTGCAGGTCCTGCGGCGCGGCGAGGTAGCGCAGCTCCATCGAATGCAGCGGCAACCAGGGCTGCGGCGCGCCATCGGGGACCGGGCGCACCTGCAGCTGCTGCGCCGGCCCCGTGGCGCGCAGGGGGCGCCGGCCGCCACCGAACATGTCGTCGAAGAAGCCGCCCACGCCGGTGCCTTCGAAGCGCGCGCCGGGGATCACCAGGGTGCCGCTGCGTTCGGGAACGACCAGGAACCGGCGCTCGACCACGGTGTAGCGCTGGCCGGCGAGTTCCCGGCTGTACTGCAGGTCGCTACCCACGCGGTGGACGGCGGCGCCGTCGGGCACCGGCTGGTCGAGCTGTCCGGACACCAGCGGCGTGGCGTAGTACAGGCGCAGGGTGTAGCCGACCGATTGCTGCACCCACGGCGCGTTGCTGTCGGCCTCGGCCTCGATGAAGACCGGTTCGCCGGCGCGCGCGGGCGCGGGCGCGGCGGGCGCCACGGTCAGTCCCAGCGGCGCCGTGGCCTCGTTGCCCACGCGCAGCGCCGGCACGGTGAGCACGCCCTCGCGCCGCGGCTGGAGCGCGACCGTGAACAGCACGCGCGGCCGCTGCCCGCCGCCGGCCGCCTGCGCGGTCGAGCGGTGGCTGCCGTGCCCGCTGAGGGCGAAGTCCCGTTCCAGCGCCAGCAGGTCCGGCATCGGCGCATCGGCCTGGTCGGTCTCGATGTGGAGCGTGGTGGTTTCGCCGACGCCGATCCGGTCGCGGTCGAGCCACGCGCGCGTGGCTGCGTGTGCCGGGACCAGCATCGACACGGCCAGGAGCAGCGCGAACAGTCGCAGCATGGCCCGGGACTCCATGGCCGCCATCATCGCGCGCCTCCCCCGCCGCTGCGACGCTCGTGCTCCAGGCGGAAGCGCGCGCGCAGCAGCCCGCCCGGATCGTCGGGCACGCGGCGCAGCCAGGCCTCCACGGCTTCGCGGCGCTCGCGCTCGGCGCCGCCCGCCTCCTGCGCGTCCTCGCGTACCGCGCGTCCGTCGTCGTCCTCCGCGCCCTGCCCGGCTTCCTCGAGCGCACGCTGCATGCGTTCGCGCTGGGCCGCGTCGGCCTGCTGCTGGTCGCCATCACCGTCCTGCCGGGGGGGCTCCGGCGCGTCCTGCGGCCCTTCGGGCTCCGGCGGATCCTCCGCCTCGCCCCTGGGCTCGCCGTCGCTTCCGCTCGCGGCATCCTGCGCCGGATCCGGCGCGCTGCCGCCCGGCTGGCCGTCGCCGTCGCGCTCGTTGCCCGCATCGGGCTGCTGGCGCGGTCCGCCCTGCCCCTGCGGCGGATCGCGGCGCAGCGCGGCCTCGACCAGCGCGCGGTTCGCGATCGCATCCTGCATGCCCGGCTGCCGGCGCAGCGCTTCGTCGTAGGCCTTGAGGGCGTCCTCGAGGCGACCGGCGCGGGCCAGCGCATTGCCGCGGTTGTAGGCCGCATCGGCCCCGGGCAGGTCGCGCCAGATGCGTTCGGCCTCGTCGTGACGACCGGCGCGATAGGCCTCCAGGCCCTCGCGCATGCGCGCGTGCGCGACCTGGTCGGCGCGGCGCCAGGGCGTCCCGGCGTCCGGGCCAGGACCCGCGGCCTGCAGGCCCGGAGGCAGGAGCATCAACGCACCGAGCGCCATCAGCGCCACCCCGCGCCGGAACGCGAACAGCACCAGCAGCATCAGCGGCGGCAACAGCCAGTACCCGCCGTCCAGCAGCAGGCGGGTGCCCGTGAGCGTGCGGGTGTCGCCGCCGTCCGTGAAGGACGCGCCGGGCAGCAGCGACCCGACCCCGGCCGTGCCCACCGCGGCGAGGCTGGCGTAGGCGCCGCCGCCGGCCTGCGCGACCTGCTGCAGCGACGCCGCCTCCAGGCGGGAGGGCCGCAGGCTGCCGTCGCCCGCGCGATAGCTGGCGCCCGCCGGCCGCCCCAGTCCGAGCACCGAGACCCGCACCCCCTGCGCCCGCGCACGCTGGGCGGCGGACACCGTGGCCGCATCGGCGGCGTTCGACAGCAGGAGGATGTCGCCACGCGCGTGGCCGGCCCGCGCCAGCAGGGCGAGGGCGTGGTGGATCGCCCGGTCCGGACGGTGGCCGTCGACCGGCATCAGGTCCGGCGCCAGCGCGTCGAGGAAGATCGCGACGTTGGCCGGGTCGCCCGTGAGCGGGACCACGGTGAAGGCATCGTCGGCGAACACCACCAGCCCGACCTCGCCTTCGTGCGATTCCAGCAGCGAGGCCAGCCAGGCGCGCGCCTGCAGCAGCCGCGACGGCGGCAGGTCGGGGGCGAGCATGGCCGAGGACAGGTCCAGCGCCACCACCAGCGCGCGACCGTCCTGGCGCACTTCCACGTCCGCATGCCGCCAGCCCGGGCCGGCGAGGGCCACGACCGCCAGCGCGAACGCGAGCATCCGCACCGCGAGCCCGCCGGACCCCGCCCGCGTCGCGCCCGTTTCGAGCACGTGCGGCAGCAGGTGCGCATCGACATGCTGGTGCCAGATGCTGGCGCGACGCTGCTGCCGGTACCACCACGCCGCCAGCAGAGGCAGCGCGGCCAGCGCCCACAGCCAGTGCGGGCGCACGAACTGCAGCTGCGCGAGCAGGCCGGTCACGCGCCCGCCTCCGACGGATCGGCTGCCACGCGCGAGCGGCGCCGTGGCCGCCACGTGGCGAACAACCCGAGCGCCAGCGCCGCGCCGAGCGGCCATGGATAGCGCTCGACCGGTGGCCGCAGCAGCTGTCCGGGGCGCTCGACCGGCTCGAGCCGGTCGATCTCGGCGTAGATCCCCGCCAGTTCGCGCGCGTCGCGGGCGCGGAACGCGCGGCCGCTGGTGGCCGCCGCGATGCGCTGCAGCGCTTCCTCGTCGATCTCGGCCATGGTGCCGGGCATCCGCATGCCGAACAGTCCCGGCAGGTCGCCACCGAAGGCGACGGCGTGGATGCGGACGCCATGCGCCTGCGCGAGCTCGGCGGCCTTCTCCGGATCCAGCTGCCCGGCGGTGTTCACGCCGTCGGTCAGCAGCACCACCACGCGCTGGCCGGAGCGCTGCTCGCGCAGGCGCTTGACCGCCAGCCCGATCGCGTCGCCGATGGCGGTCTCGCGACCGGCCAGCCCGACCACGCTGTCGAGCAGCTGGCTGCGCACGCTCTCGCGGTCGAGGGTGAGCGGCGACAGCACGTAGGCGCGCTGGCCGAACACGATCAGACCGACCCGGTCGCCTTCGCGGCGGTCGAGGAAATCCGAGAGCACCGCCTTGGCCGCGGTCAGCCGGTCGACCGCGCGGCCACCCAGGCGCATGTCCTCTTCGCCCATGCTGCCCGACAGATCCACGGCCAGCATCAGGTCGCGTCCCGACACCGGCGGCTGCACCGCCTCGCCGGGGGTCTGCGGCCGCGCGGCGGCCACGCACAGCAGCGTCCACGCCAGCCAGGCCAACCACGGCATGCGGCGCACGCCCGGCAGCGGCGCGCCGCCCGCCACCGCCTCCAGGCGCCGGCCCCACGGCGCGCGCAGCGCCGGGGCCACGTCGCGCGCCGGCGGCAGCAGCCACCGCACCAGCCACGGCGCCGGCACCGCCAGCAGCCACCATGGCCAGGCGAACATGGGCAGCAGGTCCGCGAAGCGGTCGAGGAGCGCATTCATCGCCGCTGCATCCAGTCGATGAAGCGCGCACGCGCGAGCGGACGCAGCCGTTCGACCTCGCCCGCATCCACGCGCGGCCGGAACGCGCCCTCGTGGAGCAGACGGCCGGGGCCGTCGCGGAAGCCGTGGGGAAGACCGCGATCGAGCAGTTCGAGCCAGGCCTCGCCCTCGAGGGTGTCGGCGCCGGGTTCGATCCGGCGCGCCGCGCGCCGCAGCAGCGCGGAGATCGCGGCCACTTCCTCGGCGGGCGTGGGAGCCGCGGCCACGGTGCGGTCGAACAGCGCGGCGGCCAGGCGCCGGCGGCGACGCGCGTACCAGCGCCAGATCGCCCAGCCCAGCAGCAAGGCCAGCACCACGCCCGCCACCGCCCACCAGCCGGGGGCCGGCGGCCACCACGGCGGCGCGGGCGGCACGTGCACGTCGCGCAGCGGCAGTCCGGCTCCGGTCACGCCGGTGCGACTCCCGCCCGGCTCCCTGGCAGCCAGGCATGGCTGGGCGCGTCGGCGTCGAGCAGGTGCGCGCGCACGCCGTGGGCACGCAGGGTATCGGCGGCCCGCGCCGCCGCGCCGGCGAACGCCTGCCGCCAGCGGTCGTACTCGCGTCCGTCGGCGAGATCGACCTCGATCCTGCGACCGTCGTCGACGAAGGGCAGCCGTGCCCGCGGCGGATCGCGCTCGAGCGGATCCTGGAGCAGCAGCACCGTCACCTCGTGGTGCGCGGCCAGCCCCGCCCAGGCGGCACGAGGGACGGCCTCGATGCTGCCGGGATCGGCCAGCACGAACAGGCGCGAACCGGGCCGCAGCAGGCGCCGCGCATGTTCCAGCGCCAGCGGCAGTCCCGCGTCGTCCCGCGGCGGCGCGACGTACCAGCGCACCAGCGCATCCAGCACCCGCAGCACGCCTCGCGTCCCGCCCGCGGGCGGGACCGGCGCTTCGTCCCCGCTGCCGCGCAAGGCCGCGAGCCGGTCGCCGTCGCGCAGCGCCGCCCATGCCGCCACCGCGCCTGCGCGTGCTGCCTGCACCGACTTGAAGCGCGCCCGGGTGCCGAAGTACAGGGACGGCGCGGTGTCCGCCACCAGCAGGGTCAGGCGCTGGCGTTCGGCCTGGAACAGCTTGGTGTGCATGCGCCCGCTGCGCGCGGTGAGGCGCCAGTCGACATGGCGCGCGTCGTCGCCCGGCGCGTAGGCGCGCGACTCGGCGTATTCCATGCCGCGGCCGCGCACCGGCGCCGGGGCCGGGCCGCTGGCGCCATGGCGGCCGCGTCGCGGCACCCTGCGGCCGGCAGCCGCCTGGCGCAGGGCGACCAGCTCGGCCAGGGTCGGGACCACGCCGCGGCTTCCATCCTCCGTGGCGGACACGGGCCCGTGCACCGGGCGTTCGACGCCCGTGGCGCTCACCCGCAGCGCCCCGGATCGCCGCTGGCCATGCCAGGCGCGCCGGTCATGGCAGCGGCACCCGGGCCAGCAGTTCCGCGACCAGGCGCTCGCCGTCCCAGCCCTCGGCAGTGGCCTCGTAGCCGGGCAGCACGCGGTGTCGCAGCACGTCGGGCGCCACGGCGCGGACGTCGTCGGGGGTCACGAAGTCGCGGCCGGCCAGCCAGGCATGGGCGCGGGCACAGCGTTCGAGCGCGATCGAGCCGCGCGGACTGGCGCCCCAGGCGATCCGGCGCCCGAGCGCCGCGTCGTAGCGCGCCGCATCGCGCGAGGCCAGCACCAGCTCGACCAGGTAGCGCTCCACGGCCGGCGCCATGTGCAGGTCGAGCACCGCGGCCCGGGCGGCGAACACGTCGGCCTGGGGAATCCGCGCCGGCGCCGGGCGGTCCGGCCCGAGGTCGTCGCGCGCGCGGGCGCGGGCCAGGCGCAGGATCTCGGTTTCGGTGTCGGCTTGCGGATAGCCGATGCGCACGTGCATCAGGAAGCGGTCGAGCTGCGCCTCCGGCAGCGGGAAGGTGCCCTCCTGCTCGATCGGGTTCTGGGTGGCCATCACCAGGAAGAGCCGGGGCAGTGGATAGGTCTCGCGACCCACCGTCACCTGCCGCTCGCCCATCGCCTCCAGCAGCGCGGACTGGACCTTGGCCGGCGCGCGGTTGATTTCGTCGGCCAGCAGCAGCGAGTGGAACACCGGCCCGGGCACGAACTCGAAGCGCGACTCCTGGGGCCGCCAGATCTCGGTGCCGGTCAGGTCGGCCGGGAGCAGGTCCGGGGTGAACTGCACCCGCGCGAAGTCGGCGTCGATCCTGGCCGCCAGCGCGCGCACGGCGCTGGTCTTGGCCAGGCCCGGCGCGCCTTCGACCAGCAGGTGGCCGTCGGCCAGCAGCGCCACCAGCAGGCGCTCGACCAGTGCCGCCTGGCCCACGATCTCGGCGGCGAGATCGTCGCGCAGCGCGGCGAAGGTGGCGTGCAGGCGGGAGATCTCGTCGCGGGAAGTGTCCATGGGGTCCGGTTCGCGGAGCGTCAGCACGCATTGGACCAGACTCGCGCCGCCGGGTTCAGTGCCGGACGGCACCTTCGCCGCCAACCCCCGCAAACGCGGACGGGGCCCGAAGGCCCCGTCGCGTGGTCGTGCCGCCGGCGCCTCAGCGCTGGGCGACGCGCAGGACCTTGGGGGTGACGAAGATCAGCAGCTCGCCCTTCTCCTTGGTGCGGCCGCGCTTCTTGAACAGGTTGCCGAGGAACGGCAGGTCGCCCAGGAACGGGACCTTGGTCAGGTCGCTGCGGTCGCGGAACTCGTACACGCCGCCGATCGACACCGTCTGGCCGTCCTCGACCAGCACCGCGGTGGTGATCTCGCGCTTGTTGATCTGGGGCACCTCGCCCAGGCCCTGGCCGACGCTGATGAAGCTGTCGATCTCGTCCTTCTTCAGCGCCATCGCCAGGAACACGCGGCCGTCGTTGGTGATGGTCGGCGTGACCTTGAGCTCGAGCAGAACGTCCTTGAACTCGACGGTCGGGATGCTGTTGCTCTGGCCGCCGGTCACCGTCAGGTAACCCACTTCCTGGCCCTGGCGGATGATCGCCTCGCGCTGGTTGCTGGTCACGATGCGCGGGTTGGACACCACCTCGCCGCGGCCCTCCTCCTGCAGCGCGGAGAGCTCGACCGACCAGTCGATGGTGTTGCCGAGGATGGTCAGCGCCAGCGAGCCGGCACGGTCGGGGTTGGCCGGCCCGTTGAAGTTCAGGCCGGTGGGCGTGGAGAACGACCCCGGTTGGCGGCCGCCCCACGACACGTTGCGCTTCTCGCCCGACACGCCGAACTTGGCACCGAGCTCGCGCGCGAAGCTCTCGGTCGCGATCACGATCCGGGCCTCGATGATCACCTGGTCGACCGGCTTGTCGAGCATCGTCACCAGGCGCTTGATCTCGGACACGCGCTGCGGGATGTCGATCACCAGCAGGGTGTTGGTGCGGCGGTCGAAGCTGATGCTGCCGCGGCGGGACAGGAAGCCACGGCTGTCCTGGGAGCCCATCTGGCCCGAACCACCCGCGCCGATGCTGGTCTTGCTTTCCTCGGTCAGCAGCTTGGCGATGTCCTCGGCATTGCCATAGCTGATCGGGATGTACTCGGTGACCATCGCCGCGCGCTCCTCGATCTCGAGGCGCGCTTCTTCCTTGGCCTTCTCGAACGCGGCGATCTCGGCCTGCGGGGCCACCCAGATCACGTTGCCGCTGCGGCGCTTGTCGAGCGAACGGGCCTGCAGCACGATGTCGAGCGCCTGGTCCCAGGGCACGTTGATCAGGCGCAGGGTCACGTTGCCCTGCACGGTGTCACTGGCGACGATGTTGAGGTTGGACTCCTCGGCGATCAGCTGCAGCACCGTGCGCACGGGGACGTCCTGGAAGTTGAACGTCACCGGCCGACCGGTGTACGCGCGCGCCTCGGTCGCCTGCCCGGCGGCCGCGACCGACGCGGCGGGGTTGCTCGCGCCTACCGCACGGTCCGCGGCACCTGCCCGCGGCACGATCTCGACCACGTAGTCGCGGCCGGTCTGGTAGGCGAGGGACTCGAAATTGCCCTCGGTGCTGAGCACCAGCTGCGCCCCCTCGCCGCCCTGGCGCGCGTCGATGCGCTGGACCGGGGTCGCGAAGTCGGTGACGTTGAGCGGACGCTGCAGCGACGCCGGCAGGCTGGCGTTGCCGATGTTGACGATCACGCTCGAACCCTGGGTACGCAGGTCGGGGTTGGCGCCCTCGCCGTCGAAGCGGAGGATCAGCTTGCCGGCACCGCCGTCGCCGCGCTTGAAGTCGACCGCCGAGACCGAGACCACGCCCGGTACCTGCTTGGCCGGGTCGGCGGAGGCGACCTGGGCGACGGCCGGGACGAAGCCGGCGGCGGAGGGGGAACCCGCGGCGGATGCGGACAGCAGGCCGGCGGCGAGGCCGAACGCCAGGGCCTTGAGCGGAAGGCTTCGCCGGGTCGGCTGCGGATTACGCACAGTGGTGACGGTCATCTTGACTTCCCCTGATCAATTGTCTTCGAGCGCAATCGAGGCAGGCCGTTCCAGCCAGCCACCGGCGCCATCCGGCACGAGTTCAACGAGTTCGATCCTGTCTTCATGGACGCTGGTCACCCGGCCATCGTTCTGGCCCAGGTAGGAGCCCGGCGCCACGCGATAGGTCACCTTGTCCGGTGCCATCACCAGCCCGACCATGTCCGGCCCGGTGTGCAGCGTGCCGACCATGTCCAGGCTGTCGAGCGGGAACATCTCGAGCGCCTGCTTGCGCCGGTTCGAATCCGGGCGCGGGCCGCTTCCGCTGCCGTCGTCGCGGAAGGCGGCGCTGAACGGATCGCGCAGGTCCTGCGCGGCATACTCGAACGACTCGAACTGCTGCATCACCGGCAGCGGTGGCAGCGGCGGCGCGGGCCGCGCCTTGACGTTGGCGACCCACTCCTCCAGGTTCGGCGCGTCCCCCGGGGTGCTGGTGACGCCCCGCACGCAACCCGAAAGCGCCAGCGCCATCGCGCAGGCCGCGAGCAGGCCCGCCTCCCTCGAACGAATGCGCATCAGCGTTTCCCCCCCGCAGTCCCCGCCGCGGCCCCCTGCTGCGCCGCGGCCTCTTCCTCGTCCAGGTACCGGTAGGTCTTGACCGTGCCTGCCAGTTCCAGGCTCGAGTTCGGGCCCAGCGGCACCACCGAATCACCGCGCCCCCCGCGCGGTCGCAGCGAGATGTCGTGCATGGTCATGATCACGACCCGCGGCAGCGAAGCCACGCCGCTGACGAAGGCGCCGAACTGGTGGTAGGTCCCGACCATCTTCAGCTCGATCGGCTTCTCGGCGTAGAACTCCTTCGGCGTTTCCGGGCCCGGCTTGAACAGCTCGTTGTGGATGCCGGTGGCCAGCGCGGTCTGCGAGATGTCGTTGATCAGCGCCGGCATCTCGGTGCGGCTGGGCAGCTGGCGCAGCATCTGCTGCAGCTGCTGCTCCATCTGCGCGAGCTGCTGCTTGAGCGGCTCCAGGTTGGTCGCCCTGCCCTGCTTCTCCTCGAAGTCCTGGCGCAGCTCCACCTCGCGCTTCTCCAGGCGCTCGAGTTCCTGGCCCTTGGGGCGGGTGACCAGGTACCAGAGCAGCCCGAAGATGATCAGGGCGAGCAGCACGCAGAAGCCGATCTTGTACTCGCGCGGCCAGCTGCCCATGTTGCTGACGTCGAGTTCCCTCAGCGATACCTTCTTCTTGCTCACTGGGCAGCTCCTTCGGCAGGCGTGGCCGCCTCGGCGGGCTCGGCGTTGACCGGGGGCACCGGATCGGGGACGCCGTCGCCGTCCTCGTCCTTGGGCGCGTTCGGGTTGGCCAGCTGGACCGTCAGGTTGAACACGTACGGGAGCCCGGCGACGCCGTCGCGCGCCTCGATGATCGACAGGTCGGGCTTGGTCATCCAGCCCGATCCCTCCAGGTTGCGCATGTAGGTGCTGACCCGGGAGTTGGACTGCGAGCGACCCTCAAGGGTGAGCTTCTCGCCCTCCTGCTTGATCGTGGTCAGGATCACGCCGTCGGGGATGGTCCGCACCAGCGAATCGAACAGGTGCACCATCTGCGAGCGGTTCGCCTGCAGCTGCTCGATGACTTCCTTGCGCGACAGCAGCCGCGCGCGCTGGCGGTCCAGTTCCTCGATCTCGACGATCTTCTTGTCGACCTCGGCGATCTCGCGCTCCAGGAAGCGGTTGCGCTCGTGCTGGCCGCTGATCTGGGCGTTGTAGTAGAGGTTGACCAGGAACCACAGCACCAGGCCGGCCAGCGCCGCCAGGGCGAGCATCAGGCCGAATTCCTTCTGGCGCTGCTTGCGGCGCTCCTCGCGCCACGGAAGTAGGTTGATCCGGGCCATCAGTCGAAGCTCCTCAGGGCCAGGCCGCAGGCGATCATCAGGGCGGGCGCGTCCTGCGCGAGCGCGTGCGCCTGGACCCGGGGGCCGAGGGTCATCTGCGCCAGCGGATTGGCGATGACCGTCTGCACGCCCAGCTGCTCCTCGACCATTTCGGCGATGCCGGGGATCGAGGCGCATCCGCCGGCGAGCACGATCTGGTCGACCCGGTTGAACTCGCTGCCGGCGTAGAAGAACTGCAGCAGGCGGCTGATCTGCTGGACCAGCGCCTCCTTGAACGGCTCGAGCACTTCGATCTCGTAACTTTCGGGCAGGCCGCCCTGGCGCTTGGCCAGGCCCGCCTCCTCGTAACTCAGGCCATAGCGGCGCATGACCTCGTCGGTGAGCTGCTTGCCGCCGAACACCTGCTCGCGCGAATACAGGCTGCGCCCGTTGCGCAGGATGTTGAGCGTGGTCATGGTCGCGCCGATGTCGACCAGGGCCACGATGCCGTCGCGCGGGAGGTTGAGCGTGTTGGCGAGCAGCCCGAATGCGTTCTCGATGGCGAAGGCCTCGACGTCGACCACCTTTGCGGTGAGTCCGCCGAGCTCCAGCGCGGAGGCTCGCATCTCGACGTTCTCCGACCGCGAGGCGGCAAGCAGCACCTGGACCATCTCCGGGTTGCCGGGCATCGCGCCCAGCACCTCGAAGTCGAGGTTCACTTCCTCGATCGGATACGGGATGTAGTTGACCGCCTCGAGTTCGACCTGCGACTCCATGTCGTCGTCGTCCAGGTCGGCGGGCATCGGGATGATCTTGGTGATCACCGCCGAACCCGCCACCGCGGCCGCGGCGTACTTGGCCTTGGTGCCGGAGCGGGACACGGCGCGGCGGATCGCTTCGCCGACCGCCTCGACCTCCACGATGTTCTTTTCCACGACCGCGTTGGGCGGGAGCGGCTCGACGGCGTAGTGCTCGACCTTGTAGCGGTCACCGGAGCGAGACAACTGCAGCAGCTTGACCGCGGTCGAACTGATGTCCACCCCGACAAGCGGTGCCTGACTTTTTGTGATCAGCCCCACGTTTTTCCCCTTTGCCACGGGCGCTTACGTGCGCAACGTGCCCCGGAGCATTAAATAACGGACTTTTCATCCGGTGGCAACTGCCGATTTGCAAGAGCGTGCCGGATTGCCCGCCACGGGGCGGTTCCTGCCCCTCCGCGGCACCCCACGCAAGCTCCGTGCCCACCGCCGTCGCCCGGCACCGGCGGGGGCTGGAGGGTTCCATCGGAGCGCTTCGGGCGCAGGGCCTGCCCCACTCTTATACTTGCGCCCCTATGTCCAGCCCCGAACCCCGGCCCGCCCGGAAGAAGTCCCGTCCCCTCGTCCGCGTGCTGCGCTGGGTCCTGCTGCTGTGCGTGGTCCTGGGTCTTGCCGCCGCGGCGGCGGGTTTCATCGTCTATACCTCGGTCGCCTCGCGCCTGCCCGACGTCCAGAGCCTGCGCGATGTCGAGATGCAGGAGCCGATGTACGTCTATTCGCGCGACGGCAAGCTGATCGCCCTGTTCGGCGAGATGCGCCGCTACCCGGTGAAGATCGAGGACGTGCCCGAGCGCCTGAGGCAGGCGTTCCTCGCCACCGAGGACGCGCGGTTCTACGAGCACTCCGGCGTCGACTACCGCGGCGTGGCGCGCGCGATCTGGCTGCTGGCCAAGACCCGCGGCCAGGAGCGGGTGCCCGGCGGTTCGACCATCACCCAGCAGGTCGCCCGCCAGTTCTACCTGAGCACCGAATACAGCTTCACCCGCAAGTTCGCGGAGATGCTCCTGGCCCGGAAGATGGAGCGGGAGCTGACCAAGGACGAGATCTTCGAGCTCTACCTCAACAAGAGCTTCTTCGGCAATCGCGCCTACGGCGTGGCCGCCGCCGCCGAGTTCTACTTCGGCAAGACCCTCGACCAGCTCGACCTGGACGAGATGGCCTCGCTGGCGGCGATCCCGAAGTTCCCTTCCAGCGGCAACCCGCTCAGCAACCCCGAGCGCGCCCGCGAGCGCCGCGACGACTACGTGCTGGCGCGCATGCGCGAACTCGGCTTCATTACCGAGGACGAGTACCGCCGCGCGCGGGCGGTCGAGATGCACGCCCGTCCCCACGAGCGGCCGGTGGAGGCCTACGCGCCCTACGTGGCCGAGATGGTGCGGCTGGAGATGGAGGCCCGGTTCGGCGGCGACGTGCTGACCAGGGGCTACCACGTCACGACCACGCTCGACCCGGAGATGCAGGCCGCGGCGGAGAAGGCGGTCCGCGACGGGCTGCTGCTCTACGACCACCGCCATGGCTGGAACAAGACCCCGGAGCAGGTGTTCGAACTGGCGCCCGACGAGGACCCGGCTGCAGTCGCCGCGCGGCTCCGCGACATCCCGGCCCAGGGCGGCCTGCTGCCGGCGATCGTGCTCGGCACCGGCAACGCCAGCGCCGAAGTGGTGCTGGCCGACGGCACCCGTGTCACCCTGGACGCGGCCAGCAGCCGCTGGACCGGCAAGGACCCGGCGGCGCTGGTGTCGCGCGGGCAGCTGGTGCGCGTGCGCCGGGTCGAGACCGCGCCCAAGGGCAACCAGCCCGACGCGGCGCCGGTGGTGAGCTGGCAACTCGACCAGCTGCCGCGCGCCCAGGCCACCCTGGTCGCGCTCGAGCCCGACACCGGCGCCCTGCGCGCCCTCGTTGGCGGCTTCAGCTTCGCCGGCAACAAGTTCAACCGCGCCACCCAGGCCCGGCGCCAGCCCGGCTCGAGCTTCAAGCCCTTCATCTACGCGGCCTCGTTCGAGCGGGGCTTCAACCCGGCTTCGATCGTGCTCGATGCCCCGGTGGTGTTCCGCATGCGCCGCGGCCAGGAATGGCGGCCGAAGAATTCCGACGGCCGCTTCCTCGGCCCGATGCGGCTGCGCGAAGCCCTGGTGCAGTCGCGCAACCTGGTCTCGGTGCGCCTGCTCGACGCGATCGGCGTCGACTACGCGCGCCGCTACATCAGCCACTTCGGCTTCGAGGAATCGGAGCTGCCGCCGAACCTGTCGATCGCGTTGGGCACGCCCTCGCTCACGCCCCTGTCGGTGGCGCGCGGCTACGCGGCCTTTGCCAACGGCGGGTTCCGGATCACGCCCTGGTTCATCGACGAGGTCCGCGACCGCAACGGCAACGTGGTGTTCAAGGAGAACCCGGCGATCGCCTGCCGCGGCTGCGGCGCCGACGGCGGCGTCGCCCAGTCCACGCCCTCACACGTGGTCGACGGCTTCAACCTGGGGCCGGCAGCCACGGCCACCACCACCGGCGAACAGCGGCCGGAACCGCAGAAGCTGCCGGAGGACGCGGTGCTGGCGCCGCGCGCCATCGACGAGCGCGTGGCCTACCAGCTGGTGTCGATGATGCTCGACGTGGTCCAGCGCGGCACCGGCGCCGCCGCCAAGGTCCTGGGCCGCCCGGACGTCGGCGGCAAGACCGGCTCGACCAACGAGCACCGCGACGCCTGGTTCTCCGGCTTCGGCGGCAACGTGGTCGCGTCGGTGTGGGTCGGCCGCGACGACAACCGTTCGCTGGGCTACCGCGAGTACGGCGGCCGCGCCGCGCTGCCGATCTGGATCGACTTCATGCGCGTGGCGCTCAAGGACGCGCCGGTCGTGGCCTACGAGCCGCCGCCGGGCATGGTCCAGGTGTCGGTCTCGGCCGACGGCCGCCTGCTGCCGGGTGGCTCGGGCGGGATCGTCGAGTACATCAAGGCCGAAGACCTCGAGCGCATGGAGACGATCCCGCAGTTCGACTTCGACGAACAGCCGCCCGAGGAAGCCTTCGACATCTTCTGAGGCCGCGTCCGGCCGCGCCGGCGCGCGGCCGACGGACGCCACGACCTGCGTCACGTTGACGCCGTCGGCGCATGGGGTACAGTCGGGACGACGCCGCACCGGGAGACCCGTGATGCCTCGTGCCCGCCAGCACGCCGGAACCCGCACCCGCGAACGTCGCACCCGCCTCGCCCACGAGGCCGCCCGGCTGATGGCCGAAGGCGGCATCCGCGACTACCACCAGGCCAAGCGCAAGGCGGCGGCGCGGCTCGGCTTCCACGACGACGCCTCGCTGCCGGGCAACCGCGAGATCGAGGATGCACTGCGCGAATACCAGCGGCTGTTCCTCGGCGGCAGCCAGCCGCACGCGCTGCGCCAGCGGCGCCAGGCCGCGCTGGAGGCGATGGAGTTCCTGGCCCGCTTCGAGCCGCGCCTGGTCGGCCCGGTGCTCGAGGGCACCGCCGACGCCCGCACGCCGGTGTCGATGCAGTTGTTCAGCGACGACGCCGACGCGGTCGCCCGGTTCCTCGAGGAAGCCGGCATCCCGGCCGAGTCCCGCAGCCGGCGCCTGCGCCTGGACCGGTTCCGCGAGGAGGAGTTCCCGATGTGGACCTTCAGCGCCCGCGACCTGGCCTTCGAACTGACCGTGCTCCCCGCCGTGGCGCTGCGCCAGGCGCCCTTGTCGAACGTGGACGAGCGGCCGATGCGGCGCGCCTCGGCGTCCCAGCTGCGGCAGCTGCTCGCGGACGAAGACGCCCCCGGCCCCGGCGTCGTGAGGTTCTGAGGCCCGGGCGCCGGCGCCGGACACGACGACGCCCCGCGATGCGGGGCGTCGAGGCAACCGGCGGGGCAGCGGTCAGCGCTTGTCGACGGGCACGTAGTCGCGCACGTCCGAGCCGGTGTAGATCTGGCGCGGACGGCCGATCTTGGCCTCCGGGTCGACCTGCTGCTCCAGCCAGTGCGACACCCAGCCGGCGGTGCGGCCGATGGCGAACATGACGGTGAACATCTCGGTCGGGATCTTCAGCGCCTTGTAGATGATGCCGCTGTAGAAGTCGACGTTCGGGTACAGCTTGCGCTGGATGAAGTATTCGTCCTTGAGCGCGGCCTCTTCCAGGCGCATCGCCACTTCCAGCAGCGGATCGTCGATGCCCAGCTCGCCCAGCACCTTGTGGGTCATCTCGCGGATGATCCTGGCGCGCGGGTCGAAGTTCTTGTACACGCGGTGGCCGAAGCCCATCAGGCGGAAGCCCGACTCCTTGTCCTTGGCCTTGGCGACGGCCGCCGACACGTTCTTCGGGTCGCCGATCTCCTCGAGCATCTTCAGCACCGCCTCGTTGGCGCCGCCGTGCGCGGGGCCCCACAGCGCGGTGATGCCGGCGGCGATGCACGCGTACGGATTGGCGCCGGTGGAACCGACCAGGCGCACCGTCGAAGTCGAGGCGTTCTGCTCGTGGTCGGCGTGCAGGATGAACAGCAGGTCGAGCGCCTTGGCGACCACCGGGTTCAGCTCCAGCGGCTCGCTCGGCACCTCGAACATCATGTGCAGGAAGCGGTCGACGTACTCGAGGTTGTTGCGCGGATAGCGGATCGGCCAGCCGATCGAATAGCGGTAGGCCGCCGCCGCCAGGGTCGGCACCTTGGCCAGCAGGCGGATCGCGGCCTGGCGGCGGTGCGCCGGGTCGTCGAGGTCCAGGGTGTCGTGGTAGAACGCCGACAGCGACGCGACCGTGCCGGCGAGCATCGCCATCGGGTGCGCGTCGTAGTGGAAGCCGTGCAGGAAGTTCTTCAGCGACTCGTGCATCATCGTGTGATGGGTCACGTCGTGCTCGAACTTCGCGAATTCCTCCCTGGTCGGGAGCTCGCCGTTCATCAGCAGGTACGCCACCTCGAGGAAGCTGGACTTTTCGGCGAGCTGCTCGATCGGGTAGCCGCGGTACAGCAGCACGCCCTTGTCGCCGTCGATGTAGGTGATCGCCGACTTGCAGCTGGCGGTGGCGGTGAAGCCCGAGTCGTAGGTGAAGAGCCCGGTCTCCCTGGTGAGCCGCGAGACGTCGACGCAATCGTTGCCGAGCGTGGGCTTGAGGACGGGCAGCTCGACGGATTTGCCGCCGGCGTTCAACACGACATGGTCTGACACGGATTGCACTCCTCGTTTCGGACGAAGCGCCGGACCCGCAGGACCGGCGCCGGCGGCGCGGATGGCTGCCGCATCGCAACAATTATCGCATACGTCGTTCCCGCGCCGGGTCGCACTTTGGTCTCGACGCCGGGGGCGGCGGAGGGGGCGCCGCCCGCCGCGTCCGCGATTCCGAGCCGCGCGGGCGCAAAAAAACCCGCGAAGGCGGGTTCCTGCACCACACTGTTTCGTTCGATGGTGGCCGGGGAGGGAATCGAACCCCCGACACGGGGATTTTCAATCCCCTGCTCTACCAACTGAGCTACCCGGCCATCACGCCGCGGCGCTGGGCCGGGCGAGCCCGCCATGATACGGATGCGACGCGGTCGCGGCAAGCCGCCGCCCGACCGCGCCACTCGCGCCCCGCGCCGTGTCGCGCCTGCGGCGAGCACCGCCTCCACCCCCGGACCGGGCCCGCCACGGTCGCCCGGCCCGGCGGCCTGGCGCGGCCTGCGCACCGCCCCGCGACCGCCCCGGTCGCGTCCGTACGTCGTAGTATCCTGCGCCGGTCCTTGAACAGCGGGGAGTCGAGATGATGCGTGGATGGCGCGTGCCGGTGCTCGGGTCGGCGGTGGTGCTCGTGGCCTTGCTGGCCGGCTGTTCCAGCGGCGGCACGCCGCGCCGGGTGTCCGAGCCCGCCGCGAGCATCCAGCAACTCACCGTGCAGGCCGACGGCAGCTGGTCGGTCGACCTGCGCCTGCAGAACTACAGCAGCGTGCCGATGCGCTTCGAGGCGGTCTCGCTCGCGCTCCAGGTCGGCGGCGAAGAAGCCGGCACGCTGGCCGCGCAGCCGGCGCTGAACGTCGGCCCGGAGTCGGCCGACGTGGTCACCCTGCCGTTCGCCCCTTCCGCCAACGCTCGCCTGCTGCTCGCCGGGCGCCTCGCCGACGGCGCCGGCACCAGCTACCGGATCGAGGGCACCGTCAGCGCGGCCCCGGCCGACCGCGGCAAGGCCCGCGAATACCGGATCCGGCGCGACAGCAGCCTGAGCCCGGTGCCCGGCCTGCCCGGCGTATTGCGCTGAGTCGTCCTTTCCCGCAGGTGTCCCCCTGATGAGCAGTTATTCCGCTCCGCTGAATGAAATCCGCTTCGCCCTCCACGACGTGCTGGGAGTGGAGTCCACCTTCCGCCAGCTCGGCTACGACGATGCCGGCCGCGAGACGATCGACGCGATCCTCGAGGAAGGCGCGCGCTTCTGCGAAAGCGTGCTGGCGCCGCTCAACCAGGTCGGCGACCGCCACGGCGTGGGTTACGACGCGGACACCGGCAACGTCACCACCGCCCCCGGGTTCAAGGAGGCGTACGCGCAGTTCACCGAAGGCGGCTGGGGCGGACTGACCGCGCCGGGCGCCTACGGCGGCATGGGCATGCCGCACACGCTCGGCCTGCCGCTGGAGGAGATGATCAACTCCGCCAACCTGGCCTGGGGCAACTTCCCGCTGCTCTCGCACGGTGCGCAGAACGCCCTGCTCCACCATGGCGAGGAGTGGCAGCGCGAGGTGTTCCTGACCCGGCTGGTCTCGGGCGAGTGGACCGGCACCATGTGCCTGACCGAACCGCACTGCGGCACCGACCTCGGCCTGCTGCGCACCCGCGCCGAGCCCCGCGCGGACGGCACCTACGCGGTCACCGGCACCAAGATCTTCATCACCGCCGGCGAGCACGACCTCGCCCCGAACATCGTCCACCTGGTGCTGGCGCGCCTGCCCGACGCGCCGGCCGGCAGCAAGGGGATCTCGCTGTTCATCGTGCCCAAGTTCAAGGTCGCGCGCGACGGCAGCGTCGGCGAACGCAACGCCCTGCGCTGCGGCTCGGTCGAGCACAAGATGGGCATCCACGGCTCGGCCACCTGCGTGATGAACTTCGACGGCGCCGAGGGCTACCTGGTCGGCCAGCCGCACCGCGGCCTGGCGGCGATGTTCACCATGATGAACTCGGCCCGCATCGGCGTCGGCATGCAGGGCCTTGGCCTGTCCGAACGCGCGCTGCAGAACGCGCTGCGCTACGCGCGCGAGCGGCTCCAGTCGCGCTCGCTGTCGGGCGCGAAGTTCCCCGACAAACCCGCCGATCCGATCATCGTGCAGCCGGACGTGCGCCGGATGCTGCTCACCTGCAAGGCGCTGGTCGAAGGCGGACGCGCGCTGTCCTACCACGCCGGACTGCAGATCGACCTGGCCGCGCACGGGGCCAGCGAGCAGGAACGCAAGCAGGCCGACGACCTGCTCGGCTTCCTGACCCCGATCGTCAAGGGCTGCCTGACCGAATGGGGCGTGGAATGCACCTACCACGCGTTGCAGTGCTTCGGCGGCCACGGCTACATCGCCGAGCACGGGATGGAGCAGCTGGCCCGCGACGCGCGCATCACCACCCTTTACGAAGGCACCACCGGGATCCAGGCGCTGGACCTGATGGGCCGCAAGACCATGCAGCTGCAGGGCGCCGGGCTCAAGGTGTTCCTCGGCATGGTCCAGCGCTTCTGCGAGGAGCAGGCCGGCAACGCAGCGCTGGCCGAGTTCACCGGCCCGCTGGCGGCCAAGGCCCAGGAATGGCAGGCGCTGACCATGGCGATCGCCGGGCGCGCGGCGCGCGACCCCGAGGAAATCGGCGCCGCCGCGTACGACTACCTGTTCTATTCCGGCTACGTGGCGCTGGCCTACTGGTGGGCGCGGATCGTGGCCGCGGCCGAGGCGTCCTCGCATCCGGAGTCGTTCAAGGCCGCCAAGCGCGAGACGGCGCGCTTCTTCTATGCGCGCCTGCTGCCGCGCACGCTGGTGCACAAGGCGGCGATCGAGAGCGGCCCGGGGCCGCTGCTGGCGCTCGCGGCCCAGGACTTCGACTGAGGCCGGGGGCGGGACGGCGGCGGGACGGCGCGGGCGCCGCGCGGGCGCGCCGTGAACCGCAAGGACGGGACCGGCGCACCGCCGCTGGCAAGGGTGCACGCGGGCAATCGCCACGGATTGGCGCTATGCTCGGGTTCCGATGGAGTGTGACAGAGCGCAGCTTCAGGTGGTCGGGGGCGGGATCGTCCGGATCCCGGACGGCCGCGCCACGCAGCCGGTCCCGCACGCGTTGCCGCACCGGCTGGATTCGGTGCGGCTGCTCTCGCTCGACGCCCATGGCCGCGCGCTGAACTGGATCAGCTGGCAGGACGCCGCCTGCCTGTACGCGCGCGAGGCGGTGGTGTGGACCCTCGGCGAACCGTGCCTGAGCATCCGCGGCGGCTTCAACCGCGACAGCGGCGCGCGCAGCATGCTCGAACTGCACCCGATCATCGCCGCGCGTGGCCACGTGCGCCCGCAGGCGCTCGACCCCACGCCGGCGCTCACCAACGCCTCGCTGTTCGCGCGCGACCGCTACCTGTGCATGTACTGCGGACGCGACTTCGGCCGCCATCACCTCACCCGCGACCACGTCGTACCCCTGTCGCAGGGCGGGCGCGACGTGTGGGAGAACGTGGTCAGCGCCTGCTTCCACTGCAATTCGCGCAAGGGCGGCCGCACGCCGCAGCAGGCGTCGATGCCGCTGCTCGCGGTGCCCTACCGGCCGAGCTGGATCGAGCACCTGATCCTCTCGAACCGCAACATCCTCGCCGACCAGATGGCGTTCCTCGAGGCGCACCTGCCCAAGCGGCGCCATCCGCGCCAGTAGTGCCGCCCGGTCCCCGGGCGGTCGCGGGCGCCCTGCGGGGACCAACCCCCGGCGTGCTGGTTTACACTCCCGCCATCTTCCTGAACGAAGCGTCCGCATGTCCCTGACCATTGGCCTGGCCGGGATGGATCCGGCGACCGAAGCCGCGCTCAAGGCTGCCTTCATGGAAGCCAACGAACGCCTCTCCGGGCGCTGGCTGCTACTCCCCGAGACCCAGGCCGACCACATCGTCGTGGACATGGACAGCATGTACGGCCCGATGAGCTGGCTGCGCCTGCATGCCTCGGGCAAGAAGGTGGTGGGCCTGACCTCCGCGCCGCGCGCGCAGACCGACTTCCGCCTCGGACGCCCGTTCAACGCCGACTCGTTCCTGGCGCTGCTGGAGCAGATCCAGGCCGACGCGGGCGCGCCGGACGCCACCCCGGCCGACGCCGCGCCGGGCACGCCGGCGCCCGCGCCTGCGGCGTCGGACAGCGTGCCGACACCGGCGCCCGCGCCGCCGGCGCAGGCCGCTCCGGACACGGGCGCGCCGGCAGTCCCGGCGCCGCCGGAGCCGGCTCCACCGCCGGCGCCCGAAGCCGCGCCCGCCACCCTGTTCGCCTGGTTGAGCAGCGGCCAGCTGCGGGGCCGGGTGCGCTACCGTCGCCCGAGCGGCCCGACCCTGCTGATCGACGCCGACGCGCCGGCCTACCACGGCCCGGCCACGCTCAAGCCGCTGGTCCAGTACTTCGAGGGCGCGGTGAGCGCGGGCGATTTCGAGCGCCTCGACGACGCTGCCTGGGCCCAGGAAGCCGCCACCGCCGGTGCGGCGCAGCCGCTGGCCCGGCTGGTCTGGCTCGGCGCACTGGTCAGCGGCCAGGGCAGCCTGCTGCCCGGCCACGATCCCGAAGCCCGGTACCAGCTCACCCGCTGGCCGCAGACCGAGCGCGAGTTTCCCCGCCACTTCCGCATCGCCACCGCGATGATGAAGGGACCGGCAACGCTGCAGGAGATCGCGTCCGCGAGCGGGATTCCGCTCGCGGAGATCGCGGACTTCGTCAACGCCAGCCTGGCCACGGGCGTCGCCGAGGCGGTGCCCGAGCCGCCCCCGGAGCCGGCGACGCCTTCGCGCGGCGGCCTGCTCGGGCGGCTGCGCGGCCGCTGAACGACGCCTGCGCGGCGCTTGCACCGCGCAGGATCTACAATGCGCGGATGATCGATTCCACGCGCTATCCGCGCCTCGCGCGCATCGACAGCCCGGCCGACCTGCGTCGCTTCGACGAGGCCGAGCTGCAGGCGGTCGCGGACGAGCTGCGCGCCTACCTGATCGAATCCGTCGGCAAGTCCGGCGGCCACTTCGGCGCGGGGCTGGGCGTGGTCGAGCTCACCACCGCGCTGCACTGGATCTACGACACGCCCGAGGACCGGATCGTCTGGGACGTGGGCCACCAGTGCTACCCGCACAAGATCCTCACCGGGCGCCGCGACACCATCCACACGGTCAAGCAGGCCGGTGGCGTGGCGCCGTTCCCCAAGCGCGAGGAAAGCCCGTACGACACCTTCGGTGTCGGCCACTCCAGCACCTCGATCTCGGCTGCGCTGGGCATGGCGATCGCCAACGCCCGCGCCGCCCGCGACGACCAGGCGCCGGCGCGCCGGATCGTGGCCGTCATCGGAGACGGCGCGATGACCGCGGGCATGGCCTACGAGGCGCTCAACCACGCCGGTGGCATGGATCCCGAGCCCGACCTGCTGGTCATCCTCAACGACAACCGGATGTCGATCAGCGAGGCGGTCGGCGGCCTGACCAAGATGCTCGGCCGCATGAGCGGCAGCGCCACCCTCAACAAGCTGCGCGAGGGCGGCAAGAAGCTGCTCGGCGACAAGCGCACCAGCGGCCCGGCGCGCTTCGTGCGGCGCTGGGAAGAGCACTGGAAGGGCATGTTCGTGCCTTCCACGCTGTTCGAGGAGATGGGCTTCCACTACACCGGCCCGATCGACGGACACGACATCAAGGCGCTGGTCGGCGCGCTGAAGACGCTCAAGGGCCTGAAGGGCCCGCAGCTGCTGCACGTCATCACGACCAAGGGCAAGGGCTACGACCTGGCCGAGGGCGACCAGATCGGCTACCACGCCGTCTCGCCGTTCGATCCGTCCAAGGGCGTGGTGCCCAAGGCCGGCGCTTCCAGGCCGACCTACACAGACGTGTTCAGCGACTGGCTGTGCGACATGGCCGCCGCCGACCCGCGCCTGATGGGCATCACCCCGGCGATGCGCGAGGGCTCGGGTCTGGTGCGGTTCTCGAAGGAATACCCCGAGCGCTATTTCGACGTCGCGATCGCCGAGCAGCACGCGGTGACCCTGGCCGCGGGCATGGCCTGCGAGGGCGCCAAGCCCGTCGTGGCGATCTATTCGACGTTCCTGCAGCGCGGCTACGACCAGCTCGTGCACGACGTGGCGATCCAGGACCTCGACGTGCTGTTCGCGATCGACCGCGGCGGCGTGGTCGGCCCGGACGGTGCCACCCACGCCGGCAACCTCGACCTGAGCTACCTGCGCTGCGTGCCGAACATGGTGGTCATGGCGCCGGCGGACGAACGCGAGTGCCGGCAGATGCTGAGCACCGGCTTCCGGCACGAAGGACCGGCCGCGGTGCGCTATCCGCGCGGCACCGGCCCCGGCGTCGCCGCGGGCGACACGCTGGACTCGCTGCCGATCGGCAAGGCCGAGGTCCGGCGCCACGGCTCCCGCCTCGCCCTGCTGGCCTTCGGCGCCCTGGTGCCGGCGGCCGAGCAGGTCGGCGCCGAACTGGGCCTGACCGTGGTCAACATGCGCTTCGTCAAGCCGCTCGACCGCGCGCTGCTGCTCGAGCTCGCGCAGTCCCACCAGGGCTTCGTCACCCTCGAGGACAACGTGGTGATGGGCGGCGCGGGGTCGGGCGTGCTCGAACTGCTGCACGCCGAAGGCGTGCTGCTTCCGGTCCTGCAGCTCGGGCTGCCGGACGCGTTCCAGCACCACGCCAGCCGCGAGGCGCTGCTGGCCGAGGCCGGGCTGGACGCAGCCGGCATCCGTGCCGCGATCCTGCGGCGCTGGCCCGGACAGGAAGACCAGCGCACGCTGCTCAGCGCATCGGGCTGAAGGACGGAAGGCAGGGACGCCGTGGGATCGCGGGGCCGGCGACACCGGGCCCGGGCGTTGCGGGACATCTGGCACGGGGGGAGTCGATGAGTGCGAAGGCGACAGCTGCGGCCACCGGCCGCGGCCATGCGGTGCCCCGCGGGGCGGATCGCCTTCCGTGGCTGACCTACCGCTTCCGCCTGCTGGGCATGGGTCTTGGCGGCCTGTGCATCGGCGCGGTGCTGCTCGAGAACGGCGCGAACCCGCCGACCTGGGGCCTGCTGGCCTTCACCGCCCTGCTCTGGCCGCACCTGGCGCTGCAGGTCGCGCGGCGCAGCGCGTCGCCCTACCGCGCAGAACGCCGCAACCTGTTGCTGGATTCGGCCCAGGCCGGGTTCTGGGTGGCGATGATGCAGTTCAACCTGCTGCCTTCGGTGCTGCTGTTCACCCTGGTGACGGTGGACAAGATCAGCACCGGGATCCCGCGCCTGTGGCTGTGGTCGCTGCCGGCGTTCGCCTCCGGCCTGCTGTGCGGCGCGCTCGCGACCGGCTTCGCGGTCCGGCTGGAGACCAGCATGACCGAGCTGCTGTTCTCGCTGCCGGTGCTCACCATCCACACGATCGGCGTGGCCCTGGCCGTCAGCCACATGGGGCAGCAGATCCGCGAGAAGAACCGGCAACTGGACGAACTCAGCCGCACCGATTCGCTGACCGGGCTGCACGTGCGCCGCCACTGGCTCAAGCTCGCCGACCGCGCCCTGCGCCAGCATCGCGAGGAAGGCGTGTCGATGACCTTGTTGCTGCTCGACATCGACCACTTCAAGGTGGCCAACGACCGCCACGGCCATTCGCAGGGCGACGAGGTGCTGCGCACCGTGGCCGCGGCGATCCGCGCCACCGTCGGCGAGGCCGGCGAGGCCGGCCGCTACGGGGGCGACGAATTCGGGCTGGTGCTGCCGGGGACCACGCCGGCCCAGGCGCGCGCGCTGGCGGAGTCGCTGCTCGAGGCGATCCGGCAGGCCGGCGTCGCCGCCCTGCCCGGCGCGCGCCTGACCGCCAGCATCGGCATCGCCCCGGCGCGCGCGACGCACGCGACGGTCGAGCAGTGGATCGACGAGGCGGACGTCGCCCTGTACCGGGCCAAGGACGCCGGCCGCGACCGGATCGGCGCCTGAGCGCCCAGGCGTTCTCGCCGGCGTCGCGTCGCGGGAGACAGGCGGCGGGCCGGCACGGTCAACGCTGCAGCGCCCCCAGGCGCGACAGGTCCGCGGCCAGCGCCGACTCCTGCGGGAGCAGCTCGAAGCCCTCCCAGACGAAGCCGGGGGCGACCACGCACGTGACCAGCGCATGGCGATCGAGGGCGCGCGCGGACTGCCAGACCCCGGCAGGGACGATGTGCGTGGTCGCGTATCCCGCTGCCGCCGGCCCCAGCACGTGGACATCGACCGCGTCGCTGCCTTCGCGGTGCAGCAGCAGTTCCAGCGCGCCCCCTGCATCCCAGTGCCAGGACTCGTCGGCGTCGACGCGATGCCACGCACTGCGCGTGCCGGCCTCGAGCAGGTAGCGGATCGCCGTCATCGCCGGCCGCCGCAGCCCGCGTACGACGACCTCGGTCGCCGAGGCATGGATGCGACGGTAATGCCCGCCCTCGGGGTGCGGTTCCAGCCCGAGGGCATCGATCCAGTGGCGCGCGGAGTCCGCCATGGCCCAAGTATCGGGCATCGCGGACGCCGGCGGCGGCCCTCCCGGGTGACGGCGTGTCGCCCTGTGGCGCCATCACGCCCGAGGGCCTGTTCCGCGACCCGGTCGCGACGCAGTCCCCTCCGCGCGATGCGCTGGACCTGCCGGGACGCGGGCTTTCACATCTCCTTCACAATCCCAACACGTACTCCAACGGACCCTTGAGTCGCGCCGGGGCCGCGACGCAATCCCCGCTATATTCGCCCCGTCCCTGACGAAGGAGCATCCGAAATGTCCGTAAGCAAGCGACACCTCAAGGCAAGCGTGCTCGGCGTGGCGATCGTTGCCGCCGCCGGCCTGTCCGGCTGTGCGACCTACGCCGACGAGTTCGCGACGATCAACTCGCGCCTCGACCAGCTCGACTCGCGGGTGCAGAGCGCCGCGCA
Source organism: Luteimonas sp. J29 (assembly GCF_000472505.1). GTDB lineage: Bacteria > Pseudomonadota > Gammaproteobacteria > Xanthomonadales > Xanthomonadaceae > Luteimonas. The sequence goes on from NZ_AWZR01000002.1 coordinate 213,910, forward strand.
GAGCGCCGAATCGGCCAACCAGTCGGCGCAGCAGGCCAACCAGCGGCTCGACCAGATCGAGAGCCGCGTCCAGCAGCTCGAAGCGGCTCCGCGCCGCGCGCCGCGCGGCTGATCGTCCGGCGCAGTCCGCGACGTCGGTCCAACTGGACCGGTGGCCACCCCGGCCACCGGTCCTTGGACATCGTCCGCCCCGTTGAATGAGGAACCTCCCCATCCGAACACGCATGCTTCCTGCCTACCGCGCGTTCCGTGGCGCGCTGCTGCACGCAGTCGCAGTGACATGCCTGGCCGTGGCTGGCGCCGGAACCGTCGCAGCCCAGCCCACCCCCGCGGTCGACGAGCTCCCGCCTGGCCAGGAAGTCTCCGACACGGTCATCGAACTCGCCGGCTGGATCGTCGCCACCGGCGACAACCAGGGGTATCCGTTCGCCATCATGGACAAGCAGGCCGCCCAGGTCCTGGTGTTCGGGGGCGACGGGCGGCTCCGTGGCGCGGCTCCCGGACTGTTCGGTTCGGCGATCGGCGACCACACCGCGCCGGGCATCGCCGGACTCGCGCTGCGCGAGATCCCCGGCCGCGATCGCACCACGCCGGCGGGCCGCTTCATCGGCGGATTCGGTCCGTCGATCGACGCCGGCCGCGTACTGTGGGTCGACTACGATTCCGCGGTCTCGATGCATCCGACGGCGACCGGAGTACCCGCCGAGAGGCGGCCGGAACGCCTCGCCTCGCCGACACCCGAGGACAACCGCGTCACCCACGGCTGCATCAACGTTTCGCCGGGGTTCTACGAGCACGTCGTGACTCCCGCCTTCGAGCGTGGCGGCGTGTTCTACATCCTCCCGGAGACGCTTGCGCTCGAAGAGGTGTTCCCCGAGTTCGCCCGGAGCCGGGACGTGGCGCAACGCGGCAAGCGGCGGGGCGCCCGCGCGGCCGCCGGCCGCTGAGCCGCGACGCAAACGGCCTGCGACGGAATTTCCACCCGGCGCATCGTCCGCTGGAGGCTGCCGCCGCACGGCCGGTCCGGATCCGGCCAGCCTGCCGCCAGCCTGTCCCGCGCGCGCCACGACCGGTCCGGGGCAGCAGAACGGCCAAGAAAAAGCCCCGGATGCACCGGGGCTTTTCCGTGTTCCGGGCGGGACCCGGAACGGCGTGTTGGTCGGGGTAGCCGGATTCGAACCGACGACCACTTGTCCCCCAGACAAGTGCGCTACCAGGCTGCGCTATACCCCGTGGCTTGGCCGGGCATTATACCCCGGCGCGCGTGGTGGCGGGTGCGGGATGCCCGTGGCCCGGCGTCCGGCGGCGTCTCAGCGCTTGAGCAGCTGCAGGATCTCCTCGAGCTCCATCCGCACCTGGCGCACGATCTGGCTGCTCATGGTGGATTCGCGCCTGGCCGCCTCCCCCTCGAGCCGCTGCCGGGCACCGCCGATGGTGTAGCCCTGCTCGTACAGCAGGCCGCGGATCTGGCGCACCATCAGCACGTCGTGGCGCTGGTAGTAGCGCCGGTTGCCGCGGCGCTTGACCGGGTTCAGGCTCGGGAACTCCGTCTCCCAGTAGCGCAGCACGTGCGGCTTGACGTCGCACAGCTCGCTGACTTCGCCGATGGTGAAGTAGCGCTTGGCCGGGATCGGCGGGAGTTCGCGATTGTCGCCGGGATCAAGCATTGCCCGGCCCCGCGTAGGTCTCGACGCGTTCCTTCAGCTTCTGGCCGGGGCGGAACGTGACCACGGTGCGCGCCGAGATCGGGATCTCCTCGCCGGTCTTGGGATTGCGGCCGGGGCGCTCGTTCTTGCGCCTGAGGTCGAAATTCCCGAAGCCCGACAGCTTGACCTGGCGGCCGCCCTCGAGGGCCTCGCGCAAGGCGCTGAAGAAGGCATCCACGAACTCCTTCGCCTCCCGCTTGTTCAGCCCTACCTCCTCGTAGAGCTTCTCGGCCATCTCGGCTTTGGTCAACGCCACGCTGTCCCCCCAAGGCAACATCAGCTTCTGATCCGGGCGCCGTGTTCGTCCTGCAGCGCGGCCATGATGGCGGCCACCGCACGGTCCACGTCGCCGTCGGTGAGAGTGCGGGATTTATCCAGCAGAATCAAGCCGGTTGCGAGACTTCTGAAACCCGGATCGACCCCCTTGCCGACATAACGGTCGAACAGCCGCACTTCGGCCAGCAGCGGGCCACCGGCGCGCCGGATGGTGGCCTCCAGGGCGCTCCAGGGCACCGTGTCCGGGGCGACGAACGCGATGTCCCGGCGGACGGACGGGTAGCGCGACAGGGCCTGGGGACGCGGAATGGCGCGCCGGCACAGCGGGGCCAGGTCCAGCTCGAAGCCCAGCACCGGTCCGTCGAGGTCCAGCGCGCGCAGCAGGCGCGGGTGCAGCTCTCCGATCCAGCCCAGCCGCTCCTCGCCGCCGTCCACCCGCCAGACATCGGCGCTGCGGCCGGGATGCCCGTGCGGCGCGTCGCTGCGGCGGTAGTCGAGCACGGCGCCCGCACAGGCGGCCAGGCTGTCCAGATCGCCCCGGAGGTCGTGGAAGTCGGCCGCGCGCGCGGGTTCGCCCCACTGCTCGGCGCGCGCGTCGCCGTGGATCGCGGCGGCGATGCGCGCCGTCTCCACAGGCGCTTCGCCCGGCCCGGCGGCGGCGAACACCTTGCCCAGCTCGAACAGGCGCACGCGCGACTGCTGCCGCGCGAGGTTGCGGCCGAGCGCCGAGACCAGCCCCGGCAGCAGCATGGTGCGCATCACGCCCAGCTCGGCGCTGAGCGGATTGGACAGCGGCACGCTGCCGGTCGCGGCCTGCCAGTGGTCGAGCAGCTGGGCGTCGACGAAGGCGAAGCACACCGCCTCGTGGTAGTCGCGTGCCACCAGCTGCGCGCGCAGCGCCTCTTCGCCCACGCGCGTCTCGCTGGGCGCGGCGATGCGGGCCGCGCCGCCCGGCAGCGTGGTGGGGATGGCATCGTAGCCGTGGATGCGGGCGACCTCCTCGATCAGGTCCTCCTCGATCGCCACGTCGAAGCGGCGGCTCGGCGGCAGGACCCGCCAGCCCCCGGCCACGTCCTCGACCTCCATGCCCAGGGCGCGCAGGATCCGCGCGACCTCGGCGTCCGGCACCTCGAGGCCCAGTACCCGGGCCAGGCGGGTGCGGCGCAGCAGGATCGGCCTCGGCGCGGGCAGGTGTTCGGCCAGCGCGGCCTCGACCACGGGACCGGGGCGGCCACCGGCGATGTCCAGGACCAGGCGGGTCGCCACTTCGATCGCGGTGCGCGGCAGCTGCGGATCGACGCCGCGCTCGAAGCGGTGCGCCGCGTCGGTATGCATGCCCAGGCGCCGGCTGCGGCCGATGATCGCGGCGGGCGCGAAGTGCGCGGCTTCCAGGAACACGTTGCGGGTGGCGTCGGTGACGCGGGTGTCCATGCCGCCCATCACGCCGGCCAGCGCCACCGGGCGGTCGGCGTCGGTGATGGCGAGGAACTCCCCGTCCAGCTCCACCTCGCGCCCGTCGAGCAGGACCAGGCGCTCGCCGGCGCGGGCGCGACGCACGCCGACCGGACCCTTGAGCAGGTCGCGGTCGAAGGCGTGCATCGGCTGGCCGAGTTCGAGCATCACGTACTGCGTCACGTCGACCAGGAAGCTCACCGGGCGCACGCCGCTGCGGCGCAGGCGCTCGGCCATCCACACCGGCGTGCGCACCCGCGCGTCCACGCCCTCGATCACGCGGCCGACGTAGCGCGGCGCATCGGCGCCGGCGCCGAGTTCGACCGCCAGCGTGGCCTCTCCGGCCGCGGGCACCGGGGTGGCGTCGTAGTCGGCGACCGCGCCACCGAGCGCGGCGGCCACGTCGTAGGCGATGCCGCGCACGCTGAAGCAGTCGGCGCGGTTCGGGGTGAGCTTGATCTCGATGCTGGCGTCGGGCAGGCCGAGGTATCCGGCCAGCGGCGCCCCCACGGGGGCGTCGTCGGGCAGCTCCATCAGGCCCGAGGCGTCGGCGTCGATGCCCAGCTCCTTCGCCGAGCAGAGCATGCCGTTGGACTCGACCCCGCGCAGCTTCGCGGCCTTGATCGTGAGGTCGCCCACACGCGCGCCCACCAGCGCCAACGGCGCCACCAGACCGGCGCGGGCGTTGGGCGCGCCGCACACGATCTGCAGCGGCTCGCCCTGGCCGGCGTCGACGCGGCAGACCTGCAGCCGGTCGGCCTGCGGATGCTTCTCGGCCGAGAGGATGCGCGCCACCACCACGCCATCCAGGTCCTGGCCGAGCTCGGCCACGTCCTCGACCTCCAGGCCGATCGCGGTCAACACCGCCGCCAGGCGATCGCGGCCGGCGTCGGTGGGCACGTGCTGGCGGAGCCAGTTCTCGCTGAACTTCATGCTGGAATCCCGTGATCAGTCGTCGCTGGCGGGCGACGCGCGATCCGCGCCGCCGGCCACTGCCTCAGGCGAACTGCCTGAGGAACCGCAGGTCGTTGTCGAAGAACGCGCGCAGGTCGTCCACGCCGTAGCGCAGCATCGCCAGCCGCTCCACGCCCATGCCGAAGGCGAAGCCGGTGTAGCGCTCGGGGTCGATGCCGACCGCGCGCAGCACGTTCGGATGGACCATGCCGCAGCCCAGCACCTCGAGCCAGCGCGTGCTGCCGTCGGGGCGCTGCCAGGCGATGTCGACCTCGGCGCCGGGCTCCACGAAGGGGAAGTAGCTGGGGCGGAAGCGCATCTCGAAATCGCGCTCGAAGAACGCGCGCACGAACTCGGCCAGCGTGCCCTTGAGGTCGGCGAAAGTGGAGTGCTCGTCGACCAGCAGGCCCTCGCACTGGTGGAACATCGGCGAGTGGGTCTGGTCGGAGTCGGAGCGGTACACCTTGCCCAGCGCGATCATCCGCAGCGGCGGCCCGCTCTTGTTGGCGACCGCCTCGCCCATGTAGCGCACCTGCACGCCCGAGGTGTGGGTGCGCAGCAGGCGGCCGTCGCCGAAGTAGAACGTGTCGTGCATGGCGCGCGCCGGATGGTGCGGCGGGAAGTTCAGCGCCTCGAAGTTGTGCCAGTCGTCCTCGATCTCCGGGCCGTCGGCGAGGTCGTAGCCGAGCCGGCCGAAGATGTCGGCCATGCGCTGCATGGTGCGGCTGATCGGGTGGACGGTGCCGCGGCCGGGGTCGCGGCCGGGGAGGGTCACGTCGATCGACTCGCCGGCCAGGCGCGCGTCGAGCTCGGCGTCCTCGAGCTCCGCGCGGCGCGCGGCCAGGGCGCGGGTCACCGCGTCGCGCACCCGGTTGATCGCCTCGCCCGCGGCCTTGCGCTCTTCGGCCGGCAGCGTGCCCAGCGCCTTGAGCCGGGCGGTGATGCTGCCGCTCTTGCCCAGCAGCGCCACGCGCAGTCCCTCCAGCGCGTCGGCGCTGGTGGCCGCGGCGATGTCCTGCATCGCCTGCTTCGACAGTGACTCGATGTCGCTCATCGAACGTCCCTTGCGTTCCGGACCCCTGGCCCGGCTGGCGGCCGCGCCCCGCGCCCGTATGCTGGCGGCGCGGGTCCCGGCCTGGTCCCGGCCCGGCGCCACTGCCCCTGCGCGCCGACCGGCCCTGGAAAAACGAATGGGGAAGGACTTGCGCCCTTCCCCATGCGTGTACCACCTGGTCTCCCGGCCACCGTCCGCGCATGCGCGGCGGCGGCGACGGGACACGTGACATTACGCCGCGAGCGCGCCCTTCGCCTTCTCGACCAGGCCCGTAAACCCGGCCGCGTCGTGCACGGCGATGTCCGCCAGCACCTTGCGGTCCAGGGTGATGCCGGCCTTCGAGAGGCCGTTCATGAAGCGGCTGTAGCTCAGGCCGTTGGCGCGGGCGGCGGCATTGATGCGCGCGATCCACAGGGTGCGGAAATTGCGCTTCTTCTGCTTGCGGCCGATGTACGCGTACTGCTCGGCCTTGATGACCGCCTGCTTGGCGACGCGGAACACCTTGCGCCGGGCGTTGTAGTAGCCCTTGGCACGGCCGAGGACCTTCTTGTGGCGACGGCGCGCCTGGACGCCACGCTTGACTCTTGCCATGGTTCAGCCCTCCTCAGAGATAGGGAAGCATGCGGTCCAGACGGCCCGCATCCTCGGCGCGGACGTGGTTCGTCTGCCGGAGGTTGCGCTTCCGCTTGGTCGCCTTCTTGGTGAGGATGTGGCTGCGGTTGGCGTGGCCCGCCTTGTACTTGCCGGAAGCGGTCTTCCGGAAGCGCTTGGCCGCGCCCCGATGCGTCTTGATCTTGGGCATTGCGATGTCCTTGGGGTCGTTTCGAGTACTGGCCCGGGCGGCGCCGCATCACTCGGCACGCTTTCCATCCTGCCTGGCCGGTTTGTAAACCCTTGATTCCAGAAGGAACCAGGGCAGGTCCAGAGGTCTTGCGACCAAACTCCGGGCGAACCGGAGCCGGGCATTATGCCCCTTCGCGATTTCCCTTGCAATTCAGGCGGTTCGGGCGCCCGCTCCGGCGGGGCTCGCCGGGTCTTGCCCGGTCTCGGGCGAGGCGGCCGGCGGACGGAGTCCGCGGATCACCGGAGCCTGGGCGGCATACCTGGCACGGAGCACGCCCGGACGCGGGCCGGGCGGCGGGCGGGGCAACGTGCGGCAGGCGGGGATCGGACCGCACCCGCCCGCGCGGGGCTACTTCTTCTTGGGGGCGATCATCATCACCATCTGCCGCCCTTCCAGCCGGGGACGGGACTCGATGACGATGTCCTCGCCGAGGTCGGCCTCGATCCGGGCGGCCATCTCGCGGCCCAGTTCCTGGTGGCTCATCTCGCGGCCACGGAAGCGGATGTTGACCTTGACCTTGTCACCCTCGTCCAGGAACCCGCGCATCTTGCGCAGCTTGATCTGGTAGTCCCCCTCGTCGGTGACGGGGCGGAACTTCACTTCCTTGATCTCGACCTGCTTGGACTTCTTCTTGGCCTCGTTGGCCTTCTTCTGCTGTTCGAACCGGAACTTGCCGAAGTCCATGATCTTGCAGACCGGCGGATCCGCATTGGGCTGGATCTCGACCAGGTCGAGGCCTTCTTCCTCGGCCATCTGCAGGGCTTCGTCGCGCGACAACACGCCGATCATTTCTCCATCGGACCCGATCACGCGCACGCGCGGCACGCGGATTTCGTTGTTGCGGCGATTCTGCTTCTCTGGGGTGCTAATACTTCGTCTCCGGAAATGGGAATACCGGGGGCGCCGCGGGGCGCCCGCCGGGCGGGATGGGACGGATTTTTAACGGAATCCGGCCCGGATACAACCGTCAGGGCCTGGAGACGTCCGCCAGCCGGGCCGCGAAGGCCTCGACCGGCATCGAGCCCAGGTCCTCGCCGGATCGGGTCCGGACCGCCACCGCCCCGGCCTCGCGCTCGCGGTCGCCGATCACCAGCAGGTAGGGCACGCGCTGCAGGGTGTGCTCGCGGATCTTGTAGCCGACCTTCTCGTTGCGGGTGTCGGACACCACCCTGAATCCCTTTGAATTCAACAGCTTGGTCGTCTCGACGACGGCCTCGGCCTGGGCGTCGGTGATGTTCATCACCACCGCCTGGACCGGGGCCAGCCAGGCCGGGAAGGCGCCGGCGTGGTGCTCGATCAGGATGCCGATGAACCGCTCCATGGAGCCGACGATGGCCCGGTGCAGCATCACCGGGTGCCGGCGCTGGCTGTGCTCGTCCACGTACTCGGCGCCCAGGCGGCCGGGCATCATGAAGTCGACCTGCATGGTCCCCAGCTGCCAGGTGCGGCCGATGGCGTCGCGCAGGTGGTACTCGATCTTGGGTCCGTAGAAGGCCCCCTCGCCCGGCAGCTCCTGCCACTCGACGCCGGAGGCGCGCAGGGCCGAGCGCAGGGCGTCCTCGGCCTTGTCCCAGGTGGCGTCGTCGCCCAGGCGGTTCTCGGGGCGCAGCGCGATCTTGATCCGGATGTCCTCGAAGCCGAAGTCCGCGTACACCTTCAGCGCCTGGGCGTGGAACGCGCGGACCTCCGACTCGACCTGCTCCTCGGTGCAGAACACGTGGCCGTCGTCCTGGGTGAAGCCGCGCACGCGCAGGATGCCGTGCAGCGCGCCCGAGGGCTCGTTGCGGTGGCAGGAGCCGAACTCGCCGTAGCGGATCGGCAGGTCGCGGTAGCTGTGCAGGCCCTGGTTGAACACCTGCACGTGGCCCGGGCAGTTCATCGGCTTCACCGCGTAGGTCCGCTTCTCGGACTCGGTGAAGAACATGTTGTCCTTGTAGTTGTCCCAGTGGCCCGAGCGCTTCCACAGCTCGACGTCGAGGATCTGCGGGCAGCGCACTTCGCCGTAGCCGGTCTCGCGGTACACGCGGCGCATGTACTGCTCGACCACCTGCCACAGCGCCCAGCCCCTGGGATGCCAGAACACCAGGCCGGGCGCCTCCTCCTGCAGGTGGAACAGGTTCTGCTGCTTGCCGATCCGGCGATGGTCGCGCTTCTCGGCCTCCTCGATCCGCTGGATGTAGGCCTTGAGCTGCCTGTCGTCGGCCCAGGCGGTGCCGTAGATGCGCTGCAGCTGCTCGTTCTTCGAGTCGCCGCGCCAGTACGCGCCCGAAATGCGCAGCAGCTTGAAGCTCTTGAGGAAGCGCGTGTTGGGCACGTGCGGGCCGCGGCACATGTCCACGTATTCCTGATGGTGGTACAGGCCCATCGCGGTGACCTCGGGGCCCATGTCCTCGATCAGGCGCAGCTTGTAGTCCTCGCCGCGGGACTTGAACACCTCGATGACTTCCTCGCGCGGCGTCATCTTCTTGACCACGTCGTAGTCCTGCGCGATCAGCTCGCGCATGCGCTGCTCGATCGCGGCCAGGTCCTCGGGCGTGAACGGCCGGTGGTACCAGATGTCGTAGTAGAACCCGTCCTCGATCACCGGGCCGATCACCATCTTGGCGTCCGGGTACAGCTGCTTCACCGCGTGCCCGACCAGGTGCGCGCAGGAATGGCGGATGATCTCGACGCCTTCCGGATCCTTCGGGGTGAGGATCTGCAGCGTGGCGTCGTGGTCGATGAGGTCGCAGGCGTCGACCTGGCGGCCGTCGACCTTGCCGGCCACCGTGGCCTTGGCCAGGCCCGGGCCGATCGAACGTGCGACGTCCATGACCGTCACGGGATGCTCGAACTCGCGCTTGCTGCCGTCTGGGAGGGTGATCGTGATCATGTGCGGGCGGGGAATCTGGAACCGGGGATCGGGGGCTGCGGGCGGATCGGCGGGACACCGTGGCGACCCGGGGGACGCCGCGCCGCGGCCACAAAAAAAGCGCCACGAGGGCGCCCTTGCCGGGAGGCCTCGTGCGGGATCAGCGCTGGGCGGTGGTAGTGTCCATGTCGCACACTCGGCCGGCGTTTCCGCAGGCCACCCTGATGCGTTCGTGGGGCTCCGATTCTAGCCGAAAACGGGCCCGACTGCCGGCCGGACCGGGCCGTCGGAGGGCGCGCCAGGCGGCCGGCGGGCACCCGCCGGCCCGCGCGCCGGCGCCCCGCCGCTCCTGCGACCGGGCCGTGGCATCATCGGGCCATGAGCAGCCGTGGCCGGCCCACTTCGCTGGATATCGCCTACCTGGCCGGGGTGTCCCAGCCCACCGTCTCGCGTGCCCTGCGCGGCAGCCCGATGGTGAGCGAGGAGACCCGCAAGCGCATCCTCGCGATCGCCGAGCAGCTCAACTACAAGGTCGACAAGAACGCCTCGGGGCTGCGCCGCCAGTACGCCGGCACCCTGGCCCTGCTGCTGTTCGAGGACCCGACCGCCGACGAGTCCCACATCAACCCCTTCTTCCTGCCGATGCTGGGCTCGATCACCCGCACCTGCTCGCGCCACGGCCGCGACCTGCTGGTGTCGTTCCAGCAGCTCTCCGACGACTGGCATGCCGAGTACGGCGACAGCCACAAGGCCGACGGGCTGATCCTGCTGGGCTACGGCGACTACCTCGCCTACGAGGGCAAGCTGGCCAAGCTGGTCGAACAGGGCACGCCGTTCGTGCGCTGGGGCGCGGTGATGCCCGACCAGCCGGGCGTGTCGATCGGTTGCGACAACTTCGGCGGCGGGCGCCTGGCCGGCGCGCACCTGTCCGCCCTGGGCCATCGCCGCGTCGCCTTCCTGGGCGACGCGTCCGAGCACTACCCCGAGTTCCTCGACCGCTTCGCCGGCTGCGACGCCGCGCTGCGCGAGGCCGGCGGCGACGGCCTGGACCGCGCGCTGCAGGTGGACGCCGAGAGCGCCGAGCACTGCGGCTACGCGGCCGGGATGGAACTGCTCGAGCGCGGCCTGACGTTCGATGCCGTGTTCGCGGCCAGCGACCTGATCGCGATCGGCGCCATGCAGGCCTTCCGCGAGCGCGGCCTGCGCATCCCTGGCGACGTGGCAGTGGTCGGCTTCGACGACATCCCTGCCGCGCGCATCGCCAGCCCGACCCTGACCACCGTGGTCCAGGACACGATCCGCGCCGGCGAGCTGCTGGTCGACGCGCTGGTGCGCCTGATCGCGGGCGAGACGGCGGAGAGCGTGCGGATGCCGGCTTCGCTGGTGGTGCGCGAGTCCACCGGCGGCGCGCCCGCGGCACCGGTCCACGGCGCGGGCGGGCCATAGGGGACGCGGATTCCGACGGCCGCGCCGACAGCGCGGGACCCCGCCCAGGCCACGGCGACGCCGCGCGTCACCCGGAGGTCGTGTCCGCGCCCGTGCGGGGGGCCCGGGCCTGCATCCGCCGCCGCAGCACCTCGCGCAGCGCCGGCGCATCCACCGGCGCATCGCGCAGCAGCACGCGCACGCCGTGGGCCGGGACCTCGACCTCGATGCGCTGGCCGATCTCGACGCGGGAACCATCGAAGGCATCGCGCCAGGCGCCCGGCTGCACCAGCGCGTCCACCCCGACGACCCGTGGCGCATCGCCCTTGTTCAGCAGCACCAGCGCGGTCTGGGCCACGCCCTCGTGCTGGAACACGCGGTAGAACGCCGCCGCATCGCCTTCCAGCAGCAGGTTCACCTGCACGCCGCGCTGCAGCGCCGGCGTCTCGCGACGCAGCCGCGCGATCCGGCGCAGCTGCTGGTGGATCACGCTGTCCTTCGCCGCGTCGATCCGCTCCTGGCCGAAGTAGTTGCGGTTGCCCGCATGTTCGGCGCGACCGCGCATGAAGCCGACTTCCGAGCCGTAGTAGACCACCGGGATCCCGCGCGCGGTGAACAGCCAGTTGTGCGCGTCGATGAAGCCCTCGTCGCTGGCGTCCATGCGCGGCATGTCGTGGTTGTCGTAGAAGGTGGCCAGCTCGTACACGTTCGCGTACGGGCCGTCCTCGAGGAACAACGCCGGCTCCAGCCGCTCGAAGCCGGCGCCCTTCCGGCCGAAGACCTCGTCCATGGCCTGTTTCATCGGGAAGTCGAGCACGCTCACCTCGCCATGGCCCGGGCGGGTGTGGATCGCGATCTTCCCGGCGTCGTAGTCGAAGGCCTCGCCGAACATGAAGAAGCCGGGACGCTTTTCGCGGATCCGCTCGCTGAAGCGCTGCCAGAACGGGGTGGGCATCCAGGCGATGGTGTCGATGCGGAAGGCGTCGGCGCCCTGGTCGATCCAGTGGCCGTAGGCCTCGACCAGGTACTCGAGCACGGCCGGGTTGGAGGCGTCGAAGTCGCCAAGCTGGGCGAGGTTGCCGTCGTAGATCGAGCCCTGCCCGTCCGCGACCGGCCCGGTCGCGTTGTAGAACGCATGCAGCGGATTGCCGGCCGGGTCGAGCTGCGGCGGCGGCAGGTTCTGGTGGTCGGCCACGAGCCTGCCGTCGCGGTCGAACACCTGGCCGAACTGCGGCTGCGCCACCGGCATGGTCCAGGCCGGCGAACCGTGGTTGCCGACGATGTCGAGCACCAGCTTCATGCCGCGGCGGTGAAGTTCGCCGGCGAGGTCGGCGAAGTCCATGCCCGGGCTGGGCAGGTGCTCGTCGACCCTGAAGAAGTTCACGCCCCAGTAGCCGTGGTAGCCGCTCTTGCCGCGGTCGGTGAGGATGCTGCCGCACCCGGGCGGTTCGCCGCCGGTGAAGGCCTGGTCCGGGTTGTCGACCACCGGCGTGATCCAGACCGCGCTGAAGCCCATGTCCTGGATGTAGCCGAGGTTGTCGGCCAGTCCACGGAAGTCGCCGCCGAGGTAGCCGATGTTGCCCGCCACGCCGTCGCAGGGCGGCAGCGGGATGTCGAAGGTGCGGTGTTCGCCGCCCTGGTCGCGGTGGTCGTTGCCTGGATCGCCGTTGACGAAGCGATCGGTGAGCACGAAGTACACCGCCTCGCCAGCGAACGGCTCGAGCGTGCCGTGCACCTCGTCGACCGTCGCCGTCGCGGGTCCGGCGCCGCAGCCGCATGCGGCCAGGGCCGCGAGCATCGCCAGCACGCGCGCGGCACGTCCCGCAGGGGAACCACCATGGATCTGCATCGTTCCGCTCCTCCTTCCCCTCACGCCTCCGCCTCCCGGCGCAGCGGCAGCCGCACCCGCAACGCGCAAAGCCCCGCGACGGCGAAGCAGGCGCCGCCCAGCACCAGCACCCGCACCGGCTCGCCACCCAGCAGGTGCGCCAGCAGCACGCCCAGCGTGCTCACCGCGACCAGCTGCGGAATCACGATGAAGAAGTTGAAGATGCCCATGTACACGCCCATCTTCGCAGCGGGCAGGCTGTCGGACAGCATCGCGTAGGGCAGCGACAGGATCGAGGCCCAGGCGAAGCCGACGCCCGCCATCGACAGCAGCAGCCACTGCGGGTCGCGGAGCAGGGCCATCGAGGCCAGGCCTGCACCGCCGAGCCACAGGCAGGCCAGGTGGCTGCCGCGCAGGCCCAGCGCGCGCACCATCCAGGGAATCGCGATCGCAGCCAGCGCGGCGAAGCCGTTGTAGGCCGCGAACAGCACGCCGACCCAGTTCGCGCCCTCGTTGTACGCGGCCGAGCTGGTGTCGGTGGCGCCGAAGTGCAGCGCGGTTACCGCGGGCGTGGTGTAGATCCACATGCAGAACAGGCCGAACCAGGAGAAGAACTGGACCACGGCGAGCTGGCGCATCGTGGCCGGCATCGCGTGCAGGTCGGCGGTGAGCGCGGCCAGGATCGACCCCGGTACGACGCGCGGCGCGAGCAGCCGCAGCGCGCCATAGGCCAGCGGCAGCGCTGCCAGCACATAGAGCATCCGGTCCCAGGCCAGCGACCAGACCAGCCCGATGCCCACGATGCCTGCCAGCAGCCAGGGCACGCCGCCCCCGGCGCCCGGGACCGTCGCCATTGCGGATTCGCGCGCGCCCTCCGGTTCGGCGTCGTCGAACGACGCCAGCACCTGCGGCGGGTACTCGCGCGTGGTCACGACCGTCCACAGCACCGCCAGCAGCAGCACCGCGCCGCCGGCGTAGAACGCCCAGCGCACCGTGTCGGGCACCTCGCCGGGCGCCGCGGTATTGGCCACGCCCCACTTCGCCAGCAGCCACGGCAGCAGGCTGGCGACCACCGACCCGACCCCGATGAAGAAGCCCTGCATCGCGTAGCCGGTCGGACGCTGGCGCGAGGGCAGCTGGTCGCCGACGAAGGCGCGGAACGGTTCCATCGACACGTTCAGCGAGGCGTCGAGGATCCACAGCATGCCGGCGGCGATCCACAGCTGCGGCGAGTTCGGCATCGCGAACAGCGCCAGGGTCGAGAAGATCGCGCCCCACAGGAAGTACGGCCGACGGCGACCCAATCGGGTCCAGGTGCGGTCGGAGAAGTAGCCGATCACCGGCTGCACCAGCAGGCCGGTCAGCGGGGCGGCAATCCAAAGGCCCGGCACCTGCTCCACCTCGGCGCCCAGGGTCTGGAAGATCCGGCTGACGTTCGCGTTCTGCAGCGCGAACCCGAACTGGATCCCCAGGAACCCGAAGCACATGTTCCAGATCTGCCAGAACGACAGTCGAGGCTTGGACGACATCCAGACCGCACTCCCCATGGCGACGCGGGCATTGTCGCCCGTTCGCGCGCCGCTGTCCCCGCCGCGTCGCCGCCGCCGGCGCGCCGCACTGCGACGCCACGAGGCGCACGCGAGCCCTTGTTTTCAGGCATCTGCGCGCCCCGGCCATGCCTCCTCCGTCCCCGGAACCGGCCGGCCACTGCATACGTATTCATTGCCGACGGCGCTCCGCCCGGCGCTGCGGCGCGCGCGCGATATGGAATAGTGCGCGCCACGGAACGTTCGAGGCCCCGGTGGCGATGCAGGCGACGAAGGACTGGTGGCGTGGCGCGGTGATCTACCAGATCTACCCGCGCAGCTTCATGGACACCAACGGCGACGGCGTGGGCGACCTGCCCGGCATCGCCGAGCGCCTCGACTACGTCGCCTCGCTGGGCGTGGACGCGATCTGGGTCTCGCCGTTCTTCCGTTCGCCGATGGCCGACTTCGGCTACGACATCTCCGACCAGCGCGACGTCGATCCGCTGTTCGGCACGCTCGACGATTTCGACCGGCTGCTGGAGAAGGCCCACCGCCTGGGGCTGAAGGTCATGATCGACCAGGTGTTCAGCCACACCTCCGACCAGCACCCCTGGTTCCAGGAGAGCCGGCGCAGCCGCGACAACCCCAGGGCCGACTGGTACGTCTGGGCCGACCCGAAGGAGGACGGCACCCCGCCCAACAACTGGATGTCGATCTTCGGCGGCGTCGCCTGGCGCTGGGAGCCGCGCCGCGGCCAGTACTACCTGCACAACTTCCTGTCCTCGCAGCCGGACCTGAACTTCCACAACCCCGAGGTCCGCCGGGCCACGCTCGACTACGTGAAATTCTGGCTCGACCGCGGGGTGGACGGCTTCCGCCTGGACTCGATCAACTTCTGCTTCAACGACGCCCAGCTGCGCGACAACCCGCCCAAGCCGGCGTCCGAACGCATTGGCCGCGGCTTCAGCCCGGACAACCCGTACGCGTTCCAGTACCACTGGTACAACAACACCCGGCCCGAGAACATCGGCTTCCTCGAGGAGCTGCGCGCGCTCATCGACCGCTATCCCGGCGCGGTGACGCTGGGCGAGATCTCCTCGGAGGACTCGCTCGCCACCACCGCCGAGTACACCTCCGGCCGGCGCCTGCACATGGGCTACAGCTTCGAGCTGCTGGTGGACGACTTCAGCGCGCGCTACATCCGTGACACGGTGTCGCGCCTGGAATCGGTGATGACCGAAGGCTGGCCGTGCTGGGCGGTGTCCAACCACGACGTGCGCCGCGCGGTGTCACGCTGGGGCGGCCCCTCGGCGCCGCCGCAGCTGGCACGGATGCTGGTGGCGCTGGTGTGCTCCCTGCGCGGCACGGTCTGCCTCTACCAGGGCGAGGAGCTGGGATTGCCGGAGGCGGACGTCCCGTTCGAGGCGCTGCGCGATCCGTACGGCATCGCCTTCTGGCCGAACTTCAAGGGCCGCGACGGATGCCGCACGCCGATGCCATGGACCGCCGGCGAGCACGGCGGTTTCACCACCGGCACGCCATGGCTGCCCGTGCCCGCCGGGCACCGCACGCTCAGCGTCGAGACGCAGCGCGCCGACCACCGGTCCACGCTGAACGCAGTGCGGGCGTTCCTCGCCTGGCGCCAGCGGCAGCCGGCCCTGCAGGCGGGCACGATCCGTTTCCTCGACACGCCCGAACCTGTGCTCGCCTTCGTCCGCGAGCACGCGGGGCAACGACTGCTGGTGGCATTCAACCTTTCCGGATCGTCCACGGAGGTCGTCCTCGACACGACGACGGCGACGCCCGTCGCATTGCCCGGTTTCGACCATGGATCCCTGGAAAACGGACGCCTGCGCCTGCCTGGCTACGGCGTGCTGTACGCGCCTGACCCGACGCCAGGGCTGGCATCGCGCTGACGCATGCTCCGGTCGCGGAGCCAGCCTCCGCCTGCAGCCCTTGCCACACGCGGCGCGCCGCTTGCGTTCGCGCCGCGCGCCCACCTGTCCCTGAAACCCCTGATTTTCCAGCGGCGAACGCGCATGAATACGTATGCAGGAAGGCGCTGCGCGCGTCGCGGGCCTCTACCATTGCCGCAAGCCCGGCGCATGCCGACCGTCCGGTCGTGACGCGAATCGAATGGCGGGCCGGACCAGACGAATCCACGACAACATTGCCTTTCGGGAGGGGAAGATGTTGCATCCAAGACGCACCCTGCTGAGCTCCGCGCTCGCATCCGCAATCCTGCTGTCGTCGCCGCACGCATTCGCGCAGGACGCCGGCACCGCACCCTCCGACGACGAGGCCATCGAACTCGACCGGGTCGTCGTCTCCGGCATCCGATCCTCGATCGAACGCTCGATCGACACCAAGCAGACCTCGACCTCGATCGTCGAAGCGATCTCCGCCGAGGACATCGGCAAGCTCCCGGACGCCAGCATCGCCGAGTCGATCGCGCGCCTGCCGGGCCTGACCGCGCAGCGCGAGCGCGGCCGCGCCACCCAGATCAACATCCGCGGCTTCGCCGGCGACTTCTCCACCGCCACGCTCAACGGCCGCGAGCAGGCGAGCACCGGCGACAACCGCGGCGTCGAGTTCGACCAGTACCCGTCCGAACTGCTGAGCCAGGTCGTCATCTACAAGACCCCGGACGCGGCACTTGTCGGACAGGGCCTGTCGGGCACGGTGGACCTGCAGACCGTGCGCCCCCTGTCGTTCGACGAGCGGGTGATGAGCGTCAACGCCCGCTACGAGCGCAACAGGATCCGCGACCAGAAGGAGAACGGGCACCGCCTGAGCGCGACCTACATCGACCAGTTCGCCGACGGCACTTTCGGCGTGATGCTGGCGGTCTCGAGGATGGACAGCCCCCAGCCCGGTTTCCAGAACGAGGTCTGGGGCTTCACCGACGGGCCCGATGGCACCACCGTGCTGGGCGGCGGCAAGCTCTACCGCTTCGACAACGCGCACGAGCGCACCGGCGTCGCGGCCACGCTCCAGTTCAAGCCCAACGACGTCTACGAAGGCAGCCTGGACTGGTTCCACTCCCGGTTCGAGAAGACCGAGATCAAGACCGGCATGGAGTTCGGCACCCTCTGGGGCAGCGGCGTGCTGCGACCGGGCTATACGGTGGCCGGCAACGGCACCATCGTCGACAG
Source organism: Luteimonas sp. J29 (assembly GCF_000472505.1). Lineage (GTDB taxonomy): Bacteria > Pseudomonadota > Gammaproteobacteria > Xanthomonadales > Xanthomonadaceae > Luteimonas. Next base: position 230,984 of record NZ_AWZR01000002.1, read on the forward strand.
CACCTGGGACGACGTCTCGCCGGTGATCCGGATGGACAGCAACCCCATCGACGACCGCCTCGATTCGATCGGCCTGAACAACAAGTTCCACATCGGCGACCACTGGCTGGTGAACTTCGATCTGTCCAAGTCCGACGTCGAGCGCAGCTTCCGCGTGCTCGAGACCTATGCCGGCGTGGCCAGCAACAACGGCTACACCACGCTCCATGCCAGCCTCGATCCGGGCGGCCTGTTCTACAACTACGTGCTCGGCCAGACCTTCGACAACCCCGATACCCTGGTCCTGACCGACTCCGGCGGCTGGGGCCAGGACGGCTACATCAAGGACTTCGGCGTCAACGACCGGATCCGCGCAGTGCGCCTGAACGCCATCCGCAGCTTCGACGAAGGGTTCCTCCGCTCGATCGACTTCGGCGCGAACCACAGCAAGCGCACCAAGGACAAGGCTTCGATCGAGGCCAAGCTGTGCCTCACCGACTGCAGCGGCGGCCGCTTCGGCGTGACCGCGCCCTTCCCCGGCGGCATCCAGGACTTCAACTTCGGCGGCATCGGCCGGCTCGGCGTGTACGATGCCAACGCGATCCTGGATTCGGGCCTCTACAACTTCGTCTACAACTACCACGAGGACATCGCGGCCAAGAACTGGGAGGTCGAGGAAGAGCAGACGACGGTATACGTCAAGGCCGACATCGATACCGAGCTCGGCGGCATGCCGCTGCGCGGCAACGTCGGCGTGCAGAAGATCTACGTCGACCAGTCGTCGCTGGGCTATTCCACCTTCGAGGGCAACCCGGCGGGCAGCGGGGTCACCGACGGCATCGACTACTCGGTGACCTTGCCGAGCCTGAACCTGGGGCTCGAATTCCTGCCCGAGACCGTGCTGCGCCTGGGCCTGGCCCGGCAGATGGCGCGCCCGCGCATGGACCAGCTCACCGCCGGCATGAACGTCGGCATCGACGTCACCCGCGGCGAGTGGTCCGCCGGCGGCGGCAACCCGCGCCTGCGCCCATGGCTCGCGGACGCGGTCGACGTCTCGCTGGAGAAGTACTTCACGACCGCCGCCGGCAACCGCGGCTACGTCGGCGCGGCCTGGTTCCACAAGGACCTCAAGACCTACATCTACAACCAGGATGTCGCGTTCGACTTCAGCGACTTCCCGCTGCCGCCGCCGATCCCGGGCCAGGACGTCTATCCCGACTCGCCGATCGGCCGCATCAACCAGCCGTTCAACGGCGAGGGCGGCACGATCCGGGGCCTGGAGCTGACAGCCTCGGTACCGCTGGACGTGCTGTGGGCACCGCTGGACGGCCTGGGCATCATCGCCACCTACTCCGACACCGACAGTTCGATCCATCCCAACGGCCCGGGTACCAGCGAGCCGATCAGCGGCCTGTCGAAGTACGTGTCGAACGCGACGGTCTACTACGAGCGCGGCGGATTCTCGATCCGCTACAGCCGCCGCACCCGTTCCGACTTCCGCGGCGAGACCCGCGGCTTCGGCGCCGACTACCAGACCATCAGCATCGCCGGCGAGACCGTGCAGGACGCACAGGTGAACTACACCTTCAACCACGGCCCGCTGGAAGGCCTGTCGCTGTACCTGCAGGTGAGCAACATCGGCGACGAGCCGTTCGCCGCCTACAACGACGGCGACCCGGCCAACCGCCCGGAACGCTACTTCGAGTACGGGCGCACCACCCTGGTGGGCTTCAGCTACCGCTTCTGACGGCTCCCGCAGCCCACGCCGCCCGGGTCCCTCCGCCGGGCGACGCCTGGCCCCCGCCGGCTCCTCCGCCGCGGGGGCTTCTTTTTCCCGGGTTCTCCGGGGCTTTGCCTCCGAACTGCAGTGCCATCAGCGGCGTGCGGCCACGCTTGGGGGATTTGCGCGAAGGGGCTGGAGGCATCGAGCGGCGGCCGCGCCGGCCCCCACCCCGGCCCTCCCCCGCAAGCGGGGGGAGGGAGCGACATGGCGGGCGATGTGCGTGGTACGGCACAGACGTCGAGCGTGCTCCCCCCTGTGGCGTCCCGGGCGCCATCCGGCAGCGCCGCTGGACCTGCCGGCTCCGCGGCGAGGCGGGACATGCACCGGGCGGTCAGCGTGCCTCTGGCGCCGAGGCGAGGCGGGACATGCGCCAGGCAGTCGGCATGCCTCTGCGCCGGGGCCGTCGGTCGCTCCGCCCGGTGACTGACCGGCTTTCCGCTCGGCCATGTCGATACGCCCTCCCCCGCTTGCGGGGGAGGGCCGGGGTGGGGGCGTGGGGCGACTGGCAAGCCATGCCGCCCCGATCGGTTGTCCCCGCCCCCCCGCCTGCGCTAGAATTCGCGCCCCTGCGCGGTTCGCGCAGCGGCCGGGCGGTTAGCTCAGCGGTAGAGCACTACCTTGACATGGTAGGGGTCACAGGTTCGAACCCTGTACCGCCCACCACGCTCCTCGCGTGGATCCCCTGGAACGCCTCCCCGCACCTTGCCGCGCCGCCGTGGCCCGAGACGGGCCCGGGCCGCTCACGACCCGGCCAGCGCAGCTTCCTTGATCCTGCGGATCTCGTCGCGCACCCGCGCCGCTTCCTCGAACTCGAGGTCGCGGGCGTGCTGGTACATCTGCTGTTCGAGCGCCTTGAGGCGGGCCGCCAGCTTGACCGGGTCGAGCGCCGCGTAGTCCTCCGTTTCGTCGGCCACCCGGCGTGCCTTGCCGGCCGCCGCGCTCGCCGCCGCGGGCTCGTCGCGGGCGCCTTCCATGATGTCCATCACCGCGCGCACCACCGACTTCGGGGTGATGCCGTGCTCGGCGTTGTACTCGATCTGCTTCTGGCGGCGGCGGTCGGTTTCCTCGATCGCGGCCTGCATGGAGCGCGTCACCGTGTCGGCGTACAGGATCGCCTTGCCGCGCACGTTGCGCGCCGCGCGGCCGATGGTCTGGATCAGCGAGCCGGTCGAGCGCAGGAACCCCTCCTTGTCGGCGTCGAGGATGGCCACCAGCGACACTTCGGGCATGTCCAGGCCCTCGCGCAGCAGGTTGATGCCCACCAGCACGTCGAACTTGCCCAGGCGCAGGTCGCGGATGATCTCCACCCGCTCCACCGTGTCCACGTCCGAGTGCAGGTAGCGCACGCGCACGTCGTGCTCGCCGAGGTACTCGGTGAGGTTCTCGGCCATGCGCTTGGTCAGGGTCGTGATCAGGACCCGGTCGCCCATCGCCACGCGCTTGTTGATCTCGCCCAGCACGTCGTCCACCTGGGTCGCGACGGGGCGGATCTCGACCTCCGGGTCGATCAGGCCGGTCGGGCGCACGACCAGCTCGACCACCTGCCCCTGCGACTTCTCCAGCTCGTACTTGCCCGGCGTCGCCGAGACGAAGATCGTGCGCGGAGAGCGCGCCTCCCATTCCTCGAACTTCAGCGGCCGGTTGTCGAGCGCCGACGGCAGCCGGAAGCCGAACTCCACCAGGGTCTCCTTGCGCGAGCGGTCGCCCTTGTACATGGCGCCGATCTGCGGGACGGTGACGTGCGACTCGTCGACCACCAGCAGCGCGTCCGGCGGCAGGTAGTCGAACAGGCACGGCGGCGCCTCGCCCGGCATCCGCCCGGTGAGGTGGCGCGAATAGTTCTCGATGCCGTTGCAGTAGCCGACCTCGGCCATCATCTCCAGGTCGAACTGGGTGCGCTGCTGCAGGCGCTGGGCCTCGACCAGCTTGTTCTGGGCGTAGAACTGCTCCAGCCGCTCGGGCAGCTCGCGCTTGATCGCCTCGATCGCGTCGAGCGTGGTCCGGCGCGTGGTGACGTAGTGCGACTTGGGGTAGATGGTGTAGCGCGGCAGCGTCCGGCGGGTCTCGCCGGTGAGCGGATCGAACAGGGTCAGCTTCTCGATCTCGCCGTCGAACAGCTCGATGCGCAGCGCCTCGTCGTCGGATTCGGCCGGGTGCACGTCCACCACCTCGCCCCGCACGCGGTAGGTGCCGCGACGCAGCTCGGTGTCGTTGCGGGTGTACTGCATCTCGGTCAGGCGCCGGATCAGCTCGCGCTGGTCGATGCGCTCGCCGCGCACCATGTGCAGCACCATCTTGAAGTACTCGTTCGGGTCGCCCAGGCCGTAGATCGCCGACACGGTGCAGACGATGATCGCGTCGCGCCGTTCCAGCAGGGCCTTGGTCGCCGACAGGCGCATCTGCTCGATGTGCTCGTTCACCGAGCTGTCCTTCTCGATGAAGGTGTCGGTGGACGGCACGTAGGCCTCGGGCTGGTAGTAGTCGTAGTAGCTGACGAAGTACTCGACCGCGTTGTGCGGGAAGAACTGCTTGAACTCGCCGTACAGCTGCGCGGCCAGGGTCTTGTTCGGGGCCATCACCAGGGTCGGCTTCTGCACCCGCTCGATGACGTTGGCGATGGTGTAGGTCTTGCCCGAGCCGGTGACGCCGAGCAGCGTCTGCGCGGCCAGGCCGGCCTCGAAGCCGTCGACGAGCTTCTCGATCGCCTGCGGCTGGTCGCCGGCGGGCTGGTACGGCGCAACGAGCTGGAAGGTGGCGGGATGCGGGCTGGTCATCGGGGGGCGTGGGCGCGGGCCATCCAGTGTAACGATCCACCGTGATGGGGCCTGGGACGGCGTTTTCCTACCCCTGCCGCGCGGGCATTCCGATGGTGGCGTTCATGTCCGGCGGGCAGTCTCGACCCGGGGCCACGGAGGGCTTGGCATGCGCGCCGGACAGGCAGGACATACGCTGGTCGAACTGGGGCTGGTGCTTGCGATCCTCGGGATCTGCGCGGCGCTGGCGGTGCCCGCCATGGGCAGCCTGCTGGAGCGGCACCGGGCGACGGCCGCGATGGATGCGCTCGCCACCCAGCTGCAGCTGGCGCGGATGGCCGCCATCACCTACCGCCAGCCGGCGGTGCTCTGTCCCTCCAGCGACGGCACGGGCTGCGACGGCCTCCCGGACTGGAGCGGTGGCTGGCTGCTGTTCCTGGATGCCGACGGCAACCGGCAGCCCGATGCCGGGGAAGAGGTGATCCGGGTGGAGCGCGCGCCCACCAGCCGGCATCTGCGGGTGCTGGCCACGGCCGGGCGCCGCCAGGTCCGCTACACGCCCGACGGCCGCAGCGCCGGCAGCAACGTCACGATCTCGGTCTGCGGCGCCGACGGGCTCCTGCTGGGCGCCGTGATCGTGAACAACATGGGTCGCCCCAGGCGGTTCCGCCCCGTGTCGCCGCAGCCCTGCCCCGACTGAACCGGGCCGCCGCAACCGCCGTCCCGGCTTGCCCCGTCCGGGGACGGCGTCTTACAATCTTCCGCCCCGCCCGAATAGCTCAGCCGGTTAGAGCACTTGACTGTTAATCAGGGGGTCGTTGGTTCGAGTCCAACTTCGGGCGCCAGATCCAGAGCAAGAGGCCCGCGGCGATGCGGGCCTCTTGCGTTTCCGGCGCTGCCGGATCACCAGCAGCCCGGGGTGGCCGGCGATTTCGTCCCGGCCTGGTCGAGGCTCAGGGTGCCGCACGAATCGCCCGACTGCTTCCCGATCGGCGTCGCCGTGATCGTGTAGGTCTTCGCGTCCACGTCGGCGGTGGCCATCGAGTAGAAGCGGAGCACGTCCGGGTCGCAGCGGTCGTCGAGTTCGTCCGCCGACGGCGCCCCGACGTAGGTGAGCGCGGTGGTGTAGTAGCGCTCCATCCCCTGCGCCATGGTCGCCGCGCACGCCGCCGCGCCCGCGCGGCGCGACTTGCGCACGTGCTCGTTGTAGCTCGGCAGCGCGATCGACGCCAGGATCCCGATGATCGCCACGACGATCATCAGCTCGATGAGGTTGAAGCCCGCCGCGCGGCGGCCAGACATGCCCTTGGAGTGTCGCTGCACTGTCAATCCCCCCTGATTTCACGCCACGACGCACGGTCCCAGCGTGGTGCCAAGGTCCGGGTTCCATCATTCCTGGATGGACCACCCACAACGCCGGCGGATCCGCCCACGACGAGCCGACCTCGCAGAAGATTCGGCAGCGTCGGCATGCCGGCCCCCAGGTTGATTGACCCAACTGGCACCGCAGGATCTCCCACCAGTTCATCGGCAGTTGAGCCATCCCCATCAAGGTCGAAGTACGAACCACCGGCGCTGGTTCCAGTAAAGGCGTCTAGAGCATTGACGAAACCGCTGCCGCCCGACTCACAGGCATCCCCACTAGGAATGATACTGGCCGTGATCAGGAATGTAGACACTATCTGGGCATCCTGGATGATGCGTTCACCACGACCGGGCAGGTCGATGTACCAGCCCTTCGAATCTGCGGGGAGTGGCGCTCTGGATTCGAATCCGCGGACCGGGAAGCCTTCGACCGTGCCAGTTACCTGCACGGTTCGACGTGTCAGGTCCTCCCTAGCAACCTCCTCATCCTCGTCGACGAAACCATACAGGCTCTGCACCGCAACACTGGCCACGTCTCCCTGGGTCATGAAGCGACCTGTACCGAAGAATACCCAGCGCTTGTTGGTGAGCGGGTGAACAGCAACAGTCAGCCCGCCGCTGATGGGCTGAGCCAGACCGTCCTCGTCCACGGCCGCGAAAAGCTGCTTGGCCGTCCAGCTCGCTGCCGAATCGCCAGTGAGATCGAATTTCCAGACGTTACCTTGCATGTCTCCCGCATAGACGTATGCGAGCGTCCGCCCGTCGGACCCTAGCACGCCAGCAGGCGCCGAAAGGCCATTGTCCACCCCGGTCGGCCCGACCGGAATCTCGCCGACCACGCTTCCGTCCGCCAAGTCCAGAATGATAAGGGCAGCCCTTCCGCTGGCGCTATTCACCCCATTACCGAGAACAACCACATCCTTGCTCGTGCCACCCACGTTCAGCTTGGTAAGGATTGGCCTCCCCTGCACCAGCCCCATGTTCTCGTTCGGCGTGTCGCGTACCTCCCACAGGACGTTGTTGCCCTCGCCGAAGCTGGTCGGCACAGTGACGTCCAAGGCAAACAACCCCTTTCCGCCCTTTCCGAGGGTACCCACCAAGAGGTTCTTGCCTGGCGTCTGTTGTCGCGAGGTAACCACGATCGGCCCGTCGACGAAATAGCGATGTCCATAATCGGGCCGGCTGAGGTCGGACAGATTGCGCCAGTTGATGATCCCCGGGATGTAGGCAAAGAGTTCATCACCACTCGCCGCGTCAAAAGCATGCAGCATCCCGTCGTTCGCGCCAATGTAAACGGTGCCCGTATCCTCCACGTATGCAGGCGAAGAACCGACGATATCGCCCAGCAGGTGATTGCGATTACGCAGGGAACCACCCTCGCTCATTTCAAGCGAGCGGTCACCAGCGATGTAGGCGGCGTTCTGCTCTCCGGAAACCGGCGCCTCCAGAACTGGACCAGGCCTTGCCAGGCTCTCGAGCTGAGCCTCCGTCGCCTCTGATGGGAAGCTCCGTGGCGCCTGGTTGGGGGTCGTTACGGAGTGATTAGCTCCATCGAAGTGTCCATTCGAAGTAAACACCTTCCGCCCGGTCGTCGGGATTCCCTTCGATGCACACCAGCCGTTGCCCGGTTGCGATGGCCCGGAACAATCCACTGCATCGACACCGTCAGCGATGCTGACTGATTGCGATCGCAGTTCACCGGTCCAGACGTTGGACACGTAGTTAGCCTGGAAGACGCGCGTGCCCGCGTCCAACGAGGTCGAATTCGCCGCCACGTTGGAGAACGAGCCGACCCGCTCCACGATTTCGTTGAGGGCGGCCTGCAGCGCCTGCCTGAAGGTATCCGGGTCACTGGCGGCAACGAACCGGCCACGGCTGTTGACGGTTGCATGCCACAGATCGTCGATACGGTCCGCATCTTCGCGATCCATCGGATTAGTCCAGAGGGGCGAATCGGGCGCCGGCGGCGGATTGGTGACTTCCATGTTGCCACGCAGGCCAATCGAGATCCCGAATGTCACCATGTGCTGCCAGTTCGCGGGGTTGGACGCCGTGGTAGGCACCTTGTTCGGCAGCCCATTCCCCCCGTCGCGCAGGTCGGTGATGTAATAGTGGCGTGCGATGTCGGCCAGGGTCGTGTGGTTGCCATCACCGTCCGCGTCTCCGATTCCCGAGAAGGCGCCGCTGTCGTTCCAGTAACCGTCGGTAGTGAGGATTGCGAAGCTCTGCCGACACGCCAACTGGTCGGCGGGCTGGCCGGGGCCCCACGGGCCGTTACTGTCCGAGCGCGTGAAGTAGTCACCGACGGCCTTGAGCGTGGTGCGCAAGGGGGTGCTACCGTCCTTCACAACCTCCGATTGCACACTCGAAAACCAGTTCGTCTTGTTGGCGCCCTCGAACAGACCATTGTTGTTGTTGACGGGAATAACAACCTGTGTGCTGTCCGCCCTCAGACCTGTGGGCCGATCATTAATCGGGGTATAACCCACACGCATCTCGCGGCTCAGGCCTGCGAAAGCCTCGGATGCTCCCGCCTTGGCCGTTTTCAGCCGCGTGCGGTAGTAGGAGTACCAGGTTGCAAAATTCTCCAGCTCCTGTGCTTGGGTGCGCGCAGGGTTCGGCACCGCCGCGGCCTGTGTCTCAACCAGCGCATCTATCCATACGCCGGAGAAGTTCGCGCTATTTCCGCTTCCAGATCCATCGCGCCTCAGAGTCGCACGCCATATTCCCGTTTGGGGATTTGGGATCGAGCAGGTTTCTCCCCCATTCCCATCCTGGGAAGTACACGTTGGCCTGGAATCGTTAGCTCGGTACACGTCCAGACGGACCCTGCTGTTGCCCCCGGTGGTGAACACGCGCAGATTGGCGGCGCCGGCAGGGACCGTGATGTTCACCGACGCGACTTCATTGTTGTTCGTCGATGAATATGGGCCGGCCGGCAGCGCAAGATTCGCGGCCGGCCTGTTGTACTCGTGCCTGACCACTTGTCCAGCGGCACTGATGCTGTACTTGTCGTAGTCTGCCGGATCCGGGTTCATCGACGGCACGACGCCATCGTGAGGAACGTAGAAGATGGACTCGGTGTTTGCACGCAAGTCGCGCGTGCTTCCCGATGCCAGATTCCAACTGCTATACACGGCGTCAACAGATGTGCCGCCGGTCATGCGTTCGCCGTCTGCCCTCATCCATGGCTGGTAAGTGACCCAAGGGTTGTAGTAGATGCCGTTATTCAGGTACGACCTGTCCATTGGATCGTCCCGCAAACCAGTGCGGTCGGCACCCGTGGGGGTACCGTTATAACCAGACGGCTGGACGTCGTTATTGGTGTTCTGCGGAAGCGTCGGCATCGACACCATGGCCATCGAACCGGAGTTGTCCAGGATGAACATGATGTTGGGAGGCACGCGGGAACCGGTCGTCAGCGGCGCGTCGGGGATAACGATGGCCGCGGCGCCGGGAAAGGCCAATAACGTCGTCACGAACGTAAGCGGCGCGGCCCACCAGCGCCTAGCGTTTGAACGAGGCTTCCCGGTGCGGCAGACGGTGGAATGGATCTTGTCAGACTTCATGGCTCAGGTCCCCGGGTCCGGGATGCGACTGATGACGTTGGCTTGCATCATCACGTTCGCGCGGCCCTCGCTGCGGGTGCGCGCCGTGATGCGGTACATCGGACTGAAACAGTCGAGCGAGGGCGGCAGCTGGTCGCAGCTGCCCTTCTGCGCCGGCCCCTGGCCCAGGTATTCGATCCAGTACTCGGGCGGATCCGGGATCTGGTCATCGTAGGTGCCGGCCGGCATCGCCTGCCAGTTGGGCGCGGAGCCGGTCGGACAGATGCCCTGGTTGGCGCAGCTGGTCGCGTCGGGCTCCGTGGTGTCCCAGTCGCCGCCACCCAGCACCTCGTTCTGGGCGTAGCGAAGCGCCGCCTCGGTCGCCTGCACCGCGAGGTTGCGGTCGCGCAGGTTCGCGCTCATGCGTTCCTGCATGGCCGAGCTGCGCAGCACCGCGATGCCGAGCACGGACACCGCGACCAGCAGGACCAGGACGACCACCAGCGACACGCCGCCCTGGCGGTCGCGCGAATGGATTCGTGCGTCGTGGGTCACAGCGTCCGCCCCCTCATGCTGACCACGTTGGACATGGTGCGCTCGATGGTGTTGCCTTCGAGGTCGTCACCCTGCAGCGTCATGTTGATGCGTACCGCGATGACGTCGTTCCAGTTCGCGGGCGCGGCCGTGTAGTTGGTGGCGCCGTCGCGCAGGTACTCCAGCGCGAGCGCCTGCACCCCTTCCGCGACTTCCTCCGGATCGCCGCCGTTGCGCGCGACGAACAGCGAGCGGCCGCCGCGCCCGTTGTCCTGCACGAACCAGCGGGCGTCCCGGTAACGGGCCAGCACGACCGCCGCTGGTGGCGCGTACTGGTCGCTGGTCGGGACGTACCCGCCCGGCAGCGCGGCGAAGTTGACGGTGCGCCCCGACATCGACGTGGCCTGGACGATATGCGTCTTGCGCGCGTTGCACAGGATCAGGTAGTCGTTGACCCGGAACACGTCGCTGGCCTCGTCCACGTCGTCGGAATGCAGCGTGACCGACGTGCTGGTCGAATTGACCACGCGATAGGCGGTGTCGTCGCCGGAGACCACGCGCAGCGAACTCGCGTTGCCCGTGACCGCATTGTCGCGGAACCGCTCGGCGCGCTCGTCCGCGCCTTCCACCACCGAGAAGTTCGAGCACGCCGAACCGCCCGCGGCGCGGATGTCGCGCGACATCAGTTCGAACGCCACCCGCGCGCTCTCCTGGATGCGGCCCAGGCCCTCGTGGGAACGGTAGGTCAGCTGGCTGGACTGGAAGATCGCGAAGGCGGCGCCGATGACGATCACGCCCAGCACCATCGCGACCATCAGCTCGGTCAGGCCGAAGCCCGCCGTGGAGCGGGCGCGGACGAAGCCGGGGACTGTCGGGTGGCTCATATGGTCGTCCTGGTCGAGAATTCACGCTCGGCGCCGCCGCCCGCACGCGAGTCGTCCCAGCGCACGGTGACCTCGCAGTCGTCGGGGCATCCGGTGATCTGGGCGCAGGTGGTGGTGTCGGCGTCGCTCCCGGTGATCGAGATCTTGAGGTTGCTCATCCACGCGGCCATGTCGTTCGCGGCGAGCGTGCCGGCCGCGGCCGGCACCGCGCACACCATCGCGCCCGTGTTGTAGGAAGCGGCATTGGCGCGGTTGGCGCGCATCGCCTCGATGATGGCGTTGGTCTGGATCACCGCCTGGCTCGCCTCCAGCGAGCTCTGGCCGCCGCGCAGCGCGAGCGACTGCATCGCCGCCACGCCGAGCAGGCCGATGCCGAGGATCACGACCGACACCAGGATCTCGATCAGGCTCAGGCCGGCCTGGTGGCGCCGGCCCGAAAGCGCGGGAACGCGGCGGCGCCGGGTGGGGATGTTCGGGATCACGGGCACTCTCCTCCGCCGCTGGCCTTCTCGGTGCGGTGGCCGCCGCTCAGCATCACGGTGATCTCGCGCTGGTTGGCCGCCGGGTAGCTGGTGGGCAGGCAGACGACGAGGGTTTCCTCGCCGTCGGTCACGCCCGAGGAGCGGAACACGATGCCGTCCGCCGGGCCCTGCAGCTGGATGCCGCCGGTGGTGGTCTCGTCGCGGATGACGTCGATCACCTCGCTGCCGCCCTCGGACGCGACGTTGTCGCGGCCGATGACGATCCAGCGGTTCCAGTCGGTGCTGCTGGCGCAGGTCTGGCCGTCGTTCGAGGCGCACACGGTGACCCTGGCCCCGCGCCGGATCGCTTCCGACCGGGCCAGCTGCAGCGAGGCGATCATGTTGTCGGTGGCGGTGTTGATCCGGTTGACGTTGATCATCCCGGCCATCGCCGGCACGCCCACCACCGCCAGGATGGCGATGACAGCCACCGTCACCATCAGCTCGATCAGGGTAAAGCCCGCCTGCGGGCGGCGGCCGCGGCCGACGCGCTGGCGGGTTCGATGGACGTTCTGCATGCAGCTTCCCCCAATGCCCCGGGCACCCTATCCCCCGTGACCGCCGCGCTCCAGCCCCGGGGAGACGAACGGCACATGGAAGGGGCTGGATGGCTAAACTCCGGTCGGCGCGGCCCTTTCCCGGGCCCAGGACCCGCCCGCCCACCATGTCGACGCCCGACAGTCCCCGCCCGCTCGACCTGCTCTGGCAGCCGGGCACCCTGCTGTGGATCGTCCTCGCCGGCGAGGCGCTCGCGACCGTGCTCGCGCTCGCGCCGGGGGTCGACGGCGGGCGGCTGGCCTACTTCGGCATGGCCTCGTTCGCGATCCAGTGGGTCTTCATCATGTCGCTGTGCCTGCTCTACCTGGCGCGGCGCTGGCTCGGGCGCGCCTCGCCTCCGGTGATCGCGCAGGCCGGCCTGGCCGCGCTGCTGGCCAGTACCTGGGTGGTGGTCGGGCTCGGGCGCGCCCTGTTGCCCGGGCTGGGCCTGGCCCCGGCTTCGGGCTGGTCCGTGTTCACGCTCCAGGTCACGCTGATGGCGCTGACCGTGGGCCTGCTGGCGCTGGCCGCGTTCCAGGCCCAGTGGCGGGCACGCCAGCTGGCCTTGCGCGCCAAGCAGGCCGAGCTCGATGCGCTCCAGGCGCGGATCCGGCCGCACTTCCTGTTCAACGCGCTCAATACCGGGATCGCCCTGGTGCACGCCCGCCCCGGCGAGACCGAACAGCTGCTGCTGGACCTGAGCGACCTGTTCCGTGCCGCGATCTCCGGCCGCGAGCAGGTGCCGCTGGCCGAGGAACTGTCCCTGACCCGTCGCTACCTGGAGATCGAGCGGCTGCGCTTCGGCGACCGGCTGCAGGTCGAATGGGACGTGCCGGACGGGTCCGCACTCGACGGCGTCGGGATCCCGCCCCTGTCGATCCAGCCGCTGGTGGAGAACGCGATCAAGCACGGCATCGAACCGGCGCGCGGCGGCGGCAGCGTCTCGATCACGCTGCGCCGCTCCGACGACGGGGTGGTGGTCACCGTATCCAACCCCGCGCCTCCGGATGCGGCCGCGTCCGCCGGCCACGGCATCGGCCTGAGCGCGGTGCGCTCGCGGATCCAGGTGTTCACCCTCGGCCAGGGCGGCGTCAGCACCGCGGTCGAGGACGGCCGCTACGTGGCGCGGCTGTCGCTCCCGACACCCTGAGCCGCGCTCAGGCGACGACCTGGTAGCAGGGCCGGTACTCGCCCGAGATCTTCATCCGGCGCTGCTCGACGAAGGCGCGCAGCAGGTCGTCGAGCGCCTCCATGATGTCCGGATCGCCGTGGATGCGGAACGGCCCGTGGCGTTCCACCCGGCGCATCCCGTGCTCCTTGACGTTGCCGGCCACGATGCCGGAGAAGGCGCGCCGCAGGTCGGCGGCCAGGTCCTGCGGGCGGCGGCCGTGGCGCAGGTCGAGCGCGGCCATCGCTTCGTGGGTCGGATCGAAGGGCTGCTGGTACTCGAGCGGGATGTCCAGGCCCCAGTTGAAGTAGAACGAATCCTTCTGCGCGATCCGGTACTCGCGCACCTTGCGGATGCCCGCGGCCATGCGCTTGGCCACCCGCTCGGGGTCGGCGACGATGATCTCGTAGCGCGACGCGGCCTCTTCGCCCAGCGTCAGCCGGATGAACTGGTCGATGCGCTCGAAGTACGGCGCGGCCGCGGTCGGGCCGGTGAGGATGAAGGGGAACGGCAGCTGCGCGTTCTCCTCGCGCAGCAGGATCCCGAGCAGGTACAGGATCTCCTCCGCGGTACCCACGCCGCCCGGGAACACGATGATGCCGTGGCCGATCCGGACGAAGGCCTCCAGGCGCTTCTCGATGTCCGGCATGATCACCAGCTGGTTGACGATCGGGTTCGGCGACTCGGCGGCGATGATCCCCGGCTCGGTGATGCCGATGTAGCGCGCGCGGCGCCTGCGCTGCTTGGCGTGGGCGATGGTGGCGCCCTTCATCGGGCCCTTCATCGCGCCCGGGCCGCAGCCGGTGCAGATGTCCAGGCCGCGCAGGCCGAGCTCGTAGCCGACGTTCTTGGTGTACTGGTACTCCTCGCGGCCGATCGAGTGGCCGCCCCAGCACACGACCAGGTTCGGCTCGGTCGGCTGCAGGATGCGCGCGTTGCGCAGCAGGCCGAACACCGCTTCGGTCAGTTCGGCCGACGTCGTGGGCTGCCAGGCGTCCTCGCCCAGCTCGATCGCGGTCCAGGCCAGGTCGCGCACGACCGCGAACAGCAGCTCGGCCACGCCGCGGATCAGTTCGCCGTCGACGAAGGCCATGGCCGGGGCGTTGGTCAGCTCGATCCGCAGGCCGCGGTCGTGCTGCTCGACGTGGATGTCGAACGAGGGGTACAGCTCCTGCGCGGCGCGCGGGTCGTCCGAGGCGCTGCCGCTGGTCAGCACCGCGAGCGCGCAGCGGCGCAGCAGGTCGTGCATGCCGCCCGAGGAGGCGTCCTTGAGCCGCGCGACCTCGTCGCGCGACAGGATGTCCAGTGCGCCGCGGGGATAGAGCCGGGTGCTCACCACGGGCAGGGATGTGGCCGTCGCCTCGGTCGTGTGCTGTTCCATTCGGGTCCTCGTGGTCGTGCGGCACGGACTGTAGCGCTCCGCGCCCGCAAAGGAAAACGGCCGGGTCGCCCCGGCCGTCTTCCATGCCCTCCGGCTGGCGGTCAGAACTGGTAGCGGAAGGTCAGCATCGCCGACCAGCGCGACACCAGGCGGTTGGGGAACGCCGCGCTGGCGTCGTAGTCGGTCAGCGGCTGGACGTTCGGGATCTCGACTTCCGGGGTGGCCGGGTTGTCGCGGCCCAGGTCGTAGACGTAGGTGCCGTCCGGGTTGATGCCGGCCAGGACCACCAGGTTGCGGGTGTCAAAACCGCCCACGCTGTGGGTCACGCCCCAGTCCCTGTCGAGCAGGTTCAGGAAGTTGTAGATGTCGAGGCGGATGACCGACTTGTGGCCCTTGAAGAAGCCCGGCAGCTCCTGCTGGATGCCCAGGTCGACCTGGTTGACCCACGGCAGCCGGTCGCCGTTGCGGTTGGCGATGGTGCCGCGGCGGGAATCCAGGTACGGGTTGCGGGCGATGAACTCGTGGAACGCCGCGATCTGCTCCGGCGTCGCCGAGCCGTAGCTCACCCGCGGGTCGTCGACCAGCGGGATGTACGCCGGATCCTGGTTCACGCCGTCGCCGTTGGCGTCGCGCACGCCCGCCTGGGTGTTGAAGATCCAGGTGTAGGGCAGGCCGTCGCGGCCGTTGTAGTACGCCGTGACGCTGGTCTTGTAGTCGCCGAAGAACGCGTGCTCCCAGCCCAGCGAGGCCTTGATCGAGTTCCGGATCTCGCGCGAGGCGATGCTGGCGATCTCCTCGTTCGGGTTGATGCGCGAGACGAACTGGTAGCTCGACCACGCCTGCGAGCTGCCGTCCGAACCGACCTCGGTGGCCTTGGTGTAGGTGTAGCTGAGGTTGGCGTACCAGCCGTTGGCCAGCGGCTTGTCCAGGGCGAAGGTCACCGCCAGCGACTCGCCCTTGTCGGTGTTGCCCAGCAGGGTCGAATCCCAGTCGAACTGGCTGGCGCGACCGCAGTTCTTGTTGCCGCTGCTGGTGTTGCCGAGCGTGCACCAGTAGCTGCCGCGGCCGTCGGCGAGCTGCCCGGTCGGCGCGTCGTACAGGCCGGTCTCGGGGTTGTAGGCGCCGATGTTGGTGGCGCGGTAGTAGACGCCGTCCTTGTTCTTCAGGTACTGCGCCTCGACCGTACCCACCAGGCCCCACCACGGCAGCTCGGCGTCGTAGCCCAGGCTCACCTTCCACACGGTCGGGAGCTTGAAGTCGGGGTCGATGGCGTCGACCTGGTAGGCCGCGCTGGAGGCGCCGCCGCTCGGGATCGGCTGGTTGTACGGATCGGCGCTGAACGGCGCGTCTTCCGGGTCGAACGAGGTGTACGAGACCGCGGTGACGCCGTTGTTCTGGTACGGGTTGGCCAGCCACACGAACGGCGGCACGCTCTGGAACAGGCCCACGCCGCCGCGCAGCTGCGAGTAGCGCGGGGTGTCGAACAGGTAGTTGAACGACACGCGCGGCAGCACGACCTTGTTGTCGCTGCCCAGCTTGTAGTTGTTCGGGAAGCCGAAGGTCTCCTCGAAGCCCGGGGTGCGCTCGGGGGCCTTGTTGGCGCGCGGGATGTTGACGCGCACGCCGTAGGTCAGCGACAGCTGGTCGGTAGCCTGCCAGGTGTCCTGGATGTACGGGCTGAACTGGCTGTAGACCAGCGCGGCGGCGGTGTCGGCCTCGGTGTAGCCATCGGCCGGGCGGCGGATGGTGTAGCGGCTGTAGTTGCGGGCCGCGAAGTCCTCCAGGCTATCGAACAGGTACTCGCCGTGCAGGGTCTTGCCGTACAGGTTGAACACGTCGTGGCGCAGGTAGTCCACGCCGCCCTTGATGGTGTGGTTGTCGAGGAACAGCGTGCCCACCAGCGAGGCGGTGACGCGGTCGGTGTTGATCTGGTTCTCGTGGCGGTTGTCGTCCTCGCCGATGAAGATCCGGCCACCCGGCACGGTGACGATCGCCTCGGTGTTCTTCACCGACGCGCCGTTGATCTGGTCGAAGCGCTGGCGGCTGACCTTGAACTCGGTCGAGAAGCGGTCGGTCCAGTCGCTGAACAGCTGCAGGCTGGTGTTCCGGGTGACGTTGTCGATGTTGTACCAGTGGTTGGTCAGGACCGCGGTGTCGGTGAACACGTCGTACGGGGACGGACGGTTCTCCTCGGTCTGCTGGTAGGTCAGGCTGGCGCGGTGGTACTCGTTGATGTTCCAGTCGATCTTGGCCAGGTAGCGCTTGTTCTCGAGGTTCACGCCGAGCGCGCCGTAGGCGTTGTCGCGCATGCCGAGCTCATTGGCGATGCGGATCGCCTCGTTGACGTCGTCGATCGAGATCCTGCCGGTGGAGACGCCGTCCTCGGGGGTGGCGCCGCCGAAGTCGGAGACTTCCTGCTCCTCGTAGGAGGCGAAGAAGAACAGGCGGTCCTTGATGATCGGGCCGCCGAAGGTCACGCCGCGGACCTCGTCCTTGTCGAACAGGGCGTAGTCCTCGCCGTTGCGCGAGGCCACCATGCTGCTGGCGTCCTTGAGCGCGTAGTACACCGAACCGTGGAACTCGTTGGTACCCGACTTGGTCACCGCGTTGATGGTCGCGCCGACGCTGTCGGAGGTGACGTCGTAGTCGGAGATCTTCAGGTCGTACGCCGCGATGGTGTCGACCGAGATCGGCGAGTTGGTGTACGGCATGCCGTTGGAGTTCAGGCCGAAGGGGTCGCCCTGCGACAGGCCATCGACGGTGATGCTGTTGAAGCGGTTGTTCACGCCGGCCACCGAGATCGCTCCCGAGGCCTGGTCGAGCACCTGGATGCGCGGGTCGAGGCGGGCCACGTCGTCGATCGAGCGGTTGCCCTGCGGGGTGATCTCCATCTTGCGGCCGTCGACCGAGGTGCCGACGCCCTTGTTCTCGGTGCTGAACACTGCCGAGCCGCCGGTGGCGATCGCGGTCACCGTGGCGAGGGTGGTCAGGTCGCCGGTGAGGGTCGCGTTGACCGTGTTCGCCTGGTTCAGCGACAGGTACACGTTGTCCTCGGTGCGGGTGCCCTCGCCGGCCTTGGTGATGGTGATCTCGTATGGACCGCCCACGCGCAGGCCACGCGCGACGTAGCGGCCGCTGGAATCGGTGGTGGCGCGGCTGACCGTGCCCGACTCCACGTGGGTGATCACGACCTCGGCGCCGGGCACCGGCTGACCGCTGCTGTCGGTCACGAGGCCGCCGACGCCCGCGGACGTGCTCTGGGCGAAGACGGGCGCCGCGGCGAGCGCGGCAATCAGGCCGATCGACAGTTTCGAGAGTCGAAGGCGGTTGCGACTGGTCATGTGGGAGCCTCGATGTGTGGTCGTGGGAACCGGGGGGACCGGTGGAGCGTGGCCGGTGGTGCGCCTGGATGCGGCGGACACGTCAGCGCGACGTGACTGCGCCGTTAACCTCAGATTAACACATTATCGGTTGCAGATGACATGCAAACGACACCGATCGGCCAACGGAAGTCATTGACAGCGCTGGAAATTCACGCCTGATCGAGATTGTCCCGCCAAGTACTTGTCGCAGCGTAGCAAGCCTCAGCCGGACACGGTCTGCGCGATGTAGCCACTGACCCCGTCCAGGAGCATCTGGACCGAGATCGCGACCAGCAGCATGCCCATCAGGCGCTCGATCGCGCTCAGCGCGCGCGGGCCGAGCAGGCGGTACAGCCAGGGGGCGCAGAACAGGATGGCGGCGGTCGCCGCCCAGGCCAGGAACAGCGCCAGGCTCCAGTCCGCCAGGCGCTCGGGTTCGCGGCTGCCCATCAGCATCACCGCGGCCATGCCGGAAGGACCGGCGACCAGCGGGATCGCCAGCGGCACGATGAACGGCTCGCCGCCGGGGATCTCGCCCATCAGGCCTTCGGGCGGGGGGAAGATCATGCGGATGCCGATCAGGAACAGCACGATGCCGCCGGCGATCGACACCGACTCCTGGCGCAGGTGCATGACCTCCAGCGCGTACTTGCCGGCCCAGAGGAACAGCATCAGTACCGCCAGCGCGATCAGCAGTTCGCGCGCCAGCACCACCCGCTGCCGCGCCGGCTCCACCCGCCGCAGCAGGCTCAGGAACACCGGCACGTTGCCGAGCGGGTCGAGGATCAGGAACAGCAGCAGCGCCGCCGAGAGGATGGTCATGCCCCCTGCTCCGTGGCCAGCAGCGCGATGCAGGCGCCGGTGGCGCCCGACGGGTCGCGCGCAAGGCGGTCCTCGTCGGCGGCGTAGGCACGCGCGCGCAGCGGCGTGCGCAGCGGCGGCAGCGGCAGCGCGTGCACGCCGAGCCCGGGGTTCTCGGCCTGCAGCGTCGCGGCCAGCGCCTCCAGTCCCCGCTGGACCACGCCGTAGGCGCCCCAGTAGGCCGGCGCCTGGCGCGGCAGCGGGTCGACGGTGAACACGACCCGCCCGGCCGCGGACGCGCGCAGCAGCGGCAGGCAGGCCTGGGTGAGCCACCAGCGTGCGGTCAGGCCCACGTGCACGATCCGCGCGAACATCGCCGGGTCGGTGTGCTCGAGCGGGGTCAGGCCGGGGAAGACCGCCGCGCAATGCACCAGCGCGTCGAGCCGGCCGGTGGCCTCGCCCACGCGCGCGGCGAGTTCGGCGTAGTCGTCGGGCGTTGCGCCTTCCAGGTCGAGCGGGTACAGCAGCGCCTCGCCGCCGGACTGCTCGACCGCGTCGGCCACGCGCTCGAGCTTGCGCGCGTTGCGCCCCAGCAGCACCAGGCGCGCGCCCTCGCGTGCGCAGTCCAGCGCCAGCGCGCGGCCGTAGCCGCCGTAGGCGCCGGTGACCAGCACCACGCGCCCGGCGAGGCGCCGGCCCCCGGGGTTCGCCGCCGCTTCGCTCACGCCTTCTGCACTTCCGCGATCATGCGCGCCAGTTCGCCGCTCTCGTGCAGCTCGAGGGTGATCTCGCAGCCGCCGATGAGTTCGCCGTGGATGAACAGCTGCGGGAACGTCGGCCAGTTCGAGAAGCGCGGCAGGTTGGCGCGGATCTCCGGGTCGGCGAGCACGTTGATGGTGCGGAACCCGGTGGCGCCCGCGGCCTTGAGCACCTCGACCGCGCGGCTCGAGTAGCCGCACATCGGGTACTCCGGCGTGCCCTTCATGAACAGCACCAGCGGATGCGTCTCGACTTCGGCCTTGATGCGGTCCAGCACGGACATGGACACTCTCCAGTGCCGGCGCGCGCGCACCGGACGATTCGGGGGATTGCGTATTGTATTGCCTCCGCCGCCGCCCACCGACGCGACCATGCCGATCGAACCCCGCCCGCTGCCCTGCGTCCCCGCCGCGTTCGCGCCGCACCTGCCGGCGGAGGTGGTCGAGCGGCACCGGCAGGCGCAGCAGGCGACGTGCGACGCGCTCCAGGCCCTGCTCGGCGACGCGGAAGAGGCGCCTGCGCCCGAGATGCTCGCGATCGAGGCGCGCGGCGCGCTGGCGGCGCATGCCGCCCAGGCCTGGGCCGAGGACTTCCACTGGGCCGCGCTGCGCCCACCCGCCGCGTCCGGCCCCGACGGCCCGGACGGCGCCCTGGCCGCCGCCATCCAGAAGGCCTTCGGCGAGCCGCAGCGGCTGCGCGAACGCTTCGCCGAAGTGGCGGGCCGGCTCGGCGGCCCCGGCTGGCTGTGGCTGGTGCTGCGCCGCGACGACCGCCTGGCGATCATGGCCACGCCGCGCTCGGCCACGCCGCTGACCGGCGGCGACGCGCCATTGCTCGGCTGCTGCCTGTGGCCGCACGCGCTGCCCGAGGGCGAGGGTGCCCTGCAGCGCTACCTGGACGGCTTCTGGGCGCTGGTCGACTGGCGGGTGGTCGATGCCCGCCTCGAACAGGCGCGCGCGGCGCTCAAGCCTTCGCGCGGCGGCGCGGCTACGGCGCCAGCCGGGCGATGACCGGCGCCACCTGGGCCTCGCGGCCGAGCGCGGCGCCGACGCGCCCGAGGGCCGCGCGCAGGTCCGCGGGCGAGTCCGCGCGCAAGGTGGCATGGCCCACCTTGCGGCCTTCGCGGGCCTGCTTGCCGTAGTCGTGCCAGTGGCCGCCGGGCTCGCGCAGCACCGGCGCCGGATCGGGCATCGCGCCGATCCAGTTGAGCATGCAGGCATGGCCGATCATCCGGGTGGCGCCAAGCGGCAGCCCCAGCACCGCGCGCAGATGATTCTCGAACTGCGAGGTCTCGGCGCCCTCGATCGTCCAGTGGCCGGAGTTGTGCACGCGCGGGGCGAGCTCGTTGGCCAGCAGCACGCCGTCGCGGCAGAACAGCTCCAGCGCGAACACGCCGGTGTAGTCCAGGCGCTCGGCCAGGGCGCGCGCATGCGCGTGCGCCTGCGCCTCGAGCGCGGGCTCGCAGCGCGCGGGCGCCAGGCTGGCGGAGAGCACGCCGTCGACGTGCCAGTTCTCGGTCAGCGGCCAGGTGCGGAAGTCGCCGTCGCGGCCGCGCACCGCGACCACGCTCAGTTCGCGTTCGAACGGCACGAAGGCTTCCAGGATCAGGCCCACCTCGGCCGCCTGCGCGCCGAGCGCGGCCCACGCCGCGTCGACGTCGGCCGTGGCGCGGATCCGGAACTGGCCCTTGCCGTCGTAGCCCAGGCGCCTGGTCTTGAGGATGCACGGCACGCCGATGCGCGCCACCGCCGCCTCGAGCGCCTCGCGCGTGGGCACGTCGACGAAGTCCGGCACCGGGATGCCGAGCTCGCGGAACAGGGTCTTCTCGGCCAGGCGGTCCTGGGCCACGGCGAGCGCGCCCGGCCCCGGGAACACCAGGATGCGGCGCGCCAGCCACTGGGCGCTGGCGGCGGGGACGTTCTCGAAGTCGAAGGTGGCCACGCCGGCCTTCGCGGCGAACTCGGCCAGCGCCGCCTCGTCGCGGTAGTCGCCCACCAGCAGCGGCGCGCACTGGCCGGCGCAGGCGTCGGCGAAGGTGTCCATCACCAGGATCCGCAGGCCGAGCGGCGCGCCGGCCAGGGCGAGCATGCGCGCCAGCTGCCCTCCGCCGAGGATCCCGACCGTGCCCATGGCCGCGGTCACCGGCGCGGGTCGTCGTTGCCGGCCACCTCGTCGGTCTGCCGCTGGCGGAAGGAGGCGAGCGCGTCGGCGATCGCGGGGTGGTCGGCGGCGAGCATCGCGGCGGCGAACAGGGCCGCGTTGACGGCGCCGGCCTGGCCGATGGCGAAGGTCGCGACCGGGATCCCGCCCGGCATCTGCACGATCGACAGCAGCGAATCCAGGCCGTTGAGCGCGCGGCTCTGCACCGGCACGCCGAGCACCGGCACCGCGGTCTTGGCCGCGAGCATGCCCGGCAGGTGCGCGGCGCCGCCGGCGCCGGCGATGATCGCGCGCAGCCCGCGTCGTTGCGCGGTGGCCGCGTAGTCGAACAGCACGTCGGGCGTGCGGTGCGCCGACACCACCCGCACCTCATGCGCGATGCCAAGCGCCTCGAGCTTCTGCACCGCGTGCTGCATGGTGTCCCAGTCGGACCGCGACCCCATGACGACGCCGACCAGCGGGCTGGCAGGATTGACGGACATGGCTGCTCCCGTGCCTAAAGACGTATTCTAGCGGTTCGCCCACGCCGCTTCCCGCCATGGACCGCAAGCTGCTCGACCTCCTCGTCTGCCCCGCGACCCGGCAACCGCTGGCCCTGCTCGACGCCACCGGGCTGGCCGCGCTCAACGCGGCGGTGGCGGCCGGCGCCCTGCAGCGCGTGGACGGCAGCCCGCAGGCCGAACCGCTGCGCGAGGCGCTGGTCACCCGCGACCGCCGCCTGGTGTACCGGATCGACGACGGCATCCCGGTGCTGCTGGCCGAGGAAGGCATCGCCACCGGCCAGGTCCCCGACTTCCCGCGCGGCTGACCGCGCCGCTGCCGTCCGCCCGGCGCGCCTCCCGGCCGTCCACCCTCGACCATGTCCGGAACCACGCCCCCCGCCGTCGACCCGCCCGACCCGGCCATCGTCGAGGCCGACGTGGCGCGCGCGCTGGCCGAGGACATCGGCGACGGCGACGCCACCGCCGCCCTGCTCCCCGACCGCGCCGGGCGTGCCCGGCTGCTGTGCAAGGAACCCGCAGTGGTCTGCGGCCGGCCCTGGTTCGACGCCTGCCATCGTGCGCTCGACCCCGGGGTGCGCATCGACTGGCAGGTGGCCGAAGGCCAGCGCGTGGAGGCCGGGACCGTGCTCGCCGACCTGCACGGGCGCGCGCGCGCGCTGGTGACCGCCGAGCGCACCTCGCTCAATTTCATGCAGACCCTGAGCGGCACCGCCACCGCCACCGCGGCGCACGTGGAGGCCGTGCGCGGCACCGGCACGCGCATCCTCGACACCCGCAAGACCCTGCCCGGGCTGCGCCACGCGCAGAAATACGCGGTGCGCGTGGGTGGCGGCCACAACCACCGGATCGGCCTGTTCGACGCGGTGATGCTCAAGGAGAACCACGTGCGCGCGTTCGGCTCGGTCGCCGGGGCGATCCGCGCCGCACGCGCGGCGCGGCCCGAGCTGCCGCTGGTCGTGGAAGTGGAAACGCTCGACGAACTGCGCGAAGCGCTGGCCGAGGGCTGCGACCGGGTGCTGATCGACGACTTCGATCCGGTCATGCGGCGCGAGGCGGTCGCCATCGCCCGCGGCGCGCCGTTCGACGGGCGGATCCCGCTGGAGGTCTCGGGTGGCGTCGAGTTCGACGGCCTGCCCGCGATCGCCGCCGATGGCGTGGACTTCATTTCCATCGGCGGGCTGACCAAGCACGTCCGCGCGATCGACCTGTCGCTCAAGCTGGGCTGATCGGGGCCCCTGCGGCGCGTTGACCCGCCCCCGTAGGAGCGGCTTCAGCCGCGACCGGCGTGGCGCAGAACCAGCCGAAGCGCGCGGTCGCGGCTGAAGCCGCTCCTACGCGGGCAGCGCGGTCGGTGGGCACGGTCGCAGAAAGCACGACGGCCGCCCTGGGGCGGCCGTGGTGGCTGCGGCGGCGCGTCTGGCTCAGCGCGCCGGGGACGCGATCATTTCGCGTAGCGACGCTTGAACTTGTCGATGCGACCGCTGGTGTCGACGATCTTGTTCTGGCCCGTGTAGAACGGATGCGTCGCCGAGGACACTTCGACCTTGACCAGCGGGTACTCGTTGCCGTCCTCCCACTTGATCGTCTCCTTGGCGGAGGCGGCCAGCGTGGAACGGGTCAGGAACTTGAAATCGGAAGTCACGTCCTGGAAGACGACTTCGCGGTAATCGGGATGGATGTCGGCCTTCATGGGCGGGCACCGGAATTCGCGGGGTAAGCGCGGCATTCTAGCCCGCCGGCCCCGCCCGCCGCAAGTCGCCCCTCAGGCGCCGAGCGCGGCCCGGACCCGGGCCTCGAACCGGGCCTGGTCGTAGCGCAGCAGGATCCGGGCGTTGTCGGGCGCCCCGGTCTGGCGGCTCCAGTCCACCACCGTGGCGCCCCGGGCCGGGCCGTGCTCCAGGCAGACCTCGAGCGGCCGCTCGGCCAGCTCCAGCGCCCCGTCCGGCGCCAGCGCCCAGGCCATGGCCAACGGGTCGGCCAGGAACCAGCGGTCGCCACGGCGGTCGGCGGACCAGCGCCGGGTCCGGCGCGAGATCGCCTCGTAGAAGCGCGCGTGCGGGGTGTCGGCCGCCAGCCAGCCTTCGGCCTCGGCATGCGGCAGACCGTGGGCGACGGTCGCCTCCCAGTCGGCCAGGTCGAAGCGCGGGAAGGCGCGGAACACGATCCGCGCCGCCTCCGGGTCGAAATGGATGTTGAATTCCGCCGCGGGGGTGATGTTGCCGCGCGCGGTGACCGCGCCGCCCATCACCACCAGGCGCGCGATCCGCGCCGGCAGGCCCGGGTCGAGGGACAGGGCCAGGGCCAGGTTGGTCAACGGCCCGAGCGCGACCAGCACCAGGCGCCCCGCGTGCTCGCGGGACAGGCGCAGGATCGCCAGCGCCGCATGCCCGTCCGCGACCACGCGCGCGGCCGGCGCGTAGCCGGTGTCGCCGAAGCCGTCTTCCCCGTGCACGTAGGCCGCGTCCGGCGCCGGATGCAGCAGCGGCGCCGCGCAGCCGGCGAACACCGGCACGTCCGCGCGCCCGGCCACCTCGCACAGCTTGAGCGCATTGGCCACGGTGTGGCGCAGGCCCACGTTGCCGGCCGAGACGGTCAGCCCGACCACGCGGTGCGCGGGGTCGTCGAACGCCATCAGCAGCGCCAGCGCGTCGTCGACGCCCGGGTCGGTGTCGATCAGCAGGGGGATCGGTTCGGACATCGGCAGGATCCGTTCGGGCGGTCCATTGTCCCCGTTCCCGGCCCGGCGTGGGGAATGGCCCGCGCCGCCGCGTCAGGCCCCGGCGTAGCGCGCCGCGCCGCCGATCCAGCGGTCGACCAGCCGGTCGGCGACATCCGGGGCCTGCGTGGCCAGGACCTCGCCGATGCGGTGCACGTCCGGCAGCAGGTCGGCATCGCGGGCCAGGTCGGCGATCCGGAACTCGGCCAGGCCGGTCTGCCGGGTCCCGAGCAGCTCGCCCGGGCCGCGCAGCTCCAGGTCCTTCTCCGCGATCACGAAGCCGTCGCTGGTCGAACGCATGGTCTCCAGCCGCTGCCGGGCCATCTGCGACAGCGGAGGCTGGTACAACAGCACGCAGCTCGAAGCCGCGCTGCCCCGCCCCACCCGCCCGCGCAGCTGGTGCAGCTGCGACAGGCCGAGGCGCTCGGCATTCTCGATGATCATCAGCGAGGCATTGGGCACGTCGACGCCCACCTCGATCACGGTGGTGGCGACGAGCAGGTCGAGTTCGCCGCGCTTGAACGCGAGCATCGTCGCCTGCTTCTCCGCCGCCTTCATCCGTCCGTGGACGAAGCCGACGCGCAGCTCCGGCAGCGCGGCGGTGAGCTGCTCCCAGGCGGTCTGCGCGGCCTGGGCGACGACCTCGTCGCTCTCGTCGATGAGGGTGCACACCCAGTACGCCTGGCGCCCTTCCGCGCAGGCGGTGCGGATGCGCTCGATCAGCTCCGGCCGCCGCGACGCGCCGAGCACCACGGTCTGCACCGGAGTGCGGCCGGGCGGCAGCTCGTCGATCGCCGAGACGTCGAGGTCGGCATAGGCCGCCATCGCCAGCGTGCGCGGGATCGGGGTGGCGGTCATCACCAGCTGGTGCGGCACGCGGCCGCCCTGCGCGCCCTTGTCGCGGAGTGCCAGGCGCTGGTGCACGCCGAAACGGTGCTGTTCGTCGATGATCGCCAGCGCCAGGTCGGCGAACACCACGCCCTGCTGCATCAACGCGTGGGTGCCCACCACCAGCTGCGCGGCGCCGCTGGCGACGTCGGCCAGCGCCTGGCTGCGCGCGCGGCCCGTGACCTTGCCGGCCAGCCACGCCACGCGCACGCCCAGCGGTTCGAGCCAGCCGCGCAGGTTCGCCAGGTGCTGCTCGGCCAGCAGTTCGGTGGGCGCCATCAGGGCCGCCTGGCGGCCGCTGCCGATCGCCAGCAGCGCGGCCAGCGCCGCGACCACGGTCTTGCCGCTGCCCACGTCGCCCTGGACCAGGCGCAGCATCGGCGAGGGCCGGGCGAGGTCGGCCCGGATCTCCCCGAACACCCGCTTCTGGGCGCCGGTGAGCGCGAACGGCAGCGAGGCCAGCAGCGCGTCCACCCGGCCGCCGTCGTCGACCAGCACCGGCGCGGCGTGCGCCTGCAGGGCGATGCGCTGGCGGCGCAGGCTCAGGTGGTGGGCCAGCAGTTCCTCGAGCGCCAGCCGCCGCTGGGCGGGATGGCGGCCGGCCAGCAACGCGCCGACGTCGGCATCGCGCGGCGGCCGGTGCAGCGTGACCAGCGCCTCGCGCAACGACGGCAGTCCTTCCGGCAGGCAGCCAGGCGGCAGCAGTTCGAGTTCTTCCGCGGGCGGCAGCTGTTCGAGCGCCTGCGCGACCAGGCGCCGCAGCGTGCCCGGCCCCACGCCCTCGACCGCGGGATAGACCGGGTCGAGCGCATCGCCGAGTTCGCCCGCCTCGCCCTCGTCCAGCACCCGGTAGCTGGGATGCACGATCTCGAGTCCCTGCTGCCCGACGCGCGGCGTGCCGTAGGCGCGCACCCGCGCGCCGACCCGGAACTGGTTGACCTGCTGCGAACGGAAGTGGAAGAAGCGCAGCACCAGGGTGCTGCGCGACTCGTCGCCGATCGCCACCCGCAGCAGCGGCCGGTAGCGGAACCCGCGCTCGACCGCCTCCACCCTGCCCTCCACCTGCGCCGCCACGCCCGGCTGCAGCTCGCGCAGCGGCGTGATCCGGGTCCGGTCCTCGTACTGGCGCGGCAGGTGCAGCCACAGGTCCTGGACCGTGGTCAGTCCGCGCGCGGCCAGCTTTTCGGCCATCACCCGGCCGACCCCCGGCAGGGTGGTCAGGGCGCGGTCACCGGCGACGGCCAGCGCGGGGGCGGGTTTGGCCATTCGGCGCGAGGGTCAGCCGGTCACCATGATCGCGTCGACCTCGAACAGCACGCCCTTGGGCAGCGCCGACACCTCGATGGTCGAGCGCGCGGGGTACGGCGCCTCGAAGTACTCGGCCATCACCCCGTTGACCGTGGCGAACTGCGACAGGTCGGTCAGGTACAGGCCCAGGCGCACCACGTCGGCGAGCGAACCGCCAGCGGCCTCGGCCACCGCCTTGAGGTTGTCGAACGCGCGCCGCGCCTGTTTCTCGATGCCACCGGCGACCACCTCGCCGGTGGCCGGATCGAGCGGGATCTGGCCGGACAGGAACACGGTCGCGCCGGCGCGCGTGGCCTGGGAGTAGGGGCCGATCGCGGCGGGCGCGCGCTCGGTCTGGATCGGGGTGCGGGGCATCGCGCGTCTCCGTGGCGTGGATGCGGCCGATTATAGGTCGCGGCCGCGCGGCGGCCGCCCGGCGCGGCGCGCGCCGGCTAGGCGCGACGCACGCCGTGGACCACGCCCAGGCGGCGGGTGCGGCGGATGACGTCGGCCAGGTGGGTGCGGTCGCGCACCCCCAGCGAGAAGCGGATGACGGCGACGTTCGCGTCGCGCTCAAGGTACTCCACGCCCTCGATGTTGGATTCGGCCTTGGCGATCGCCGCCGCCACCTCGGCCAGCGAACCGGGCTTGTTCTCGGTCTCGATCACCAGCGCCACCGGGTACTCGCCGATCACCTCGCGGTCCCAGCCGATCGCCACCCAGCGGTCGGGCGACTTGCGGTAGTCGGCGACGTTGGGACAGTCCATGCGGTGCACGACGATGCCCTTGCCTGTGGTGTGGTAGCCCATGATCTCGTCGCCGGGGATCGGCATGCAGCAGTTGGCGAAGCTGATCACGCCGCGCTCGTGACCGGTGATCAGGATCCGTTCGCCGCGGCGCTGCACGGGCTCGGAGCCGGCGGACTGCGCGCCACCGGGCGCCGGCTGCTTCTGCGCCAGCGCCAGCGCCACCTGCGTCGGCATGCGGTTGCCCAGCGCGATGTCGGCCAGCAGCTCCTCCAGCCGCGGATAGCGCAGCTCGGCGAGGAAGGCATCGAGCCGGTCCTGCGGAATGCGGTCGAGAGACGTGCCCACGTCCTCCAGCGCGCGGTCGATCATGCGGTGGCCCAGGCTCACCGCATCCTCGTGCTCGAGCTGCTTGAGCTGGGCGCGGATCGCGGTGCGCGCCTTGCCGGTGACCACCACCTCCAGCCATTGCGGCTTGGGGAACGCGGACTTCGCGGTGACCACCTCGACCGACTGGCCGCTCACCAGCTTGGTACGCAGCGGCACAAGCTTCTTGTCCACGCGCGCCGCCACCGCGGTGTTGCCGACGTCTGTATGCACCGCGTAGGCGAAGTCGAGCGCGGTGGAGTTGCGCGGCAGGGCGAGGATGTCGCCCTTGGGCGTGAACAGGTAGACCTCGTCGGGGAACAGGTCGACCTTGACGTTCTCCAGGAACTCCAGCGACGACCCCGTCGCGCGCTGCGACTCGAGCAGGTTGGCGATCCACGAGTGGGCGCGCGCCTGGGCGCCGCTGGCGGCGGTGCCGTGCTTGTAGGCCCAGTGCGCGGCGATGCCGCGCTCGGCGATCAGGTCCATCTCCTCGGTCCGGATCTGGACCTCGATCGGCGAGCCGTAGGGCCCGAACAGCACCGTGTGCAGCGACTGGTAGCCGTTGGCCTTGGGGATCGCGATGAAATCGCGGAAACGCCCGTCCAGCGGCTTGTACACCGAATGCGCCACGCCCAGCGCGCGGTAGCAGTCGCCCACCGACTGGACCACGATCCGGAACCCGAACACGTCCATCACCTGGGCGAAGGTCTTCCCCTCGCTGCGCATCTTGTTGTAGATGCTCCACGGCGACTTGACCCGGCTCACCAGCCGGTATTCGAGTCCCTCGGCGGTGAGCCTCTGCGCCAGCTGGGCCTCGATCTTGGCCATCGCCTCGCGCCGCACCATCGGCTGGCTGCGGATGTGCTTCTCGAGGATCAGGTGGCGCAGCGGATGCAGGGCGTGGAAGCCGCGGTCCTGCAGCTCGGCCTTGATCAGGTTCATGCCCAGGCGCTGGGCGATGGGGGCGTAGATCTCCAGCGTCTCGCGCGCGATGCGCTGGCGCGCGGGCCCCGGCTGCGCTCCGAGCGTGCGCATGTTGTGCAGGCGGTCGCTGAGCTTGATCAGGATCACGCGCAGGTCGCGCGCCATCGCCAGCATCATCTTGCGGAAGCTCTCGGCCGCCGCCTCCTGGCGGCTGCTGAAGTACAGCTTGTCCAGCTTGGTGACGCCGTCGACCAGTTCGGCCACGGTCTCGCCGAATTCGGCGGCGAGCTGCTCGCGGGTGAGCGGGGTGTCCTCGATCGTGTCGTGCAGGATCGCCGCCACCAGGGTCTCGACGTCCACCTTCTGCTCGGCGAGCACCTTGGCCACCGCCACCGGGTGGGTGATGTAGGGCTCGCCGGACTTGCGGGTCTGGCCGGCATGGGCGGCGGCGCCGACCGCCCAGGCGCGCCGCAGCAGCGCGCGCTGCTCCTCGGGCAGGTACGAGGCCGCGCGCTCGAAATCGAGCACGTAGTCGGGCACGTCCGCGTCGGACGCGGAAACGGGCTGGACCAGCACGGGCTCGCCGGGATTCATGCTGCGAGCCTAATTCGTAGGTCGAAATTGGGGAATAGGGCGGCGCCGCGCGGCCATCGGCGCTTCAGCAGCGCGCGGCGGCCGGCCGGCGAACGCGCCGCCCCACCCGGCGCGGGGGCGGGTCGCGCCGCCCGGACGCGCGAAGGCCCCGCCGGGGCGGGGCCTTCGGGGCAACAGGGCTGCAGGATGCACGGGCGCCGGCGGCGCGGAATCCGGCAGCAGGCGTTGCCTCAGTCGTCGCCCTTCATGTCGTCGTCGCCGGCGACCACCTCGGCGGCAGCCCACTCCAGCGCCTCGCGCTCCTTGCGCTCGCGCTCGGCCTTGTCGACCGCGTCGATGTAGTCCTGGTCGATGCGGCGCGCGGCGATCTCGCGCAGCGCCAGCACGGTCGGCTTGTCCTGGGCTTCGGTATTGTCGATCTGGGGCTCGACGCCGTTGGCGAGCTGGCGCGCGCGCTTGGCGGCCATCATGACGAGCTCGAAGCGGTTGTCGACGACTTTCAGGCAATCTTCAACGGTGATGCGGGCCATGGGACTCCCGGCGGCCGGCAGGCCGTCGATCTGGATGGATGCGGGACCGGCCATTGTACCGGCACCGGGCGCCATTGCAAGCGCCGCCCATGGAAATCAAGCACTTGCCCGGGCTTCCGGCGTCCCGGCCCGGGGCCGGGCGCCCCGGCTCACCCCGCGGCCAGCAGCGCCTCGATCAGGGCCGCGTGCCGCTGCTGCTGGCGCTCCCGGCGCAGGCGGCTGGCCGCGAAGACCGCGCACATCTCGTCGACCGCGGTCTCGAAGACCTCGTTGACGATGATGAAGTCGAACTCGCCGTGGTGCGACATCTCCTCGCGCGCGTTGGCCATGCGCCGGGCGATGGTCTCCTCGCTGTCCTGTCCGCGCTTGCGCATGCGCTCCTCGAGCGCCGCGCGCGAGGGCGGCAGGATGAACACGCCCACCGCGTCGGGCACCTTGGCCTTGACCTGCTGCGCGCCCTGCCAGTCGATCTCCAGCAGCACGTCGCGGCCGGCGGCCAGCTGCGGCTCGACCGACTGCCGCGCGGTGCCCTTCCAGTCGCCGTGCACCTGGGCGTACTCGAAGAAGTCGCCGGCGGCGATCATCGCCTCGAAGCGGTCGGCGCTGACGAAGTGGTAGTGCTCGCCGTCGCGCTCGCCCGGGCGCGGCGCGCGCGAGGTGAACGAGATCGACAGGCAGATGTTGCGGTCGCGCGCCAGGCAGGCGTTGACGATGCTCGACTTCCCCGCCCCGGACGGGGCGGCGACGATGAACAGGGTGCCGCGCATGGCGGCCTGGCTGGTGGTGTGGTGGGGTTGACTGGTCACGGCGTGCGCCCGGCCGGCCGGAAACGGGCCGCCATCGTACCTGCTCTGGCCTGACGGGGTTCGCGCACGTGTCCGGCTACTCGATGTTCTGGACCTGCTCGCGGATCTGGTCGATCAGCACCTTGAGCTCGACCGCGGCGCGGCTGGTGCGCGCGTCCACCGACTTCGAGCCCAGGGTATTGGCCTCGCGGTTGAACTCCTGGAGCAGGAAATCCAGGCGCCGGCCCACCGGCTCGCGCTGGGTGAACACCCGCCGGATCTCGTCGACGTGACTGGCCAGCCGGTCGAGCTCCTCGTCGACGTCCAGCTTCTGCAGCGCCAGCACCAGCTCCTGCTCCACGCGGCCGGGGTCGGCGGCCTGGGCGAGTTCGGCCAGCCGCGCCTGCAGGCGGGTGCGCTGGGCCTCGCGGATCTCCGGCACCAGCGCGCGCACGTCGCCGGCGATGCGCTCGATGCCGTCCACCCGCTCCAGGATCGCCGCCACCAGCTTGGCGCCCTCGCGCTCGCGGCCGGCGATGAAATCGTCGAGCACCGCGTCCACCAGCTCCAGCACCTGGGCATGGAGTTCGGCCGGATCCACGCCCTGCGACTGCAGCACGCCGGGGAACTGGAGCAGCTCGACCAGGCCCACCCGCAGTTCCGGGAAGTGGCCGCGCAGGCGCCCGGCCAGCTCGCCCAGGCGCTGCACCAGGGCCTCGTCGAGCTGCAGCGAGACCGTGCCGTCGCCGGGACGCAGGCGCAGGGTCAGGTCGAGCTTGCCGCGCGACACGCGGGCCGCGATGCGCTCGCGCAGCGCCGGTTCCAGCGCGCGCAGTTCGTCGGGCAGGCGCGTGCCCAGTTCCAGGAACCGGTGGTTGACCGCGCGCAGCTCGCAGCCCAGCGTGCCCCAAGGGGTGGTGCGCTCCCCGGACGCGTAGGCGGTCATGCTTCGGATCGGCATCGCGGTTCCCCTGCGCCGGGCCTCCGGCGAGGCGCCAATGGTAATCTGGCGCCCCGTTTTTTGCCGGAACCGCAGCACATGAACATCGCCCGCCCCAGCGGTCGCGCACCCGACCAGATGCGCGAAGTCCGCATCGAGCGCGGGTTCACCCGCCACGCCGAGGGTTCGGTGCTGGTGTGTTTCGGCGACACCCGGGTGCTGTGCACCGCCAGCGTGGACAACAAGGTTCCGGCGTTCCTGCGCGGCAAGGGCGAGGGCTGGGTGACCGCGGAATACGGGATGCTGCCGCGCGCCACCCATTCGCGCAGCGACCGCGAGGCCGCGCGCGGCAAGCAGGGCGGCCGCACCCTGGAGATCCAGCGCCTGATCGGGCGCGCGCTGCGCGCCTGCGTCGACCGCTCGGCGCTGGGCGAGCGCACCATCACCCTGGACTGCGACGTGCTGCAGGCCGACGGCGGCACCCGCACGGCCGCGATCACCGGCGCCTACGTGGCGCTGGTGGACGCGGTGCGCTGGCTGCAGTCGCGCCGCGAGATCACCCGCGACCCGGTGTTCGGCGCGGTCGCCGCGGTGTCGGTGGGCATCTGGCGCGGGGTCCCGGTGCTCGACCTCGACTACGCCGAGGACGCCGGCTGCGACACCGACATGAACGTCGTGATGAACGACGGCGGCGGCTTCATCGAGCTGCAGGGCACGGCCGAGGGCCACGCATTCCGTCGCGACGAACTCGACGCGCTGCTCGGCCTGGCCGAAGGCGGCATCGCCACCCTGCTCCGGCACCAGCGCGAGGCGCTGGCGCGATGAACGCGGTCGGGCGCACCCTGGTCCTGGCCTCGGGCAACGCCGGCAAGCTCGAGGAGTTCCGCGCCCTGTTCGCGGGCCGCGGCTTCGAGGTGCGCACCCAGGCCGAGTTCGGGGTCGAGGACGCCGAGGAGACCGGCCTGACCTTCATCGAGAACGCGCTCCTGAAGGCGCGCCACGCCTGCCGCGCCACCGGCCTGCCCGCGCTGGCCGACGATTCGGGGCTGTGCGTGGACGCGCTCGATGGTGCGCCCGGCCTGTATTCGGCGCGCTACAGCGGCGGGCCGCGCAACGCCGAACGCAACATCGACCGCCTGCTGCGCGAGCTCGACGGGGTCGCCGACGCCGACCGCGGCGCGAGCTTCGTCTGCGCCCTGGCGCTGCTGCGCCATCCCGAGGATCCGCAGCCGGTGGTGGTCGAGGGCCACTGGCGCGGGCGGATCCTGCGCGAACGCCGCGGCAGCGGCGGCCATGGCTACGACCCGGTGTTCCTCGACCCCGCCCACGGCCAGACCGCGGCCGAGATGCCGCTGGGCCTGAAGAACCGGATCAGCCACCGCGGCCAGGCGCTGGCGTTGCTCGTCGAGCGGCTGTCGGCGATGGCGGCGTCCCCGCGATGAACACGCCCGGCGCGGTCGCCGCCGGCGCCGACGCCCCCGCGCTGGTGCCGCCGCCGCTGTCGCTGTACGTGCACCTGCCCTGGTGCGTGCGCAAGTGCCCGTACTGCGATTTCAACTCGCACCAGGCGC
Source organism: Luteimonas sp. J29 (assembly GCF_000472505.1). Taxonomy (GTDB): domain Bacteria; phylum Pseudomonadota; class Gammaproteobacteria; order Xanthomonadales; family Xanthomonadaceae; genus Luteimonas. The sequence goes on from NZ_AWZR01000002.1 coordinate 264,372, forward strand.
GCGGGGCGCTGCCGTTCGACGCCTACGTCGATGCCCTGCTCGCCGACCTCGACCACGACCTGCCGCTGGCTTGGGGCCGGACCGTGCACAGCGTGTTCTTCGGCGGCGGCACCCCGAGCCTGTTCCCGCCCGCGCAGATCGACCGCTTCCTGCAGGGCGCCAGCGCGCGGCTGCGGTTCGCGCCTGGCCTGGAGGTGACGCTGGAGACCAACCCCGGCACCGCCGAGCACGGCCGCTTCGAGGACTACCGCGCCGCCGGGGTCAACCGGATCAGCTTCGGCATCCAGAGCTTCGACGACGGCTGCCTGCGGCGGCTGGGCCGGATCCACGACGCCGCCCAGGCGGAGGCCGCCGTGCGGCTGGCGCAGGACGCCGGCTTGGACAACCTCAACCTCGACCTGATGTACGCGCTGCCCGGGCAGACGGCGGCGATGGCCCTGCGCGACCTGGAACGCGCGATCGCGCTCGCCCCGGCGCATGTGTCGCACTACCAGCTCACCCTCGAGCCCAACACCGTGTTCGCCGCGCGCCCGCCCGAAGGCCTGCCCGACGAGGACCAGGCCTGGGAGATGCAGGAGGCCTGCCAGGCGCGCCTGGCCGACGCCGGCTACGCGCAATACGAAGTCTCGGCCTATGCGCGGGCGGGCCGGCAGTGCGCGCACAACCTCAACTACTGGCGCTACGGCGACTACCTCGGCATCGGCGCCGGCGCCCACGGCAAGCTCACCCTGGGGGCGCAACAGCAGGTCCTGCGGCGGTGGAAGGTCAGGCACCCGACCGCCTGGCAGGCGGCGGCGGGCAGCCCGGCGGCGATCGGCGGCGACGAGTACGTTGCGCCGCAGCAACGACCGTTCGAATACATGCTCAACGCACTGCGGCTGGTGGAGGGTTTCAGCCTCGGCGCGTTCCAGGCCCGTTGCGGACTGCCGGTCGACGCCATCGCCGCGCCCCTGGCCGAGGCCATCGACCGCGGCTGGCTGGAGCGCGACGGCGACCGCGTGGCCCCCACCGCCCTCGGCCGCCGTTTCACCAACGACGTCGTCGCGCTGTTCCTGCCCGGCTGAGCGCCTGCCGCGCCGGCCATTGGCCGCGGCGCCCGCGGCATGACACTATTGGCTGAATCGTTCCCGCTTCGTCCTGATGCCCGCCACGCTTCCGCCCGAAACCGCGGCCCCCAGGTCGCTCGCCGCCGCGGGACTGCCGCCCCGCGTGCGCAAGGCGCTCGAGGCGGCGCTGGCGATGGTCACGGACGACGTCGAGCCGCACATGGGCGCGATGCTCGACGAGTTCGAGGAAGAGCTGTTCCGGCTCGCCGACCAGGCCCGCAATCCCGGCGTCGAGTCGGGCTACATGCAGACCCTGCGCACCTTCCGCCTCAATCGCGCCGACCTGGTGCCGCGCTTCATCCTCGAGCTCGAGGCGCAGGTGGCGGCGATCCGCACGCCAGCCTCGCCGACCGCGCCCGCCACCGGCACCGCCCATTTCGGCTCCGCGCCGTCGTCCGGCTTCGGCACCCTGAGCCTGGTGGACGAGTCGGTGATGGACGAGGACACGGTGCTGCGCGAGATCGCCGCGCGCCAGGAAGGGCGCGCCAACCTCGCCCTGCACCTGCTCGGTCAGCGCTTCGGCGTGCTCGCCGGCGCGCCCGCGTTCGACACCGAGCGGCTTCCGCTGGGACCGCAGGCGCTGTGCCGGGCGATGCGCGCGGCGGCGCATGCGCTGGACATCGAGCACGACTCGCGCCTGCTGCTGTACCGGATCTTCGACCGCCATGTCATGCAGGGCTACTGGCGGGTGCTCGACCGCCTCGACGAACTGCTCGACCGCGAGGGCATCCTGTCCGGCCTGACCTACGTGCCGGTGCGGATCCGCCCCGCGCCGCAACCGCGCGAACCGGCCGAGGCCACCGGGCAGGAGGCGTCTGCCGAGCCGGCGCGCGGTCCCGACGCCCAGGCCGCGTCCGGCCAGGGCCGGGCGGCCTACCACTCCACCGATCCTCAGCGGCCGCACACCGGCTGGATGGGCGAGCCGATCGAAGACGTCGACGAGGACGAACAGCTCGCCTCGCAGCAGCTGCAGCAGCTGCTCAACAGCCGCCGCGAACTGCTCGGCAAGCTGCGCCCCGGCCGCAAGGCCGCCCCCGGCGCGCTGATGCCGACCGACGAGGTGTTCTCGGCGCTCGGCCACCTGCAGGGGCAGTCGCTGACCGCCGGCGGCGCGCCCCAGACCCTGGCCGACGTCAAGCAGACCCTGCTCGCGCAGGCGCGCCAGCGCCGCGGCGTGCACGCCGAACTTTCCCCGCGCGACAACGACGCGTTCGAACTGCTCGGGATGCTGTTCAGCAACCTCGAGGAGGAGATCCGCTCCAGCGCGCCCGCCGCCTCGCTGGTCAAGCGCCTGCAGGTGCCGCTGCTGCGCGTCGCCCTGCGCGACAGCGCCTTCTTCGTGCGCAGCCGGCACCCGGCGCGCCAGCTGCTCAACACGGTGGCCGAGAGCGCCGCCAAGTGGCTCGACGACGCCGACTTCGACCCGCAGTTCCTGCAGCCGCTGCAGGCCGCGGTCAACCACGTCATCGAGGAGTACCACGGCGACCTGGAGGTGTTCACGGCCTCCAACGAGCAGCTCCAGACCCACCTGCAGGCGCAGATCCGCAAGGCCGAGCTGCTCGAGAAGCGGCACGCCGAGGCGGCGCGCGGCAAGGAGAAGCTGGAGATCGCCAAGCTGCGCACGGGCGACGTGATGGCCGACCTGGTCGGCGACCGCCGCCTGCCGCACTTCACCCGCGCCCTGCTCAACCAGGCCTGGGCCGACGTGCTGACCCTGACCCTGCTGCGCCAGGGCGAGGACTCGGAAGCCTGGGAGCGCCAGCTCGACGCGACCCGCCGGATCATCGACGCCTGCAGCCGCGACGACGCGCCGAGCGACCCGGGGCTGGTGCAGCACATCGAGGCTTCGCTGGCCCAGGTCGGCTACCACGGCGAGGAAGCCAGCGTCATCGCCCAGCGGCTCACCAGCAGTCGCGCCGACGAGGACGAGGACGAGCCCGCCTCGCGCACCGAGCTGGCGATGAAGCTCAAGGCGCGCACCCGCCTGGGCGAGGACGCCGAGCGCAAGAAGCCGCAGCTGCCACCGCGCACGCCGGAGGAGCAGGCGCGCTACGAGCAGCTCAAGGTGATGCCGTTCGGCACCTGGATCGAGTTCGTCACCAACCAGCAGGGCGACGTGGTCCGCCGCCGCCTGTCGTGGTTCAGCCCGATCACCGACCGCGCCCTGTTCGTCAACCAGCGCGGCCAGCGCGTGGGCGAGCAGTCGCTCGACAGCGTGGCGCGGATGCTGGCCGCCGGGCAGGCGCGGATCGTCACCGCCGGCCAGGCGCGCCTGGTCGACCGCGCCTGGCAGGCGGCGATGCACGCCCTGCGCAGCTTCGCCGGCCTCGGCGACAGGAACGCGGGGACGGAGGGGGCGCCGGCATGATGCACGAATTCCGCCGCGCCAAGCGGCGCAAGGCCTCCGACACCATCCTGGTCACCGACGTGATGACCGAGCGGGTGATCGGCCGGATCGGCAACCTGTCCGAAACCGGCATGCTGCTGATCGCCAGCGAGGCGCTGGCCGACGACGCCCTGTACCAGCTCCGCTTCACCCTGCACGACGGCACCTCGGCCCAGCAGGTCGACGTGGGCGCGCACCTGCTGTGGCGCGACCGCGCGAGCGCCCCGACCCAGGTCTGGGCGGGCTTCCGCTTCATCGCCGTCTCCGAGGCGCAGGCGCGGCGCCTGCGGGCGTGGATCGAGGCGCCGGGCAGCCACTACGAGTAGCGCCGCGCGCCGCCGTCGCGGCGTGGTCCTGCAGCGGCGGACGCATTGGGTCAGAATGCGCGCCTGTCCCAGCGACTGCATCCCCCGATGTCCACAGCCAGTTCCCTCTACGCCGACCATCTCGCCACCCTGCAGCAGCGCACCGCGGTCGCGCTCGAGCGCGGCGGCTTCGACCACCTCGTCGTGCCCAGCGGGACCCGCCACGTCCAGGTGTTCGACGACCGCGAGTATCCGTACGCGGCCAATCCGCAGTTCAAGCACTGGCTGCCGCTGACCCGCCATCCGGGCAGCTGGCTGGTGGTCACCCCCGGGCAGCGCCCGCGCCTGGTCTACCTGCAGCCGCGCGACTACTGGCACGTGGTGCCGCAGGCGCCCGAGGGCGAGTGGGTGGAGCACTTCGACATCGTCGTGATCCGCAAGCCGGACGAGGCGCTCAAGCACCTGCCGCGCAACGCCGGCCGTTGCGCGATCCTCGGCGAGCCGCAGAGCGCGCTTGGCCGCTACGGCGCGTTCCGCCCGAACAACCCGCAGCCGGTGCTCGACTACCTCGACTACCACCGCGCGTTCAAGACGCCCTACGAGATCGAGATGCTGCGCGAGGCGACGCGCCGCGGCGTGCGCGCGCACCGCTCGGCCGAGCGCGCGTTCCGCGCCGGCGCCAGCGAGTTCGGCATCCACCTGGCCTACTGCCAGGCCGCCGGCCAGGACACCGACGAACTGCCCTACGCCAACATCGTCGCCCTCAACGAGCACGGCGCGGTGCTGCACTACACCGAATTCGACCGGCTGCCGCCCAAGCCCGTGCGCAGCTTCCTGCTCGACGCGGGCGCCAGCCATGCCGGCTACGCCTGCGACATCACCCGCACCCATGCCCACGAGCCAGGCGAGTTCCAGGCGCTGATCGACGCCGTGGACACCGCCCAGCAGCGCATGTGCGACCAGGTGCGTGCCGGCACCGACTACCGGCAGCTGCACCTGGACGCGCACCTGGCCCTGGCCGGCGTGCTGCGCGAGGCCGGCCTGGTCAAGGTATCGCCCGAGGAAGCCGTGGCCACCGGCGTGAGCCGCGCCTTCTTCCCGCACGGCATCGGCCACGGGCTGGGCCTGCAGGTGCACGACGTCGGCGGCTTCGCCGCCTCCGACCGCGGCGGCACGATCCCGAAGCCCGACGGGCATCCCTTCCTGCGCCTGACCCGCGTGCTGGAGCCCGGATTCGTGGTGACCATCGAGCCGGGCATCTACTTCATCGACATGCTGCTCGAGGAACTGCGTGCGTCGCCGCACGCCGGCGCGGTCGACTGGGACCGGGTCGAGGCGCTGCGCCCGTACGGCGGGATCCGGATCGAGGACAACGTGGTCTGCACCGGGGGCGACCCGCTCAACATCACCCGCGAGGCGTTCGCCGCGGCCTGACTCCGCGGCTCCCGGACCGGCCCCGCGCGCTGGCGCCGGGGCCGGCTGCCGGCGCCGGCACGTGCCGGCGCATGCCGCACCGCACAACGCGCGGGCGCGCCCCGCCCAGCTCCCCGACCCGATTGGTGGACCTGCCCGGCTGTGCCATAGTCGTGGCACTTTTGGTCGGGTTGTCCCGGGGAGGATACATGCTCGAGCAGTACGGATTGACGCTGGCACTGGTGTGCGCGGCGGTGGCCATCGCATACGGCATCATCTCGGCAGGCTGGATCAACCGGCAGCCTGCAGGCAACGAACGCATGCAGCAGATCGCAGGTGCGATCCAGGAAGGCGCGCGCGCCTACCTCAACCGGCAGTACCTCACGATCGCCATCGCGGGCGTGGTCCTGTTCGTACTGATCGGTGTCTTCCTCGACTGGTACACCGGGATCGGATTCCTGCTCGGCGCGGTCCTCTCGGGCGCGGCCGGCTACATCGGCATGAACGTCTCGGTGCGCGCGAACGTGCGCACCGCGGAAGCCGCGCGCCAGGGCATGGGGCCGGCGATGGACGTCGCGTTCCGTGGCGGCGCGATCACCGGCATGCTGGTCGTCGGCCTCGGCCTGCTCGGCGTTGCCGGCTACTGGGCGGTGCTCGCGATCGCGATGCAGCTGCCCAATGACGACGTGCTGCACGCGCTGGTCGGCGTGGCCTTCGGTTCCTCGCTGATCTCGATCTTCGCGCGCCTGGGCGGCGGCATCTTCACCAAGGGCGCCGACGTGGGCGCCGACCTGGTGGGCAAGGTCGAGGCCGGCATCCCGGAGGACGACCCGCGCAACCCGGCGGTGATCGCCGACAACGTGGGCGACAACGTCGGCGACTGCGCCGGCATGGCCGCCGACCTGTTCGAGACCTACGCGGTGACGGTGATCGCGACCATGCTGCTGGGCCACCTGATGGTGTCCGAGGTCGGCAGCAACGGCATCCTGTACCCGCTGGTGCTGGGCGGCGTGTCGATCATCGCCTCGATCATCGGCGCGTTCTTCGTCAAGGTGAAGACGGGCGGATCGATCATGGGCGCCCTGTACCGGGGCGTGATCGTGTCGGGCGTGCTGGCCGCGATCGCCTACTACCCGATCACCCAGCAGCTGATGGCCGGCAACAGCCACGGCGCCATGAACATGTACTGGTGCGCGCTGATCGGCCTGGCGCTGACCGGCGCGATCGTGTGGATCACCGAGTACTACACCGGCACCCAGTACGGCCCGGTCCGGCACGTGGCCCAGGCGTCCACCACCGGCCACGGCACGAACATCATCGCCGGCCTCGGCGTGTCCATGAAGTCGACGGCGCTGCCCGTGGTCGCGGTGTGCCTGGCGATCTGGGCCTGCTTCGCGCTCGGCGGCCTCTACGGCATCGCCATCGCCGCGACCGCGATGCTGTCGATGGCCGGCATGATCGTGGCGCTCGATGCCTACGGCCCGATCACCGACAACGCCGGCGGCATCGCCGAGATGGCGGAACTGCCGCCCGAGGTGCGCGACGTCACCGACCCGCTCGACGCGGTCGGCAACACCACCAAGGCGGTGACCAAGGGTTATGCGATCGGTTCGGCGGCACTGGCGGCGCTGGTGCTGTTTGCCGACTACACGCACAACCTCGAGGCGGCCAATCCCGGCGTGGCATTCGCCTTCGACCTGTCCGACCACCGGGTGATCATCGGCCTGCTGATCGGCGGCCTGATTCCCTACCTGTTCGGCGCGATGGCGATGGAGGCGGTGGGCCGCGCGGCGGGCAGCGTGGTGGAGGAAGTGCGCCGCCAGTTCCGCGAGATCCCAGGGATCATGCAGGGCACGGCCAAGCCGGACTACAGCCGGGCCGTGGACATGCTGACCAGGTCCGCGATCAAGGAAATGATCGTGCCCTCGCTGCTGCCGGTCGTCGTGCCGATCATCGTCGGCCTGCTGCTCGGGCCGGAGGCGCTGGGCGGCCTGCTGATCGGCACCATCGTCACCGGCCTGTTCGTGGCGATCTCGATGACCACCGGCGGCGGTGCCTGGGACAATGCCAAGAAGTACATCGAGGACGGCAACTTCGGCGGCAAGGGCTCGGAGGCGCACAAGGCCTCGGTCACCGGCGACACCGTCGGCGACCCCTACAAGGACACCGCGGGCCCGGCGATCAACCCGCTGATCAAGATCATCAACATCGTCGCCCTGCTGCTGGTGCCGCTGCTGTAACGGCGCTCGACACGCGCTGCCCGAAGCCCCGGCCTGGCCGGGGCTTCCTTTTTCATGGCCGCGCGAACGCGCCGCGTCGGGCGCTGGTCGCGTGGACGGCGATCGTGCCCGCCCGGCGCGATGCATGGGCCCCGTCGCAGGGGGCCCGCCGTTCCCGCCGGCCAGGGCACCCGGGCAGGCCTGCGGGCCTGGTGGCGAACTCCACGATGGAGGCCCCGCCCCGGCGGAGGCCGACAGGCAACCGCAGGGAGAACCCGGCTGGGCGCAGCGGAGGACGGCCGGCCGTCCGGGGACACGAGTGTCCGAGATCCCTGCCGCGGCACCAGGGCGCCCGGCCGCACGGATGTCCGGTGGCCCCCGCCGCTGGGCCTTCCGCACGCCGGACCCGCCGGCGGTGGGCCCCCGGAGCGAACTCCGCCGGAGGCCGGGTTCGTTCGCGGCGAGGGTCCGCCCGTGCCGAGGACCGGTCGGCTGCCCATGCCGGCCCCGACACCCCGTCCGCCGCCCCGCGGGCCTGTTCCGTCCCGGCCAGGCCCGGGAGGGCCGACACGACGCCACCGTCCCGGGTCCACACACACGCCCGACGGGGAGCCGTGGGGGCCGCCGCAGGGCGCGCGCATCCCGTTTTTCCGCAATGCAGCATCAGTCGCGTAGAATGCCGCTCCTGTTTCCGCGGGCCCCGGCCCGCACCTCGGGAGTCGCAAGCGCATGGGTCTGGACCACGTCACCACCGGCAAGAATCCGCCTGACGAGATCAACGTCATCATCGAGATCCCCAAGGACGCCGAGCCGGTCAAGTACGAGGTGGACAAGGAGAGCGGCGCGATCTTCGTCGACCGCGTGCTCTCCACCCCGATGCGCTACCCCTGCAACTACGGCTACGTGCCCAATACCCTGTGCGGCGACGGCGACCCCGCCGACGTGCTGGTGGTGCTGCCGCTGCCGCTGGTCCCCGGCTCGGTGATCCGTTGCCGCCCGGTCGGCGTCCTGAAGATGACCGACGAGGCCGGCAGCGACGAGAAGCTGCTCGCGGTGCCGGTGGCCAAGGTGTTCCAGGGTTACGCCCACGTCGACAACATCGACAAGGTCAGCTCGCACTGGCTCGAGCGCATCGGCCACTTCTTCGAGCACTACAAGGACCTCGAAAAGGGCAAGTGGGTCAAGCTCGACGGCTGGGGCGGCGCCGAGGAAGCCAAGCGCATCCTGGTGTACGCGATCGAGCGCTACGCCGCCCAGGCCGGCAGGAAGTCCTGAGCAGGCGCGCCCGCGCCGGGCGGCGCGGGCACCTCATTCCACCGGAGACTCCGATCCGGCCGACCGACGCCGGCCGGTCGCCCTACTGCGCCCAGATCCCCGGGCCGGTCGACTTCGGCAGCACCTGCGCCGACAGCTGGCGATCGCTGTCGAGCAGGTGGATGGCGTCGGCCAGGATCGCGGCCGACTCGCGCAGCAGCGGATCCGGGCGCTTTTCCGCGGCCTTCTCGCGCGCCGCGTCCTCGGCCACGTTGCGCTCCCCGGCCTGCAGGCCGTCGTCGGTGGTCTCGGCCAGCGGGTCGAGCGCGAGGCCCAGGCGCTGGCGCTCCTCCTGGCGCTGCCGGCGCTTGGCCGCGTCGCGGTCGCGCTCGGCGCGCCGCTCGGCCTCGTTGAGCGATACGTACTTCTTCGCCCGCTCGGCACGGAACTCGGCCACGTCCTCGACCCACCACTGGAATTCCGGGTCGCGGCTGGTGCGTTCCGCGTGCCGCGCCTGCAGTTTCGGCAGCAGCGGGGTGAAGTCGCCGTAGCGCTCGTGCGGCACGGCCGCGATCTGGTGCCAGTCCAGCGCGTTGTCGTAGGTGCTCTCGCCGAACTCGCTGGCGTCCACCGTCACCGGGAACGCGATGTCCGGGACCACGCCCTTGTTCTGCGTGCTGCTGCCGCCGGGCAGGAAGAACTGGGCGATGGTCAGCTTGACGTGGCCGAAGCGGTCGCCTTCCTTGGCCGGCCAGCGGTCGAGCGGAACGATGTTCTGCACCGTGCCCTTGCCGAACGAGGTCTCGCCGATCACCAGGCCGCGGCCGTAGTCCTGGATCGCGCCGGCGAAGATCTCCGATGCCGAGGCCGAGCCGCGGTTGATCAGCACCGCCAGCGGGCCGTCCCAGGCCACGCCGGGGTTGCGGTCGCTCTCCACGCTCACCCGCCCGCCCGACTCGCGTACCTGCACCACCGGACCCTTGTCGATGAACAGGCCGGTGAGCTCGATCGCCTCGTTGAGCGAGCCGCCGCCGTTGTTGCGCAGGTCCAGCACCACGCCGTCCACGCCGTCGGTACGGAACTGCTCGAGCAGGCGCGCCACGTCGCGGGTCGCGGAGGTGTACTCGCCGTTGCGGCTGCGGCGGCCCTCGAAGTCCTGGTAGAACGCCGGCAGCTTGATCACGCCGATGCGCTTGTCGGCGCCGCCGCCCGCCGGGGCCGGCAGCGTGATGATTTCGGACTTCGCGGCCTGCTCCTCGAGCTTGATCCGGGCGCGGGTGAGCACCACCCGCACCGGCTCGCTGTCCAGGGTGGCCTCGCCCGGGATCACGTCCAGGCGGACCTGGGTGCCCTTCGGGCCCTTGATCTTCTCGACCACGTCGTCCAGGCGCCAGCCGACCACGTCCTCCATCGGCCCGCTGGTGCCCTGGCCGACGCCGACGATGCGGTCGCCGGGCTTGAACTTGCCGCTCAGCGCGGCCGGGCCGCCCGCGATCAGCTCGCGGATCACCACCACGTCGTCCTGCTTCTGCAGCTGCGCGCCGATGCCTTCCAGCGACAGCGACATGTTCTGCGTGAACAGCTTCGCCGTGCGCGGGTTCATGTAGTCGGTGTGCGGATCGACCGTGGAGGTATAGGCGTTGAGGAAGGACTGGAACGCGTCCTCCTGGTTCAGCGCCGCCACGTTGTTGCCGAGGTTGAGGTAGCGGCGGTCGAGGGTCTTGCGGATCTCGTCGGGCTTCTTGCCGGCGAGCTTGAGCCGCAGCCAGTCGTTGCGCACCGACTGCCTCCACAGTGCGTCGAGCGCGGCGCGGTCCGCGGCCCAGGGGGCCTCCTCGCGGTCGTACTCCCAGCGGTCGTTGCCGGTGAAGTCGAAGATGTCCTGCTTGAGCAGGTCGCGCGCGTAGGCCACGCGCTCGGCCACGCGCTGCTTGTACACGGCGAAGATCGCATAGGCCGGCTCGAGCTTGCCGCTGCGCACGTTCTCGCCCATCTGCGGCTTGTAGGCCTCGAAACGGGCGACGTCCTCGGCGGTGAAGAACAGCCGGTTGGGATCGAGCGCCTTCAGGTAGTGGTCGAAGATCTCGGCCGACATCGTGCTGTCGAGCGGCCGCGGCCGGTAGGCGTAGCGGCTGTCGGACAGCAGGCCGTACACCAGCTTGGAGGTGGTGACCTGCTCGGGGGTGGGCGCCGCCGGAAGCGCGTCACCGTCGGCATGGGCCATCATCCCCAGCGGCACGCCCAGCACCAGGGCAAGCAGGGGCACGGCGACGAGGCGGGTGAATTTCATCGGAAACGATCCTGGCAGGAAATCTGTGGCGCCCGTCCACTGTGGGCCGCCTTTGGACCCCGCGACAGTGCGCAAAGTTGCGGGTTCCGCCCCACTCTATCGGCCACGGCTTGCCGGGATGTGAACGATGATGGCACGGGCCGTCCCGCCCGGCGCAACCCCGCGGGGCCGGCGGCGGCCGCCCCGGGGCGGCCGGTTGGGGTCCCGGGCTTCAGGAGGCCGCGGCGACCCCGGCCTCCATGGCCTGGCGGTCGGCGTGGTAGGACGAGCGCACCAGCGGGCCGGAGGCGACGTGGCTGAAGCCCAGCGACAGGCCGTACTCCTCCAGCGCCTTGAACTCCTCGGGGGTCCAGTAGCGCAGCACCGGGTGGTGGTGCGGCGAGGGCTGCAGGTACTGGCCGATGGTGACCATGTCCACGTCGTGGGCGCGCAGGTCGCGCAGGGTGCCCTGGACCTGCTCCATGGTCTCGCCCAGACCGAGCATGATCCCGGACTTGGTCGGCACGTCCGGGTGCTGGGCCTTGAACTTCTTCAGCAGGGTCAGCGACCACTGGTAGTCCGCGCCCGGGCGCACGTTGCGGTACAGGTCGGGCACGGTCTCGACGTTGTGGTTGAACACGTCCGGGGGCGCCGTGGCCAGGATCTCCAGCGCGCGCTCCATGCGGCCGCGGCCGCGGAAGTCCGGGGTCAGGATCTCGATCCGGATGCCCGGCGACTTCGCCCGCACCGCGCGGATGCAGTCGACGAAGTGCTGGGCGCCGCCGTCGCGCAGGTCGTCGCGGTCCACCGAGGTGATGACCACGTACTTCAGGCGCATGTCGGCGATGGTGTCGGCCAGGTTCGCCGGCTCGGAGGGATCCGGCGGCTTCGGTCGGCCGTGGGCCACGTCGCAGAAGCTGCAACGGCGGGTGCACACCTCGCCCAGGATCATGAACGTGGCGGTGCCGTGGCCGAAGCACTCGTGGATGTTCGGGCAGCTGGCCTCCTCGCACACGGTGACCAGCCGGTTCTTGCGCAGCTTCGACTTGAGCGCGGCGACCGCGCCGTTGGACGGGATCCGCACCCGGATCCAGGACGGCTTGCGCAGCACCGGCGCGTCGACGAATTCCACCGGCGAGCGGGCGATCTTGTCGCCGCCCAGCTGCTTGGCCCCGGCCTCCAGCGCCGGCACGTCGGGCGGCACCATCTGCAGGGGGATCGGGCGGGAGGGGGACTGGGGCATGGCGCTCAGGGGGCTCGCGACGGGGTCGGTCGGGGGTCGGCCAGGTCGGGCGGCGGCGCATGCTCCAGCGCCAGGCCGAACTGCCGTGCCAGCTCGTCCAGCAGCACGGGCTTGACCGCGTCGGGGCCGGACGGACCGCCCAAGTCTAGCATCGAGGTCACCTGCAGCCCGGCGTAGCCGCACGGGTTGATGCGCGCGAACGGCTCCAGGTCCATGGTGATGTTGAACGCCAGGCCATGGAAGCTGCGGCCCTGGCGCACCCGGATCCCGAGCGCGGCCACCTTGGCGCCGGCCACGTACACGCCGGGCGCGCCCTCGCGGCGCGTGCCCACGATGTTCCACTCGAGCAGGGTATCGATCACCGCCTGCTCGATCCGGTGCACGTACTCGCGCACGCCGAGCTTCATCCGCCGCAGGTCGAGCAACGGATAGGCCACGATCTGCCCCGGGCCGTGGTAGGTGACCTGGCCGCCGCGGTCCACGTGCACCACCGGGATGTCCCCGGGCGCCAGCACGTGCTCCGGGCGGCCGGCCTGGCCCAGGGTGAAGACCGGGTCGTGCTCGACCAGCCACAGTTCGTCGAGCGTGTCCCCGTCGCGCGCGTCGGTGAAGCGCTGCATGGCGCGCCAGACCGGCTCGTAGGGCTGGCGGCCCAGGTCGCGCGCCAGACAGCGCGTGCCGGCGCCGGCCGGCGCGGCTCCCTGCCCGGCGACGGGAGGGCGCGCGGTCACAGCGTCCACTTCACGTCCGGGTGCGCGCGCAGCGCGTGGTGCGCGGCCTCGTAGCGGCCGCGGTCCTCGGCGTGGAAGCTGAGCTTCACCGAGACGAAGCGCCCGCCGCGCGCGGCGCGCACGCTCAGCGACCCCTCGACCACGACCAGCCCGGCCTCGGCCAGCAGCCGGGGCACGATGGCCTCCAGCCCGGCGTTGCCGATGGCCGCGATCTCGAAGACGCCCGGGAACTGGAACCCGTGCTCGGGGTTGTCGGACCTGATTTCCATCGTCCGATTATGGGGCCGGATCGCCCCGTCCCAACCTCCCGCGGATGCAACGCAAAGGGCCGCCCGGAGGCGGCCCCTGCGTCACGCGGCCCGGAAGGCCAGGCTCAGCGCGAGAGCTCGAGCAGGGTCGAGGACACCCAACCCTTGTTGCCCATCTCGTCCTCGACCTCCCACATGACGCCTTCCTTCGCCCCGGTGGGGTACAGCATCATGCCCACGTCGAGCGAACGCACCACGCCCTTGCCGTCCGGGCCGGTGAACAGGCGCGCCGGCTTGGTCACGGTGACCGCCTGGTGGGCGTTGGCCGCCGAGGCGTTGTCCGGCAGGCCGCCCAGCTGGGCGATCAGGTCGGTGTAGGCCTGCAGGTAGGCCAGGGTGATCACCTGGCCCAGCTCGGTGTTGGCGTAGCCGCCGACGCCGGCGGCGCCCAGGCCGCTGCTGCCGAACAGGCCGCCGCCCGCACCCCAGCCGATGTCGGTCTTCTTGGCGTGGCCCTCGGCCATCGCCACCTGCTCGGAGGAGCGCACGTCGGTGACGGTCAGGACCACGTCGGCGGTCTTGCTCTTGAAGTTCAGGCCGCCGACCAGGGCGCCCGCGCGGCCGCCGATCAGGCCGCCCAGCAGGCCGCCCACGGCATTGCCGCCGGCGTTGGAGTTGGCGCCGATCAGGTCCGGGACCATGACGTAGTCGGCCGCCTTCATCTGGCCGCGGCCGATGTTGGAGCGGTTGCGCAGTTCGCCCGAGGCGCCCAGCTCGCGCTCGCGCATCGCCGCGTCCAGGCCGGCGCCGCGGTCGACCAGGGTGAAGCAGCGCGACTTGTTCACGAATACCTTGATCAGCCGCGACGGCGCCGGCAGCTGCTGGCCGGTCCACCAGTGCACGCCGTCCTCGGGCTCGATCACCGAGATCGTGCCCAGCGGCTGGGCGCAGGTCGGAATCTGCGCCACCTGCTGCTGGCGCCGTTCCTGCGCGCTCTGGCGCTGGGCCAGCGCCGGGGATGCCGCCGCGACCAGCGCGACCGCGGTGAGCGCGAGCGTGAGCGCGCGCCTGCCAGTGGATCCGGACATAGGAATACCCCTCTGCGTTCGTCCTGAATGATGAATGTTTGCCCGGGCGCATTCGCACCCGCCCCCACGGAAGGCCGCGACGCACTCCAGCGACGCGCCCACCTCGGGATCTTAGCAAAGACGAAAGCGGCGACGGGGTCAGGACAACCCTGACGCGAGGGTCGTCAGTCGGCGTACCACCACATCAGGAATTCATGCCACAGGCGCTTGAAGAAACCCGCCTGCTGCACCGCCTCGAGCGCGACCAGCGGCCGCTCGGCGACCACCTTGCCGTCGAGGGTGACGCGCACCCGGCCGATCTCCTGGCCCTTCTCGATCGGCGCCACCAGGGTGGCCGGCACGTCCATCGACGGCTTGAGCTGGCCGTAGCGGCCGCGCGGCAGGCTCACCAGCAGCGGCTCGGCGACGCCCAGCTGGACCTCGTCGACCTTGCCCTTCCAGACCTTCTGCACCGAGACCGGGCTGGACGGGTCATACAGGCGGTGGGTCTCGTGGAAGCGGAAGCCCCAGTTGAGCAGCGCCAGCGAGTCGTTGGCGCGCTGGGATTCGCCGGTGGAACCCATCACCACCGAGATCAGCCGCTGGTCGCCGCGCTTGGCCGAGGCCATCAGGCAGTAGCCGGCGCCGGAGTGGTGTCCGGTCTTGATCCCGTCCACGCTCTGGTCGCGCCACAGCAGCAGGTTGCGGTTGCGCTGGGTGATCGGGCCGACCGTGAACTCCTTGATCGCGTTGTAGGCATACTGCTCGGGGAAGTCGCGGATCATCGCCGCGCCGAGCAGGGCCAGGTCGCGCGGCGTGGAGTAGTGGTCGGGATCGGACAGGCCGTGCGAGTTGACGAAGTTCGAGTTCTTCATGCCGATGCGCCTGGCATAGGCGTTCATCAGCGCGGCGAAGGCCTCCTCGCTGCCGGCCACGTGTTCGGCCAGGGCGATCGCGGCGTCGTTGCCCGACTGCACCACCATGCCCTTTTCCATCTCCACCAGCGGCGCGGTCTGGTTGACCGGGAAGCCGCTGTAGCTGCCGTCGGTGCCCGCGCCGCCCTTGCGCCAGGCGTTCTCGGTCATCATCACCTGGTCGTCGGGGCTGATCTTGCCCGCCTTCATCTCCGCGGCGATCACGTAGCTGGTCAGCACCTTGGTGATGCTGGCCGGCTCGACCCGCTGGTCGATGTTCTCGCCGGCCAGGATCTGCCCGCTCTCGTAGTCCATCAGCAGCCACGCGGTCCCGGTCACCGGCGGCGGCGGCGGCGTGGGCAGCGCCTCGCCCGCCTCCGCAGCGGCGGCGGGCGCGGGCGCGGGGCCCGGCGCCTCCTGCGCGAGCGCGAACCCGAGCGCGCAGGTGGCCAGCACGGTGGCGGCGAATCGGCGGAAGGCGGCGGCGGATCTCATCGAACTCGGTACTCCGGTGGTCCGGTCATCCCTGGCCGGTCGGTGGACGGGTCGCCCGCGGCGCGGCGCGGGGCGGAAAAGCGGCGGACAGTCTAATCGCGCACGACCTGCGGCATCCCCAGCCCGAGGCCGGACACGCGCGCGGTGAGGTCGCCCAGGGCGACCTGGGCGACCGGGCCGACGCGCACGCGCCACAGGGTGCGGCCGGCACTGGCGACGTCCTGGATCCAGGCCTGGGCGATACCGGCCCCGCGCAGCGTGGCGAGCACGCGCTCGGCGTTGTCGCGGACCGAGAACACGCCGACCTGGAGGGTCACCGCGTCTCCGCCGGTGGCGGCAGGCGGGGCGCCCCTCGCGGCGTCGCCGGAAGGACCGGCGGCGACCGCCGCCGGCTGCGTGGGCGGGGACGGGGTCGCCACGGCCGAACCCGCCCCGCCGGCCACGGCGCGGTCCGCTTCCGCCAGCCGCGCCTGGCGGGCGCGCATCCAGGCATCGAACTCGTCGGCGCTGCGGACCCGGCCGTTGTCGTCGACCAGGCGGAAGCGGTCCTCTTCGCGGCCGTAGTCCGGATGGTCCGCCAGCCCGGCCGCCCGCCCCGCGGGCGCGGCGCTGGCCACGGCGCCGGTCGCCACGGCCGTCGGCGCCGGCGCTTCGCGCGTCGCCAGCTCCCCGACCAGGGCGTCCATCACGCTCGGCGTCGCGGGCGCAGCAGGCGCGGGGGCCGAGGAGGCCAGCTGCGTGCCGCCGGCGTCGCCCGGGCGCAGCGCGCGCACCTCGACCCGGCCGGTGCCGCGGCGGTGGATGCCGAGCTTGACCGCGGCCGCGTAACTCAGGTCGATCAGGCGCCCGTCGTGGAACGGCCCGCGGTCGTTGACCCGCACCACCACCGAGCGCCCGTTGTCGAGGTTGGTCACGCGCGCGTAGCTCGGCAGCGGCAGCGTGCGGTGCGCGGCGGAGAAGGCGTACATGTCGTAGACCTCCTGGTTGGAGGTCCGGCGGCCGTGGAACTTGGCGCCGTAGTACGAGGCCACGCCGGTCTCGACGTAGTCCTCGGCCGAGTCGAGCACGTGGTAGGTGCGGCCGAGCACCTGGTAGGGCGACCGGTTGCCGTAGGCCGAGCGCGGTTCGTCGACCACCCGCGGCTCGGGGATGCAGTCCACGTTGGGGATGTCGTCCGGGATCGAGTCCGGGACCCCGGGACGGTAAAGCCCGCCGGCGACGTAGTGGCCGCGGGTGGAGGGATCCTCCTGCGCGGGCGGATACGGCCTGAACCCGGTGCAGTCCGCCGCGTCGGCCACCGCGGGCCCGGCGGGCGCCCGCCCGGCCGGTGCGGCCGGCTTCTTCGCGGTGCCGGCGCAGCCGGCAAGCAGCAGCAATGCCAACGGCAACAGCAGCCGCTTCATCGCGCCGGCCCGGCTCCGTCCCGGATCGCCTGCGACAGCTGGTGCACGGACAGCGAGTACATGGGCGAACGGTTGTAGCGGGTGATCACGTAGAAGTTGCGGTAGGCCAGCCAGTACTCCGGCCCGGCCGCGCCCTGCAGGGTGAGCACGGTGGCGCCCTCGGCGACCGGCTCGCCCGGGAGCGGGCGGTAGCCGCGCGCGGCCAGTTCGGACAGGGGATACACCGGGTCCCAGCCGTCGGCGACGAAGTCCTCCGCGTCCGCGTCCCGGCTGGCGCGCGCGACCACCGGGCCGCCGCGATCCCAGCCGTGGACCACGAAGTAGTTCGCGATCGAGGCGAACACGTCCTCCAGGTTGTCGAGCAGGTCGCGGCGGCCGTCGCCGTCGCCGTCCTTCGCCCACAGGCGGTAGCTGGAAGGCATGAACTGGCCCAGCCCCATCGCGCCGGCGTAGCTGCCCTTGAGCGCGAGCAGGTCGAGCTGCGGCTCCTCCTTCTTCAGCGCGAACAGCTGGGCCAGTTCGCCGGCGAAGAACGGCGCACGCTTGGGATAGTCGAAGGCCAGGGTGTAGAGCGCGTCGAGCACCCGGTAGTTGCCGGTGACGCGGCCGTAGCTGGTCTCCACGCCGATGATCGCGACGATCACCTCGGCCGGCACGCCGGTGCGCGCGGCGACGCGCTCGAGCGCCTCGCGGTGCTGGCGGTAGAACGCGATGCCGCCGTCGATGCGGGCGTCGTTGAGGAAGATCGGGCGGTATTCGTGCCACTGCTTCACCGCCTCGGCCGGGCGGTTCATGGCGTCGATGATCGACTGGCGCCGCTGCGCCTGCGCCAGCACCTCGCGCACCAGCGCGCGATCGACGCCGTAGGTGTCCGCGGTGTACTCGACGAAGGCGGCGATGCGCCGCTCGCGCGGGATCGCCGGATCGGTGACCTCCGGCGGCGCCACCGGGCGCTCCGGCGGCTGCGGCACCTTCGGCAGCAGCGCCGCCCCGGCGGCGGCCTGCGGCGCCTCGGCGGCGGACTCCGAATCGGGCGCGACGGGTGGCGGGGCCGGTGTCGCGCACGCGCTCAGCGCGAACGACAGCAGGGTCGTGGAGAGCAGGGCGGCCGGGCGTCGGATCATCGGGCGCGAGGGTAGCACGCGGCTTGCGCGCGATGGATTCCATTGCATGAACACCGGCAGGCGTGCGCGTCCGTCAACGCCGCCTGCCCTGCCCCTGCGCGCCCACCGCCATCACCACGCCCATGCCGGCCAGCAGCGACACCGCCGCGGTGCCGCCGAAGCTCAGCAGTGGCATCGGCACGCCCACCACCGGCAGCACGCCGGAAATCATGCCGCCGTTGACCACCACGTACACGAACAGCGCCAGCCCGAGCGTGCCGGCGAGGATGCGCGAGTACGCGTCGCGCGCCTCGGCGGCGATCCACAGGCAGCGCCCGATCACGAACGCGTACAGCGCCAGCACCGTCGCCACCCCGACCCAGCCGAACTCCTCGGCCAGCACCGCGAAGATGAAGTCGGTGGTGTGCTCGGGCACGTAGTTCAGGTGCGACTGGGTGCCCTTGCCCCAGCCCTGCCCGGTGAGGCCGCCGGAGCCGATCGCGATCTTGGACTGGATGATGTTCCAGCCGGCACCGAGCGGATCGTTCTCCGGGTCGCGGAAGGTGAGGATGCGGTCCTGCTGGTAGGGGCGCAGGAACGAGAACCACGAGATCGGCGCGAACAGCGCCAGCCCCGCCGCGGTCGCCGCCCCCACGCCCGCGAGCGCGAACCAGATCCACGACATGCCGGCCAGGTACAGCGCGAACACGCCACTGGCCACCACCAGCATCGCGGTGCCGAAGTCGGGCTGGGCGAGGATCAGCGCGGTCGGCACGGCGATCACCGCGCCCGTGGCCAGCAGCGTGCCCATGCGCGGGGGCAGCGGCGCCTGGCTCAGCATCCACGCCGCCATCATCGGCAGGCTCAGCTTCATCAGTTCCGCGGGCTGGAAGTAGAACACGCCCAGGTTGATCCAGTGCGCGCCGCTGCGGCCGGTGCCGATGAACAGCACCGCCACCAGCGGCAGCAGCGACGCCGCGTAGACCGCGGGCGTGGCCCGGCGCAGCGGCAGCGGCGGGATCCGCGACAGCAGCCACATCGCGCCCAGGCCGACCACGTAGCGCGCCGCCTGCGAGCGCACCAGGCCCATGTTCTGGCCGCCGGCGCTGTGCAGCACCGCCAGGCCGATTCCCATCAGCGCGGCGAGCGCCGCCAGCAGCGGCCAGTCGATGGTGCGGGTCAGGCGCAGGAACAGGTCGGCGAGCCAGCGCAGGATGACGTTCATTCCGCGTCCTCCTCGCGCCGGTCGCCGCCGGCATCGGCGCCGCTGGCGGCCGGCGCGCCGGCTGGGCCCGCGCCGGTTGCAGGCGCGGCCTGCTGCGCCGCGGGCGGGGCCGGCGCAGCCTGCAGCTCGGGATCCGGCTCGGGCATCTTGCCCAGCAGCCAGGCGTCGAAGATCTTGCGTGCGATCGGGCCGGCCGCCGAGCCGCCGTAGCCGCCGCCCTCGACCGCGATCGCGACCGCGATCGTCGGCGCCTCGGCCGGCGCGAAACCGACGAACAGCGCGCGATGGCGCAGGTGCAGCGGCAGGCTGCGCGGATCGACCGCCGCCGTGCCGCGGCGGCTCACGACCTGCGCGGTGCCGGTCTTGCCGGCCATCGTGTACGGCGCGCCGAGCGCGGTCCGCCAGCCGGTGCCGCCGGGCTGCATCGTGTCGCGCATGCCCAGCCGGACCACCTCCACGTTCTCCGGGTTCGGGCTGATCGGCACCCCGGGCGGCTGCTCCAGCGGCGTCCACGGCGCATCGAAGCCCGAGCGCACCTGGGTGACCAGGTGCGGGCGCCGCAGCTGGCCGTCGGCCAGGCCCGCGGTGGCGCGCACCAGCTGCAGCGGGGTCACCTTCCAGTCGCCCTGGCCGATCGAGGCGTTGACCGTGTCGCCCGGGTACCAGCGCTCGCCGCGCGCCGCGCGCTTGGACTCCGGCGACGGCAGGATGCCGCCGGTCTCGCCCACCAGGTCGATGCCGGTGGGACTGCCGAAACCGTAGTGGCCCATGTACTGCACGAAGCGTTCGATGCCCAGGTCGAGCGCGAGCTTGTAGTAATAGGTGTTGACCGAGGCCGAGATCGACTTGCGCAGGTCGGTCCAGCCGTGGCCGCCGCGGCTCGCGTCGCCCCAGCCGCGGCTCGTGCCCGGCAGGTAGAACATGCCGGTCGACAGCACCCGGTCCTCGGGCTTGCGCAGGCCGCTGTCGAGGCCGGCGAGCGCGAGCATCGGCTTGATCGTCGAACCCGGCGCCACACCGCCGAGCACGAGGCGGTTGAACAGCGGACGCGAGGGGTCGTCCATCAGACGCCGGTAGTCGGCGTTGGAGATGCCGTTGACGAACAGGTTGGGATCGAACGAGGGCAGGCTGACCATGGCCAGGATCTCGCCGGTACGCGGGTCGACCGCGATCGCCGCACCGGTCTGGTCGCCGAACGCCATCACCATCGCCCGCTGCAGCTCCAGGTCGATGCCCAGGCGCAGGTCGGTGCCGGCTTGCGCCGGGACCATGCCGATGCTGCGCAACGCGCGTCCCTCGACGTTGGTCTCCACCTGCTCGTAGCCGATCTTCCCGCGCAGCAGCTCGTCGTAGTAGCGCTCGATCCCGGTGCGGCCGGTGTGCGGGAACAGCACGTGGTCCTTGCCGTAGCGCTCGACGTCGTTCTCGTCGGTGCGGCCGACGTAGCCGATCACGTGCGCCAGCAGGTCGCCGTGCAGGTAGCGGCGGTTGAGGTAGGCCACCACCTCGACCCCCGGGAAGCGCCAGCGGTCCACCGCGAAGCGCGCCACCTCCTCGTCGCTCAGGCGCTGCTTGAGGGTGATCGAGCGGAAGCTGCGGGTGGCCCTGCGCGCGGCCTCGAAGCGCTCGATCTCCTCGGGCGAGAGTTCCACCACCTGCGACAGCTCGCGCAGCATGCGCTGGATGTCCCCGGCGTCCTCCGGGGTCACGTCCAGCCGGTAGGCCGGCACGTTGTCGGCCAGCAGGCGGCCCTTGCGGTCGTAGATCAGGCCGCGCGCGGGCACCACCGGGCGCGGCTTGATCCGGTTGGCCTCGGACTGGCGCGCGAAGTCGTCGTGCTGCACCACCTGCAGGCGGAAGTACCAGCCGGCCAGGCCGGCCAGCGCCAGCAGCACCAGGCCGAAGCCGACGAAGGCGCGCAGGCGGAACTGGGCGGCTTCGGCGGACGGATTGCGGATCCTCTCCTGCCGCTTGCGCATCAACGCGGCCTCCGCGCCCTGAACGCCTCGAGCACCAGGAACAGGGGCACCCAGAGCATCGCCCCGACCACCGGCGCCAGCCAGTGCAGCCACGGCAGCTGGGGCAGGCCCAGCAGCAGGTGGATCGCGGCCGCGACCACGCGGTCGTTGAGCAGCAGCCCGCCGATCGCCAGCGCCTGCTGCCCGAGCGGGAAGAAGCGCAGCTGGGCACGGAAACGCTGCAGGATGAACGCCATGACGACCAGCCGCAGCGCATGCTCGCCGAGCAGCGAGCCGGTGACCAGGTCGGCGACCACGCCGGTGACGAAGGCGAAGCCCAGGCCCGCATGCCCGGGCTCCTCGATCACCCAGTAGGCGACGACCAGCGCCAGCCAGTACGGCCGCAGCCCCTGGACCGGTGCCGGCAGCGGCAGCAGCGCCAGCAGCAGCGCCACCAGCACGGTCACCGGAAGCAGCCAGAGGCGGCCGCGGCGGTTCATCGGGCCATCTCCCCGTCCGGCGGCTCGGCGCCTGGCGCGTCCGCCTCGTCCGCGGTGCCTTCGCCAGGTTCGCCCGACGCATCTTCCGCGGCCTCCGGGGCCCGGGCCCTCGGCGCGGTCCCGCGCAGCAGCAGCACGTCGCGGCCGCGGTCGAGCTGGGCCGCGGGCGCCAGCCCGCCGATCAGGAAGGCCTGGCTGTCATCCGGCCGCAGGTCGACGATGCGCCCGACCGGGAAGCCGGGCGGAAAGCGCCCGCCCAGGCCGGAGGTCACCACCACGTCCCCCACCTGCACGTCGCTCGAGACCGGGATGTTGCGCAGTTCCAGGCGGTCGGCGCGGCCGATGCCGTAGGCCAGCAGGCGCACGCCGGTGCGCGAGATCGAGACCGGGACCGCGTGGTCGAGGTCGGTGAGCAGCAGCACCGTCGCCGTGTCCGGGGTGACCGCGATGACCTGGCCGAGCACGCCGCCGGCATCGATCACGGTCTGGCCCTGGCGCACGCCGTCGCGGCTGCCGGCATTGAGCAGCAGGCGCTGGCGCGAGGGATCGAGGTCGATGTCCAGGATCGGCGCCAGCTGCACGTCCAGGCCGCCGCGCGCGGCCGCGCCCAGCAGCCCGCGCAGGCGCGCGTTCTCGTCGGCCTCCACCTGCAGCTGGGCCTGGCGCGCGGCCATCACCAGCAGTTCGTTGCGCAGCCGGCGGTTGTCCTCCGACAGCATCGAGCGGGTCACCGCGTCCTCGCGCATCGCCTGGCCGAGCCGCGCCGGCAGGCCCGCCAGCTGCCACAGCGGCTGGACCGCGACGGCGGCCGTCTCCCGCGCGCGGGTCAGCCAGCCGCCGCGATGGTCGAACACGATCAGCGCCACCGACAACGCCAGGTAGGCCAGCAGCCGCAGGGTCCCGGCGACGTCGCCTGGTCGGGGAGCGGCCGGGTTGGCGAAGGAAGGCACGATAGGGGACCGTCGAATGCTGGGCTGGTGTGGGAAGGCCGGCGCCGCGGCCGGCCGCCGATGGGGCTGCGGTTGGGGACCGGCCGGTCCCCAGCCGGTTCATCCGGTCACCCGCCGTCGTCCCCGACCACCCTCATTCGGAGGCGAAGAACTCGTTGCCGTGCAGGTCCAGCAGTTCCAGTGCGCGGCCGCCGCCGCGCGCCACGCAGGTCAGCGGGTCCTCCGCGATCTGCACGTGCAGGCCGGTCTCCTCGCTGAGCAGGCGGTCGAGGTCGCGCAGCAGCGCGCCGCCGCCGGTGAGCACGATCCCGCGCTCGGCCACGTCCGCGCACAGTTCCGGCGGGGTCTGCTCCAGCGCCTGGCGCACCGCGGCGACGATGCCCGAGAGCGGCTCGCGCAGCGCGTCGAGCACCTCGCTGGAGGTGATGGTCACCACCTTCGGCACGCCCTCGGCCAGGTGCCGGCCCGAGATCTCCATCGACTCGACCTTCTCCTGCGGATAGGCGCAGCCGAGCTCGATCTTGATCTTTTCGGCCGTGGTTTCGCCGATCAGCATGCCGTGGTTGCGGCGCACGTAGTTGATGATCGACTCGTCGAAGCGGTCGCCGCCGATGCGCGCCGACTGCGAGTACACGATGCCGTTGAGCGCGATCACCGCCACCTCGGTGGTGCCGCCGCCGATGTCGACCACCATCGAGCCGCGCGCCTCGGTCACCGGCATGCCGGCGCCGATCGCCGCGGCCATGGGTTCCTCGATCAGGGACACGTCGCGGGCACCGGCCTCCATCGCCGAGTCGCGGATCGCGCGCTTCTCCACCTGGGTCGAACCGGCCGGCACGCAGATCAGCACGCGCGGGCTCGGGCGCAGGAACCGGCTCTTGTGGACCTTGCGGATGAAGTGCTTGAGCATCTCCTCGGTGTAGGTGAAGTCGGCGATCACGCCGTCCTTCATCGGCCGGTGGGTGGTGATGTTGCCGGGCGTGCGGCCCAGCATCATCTTGGCCTCGCTGCCCACCGCCGCCACCGCCTTCTGCCCGCCGGCGCGGTCCTGGCGCACCGCCACCACCGACGGCTCGTTCAGGACGATGCCCTGCCCGCGGACGAAGATCAGGGTATTGGCCGTGCCCAGGTCGATGGACAGGTCGTTGGAGAACATGCCGCGGAACTTCTTGAACATCGGGGAACGGGGTCCGTCAGGGGCGCACGCGCGAGGCGGCTAGCCTAGCAAAAAAGCGCTTTTCGGGCGGGACCGGCGCCCCATTCCCGCACCAGTCCGGATCCCGGGCACCATGGCCCGGGCCCGGTGGCCGGGGAGGACCCGCGCTGGCCTCGGGCCCGCCGCCCCGCTACCCTAGCGGCCCCTTCTCCCGCCGAGTCGCCCGATGTCCGCCCTGATCTGCGGTTCCCTGGCCTACGACACCATCATGGTGTTCCCCGACCAGTTCAAGAACCACATCCTGCCGGACAAGGTGCACATCCTGAACGTCTCGTTCCTGGTGCCGCGGATGCGGCGCGAGTTCGGCGGCTGCGCCGGCAACATCGCCTACAACCTCAAGCTGCTGGGCGGCGACCCGGTGCCGATGGCCACAGTCGGCCAGGACTTCGGCCCCTACCGGCAGTGGTTCGAGGAGAACGGGATCACCCTCGAGCGGGTCAAGGTGATCGAGGACCTGTTCACCCCCCAGGCCTTCATCACCACCGACCACGACAACAACCAGATCACCGCCTTCCACCCGGGGGCGATGATGCGCAGCTACGAGAACCACGTGAGGGACGTGCCGGGCGTCACCATCGGCATCGTCAGCCCGGACGGCTACGAGGGCATGGTCCAGAACGCGAAGGAGTTCGCCGAGTGCGGCATCCCCTTCATCTTCGACCCCGGCCAGGCCATGCCGCTGTTCAACGGCGAGGAGCTGCGCGCCTTCATCGAGCAGGCCGACTACGTCACGGTCAACGACTACGAGTCCAACCTGCTGCAGGAGCGCACCGGCTGGAACGAGAAGGACATCGTGCAGCGGGTGAAGGCCTACATCGTCACCCGCGGGCCCAAGGGCGCGGTGATCCACACCCCGGACAAGAGCTACGAGGTCCCGCCGGCGCACGAACGCCGCGTCACCGACCCCACCGGCTGCGGCGACGCGTTCCGCGCCGGCCTGATCTTCGGCATCGAGAAGGGCTACGACTGGATGACGATCGGCCGGATCGGCAACCTGATGGGCGCGCTGAAGGTCGAGCATCCGGGCACCCAGAACCAGCGCTTCGACTTCCCCGAGTTCGCCGAGCAGTTCCGGCAGCAGTTCGGGTACTCGCTCTAGGCATCGGGCTCGCGGGCCTTCCGTCCCGTCCGCCCGGCAGGCCCGGGCGCCGCCAGGCGTGCAGCCGCGCCGGCCGCCCACGCAGCTTCGCTGGATCCGCATGCGTGCGCCCCCTCCTGCGGAAGCGCGTTGGAGACCGGTGGCGCCCGCGTCACTGTCCGCCCCGACCGTCCACCCTGCAGCGCGGATGTCGATTCGCGGCAGTCCCGTTCGTCGCCCGGTACCAGACCCACCGCCCCGGGGACATGCCATGCCTGCACCAGACGAGCGCCCGTGCATGCCGACGGCCATGGCCCGTCGCGCGCATCTGCCGCAAGATCGTCCTGCGCGGGCGCGCGGGATCGGGATCCCGCGGCCGCCACGTCCCTGCCACTGCCCGACAAGGAATCCCGCCATGCTCGAACTCCGACCCAACTGCGAATGCTGCGACCGGGACCTGCCCCCCGGGGCGCCCGCGCTGATCTGCACGTTCGAGTGCACGTTCTGTCCCGACTGCGCCCGGGACCGCCTCGCCGGCGTCTGCCCCAACTGCGGGGGCAACCTCTCGCCGCGCCCGATCCGGCCCGCCCGCCTGCTGGCCAAGTACCCGCCATCGCGCCAGCGCATCCACAAGCCCGGCGGCTGCCCGTCCGCCGCATGACGCGCCCGCCGGGACCGCGCTCCCTGCGCGGCCCGGCACGCACCCGCCCGCACGCGCCGGAGAACAGGCCCCATGACCCGGATTTTCGTCAACATCGCCCTCAGCCTCGACGGCTACCTCGCCCCCGAGGGCATGACCATGAGCGACCCCACCCACAAGGGCTGGGGCGCGAAGTGGGGCGCATTGATGGCATGGGCCCTCGAGCAGCAGTACCTGCGCGACCGGCTCGGGCTTGGCCCCGGAGGCCGGACGGGCGCCGTCAACGACATGGTCCGCCACACCTTCGAACGCACCGGCGCCCACATCATGGGCAAGCGCATGTTCGACCAGGGCGAGGCCAGCTGGCCGGAGGACGCCCCTTTCCATACTCCCGTCTACGTACTGACCCACGAAAGGCGCAATCCCTGGGCACGCCCCGGGGGCACGACCTTCCATTTCGTCGACGCAGGCGCGGAGCAGGCGCTGGCCCTCGCGCGCCGAGCGGCGGGCGGGCGCGACGTGCGCATCTCCGGCGGCGCCGACGTGATCCAGCAGTACCTGAACCTCGGCGTGGTGGACGAGCTCGAGATCGCCCTGGCGCCCGTGTTCTTCGGCGGCGGCACGCGGCTGTTCGCGAACCTGGCCGAACCCGGGCCGCGGTTCCGGATCGACGGCGTCGTCCACGACGCCACCGCCACCCACCTGCGCTACGTGCGCGCATGAACCCATGCGCATCCCGCCCGCGACCTGAGGATCCAGAAACGATGACGCACAGCCCCGTCCCGGCTTTCCTGGTCGAACTCGAGGAGGCCTTCAACCGCGCGATGGTCTCCAACGACGTCGAGCAGATCGCGCGCTGCATCACCGACGACTGGATCCTGGTCACGCCCGAGGCCGGGCCGGTCCCGCGCGAACGCATCCTGGGCGTCATCGCCTCGGGCGTGCTGACCCACGCCACGATGACCAAGACCGCGACCCATGCCTGCGTGGCCGGCGACATGGCCTGGGTGACCGGTCGCGGCCAGAACACGGGGACCTTCAATGGCGAACCGATCCAGGCCGACGAATACGTCACCGACATCTATCGCCGCGTCGACGGGCAGTGGCGCTGCATGCTGACCCACCTGACGCCCGTGCGTGGACGCTGACGCCGGGCCGCGGCCCGTGGCATGGCGGCCGACGCGCCCGGCCGCCCACCTCCTCTCCAGGTGGAGCCGTCCAGCACCGTAGCCGTGAGGCGCGACACCCGCGCCAACCATTGGGACCTGTTGCAGCCGTCCGCCCGGCACCTGCAGCTCGCGACGGGACCGGCGGCACGCCCCGGCGCGACCCCGGGGTCAGCCGTTCGCGCTCAGTCCCACTTCGGCATCCTCGCGCGGTCGAGCCCGCCAACCTCGAACTCGGCCACCTGCGTGCCCGCGTCGCGGGTCGGGAACTCGATCCGCAGTACCGACGCGTCGCGAAGCATGCGCCACAGCGCCTTCTCGTCCTCGATGAACATGGCGATCGCCTCGTCCGTGTCGGGACGGTTGGCGGCCATGTTGCGCGGCGGCTGCTCGTCGACGGTGACCTTGACCCGGCAGCCGCGGTAGCAGGGCCGCGCAAAGTCGCCGGCCTTGAGCACGAGGTAGCTGCTGCGGCCCCATTCGGGGTGGTCGCGGAAGATCAGCTGCACCGGCCTGGGGCCGCTGCCGTCGACGTCGAGTGGATCCTTGGCGTGGATGGCCGCCGACACCTGCTGGCCACCCTTCACCGCGATGCTCTGGTAGGTCCACAGCGCGGCCAGGCGGCGCGCCTCGACCTCGGCCTGCCCCTTGGCCCGCGCCTCCTCGTAGCGCGGCCGCAGGCGGGCCGCGGCCTCGGTGTCGGGCCAGCGCGCGAACACGATGTCGCCCTGCGCCTTGGCCAGCGCCCAGTTGCCGTCGGCGACCGCGGCATCGAACGCCTTCTCGGCCTCGACGGCCGCCTGTTCGTTGGCGGCGGCGATCGCCGCGGCCTGGGCCGCGGCCTCGGCTTCACGGTCCCTGCAACCGGCGAGCAGGAGCAGGGCCAGGGTGGCGATGGCGAACGGGCGTGGCGACATCGGGCGCTGTCCTCGCAACCAGGCCGGCACGCGGCCGGCGACGCGGGCAGTGTCGGGCGCGCCGTGCGCCGCCGCAAGCCCGCGGCGTCCTCCCGAGCTCAGCCTCCGGAGGGCTCGTCCGCCCGGGCCTCGTCCTGCGACTCGGCCCCGCCGTCGCCGCCGGTCGGCCCGGGCGCGGGCGAAGGCGCCGGCTTCGCCTCGGCCAGCACCTTCGCCACCGAGGCGGTCGTGATCGGGTGGTAGCCGGGCCGTGCGGCCTCCAGGGTCTCGCGCGCGAGCGCCAGCCCCTCCGCGGTCTCCGCCAGCGCCTGGTACACCGGGATGATCAGCTTGCGCCGTCCGACGCGGCTGATGAACTCCGCCGCCGCCGGATACGCCGCGGCATAACCGCTGCGGATCGCCAGCGGGTACCAGCGCATCGCGATCTCGCCGTTGGCGGTGCCGGTGAACCCGTAGGCGGCGTCGAGCTGCTCCAGGTCGGCCAGCGGCAGGGTCCCGGGCATGCCTTCCAGGAAATGCAGCCACTCCTGGGTGCTCCACTTGGCGGTGATCTGGGCCGGCGGCAGCTGCTTGCTGCCGCGCCAGCCCAGGCGCGCCGAATCGACGATACCCAGGCGCGGCGAGAGCACCTGCGGCGCGCTGGCCGGGATGCCGGGGCCGTACAGCCACTCCTCCAGCTCGCCCTCGCTCACCACGCCCGGGTTAGGGCCCAGCAGGTGCTCCTTCGCGTAGGCCAGGAAGGTCTCGGTGGTGATGCTCTGGAACGCGAAGTGGTCGAAGTAGCCGCGCAGGAACGGATCGAACACGTCGCGGCCGTAGCGCTCCTCGAGGAAGTGCAGGAACCAGGCGCCCTTGTCGTAGCTCACCCCGCTCAGCGCGTCGTCGGCGTCGACCTCGGTGCCGGGGCGGATCGCCAGCGCCTGGCGCGGCTCCGGCATCGCGCCGATGTCGCGCTTGAGCGCGTCGCGCGCGAGCACCCATTCCATGTCGCTGAACTCCTTGCCGTACAGCGCCTCGACGATGCGGTTCTCGACGTAGCTGGTCATGCCCTCGTTGAGCCAGCCGTGGCGGGCGTTGGCGAAGGTGACCAGGTTGCCCGACCAGCTGTGCGCGAGCTCGTGCGCGATCAGCGCCACCAGCGACCTGTCGCCCACGATCACGGTCGGGGTGATGAACGACAGGCGCGGGTTCTCCATGCCGCCGAACGGGAACGACGGCGGCAGCACCAGCAGGTCGTAGCGGCCCCAGCGGTACTCGCCGTACAGCGCCTCGGCAGCGGCGATCATCTGCTCGGTGTCGGCGAACTCGGCGTGCGCGCGCTCGACCATCGCCGGCTCGGCCCACACGCCCGAGCGTTCGGAGATCGGCTTGAACACCAGGTCGCCGGCCGCGATCGCCATCAGGTACGACGGGATCGGCTGCGGCATGGCGAAGTGGTACTCGCCGTCGCGCTCGGCGGCCGGGTCGTTGTCGGCGCTCATCAGCACCATCACGTCCGGACGCGTGGTGACGCGGGCGGTGTAGGTGTAGCGCACCTGCGGGGTGTCCTGCAGCGGCACCCAGGAACGGGCGTGGATCTGCTGCGACTGGCTGAACATGAAGGGCAGCTGCTTGCCCTCGGTCATCTCCGGCGTCAGCCATTGCAGGCCGGAGGCCCCGGGCGAGGTGCGGTAGGTGACGCGCACCCGCGCCGGGCGCTGCGGCGCCTCGATCCGCAATCGGCTGCCCAGGACCGGATCGGCCTCGTCGAGCGCGAACTGCAGCGGCTGCCAAGCGCCGTCGACCTCGGCCTCGACCTTCGCGATCGACAGGTCGCGCGTGTCCAGCGCCAGCACCGTCGCCGACGGATCCTTCCAGTCCAGGCGGTAGGTGGCGGTGCCGGAGAGGGTCCGGCTGTCGAAGTCGAGCGCCAAGTCGAGGGCGAGGTCCTCGATCACGACCTTATCGGGTTCGGCGCGGGAATGCTCGTCGGTTTCGGACATCGCGGGCCTGGCCGGCTTCGCGGCCGCGGGTTCGGGGTTGGAGGCGTCGCGCTGGCATGCGGCCAGCAGGAACAGGGACAGCAGGATCGGGAGGGCGCGCAGCGCGCGCACGCGGGGAAGACGCATCGCCGGGGGAAACCTCGTGCGGGAACAGTGGCCCGATTCTAATCCCCGCGCGCGGCGGGCGCAGTGCCGCGTCCGGCGATGCCGCGGATCAGGCCTTCCAGCCGTCGTGGATCGCCACGATCCCGCCGGTCAGGTTGCGGTAGCGCGCACGCGCGAACCCGGCCGCCTCCATCATCGCCCGCAGCTCCTCCTGCGGCGGATGGCGGCGGATCGATTCGGCCAGGTAACGGTAGCTGTCGGCGTCGCCGGCGAACAGCCGGCCCAGGCGCGGCAGCACCTGGAACGAGTGGAAGTCGTAGACCGGCCGGAACCAGTCGGCCTTCACTTCGGAGAACTCGAGCACCCGCGCCTGGCCGCCGACCTTGAGCACGCGCAGCATCTCGCGCAGCGCGGCGTCCTTGTCGGTGACGTTGCGCAGGCCGAAGGCGATCGTGACCAGGTCGAAGCTGCCGTCCGGGAACGGCAGCACCTCGGCGTTGCACTGGACATAGTGCAGGCCGCGCACGCTGCCGCGGTCGGTCATGCGGTCGCGCCCGGTGCGCAGCATCTGCGCGTTGATGTCGCCCAGCACCACCTCGCCTTCCGGCCCCAGGCGCCCGCGCAGCAGCGCGGCGATGTCGCCGGTGCCGCCGGCCAGGTCCAGGACCCGGCCGCCGCGCGGGACCTGCGCGGTGGCGACGAAATAGCGCTTCCAGACCCGATGGATGCCGAGGCTCATCAGGTCGTTCATCAGGTCGTAGTTGCCGGCGACCGACGAGAACACCTGCCCGACCAGGCGGCGCTTCTCGGCCACCGGGACCTCGCGGAAGCCGAAATGGGTGGTGCCGGAGTCGTCGGGTGCGGTCATGCGCGCATTATCGCACCGCGCGGCGCCGCGGTCGTCACGGCGCCGTGCGGCGGACGGGCTCAGCGGCGCAGGCGGCGCGGGCCCGGGCCGCCGGTGGCGTGCGGGCTGGAGTACACCACGACCACGAACCCGGTGGGGGTGGCGGACTCGACGTAGACGCCGTACAGGCCGTCGGGCGAAATCCATATCTCGCCGACCGTGAACATCGAGCCCTCGTTACAGGACCTGTCGGCCGCCGGCCAGTCGGCGTCCTGGCTCTGGGCGATGTCGCGCTCGTAGCTGCCGCCCAGGGCGTGGATGATGACCGCGGTGCCGGCCAGGTTGGCCTCGTAGTGGCCGGTCCGGGTGCGGGCCTCGACCGTGTACCAGGTGCCGCGGTACGGGTCGGGCGGCGGCGGGGTCTCGAGCAGCACCATCTGCGCGTTCGACGCGCTGGCCAGGCTGGCGTAGTCCAGCTGCACGCGCACCGGGGCGCCGCCCCACTGGATCGTGCGCTTGCGCGCCGGGTCCACCCAGCCGAGGCGGTCGCGCTGGAGGATGTTGACGTGCTTGGGCAGGCTGCCGTAATCGTCGTGCACGACGGCATTGCCCCAGCTGTCGCTCATCACGTCCCACGGATTGTCGTAGGTGTCGGTGTCGCCATCGGAGTTGTCCGAATGCGGCAGGCCGTAGCCGTGGCCCATCTCGTGCGCCAGCGGGGCGAGGTTCTGGAACGACCAGGGCGGGTTCCAGGTACTCGACAGGCAGCGGAACGCGCCGTCGCGTTCGGCGCACTGGCTGCCGCCCCAGGCGTAGCCGTCCAGGTCGCCGTTGAACATCATGTTGACGCCGACCACGCTGGCGAAATCCACTTCCGCGTCGGCGGCGGCGGTGCAGTCCTCGAACAGCTGCTTCAGGTCGGCGCTGCCGTCCTCGGGGACGTAGTGCGAGCGCGGCTGCGGCAGTTCGTACCAGCCCTTGGCGTCGCTGCCGGCGAGGTTGATCCTGTTGTAGGACACCTCGCGCCAGTAGTGGCCGAGCTGGCCCGGCGCGTCGCCGTACAGCTCCCGGAAGAAGTCGATCGACTCCTGCTCTTCGGCGATGTCCTTGAACCGGCAGGCCAGGGTGATCCAGCGCGTGGATCCCAGGGTGGCCTTGGCCAGTCCCCGGTCTCCGGTCAGGCCGTGCGGACGCCCCGTGTCGGGGTCGTCGGCGGCGACGATCGCCTCGATCCGGCGGCCGCCGGTCGACTTGTCGGGCACGAACTGCACCGCGACCCGCCGGCCCGAAAGCGTGTAGAGGTCGCCCGCGCCGCGCCGCGCCTGGGCCGGGTCGAGCGCCAGCCTGGCGCCGTTGTCCAGCGCCAGGCTGGCCTTGAACCGCGGCGCCTGCGCGCTCTGCGGGACCGGGTCGCCCCAGTGCAACTCCAGGTGCCCGGGCACCACCTGCGCCTGCACGCCGGGCGCCGCCAGCAGGCCGAGCCCTGCCAGCATCGCACCCCGCACTCCGATACGAATCCCCATCCCCATCCCCCTGTTGCGGTCGTCCGCCCTGCCGCGCGAGCGGCCCGGGCCGGGACACACTACCCGAAGCAGTGATAATGGGGCAGTCCCCCCGAGCCGTGAGGACGGTCGAATGTCCAGCCAGCCCCCGGCGCCCGACTACCGGGCCATGCTCCAGGTCGCGATCGACGAAGCCCGCGCCGGCCTGGCCGAAGGCGGCATCCCGATCGGCGCCGCGCTGTTCCGCGCCGACGGCACCCTGCTCGGCCGCGGCCGCAACCGCCGGGTGCAGGAAGGCGATCCGTCGGTGCACGGCGAGACCGACGCCTTCCGCAAGGCCGGCCGCCAGCGCTCGTATCGCGACACGATCATGGTCACCACCCTGTCGCCCTGCTGGTACTGCAGCGGACTGGTGCGCCAGTTCGGCATCGGCACGGTGGTGATGGGCGAGTCGGTGAACTTCAGCGGCGGCCACGATTGGCTGCGCGCGCACGGGGTGCGGGTGGTCGACCTGGCCGATCCCGGGTGCATCGCGATGCTGGGCGACTGGATCGCGCGCAACCCCGGCGTGTGGAACGAGGACATCGGGGTCGACTGAGCCGCCCCGCCGCGGGCGCGCGGGGTCAGCGCGGCTCGATCGTGAACGCGCCGAACGCCACGCCCAGGTCCCAGCCCCTGCCGGTGCCGGCCAGCGCCAGCGAGACCTCGCCCTTGGTCATCACCTGCGCCTTGCTCGACTTGACCGCGCCTGCGTGGGCCTCGGCGGTGGCGTAGGTGCCGAGCACCTCGCGGATGTCGCGAACGCCGGAGAATTCGCCGCGGCCGTCGCGGATCTCCGACTTGCCCACGGTCAGCCCGCCGCCCTTGGCGCTGATCCGCACCGCCATGCTCTGGCCGTTGTCGCAGCGGATGGTGCCGGTGCCCGAGGCGGTGCGGTACAGCACCGACCAGCCGCTCATGGTGAAGGTGAGCCGGCAGGACACGTCGCGCGCGGCGGCAGGCGCCGCGGCCAGCAGCAGCGAGGCGAGTGCGGCGGCGATGGTGGCATGGCGGATGCGCATGGCGGGCTCCTTGGCGTGTGGCGCTCGGGCGCGGCAAACATAGCCCGGCGGCCGCCCGCGGCGACAGCCGCACGCGCCACCCGTTCAGGATCGCGCCTGTTTTCCGGGGCGGCCGCCGCGTCAGGCGGCCGCGCGGGTCACAGGATGTAGCGGCTCAGGTCCGGATCCTGGACGAGCTCGCCCAGGTGCGCGTCGACGTAGGCGCGATCGATCGTCACGCGGGTGCCGTCGCGGTCGGGCGCCTCGTAGCTGAGCGTGTCGAGCAGGCGCTCGAGCACGGTGTGCAGGCGGCGCGCGCCGATGTTCTCCTGTCGCTCGTTGACCTGGGCCGCGATCTCGGCCACGCGCTCGATGGCGTCGGGGACGAACTCCAGCTCGACCCCCTCGGTGCGCAGCAGCTCCACGTACTGGCGGGTCAGCGCGGCGCGCGGCTCGGTGAGGATGCGCACGAAGTCGTCCTTGGTCAGCGCGGCCAGCTCGACCCGGATCGGGAAGCGGCCCTGCAGCTCTGGGATCAGGTCGCTCGGCTTGGCCAGGTGGAACGCGCCGGAGGCGATGAACAGGATGTGGTCGGTCTTCACCGGCCCGTACTTGGTGCTCACCGTCGAGCCCTCCACCAGCGGCAGCAGGTCGCGCTGCACGCCCTCGCGGCTGACGTCGGCGCCGACGCCCTCGCTGCGCCTGGCGACCTTGTCGATCTCGTCGATGAACACGATCCCGTGCTGCTCGCAGGACTCGATCGCGGCCTCGCGCACCTCGTCCTCGTTGACCAGCCTGGCCGCCTCCTCCTCGATCAGCTGCGGGCGCGCGGCCTTGATCGTGAGCTTGCGGGTGTGAGTCTTCGCGCCGCCGAGGCTGGAGAACATCTGCCGTAGTTGCTGTCCCATCTCCTCCATGCCCGGCGGGGTCATGATGTCCACCCCGATGCTGGTCGAGAGCTCGATCTCGATCTCGCGCTCGTCGAGCTCGCCGGCGCGCAGTTGGCGGCGCAGCTTCTGCCGGGTCTCCGATTCCTTCGCCGACGGCTCGGCGCCGATGTCCACGGTGGTGGCCTGCACGCCGAAGCCGAACGCCGGCGGCGACGCCTCGCGCCGCGGCAGCAGCGCGTCGAGGATGCGCTCCTCGGCGCGCTCCTCGGCCTGGGTGCGGACCTTCTTCTTGGCCTGCTCGCGGTGCAGCTTGACCGCGGTGTCGGCCAGGTCGCGGATGATCTGCTCGACGTCCTTGCCGACATAGCCGACCTCGGTGAAGCGCGTCGCCTCGACCTTGACGAACGGCGCGTTGGCCAGCGTGGCCAGGCGGCGCGCGATCTCGGTCTTGCCCACGCCGGTCGGGCCGATCATCAGGATGTTCTTGGGCATCACCTCGTTGCGCAGTTCGTCGGGCAGCTGCGCGCGGCGCCAGCGGTTGCGCAGCGCGATCGCGACCGCGCGCTTGGCGGCCTGCTGGCCGATGATGTGGCGGTCGAGCTCCTGCACGATCTCGCGCGGGGTCATGGTGGCGGAAGCGGAATCGGTCATGGCCTGCGGGCCCTCTTCATGCAGTGGTGCAGGGTGATGTGGCGGGTGGCCGGTGGCCCGGGCGGGTCGTCGCGCGCCTGCCCGGTCGGCCGCGGCCGGGGACCGCGTCGGCGACGGGGTGCGGCAGGCGCGACGACCCGCGGCGCGGGCCGCCGGTCACAGCTCTTCCACCACCACGTTGCGGTTGGTGTAGATGCAGATGTCGCCGGCGATGGCCAGCGCCTCGGTGGCGATCGTGCGCGCGTCCAGCTGCGTGTGCGCGAGCAACGCGCGGGCCGCCGACAGCGCGTAGCTGCCGCCGGAGCCGATGGCGATGATCCCGTCCTCGGGTTCGATCACGTCGCCCGTGCCGCTGACGATCAGCGACGTGTCCCTGTCGGCCACCGCCAGCAGCGCCTCGAGCTTGCCGAAGCGGCGTTCGGTACGCCAGTCCTTGGCCATCTCGACCGCGGCGCGCTGCAGCTGGCCATGCTTCTCGAGCTTGGACTCGAACAGCTCGAACAGGGTGAACGCATCGGCCGCGGCGCCGGCGAACCCGGCCAGCACCTGGCCGTCCTTGCCCAGGCGGCGCACCTTGCGTGCGTTGGACTTCATCACGGTGTGGCCGAGGGTCACCTGGCCGTCGCCGGCCACGGCCACCTTGCCGTCGCGGCGCACCGACAGGATCGTGGTGGCGTGGAACACGTTGGGGTTCTGGCTGGGATCCATGGGGCCTCCGGGTCCGGTCCACCCGACATGAGGGCGCCGGAGGCCGGATCAAGCCCCGCCGTCGTCCGCGACGCGGCCATCAGGCGCGCAGGGCGAGGCAGGAGTAGCAGCCACGGCGGGCGTTGTGAAGGTGCACATAGGCCACGCCTGGATCGGCGAACATCCGCTCGAGCTGCCGCGCCACGTCCACGCCCTCGCACACCTCGGCATCCACCATCGCGTGCGCCGCGTCGTAGGCCCGCAGCGACATCAGCCGGCGGGTCACGTACGGCGGGACCTCGCCCGGGCGCAGCACCGCGCGCTCCGCGTCGCGGCGCACGAACACCGGCCCGGACGCGCGATAGGGAGAGGCCGCCGGCTGGTGTTCCCAGGACAGCAGCAGGAGTTCCTCGCCGGGACTGGCGTCCTGCAGGCTGACGCGGCAGGGAAAAGCGAAGTCGCGATCGGCGACGCAGCGCGTCGCGCCGATTCTCGCGAGCGCGCCGTCGTCCAGCGCGAACAGCGGGGCGAAGGGCGTGGGGTCGATGCCGGACAGCTGGAACGTCATGGAGGGTCGTCTGCGTGGTGGAGTCGGCGCCAGCCTGCGGCAGGCGACGCGGGCACGCTCGCCGGATCCGGACATCGCATTCCGGGCGCGTGATGGCCGCGCACCCGGACCGGGATTCAGGGCACCGGCCGCAGGCAGGCGGCGTCCCCTTCGTCCGCCACTTCGACCCGGCCCAGCGGGTGGCGACCGTCGGCATCCTCGCGTTCGATCCGGTACCGACCGGGCCGCAGGTGGAGCCGGACGCGGTCGGCGCCCGCCGCCAGCAGGCGCTGGTCATGCGCGATCGCGAGCGGCGCATCGGCCTCGCCGAACGCGCGCAGCAGGGAATCCTGCGCCACGGCAGGCGCGCACACGACCACCGGCGCACCCAGCACCTGCCGGGCCGCCTCGACCGCGGCGGGCGGGTGCACCACCGCCAGGTCGGTCCCCGCAACCGCAAGCGGACGTCCCTCCCGGAACGGCACCAGCGCCTCGTCCGCTTCCACCGGCCACGCACCGGCCTGGCCGGGACATGCGGTCGCGGCCTGGCGCACGGTCAACGGGTCGAGGCCGGTCGCTGCGGCGAGGCGCGCAGCCATCCAGCCCGCCTCCGCCGCTTCGGACACGTGCGAGCCCCCGGCATGGACCAGCAGCCTGCGCCCGGGGTGGGCGGCGAGCCACTCCGCCAGCCGGTGCGCCTGCCCGGCCTCCCGGGACTCGCGGTCGTGCGTCGTGTCCGCCTCGTAGTGCACGAACTCCCAACCGAGCGCGCGCGCCTCGCGGACCGCGGCGGCAAACAGCGGATCGGCCAGGTAGAACCCGGTGTCCGTGCCGGGCGCCGACGCCCGCAGGCGCTCCGGCGCGGCCGGCGTGAACGTCTCGGCCGCCAGCGCATCGAAGCCAAGTCCGTCGAGCAGCGCCACCACGCGCGCCAGGAAGGCGCGGTGCACGCCGCGGAAGTGGGATTCGTTGAGCATCACCACGCGCCGGTCGCGGGCCAGTTCGGCGATCACCGGCAGCGCGTCGCGGTACTCGACGTCATCCGGCAGCACGAGACGGCCGGACAGCCCGCACGATGGCGCCTCGTCGCCGATGAAGACCGACACCTGCGCGTGCAGCTGGGCGAGCTCCGGCGAACGTTCGAGTTCCCGTACCGCGGCCAGCGGCCGGTTCTGCCCGACCAGCCGCTGCCACCCCGCTTCGGCAATGCCCGCCTGCACCGGCAGGATGGCGAGGCAGGCGAGGACCGCGGCGGCCACCCGGCGCGACGCGAAGGACACGCCTGCCGACGTCACCGCTTGCGCCTCGCCCGCGGGTGCGCGGCGTCGTACACCCTGGCAAGGTGGCCGAAATCGAGGTGGGTGTAGATCTGGGTGGTGGCGATGTCGGCGTGGCCGAGCAGCTCCTGCACGCCGCGCAGGTCGCCCGAGGATTCAAGCACGTGGCTGGCGAAGGAGTGCCGCAGCAGGTGCGGATGCACGCGCTTGAACAGGCCCTGGCGCTGGGCGAGCTGGCGCATGCGCAGCTGCACCGCGCGCGGACTGATGTGCCTTCCGCCACGCCCGGGGAACACCGGGGCGTCGTCGGCACCGCGGCTTTCGGCACGCCACTCGCGCAGCGCCTCGCGCGCGAACGAGCCCACCGGCACGATCCGTTCGCGCCCGCCCTTGCCAAGTACGTTCACCAGGCCGTCGTCCAGGTGCAGGTCGCGCCAGCGCAGCGCGCACAGCTCCGACAGGCGCAGTCCCGACGAATAGAACAGTTCCAGCATCGCCCGGTCGCGCAGCCCCAGAGGCGCTTCGGCCGGCACTTCGACCAGGGTCCTGGCTTCGTCCGGGTCCAGCACCTGCGGCAGCCGGCGCGGCGCCTTCGGCGCGCGCACCCCCGCGGCGGGATTGGCCGCGAGCTGGCCGTGCCGCAGCCGCCAGCGGTAGAACCCACGCACCGCGGACAGCCGTCGCTGCAGGCTGCGCGGCGACAGTCCCCGGCGATGCTCGGAGGCGACGAAGGCGCGGATGTCGGCTTCGCCCGGGGCGGCGACGTCCACGCCCGCCTCCGTCGCCCATGCGGCCAGCGCCTCCAGGTCGCGACGATAGTTGGCGAGCGTGTGCGGCGACGCGCGTCGCTCCACCTGCAGGTGGGCGAGGTAGTCGGCGATGGGCGCCGGCAGTTCGACCGTCGACCGCGGTTCCGGGGCGCGCGAAGCGGCGTCGCGCGCGCGACCCGCCGTCGGCTCCGTGTCAGGCATCGAAGCGCCGCAGCGCGACTTCGAACGCCTCGCCCATCATGCGCAGGAACAGCGTGCCCATGCCGGGATAGAAGCGGTTCGGATCGGTGCTGCCCACGGCCACCAGGCCGGTGCCTTCCAGCGCCAGCAGCGCGCTGGACTGGACCTCGTCGCTGCGCGCGCCGTACAGCAGCGCGTGCTTGTCCGGATGCAGCCGGCCGCACAGCGGTTCGCCGGACTTGAGCGCGTCGGCGAAGGGCCGCAGCAGCGGATCGTCGCGGTCGATCACCTGCAGCCAGGGCTCGCCGCCCAGGCCCTCGACCGGTCGGAACAGCACCACGCGCACCAGGTCGCCGGCGAAGTCTTCCTCCAGGGTCGCGGCCATCGCCCGCACCACCCCGGGCGCGTCCGACTGGCGCATCAGCGCCAGGGTCAGCTGGTGGGTCCGCACCGCGAGGCGCTCGTTCTCCTGCGAGATCGCGAACAGGTCGTGCAACCGGCGCGAGAGCTCGCGGTTCTTGTCCCGCAGCACCTCGAGCTGGTAGCTGGCCAGCGAGGCGGCCGGACCGTCCTCGCGCGGCACCACCAGGCTCAGCGCGAGGTCCGGGAACTGCTGCAGGAACTTCGGATGCCGCCGCAGCCAGGCCGCGACTTCGTGGGCACCAAGTGTCTCGCTGTTGCTCATTGGGTCCATTCCCCTTCGAAAACGAATGCGGCCGGCCCCGCCATCAGCACCTCGGCGCCATCGTCCGGCCACGTGATCCGCAGCTCTCCGCCCGGCAGCGACACCGCGACGTCGCGGTCGATCCTGCCGGCGCGGACCAGCACCGCCACCGCCGCGCACGCGCCACTGCCGCAGGCCAGGGTTTCGCCGACGCCGCGCTCGTACACGCGCAACCGGATCCGGCCACGGTCGAGCATCTGGGCGAAGCCGATGTTGGCCGACTCGGGAAACATGCCGCTGGCCTGGAGCGCCGGCCCGATCCGCGCGACTTCGGCGCGGTCCACGTCGTCGACCTCGAGCACCGCATGCGGATTGCCCATTGAGACCGCACCGAAGCGCAGGCGTCCCAGCGGCGGCACGTCGGCCTCGTAGCCGGTGGACTCGCGCTCGACGCCGTGCATCGGGACCGACGCGGGGGCGAAACGCGGCACGCCCATGGCGATCCGGTAATGCCCTCCCCCCATCGACTCGACCGCATGCACGCCGGCCGGGCTCTCGAGCAGGAAGCGCGGCCCGCGGGCCGCGCCTTCGCGCACCAGCCAGGCGGCGACGCAGCGCGCCCCGTTGCCGCACTGGCCCGATGCCGAGCCGTCGGCATTCCAGATCCGGTAGCGCGCCACCGCAGCGGCATCCGCCGGCGCTTCGATGGTCAGGATCTGGTCGCAGCCCACGCCGGCATGCCGGTCCGCGAGCGCCCGGCACAACGCCGGCGCCGGCGGCGGCGTGCCGTCGCGCAGGTCGAGCACCACGAAGTCGTTGCCGGCGCCGTGCATCTTGGTGAAGCGCAGCGGAGGGCGCGACATGGCTTCGTGGAGCGGGCGGGTGGCGGGCACGGCCACCGGATCAACCGTTGTCGTCGCCCGCGGGCGGCGGATCGACGGGCGCGTCGCCGGGCGGCAGGGCCTCGGCATCGGCCGGGTCACCGTCCTCCGACGTCCCGGCATCGTCGATGGCCTCGGGCTCCCCGGACTCCTCGACCTCTTCGACGTCCTCGTCATCCGGCGCCGGCGCATATACCAGCGGGCCCTTGTTGCCGCAGGCGGCCAGGACCAGGGCGAACAGCAGCGCCATCGGCGCGAGGAGCATGGAGGATCGGCGCATGGCGGCAGTGTAGCCCGGGCCGCGGGGGCAGGACGAGTCCCGTGCCCGTGGCGTTCAGTCCTGTCCCGGATCGCGCCGCGGTGCCGGCTCGGGGCGACGCCACAGCCAGGTCGCGACGGCGGCCATGCAGGCGATCGGCAGCGCCGCAATCCACCACCGGTCACCGCCACGCAGCAGCACCAGGCCCACCAGCACCAGCGCCGAGGCCAGCATGGTCCAGGTCGCCGTCCACTTGGCGCGGCGCCGGACGGTGCCCCCCGCCCGCCAGTCGCGGATCATCGGACCGAAGCGCGGATCGGCGAGCAACCTGCGGTGCAGCCGCTCCGACCCCCGGGCCGCGGCGAATGCCGCGAGCAGGATGAACGGCACCGTCGGCAGGACCGGCAGGAACATGCCGAGCAGGCCGAGGCCCAGGCTGGCCCATGCCACCAGCCACCAGGCCCAGCGGAGACGGGACGGCGGGCGCATGCGCGCATGCTACCGCTCCCGCCACCCCGGTCGCCCGCGCTACTTCACGCCGAGCTGGTCGAGCATGAAGGCGTACATCTCCGCCTGTTCGCGGAATCGGCGGAACCGGCCCGACTTGCCGCCGTGGCCGGCCTCCATGTTGATGCGGAACACCACGGGCGCGGTCCCGGTGTTGAGGTCGCGCAGCCGCGCCACGTACTTGGCCGGCTCCCAGTACTGCACCTGCGAGTCCCACAGGCCGGTGCCGACGAACATCGCCGGATACGCCTGGGCCTTGAGGTTGTCGTAGGGCGAGTACGTGGCCATGTAGTCGTAGTACTCCCGCTGCTCCGGGTTGCCCCACTCGTCGTACTCGTTGGTGGTCAGCGGGATGCTCGGGTCGAGCATCGTGGTGACCACGTCCACGAACGGGACCTGGGACAGGATCACGCGGTACCTGTCCGGCGCCATGTTCGCCACCGCGCCCATCAGCAGGCCGCCGGCGCTGCCACCGTAGGCGGCGACGCGGTCCTTCGCCGCGTAGCCCTCGGCCACCAGGAAGTCGGTGACGTCGATGAAGTCGGTGAAGGTATTGACCTTCTTCAGCAGCTTGCCGTCCTCGTACCAGCGCCGTCCCAGTTCCTGGCCGCCGCGGATGTGGGCGATGGCGTAGACCACGCCACGGTCGAGCAGGCTGATCGCGGTGACGCTGAAGCCGGGGTCGGAGGAGATCCCGTAGCTGCCGTAGGCGTACTGCAGCAGGGCCGCGGTGCCGTCCTTCGCGTAACCCTTCCGGTACACCAGCGAGACCGGGATCTTCTCGCCGTCGCGCGCCGGCGCCCACACCCGCTCGGTGACGTACTGCGTGGCATCGTAGCCGATCACCGGCTGCTGCTTGAGGAGGCGGCGCTCGCCGGTGGCCACGTCCAGCTCGTAGGTGGTGGCGGGCGTGGTCAGCGAGGTGTAGGTGTAGCGCAGGCGCGTGGTGGTGTGCTCGCTGTTGGCGGCCAGACCCATCGAATAGGCCGGTTCGTCGGCCTTGACGTACTCGGCGCTGCCGTCGGCGCGCAGGATGCGCACGCGCTCCAGTCCCTGCGAACGCTCGCCCAGCGCGATGAAGCCGTCGAACAGCTCGAAGTCCTCGAGCAGCACGTCGGGGTCGTGGCCGACCACGTCCTGCCAGTCGCGCCGGTCGCGGGAGCCGCTCGGCGCCTGGACCAGCTTGAAGTTCTTCGCGCCGTCGGCGTTGGTCAGGATCACCCAGCGCCCGTCGAGGTGGTCGGCGCTGTACTCCAGGTCGCGCTCGCGCGGCGCCAGCACGGTGAACTCGCGCGGGTCCGCGGCCGGCGCGTAACGCAGTTCGTCGGACACCGTGCTGCTCACGCCGATGACGATGTAGCGGTCGTCGCGGGTGCGGTCGATGCCCATGTAGTAGCTGTCGTCCGGCTCCTCGTAGACCACGGTGTCCGTGGCCGGGTCGGTTCCGATGACGTGGCGCTTGACCCGCTTGGTGAGCAGGGTCTCCGGATCGTTCTCGACGTAGAGCACGACCCGCGCGTCGTCGGTGAACACGAGGTCGCCGGAGGTCCCCTTGATCTCCTCCGGGTAGTCCTCGCCCGTGACCAGGTTGCGGAAGCGGAAGGTGTACTGGCGGCGGCCGTTGGTGTCGTCCGCCCAGGCCATGATCGTGTTGTCCTGGCTGACCTCGATCGCGCCGACGGCGTAGTAGTCCTTGCCCTCGGCCAGCACGTTGACGTCGAGCAGGACTTCCTCTCCGGCGAAGTCGCCGGCCTCGTTGGCTTGCTGGATCGAGAGCGCGTCCACGCCGGGCCCGTCCTTGCGGCGGGCGTGGATCGGATAGTCCTTGCCGGTTTCGTAGCGCGCGTAGTACCACCAGCCGCGCTCGCGCACCGGAATCGAGCTGTCATCCTGCTTGATCCGGCCGACGATTTCCGAGTACAGCTGTTCCTGGACCGGCTTGAGCGACGCGAGCACCTGGTCCGCATAGGCGTTCTCGGCCTGGAGGTAGGCCAGCATCGCCGGATCCTCGCGCTTGTCGTCGCGCAGCCAGTAGTACTCGTCCTGGCGCTCGGCGCCATGCGGGGCGCGCACCACGTGGGGACGCTTCTCGACGTCGGGCGGCGTGGGGGCGGCGGCGATGGCAGGGAGGCTGGAAAGGGTCATGAGGATCGTCGTTGCGAGCAGGAATGCGGTTCTCATCGGGGCGTCCGGCGGGGTTCGGGGGCCGCGCCCGGACGGGCCGGGCGCGGGGAGCGGCTCACTTGCGGCCGAGCTGCTGCCAGAGGAAGGTCAGGTAGAGCGCGTCCATGTGCGCGGCCTGGCGATTGTCCGCCGCGCCGCCGTGCCCGCCTTCGATGTTCTCGTAGTAGCGCACGTCCTTGCCGGCCTCGAGCATCCTGGCCATCATCTTGCGGGCGTGGCCCGGATGGACGCGATCATCGCGGGTGGACGTGAGCAGCAGCGTCGGCGGGTAGTCCTTCGCCGGATCGAACAGGTGGTAGGGCGAGAAGGTGCGGATGAACTCCCACTCCTCCGGCTTGTCCGGATCGCCGTACTCGGCCATCCACGACGCGCCCGCGAGCAGCTTGTTGTAGCGCTGCATGTCGAGCAGCGGCACCTGGATCACGATCGCCCCGAACAGCTCCGGGTACTGGACCAGCATGTTGCCCGTGAGCAGGCCGCCGTTGCTGCCGCCGCGGATGCCCAGGTGCGCCGGCGAGGTCACGCGGCGCTGGATCAGGTCCTGCGCGACCGCGGCGAAATCCTCGTAGGCGCGGTGGCGGTTGGCCTTGAGCGCGGCCTGGTGCCAGCGCGGCCCGTACTCGCCGCCGCCGCGGATGTTGGCGACCGCGTACACGCCGCCCTTCTCCAGCCAGCCCTTGCCGATGCCGCCGGAATAGCCCGGCGTGAGCGAGATCTCGAACCCGCCGTAGCCGTACAGCAGGGTCGGGTTGCTGCCGTCGTGCGCCATGTCCTTCGGTCGCACCAGAAAGTACGGCACGCGGGTGCCGTCCTTCGATGTGGCGAAATGCTGCTCGACCACGTGCTTCGAGGCATCGAAGAACGTCGGCATGGTCTTGAGCACTTCCGGAGGCGCCGCGCCCTCGCCCGCGTCGCCCAGCATGAGCGTGGTCGGGGTGAGGAAGTCGGTGACGGTGATCCACAGGGCGTCGGACTCGTCCGCGTCCACGGCCTGGGCCGACACGGTGCCGAACTCGGGCAGTCCGGCCAGCGGCCGGCGGGTCCAGCCGTTCGCGCCCGGGGTGAGCACGAACAGGCGGTTCTTGACGTCGTCCAGGACATTGAGCACGAGGTGGTTGCGGGTAAACGAGGCGCCCGCCAGCGACGTGGTACCGGTGGGCTCGAACAGCACCTCGAACTCGCGCTTGCCGGCCATGAAGTCGTCGAACTTCGCGACCAGCAGCGAACCGGCCCTGTAGGTCCTGCCGTTCACGGTCCAGGGTTCGCGCAGTTCCAGGCCGAGCCACTCGCGCTGCACCGACTTCTGCGCCGAGTTCGGCGCGTCCACCTTGCTCAGGCTGCCGTCGGCGTTCCGCAGGTAGAGCTCGTCGTTGTAGAAGGCGATGGTGCGGACCACGAAGTCGCGCTCGAAGCCGGGGGTATGGTCGCGGCCGGCCGAG
Organism: Luteimonas sp. J29; assembly: GCF_000472505.1. GTDB lineage: Bacteria > Pseudomonadota > Gammaproteobacteria > Xanthomonadales > Xanthomonadaceae > Luteimonas. Next base: position 308,590 of record NZ_AWZR01000002.1, read on the forward strand.
ATGTACATGTCGCCGTCCTGGCCCTCGTACACCACCTTGGCATCGGCGATCGGGGTGCCCCGCTTCCACTCCTTGACGATGCGCGGGTAGCCGGAGCTGGTGAGGCTGCCCTCACCGAAATCGGTGAACACGTACACCGTGTCCCGGTCGATCCACCGCAGTGCGCCCTTGGCCTCGTCGCGATAGAAGCCGTCCTTCACCCAGGACTTGGTGGACAGGTCGAACTCGCGGGTCACGTCGGCGTCCGCGCCGCCGCGCGAAAGTGCCACCAGGCACCGGGTGTAGTCCGGGCGAAGGCAGTTCGCGCCGTGCCAGACCCAGTTCTCGCCCTCGGCCTGGTTGAGCGCGTCGAGGTCGATCAGGACCTCCCACTGCGGGCGCGGCTTGCGGTACTCCTCGAGCGTGGTGCGGCGCCAGACGCCGCGCGGGTTGTTCCGGTCGCGCCAGAAGTTGTAGTACCAGTCGCCCTGCTTGTAGACGCCCGGGATCTTGTCGTCGGAGTCGTAGATCGCCAGCAGCTCGGACTCGAGCTGGCGGAACTCTGGCGTCCCGGCCAGTTCGGCTTCCGCCTTCGCGTTCTGCTGCCTCACCCAGTCGAGCGCCATCGGGTCCTCGACGCCCTCGAGCCACTGGTGGGGATCGGACACCGCCATCTCCTCGTTCGCGTGGGCCAGGCCCGCCGCGAGGCCTGCTGCAAGCGCCAGTGTCGCGGCTGCTGGAATCAGTCTGGTCATGGATATTCTCCGCGGAATTGCATCGAACGTAGCACACGCGCCCGACCCGTCGGAGTGTCGGAAGTCGGCGCCCTGCGCATGCGCTGCGGCGGGCGCGGTGCGACGCGCAAAGAAAAACCCCCAGCCGTTCCCGGCTGGGGGTTTTGGGTAAAGACCCTGGCGATGACCTACTCTCGCATGCGGATGCACACTACCATCGGCGCGTTTGCGTTTCACTTCCGAGTTCGGAATGGGATCGGGTGGTTCCACAAAGCTATTGTCACCAGGGAGAGGGTGGAGGGTCGCCGGCGCATCGGTGGGATTGCCCACGGACGTGCAGCGCACACGCTCTCAAAGGGGGGAAGTAGCGAACGGTCTGGTCCTGGCTGTCGCGACGTCGTCGCAGAGTCCAAGGCCACTTGAGGTTATATGGTCAAGCCTCACGGATCATTAGTACTGGTTAGCTCAACGCATTGCTGCGCTTACACACCCAGCCTATCAACCACCTGGTCTTGATGGTTCCTTCAGGGGGCTTGTGCCCCGGGAGATCTCATCTTGAGGCGCGCTTCCCGCTTAGATGCTTTCAGCGGTTATCGCTTCCGAACATAGCTACCCGGCAGTGCCACTGGCGTGACAACCGGAACACCAGAGGTTCGTCCACTCCGGTCCTCTCGTACTAGGAGCAGCCCCTCTCAAATCTCCAACGCCCATGGCAGATAGGGACCGAACTGTCTCACGACGTTCTGAACCCAGCTCGCGTACCACTTTAAATGGCGAACAGCCATACCCTTGGGACCGACTACAGCCCCAGGATGTGATGAGCCGACATCGAGGTGCCAAACACCGCCGTCGCTATGGACGCTTGGGCGGTATCAGCCTGTTATCCCCGGAGTACCTTTTATCCGTTGAGCGATGGCCCTTCCATACAGAACCACCGGATCACTAAGTCCTACTTTCGTACCTGCTTGATCCGTCGATCTTGCAGTCAAGCACGCTTATGCCTTTGCACACAGTGCGCGATGTCCGACCGCGCTGAGCGTACCTTCGAGCTCCTCCGTTACTCTTTGGGAGGAGACCGCCCCAGTCAAACTACCCACCACACACGGTCCCCGACCCGGATCACGGGCCTAGGTTAGAACGTCAAGCACATCAGGGTGGTATTTCAAGGTTGGCTCCACCCCAGCTGGCGCCAGGGTTTCACAGCCTCCCACCTATCCTACACAGACGAACTCAACGTTCAGTGTGAAGCTATAGTAAAGGTTCACGGGGTCTTTCCGTCTTGCCACGGGAACGCTGCATCTTCACAGCGATTTCAATTTCACTGAGTCTCGGGTGGAGACAGCGCCGCTGTCGTTACGCCATTCGTGCAGGTCGGAACTTACCCGACAAGGAATTTCGCTACCTTAGGACCGTTATAGTTACGGCCGCCGTTTACCGGGGCTTCGATCAAGAGCTTCGCCTTGCGGCTGACCCCATCAATTAACCTTCCGGCACCGGGCAGGCGTCACACCCTATACGTCCACTTTCGTGTTTGCAGAGTGCTGTGTTTTTGATAAACAGTCGCAGCGGCCTGGTCACTTCGGCCCCCCCCAGCTATTCACCAGAGGAGGCGCACCTTCTCCCGAAGTTACGGTGCTATTTTGCCTAGTTCCTTCACCCGAGTTCTCTCAAGCGCCTGAGAATTCTCATCCTACCCACCTGTGTCGGTTTACGGTACGGTCTGCGCAAGCTGAAGCTTAGGAGCTTTTCCTGGAAGCGTGATATCAGCAGCTTCGCCCTAAAGGGCTGGTCCTTAGTCTCAACGTTGCCCCCCCGGATTTGCCTAAGGGGACCGCCTCAACTCTCTCACCGGGACAACCAACGCCCGGCCTGCCTAACCTTCTCCGTCCCTCCATCGCACTTGCGCGAGGTGCTGGAATATTAACCAGCTTCCCATCGACTACGCATTTCTGCCTCGCCTTAGGGGCCGACTCACCCTGCGCCGATTAACGTTGCGCAAGGAAACCTTGGGCTTTCGGCGTGCGGGTTTTTCACCCGCATTATCGTTACTCATGTCAGCATTCGCACTTCCGATACCTCCAGCAGACCTCTCGATCCACCTTCGCAGGCTTACGGAACGCTCCTCTACCGCGCACACAAGAAGTGTGCACCCCAAGCTTCGGTTTACCGCTTAGCCCCGTTAAATCTTCCGCGCAGACCGACTCGACCAGTGAGCTATTACGCTTTCTTTAAAGGGTGGCTGCTTCTAAGCCAACCTCCTGGCTGTCTGTGCCTTTCCACATCGTTTTCCACTTAGCGGTAATTTGGGACCTTAGCTGTGGGTCTGGGTTGTTTCCCTTTTCACGACGGACGTTAGCACCCGCCGTGTGTCTCCCGCACAGTCTGTCTTGGTATTCGGAGTTTGCAATGGTTTGGTAAGTCGCGATGACCCCCTAGCCATGACAGTGCTCTACCCCCAAGAAGATACATGCGAGGCGCTACCTAAATAGCTTTCGAGGAGAACCAGCTATCTCCGGGTTCGATTAGCTTTTCACTCCTAATCACACCTCATCCCCTACCTTTGCAACGGGAGTGGGTTCGGGCCTCCAGTACCTGTTACGGTACCTTCACCCTGGGCATGACTAGATCACCCGGTTTCGGGTCTATTGCCTGCGACTATGCGCCCTTATCAGACTCGGTTTCCCTTCGCCTCCCCTACACGGTTAAGCTCGCCACAGACAATAAGTCGCTGACCCATTATACAAAAGGTACGCAGTCACCCCGAAGGGCTCCTACTGCTTGTACGCACACGGTTTCAGGGTCTATTTCACTCCCCTCACCGGGGTTCTTTTCGCCTTTCCCTCACGGTACTGGTTCACTATCGGTCGGTCAGGAGTATTTAGCCTTGGAGGATGGTCCCCCCATGTTCAGACAGGGTTTCTCGTGCCCCGCCCTACTCAGTTTCATCTGCGTGGCCCTTTCGCATACAGGGCTGTCACCTTCTATGGCCGGCCTTTCCAGACCGTTCGGCTAGAACCACACAGACTTTTGGGCTGTTCCCCGTTCGCTCGTCACTACTAAGGGAATCTCGGTTGATTTCTTTTCCTACGGTTACTTAGATATTTCAGTTCACCGCGTTCGCCTCGTACAGCTATGGATTCACTGCACGATACCCCTTGCGGGGTGGGTTTCCCCATTCGGACATTGCCGGATCAAAGCTTGTTGCCAGCTCCCCGACACTTTTCGCAGGCTGCCACGTCCTTCATCGCCTCTGACCGCCAAGGCATCCACCGTGTGCGCTTATTCGCTTGACCATATAACCCCAAGTCGCCTCGGGGTCGCAGTGCCTGGAGTTACAAGCTCCAGACGCGAATATTGCAACGACTCAAATAAGGAATCTTTCGATTCCCGCCTTAGCCTCTACGACACGTCTGGACAGTTTCGTCTCAAACGCTCGCTACTTCCCTTGTTTTCAAAGAACACCGCTCGGCTTCAGCGCCGGGCGGCTTCAAATCTTTATGTGTGCGCTGCAATCCGCGGTACCTGGGGAGTGGTGGAGCCTGTCGGGATCGAACCGACGACCCCCTGCTTGCAAAGCAGGTGCTCTCCCAGCTGAGCTAAGGCCCCGTTTGCGACCTGGCCAGGCGGCGGTTTGCCGTCTGCCTGTGCCAGCGGACCCCACCCCAGCTGGTGCCGAGGCCCGAAGTGGTGGGTCTGGGAGGACTCGAACCACCGGCCTCACCCTTATCAGGGGTGCGCTCTAACCACCTGAGCTACAGACCCAGTCTGTCTTGTGCGGATTGTGCAGGTTACTTGTGCGGACGCCTGACAGGCAATTAGCTGTCTTTGGTCTCTAAAGGAGGTGATCCAGCCGCACCTTCCGATACGGCTACCTTGTTACGACTTCACCCCAGTCATCGGCCACACCGTGGCAAGCGCCCTCCTTGCGGTTAGGCTACCTGCTTCTGGTGCAACAGACTCCCATGGTGTGACGGGCGGTGTGTACAAGGCCCGGGAACGTATTCACCGCAGCAATGCTGATCTGCGATTACTAGCGATTCCGACTTCACGGAGTCGAGTTGCAGACTCCGATCCGGACTGAGAGAAGGTTTCTGGGATTGGCTTGCCCTCGCGGGTTCGCAGCCCTCTGTCCTTCCCATTGTAGTACGTGTGTAGCCCTGGCCGTAAGGGCCATGATGACTTGACGTCATCCCCACCTTCCTCCGGTTTGTCACCGGCGGTCTCCTTAGAGTTCCCACCATTACGTGCTGGCAACTAAGGACAAGGGTTGCGCTCGTTGCGGGACTTAACCCAACATCTCACGACACGAGCTGACGACAGCCATGCAGCACCTGTCTCACGGTTCCCGAAGGCACCAATCCATCTCTGGAAAGTTCCGTGGATGTCAAGGCCAGGTAAGGTTCTGCGCGTTGCATCGAATTAAACCACATACTCCACCGCTTGTGCGGGCCCCCGTCAATTCCTTTGAGTTTCAGTCTTGCGACCGTACTCCCCAGGCGGCGAACTTAACGCGTTAGCTTCGATACTGAGTTCCTAGTTGAACCCAACATCCAGTTCGCATCGTTTAGGGCGTGGACTACCAGGGTATCTAATCCTGTTTGCTCCCCACGCTTTCGTGCCTCAGTGTCAGTACTGGTCCAGGTGGCCGCCTTCGCCACGGGTGTTCCTCCTGATCTCTACGCATTTCACTGCTACACCAGGAATTCCGCCACCCTCTACCGTACTCTAGCCCGCCAGTATCCAATGCAATTCCCAGGTTGAGCCCAGGGCTTTCACATCAGACTTAACGAACCACCTACGCACGCTTTACGCCCAGTAATTCCGAGTAACGCTTGCACCCTTCGTATTACCGCGGCTGCTGGCACGAAGTTAGCCGGTGCTTATTCTTTGGGTACCGTCATTCTCTCCGGGTATTAGCCGGAAAGTTTTCTTTCCCAACAAAAGGGCTTTACAACCCGAAGGCCTTCTTCACCCACGCGGCATGGCTGGATCAGGCTTTCGCCCATTGTCCAATATTCCCCACTGCTGCCTCCCGTAGGAGTCTGGACCGTGTCTCAGTTCCAGTGTGGCTGATCATCCTCTCAGACCAGCTACGGATCGTCGCCTTGGTGGGCCATTACCCCGCCAACTAGCTAATCCGACGTCGGCTCATCTTTCTGCGTGAGGCCTTGCGGTCCCCCACTTTCACCCGTAGGTCGTATGCGGTATTAGCGTAAGTTTCCCTACGTTATCCCCCACAAAAAGGCAGATTCCGACGTATTCCTCACCCGTCCGCCACTCGCCACCCGGGGAGCAAGCTCCCCTGTGCTGCCGTTCGACTTGCATGTGTTAGGCCTGCCGCCAGCGTTCACTCTGAGCCAGGATCAAACTCTTCACTTAAATTTTCGGACCGAAGTCCAAAGCTTTGAGTGCAGTCGTCGTCCAGGCCAAATTACTCGCTGCATTTGCATGCTTTGAATCGACTTGGTTCTGTTCGAACGTCTGCAAGATGGACAACCATCCACTTGCCAGACGCCCGCACAAGTCACCTGCGCACACTGTCAAAGATCCGGGAAACAGGCCTCATCGCCTCGCTTCCGAGCCCGTCGGCGTTTCGCCTCAGGGAGCCGCACATGATAGCGCGGTTTTTGCTTTCGTCAACACCCCGTGACGGGGTTCTTGACGCCCCCTTCAGCTTCCGGGCCGCGAGGCCGTTTCGTCGAAGGGAGCCGCACATTCTAGCCCGTTTTTCCGTTCCGTCAACACCCCGTGAGGGGCGATCCAGGCCGGCTTCGGGGGCCGCCCGTCGCGGGTTGGCGGCGGGCCCGGCTGTGCGGGGCGCGCATTCTGCACCGTCACGCGGCCCTTGCCTAGCCCCTCGTGCCGGCGCGCCTTGACTCGCCCGGGTGGCTGGTCGATGTTGCGGGCCTCGCGCCCTGCCGGAAGCCCGCCGATGCGCCATTCGACCCTGGTCTCCGTCCTCGCCCTGTGCTTCCCGCTGTGCGCCTGCGCCGGCGGCGGCGAACCGTGGGTGGAACTGGCCGGCGAGCGCTACGTGGTGGAGATCGCCGACGACGACGCCGAACGGCAGCGCGGACTCATGTTCCGCGATTCGCTTCCGCAAGGCCGCGGCATGCTCTTCATCCACGAGCGCGAGGAACCGCAGGCGTACTGGATGAAGAACACCCGGATCCCGCTCGACATCCTGTACTTCGACGCGTCGCTCGCGCTGGTGTCCCAGCAGCGCGACGTGCCGCCGTGTTCTGCGGGCAACGCCTGCCCTCCCTACCCGAGCGGGCGTCCGGCACGCTACGTGCTGGAACTCAATGCGGGCGAGGCTGCGCGCCTGGGCCTGACCGACGGCATGCGGCTGCGGCTTTCCCCGGACATCCAGCCCCGGCCGTAACCCGCCGCCGAGGCTTGCGCGCACGCACGGCGCGGCGCAGTCTTGCGGCATGGACGCGAAGGACCAACTCCCGGACTGGGACTCGCTCGCCGTCTACGACGACGACGCGCTTCCGCTGCTGGGCGTCGCGCTGCTGATCGCGCGCGACGAGTACCCCGACCTCGACCCCCGCCGCTACGCGCTGCGCGTGCAGGGCCACGCCGCGCACCTGCGCGGGGCGGTGGAGCGCGAAGCGCATCCGGCGCTGAAGATGCGCGCGATCAACCAGTACCTGTTCGAGGAGGTCGGCTACGCGGGCAACCACGACGAGTACTACGACCCGCGCAACAGCTACCTCAACGAGGTGTTCGAACGGCGACTCGGGAACCCGGTCTCGCTCGCGCTGGTGCAGATGGCGGTGGCGCGCGAAGTGGGGCTGCCGCTCGACGGCATCTCGTTCCCCGGGCACTTCCTGGTGCGGCTGCCGGTGGACGACGGGGTGCTGGTGATGGATCCGTTCAACCGCGGGCGTCCATTGGACGTCGACGAGCTGCGCCAGCGCGCGAAGGCCCACCTCGGCGGCAACGCGCCCGACGACGAGGTCCTGTCGCGGATCCTCTACCCGGCCACCAACCGGGCGATCCTGGTGCGCGTGCTGCGCAACCTGCACGCGGTCTACCAGGAGCGCGCCGACTGGGAGCGCGCGGTGCGTTGCGCCGACCGCGTGCTGCGGCTGCTGCCGGGCGATCCGGAGGCGCTGCGCGAGCGCGGGATCGGCTACCTGGAGCTGGGCCACCTTGCCGGCGCGCGCGAGGACCTGCAGCGCTACCTGCTGCTGCGTCCCCACGCCGGCGACGCCGCGACGGTACGCAGGCGGCTGGTCGAGACCGGACTCGCCAGCGCGCGCCTGCACTGAACGCGACGCCGGCCCCTGGTCACAGGGTCACCATCTCGAAGTCGTCCTTGGTCACGCCGCAGTCCGGGCAGGTCCAGGTCTCGGGAATGTCTTCCCACCGGGTGCCCGGCGGGATGCCGTCGTCCGGCAGGCCATCGGCCTCGTTGTAGATGAAACCGCACACGACGCACATCCAGCTGCGGTAGGGCGTGTCGTTCATCGGATAATGGGCGCCAGGTCGTCGAGGAAGCACGGCATTGTCCCATTCCATGCGTGAGGGCGGAATGCCCGGTGGCGGACGCGGCCCGGGCCGGGCTGCCCGCGGCCTGTACGCGATCACTCCGGACACTGCCGACACCGGCGCGCTGCTGGCGCAGGTCGAACCGGTGCTGCCGTGCGCCACCTGGCTGCAGTACCGCAACAAGCAGGCGGGTCCGGACCTGCGACGCGAACAGGCCCTGGCCCTGCTCGGCGCCTGTCGCGCGCACGGCGTGCCCCTGATCGTGAACGACGACTGGCGGCTGGCCGCCGACATCGGCGCGGACGGCGCCCACCTCGGCGAGAACGACGGTGCGCTGCGGGAGGCGCGCGCGGCGCTCGGGCCGGACGCCATCCTCGGAGCCTCCTGCTACGACTCGCTGGCGCTGGCGCGCGAGGCGGTGGCGGCCGGCGCCGACTACGTCGCCTTCGGCGCGTTCTTCCCGACCACGACCAAGGCGACCACCCGCCGCGCCACCGTCGCGCTGCTGCGCGAGGCCGCGGGCCTCGGCGTGCCGCGGGTGGCGATCGGCGGCATCACGGTCGACAATGCGCCGTCCCTGGTGGCCGCCGGGGCCGACCTGGCGGCGGTGGTCGGCGCGGTCTTCGGCGCCGCCGATCCCGCCGCCGCCGCGCGTGCCTTCCGGGCCGCCTTCTTCCCCCCGCATACCCGCGACGGCTGAAGCCGCCGCCATCCGCTCCAGCAGGATCCCGCATGAACCACGATCGCTCCCACGCCCTGTTCTCCCGCGCGCAGCAGCTGCTGCCCGGCGGCGTCAACTCGCCGGTGCGCGCCTTCCGCTCGGTGGGCGGCGAGCCGTTCTTCGTCCAGCGCGCCGACGGCCCCTACCTGTACGACGTCGACGACAACCGCTACATCGACTACGTCGGTTCGTGGGGCCCGATGATCGTCGGCCACAACCACCCCGCGGTGCGCGAGGCGGTGCAGAAGGCGATCGCCGACGGCCTGTCGTTCGGCGCGCCGTGCCCGGCCGAAGTCACCATGGCCGAGGCCATCACCCGGCTGGTGCCCTCGTGCGAGATGGTGCGCATGGTCAATTCCGGCACCGAGGCCACGCTGTCGGCGATCCGCCTGGCGCGCGGCGCCACCGGGCGGGCGAAGATCGTGAAGTTCGAGGGCTGCTACCACGGCCACGGCGACTCCTTCCTGGTGAAGGCCGGCAGTGGCGCGCTGACCTTAGGCGTGCCCACGTCCCCGGGCGTGCCCAAGGCGCTGGCCGACCTCACCCTCACCCTGCCCTACAACGATTTCGACGCGGCCACGGCCCTGTTCGAGGAATCGGGCGCGGAGATCGCCGGCCTGATCATCGAGCCGGTGGTGGGCAACGCCAACTGCATCCCGCCGCGCGACGGCTACCTGCAGCACCTGCGCGCGCTGTGCACCCGGCACGGCGCGCTGCTGATCTTCGACGAAGTGATGACCGGCTTCCGGGTCGCGCTCGGTGGCGCGCAGGCGCACTACGGCGTCGTCCCGGACCTGACCACCTTCGGCAAGATCATCGGCGGCGGCATGCCGGTGGGCGCCTACGGCGGGCGCCGCGAGCTGATGTCGCAGGTCGCCCCGGCCGGACCGGTCTACCAGGCCGGCACGCTGAGCGGAAATCCGGTGGCGATGGCCGCCGGCCTGGCCATGCTGGAGCTGGTGCAGGCGCCCGGCTTCCACGCGCGCCTCGCCGCGACCACGGCCCGCCTGTGCGAAGGCCTCGAGGCCGCTGCGCACGAGGCCGGGGTGGCGGTCACCACCAACCGGGTCGGCGCGATGTTCGGCCTGTTCTTCACCAGCGAGAAGGTGGAGACCTACGCCCAGGCCACGGCCTGCGACACCGCCGCGTTCAACCGCTTCTTCCACGCCATGCTCGGGCGCGGCGTGTTCCTCGCGCCGAGCGCCTACGAGGCGGGCTTCGTCTCCAGCGCGCACGACGAGGCGGTGATCGACGCGACCCTCGAAGCGGCGCGCGAAGCGTTCCGGGACATCGGCGATGCCCGCGCCCGCTGAACCGGAGGGACGCGCGCGCGGCGACGGCAGCCTGTTCGAGCGCGAGTACCTGCCGGCGTCGACCGAAGGCCGGCGTTACCGCTGGTTCCGTCTGATCTTCCACCACGACGCACCGGACGAACGCAATTTCGACCTGGTGCTGATCCTGGTGATCCTGGCCAGCGTGGTGGTCGTGCTGCTCGACAGCATGCCCACCGTCAAGGCGCGCTGGCACGCCTGGCTGTACGCGGCGGAATGGATGTTCACCATCGCCTTCGCAGTGGAGTACGGGGTCAGGCTGTGGGTGGTGAAGCGGCCGTTGCGCTATGCGCGCAGCTTCTTCGGGATCATCGACCTGCTCGCGATCCTGCCCACGTTCCTGTCGCTGCTGTTCCCGGCCACGGCCTCGTTCGCGGTGATCCGGGCCCTGCGCCTGCTGCGGGTGTTCCGGGTGCTCAAGCTGGTGGAGTACTCCAGCGAGGCGGGGGTGCTGGTCGAGGCCCTGCTGCGCAGCCGGCGCAAGATCTTCGTGTTCATCGCGGCCCTGCTCACCATCGTGGTGATCTTCGGCGCGCTGATGTACGTGGTCGAAGGGCCGGAGAACGGCTTCAGCAGCATCCCCGCCGGCATGTACTGGGCGATCGTGACCGTGGGCACGGTGGGATTCGGCGACATCGCGCCGACCACGCCGTTCGGGCGCTTCGTGACCTCGGTCCTGATCGTGATCGGCTACAGCATCATCGCGGTGCCGACCGGCATCTACACCGCCGAGCTCGCGCGCTCGCTCCAGCCGCGGCGCCGCCGCGTGCGCTGCGCGGAGTGCGGGCTGCCCGACCACGAGGCCGACGCATGGCACTGCCGCAAGTGCGGGCGCGCCCTGCCCCCGGAGCAATGACCGGCGCCGGTCCGCGGAGGCCGCGATGCCGGTGAGGCCGCGCGCGCGCCGGCTGCTGCTGGACTTCGACAATGTGCTCGCCCGCTACCGGCGCGAGGTCCGCGTGGCGCACCTGGCCGCGCATGCGGGCACGCGCTTTTCGCGGGTGTGGCAGGCACTGTACGAGTCCGGACTGGAAGCGCGCTACGACGCCGGACAGGTCGCCACCGCCGACTACCTGCGCGAACTGGGCGAAGGCATCGGCGCGGCGGTGGACGAACAGGCCTGGCTGGAGGCGCGCCTGGCCGCCACTACGGCCGACGCACGCGTCCTGGCGCGGCTGCTGGCGCTGGACCCGGCACTGCCGATGGCAGTGCTGACCAACAACGGCGAACTGGCCGCGCGGGTGGTGCCGCGCGTCGTCGGACCGCTGGCGCCGCGCCTGGAAGGCCGGGTGCTTTGCAGCGGCAGCCTGGGCGGACGCAAGCCCGATCCGCGGGTCTACCTGCTGGCGCTGGAGCGGCTGGGCTGGAGCGCGGCCGACACGCTGTTCGTCGACGACCTGTTCAGCAATGTCCAGGGCGCGCGCGCCGCCGGGCTGCACGCCGACAGCGTGCGCGATGCCCGGGCCCTGGGCCGGGTGCTGAAGCGCTTCGGCCTGGCCTGAGCGGACGGACAAGGCCGGCAGGCGGGGTCCCGGGTGCGCCGCGCTTACCCGGGCGACCCGGTCGCAGGCCATGGCGCACATCGTGGGCGGCGCGGAACGGCCGAAGGCCGCGTCCGGGGCGCGCCAGGGCATGGATCGCCCGGATCCCGGACGGGCTTCGCCCGGCCGGGCTGCCGGCCGGAGCGCTGCGGCCTGGCCCGGGCGGGCCGCGGACGCCCGCAGGCGTTCAGGCGGCGAGCTTGGCCACCGCGCCGCGCAGGCGCGCGAGGCCCTCGGCCACGTCGGCATCGGTGATGTTGAGCGCCGGGACCAGGCGCAGTACGTCGGGGCCTGCCTGCAGCACGAGAAGGCCCTCGTGCGCGGCGAGGTCGAGGATCTCGCCGGCGCGGCCGGCGAACTCCGGCCCGAGCACGGCCCCCAGCATCAGGCCGCGGCCGCGCACTTCGGCGAAGACGCCGTATTCCTCGCCGATCGCCGCCAGCCCCTCGCGCAGCGCGCGCGACTGGCGCGCGACGTTGGCCGCGATCTGCGGCGAGGCCAGCTTGCGCAGCGCCACCCGCGCCACCGCCGCCGCCAGCGGATTGCCGCCGAACGTGGTGCCGTGGGCACCGTAGCCCATCGCCCCGGCGACCTTCGGGCCGGCCAGCATCGCGCCCACCGGGAAGCCGCCGCCCAGGGCCTTGGCCAGGGTGACGATGTCGGGCACCACGTCGTCCTGCCAGTGCGCGAACAGGGTACCGGTGCGGCCCATGCCCGCCTGGATCTCGTCCAGCACCAGCAGCGCGCCGTGGCTGTCGCACAGTTCGCGCACCTGCTTGAGGAAGCCGGAGGCGGCGGGCGTGACCCCACCCTCGCCCTGCACCGGCTCGAGCATCACCGCGGCGACGTCGCCGGCGGCCATCGCGGTCTCCAGCTGCACGATGTCGTTGAAATCGACGTAGCGGAAACCGCCGGGCAGCGGCTCGTAGCCTTCCTGGTACTTCGGCTGCGCGGTGGCGGTCACCGCGCCCAGGGTGCGGCCGTGGAAACTGCCGCGGAAGGTGACGATCACCCGGTCGCGCGGTGCGCGGCCCTGCGCCGCGGCCCACTTGCGCACCAGCTTGATCGCGGCCTCGTTGGCCTCGGCGCCGGAATTGCACAGGAACACACGCTCGGCGAAGCGGCTCGCGGTCACCAGATCCTCGGCCAGGCGCAGCGGCGGCTCGCTGAAGAACACGTTGCTCGTGTGCCACAGCTTGCCGGCCTGCCCGACCAGGGCGGCGTGCAGGTCCGGATCGTTGTGGCCCAGTCCGCACACGGCGATGCCGGCGGCGAAATCGACGTACTCGCGTCCCTCGCTGTCCCACAGGCGCGCGCCTTGGCCGCGCTCCAGCACCACTTCGCGCTGCTTGTACACCGGCAGGTAGTAGCGGTGGCCGAGGTCGATCAGGGAGGCGGTGTCGCCGGGGGCCGGCGTCGGGGCGTTCATGGCGGCGAGGATTCCTTGGAAGGCTGGAGCCGGCGGCGGCCGGGACGACATTATCGGCCCACGCCTGCCGCGCCGCCACGCCGCGGCCGCACTGCGTGCGCTCGCGTACCATCGACGCGTCGCCGCGGCACCTCCGCGCGCATCGGCCGATCCACCATGACCCACATCGAAACCCTCGCCGCCCGCGCCGGCAGCCGCCCGGATCCCGCCAGCGGCGCGCTGTCGCCGCCGCTGCAGCTGGCCACGACGTTCGAGCACGCGCCCGACGGCCGGCTGCCGCACGGCTTCCTCTACCAGCGCTACGACAATCCCACCCAGCGCGATGCCGAACAGGTGCTGGCGGCGCTGGACGGCGCAGCGCGCGCGCTGCTGTTCCCGACCGGGATGGCCGCCGGCGCCACCGCACTGCAGGCGCTGCCGCCCGGCAGCCACGTCCTGCTGTGCGACGACAGCTATTTCTCGTTCCGGGTCCTGGCCGCGCAGCAGTTCCCGCGCTGGGGGCTCACCCACACCATCGTCGACGTCACCGACCTGGACGCGGTGCGCGCCGCGATGCGCGCCGACACCGCCCTGCTGTGGGCGGAGACGCCGTCGAACCCGCTGCTGAAGGTGAGCGACATCGCCGCGCTGGCCGACATCGCCCACGCCGGCGGCGCGCGCCTGCTGGTGGACGGCACCTTCGCCTCGCCGGTGCTGCAGCAGCCGCTGGCGCTGGGCGCCGACATCGTCCTGCACTCGGCCACGAAATACCTCGGCGGCCATGGCGACGTGATGGGCGGGGTGCTGTGCTTCGCCGACGACGGCGACCATGCCGACGCCTGCCACCGGCTGCGGCTGCTCGCCGGCGCCACGGCCTCGCCGTTCGCCGCGTGGATGATCCTGCGCGGCGTGCGTTCGCTGCCGGCGCGGATGGACTGGCACTGCCGCAATGCGCGCACGGTCGCGGAGTTCCTGGCCGCGCATTCGAAAGTGTCGGCGGTGCACTATCCCGGCCTGGCCTCGCATCCGCAGCACGCGGTGGCCGCGGCGCAGATGCGCGACTTCGGCGGGATGCTGTCGTTCGAGGTGGCGGGCGGACGCGAGGCCGCGCTGGCGGTGGCAGCGCGGCTGCGCCTGTTCACCAACGCCACCTCGCTGGGCTCGACCGAGTCGCTGGTCGAGCACCGCGCCTCGATCGAGGGTCCGGATTCGCCCACGCCCGGTGGCCTGCTGCGCCTCTCGGTGGGGCTGGAGCACGGCGGCGACCTGGTCGCCGACCTGGCGCAGGCGCTGGCGGACTGAACCAGGCCGCGACGCACGCCTGCGCGTCGCGGGCCCGCCGCGTTACCAGGTACCGGTGTTCGGCATCGACGCCCAGGGCTCGGCCGGCGGCAGGGGGTCGCCCTTCTGCAGCAGCTCGATCGAGATCAGGTCCGGTGTGCGGACGAAGGCCATGCGGCCGTCGCGCGGCGGGCGGTTGATGGTCACGCCCAGCGACTGCAGGTGGGCGCAGATCGCGTAGATGTCGTCGACCTCGAAGGCCAGGTGGCCGAAATTGCGCGCGCTGCCGTAGTCCTCCGGCGGCGAGCCGTCCTCGGGCGGCCAGTTGTAGGTGAGTTCGACCTCGACCTCCGGATTCTCCGGCGCGGCGAAGTAGACCAGGGTGAAGCGGCCGGCCTCGTTGTCCATGCGCCGGGTCTGCCTCAGCCCCAGTCCCTCGGTGAAGAAGCGGCTGGTCTTGTCCAGGTCGTGGACCCGGATCATCGCGTGCAGGTACTTCATGGTGCGTTCCGGATGGCAGGGGTGGACATTGTAGGAGCGTGCGTCCCCGGCGGGCGCGCGCGACGCCGCGTCGCCTCAGTCCAGGAACAGGTCGGGCAGCAGCGGCCGGGCGGGATCGACGGCGTAGCGCGACAGGTCGGTCACCCCGGCCTCGGCCAGCACCTCGTCATCGACCAGGAAGCGGCCGGTGAAGCCGGCGGCCGGACGCACCAGGATCGCGTGCGCGGCGTCCGCCACGATCTCCGGGCGGCGGGCGTTGGTCGTGCTGACGCCGGGGATCATGTTCAGCGCATCGGTGGCGATCAGGGTGCGCGGCCACAGCGCGTTGATCGCGATGCCGCGGTCGGCGAATTCCGCCGCGAGGCCCAGGGTGACGAAGCTCATGCCCATCTTGGCCAGCGTGTAGCCCGTGTGCGGCGCCCACCACTTCGGGTCCAGCGAGGGCGGCGGCGCGAGCGTGAGGATGTGCGGGTTGGGCGCCTGCAGCAGGTGCGGCAGGCAGGCCTGGGCGCACAGGAAGGTGCCGCGGGCGTTGACCTGCTGCATCAGGTCGAAGCGCTTCATCGGCGTGTCCAGGGTGCCGCGCAGCCAGATCGCGCTGGCGTTGTTGACCAGGATGTCGATGCCGCCGAAGGCCTCGACGGTCTTTGCCACCGCGGCCTGGACCTGGGCCTCCTCGCGGATGTCGCACTGGAGCGCCAGCGCGCGGCCACCCGCCGCCTCCACCGCCCCGGCCGCGGTGTGGATGGTGCCGGGCAGCTTCGGGTTGGGCACCGCGGACTTGGCGGCGATCGCCACGTTGGCGCCATCGCGCGCGGCGCGCAGCGCGATCGCCAGGCCGATGCCGCGCGAGGCGCCGGTAATGAACAGGGTCTTGCCGGACAGCGTGTTCATGGATGCTCCATCTCGATGCGGGGCGGCGTTCAGGGCTTGGGCCCCTGCCCCTCGTTGTCTTCCCACTTCAGGATCCGCCGGGTCACGAACCGGTAGGCCGGCTTGCCGGTGCGGAACCACAGGTCGCGCACCCACGAGTTGCGCCGCAGCACGCGCTGCTCCACGGGAGTGAGCGCCTCGCGGCAGTACATGCGCTTGTGCTTGAGCAGGTGGCGCAGGTCCTCGCGGAACAGCAGCCGCATCCACCGCGAGCGCGGATCGCCGCGGCTGGCGAGCTGGAAGTCGATCAGCGCCGGGCGCCCGTCCTCGAGCACGAGCCAGTTCGCCTCCTTGGCCAGGTCGTTGTGGGCCACGCCGCGCCGGTGCAGTTCCCGCAGCAGCCGCCGGGCGGCATGGAACCAGGCCACGTCTCCGCGCGGCGGACGCTGGTACATCGCCGCGCCCGCCATGAAGCTGCGGTCGAGCCGCCGCCCGTCCCAGCCCAGCAGTTGCGGCACGTCGGCCATGCCGCGGATCCGCTCCAGCGCCAGCGCCTCGCGACGGGCCAGCCACCAGGCCGGCAGCCGCAGCCACGCGGGCACGTGCGCCAGGTCGCGGCGCACGAAGGTGCCCTCCGGCCCCTGCATCAGGGAGATGCGGCCGAAGCTGTCGGCCTTGAGGGCGCGGAGCTCGGTGGCGGCGTCGCGTTGCATGGCGACAGTGTAGGCGAGCGCCACGGCGCGGCTGTCATAATCCGCCGATGGACTCCGGCTGGTTCGACGCCACGCTCGCCTGGATCAGCGCGCACCCGATCGCGGCCGGCGGCCTCATCTTCCTGATCGCGTTCTGCGATTCGGTCGTCGTGCTCGGCATCCTGGTGCCGGCGCTGCCGCTGCTGTTCGGGATCGGCGCCCTGATCGGCCTGGGCCACATCGACGGCACCTACGCGATCACCTGCGCGGCGATCGGCGCGTTCCTGGGCGACGGCATCGGCTACTGGGTCGGCCATCGCTGGGGGCCGCAGCTGCGCGACCACTGGCCGTTCCGGCGCTATCCGCAGCTGCTCGACCGCGGCGAGCAGGTGTTCCGGCGGCACGGGGCCAAAGGCATTCTGATCGCGCGCTTCGTGGGCGCGATCCGCGCCTTCGTGCCCGCCATTGCCGGCATGCTGGGGATGCCGCTGCGGCGCTACGTGCCGATGAGCCTGCTGGCGTGCTACCTGTGGGCCGGCCTGTTCCTTGCCCCGGGCTGGATCTTCGGCGCCTCCTACGACGCCGTGGCGGCGGTGGCCGACCGGCTGGTGATGGTGCTCGGCGTGCTGGTGCTGGTGCTGGGGCTGGCCTGGGCGGCGGTGCTCTACACCTACCGCTGGTTCGACCGCCACGCCAACCAGCTCCTGGCGCGCGCGCTGCTGTGGACCCGCGCGCATCCGCGCATGGGCCGCTACGCGGCCGCGCTGATCGACCCCAAGCGCCCGGAGTCGGCTTCGCTGGCGATCCTGGCCGCCTGCCTGCTGGCGATCGGCTGGGCCTGGTTCGCGCTGCTGGTGACGGTGTGGATGCGCGACGAGCCGCTGGCGCTGGACCTGTCGGTGTTCCAGCTGATGTACGAGCTGCGCAATCCGCTGGCCGACCGCCTGATGGCGGGAATCGCCTCGATCGGCGACTGGGAAGTGCTGTTGCCGGCCGCGAGCCTGGCCCTGGCCTGGCTGGTCTGGCGGCGGCGCTGGAGCGCGGCGGCGCACTGGGTGGCCGCGCTGGCGTTCGGGCTGGTGCTGACCACCGGGCTGTCGTACCTGGTGGACATGCCGCTGCCGCCGACCGCGCCGAGCGGCTTCGGCTTTCCCTCGGTCTCGGTGACGATGGCCACGATCACCTTCGGCTTCTTCGCGGTCCTGATCGCGCGCGAATTGCCCGGCCGCACCCGGGTCTGGCCGTACATGGTGTCGGGCCTGGTCGCGGCGCTGCTCGGCTTCGCCCGCCTGTACCTGGGCGCGCACTGGCTCAGCGACGTGGTCGGCGGGATGCTGCTGGGCATCGTCTGGCTGCTGCTGCTGGGCATCGCCTACCGGCGCCGGGTCGAACGCTCGTTCTGGATGCGGCCGCTGGCCACGCTCTTCTACCTCAGCTTCGCGGTGGCCGCGCTGTGGCACGCGCCGCGGGCCGTCGACCCGCTGCTGGAGCGCTTCCACGCACCGCCGCCGGCGCTGGTGTTCAACGCCAGGCACTGGTGGGAACGCGACTGGGCCCAGCTGCCGGCGCACCGGCGCGAGCGCGACCCGAGCCGGCGCTGGAGCCTGGAGCTGCAGGTCGCCGGTCCGCTGGAGCCGCTGCGCGCGCACCTGGAAGCACGCGGCTGGCAGGCGCAGCCGCAGGCCGACTGGACCGGCACCCTGGGACTGCTCGACGACGACCTGCCGCCGCAGGAGCAGCCGGTGCTGCCCGCGACGCTGGGTACCGAGGCCGAGGCGCTGCTCATGCGCCGCGAGGCCGGCGACGGCCGCCTCCACGTCCTGCGCCTGTGGCGCGCCCCGGCCCGGCTGGACGACGGCACCCCGCTGTGGATCGGCGTGACCCAGATCCTGGAGTTCCAGCGCCCGCTGTCGGGCCTGTTCGGAATCTGGCTGCCCGCGGTGGACGACGACGCGCCCTACCTCGCGCTCAGGGACTCGCTCTCGGGGCTTGAGGTGCGCGAGGAAGCGCATCCGCAGGGCGGGATGCCGGTGCTGCGCCTGCGCACCGGCGCGCCGGCGTCAGGACAGCAGCCGTAGCAACTCGTCCAGGCGCCGCGCCGGATCGTCCTCCTCCAGCAGGCGCTGGCGCTGGGGCGGCAGCAGCGGCAGCAGTTCGGCCAGGCGCCAGCCGACCCACGCCGCTTCGTCGAAGCGCTCCTCCGGCGGCCGCGCGCCGGCGTCGACCTGCTCGAGGATCCGGCGCAGCACCTCGCCCAGCAGCGCGTGCTCCGGGCGCAGGCGGTCGGGCGGATCGGGCACGCGCCAGTCCACGTCGGCTTCGACCAGGCCGTTGCCGCGCACCCGGGTGGCGAGCACGCTGAACCGGCGCGCGCCGCGCAGGCGCAGCTGCAGCAGTCCCCCGGCGCCGGTGCCGAAGTCCTCGATCCGGGCCTCGGTGCCGCAGTCGGCCGGCACGGCCGGTGCGCCCACCTCGACCCCGCGCGCGATCAGGCAGACGCCAAAGCCCCTGCCGGTGCGTCCGCATTCGCGCACCAGGTCGAGGTAGCGCGGCTCGAACACGCGCAGGTCCAGCGCGGCACCCGGCAGCAGCACCGCGTTCAGGGGAAACAGGGGCAGGGTCTCTGGCATGGCGAGAGGCGGGAGGCACGGGCCGGATTCTCCCCCAACGCCGGGGCGGGGCCGGTGACGCCCGCTCAGGCGCCACCCAGCTGGGCGAGGAACCGGCGCTGCGCGCCGTCGAAACCGCCGTTGGACATGAACACCACGTGGCCGTCCTCGCCCGCCGCCTCGCCCAGCGCCGCCAGCAGCGCGTCCACGTCGGCGACCGCGCGTGCGCGCCCGCGGACCCGCGACACGACCTTCTGCGCATCCCACGGCAGTTCGGGCCGGGCCAGGAACACCACCTCGTCGGCATCGTCGAGCGACGGCGCCAGCGCGTCGGCATGCGCGCCCAGGCGCATCGAATTGCTGCGCGGCTCCATCGCCACCACGATCCGCGCACCGCCGACCCGGGCGCGCAGGCCGGCGAGCGTGGTCGCGATCGCAGTGGGATGGTGGGCGAAGTCGTCGTACACGGTGATCCCGCGCGCGGAGCCCAGCACCTCCAGGCGCCGCTTGATCCCGCGGAACCGCGCCAGCGACGGGAGCACCGGGGCGACGTCCACGCCCGCCGCCGCACAGGCGGCGATGGCGGCCAGGCCGTTGAGCACGTTGTGGTCGCCGAGTAATGGCCATTCGACGGTGCCGAGCGACCGGCCGCCGTGCAGCACCTCGAACGCGCTCCCGTCGGCGCGCAGCTTGCGCGCCTGCCACTCGAAGCCGCCCTCGAAGCCGAAGCGCTCGACCGGCGTCCAGCAGCCCATCTCCAGCACCTCGCGCAGGCGCGCGTCGTGGCCGTTGACGATGAGCCGGCCGCGCCCGGGCACGGTCCGCACCAGGTGGTGGAACTGGCGCTGGATCGCCGCCACGTCGGGGAAGATGTCGGCGTGGTCGTACTCGAGGTTGTTGAGGATCGCCACCAGCGGCCGGTAATGGACGAACTTGCTGCGCTTGTCGAAGAACGCGGTGTCGTACTCGTCGGCCTCGACCACGAACAGCGGTCGCCGCGTCGCGTCGCCGGGCGCGCCCAGGCGCGCCGAGACGCCGAAGTCCTCCGCCACCCCGCCGATCAGGAAGCCCGGCTCGCGCCCGGCCGCCTGCAGCAGGAACGCCAGCAGGGTCGAGGTCGTGGTCTTGCCGTGGGTGCCGGCCACCGCCAGCACGTCGCGCCCTGGCAGCACCTGCTCGCGCAGCCACTCCGCGCCCGAGGTGTAGGCGCGGCCGCTGTCGAGCACCGCCTCCACGGCCGCATTGCCGCGCGAGAGCGCGTTGCCGATCGCCACCGTGTCGCAGTCGGCCGAGATGTGTTCGGGCAGGTAGCCCTGTCTGAGCCCGATGCCCAGGCGCTCGAGCTGGGTGGACATCGGCGGATACACGGCCTGGTCGCTGCCCTCGACCTCGTGGCCGAGTTCGCGCGCCAGTGCGGCGACGCCGCCCATGAAGGTGCCGGCGATGCCGAGGATGTGGAGTTTCAAGGCGGACCTGCGTACGGCATGACAGCCGCGCACTTTACCCAATGCCGCGCGGCGCGGCTGGACGGGCGCGCGACCGCCGCGCGAAGCGGGCCGGCACGGGCATCGCCGGCCGCGGCCTCGCATCGCCGCGGGCGCGCGCCGCGGACGATGGCGCCCCCGGCTCCAGCCAGCGGCCTGCCCGGCGCGGGCATGCCCGCCGGGCGACCCGCGACGGGTCGCCGCCGTTCCGGGTTCAGCCGACCGCCTTGGCCGGCGCGATCGCCTCGATGATCCGCTGGAACACCTCGTCCAGCGAGCCGACGCCGTCGACCACGGTGAGCTGGCCGTGCTGGCGGTAGAACTCGATCACCGGCGCGGTCTGGGCGTCGTAGACCTCCAGCCGCTTGCGCACCGACTCGGGGTTGTCGTCGGCGCGGCCCTCGGCCTTGGCGCGGCCGGCCAGGCGCTCGATGATCTGCTCGTTGTCGACGGTCAGCTGGATCGCGGCGTCGAACTTCTGCCCGAGGCTGCCCAGCAGCTCGTCGAGCGCGGCGGCCTGGGCAAGGTTGCGCGGGTAACCATCGAGGATGAAGCCGGCCTTCGTGTCGTCGCGCGAGAAGCGCTCGCGCAGCATGCCCAGCAGGATGTCGTCGCTGACCAGCTCGCCGCGGGCCATCACCTCCTTGGCCTGCAGGCCCAGCGGGCTGCCGGCGGCCACTTCGGCCCGCAGCAGGTCGCCGGTGGAGATGTGCGGCACCTGCAGATACTCCTTCAGGCGCGCCGCCTGGGTTCCCTTGCCCGAGCCGGGCGCTCCCAACAGTACCAATCGCATCGACGAAATCCCCACAGGACGAAGGCCGGACGCGGTCCCGGGCGTTGCTACACTCGCCCGTCGCCGCGGATCAGGCGCCACTTTAACCCATCGACCCCCTCCATCCGACCACCCGCAGGAAGGTGCCCATGGCTTCAGGAACCCTGCTGTACTCCCAGTCCGGCGGTGTCACCGCCGTCATCAATGCCACCGCCTCGGGCGTGATCGGCGAAGCGCGGGCCCGCGGGGTCAAGGTGCTGGCCGCGCGCAACGGCATCCTCGGCGCGCTGCGCGAGGACCTGGTGGACACCTCGAAGGAGACGGCGGCGGCCATCCGCGGCCTGGCCCACACCCCGGGCGGGGCGTTCGGCTCGTGCCGCTACAAGCTCAAGTCGGTGGAGCAGGACCGGGCGAAGTACGAACGCCTGCTGGACGTGTTCCGCGCCCACGACGTGCGCTGGTTCCTCTACAACGGCGGCAACGATTCGGCCGACACCGCCGCCAAGGTCTCCAGGCTCGCCGCGGAGTTCGGCTATCCGCTCACCTGCATCGGCGTGCCCAAGACCATCGACAACGACCTCGCGGTCACCGACTGCTGCCCGGGCTTCGGCTCGGCGGCCAAGTACACCGCGGTCTCGGTGCGCGAGGCCGCGCTCGACGTCGCGGCGATGGCCGAGACGTCGACCCGGGTCTTCATCTACGAGGCCATGGGCCGCCACGCCGGCTGGCTCGCCGCGGCCGCCGGGCTGGCCGGCAAGGGCCCGGACGAGGCGCCGCACCTGATCCTGTTCCCCGAGCGCCCCTACGACGAAGCCGACTTCCTGGCCAACGTGCGCAAGGTGGTCGACCGCGTGGGCTGGTGCGTGGTGGTGGCCAGCGAAGGCGTCCGCACCGCGGACGGCCGCTTCGTGGCCGACTCCGGCGGCGGCCAGGACTCCTTCGGCCACACCCAGCTCGGCGGCGTGGCCTCGTACCTGGCCGGCCGGGTCAAGGACCAGCTGGGCCTGAAGGTGCACTGGACCCTGCCCGACTACCTCCAGCGCAGCGCCCGCCACCTGGCCTCGAAGACCGACCTCGAACAGGCCATCGCGGTGGGCCGCGCCGCGGTGAAGTTCGCGCTCGAGGGCCGCAATGCGACCATGCCGGTGATCGTGCGCACCTCCGACCGCCCGTACCGCTGGAAGATCGGCAGCGCGCCCCTGCACAAGGTCGCCAACCACGAGAAGACCTTCCCGAAGGCCTTCATCCGCCGCGACGGCTACGGCATCACCGACAAGGCGCGCACCTACCTCGAGCCGCTGATCCGAGGCGAGGCGCCGCCGCCCTACGGCAGGGACGGGATCCCGGCCTACGTCACCCTGAAGAACGTGGCGGTGAAGAAGAAGCTGCCGGCCTGGGAGGGCTGACCGGCGACCGCGGCCCGCACGGGCGGGGCCCTCAGCCCTCGAGCATCGCGAGGTTGCGCACCGCGCCCTTGTCGGCGCTGGTGGCGAGCAGGGCGTAGGCCTTGAGCGCCGCGCTGACCTTGCGCGCGCGTGTCTGCGCGGGCTTCCACCCGGCGGCGTCCTGCGCGGTGCGGCGCGTGGCCAGTTCGCCCTCGTCCACCAGCAGCTCGATCGAGCGCGCCGGGATGTCGATGCGGATCCGGTCGCCGTCCCGGACCAGGCCGATCGTGCCGCCGGCGGCTGCCTCGGGCGAGACATGGCCGATCGACAGGCCCGACGTGCCGCCGGAGAAACGCCCGTCGGTGAGCAGCGCGCACTGCTTCCCCAGCCCCTTCGACTTCAGGTAGCTGGTCGGGTACAGCATCTCCTGCATGCCCGGCCCGCCGCGCGGGCCCTCGTAGCGGATCACCACCACCTCGCCCGGCCGCACCTCGTCGCCGAGGATCCCCTGCACCGCGGCGTCCTGGCTCTCGTACACCCGCGCCGGGCCCTCGAACACGAGGATCGACTCGTCCACACCGGCGGTCTTCACCACGCAGCCGTCGACGGCGATGTTGCCGTGGAGCACGGCCAGGCCGCCGTCCTTCGAATAGGCGTGGTCCACGTCGCGGATGCAGCCTTCGGCGCGGTCCAGGTCGAGCTCCGGCCAGCGCGTGTCCTGGCTGAAGGCGACCTGGCTCGGGATGCCGGCGGGGCCGGCGCGGTAGAAGGCGTGCACGGCCGCGTCGGAGGTGCGCGCCACGTCCCAGCGTTCGATCGCCTCGCCCAGGGTCGGCGCATGCACGGTCGGCACGTCCGTATGCACCAGGCCGCCGCGCGCCAGTTCGCCGAGGATGGCCATGATGCCGCCGGCCCGGTGCACGTCCTCGATGTGGTACTTCTGCGTGTTCGGGGCGACCTTGCACAGCTGCGGCACCTTGCGCGACAGCCGGTCGATGTCGTGCAGGGTGAACGGCACCCCGGCCTCCTGGGCGGCGGCCAGCAGGTGCAGGATGGTGTTGGTCGAACCACCCATGGCGATGTCGAGCGTCATCGCGTTCTCGAACGCCTCGAACGTGGCGATGCCGCGCGGCAGCGCGCGTTCGTCCCCGGCGCCGTACCAGCGATGGCACAACTCCACCGCCAGCACGCCCGCGCGCTTGAACAGCGCCTCGCGGTCGGCGTGGGTGGCCACCACGGTGCCGTTGCCCGGCAGCGACAGGCCCAGGGCCTCGGTCAGGCAGTTCATCGAGTTCGCGGTGAACATGCCCGAGCACGAGCCGCAGGTGGGGCAGGCGCTGCGTTCGACCGCCGCCACCTGCTCGTCGGACGCGCTCGGGTCGGCGGCCATGACCATCGCGTCGATCAGGTCGAGCTTGTGGTCGGCCAGGCGGGTCTTGCCCGCCTCCATCGGCCCGCCCGAGACGAACACCGCGGGGATGTTGAGCCGCAGCGCGGCCATCAGCATGCCCGGGGTGATCTTGTCGCAGTTGGAGATGCACACCAGCGCGTCCGCGCAGTGCGCATTGGCCATGTATTCGACCGAATCGGCGATGACCTCGCGGCTGGGCAGCGAGTACAGCATGCCGTCGTGGCCCATCGCGATGCCGTCGTCCACCGCGATGGTGTGGAACTCCTTGGCCACGCCGCCGACGCGTTCGATCTCGCGCGCGACCAGCTGGCCGAGGTCCTTCAGGTGCACGTGCCCGGGCACGAACTGGGTGAAGGAATTGGCGATGGCGATGATGGGTTTCTGGAAATCCCCGTCGCGCATGCCGGTGGCGCGCCACAGGGCGCGGGCGCCGGCCATGTTGCGACCGTGGGTGGAGGTTTTCGAGCGGTAATCAGGCATTGAGCTGCGCGGGGGAATGACGCATTGCGTCAAAGCGGCATTGTCGGGAGTTTTCACCGTTACGGTTGCAACGATTTCCCCGGCAACGAAATTGCCGCCAGGCGCACGCGGTTTGCGCTTGACAAGCCGCGAAACCGGGGTTTAGTTTGCGCGAATGCTGCATTGCCACACCACCGCCCCGAATGTCCCCGACGCGCCTGCCGCGTCGAGCATTCTCGTACTCGCCCTTATTACCTCGCCGACAGGTGCGGGTCGATCGGGCGCGTAAGCACAAGGCGCCGAATCGCAGAACCCCGCACCGCAAGGGCGGGGTTTTTTGTTGCCCAGCCAGCCTCCAACCAACACCGTCACCGCCAAGAGAACCGACATGACCCAGTCCTCCCTTCCCAAGCCCCGCATCGCCATCGTCGGCTACGGCAGCCAGGGCCGCGCCCATGCGCTGAACCTGCGCGACTCGGGCTTCGACGTGACCGTCGGGCTGCGCCCGGGCGGCCCGACCGAGGCCAAGGCCAAGGCCGACGGCTTCATGGTCAGGTCGCCTGCCGAGGCGGTGAAGGACGCCGACCTGGTGGCCGTGCTCACCCCCGACATGGTGCAGCGGAAGGTGTACGAGGAGGCGCTGGCGCCGAACATGAAGCAGGGCGCGTGCCTGCTGTTCGCGCACGGCCTGAACGTGCACTACGGGATGATCGCCCCGCGCGACGACCTCGACGTCATCCTGGTCGCGCCCAAGGGCCCGGGCGCGCTGGTCCGCCGCGAGTACGAGATCGGCCGCGGCGTGCCCTGCATCTACGCGATCCACCAGGACCGCAGCGGCAACGCCCGCCAGCTGGCGCTGGCCTACGCCGACGGCCTGGGCGGCGCGCGCGCCAACCTGATCGAGACCAACTTCAAGGAAGAGACCGAGACCGACCTGTTCGGCGAGCAGGCCGTGCTGTGCGGCGGCGCCTCGTCGCTGGTCCAGGCCGGCTTCGAGGTGCTGGTCGAGGCCGGCTACCAGCCGGAGATCGCCTACTACGAGGTGCTGCACGAGCTGAAGCTGATCGTCGACCTGTTCTACGAGGGCGGCATCACCCGCATGCTCGAGTTCGTGTCCGAGACCGCGCAGTACGGCGACTACGTCAGCGGCCCGCGCGTGATCGACGAGTCGGTCAAGCAGCGCATGCGCGAAGTGCTCAAGGACATCCAGGACGGCACCTTCACCAAGAACTGGGTGGCCGAGTACGAGGCGGGCCTGCCGAACTACAACCGCTACAAGCAGGCCGACCTCGAGCACCCGATCGAGCAGGTCGGCAAGAAGCTGCGCGCGAAGATGGTGTGGCTGGACAACTCCCCGAAGGACCAGAAAGAGGCCGCGTGATGAACGGTGCGCACTGGCTGGTGCAGGCACTCGAGGCCGAGGGCGTCGACACGCTCTTCGGCTACCCCGGCGGCACGATCATGCCGTTCTATGACGCGCTGCACGGCGCGTCGCTGAAGCACGTGCTGGTGCGCCACGAGCAGGGGGCGGCGTTCGCCGCCAACGGCTACGCGCGCGCCAGCGGGCGGGTCGGCGTCTGCGTCGCGACGTCCGGCCCGGGCGCGTCGAACCTGGTGACCGGCATCGCCGACGCCATGTTCGACTCGGTGCCGATGGTGGTGCTCACCGGCCAGGTGCCGACCTTCCTGATGGGCACCGACGCGTTCCAGGAGCTGGACGTGTTCGGCATGACCATGCCGATCGTCAAGCACAGCTTCCTGCCGCGCAGCGTCGACGACCTGCCGCGGATGTTCGCCGAGGCGTTCCGGATCGCCCGCAGCGGGCGCCCCGGACCGGTGCTGATCGACCTGCCCAAGGACATCCAGCAGGCCGACGCCTCGCACCTGCCGGTGCACTCGCCGCTGCCGGTCGAGCCGGTGCCCGGCCCGCCGGACGCGGCGCTGCACGAGGCCGCCGCGCTGATCTCGCAGTGCCGCAAGCCGGTGGTCTACGCCGGCGGCGGCGTGGTCCTGGGCGATGCGGTGGAGGCGTTCCGCGAGTTCGTCGACCTCACCGGCCTGCCCACCGTGCTGACCCTGCGCGGCCTGGGCGCCCTGCCCGCGAACCACCCGTCCAATCTCGGCATGCTGGGCATGCACGGCAACCGCGCCGCCAACATGGCAGTCCAGGAGTGCGACCTGCTGTTCGTGGTCGGCGCCCGCTTCGACGACCGCGCCACCGGCAAGCTGGCCGAGTTCGCGCCGAACGCGCGCGTGGTCCACCTGGACGGGGACTGCAGCGAGATCGGCAAGCTGCGCCATGCCGACGTCTCGGTGCCCGGCGACCTGAACCAGAGCCTGTCGCGCCTGGCCGCGCCGCTGGCGGCGCAGATGGAAGGCCGGCACTCGGTCGCGCGCAAGGCCTGGCGCGACCTGTGCATGGAGCGCAAGGCGCGCTGCGCCCCGCGCTACGACGCGCCCGGGGAGTCGGTGTATGCGCCGGCCCTGCTCAGGCGCCTGAGCGAGCTGGCGCCGCACGCGGTCGTCACCTGCGACGTCGGCCAGCACCAGATGTGGGTGGCCCAGCACTGGCGCCTCCAGCACCCGCGCCAGCACCTGACCAGCGGCTCGCTCGGCGCGATGGGCTTCGGCCTGCCGGCGGCGATGGGCGCGCAGGCGGAGAACCCCGACGCGCTGGTGGTGTGCGTGAGCGGCGACGGCTCGTTCATGATGAACATCCAGGAGCTGGCGACGATCCGCCGCTATCGCCTGCCGGTGAAGATCGTGCTGCTGGACAACTCCGCGCTGGGCATGGTCCGCCAATGGCAGGAGCTGTTCTTCGAGAAGCGCTATTCGGAGATCGACCTGTCCGACAACCCGGACTTCGCCGAGGTCGCGCGCGCGTTCGGCATCCAGGCGCTGCACGTGGACAAGGCCGCGAACGTCGAGGACGCGCTCAAGGCGCTGCTGGCCGCGGAAGGCCCGGCGCTGTTGCACGTGGCGATCGACACCGCCGCCAACGTCTGGCCGCTGGTGCCGCCGAACCACAACAACGCGCAGATGATGGACCCGGACGACGCCGGCACGCTGGACACCGGCGCGCCGGTCGCGGCGCCGTCCGCATCCGCCCCGTCCGCCTCCCAGGAGCCGAACAATGCGCTATCAGCTTGAACTGACCCTGCGCCGCGCCGAGGGCGTGCTGGCGCGCGTGCTCGGCACCACCGAGCGCCGCGGCTTCCGCCCGCTGGCGGTGGACGGCACCACCAACCCCGAGGACGGGAACTGGACGCTGCGGATGACGGTCGAGGGCGAACGCTCCGACAGTTCGCTGCAGCAGCAGCTGGCCAAGCTCTACGACTGCGTCTCGGTATCGGTACAGCCCTGCCCGTAACGCGGACCTCCCGCACCACGCCAGACCGCTGACCCCCACCACCGGATACCGAACCATGAGCGCCACCGTCACTCCCCTCGCCGAAGCCCCCCGCCCGCAGGCCGCCGCGTCCGTCGCATTGGCCTGGTTCGACGGCGGACTCGTCCCCGCCGACGGCCTCCAGGCCGGGCTGACCACCCACGCCATGCACTACGGCAGCGGCGTGTTCGAGGGCATCCGCGCCTACGCCCTCGACGACGGCGGCGCGGCCGTGTTCCGCCTGCCCGAGCACCTGGAACGCATGCGCCGCGGCGCCGAGATGTTCGGCCTGCCCTTCGACCCGGCCCAGGCCACCGCCGCGGTGCTCGCGACCCTGCGCGCCAACGGCCACCGCGACGCCTACATCCGCCCGCTGGCGTGGTTCGGCGAAGGCAGCTTCGGCCTCGACGTGGAAGGCCACGTTCCGCACCTGATGGTCGCCACCACCGCCACCCAGGTGCACCTCAACGGCAGCCGGGCCCGCCTGGGCGTGTCGAACTGGCGCCGCAACCCGTCCGATTCGCTGCCCCCGCTGAAGCTGTGCGGCGGCTACGTCAACTCGATCCTGGCCAAGCGCGAGGCCAAGGCGCGCGGCTTCGACGAGGCCCTGTTCACCGACCGCGACGGACTGGTCGTGGAGTGCACCGGGGCCAACGTGTTCATGGTCAGGGACGGCCGGCTCACCGCGGTCGCGCACGGCGATTCGCTGGACGGCATCACCCGCGACACCCTGCTGCGCCTGACCGGCGCCGAGGCGCGCCCGGTGCCGCTGGCCGAGCTGCTCGAGGCCGACGAGGTGTTCGCCTGCGGCACCGCCGCCGAGGTCGCGCCGGTGGCCCAGATCGAGGACCGCCAGTACGGCGACAACCCGGTCACGCGCGAGCTGCAGGCGCTGTACGCGCGCGTCGTGCGCGGCCGGGAAGCAGCCTGGCGCCACTGGCTGACGGAAGTCTGATGGACCCCGCCGTAGCCGCCGCCACCCAGGTGACCGCCAGCGACGTGCTGGCGGCCCAGGCCCGGCTGCGCAGGTACCTCGACGTCACCCCGACCCACTACGCCGAACGCTTCGGCACCTGGCTCAAGCTCGAGAACCTGCAGCGCACGGGGTCGTACAAGGTCCGCGGCGCGCTCAACGCGCTGCTGGCCGCGCGCGAACGCGGCGACGACCGCTACGTCATCACCGCCTCGGCCGGCAACCACGCCCAGGGCATGGCCTGGGCCGCCTACCGCCTCGGCATCCCGGCGATCACGGTGATGCCGCGCACCGCGCCCGACACCAAGGTCGCCGGCGTGGCCCACTGGGGCGCCACCGTGCGCCTGCACGGCGACACCTACGACGAGGCCAAGGCGTTCGCCAGGGAGCTGGCCGAACAGAACGGTTTCCGTCTGCTGTCGGCCTTCGACGACCCCGACGTGATCGCCGGCCAGGGCACGGTGGGCCTGGAGATCGCCGCAATGAACCCGGACGTGGTGCTGGTGCCGATCGGCGGCGGCGGCCTCGCGTCCGGCGTGGCGCTGGCGCTGAAGTCGCAGGGCGTGCGCATCGTCGGCGCCCAGGTCGAAGGCGTCGACGCCATGGCCCGCGCGCTGCGCGGCGACCGCGCCCCGGTCGACCCGCGGCCGACGCTGGCCGACGGCGTCCGGGTCAAGGAGCCGGGCTACCTCACCGAGCGCCTGCTGCGCGAACTGCTGGACGACGTGGTGATCGTGCGCGAGGCCGAGCTGCGCGAGACCCTGGTCCGGCTGGCGCTGGAGGAGCACATCATCGCCGAGGGCGCCGGCGCCCTGGCCCTGGCCGCCGGCAAGCGCGTCGCCGGCAAGCGCAAGTGCGCCGTGGTCTCCGGGGGCAACCTCGACGCCCCGGTCCTGGCCACCCTGCTCTCGGAGGTCCGCCCGCGCCCGCCGCGCAAGCCGCGCCGGCGCGTGCGCGAGCGACTTCCATCGCCGGCGGCGAAGCAGGCCCCGCTTCCCGCCGGCGTCCTCCCCGAACGCACCATCCCCCGGCCCCGGACCGAGTCCGCGGCGGGTACCATCGGCAAAGATCTTCCCGAGGAACTCCTCGCATGAACACCAACCCCGAGTTCGTACGCATCTTCGACACCACCCTGCGCGACGGCGAGCAGTCCCCGGGCTGCAGCATGACCCCGCAGCAGAAGGTGGTGATGGCGCGTGCGCTGGCCGAACTGGGCGTCGACGTCATCGAAACCGGCTTCCCCGCCAGCTCCCAGTCCGACCGAGACGCCACCGCGCAGATCGTGCGCGAGCTGCGCGACACCACCCTGGCCGTGCTCTCTCGCTGCCTGCCCGCCGACATCGAGGCCTCCGCGCGCGCGCTCGAGGGCGCCGCCAGGCCGCGCATCCACGTGTTCCTGTCCACCAGCCCGCTGCACCGCGAGCACAAGCTGCGGATGAGCAAGCAGCAGGTGATCGACTCGATCGCCACCCACGTCGCCCTGGCCCGCCGCTACGTGGACGACGTCGAGTTCTCGCCCGAGGACGGCACCCGCACCGAGGAGGACTTCCTGCACGAGGCGGTCGGCGTGGCGATCGCCGCGGGCGCCACCACGATCAACGTGCCCGACACCCTGGGCTACACCACGCCCGAGGAGATCCGCGGCCTGTTCGCGCGCATGATCGCCAACATCCCCGGGGCGAAGGACGTCGTGTTCAGCGCCCACTGCCACAACGACCTCGGCCTGGCCGTGGCCAACTCGCTGGCGGCGATGGAGGGCGGCGCGCGCCAGATCGAATGCACCATCAACGGCATCGGCGAGCGCGCCGGCAACGCCGCGCTCGAGGAAGTGGTGATGGCGCTGAAGGTGCGCAACGCCTTCTACGAGCTCGACACGCGCATCGACACCACCCGGCTGGTCCCGACCTCGCAGCTGCTGCAGCGCCTGATCGGCATGCCGGTGCAGCGCAACAAGGCGATCGTGGGCGAGAACGCATTCGCGCACGAGTCGGGCATCCACCAGCACGGCATGCTGCGCAACCGCAGCACCTACGAGATCATGAACCCGTCCGACGTCGGCTGGCCCGACACCAAGATGGTGCTGGGCCGCCACAGCGGCCGCGCCGCGCTCGAGCACCGCCTGCGCGCGCTGGGCTACACCATGGAGGACGAGCAGCTCGACCAGGTGTTCGCGCAGTTCAAGGCGCTGTGCGAACAGCAGCGCGTGGTCGAGGACGACGACCTGGAGCGGCTGATCAGCGGCGGCGTGACCGGCCAGGGCTACCGCCTGGCGTCGATGACGATCAGCGACCGCGGCCAGCGCGCCAGCGCCCAGGTCGAGCTGTCGGACCCGGAAGGGCGCAAGGTC
Source organism: Luteimonas sp. J29 (assembly GCF_000472505.1). Classification (GTDB taxonomy): domain Bacteria; phylum Pseudomonadota; class Gammaproteobacteria; order Xanthomonadales; family Xanthomonadaceae; genus Luteimonas. The sequence continues at coordinate 339,979 of NZ_AWZR01000002.1, forward strand.
AGCGAAAGCGCGCTGGGCGACGGCCCGGTGGACGCGCTGTTCGCGGCCCTGGCCAACGCCACCGGCGTCAAGCTGTCGCTGGAGAGCTACAGCGTGCACAGCGTCGGCCTCGGTGCGGATGCCCAGGGCGAGGCGACGCTGAGCGTCCACCACGAGGGGGTGGAATACCAGGGCAGCGGCATCAGCCGCGACATCATCGAGGCCAGCGCGCTGGCCTGGCTGGACGTCGCCAACCGCATCCTGCGCCGCAATCCCGGCCGCACCCCCTCGGCCGACGCCCGCGCCACCGCCTGAGCGACATGCCCCGCGCGACCGACGGATGCGCCCCGCGCGTCCGCCGGCACGCGCGCGCCGGCCGCCGGCCCCGCATTCCTTCCACGCAAGACTTTCGACTCCATGCAAGCTGACATCGTCGTACTGCCCGGGGACGGCATCGGTCCCGAGATCGTCTCCGCCACCGTTCCGGTCCTCGAAGCCGTGGCCGCGCGCTTCGGCCACGAGTTCCGTTTCGCCGAGCACGACATCGGTGGCATCGCCATTGACCGCCACGGCGAGCCGCTGCCCGCGGCGACGCTCGAGGCCGCGCGCAACGCCGATGCGGTGCTGCTGGGCGCCGTCGGCGGCCCGAAGTGGTCCGACCCGAACGCCAAGGTGCGCCCGGAACAGGGCCTGCTGGCGATCCGCAAGGCCCTGGGCCTGTTCGCCAACCTGCGCCCGGTGCGCCCGCACCCGGCTGCGCTGGGCGCCTCGCCGATCAAGTCCGAACTGCTCGAGGGCGTGGACATCGTGGTCGTGCGCGAACTCACCGGCGGCATCTATTTCGGCGACAAGACCCGCAGCACGACCGACGCCAGCGACCTGTGCCGCTACACCGTCGACGAGATCGAGCGCGTGGTGCGCGTGGCCGCGGGCCTGGCGCGCCAGCGCCGCGGCCACCTGACCTCGGTCGACAAGGCGAACGTGCTCGAGACCTCGCGCCTGTGGCGCGACGTCGCCACGCGCGTGGTGCACGAGGAATTCCCGGACGTGACCCTCGAGCACCAGCTGGTGGATTCGATGGCCATGCACCTGCTGTCGAAGCCGCGCGCCTACGACGTGATCGTGACCGAGAACATGTTCGGCGACATCCTCACCGACGAGGCGTCGATGCTCGCAGGCTCGCTGGGCCTGCTGGCATCGGCCTCGCTCGGCGCGGGCAAGGTCGGCATCTACGAGCCGATCCACGGCTCCGCGCCCGACATCGCCGGCAAGGGCATCGCCAACCCCTACGCCACGATCCTCAGCGCCGCGATGCTGCTGCGCCACTCGCTGGGCCTCGAGGCCGATGCGGCGGCGGTGGAGGCCGCTGTGTCGTCGGCGCTGGACGACGGCGTGTTCACCGCCGACCTCGCCGCGCGCGGCGCTGCCGTCGACACCGCGCGCGCCGCCGCCGCGGTGGTCGAGCGCCTCGCCTGACCCGGGCGTCCGGCGCGCACGCGCCGGCGCCAAGCCAACCCAGGACATGACCATGCCACCTTCGAGGCAAGAGTTCCTCGCCCGCGTGGAGCGGCGCGATCCGGGCCAGCCGGAGTTCCTGCAGGCTGTGAAGGAAGTCACCGCCAGCCTGTGGCCGTTCCTCGAACGCCATCCGGAGTACGCCCGCGACGGGCTGCTGGAACGCCTGGTCGAGCCCGAGCGCGTGCTCCAGTTCCGCGTCTCGTGGGTCGACGACCACGGCCAGGTCCAGGTCAACCGCGCCTGGCGCGTGCAGCACAGTTCGGCGATCGGCCCGTACAAGGGCGGCATGCGCTTCCACCCGACGGTGAACCTGTCGATCCTGAAGTTCCTCGCCTTCGAGCAGACCTTCAAGAACGCGCTCACCACCCTGCCCATGGGCGGCGGCAAGGGCGGCGCCGACTTCGATCCCAAGGGCAAGAGCGACGGCGAGGTGATGCGCTTCTGCCAGGCGCTGATGCTCGAGCTGTACCGCCACCTCGGCCCGGACACCGACGTGCCCGCCGGCGACATCGGCGTCGGCGCGCGCGAGGTCGGCTACATGGCCGGGATGATGAAGAAGCTGTCCAACCAGGCCGGCTGCGTGTTCACCGGCAAGGGCCTGGCCTACGGCGGCAGCCTGATGCGCCCGGAGGCCACGGGCTACGGCACGGTGTACTTCGTCGAGCAGATGCTGCACCACGCCCACCGCGAAACGCACGGCGCGCGCGTACTGGTGTCCGGCTCGGGCAACGTCGCCCAGTACGCGGCGATCAAGGCCACCGACCTGGGCGGCAAGGTGCTGACCTTCAGCGACTCCGGCGGCACGCTCTACGCCCGCGACGGCTTCGACATGGAAGCGATCGAAGCGGTGATGGAACTGAAGAACGTGCGTCGCGGACGCCTCGCCGAGCTGGGCGAGGACCCGCGCTTCGAGTACCTGCCCGGCAGGCGCCCGTGGCACATCCCGGCCGAGATCGCCCTGCCCTGCGCCACCCAGAACGAACTGGACGGCGAGGACGCGCGCGCCCTGGTGAAGAACGGCGTGGTCTGCGTGGCCGAGGGCGCGAACATGCCTTCGACGCTCGAGGCGGTGGACGTGTTCCTGGAATCCGGGACGCTGTACGCGCCGGGCAAGGCGTCCAACGCCGGCGGCGTGGCCACCTCGGGACTGGAGATGAGCCAGAACGCGCTGCGCCTGTCCTGGCACCACGCCGAGGTCGACGAGCGCCTGCACGCGATCATGAAGGACATCCACGGCAACTGCGTGCGCCACGGCCGGCGCAAGGACGGCACGGTCAACTACGTCGACGGCGCCAACATCAGCGGCTTCGTGAAGGTGGCCGACGCGATGCTGGCGCAGGGCGTGTACTGACGGTCGCGCCCGCGGCGGGCCTCAGTGCGCCGCGGCGACGTCGCCGGTGGCCGCGCCCCGGGCGTGGCGCCCGCCACCGAGCAGCAGGACGAGCGGCATCGCGCCCGCGGTGAGCACCATCATCAGCCAGAAGTCGTTGGCGTAGCCGATGGCGAGCGACTGGCGCGCGAGCTCGAGGTCGAGCAGGCGCGCCCCGGTCGCCGTCGCCGGATCCCACGTCGCCGGCAGCAGGGTCCGCTCCGCGCCGAAGGCGGGGATCCGCGCGCCGATCTCGGCATGGTTCACCTGGGTGGCCCGCGACAGCAGCGTGACCACGATCGAGATGCCGACCGAGGACCCGATGTTCCGGACCAGGCTGAACAGTCCCGCCGCCTCGGTACGCTGCGAGGGCGCGAGGGTCGAGTACGCGATCGTGGAGATCGGCACGAACACCAGGCCCAGGCCCATGCCCTGGAGGATGCCGAGCCACACGATCGCCTCCATCGAGGCCTCGGTGCCGAAGCCGGCCATGCCGTGCAACGAGTACACCATGAGCCCCATGCCGGCCAGGATCGGGATGCGCGCGTCCACCCGGCCCAGCATGCGCCCGACCAGCATCATCGCGAACATCGTGCCCAGCCCGCGCGGCGCGAGCACCAGGCCGATGGTCAGCACCGGATAGTGCATCAGCGCGCTCAGGTACGGCGGCAGCAGCGCCAGCGTCGCGAACAGCACGATGCCGACCACGAAGATCAGCACGCAGCCGACGGCGAAGTTGCGGTTGGCCAGGAGGCCCAGGTCGAGCAGCGCGCGGTCGCGGCGGTTGAACCACCACAAGCCGTAGAGGTACAGGCCCAGGAACGCCACGGCGGCTTCGACCTGGATCTCGACGCTGCCGAACCAGTCCTGGCTCTCGCCGCGGTCGAGGAACAGCTGCAGTGCGCCGATGCCCAGCGCCAGCAGCGCCAGGCCGGTGCCGTCCAGCGGTCGCTGCATCGGCAGGTCCTTGCGCACGCTGGCCATGATCCCCACGAGCGCGAGGATCCCGACCGGCAGGTTGATCAGGAACACCCAGTGCCAGCTGTAGTACTCGGTCAGCCAGCCGCCCAGCGGCGGGCCGAGGATCGGGCCGACCATGATGCCCATGCCCCACAGCGCCATCGCCGCGCCGTGCTTCTCCTTCGGGAACGCGTCGAGCAGCAGCGACTGCGAGATCGGCACCAGCGAGGCGCCGAACACGCCCTGCAGGATCCGGAACAGCACCATCTCGCCGATGCCGGTGGCGATGCCGCACAGCAGCGAGGCCACGGTGAAGCCGCCGACGGCGATGATCAGCAAGCGCCGCCTGCCCAGGCGCCCGGCCAGCCAGCCGGTGACCGGGGTGAGGATGGCGGCAGCCACGATGTAGCTTGTCAACACCCACGACACCTGGTCCTGGGTGGCCGACAGCGCGCCCTGCATGTCGGGCAGGGCGACGTTGGCGATGGTGGTGTCCAGCGCCTGCATCAGCGTGGCCAGCATCACCGAGCCGACCAGCAACACGCGCCTGCCGGCCTCCGTGCGCATCCGGGTCATCGCCGTGCGGACGCTCAGTGCATGCCCGCGGCGGTGCCGGCGGGCGATTCGACGGCCCCGTCGGCCGGATCGCGCAGTTCGACCGTGACCTCAGCGCTCATGCCGGCGCGCATGAGCGGCGGATCGGGGCGGTCCGCGCCGTCGATCTCCAGCCGCACCGGGATGCGCTGGACGATCTTGACCCAGTTGCCGGTCGCGTTCTGTGCCGGAAGCACGCTGAATTCGGCGCCCGAGGCCGGCGCGATCGAGGCCACGTGCGCGCGCCACTTCACCCCCGGGTAGCTGTCGAGTTCCACCACGGCGGGCTGGCCGACCTGCATGCGGGTGAGTTCGGTTTCCTTGAAATTGGCCTCGATCCACACCGTGCTGGTCGCCACCAGCGGCATGGCGGTCTGGCCCACGGCGAGGAACTCGCCCACCTGCAGGTCGTGGGTGCCGACCACGCCATCCACCGGTGCGCGCACCTCGGCGTGCTCCAGGTCGAGGCGCGCCTGGGCCACCATCGCCAGCGCGGCGCGGTATTCGGGGAGATCTTCGGTCGCGGTGTGGACGTCGCCGCTGAGCGTCGCCTCGGCTTCGGCCTGCGCCGCGATCGCGTCGGCCAGGCTGGTCCGCGCCTCGGCCACCGCGTGGCGCGCGTCGTCGAGCATCTTGCGCGAGACCAGCTGCTGGGCGGCGAGCTCCTGCATGCGGGCGAGGTCGCGTTCGGCCCAGGCCAGGGTCTCGCGCGAGGCCTGGATCGAGGCGCCCGCGCCGCTCACCCTGGCCCGGCTCGCCGTGGCGCTGTTGGCCATGCGCGCGAGCTGCGCCTCGTTCTGGGCGAGCGCGATCTCGAGCGGCTGCGGATCGATCCGGAACAGCAGGTCGCCCTTTCTCACCGCCTGGTTCTGGCCCACGGCGACCTCGACCACCCGTCCGGCCACCTGGGGCGCGACGAGGATGCGCTCGGCCTTGACGTAGGCGTTGTCGGTGGCCACCTGCCGGCTCGACACGACCCATTCCCAGCCGAAGAAACCGAGCACGGCGAGCGGGCCGGCGATCCAGAGCCAGAGCGGAACGCGACGCTTGCGGACGGGGACGGGCGCCGGGTCGACGGCCGGTTCGAACTTGCTGGTCATGGGGTCAGCCCTTGCTGGGGGGCTCGCCGCGGTCTTCGCGGTCGAGCTCGATGAGGTTGCCGCGCACGCGCTGGAGCACCGACAGGGTGGTGGCCAGTTCGGCGGCGGTAATGCCGGCGGTCGACTCGCGGCGCAGCGTCGCGGCGAGGCGCTCGACTTCGTCGGTCACCTGCTGCGAGGGAGGCAGCAGGTACAGGCGCCAGACCCGGCGGTCGGACGGGTCGGCGCGACGCTCCACGAAACCGGCCTTCTGCAGGCGGTCGATGACCCGCCCCAGGGCGATCGGCTCCACGTCGAGCTGGTCGGCCAGTTCCACCTGGGTGGCGCCCTCGGAGCAGGACAGGCGCTTGAGCGCGCGCCACTGCACGCGGGTCAGGTCGAGGTGGGCCGCGCGACGGTCGAAGACCCGGCCGAACAGCCGGGCGAGGTCGGTCACGAGGTAGCCGAGGCTTTCGCGGGGGTCGTTGCGGGGCGCCATTGCTGCGCAGTATATAACTGCCTAGGCAGGTATCGCAAGGCAGACGCGCAGCCGTTCAGCCCCCAGGACGGGCCGGAGTCCGCCACGGGGCGTGGACCGCCGTGCGGGCGGGCCAGCGTGGCCGGCTCAGGCCGGCGCGAACAGCCAGGGCTGGGCGGCGCGGTGGCGCGCCTCGAAGGCCAGGATCGCGTCCTTCTCCTGCAGGGTCAGGCCGATGTCGTCCAGGCCGTTGAGCAGGCAGTGTTTGCGGAACGCGTCCACCTCGAAGCGGTGCTGCACGCCGTCCGGGCGGGTGACCGTCTGCGCCGCCAGGTCCACGGTGAGGGTGTAGCCCCCGGTGGCCTCGCACTGGCGGAACAGCTCGTCGACCTCGACGTCGGACAGCACGATCGGCAGCAGACCGTTCTTGAAGCTGTTGTTGTAGAAGATGTCGGCGAAGCTGGGCGCGATGATTGCGCGGAACCCGTACTCGACCAGCGCCCACGGCGCGTGCTCGCGCGAGGAGCCGCAGCCGAAGTTCTCGCGCGCCAGCAGTACGCTGGCGCCCTGGTAGCGCGGGAGGTTGAGCACGAAATCGGGATTGAGCGGCCGCGTGCTGCAGTCCTGTCCCGGTTCGCCCACGTCCAGGTAGCGCCACTCGTCGAACAGGTTCGGGCCGAAGCCGGTGCGCTTGATCGACTTGAGGAACTGCTTGGGGATGATCTGGTCGGTGTCGACGTTGGCCCGGTCCAGCGGGGCGACCAGGCCGGTGTGGGCGGTGAAGGCTTTCATCTCGGCGGTCTCCTCAGGCGCTCAGCAGTTCGCGCACGTCGACGAAGTGGCCGGCCACCGCGGCGGCGGCGGCCATCGCCGGACTCACCAGGTGGGTGCGGCCACCGGCGCCCTGGCGGCCTTCGAAATTGCGGTTGGAGGTGGAGGCGCAGTGCTCGCCGGCGCCCAGCCTGTCGGGGTTCATCGCCAGGCACATCGAGCAGCCCGGCTCGCGCCACTCGAAGCCGGCCTCGATGAACACCTTGTCCAGGCCCTCGGCCTCGGCCTGCGCCTTGACCAGGCCCGAACCCGGCACGACCAGCGCCTGCTTGACGGTCGGCGCGACCTTGCGCCCGCGCGCCACCGCGGCGGCCGCGCGCAGGTCCTCGATGCGCGAGTTGGTGCACGAACCGATGAACACGCGGTCCAGCCGGATCGAGGTGATCGGCTGGTTGGGCCGCAGGCCCATGTACTTCAGGGCGCGCTCGATCGAATCCTTCTTCACCGGGTCGGCTTCGCGCGCCGGATCCGGCACCGCGGCGTCCACCGCGACCACCATCTCCGGCGAGGTGCCCCAGCTGACCTGCGGCTTGATGTCCTCGGCGCGCAGCTCGACCACGGTGTCGAAATGCGCGTCGGGATCCGAGACCAGGGTGCGCCACAGCGCCACCGCCGCATCCCACTGCGCGCCCTTCGGCGCGAACGGGCGACCCTTCACGTACTCGATCGTCTTCTCGTCCACGGCCACCATGCCCACCCGTGCGCCGGCCTCGATGGCCATGTTGCACAGGGTCATGCGGCCTTCCATCGACAGATCGCGGATCGCGCTGCCGGCGAACTCCAGCGCATGGCCGTTGCCGCCGGCGGTCCCGATCCCGCCGATCACCGCCAGCACGATGTCCTTGGCGGTCACGCCCGGGCCGAGTGTTCCTTCGACCCGGACCTGCATGTTCTTCATCTTCTTGGCCACCAGGCACTGGGTGGCCAGCACGTGTTCGACCTCGGAAGTGCCGATGCCGTGCGCCAGTGCGCCGAATGCCCCGTGGGTGGAAGTGTGCGAGTCGCCGCAGACCACGGTCATGCCCGGCAGGGTCGCGCCCTGCTCCGGGCCGACCACGTGCACGATGCCCTGGCGCACGTCGTCCATGCGGAACTCCAGGATGCCGAAGTCCTCGCAGTTCTCGTCCAGGGTCTGCACCTGCAGCCGCGAGACCGGGTCGGCGATCGCCATCAGCCCACCGGAACGCTCCTGCCGCGTGGTCGGCACGTTGTGGTCCGGGGTGGCGATGTTGGCGTCCACGCGCCACGGCCTGCGGCCGGCCAGGCGCAGGCCTTCGAACGCCTGGGGAGAAGTGACCTCGTGGAGGATGTGGCGGTCGATGTAGATGAGCGAGGAGCCGTCGTCGCGGCGCTTGACCTCGTGCATCTCCCACAGCTTGTCGTACAGCGTCTTGCCTGCCATCACCCGCTCCGCGGCTTGCCGGTTGCCAGGCGGCCGATCCTAGGCACTTGCCTCCAATAACTCAAATTCATATTTTTCATCCATTGCATAACCGGTGCGACTGGATGGAACTGGCCAGCCTGGAGGCGTTCGTCGCGGTCGCCGAGAGCGGGGGCTTCTCGGCCGCCGGCGAGCGGCTGCGCCTGACCCAGCCCGCGGTGAGCAAGCGCATCGCCGCGCTCGAACAGCACCTCGGGCGGCGCCTGTTCGACCGCATCGGCCGGGAGGTGGCGCTGACCGAGGCGGGACGGGCGCTGCTGCCGCGCGCACGCCGGATCCTCGCCGAGATGGAGGACACCCGCCGCGCCCTGGGCAACCTCGACCTCGCGGTGGGCGGCCGGCTCAACCTCGCCACCAGCCACCACATCGGCCTGCACCGCCTGCCGCCGCTGTTGCGCACGTTCATCCGCAGCCATCCGCAGGCCGCGGTCGACATCCGCTTCCTCGATTCGGAACAGGCCTGGTCCGAGGTGCTGCACGGGCGGCTGGAACTGGCCATCACCACCCTCGGCCCGGCCGCGCCGCCGCTGCATGCGGTGCCGGTCTGGGACGACCCGCTGGAGTTCGTGGTCGCACCCGACCATCCGCTGGCCGCGCGCGGGCGCGCCAGCCTGCGCGACCTGGCCGCGCATCCGGCGGTGCTGCCCGATCCGAGCACGTTTACCCACCGCATCGTGGCCGAGCGCTTCGCCGCGGAAGGACTGGCGGTCCGCCTGCACATGACCACCAATGCGATGGAAACGCTGAAGATGCTGGCCGGCGTCGGCCTGGCCTGGAGCGTGCTGCCGCACACCATGCTCGACGCCTCGACCGTGGTGCTGCGCGTGCCCGGCGTGCGCCTGCGGCGGCGGCTGGGCTATGTCACCCACGGCGGCCGCACGCTGTCGAATGCCGCGCGCGCGTTCATGGCGCTGCTGGATGCGGCAAAGGCCGGCAGGCCCTGACCAGAGTGACGGGCCGGCACGGCGCACCCGGGACCGCGCTTCCGCCTGGCGCGCACGCTCACCGATGTGCCGTAGGCCCCGGACGCGGCCTTCGATCCTGCCCCGGCCGCGCATCTGCCCCACCCCGACCCTCCCCCGCACGCGGGGGAGGGAGCTCGCCCGGGCCCCGTAGTTCCCGCAGCCCGGGTAAGCGCAGCGCACCCGGGAATGCCCATGCCGCAGGGTCACGGACACCTTCCGCCTGGGCGGCCTCCGGTCATCTCGCTGCGGCGCGCGTGCCTCCACGCCTCCTCCGCACGCCGTGGAGGACGCATGCGAGGGGCGAGTGGAGCTACTGCGCGATTGCCGGCGGCGCCTCGTCGTGCCTCACGCGGAACCAGGCCGCGTACAGCGCCGGGAGGAACAGCAGGGTCAGCACCGTCGCCACGGTCAGGCCACCCATGATCGCCACCGCCATCGGACCGAAGAAGGCGCTGCGCGAGAGCGGAATCATCGCCAGGATCGCCGCCAGCGCGGTCAGCACGATCGGGCGGAAACGGCGCACGGTCGCGTCGATCACCGCATCCCAGCGCGCGTGCCCGGCGGCGATGTCCTGTTCGATCTGGTCGACCAGGATCACCGCATTGCGCATGATCATGCCCGCCAGCGCGATCGTGCCCAGCATCGCCACGAAACCGAACGGCACCCGGAAGGCGAGCAGGAACAGGGTCACTCCGATCAGCCCCAGCGGCGCGGTCAGCAGCACCATCACCGAGCGCGACAGGCTGCGCAGCTGCAGCATCAGCAGGGTCACCACGACCAGCAGGAACAGCGGCATCCCGGCCTTGATCGAGTTCTGCCCGCGCGCCGAGTCCTCCACCGTGCCGCCGGTCTCGAGCAGGTATCCGGGCGGCAGCGATGCGCGGATGTCCTCCAGCGTCGGCAGCACCTGCGCCACCACCGTCGGCGGCGTCAGCTCGGTGCGCACGTCGGCGCGCACGGTGATGGTCGGCAGCCGGTCGCGGTGCCAGATGATCCCGTCCTCGTAGCCGTATTCGAGCGTGGCCAGCTGCGACAGCGGCACCGGTCCGCCGGCGCCGCCCGGGATCGCCAGGCTGCCGAGCAGGTCCAGCTGCGAACGTTCATCGCCGGTGCCGCGCAGCAGCACCCCGATCAGCTCGTTGTCCTCGCGGTAGGTACTCACCTGCAGCCCGCTCAGCTGGCCGGTCAGGAACTGCGCCACCTGCTGCGAGCTGATACCCAGCGCGCGGGCGCGGTCCTGGTCGATGCGCAGGCGCACCACCTTGCTCTGCTCGCTCCAGTCGAGGTGGATGTTGGCCAGGTTCGGGTTCCCGCGCAGGCGGTCCGCGACCTGGCTGGCGAGGTCGCGGACGCGCTCGATGTGCTCGCCCGAGACCCGGAACTGCACCGGGTAGCCCACCGGCGGGCCGTTCTCGAGCCGCGTCACGCGCAGCTGGAGCTCGGGGAACTGCGGCACGACCTCGTCGAGCAGCCAGCGGCGCACCGCTTCGCGCGCCTGGAGGTCGCGGGCACGGACCACGAACTGGGCGAAGTTGGCCTGCGGCAGCTGCTGGTCGAGGGGCAGGTAGAAGCGCGGCGAACCGGTGCCGACGTAGGCGACGTAGTTGTCCACGCCCTCGTGGCCGTCCAGCATCACTTCCAGGCGCCGCGCCTGGGCCTCGGTCGCGCGCAGCGAGCTGCCTTCCGCCAGCTCCATGTCCACCATCAGCTCGAGGCGGGTCGAGTCCGGGAAGAACTGTTGCGGCACGAAGCGGAACAGCGCCAGCGACAGCACGAACGCGGCGACGGTCGCGGCGATCACCAGCCAGCGGTGGCGCAGGGTCCAGTCCAGCAGGCGCCGGAATCTCCGGTAGAAGGCACTCTGGTAGGGATCGTGCGCCGGCTGCGCGCCGTCGGTGCCGGGGACCGGTGCCGGCCGCTCCGGGCGCTCGTCCCCGGCGCGTGACGCCGGCACGCGCGCCGCGCCCCGGCGCCGCAGCAGGCCGGCCAGCCGCTGCCGCAGCGGCGGCTTGTGCGCGGGCGGATACAGGTCGGGCAGCATCCGCTCGCCCAGATACGGGATGAACAGCACCGCGGCGATCCACGACACCACCAGCGCGATCGTCACCACCTCGAACAGCGAGCGCGTGTATTCGCCCACGCCCGAGGCCGCGGTCGCGATCGGCAGGAAGCCGGCCGCGGTCACCAGGGTGCCGGTCAGCATCGGGAAGGCGGTGTTGGTCCAGGCGAACCCGGCCGCGCGGAAGCGGTCGAAGCCCTGCTCCATCTTGATCGCCATCATCTCGACCGCGATGATCGCGTCGTCGACCAGCAGGCCCAGCGCCAGCACCAGCGCGCCGAGCGAGATCTTGTGCAGGCCGACGCCGAACCACTCCATGACCGTGAAGGTCATCGCCAGCACCAGCGGGATCGACACCGCCACCACCAGGCCGGTGCGGAATCCGAGCGAGAAGAAGCTCACCAGCAGCACGATCGCCACCGCCTCGGCCAGCACCCGCACGAATTCGCCCACCGATTCGCGCACCGCGGCCGGCTGGTCGGTGACCTTGTGCAGCTCCATGCCCGCGGGCAGGGTCTGCTGCAGGCGTGCGAACGCCGCGTCGAGGGTCTCGCCCAGGCGCAGGATGTCGCCGCCCTCGCGCATCGACACGCCCAGGCCGATCGCGTCCTTGCCCATGTAGCGCATCCGCGGCGCCGGCGGGTCGGAGAAGCCGCGGGTCACCGTGGCGATGTCGCCGAGGCGGATGGTGCGGTCGCCGGCGCGGATCGGGAACGCGCGGATGTCCTCGACCGAGGTGAACGCGCCGTCCACGCGCAGCTGGACGCGGTCGGTCGGGGTCTCGAAGAAGCCCGCCGGCACAACCGCGTTCTGCTCCGCCAGCGCCTGCTGCACCGCCTCGACCGGGATCCCCAGCGTGGCCAGCCGGGTGTTGCTGACCTCGATCCAGATCCGCTCGTCCTGCAGGCCGATCAGCTCGACCTTGCCCACGTTGTCGATGCGCTGCAGCTCGAGCTGCAGGCGGTCGGCGTAGTCCTTGAGCACGGCGTAGTCGAAACCCTCGCCGGTGAGCGCATAGATGTTCCCGAACGTGTCGCCGAACTCGTCGTTGAAGAACGGGCCGACCACGCCCTCGGGCAGGGTCGCCCGGATGTCGCCGATCTTCTTGCGCACCTGGTACCAGAGCTCCGGCACGTCGCGCGAGCGCATCGAGTCGCGGGCCATGAAGATCACCTGCGACTCGCCGGGGCGCGAGTACGAGCGGATGAACTCGTACTCGCCGGTCTCCATCAGCTTCTTCTCGATCCGCTCGGTGACCTGGCGCGAGACCTCCTCGGCGGTGGCGCCCGGCCACAGCGTGCGGATCACCATCGCCTTGAAGGTGAACGGCGGGTCCTCCGAGCGCCCCAGCTTCAGGTACGACAGCGTGCCGCCGATCGCGACCACGATCATCGCGTACAGCACCAGGCTGCGGTTGCGCAGCGCCCACTCCGACAGGTTGAAGCGCATGGTTCAGCGCCCCGCCGAACGGGCCACGGACACCGGGCGGTTGCCGCGGTCGACCGGCGCGACCTCCTGGCCTTCGCGCAGCAGGTGTCCACCGGCCACCACCACCCAGTCGTCGGCATCGAGGCCATCGAGCACCGGCACCCGCGTCTCGCCCGGGGTGCCGGCCCGGATCGGCTTGAGGCGCGCGACCGGCCCCGACGGATCGACCACCCACACCGCGTGGCCGCCGTCCGCGCCCGGCTGCAGTGCCGACAGCGGCACGCTCAGCGCGCCGCCCTGGCCATTGCCGAGATGGACGCGCGCGCTCTGGCCGAGCTGCACCGCTTCCGCATCCTCCGGCCGCAGCGCCACGCGCGCGGCGTAGGTGCGCGCCTGCGGATCGGCGGCGGCGGCGATCTCGCGCACGGTGCCGCGCAGCCTGCGGCCCGGCTCGCTCCACAATTCGACCTCGGCCTGCTGGCCGATCGCGACGTCGCGCACGCGCGACTCGGGCAACGCGATCGCCACTTCGCGCCCGGTGTCGGCGGCCAGCGTGAACACGGTCTGGCCCGCGGCAAGCACCTGGCCGGCTTCGGCCTGGCGGCTGGCGATGACGCCGTCGCGCGGCGCCAGCAGCCGCGAATAGCCGGCCTGGTTGCGGGCGACCTCGAGTTCGGCGCGGGCCGCGCGCACGCGCTCCTCGGCAGCCTTCCACGCCGCCTCCTGCGCATCCATCGCCGACTGGCTCACCAGCTGGTCGCGGACCAGCGCGGCGTAACGCTCGCGGTCGGCGCGCACGCGCTCGAGCTCGGCAGTGGCCGCCGACAGCTGCGCCTGGGCCGCCTCCACGGCGAGGCGCTGGTCGCCGGGGTCGAGCTCGGCCAGCAGCTGGCCCCGCTTCACGGCCTCGCCGGCGTCGACGTGGCGCCGCACCAGGTTGCCGCCGATGCGGAACGCCAGCGGGCTTTCCTCGCGCGCCCGGATCTCCCCGGGATAGGTGGCGACGGCCGCGTCGGCCGCCGCGCCGGCGCGCTCCACGAGCACCGGCCTGGGCGGCGGCGCCTCCTGCTGGCGGCCGCCGCAGGCTGCCAGGAGGCCAAGCAGGGCAACGGCATGCAACGTCCTGGATCGGCGGAATGCAGCATCCATGGCATTCACCCGGCAATTAGTGAACTGGTTCGTATAGTATAAATAGCGAACCGCGTAGTCTACTATTGATCCCATGTCAGCCAAGCCGTCCAAGCCGGCCGGGACGCGCGCCGTCGCCGGTCCGGGGCGCCCGAAGGACCTGGCCAAGCGGGCCGCGATCCTCGACGCCGCGACCCGGATGTTCAGCCGCCACGGGTTCGAGGGGGCGAGCATGGACCAGATCGCCGCCGCCGCGGGCGTGTCGAAACTCACGGTCTACAGCCATTTCGGCGACAAGGAGACGCTGTTCGCCGAGACGGTGCGCGTGGTCTGCGGTTCGCTGATGCCCGACGACCTGTTCGAACCGGATCCCGAGGCGCCGCTGCGCGTGCAGCTGGCCGGGATCGCGCGCGCGTTCTTCGCCCTGATCACCAGCGACGAGGCCCTGTCCATCCACCGCCTGCTGATGAGTCCGGGCAGCGGCGAGCGGCTGTGCCGGATGTTCTGGCAGGCCGGCCCCGAGCGCACCCAGCGCGCGTTCGCCGCGTTCCTGGAGGCCTGCGCGGGGCGCGGCGAGCTCGACCTGCCCGACGTGCAGCGCGCGGCGCGCCAGTTCTTCGCCCTGGTCAAGGGCGACCTGCACACGCGGATGGCCTTCGGCCTGTGCGAGCGCCCGGACCCGGACGCGGTCGAGGCCCACGTCGGTGCCGCCGTCGACATGTTCCTGCGCGCCTACGCCACGCGCCCGGCCGGCGACGGGCGGTGAAGCCCGCTGCGCCACTGGTCGCGGTGACTTCCGGCACTCAGCCGCCGCGCCGCCGGTGGCGATCATGGCCACAAATTGCCTGATCCGGCCAGTAGAATCGCTTTCCCTGCCAATTCCCACCGGACCGCACGATGACGTTCGATTACGCCAAGGCCCGCGAGCTCATGGTCGAGCAGCAGATCCGTCCCTGGGAGGTCCTCGACCCCCGGGTGCTCGAGGTGCTCGCCCGGATGCCGCGCGAGGCGTTCGTGGCCGATCGCCACCGGGCCCTGGCCTACGCCGACCTGGAGCTGCCGCTGGGCCACGGCGAGACGATGCTCAAGCCGGTGCTCGAAGCGCGCGCGCTGCAGGCGCTGGCGCTGGAAGGCACCGAGTCGGTGCTCGAGGTCGGCACCGGCAGCGGCTTCCTGACCGCGTGCCTGGCCGAACTGGCGCGCGAAGTCACCAGCATCGAGCGCCACGCCGACCTGGCCGAGGCCGCGCACGGCCGCCTGCAGGCGCAGGGCCTGGCCAACGTGGACGTGGTGGTCGGCGACGTCTTCGACTGGGAGCCGCGGCAGACCTTCGACGCGATCTGCGTCACCGGCGCCGTCGACACCATCCCGTCACGTTTCGGCGCATGGCTGCGTCCCGGTGGTCGCATGTTCATCGTTCGCGGCCGCGTGCCGGCGATGGAAGCGGTGCTCGTTCACAACGACGTCAACGACCACAGGATCGAATCGTTGTTCGAAACCGAGCTGCCCTACCTCGTCGGCGCCGCCCCGCCGCCCGAGTTCAAGTTCTGACACGCTCAGCCCCCACACGCCAAGGATCCCCGATGCTCCGCCGCCCCCTGGTTCTATCCCTCGCCCTCGCCCTGGCGTCTGCGCCGGCGTTCGCCGAAGACCTGATGCAGACCTACGAGCTGGCGCGGACCAACGACCCGCAGCTGTCGATCGCCGAATCCCAGCGCCTCAACACCCGCGAGGGCGCGGTGCAGGCGCGTGCGGACCTGCTGCCCAGCATCTCCGGCAGCGCCAGCCTGCGGCGCGACCATGGCGCCGGCACCACCGGCACCGACCGCAGCCGCAACTACTCCGCGACCCTCAGCCAGACCCTGGTCGACCTCAGCGCGATCTCGAGGCTGCGCGCCGAGCGCGACTACGCCAGGGCCGCGGACTACGACCTGGAAGCCGCGTCCGACGACTTGATCTCGCGCACCGCCAACGCGTACTTCGACGTGCTGGTGGCGCTCGAGACGCTGAACGCCGCCGAGGCCGCCGAGGCCGCGTTCCAGAAGCAGTTCGACTACGCCGACAAGCGGCTGGAGGTCGGCCTGGCGCCGATCACCGACGTGCATGAGGCGCGCGCCCAGTACGACGCCGCGCGCGCCCGCACCATCCTCGCCCGCAACGCGCTGCAGGACGCCTACCAGGCGCTGGCCGAGATCACCGGCACGCCGATCTACGCGCTGCGTGCGCTGCCCGAGGACTTCAAGCCGGAACTGCCGCCGGGCGGGGACGCCGAGGCCTGGGTGCAGCGCGCGCTCGAATCCAACCCCAGCCTGCTGGCCGCGCAGTACGACCTGCAGGGCGCCGAGCACGGCGTCCAGGGCGCCCGCGCCGCACACCTGCCCAGCCTCGGCCTGGGCGTGACCTACAGCAACGGCGCCAGCTGGTATTCGCCGCGTGGCGGCGAGGTGGCGACCACGAGCGAAGGCCACGCCATCAACCTGACCCTCAACGTGCCGATCTTCTCCGGCGGCGCGATCCAGTCGCGCGTGCGCCAGGCGATCGCCGGCCGCGACATCGCCCAGGACCGCCTGGAGCAGAGCCGGCGCGCGATCGAGCGCAACACCCGCTACGCCTACCAGGCGCTGGTGGCGGGTATCAGCGAGGTCGAGGCGCGGCGCCTGGCGCTGGTGTCGGCGCAGAGCGCGTACGACGCCTCGCAGGTCGGCCTGGAGGTCGGCACCCGCACCGTCATCGACGTGCTGATCAACCAGCAGAACCTGTTCAGCGCGCGCCAGGCCTATGCCGAGGCCCGCTACAACTACCTGCGCAACCGGCTGCTGCTCGAGCAGGCCGCGGGCACGCTCGACGCCAGCACGGTACAGGATGTGAACCGCCTGCTGACCCAGGACGTGACCGCGCCGGCCGAAGTCCGGCAGTAGCGCGGCGGCTCAGTCCGCCGCCGGCCGCGGCAGGTCCGCGGCCAGTACCGCGAGCGTGCGCCGGACCGCGCCGCGGCCGTCACGCACCAGCGCCAGGCCGGCGTCGCGCATCGCCGCGCGCCGGCCTTCGTCTTCCAGCAGGCCTTCGATCGCCGCGCCCACCGCGTCGGCGTCGGCGCCGACTTCCAGCGCGCCGGCCGACTGCATGCGGTCGGCGATGTCGGTGAAGTTGTGCAGGTGCGGACCGGTCACCACCGGGACCCCGACCGCGGCCGGCTCCAGCAGGTTGTGGCCGCCGACATCCTGCAGGCTGCCGCCGACGAAGGCCACGTCGGCGCAGGCGTAGAACCGCTGCAGCTCGCCCAGGGTATCGATCACGAACACCGCGTCCTCCGCGTCGGGCAGGCGGGTCAGCCTGCGCGTGGCCACCCGCCAGCCGGCGTCGATTGCCTGCTGGGCGACGCCGCGGAAGCGCTCGGGGTGGCGCGGCGCCCACAGCAGCAGCGCATCGGGCCAGCGCTCGCGCAGGCGCCGGTGGATGGCAAGCACGGCCGCCTCTTCCTCGGGATGGGTGCTGGCGGCGATCCAGGCCGGACGCCCGCCGGCGCGTTCCCGGAATTCCGCGGCGGTCCGCTCCACCGCCGCGGTGTCGATCGCGATGTCGTACTTGAGGTTGCCGGTGACGGTGACCGTGGCCGCGGGCGCGCCGAGCGACTGGAAGCGGCGCGCGTCGGCCTCCGACTGCGCCGCCACCCGCCGCAGCGTGGCCAGCACCCGCGACAACAGCGGCCGCAGCAGCCGGTAGCCCCTGAGCGACTTCTCCGACAGGCGCGCGTTGACCAGATAGGCCGGGATGCCGGCGTCGCGGCAGCACAGCAGCAGGTTCGGCCACAGTTCGGTCTCCACCACCAGCGCGACCTTCGGCGAGAAGTGGGCGAGGAAGCGACGCACCGCGCCCGACAGGTCGTAGGGCAGGTAGACGTGGTCGACGCGATCGCCCCACAGCGCGCGCACCCGCGCCGAACCGGTCGGGGTGATGGTGGTGACCAGCAGGCGCAGATCGGGGTAGGCCCTGATCAGCGCATCGACCAGCGGCGCCACCGCGTTGACCTCGCCCACCGACACCGCGTGCACCCAGACCGGGGTCGGCGCGGCTGGGTCGGCGTAGCGCGCGTAGCGCTCGCTCCAGCGCTCCAGGTACGCCTCCTGGCGGAAGCCGCGCCAGATCAGGTGGTACACGGTGGCCGGCACCAGCAGGTACAGCGCCGTCGAGTACAGGCCGCGCAGCAGGCGTTCGGTCGTATCGGCGGCACTCGACATGGACACAGGATACCGGCAACGCCGTGCCGGCCGCGTCCCGCGTCCGCCCGGCCACGCGCGCCGGCGGCACCCGCGCGACCGGCCACGGGCCGGACACGGGCGCCGACTACAATCCGCGGATGGCCACCGATCCCAAGCTGCCCCCGCCGCCCCTGTCGCCGCGCCACTGGCCGGCCTGGCTGGGGATCGGCCTGATGGTGCTCGCGGCGCACCTGCCCTGGACCTGGCAGCGCGCCATCGGCCGCGGCATCGGCACGCTGCTGCGCGTGGCCTTGCGCGATCGCCGCGAGGTCGCCGCGCGCAACCTCGCGCTGTGCTTCCCGGAACTCGATGCCACCGCGCGCGAGGCGCTGCTGCGCGAACACTTCACCGCGCTGGGCATCGGCCTGTTCGAGTTCGCGCGCGCCTGGTGGGGACCGATCGAACCGCTGCGCCGCGGGCTGGTGGTCGAGGGCCTGGAGCACATCGAAGCCGCGCGCGCCGGCGGGCGCGGGGTGATCGTGGTCTCCGGGCACTTCACCACGCTGGAGGTCTGCGGCCGACTGATGTGCGACCACGTGCCGCTGGCCGGCATGTACCGCCCGCACGCCTCGCCGGCGATGGAATGGGCCGTGCGGCGCGGCCGCGCGCGCTATGCCGCCGCGATGTTCCCCAAGCAGGACGTGCGCGGCGCGGTGCGCCATCTCAAGCAGGGCGGCCTGCTGTGGTACGCGCCCGACCAGGACCCGAGCCGCGGCGACGCGGTGTACGTGCCCTTCTTCGGCCAGCCGGCGCACAGCCTGACCTCGACCCATTCGCTGGCGCGGCTTTCGGGCGCCGCCGTGGTGCTGTACCAGCACCGGCGCCGCGCGGATGGCGGCTACACGCTCACGCTGTGGCCGGCGCTGCAGGACTTTCCGTCGAAGGATCCGGCCGCCGACACCGCGCGCGTGATCGCGGGCATCGAAACCATGGCCCGCGCCGCGCCGGAGCAGTACCTGTGGATCCATCGCCGCTTCAAGCGCCAGCCCGACGGTACCTCGCCCTACGACGCCCCCGCCGCGTAGGAGCGGCTTCAGCCGCGACCGCCCTCCCCGCGGCGTCGACGCTCCCCTGGCCGCACGCCTCTCCTACCGCGCCGGCGCCGCCGCCGGCTGCCGCCCCGCCAGCAGGCCGCCGGCGTAGAGCGCGGCGAGCAGCAGCGTCACCCCGCCCCAGAAGGTCGAATAGAACGCCAGGTGGGTATTGAACGGGAACACCGTCACCGCGAGCGCGAGCATCGCCGGACGCGCCCGGTCGCGCGATGGCGCATCGGCGTAGCGCCACGCGCGCCACGCCAGGGCCGCGCCGGCCAGCCACAGCAGCAGGCCGATGCCGCCGGTCTCGCTGAGGATCTCCAGCACGATCTGGTGGGCATGGAACGCGGGCCCGTCGCCCCAGGCCGCCGGCTTGCCCGGCTCAGGATCGCAGGCCGGGAACGCGGCGCGGAAGCCGCGCGCCCCCACGCCGTTGACCGGATGCTCGCGCGCCATGCACAGCGCCGCGCCCCAGATGCGCGCGCGACCCGACAGCGCGGTATCCACGCCCGCGCCGCCCTCGGCGGTCCAGGCCTGGGCGGTGCGCACCACGCGCTGCTGCACCTGCGGCGAGAAGTACGACAGGACCAGCAGCGCGACTGCCCCGGCGGCGAACACGCCCAGCAGCTTCTTCCAGCCCAGCAGACTCCAGCCGCTGAACAGGAGCACCAGGGCGAAGGTGATCCACGATGCGCGCGAGCCGGCGAACAGCACCACCACCCCGACCAGCAGCGCGGCCGCGATCCAGCCGCCGACGCCCAGGCGGCGGCCGGCGACGTAGAGCAGGAACGGCGACAGGCTCGCCAGCACCACGCCGAGCTTGAGGTTGCACGGGCCCAGCACGCCGCCGAGGCGGTCGGCCAGGGCGAGCTGCTCGGCGTTGCACATCGGCCGGCCGCTGATCAGCTGCTTGAGCGAATCGATGCTCCAGAACAGCGGACTGGTGCCGGACACCACCTGCACCAGCGCGTCTATCGTCCATACCGCCACGATCGCCGCCAGGCCGCCGAACGTGGTCCGCCGCCCGGCCGGCCTCGCCACCGCCGAGGCGGCCAGCCACAGGAACGGGAGATAGCGCAGGTCCACCAGCGATTCGCGCAGCGCGCGGCCATGGTCGACCGCATCCACCGCCGACACCAGCTGCGGGAGCCAGTAGGCGCAGAACAGCACGCTGGTCAGCGCCCAGGCCTGGACGGTGAGCAGGCGCGTGCCGCCGCGGAACCGGCCCACGACCAGGTGCACGATCGCGGCCAGCGCGCCGAGCACCATCACCGCCTCGGCGTAGCCGGGCGCGGGCCACAGCGCGACGAACGCGAGCACCCAGTGCGGCGCCCAGCGCCACCCGGTGCGGGCTTCAGCGGGCGGCGTGGTCGCGGTCGTCGCGGAGTTCGTCATAGACACGGAGGGTGGCGTCCTGCATCGACCGCAGGGTGTAGCCCATGGTATCGGGAAGCGGTGGCGGCTGCGCGAGCAGCGCCCGCGCGGACTGCACCAGCTGGGCCGTGTCGAATGGCGGCACCGCACCCGAGGGCTGCAGTTCGCGCAGCAGCTCGCCAACCCCGCCGTGGTCCCAGCCGAGGACCGCGCGCCCCACCGACAGCGCCTCGACCACGGTGCGGCCGAACGCCTCGGGCTTGCGCGACAGCTGCAGGACCAGGTCGCTGCCGGCATACGCGGCGGCGATCGCGTCGGTGGCCGGCCCGAGTTCCAGCGCGGCCTCGACCCCGGCCGAGCGCGCCCTTGCGCGCAGCTCGCCGGCATAGCCTTCGCGCCCGGCCTGGAGCACGCCCGGCATCCACAGGCGCGCGTCCCGGCCCTCGGCGCGCAGCGCGGCGAGCAGGTCGATCGCGTCGGCGTGGCCCTTGAGCCGGGTACCGCGCCCCGGCAGCAGCAGCAGCGGCCCGTGGCCGCCGAGCGCGGGATGCAGCGCCGCCAGGCGCGCCCGTGCGTCCGGATCCGGGTACGGCGCGCGCGGGAACTGCGCCGGGTCCACGCCGCGCGGGATCACCCGGACGCGGCCGGCGTCGGTGTCGGGATAGTGGCGCAGCACGTAGTCGCGCACGGTGCGCGACACGCACACCACGCGCTCGCCGCGGGCCATGATCGCGCTGTAGCGCGAGGGCGAGTTGAGCCCGTGCACGGTGGTGACGAAGCGCGGGCGCGAACCGTCCGGCATCCCGCGCAGCGCGCGCCACCCGATCCACGCCGGCAGCCGCGAGCGCGCGTGCACGATGTCGGCGCGCTCGCGCGCGAACAGGCGCCGCAGCGCCGGGACGTGGCGCAGGACCAGCGGCGACTTGCGACCGATGTCGAGCTCGACGTGTTCGGCGCCGAGGTGGCGCAGCCGCGGCACGAGCCGTCCGCCGGCCGACACGACGATCGCGCGGTGGCCGGCGCGGACCAGGGCGTCGGCGATCTCGAGGGTCGAGCGTTCGACCCCGCCGGACTCCAGGGCCGGCAGCAGCTGGACGACGGTCAGCGGGCGCGGCACGGGCGCTGCCGCCGCGGCTTCAGTCGACCAGGACGAAGTGCGCGCCGCAGTAGGGGCAATCGGCGCTGCCGCCTTCGGACTCGATCGGCAGGTACACGCGCGGGTGCGAGTTCCACAGCGCCATCGACGGCAGCGGACAGCTCAGCGGCAGGTCCGCGCGGCGCACCTGGTACTCGCGCTGGGCGTTGGCTGGCAGGGGCTGGGTCTGGGTGGCGGTCATGGCGTCGCGCAAGGTCGGGAGCGGCGACATTCTAGCGCGGAAGCCGCAGGCCGCCGCCCGGCGCCGGGCCGGGCGGCGGCCGGAAGCCGGATCACTCCGCGGGGGCCGCCTCGTCGGCGGCCGCCACCGCCTCGGTGGTGATCCGCAGCTGGACCTCGTCGCTCACGTTCGGGGCATACGCACCGACGCCGAAGTCGCTGCGCAGCAGCGTGGTGGTGGCGTCGAAGCCGGCCGCCGGGCGCTTGAGCATGGGGTGCTCGCCGAAGCGGTTGATGGTCACGTCCAGCACCACCGGGCGGGTGTTGTCCTTGATGGTGAGGTCGCCGGTGACCTTGAGCTTGCCGGGACCGGCGTCTTCCACCGCGGTGCTGCGGAAGGTCGCGACCGGGAAGCGTTCGGCGTCGAAGAAGTCGGCGCTGCGCAGGTGCTCGTCGAACTTGTCGACGAAGGCGTTGAGGCCCGACAGCGGCAACGTGACCTCGACCGAGGAGGCCGCGACGTTGTCGGCGTCGTAGACGATGCGGCCCTCGGCGCCGCCGAAGTTGGCCACCGGGTTGGAGAAGCCGAAGTGGTTCCACTGGGCGACCACGGTGGTGTGGGTCGGGTCGATCTCGTAGGTGCCGGAGACGCCCTGCACCGCTGCGGGCGCGGCCGCGGACGGGTCGGCGGCTTCCGCCGCCGCGGGTTCGGCGGCGGCGGGCGCCGGCGGCTGCGCCTGCTGGCAGGCGGCCAGGGCCACCACCAGGGCGGCGGGGATCAGGAGACGGGAACGGTTGCGCATGGGTGCTGCCTCTGGGTTCGTTGATGAAGGGGGCGCGTCGCGTGCGCCGGACCACGGGAGCGAGCGTACTGCACCGCGGGCGATGGCTGGCCGTGGCCGGGCGCCGGCTCACTCGATCCGGGCGGCCTCGTCGAACGGCAGCCGCGGGGAGCGCGGGAAGATCGCGGACGGGTCGCCGCGGCCGAGGTTGACCAGGATGTTGGAGCGCACCGACGTGCCCTTGAAGAAGGCCTCGTCGACCATGGCGTTGTCGAAGCCCGACATCGGGCCGGTATCCAGGCCCAGCGAGCGCGCGGCCAGGATCAGGTAGGCCGCCTGCATGCTGGAGCCGCGCAGCGCCACGCGCTGCAGGCGCTCGTCCGGCGAACCCTCGAACCAGCTCTTCGCGTCGGTGTGCGGGAACAGCACCGGCAGCTTGTCGTAGAAGCGCAGGTCGTGGCCGACGATCACCGTCACCGGCGCGGCCAGGGTCTTGGCCCGGTTGCCCTCGGACAGCGCCGGGGCCAGCCTGGCCTTGGCCTCGGCCGAACGCACGAACACGAACCGGGCCGGGCAGGAGTTGGCCTCCGTCGGCCCCAGCTTGAGCAGGTCGTAGAGCCTGCGCAGGGTGGCGTCGTCGATCTCGCCCGAGAACGCGTTGTGGGTGCGCGCGGCGCGGAACAGCTGGTCGAGTGCGGCGTCGGGAAGCGGTTGGCTCATGGGACTCCAGTCGGAACGGCGGGACATGGGCCCCAGTGTAGAGTTCAGCCGACGGCCTTCGGCCGCGATCTTCGCAACGGATCAGTGACCTGGATGCAACGACCGGCCGGCGCATCACCGGATTCGCCCCATGCGTGGGCTCTCAGCGACGGCCGCGCCGGCAATGCGCGCCAGGCCGAGGCGCTGGCCGCGGCGATCGATCCCGGCTTCGTCGCCTGCACGCTCGTGCCGCGCGCGCCGTGGCGCTGGCTGGCGCCGCGCGCCCTGCCCGCCGCGACCCGGGCCTTCGGCGACGGCTTCGCGCGCGTCCTGGAAGGCCCGCCCCGGATCGCGATCGGCTGCGGCCGCCAGGCGGCGCTGGCGACCCGCCTGCTGGGCCGTCGCGGCGCCCGGACCGTGCAGGTCCTCGACCCCCGCGTCGACCCGCGCCACTGGGACCTGGTGGTGGTTCCCGGGCACGACCGGCTGCGCGGCGCCAACGTCATCACCCTGCTCGGCAGCCTCAATCCCGTGGACGACGCCTGGCTCGAACGCGCGCGCGTACAGTTCCCCGTCCTGGGGGAGCTGCCCGGGCCGCGTACGGTGCTGCTGCTCGGCGGGCCGACCGCCCACGCCCGCTACGACGCCGCGCGCGTGCGGGCGCTGTGCGGCGAACTGGCCGCGCGCGCCGCCGCCGGCTCCGGGAGCGTGCTGGCCACGGTGTCGCGCCGGACGCCGGCCGACATGGCGCAGGCCGTGCGCGACGCGCTGTCGGGCACCCCCGGCCTGGTCTGGCGGGGCCCGGACGACGGACCCAACCCCTACCCCGGCCTGCTGGCCTGGGCCGACCGCATCGTCTGCTCGCCCGACTCGGTGAACATGGTCTCGGAGGCCTGCGCGACGCGCGCTGCGGTGGAAGTGTTCGATGTCGCGCGCTGCGACGGGCGCCCGCGCCGCTTCCTCGAGGCGCTGGCCGCGCGCGGCCGCATCCGCGCGCCCGGCGGGGACGCGGCGGGCACGTTCGAACCGTTGCGCGAAACCGCGCGGGTCGCGCGCGAGGTGCGCGCCAGGCTGGGGCTGGACGGGGGGACCTGAGGCGCGGGTGCGCCGCGGGCTATTGCGGCGGCGCCGAGAGCTCGCGGGCGTCGAGGAAGCCGTTGCCGTCGAGGTCCTGGCGGCGGAAGCGGTCGGCGAGCCGGGCCAGGTGCTGTTCGCGCGTGATCGGGCGGCCCCGCCCGCCGGGCTGTTCGGACGGCGACAGCACGCCGTCGCCGTCGACGTCCATGCCGTCGAAGGCGTAGCTCATCCAGGCCTGGTACTCGGCGAGCGACACGCGGCCGTCGCCGTCGGTGTCCATCTTCGCCAGGTAGTCGGAGGTGGCGGTGACCTGCGCGGCCACCGCCCCGGCGAGCCCCGCCAGGACCAGTGCCGCGCACGTGCGACGCGGCCATGGACCGCGACGCGCACCTTGCCGGGACGGTCGCGGCACGGATGCCACCGCCTCAGGCGCGCGCGGTCTGCAGGGTGTAACCCTTGAGCCGCGCCGAGTACTCCTGCAGCGCGCGGATGCCGCTGGCCTCGGCCTCGCGGCACCAGGCCTGCAGGTTCTGCAGCGCTTCGCCGGCGTTGCTGGTGCGGGCCTCGAGCACCGCGGCCAGGCGGCGGCGGTACTCGACCAGGGTGCTGATCCGCGGCCGCTGCGCGATCCACTGCTGCATCTGCTCGCGCGCCTCCGGGCTCAGCCAGCGGCCGTCGTCCACCAGCCCCTTGCGCATGCGCCGGGGCAGCAGCGAGCGCAGCTTCGCGCCGGCCGCCTGGGCCTCCTCGCGCAGCGCCGGCATCAGCACGTTGCGCTGGTAGTCGGTCATGGCCTGGAAGCGGTGCGCCAGCAGCGCGCGCAGGGTGTCGGTGTCCGGCACCTGGATGTTCGGGCGCACGTCCAGCGCCGGGGCCACGCGCAGCACCTTGGCCAGCTTCGCCTTCTCCAGCGCCCGGATCACCACCCAGCCGATGTCGAATTCCCAGCGGCGCAGGGCGAACTTGGCCGAGCTCGGGAAGGCGTGGTGGTTGTTGTGCAGCTCCTCGCCGCCGATCCACACGCCCCACGGGGTGAGGTTGGTCGCGGTGTCGGTGGTCTCGAAGTTGCGGTAGCCCCACCAGTGGCCGAGGCCGTTGACCACGCCCGCGGCCCAGAACGGGATCCACAGCATCTGGATCGCCCAGATCGCCACGCCGGCGAAGCCGAACAGCGCGAAGGAGACGAACAGCAGCAGGGTCGGGCCGAGGGTCGCGTACGGGGTGTAGAGGTGGCGCTCGATCCAGTCGTCGGGCGTGCCCTTGCCGTACTGCTCGATGTCGCCGCGCATGCGCCGCGCCTCGCGGTACAGCTCGACGCCCTGCCAGAACACCTTGCCGATGCCCTTGTGCATCGGGCTGTGCGGGTCTTCCTCGGTCTCGCACTTGGCGTGGTGCTTGCGGTGGATGGCCACCCACTCGCGGGTGATCATCGAGGTGGTCAGCCAGGTCCAGAAGCGGAAGAAGTGGTTGACCACCGGATGGAAGTCGACCCCGCGGTGCGCCTGGCTGCGATGGAGGTAGAGCGTGACCGAGAAGATGGTCAGCTGGGTGGCGACGAGGAGGTACAGCGCGAGGGGCCAGAAGCCCCACTGCAGCAGGCCGCCGGCGAGGAACTCGATGAATGACGCGGGCATGACGGTGTCGAAGTGGCAGGAACCCGGGCATCATGGGCCCCCGGCCGCGCCAAGGCCAGCCCCCGCGCCATCGCCGGGGGGCGCGATTCATCCCCATGTCACAGAAATGAGCGAAGACTCCGGCGCGCCCGCGCTGATCGAACTCGACCAGGCCCGCGTGCTGCGCGACGGCCGCACCGCCCTGGACGGGGTGAGCCTGCGCCTGCCCCAGGGCCGGCACACCGCCATCCTCGGGCCCAACGGCTGCGGCAAGTCGACGTTCATCCAGCTGATCACGCGCCAGCTGTACCCGCTCGCGCACGTCGACGGCCGCCCGGCGGTGAGGATCCTGGGCCAGTCGCGCTGGAACGTGGCCACGCTGCGTGCGCGCCTGGGGATCGTGACCGGCGCCATGCACGACGACCTGCTGGACCTGCCCGGGCTCGGCGTGCTGGACGTGGTCCTGGGAGCGTTCGAGGCCCGCCTGGCGCCGCAGGACGGCGACCCGCCCCCCGCGGCCTGGGTCGAACAGGCCCGCGCCGCGCTGGAGCGGGTCGATGCGGGCCACCTGGCCGACCGCGAGTACGCGACCCTCTCGACCGGCGAGGCGCGCCGGGTCGTGCTGGCGCGGGCGCTGGCGAACGCGCCGATGGCGCTGCTGCTCGACGAGCCGGCGGCCGGCCTGGACGTGGTGGCGCGCGCCCGCCTGCTGCGGATCCTGCGGCGGCTGGCCGGCGAGGGCGTGACCCTGGTCCTGGTCACCCACCACGCCGAGGAGCTGGTCCCCGAGATCGGCCACGTGGTCCTGCTCCACCAGGGCCGGGTGCTGGCCGACGGACCGCGCGACGAGGTCCTGGTGCCGGACCTGCTGGGCCGCGCGTTCGGCGCCCCGCTGCGGCTGGAGGAGGGGCCGGAACCCCGCTTCGTCCTCGAGGCGGCCGGCGATGCCTGAACTGCCCGAGGTCGAGACCACCCGCGCCGGGCTCGCGCCGCACCTGGAGGGACGGCGCGTGAGCGGCGTGGTCCTGCGCCGGCCGGACCTGCGCTGGCCGATCCCGCCCGAGGTCCCTGCCCTGCTGCCGGGCCAGCGGATCCTGGCCGTGCGCCGGCGGGCCAAGTACCTGCTGCTCGACACCGCCGCCGGCAGCGCCCTGCTGCACCTGGGCATGTCCGGCAGCCTGCGCGTGCTGCCGTCCTCGACCCCGGTGCGCGAGCACGACCACGTCGACCTGCTGCTCGGGTCGCGCCGGGTGCTGCGCTTCAACGACCCGCGCCGCTTCGGCTGCCTGCTGTGGCAGGCGCCGGGCGAAGTCCACCCGCTGCTGCGTGGCCTCGGCCCCGAGCCGCTCTCGGACGCGTTCGACGGCGACTACCTGTTCGCGCGCAGCCGCGGCCGGCGCGCGCCGGTGAAGACCTTCCTGATGGACCAGCGGATCGTGGTCGGCGTGGGCAACATCTACGCCGCCGAGGCCCTGCACAGGGCCGGGATCTCGCCGCTGCGCCCGGCCGGCCGGGTGTCGCGCGAGCGCTACCGCGCGCTGGCCGATGCGGTCCGCGCCATCCTGGCCCATGCCATCGCCCGCGGCGGCACCACCCTGCGCGACTTCCTCGCCCCGGACGGGGCACCGGGCTACTTCGAACAGGAGCTCTCCGCCTACGGCCGCGGCGGCGAACCCTGCCCGCGCTGCGGGCGCCCGCTGCGCCAGGCCCTGGTCGGCCAGCGCACCACGGCGTGGTGCGGCCACTGCCAGCGCTGAGTTCCGGGGCGGCGCCCGGGCCTTCGCGGTATAGTCCCGGCGCTGACCGCACGGGCAAGGGACGCATGGCCGAATCCGCTGACATCACCCTCTGGCTGGACGCCGCCCGCGGTGGCGACCGCGGCGCGCTCGACCAGGTCCTCGCCCGCCTCTACCAGGAACTGCACACCATGGCCCGGCGCCAGCTCGCCGGCCAGATGGGCCAGACCCTCGACGCCACCGCGCTGGTGCACGAGGCCTACCTGAAGCTGATCGGGCGCAAGGAGATCCAGTTCGACGACCGCGCCCACTTCTTCGCCTACGCGGCCTCGGCGATGCGCAGCGTGGTGATCGACTACGCCCGCCAGCGCCTGGCGCAGAAGCGCGGCGGCGACCTGCACCGGGTCACCGACCTGCCGCACGACATCGAGGGCGGCCTGCGCCTGGACGAGGACATGCTGGCGCTGGACGTCGCCCTCAACCGGCTGGCCGCGGTCGATGCCAAGCTCGCCCAGGTGGTGGAACTGCGCTATTTCGGCGGCCTGTCCGAGGCCGAGATCGCGACCGTGCTCGGCCGCTCCGACCGCAGCATCCGCCGCGACTGGCAGAAGGCGAGGATGTTCCTGCTGGCGTCGCTGCAGGAATCGTGACCGGGAGGACGGCGTGACGGGGGAGGACGCCGCCAGCCTGACGTGGACGCCGCCGGGGCGCGCCCCCGGGCCCGCCGCGCGCGCGGCGGCGTAGCGCGATGGATCCGGATCGCTGGCAACGCCTCTCGCCGCTGCTCGACGCCCTGCTCGAGCTGGACGAGGCCGCGCGCGCAAGCAGCCTGGCCTCGCTGCGCGACGACGACCCGCAGCTGGCCGACGACCTCGAGGAGCTGCTCGCGCTCGAGGCCGCCGGCGACGACTTCCTCTCCGAGCCGCTGATCGCGCCACCGGTCGGCGTGCAGCCGGGCGCGAACGTCGGACCGTACGAGCTCGAACGCCTGCTCGGCGAGGGCGGCATGGGCCAGGTCTGGCTGGCGCGCCGCGCAGACGGCCTGTACGAACGCCGGGTCGCGCTCAAGCTGCTGCGCCCGGGCCTGGCCGACCCCGGCCTGCGGCTGCGCTTCACCCGCGAGCGGCAGATCCTGGCGCGGCTCGAACACCCGCACATCGCGCGCCTGCTCGATGCCGGCATCAGCAGCGACAACCAGCCCTACCTCGCGCTCGAGTACGTCGAGGGCGAGCCGATCACCGACTGGTGCCGCGCGCGCGACCCCGGCGTGGCCACCCGCGTGCAGCTGTTCCTGCAGGTATGCGAGGCGGTGAGCCACGCCCATACCAACCTGATCGTGCACCGCGACCTCAAGCCGTCGAACATCCTGGTCACGCCGCTGGACGACGTGCGCCTGCTCGACTTCGGCATCGCCAAGCTGCTCGACACCCCGGACCACGCCCCCGAGCACACCCGTACCGGCCTGCGCACCTTCACCCTGCACTACGCCGCGCCCGAGCAGATCCGCGGCGAACCGGTCACCACCATGACCGACGTGTATTCGCTGGGCGTGGTGCTGTACGAACTGCTCGCCGGGCGCAAGCCCTACCAGCTCAAGCGCCCGACCGACGCGCAGTGGGAGGACGCGATCCTCAACCACGACCCGCAGCGGCCCTCCCAGGTGCTGCAGCGCGCGGCCGCGGAAGACGGCACGCCCGACACCCGCGCCAGGCGCCGCGCGCGCGAGGTGGCGGGCGACCTCGAGAACATCGTGCTCAAGGCGCTGTCGAAGAAGCCCGAGCAGCGATACCCCTCGGTCGAGGCGCTGGCCCTGGACCTGCAGCGCTGGATCGACGGCAAGCCGGTGCACGCGCGCCCACAGAGCCTGCCCTACCGGATCGGCAAGTTCGTGCGCCGGCACCGCTGGGCGCTGTCCACCGCCGCGGCGATCGCGGTGGTGCTGGTGAGCGCGCTGGCGATCGTGGCCTGGCAGGCACGCCAGGCGCTGCAGGAGTCGGCCCGCGCGCAGGCGATGCAGAACTTCGTGGTCGGGCTGTTCGAGACCGCCGGCGACGTGCCCTCGGACGCCTCGGTGGACGTGCGCCAGCTGATCGAGAACGGCGAGCGCAGGATCGAGAGCGAACTGGCGCGCCAGCCGCTGGCGCGGGCCGAACTGCTCGGGGTGGTGGCGCGGCTGCGCGCGGGCCTGGGCGACTACAACGACGCGCTCGAGGTCCTCATGCGCCAGGCCCGGCTGGTCGAGTCGCTGGACGATGCACCCGCCAGCCTGCGGCTGCAGTCGGCCACCGACCTGGGACGGGTGCTGCGGCTGAAGGGCGACATCAGCGGTTGCGTGGCCCGGATGCAGCCGCTCGCCGGCCTGGCCCGCGACCACGAGCGCCGCCTGCCGCTGCCGGTGTCGGCGTTCTACACCCAGCTCGGCCGCTGCCACGCGGCGGCACGCCGGCTCGAGGACGCGCGCGCGCTGTACACGCGATCGCTCGCGCTGCGCCGCGACCCGCTCGGCGACAACGCCGGCATCGTCGAGAACCTCGCCGACCTCGCCGCGCTGCATGCGTCGGCCGGCGACACCGCGCGCGCGCTCGACGGCACGCGTTCGGCGCTGACCCTGCTGCGCGGCAGCGAGGGCGCCCGCCATCCGCTGGCGATCGACCTGCTGCGCAGCCTGTGCTCGCTCGAACGCGAGGCCGGCGACCTCGACGCGGCCGAGCGGGACTGCCGCCAGGCGCTGGCGCTGGCGCAGGAGCTGCGCGGCGCCAGCCACCACGCCACCATCGACGCGCGCCGCCAGCTGGCGGCCCTGCACGTCGACCTGGGCCGCTTCGCCGAGGCCGGCGCCGAGTTCCGCGACACCCTGGCCTGGATGAGCGCGCGCCTGGGCGAGCGCCATACCGACGTCGCCCGCAGCCGCAACAGCCTCGCCATCGTGGCCTGGGAGCTGGGCGACATGGACACCGCCCTGCGCGAGATGGCGGCCGCGGTCGACATCTGGCGCGACGGCGGCGGGCCGATGCTCGCGGCGGGCCTGTTCAACCAGGCCATGCTCCTGCACAGCATCGGTCGCCACGCCGAGGCGCTGCCGTTGCTGCGCGAGTCGCTGGCGCTGCGGCGCGAGGCGTTCGGACCGCGCCACGGGCTGGTGGGCGACACGCTGCGGCTGCTCGGCGAGGTCGAGGCGGCGCTCGGCCACGACGGCGCGCCGGGGGCGCTGCGCCAGGCGCAGTCGCTGACCCGCAGCGCCTACGGTGCGCGC
This sequence comes from Luteimonas sp. J29, assembly GCF_000472505.1. GTDB lineage: Bacteria > Pseudomonadota > Gammaproteobacteria > Xanthomonadales > Xanthomonadaceae > Luteimonas. The sequence continues at coordinate 370,950 of NZ_AWZR01000002.1, forward strand.
CATTCGCACACCCGCCGCGCCGAAATCTCGCTCGCCCGGTACGAGGCGCTGCGCGGCGACGCGGGCGCGCTGACCCGGCTCGACGCGCTCGCCGAACTCGACCCGGACAACGTCGAGCTGCGCAAGGCCGCCTGGCTGGCGCGCGCCTACGCCGCGGACGTGCGCTGCCGCGCGCCGGAGGAACGCGACCTGGCCGTGGCCAGCTTCCAGTCGCTGGCGACCCTGGTGGCGCAGGCGCAGCCGGAAGGCGGCGCGCTGGCGCGCGAGATCGCGGGCCTGCACGCCGACTGCGCCGGGCGCGCGGTCAGCCGCCCGGCGGTCGCAGCGGCTCGACGCGCTCCTCGCCGCGGGTGATGCGCTTGAACTGGGCGCGGCTGACCGAGACGTAGCGCTCGTTGCCGCCGATTTCGACCTGCGGCCCCTCGTTGACCCCACGCCCGTGTTCGTCCACGCGCACGGTCATCGTGGCCTTGCTGCCGCTGTGGCAGATGGTCTTGATCTCGACCAGCTCGTCGGCCCAGGCCAGCAGGTACTGGCTGCCCTCGAACAGTTCGCCGCGGAAGTCCGTGCGCAGGCCGTAGCACAGCACCGGCACGCCGAGCGCGTCGACCACCTCGCCCAGCTGCCAGACCTGGTCGCGGGCCAGGAACTGGGCCTCGTCGATCAGCACGCAGTGCAGCGGGCCGTTGCCGGCGATGTCGTCCGCGACCAGCGCCTGCAGGTCCTGCCCGCGGTCGAAGGCCACGCCGTGGGCCGAGAGGCCGATGCGCGAGGCCACGGTACCGCTGCCGGCGCGGTGGTCGAGCTTCGGGACCAGGATCAGGGTCCGCATCCCGCGCTCGCGGTAGTTGTGCGCCGACTGCAGCAGGGTCGTGGTCTTCCCCGCGTTCATCGCCGAGTAGTAGAAGTACAGCTTGGCCATCGGCGGATTCTACAGTCCGCGCGCGCCGGCCCGCGGGCCGGGCGGACCCCGGACCGGGCCGCGGCCGGCGGACCCCGCCCGGCGGGTAGAATGCACGGCCGCTCCACGCAGTTCCCCGATGCACGGCCTCAACCCCCAGCAGTCCGCCGCCGTCGCCCACGTCGAAGGCCCCATGCTCGTGCTCGCCGGCGCGGGCAGCGGCAAGACCCGGGTGATCGTGGAGAAGATCGCGCACCTGATCCGCAGCGGCCGCTACCCGGCCAGGCGGATCGCGGCGATCACCTTCACCAACAAGTCGGCGCGGGAGATGCGCGAGCGCGTGGCCAAGCGGATCAAGGGCGACGCGGCCGACGGCCTGACCGTGTGCACCTTCCACGCGCTGGGCCTGAAGATCCTGCAGGTCGAGCACGCCCGCGTCGGCCTGCGCCGCGGCTTCTCGATCTTCGACAGCGACGACGTGCTCGCGCAGCTGCGCGACCTGATGCCCGGGGCCAAGCCCGACGCGGTGCAGGCGATGCAGTCGCTGGTGTCCAGCGTCAAGAACGCCGGGCTGTCTCCCGAGCAGGCGGCCGAAGCCGCGCGCAGCGCGCGCGAGCACGAGGCCGCGGCGCTGTACGCGCGCTACCAGCAGCGGTTGGCGGCGTTCAACGCGGTCGACTTCGACGACCTGATCCGGCTCCCCGTGCAGCTGCTGGAAGGCAGCGAAGAGGCGGTGGCCGCGTGGCGCGAGCGCATCGGCTACCTGCTGGTGGACGAGTGCCAGGACACCAACGACGCCCAGTACCGCCTGCTCAAGGCGATCGCCGGGCCGAGGGCCAACTTCACCTGCGTGGGCGACGACGACCAGAGCATCTACGCCTGGCGCGGCGCCAACCCGGAGAACCTCGCCCAGCTCGCCCGCGACTACCCGGACCTCATCGTGGTCAAGCTGGAGCAGAACTACCGCTGTCCCAACCGCGTGCTGCGCGCGGCCAACGCGCTGATCGCGCACAACCCGCACGAGCATCCCAAGACCCTGTGGAGCGCGCAGCCCGACGGCGAGCGGATCCGGGTCTGGGAATGCCGCGACGCCGCGCACGAGGCCGAGCGCGTGGCCGGCGAGATCCACTTCCTCGCCACCTCGCGAAAGGTCGAATGGGGCGAGTTCTGCATCCTGTTCCGCGGCAACCACCAGTCGCGGCCGCTGGAGAAGGCGCTGCAGCTGCTGCGCATCCCCTACCACCTGTCCGGCGGCACCGCGTTCCTCGACCGCGGCGAGGTCAAGGACGCGCTGGCCTGGCTGCGCCTGATCGCCAATCCCGAGGACGACGCGGCGTTCCTGCGCGCGGTGCAGTCGCCTTCGCGCGGCATCGGCGCGACCTCGCTGGCGAAGCTGGCGGAGATGGCGCAACACGCCGGCCTGCCGCTGGCGCGCGCGGCCGAGTCGATGTCGCTGCTCAAGCAGCTGCAGCCGCGCGTGGCCAACGCGCTGGGCGCCTTCACCGACATCGTCCGTGGCCTGCGCGCCGACGCCGCGCGGCTGCCGCCGACCGAACTGGTGCGCAGGCTCAACGAGAAGTCGGGACTGGTCGCCGCGCTGCGCGAGCAGTGCCGCAGCGAGGAGCTGTTCAGGCTGCGCCGCGGCAACCTCGACGAACTCGCCGACTGGTTCGAGGGTGCCACCATCACCGGGCCGGGCGAACTGGCCGCGCAGCTGGCCCTGCTCTCGCACGCCGACAAGGGCGACCCCGGCAACCAGGTGCGGCTGATGAGCCTGCACGCGGCCAAGGGCCTGGAGTTCCGCTACGTGTTCATCGTCGGCATGGACGATTCGACCCTGCCGCACGAGTCCAGCCTCGACGAGGGCAGGCTCGACGAGGAGCGCCGCCTGCTCTACGTCGGCATCACCCGCGCCAAGGAGCAGCTGTGGCTGTCCTACAGCCGCGAGGCGCAGCGCTGGGGCACGAAGGTGCGACTGGTCCCGAGCCGCTTCTTCGACGAGTTGCCCGCGGCCGAGCTGCAGCGCGACGGCGCCGATCCCGAAGCCGACGCCGCCCGCCGCGCCGAGCGGGCCAGCGCCGGCTTCGCCTCGATCCGCGCGCTGCTCGAGGACTGAGCCGTCCGCCCGCGGCCGGGCACCGGCACCCCGCTACACTCGCCCCCCCGTCCCCGCCAGGAGGCACGCCCCATGCGCAAGCCACTCGTATCCGCGGCCCTGCTGGCCGCCCTGACCCTCGCCGGATGCGCCGTTGCCCCGCCGCGTACCGCCGCCCACGCGCCGGCCGCGACCGTGCCCGCGGACGACAACCTCAACGCGGTGCTGTGGGTGCAGCGCTCGGCCGAGTACCAGGCCAACGCGGTGTCGATCTACCGCGCTGCCGCCGCCCGGCTCGACCAGGCGCTCGCCGATCCCGACTGGGATGCGCTGGCGCCCGCCGAACGCGCCGAAGCCGGCCCGGCCGCCGGCCTGCCGCCGGCGGTGATCGTGGACATCGACGAGACCGTGCTGGACAACTCGCCGTACCAGGCGCGGCTGGTGGCCACCGGCGGCGAATACGACGACGCCACCTGGGCGCAGTGGGTCGAGGAGCGCAAGGCCCGGCCGGTGCCGGGAGCGCTGGAGTTCGCCCGCGCCGCGCAGGCCCGCGGCGTCACCATCGTCTACCTGTCCAACCGCGTCGCGGGACTGGGCGAGGCGACGCTGGCGAACCTGCGCGAGGCCGGGTTCCCGGCCGACGACGACGGGGTCTTCCTGGGCCTCGGGACCCGGGTCGAGGGCTGCGAGCAACGCGGCTCGGAGAAGCGCTGCCGGCGCCTGCTGGCCGGGCGCCAGTACCGCGTGCTGATGCAGTTCGGCGACCAGCTGGGCGACTTCGTGGAGGTGGCGACCAACTCGCCGCAGGCGCGCGCCGCCCAGCTGGACGAGCACCGGGCCTGGTTCGGTGAACGCTGGTGGATGCTGGCCAATCCCACTTACGGCTCGTGGGAGCCGGCCCTGTTCGACAACGCATGGCGCGAACCGCGCGACACCCGCCGCCAGCGCAAGCGCGAGGCGCTTGTGCTGGATGCAGATTAAGAATCAATAGGTTACGTCGTCGAATTTAAGGTATTGCATCAGCTTCCGTCACGGGCTAGTCTGCCCGGGCCACAACACCAGTCCTCCGGCGGACGCCGGATTCAACGGGAAACCAGCGGTTTCCCGTTTTTTTTTTGGCGGCCTGGGGCGGGTGACGACATCGCGGCTGGCGCGACCCCCACCCGGCCCTCCCCCGCAGGCGGGGGAGGGAGCAGGTTGCGGGACCTGGGGTCTGGGGGTGGTTTGGCGCAAGTGCCTCTCCCACGCCTGCGGGAGGGCCGGGGAGCAATCGCGCCGGTGGAGCCGGCGGATCGATTCCGGGACACGCCGGCAACGCGCGCCCGCCTCACTCCCCCCGCCGCAACTCCGCCGCCCGCCGCAGGATCGCCGGCGGCGCGGTCTCCTCGGGGGTCGCGAAGATGCCCCTGCGCCGCAGCCAGGCCCCCGCGCCCGGGGACGAGGTCAGCGCCACCACCGGGATCGAGAGGACCAGGCCGGCGATCACCGGCGACATCCACGCCGCCAGCCCGGGCGAGACCAGGTACGCGGCCATCGCCGCGCCGAGCCCGAACAGGGTCATGCCGCCATAGCGCGAGAGCAGCTCGGACATCGGCAGGCTGCCGTCGTCGCGGCGCTGCGGGTTCCAGCCCGAGTCCCGGCCGGCCAGCACCTCGGCCACGCCGCGCGACTGCAGGTACATCGTCACCGGCGCCATCAGTGCCGCCAGCACGGTCTCGAGCACCGCGCCGGCCGCCAGCCGCCAGCCGCCGCCGCAGGCGCGGCGCAGCCGGCGGTCGAGCAGGGTCGCCAGCAGGCCCAGCAACTTGGGGGCGAACAGCAGCACCATGGTCAGGGCGAACAGCCACAGGAAGCGGCTGGGATCGGCCTCGCGCCAGTAGGCCAGCGGCGCGTAGGCGGCGCCGGCGGGCGCGAACGGCCCGCTGGCCTGCAGCGGGATCGCCAGGCCCACGAGCATCAGCATCGCCCACATCGGCGCGGTGAGGTAGTGGCCGATGCCCACCAGCAGGTGGCTGCGGCTGACCCAGTGCAGCCCGCGCGCGGGCACCACCAGCGCGTGCTGCAGGTTGCCCTGGCACCAGCGGCGGTCGCGCACCAGCATGTCGGTCAGCGACGGCGGGCCCTCTTCGTAGCTGCCCGCCAGCGCCGGCGCCATGTGCACCGCCCAGCCACCACGGCGCATCAGCGCGGCCTCGACGAAGTCGTGGCTGAGCACGCTGCCGCCGAACGGGGCCCGCCCCTGCAGCACCGGCAGTCCGGCGCAGGCGGCGAAGGCGCGGGTGCGGATGATCGCGTTGTGGCCCCAGTAGTTGCCCTCCGCGCCGTGCCACCAGGCCACGCCGTGCGCGATCACCTGGCCGTAGACGCGGCCCGAGAACTGCTGCATGCGCGCGAACACGGTGTTGCCGTTGACCACCAGCGGCAGGGTCTGGACCAGTGCCAGGTCCGGGTGGCGCTCCATCGCCGCGGCCAGCCGCACCAGGGTGGCGCCCTCCATCAGGCTGTCGGCGTCGAGGATCAGCATGTGCGCGAACGCGCCGCCGTAGCGGCGCACCCAGTCGGCGATGTTGCCGGCCTTGCGCTCGCGGTTGTCCTGGCGCCGCCGGTAGTACACGCCGATCCGGTCGCCGAGCCGGGCGCGCAGGGCCAGGAAGGCGCCCTTCTCCGCCGCCGCGATGTCCGGGTCGCGGGTGTCGCTGAGGATGAAGCACTCGAAGTGCGCGCCGCGGCCGGTGGCCACCACCGACTCGAGCACCGCCTGGACGCCGGCGAAGGTGCGCCGCGGATCCTCGTTGTACACCGGCACCAGCAGCGCGGTGCGGGTGGAAAGCGCGGGCAGCGGGCCGTCCACCGGGATGTCGAGCGACGAAGGACGCCTGCGCAGCAGCTGCACGAAGCCGGCGACCGCGGTGGCGAACGAGAACGCGATCCAGGCGAACAGCGGCACGAACAGCGCCAGCACGATCGCCTCGAGCAGGGCGATCCCGCCCGCGCGCAGCAGCCACCACAGCTGGTAGGCGGCGACCAGGGTCAGCCCCGCGGTGGTGCCGAACACCAGCGCGCGGCGGCGGCCGATCGTCGCCGGCGAGCTGGACGGGCGGCCGCGCGCCAGCCGGCCGGCGTCCAGCGACTGCACGGGCATCTCCAGCGGCGCCTCGGGCGGCATCCAGGGTAGCAGCGGATGGTCGGCCTCCTCGACCGGCCGGACGATGGTGATGTCGACGATCCTGTTCACGACGGCCACCTCGACAGCCAGGTTTCACTCAGGGGCGCGCCGGCGGCGTCGAGCAGCCGGGCGCGCAGCTCGACCACCCGGGCGTCGCCCGGCCACAGTTCGAAGGACAGGCGCCAGCGCCCGTTGGCCTCGAGCCGGTAGGCCACCGGATTGCGCAGCTCGCCGGCCGAGGCGATGGCCTCGACGCGCGGCGCGGCGTCGGCGCCCAGCGCGTCCAGGCGCCCCCCCTGGAAATCGACCACGTACTGGCGCGGGCGCTCGCTCTCGGCGTCGCCCAGCCCGCTGCGCGTGGCGACCGCGCGCGCCAGTTCGGGCCGCCAGGCATGGTCGGCGCACCAGTGCAGGCGGTAGCGGTAGCGATGCTCCCGCCCCGCGGCCAGCGGCGCGCGCGGACGCCAGAAGGCGACGATGTTGTCGGCGAACTCGTTGCCGGTCGGCAGCTCGACCAGATGCACTGCGCCCGGCCCCCAGCGGTCCAGCGGCTCCACCCAGGCACTGGGGCGTCGCTCGTACCGCGCCTCGGCATCCTGGAAGTCGGCGAAGTCGCGCTTGCGCTGCATCAGGCCGAAGCCGCGCGGGTCATTGTCCTGGAAACCGCTGTGCGAGATCTCCGGCGGGTTGCGCAGCGGGCGCCAGACCTGCTCGCCGCTGCCGGTCAGCAGCGCCAACCCGTCGGAGTCGTGCACCGCGGGACGGAAGTCGTCGACGCCGGCGCGGTCGCCGTGGTCGAACTCGAACATGCTGGTGAGCGGCGCGATGCCGGCATTGCGCAGCGCCACGCGCGGGTACAGGCGCGCATCCACGTCCATCCGCGTCTGCCCGCCGGCCGGGCGGATCGCGAAGCGGTAGGCGCCGGCGACGCTGGCACTGTCGAGCAGGGCGTGGACCACCGCGGTGTCGGCGTCGGGCGCCGGGCGCTCGAGCCAGAAGGCGCGGAACACGGGGAACTCCTCGGGGCCCGGGTCGCCGCTGCCCAGCGCCAGGCCGCGGGCCGACAGGCCATAGGCCAGGCCGCGGGCGACGGCGCGGAAGTAGCTCGCGCCGAGGAACACGCACAGTTCGTCGAAATGGTCCTCGCGGTTGACCGGCGCGTGCAGCCGGAAACCGGCGTGGCCGAGCGCGGGATCGTCCGGCGGGGGCGGCTGCGGCCCGAAATCGAACCGGTCGCGGCGGTAAGGCAGCGGACGCGCCCGCCCGCCCTCGACCTCATGCAGGTCGATGCGCTCCTTGAAGATGAAGCCGCGATGGAACAGCTGCGCCTGGAAGCGCCCGCCCTCGCGCCAGAGCGCCTGCTCGGAGCGGAAGCGGTAGTCGCGAAAGGCATCGTAGTCGATGGCGTCCAGCGCCGCGGGGAGCTCGCGCGACGGCGGCCGGAAGGGGCGCGCGGCAAGCTCCCGCGCCAGCGCGGGCACGGTGGAGGCGTCGAAGGGCACGGCATCGCCGGCCATCGCCCGCGTCCACGGCGCCAGGCCGGGCAGCGGGCACAGCAATGGCAGCGACGCGCCAGCCGCGATCAGGTGTCGGCGTCGCAATGGCACCTCGGGGGAGGTCTGGAACCGGCGCCAGTTAGGGGGATTCCGGCTTAACCGGATGTCAAGACGGCGTCATGGCCCGGGTCTTCCGCCATGCCGGTATGGCGCAGGAGCGCGTCGATGCTCGGGGCGCGGCCACGGAAGGCGAGGAAGTTCTCCGCGGCCGGACGGCTGCCGCCGCGGGCGAGGACCTCGTCCAGGAAGCGCCGGCCCACCTCGCGCTCCTGTCCCGGCGCTTCCTCGAACGCTGCATAAACGTCGGCGCTGAGCACCTCGGCCCACTTGTAGCTGTAGTACCCGGCCGCGTAGCCACCGGCGAAGATGTGGCTGAACTGGTGCTGGAACCGGTTCCACTCCGGCGGCAGGTTGACCGCCACTTCCGCGCGCACCCGGTCGAGCACCTGCTGCACGGTCTCGCGCGCCGGGTCGTAGCCGTGGTGCAGGGCCATGTCGAACAGGCCGAACTCCAGCTGGCGCACCGTGAACATGCCGCTCTGGAAGTTCTTCGCCGCGAGCATGCGATCGAACAGCGCGCGCGGCAGCGGCGCGCCGGTGTCGACGTGCCGGCTCATCGCCCGCACCCGCTCCCATTCCCAGCAGAAGTTCTCCATGAACTGGCTGGGCAGCTCCACCGCGTCCCATTCCACGCCGTCGATGCCGGCCACGCCCGGCTCGCCGACCCGTGTCAGCAGCTGGTGCAGGCCATGCCCCATCTCGTGGAACAGGGTGGTGACCTCGTCGTGGGTGAGCGTGGCCGGCTTGCCGTCCACGCCCTTGCCGAAGTTGCACACCAGGTGCACCACCGGGGTCTGCACCCGGCCATCGCGGTCGCGCCGGTTGCGGCAGTCGTCCATCCACGCGCCGCCGCGCTTGCCTTCGCGCGCGTAGGGATCGAGGTAGAGCTGGCCGACCAGTCCGCCGTCCGCGTCCACCAGGCGGTACAGGCGCACGTCCTCGTGCCAGACCGGGCCCGCGTCGGGCTCGACCGTGATCCCGTACAGGTCGTGGACCAGGCCGAACAGGCCGGCAAGCACGTCCGGCTCGGTGAAGTACTGCTTCACTTCCTGGGCCGAGAAGCTGTAGCGCGCCTGGCGCAGCTTCTCGCTGGCGTAGGCCAGGTCCCAGGCCTGTAGCGTGTCCAGCCCGAGTTGCCCGCGGGCGAAGGCCTCGAGTTCGGCCCGGTCGCGCCGTGCATGCGGCCGCGCCCGTGCGGCGAGGTCGCGCAGGAAGTCCAGCACCTGCTCCGGGGTCTGGGCCATCTTGGTCGCCAGCGAGTACGCGGCGTAGCTGGGGAACCCCAGCAGCGCGGCCAGCTCGGCGCGCAGGGCGAGGATGCGGTCGATCAGCGGGCCGTTGTCGAGCGCCGGATCGTCGCCGAGCCCGGAAGCGCGCACGACGAAGGCGCGGTAGAGCGTGGCGCGCAGCTCGCGGTCGTCGGCGAGCTGCTGCACGGCCAGGTACACCGGCATCTGCAGCCCGAGCTTCCAGCCCTCGCGCCCTTCGCGCCGGGCGGCGGCGCGGCAGGCGGCGACGACGTCCGCGGGCAGGCCGGACAGGCGCGCCTCGTCCTCGACGTACAGCGCCCAGCGGTCGGTGGCGTCGAGCACGTTCTGCGAGAACTTCGCCGACAGCGCCGAGAGCTCCTCGCGGAGCTGCGCGTAGCGCTCGCGCGCGGCGCCCTCCAGCTCCGCGCCGCCCAGGCGGAAATCGCGCAGCGCGTTCTCCACCGCCCTGCGGCGGGCCTGGCTGTAGCCGGCGAACTCCGGCGCGTCGGCCAGGCGTCGGTACTGGGCGAACAGGGCGCGGTTCTGCCCCAGCGCGGTCCAGAACCGGGTGACCTTCGGCAGCGCGGCGTTGTAGGCCTCGCGCAGCTCCGGCGTGCTCGCCACCGCCTCCAGGTGCGCCACCTGGCCCCAGGCCCGCGACAGGCGGCTGGTGGCCTCGTCCAGCGGCACGACGAAGCGGTCCCAGGTCGGCGGATCGACCGTCTCGGCGGCGTGTACCGCCGCTTCGGCCTGCTCCAGCAGCGCGTCCACCGCGGGCGCGACGTGTTCGGGACGGATCGCGTCGAAGCGCGGCAGGCCGGAGAAATCGAGCAGCGGGTTGGACGTCATCGCGGGGCGCCGTGGCGGAAGGAATCCCGAGGGTGGGTGCGCCGCCGCATCCGATCAACCCCCGCCCACCACGACCCCCACCCACCTTGTAGGAGCGGCTTCAGCCGCGACCGGCTCCCTCCAGGCCTTGCGGAAGGCGGCGCGGGCGGTCCGGTGGCGGGGTCGCGGCTGAAGCCGCTCCTACAGGGGGTCCGAGTGCCCTGGCGGCAGCACCTTGCCGGGGTTGAGGATGCCGTCGGGATCCAGCGCCGCCTTCACCGCGCGCATCGCCGCGAGCGTCGGGGCGTCGAAGGCGCGGGCCATCCAGTCGCGCTTGGCCACGCCGATGCCATGCTCGCCCGAGAGCGTGCCCTCCAGCGCCAGCACCAGCGCGAACAGCTCGTCGAGCGCCACCCGGGCGCGCGCCGCCTCGCCCGCGTCATCGGGATGGAACATGACGTTGACATGCAGGTTGCCGTTGCCGGCATGGCCGAAGGCCACGATCGGCAGCGCATGCCGGGCCGCCAGCGCTTCCACGCCCTCGACCAGCTCGGCGATGCGCGAGACCGGTACCACCACGTCCTCGTTGAGCTTGCCCGGCGCGATCCCGCGCAGCGCCGGCGAGAGCGCGCGCCGCGCCGCCCACAGCCGTTCGCGCGCCGCGCCGTCGGGCGCCACGTCCAGGTCCAGCAGGCCTTCGCCGGACGCGGCATCGGCCAATGCCTGCAGCACCCCGGACAGTCCGTCGTCGTCGCCGTCGGCCTCGACCAGCAGCATCGCCCCGGCTTCGGGCAAGGCCACGCCGTGGCCGCGCAGCAGGCCCAGCGCGCTCCGGTCGAGGAACTCGAGCATCGCCGGCACCTGCGGCTGGCGCATCAGCCGCGCGATGGCGGCGGTGGCGGAGGCGGCGTCGCGGTACAGCGCGCGCAGTCCCGCCACTGCCCGCGGGCGCGGCTGCAGCCGCAGCGTGGCCTCGACAATGAGCGCCAGCGTGCCCTCGCTGCCGACGATCAGATGGGTGAGGTCGTAGCCGGTGGCGTCCTTGGTCCTTGGCCCGCCGCAGCGCACCAGCTCGCCACGCCCGGTCACCGCCACCAGGCCGAGCACGTTGTCGCGGGTGGCGCCGTACTTCACCGCGCGCGGGCCGCCGGCGTTGCAGGCCAGGTTGCCACCGATGGTGCAGGTCTCGAAGCTCGAGGGATCCGGCGGCCAGAACAGGCCCAGCGGCTGCAGCGCCTGCTGCAGGTCGCCATTGACCACGCCCGGCTCGACGACGGCGCAGCGGTCGTCCGGCCGCAGCTGCAGGATCCGGTTCATGCGCGCGAACGACACCACGATCCCGCCGCCGAACGGGACCGCGGCCGCCGCGGTCCCGGTGCCCGCGCCGCGCGCCACCAGCGGCACCCGGTGCCGGCGGCAGGCGCGCACGATCGCCGCCACCTGGTCGCGATCGCGCGGCAGCGCCACCCCTGCCGGCATCGCATGGCGACGCGAATCGTCGCTGCCGTGCGCCTGCCGCGTGGCCGCGTCGGTGCGCCAGCCTTCTGCGCCGAGGAGCGCGGACAGCTCGGCATCCAGGTCCGGTGGCAAGGTCGCAGTGGTCATGGTCACGATCGCAGTGGGGCCGGACCGGCGGCCCGCGGAACACGGCACGGACCAACGGCGGACACGACGGGGTACGACGCCGGAGCGCATGCGCGAGCCAGGGCCGCACGCAGGCCACCCGCGGCCCGCGCCTGCCGCAAAGCGTGAACGGGTTGGCCAGCCGATTCAATGGCCACGCGCACCGGCTCACGGCGCATTGACCTCGCCTGCGCCAGCCTGCCGCTCCCGTCCGCACGGATCGCGCCCATGGCCAGCCTGCCCGCCTGCCCAGGCGCACGTGCCACCCGGGCACCCACGCCTTGCGATCCCGGGCCAGCCGCGCCGGCATCGCCCGCATGACCCGCCCGGCCCGCACCCGCATCGGCTGCGCAGGCTGGTCGATCGGCACGCCCCAGCGCGCGCTGTTCGGCGACGGCGCCAGCATGCTGGCGCGCTACGCCACGGGCTTCGACATGGTCGAAGTGAACTCGTCCTTCCACCGCGCCCACCGCCGCGAGACCTGGCAGCGCTGGGCCGGCGCCGTGCCGGCCCGCTTCCGCGTCTCGGTGAAGCTGCCGCGCGTGATCTCGCACGAGCTCGGCCTGCGCGGGGCCGGGCCGGCGCTCGACCGGTTCCTGTCGGAGGTCGATGGACTGGGCGCGAAGCTCGGTTGCCTGCTCCTGCAGCTGCCGCCCTCGCTCGTGTTCGACGCGCGCAGCGCCTCGGTCTTCCTGCGCATGCTGCGCCGGCGCAGCGACGTCGCGCTCGCCTGCGAGCCGCGCCACGCCAGCTGGTTCGACACGGGCGCCGATGCCCTGCTCCGGCGACATGCCGTGGCGCGGGTCGCCGCGGACCCGGCACGCCTGCCGGCGGCGGCCATGCCCGGCGGCGATACCGGCTGGAGCTACTGGCGCTGGCACGGTGCGCCGCGCATGTACTACAGCCGCTACGACGACGAGGCGCTGGCGGGCCTCGCGCACGCAGTCGCCGCAGGCCGGGGCACCCCGGCCTGGGTGGTGTTCGACAACACCGCGCACGGCCATGCCGCCACCGACGCGCTGCGCCTGCAGGCGCTGCTCCGCGCGCGCCGGGGAGGACCGCGACGTGCCTGAAGGTCCGTCGATCGTGCTCCTGCACGAGGAGGCGATGCGCTTCCGCCACCGCACCGTGCGCCGGGTCGAAGGCGACAGCCGCCAGGACATCCGGCGCATGGTCGGCCGGCGGGTGCTGGACGTGCGCAGCTGGGGCAAGCATTTCCTGCTCGCGTTCTCCGGCTTCAGCCTGCGCGTGCACCTGATGATGTTCGGCTCCTGCCGCATCGACGAACCGAAGGACAGGCCGCCGCGCCTGGCGCTGCACTTCGACAAGGGGTCGCTGTACTTCTACGCCTGCTCGGTGTGCGCTTCATCGAAGGGCCGCTCGACGCGGCCTACGACTGGCGGGGCGACGTGATGTCGCCCGACTGGGATCCGGCGCTCGCCCGCCGCAAGCTCAGGTCGGCGCCCGAGGCCCTCGTCTGCGACGCCCTGCTCGACCAGGACGTGTTCGCCGGCGTCGGCAACATCATCAAGAACGAAGTGCTGTTCCGGATCCGCGTGCATCCCTGCACCCGGGTCGGCGACCTGCCGCCACGCAAGCTGGCCCAGCTGGTGGCCCAGGCGCGCACCTACAGCTTCGATTTCCTGGAGTGGAAGCGGCGGTTCGTCCTGCGCCGGCACTGGCAGGTCCACCGCAGGCGCGAATGCCCCGAATGCGGCCGCCACCTGGAGCTCGCGCACCTGGGCACCCGCCAGCGCCGCACCTTCTGGTGCGGGCATTGCCAGGTGCGCTACTGAGTCGGGCGCGCGCGTGGCCGGACCCCCACCGGCGCTCAGAATTCCTCGGTGTCGATCTCGGCCTGCGTCGCAGCGGGATAGCGCGGACCGCTCACCGTGCGCTGGTTGACCAGTTCGCCGACGCGCGCGAGCAGGCCCGGGTCGAGGCGCAGGCCGGCCGCGGCCACGTTCTCACGCAGGTGCGCCGGGCGCGTGGTGCCGGGAATCGGCACGATGTCCCGGCCCTGCGCCAGCAGCCAGGCCAGCGCCAGCTGCGCCCGGGTGCAGCCCGCCTCTTCGGCCAGCGGCGCGAGTGCGTCGACCAGCGCGAGGTTGGCGGCGAGGTGCTCGCCCTGGAAGCGCGGCATGCCGCGGCGGATGTCGCCCGGCTCCAGCGCGTCCACGTCGCGCAGCCCCGCCGACAGGAAGCCGCGCGCGATCGGGCTGAACGCGACCAGGGCGGCGCCGATCTCGCGGCAGGCCGCGAGCACCCCGATCTCGGGATTGCGGGTCCACAGCGAGTACTCGGTCTGCACCGCCACGACCGGGTGCACGGCGTGCGCCTTGCGCAGCGTGCCCGCGGAGACTTCCGACAGCCCGATATGACGCACCTTGCCCTCGGCGACGAGTTCGGCCAGCGCGCCGACGCTGTCCTCGATCGGCACCTGCCTGTCCCAGCGGTGCAGGTAGTACAGGTCGATCACGTCGGTGCGCAGGCGCCGCAGGCTGGCCTCGCAGTCGCGCTTGAGCGACGCCGGGCGGCCGTCGATGACCCGCTTGCCGTCGATGCCGGTCATGCCGCCCTTGGTGGCGAGCACGATGCGGTCGCGATGCGGCCCGAGCACGCGCCCGACCAGTTCCTCGTTGGCACCGAAGCCGTACAGGGCCGCGGTGTCGAACAGGGTGACGCCGAGGTCCAGCGCCTCGAGCAGCAGCGCCTCGGCCTGCCCGGCCGGCGGCGGCTTGCCGTAGGCGTGGCTCAGGCTCATGCACCCCAGGCCCAGCGCGGACACGTCGAGCGGGCCGATCTTCCTCTGTTCCATTGCTTCTCCGACAGCGGCGCCGCGACCGCCCGGGGGCGGGTGCACGACGATAGACGACGCGGTGAGTGGCCAGCGCGGCCGGCACGCACGCGACTGCGCCGCTGCGTGCATGACGCCACTGCGGCCTTCAAGGCCACCGGCGCGATCCGCACGCGGCTTGCCCGCAGGCGACGACGTTCGATCACTGGTCCGGCCGATTCTACCGCCGCGATCCCGCCTTGCGTCCGCGCATGCCTGCGTGCGGATACCGGACGCGCGCCCTCCGCGATCGCGCCGCGCGTGGCGCGCGGGACCGGGGAGAAATGAGGAGGACAGGTGGTGGGCCCACCAGGATTCGAACCTGGAACCAAGGGATTATGAGTCCCCTGCTCTGACCGTTGAGCTATAGGCCCCCGCGCGGCCCATTATCGCCACAGCGGAGGCCAATGCGCAGGCGGGAACGCACGCCAGCGCCCACGCGGGCGCCGCACGAGCGGCGCGGCAGGGGCATCACCGGAAGGCACCACGGCCAGCCCCAGCGACCCGCGGAGCGCGAGCGGGAAAAAAGAATCGCGCAGCCGCGACCATCGACGAGATGCTGGCCACGGCTGCGCGACACGATCGGGCGGCGAGCCGCCCGGTCGTCGGGTGGACGGCGCTTAGTTGCCGTCGGTGTTGTTGCGGCCGTCGGCCGCGGCGTTCGCCTCCTCGGCGGCGTCCTGCGCCTGCTCGGCGGCGTCGGCGGCCTTCTCGGCGGCGTCGGCCAGGTCCTCGCGACCGGTCATCTCGTCGGCGCCCTGCACCTGGCCGGCGATCTGCGCGCTCGCGTCGGCGGCGGCATCGGCGGCATCGGCGGCGGCCTGCGCGGCCTCGGCGGCCACCACGTCGCCGGTGGCGGCGGCGTTGGCGGCGGCCTGCTGCGCCTCGGCGGCCGAGTCGGCGGCCTCCTGGGCGGAGTTGGCAGCCTGGTCGGTGTTGCTGCACGCCGCCAGGCCGGCAGCCAGCGAGAGCGCGAGAAGGGTCTTGGCAATGTTCATGGGATCTCCTGTACCCGGCGCCCTGTGCGCCGTCGGGGGCCAATCTGCGCGAAGCCGTGTTCGCGCCGCGCGAATTTCCCGGCAACGGCCGCCGTCGCGTTCAGCTTCGGGCCGGAAACGGCGCCATTGCCACGACCGCGTGCTGAACCGCCGGTGCGGCCACGGTCCGGGATGCGGGTCGGCGTGGCGCCGGTCGCGTCGCTGGCCGCGGATGCCCCACCGCCGCGTGGCGCCGGATGCGTCGCGGGCCTCGCAAAGCACGACGCCCCGGCGCATCGCACCGGGGCGTCCTGGTCTTTCGCGGGTGGCTGCGGCCGTCAGTCGATGTCGAGGAACGAGCGCAGCTGCTCGGAGCGGCTCGGGTGGCGCAGCTTGCGCAGCGCCTTGGCCTCGATCTGGCGGATGCGCTCGCGGGTGACATCGAACTGCTTGCCCACTTCCTCGAGGGTATGGTCGGTGTTCATGTCGATGCCGAAGCGCATGCGCAGCACCTTGGCCTCGCGCGGCGTCAGCCCGGCCAGCACCTCGCGCACGGTCTCGGACAGGTTGATGTTGGTCGTGGCCTCGATCGGGGACTCCACGTTGGTGTCCTCGATGAAGTCGCCCAGGTGCGAGTCCTCGTCGTCGCCGATCGGGGTCTCCATGGAGATCGGCTCCTTGGCGATCTTCATGACCTTGCGGATCTTGTCCTCGGGCATGTCCATTTCCTTGGCCAGCTCCTCCGGCGTGGCCTCGCGGCCGTACTGCTGGAGCATCTGGCGGGAAATGCGGTTGAGCTTGTTGATCGTCTCGATCATGTGCACCGGGATGCGGATGGTGCGCGCCTGGTCGGCGATCGAGCGGGTGATCGCCTGGCGGATCCACCAGGTGGCATAGGTCGAGAACTTGTAGCCGCGGCGGTACTCGAACTTGTCGACCGCCTTCATCAGGCCGATGTTGCCTTCCTGGATGAGGTCGAGGAACTGCAGGCCGCGGTTGGTGTACTTCTTGGCGATGGAGATCACCAGGCGCAGGTTGGCCTCGACCATCTCCTTCTTGGCCTTGCGCGCCTTGGCCTCGCCGTAGGCCATCGCGCGGTTGATCTCCTTGAGGTCGGCGAGCGTGACCATCATCGCCTTCTCGACGGCGATCGTGGCTTCCTGCTCGGCGATGATCTGGTCCTTGACCTCGCGCAGGCCGCTCGACCACTTCTGCTTGCGCTTGAGGACGTCGTCGACCCAGCCCAGGTTGGTCTGGTTGCCTTCCCAGGAGCGGATGAAGTCCTTGCGCGGCATCTTGGCGACCCTGGTCGCCAGCTCGAGGATGCGGCGCTCGTGATCCTTGATCTCGCCGACCACGTCGCGCAGCTTCCTGACCAGGGTGTCGGTCAGCGGCAGCGGCAGCTTGAAGCTGGTGAAGATGGCGGCCATCTCCTCGCGCAGCTTGAGCACCGGCTTGGCCTCGGGGCCGTGCTTGGCGTAGGCCTTCTGGAACTTGGCGTACAGCGCGGCCAGCGCCTCCATGCGGCGCGCGACCTCGGCCGGATCCGGCCCGGCCGGACCGGTGTCCTCCGCCTCGTCGGCGTCGTCCTCGTCCTCCTCCTCGTCGTCGGACACGGCGGCCGTGGCGACATCGTCGTCCGCGGCCGGGATCTCCTCGGCCTCTTCCTCGACGTCGTTGAAGCCGACCACCACCTCGGCCAGGCGCTTCTTGCCGGCCTTGTGCAGGTCGTACTCCTCGAGCAGCAGCTGAACCGACCACGGGAAGCTGGCCAGCGAGGACAGCATCTGGTTGAGGCCTTCCTCGATCCGCTTGGCGATCGCGATCTCGCCCTCGCGGGTGAGCAGTTCCACCGTGCCCATCTCGCGCATGTACATGCGCACCGGGTCGGTGGTGCGGCCGCCCTCGCCGTCGAGCGCGGTCAGGGTCGCGGCCGCTTCCTCGGCCGCGGTGTCGTCGACCTCGCGGTTGCCGGTGGAGTCGCCGGTGAGCAGCAGCGATTCGACATCGGGCGCGATCTCGTGCACCTCGATGCCCATCCCGTTGATCATGCCGATGATGTCTTCGATCTGCTCCGGATCGACCAGGTCGTCGGGCAGGTGGTCGTTGACTTCGGCGTAGGTCAGGTAGCCCTGCTCCAACCCCTTGGAAATCAGGAGCTTGATGTCGGACTGCTGAGCTGGACGTTCGTTCGCCATGAGGCGCGCACCGGGGAGAAAAGTGAACCCGTAATTATACCAGTGCCCGCGGTACGGATCCTGACCGCGGGCACCCGGCACGGGCCCCCACGGCCCGGCAGGGAACCATATGGGGGCGTCCGGCGGGGATTCCAGTCGCCGGCCGCCCGGGGGCCGGATCAGGCCCGGAGCAGGAAGGTCACGGGGCCGTCGTTGGCGAGCCGGACCACCATGTGGGCCCCGAAGCGGCCGGTGGCGACCGGGCCGGCGTGGCGGGACCGGCACTCGGCGACCAGCGCGGCGAAGACCGGCTCGGCCGCGTCCGGCGCCGCCGCGGTGCTGAAGCCCGGGCGCATGCCCGAACTGGTGTCCGCGGCCAGGGTGAACTGGCTGACCAGCAGCAGGCCGCCGCCGGTATCGGCCAGGGAGCGGTTCATTCGCCCCTGGTCGTCGGCGAAGACCCGGTAGCCAAGCAGGCGGGTGGCCATCCGCGCCACCTGGGCCGGTCCGTCGCCGGGCTCCACCCCGACCAGGGCCAGCAGGCCGCCGTCGATGCGGCCGACGACCTCGCCATCGATGCCGACGCTGGCTTCGGACACGCGCTGGATCAGGCAGAGCATGCGGGTGCGGGCGGACGGAAACGGCCGCACAGCCTACCGCCCCGGGCGCCCCGCGTGCAGCCGGCGCGGGTCCGGCGGGCACGGCGGACGCCCCTGCGCCGCCCGCTACACTGGACCGCGTGACCGGCCTCCTCGCCCGCCTGCTGTACCTGTTCGCCGCCGTGATCGGCCACCTGCCGTGGCCGGTGCTGCGGGCGATGGCCGGCGCCCTGGCCTGGCTGTGGCGCCGCACCGGCGCCCGGGAAAGCGTGGTCGCGCTGCGCAACCTGGAGCTGGCCTATCCCGAGCTGATGCCGGCCCAGCGCGCGCTCTGGCATCGCGACCTGCTGCGCTCGACCGCGCTGCAGACGCTCGCGACCCTGCGCCTGTGGACCCGGCCCCACCGGCGCAACCTCGAGGCGATCCGCGAGGTCCACGGCGAAGAGCTGTTCGACGCCGCCCTGGGCGCCGGCCGGGGGCTGATCGTGGCGGCGCCCCACTTCGGCAACTGGGAGCTGCTCAACCAGTGGCTCGCGGCCAAGACCCCCCTCGCCATCCTGTACAAGCCGCCGGAGTCCGCCGTCGGCGAGGCCTTCCTGCGCCTGGTGCGCGCCAACGCCGATGCGGACCGCGTCACCCAGGTCCGCGCCGAGGGCGCGGGCGTGCGCCAGCTGTACAAGCGGCTGCAGGCCGGCGGGGTGGTCGGGATCCTGCCCGACCAGCAGCCCAAGGCCGGCGATGGCGAGTTCGCGCCGTTCTTCGGCCGCCCGGTGCTGACCATGACCCTGCTTGGCCGCCTCGCCGCGCGCAGCGGCGCCACGGTCCTGTTCGCCTGGTGCGAACGGATCGGCGATCGCGGCGAGCATGCGCTGTGGATCGCGCCGGCCGACCCCGGGATCGACGATCCCGATCCGACCCGGGCCACGGCCGCGCTCAACGCCGGGGTCGAACGCATCGCGCGCCGCGACCCGGCCCAGTACCAGTGGACCTACAAGCGCTTCAAGGCGCAGCCGCCGGGCAGCGGACCGCATCCCTACATCGACCTGGAGCGTGGATGAGCGCCGCCGGTGACGCCCTGCCCGACCCTGCCGCCCCGCCGTCGGTCGCCGGCGACGGGGGCTGGCGCCCGCTGCCGCCGCGCGCGCGCTGGCTGTTCGTGATTGGCAACCTGGCGACGCTCGGCGCGGTCGCCATCGGGTTGCTGGTGCCGCTGGGGATCTGGCTCGGCGGCACGACCCGGGCCCTGGTGCTGGGAGTGCTGGTGCTCGTGGCGCTGCCGGGCTGGGGGCTGTGGCTGGCGCTGCGCCGGTACGCCTGCACCCGCTGGCGCCTGGACGCGCACGGCTATGCGCTGCGCCGCGGCCGGCTGTGGCGGCGCGAAACCTTCGTGCCGCGCAGCCGGGTGCAGCACCTGGACCTGCAGCGCGGCCCGATCGAGCGCCGGCTCGGCCTGGCCACCCTGGTCATCCACACCGCCGGCACCCGCCACAACGCGGTCGCCACGACCGGCCTGGACGACGGCGACGCCGAATGGCTGCGCGACCAGCTCGCGCGCTGGATCGAGGTCGATGACGACGACGCCTGAACCGCCCGCGGCCGGCGTCGAGCGGCGCCTGCACCCGTGGTCGTGGCTGTTCGTGCTGCTCGGGTCGATGCGCCAGTTCCTGGTGCCGCTGGCCGTGCTCGTGGTGCTCGGCGGGCGCCGCGAGGAAGGCCTGCAGCTGGCCGCGGCCGGGATCGCGGTGGCGGTGCTGGCGGTGGCGTCGGTGTGGCGGTACTTCACCTACCGCTACCGGGTCGACGGCGACAGCCTGTTCATCCGCAGCGGCCTGTTCGAGCGCAGCCTGCGCCAGGTGCCGTTCTCGCGCATCCACAACGTCGAGGTCATCCAGGGCGTGATGCACCGGGTGTTCGGCGTGGCCGAGGTCAAGCTCGAATCGGCCGGCGGCACCCGGCCCGAAGCGCAGATGCGGGTCCTCAGGCTGGAGGACGCGCTGGCGCTCGAACGGCTGATCCGCCACCGCGGTCGTGCGGATGCGGCCCGGGTCGCCGCCGATGGCGGCGAGGACGCGGCGCAGACCCTGCTGGCGCTGCCCACGTCCGAGATCGTGCGCCTCGGGCTGGTGTCCAACCGCGGCATGGTGGTGGTGGGCGCGGCGATGGCGCTCGCGTCGCAGGTGCTTCCGGAGAACATGTTCCGGCACGTGTTCGAGCGCATGTGGCAGCAGGGATCGGGCTATGTCTCCACATGGCAGGGCGGGATCGCCGGGCCGGTGCTGGCCGCGACCAGCCTGGTGCTGCTGGCGCTGGCCCTGCTGCGCCTGTTCTCGGTGGCGCTGGCGCTGGCGCGCTACCACGGCTTCCGGCTGCAGGCACACGGACGCCGGCTGACCGTCGAGCGCGGCCTGTTCCAGCGCGTGCGCAGCAGCGTGCCGCGCCGCAGGATCCAGGCCTGGACCCTGCGCGAGGGCGTGCTGCACCGCCTGTTCTCGCGCCGCTCGCTGGCGATCGACACCGCCGGTTCGCAGGTGACCGGCGACGGTCGCGGCCGCCAGCACGAGCCGCCCGAGCTGGCCCCCATCGCGTCCCCGCAGGCCTGCGACGCGCTGCTGCAGGAACTGCTCGACGCGCGCTGCTGGCCGCCGTCGCACTGGCACCCGCTGCACCGGCGCGCATGGCTGCGCCTGTGGCTGGGCCACCTGCCCTGGGCGATCGCACTGGTGGCGGCGCTGGCATGGAACGTCGGCCCGTGGGGCGCGGCCGGGCTGCTGTGGCTGGCCTGGGGCGGGGTGCTGGCGCGGCGCCACGCACGCTTCGCCAGCTGGCACCTGGGCGAGCGCCTGGTCGCGGTGCGCGAAGGCTGGTGGTCGCGGCACTGGCGCTTCGCCGAGATCGACAAGCTGCAGGCCCTGCAGCTGCGCCAGTCGTGGCTCGACCGCCGCTTCGGCATGGCCTCGCTGTGGCTGGACACGGCCGGCGCCGGCGCGGCCACGCCGCCGCTGCGCATCCGCCACATCGCAGAGACGGACGCACGCGCACTCTACGACCGCCTGCGCGGCGAAGTGGCGCGGCGCCCGTTGCGCTGGTAGCGCGGCCTCAGCCGCGCGGCGAAGGCTGCGCGGCCAGTTCGAGGAACAAGGCCTCGTAGCGCGCGTTCATGTGTTCGCGGCCGTACTCGCGCAGCGCCAGCGCACGCGCGGCCCGGCCGAGGCGCGACGCGAGCGCGTCGTCGCGCAGCAGGCGCTCGAGCGCATCGGCCAAGGCGGCCGGATCGGCCTCCGGCACCAGCAGGCCGTCCTCGCCGTCGTGGACCACCTCGCGCACGCCGGGCACCGCGCTGCCGACCACCGCGCAGCCGGCGGCCATGCCTTCAATGAGGGCCAGCGGCATGCCTTCGTAGTGGGTGCTGAGCACCGCGATGCGATGGGTCTTGAGCAGCTCGGGCACGTTGCGCGCCACCCCGAGGAACCGCACCTGCCCCTCCAGTCCGAGCCGGGCGGCCAGGCGCTCGACCGGCGCCCGGTGCAGCGCCTTGCCGCCGCCGGCCAGCAGCAAGGGCGGACGCAAGCCGCGTTCGCCGAGCAGGGCCAGCGCCTTGAGCAGGGTGGCGTGGTCCTTCTGCCGCGAGTACCGCGCGACCATGACGATCCCGGGCACGCGCCCGGGCAGCGGATGCGCATCGGCATCGGCGAACGGATCGAGGCGGATTCCGTTGGGGATGGCGATGGTGCGGTCGGGCGGCATCCCCATGCCGAGCAGCACCTGGCGCACGCCTTCCGAGCAGCCGACGATGCGCGAGGTGCGCGCCGCCAGCCAGCGCGTCTGCGCCAGGCGCCAGCGCGTGTAGCGCTCGCGGGTGTTGTGCTCCACGTGCACCAGGTGCGGGACGCCGGCGAGCAGCCCGGCGTAGCGGCCCCACAGGTGCTCGCTGAACCCGTGCGCGACCAGCACGTCGGGCCGGAATTGTCGGCACAGCCGCGCCAGCGCGTGGATCGTGGCCGGGTGCGACCAGCCCGGCACCACCTCCAGCGGGGTGCCGGCCGCGCGCAGTTCCTCGATCCGCGCCGGATCCCCGCGACGCTTGCGGCGCAGGACCAGCAGCGGCTCGACCCGTCCGCCCGCCACGCCGGCGTTCACCAGCTGGATCGCGACCTGGGTCGCGCCGCCGGAAAAGCCGCCGGTGACGAAATGGAGGACGCGCGGGCGGGGCTGGGACATCAAGACGGCCGTGACACGGGGCCGCCTACAATATCGTTTCCCTGCTCCCCCGGCCGGCCGCGTGATGATGGTCCTGTCAGTCCTTGCCCTGTGCGTGGCCATCGTCGTGCCGTGGGCCTGGCTGTCGCGGCCGGTGGAGCCGGCGCCCGAGGCGCCGCGCACGATCCTGCTCCCCGGGGGCGGGCCGGTCGCCGACGATGCGCGCATTCCGCGCCGGCTCTGGTCGTACTGGCACTCGGACGACGTGCCGGTGGTGGTCCGGCGGTGCCTCGACAACTGGCGCCGGATGTGCCCGGACTGGGAGATCCACCTGGTCCTGGGCAGCGAGCTGTCCCGCCACGTCGACCCGGCATCGCTCCCGGCCGGCTTCGACCAGCTGACCCCGGCGCGGCGCTCGGACTGGCTGCGGCTGCACCTGATCGCCCGCCACGGCGGCGTGTGGCTCGACGCCAGCACCATCCTGACCGGATCGCTCGACTGGCTCGTCGAGGCGCAGGCCGAAAGCCGCGCCGAGTACCTGGGCTTCTACCTCGAGGGCTTCTGCGTGCCCGGACGCACGCCGGTGATCGACAGCTGGGCGATGGCCGCGCCGCCGGGGATGCCGTTCGTGCGCGCCTGGGCGGAGGAGCTCGATCGCGCGCTCGCCACCGGCGACGACGCCTACCTCGAGGCGTTGCGCCGCGAGGGCCGCTACGAACGCCTGCTGCAGAAGATCTCGCGCCCGGCCTACCTGATCATCCACGTCTGCGCCCAGGCCGTGCTCGACACCGGGCGACCCTACCGCCTGCAGCTGTGGCGCGCGGAAGACTCCGCGTACTTCCTCCACCATGCCTCGCACTGGCGGCGCCCGGGCCTGTTCCTCCGCCTGCTCGCGCGCCCGGCGCCGCTTCGCGCGCCGCGCCTGGTCAAGCTGCGTGGCGGCGAGCGCAACAAGCTGGAAGCCTACGTCGCCCGCGGCCTGATGCGGCGCGACAGCATCGCCGGGCGCTACCTGGCCTGACCGCCGCCGCTCAGCGCAGCCAGCCCCGCCGGCCGAGGGTGCGGCCCGCGCGCCAGGCGCGCAGCCACCAGCCGCGCGCGCGGTATTCGGCCAGCACCGCGCGCAGCCCGCCCGGGAACACCCGGGCGATCTCCGCCACGCATTCGCGCGCCAGCGCGTCGTCGTCGCGCGGCACCTTGCGCGCCAGGGCGGCGAAGGTCCGCATGCAGAAGTACTCCAGCGCGCGCCGCGTGTCCGCCGACACGCCGCCGGGGCTCGCCAGCACCCCCGCATGCAGCTCGCGCAGCGATGCGAGCAGGTCGCGCGACTTGTCCGGCGTCATCCGCGCCATGATGCTGTCGCCGCGCTGGCGGTATCCCACCCACGGCCGCGGCACGTGCCGCCAGCGCGCGACCCGCGCGCACAGCGGCGCGACCACCGCCATGTCCTCGAAGTAGCGCCCTTCGGGAAACCTTGCCGCCTGCCAGGCCTCGCGCACGGCGATCTTCGACCAGGCGTGCAGCTGGCGGCCTTCCAGCAGTCCGGTGAGCAGCGCGTCGTGATCGCTGCCGCCGTCGCCCGCGCGCCCGCCGAAGCCCGGCCGGCGCGCGCGTCCGCGCAGCGGCCCGTAGGGCGTGCCGTGCTCGCGCAGCAGGCGGAAGTCGCACAGCACCAGGTCGGGCGCCTCGCGTTCGACCACCTCGCGCAGGCCCGCGATCGCGCCCGGCAGCAGCACGTCGTCGGAATCGAGGAACCACAGGTAGCGCCCGCGCGCGGCCTCCGCCAGGCTGTTGCGGGCCGCGGACAGGCCACGGTTGCGCGCATGCGCCAGGGTGCGGATGCGGCCGGGTTGCGCACGCTGCAGGTCCGCCACCACCGCCATCGCCGCATCGGGCGAGGCGTCGTCGAGGACCAGCAGTTCCACGCCCGCGTCGGCCTGCCCCAGCACCGAGTCCAGGCAGGCGCGGACGTAGCGCTCGACGTTGTAGACGGGCACCAGGACGCTCAACCAGGGCGCGTCGGCGGGCTGCGGCATCGGGAATCCGGGACAGGGAACGGGAACGGGAACGGGAACGGGCGCGAGTCTATCCTGCACGCCGACGCGCGCGCCGCGCGGGGTCAGCCGGCCTTCACCAGGGCGGCATAGAAGAACCCGTCCATGCCGTCCTCGCCCGGCAGGCGCTGGCGGCCCGCGCCCGAGGCGTGGCCGAACGTCGTGTCGAGCGCCTGCGCCGACGCGTCCGGGGTGCGCGCCAGGAACGCCGCGACCTGGGCCTCGTTCTCCACGCGCAGGATCGAACAGGTGGCGTACACCAGGCGCCCGCCCGGCGCGAGCAGCGGCCACAACGCCTCGAGCAGGCGCGACTGCAGCGCGACCAGCGCGTCGACGTCGGACGGGCGGCGGTGCAGCAGCACGTCGGGCTGGCGGCGCACGATGCCGGTCGCCGAGCAGGGCGCATCGACCAGGACCGCGTCGAACGGTTCGCCGTCCCACCACGCCTTCGGCTCCGCGGCGTCGGCCGCGAGCAGCCGCGCGCCCTCGCCGACCCCGAGGCGGGCATGGGTCTCGGCCACGCGCCGCAGCCGACGCGCATCGACGTCGATCGCGGTCAGCCGCAGCGCGGGATCGCGCTCGAGCAGGTGCGCCGACTTGCCGCCGGGCGCGGCGCAGGCGTCGAGCACGCGCGCGCCGGGCGGCGGCGCGAGCGCGTCGGCCACGCACTGCGCGGCTCCGTCCTGCACCGAGACGTCGCCTTCGGCGAATCCGGGCAGCGTCGTCGGCGCCACGGGGGCATCGACGCGCAAGGCATCCGGAAGACCTTCCACCCGCTGCGCCTCGATGCCCGCCTCGCGCAAGCGAGCGGCGTAGTCGTCGCGCGTGGTGCGGCGGCGGTTGACCCGCAGCCAGGTGGGCGCCTGCTGCGTACTTGCTGCGAAGATCGCTTCGGCCTGGCCGGGCCAGTCCTCGCGGACCCGCGCGCGGAGCCATTGCGGCCAGGCGTCCCCGGGCGCGGCCGCCGGCAGGCCCTCGCGCTGGGCGCGGCGCAGCAGCGCGTTCACCAGTCCGGCCTGGTGCGGCCGATCCAGCGCGCGCGCCGCGTCCACGGTGGCCGCGAGCGCCGCATGCGCCGGCAGCGCGAGCGGATCGAGCTGGGCCAGGCCCGCGTGCAGCAGCGCGCGCAGCGGGGCGTCGCGCCGTGGCAGCGGACGCGGCATCCACGCCGCGAGCGCGGCGTCGGCCCGCGCGCGCTGGCGCAGGGCGGCGAAGCAGATGGCTTCGACCAGCGCGCGGTCGCGCGGGTCGGGCAAGTCCGGCAGCGCCTGCGCGAGTTCGGTCTTGAGCGATCGCCCCCGGTGCATCACCGCGTCGAGCACACGCGCCGCGCACACCCGCACCGCGACGCCCGGCGGAAGCGCACGCCCGCTCACTGTTGCGGGCCGGGGCGCAGCTCGCGCCGCGCGTTGACGTAGTCGGCGGCGGTGATGGCCCTGCCGCCGGCGCGCTGCAGCGTGCGGATGCGCAGCGCGCCCTCGCCGCAGGCGATGTCGAGGCCGTCGCGGCCGGCATGCAGGAGCGTGCCCGGTGCCGCGTCGTGGGCCAGCGGCAGCGCGACCGCGGCATGGACGCGTACCAGGTCGCCCGCGACCTCGGCCTCGGCGACCGGCCAGGGATGGAAGGCGCGCACCTTGCGCGCCAGCGCCTCGGCCGGCTGCGTCCAGTCCAGGCGCGCCTCGGCCTTCTCCAGCTTGTGCGCGTAGGTGACGCCGGCCTCGGGCTGTGGCGTGGGCACCGGGCGGATCCCGGCCGTCAGCAGGGCCAGGCCGTCGTCGAGCACCTGGGCGCCGAGCGCGGCCAGGCGGTCGTGGAGCTGGCCGGCGGTCTCGTCCGGACCGATCGGCAGCGAACGCGACAGCAGCACCGGCCCGGTGTCCAGGCCCTGCTCCATCAGCATCAGGCACACGCCGGTTTCCGCGTCGCCGGCTTCGATCGCGCGCTGGATCGGTGCCGCGCCGCGCCAGCGCGGCAGCAGCGAGGCGTGCACGTTCCAGCAGCCGTGGGTCGGAATCTCCAGCACCCGCGGCGGCAGCAGCAGGCCGTAGGCGACCACGACCATCAGGTCGGGGCGCAGTTCGCGCAGCGCGCGTCGCGCCTCCACGGTGCGCAGCGTCTCCGGTTGCCGGACCTCCAGGCCCAGCCGCTGCGCCTCGAGCTTCACCGGCGGCGCGGCCAGCCCGCGGCCGCGGCCGGCAGGGCGGTCGGGCTGGGTGTAGACCGCCACCACCTCGCCGCGCGCGGCGGCCACGCGCAGGCAGGGAACGGCGAACTCGGGGGTTCCGGCGAAGACGAGGCGCATCGGAGCGGGCCTGGGCTGGTGCGGTCCGGCCGCGGGTCGGTGGGCGCGGATCAGCGGCCGCGCGCTTCCTTGCGCAGCTTCTCCAGCCGCTTGAGGGCGCGATCGCGCTTGAGCGGGGAGAGGTGGTCGATGAACAGCTTGCCGTCGAGGTGGTCGACCTCGTGCTGGATGCAGGTCGCCAGCAGGCCGTCCACGCGCAGCTCGAACGGCTTGCCGTGGCGGTCGAGGGCCTCGACCACGATGCCGTCGGGACGGGTGACGTCGGCGTACACGCCCGGGATCGACAGGCAGCCTTCCTGGTGCAGGCGCAGGTCGGCCGAGCGTTCGCGGATCACCGGGTTGATGAACGCGAGCGGCTGGTCCCGGCCGTCGGTGACGTCGATGACCATGAAGCGCTGGTGGGTGTCGACCTGGGTCGCCGCCAGGCCGATCCCGGGCGCCTCGTACATGGTCTGGAACATGTCGTCGAGCAGGCGCTGGAACGCCGGGTCATGGACCTGGTCGGGTTCCACGGGCCGGGCCACCGTGCGCAGCCGGGGATGGGGATATTCGAGGATGGGGAGCAGGGCCATGGGTGCAAAGGGTGGCAGCGGTCACAACCGCGCGGAACAGGCTCCCATTGTACCCCCCCGCGGCTTGCATCCGGCCGCTGTTTGTACGTTATAGTGCCGGCGCTGCACGGGGAAATCTTCAAGGGGAGCAAATAGATGGCCCGCATGCTTCAGCGCCTTTCTCAGGGGCTCCGCACCACGTGCGTCGTCGCCCTG
The DNA here is from genome assembly GCF_000472505.1 of Luteimonas sp. J29. GTDB lineage: Bacteria > Pseudomonadota > Gammaproteobacteria > Xanthomonadales > Xanthomonadaceae > Luteimonas. Next base: position 398,338 of record NZ_AWZR01000002.1, read on the forward strand.
ATGACCGTGGCGAGCTATGCCGCCGCCCAGACCATGCGCGGGGACCATCCCGACACCTACGTCGTCAAGCGCGGCGACACCCTGTGGGACATCGCCGGCCGCTTCCTCCAGCGCCCGTGGCTGTGGCCCGAGATCTGGCAGGCCAACCCGCAGATCAGCAACCCGCACCTGATCTACCCCGGCGACGTCATCAGCCTCGCCTACCTCAACCGCGTGACCGCGGAGCCGGGCCCGCGCGAAGAGGCGCCGATCAACGCGATCCCGCTCGCCGACGTCGAGCCCTTCCTCAAGGACCTGCGCGTGGTCGACGCGTTCGAGCACCTGCCCTACGTGGTCGGCCTCGAGGAAGACCGCCTGCGCGCCACCCAGGGCCAGGTCGCGTACATCCGCGGGCTCCCCTCGGCGGCGCCGGGCCAGCGCTACGCCGTGGTGCGCCCGACCGTGCGCTACACGCACGTCTCGCGCGACAGCCTGTGCTGCGACCTGTTCCACACCGACGACCTCGATTTCCGCGGTCGCCGCACCATCGACTTCCAGCAGTACTGGACCAACGTGCTCACGCCCGACAAGGGCCAGGAGCTGCTGGGCTACGAACTGCAGCGGGTCAACGTGGGCACCATCACCCGCGGCGAGGTCGGCGGCATCCAGGCCAGCACCCTGCTGCTCGACGAGACCGGCCGCGAGGTGCGCGTGGGCGACCGCCTGATCCCGGTCGACGCCCAGCCCTACGACCTGCAGTTCTTCCCGCACGCTCCGTCACACCAGCTCGACTACGGCCGCGCGCGCGTGCTGGCGGTGGCCGACGCCCTTGCCCACGGCGGCCCGCGCGACGTGATCGTGCTGTCGGTCGGCGCGCGCGAGGGCGTGGACAACGGCACCGTGTTCTCGCTCTGGCGCGAGGGCACCAACACCATCGACCGCGTCGAGAAGGGCGCCGACCGCGACCCCGATACCGTGTTCCACGAGAACAAGGTGCGCCTGCCCGACGAGTTCGCCGGCCACGCCATGGTGTTCCGCACCTACGACAAGGTCAGCTACGCGCTGGTGATGGACAGCATCAAGCCGACCCGCGTGGGCTTCCACCTCAAGCACCCCGACGCGCCGTACTGAAGGCGCGTCCCGCCCGGCGCGGGGTTTTCCTACAGCGGCCTCCAGCGGCGCCCTCGGGCGCCGCTGGCGTTTCCGGCCCATGCTCGGCGCATGACCGACGACGACCTCGCGCTGCTGCGGCTGATCGGGGCCGGCGGCGCCTCCGCGCCGCGCAGGCGGCTGCTGGACCGCCACGGCGCGCCCGCGCGCGCGCTGGACGCGGGTCCGTCCGCCTGGCGCGAGGCCGGCCTGGACGAGGCCCAGGCCCGCGCCCTGGCGTCCGCGGGGCCATCGCCGGTCGCGGTCGACTGGCTCGCGGCCCCGGGCCGGCGCCTGCTCGGCTGGCACGATCCGGACTATCCCGCCCTGCTGCGCCGCATCCCGGGCCCGCCGCTGGCCCTGTTCGTGGCCGGCGACGCCGGCCTGCTCTGGCACCCCTGCGTCGCGGTGGTCGGCACCCGGGCACCGACCGCCGGGGGCCGCGACCACGCCCGCGCGTTCGCCCACGCCCTGGCGCGCTCGGGCCTGGGCGTGTGCAGCGGCCTGGCCGCTGGGATCGACACCATGGCCCACCACGCCGCGCTCGAGGCCGGCGGTGCCACGGTCGCGGTGCTGGGCAGCGGCCTGGACCGGCCCTACCCGCGCGCCAACGCCGGCCTGCTGCGGGACATCGCCGCCCACGGCGTCGCGGTCAGCGAGCATCTGCCGGGCACCGGCGCCCGCCGCGAGCATTTCCCGGCCCGCAACCGGATCATCGCCGGGCTGTCGCTGGGGACCCTGGTGATCGAGGCCGCGCACCGCTCCGGCGCCCTGATCACCGCCCGGCTGGCGGCCGACGCCGGGCGCGAGGTGTTCGCCGTGCCGGGCTCGATCCGCAACCCGATGGCGCGCGGCTGCCACCGCCTTCTCCGCGACGGCGCCACCCTGGTCGAGGATCCTGCCGAGGTCGTGGCCGCCCTCGGTCCGGTGGCGCAGTCCCTGGCCGACGCCTTGCGAAGCCGCCTGCAGACCCCCATCCAAGCGGTCGAGGGCACCTGCGCGGCCACCGCCGACCCGTCGACGACAGCCGATCCCGACTACCACCGCTTGTGGTCGGCCCTGGGGCACGACCCAAGCCCTATGGATCAGCTGCTCGAACGCACCGGATTGACGGCCGCGGAAGTGTCGTCCATGCTGCTGCTCATGGAGCTGGATGGCCGGGTCGTGCAGGCGCACGGCCGGTATGCCCGAAAGTCCTGAACACCGCGCCCAGTGGCGCAGGCCGGGGGGAAATGAAAGAGAGCATCCTGGACGTCCTGCTCTACCTGTTCGAACACTACATCAGCGAGGACGCGGACCTCGTCCGCGACCGCGACTCCCTCCAGAACGGCCTGCTCCAGGCCGGATTCAGCCCCGCCGAGATCAGCAAGGCCTTCGACTGGCTCGACGCCCTGGCCGACCAGCGCCCGGTGCCGGGTCCGGCCCGCAGCGACGGCCCGACCCGGGTCTATTTCGGGCCGGAACTCGACAAGCTCGACGTCGACTGCCGCGGCTTCCTCCTGTTCCTGGAGCAGCACGGCATCCTCGACGCCCAGCAGCGCGAGCTGGTGCTCGACCGGGCCATGGCCCTGGACCAGGACGAACTGGACCTGGACGACCTGAAGTGGGTGGTGCTGATGGTGCTGTTCAACCAGCCCGGCAGCGAGGCCGCGTACGCCTGGATGGAAACCCAGATGTTCGCGGACGAGCCCGAACCGGTGCACTGAGCCGCCCCGCCACCGTCCCGGCGCGCGCCCGCCCAGCGATCCGATGCCCCAGACCGCCCGCGGCGCAGGCCCGCCGCCCCTGCCGCCGCGGCCCTCGCCTCCCCTTCGCCCGGCCCCACCCGAAGACGATACCCGCCTGCGCGGCTGCCTGGTCGCGGCGGCCGTCGTGGCGGTTGGCGGGGTCGTGATGGCCGCGCTCCTGGCGGCGATCGCCATCCCCGCCTACAACGACTACCGGCTGCGCTCCGAAGTCGCGCGGGCGCTGGCCGACGCCGCGTCGCTCAAGCCGCGCCTGGAGGCGTTCGTCAGGGCGAACGGACGCTGCCCCGGCGCCGGCGACCCCGGATTCGCGGCTGCCGACATGCCCGGCGGCCCCGCCTCCCGACAGGTCCGGATCGGCGACGGGGCGCACGGCACGTGCCGGATCGACGTCGTCCTGCGGGGGACGCCGGGCGGCCCGCTCGACGGCCGCCGGCTGCGCCTGGAGTACGATCCCGGGCCTGCTCAATGGCGCTGCCGGGGCGAGGTCCACGACCGCCACCTGCCGGCCCACTGCCGCGCCTGAACGCGCCGGGGACGCGGCGGCGCTTCACCAAGGGGAAACACGCACATGTCGATGTGGTACTACGCCGACCGGGACAACGCCCGGCAGGGCCCGGTGGACGCGGCCGAACTGGTGCGCCTGCGCCTGCGGCGCCAGCTGGACTGGGACACCCTGGTCTGGCGCGAGGGCATGGCCGACTGGCGGCCGATGCGCGACTTCGCGGCCGAACTCGCCCGGGTCGACGGCCCGGCGAGCGAGGCCGCGGCGCCGGCCACGGACGCGTCCCCGCCGCCGGCCGCCGACCCGGCCTCCCCGTACGCCCCGCCCCGGGCCACGGTGTCGGCCGACCCGGTGGTGGTGACCGGCGGGGAGGTGGTCCTGGCCGGGTTCTGGAAGCGCTTCGCGGCGATGGTCATCGACGGCCTGGTGACGGGCGCGGCGTCCTTCGTCCTGCAGGTGCCGCTGACCATGCTGGCGGCGTTCGGGATGAGCCTGGGCGACGGCGCGGCCGCGGCCGGCGGGGCGATCGGCCTGATCCTCGTCTCCTACGGCATCAGCCTGGCCGTGCCGCTGTTCTACTTCGCCTGGATGCACTCCTCCGGCAGCCAGGCCTCGCTCGGCAAGATGGCGGTGGGGATCAAGGTCACCCGCGGCTCGGGCGAACGGATCAGCTTCTGGCGCGCGTTCGCGCGCTACATGGCCTACTTCCTGAGCCTGGCGCTGAGCTTCGGCGTCGGCGGCCTGGTCTCGGCGCTGACCACGGGCCTGGGGGCGCGCAAGCAGGCGCTGCACGACATGATCTGCGACACCCTGGTGGTCGACAAATGGGCCTTCACGGACCGGCCGGACCTGCAGCGGCACGAGCTCGGGGCGGTGACCTGGGTGATTCTTGCGGTCGGCCTCGCCCTGCTGGGCCTGGCCGTCCTGGCGGTCCTGGCCGCCGTCGCGATCCCGGCCCTCGCCGACTGAACCGCCCGCCGCCCGGGGCGGCCCGCGCTTGACAGGGCCGCACGGGGCGTGATTCCACTATAAAGAGTGCCGGCCCGTCCGGCCCCCCCTCGAGCACGCCCGGGCCACCCCCGGGCGTCGTGTTCTTCCGTATTCCCCCAGCGGCGCGGCCCGAGGCCGCGCCCGGATGCCATCCCCGATGCCCAAGCACCTCCTCATCGTCGAGTCGCCCGCCAAGGCCAGGACGATCAACAAGTACCTCGGCAAGGACTTCCAGGTCCTGGCTTCGTACGGCCACGTCCGCGACCTGGTGCCCAAGGAGGGCGCGGTCGACCCGGACGACGGCTTCCGCATGCGCTACGAGCTGATCGACAAGAACGAGAAGCACGTCGAGGCGATCGCCAGGGCGGCGAAGGCGGCCGACAGCATCTGGCTGGCCACCGACCCGGACCGCGAGGGCGAGGCGATCAGCTGGCACATCGCCGAGATCCTGCGCGAGCGCGGCCTGCTCGATGGCAAGCAGCTGCAGCGGGTGGTGTTCACCGAGATCACCCCGCGCGCGATCCGCGAGGCCATGAACCAGCCCCGCGACATCGCCGGCGAGCTGGTCGACGCCCAGCAGGCGCGGCGCGCGCTCGACTACCTGGTCGGCTTCAACCTCTCGCCGGTGCTGTGGCGCAAGATCAAGGCCGGGCTGTCGGCCGGCCGGGTGCAGTCGCCCGCGCTGCGCATGATCGTCGAGCGCGAGGAGGAGATCGAAGCCTTCAAGCCGCGCGAGTACTGGACGATCGAGGCCGCGTGCGCGCATCCCTCGCAGCCGTTCAACGCCCGCCTGGTCAAGCTCGACGGGCAGAAGGTCGAACAGTTCACGATCACCGACGCCGCCACCGCCGAGGCCGCGCGCGAACGCATCGCCGCCGCCGCGAAGGGCTCGCTGCACGTCACCGACGTCGCCAGCAAGGAGCGCAAGCGCCGCCCCTCGCCGCCGTTCACCACTTCGACCCTGCAGCAGGAGGCCGCGCGCAAGCTCGGCTTCACCACCCGCAAGACCATGCAGGTGGCGCAGAAGCTGTACGAGGGCGTGGCGGTCGGCGCGGAAGGCATCGTCGGCCTGATCACCTACATGCGCACCGACTCGGTCAACCTCTCGCAGGAGGCGCTGGCCGAGATCCGCGACGTGATCGCGCGCGACTTCGGCACCGCCTCGGTGCCGGACAAGCCCAACGTCTACCAGACCAAGTCGAAGAACGCGCAGGAAGCGCACGAGGCGGTGCGCCCGACCTCGGCGCTGCGCACCCCGGCGCAGGTCGCGCAGTACCTCGGCGAGGACGAGCGCAAGCTCTACGAGCTGGTGTGGAAGCGCGCGATCGCCTCGCAGATGATCCCGGCCACCCTCAACACCGTCACCGTGGACCTGGCCGCGGGCGCCGAGCACGCGTTCCGCGCCTCCGGCACCACGGTGGTCGTGCCCGGCTTCCTGGCCGTGTACGAGGAAGGCAAGGACAGCAAGGGCAAGGAGGACGAGGACGAGGGCCGCAAGCTGCCGGCGATGAAGCTCGGCGACCGCATCGCGCTCGACGGGATCCAGGCAGACCAGCACTTCACCCAGCCGCCGCCGCGCTACACCGAGGCCTCGCTGGTCAAGGCGCTGGAGGAGTACGGCATCGGCCGCCCCTCCACCTACGCGTCGATCATCCAGACCCTGCTCGGCAAGCAGTACGCCGTGCTGGACGGGCGCGCGTTCAAGCCCACCGACGTGGGCCGCGCGGTCTCCAAGTTCCTCAGCAACCACTTCACCCGCTACGTCGACTACGACTTCACCGCGAAGCTCGAGGACGAGCTCGATGCGGTCAGCCGCGGCGAGGAGGAGTGGGTGCCGCTGATGGAAAAGTTCTGGGGCCCGTTCAAGGAGCAGGTGGACGAAAAGAAGGCGACGCTCGACAAGACCGACGCCGGCAGCGTGCGCGTGCTCGGCGAGGATCCGGCGAGCGGACGCCAGGTGAGCGCGCGCATCGGCAAGTTCGGCCCGCTGGTGCAGATCGGCACGGTCGAGGACGAGGAGAAGCCGCGCTTCGCCTCGCTGCGCCCCGGCCAGAGCATCTACTCGATCACGCTCGAGGAGGCGCTCGAGCTGTTCCGCCTACCGCGCGTGCTGGGCGAGAGCAACGGCATGGAGGTGAGCGTGGGCATCGGCCGCTTCGGCCCGTTCGCGCGGCGCGGCGACACCTACGCATCGCTCAAGCCCGACGACGACCCGTACAAGATCGACCTCGAACGCGCGGTGGCGCTGATCGAGGAGAAGGAGGAGATCGCGCGCAACCGGGTGATCAAGGAGTTCCCTGGCAGCGACATCCAGGTGCTCAATGGCCGTTTCGGCCCGTACCTGAGCGACGGCCGCCTCAACGGCAAGATCCCCAAGGACCGCGACCCGGCCAGCCTGACCCTGGAGGAGGCGACCCGCCTGCTCGAGGAAACCGGCAAGCCGGCGCGGCGCGGCTTCGGCGCGAAGAAGGCCGCAGCGAAGAAGGCGGCCGCCAGGAAGGTCCCCTCGACGAAGGCGGCGACCAAGAAGGCGCCGGCGAAGAAGCCCACGGTGAAGAAGGCCGCGAAGAAGGCGGCGGCGAAGAAGGCCGCGCGCCCCCTCTCGGGCGACGTCGAGCCGGCACGTCCGCTGGTCACCGCGGCGCCGTTCGAGCCCGGCCGCAAGCGCGTGGTGAAGAAGGCGGACGACAGCGTCCCGTTCTGAGCCGGCTATCGCGGCGGCGGTGCGCACCGCGCGCCGCCCCGGCTTTTCGCTAAGCTGCGCCGATGCACGCGCACGGCGACATCGACCGGGCCGTGGCCGTCCTGCGCGCGGGCGGCCTGGTCGCCTACCCCACCGAGGGCGTCTGGGGCCTGGGCTGCGATCCGTTCGACGAGGCCGCGGTCATGCGCCTGCTCGCGCTCAAGCAGCGCACGCCCGACAAGGGCCTGATCCTGATCGCCGCGACGCCCGCGCAGTTCGAAGGGCTGCTCGACTGGAATGCGCTGGAGGCGTCGTCGCGCGAGGCCGTGCTGGCGAGCTGGCCGGGGCCACACACCTGGCTGGTGCCGGCGACCGCGCGCGTCCCGGCGTGGATCCGCGGGGTGCACGATGCGGTCGCCGTCCGGGTGAGCGCGCATCCGGTCGTGCGGGCATTGTGTCGCGCCTGGGACGCCCCGCTGGTGTCGACCAGCGCCAACCGCGCTGGCGATCCGGCGCCGGCCACGCGCGCCGCGCTGGCCCCGGCCATCGTCGCCGGCGTGGACCTGGTCGTTGCCGGGGAAACTTCCGGACTGGGCCAGCCGAGCAGCCTGCGCGACGCCCGCACGGGTGTCCAACTGCGCTGAGATCGGCATGATTTCGTAGCGGTTTGATTGCATCGGCAACCAACTCCGCATCGCCGTTGCCGCGTCGCACAAATTGTGATTTATTCGGTGAAGTGGATGCTCAGCCGGGCATGTTTTCCCTGCGCACCGGCCACCGTTTCCCACGCCACCGTCACTCCCACCCAACGACGAATACAACGATGCGGGCACACCCGGATCGGGGCTTACACGACCCCGCAAGCGAACACGACAGCTGTGGTTTCGGCCTGATCGCGAAGATCGAGGGCGATCCCGAGCGCAGGATCGTGGACATCGCGCTGGAGGCCCTGTCGCGCATGGCCCACCGCGGCGGCGTCAATGCCGACGGACTCACCGGCGACGGCTGCGGCGTGCTCATCCACGGCGCCGAGGGCTTCGTGCGCACGATCGCGTCCGAGTCCGGCATCGCCCTGCACGCCGGGCCGGTCGCCGCCGGCATCGTGTTCCTGCCGCATGCCGGCGACGAGGCCGCGCGCTGCCGCGGCGAGCTCGAACGCCAGCTCGCGGGCGTCGGCGCGCGCGTGGCCGGTTGGCGCGTGGTACCCATCGACCTCGAGGCCTGCGGCAAGCTCGCCCGCTCGTCTGCGCCGCGCATCGAACAGGTGTTCGTCGAGAGCGACGAGGCCGACGTCGCCGCGCTCGAGCGCGCGCTGTTCCTCGCCCGCCGCCGCGCCGAGGAGGCCCTGTCCGCGGTCGCCGACTTCTATGTCGTCGGCCTGTCGCCGCGGCTGCTCGGCTACAAGGGCATGGTCCTGCCCAGCCACCTGCGCCAGCTGTTCCCGGACCTGTCGCACCCGGCGCTGGCCGCGCGCGCGGTGGTGTTCCACCAGCGCTTCTCCACCAACACCCTGCCGCGCTGGCCGCTGGCGCATCCGTTCCGGCGCCTGGCCCACAATGGCGAGATCAACAGCATCGAGGGCAACCGCCGCTGGGCGCAGGCGCGCAAGGGCGTGTGGAAGTCGCCGCTGCTGGACGTGTCCGAATTCTCCTCGACGGTGACGATGCACGGCTCGGACTCGCAGTCGCTCGACAACATGCTCGAGTGGCTGCTGCTGGGCGGCATGGACATGCTGCAGGCGATGCGGATCCTGATCCCGCCGGCGACCCAGTCGCTGGAGTACAAGGACACCGACCTCGCCGCGTTCTACGAGTACTACGCGATCAACTCCGAACCGTGGGACGGCCCGGCGGGCGTGGTGATGTGCGACGGTCGCTTCGCCGCGTGCACCCTCGACCGCAACGGCCTGCGCCCGGCGCGCTGGACGCTGTCCAACGACGGCGTGTTCGTGATCGCCTCCGAGTCCGGCGTGTGGGACGTGCCCGCCGGCCAGGTGAAGGCGAAGGGCAAGCTCGGTCCCGGCGAGATGATCGCGGTCGACCTCGAGGCCGGGCGCCTGCTCGACAACGACGCGATCGACGAGGTCAACCGTTCCCGCGCGCCGTACAAGCAGTGGCTCAAGCGCGGCATGAGCTGGCTGCACACGGAGCTGATCGACCCGTCGCTGACCGACGCGCCGTTCACCCCCGAGACCCTGCTCGCGTTCCAGAAGCTGTTCCAGCTCTCGCGCGAGGAGCAGGAGTCGGTGCTGCGTCCGCTCGCGGAGACCGAGCAGGAAGGCATCGGCTCGATGGGCGACGACGTGCCGATGGCCGCGATCAGCCAGCGCGTGCGTCCGCTTTACGACTGCTTCCGCCAGGCCTTCGCCCAGGTGACCAACCCGCCGATCGACCCGCTGCGCGAGGAGTGCGTGATGTCGCTCTCCACCCAGATCGGGCGCGAGGGCAACCTGTTCCTGGACCAGGCCGAGAACGTCAACCACGTGATGCTCAACTCGCCGGTGCTGTCGCAGCGCAAGCTGTACCAGCTGCTGGCGCTGCCGCGGTTCGCGTCCTCGCACCGCTACATCGACCTGTACTTCGACCGCCGCACTGGGCTGCGCGGCGCGCTCGAGCGGATCTGCGCGGAGGCCGAGGCGGCCGTGCGCGAAGGCATCGAGCTGCTGATCCTCAGCGACCGGCGCCCGCGCCAGGGCCATGCCGCGGTGCACGCCCTGCTGGCCACCGGCGCGGTCCACCTGCACCTGGTGCGCAAGGGCCTGCGCTGCGACTGCAACCTGATCATCGAGACCGGCACCGCCCGCGACCCGCACCACTTCGCCTGCCTGATCGGCTTCGGCGCCACCGCGGTCTATCCATACCTCGCCTACCAGACGCTGGCCGCGCTCGCGCGCCGCGGCCTGCTCGGCGGCAAGACCGGCAACGAGCCGACCCAGTTCGGCCGCAGCTACCGGCGCGGGGTCAAGAAGGGCCTGCTCAAGATCCTTTCGAAGATGGGCATCGGCAGCATCGCCAGCTACCGCGGCGCGCAGCTGTTCGAGATCGTGGGCCTGGCCGACGAGGTGGTGTCGCTGTGCTTCGAGGGCACGCCCTCGCGCATCGGCGGCGCCGGCTTCGAGCGCCTGGAGCGCGACGCCTGGACCCTGGCCGAGCACGGCTGGGACGACACCGCCCTGCCCGAGCCCGGCGGCCTCCTGCGCTACGTCCACGGCGGCGAGTACCACCAGTACAACCCGGACGTGGTCCAGAGCCTGCAGCGTGCGGTCCTCACCGGCACCCGCGAGGACTGGAAGGCCTACACCGACCACGTCAACCACCGCCCGCCGGCGGCGCTGCGCGACCTGCTGCGGGTCAAGCCGCTCGGCCCGCCGGTGCCGCTGGACGAGGTCGAACCGGTGCCGTCGATCGTCAGGCGCTTCGACAGCGCGGCGATGAGCCTGGGCGCGCTCTCGCCCGAGGCGCACGAGGCGCTGGCGATCGCGATGAACCGCCTCGGCGGCCGCAGCAACTCCGGCGAGGGCGGCGAGGACCCGGCCCGGTACGGCACCGAGAAGCGCAGCAAGATCAAGCAGATCGCGTCGGGCCGCTTCGGCGTCACGCCCGAGTACCTGATCAACGCCGAGGTGCTGCAGATCAAGATCGCGCAGGGCGCCAAGCCCGGCGAGGGCGGCCAGCTGCCCGGCAGCAAGGTCGATCCGCTGATCGCGCGGCTGCGCTACGCGCGCCCGGGCATCGGCCTGATCTCGCCGCCGCCACACCACGACATCTATTCGATCGAGGACCTCGCCCAGTTGATCTTCGACCTGCGCCAGGTCAATCCGAAGGCGCTGATCTCGGTCAAACTGGTTTCGCACGCGGGCGTGGGCACGATCGCCGCCGGCGTGGTCAAGGCCGGCGCCGACCTGATCACCATCTCCGGCCACGACGGCGGCACCGGCGCCAGCCCGCTGGGTTCGATCCGCTACGCCGGCGTGCCCTGGGAGCTGGGCCTGTCGGAGGCGCGCCAGGCGCTGCAGGCCAACGAGCTGCGTGAGCGCGTGCTGCTGCAGACCGATGGCGGCCTCAAGTCCGGCCTGGACGTGGTCAAGGCGGCGATGCTCGGCGCCGACAGTTTCGGCTTCGGCACCGCGCCGATGATCGCGCTCGGCTGCAAGTACCTGCGCATCTGCCACCTCAACAACTGTGCCACCGGCGTCGCCACCCAGGACGCGCGCCTGCGGTCGCAGCACTTCACCGGCCTGCCGGAGCGGGTGGAGAACTTCTTCCGCAACCTGGCCGAGGACGTGCGCGAGCTGCTGGCCTCGCTCGGGGCCCGCAGCCTCGACGAGATCATCGGCCGCACCGACCTGCTCGAGCAGCACCTGCACCACACCCGCGACGACGTCGACATCGACCTGTCGCGGCTGCTGGCGCGCGATCCGCACCAGCCCGCGTCGTGGTGCGGCGCGCCGGCGCTGCAGGCGCCGCCCGACGGCCTGGCCGCGCGCCTGGAGGCCGACCTGTCCGACGTGGTCGCGCGCGCGGCCGGCGGCGAGTACAGCTATCCGATCGCCAACACCGACCGCAGCATCGGCACCCGCCTGTCGGGCCTGATCGCCAGCCACCACGGCAACACCGGCATGGCGGCGCGGCCGCTGACCCTGCGCCTGACCGGCACCGCGGGCCAGAGCTTCGGCGCGTTCAACGCCGGCGGCCTGCACCTGCACCTGGAAGGCGACGCCAACGACTACGTCGGCAAGGGCATGGCCGGCGGCAGCATCGTGATCCGCCCGCCGCGCGGCAGCGCGTTCGAGTCGCGGCTCGCGCCGATCCTAGGCAACACCTGCCTGTACGGCGCCACCGGCGGCGAGCTGTACGCGGCCGGGCGCGCGGGCGAGCGCTTCGCGGTGCGCAACTCGGGCGCGGTCGCCGTGGTCGAGGGCGCCGGCGACCACTGCTGCGAGTACATGACCGGCGGCACCGTGGTGGTACTCGGCCGCACCGGGCTGAACTTCGGCGCCGGCTTCACCGGCGGCCTGGCCTACGTGCTCGACCTCGACCGCGACTTCGTCGACCGCTACAACCACGAGCTGATCGACATCGTCCGGATCTCGGCCGAGGGCTTCGACAACTACCGCCAGCACCTGACCGACCTGCTGGAGAGCCACGCGCGCCTGACCGGCAGCGCGTGGAGCGCGCGGATCCTCGACGAGTTCCGCGACTTCGTCGGCAAGTTCTGGCTGGTCAAGCCGAAGGCGGCCAGCCTCGAGGCGCTGGCACACGAACTGCGGAGGGCCGCGTGATGGCGGCCGGTGGCGCTTCGCTGGTGAAGGAAGTGGGCATGCGCGTGGCGGACCGGCACGTCGCCGGCACCCCGCCCGCGCGCGCCGGCATCGCCGTTCCCGACTTCCCGCCACCGCGACACCACCGACCACGGTTTTCCCATGAGCAAGAAGCAGGTCTTCCAGTTCCTCGACGTCCCGCGTGACATGCCGCGCAAGGTGCCGCTGGAGCTGCGCACCGAAGGCGACTGGAACGAACTCTACGGCCGCTTCGGCCAGGCCGAGGCGGCGCACCAGGCCGGACGCTGCCTCGACTGCGGCAACCCGTACTGCGAGGCCAGGTGCCCGGTCCACAACTACATCCCCAACTGGCTGCAGCTGGTGGAGGAAGGCCGCATCCTCGAGGCCGCGGCGCTGTGCCACGAGACCAACCCGCTGCCCGAGATGTGCGGCCGCGTGTGCCCGCAGGACCGCCTGTGCGAAGGCGCCTGCACGCTCAACGCCGGCTTCGGCGCGGTGACCATCGGCGCGGTGGAGAAGTACATCGTCGACACCGCGTTCGAGCAGGGCTGGCGCCCGGACCTGTCCAAGGTGGTGCCCACCGGCCGCCAGGTGGCGATCGTCGGCGCCGGCCCGGCGGGCCTGGCGTGCGCCGACCGCCTGGCGCGCGCCGGCATCGGCGCGACCGTGTTCGACCGCTACGAGCAGATCGGTGGCCTGCTCCAGTTCGGCATCCCCAGCTTCAAGCTCGACAAGGCGGTGATCGACACCCGCCGCGAGGTGCTCGAGGAGATGGGCGTGCGCTTCCGCCTCGGCGTGGAGGTCGGCCGCGACGTGGCGCTCGGCACGCTGCTCAAGGACTACGACGCGGTGTTCCTTGGCCTGGGCGCCTACCGCTACACCGACGGCGGCCTGCCTGGCCAGGACCTGCGCGGGGTGCTGCCGGCGCTGCCGTTCCTGGTCCAGAACGGCCGCATCGTCACCGGCCGCGAACCGCACGGCCGCCCGATCGCGGGCTGGGAGTCCCACATCGAGCTTCCGGACCTGGCCGGCAAGCGCGTGGTGGTGCTCGGCGGTGGCGACACCGGCATGGACTGCGTGCGCTCGGCCGTGCGCCTGGGCGCGGCCAGCGTCACCTGCGCCTACCGCCGCGACGAGGCCAACATGCCCGGCTCGGCGCGCGAGGTGGCCAACGCGCGCGAGGAAGGCGTGCGCTTCCTGTTCAACCGCCAGCCGCTGGCGATCGAGTCGCAGGACGACAGCCATGCCAGCGGCGTGCGCGTGGTCGAGACCCGGCTCGGCGAGCCGGACGACAAGGGCCGCCGCTCGCCGGTGCCGATCCCCGGCAGCGAATCGGTGATCGAGGCCGACGTGGTGATCATCGCGTTCGGCTTCTCGCCGCGCGTACCCGAGTGGCTGGCGAGCGCGGGCGTCCAGGCGCGCGAGAACGGCCGCATCATCGTCGGCGGCGGCGAGCGCCTGCCCTACCAGACCACGCATCCGCGCCTGTTCGCCGGCGGCGACTGCGTGCGCGGCGCCGACCTGGTGGTGACCGCGGTCCAGGAAGGGCGCGACGCGGCACGCTCGATCGCGCGCCTGCTGCGCAGCGAGGCCGACCACCCGCACTCGGCGCTGGACGCGGCCTGACCCGTTGAACCGCGCCTGACCGCTGGCGCGGGCGGTTTGCCGCCCGTCGCGGCGGCCCCCAAGATAGGACCATGCGCCCGGTCGAGACCGCCTGCCTGTTGGCCGCGCTGCTGGCTCCTGCCGGCGCGCGCGGCGCCGACCCGGTGACGGTCTACCGCTGCACCGATGCCAGTGGCCGCGTCAGCCTGGGCGACGTGCCCTGTGCGCAGGGCGCCTCGCAGGAAGTGCGCACGATGCAGCGCCCGGTCGACGGCACGCCGCCTCCGGCCGCGCGACCCGCGCCGTCGCCGTCGCCGTCGGCGGCGCCTGCGTCCGCGCCGGCGCCGCAGGTGGTGGTGGTGCATACTCCGCGGCCGATGTACGAGTGCGTCACGCCGGACGGCAAGCGCTACACCAGCGACTCGGCCGAGGGCAATCCGCGCTGGGTGCCGCTGTGGACGCTGGGCTACCGCAGCGGCTGGCGCGGCAACCCGGCGCCGTCCGGCGGTGGGCCGATCGGCGAGTACTACGCCGACCGCCCGCAGTGGGGACGGGTCGGCGCGCCAACGCCGCGGCCGTCCGGGGCGATGGCAACGCAGGATCCGCGTCCCGGCCATCCGCACCGCCCGGTCCATCCCGCCGGGGGCGCGCCGGGGACCTGGATCCGCGACACCTGCCACGCATTGCCGCAGGCCGAGGTCTGCGCCCGCCTGGCCGACCGCCGCGAGGAGATCCGCCGCCGCTTCTTCAACGCCCAGCAGAGCGAGCGCGACGCGCTGCGGGTGGAGGAGCGCGGCCTCAACGCCCGCCTCGCGGCGGACTGCGGACGGCGGTGATGCGCCTGCACGCACTGCGGTGGTGGCTGCCGGCCGGCCTTGCCCTGGCATGGCCGGCGCTGGCGGCCGATGCCACCACCATCTATCGCTGCACCGCCGCCAACGGCGACGTGACGATCCAGAACGGGACGCCCTGCCCGGCCGGCACCCGCCAGGAGGTGCGTCGCGTGGAGGCGCTGCCGACGCTGCCGACGCCGCAGCCCGGCGCCGCCACCGTCGCGCAGCCACCCGCGTTCACGCCACCGCCGGCCGCCGACTTCGTGCAGGTTTCGGGGCCGGTGGACCAGGCTCCGGCGCCCGAGCGCCCCGAACTCCCGCGCCCTGCCCGCATCGCCGACGCCGACCGGCTGCCGCCACCGCCGATCTACCAGTGCGAGACCTGGGACAACGACAGCTACGTCAGCGAGGATCCCGCGCCCAAGCCGCGCTGCGTGCGGCTGGACACCGGCGGCGTGGGCCAGGCCTGCGAGATGAAGTACGACACCTGCGCGCGCATCGGCGACAAGGCCGCGTGCGACGGCTGGAAGCGGCGCCAGCGCGAGATCGAGTCCGCGTGGCGCCACGCACCGGGCGCGGACAAGCCGGCGCTGCAGCAGGAGTTCGCGCGGGTGAGCAGGATCCTGGCCGATTCCAGCTGCGCGATGCAGCCCTGAGCGCCGCGCCGCATCGCGCCGGGCCGCGGCCCTCAGCCCGGGGCGTCGAAGGTGATCCGGACCGCGTCGGCGCTGCGTCCGGCCGGACCGTGGTAGACCGCTTCGATGTTGTTGCCGTCGGGATCGAGCACGAACGCCGCGTAGTACCCGGGATGGTAGGGACGTTCGCCGGGCGCGCCGTTGTCGCGGCCGCCGTGGGTCAGCGCGGCGGCGTGGAAGGCGTCGACCATCGCCCGGTCGCGGGCCTGGAAGGCGAAGTGGTGGCGCCCGGTCGGCTGGCCCTGCGCGGCCTCGCTGTCGATGCCGGAGACGAACAGCTCGTCGGCCCAGAACCAGCCCTCGCCGCTGCCGCCCAGCGGGATCCCCAGCGTGGCCAGCACCGGTTCGTAGAAGCGCCGGCTCGCCTCGAGGTCGCGGACCACCAGCTGCAGGTGGTCGATCAGGCGGCCGCGGAACAGCTCACTGGTTTCCATCTGCGTGTCCTTTCGCGAAGGCGGCCGTTCCTGATAGCACCCGGGCCCGCGGCAGGCCAGTGGCCTGCGGTCAGCATGGTTCCGCGAACACACACCGTCCGCGCCGACGCCTCCGGTGCCGGACGCCGGCTGGCGGCGCGCCGCTAGCCGCCGCCGGCGAGCAGCATGCGCGCGACGAACAGGGGGTCGTCGCCGCCCCGGACGTCCGGCTGCACGCCATGCCTGTCCCAGTTCGCGCCGGTCGCCGCGTCCACCGGCTTCGCATCCGGGACGAAGATGCGGTGGCCGTGCGGCAGCGGCACGGGCTCGCCGATGAAGTTCGCGGCGCCACCCGTGCGCGAGCCGACCAGCGTCGCCCGCCCGCGAGCCTGCAGCGAATAGGCGACGAATTCGGCGGCCGACCCCGTCCTGCGGTCGACCAGCACCACTACCGGGCGCGCGAACGCAGGCAGGTCGCCCCGCGGCAGGGGGCTTTGGGTGCGGACCCCGCGCCGTTCCACGTGCTGGACGCTGGCCACGTCCTGCCCCAGCAATGCGCGCACGAGCTGGTTGGCGGTGCTTTCGTCGCCGCCGCCGTTCTGGCGCAGGTCCAGGATCAGTCCCTCGCTGTCGGCGAGCAGGCCGAAGGCGTTGCGCAGTTTCGGTCCGGCGACGTCCCATGGGTAGAAGCTCGACAGCCGCAGGTAGCCGATGTTGCCTTCGAGCACCCGCACGTCCCGCACGCCGGCGTTCACCCGCGTCGCGTCCGCGCGCCAGGCCATCAGCCAGTCCTGCGCACCGTCGGCGTCGTCGGCCGCCTCGACGTGGAAGTGCCCGTCGTAGGCATCCAGGTCCATGTTCAGTCTCGCGAGGAAGGCCGCGGGGTCATCGCAGTCGTCGGCGTACCGGCCCGAATCCGCCCACTGCGCCACGGCCCGCGCGATGTCGGCGCCCCGTGCCTGGTCCACGTAATCGCGCGAGATCGCGCTGGCGGCGGCGGCCAACACCTCCTGCTGCATGGGACACGCTGCCGCCAACGCCGCGCCCAGCACCATCGCGAACGACATCCACACTCTCCGCTTGATTTATGTAAGCACTTATATATTATGCTGGCATGCCCACGCAACCAACGCTCGGCACGCTGCTGCGGGCCCTGCTCGACAGGCTCGACCCGGCCGTCGAACGCGCCTACGCCGAGGCGGGCCTGGACCTGCGCCCGCGCTTCACCCCGGTGATCCGGGTGCTCGCCGCCTCGGGCCCGGTGAACATCAAGCAGGTCGCCGAGCAGTGCCGCCTGAGCCACTCCGCGCTCAGCCAGACCGTGTCGGCGATGGTTGCCAGGGGTTGGGTCCGCACCACCCGGGGGGCGGACGCGCGCGAGCGGATCCTGCACCTCACGCCCAAGGCCCGGCGCGCCCTGCCGCTGCTGCAGGCGCAATGGCAGGCGACGGCCGAGGCGGCGGCGAGCCTCGACAGGGACCTGGGCCTTCCGCTCGCGGACGTACTCGCCAGGGCGCTCGACGCCCTCGAGCGGGAACCGTTCGACCAGCGCATCCGCGCCCGGCGCGCCGCGCCTGCCGAACGCGCCCGGCCGCCCGCCGTCCGCGACGGGACGGCCGCGATCAGAACCCGTAGCGCAGGAAGCCGCCGTCCACGGCGATGCATTCGCCGGTGATGTAGCCCGACGCGGGCAGGCACAGGAACGCCACCGCGGCGGCCACTTCCTCCGGCTCGCCAATGCGTCCCATCGGCGTGCTCAGCAGCACCTCGTCCAGGTAGTCGGGGTCCGCCAGCCTGTCGGACGTGCGGCGCGTGCGGATGTACCACGGCGCCACCGCGTTCACCCGCACGCCGTCCTCGGCCCATTCGACCGCGAGGTTGCGGGTCATCTGGTGCAGCGCCGCCTTGCTCATGCCGTAGGGCGCGCCGGTGCGCACGTGGACCAGCCCGGACACGCTGCCGACGTTGACGATCGCCGAGCTGGCGTGGCGGGTGAGCAGCGGATGGGCGTAGCGGCACAGTTCGAAGGCGCTGAACAGGTTGACCTCGAAGATCTCGCGCCACTCGTCCTCGGTGTAGTCGGTGGCGGCGCGGGTGAGGTTGCCGCCGGCGTTGTTGACCAGGATGTTGAGGCCGTTGCCCTGGTCCTCGACCCAGTCGAGCACCTCGCGCCGCTGTTCCTCGTCGACCACGTCGCCGATGAAGGCGCGCACGTCGCCGTCCGGGAACTCCTCGGCCAGTTCGTCGCGGGTGGCCTCGAGCGCGTCGCCGTTGCGGGCCACGATCAGCACCGTGGCGCCGAAGCCCAGCAGTTCGCGCGCGATCGCGCGGCCGATGCCGGCGCTGCCGCCGGTGACCAGGGCGATCTGACCGTCCAGCCGCCACCGATGGGGATCCATGCCCGCCTCCGTCTGCGTGTGGGTCGTAGCATACCGTCGCGCCCGGCCCCGGACGCCACTTCGCCGCGCGGGCGCGGCCGCGCCGCTACTGCGGCGGCTGGCAGGAATCGCGGACGACCAGGTGCGGGCGCACGCTGGCGACCGCGCGCGCCTCGCCCTCGCCCTGCAGCAGCATCGCGGCGGCGATGCGGCCGGTGTCGCGCGTGTCGCGGCGCACCGAGGTCAACGGCGGCCCCAGGCGCGACGCCAGCGGGCTGTCGTCGTAGCCGACCACCGACAGCTGCTGCGGGATCTGGATCCCGGCCCGCATCGCCACCCGGTAAACGCCCGCGGCCATCTCGTCGTTGAAACAGAAGATGGCGCTCGGGCGCTGCCTGGCGGCGAGCAGCTTCTCGGCCGCGGCCACGCCGGACTCGAAGGTGTAGCCCGCCTCCACCACCCGCGACTTCGGGATCTCGATGCCGCGGCGCTGCAGCGCGCCGACGAAACCCTCGGTGCGCTCGATCGCCGACCGGTAGGCGGCCGGGCCGGTGATCATCGCGATGTCGCGGTGGCCCAGCGTCAGCAGGTAGTCGGCGACCTCGGCCGCGCCGTCGCGGTCGTGGGTGATCACCGAACGCTCCGGCGCGTCCAGGCACACCGCGGCGACGCGCGCGTAGCGGCAGCCCACCTCCTGCAGCATGTCGGCCAGCGCCTGGTCCTCGGACACGCGCGGCACCAGCATCACCCCGTGCAGCTTCTGCTGCAGCACGAAGCGGCGCACGCCCGAGACGTAGTCCGGGCTGCGGCTGTCGCAGGGATGCACCACCAGCTCGAAGCCGGAATTGCGCAGCGCGTCGAGCGCGCCGTACTGGAAATCGACGATGTACTGCGCGGTCGGGTTGTCGTAGATCATCCCGATCAGGAACGAACGCCGGAACGCCAGCCCGCGCGCCAGCGGGTCGGGCACGTAGCCGACCTCGCGCATCAGCGCCTCGACCTTCTCGCGGGTGTCCGCGCGCACCAGCGGCGAACGGTTGATGACGCGCGAGACCGTCTTCTTGGAAACCCCCGCCAGGCGGGCGATGTCGTTGATGGTGGCGGCCCGGCCCTTGATGCTGGCGGTGGCCTCTTCCCTGCGGTTGCGCGGCATGTGCTGTCCCGACCCGGGGAGTCCGGTCCGTTTCCAGTCTATCGCGACGGCGCACCGGGGGCGCCTCCCGGCCACGGCGGCCCCGCCCCTGGCACGCCCGGTGCCGGAATCGTCGCGGGCGCGGGTCGGCGCAATCGGCGCGGCGGCCGCATAATCCCGGGCGCCGTCGAACGCACGCCGCCCGGATCCCCACGGCCGGCGACCAACAGCGAGGGAGGAGCACATGCCGGGTCGCATCGCCTGTTTCGGAGAGCTGCTGCTGCGCCTGGGCGCGCCCGGCCGCGAGCTGCTGCTGCAGTCGCCACGGCTGGAGGCGTGGATCGGCGGCGCCGAGGCCAACGTGGCGGTGTCGCTGGCGCGCTTCGGCCACGAGGTGGCGATGCTCGGCACCGTGGCCGGCAATGCGCTCGGGCAGGCCGCGCTGGGCGAGCTGCGCCGGCACGGCGTCGACACCTGTCGCGTGCGGGTCGCTCCGGGCCGCATGGGCCTGTACTTCCTCGCCACCGGCGCGGGCCACCGGCCGAGCGAAGTGCTTTACGACCGCGCCGGATCCGCGTTCGCCCTCGCGTCCCCCGACACCTACGACTGGCCCCGGCTGCTGCAGGGCGTGGACTGGCTGCACCTGTCGGGCATCACCCCGGCGCTGGGCCCGGCCACCGCGCAGGCGGCCGCCGACGCGGTCCGCACCGCCGCCGGGATGGGCGTGCGCGTCTCGTTCGACGGCAACTTCCGGCCGATGCTGTGGGCGGCCTGGGACGGAGACCCGGCGACGATCCTGCGTCCGCTGCTGGAGGCGGCGGACGTCGCGTTCGCCGACCACCGCGACATCGACGTGGTGCTCGGCGCCGACCCGGGCGCGCCCGGCGACGACACCCACGGGCACCGCTTCGCGCGCGCCGCGCGACGCGCCTTCGATGCCTTCCCGCGCCTGCAACGCATCGCCTGCACGGTACGCAGCCAGGCCAGCGTCGAGCACCACGCGCTCGGCGCGCTGATGGCCACGCGCGACGGCGACCTGCACCGGGTCGAGGACCGGGCTCTGTCGGGCATCGTGGACCGCATCGGCGCCGGCGACGCGTTCGCCGCCGGCGTGCTGCATGGCCTGCTGGCGGGCTGGAGCGATGCCGACAGCCTGCGCTTCGGCCACGCCGCCGGCTGCCTCAAGCACGCGGTGCCGGGCGACTTCAACCGGTGCGGCGAGGACGACGTGCTCGCGCTCGTGCGCGGCGGGCGACTCGACGTGAAGCGCTGAGCGGCGCGGGCGCGGCCATCCGCGCCCGACGGTGCCGGTGCCGGGTCAGATTCCGCAGAAGCAGTGCGCCAGCACCTTCACCGGTGCGCCGTCGCGGGTCTTGAGCATGTCCTCGAGCAGGCGCAGGTCGCGCTCGGCCTGCGGCACCGCGCGCGCCAGCAGGCCGCGGGCGAAGTCGGACTCGCGCAGCCAGTGCCGCGCCAGCCGCCCCTGCAGGAAGCCGCTGAACCAGCGCTCGAACGGCGAGGCGCCGCGCTCGATGTAGCGCACGCGCCACTGCTCCGGCTCGCCCAGGCGCGCGCGCGAGGCCGCGTCGGCGATCGCCGCGCGCAGGCCGCCGAACTCGTCCACCAGGCCGCGCTCGTGCGCCTGCGCGCCGGTCCAGACCCGCCCGCGCGCGACCTCGTCGATCTGCTCGGGGGTGCGGCCGCGGCCCTGGGCGACGCGGCCGATGAAATCCCGGTAGCCCTTGTCGATGTAGGACTGGATCAGTTGCGCCAGCTCCGGCGACAGCGGCCGGGTGAGGTCGAACGCGCCGGCCATGCGCGTGGTCGCCACGCCGTCGGTATGCACCCCGATCTTCTCCAGCGCGCGCGGGAAGGTCGGCACCAGGCCGAAGATGCCGATCGAGCCGGTGATCGTCGACGGATCGGCGAAGATGCGGTCGCCGTCCATGCTGATCCAGTAGCCGCCCGAGGCGGCGACGTCGCCGAACGACACCACCACCGGCTTGTCCGCCTCCTTGAGCGCGACGATCTCGCGCCGGATGATCTCGGAGGCGAAGGCCGAGCCGCCGGGCGAGTTCACCCGCAGCACCACGGCCTTGACGTCATCGTCCTCGCGCGCCTCGCGCAGCAGGGCCGCGGTCGACTCGCTGCCGATCCGGCCCGGCGGCTGCCGGCCCTCGACGATCTCGCCCTCGGCCACCACCACCGCCACCTGCGGGCGGCGGCCCTTGGCGGCGGCGCTCAGGCCGTCGACGCTGCGCAGGTAGTCGAAGAAGCCCACCTGACGGAAGCCGCCTTCGGCGTCGTCGTCGGCCACGCCGCGCTCGGCCAGCAGCTGTTCGACCTCCTCGCGCGTCTTCAGTCCGTCCACCAGCTTCTGCTCGAACGCGTAGCGCGCGGTATCGCCCTGGACCGCGGCGATGCCTTCGGGCAGGGCGTCGATCGACGCGGCCAGCTGCCCGGCCGTGGTCTTGCGCAGGCGCGCCACGTCCTCGAGGTAGCGCCGCCACACATCGCCGCGCCAGAACAGGTCGGCTTCCTTGGCCTCGGGCGAGGCGTCGTCCCGGACGAAGGGTTCGGCGGCGGACTTGTACTCGCCGACCTTGAACAGGTGCATGTCGATGCCGAGCTTGTCCTGCAGGCCTTCGCGGTAGAACTGGCGGTAGCCGCTCAGGCCCAGCAGCAGCACCTCGCCCTCGGGATCGAGGTAGACCTCGTCGGCGTGCGCGGCCAGCAGGTACTGGGCCTGGGTGAAGCGCTCGCCGAACGCGACCACCTGCTTGCCCGCGGCGCGCAGCTCGTCGATCGCCTCGCCCAGCTCGCGCAGGGAGGCGAACCCGGAGAACGACATCCGGTCCACGCGCAGCAGCACGCGTTCGATCTTCGCGTCCTCGCGCGCGGCGTCGAGCACCGCCAGCAGGTCGCGCAGCTGCACCTCGGCCGGCCCCTGGCCGAAGGTGCCCATGAAGGAGCGACTCACCGGGTCGGTCGTGTACTGCTCGACCAGCTGCGCTTCCGGCGCGATCACCAGGGTGCTGCGGTCCTGCACCTGGACCACGCCCCCGCGCCCGCCGGCGAGGACCATCAGGAACAGCAGCAGCAGGAAGAAGAACAGCAGGTTGAGCACCAGCCGGCGCAGGAAGTTCATGCCGTTCCAGACGCCGACGATGGCGCGCAGCACGGGGCCGCGCGAAGAAGCCTGACTCATGGGGGGTATCGCTCCGTATCCAGGCCGCCAGAGTACCCGGCGGCCGGTCCGTTTTCATGCGCCGTTGGTCACCGGCGTCCCGGGAGCGGCGGCCAGCGCGGCCGGGCGGCTGCTGCGGACGAAGCGCGCGGCCATCAGCACCGCGGCCACCGTCAGGCCGGCGATCAGGCCCAGCCACATCCCGCGCGGCCCCCAGCCCAGCCCCAGGCCCAGCCCCGCGCCCAGGGGCATGCCGATGCCCCAGTAGGCCAGGGCCGCGATGAACATCGGCACCCGGGTGTCCTTGAGCCCGCGCAGGGCGCCAGCCGACAGCACCTGGATGCCGTCCGGGAACTGGAACGCCGCCGCCAGCAGCAGCAGCGAGCCGGCCAGCGCGGCCACCGCCATGTCGTGGGTGTAGATCGTCGCGATGGCCTCGTGCCCGCCCAGCAGCGCCGTGGCCGACAGCGCCTGCGTCCCCAGCACCAGCACCAGCCCGGCCAGCGCCGCGCGGCGCACGCCCGACGACCCGCGGCCTGCACCGACGGCATGGCCGACCCGCACCGTGGTCGCCTCGGCCAGGCCGAACGGGACCATGAAGCACAGGCTGGAGACGTTGATCGCGATCTGGTGCGCGGCCACCTCGAGTTCGCCGATCCGACCGATCAGCAGCGCGGTCACGACGAACAGGCCGCCCTCCATCGCCACGGTCACGCCGATCGGCAGGCCGGTGCGCAGCAGCGTGCCGATCTCGCGCCGGCGCGGCGGATCGAGTCGCTCGAACAGGCGCATGTCGCGGAACCGCGGCGACCACGCCAGGTACAGCACGAACCCGGCCACCTGCGACCACATCATGATCGCCGAGGCCAGCCCGAGTCCGCCTGCGCCGCCTTCGGGCAGGCCGAAGGCGCCGAACGTGAGCGCGTAACCCAGCGGCAGCAGCACCAGCAGGCCACCGAAGCCGAAAGCCATGGTCGGCAGCGTCCAGTGCAGGCCGTCGCACAGGTAGCGCAGGCAGAAGTACAGGGTCAGCGCCGGCACGCCCCAGCGGATGCCGCCGAGGAACGCGGCCGCGTCCGGGCGCACTTCCGGCGCGATGCCCATCGGCTCGAGCACGTGGCGCCCGAGGGTCAGCAGCACGAACAGCAGCAGGCCCAGCCCCAGCGCCAGCCACAGCGCCTGCCGGAACAGCGGACCGACCTCGGCCCGGCGCCCGGCGCCGTCGAGCTGCGACACCGACGGCGGCAGCGCCATCAACGTGCCCATCGGTACCAGCATCACCAGCCAGAACATGGCCGTGCCCACCGCCACGCCGGCGAGCGTGGAGGTGCCGTGGCGGCCGGCGATGACGTTGTCGACGAAACCGATCAGGCCGGTCGCGAGGTGGCCGGCGACGAGCGGCGCGGCGAGCACGGCGCTCGTGCGCACTTCGTCGCGCAGGCGCGCCGGCGATGCGGGCGGGGACATGGTGGGAATCCGGAAAGTGGCGGGCCCGCGTCCGCGATGACGCTGGCGCCTCGCCAGGGGCGGCCGTATTTTAGGCGCGCGACCCCGGTCGCCGCACCCCTTTCCCGGTCCAGTCGATGAACGCCAGCACCGATCTCCCCGCGCCTGCGGAGCCCGCGGAGCCGTCCCGCGGCGCTTGCGCCAACTGCGGCACGCCGCTGCAGGGCGACTTCTGCCACGCCTGCGGCCAACCGGTCAAGGGGCTGGTCCGGCACTTCTCCAGCATCGTCGGCGACGTGCTCGACAGCGTGTTCGAATGGGATTCGCGCACGCCGCGCACGCTGTGGCCGCTGCTGGCCAGGCCGGGCTACCTGAGCCTGGAGTACTTCGCCGGGCGCCGGGTCCGCTACGTCAGTCCGTTCCGGCTGTTCTTCTTCCTGGCCGTGGTCGCGTTCTTCGTCGGCCGGCTGGTGATCAGCTTCGACGACGGCAGCGCGATCCACGTCAGCAGGAGCGACGACCGGATCGAGGCCGCGCGCACGGTCGAGGAGGTCGAGCGGGTGCGGGACGAGGCGCTGGCCCAGGTCGAGGCCGCGCGCGCCAGGCTCCCTGCCGATGGCGGCACCGCCACCGCCGGCACGAGGGCCGCGCTCGCCGCGAGCGAGACGGCGATCCGCACCCGCGCCAGCGAACGCATCGCCCGGATCGAGGCCGAGGCCGCCGGCACCGCGCCGCCGCGGCGCAAGGAGCGACCGCGGATCTCGTTCAACTCCGAAGAGTGGGACCCGGTGACCAACCCGTTGAAGATCGACGGGCTGCCGGACTTCGCCAACGACTGGCTCAACCGCCAGGTCGGCCGCGCCGAACGCAACGTGCAGCGCCTGCAGGAGGAGCCCGACCTGCTCAAGGACTCGCTGCTCGGCGCGGTGCCCTCGACCCTGTTCGTGCTGCTGCCGATCTTCGCGCTGATGCTCAAGGTCGCCTACCTGTTCCGGCGCCGCCTGTACATGGAGCACCTGATCGTGGCGATGCACAGCCACGCCTTCGTCTTCCTGGTGCTGCTGCTGGTGTTCACGATGATGGCGCTCGAGCACTGGCTCGCGCCGGGCGGCGGGCCGCTCGCCCGCGTGTTCGGCGTGGCCGAGGGCCTGCTGTGGCTGTGGATCCCGGTCTACCTGCTGCTGATGCAGAAGCGGGTGTACGGCCAGGGCTGGTTCATGACCCTGCTCAAGTACTTCGTGATCGGCACCTGCTATTCGATCCTGCTCAGCCTCGGCGCCGCGTTCACCACGGTCGCCAGCCTGGTGTGGATGTAGGGCGCGCGCCCTCGCGGTTGCGCGCCGTGCGCCGACGCGGCTGGCGGTCTCGGGCGGACGCAGCCGCGACCGTCCGGTCCGGCCGGCGCCGCTCAGGGCGAGACGCGTTCGCGCAACCAGACCGCACGCCGTTCCGCCGGCAGCGCCAGCAGCTGTGCGCGCAGCGCCGCGCGGTCCTGCGGCGGCGTGCGCTGGGCCAGCACGCCCAGGTCCTCGAGCGCCTGCGGCGGCAGGGCACGCAGCGCGCCCAGCAGCGCGTCGCGCTCCTCCGGCCCGACGTGGGCGAACAGCGCGTGCAGGCGCGGCCAGTGCGGGCCCAGCACCGGCCCCAGCAGCCAGCCGCGGCGGATCCCCGCGTCGAGCGCGTCGAATCGCGCCCGCAGCGCCTGCTGGCGGTCGACCGGCAGGCTGCGCCAGGCGGCGCGCGCGGCCTGCATCCGGGCGCGTTCGGGCGCGGGCAGGTCGCGCCACGCCAGCCACGCCTCGCGACGCTCGCGCTGCATCGGCAGCGGCAGCGCATCCCACTCCGCGGCCCGGCGCTCCAGGGCCGCGCGCCGGGCCGGATCGAGCGCGGCGATCCGGGCCGCGCCGTCGGTGCCCGCCGCCAGCGCGCAGCCGGCTCCCAGCAGCACGCACAGCGCCACCGCGACGCGCAGCGGTTCAGGGCGCATCGGCGTCCTCCGCGGCGCTCTCGTCGGCTTCCGCGACCGGCGGGGGCACGACGTCCTCGCCCTCTTCGGCGAGTGCGTGCACCAGCCAGGCCTCGAACGCGGGATCGGCATCGGGCCCGAACGCCCCGGTGACCTCCGCCAGCAGCAGGTCCAGGTCGGGATGGGTCGCCAGCGCCAGCTCCGGATCGAAGCGCGCCGCCGCCGGCGCCGGCGGCAGGGGTTCGCCCTGGATGTCGGCGGCCGCACCGGGAGCGTTGGCAGGCAGCCATGGCCCCCACCAGGTCGCGGCCAGCGCGGCCGCGACGGCAAGCAGCGCGACCACGGTCGCCGGCCACAGCCAGTCGCGCCGGGCGTGCATGACCGGGCTGCGCGCGGGCCACGGCCCCGGGGCGCGCCCGCCGTCGCGGAGGCTCCGGATTCGGGCCAGGCGCTCTCCGTCCAGGTCCCGCACCGCCTGCTGCGCGGCAGCCGAAAGCGCCCGCCAGGCGTCCGGGTCCGGGCTGCCATCGTCGTTGTGCGGCAGCGCCCGGCGCAGCGCGAGCCGGTAGGACGGACGGGCGATGCCCAGGACCGCGGCTGCTTCCGCCTCGGGCAGTCCCGCCACCAGCCGCAGCAGCAGCGCGGCGCGCGGACCCGGCGCCAGCGCGGCCACGGCGGCCGGGATCGCCGGGTCGGGCGACGCGGGGGGCTCGCGCAGCTGCGGCGCGGCGAGCAGCAGGGCCCAGAAGCGGCGCGGCCACTGCGCGAACGGGGTTTCGCCGGCGACGGACCCGAACCCGCGCAGGGTGGCGGCCAGCGCGGCATCCCCCGCCGCGGCGCTGCCGGCCTGCCAGTGCGCGAAGACCACGCCGCGTCGCTCGACGCCGCGCAGGAAGGCGGTCAGGGCGGCATGGGCCGCGGCGGAATCGTTCAAGACTGCTTCTTGGCCGGGCCCGGGGGACGGCCCGCGGTGGCCATGATACGGGTCCCCGACAGGCCACCGGGGGCTTGACGGCCGTCGCAGTCCCTGTTCCAGCCCCTGTTTCCCGGGCCAACGTTGTGCACATGCGTCGCGGAACCGTCACATGCGCGCCGCGTGGAGCGGGATTGACCAATGTGAACGCTTGGTTTCACGCACAAATTCTTGATTTTCATGGAAAACGTGCGGTTGGCGATTTTTTCGCCAAGTCAGGCTTTCACGCGTGTTACGTAGGCGAAACCCCCCTGCGCAGGTGCTCATGCACAGGGTTATCCACACGAATTGTGGATAAGGGGAAAACCCTTGCCTGCCATCGACTTGCGTGCGGAAGGTCCGGACCGGCGCAAGTCCCGCCCTCAAGTCCGGGCCGCGTTTGGGAAGCGCCCGCACTAGACTTCGAAGGTGTCCGATTCCGCCGCCTCCGTCCTCCAGGTCGCCCTGCCGGTGCCGCTGCCGCGGCTGTTCGACTACCGCGCGCCCGACGGCGTGGCGGCGCCCGACGACGTCGGACGCCGGGTGCGGGTGCCGTTCGGACCGCGCGAGCTGGTGGGCGTCGTGGCCGCGGTCGGCCCGCCCGCGCCCGACGCGCCCGATTTGCGTCCCGTCGTCGAACGCCTCGACGCCTCACCGCTGCTGCACGGCGAGTTGCTCGAATCGTTGCGCTGGCTGGCGCGTTACACCCACGCGCCGCTGGGCGAGGTGCTGGCCACGGCGCTGCCGGCCGCACTGCGCCGCGGCGAACCGCTGCCCGACACCCACGCCTGGGCGTGGCGGCTGACCGCGGACGGGCGTGCCGCGCTGCCCGGCCTGCGCGCCGGCTCGCGGCCGCGGCGCCTGGCCGGACTGCTCGAGACCGCCCCCCGCGACGAGCACGCACTCGACGCCCTGCTCGACGGCTGGCGGGCGGCCGCCCGCTCGCTCCAGCAGCGCGGGCTGGCCGAGCGGTTCGCGGTACCCGCCTCGGCGATCTCGCCCGCGCCCCGGCCGGGCCCGACCCCGGAGCCGGAGCAGCAGGCCGCCATCGACGCCGTCCGCGCGGCGGACGGCTTCGCGCCCATGCTGCTCGATGGCGTCACCGGCAGCGGCAAGACCGAGGTCTACCTGCACGCGATCGCCGACTGCCTGGCGCGCGGCCGCCAGGCCCTGGTGCTGGTGCCCGAGATCGGCCTCACCCCGCAGCTGCTGGGGCGCTTTCGCGCCCGCCTCGGCGTGCCGGTCCACGCCACCCATTCCGGGCTCGGCGACGCCGAGCGCGCACGGGTCTGGGCCGCGGCCTGGCGCGGCGAGGCGCGGGTGGTCGTGGGCACGCGCTCGGCGGTGTTCACGCCGCTGCCCGATGCCGGCCTGATCGTGGTCGACGAAGAGCACGACGCCAGCTACAAGCAGCAGGACGGCATCCGCTACCACGCCCGCGACTTCGCCCTGGTGCGCGGGCGCGCGCTCGGGATCCCGGTGCTGCTGGGCAGCGCCACGCCCTCGCTGGAGACGCTGCAAAACGCCACCGCCGGGCGCTACGGCTACCTGCGCATGTCGCGCCGCGCCGGCGCCGCGCGTCCGCCCGAGGTGCGCGTGACCGACGTGCGCAAGCGGCCGCTCGAGGCCGGCCTGTCGCAGCCGATGCTGGACGCGATCCGCACCGAACTCGACGCCGGCGGCCAGGTGCTGGTGTTCCGCAACCGCCGCGGCTACGCGCCGGTGCTGCTGTGCCACGACTGCGGCTGGAGCGCGCAGTGCCCGCGATGCGGCGGCGCCGGCCAGGGCCGGCCGATGACCGTGCACGCGCAGGGACGGCGCCTGCAGTGCCACCACTGCGGGCACCGCCGGCCGGCGCCGCCGGCCTGCCCCGACTGCGCGAGCCTCGCGCTGCAGCCCCAGGGCGTGGGCACCGAACGGATCGAGGAAGTGCTGGCCGCGCGCTTCCCCGACGTGCCGGTGCTGCGCATTGACCGCGGCAGCACCCGGCGCCGCGATGCGATGGAGACGCTGCTCGGCGACCTGGGCGAACGCCCCGGGATCCTGGTCGGCACCCAGATGCTGGCCAAGGGCCACGACCTCGCCCAGCTCGGCCTGGTGTGCGTGGTCGGCATCGACGAGGGGCTGTATTCGGCCGACTTCCGCTCGCACGAGAAGCTGGCCCAGCTGCTGGTCCAGGTCGCCGGTCGCGCCGGCCGTGCGCAGCGCCCGGGCCGGGTGCTGCTGCAGACCCATCATCCCGACCATCCGCTGCTGGCGACGCTGATCGAAGGCGGCTACCACGCCTTCGCCGCCGAGGCGCTGGCGCTGCGCGAGGCCGCGGGCTTCCCGCCGTTCGCGCACCTGGCGCTGCTGCGCGCCGAGTCGAAGCACGCCGGCCCGCCGCTCGCGTTCCTGCAGGCGGCGCGGCAGGCGCTGGAAGCGGGAGCGCAGGCGGCGCGCGCTCCGGACCTGGAGATCAGCGGGCCGATGCCGGCGCCGATGGCGCGCCGCGCCGGCATGCACCGCGCGCAGCTGCTGCTGTCGTCGCCCGCGCGCCGGGAGCTGCACGCGACCCTGCATGCGACGCTGCCCCGGGTGTATGCGCTGCCCGAGGCGCGCCGGGTGCGGTGGTCGCTGGACGTGGACCCGGTCGACCTCTACTGAGCCGCCTTGGCGGCGGCCTTGGCCGCGGTCTTCGTGCGGCGGCCGCGCGTGGCGCGGGCCTTGGGCCGCTCGCGGATCAGCACCTTCTGCCCCTCGCGGCGCACCTCGAACAGGCCGACCGCGTCGATCAGCGCGCTCAGGCTGCGATAGCCGTAGTTGCGCGCGTCGAACGAGCCCTGGTTGCCGAGGTGGCTGCCGACGCCCGACAGGTGCGCCCAGCCCTCGTCGTCGGCCACCGCCGCCACCGCGCCGCGCAGGCGGTGCACGAGCTCCTGGTCGTGCGCCAGCTCGCTGGTGGTCTGCGGCCGCGCCTGCCCGGCGGCCCCGTCGTCGGCCTCGCCGAGCTTCTCCAGGTAGAGGAAGGTCGAGCAGGCCTTCACGAACGGCAGCGGCGTCTGCTTCTGGCCGAAGCCGTACACCGCGTAGCCGTCGTTGCGCAGGCGCATCACCAGCGGGGTGAAGTCGGCGTCGCTGGACACGATCGCGAAGCCGTCGAGCGTGCGCGCGTACATCAGGTCCATGGCGTCGATCACCATCGCCATGTCCGAGGCGTTCTTGCCGGGGCTGTAGGCGAACTGCTGGATCGGGCGGATCGCGTACTCGTGCAGCACCTTCTCCCAGCCGGCCAGGTTCTGGCTCTTCCAGTTGCCGTAGGCACGGCGCACGTTGACCACGCCGTGGCGCGCGACCTCGTTGAGGATCGCGTCGATCTTCGAGGCCGGCGCGTTGTCCGCGTCGATCAGCAGCGCGATGCGCCGTTCGCCTTCCGCCATGTCCGTGTCTCTGTCTCCCGGTTGCGCGCAGGGTAGCGCGTCGGCGCACCCCCGTCGCAGTGGCGGGCAGGCCCCGGGGCGGGACGGTACGGCCTGCAACCGTTGCGGCAGCGCAGCGGCGGATGCGCGACAATGGCGGTTTCCCCACCCCGATACCCGCGACCCGACATGCCCAGCCAGCTCGAACAGCTCCGCTCCCTGTCCACCGTGGTGGCCGACACCGGCGACATCGAGGCGATCGCCCGCTTCAAGCCGATGGACGCGACCACCAACCCGTCGCTGCTGCTCAAGGCCGCCTCCCTGCCCGCCTACGCCGCATACCTGGACCAGGCCGTGGCGGCGGCGACCGGCAGCGGCGAGGCCCGGGTGGCCGACGCCTGCGACCGGCTGGCGGTGGCGATCGGCGGCGAGATCCTGAAGCTGATCCCCGGCCGCGTGTCCACCGAGGTCGACGCGCGCCTGAGCTTCGACACCGAGGCCACCGTGGCCAAGGCCCACCGCCTGGTCGAGCTGTACGACCAGGCGGGCATCGGCCGCGACCGCCTGCTGATCAAGATCGCCTCGACCTGGGAAGGCATCCGCGCCGCCGAGCGCCTGGAGCGCGACGGCATCCACTGCAATCTGACCCTGCTGTTCTCCTTCGCCCAGGCCGTGGCCTGCGCCGAGGCCGGCGTGTTCCTGATCTCGCCCTTCGTCGGCCGCATCCTCGACTGGCACCTGGCCAACGGCATGGACAAGCCGGCCACGCCGCAGGACGACCCGGGCGTGCAGTCGGTCACCCGGATCTGGCGCTGGTACAAGCAGCACGGCTTCGAAACCGTGGTGATGGGCGCGAGCTTCCGCAACACCGGCGAAGTGCTGGCGCTGGCCGGCTGCGACCGGCTGACCATCTCGCCCGACCTGCTGGCAGCGCTGGAGGCGTCGGACGCGCCGGTCGAGCGCGGGCTGGTTGATCCGGGCGAGCGCTCCGCGCGCCCCGCGCCGCTGGGCGAGGCCGCGTTCCGCTGGCAGCACAACGAAGACGCGATGGCCACCGAGAAGCTGGCCCAGGGCATCCGCAACTTCGCCGCCGACCAGCGCAAGCTCGAGGCGATGCTGGCCGCGAAGCTCGGCTGAGGCCACCCGGGCGGCGGCCGCGCCACACGCCGCGCACCAGCGCGCGCCGGCACGCGGCCTGCACATCGCGCTGCGCCCGCCTCCCTAGAATGGGCGCATGACGACACGCCCGCACGTGGTCATCGTCGGCGGGGGCTTCGCCGGGCTCTGGGCCGCGCGCGCGCTCGCACGCGCGCCGGCGCGCATCACCCTGCTCGACCGCGGCAACCACCACCTGTTCCAGCCGCTGCTCTACCAGGTCGCGACCGCCGGGCTCTCCGCGCCCGACATCGCCGCGCCGCTGCGCCACATCCTGCGCCGACAGCGCAACGTCGAGGTGCAGATGGCCACCGTGTCGCGGGTGGACGCGGACGCGCGCGAGGTCGAACTCGAACACGCCGGCGGCCGCCGGCGGCTCGGCTATGACTTCCTGGTGCTGGCGACCGGCGCCACCCACGCCTACTTCGGCAATGAACACTGGGCGCCGCACGCGCCGGGGCTGAAGACGCTCGACGACGCGCTGGAACTGCGCCGCCGGCTGCTGCTCGCGTTCGAACGCGCGGAGGCGGCGACCGACCCGGCCGAGCGCGAGGCCTGGCTGAGCTTCGCCATCATCGGCGGCGGCCCCACCGGCGTCGAACTGGCCGGCACCCTGGCCGAGATCGCGCGCCACACGCTCGAGCGCGAGTTCCGCCACATCGATCCGGCGCGCGCCCGGGTGCGCCTGGTCGAGGCCGGGCCACGGGTCCTGTCCGCGTTCCCCGAGGACCTCTCGCGCAAGGCCCGTCGGCAGCTGGAAAGGCTGGGCGTGGAGGTGCACACCGGCGCCCCGGTCGAGGACATCGACGCCCAGGGCTATCGCTGCAATGGCCGGTTCGTGCCGGCGCGCACCGTGGTCTGGGCGGCGGGCGTGTCGGCCTCGCCGCTGGGCGCCTGCCTGGGCGCGCCGCTCGATCGCGCCGGGCGGGTGCGCGTTCGCCCCGACCTGTCGGTGCCCGGCCATCCGGAGATCTTCGTCGCCGGCGACCTCGCGGCGGTCGAACGCGAGGACGGGCGGCCGGTACCCGGGGTCGCGCCCGCCGCCAAGCAGATGGGGCGGCACGTGGCGCGCTGCATCCGCGCGCGGCTGGGCGGAGGCACCGGCCCGTGCCGGCCGTTCGCCTACCGCGATTACGGCAACCTCGCCACCATCGGCCGGATGGCGGCGGTGGTCGACCTCGGCGCCTGGCGCTTCTCGGGCGTGCCGGCCTGGTGGTTCTGGCTGCTGGCGCACCTGTTCTTCCTGGTCGGCTTCCGCAACCGGCTGGTGGTGCTGCTCAACTGGTCGGTCGCCTACTGGACCCACCAGCGCGCGGCGCGGATCATCCTCGGCGGCGACGATCGTTCCGGCCGGAACTGACGCGCCGCCGCTCCGGCGGGGCGCTACGCGCCGCCACGCTTCGGCTAGGATGGCCGCTCCCCCGGCCGCGACTCCGGCATGATCGACGTCCCCACGCAGAACCTGCTGATCGCGCTGGCGGTGACCACCGCGGCCGGCCTCGCGACCGGCTTCGGCGGGCTGCTGGTGTTCGCCTCGAAGTCGCCCAACGCGCGCGTGCTCGCCTTCGGCCTGGCCTTCGCCGGCGGCGCGATGGTGTACGTGTCGCTGGGCGAGATCCTCGGCAAGTCGGTGCTCGCGTTCTCGGCCGACTACGGCGACCGGCTCGGCTTCACCTGGGGCACGCTCTCGTTCCTCGCCGGCGTGCTGCTGATCGTCACCATCGACCGGCTGGTGCCCAACCCGCACGAACGGCTGGAGGTCGACGACCCCTACTTCCGCGAGCACAACCGCGAGTACGTCAAGCGCGTGGGGCTGCTCACCGCGGTGGCGATCACCGCGCACAACTTCCCCGAGGGACTGGCGACGTTCTTCGCCACCCTCGAGAACCCCGGCGTGGGCATGCCGCTGGCGTTCGCGATCGCGATCCACAACATCCCCGAGGGCATCGCCATCGCGGTGCCGGTCTACTTCGCCACCAGCAACCGCGCGTATGCCTTCGCCGCCTGCCTGGTGTCGGGACTGGCCGAGCCGGTGGGTGCGATCCTGGGCTACCTGCTGCTGCGGCCGTTCCTGTCGGACGCGGTGTTCGGCGCGGTGTTCGGCATCATCGCCGGGGTCATGGTGTTCCTGGCCCTGGACGAACTGCTGCCGGCGGCCAAGCGCTACGCCAAGGGCCACGAGACGGTGTACGGCCTGGTGACCGGCATGGCCGCGCTGGCCATCAGCCTGGTGCTGTTCAAGTGGTAGCAGGCGGCGGCCGGGGCGCGGCCGCGATCGAGGGCCCCTGACGCAGGAAGGCCCGCTTGCGCGGGCCTTCGCTCGTTCCCGGTCCGATGCCTGGCGTGTCAGGCCGCGAACAGCGCCTTCATCTTCTTCAGCG
Organism: Luteimonas sp. J29; assembly: GCF_000472505.1. Lineage (GTDB taxonomy): Bacteria > Pseudomonadota > Gammaproteobacteria > Xanthomonadales > Xanthomonadaceae > Luteimonas. The sequence continues at coordinate 432,211 of NZ_AWZR01000002.1, forward strand.
CGTTGGCCTCGACCTGGCGGATGCGCTCGGCCGACACGCCGTACTCGTCGGCCAGTTCCTGCAGCGTGACCTTGGAATCGGGGTCGAGCCAGCGCCGCTGGATGATGTCGCGCGAGCGCGCGTCCAGGCTGGCCAGCCCCTCGCGCAGCAGTTCGAGGCGGTTGTCGGCGCTGTCCATGCGCTCGTAGGCCTGGGCCGGATCCTCCTCGTGCGCGATCAGGTACGCGGCGGGCGCCGGCGGCGCGCGGTCGTCATCCTCGTCGGCCGGGGCGTCGAACGCGATGTCGCGGCCGGACAGGCGCGATTCCATCTCCAGCACCTCGCGCTCGGAGACGTTGAGGTCCTTGGCCACCGCGCTGACCTCGTCGGCGTTCAGCCAGCCCAGGCGGGTCTTGCTCTTGCGCAGGTTGAAGAACAGCTTGCGCTGGGCCTTGGTCGTGGCGACCTTGACGATGCGCCAGTTCCTGAGGATGAATTCGTGCATCTCGGCGCGAATCCAGTGCACCGCGAAGCTGACCAGGCGCACGCCCATGTCGGGGTCGAAACGCTTGACCGCCTTCATCAGGCCGATGTTGCCTTCCTGGATCAGGTCGCCGAGCTGGAGGCCGTACCCGCTGTAGCCGCGGGCGACGTGGACCACGAACCGCAGGTGCGAATGCACCAGTTCGCGGGCCGCGTCGAGGTCCTCGTGGTCGCGGTAGCGGCGGGCGAGCGCCTGCTCGTCCTCGGCCGACAGGACCGGGATCTGGTTCACCGCGCTGATGTACGCCTCGAGCGAGCCCAGCGGGGCCAGCCCGGTGAAGGCGGGAACCGGCAGGTTGTTGGCAACAAGCGCTTGGGTCATGGGCGTCTTCATGGATTGGAGTCTAGCAGTCGGCCCCTTTGACTGCTAAGGCAGGGAAAAGTTCCCGGTTCGTTTCATTCATGGAACAAACGGCCGGGAACGACAAGGTTTCGTCTGAAAATGATAGCAAAAAGGGGCCTCGGGAACACCCGATGATCCTGGGACGCGCGGGATCAAGCGGGTGTGACCGCGCCGGACCCGCCGGATTCCCCCGGCCGTCCGCGGCCGTCCGCGGCCGCCGCCGCAGGGGAACACGGCCACCGGGGCGGCAGGCGGCCACCGCCGGTCCGGCCTTGCGGAAAAGGCAACGCCCCCGGCGGGCGGGGGCGTTGCGGGGACGCCGGCGCGGCGGGCCGTCAGAACTTCTGCGCGTAGCGGAAGTAGACCGTGCGACCGTAGGCGTCGTACAGCTCGAAGTTCCAAGGCTGGTTGCGCACCTGCATCAGGGTCGGATAGCGATCGCCCACGTTGTTCACGCCGAGGGTGATGCTGCCCTCCCACGGCGCCTTGTAGGTCACCGAGAGGTCGTGGGTGGTGTAGCTGCCCACGCGCTCGTTGACCTCGCCGCCGATGAAGCCGAAGCTCGGCTTGACCCCGGGGTTCTGCTGCGAGTCGATGTAGTTGACGTTCCAGTTGGCCACGAAGTCGCCCAGCGTCCAGCTGTTGCGCAGGGTCGAGCGCAGGTCGGGCACCGCGATCCAGCCCAGGCGATCCTTCACCGTGGCGCCGTCGGTCACGATGAAGTCGATCACCTTGGCCACCTGCAGCCAGCTGTCGAGGCGTCCACGCCCGCCGAGCTCGAAACGGGTCCGCAGGTTCACGTCCACGCCGGTGGTCTTGAGGTCGCCCTCGTTGGCGAAGGCGCTGTTGACCTCGGCGATCGAGCCGTTGGCGCGGCGGATCACCGAGGTGCCGTCCGGCAGCGCCGCGCCGGCGTTGTCGAAGTCGACCAGTTCCTGGAACTCGATCAGGCGGATGCGGTTGTCGATCTCGATGCGGTAGTAGTCGACGGTGAGGTTCAGCCACGAAGTGGCGTCCCAGGCCACGCCGATGCTGTACTGGCGGGAAGTCTCCGACTCCAGGTCGAGATTGCCGCTGCGGTAGGTGTCGACCTGGTAGCTGACGTCCTGCGAAACCGGGCCGTCGCTGATGTTGTCGCCGTTGGCGTCGTTGCCGCACTGCTCGGGCGTGTAGCCCATCACCACGCAGGTGCGGTAGTCCGCCACCTGCTCGGCGGAGAACGAACGCTTGCCGTGCACGTAGGGCAAGGCCGGCGCGCGGAAGCCCTCGCCGATCGAGCCGCGGAAGGTCAGGTTCTCCAGCGGCTGCCAGCGCAGCGACAGCTTCGGCGACAGGTCGGATCCATAGTCGCTGTAGCGGTCGTAGCGCGCGGCCAGGGTGACGTCGAAATCGGCGGCGATCGGCAGCAGCCATTCGGCATAGGCGGCGTAGATCTCGCGGTCGCCGGCGGCCGAGTTGCCCGAGGAACCAGCGATCACGCCCGCCTCGGAGAGCGAATCGTAGATGTCGGCGTAGTCCTCGGTGCGGTACTCGGCGCCGAAGGCCAGCATCGAGGCGCCACCGGACATCTCGAACAGGTCGAGCGTGGCGTTGGCGTAGATCTCGTCGATGTCGAAGCGGCCGTCGCGACTGGTGGTCGCGGTGAAGCCCTTGATCACTTCCTCGGGGTTGCCGAACGGATCGAACAGGTTGTAGCGGCCGTCCGCCGCGGCGGCCTCGGCCAGCGGGGTCACGATGTAGCCGCGGCCCAGCTCCTTGAAGCTGGCGCGGCTGCGGCGCAGGCCGAAGTCGATGAACAGCCGGTCGGTCGCCTGCCACTGGAATCCGGCGTTCAAGTCGGCAACCGCGTTGTCCACGAAGTTGTCGCGGTTGCCCGCCGCGGCGTAGCGGTGGTAGACGAACGCGCCCAGACCGTCGCCGGGCACCGGGTCGTTCGGCGTTCCCTCGGGGATGTACAGCACGCCCGGCGTCGGCGCGAACCGCCCGAAGCTCTCGGTCTTGCTGTAGCTGGCCGAGGCATAGATCGACCAGGCGTCGTCGATCTGCCAGGTGCCTCGGGCGAACAGCGACTTGTTGTCGACCGAGGCCTCGTTGGCCGCCATCGCGTTGTAGTCGAAGACGCAGTTGTCGCCGTTGATCCAGAAGTTCGGATCGTCGCAGGCGTAGCCGGGCAGCGCGCCGCCGAACTCCCCCTCCTCGCCCGGCGCGGTCGCGCTTTCGAAGTAGAAGTTGTTGCCGTAGAAGGAGCCGCCGCGGGTCTCGCCGCCGATCTGGTTGCGGGCGAACACGATGTCGCGCGCGCTGGTCGACACGCCGAGCAGCAGGCTGCCGCGGTCGGACGAAGTGCCGAACACCAGCGAGGCCTCCTCGGTGTCGCCGCCGGCCACCGCCGGGTTGCCGCGACCATAGCGGAACTCGGCGCCATCGAAATCCTTGCGCAGGATGATGTTCACCACGCCGCCGATCGCGTCGGAGCCGTACACCGCGGACGCGCCGTCGGAGAGCACCTCGATGCGTTCGACCGCCGCCAGCGGGATGGTGTTGAGGTCGGCGCTGGTGCCGGTGGAGGGCGCGTATGGCGCGCGGCGTCCGTCGACCAGCACCAGGGTGCGGTCGGAGCCGATGCCGCGCAGGTCGATGTCGGCGGTGGCCTGGGCGGTGCTGCCCGAGCGCGGGCGGAAGTTGCCGAACGAGGCGAAGGTGGAATCGCGCAGCACGTCGGCTACGCTGACGTCGCCGCTGGCGTCGATCGCGGCGCGGTCGATGACGGTCACCGGCACCGCGCCCTCGATGTCGGCGCGCTTGATGCGCGAACCGGTCACCTGGAGGCGGTCGAGGGTCTGGACGGTGTCGTCCGCCGCGGCGGCGTCTTGGGCGACGGCGGGGAGCGTGGCGAGGGCGCAGGCGATGGCGATCGGCAGCGCCGCCAGCCGGCTGCCGCGCGATCGGGGAAGGAATGTCATGGGGAAGTCTCCGGATCTGGTTACGAGCGTGTTAACCACGCCCCCAAGTTACGGACGCAACGACACCGCCGCTTGGCCGCGCGTGCCGGTCCCGTTTGCCGCGTGTGGCGTCGCTCCGGTCCCGGCGCGGTAGCGCGAAGGCGGCACCCCGAAGCGCGCCCGGAAGGCGCGCGAGAAACTGCAGTTGTTCTCGAAGCCGCAGGCCGCGCCGGCCTCGCCGACCGACAGCCGCGAGACGCGCAGCAGGCGCGCGGCCTGCGCCAGGCGCATCCGCGATGACGCGGCCTGTGGCCCCTCCCCGTAGATCGCGTGGAAGGTCTTGGTGAAGTACCAGACCGAGACGTTGCCGCGTTCGGCGAGTTCGGCCAGCCGCACCGGACGGTCGAGGTTGCCGGCGAGGTACAGCCACGCGCGCTGCATGCGCGCGAACACCTGGCGCCGGCGACGCAGTGAACGCCCCGGGCAACGGTCGACCAGCTCCCGCAGCCCGGCCTGCTGGGCGGCGAGCAGGCGCAGCAGCGCCTCGAGGGGCAGGCGGTCCACCTCGTGCGTGCGCGGCACGTTGCGCGCGAACGGCGCGCAGCCGCGCCACAGCCGCAGGGCCGCGGCGCGCACGCCGGGCGCGAGCTGGCCCAGGCCCGGGAACAGCGCCCCGTCGGCCGCCGCGGGCAGCGGCATCCTCGGCCACAGCGTGACGCCCAGGACCAGGCCATCCTCGGCGCTGGCGAGCAGCGGGCGCGACTCCGCCTCCAGCACCAGCCACTGGCCCGCCGCCAGCGCGAACCGGCCTTCGCGGCATTCCAGCGTCGCACTGCCGCGCAACACCAGCCAGGCGGTGGCGGCGTTGCCGCCGACGGCCAGGCCGCCGCCGCGGCTGGCGAGCATCAGGGCGGGACGTTCGTCGTGCGCGGCGGCGCCGGACACATCGTACGCGCCGGCGCGGTCGCTCCAGATCGTTTGCATCTGCATGGCTGTTTCCTTGTGCGGAATCCAGCCACCTGTTTGCCGCCCGCCGCTCCGAAACTCAGGAAACCGGGACGAAATCGAACCGACATTGGGGCGTGCGGCATCCGAAAGTCATGCTTCGGGGACCTTCGCCCATGACTTCCGGCAGGGCCTCGCGCAGGGTGCGCCGGCGCGGGGCGGACTCCGGGGCCGGCGGGCGCGGCAGCCGCGCGAAGCCGACGTCGATGTTCTGCGACGCCGGCAGGCCCAGGTACAGCCATCGCCCGCGTGCATCCACGGCGGGCGAACCGCCCACGACTCCGCCTTCGCGCGAGAGGCAGGGGCCGTCGCCGGGCCGGGCGATGGCGCGCCACGGGGCCGGGCAACCGTCCTCGGGCACCAGCGAGTAGGCCTGGCCTTCGAACAGCGCCCAGTGGCGATAATGGCGCGGCGTCGGCCGGTCCGCGGACACCTGCTCGATGCCGCCCAGCATGGCGTCGCTGCGCCATAACCCGGGCACGGTGGAACGGCTGAACATCAGCGCATTGGCGCCGGGGTCGTAGCGCGCGAGCGCGACGTCCTCCTCGGAAGCAAGCACGCGCCAGTCCTCGCGCCGGTACAGCACCGCGCGCACGCGCCCGCGGCCGTCGTCGACGCCGACCAGCAGGTGCGCGGGGTCGCCGGTATAGGCCGCGAACACCGGACGCTGCGCGGGCACCGCGAGCTGGCGCGCGCGTCCGGTGGCCACGTCCACCTCGAACAGGCGCTCGAGGTCGCCGCTGCGCCCGAGCACGACCAGGCGGCGGCCGTCGGGCGACCACACCGGCGCGTGGCGCGGCACCGGCTCCAGCCCTTCGACCGGTCGCAGCGTGGCCGGCTGCCCCACCTCGCCCAGCCACAGCTGCACCGCCATCGAGCGGTCGGACAGGAACGCCAGCGTGTGGCCGTCGGGCGACAGCGCGGGCAGCATGTCGACGCCGCTGGACGCGAACACCGGTTCCAGCCCCGCGTCGGATGCGCCGTCGATCGGGACGCGGAACAGTCCGCTGCGCGAGAGGTCGATCTCGAGCACCATCGACCAGTCGTCGGCCGCGACGTCCGGATGCACCGCGTTGCCGGTCGGCAGGCGCGACAGGGGGTGCAGGCTGCCATCGTCCACGCGCAGCAGCCACAGCGTGGCGTTGCCCGCCACCTGGCTGAGCACGATGCCGCTGCTGTCGGGCAACCAGTCCCAGCCGCGGATGTCGCGCCGCAGCCGGGTGAGCGGCCGCGGCGTGCCGCCCTCGGCCGGCATGATCCACAGGTCCGCCAGCGAGAGGTTGCGGCGGAACGCGAGCCAGCGTCCGTCCGGCGAATACCGCGGAAGCTGGTCGACGTCGCCGTCGCCGATCGGATAGTCGAGCGCCTCCCAGGTGGCGGTCGCCAGGTCCAGCCGCTGCAGCGGCGCGCCGGCACCCCCGGGCATGCGCGGCCCGCCCATCACCAGGCCGCGGCCGTCGGGGGTCCAGTCGAAGTGCGACCAGGCGCCGTCGAGGCAGGGGCCGGCCTCGCGCGGCGTGCCGCCGGCGGCAGGCACCACCATGAAGCGGCAGTCCTCGCCCGCCACGCGCACGAAGGCGATGCGGGTGCCGTCGCGCGACCATACCGGCATGGTGTCCTCCACGTCGGGGCCCGGGTCGGTCAGCACGCGCGCGGCGGCCTGCGAGACCGCCTGCAGCATCAGCCGGCTGCCGCCGCCGGCCTCCGCACGCACGAAGGCCACCGTGCCGCCGTCGGGGGACAGCGACGGGAGCCGTTCCTGCTCGGGGGCGGACGCGATCGCGCGGTACTCGACCGCGAGCACCTCCGTGGCCGTGCCCGCACCGGGCAAGGCCGCGGCGGGCACGGCAGCCGGCATCCGCCACAGCGCGACCACGGCGATGCAGAACAGCACCGCCACCGCCGCCACGTGCCAGGGCGTGCGCGACGGCCGGGCGGGCGACGTCGATCGCGGGGCCGCGGGGGCAGGTCCGGGTTCCACCCCGCCCTCCACGGCGGCCGATGCGGCCTCGTCGCCCGTCCGGCCGTCCAGCCAGGCTACCGGCGCCAGCAGGCGGTAGCCGGTCCTGGCGATGGTCTCGATGTAGCGCGGCGCGTCGCGGTCGTCGCCGAACGCCTTGCGCAACTGGGTGATCGCCTGGGTGAGCACGTCGTCGGTCGGCATCGTGTCCGGCCAGACCCGTTCGAACAGGGCATCGCGCGTCACCACCCCGCCCTGCGCCTCGGCCAGCACCAGCAGCACCTGCAGCGCCTTGGGGGTAAGCCGCCACTCGCCGCCTTCGCCGTCGCGGGTGACGACCCGGCGCAGCGCGTCGACCTCGCAGTCGAGCACGCGCAGGCGCCCGGCGCGCGGACGGATCATGCCGGCACGGCCGCGCGCGGCGGCATGCGGGAGCCTGCGGTGGGCGTGGGCGTTCGGGGCGTGCGCACGTGCGTGCGATGTCCGGGGCAACATCGGCCGCCAGCGTCGCACCCGCGCCACGCGCATGCATGTGTCTTTGGTGGGGCGAACCGTTTCCGCCGAAAGCGTAACGCGCCGGCCGGGCCGCGGCTTCGCCGCCGGCGCCCGCGGTCCTTGCACGGTTTGGCGCAAGGCTCTGGCGCACGTCAGGCGCACTTCAGGCAGATTCGCCGCGCGCCGTGGATCCCTAGCCTGCGTGGCGTCCACACACACGAGGCCTGACCATGAAGACCATCGCGACCACCCTCGGCGCCACCCTGCTGGCCGTCGCCGCCCTGCCCGCCATCGCCGCCGGCAACGCCGCGCCCCTGGAGGAATGCGTGCAGCTGTCGGACGGCCACCGCGGTACCCGCGCCGCCGGGAACACACAGTTGCTGCTGCGCGACGGCGACGCCCATTACCGGGTGAAGTTCAACGGGACCTGCGAAACCCTCGCGCGCAGTTCGCGCATCTACATCGCGACCGACGGCGAGCACAACCGGCTGTGCCCAACCGGCACCACGGTCAGCGCGAAGCAGTACCGCTGCCGGGCGGAGTCGGTGGAGGTGATCGACGATCGCACCTGGAGCCGCGAGGCCCGCACGGCCGGGCGCTGATCGCCACGGCGGCCCGGGCGCGCGGCGCGCGCCCGGGCGCGATCCTCATTGCGGCGCGGGCACCGTGCCGGCCCGGTACGGAAACCGGGCGAAGATCTCGGCCATGGTCTCGTGGATCCGCGCGTCGCGCCTGGCCGGATCCTTCTCCCGGTTCACCCGGCCCACCGCGATGCCTTCCCACACCAGGCGGTTGCGCTCGACGTCGACCAGGTCGACGTTGAGCGTGCCCTCGGTGTAGCGGTACACGTCGGTGCGGTCGCGCCAGTACGGCACCACGTAGTAGCCCCGGGCGCGGTAGCTGTAGTAGTACGCGTAGTCGACGGTCGGCATCGAGGACACGTCGGTCCGCTGCCGGGTGTAGGCATTGATGTTGACCCAGAGGTCGGGCTTGTCCTCGGTGTACACGTAGCCGCGCGCTTCCATCTGGGCGCGCGCGGCGGCCTTCATGGTCTCGGTGGCCGCCGACGAATAGCCGTGCGGCTCGATCGCCAGCGGCGAGTAGAAGGCGAAGGTGCGATAGCGGGCGAAGTCGGCCTGGGGGTCGGCCTCGGTGGTGATCTGCGGGCCGGTGGCGCACGCCGCCAGCAGGGCGACGGCCGCCAGCACCAGCACCCTTGCTGCGATGCGGAAGGTTCCCATGACCATTCTCCTGTCGATTGGCCTGACGCTAGCACGCGACCGGCTACGCCGGGTGAATGCCCGGCGGGCGCCCGGCCGGCGCGGACGCCCGCCGCGGCGCGCCCCCGCGGGGCGCGGCACGTGCCGGCGCCGCCCTCACCCCGGACGGTAGACCTCCGCCCCCTGTTCGCGGAACTCGGCCGCCTTGCCGGCCATGCCCTGCTCCAGCGCGCTGGCCGGGTCCAGGCCGTGCTCGGCCGCATAGTCGCGCACGTCCTGGGTGATCTTCATCGAACAGAAGTGGGGGCCGCACATCGAGCAGAAGTGGGCCAGCTTGTGCGCCTCCTTCGGCAGGGTCTCGTCGTGCATCGACTGGGCCTTCTCGGGGTCCAGGCCGAGGTGGAACTGGTCCTGCCAGCGGAACTCGAAACGGGCCTTGGACAGGGCGTTGTCGCGCACCTGCGCGCCGGGATGCCCCTTGGCCAGGTCGGCGGCGTGCGCGGCGACCTTGTAGGCCATGATGCCGTCGCGCACGTCCTCGCGGTTGGGCAGGCCCAGGTGCTCCTTGGGCGTCACATAGCACAGCATGGCGGTGCCGTACCAGCCGATCATCGCCGCGCCGATCGCGCTGGTGATGTGGTCGTAGCCGGGGGCGATGTCGGTGGTCAGCGGCCCCAGGGTGTAGAACGGCGCCTCGCCGCACTCGCGCAGCTGCTTGTCCATGTTCTCCCTGATCAGCTGCATCGGCACGTGGCCGGGGCCTTCGATCATGGTCTGCACGTCGTGCTTCCAGGCGATCTTCGTCAGCTCGCCGAGCGTCTCCAGCTCGCCGAACTGGGCCGCGTCGTTGGCATCGGCGATGCAGCCCGGGCGCAGGCCGTCGCCCAGCGAGAAGGCCACGTCGTAGGCCTTCATGATTTCGCAGATCTCCTCGAAGTGGGTGTAGAGGAAATTCTCCTTGTGGTGGGCCAGGCACCACTTGGCCATGATCGAACCGCCGCGGCTGACGATGCCGGTGACCCGCTTCGCGGTCAGCGGGACGTAGCGCAGCAGCACGCCGGCGTGGATGGTGAAGTAGTCCACGCCCTGCTCGGCCTGTTCGACCAGGGTGTCGCGGAAGATCTCCCAGGTCAGTTCCTCGGCGCGGCCGTCGACCTTCTCCAGCGCCTGGTAGATCGGCACCGTGCCGATCGGCACCGGCGAGTTGCGGAGGATCCACTCGCGGGTCTCGTGGATGTGCCTGCCGGTGGACAGGTCCATCACCGTGTCCGCGCCCCAGCGGATCGACCACACCAGCTTCTCGACTTCCTCGGCGATGCCCGAGGACACCGCGGAGTTGCCGATGTTGGCGTTGATCTTGGTCAGGAAGTTGCGGCCGATGACCATCGGCTCGCTTTCGGGATGGTTGATGTTGCACGGCAGGATGGCGCGGCCGCGGGCGATCTCGTCGCGCACGAACTCGGGCGTGATCCGGGCCGGGATGCTGGCGCCGAAGCTCTCGCCGGGGTGCTGCGCCAGCAGGCCGGCGTCGCGCACCGCCTCCAGGCGCTGGTTCTCGCGGATGGCGACGAACTCCATCTCCGGGGTGACGATGCCGCGCCGCGCGTAGTGCATCTGGGTGACGTTGGCGCCGGCCGTCGCGCGGCGCGGCAGGCGGCGGGCGGGGAAGCGCACCGGGTCGAGCTTCGGATCGCGCTCGCGCGCACGCCCGAACTCGGACGTGAGCGCCGGAAGCGGTGCGGTATCCCCGCGCTCGTCGATCCACGCCGCGCGCAGCGCCGGCAGGCCCGCGGCGAGGTCGATACGGGCGTCCGGGTCGGTATACGGACCCGAGGTGTCGTAGACCGTGACCGGCGGGTTCTCCTCGCCGCCAAACACGGTCGGGGTGCGGGTCTGCACGATCTCGCGCATCGGCACGCGCAGGTCGGGGCGCGAGCCTTCGACGTAGATCCTGCGCGATCCCGGGATCGGCCGGGTCACGGCATCGGAGAGCTGCTGGGCCTGCTGGACCAGGGAGTCGGGCACTGCGTTCATCGGCATCGTCCTGTGCGCGGCCGCGAGGGATTCGCGGACCTTGGACGAAGCGGGAGCGCCGGACGCGGATGCGTGGCGCGAAGGCCGGGACGCACCTGGACCTGCGAAGCTTCCCTACGCCGGTGTCAGCCGGATCAGGTTCGAAGGGACTGTCTCAATCCGCCGGGCCATGCCCGCGGATACCCCCGCTTCGAAGGCTATTAGACCGCGCCGGCCGCACAGGCGCCAGCCCGCGCGGCCGCCCCGCTCAGAACGCGAGGGTCACGCCGGCCATCGGGCCGTGGAAGCGCTGGTCCAGGCCCACCGTGGCGTCGCCGCCGTGGCGGCGGACGTTGAGCTTGAACCAGTCGTATCCGGCGTGGATGCCGAAGTTCTGCGTGAAGCGGTACTCGACCAGGGCATTGGCGCGGGTGAGGTCGCCGTCGTAGTCGCCGAAGTCGCCCCAGTCGGCATCCAGGTACTGGCCCTGGGCGACGAAGCGCCAGCGCTGGTCCGCGGTGTTGAAGCCCAGGCGCACGCCGACCACGGGCGCGGTGCCGGTCTCGGACTGGAGCGCGGTGAACCTGCCGTCGGCGCTGTCGACCGCGACCTCGGCGGCCAGCTTCGCGCGCTGCGCGCCGAGCTGCAGGCCGATGCTGGCGGTGGGCGACTCGACCACGGCGAAGTCGTAGACCAGGCCGCCCAGGTCGAACTCCGTGTCGAAGCGCGCCGTGGTGCCGGCGGGGATCGTGGTGTCGCCGAGCACGAGGTCCTGGCCCAGGGCGTAGTCGCGATCCTGCGCGTAGCGGAAGTAGTTGAACAGCAGGCGGTGGCGGTCGCCGATCCGGAACATGCCTTCCGCGCGCGGCACGGTCCTGTCGCCGAGCGTGTAACGCCCGCTCTCGTACGCGTACGCCTCGCCGCCGAACTCGGCGTCCGCGGAAAAGCGGCTTTCGGCCTCGGCCTGCATCGCGCCCAGGCGCAAGGTGAAGCGGTCGTCGTCGGCCTGCGCGAAGAGCGGACAGGCCAGCAGCGTCGCGCCAATGGCGCAGGAAAGGAGCGTCTTGTTCACTACGTGCATCCTGTGGGGAAAACGGAGCGCGCGATTTCAGGCGACGCGCAGTGCAGCTGCCGTGAACCCCCGCCTGGACATCAACGCACCCATTCAGGATGCGACGTCCGCCGGCGCTCGCCGCCGCATCTCCACGCCCAGCCACGCGTCCGGTCCGCGACGGGACGGGCATCGGATCGCCGTGCACCCGCATTCGCGCCACGTGTGCGTCACGGGTGCGGGCAGGCGGCCAACGACCACGTCGTTTGCGCCTCGCACGCAGCGGCCTGCGCCGCCGTCGCGTTGCGTTGCACGCGGGCCGTCGGCGCGCATCGCCGGATGCCCGTGGCAGCTGCCGGGAGACCGTTCCGGATGCAATCAAAATGCGCCTTGACGCGCTGCATCATCGTCCGGTATTCATGGCGGCCCATGCCGAACACCCACGCCATCCTTGCAGCCGGTTCCGGCGCGTTCCCCGCGAACGCGGCGGTTGCGATTGCGACGATTACCACCACCGGCACCATTGGGGCCGGGGTGCGGGCGCGCGTGCAGGACTGATCGACAACGCCGCTCCGCACCCGAACCGGGGTGCGGGCCGGCCGGCTTCCACCTCGACCGGACGCGGAGCCCAACCGGAGCTTCCAGAGCATGTCGTCCGCACTCCAACTCCCCGGTGACGCCGTCGCCTCCGCCGCCTCGTCCGCGCTGGCCGCGCTGCAGCCCGGCGGCACGACCCGGGTCCACAAGTTCGGCGGCAGCAGCGTCGCCGACGCCGGCCGCATCCTGGCGCTGGCGCCGCTGGTCGAGGACGGGGCCGCGGTGCGCGCGGTCGTGGTCTCGGCGATGGCCGGCACCACCAACGCGCTGGTGGCGATGGCCGAGCAGGCGTCCTCCGGCCAGGACTGGAGCGGCGAATGGGCGGCGCTGCGCGAGCGCCACCTCGCCACCGCCGCCGTGATCGATCCCGCGGACCGGCATGGGCTGCGCGACGCCGTCGCGCGCGATTTCGACGCACTGCGCGACGACCTGCTCGCGCTGGCGTCGGCCTCCGGCGAAACCGGCGCACTGGTGGCGCAGGTGCACGGCGCCGGCGAACTGGTCTCCTCGCGGCTGGTGCAGGCCGCGCTCGGCGGCGAGGCCGCCGGCTGGCAGCGCCTGGACGCGCGCGACGTGCTGGTGGTGCAGCCGGGCGAAATGGGCGTGGCCGTGGACTGGGAGGCCTCGCGCGAGCGCTTCGCCGAGTGGCGCACGCGGCAGCGGCCGGAGAAGGTGGTGGTGACCGGCTTCGTGGCGCGCGAGCGCGACGGCCGCAGCACCACGCTCGGGCGCAACGGCAGCGACTACTCGGCCGCGATCTTCGCCAACCTGTTCGATGCCGACGAGCTCCTGATCTGGACCGACGTCGACGGCGTGCTCTCGGCCGACCCGCGCCTGGTGCCCGACGCCACCGTGCTGCCGACGATGTCCTACGCCGAGGCCTGCGAGCTGGCCTACTTCGGCGCCAAGGTGCTGCATCCGCAGACGATGGCGCCGGTGCAGTCGCGCGCGATCCCGCTGTGCATCCGCAACACGCTCAACCCGTCCGCGCCCGGCACCTGGATCCTCCCCGAGAACCCGGAGGGCGACGCCGAGATCTCCCCGGTCAAGGGCCTGACCATCGTCCGCGACATGGCGGTGCTTGAGCTGGCCGGCAATGGCATGGTCGGCGTGCCCGGCACCGCGGAGAAGCTGTTCGCCGCGCTGCACCGCGCGGGCGTGTCGGTGGTGATGATCTCGCAGGGCTCGTCCGAGCATTCGATCTGCTGCGTGGTCCGCGCCAGCCAGGCGCAGCGCGCGAAGGCCGCGGTCGAGGCCGCGTTTGCCGACGCGATCGCCAGCGCCAGTGCCCAGGGCGTGAACCTGACCAGCGACGTCGCGATCCTGGCCGCGGTCGGCGACGGCATGGTCGGCATCCCCGGCGTGGCCGCGCGGCTGTTCGCGGCCCTGGCCCAGGCGCAGGTGAACATCCGCGCCATCGCCCAGGGCTCGAGCGAGCGCAACATCTCGGTGGCGATCGCCGACGCCGACGCCACCCGCGCCCTGCGCGCGGCGCACTCGGCGTTCTGGCTGTCGCCGCAGACGGTCTCGATCGGGCTGATCGGCCCCGGCCAGGTCGGCCGCGCGCTGCTCTCGCAGCTGGCGGCGGTGATCCCCAAGCTGCGCGCGAACTCGCAGATCGACCTGCGCCTGCGCGGCATCGCCAACAGCGGCTACATGGCCCTGGACCATTTCGCCATCCATCCCGCCGAGGCGGTCGAACGACTGGTGGAGATGAGCACGCCCGCATTCGACCCCGACGCCTTCGCCGCCCACGTGCGCGCCGAGCACCTGCCGCACGCGCTGATCGTGGACTGCAGCGGCAGCGAGGCGATCGCCCGCCACTACCCCAAGTGGCTGGCGGCCGGCATCCACGTGGTCACCCCGAGCAAGCACGCCGGCAGCGGCGACTGGGAGCGCTACGTCGCGATCCGCGAGGCCCAGCGCAGCGGCGCCCGCTTCATGTACGAGGCCACGGTCGGCGCCGGACTGCCGGTGATCAACACCCTGCGCAACCTGCGCGACACCGGCGACGAGATCCAGGCCATCGACGGCATGCTCTCGGGCACGCTCGCCTGGCTGTTCAACAGCTTCGACGGCAGCCGCCCGTTTTCGGCCCTGGTGCGCGAGGCCCGCGAACTCGGCTACACCGAGCCCGACCCGCGCGACGACCTCTCGGGCCTCGACGTGGCGCGCAAGCTGGTGATCCTGGCCCGCGAGGCCGGGCGCGAACTGTCGCTGGACGACGTGGTGGTCGAGAGCCTGGTGCCCGAGCACCTGCGCGAGGTGTCGCGCGACGAGTTCCTGGCCCGCCTCGACGAGCTCGACGCGCCGATGCAGGCACGGCTCGTGGACGCGGTCGCCAGGGGCCTGAAGCTGCGCCACATCGCCCACCTCTCGCAGGCCGAGGGCGCGCGCGTGGGCGTGGTCGCGCTGCCGGCCGACCACGCCTGCTGCCACACCCGCCTGACCGACAACCTGGTCCAGTTCACGACCGCGCGCTATGCCAGCAACCCGCTGGTCGTGCAGGGCCCGGGCGCCGGGCCGCAGGTCACGGCGGCGGGCGTGTTCGGCGATATCCTTGCGATCGCGCATTCGCTCAGCAACGGGATCGGCGCCCACGCATGAACCGCTCGGCCACCGCCTTCGCCCCGGCCAGCGTCGGCAACATCGGGGTCGGTTTCGACCTGCTCGGCCACGCCGTGGACGGACCCCGGGACCTGGCCACGGTGCGCCGCATCGCCGAGCCGGCGGTGCGGATCGATGCGATCGGCGGCGACATCGACGGCGCGAACGCGCTGCCGCGCGAGCCGCTGCGCAATACCGCCGGCGGCGCCCTGCTGGCGATGCGCGAGGCGCTCGGACTGCCCTTCGGTTTCGCGCTGGAACTGCGCAAGGGGATCCCGCTCGGCTCCGGCCTCGGCGGTTCGGCCGCGTCCTGCGTGGCCGCGCTGGTCGCGGCGAACGCGCTGCTCGACGCGCCGCTGCCGCCCGCGGCGCTGTACCGTTTCGCGCTCGACGGCGAAGCCATCGCCAGCGGCAGCCGCCACGGCGACAACGTGGCGCCGATGCTGCTCGGCGGCGTGGCCCTGGCCACCCACGACCGCGCGCTGCGCATCGACGCGCCCGACTGGCTGCACGCGGTGGTGGTGCATCCCGACCAGGTGCTGGAGACGCGGCGCTCGCGCGAGGTGCTCGCCGCGCCCTATCCGCTCGCCGACGTGGTGCGCCAGGGCGCGCACCTGGCCCAGTTCCTGCTCGGCCTGCAGCGCGGCGACGCCGGGCTGATCCGCGACGGCCTGCGCGACGTGCTGGTCGAGCCGAGGCGCGCGCCGCTGATCCCGGGCTTCGCGCAGGTGAAGGCGGCCGCGCTCGACCACGACGCGCTCGGCGCCAGCATCTCCGGCGGCGGACCGAGCGTGTTCGCCTGGTTCGCATCGCGCGCGGCGGCCGGGCGGGCCGCGCCGCAGATGCGCCAGGCCTTCGTCGACGCCGGATTCGAGGCCCGCGCCTACGTCACCCCGGTCAACGCCCGGGCGGCCGCCGTGGTGACGCGACCCGACGCACCGGCGGCACCGGCGCCGGCCCGTTCCGCCGCGACCGGCTCCTGACCCCGTCGCCCCACGATCCGGCCACGCACGCGCATGCATTTCATCAGCACCCGGGGACAGGTGCCCCCGACCCCCATCGACGACGCCCTGGTCGCCGGCCTCGCGCCGGACGGCGGGCTGTACGTGCCCGGGCGCATGCCGCGCCTGGACGACTGGTCCCCGCTATCGACCTTGTCCGCGACCGCGCTGCGCACCCTGGCACCCTACTTCGAGGGCTCGGCGCTGCGCGACCGGCTCGAGGCCATCTGCGCCGACGCGTTCTCGTTCGACGCCCCGCTGCGCCCGCTCGCCGGCGCCGGCGACCACGTGCTCGAGCTGTTCCACGGCCCCACCGCCGCGTTCAAGGACTACGCCGCGCGCTTCCTGGCGCGCGCACTCGAAGGCCTGCGCGATCCGTCCGCGCCGCCGACCACGATCGTGGTCGCGACCTCCGGCGACACGGGCGCCGCGGTCGCGGCGGCCTTCCATCGCCGCCCGGGCTTCCGCGTGGTGATCCTGTATCCCGACGGCAAGGTCTCGCCGCGCCAGGCGCATGGGCTGGGCTGCTGGGGCGACAACGTCGCCGCCTACCGGGTCGAAGGCAGCTTCGACGACTGCCAGCGCCTGGCCAAGCAGGCGCTGGCCGACGAGGCGCTGCGCGCGCGCGTGCCGCTGGGCTCGGCCAACAGCATCAGCCTCGGCCGGCTGCTGCCGCAGGCCGCGTACTACGCGCACGCGGCCGCGCACTTCCACGCCGCGCACGGCCAGGCGCTCAATTTCATCGTGCCCACCGGCAACCTCGGCAACGCCAGCGCCGCGTTCGTGGCGCGCAGCATGGGCGCGCCGGTGGGCGGCATCCGCCTGGCCTGCAACGCCAACGACACCCTGCCGCGCTACTTCGCCGGCGCCGACTACGCCGCGCAGCCGACCCGCGCCACACTGGCCAACGCCATGGACGTGGGCGCGCCGAGCAACTTCGAGCGCCTGCGCCACTGGCACCGCAGCGACGCCGAACTGCGCGCCGGCTTCGTGGCCGCTTCGGTCGACGACGCTACCATCCGCGAGGTGGTGCGGGAGGCGCCGACGCGCCACGGCATCGTCGCCTGCCCGCATACCGCGACCGGCCTGAAGCTGCTGCAGGACCTGCGCGCAGCGGGCGACACGCGCCCGTGGGCGGTGGTCGCGACCGCGCACCCGGCCAAGTTCGAGAGCATCGTCGAGCCGCTGGTCGGCCATCCGGTGGAACCGCCGCCGGCGCTGGCCGAATGCCTGGCGCGGCCCGCCCGCGCGGCCGCGATGGCGCCGGAGTACGACGCGCTGAAGGCGGTGCTGGAGGGCTAGGGACCGGGACCTCCGGCCTGCCCCCGCCCCGGCCCTCCCCCGCAAGCGGGGGAGGGGGCGGAACGGCGCTTCGCGTCGGAGCCGATCCTTCCCCCTGCGCGCCGGCCTGAGCCCCCTGCGCACCGCCTCCCTGCGAGCCGGACCTCCCACTCACCCCTGCGCACCGGACCTCCTCCCCTGCGCGCCGGACCTTTCCCCTGCGCGCCGGACCCCCTCCACTGCGCGCCCGACCTGCTCCCTCCCCCGCCTGCGGGGGAGGGCCGGGGTGGGGGCAGCGGGGCATGCCTCGCGAGTGCGGCAGACACGCCCTCAGCGCGCCGCCATGAACGCCTCGATCTCGTCCGCGCTGCGCGCCAGCCCGTCGGTGAGCACTTCGTGGCCGTCCTTCGTGATCGCCACGTCGTCCTCGATCCGGATCCCGATGCCGCGCCACTTCGCGGGCACGCTGGTGTCGCCGGCGGGAATGTACAGCCCGGGTTCGATGGTGAACACCATGCCCGGCTCGAGCAGGCGCGATTGGCCGTCGATCCGGTAGTCGCCCACGTCGTGCACGTCCAGGCCGAGCCAGTGCCCGGTCTTGTGGCGGTAGTAGCGCTTGTAGTCGCCGCTGGCGAGGTTGCGCTCCAGGCTGCCCTTGAGCAGTCCCAGCCGCAGCAGGCCTTCGGTCAGCACGCGCACCGCGGCGTGGTGCCCGGCCTCGTAGGGCACGCCCGGCCGCGCCTGCTCAAGCGCCGCCGCGCGTGCGGCGTCGACCAGCTCGTGCAGTTCGCGCTGCGCCTTGCTGAAACGCCCGTTGGCCGGGAAGGTGCGGGTGATGTCGGCCGCGTAGCCCTGGTACTCGGCGCCGGCGTCGATCAGCACCAGGTCGCCGTCGCGGGCCTGGCCGCGGTTGGCGCGGTAGTGCAGCACGCAGGCGTTGGCGCCGGCGCCGACGATGCTGTTGTAGGCCGGTTCGGCGCCGGCGGCGCGGAACACCCGCTCCACTTCGGCCTGCAGTTCGTACTCGCGGATCCCCGGCCGCGCCGCGCGCATCGCCGCCGCGTGCGCCTCGACGCTGATCCGCGCCGCATGCCGCATCAGGCGCAGTTCGTCGCGCGACTTGAACAGCCGCATCTCGTCGAGCAGGTGGCCCAGCTCGAGGAATTCGTGCGGCGGCTGCGCGCCCAGGCGCACCTGCGCGCGCACGCGGTTGAGCCAGCCGATCAGCTTGAGGTCGAACTCGGTGTCGCGGCCGAAGTGGTAGTAGACGCGGGTGCGCCCTTCCAGCAGCCCGGGCAGGATCTCGTCGAGGTCGTCGATCGGGTAGGCATCGTCCATGCCGTAGGCCTCGACCGCGCCTTCCGGGCCGGCGCGCGGTCCATCCCAGCCCTCGCGCTCGGGGTCGCGCTCGCGGCAGAACAGCAGCGCCTCGCCATGGCGGCGGCCCGGCACCAGCACCAGCACCGCCTCCGGCTCGGGGAAGCCGGTGAGGTACCAGAGATCGGAATCCTGGCGGTAGGGGAAGAAGGTGTCGCGGCTGCGGATCCGCTCGGGCGCGGCCGGCAGCACCAGGATCGCGTCCTCGCCGGCCATGCGCATCAGCTGGCGCCGGCGGCGCGCGTAGGCCTGGGCGGGGATCCCCGTCGGCGGCCGGAGCGGCGCGGCCATCAGTTCAGGCGGCCGCGGTGCCGCGGCCCGAGCGCGCAGTCGCCGTGGAGCAGCAGCGCGGCTACCCGCACGTACTCCTCGATCTCGGCCAGCGCCTCCTCGTCCTCCTGGTCGCCCCCGTCCTGGGGCGTGGCCGCGGCCAGCCGGACCAGGTCGGCCAGCGCCTCGCCGCCCTCGTCCGAGAGCGGCGGCGCCGAGCCGGCGGCCAGCCCGAAGGCGCCCACGAAGCCGCGGCACCACTCGAACAGGGCTCCGATGCGCGCCTCCAGCGGGGCGTCGGGGCCGGGCAGGAGCAGGTCGAACCCGAAATCCTGGGACTCCATCTGGCGCGCCGTGGCCTCGCCCAGGCGCTGCAGCACGCCGCTGCCCGCGACCCGGGACAGCGCGTCGTTGGCCATGACCCGCGCCAGCCAGTCCGGCCCGGCCTCGCCGCCCCCGGCCAGCCAGCCGCACAGCCCACCGTGCAGTTCGGACGCGCCGCAGGCCAGCCCGTGCTCGCGGCCAGCGGCCTCGACCTCCTGCAGCGAGGGCATGGATTCGGACACGTACGGCTCCTGTTCCCGGAAGCGCGCAGTCTAGAACGTGTTCCCGCCGGCTGCATGCCGGCGCCGGCGGCGGCTTGGCGCGGGGCGCCGCGCGCGCCTACACTCGGCCGGTTATTGACGCGAACGCAGGGGTCCGCGTGTCGACCAACCCGGGGGATCTGCAGCTGCTGGTCGCGGCGGCGACCGCATCGGTGCTGCTGGTCGCGCTGCTGTTCATCATGTTGCACCGGCGCAAGCGCGAGCGCAGCTACATCGAGCAGCTGCGCGACCGCGAGGAGCGCCTGAAGCTGGCGCTGTGGGCGACCGATGAGCGCTACTGGGCCTACGACGTGGCCAGCGGCCGGGTCCACCGCCTGGCCGGGGAGTCGCGCGCGACGCCCTCCGGCGAGCTCGCCGAGGAAGTGGTGGACGCCAGCGAGCTGGTTCACCCCGACGACCTGGACATGGTCCGCCGGCGCGTGGACGACTACATCTCCGGCCACGCCGACACCTTCCTCGCCGAGCTGCGGGTGGCCAGCGAGCGGGGCGAGTGGGTCTGGATGCGGGCCCGGGGCCGCGCCGTGGCGCGCGACGCGCAGGGCCGGATCCTGCGCATCGCCGGCACCGCGCTCAACATCACCGGCACCCGCGAGGCCGACCGCGAGCTGCGCATCTCCAGCGAGGTGCTGCGCAGCATGAACGAGGCGGTGGCGGTGATCGACTGCAACTTCGACTTCGTCTCGGTCAACCCCGCCTTCCTGCGCATGACCGGCTACGACGAGGAGGACGTGATCGGGCGCAACGCCTGCATCCTCGACAGCCTCCAGCACGACACCGCCTTCTACCAGCACATCCGCGAGCAGATCCGGCGCAAGGGCCGCTGGAACGGCGAGATCTGGCAGCGGCGCAAGGACGGCGAGGAGTTCCTGTGCCAGATCGAGTCGAGCACGGTCTACGACAAGAACGGCCAGCTGATCCTGTACGTGATGGTGCTCAACGACATCACCCAGCAGAAGCGCGCCGAACAGGAGCTGCGCTACCTGGCCAACTTCGACACCCTGACCAACCTGCCCAACCGCTCGCTGCTGTCCGAACGCCTGTCGCGCGCGATCGTGCGCGCGCACCGCGAGGACAACCGGATCGCGGTGCTGTTCCTCGACCTCGACCGGTTCAAGGACGTCAACGACTCGCTCGGCCACGCCGCCGGGGACCGGATCCTGCGCGCGGCGGCGGCGCGCCTGCAGCAGACGGTGGGCATGCACCACACCGTGGCCCGGCTGGGGGGCGACGAGTTCACGGTGGTGCTGGAGAACCTGACCTCGCCCGAGGAAGCCGACCACGTCGCGCGCGAGATCATCATGGCCTTCGAGGCCCCGCTGCTGCTCGACGACCGGCGCGAGATCGCGATCTCGCCCTCGATCGGCATCAGCCTCTATCCCGACCACGCGCACGTGCCGACCGAGCTGCTCAAGCAGGCCGACACCGCGATGTACCAGGCCAAGGCGGCCGGCCGCCGCACCTTCATGCGCTACGACGACGCGATGGACGTGGCGGTGCGCCAGCGCGCCACGATCTCCGGCGCGCTGCGCAAGGTGCTCGACCGCGGCGAGCTGCGCCTGGTGTTCCAGCCGCAGCTGGCCCTGGCCGAAGGCCGGATCACGGGCGTGGAGGCGCTGCTGCGCTGGCACAGCAGCGAGCACGGCGACATCGCGCCGGCGGACTTCATCCCGATGGCGGAGGAAAGCGGCCTGATCCTGGAGATCGGCGAGTGGGTGCTGCGCGAGGCCTGCCTGACCCTGCAGCGCTGGCGCCAGCACGGCCTCACCGACCTCACCGTGTCGGTCAACGTGTCGGTGCTGCAGCTCCTGCGCGGCGACTTCCCCGAGGTGGTCAGCCGGGTCCTGGCCGACATCGAGCTGCCGCCCAGCATGCTCGAGCTCGAGCTCACCGAGAGCGTGCTGATGGCCAACGCCGAACACACCGCGGCCAAGCTCCAGGCCTTCCGCGAACTGGGCGTGTCGCTGGCGATCGACGATTTCGGCACCGGCTACTCCTCGCTGGCCTACCTCAAGCGCCTGCCGATCACCACGATCAAGATCGACAAGGCCTTCATCGGCGACCTCACCCACGACCCGGAGGACGCCGCCATCACCAGCACGGTCATCACCATGGCCCATTCGCTGGGCCTGAACGTGGTCGCGGAGGGCGTGGAGACCGAGGCCCAGCTCCGGTTCCTGCGCGAGCAGGCGTGCGACGAGGTCCAGGGCTTCTGGCTCTCGCCGCCGCTCGAGGCCCACGCCTGCCTGGCCTTCATCCGCAACTGGCGGCCGGCCCGCGAGACCGCCGCCGCCCCGCCCGTGGCGGCGCCTTGACCGCCCCGCGCCGCCTGCCTATCGTGCCGGCATGGACCGCCCCGACGTGCTCGCCCAGCTCCGCGCCCTGACCGCGCGCATCGACGCGCTGGTCGGCCGGGCGCAGCAGCTGGCCGAGGAGAACCGCTCGCTGCGCCAGCAGCAGGAGCAGCTCGCCGGGGAACGTTCCCAGCTGCTGGCCAAGAACGAGCAGGCGCGCTCGCGGGTCGAGGCCATGATCGCCCGGCTCAAGTCGCTGGAGCAGCACACGTGAGCGCGCGCGCATGAGTTCGCAGAACGAAGCGGTCAGCGTCCGCCTGCTCGACCGCGAGTACACGGTCGGCGTCGCCCCCGACCAGCGCGAAAGCCTGGCCGCCGCGGCGCGGCTGCTCGACGGGCGCATGCGCGAGGTGCGCGGCGGCAACCGCATGGCCGCCGTGGACCGGGTGGCGGTGCTGGCGGCGCTCAACCTCGCCCACGAGCTGCAGCAGCTGCGCGAGGAGAACGAGCAGCGCGACCGCGAGATCGCGCGCACGCTCGAGGAGCTGCAGCGCAAGCTCGACGCACTGATCGACGGGCGCTGACCGGCGACCGCCGGGTCCGCGCGCACCGCGCCCGTGTCCGCCCACGCCGGGTTCACGCTCGTGAACCGCGGGCGCGCCGCGCCGACGAACGGCCTTGGCAACGCGGTGGCCGGGGCTATACTTCGCCTGCGTCCTCTGCCGTGTACGACGGCATGCGCAACATTCGCCTTGTCCCTTAAGACGACCTCAGGGACGCAGCGGAGTCCGGGAGTGCAGGTCCGCCTTGCAGCGGGAAGCCCGATGGATGACGAGCGTCCCCTTTTGAACCTCGGGTTCAAGGTCGTTTCGCAGGCATCGGCATGGCGGAGGACGTATTCATTCCACGCGTACCG
Organism: Luteimonas sp. J29; assembly: GCF_000472505.1. Lineage (GTDB taxonomy): Bacteria > Pseudomonadota > Gammaproteobacteria > Xanthomonadales > Xanthomonadaceae > Luteimonas. Next base: position 454,707 of record NZ_AWZR01000002.1, read on the forward strand.
CGCGCGCCGCGACGGCAGCGACGCAGTCACGCTTCCGCGGCCGCGCTGCTGCGGTCACAATGGCGCCATGCGCCACTCCCCCACTTCCCGATGAGCGAAACGCGCGGCGCCCTGCGGCGCGAAATGCGCGATCGGCGCCGCGCGCTGCCGGCCCCGCGACGCATCGTCGCCGCCGAGGCGCTGGCGAACCACCTGCTGGCGCTGCCGTTCGCCCCGCGCACCGGCTTCGTGGCCGGCTACTGGGCCACCGACGGCGAGATCCCGCTCCACGCCTGGCAGCTGCGCCTGCCGCGCGAGGTGCGCTACTGCCTGCCGGTGCTGCACGGCGACGGCACGCTGCGCTTCGCGCCGTGGGCGCCGGGCGCGCCCCTGGCCCCGAACCGCTACGGCATCCCGGAACCCGAGGTGGCCGCCGGCGACCTGCTCGAACCGGCGCAACTCGACCTCGTGGTCGTGCCGCTGGTCGCGTTCGATGCGCGCTGCCACCGCCTCGGGATGGGAGGCGGCTGGTACGATCGCAGCTTCGCGTTCCGCGCCGCGCGGCCCGCGCCGCCGCACCTGGTGGGCGCGGGCTTCTCGTTCCAGCAGTCCGGCCCGATCGCGGCCGAGGCCTGGGACGTGGCGCTCGACGCGGTCTGCACCGAATCCGACACGTTCTTCCCCGTCGCCTGAAATGAGCACCCGCAAGCGCTACTGGCTGATGAAGTCCGAACCGACGGACTTCTCGATCGACGACCTCGCGCGGGTCGGCACCGAACCCTGGACCGGCGTGCGCAACTACCAGGCGCGCAACTTCATGCGCCAGATGCAGGTCGGCGACGGGGTGCTGTTCTACCATTCCAACACCGAGGTGCCGGGGATCTACGGGCTCGCCGAGGTCGCCAGCCGCGCCTACCCCGACCCGACCCAGTTCGAGAAGAAATCGAAGTACTTCGACCCCAAGGCCACGCGCGAGCAGCCGCGCTGGGAGCTGGTGGACGTGAGGTTCGTGCGCAGGCTCGCCCGCCCGGTGACGCTGGAGGAGATCCGCGGCCACGCCGATGCGCTGGGCGAGGAGTTCGCCCTCATCCGCAAGGGCTCGCGGCTGTCGGTGATGCCCGTGACCGCGGCGCAGTGGAAGCTGCTGGTCGGGCTGGAGAAGACCTGATCCCCTCGAACCGCGGCCGGCGACACCGCCAGCCGTCCCGTCGGCGGACACGTCCGCCGCACCATACGCAGACCCCGCACCCATGTCCGAGCTCAAGCGCCTGGCCGGCGAAAAGGCCATCGAATTCGTCGAGGACGGCAGCGTCGTCGGCGTCGGCACCGGTTCCACCGTGGCCTACTTCATCGAGGCGCTCGGCCGGATCCGCGACCGGATCGCGGGCGCGGTGTCGAGCTCGGAGCAGAGCACGCGCCAGCTGAAGTCGCTCGGCATCGAGGTGCTCGACCTCAACGCGGTCGGGCCGCTGCGGCTGTACGTGGACGGCGCCGACGAGTGCGATCCGCACCGGCGGCTGGTCAAGGGCGGCGGCGCCGCGCTGACCCGCGAGAAGATCATCGCCCAGGCCAGCGACCGCTTCGTCTGCATCATCGACCCGGCCAAGCAGGTGCCGGTGCTCGGGCGCTTCCCGCTGCCGGTGGAGGTGATCCCGATGGCGCGCAGCCTGGTCGCGCGCGAGATCCTGGCGATCACCGGCGGCCAGCCGGTGTGGCGCGAGGGCGTGGTCACCGACAACGGCAACTGGGTGCTCGACGTGCACGGCCTGCAGATCGTCGATCCGGTGGCGATGGAGGAGCGGCTCAACCAGATCCCGGGCGTGGTCAGCGTGGGCCTGTTCGCGCGCCGTCCGGCGGACGTGGTGATCGTCGGCGGCGAACCGCCGCAGGTGCTGCGCTGAGGTTCCCGTCGGCGCCCGCGCCAGGCGCGCGGCGCCGACGGCGGATCAGCGCGACAGCCCGACCGCCAGTGGCCGCGCCTGGCGGCGCGGTGCGATGCGACGACGCGCGGGCCCGGCCGGCGCGCGCCGGCGGCGTATGGATGCCAGTCCGGCCGGTGCCGGCGTGGCGCCCGTGCGCAGCCGGGACCAGGCCAGCCACCGGGCCATGGCCAGCGCCGCCGCAGGCAGTCCCAGCAGCCACAGCGGCACCCAGCCCAGCTGCGCACTGGCGGTGCGCGCCGCCGGCAGCGACAGCACCGCGACGGCGGCGAGGAACAGCAGGCCGAGCAGCGCGCCCTCGACCAGGCGCAGGGGATCGGTGGAAGTCTGGAGGCTGGCGGATCGTGTCATGGCGGTGGCTCCCGGGCTTGGCCACAGGCTCCACGGCCGCCATCTCAGGGGCTGCGACGCCGCGCGCAGGCCTCAGTAGCCGGCCGCGTCCAGCGCCCTGATCGCGACCGCCCGGCCGACGTCGATCAGCTCGGCCGCGCGCCAGAACTCGTAGAACGAGCACACGTCGCGCGGGATCCGGATCAGCAGCTCGGGCGGGTCCAGCGCCAGCTGCACGCGCGAGATCTGCGCCTGCATCGTGTCCAGCGAGCGCGACATGATCTCGGGCAGGCCCATGCGCATGGCATCGCCCTCGTCGCCGCCGGCCGCGCGCTCGAGCCACTGGCCGAGCCGGCTGGTGATCGTGGGCCCGCCGTCCTCCGGCTGCGAGCGGGCCGGCTCGCCGGGCGGGCGTCGCGGCCAGCCGTGCATGTCCACCGCGACCAGCCGGTGCGCGTCCGACAGGCGCGTGGCCGCGATCGGGAGCGGCGCCAGCAGCCCGCCGTCGACCAGCGCGCGGCCGTTCACCCGGTGCGGCGTGAACAGGCCGGGGATCGCGAACGAGGCGCGCAGCGCGTCCCACAACCGCCCCTCGCGGATCCAGACCTCGCGCTGGCGCTCCAGGTCCACCGCGACCGCGGTGAACGCGACCGGCAGCGCTTCGATCAGCGGGTCGCCGACCACCTCGCGCATCGCCGCCACCAGGCGCGCGCCGCCGAGCACGCCGGAGCGGCGCCAGCCCGGGTCGAGCAGGCGCAGGAAATCGCGCCGCGACATCGCGCGCAGGCGCCGGTCGAACTCGCGCAGGCGACCGGCCGCGAAGATCCCGCCGACCAGGGCACCGCTGGAGGACCCGCACACGGCCTCGATCCGGAAGCCGCGCTCCTCCAGCACCTCGATCACGCCGATCTGGGCCAGGCCGCGCGCGCCGCCGGCGCCCAGCACCAGGGCGATGCGCTCTCCGCGCGGCGCGATGCGGTCGTCCCCGGCGGCCGCCACGCTCAGCGCTCGTAGTTCGACAGCGCCAGCTGCAGCAGCGACTTGATCTGCTCGCGCAGCGCCGGCGGATCGACGATCTCGGCGTCCGCGCCGTAGTGCAGCACGTCCATCAGCAGTTCGCGCGAGGCGCTGAAGGGCACCTTGAGCTCGTAGCGGCCGTCGGGCAGGTGCCGGCCCTGCTGCTGCGAATGCCAGTGCTCATCGGCCACCCAGCGCGCGGCCCTGGCGCTGAACACGATCGTGGCCACGCCGCGGGCCGGGCCGGAGAAGATGCCGTAACTGCCGGCCAGCTGGCGGTCGAGTTCGGCCTCGTCGAGGTCGCGCGCCGGCGCGTCGAGCACGCGCGCGGCGCTGATCCGGTCGACCGAAAAGCTGCGCAGGCCCTCGCGGTCGTGGTCCCAGGCGTCGAGGTACCAGTTGTCGCGGTAATGGGTGACGCGCTGCGGCGAAACCGTGCGCCGGGTCTTCTCGTCGGTCGAGCGGGCCCGATAGTCGAACGCCAGCTGCTGGCGCTGCAGCACCGCCGAACACACGATGCGGAACGCCTGCTCGTCCATCCGCCGCCCGCGATGCGGGATCACCCGCACGCGCTCGACCGGCCAGCGCTTGCCGGCCGAATGCTCGTCGAGCAGCTTCTCGATCCGCGCCTGCAGCGGCGCCAGCGCGCTCGACAGCACCCCGCCGCCGCTGCGCGAGAGCAGCTGCTGCGCCGCCAGCAGCGCGTGCAGCTCGTCGGAATTGAGCCACAGGCCGGGCAGCTCGAAGCGCCCGGCCTCGTCGGCGTCGTAGCGGAAGCCGGCCTCGCCGTCGCCGACCACCGGCGCCATCAGCGCATCGCGCAGGAAGGCCAGGTCGCGGTAGACGGTCGCCCGGGAGCATTCGAGCTCCTCGCGCAGGCGCGCCACCGTGACCGGGTAGCGCGCGGTCTTGAGGATGCGGTGCAGGGAGAGGATGCGTTCGTATCGGTCCATGGCCCGATTATGCGCCCGCGCGCGGCCCGTGGCGCCGTCTCCGGGGCGCCGCCGCGCCGCCTTCCCCGTGGTGCGGGATTGCGGCGGCCGCGCACGACCCGCACCATGTGCGCCGGTCCGGACGCAGGACGATGGACGGCAACGTGGCCACGAGGCAGACAGGGGCGCACGGCGCAGGCCCGGGGACGGGCACACGCCGGAACGCCAACGGGGGGGCGGCATGGCCCTCTGGTTGACGCTGGCCATCCTGGCCGGCGCCATCGCGCTGTTCGTCACCGAGAAGCTGCGCGTGGACGTGGTGGCGCTGCTGGTGATGACCGCGCTGATGCTCACCGGCGTCATCACCGTGCCCGAGGCCCTGTCGGGCTTCAGCAACCAGGCCACGGTCATGGTCGCGGCCATGTTCGTGCTCAGCGGCGCGCTGCAGCGCAATGGCGCGCTGGTGGCGGCGGGCGAGGTGCTGTCGCGGATCCGCTGGCGCTGGCTGTTCCTGCTGGTGATGCTGGTGCTGGTGGCCGGGACGGCCGCGTTCGTGAACAACACCGCCACCGTGGCGGTGTTGCTGCCGCTGGTGCTCGCCGCGAGCGCGGCCAACCGCTGGGCGCCGTCGAAGTTCCTGATCCCGCTCTCGTACATGTCGCAGGCCGCGGGCGTGTGCACCCTGGTCGGCACCTCGACCAACCTGCTGGTCGACGCGATGGGCCGCGAGGCCGCGGGCGTGGGGTTCACCCTGTTCGAGTTCGCGCCGCTGGGCATCGTGTTCGTGGCCATCGGCATGGCCTACCTGCTGACCGTGGGCTACTGGCTGCTGCCCGACCGCGGCGTGCCGGGGGACGAGGGCAACGAGCACGTGGGTCGCTACGTGGCCGAGCTGCTGGTGCCGGAGGATTCGGACGCGGTCGGCCTGCGGCGCGACCAGGTGGTCCCCGAAGGCGTCGCGGACGCGGTGGTGCTGGAGATCCTCCGCCACCGGCGCCCGGTGGCGGGCCCCGACGCGGTGGTGCAGGCTGGCGACCGGCTGCTGGTGCGCGGCGAATGGCGCGACATCCGCGCGGTGCGCAAGGCGCGCAAGCTGCGCTTCGACCAGGGCCCGGGCAACGGCGACCGCGACGCCGAGCTGCTGCAGGTCGAGGCGATGGTCTCGCCCGGCTCGCACCTGATCGGCAATACGCTCGCCGGGATGCGCTTCGGCCACATGTACCGGGCGCGGGTGCACGGCATCCACCGCCGCCTGCTGGACATCCGCCAGCCGCTCGACCAGGTCCAGCTCAGCCTCGGCGACGTGCTGCTGCTCGAGGCCCCGGAGGCGGCGATCGAGGACCTGCGGGCGGACAAGGGCATGATCGTGCTCGGCACCCGCAAGGAGCCGAAGGTGGACGTGCGCCGCGCCAGCCTCTCGGTGCTGGTGATGGCCGCGACGATCGCGGTCGCGGCGCTGGGCTGGCTGTCGATCGTGCAGGCGGCCCTGGTCGGCTGCGCCGCACTGCTGGTGTTCCGGCTGCTGGAGCCGGACGAGGCCTACCGCGCGATCGACTGGCGGGTGATCCTGCTGCTGGCGGGGATCATCCCGCTGGGCGTGGCGCTGCAGAAGTCGGGCGGCGCGGCGCTCGCGGCGGAATTCATGGTCACCCACCTCGGCCAGTTCGGGCCGCTGGCCGCGCTCGCGGCGGTCTACCTCATGACGTCGCTCGCGACCGAGTTCATGAGCAACAACGCCTCGGCGGTGCTGGTGGTGCCGATCGCGCTGGCAGCGGCCGGATCGCTGGGCGTGGATCCCAAGCCGTTCCTGGTCGCGGTCGCCTTCGCCGCCTCGACCAGCTTCGCCACGCCCATCAGCTACCAGACCAACACCATGGTTTTCACCGCGGGCGGCTACCGGTTCTCCGACTTCGTGCGCATGGGGATCCCGCTCAACATCCTCTTCTGCACGACGGCGATCGTGCTCATCCCGCGCTTCTTCCCGTTCTGACCCGGGCAGGTCGCGCCCCCCGCCTGCGAGGGGGCGGGGGACGGCTCGCCGCGCTGCACGCCCCATTCCCGACCGTCCCCGCGAGCGGGAGAAGGGGCGGGTGTGCCGCCGCCGGGCCGGTACGGAGGCCTTGTCCGGACCTGAACGTCGCTGGGCAAGCATGGTGCGTTGCGGCAGAATGGGATGCCGAGTCCACGTCCCGGAGAACGCCTTGCTCGCCGGAGGGTGGCTGGCCCTGCTGGGCCTGCCGGTATTCCTGCAACCGCTGCCCGAAGCGCCGCACCTGCCGGCGGCGGTGGCGGTCGCCTCCGGCCAGGTGTCGCTGCGCCAGCCGTGCCTGCGCCTGGTCTGCGTGGATGCCGAGTGGCAGGGCTTCCTGCCGCGGGTGGTCGACGGGCCGCGCACCCCGGGCACGGTGGACGAGATCCGGCCGATGCGCCTGCCGCAGCTGGCATCGCGGCGCTACATCGGCCTGCACTCGCCGGCCTCGCGCCGCGACTGGTTCTCCTCGACCGGCAGCCACGCCCTGTTCGCCGCCGGATACGGCCTGGAGGCGGTGCGCAGCCCCGAGACCCGGGTCCAGCTGGAGTTCGGCACCGGCTACCGGCTGCAGCCCTACGCCGACTGGGGCGCCGCCGACCAGGGCCTGGTCGCCTCCGGGCTGATGCGCTGGAACCAGCGCCTGGGCGAGCGTGCCGCACTCAACCAGCAGGTGCGGATCGAGCGCGGCCGCGAGCACGCCTTCGTCCGCCAGACCATTGGCCTGGACCTGCAGCTCGCACCGCAGTGGTCGCTGTTGGGCGACGTCGAATTGCGCCACGACACCGCCGGCAACGGCGGCGAGGGCCGCACCGATCGCGAAGGCTCGCTGCGCCTGAAGTACGCGTTCTGAGCGAGGGGCCGCGGCGGCCCCGTCGTGCCGTGTCAGCCGGCCTGTCCGAGCAGTTCCGCGGCCCCGCCTGCGAGCAGCCGGCGCGCGGCCTCGCGGCCCAGCGTGTCCGGATCCATGCCCTCGACCTCGACCCGCACCGCGCGGCCGTCCTTCGCGCCGCCCACCATGCCCAGCAGGCGCAGGCCGGCGCCGGCCTCCTCGGCGAAGGCCGCCACCGGTACGTGGCAGCTGCCGTGCAGGGCCCGGTTCATGGCCCGCTCGGCCTCGACGCAGCGCCGGGTGCGGGCGTCGTCGAGCGGCGCGAACAGCTGCGCCGTGGCGGCGTCGCCGGACCGGCACTCGACCGCGATCGCGCCCTGGGCCGGGGCCGGCAGCCAGCCGGGCGCCACCAGCCGGTCGCGGATGCGCGCGTCCAGGCCCAGGCGCCGCAGGCCGGCGCAGGCCAGCACGATCGCGTCGTATTCGCCGGCATCGAGCCTGGCCAGCCGGGTGTTCACGTTGCCGCGCAGGTCGCGCAGGTCCAGGTCCGGCCGCAGCGCGCGCAGCTGGGCCTGGCGCCGGAGCGAGGAGGTCCCCACCCGCGCCCCGGCGGGCAGCGCCTGCAGCGAGGCGAAGGCGTTGCTGACGAACGCATCGGCCGGGTCGTCGCGGACCAGGATCGCGGGCAGGGCGAACCCGGGCTCGAGCTCCATCGGCACGTCCTTGAGCGAGTGCACCGCGCAGTCGGCTTCGCCGCGCTGCATCGCCAGCTCCAGCTCCTTGAGGAACAGCCCCTTGCCGCCGATCGCGGCCAGCGAGCGGTCGAGGATCTCGTCGCCGCGGGTGCTCAGCGGCACCAGCTCGACCTCCAGCCCCGGGTGCGCCTCGCGCAGCCGCGCGGCGACGTGCCCGGTCTGCCACAGGGCGAGCGGGCTCTTGCGGGTGGCGATGCGCAGTCGTTCCATGCCGGCATTATCCCGCAGCCGCGGCCGCCGCGCCGGAAAACCGCGCTACAGGCTGCGGATGGCCTCGCGCAGCTGGGCCACGCAGCGCCGGCTGACGTCCAGCGGCCGGTCGCCGTTGCGCAGGATCGCGTGCACCTGCCCGTCGATCGAGCGTCTGAGTTCGACCAGTTCGTCGCGCGCCACCAGGCAGTTGCGGTGGATGCGCACGAAGCGTTCGCCGAACTCCTCCTCCAGCGACTTGAGCGACTCCTCGATCAGGTCCTCGCCGCGGGCGTGGTGAACGACCACGTACTTTTCCTCGGCCTGCAGGTAGCGGACCTCCTCGACCGGGATCAGGCGCAGGCTGCCGCGCAGCCGGGCGCACAGGTGGGTGCGCCGCTTGCCGGCGGCGCCGGGCAGCTCGCCACCACCGCGCGCCGCGGCCAGCACGCGTGCGCGCTCCAGCGCCGACGCCAGGCGTTCCGGGCGCACCGGCTTGACCAGGTAGTCCACCGCCTCGGCGTCGAAGGCCGAGAGCGCATGCGCGTCGTAGGCGGTGCAGAACACCACCACCGGGCGCCGCTCGAAGCCCTTGAGGTGGCGCGCGACCTCGAGCCCATCGATGCCGGGCATCGCGATGTCCAGCAGGACCAGGTCGGGTTCGTGCTCGGCGCAGGCGTGCAGCGCCTCCTGGCCGTCGCCGACCTCGGCCACCACTTCGACGCCCGCACGCCCGGCCAGCAGCTGGCGCAGGCGCTCGCGCGCCAAGGGCTCGTCGTCGGCGATGATGATCTTCACTGCGGGTGTCCGCTCCGGCGCAGGCATGATCCGGGAGCATGGTAGCCCCCGCCCCGGCCGGAGGCCATCCACCGCCCGGCCGGCCGCCGGGCTCAGCCTTCGGCGATCCGGCCCGACATCCAGCCGGCGAGGTCGCGGATCTCCTCGACGCAGACCGAATGCGGCATCGGATAGCGGTGGAAGGCGACGTCGAAGCCCTGCTCGCGCATCCACTGGGCGCTGCGTTCGCCGGCCGCCAGCGGCACCACCGGGTCCTGGCTGCCGTGGCCCATGAACACCGGCTGGGCGCGCGCGGCGTCGACCAGGGCGTCGGCCGCGCGCCGCGGCGACGGCAGGTAGGTCGAGAGCCCGACCAGGCCGGCCAGCGGCTCGCGCCTGCGCACGCCGGCGGCCAGGGTGATGGCGCCGCCCTGCGAGAAGCCGGCCAGGAAGATGCGCGAGGCGGGGATCCCGCGCTCGACCTCGCGCGCGATCAGCGCCTCGACCTGGGCCACCGACTCCTCGACCCCGGCATCGTCGGCGCGGTCGACCGCGTTGAAGTCGAAGTCGCGGATGTCGTACCAGGCGCGCATGCGCATGCCGTTGTTGATCGTCACCGGGCGCACCGGCGCGTGCGGGAACACGAAGCGCATCGGCGGCCAGTCGCGGCGCACCAGTTCGGGCAGGATCGGGACGAAGTCGCTGCCGTCGGCGCCGAGGCCGTGCAGCCACACCACGCTCCAGCGCGGCGCGGGGCCGGTCTCGCGTTCGATCGCCTCGAGCAGTGCCGTCGTGGCCTGTGGCATGCAGTGTTCCGTGCAGCGCGTATCGCGTCGCGCGGCACTATACCCTGCCGCGGCGCCGGCCTCAGGCGGCGGGGCCGTAGTGCCGCCAGGCCTCGACCACCGCCGCGCGCGCGGCCTCGATCGTCGGGTCGTGCGGCACCATGCGCGGACGCCGGTCGAGCGTGCAGTCCAGGCCCTTGGCCACGAGGGTGGCATGCGCCCGGCGCAGCGTGGCCGCGACGTCCTCGGGCAGCACCCCGCAGGCCGCCATCGCTTCGAGCAGCGGCCGGGTCGCGCGCGGCTGCAGCAGGTCGGGCCGCGCCGCGGCCTCGCGCAGCACCAGGTACTGGAGCATGAACTCCAGGTCCACCAGGCCGCCCTCGCCCTGCTTGAGGTCGAACAGCGCGTCGTTGCTGCGGTCGAGCTCCTCGCGCATGCGCTGGCGCATCGACAGCACGTCGTCGCGCAGGCGGACCGGGTCGCGCCGGCGCGCGAGGGTCTCGGCGCGAATCCGGTCGAATTCCGCGGACACCGCCGCATCCCCGGCCACGCAGCGCGCGCGCACCAGCGCCTGGTGCTCCCAGGTCCAGGCGCGGTTGCGCTGGTAGTCGGCATAGCTGGCGAGCGAGGACACCAGCAGGCCCTTGCCGCCGTCCGGGCGCAGGCGCACGTCGACCTCGTACAACCGCCCGCCGCCGGTCACCGCGCCGAGCAGGGAGACGATCTTCTGCGCCAGGCGCGCGAACCAGCGCGATGCGTCGAGCGGCCGCGCACCGTCGGAATACGCGTTGGGCGGGGCCTCGTAGAGGAACACCAGGTCGAGGTCGGAGCCGAAGCCCAGCTCCTCGCCGCCGAGGCTGCCGTAACCGAGCACCGCGAACCCGGCGCCGGCGATCGCGCCGTGGCTGCGCTCGAGCTCGCCCCGCGCCAGTTCGAGCACGGTGCCGACCACGGCGTCGGCGAGCCAGGCCAGCTGGCGGGTGCTGTCGCAGGCCGGCTGGCGGCGGTCGAGCGTGGCCAGCGCGATCCGGAAGCTGAGCTGCTGGCGCACCTCGTTGAGCGCGAACAGCGCCGACTCGGTGTCGGCGCCGGGCGCCGGGCGGCAGGCCTCGGCCAGCTGTCCGCGCTGCGGCAGCGGGCCACTCGCGCGCGTGTCGAGCAGTTCGTCGAGCAGCAGCGGATGCGCGGCCAGGCGTTCGGCCAGCAGCGCGCTGCGGGTGACCAGGTCCACCAGGCGCGCCAGCGCGGTCGGGTGCTCGTCGAGCAGGGCCAGGTAGCTGGCGCGGCGCAGGATGTTGTGCAGCAGCGCCAGCAGGCGCCGGATCGCCTGCAGCGGGCGCGTGGCCGGCGCGGTGGCCTGCAGCAGCACCGGCATCACCCGGTCCAGGCGCGCGCGCGAGGCATCCGACAGTTCGCGCACGCTGGGCGTGCGCACGAAGTCGCGCAGCGCCGCGTCGACTTCGGCCGCTTCCTGGAACCCGGCGTCGGCCAGCATTGCGGCGCTGCCGCCCCCGGGCAGCGCACGCCAGTAGCCGGCGATGTCGTCGCCCACCGCAGGCTGCTGCTCGCGCTGCGACAGCAGCGCATCGAACTCGCGGGTCACGCGCGCGCGGTGGCGCTCGACCTGCGCGGCGAGCGACGCCCAGCCGTCGTGGCCCAGCCCGCGCGCGATGCGCTCGCGGTCCAGCGGCGAGGCGGGCAGCGCGTGGGTCTGTTCGTCGCGTAGCATCTGCAGCCGGTTCTCCAGCCGCCGCAGGAAGCGGTAGTCCTCGGCCAGCGCGGTCGCGGTTTCCGGCTCGACGTGGCCGGCGGCCCGGAGCGCGTCGAGCGCCGGCAGCAGGCGCGGTTCGCGCAACGCGGGCTCGCGGCCGCCGCGGATCAGCTGCAGGGACTGGGCCAGGAACTCGATCTCGCGGATTCCGCCCGGCCCGCGCTTGATGTCGTCGGCCAGCTCCTTGCGCGCGACCTCGGCGGCGATCATCGCCTTCATCGCGCGCAGCCCGTCGAGCGCGCCGAAGTCGAGGTAGCGACGGTAGACGAACGGGCGCAGCGTCTCCAGGAACCGGCGTCCAGCCTCGAGGTCGCCGGCGACCGGGCGCGCCTTCTGCCAGGCGTAGCGTTCCCAGTCGCGTCCTTCCTGCTGGAAGTAGGCCTCGAGCGCGGCGAAGCTGATCGCGACCCGGCCGGCGTTGCCGAACGGACGCAGGCGCAAGTCGACGCGGTGGCAGAAGCCGTCCACCGTGCGCTCGTCGAGCAGGCGCGCGAGCTGCTGTCCGAGGCGGGCGAAATAGTCCTCCGCATGCAGCGGGCGGATCGAATCGCCCTGGCTCTCGCCGCCATGCTCGTAGGCATAGACCAGGTCGATGTCGGAACTGAAGTTGAGTTCGCCGCCGCCGAGCTTGCCCATGGCGAACACCACCAGCCGCACCGGCCGGCCGTCGGGCCCGGGCACCTGGCCGTGGCGACGGACGAAGTCGCCCTCGACGGCCTCCAGGGCCAGGCCCAGGCAGCGCTCGGCCAGGGCGGTGACGGCGGCGAGGGTGGCGTCGACGTCGTCGAGGCCGAGCACGTCGCGCCAGACCAGGCGTGCGCATTCGGCGGTGCGGTACAGGCGCAGCCGGCGCGGCCAGTCGTCGCGCGATCCGGAATCCAGGACCGGCGGCGGCAGCGGCCGGGCGCCGTCGTCCGCGGCCAGGCGGGCCAGCAGCTCCGGCTGCCGGGCGAGGACGTCGATGGCGAAGTCGCTGGCCACGGCCACCCGCCGCACGCGCTCGACCAGGCCCGGATCGGCAGGCAGGCCGTCGAGCCGTGCAAGGGCGCGGTCGACGAGGGCGTCGAGATCCTGGAGAGGCTGGTCCATGACCCGATTGTGGCACTGCGGCATGGCGCGTGGCGGGACCGCCCGCGCCCTGCCCGTGCCGGCGCCGGCCGGGGACCGAACGGCGCATGGGCCGTGCGACTCGGCCGGAGCCGGGCCCGGGTGACGGTCCGGGCGCCGGGGTGGACGGCACGACCGTGTCCGCGACCGCAAGGGTCGCGCATCGCTGCAGGACGACAGCCCCAGCGACCGGGAAGTCCTGGCCGGCTCCGACGCCGGAGCCGGCGCTCCATGCCGCCGGGCAGGCCAGGGCATCGCGCGGCCGCCCGGGTGGTCGCGGGGCCGGGGCAAAAAAAAGCCCGCTTGCAGTTGCCTGCCAGCGGGCTTTGCTCCCTCCCCCACGTCGGGTGCGGGGGCATCGTGAACGATTCGTGACCCCGGTTGCACGCTGCAGCGCACAACAGCCCCGAAAGGTTCACCAGGGCACTTGACATCGCAGGCCGCTGTGGCAGCCGTTGCAAACGTTTCCAGCCTTGCCGGGCCGTCGTGTGTGTCTTCCTAGTGCGGGCGCGGACGACGGCGCAGGTCGCGCAGGATCTCGCGCGCGGCGTTGCGTCCCGGCAGCCCGGTGACGCCGCCGCCGGGATGGGTCCCGGACCCGCACAGGTACAGGCCGGGCAACGCGCCGCGATAGCGCCCCTGCCCCAGCAGCGGGCGGGCGCTGAACATCTGGTCGAGGCCAAGCGCGCCGTGGAAGATGTCGCCGCCGACCAGGCCGAACTCGCGCTCGAGGTCGAGCGGCGAGAGCGCGCGGTAGCCGAGCACGCTGCGCGCGAAGTTCGGCGCCACCGCATCGACCGTGTCGATCATGAGCCTGGCCACCGTGTCGCGGTGCGCGTCCCAGCCGCCGTCGGGCAGCTCCGGGTTCACGTGCTGGCAGAACAGGCTGGCGACATGGCACCCGGGCGGCGCCAGCGTGTCGTCGAGCGCGGACGAGATCACCAGCTCCACGATCGGCGCGCGCGCCCAGCCCGGGTTGTGGGCGCGCGACTTCGCATCGAAGTACGCGGCCTCGAAGTACCGCAGCGAAGGCCCGACCAGGATCCCGCTCTGGTGGTGCGGCTGCAGCTGCGTGCCGGGCGCGGCGATGAAATCGGGCAGCTCCGACAGCGCCACGTTCATGCGGAACGTGCCCGAGCCGCAGCGGTAACTGGCGATCCGGCGCGCGGTGTCCCCGTCGAGGTGCTCGCGCGGCACCAGGCGCGTGTACAGCAGCTTCGGGTTGAGGTTGGACACCACGGTGGCCGCGCGCAGTTCGCGGCCGTCCTCCAGCGCCACGCCCACCGCGCGGCCACCGCGTACCAGCACGCGCTCGACCGCGGCGCCGGTGTGGATGCGCACGCCGCGCGCCGCGCATTCGCGCGCCATCGCCTGGGTGATCGCGCCCATGCCGCCGATCGCGTGCCCCCAGGCGCCCTGCTTGCCGTTGACCTCGCCGAACACGTGGTGCAGCAGCACGTAGGCGCTGCCGGGCGTGTACGGACTGGCGAAGTTGCCGACCACCGAGTCCCAGCCCAGCGCCGCCTTGAGCGGTTCGCTTTCGAACCACTGGTCGAGCAGCTCGCCGGCCGAACGGGTGAACAGTTCCAACAGGTCGCGCCGGCCTTCGAGGTCGAGGCGGCCGAGGCGGCGCGCCACGTCCCAGGAGGCGAGCCAGTCCGACAGCGACAGCCTGCCGCCCACGTCCGGCGGCGTGCGCCGCGCCAGCTCGCGCAGCACGGCGACCACGCGCGTGAGCATCGCCTCGTACGCGGGCATGCGCTCGGCATCGCGCGGCGACCAGGCGGCGATCGACTCCAGGCCTTGCTCGCCGCCGAGGCGGAACGCGCGGCCGTCGGGCAGCGGCAGGAAGTTGGAGAACGGGCGCTCGACCACGCGCAGCCCATGCCGTACCAACTGCAGGTCCGCGATCACCGACCGGTCCAGCAGGCTGACGGTATAGCTGGCGGTCGAATTGCGGAAGCCCGGATGGAATTCCTCGGTCACCGCCGCGCCGCCGACGACGCCCCGGCGTTCGAGCACGGTGACCTTCAGCCCGGCCGCCGCGAGGTAGGCGGCGCAGACCAGGCCGTTGTGCCCGCCGCCGACCACGAGCACGTCGGCATCGTCGCGCAGCGGGGCGGATTGGAGTCCGGAGTCTTCCTGCATCACCCGATTGTAGGGCGATGCGGCAGGCCTCAGCCGGCGAGGACGCGTTCGACCAGGTCGGCCAGGCGCGCGGCCGCATCCGGACGCCCCAGCGCGGAAGCGGCGCGCGCGGCCTCTGCAAGTCGCGTGGGCGAGGCGAACAGTCCGCCCAGCAGCCGTGCCAGCGCCTCGGGCGTGAATTCCGGCTCCGGCACGTGCCAGCCCGCGCCGGCGTCGGCCAGGGTCTGCGCGTTGCGGCGCTGCTCCTCGCGCGAGCCGCCGTGCGGCAGCGGCACGAAGATGGCGGGGCGGCCGATCACCAGCAGGTCGGCCGCGGTGCTGGCGCCGGCGCGGGTGATGACCAGGTGCGATTCGCGCAGGCGATCGCCGATGTCGTGGAAAAACGGCTGCACCGCGGCGTCGATGCCCGCCTCGCGCAGTCGTGCGCGCAGCGCGTCGGGGTCGTCGCCGCGATACTGCAGCGACACGTGCAGGCGGCGGCGCAGGTCCTCCGGCAGCTGCAGCAGCGCGGGCGGCACCACCCGCCCAAACACCGCCGCGCCCTGGCTGCCGCCCACCACCAGCAGGCGCAGCGGGCCGTCGGCCGACAGCGGCGGATAGTCGCCGCGTGCACCGAGGATCGCCTGGCGCACCGGGTTGCCGGTCTGCACGATCCGCGCCGGATCGAAACCATCCGCGCCTTCCACGGTCGGAAACGAGGTCGCGAGCGCGGATGCGAACCGCAGCAGGCGCGCATTGGCCTTGCTCAGCCGCGTGGCCTGCTCGTGCAGCACCAGCGGCAGGCCGAGGCTGCGCGCTGCCAGTGCGGGGGCGAAACTGGGATAGCCGCCGAACCCGACCAGCAGCGCGGCGCGGCGCCGGCGCAGGTCCCGGCGCGAGCCAAGCACGCCGCGCAGGATGGCCAGCACCGCGCGCAGCTTTGCCGCGATCCCGCCCTCGAGCGAACTGGCCGGCAGCACCACGTGCGCCAGGCCGTCCAGCGCCCGGGTGTACTGCGCGCCGCGGCGTTCGGTATGGATCACCACGTCGTGGCCGCGCGCGAGCAACTCGCGCGCCAGCGCCTCGGCCGGGAACAGGTGGCCGCCGGTGCCGCCGGCGGCAAGGGCGATCGTGGCGCGGGGAACGGCGGGTGACGGCATGGCGCGGCGACGCGGAGTGGGCGCCGCACTATAGACCAGCGGCGCGCGGCGACGCCCGGGACGGGCCGTCAGCCCTCGTCCCCGGCGGCGAAGAAGGCCAGCTTGCGCCGGCGCGGCAGCTGCTTGAGCCGCCACTCCGCGCGCGAAGCGCTGGCGCGATCCGGATACGCGCGGCTGGCCAGCAGCCGCAGCGGACCGCGCCCGCGGGTGTAGCGCGCACCCGTGCCGTCGGCATGGGCCTGCAGGCGCGCGGGCAGGTCGTTGCTGATGCCGGCGTACCAGGTGCCGTCGCCGCATTCGAGCAGGTAGAGCCACCAGCAGCGGTCGGGGGCGGCGTGCATGGCCGTGACGGAAGAAGCGCGAACGCGGTGGGCGGATGGTACCGCCGGTGCGTGCGGCGGCGGGGCACCTGGAAAGGCGGGCATCGACCGCCTCGCAATGGAGGCGGGCCTCCCGGGGAGGCCGGTCGCGGCTGAAGCCGCTCCTGCGGGGGCGGAAACGCGAACGCCGCCGGGAGACGGCGGCGTCGCGTGGAGAAAAACGGCGAGGGGCCTACTTGGCGCGCGACAGGTAGCCGTGCATCCGCAGCCAGCTCACCCAGGCATCGAACCAGCCGGTGCTGGTGGTTTCCTTCTGGTACATGCCGAAGCCGTGGCCACCCTGCTCGTAGTAGTGGAACTCGACCGGACGCCCCGCCTTCTGCCAGCTCTCGACGATGCCGAAGCCCTGGTTGCTGAACAGGCCGTCGTCGGCGGCCAGGGCGACGAACATCGGCGGCGCGTCGGCCGGCACGTCGTTGACCGCCGAGATCGGCCCGTAGATGTTGCCGATGAAGGCCGGCCTGGCGTCCTCGCCGTGCAGCGCGGTGGTCAGGGTGAGCATGGCGCCGGCCGAGAACCCGATCATGCCGATGCGGTCGGGATCGATGTTCCATTCGGCGGCGCGGCTGCGCACCAGCGCGAACGCGGCGCGCGCGTCGGCCAGCTGCGGCTCGAGCATCTTCGCCGCATCGGCCGCGCCCGGATCGCGCGGCGGGCGCGGGCCCGACAGCATCTGCCGGATCGACTCGGCAAAGCCGTCGAGGTCGGCCGGGGTCTGGTTGAGCCGGTACTTGAGCACGAACGCGGCCACGCCGTGCCTGTTGAGCGCCCGCGCCACGTCCCAGCCCTCGTTCTCCATCGACAGCGAGCGGAAGCCGCCGCCGGGGGCCACGATCACGGCGGCGCCGGTGGCCTTGTCGGGGTCGGGGAGGAACGGCGTGAGCGTGGCCTCGGTGACGTTGCGGGCGAACACGCGCTCGTACTGGCGGTGCCAGCTCTCGGGATTGGTCGCGCCCGGCAGCGGACCGGTGCCGAGCGGGATCGCATCGGGCTGCGCCGGGGTCTCGATCGCCACCATGGTGTCGTCCTGCGCCACGGCGGCGCCGGCCCACAGCAGGAGGCTGCCGGCGGCCAGTGCCAGGCACCAGCGGTGGATGCGGCGATTGCCGCGGCTATTGCTCGAAGTCATGTCGTTGCTCCCTTGGGACATGGACGTGAAGACAACACCGGCGCGCCTCTCCGCACCGGCCACAGCTCACCGCGGCACGGGCCGCGGCCGATCATTGCGGAACGTCGCTGACTGCACCGGCACCCCGGTGCCCGGCTGGCCCGAACCGACCCAGACCCGGTGCTCGCCCGCCATCACCAGGCGCACGCCCGCCGCGTCCACCGCGCTCAGGTCGCGCGCATCGAGTTCGAACACCAGCGTGCGCCCCTCGCCCGGCTGCAGGTGCACCCGCTCGAAACCACGCAGCGCCAGCCGCGGCAGCCCCTCGCCCTCGGGGAACCCGAGGTAGAGCTGCGCCACCTCGTCGCCCGCGCGGGTGCCGGTGTTGCGGACCCGCGTGGTCACACGCAGCCCGTCCGCCGCCCCGCCGCGCGCGGCGGCGATCTCCAGCGGCGCGTACTCGAAGCTGGTGTAGCTCAGCCCGTACCCGAACGGGTAGACCGGCGTGCCGTCGAAGTAGCGGTAGGTGCGGCCGCGCATGTCGTAGTCGCCGAACGGCGGCAGGTCGTCCACCGAACGGTAGAAGGTCAGCGGCAGGCGCCCGCCCGGGTTGACGTGCCCGGCGATCACGTTCGCCACCGCCAGGCCGCCCGACTGGCCCGGATACCAGGCCTCGATGATCGCGTCGGCGTGCTCGCGCGCCCATGCCAGGTTGACCTGGCTGCCGTTCATCAACACCACCACCAGCGGCTTGCCGGTGGCGCGCGCGGCTTCGAGCAGCGCCTGCTGGTCGGCGAGCAGGTCGAGCGAAGTCTTGTCGCCGCCCTTGAAGCCGGGGACCTCGACCGGCGCCTCCTCGGCCTCGAGGTCCGAGGTCAGGCCCACCACGGCCACCAGCACGTCGCTATCGGCGGCGGCCGCGCGCATCTCCTCCAGCGGCGCGTCGGACACGCGCTTCCACAGCAGGCCGATGCCGGCGAGGATGCGCGCCTCGGTGACCACCCGGATCGGATAGCGGCGACCGCCCTCCAGGTGCACCGTCCCGAGCGTGGGCAGGCTGTTCCAGGACGCGCCGCGCAGGTCGACGAAAGGCTTGCCGTCGAACTCGAGTTCGCCGTTGAAGCCGCCCAGGCCAAGCCGGTAGGTGCCGGTCTCCGGCGGCACCAGGTAACCGGTCCACTCCACGCGGTGCACGTCGTGCACCTGCGCCAGGTCGAGGCTGCGCGAGTTCACGTCGGGCTCGACCCGGGTGACGACCGGTTCGCGGGCGAAGCCGGTGCGCTCGATCCAGGCGTCGAGCTCGCCGGGGGCGAAGCGCGCGGGCGGACGCTCGGCGGCGTTGAAGTAGCGCGCCAGCAGGCCGGGCTCGCCGTCGGGCGTGCGCAGCGCGCTGGTGGGAATCGGGTCGCCATCGGTCCAGGTGGCACCGAACGGGACATGGCGCACCTGCGCATCCGGCATCGCCCGGCGCAGTCCCTCGAGCACGGAGACCGGCGGCGCCGACTGGGGCGAGGAATAGTTGCCGCGCAGCACCCGGGTGGCGTCGCCCAGTGGGCCGATCACCGCGATCTTCGGCGCGCCCCGCAGCGGCAGCACGCCGTTGTTCTTCAGCAGCACCAGGCTCTTCTCGGCGGCCTCCAGCGCCAGCTCGCCGTGCGCGGGCGCGCCGACGTCCGCCGGCGAGGCGGTCTCGGTCGACAGCGGCCGCAGGCCCGGCAGGTCGCCGTTGCGCAGGCGGGCGGCGAACAGCCGCACCAGCGCGCGGTCGATGTCGGCCATGGTGAGCAGGCCGCGCGCCAGCGCCTCGCGGTAGGGCTGCGCCAGACCGGCGGTATCGGTGAGCGTGGCGCCATTGCACTCGCTGTCCACGCCCGCGCGCATCGCCGCCGCCACCGCCGCGGCCGGATCCGGCGCGAAGTGGTGGTGGCGGTGGATGTCGGTCACCGCGTCGCAATCCGACACCACGTAGCCACGGAAGCCCCAGTCGCCGCGCAGGATGTCGCGCAGCAGCAGGTCGCTGGCGCAGGCCGGCACGCCGTCGACGCGGTTGTAGGCGCACATGATCGAGCCCGCGCCGCCTTCGACGATCGCGGCGCGGAACGCCGGCAGGTAGGTGTCCTCGAGGTCGCGGCGCGAGACGTAGACGTTCGCTTGGTGGCGGGTCGATTCCGGGCCGCTGTGGACCGCGTAGTGCTTGGGCGTGGCGATCACGTCGTACAGGCCCGGCGCGTCCCCCTGCACGCCGCGCACGTAGGCCACGCCCATGCGCGCGGCCAGGAACGGATCCTCGCCATAGGTTTCCTGGCCGCGGCCCCAGCGCGGGTCGCGGAAGATGTTGATGTTCGGCGACCAGGTGTCGAGTCCCGTGCCGATGCGCCCGGTGCGGCCGGTCTGGCGCGCGAGCGCGTGCAGGCCGCGCACCTCGGTCGCGATCGTGGCGGCGACGCGCCGGACGAGCGCCGGGTCGAACGTGGCGGCCAGGCCGATCGGTTCGGGGAAGTTGGTGGTCGGCAGCGCGCCCATCGCGCCGTGCAGCGATTCGGTCCACCAGTTGTAGGCGGGGATGCCCAGGCGCGGGATCGCGGGCGCGGTGTTGATCAGCTGGTCGAGCTTCTCGTCGGTGTCGAGGCGGGCGACGATCTCCGCGGCCATCGCCTCGGCGCGCGCCTCGATGCGCGCCGCGTCGGCATCGCGCCCGGCCGCCGACGCGGGCGCCGCCAGCAGCAGCAGCGCGCACCACAGCCACCCACGCCATGCCCGGGACCGTGCGATCACTCCAGCCTCCCTCCACGCGCGGGCGTCGACTCGCGCCCGTGTCATCCCTACAGGTTGCACCAGCGCCGGTCCACGACCAATCGCAATCCAGTTCTCAGGCATAACGGTTTCGTGATGCGGGGCGTGGCGGCTCCGCGACACGCCGTGAATCCTGCGTTCATTCGCCTTGCATGCACTGCGGCATAGACTGGCCCGCGTGTCCCGATCCCGCTTCCACTTCCCCGCATCGACCCGTCGCGCAGCGGCTGCCACCGGTTGCATCGCCCTGCTCCTGGCCCTGTCGGCGTGCGGCGGCGGACGCGGTGGCCACCGGGCCGAGGCCCCGCCGCTGGGTGAGACCTTCGGCGCCGAGGACACCTACTCGCGCGAGTACCCGGTGCCGCCGGAGGTGGCCTGCGAGGCCGCCCGGCGCGCCCTGCTCGGCCAGGGCTACGTGATCGCGCGCGCCGACGGCGAAGCGGTCGAGGCGACCAAGGTGTTCCAGCCCGACTCGGACCTGCACACCCAGCTCAACCTGCGTGCGACCTGCGTGGAGCGCGCGGACGGCGGGTCGATCGTGTTCCTCAACGCGGTCCAGGACCGGCACGCGCTGCGCACCCAGTCCAGCTCGGCCAGCGTCGGCGTGAGCATGATCGGATCGGTCTCGCTGCCGGTGCCGATCGGCAAGAACGCCGACCTCGTGAAGGTAGGCAGCAACACGGTGCAGAACCGCGACTTCTACCGGCGCCTGTTCGACCGCGTGGCCTACTACCTGCCGGGCACGCCGCGCACCGCGCCTCCGCCGCCGCCCGAGGCCGAAGGCCCGCCGGATCCGGTCGGGCCCGCGCCACCCGCGCCGGACGAAGAGGCCGACGCGGGCGGTTGATCACCCGGCCCGCCGCTGCGGCGGCGCGGGCGGCGCCATCACCAGGTCCACGGCCAGGCCCGCGCGGTGCGCGCGGCGGGCGCACTTGCTCGCGTAGTCGTAGGCTGCATCGAGGCTGTTGAAGCAGCCGTCGACCACGCGGTTGCGGGTCACGGTCCAGCCGTCGCGCAGGTCGTGCCCCAGTTCGATCCGGATCCTGCCCTGTTCCACTGTGCACCTTCGCGCCGTTGCGGGGAGGCGCATCCTAGGCACGCGCGTGTGCAGGCCGCGTGGCCGGTCGGCGACGGTTCGATGACGCCGGGGCCGGGCCTGTTCACGCCCGCAGTTCGCGGCCGGCGGTGCGTGCGCCAAGCAGGGCGGCGAGCGCGAGCGCGACCGCCACCGCCAGCAGCGCCGCGGCCAGGCCCGCGCCGTCGGCGACGAAGCCGATCAGCGCCGGTCCCGCCAGCACTCCCGCGTAGCCGAGCGTGGTCACCGCCGGGATCGCCAGGTGCAGCGGCATCCGCCGCTGCCGTCCGGCGAGGCTGAACATCACCGGGACGATGTTGGCGCAGCCGATGCCCAGCAGCGCGTGCCCGGCGAGGCTGGCGCGCAGGTCCGGCGCCAACACCACCAGCGCCAGCCCGCCGGCGGCGAGCAGGCCGCCGATCGCGACCGTCGGCGCGCTGCCCACGCGCGCGATCACGCCGTCGCCCAGCAGTCGGGTGATGGTCATCGCCACGTTGAAGGCGACGAAACCCCACCCGGCCCTGGCCACGTCCACCTGCCGGACTTCGTGCAGGTACACCGCGCTCCAGTCGAGCATCGCGCCTTCGGCAAGGAAGCTCACGAAGCACACCGCGCCCACCACCGCGACCGCGCCGCGCGGGATCGCGAACACCCGCGTCCCCGCCGGCGCCCGGTCGGGACGCCAGGCCCCTGCCGCGCACGCGCACAGCACGGCCACCAGCGCGGCCACCGCCAGGGTCGTCGCCAGCGGGCCGCGCCCGCTGCCGAGCAGCAGCGTGGCCAGCAGCGCGCCGGCGAGGCTGCCGACGCTGTAGAAGGCGTGGAAGCCGGACATCATCGGCCGCGCGGCCTCGCGCTCGACCGCCACCGCCTGGATGTTCATCGTGCAGTCCATCGCGCCCATCGCCGCCCCCAGCGCCAGCAGGACCAGGCCCAGCAGGCGCGGGTCGGACGCCAGTGCCAGCAGCGGCAGGCACGCCACCATCAGCGCGGTGCTGGCCAGCATCACCCGCCGGCAGCCCTGGCGCGCGGCCAGCGCCCCGGCCAGCGGCATCGCCAGCAGCGAACCCATGCCCAGGCACAGCAGCACCAGCCCCAGGCCGGCCTCGTCCAGCCCCGCGCGCAGCTTGGCGTACGGCACCAGCGGCGCCCAGGTGGCGATCGTGAATCCGGGGATGAAGAAGGCGGCGCGGGTGGCGTGCTGCTGCGCGCGGCGCGGGTCGGGGACGGCCAAGGGCGTGCCTGCGAACGGGGACCCCACACCATAGCCGGCGCCGCGGCCCCGCGCTGCCCCGGCAGGCGCGCATCGTGCAACATGTGCGTTCCACCGGAGGGGATTGATGCACATGAGGATCCGATACCTGCTGGCTGCGGCCTTCGCGGCGGGGACCCTGGCGCTCGCGACCGCGGCGGCGATGCCGCCGCCCTTCCCGTGGCCCGACGGCCAGCGCGCGGCGGTCAGCCTGGCTTACGACGACGCCCTGCCCTCGCAGCTCGACAACGCGATCCCGGCGCTCGACCGGCACGGGCTCAAGGGCACCTTCTACCTGACCCTCGCCGCGGACACGGTGCGCGAGCGCATGGAAGAGTGGCGCGCGGCGGCGCGCAGCGGCCACGAGCTGGGCAACCACAGCCTGTTCCACCAGTGCTCGGCGCGCGGCGCCGGCCGCGAGTGGGTGAAGCCGGAGCAGGACCTGGACACGACCACCGTGGCCCGGATGCAGGCCCAGGTGGCGGTGGCCAACACCATGCTGCACGCCATCGACGGCAGCACCGAGTTCACCTACACCGCGCCGTGCGGCGACCGCGCCGCGGCCGACGGCGAGTACATCGCCGCGGTGGCGCCGATGTTCCTCGGCATCAAGCTCGTCGGCGGCGACGTGGTGCCCGACATGTGGGCGCTGGACCGCGCCGCGGTCCCGGTGACGGTGCCGGTGGACGCGACCGGCGCGGAACTGATCGCCCTGGTCGAGGAAGCCGGGCGCCGCGGCACGATGATCAACTTCACCTTCCACGGCATCGGCGGCGACCACCTGCCGGTCAGCAACGAGGCGCACGAGGAACTGCTGGCGTTCCTCGCCGCGAACCGCCACCTGTACTGGACCGACACCTTCCGCAACCAGATGCGCTGGGTGCGCGACCAGCAGGCGCGGGCCGGCGGCGGCCAAGGGCGGTAGGCAACACACACCGCCCCGATCCGGTGGCCGGCCGTGACGGGGCCACTGCACGAGGGGGGCCGGGCGCCCGCGTCGCGGGCGGCGCGGCCGCGGTCAGCCGCCCAGGCGCACGCGGCGGCCGGTGCGCGCCGCCTCGTAGATCGCCTGCATGATCCGCACGTCGCGCAGGCCCTCCTCGCCCGGCAGCCGCGCCGGCCGGCCTTCGAGGATCGACAGCGCGAAGTCGTCGAGCTCGGCCGCGAACAGGTCGGTGGGCGGATGCCGGATCTCGACCCCGTCGCTGCGCCGGCCGTGGTTGCCGTCGTAGAAGAACGCCGGGTCGAGTTCGAACCAGCCGCGCTCGCAGTCGACCCGCAGCGACTGCATGCCGCCGGCCCGGAAGCTGGTCGCACAGTGCGCCAGCACGCCGGAAGGGAAGCGCGCGGTCCAGACCATGGTCTCGTCGACCTCGGCGTACTTCTCCGCGTCGGTGGTGCTCGCCATCGCGGCGACCTCGACCGGCTCCTCCCCGGTGAGGTAGCGGCTGGCCTGGAGCGCGTAGATGCCCACGTCCACCAGCGCGCCGCCGCCGGCCAGCGCATGGCGCAGGCGCCACTGGTCCGGGCGGCCGACGTCGATCGAGAACGCGGCCTGCACCACCACCGGCGCACCGAACACGCGCTCGCGGGCCAGGCGGATGCATTCGACGTGGTGCGGGTCGTAGTGGCAGCGATAGGCGGTGCCCAGCAGCGTCCCGGCCTCGCGGCAGGCGTCGATCATCGCCTGGCAGCGTTCGACCGACACTTCCAGCGGCTTCTCGCAGAACACGTGCTTGCCGGCGCGCGCGGCGGCGATCGCGTGCGCGGCGTGCAGCGCATTGGGCGTGACCACGTACACGATGTCGATGTCCGGGTTGTCGGCCATGCGCTGCATGTCGTGGTAGCCGTACACCGCGCGGTCGGGCACGCCGTAGCGGGCCTGGAACCGGGCCACCTTGTCCGGACTCCCGCTGACCAGCCCGGCGAGCCTGCAATGCCGGGTCTTTTCGAGCGCCGGCGCGATCTGGTGTTCGCTGAGCATGCCCAGGCCACACAGGGCCACCCCGAGCCGGCGTTCGCCGCTCATCGTGCGTCCGTCCCGTGCGGCGGGCAGGCCACGGTGCCGGACGATGCAGCGGGACGGACGATCGGCATGGCGGCTCCGGTGGATGCTGGACGGGATGCCGGCGCAGGGCCCCGCCCGGTGCCGGCGCGATGATGCTAGCGCGCGTCGCGGCCGCCGTCCGCGCGCGACGCTGCGCCGCAGCGGGCGGCCGTCGCCATGCACGGCCATACTGTGGCCCGCGGCGCGCCCGCCGCATCCGCCATCCCACGGGAGTCCTGCATGAAGGCATACGTCGCGGCCGCGCTCGGCCTGCTGCTGGCCGCCTGCCAGCCCAACCCGTCCACCGCGCCCGACGCCGGCGCGGCTTCCGCCGACGATCCGCCGGCCCGCCCGCTGGTGGATCCCGAGCACATCGACGGCGTGCTGCGCGGCATGGTCGAACAGGACCGGGTCGTGGGCGTGTCGGCCCTGGTGTACGAGCGGGGGCGCGAGGCCTACTTCGGCGCCTTCGGCATGGCCGACCGCGAGGCCGGGCGGCCGATGCAGCGCGACACGGTGGCCCAGATCCATTCGATGACCAAGCCGGTCACCGGGGTCGCGCTGATGACGCTGTACGAGGAAGGCAGGTTCCAGCTCGACGATCCGCTGTCCCGGTACCTGCCCGAGTACGCGGACGTGCAGGTGTACGCGGGCGAGGATGCGGACGGCAAGCCGGTGCTGGTGCCGCCGGAGCGGCCGATCCTGGTGCGCGACATCCTGCGCCACACCGCCGGTTTCGCCGCCGCGTTCGAGGACGACGCGCCCGCGCGCCTGTACCGTGAAGCGAACATCGACACCCGCGAGATCACGCTCGAGGAGATGTCGCGCCGCCTCGCCGCCGTGCCGCTGGCGTACCAGCCGGGCACGCGCTGGCTGTACGGCATCTCGGTGGACGTGCAGGCCCGTCTGGCCGAGGTGCTGGCCGGAAAGCCGTTCGCGCAGCTGGTGCACGAGCGCGTGCTGGACCCGCTGGACATGCACGACACCGGCTGGTACGTGGAGCCGGGGCGCCGCGGACGGCTCACCGCGATGTACGAACTGCAGGACGGCGGCGGCTTCGAGCGCCTGCCCGACTCGCCCTGGCTCGAGAACGCGACCCGGGAATGGCCGATGAGCCCCGGCGGCTACGGCCTGGCGTCCACGCTCGACGACTACATGCGCTTCGCACGCATGCTCGCCAACGGCGGCGAACTCGACGGCGTGCGCATCCTGCGCCCGGAGACGGTGGCGCTGATGGCGCGCGACGACCTGCCCGACACCGTCGGCGACCGCTCCTGGCTGCCGGGCAAGGGCCAGGTGGGCTTCGGGATCGACTTCGCGGTCCGGCACTCGCCACCGGCGCACGCCGGCGAGGCCTCCGGCGCGGTCGGCGAGTTCTTCTGGGACGGATTCGCGAACACGCTGTTCTGGGTGGACCCGAAGAACGACATCGCCGCGGTGCTGTTCACCCAGTACATCCCGCCCGGCGGCACCGACCTGCACAAGCGCTTCCGCGACGCGGTCTACGTGCACGACGAAGAGGCCTCGTCCGCGAACAAGGGCCCGGCGCCGGACGCCCCGGAAAACGAAGGCCGGTAGCGCGGCCGCGGGCGTGTCGATCCGGCACGCCCGCGTTCGTCGTGGGAGCAGGACCACGACGGAGCAACACCCATGCTGGAGACGCGCCACGGCAGCTGCCACTGCGGCCAGGTCAGGTTCCGCTGCACGCTCGACCTCGCTCCGGAGGGCGAACGGTCACCGCAGCTGCGGCCCGGCCCCTGGTACGCCACCACCCTGCGCTGCACCTGCAGCTACTGCCGCAAGACCCGCATCTGGAAGGCGCACGTGCCGGCCGAGGCCTTCGAACTGCTCGAAGGCGCCGGCCTCGGCCGCTACCGCTTCGGCAGCGGCACGATCGAGCACTGCTTCTGCCGCAACTGCGGCACCACCACCTTCAGCCGCGCCGACTTCGAGGTGATGGGCGGACCCTTCGTGTGCGTCAACGTGGGCTGCCTGGACGACGTGCCGTTCGAGGAGCTGGAGCGCGCCCCGGTGCGGCTCGAAGACGGCGCCAACGACGACTGGGAGACGATCCCGGCGCACGCCGGCTGGCTCTAGCGGCCGCCCGGCGGTTCCCGGGTGACGCCGCCGCGCGCGTCCACGATCCGGTTCTCGCCCAGGGCCTCGTCGTCGCCGGTGACCCGGGCCACCGCGAAGGCGGCGGCCTTGCCGATCCAGCTGCCGGGGCCGTCCCAGTACTCGACGGTCTCGACCGCGACCTCGATCAGCACCAGGTCCGGGTCGTCCTTGCCACCGGGGAAGAAGGCCTTCATCGCATCGTTCCAGAAGCGCTCGATCAGCGCCCGGTCGCGCACCACGCGCGCCTGTCCGGCGACCGAGAGGTAGGTATTGGCATCGGCCGAGGCATAGGCGACGTTGACCGCCGGATGCTGCTGGATCTCGGCGACCTTGGGCGTGGAGGCGGAGGTCATGAACCACACCCGTTCGCCGTCGAAGTCGGCGCACTGGGTGGACAGCGGGCGGCTGTAGAGGCGCCCGTCGCCGCCGCGCGTGGTCAGCATGGCGATGTCGATCTTCTCCATCAGCCTGGCCAGGTGTTCGAGTTCCTCGGGCGTCGCCATGGGCCTGCTCCTGCAAACGGGAGGCGCAGTGTGGCCGCGGGACCTGCCCGCGCACCGTGAAGGATCCGGCGCGGGCGGTGCGTTAACGATGCCTTGGTGAATCCTTCACACACGGCTCCGCGCCCGCGGCTAGCGTGTGGGCATCGTCTCCACGGAGGCCATTGCGTATGACCCGGATCCTCTATGCCCGCGACGAGGCGGGGAACGAACACCGCGTGATCCAGCGCCTGGAAGCGGCCGGGGGCGAGGACGCCCACGGCGGCGCGCGCATGGTCTACACGCTCGAGGACGGCAGCCCGGTGCGCCGCGTCGACAGCGAGACCTTCCAGATCGTCAGCACCGGCGCCTACATCTCCGCCGTCGAGGCGTGATCGCGCGCCCGCGCGTGCCCCGCGGAACCGGCGCGCGCCGCGACCGGCCTAGAACGTGATCGGCTGGCTCAGGTCCTGCCAGCTCGGCGGGGGTGGCCAGTCGGCCTCGAGGTTGCCCTCCAGCACCCGGCGCAGGTCGCGGCGGTCGATCTGCGGGGCCACCAGGTGCACCAGGTGCAGCGCGTACTCGCGCAGCACCCGGCCGCGCGGGATCACCGCCCAGGTGATGCATTCGGGGATCTCGGCCGGCGCCGGCAGGATCCGCAGGTCCTGGTCCTCGCGCGGGCCGACCGCCATCTCCGCCAGCAGCCCGGCGCCGAGCCCGGCGCGGACATAGGTCTTGATCAGGTTGGCGTCGCGCGCGGTCATCGCCAGCTGCGGCTCGACGCCCGCCGCGACGAAGGCGCGGCGCATCGAGGAATCGGGCCGGGTCGAGGACTCGTAGCTGATCAGGGGGTGCCGGGCCAGTTCGGCCAGGCCCGGGGCCCGGTCGAGGCCGGCGAGCGGATGCGAGGCCGGCACCAGCAGCACCCGGCGCCAGGTGTAGAGCGGCACCGCCAGCCCGCCCTCGGGGACGCCGCCGGCGGTGCTGATCACCGCCAGGTCGGCGCCGTCCCTGAGCAGCTGCATCACCTCGCTGTCGCTGGCCGCCTGCAGGTCGACGTCGACCTGCGGGTACTCGCGCCGTACCCCGGCGATCGCCGGCGGCAGGACGTAGCGGGCCTGGGTGTGGGTGGTGGCCAGCAGCAGGCGGCCGGCGTGCTCGCCGCGCTCGTTGGCCGCGTAGCTGCGGATGTTGGCGACCTCGGCCAGGACCCGGCGGGCGTGCTCGATCACCTTGCGCCCGGCGGGCGCGATCCCCTCCAGGCTGCGCCCCTTGCGCACGAACAGCTGGAAGCCCAGCTCGTCCTCGAGCTGCTTGAGCTGCTTGGACAGGCCCGGCTGGGTCGCATGCACGCGCTCGGCCGCCAGGGTGATGTTGAGCCCGGCGTCGACGATCGCAACGAGATAGCGCAGCTGGGTCAGGGTCATCAAGGGCGGTCCCGCGGCGCTGGTTACGGCCGCAACTTCATCTTTCAATCGCGATGGAAAGATGGATTGCGGGGATCATAGCGACCGCGGGAACCGCTGTCCACGCGGGCTGCGGCGCTTATGCCCTGTCGGGGCAGCTTATGCCTTTGCGGCATATGCGCAGCACGCGTCGCCATTTCCGGTCGGGGCCCCGCGCTCGATAGCGTCACGGTCCACGCTGTCGCATGCCGTCCCGATGACCGATCCCGCCTCCCGCCGGCTGTTCCCGCTCTTCGCCGACCTGCGCGACCGGACGGTCGTGGTCGTCGGCGGCGGCGCGGTGGCCGCGCGCAAGGTCGAGGCCCTGCTCGGCACGGGCGCGCGCATCGTCGTGGTCGCCCCGGCGCTTGGCGAGGCGCTCGCCGCGCTGGTGGCCGACGGGTGCATCGACCATCGCGCCGGCCGCTTCGCGCCCGAAGCGCTGGACGCCGCCTGGCTGGCCATCGCCGCCACCGACGACCCGGACGCCAACCGCGCCGTGGCCGAGGCCGGCGAAGCGCGCCGGGTGTGGGTGAACGTGGTCGACGACGCGGAGCTGGCGCGGGTGCACCTGCCGGCGCGGGTCGAACGAGGTCCGCTGCAGATCGCGATCTCCAGCGGCGGCGGCGCGCCGATGCTGGCGCGGCTGGTGCGCGAGCAGCTCGAACGCCAGTTCGACCACTCGCTGGGCGCGCTGGCCGCGCTGCTGGCGCGCCAGCGCGCGCGGCTGCTCGCGCGCTGGCCGGACGCCGACGCGCGCCGGCGCGCGGTCGCGCGGCTGCTGTCCGGCCCGCTGCCGGGGCTGCTGCGTCGCGGCCGCCACATCGAGGCCGCGCGCGAGCTCGAGCGTGCGCTCGACGCCCCCGACGCACCGGCCCGCGGCCGGGTGGCCCTGGTCGGCGCCGGCCCCGGCGATGCCGGCCTGCTCACCCTGCGCGCCCTGCGGCTGCTGAACGACGCCGACGTGATCCTGCACGACCGCCTGGTCAGCGCCGAGGTGCTGGCACTGGCCCGTCGCGACGCGCTCCGGATCGAGGTCGGCAAGCGGGCCGGCCACCATGCCGTGCCGCAGGAGCGGATCCACGCGCTGATGGTCGAGCATGCGACCGCCGGCCGCCACGTGGTCCGGCTCAAGGGTGGCGACCCGTTCGTGTTCGGCCGCGGCGGCGAAGAGCTCCAGGCGCTGCGCGCGGCGGGCATCGACTACGAGGTGGTGCCCGGGATCACCGCCGCGGCGGCCTGCGCGGCGTACGCCGGCATCCCGCTCACGCACCGCGACCACGCGCAGTCGGTGCGCCTGGTCACCGCCCATTGCCAGGGGCCGGAGGACACCCTGGACTGGGCCGCGCTGGCCCGCGACCGCCAGACCCTCGCCTTCTACATGGGCGCGGCCCGACTGGAGCTGGTCCAGGCGCGGCTGCTGGCCCACGGCCGCGCGCCCGACACCCCGTTCGCGCTGGTCGAGAACGGCACCCGCCCGGAACAACGCGTCGTTTGCGGCCGCCTAACCGAATTGTCACACCTGGCCCGGCACCACGCCGTACAGTCGCCTGCCCTGCTGATCGTCGGCGAAGTCGCCGCACTGGCCGGCTCGCTGCACTGGTTCGGCGCCGCCCCGCTCGGCGCTCCCGCGACCCCCCTCGCGGACGCCGCCTGACCGTTCCACCCGCACCGAGGAACCACCATGGCCATCTACGAGAGCATCGTCGACACCATCGGCAA
The DNA here is from genome assembly GCF_000472505.1 of Luteimonas sp. J29. Taxonomy (GTDB): domain Bacteria; phylum Pseudomonadota; class Gammaproteobacteria; order Xanthomonadales; family Xanthomonadaceae; genus Luteimonas. Next base: position 484,856 of record NZ_AWZR01000002.1, read on the forward strand.
CACGCCGACCGTCAAGCTGCACCGCATCGCGCCCAGGCACGTGACCGTGTACGCCAAGGCCGAATCGTTCAACCCGGGTGGCTCGGTCAAGGACCGCCTGGCGCTGGCGATCGTGCTCGACGCCGAGCGGCGCGGCCTGATCAAGCCCGGCGACACCATCGTCGAGGCGACCTCGGGCAACACCGGCGTGGCCCTGGCGCAGGTGGCGGCGGCGCGCGGCTACCGGTTCGTCGCGGTGATGGTGGAAACCTTCTCGATCGAGCGCCGCAAGCTGATGCGCGCCTACGGCGCCAAGGTGATCCTGACCCCGGCCGCCGAGCGCGGCACCGGCATGGTGAAGAAGGCGCGCGAGCTGGCCGAGAAGCACGGCTGGTTCCTCGCCTCGCAGTTCGCCAACCCGGCCAACCCGGCCTACCACCGCCAGACCACCGCGGCCGAGATCCTGCGCGACTTCGCCGGCCGGCGCCTGGACTACTTCGTCAGCGGCTGGGGCACCGGCGGCACGCTCACCGGCGTGGGCGAGGTGCTCAAGGTCGCGCGCCCGGAAGTGAAGATCATCGCCACCGAGCCGGCCGGTGCCTCGCTGCTGGGCGGCAAGGAGTGGGCGCCGCACAAGATCCAGGGCTGGACCCCGGACTTCCTGCCCGAGGTACTCAACCGCAACGTGCACGACGCGCTGGTGCCGGTGACCGACGACGAGGCGATCGACACCGCGCGCCGCCTCGCCGCCGAGGAAGGCATCTTCGTCGGCATTTCGGCCGGCGCCACCGTCGCCGCCGCGCTGCAGGTCGCCGCCAGCGCGCCGGAAGGCTCGGTGCTGCTGGCCACCCTGCCGGACACCGGCGAACGCTACTTCTCCACTCCGCTGTTCTCGCACCTCAACGAGGGTTCGGACGACGAGTGGCTGGCCGGCCTCGAAGGCGCGCGGGACGCGGCCTGATCCCCACCCCCACGGGCGTCGCCACCATGAGCCGATCCCCCGTTTCCCCCACCGCCCCCACCCCCAGGCCCGCCGCCGCCGACGAAGGCGGCCGCGGCTACCCGATCAGCGAAGCCGAACGCGCCGTGCTCGACGCCGTCCGCGACCTGGCCTACGGCCAGGTCGAAGTGGTGGTGCACTCGTCGCGGATCGTGCAGATCACGCGCAGCCAGAAGCTGCGGCTGAACGACTGACCGATGTCCCCCGCCTGCAGGCCGCCCACCCATCCCATCCACGGTGCCGACCGGACGACCGGAGGCGCTTCCCCAGAGATCCACGAGGAAACGCCATGCGATTGTCCCCATCCATCCCCGCCGGGGCGCCGCGGCTGCGACGCAGCCTGCTCGCCCTGAGCCTGGCCCTGGGCTCGGCCGCCGCCGTCGCCCAGGACACCGCCCCCACCCCCGAACAGATCGCCGAGCGCCTGCGCATCGTCGAACGCCGGCTGGGCATCGCCCCGGTCGAAGGCGCCGCGTCCGACGGGCTGGCCGAACTCGACCGTCGCCTGCGTGCGGTCGAGCAGGGACTGGACGAGCGCGACCGCCAGCAGGCGGTCGCCGCGAGCCAGCCCGCGCCGGCGCCCAGGCCGCAGCCCGAAGTCACTCTCGCCGCCGACAAGGGCGCCTCGATCCGCAGCGCCGACGGCAAGGTGCAGCTCAAGCTCGGCGCCCTGGTCCAGGCCGACCACCGCGTGTTCATCGACGACGACGAGCGGCCGCAGAACGACACCTTCCTGTGGCGCCGCATCCGCCCGACCCTGGAGGGCAGCTGGGGCGACCTGGTCGGCTTCCGGATCACCCCCGAGTTCGCCGGCGACAGCGCCTCGATCGTCGACGCCTACGTCGACCTCAGGTTCAGCCCGGCCGCCACCGTGCGCGCGGGCAAGGTGAAGGGGCCGGTCGGCCTCGAACGCCTGCAGGGCGGCGGCGCGACCGCGCTGGTCGAACGCGGCTTCCCGACCGAGCTGGCGCCCAACCGCGACCTCGGCGTGCAACTGCAGGGCGCGCTGGCGAATGCGCGGGTGAACTACGTGGTCGGCGTGTACAACGGCGCCCCCGACGGGCGCGACAGCCCGACCAGCAATCCCGATGGCGAGTTCGAGTTCGCCGGCCGGTTGTTCTTCGAGCCGTGGAAGGGCAGCGACGGCGCCCTCTCCGGCCTGGGCTTCGGCATCGGCGCCAGCACCGGCGACAAGCAAGGCGCCGGCAACAGCTTCCTGCCGCGCTACCGCACCCAGGGCCAGGCCACGTTCTTCAGCTACCTCGGCACCGTGGTCGCCGACGGCGAACACACCCGCTGGTCGCCGCACGCGTACTGGTACGCCGGTCCGGTCGGCCTGCTCGGCGAGTACATCCGCTCGAAGCAGGAGGTGGTCGACACCGCCACCGCCGCGCGCGCCTCGCTCGACCACTCGGCCTGGAGCCTCACCGGCAGCTGGGTGGTGACCGGCGAGAAGGCCAGCCATCGCGGGGTGAAGCCCAACCGCCCGTTCGCGCCGGGCGCCGAGGGCGGCTGGGGCGCGTTCGAGCTGGTCGCCCGCTATGGCGAGCTCGACGTCGACGACGCCGCGTTCCCGCTCTTCGCCTTGCCGTCGGCCTCGGCCTCCGAAGCCAGCGCCTGGGCCCTGGGCCTGAACTGGTACCTCACCGGCCACCTCAAGCTCGCGGCAAGCTACGGCCATACCTCGTTCACCGGCGGCGGCCCCGGGGGCGGCGACCGGCAGGACGAGAAGACCTTCTTCACGCGCGCCCAGTTCGCGTTCTGATCCCCCTTTCCGAGACCATGCACATGAAGACCACAACCAGGAATACCCTCGTCGCCCTGCTGATCGGCCTGTCCGCGGCCAGCGGCACCGCGTGGGCGCAGAAGCTCGAGCTGCTCAACGTCTCCTACGACCCGACCCGCGAGCTCTACGCGGAGTTCAACGAGGCGTTCAGGAAGAAATGGAAGGCCGAGACCGGCCAGGACGTGACCCTGCGCGCCTCGCACGGCGGCTCCGGCAAGCAGGCGCGCGCGGTGATCGACGGGCTCGAGGCCGACGTCGTCACCCTCGCCCTGTCCGGCGACATCGACGCGATCGTCGAGAACACCGGGCTGATCCCGAAGGACTGGCAGTCGCGGCTGCCGAACAACAGTTCGCCCTACACCTCGACCATCGTGTTCCTGGTGCGCAAGGGCAACCCGAAGCAGATCCGGGACTGGGGCGACCTGGCCAGGCCGGGCGTCGCCGTGATCACGCCCAATCCCAAGACCTCCGGCGGCGCGCGCTGGAACTACCTGGCCGCATGGGCGTGGGCCTCGCGCGAGCACCGCAAGGGCGACCTGGTGCTCGACTACCTCAGGAAGCTGTTCGCCAACGTGCCGGTGCTCGATACCGGGGCCCGGGGCTCGACCACCACCTTCGTCGAGCGCGGCATCGGCGACGTGCTGCTGGCATGGGAGAACGAGGCGCTGCTGACCCTGTCCGACCCGGCGGTGCGCGACCGCTTCGAAATCGTGTTCCCGAGCCTGAGCATCAAGGCCGAGCCGCCGGTGTCGGTGGTGGACGGCAACGTCGACCGCCGCGGCACCCGCAAGCTGGCCGAGGCCTACCTGCAGCACCTGTACTCGGCCGAAGGCCAGGCGATCGCCGCGCGCAACCACTATCGCCCGTCGCGACCGGAGCTGGTGCCGCCGGCGGCGATCGCGCACTTCAAGCCGATCCCGCTGGTGACCATCGACAACGCGTTCGGCGGATGGGCGAAGGCGCAGAAGCTGCACTTCTCCGACGGCGGCTTCTTCGACCGGATCTACCGTCCGTAACCGCGACCGGGGGCGCGTCCGTCGCTCCCGGCCGTGCCCCGGCCACCCACACCCGGCACGCCGCCACCAGAACCGGATCCGCCGCATCGATGAGTACCCTCGCCCTTCCCTACCTGTCGCGCCCGCGCTGGCGCCGCCCGTTGCCGGGGTTCGGCCTCAGCCTCGGGCTCGGCATGGCCTGGCTGGGCGCGGTGGTGCTGCTGCCGCTAGCGGCGCTCACGTTCCGCGCCACGGGACTGGGCCCCGACGGCTGGCTGCGCGCGCTCAAGGACCCGCGCGTGCAGTCGGCGCTCAAGGTGAGCTTCGGCACCTCGTTCGCCGCAGCGCTCGTCGCCCTGTTCGCCGGCGCGCTGGTGGCCTGGGTGCTGGTGCGCTACCGCTTCCCCGGCCGGCGCCTGCTCGATGCGCTGGTCGACCTTCCGTTCGCGCTTCCGACCGCGGTGGCCGGCATCGCCCTGACCGCGATCTACGCGCCCACCGGCTGGATCGGCCGGTACCTGGAGCCGCTCGGCATCCAGGTGGCCTACCAGCCCGCCGGCATCGTGGTCGCGCTGGTGTTCATCGGCCTGCCGTTCGCGGTGCGCACGGTGCAGCCGATCCTCGAGTCCCTCGGCCACGAGCAGGAGCAGGCCGCCGCCTCGCTCGGCGCCTCGCGACTGACCACCCTGCGCCGGGTGGTGCTGCCCGAGCTGCTGCCGGCGCTGCTGACCGGGTTCTCGCTCGCCTTCGCGCGCGCGCTGGGCGAGTACGGCTCGGTGATCTTCATCGCCGGCAACAAGCCGTTCCAGACCGAGATCGCGCCGCTGCTGATCACGATCCGGCTCGAGGAGTACGACTACAACGGCGCGATCGCGCTGGCGGCGCTGATGCTGGCCGCCTCGTTCGCCTGCCTGCTGGCGATCAACCTGATCCCGCTGGCGTTCCGCCACGAGCGCAGGAGCCGCCGCGATGGCTGACGCGCACGCGGGACACGGCCTGGAGACCCCGGCGTGGCTGCGCCGGCTGCTGATCGGCGCCGCGGTGCTGGTGATGGGGCTGCTGGTGGTACTGCCGCTGCTGATGGTGCTGCTGTCGGCCTTCGGCAAGGGCTTCGCCACGTGGTGGAACGCGCTGACCACGCCCGACGCGATCGCCGCGCTCAAGCTGACCCTGTTCACCGCGGCGATCGTGATCCCGGTGAACGCGGTGTTCGGCGTGTTCGCGGCCTGGTCGCTGACCCGGTTCGAGTTCCGCGGCAAGCGCGCGCTGCTGGCCCTGGTGGACCTGCCGTTCGCAGTCTCGCCGGTAGTCGCCGGCCTGTGCCTGGTGCTGCTGTTCGGCTCGCAGGGCTGGTTCGCCGACATCCTGCGCGAGCACGAGGTCAAGATCCTGTTCGCGCGGCCGGGCATCGTCCTGGCCACGCTGTTCATCACCTTCCCGTTCGTGGTCCGCGAGCTGGTGCCGCTGATGCAGCAGCAGGGTAGCGAGGAGGAGGTGGTGGCGCGCTCGCTGGGCGCGAACGCCTGGACCATGTTCTTCCGCGTCACCCTGCCCAACATCAAGTGGGGCCTGCTGTACGGCGTGCTGCTGTGCGGCGCGCGCGCGATGGGCGAGTTCGGCGCGGTGTCGGTGGTCTCGGGCCACATCCGCGGCCTGACCAACACCCTGCCGCTGCATATCGAGATCCTCTACAACGAGTTCGACAGCACCGGCGCGTTCGCGGTGTCCTCGCTGCTGGCGGGGCTGGCGCTGGTGACGCTGGTGTTGAAGTTCTGGTTGGAGTCCCGCCACAGCGACGGCCTCGCCTCGCACCGGAGGCATGCATGACGCGCTTCACGTCCATCGCCCGCGGCGGCGGTGAAGCATCTC
>NZ_AWZR01000014.1 GCF_000472505.1 Luteimonas sp. J29
CGCTCATTGCCGCGTGACCCGGATGCGGCCTGCGGCCTTATCCGGGCTACGCGCCGCCAATCGCGTAGCCCGGGTAAGCGAAGCGCACCCGGGGCCCCATCGCGGCGCTCATTGCCGCGTGACCCCGGATGCGGCCTGCGGCCTTGTCCGGGCTACAAGGGCCGTGCGTCGACGAGATGTTCGCCGGGTCGCGTTCACTTCACCCGTTACACTGGCCGCGTCCCACACAGGAGCAATCAAGGATGTTGAAGACCAAGACGGTGTTGGCCACGGGGGTTGCACTGGTGCTGCTGGCGGCGTGCGGCAAGCAGGACGCCCCACCACCTGCGGCCGACGCCGCCACGGAACCGGCACCTGCCGCGGCCGGGCCGGCAATGGCCGAGCCCGACACGAACGAGCCGGCTGCCGCCGCGGAAGAACAGGCTGCGGAGGAGACGAGCGGGGAGGAAGCTTCGGCCGCGCCGGATGCCCCGGCCACGTTCGACATCGGGGCCATCCCCGTCAGCGACCAGCCGCTGCCCGAATGGCCCTACGTCGTGCTGCCCTCCGGATACGCGTTCGATCGTGACGACGTTTCCCGGCAGTCCAAGGACCTGGCCCGCGTGCCCGTCTGGACCGGCCAGTCGCTGCTCTGGGTGGAAGGCCGCACCTTCAGCGACGGCGTGGAGAGCACGGACGGCAAGACCTACTCCAAGTTCGAAGTGCGCAAGAACCTGCAGCAGGCCATCGAGGCGCTGGGCGGGGTGCGCCTGGGCCAGCGCAGCTTCGACCGGACGACCTACCAGGCCAACCGTGCAGAACTCGACGACTTCCGCCAGGAGTTCTCGGAAATGCAGAACGCCTACTGGTACGACAGCGACGCGGACACCTACGTGATCCGCCGAGCCGACAAGGCGATCTGGGTGGTGTTCGGGAGCAGCAACACCCGCGGCGCGGTGCTGGTGGCGGAAGGTCCGCTGCCGGAGGCTGGGGCGCAGTAGGGCCATGGGCGGCTGGTGGGGACCCGCTGTCCCCACCGGTCATGCGCGGCAGCGGCCGGCGACATGTCATCGGCCAGTTGCGGGTGGTCCCGGATGCGGCCTGCGGCCTTGTCCGGGCTACGAGGCAACTGTGTGGCCCGGGTAAGCGCAGCGCACCCGGGGGACGATGCGAAGCCGATTGTCGCGCGGTCCCGGATGCGGCCTGCGGCCTTATCCGGGCTACGGGGCGGCCGGCGACGTAGGATGATGCGCCGGGCGCGCATGCCCGCGACGAGCCCGGCATCAACGAGGTGACGAAGGCGTGGCCCATCCAGGCGGCGATGGCTTCGGCCGCGACGTTCGTCGTGGGCGCCGCGATGCCGCTGGCGGCGGTGCTGCTTCTGCCGGCCGACATGCAGGTGATCGGCGTGTCGATCGCGTCGCTCGCGTTCCTGGCGCTGCCCGGCGCGATCGCGCCGGCGCAGGGGCGCCAACGGGCTCAAGGCGACGTTGCGCATGACCTTCTGGGGCACGCTCGCGATGGCGCTGACTGCGGGCATCGGCAGGCTGTTCGGCACGACGGTGCGAGGCTCGACGGGGCAGTCCCTCCGGCGCGCCCTCGTGGCGGGTGGTCCGCCGCGGCGCCAGGTGCGCGCTACGACGCTTCGCCCTCGCGCAGTTCCGCCAGCAGCCGGCCCGGTGTGCAGCCTGCGATCGCATGGAAGTCCGCGATCAGGTGGCCTGGTCGTAATAGCCGGCATCGGCTGCGATGCAGGTCCAGGCGGGCGCGGGGGTGCGCTGCGCCAGGCGGACGGCGGTCTCGAAGCGCTTCAGCCGCGCGTAGGTCTTGGGGCCGATGCCCAGCGCGCCACGCAGCACGCGGCGCAGGTGGCGCTCGCTGAGACCGAGATCGCGGGCGACCGTGCCGACATTGGCGGCCTCCAGCTTCCCCAGCGCCACATCGAGCAACGGCAGTGGAACGGCCGCGGGTCGGGTACGTCCCGTGCGTTGCGACAGCGTCGCGTGCAGCAAGCGCGAGGCGTTGCCCGCGTCGTCTGTCCGGGCAAGACGCTCACGCAGGCGCCCGGCGTCGGCGCCGCCCCACAGCGCCTCGAGTGGCACGGGGTCGTCGCCCAGGTCCGATGCCGGGCTCCCCAGCGCCGCGTCGCAGGTGCCGGGGCGCAACCGGACCAGCAATGCGCGCTGTCCGCCGTGGATGAACTTGCGGTGGACGCGCGTGCGGGGACCCAGCGCATGGATATCCACGCCGCCATCGATCGATGGCGCGAAGCGTGCGACCAGCTGCACCTCCGGATGCGGAATCGCCACGCGGCGGGTATCGCGCCGGAAATGCTGCACCGTGGTTGCCAGGACGGGACCCGTGGCGTGGCCGGCCGGCATTGCGGCGCGGAAGGCGGAGGCGGGGTCCATGGTTCGATAGTGCGCCCCGGCGGGAAGGGTCGCAACCCCGCTGCGCATGGCCGTTTTCTCCAATCCGCGCGAGCGCGTGGCGGATATCGTGCGCGGCATGGACATTCTGTTGACCGGTGCGACCGGAAAAGTGGGAAGCAGGCTCGCCAGGCGGCTGGCGGAGGCGGGCCATGGGGTGCGTGCGCTCGTGCGCGATCGGGCCAGGGCGGCATCGCTCGCCGGGCATGGCATCGATCTGGCGGAAGGCGACCTGATGCGCCCGGAAACCCTGGAACCGGCCCTGCGCGGCGTCGAGGCGATCGTGCATTGCGCAGCCTTCTTCCGCGGCGCGACGCCGGAACAGGCGCACGCCGTGAACCACGTGGGGACGCGGCACCTGGCACTGGCGGCCGTCCACACCGGCGTGGGCCGCTTCGTGTTCACCAGCACGGGCCTTGTGTATGGGCCGAACGGAGGTGTCGCAGCGCGCGAGGACGACGCCTGCGCACCCGTCGACGCGTACCCGCGGAGCAAGCTCGAGGCCGAGCGGATGCTGCTGGCGATCGAGGGGCTCGACGTGCGCATCCTGCGCCTGCCGTTCGTCTACGGCGACGGCGACCCGCATATCGCCGAGGCGGTGCCGCTCATGCAGGCGTTCCCGCCGGCGCAGCGCATGTCGATCGCCCATCATGCGGACGTGGCGCAGGCGGTCGTGCGGCTGCTGGCTGCACCATCGCCGACGCATCGCATCTACAACGTCACCGACGACGCGGCGCCGGACCTGGCCACGCTGTTCGCCGCGGTCGGGCAGCCGCCACCCGACGGCAGCAACCCGGAGCGCGCCCGGGCATTCGCCGTGGTGCTGGACGGGCGCCGCCTGCGGGATGAACTCGGCTTCCGTCCGCTGTACCCGCGCCTGGCGGATGCAGCGGCGGCCGGACAGGCCTGAGCACGCCGGGCGGCGTGTCCGGCGCGGAGTGCGGCCGGTTCCGACGCGCAGCCGAGCGCCGCTCCCCGCGTGCAGCTGCCGGGCGATCATCGCGTCGTCGCCCGCCCCATGGCCTGCGGCTGCGCCACGACGCGGGCTGCGCGACTTGATTGCGTCCACACTGCAATGACCATCGACACATCGGGCACGCACGGTTGCGTGCTACGGTCCGGCGGGCGCCGTGGCGCCGTGCCATTCGTCCCGTCATCCCCAGGAACCCCCGTTGCCCTCGCGATCCCGCCGCCTCGTCCGATCCTGCCTCGTGGCCTGCCTGGCCTTCGCGTCCATCGGTGCGGCAGGCGCCCAGCCGCGCGCGGTGCCGCCGAAGGACACCACCGCCTTCGTCGACGTGAACGTCCTGCCGATGGACCGGGAAGGCGCGCTGCACCACCAGACGGTCCTGGTGCGGGACGGCCGGATCGTGGCGATGGGCGAGTCGGTCGATGTGCCGGGGGACGCGCGGATCGTGCACGGGCGCGGCAGCGCCTGGCTGCTTCCGGGCCTGGCCGACATGCACAACCACGTGCATCGCAGGCAGGACCTGGAACTGCTGCTGGCGCAGGGCATCACCACCACGCTGCACATGGGCGAGGCGCCCAACAGTTTCGTCGGCAGGACGCGGGCGGCGATCGAGGCCGGCGAGCAGGCCGGTCCGAGGGCGTTCGTGGCGCTGGCGGTGGATGGCTCGCCGCGCTATGGCCACCTGGTGGTGGCCGATGCCGAAGACGCACGCGCGGCGGTGCGCCTCGCGCGCCGCAACGGGTACGGATTCATCAAGGCCTACAACAACCTGTCGGCCCCGGCATTCGCCGCCCTGGCCGCGGAGGCCAAGGCACAGGGCCTAGGGCTCGTCGGGCATGGCGTGGCCGAAGTCGGCCTGCGCGGGCAGCTGGAGGCCGGCCAGTCGCTGGTGGCGCATGCCGAAGAGTTCTTCTACGCGTTCTTTCCGCCGCCGGCGGGCGAGGATCCCAACGCCGCGCCCGACGAGGACGGGATCGACGCGGCCATCGACCTGCTGCGCCGGCACGGCACGACCGTGGTGGCCGACCTCGTCACCTACGGCACGATCGCGCGCCAGTGGGGCCGCCCAGACGTGGTGGAGGCCTTCCTCCGCAGCCCCGGCTCGCGCTACCTGCATCCGGAGCTGCGCGTGTCGTGGCCGCTGCAGGGATACGCGCGGCGCAGCGGGAGCCTCGACGCCCGTGCGCGCTTCCTCGCCAGGTTCGTGATGGCGATGCACGAGGCGGGCGTGCCGTTGCTGTCGGGCACGGACGCGCCGGACATCCCCGGGCTGTTCCCGGGCGACGCCCTGCATCGCAACCTCTCGGCCCTGGTGGACGCGGGGCTGGATCCGCATGCCGCCCTGGCGACGGCCACGCGTGTGCCCGGCGAGTTCGTCCGCCGTCACCGGCCCGACCTCCCGGCCTTCGGCGTGGTGGCCGAAGCGGCGCGCGCGGACCTGTTGCTGGTGGCCGCCGACCCGCGTGCGGATCTCGCGACGCTGGCCGCGCCCCTGGGCGTGATGGCCGACGGGCGCTGGTATCCGCGCGAGGACCTCGAGGCGCGCAAGCAGGCGATCCTCGAGGCGTATGCCCGGGCCGAGGCGTCCGCGCGCGAGGCGGGGACGGAGTAGGGCCGCCGACGATGCGTGGCCGCGGCGGCGCTGTGCCGCCGCGACCGCGATCCCGTCGATGGCCCGGGAGAGAACGCCCCCGCCGGAACCCGGACGTCCGGTCGGATCGCTACGTCAGCGGCCCGCCACCGCCGCGGCACGAGGGCGGATCGAGCGGTGAGGTCTGCACCGGACATCCCTTCAGGCAGTTCGCGCCGCGAGCCGTGTTCTCCTCGACGCACTTCACCCGGTCGGGCCCTTCCGGATGGTTCTCGAGGCAGGCCTGGTAGCCCTGCGACGTCTGCCCGGAACAGCGGCTGGAGCAGTCCGACCAGCTCGAGTCGTAGGTGCATTGCCAGAATTCGGGGCGGGCGAAGAAGGCGTCGAGCGGCGACCGCCCGAACGGGTGGGAGGCGGCCATCTTCGCCCTCAGGTCCCGGTTCTGTTCCTGCACGGCCCCGACCTGGCCTTCGAGGTCGGCGATCCGCTTCTCCATGGCGTCGCCGCCTGCCGGTGCCGCCTGCTGGCAGCCGGCCAGTGCCAGCGCCGCCAGGAGAAGCGACAGTCCTTTGATTGCGATTCCAGTGCGCATATGCGTGCTCCCAATCCTGAGTGCCCCTGCGTTGAGGACAACGAGGGGGACGGAAGGGATCGGTCATGCCGGCAACCGACGCAGGTTGGCCACGTGGCGGCCACTCTGGATGGAACCCGCGGCTCCAGGCGGGCAACCGCTCTGGGCGCGTCCGCACCCGGACGCATTCCAGGGAGGCTGGCTGCCTCCAGGCGCGATCATGCAGAATGGGGCAGCCGACCAGGGGATTGGTCCGGGGGGAGGACCATGTGGGGATTGCGTCTGGCGTGCGCCACCTTGATGGTGCTGCTCGTGGCCTGCGAGCGAAATCCGAAGCCCGGCGTCGAGGATGCGACGCAACCGGCGCTGGCCGCCCACGCGGCACGGATGGAAGGTCGGGCTGTGGGCCTGCCGGCTGCGGCCCCCTGGACTGTGGCGCCACCTGCACCCGCGCCGCAGCCCGCGCTTGGGCCATTCGGATTCAGGCCGCCGCGGCAGCTGCTGCGGCCCACCGACGACGGGCCCGGGCGGGCCATCGTCGAGACACTGGCGACGCTTGACATCGACGGGGACGGTCGCCCGGACCTCGTGACCATGTCCGCACAGGGCCTGGTGGACGTCTATCTCCAGACTCCGGCTGGGCAACTCGTCCGTCGGGTCACCGTTCGTTCGACCACTGGGGACTACTCACCGGACAACAGCTGGCTGCTGGGCGACTTCAACAGGGACGGCATCGACGACTTCGTCTTCAGGCTGACCGATGAGCATGGCGTGCATGGCGGAGTGGGCCTGCTGCTCTCGCGCCAGGGTGGACTCCCGGTATTCCGCGAGGCGTTCCCTCCCACCGTGTACATGGCCGCGGACGGGATCTCCGAGTGGGTGGTCCTGGACGAGGATGGCGACGGGCACCAGGACATCGTCCTGTTCCGGAACTTCGTGGATGTCCCGTCGACCCCGCTGTCCTGCGCGTCGCAGATCTGTCCCAACTACCAGGTGCTTTATGGCGACGGGACGGGCAATCTCGGACGCCCCGTGCTGCGCAGGTTGCCGTTCGACCAGATGCTGCGCGAGGCCAGCGTCATCGACCTGGACGGAGACGGCCTGGAGGACATCGTGGCCTCGGCGCTCGCGCCCGGATCCCCGGAGGACGATGTGGCCCTGTTCGCCTCGTACGGCAACGGCGGGCCACCGCTGCAGGAATGGCACTACGTCCACCCGCTCGGATCGTTGACATCGGTCGTGTTCGCGGACCTGGACGGGAACGGTCGCGCCGATACGATCCATGGCGCCACCATCCGGTTCCAGGAGGCGGCCAGGCGGTTCTCCGACGAGGTCTACCTGGCGTCCTACTACCACTACCCGTACGTCCCGCACGTCGCCGACTTCGACCACGACGGACGGGGCGACCTTGTGAACCACCAGTTCACGGACTTCGGGACGATCCCGTTCCTTGCGGTGTACCTGGGGACGGGCGGGGACTTCCGGCAGCCGTTCACCCTCGACGATCCACCGTGGCCCCACGGCTTCAACATCTCCATCCATCGCCATGCCTACGCGTCGGCGGACTTCAACGCCGACGGCTGCACCGACCTTGCCATCGCCGTCAATTACGATGGCGTCGCCATCCTGGACGGCTACAACTGCCTGCCCTGGCCCCACCGGATGGCGGGGCCCATGCCGCGGCGGAAGAAGCGGTAGGACGCGAGGGCGCCCGGCCGGGGGCGTGGCCGCACCGGCCGTGGCGGGCATTGCGCCTGCGCCTTGGCCGGCTTACCGTGGGCCCGGGTGCATGGCACGGCGGGGACGCCGGACCCCGGGACTGGCATGGGCGCAGACGACCTGGAAATGCTGCTGCGGTTGCTTGCGGCGCTGTTCGCGGGCGCGCTGATCGGCTACGAGCGTACCTACCACGGTCGCCCGGCGGGTTTCCGGACCCATGCGCTCGTGTGCATGGCCTCGAGCCTGCTGATGCTGGTGACCGTGTACGAGGACCAGTGGGTCCGGACGGCGGGGGAGTCGGTGCGCCTGGATCCGACGCGCATGGCCCAGGGAATCATGACCGGCATCGGCTTCCTCGGCGCCGGCGTGATCATGAAGGAGGGCATTTCGGTCCGCGGACTCACCACGGCCGCCTCGATCTGGATCACGGCCGCGATCGGCATCCTGGCCGGGATCGGCTTCTACTTCCCGCTCGTGGTGTCGGTCGTGCTGACGATCGCCGTGCTGTCGCTGTTTCGCCTGCTGGAGTCGCGGATGCCGGCGCAGGCGTACTACCACGTCCAGTTGCGTTTCGGCCAGGCGGCTGACATGAGCGAGGCCGCGTTGCGGGACCTCATCGAAGGCCACGGCTTCAGCATCGCCAACCTCAGCTACCGCTTCGACGGTGGAGAGCGCGTGGTCCGGCACAGCATGGTGCTGCGCACGACCGACCGCTGCAGCGCCGCGCGGCTGTCGGAGACGCTGGCCGCGAAGGACGGGGTGCTGGAGTTCAGGATCACGCCGACGGGAGACTGATCGCCTGCCCGGCGAGCCCGGAGGCTGCACCGAGACGGGCTGCTGGGCGCGGCCCCGTGGATCGCGGCCGTGGAGCAAGGTTCACGCGCGAACTGTATGTAGCGCCTACAGACGTCCGCACGCCACCGCATCGAGGATCCGCTCGATCTCGGCCACCAGCTGCGCCAGATCCCGGGTGTCGAAGTACAGCAGTTCGTCGCCGTCGTGGGTCGTGCCGTCGTGCAGGGTTCCCCGACCTCCTCCAGCGCCCAGCGCACGCGCATGTCGCGCGCCAGTCCGCGGCCGCCGTCGGGGGAATCCGCGAAGGCGGTGATGACCGGACGCAAGGGGGCGGTTCCCGGTTCAGCCACGGCCGCCCCCTCTGGAACCGGGAGCGGGGCACGGAGGAGGCACGCGCTGGCGAATCATGGGCGGCTCCCGGTCGGTGGAGGCAGGGCCAGCGGCCCCTCTATGCCTGCGACGAACCACGGCTGGCCGGATCGACACGGCATCCGACCCCTGCGTGATCGCCTGGTTGGCGCGGGACCCACCAGGATCGGCGCCGTGGCGGAACGCGCCTCCGGTCCGGCGCTGACCTGCCGGCGCCCGGTTCGACCGGCGCCGTCGGCGTGGAGCCGGATCGTTCCGGCGGCCTCCACAGGGCATCGACCTGCATCAACGCGCCGCGCGAGCGTGCACGGCAACGTGTCGTGATGCGGACAGGCGACAATGCGAAGGCAGCCCGGAGCCGGGATCCGGGGCGGAACGCACACAGAACAACGATGTCGGAGTCGGCGAGGAGAACGATGGCCGTGCTGGCGCTGGGCGCGGTCGCTGCGGCATGGGCGCAGGCGCAAGCGGAGGAGCGGCCGCAGGCGCGGGAACTCGATGCGGTACGCGTCACGACGACGGTGCTGCCGGCGACCGCGGGCGAGGCGATCCACAGCGTCACCGTTCTCGGTCCGGAGCAGCTCGCACCCTGGCGCGGACGCAGCCTCGCCGAGGTGCTCGCCGCACAGGCCGGCCTGGTGCTGGACCGCAGCGCACGCGGCGGCGGCTTCGGGGCCCTTTACCTGCGCGGGGCCGATCCCAGCCACGTGGTCGTGCTGGTGGACGGGGTGCGGCAGAACGATCCGCTGTCCTCGCGCGGCAGCGCCGTGGACCTCAATACGCTGTCGCTGGAGCAGGTGGAACGGATCGAAATCGTGCGCGGTGCCGCCAGCGTCGCCCACGCCGAGGCGATCGCCGGCGTGGTCCACGTGCACACGCGGCGGCCCGCGTCCGGCGCGTCCGCGGGCGCGGCGGTCGGCGGTGACGGGCTGCGTGCGGTCCATGCGGTGCTGTCGGGCGACGGCTGGCGCCTGGCGGCGAGCGACCGCTCGGACGGAGACGGGGACATCGGCAGCCACGACCTGCGTGCGCTGGACGCGTCGTGGGCGGGCGAGCTGCGGCCGGCGCTGTCGATCCGCGCGGCCGCGGGCTATGGCGACAGCGTCGCCCGCGGCTTCCCGGACGACAGCGGCGGGCCGCGCCACGCAGTGCTGCGCGAGCTGGAAGAACGCGAGGCGCGCACCCGACACGTCTCGCTGCAGGCCGAGTGGCGTCCTGCGCTGGGTGCCGTGGAGGCACAGTGGGCATGGTTCGCCCGGGACGGCGCGGAGGATTCGCCCGGCGTGGCCGGAGGCGTGCGCGATCCGGTCGGGCTGCCGGCGCTGGCCGCCCGCACCGGTTACCGTCGCGACGAACTCCAGGCCACGTGGAGAAGCCCGCTGGGAGCGCGCGGCGAACTTGCCGTGGGCATCCTCCACCAGCGCGAGCGTGGCCGCTACGACGGCCGCATCGACTACGGAGTCTTCCGGGCGCCGGTGGCGTTCGCCATGGAGCGCAATACCGGCGCCGCCTTCGCCGAACTGCGCTGGCGCCACGCCGGCTGGACCGCGCAGGGCGGCCTGCGCTTGGAGCGGCGCAGCGACGGCGACACCGGCCACGTCCACGCCAGCCAGCCGATGCTGTCGCTGCAGCGGCGCCTGGCCGGCGGCTGGCACTGGGGCGCGTCGTACTCGCGCAGTTCGCGGCCACCGAGCTTCTACGCGCTCGGCCATCCGCTGGTTGGCAATCCTTCGCTTCGCCAGGAGCGGGCGGAGCACCGCGAGGCGTACGTCGCCACGGACGACGATGCGGCCTGGCCAAGCCGGTTCACCCTGTTCAGCGCCCGCTACCGCGACCTGGTCGATTTCGACGCCGGGCCGCCGCCACGGCTGGTGAACCGGGCGCGCATCGAGGCCGACGGCCTGGAATGGCGCAGCTCCCACCGTTTCGGCAACGACTGGCGCCTCGGCCTGGACGGCACCTGGATGCGGGTCCGCGATCCGGCGGGCGGGGCGATCCTCCGCCATCGCCCCAGGCTCCAGGCGGGGGCCGACCTGCTCGTGCCCGTCGGCGGGGCCGAGCTGTCCCTGCGCCTGCAGCACCTCGGTCGCCGCTTCGATTCGGCGATCCCCACCGGCGACCGCTGGCTCGACCGGGCGACCACGCTCGACGTGGCGATACGCCGGCCGGTCGGGCCTGCGATGCTGCTGCTGTCGCTCGACGACGCCACCGATTCACGAGGCGAAGAGGTCATCGGGCTGGACACGCCCGGCCGTCGCCTGCGACTGTCGCTGCAATGGAGCCTGGAATGAAGCCACGCCTACGGATCTCGCCGGTGCTCGCCGGACTCGTCGCCGGTGCCGCACTGCTGCCCGCGCTGGCCTGGATCGGCCTGCTGGCGCCCGCGCCCGGGCGGGCGCAGGACCCGCCGCCGCAGCCGGTGACGGTGCAGGAGGCGCTGGCCCTGGTCGAGACCTACTGCGGGGCCTGCCACCTGGTGCCGCCGCCCGATGTGATGCCCAAGCGCGCCTGGCCGCGTTCGGTGGACACGATGACCGAGCTGGCGGACAAGTTGCGCGGCGAGGGTTTCATTCCGGCCGAAGCGCTGCCGCACATCAAGGCGTTCTACTACGGAAGCGCGCCCGCCGAGCTTCCGCGCCTGCCGTACCTGCCGCCGTCCACGTCGCAGGTGCGCTTCCGCGCCGGAGCCATCGGTGCGACGTCGCCCACGCCGCTGGTCACCCACGTGGCCGCGGGCTTCGGCAGCGTGCCCAACGACCTGGTGGTTTCGGACGCCGGGCGCGGCGCGGTGCTGCGGTTGTGGCAGCGGGACGGCAAGTGGCACGAACAGGTGCTCGGCGAGTTCGTGGCGCCGGCGCATGCGCAGGTCGTGGACCTCGACGGCGACGGGCGCCTGGACGTGGTGGTGGCCGAGATGGGCGAGATGCGGCCCACCGGCGAGCCGGTGGGCAAGGTCGTGGTGCTGCTGGGCGAGCCGGACGGCAGCTTCCTGCGCCGCGACCTGGTCGAAGGCCTCGGCCGCGTGACCGACGTGCGCGCGGCCGACCTCGACGGCGATGGCGACATGGATCTGGCCGTGGCCGTGTTCGGCACCAACAACATCGGTGCGATCTTCTGGATGGAGAACCGCGACGGCGCGATGTACCGCAGGCCGCTGGTCCCGCTCGCCGGTGCGCTCGGCATCGAACCGGTGGACCTCGACGGCGACGGGCTGCTGGACCTGGTGACGCTGGTGTCGCAGGAGCACGAGATGGTGCTGGCGTTCCGCAACCTCGGCGGCGGCCGGTTCGAACAGGTCGAACTGGCGCGCGCGCCGCACCCGATGTTCGGCTCCACCTCGCTGCGTGCGGTCGACCTCGACCGGGACGGCGACATCGACCTGCTGTTCACCAACGGCGACGCCTTCGACCTGCAGACCGACCCCAAGCCCTACCACGGCGTGCAGTGGCTGGAGAACCTGGGCAACATGGAGTTCGCCGCGCACGACATCGGCCGCTTCTACGGCGCGGTGGCGACCGCGGTCGGGGACATCGACGGCGACGGCGACCTCGACATCGTGGCCAGCAGCTGGGTCAACTACTGGCGCGATCCCGCCCGCCACACCCTGGTCTGGTACGAGAACGACGGCCATCAGAACTTCACCGCCCACGGCATCGCCAGCGAACCGGCCGGCCTGACCTCGCTGTGGCTGGCCGACGCCAACGGCGATGGCCGCCTCGACATCCTCGCCGGCGCCTTCCGCATGGACCTGCTGCAGGAGATGCTGGGCATGCCGGTCAACGAGGACACCCGGCCGGCGCCGCCGAAGGGCCGCGCGAAGGAGCATCCGCGGCTGCTGGTCTTCGAGAACCTGTCGCGGGACGGTGCGCCTTGAGCGGAGACCGGCGCCCGGGCGGGATGCCATCCGGTGCGCCAGGAGTGGATCGTCGCCAATGGAGTCCACCGATGCCAGGAATGCCGTGGTGGTCGCCGTTGCTGGCTTGCTTGCTGCTGGCGCTCGGCGCGGACATCGCGCGAGGTGCCGAGGGCGGCCTGGTCGCCTTCGGTGCCGCGCGCTCGCAATCGGCGCGGGCGCTCGAGTCCGCGTGGAAGGCCGTGCCGGAACACAAACGCCGCGCGATCGAACGCTACCTGGTGTCGCTGGGCGTGTCGTCGACCGGCACGGTCCGACTGGTCGGTGCGTGGCAACTGGATGGCCGCCCTCTGCTGCATTTCCAGCACCTGGACCTGCTCGGGGACCGACTGGTGTGGTCAGTGCTGGTCGACCCTGCGGCGATGACGGCCCGGCCGGTGCTGGATCCGGACGCCGTGGGCGGCGACAGCGCGGAAGCCCTCATTCCGGCGGATCCCGACTGACCCTACCGGGAACAGCCATGCGTTGGAATGGCAGGTCCGCGTCACGGAGTACGCCATGTGCCACCGGTTCCCGGGACTTGTATTCCTCCTGCTCGGTCTGTCGCTCGGCGCAGCCCAAGCATGCTCGCTGGTTCCACTGCCGCCCGCGGCGCGCGCCTCGCAGGCCCATGCCGTGGTCCTGGCGGTGCCGGTTCGCACAACGCTCGAGCCTGCCCGGGCGGGGAGTTCCGGATACAAGGGAATGGCCAGGCAGCGCGTCGAATGGGAGGTCCAAGCCTCGTGGAAGGGTCCATACCGGCGCGGTCGGCGCGTGCACACGGATGCCGAGATGATGCTGGGCCCCGCCAGCTGCCAGTCCCTGGCCGAGATCATCCCCGGCATGCCCCGGCTCGTGTACCTGTTCGATGCGCGGACGCCGCATCGGCGTATCCTGGTTGTGGAGGTGCAGGACACGGACGCCGGAGTGCGGTGGCTTGATGCGTCCAGCAGTGGCGCTGACGACGGGGCCGATTGAACGGTCCAGCCGGTTTCGCTGGAGCGCGACCGTGCGAGTCGTCCATGACGCCACGCTTCTTGTCACGGAAGGAGTCTGCTGGCAGCATGGACCCGCATCGACCTGAAGCATGGAGCGCTGGGATGAGATGGATCTGGACGATCGCGATGGTGGCCGCCATGACGGCCGTTTCCGCAGGGTGCGCGTCGAATGCCCAACCGGCTGAAGCCTCCGACATTACGGAGCCATTCTCCGGGACGTGGGCCGTCGAGTGGTGCAACGAGGCCAGGCCAGACCACGATTGCGGTGGTTTCGACGTGACATTGGTGCAAAGGGGGCGCAGCGTCTGCGGCCAGTACGACAGTGCGCGGGTGAATCTGACGCAGGTGGACGAGGGTCGTGTGGAAGGGATTGCCACGGGAGATACCGCCAACCTTCGGGTTCGCAGCCACCGTAACGACACGGTGGTTGAGGTGCACGTGCGTCGCGTCGGCGAGGACCTTCACTGGAAGCAGGGGGACACCATCGAGCGCGGGGGGAATGATTTTGTACTCATCGCCAACGAGGAGATTCTCCTGAGCCGGCCGGCGATCCCGCTGAGGTCGCCGGAGAGGTGTCAGCAATAGAGATCAAGGATGGAGACAAGAGATGGAGTTCAGGTTACTTGCTCAGGATGAGTACGATCGAAAGCTTCGCGAGGTGATCGTCGGGACGGAAGGGCATCATGCTGGTGTACAGGATGTGGGGGATGGCCTCGCAACGATTGGATGGGGTTACACGCTCAACAATCACGAGAACATGCCCATATGGCGAAGGGCGGGCATCGAGCTGACGCCAGAGCAGACGGCAGTCCTCGAGCATGTGGACCGGGCGCCGGAGGGTCGGAAGACGGCCATAGGTCTGACGTTCGACAAGGTTCTTACAGAGACGGAGTCCGACCGTTTGCTCAGAGCTTCGATCCAGGCCTATGAGGCGCCGGCCGTTGAAGCGGGCATGCCTCTGTCAGACGAGCGCGTCGCGGTGGTCTCCGTGACGTACAACCGTGGTCCGGGTGTCATGCGGAGTCATGAGGTCATGGGTGCGATAAGGGATGGAGACCGGGCCGAGGCTTGGTATCAGTTGCGATACAACTGCTGGGGGTCAAAGGTGAGCGCCGAGAACGGCCTGCGCAAGCGCCGCTTCGCCGAAGCCGAGATCTTCGGCCTCTACGACGACCCGGAGGCCGTTTCCGTGGAAGAAGCGGCGGCCGTGTACGCGATGTACCGCGAGCACCATGCCGAGATCGACCGGGTCGAACGCCGGTTCGGCGTGACCGTGAATGGGGTCGAGGCGCGGCCGAACCGGATCGCGCACGCGAACCGGGACTACCCCGACATCGTGGCGATGTACGGCGAGGTGCAGACGATCGCCGACTCGCTCGAGCCGGCGAGGTCACGATTGCTTGGGCACCTGCGCGAACGGTATCCGACGCTTGCAGGCGAGCTCACGGAGGAACGGTTCAATGCCGGCTTGATCGACCCCGAGCGGTTCCCGCGTGAGTTCGCAGTGGTGGCAGGGCAGGGCGTGCAGCCGGGAAGTCCTGCGGTCGCGCACCGGATGGCCGGCCCTGCAGCGACGCAGCATGGCCCGTTCCAGAGCGGGCACCTGAACGCGGCGGTCGCGGCGCTGCGGTCGGACGATCCAGCGCAGGCCGACCGAGCGCTCCGGAGGCTGGCCGACTCGCCGGAGGGACAGGCGTTCATCCATATGGGCGAGGAAGCGCGGGCCAGGGGCGAGGAGGTCGCGCGAGAGGCGTTGGTCCGGTAGCGCAGGGTGCCGTACTAACGTGCATCCGAAACGCCTGGTCGACGAGAACAAGCCTGTAGGGAGCAAGGCGGGGACGCACCTTGCCGGTCGTGATCTGGTGGTATCCGGCGCATGCGCCGATGCTACTGGTACTGCTGCAAGGGAAAGACCCGAGGAACGCGGACACCACGAGATCGTCAGGATGTTCGCGCACTGGCGCGTGGAGGAATGAACCTTGTCGGCGTCGGGCTCCGCTGGCGCCATTCGCCGGCATCGACCATGAAGCATGGAGTGCTCAGATGGGACGGATCAGGAGGATCACGATGGTGGCCGCCCTGACGGCCGCTTCCGCGGGGTGTGCGTTGAATGTCCGCTCCGGCGACGTATCTGACGGTTCAGCTCCTTTTTCGGGTACGTGGTCCGTCGAGTGGTGCAACGAGGCCCGGCCGGATCAAGAGTGCGGTGGTTTTGACGTTACATTGGTGCAGAAGGGCGGCCGCATCTGAGGCAAGTACGATAGTGCGCGAGTAAACCTGACGCAGGTGGACGAGGGTCGCGTGGAGGGCATCGCCACGGGACACAGCGCAGACCTGCAGGTTCGCAGCCACCGCAACAACACCGTGGTGGAGGTCCATGTGCGGCGCATAGGCGAGGATCTTCGCTGGAAACAGGGCAAGACCCTCGAGCGCGGAGGCAATGACTTTGTGCTCATCGCAAATGAGGCCATCCTCGAGAGGAGGCCAGCTGGCCACCTGAGGTCACCGGAAGGGTGTTAGCTGAGGCCAGGTTGCACGTACCCACGGCAAAGGAGTGCTGGAATGAGACCTGTTGGGCTATCTGTTTCGATCGTATTGCTCATCGTCGCCGGTGGGTGTGCCTCGGCAATCGAGAGCGGTGAAGATCCTGGCGGCAAGTCAGGCTTCTCGGGGTCATGGAGTGTCGACTGGTGCAATCCAGACAGACCTGATCTTGAATGCGGCGGCTTCTCCGTCACCCTCAGGCAGACTGGAAAGCGTGTCTGCGGCGAGTATGGCGGTGCGCTGGTGAACCTCCGTCAGATCGACGAGGGTGTCGTTGACGGAATCGAGGAGAGCGACGGCACCGCCGTTGTCGATGTCCGAAGCGGGAGGAACGGCGACATCCTGCGCGTGCGCATCACCAGGGCCACAGATGGTCTTGCCTGGAAAGTGCTGGAAACGCTGAGCGAGGGAGGTGGCGACATTTCCATCATCGCGATGGATGAACTGTTGAAGCCAACCGAGGACGAGTCCTTGAATCTGCGGAGTGATTGCAGCTGAGGCGCATGGCAGCGGAGCTTGAAATGGAATTCAGGCATCTTACGAGAGAAGAATACGATCGGCGCCTTCGCGAGGTCCTGGTCAGCACGGAGGGAATGCATGCCCGGGTCCAGGACGTTGGAGACGGCAAGGCAACGATCGGTTGGGGATACACACTGAACCGTAACGAGAACGTCGCCATCTGGACGCGATCCGGGATGGATCTGACGCCTGCGCAACTTGAGGTTCTTCGCCAGGTGGACCATGCGCGCCCCGAAGACAGGACCGCCATCGCCCTTGGGTTCGAGAGGGTCCTGACCGAAGAGGAGGCGAATCAGCTGTACAGGGCCTCCATCCACGAGTACGAGGCTCCCGCGGAGGGCGCAGGTATGCCGCTCTCGGTGGAACGCGTCGCCGTTGTCTCCGTCACGTACAACAGGGGCGTCGGAGCAATGCAGCGGCATCCGGTATGGGATGCAATTGAAGGTGGCGACCGCGCGGAGGCCTGGTATCAGCTGCGCTACAACTGCTGGGGATCGAGGGCCAACGCCGAAGGCGGCCTGCGCAAGCGCCGCTTCGCCGAAGCCGAAATCTTCGGCCTCTACGACGACCCGGAGGCCGTTTCCGTGGAAGAGGCCGCGGCCGTGTACGCGATGTACCGCGAGCACCATGCCGAGATCGACCGGGTCGAACGCCGATTCGGCCTGACGGTGGATGGCGTCGAGGCGCGACCGAACCGGATCGCGCATGCCAATCGCGACTACCCCGACATCGTCGCCATCTACGGAGAGGTGCAGACCATCGCCGACTCGCTGGAACCGGCCAGGTCGCGCCTGCTCGCGCACCTGCGTGAGCGTTATCCGGCGCTTGCCGGCGAGCTCACGGAGGAGCGGTTCAATGCCGGGTTGATCGATCCCGGGCGGTTTCCGCGCGAGTTCGCCCTGGCAGCAGGGGAGGGTGCGCAGCCGGGGAATCCGGCGCTCGCACCCCGGATGGACGGTCCGGCAGGGCCGCCGCCGGGCCCGTTCCAGCACGGGCACCTGAATGCGGCCGTCGCGGCGCTGGCGTCGGGCGATGCGGAGCAGGCCGACCGTGCGCTCCGGAGGCTGGCCGACTCGCCGGAGGGGCAGGCGTTCATCCGGATGGGAGAGGACGCGCTGGCCAGGGGCGAGGAGGCCGCGCGGGACGCGATGGCGCGATAGCGGCCTGGCCAGGAGGACCGCGTCTGGCGCGGGCCGCTCGTCCAGGACAGCTCATGCGATCGGCTCCGGGCCGGGCGGCACCGGCCGTTCGGCGCGGGCGGGAAGGCCGCGCGGGCCTCGCCGGTGCCGACAGCATGTGTATGCTGGCGGGATGGCGGGCAACGGGGTGCAGGGTGCCATGGCCGGACATGCCCACGATGCGGATCCCCTCGAGCGTTCGTCGAAGCGCAGGAAGGCGTGTACGAACGCGCACTCGGGGAACTGCGGGCAGGACTCAAGCGCGGCCACTGGATGTGGTTCGTGTTTCCCCAGCTGCGCGGCCTGGGCAGGAGCGCTCAATCGGCGTTCTACGGGATCCGCGGGCTGGAGGAGGCACGGCGTTACCTGGCGCATCCTGTGCTCGGGCCCCGGCTCGAGGCCGCGACGCGCTGCGTGCTCCAGGCCGGGGTTCCGCCGCCGGTGATCTTCGGCCAGCTGGACGCGATGAAGTTCATCTCCTGCATGACACTGTTCGCGCAGGCCGGCGGCGCCGACAGCGTGTTCGCGGACGCGCTGCGCACCTGCGGACTGGAGGACCGCCTGACGCTGGAAGCGCTGTCGATCGAGTCGGGCGGCGCCTGAGCGACCGGCGTGGCCGGAATCGACCGGGCGGGTGGGTCCGGCGGCAGGTTGAGGGCGGGCCGCCTGCATGGCGTTCACCGGCTGGTTGCGAAGTTCCGCCCCGTCCATCCAGATCGGCGACGGACAAGATGGCGTCCGACCGCGGCGCCCGTCAGCCGCGCCGCGCCGCCTCGATCGTGGCCACGTCGATCCGGCGCATCTGCATCATCGCGTCGAACACGCGCTTGGCCGCCGCGCGGTCTTCGCCGCGGTAGGCCTCGATCAGGACGCGCGGGGTGATCTGCCATGACACGCCCCAGCGGTCCTTGCACCAGCCGCAGGCGCTCTCCTGGCCGCCGTTGCCGACGATCGCGTCCCAGTAGCGGTCGGTTTCGGCCTGGTCCTCGGTGACCACCTGGAACGAGAACGCCTCGGTCTGCGGGAACTGCGGGCCGCCGTTCAGGCCCACGCAGGGAGTGCCCAGCACGGTGAACTCCACGGTGAGCGGATCGCCCTGCTTGCCCGCCGGATAGTCGCCCGGGGCGTGGACGAGCCTGCCGACGGCGCTGTCGGGGAAGGTGTCGGCGTAGAACCGGGCGGCTTCGAGGGCGTTGCCGTTGAACCACAGGCAGATGGTGTTCTTCGGGATCATGATGCCTCTCCTCAGGGGGCGTGCGGCGCGCTTTCCATGGTGCGACGAGCGGGCGGGGCGGGAATCGACACCCTGCGCGCCACGCCGGTGGCCGGCCGGCGGCCGCGGCCGCGTTGTGGCAAGGGATCCAGCCGGAGACCCGCCATGCCGCCCAGCCGCCATGGTTCCCTGTTCGCGGCGCTCGCCGCGGTGTCGGTCGTGGCAGGGGCGGCGGCGGCCGATGCGCCCTCGGACGCGAGGCCCGCGCCGGTCGTGGTGGCCACGGCCGACACCGCCGAACAGGCCTACGACGCGGGGGTCTTGCGCATCCTGGTGCAGGCGGCGGCCACCGGCGGCCGCTACGCGGTGCTCGAACTCAACGAGGCCCCGGGCTACCGCACGCCGCCGCACGTGCACCCGGGCATGGACGAGAGCTTCTACGCGCTGGAAGGCACGCTGGAGCTGGAGGTCGGGGGCACGACCCACACGCTCGCGGCCGGCTCGTATGTCCACATTCCGCGCGGCACGCCGCACGCCCAAGGCAGCGCGGACGACCTGCCGGTAAAACTGCTCACCACGTTCACGCCCGGCGGGTTCGAGGCGTTCTTTCTCGACCGGGTCGAACTCGCGCGGACGGTCCGGCGCGGCGACGAGGAGTTCCTGCCGCGGATGATGGACGTCGTGCACCGCCACGGGGCATGGCTGCAACCGGCGCAGTAGCGGGCACGTTGCCGGACCCGCAGTGCCTGTCGACGGCCCGTACACATCGCCGTGAGCCCTGCACGCGTAGGGTGGGCGCCGCCGCCGTGTGACCGGCCCAGAGGGAGAACGCGCGATGTCCGCCAGCATCCACCGACCGTACGTGACGTCCTGTCCACCGCTCCACGCCGTGCTGCTCGGCGGCGCGGCGACCCTGTTCCTCGCTGCGCTGCTCAGCGATATCGCCTACACCCGCAGCTACGAGATCCAGTGGAACAACTTCGCCTCCTGGCTGATCGCCGGGGGCCTGGTGGTGGCGGGGGCGGCGCTGGTGTGCGCGATCCTCGGCCTGCTGCCGGCACGCCGCACCCGCCACTCGCTGCTGCACTTCGTGCTGCTGCTGGTGGCCTGGATCGTGGGCTTGCTCAACGCGCTCTGGCACGCGCGCGATGCCTGGGCCAGCATGCCGGGCGGGTTGGTGCTGTCGGTGATCACCGTCCTGTTGGCCTGCGCGGCGACCTGGCTCGGGTGCGGGGCCGTGCGCACCGGAGGTGCGCCATGAACCGCCTGGCCCCGGCCGCGCTCGCGCTGGCGACGATGCTGGCCGCCTGTTCGGGCGAACAGCCGCCCCTGCAGTACGGCGCCGACCCTGAGCTGCCCGAGCCGCGGCGCGGCCTGATGCCGGACATGGTGATCGCCAAGCCGGCGGGGTGGGGCGACCGCGTCCCGCTGGTGCCGGAGGGTTTCGAGGTGCGGGCGATCGCCACCGACCTGCTGATCCCCCGGCAGACGCTGGTGCTGCCCAATGGCGATATCCTGGTGGCCGAGGGCCGCGGCGGGAACGCGCCCAGGCTCAAGCCCAAGGACGTGATCGCCGGGCCGATCAAGGCCGCCGGCACCACCCAGGTCCAGAGCGGCAACCGCCTGACCCTGCTGCGCGACGCGGACGGCGATGGCGATTACGAGATCCAGACCGTGTTCGCCGCCAACCTCAACGCCCCCTACGGCCTGGCCCTGGTAGGCGACAGCCTGTACGTGGCGAACCAGGACGCGGTGGTCCGTTTCGACTATACGCCCGGGCAGACCCAGGCCAGCGCGGCCACGCCCGAGACGCTTGCCCTGCTGCCGTCGGAGATCAACCACCACTGGACCAAGGCGATGACCGCGAGCGCTGACGGACGCAGGCTCTACGTGGGCATCGGCTCCAACAGCAACATCACCGAGCGCGGCATGCTCGCCGAGCAGGACCGGGCGATGGTGTGGGAGATCGACGTGGCCAGCGGGATGCACCGCCCCTACGCCACCGGGCTGCGCAATCCGACCGCGCTCGCCATCCAGCCGGGCAGCGGCCAGCTGTGGGCGGTGGTGAACGAGCGCGACGAGCTCGGCCCGAACCTGGTGCCCGACTACCTGACCTCGGTGCGCGAGGGCGGCTTCTACGGCTGGCCCTGGGCCTACTGGGGCCAGCACGTGGACGAGCGCGTGCGCCCGCGCAACCCGGAGAAGGTGGCCCAGGCGATCACGCCGGACTACAGCCTGGGCGCGCACGTTGCCGCGCTGGGCCTGGACTTCTCCAGCGCGGCGATGGGGCCGGCGTTCGCCGATGGCGCGTTCGTGGGCATGCACGGCAGCTGGAACCGCGCCGATCCGGTCGGCTACAAGGTGGTGTTCGTGCCGTTCCGCAACGGCCGCCCGGCGGGCGACCCGGTGGACTTCGTCACCGGCTTCCGCGACGACGACGGCACCACGCGCGGGCGGCCGGTGGGCGTAACCGTGGACCCGCGCGGGGCGCTGATCGTGGCCGACGACCTGTCGAACACGATCTGGCGGGTGTCGCGCGTGGATGCGCCGGCCCTGGATCCTGTTCCGCCGCTGGGAGAGGACGCGGGCGGGATGGACGACCGGGACGGTGCGACGGGTGACGACACCGGGCCAGGGGACGACGAAGCCGGAACCACGCCCACACCGGCGCCGCCCCCGCCCGGTTGATCCGCCCCGGGCCGGTCCTGGCGCGCACTGGACGGCCGCCCGGGCCGTGGGGGCGCCTGGGTGCCTGGGCGTGCCGGGAGGGGCCCGCGCCGGTTCGGCCGACAGCACGGGTATGGTGTGGTCATGGTGGACGCCGCCCGCCCCCTCCAGGTCGCCTCCCTTCCGCCGGCCCTGCTGGCCGATGCCGCGCGCCTGCTGGCCGCGGGCATGCGCGACAACCCGCTGCACCTGCGCGTGTTCGGCGCCACGCAGGCGCGGCTCGAACCGTTGCTGGCCGACGCCTTCGTGCGGCTGCTGGACCGGCAGCGGCGCACCGGGCACGTGCTTGGCGCGTTCGACGGCGAACGGCTGGTGGGGGTCGCCGCCATGGTGGCCCCGGGCCACTGCCAGCCGCCGGCGAGGGAGAAGGCCACGATGCTGCGGATCCTGGCGCGTGCCCGCTCGCTGCACCGCCTGCCCAGGATCGCCTGCTGGCTGCATGCCTGGCGCCGGCATGACCCGCGGTTCGACCACTGGCACCTGGGACCCGCGGCGGTGGCGCGCGGGCGGCGCGGGCAGGGTATCGGCACCCGGCTGATGGAGGCGGTGTGCGAGCGGCTCGATCGCTGCGGCGGCATCGGTTACCTGGAAACCGACAAGCCCGAGAACGTGCGCCTCTACCGCCGCGGCGGCTTCGAGGAAGCGGGACGGCAGCGGGTGCTGGGCGTGGACAACTGGTTCATGCTGCGCCATCCGCGCAGCCCCGGTCCGCCGCACTGTGCTTGAATACGCCGCGGCGCCGGAGGGGAGACCGGCAGGTTTGGGGGGGGGCGAGCAGGGCGTGCCGATGTCGTGGGTGGTGATCCTTGCGGTCGCGGCGGCGCTTGCGTCGGGCGGATGGCTGCTCGCGCGCATGCGCCGCGGCCGGGCACGGCTGGCGCCCGTGGCGGGCGGCGCGCCTGCATCGGCCCCGGGTGAAGCGGCCGCTGTGGACGGGGAAGGTGCACCGGCCGGCGCGGCCGACGACCCCGGCCCGGCGATGCTGCCGGCGGAGCGCGCGATCCTGGAGCAGCTGTGCGGACGCGCCGCGGCCAGCGCACGGCCCGCACCGCCGGGGGGCGACGGGGACCTGCAGGCCGCGGCCGAGGCGGCCGCGGTCGAGACCCTGGCCGGCATCCGCGCGCACCCGCGCTACGTGCCGCGCCGGCCGCAGCTGCTGCCGCAGCTCACCCGCGCGATCAACGATCCCGGGGCGAGCGCGCAGTCGATCGCCGCGATCCTCGCCCAGGATCCGGCGCTGGCAGGCAACCTGCTGCGCGTCGCCAACAGCGCCATGTACGCCCGCCGCGGCGGTCCGGTCGAACACTTGGAGCGGGCGGTGGCCCTGCTCGGCACCGACGGCCTGCGCCGCACCGCGATGGCCGCGCTGCTGCAGCCGGTGATCGCCGACGACGGCAGTCTGTTCGCCCGCTGCGCGACGCTGCTCTGGCGACATACCCTGCAGTCGGCCGGCTTCGCCCTGCAGCCGGCGCCCGGTGTCGCGCGCGACGACCTGCACTCGGCCCAGCTGCTGGCCCTGGTGTGTGGACTGGGCGCGGTGGTGGTGGTGCAGGTGATGCGCGACAGCTGGGGGAAGGGCGGCGCCGGCGTGCCTGGCGTGGACACCATGGTGTCGCTGCTCGATGCCTGGTCGGTGCGCTGTGCGCGCGCGATCTCGGCCGACTGGGGCCTGTCCGAACGCGTGCGGCAGGCGATGGACCAGTTGGCCGACGACCTGCCCGACGATGCGCTGGGGCCGCTGGCGCGCCGCGTGCGCATGGGCCGCGCGCTCGCCGCCGGGCAGATGCTGGATACCGATGGCCCGGCGCCCGGCGGGGCGGGGCAGGCGTGAGGAGGGCCCCGCGCCACGCCCGTGGCGGCCCGGCTGCCGGCCCCGCCGCGGGGCACGACGCGATGACGTGCCGGGCGCGGCCGACGGCGCTGCCGGGGGCTGACGTGGATGGGGTGCGCATGGTTTGCTTGGCGGACGCACCCGGCGAGGCATCGATGCGGCGGCCCAGGTTTCCCCCGCTCCACCTGCTGTTGGCGCTCGCCTTCGCCGCGGGCTGCGCGGTGTCGCCCGGCGCGCGCACCGCGCCGCCGGACTCCGACGAGGGGCCGCTGTCGCGCAGCGTGGTGCGGCCCAGCGCGGCGCCCGATCCCAGGGCCGTGGCGCCGCCCGCGTTCGAGTACGCCTACGTGCCGCCCGCGTCGGCGGACCTGCAGCGCATCCACGAGCGCGTGCGCGACGCCGACCTGTTGCGCCGGCTGCCGGAGGTCCAGGCCATCGACGGCATGTTCGCGCTGCCCCGGCGGCTGCGCTACGTGACCGCCGAGTGCGGTGAGTTCGGCGCGTTCTACCGGCCGGCCGAGGTCGAGGTGGTGCTGTGCTACGAAACCCTGCGCGTGCTCTATGAGCGCGGCAAGGCGCACCAGCAGGCCCTCGGCCGCGGCGACGAGCATCCGCTGCGCTACGTGCGCGCCAACGTGCGCTTCATCGTGCTGCATGAAACCGGGCATGCGCTGGTGCACCTGCTGGACCTGCCGGTGACCGGCCGCCTCGAGGACGCGGTGGACCAGCTCGCGGCGATCCTCATGCTGCGTTTCGCGAGCCTGGAGGAAACCCCCGGCGAGGTGATCGAGAACCTGCGCCTGGCCGCCAACTGGATGCTCTCGCGCAGCACCGGCGCCTACAACCTCGATGCCTACGCCGGCGAACACGCGCTCGGCGAGCAGCGCTATTTCAACCTGCAGTGTCTGATCTACGGCACCGACCCGGCGGGTTTCGCGGGCATGGTCGCCGCCGGCGACCTGACCGCCGAGCGGGCCCGGGGGTGCCCGCGCGAAACCCGCCGCGTCAGCCGCGCCTGGGTGCGGCTGCTGCTGCCGCACCTGGCGCCCGGCTACGAGGCCTACCGCGAGGAAGGCGCGCGTTACCTGATGCGCGGCGACTGACGGCGCCGTTGTCGGCCGGATCGCCCCCGGTTATTGCGCGCGGCGCGTGACCCGGCGCGCCGCCGCCTTCAGCCCGGTCTTGGCCTCGGCCACGGCGGTGAGCGCGGCGGCGGCCGGCGAGGCCTTCCACTCCTCGTAGGCGACGTCCAGGCCGGCACGCTCTTTTGCGGTGAACAGCTTGCGCGCCATCGAGAACATGGTGCTTTCCTCCTCGCTGGCGTGGTGGTCGATCATCTCGCCGAACACCTTGACCCGTCCGGCGAACTGCGGCGTGCCGAACTCGGCCGCGTGCACGTCGGGCGGCACCGTCTTCTCGACGGCGCGATGTTCCTCCACCGCCTCGGCGTGGGTCTTGAGCCCGTCGCGGTCGGCGCGCTCGGCGAACATCGGGTAGAAGACGGTCTCCTCCCACTTGGCGTGCGGCAACAGGTTGGCCTTGATCCTGGCGAGCAGGTCGGCGCGCTTCTTCGCCGCGCGGTCGGTGGTGCCTTCCATCTGTTCGAACAGTTGCCGCAGCTCGTCGTGCTCGGCCCTGAGCGTCTTCAGTATGTCGCGCGTCGCCATGGTGCATTCCTCGTGGCAGGGAGCGAAGACCATGCGGCAGCGGCCGTGGTGGCGACGTGAGCGGACGGGCGGCGGCCGTCCGGGCCGTGGAGGGAACGGGTCAGGCGCTGCCCGGCCCCGCGGCCAGGCGGTTGATCGCGTCGTTCTCCACCACCCGGGGCGGGGACGGCATGGCCGCGAGTGCCAGCATCGCGCGGCCGAGGTGCGCGGTGCTGGTCAGCAGCCCCGGCGCCAGCCTCGCGCCCACGCCCATCAGCGGCGCGGCCACCGCGTAGAACGGGCGCATCCAGCGGTGCGGGCTGCGTTCGCCGTGCGCCGGCCGGATCCCGCCGGGGCGCAGCATCACCGTGGTGAGCGGCAGCGCCTGCAGCGCGACCTCGGTCTCGCCCTTGATCCGCAGCGGCATGATCCGGCTGCCGGGATCGGCGTGCGCGCCCGAAACGTAGAGCAGGCGCGCGCGCGGATTGCGTTCGGCGAAGGCGCGGGCCACGTGCAGGGTGAGGTCGAAGGTGACGTGGCGGTAGCGCCCCTGTGGCGTGCCCACGGGCGGGGCGCCGGCGCAGTAGAAGCAGGCATCGAACGGCGCCAGGCGGTCGAGGACGCCTTCGAGGGCGTCGAAGCGTTCGACCACCAGGTCCTGCACCCGCGGATCGGCGTGGCCGATCGCGCGCCGGCCGAGTACCGCCACCGCCGACACGTCCGGACGGGCGAGCGCTTCGACCAGCACGCCCTGCCCGACCAGCCCCGTGGCGCCCGTCATCAGGATCCGCATGGTGCCTCCAACGCAAGCTCCCGGCGCAGTCTAGCGACCGCGTTCGCCGTGCGTCGACGGGCGCCCGACGCGGCGCGGCGCGACCGCGCGCCGGCGCCGCTCAGTCCAGCGCCTCGAGGATGACACCCCAGCCGCCGGGTGGCCGATGCGCGGCGAGCGCGTCGCGGACCACGTCGTCCACGACCAGGTCGGCCGGGATCCCGGCGCGCCGGAACATGTGCACTGCGCCGGCACCGGGTGGCGGGGCGTCCGCGGCGCCCGGCCCGCGCTGGCCCAGCACGTTGAACAGCTGGTAGTCGTGCCGGACCGCGCCGCTGCCGCGGATCGACAGCCGCGCCCGGAAGGACTGGAAGTTGTCGGCGCCCGCGGCACGCAGGGTGGCGATGAAGGCGTCGCTGGCGAGCACCGTGCCGCCGGTCATGAAGTGCGGCAGCCAGGCATCGTCCGGGGCGTCGAGCTCGAACTCGAGCGGCGGCAGGCCGGTGGTTTCGATGGGCCGCCCCTGCAGCACACTCGCGTCGTGCAGCGCCGGCTGCGAGACGATGCCGTGGTCGTGCGAGTAGTCCTCGTACAGCCGGTACCAGCCGCGCATCAGCGGCGGATGTCCAGCAGTTCGACCTCGAACACCAGCGAGGCGCCCGGCGGGATCACCTTGCCGGCGCCGCGCTCGCCGTATCCCAGCCAGGCAGGGATGTACAGCTCGCGCTTGCCGCCCGGCTGCATGCCCTCCAGGCCCTCGTCCCAGCCGCGGATCACGCGGCCGGCGCCGAGCCGGAACACGAACGGCTGGCCGCGGTCGCGCGAGCTGTCGAACTTCGCGCCGCGCCGGTCGGGCGCCTTCTCGTCGTAGAGCCAGCCGGTGTAGTGGACGGCCACCTCGTCGCCGGCCTTCGCCGCCGGTCCGTCGCCCACGGCGACGTCGACGCGCTGGAGATCGGGGACGTCGCCGCCGGTGTAGGGCAGCGGTCCGCCGCAGGCGGCGAGGAGCGCGAGCAGGCAGGTCGCAAGGAGGATGCGGAACGTCATGCGGCGGGACAGCGGGTTGCGGGGGAACGCAGAGGATAGCCTGCGCCGGCCCCGGTGCCGTCAGAATGCCACGACGCCCTGCACCCGGAGGTAGCGGTACGCGTACGCGTCGGTGCCGTCCCCGGCCAGGACCGGGGTATCGGAGTAGCCGGCGTCCACGCGCAGCCAGGCATCGCGCCAGCGCGGCGTCTCCAGGCCGACCTCGACCATGCGCGCGCGCCGCCAGGCGTCGTCGGCATTGCGCTGCCGGCCGATGCCCGCGAGGGCGCGCCACTGGTATCCGCCGACGAAGCGCCGCCAGCCGACGACGCCCAACGTTTCGCCGTACCACGATGGCGAGAAGTAGTCCGCTTCGCGCGGATGGCTGTTGCGGTAGTACCGGCTGCGCAGCTGCAGGCTGACGCCCTGGGAGGGGACCAGCGCATGCACCAGGTGGCCCCGCAGGTGGGTGCGCAGGTTGCGGCCGGTCCCGAAGTGCTGGGCGCCGCCGAGCAGGGTGGCCGACCAGCGCTCGCCCATCGGCAGGTCGACCGTCGCGCCGGCGAAGGTATGGACCCAGCCATTGGCCACGCCACTGCGCGTCTCGAGCGTGTCGCGTTCGACGAAGACCTCCTTGCGCCGCGCGTCGAGGCTGTGGATCGAGGCCCGGCCGACGAGGTCGTCGCCATTGCTGCCAAGGTCGCCCAGCCACCGCCACGTGCCGAGGTCGCCGGCGCCGGAGAGGTAGGCGCGCTCCTCGTGGCGGTGCCAGCCGTCGCCGGAGAACTCGGCGCGTTCGACCTTCGCGCCCCACCAGTGGTCGAGGTCGCGATGGACCACGTCCCAGCCCAGGGCCAGGCGACGGGTGTCGTTGCCGTCGGCATCCGAACTGGCCCAGGCATCGACGCGCACCGCCTGGCGAGCGACGTCGTCGCCGTCGTCGGCGGGCGCCGGTGCGGACGCCGCCAAGGTGGCGACCAGCAGCGGAGCTGCGAGGAGATGTGCGAGGCGGCTCATTTCGTCCCCCAGGTCTTGCGCAGGCGCAGCAGTTCTGCCGCGTAGCCCATCACGCAGACCGGCTGCAGGATCATGGTGTAGCCGAGGGTGTAGACCAGGAAGCCGCCCAGGTTGCGGCGCACGCGCAGGTGCTGGGCCTGGAACATCTGCCTCTGGGTTCGGAAGATCACCAGGTTCCAGATCGCTGCGAGCGGCAGGACGAGCAGGGTCATGGGCCCGACGATCCAGTAGAAGCCGAACAGCGCGAGCACGATGCCGGGCAGGAACGCGAACGTATAGACCAGGTCGAGCGGCAGGAACAGCAGGTTCCACCAGATGAACAGCGTGGTCATGCGCGGATGGAACAACAGCCGCCAGTGGCGTCCGAAGGCTTCCATCAGGCCACGCGACCAGCGCTGGCGCTGGCGCGCGAACTGGCGCAGGCGGGTCGGCACCCGGGTGAACAGGCAGGCATCCTCGCAGTAGCCGATGCGCGCTCCGTTCTCGAGCAGCGCCCACGACAGCACGATGTCCTCGCCCACGCATTCCGGCCAGCCGCCCGCGTGCACCAGCGCATCGCGCGTGTACAGCGAGAACGCGCCCTGGGCGACGAGGGTGCCGTGGTACATGCTCTGGACGCGCTTGACCGCGGCGATGCCGTGGAAGTAGTCCCACTCCTGGCAGCGCGTCAGCCAGTTCTCGCGCGAGTTGCGCACCAGCACCGCGCCCGCGACCGCGACGGTGCCCGGCGGGTCGGAAAGGTAGCGCTGGACGATCTTGCGCAGCGCGTCGGGGCGCAGGCAGGAGTCGCCGTCGACGGTGATCACCAGTTCCTGCGTGGTCTCGGCCAGGCCCCGGTTGAGCGCTCGCGCCTTGCCGCCGTTGCACGGCTGCGCCAACACCCGGATGGCGAGCCCCGGGCGGGGCAGGCGGGCGGCGCCTTCGCGCGCCAGGGCCAGGGTGTCGTCGGTCGAGCCGTCGTCGACCACCACCACCTCGACGTGGCCCGGATAGTCCTGCCTGACGAGGCTGGACAGCGTATCGGGCAGGTTCTCGGCCTCGTTGTAGCAGGCCACGAGCACGCAGACGTCGGGCAACTTGCCGAAGCCGCGGCGCGGCGGCCGCCGGTCGCCGAGGATCGATCCGATCAGGAACGCGTTCATGAAGCCGGGCACCCAGGCCACGAACGCGATCACGACCACCGCCGGCCAGTGGCCGATGATCGCCGACAGGTCCGCAAGCCATCGCTGGGACAGGAAGATCGACAGGCCCATCCAGGCCAGCGACGCCGCGAGCACGAGCGCGAACTTGACGCGCAGCGGCACGTAGAACCGACGCCTTGCGTCATACGGGACTGGGGGCTGGAGGGGGTACCGGGGTGCAGCGAAGTCTGGAACCGGGTCCGGTACGGGGCCCGGCGCGGGGAGGGGGGAGTTCAAGGCGAAGAGCAGTGGTGATGAACGATGCCCGGCTAATAGCAAGGCACATGCCAACTGAGTCACAGTTCAGGGGTGCGGCCGCTCACCCTTTGCGGCGGGGACGCGCCGATGCCTGCCGGACATGGCATGCGGGAAGGTCGAGGGCGCGGGGCCGCGCCCGGTGCACGACACCCGGCGCCCGCGGTGGCACTTGAGCGCCGGTCCGCGGGGTCGCCGGCCGCAGTCGCAGCCGGACGGAGTGCGGTTCGCTTCCAGGACGGCCGCGCCGGCCTCGCCGCCTGGTCCGGCCCTGCGCGGGCCGGTGCGATGGATCGGCCCGGAAGCCGGCCGGGCTCAGCGGCTGTTGCGGTCGCCGACCGAGTCCGCGATCAGCGTGGCGACGCCGCGCGGGTCTTCCTGCTGGGCCACGTGGCCGCCGGGGAAGGTGCGGATGGTCCAGCCGCGGGCCTGCGCGTTCTGCCAGCTCCTGTCCTTCTTCGCCCGCTCCTCGACCGACTGGTCGGCCGGGACGAAGGCCACGTAGGTGACCGGCAGCGCCAGCGCGGCGGGGTTGCGGTAGGACACCGGCTGGCTGAAGCACTTGACCGAGTGCTTGACGCTGTACGGCGGCTTCGCGCCCGGCTGCACCCACGGCACCTGCATGAAGCCGTCCTTGAACCGGTCCGGGTCCATGCCCTGGCCGCCGAACAGGTCCCAGAGCGACTGCCCGTCTTCGGGGACCGCGGCGTCGAGGAACACCACGTGCCTGAGGCGCTCGGGGATGCGGTCCATCACCCCGGTGATCACCATGCCGCCGTAGCTGTGGCCGGTGAGCACCACGTCGTGCAGGTCCTCGAACAGGATCAGGTTGACCACGTCCTGGATGTGGGTCTCCAGGTCGATGTCGGGGCTGTTGAGGTGCTCGCGCTCGCCCAGGCCGGTCAGCGTGGCCCGGTACACGGTATGGCCGTCGGCGGTGAGGAACTCGCCGGTGCGCTTCCACTCCCAGCCGCCGGCGGTGGCGCCGTGGACCATCACGAAGGAGTACTTGCCGTCCGCGGCCTGCACGGCCGTGGAGGCGAGGGCGAGGAGGGCGAGGACGAAGGCGATGGCGCGGTTCGGGAGTCGGGTCATGGTCGGCGGTGCTGGCGTGCGCGCGCACGGGTCGCGGCGGAGAGTGCCACGGGCGCGGGCGCCGCGGGCGCTGCGATTCCACATCCGTGCGCCGTGATGCCGGCCGGGAATGGATGCGGCCGGGCCGATACCGCCAGACGCGGCAAACCTGGCCGCCGCGCGCCCACGACTTCCGGCATGGGCCGGCCCCGCGGCGCGGTGCTGCAATGGCCCGAATCGACCTGGGGACCCACAGCATGCGCACCACCCGCCGCGACCTGTTCAAGCTTGGCGCGCTCGCCGCCGCCTCCGCCGCCCTGCCGGGCCTCGCCGCCGCCTCCGGGTCGGCGCCGGTCGAACGCGCGAAGAAGCCGCTCGACATCCTGATCCTCGGCGGCACCGGCTTCACCGGGCCGTTCCAGGTCCAGTACGCGCTCGCGCGCGGGCACCGGGTGACCCTGTTCAACCGCGGACGGCGGCCCTCGCCGGAATGGCCGGGCGAAGTGGAGCAGCTGTCCGGCGACCGCAATACCGGCGACCTCGCCGCCCTGCGCGGCAGGCGCTGGGACGTGTGCATCGACAACCCCACCACGCTCCCGTTCTGGGTCCGCGACGCGGGCCAGGTGCTGAAGGACAGCGTCGGCCAGTACATCTTCATCTCGACGATCTCGGTCTATGCCGACGGCTCCAGGCCCGGCATCGGCGAAGACGCGCCGCTCGCCCCTTACCGGGGCCGCGACGCGATGGCCGAGACCCGCGAGACGCTGGTGGCGGACATCGAGAACCTCTACGGGCCGCTCAAGGCGCTGAGCGAGGCGGAGGCGCACAAGCAGTTCGGCGCGCGCACCACGATCATCCGCCCCGGCTACATCGTCGGCCCGCGCGACGACTCGGACCGCTTCACCTACTGGCCGCGCCGGATCGCCCAGGGCGGCGAGGTGCTGGTGCCCGGCGACGGCCGCGACCCGGTGCAGGTGATCGACGGGCGCGATCTCGCGGAGTGGACGATCCGCATGGCCGAGAACGGCACCACCGGCACCTTCAATGCCTGCGGGCCGGACTACGCGCTGAGCACCGACGCGATGGTGCACGGCTGCCACGCCGTGACCGGGGGAGCGGCGCGCTTCACCCACGTGCCGGCCGACTTCCTCGAGCAGAACGGCGTGGACCTGCCGATCTGGGTCTCGCGCACGCATCCCAGGTACGGCGGCTACGGCTCGGTGAGCAACGCGCGCGCGATCGCGGCCGGGCTCACGTTCCGCCCGCTGGCCACGACAGTGGCCGACCTGCTGGCCTGGTTCGACTCGCTGCCGGCCGAGCGCCAGGCCGCGTTCGGCGCGGGCATCAGCCGCGAGCGCGAGGCCGAGCTGCTGGCGGCGTGGCGGGCGCAGGGCGCGTAGCCGGGCCGCGGATCGCGGCTCAGTAGCCGCGCTGCTTCCCGATCCTGGTGTCGAGCACTGTCCTGAGTTTGTCGCAGGCGCCGCGGATGGCCTGCTCCATGGTGTCGGCGTCGTGGCTGGTGCCCACCGGGTCGTCGTTTTTCAGGCGCGCCTCCAGCGCACACCGCTTGTCGGCGACGCCGGACTTGACCGGGGAGTTGGTGTCTGACAGGAAGACCTCGATCCGGCTCAGTCGGGGGAAGTAGCGGCCGAGCTGCTGTTCGAGCATCGCGTTGACCCGCTCCTCGAGCGCGTCGGTGCCGTCGATGTGGTTGTCGGTGTTCAACTGGATGATGGGCATGGGAGCGTCCGCCTGTGGAAACCGCCCCGATCCTACAGCGCGAGCGTGAGCGTGCGGTCAGCCGCCGCCGCTCCCGCGCCGTGGCCCCTCAGCGCCAGCCAGGATGCTTCGTGGCCTGGCCGATCCAGTCGCGCACTTCGGGAGCGCGGGCTTCGTCCAGCGAACGGATCTTGACGTAGCGCGACCCCTCGCCCAGGGGCGGGGCGGGATCGAACTTCGCGCCGGCGAAGAACACCAGGTTCACCGACACGTCGTAGGCCACCATCTCCATCAGCCAGCCCTTGCCGGGCAGGCCGTAGTACGCCTTCTTCCATTTCACCGCGTACTGCAGGCCGGGGATCGCGTCGCGGATGGCGCGGTCGACGTGTTCGACGATCGGCTGCAGGGCGGGCATCGTGCCCGCCATCCAGTCGGCGACGACGGCGTGGCTGTCGGACGGCACGGGCGGTTTGCGCCCGGGAGTGTGCGCGTGTGCCTTGGGCATGGCCAGCCTCCTTTGACCCGCAAGAGCGGCAAAGGTTAGCGCGCAGGACGGCCGCGTTGCGGCAAGGCCCACTCCCATCGACTGGCCACCGGACCCGTTCCATCCGGAACCATTGTGCCGGGCAGCCACGCCGTGCCCGGAGTTTGCCAACCTCCGGCACGTGGCCCGCGCCTCCCGCGACCGGTATGGTCCAATCGTCGAAGCCGTGGGATGGTCGGCACCGGGGAGCACATTGCACGGTCTTCGCAGAGCGCGGCCAACGCGCACGGGGAAGACGCCACCGGCCCCTGCCGCGCATCCAGGCAGTACGCAGTACGCAGGCCCGTCCCGACCACCGGACGTCGTTCCCGGGCTGCCGTCCCGACGCCCGGGCATGTTCCTCCATCGCAAGGAATCGCCCATGCTCAAGGCCGTGCTCGCCCGACACCGTTTCGCGACGTTCGCCGTCGCCACCCTGGCCTGGTCCTGGGCCTGTTGGCTTCCCGTCCTGCACGACATCGAGGGCGAACTGTTCAAGTCGCCACCCGGCGTGCTCGCGCTGTTCTTCG
The DNA here is from genome assembly GCF_000472505.1 of Luteimonas sp. J29. Taxonomy (GTDB): domain Bacteria; phylum Pseudomonadota; class Gammaproteobacteria; order Xanthomonadales; family Xanthomonadaceae; genus Luteimonas. The sequence goes on from NZ_AWZR01000014.1 coordinate 33,069, forward strand.
CCGGTGCCTACGGGCCCAGCCTGTGGGGAATCGTGCTCGCCGCGTACTTCGACGGCCGGGACGGACTGCGCGAGCTGTTCGGCCGCAGGCTCGGCACGACGGTCGCGCTGCGCTGGAGCCTGCTGGTCCTGCTCGCCGCGCCGCTGCTTTATGGCGGCGCGCTGGCGCTGTTCGCCGCGACCGGGGGACACCCGGGTCCGGCCAATCATGGCCTGTGGCCGTGGCTGCCGGTGATCATGCTGGTGTCGCTGTTCCTCGGCCCCCTCGCCGAAGAGTTCGGTTGGCGCGGATTCGCGATCCGCCAGTTCGACCTCGACCGCGAGTTCACCAGGGCCAATGTGCTGATCGGCCTGCTCTGGGCGGTGTGGCATGCGCCGTTGTGGTGGGCGGCGACCGGCACCGCCATCAGCGGCATGCCGGTGACGGTCGGCCATGTCGCGCTGTTCGTCGCCGCGGTACTGGGATCGACCTGGCTGTATGCCTGGGCCTGGCAGCGCACCGCCGGCAGCGTGCTGGTCGCGGTGATGCTGCACCTGGGGCTCAACAGCGGTGGCACCGTAGCGGCGTGGCTGTTCCCCGAGCTTCCAGCCTCGGAGAAGCCGCACCTGTACGCCGCGTACGTCGCCTGCGTGTGGCTGCTGGTCGGGCTGCTGTGGCTGGTGCTGCGGTCTCGCGGTCGCGGGCGGGGCTGACCGGCCCGGCTAGTCGCGCTGGCCGGAGACCAGCGCCAGCACCGCGATGCCGGCCACGACGCCGAGGCCGGTCCACAGCCGCAGCACGATCCGGTTGCGCGCGCGTCCCGTCAGCACCTGGTACGCGCCCTGCGCCACGGCGCTGGCGCCGAACAGCCAGGCCGCGACCAGGATGGCAGCGACCGCGAGCAGCTGCATCGTGGAGCCCGCGAACCGCATGCCGCCGGCATTCCCGCCCGCGCCGGCCAGCATGGGCGCCACGCGCACCAGCACCACGGTCATGATGCCGGCGATCACCAGGCCCGCCACGGCCAGCGCGCCGCCGAACCGACGCGCCCAGCGGCGGGTGACCATGGGTCCGCCGCAGCGCGGGCAGGCGGAGCGGAACTGCCAGGCTTCATGGCCGCAGTGGCGGCAGGTGTTGAGGTCCTCCGGATCGCTGCCGTCGCCCGGCCCGTGGAAGAAGGTGGCGGTCCCGGGGCGAACCGCCGCGTAGTGGCCGATGGCCTTGCGCGCGTCGCCCCAGGCCGTGGACGGCACCGGGAAGGTCAGCCGGGCGTCGCGCGCCGGTCGCACGGTGCCGCGTGGACCGATGTACGGCGGGTGCCGCAGGTGCAGGTGGGCCACGTGGCACCCGGCGGCGTCTCGCGCAGGCCGGCTTCAAGCACCTCGGGTGCGCCGTGGCGCGGAAGCACGATGACCTCGTCGCCGATCCAGATGGCCTCCTCGCCGACGATGACCTCGATACCGTCGCCGGGAACCATGTCGACGACCGCGAGCTCGTTCAGCAGCGGGCCGTGGCGGCCGCTGCGCTTCGGCGTCGAGGAAAAGCTGCCAGGCGGCGGCCTCCACGCGCCAGCGGGCCAGCTCGCATTCGCCGCGCGACAGGAGAGCCTGCGCGCGGGCGGCGCGCAGCGCGGGAACCAGCAGTGCGAGCGCCAGCACGACGAGACCGCTGCCGACCGCGACAAGGCTGGAGAGCCAGTCGCCGTGCAGTCCCCGGAGCACGGGCAGCCAGGGGACGAGGACGGCGGCCACTCCCGCCACGAGGGCGGCCGAGGCGACGCATCGCCAGCGTCGGGGATTGTGCATGCCTGTCGCCCGTCGGGATCGTGCAGGTCAACGGACCCGGCGCCCGTGGCCGGCCAGCGTTCGGGGCTACAGCAGGCGGAAGGCGAGCATCGCGATGATGGTCGGCGGCAGGGCCGCGGCCAGCAGGCCCAGCGGATGCACGGTCTCGTCCCTGAAGTAGCGGCGCACGATCGACATGCCGGCCGGGTTCGGCGCGTTGGCGATGACGGTCAGGCCGCCACCGGCGACCGCACCGGCGACCAGCAGGTACTTGAACTCGTCGCTCAGGCCCTCGACCAGCGAACCCAGGTAGGTCAGTGCCGCGTTGTCGGTGATCGCGGTCAGCGCCGTGGCGCCGAAGAACACCGCGTCGCTGCTCATGTCCATCAGCAGCGGCTGTAGCCACCAGCGTTGCTGCCCGCCGAGCACCACCAGGCCGGCGAGGAAGAACGCCACCAGCAGGCCCTCGCGCAGGATCAGGCGGTCCTGGTGGCGGCCGTAGGCCGTGGCCACGCCCATGAACAGCAGGAAGATGCCCATGAACATCGGCGGGTGGTGCGCGAACACGACCAGCCCGGCCAGGAACAGCACGTGCAGGACCACGATCGGCAGGGGTGCGGCCGGGGTCGGGGTGCCGGATTCGCCCGACGGCAGCTTCGACAGCTCCCTGCGGAACACGAACACCACCAGCGCGGCGTTCACCGCCACCGCGATGGCCGCCTTCCAGCCGAAGTTCGCCAGCATGAACACGAGGTCCCAGTTCCACTGGCCGGCCACCATCAGCACCGGCGGGGCGGCGAACGGCGTGAGCACGCCGCCGATCGACACGTTGACGAACAGGGTGCCGAGCAGCGCGTACTTGGTCCGGTCCGACACGTTGACGGCGTACACGCGGCGGGCGAGCAGCATCGCCGCCAGGGTCATGGCCGCGGGCTCGGTGATGAACGAGCCGAGCAGCGGCACCAGCGCCAGCACGCTGAAGCAGAACTCCAGTCCGTTGCGCCAGGGCAGCAGCCGCGCCAGCGCGTCCACCAGGCGCGCGGCCAGCCAGACGATCGGCCGGGTCCCGGCGATCACCATGATCGCGAACACGAACATCGGCTCGGTGAAGTTGCGCGAATCGACGTAGCTCGACGCTTCGGACGGGCCGGCCATCGCCATCATCGCCAGCACGAACACGATCGCCCAGAAGCCGAACACCACCTCGACCTCCGCCAGCAGGTGCCAGATGCCCGAGTGCGCGGGCTGGCGCTCGGCGAGGCGATGGAAGTACTTGGTGCTGAAGGTGTGCAGGACCGCCAGTGCGAACAGCACCGTGGCCACCAGTTCGATCGGGGTCGGAGTCAAGACGGGCCGGGGCAGTGGGACTGGTCACCAATGCTAGGCCAGGCAGGGCGCCCGGCGGCCGTGGCTTCCACCAAGGTCGAAGGCCTTCGTCCCTGCCTTGCGCTCCCGGTCCGGCGGTCGGGCGGCCGTGCGAGGCCGCTTTGCGCTACGCTGCGCACCCCCCGCAAGCCCTCGTCCCGATGTCGTCGTTGCGCGTGTTCCTGCTCCTGGTCGTGATCGCGGCCAGCACCGTGGTCCATGTCACCCCGCTGCTGCTGGTGGCGCTGGTGAAGATGGCGATCCCGCTGGCCGGTGTGCGGCGGGCCTGCAACGGGGTGCTGACCGCCATCGCCGAGAGCTGGATCGGACTCAACAACCGCCTCTGGGACCGCTTCAGCGGCGCGCGGCTGGTGGCGACCGGGCTGGACGGGGTCCGGCCCGATGGCCACTACCTGGTGCTGGCAAACCACCAGAGCTGGGTCGACATCCTGGTGCTGCAGAAGCTTTTCAACCGCCGCATCCCCCTGCTGCGCTTCTTCCTCAAGCGGGAACTGGTCTGGGTACCGCTGCTGGGCCTGGCGTGGTGGGCCCTGGATTTCCCGTTCATGGGCCGCCACACCCGGGCCCAGATCGCGCGCAATCCCGCGCTGGGCCGGCGCGACATGGAGGCCACGCGCCGGGCCTGCGAGAAGTTCCGCGACATTCCGGTGGCGATCATGAACTTCGTCGAGGGCACGCGCTTCACCGACGACAAGCACGCGCGCCAGGCCTCGCCGTACCGGCACCTGCTCAAGCCGCGCTCGGGTGGCGTGGCCTACGTGCTCGACGCGATGGGCGACGCGCTGCACGGCATCCTCGATGTCACCATCGCCTATCCGGGCGGTCGCCCCAGCATGGTCGACCTGATGTCGGGGCGGGTGCGCGAGGTCCGCGTGTCGGTCCGGGTGCGGCCGCTGCCCGCGGACGTGCCGCGCGCAGGCGACGATTCGGATCGCGCCACCCGCGCGCGCTTCCAGCGCTGGCTGAACGCGCTGTGGGAAGAGAAGGACGCGGAGATGGCGCGCCTGTTGGGCGAGGGCGGCACCCCGGCATAGGCCCCGGCGCCGGTGCGGCTTCAGGCGCCGGCCCGCTCCGCGTCGTGCTGTTCGTCCGACACGATCCTGCCGTCCACCAGGGTGATGGTGCGGTCGCAGGTCTCCGACAGCCGCGGGTCGTGGGTGACCACAAGCACCGCGCAGCCGAAGTCGGCGTTGAAGCGGCGCAGCAGGTCGAACACCTCGGCCGCGGTCCTGGTGTCGAGATTGCCGGTGGGCTCGTCGGCCAGCAGCAGGGCGGGGCGCGTGATCAGGGCGCGCGCGATCGCCACCCGCTGCTGCTGGCCGCCGGAGAGCTGGTCGGGACGGCGGTCGGCGAACTTCGCCAGCCCCACGTCGGACAGCAGGCCCCGCGCCCGTTCGAGGATTTCCGGAGTCGGGCGACCATTCGCCACCATCCACGGCATCAGCACGTTCTCCAGCGCGGTGAACGCGCCGATCAGGTGGTGGAACTGGAACACGAACCCGATGTGGCGCCCGCGCAGCGCGGTGCGCGCCTCGTCGTCCATGTGTGCGGTCGCCTCGCCCTGCAGGTACAGCTCGCCGGCGGTGGGCGTGTCGAGCAGTCCGATCAGGTTGAGCAGCGTGCTCTTGCCCGAGCCCGACGGGCCGACGAGGGCGGCGAAGTCGGCGCTGTCCAGGCGCAGGTCGATGCCGTGCAGCACCTCGACCTCGGTCGGCTGGCCGACGTTGTAGGACTTGCGCAGGCCTTCGAGCCGCAGCACCTCGCGCCGGTCAGCCACGGATCGCCTCCACCGGGTCCAGGCGCGAGGCGCGCCAGGCCGGCGCCAGCGCCGCGCCCATGCCGGCGATGGTCGCGATCGCCATCGCCGCCGGGATCAGCGCCGGTGGCAGCGGGATCACGAACAGGCCCGGCCCGAAGCGGTTGAACACCCAGACCAGGCCGAGGCCGGCCAGTGCGCCGATCGCCGAACCGATCAGGCCGAGCACCGCGCCCTGGACCAGGAACACCCGCAGCAGCTGGCGGCGGCGGGTGCCCATCGCACGCAGGATGCCGATCTCGCGCGTGCGCTGGGCCACGCTCACCGCCAGCACACTGGCGATGCCCAGCGCCACCGACATCGCGACGAAGAAGCTGATCATGCGCGTGGACAGGCTCTGCGAGCTGAGCGCGTTCATCAGCTGGGCGTTGCTCTCCATCCAGCTTTCGGCCTGCAGGCCGGTGAGCCCGCGCACGCGCGCGGCCAGCTGGTCGGCCTCGAAGAGCTTCTCGACGGTCAGGTCGATCACGGTCACGCCGCCGGGCAGCGCCAGCAGCGACTGCGCCTGCTTGAGGTCGGTGTAGACGTATCGCGAATCGAGGTCGCGCACGCCCAGTTCGAAGATGCCGGCGATGGTCACGATCGCGTCGCGGCCGTCGCCCGCTTCCAGCCGCAGCTTGCCGCCCAGGCGCAGGCCCAGGTCGTCGGCAAGGATCCGCCCGACCAGCACGTTGCCCGAGCCGACCCGCAGCTGGCCTTCCACCATGTGCGCGTCCAGCGGGATCACGCGCAGGTAGCGCGGCGGATCGATGCCGACCAGCGCCACCGATTCCACCGCGTCGCCACGGCGGCCGAAGGCCGGGCCCGAGACCAGCGGCGAGACCGCGGTGATGCCGGGCAGGCGGTCGAGGACGTCGCGCACCTCGAGCCAGTTGTCGATCGGGCGCAGCGACTGCGGCCGCGGATCCTCCAGCACCAGCTGCAGCACGCCGTCGCCGGCGCGGGCGAGGCGGTTGACCTCGCGCGGCGCCTCCACGCGGATGTGGGCCTGGGTGCCGAGCGTGCGGTCGATGACGTTGGCCTGCAGGCCCGAGATCAGCGCGGTCACGAACACGATCACGGCCACGCCCACCGAGATGCCGACCAGGATCAGCAGGCTCTGGGTCCGGCCCTGGCGCAGGAAGCGCAGGGCGATGCTGGCCTCGATCCACATCGCTCAGTCCAGCGACATCGGCAGCTCGCCATGGGTCGCGGCGCGGTCGTGGTGGCCTGCCTCGGGCAGCGGCTGGACGCGGACGCGGGCGCGGTCGCCTTCCCCGGGCAGCGCGCCGGCGCCCAGGGCGGCCGCTGCGACGACCTGGTCGCCGGGTTCGAGGCCGTCGAGCACCTCGCTCATCGCCAGCCCGCGCAGGCCCAGCCGCACCGGCACCCGTTCCACGCGTCCGCCACGGATCCGCAGCACGGCGGCCCGGTCGCTGCCCGGGTCGGCATCGAGCAGGGCGTCGTTGGGCACCGCCAGCCCGTCGTCGCGCCGGCCGGTCTCGACCGTGGCGGTGACGGTCATGTCCTGGCGCACGAAGTCGGCTTGCGGGTCGATCCGCAGGCGCACGTCGACGGTGCCGCGCGCCGGGTCGACGGCCGGGGCGAGGTGGAACACGGTGGCCGTGAACGGCCGCATCGGGAATGCGTCGGCGATGCAGGTGGCGGCCTGGCCGACCTCGAGCCGCTCGAGGTTCTTCTCGTCCACCGACAGCAGCACCTCGCCGGGGGCGTCGCGGGCGATCTCCAGCAGCACCTGGCCGGGCGTGACCGTGTCGCCCGGCTCGACGTTGCGTACCAGCACGGTGCCGGGCACGGTGGCGCGGATCTGCGCCCGCGCCAGATCGGCCTCGGCCTGCTCCAGTTGCTGGATGGCCTGAAGTTCGCGGGCCCCGCCGTCGAGCGCCTGCAGCGCCAGGCGTGCCTGCTCGGCCGCCGCGCGCGCGGCGACGACGGCCTGCGCCGCGACTTCCACGCTCTCGCGCGAGACAAGCTGGCGCTCGCCAAGTTCGCGCCGGCGGGCCAGTTCGCGTTCGGCCTGGTCGAGTTCGGCCTGCGCCTGGCGCAGACGGGCACGGGCATCCGGTCGCTCGTTGCTGCGCAGGGCCTCGAGCGCGGCACTGGCCTCGTCGCGGCGCGCCTCCAGGTCGCGCGCGCGCAGCACCACCAGCACGTCGCCGGGTTTGACGCGGTCGCCGTCCATCACCCGGCGCTCGAGCACCAGGCCGGAGATCTCGGCGCCGACCAGCACCCGCGAGGGCGTCGCGACGCGTCCGGTGGCGACCACGTTCTGCACGAGTGGTCCGCGCGCCACCTCGTAGCCGGGCAATTGCGGTCCCCGCAGCCAGGCCACGGCCCACGCCGCGACCGCCACCAGTCCCACCGCAGCCGCGGCCGCCCACCACCTGCGGCGCGCCTTGCCCTCGGCCATCGTCGACCCCCGCCTCGAAAGTGCGAAGTGTCGCCGGAATGCCGTGACGGCGCCATTCGCGGCAGGGCGGACGCAAGCTCCCGTCGCGCGGCGGCATCGACGCGCGGGCCACGGCGGAACGGGCAGACTGGCCGTCCGGACCAGACCAGGGAGCCGCCATGCACCAGTTCCATCCCTCCGCCGACGACGTCATCGCCGTGACCGTCGAAGGGCAGATCACCTCCGCCGACCTGCAGGCGCTGATGGACCGGATCGAGCAGGTCCTGTCCCGGCATCCGGCCATGCACATGTTCATCGAAACCCGCTCGCTGGGCACCCTGGAACTGGCCGGGTTCGGGGGCCACCTGGCACGGGCGATCCCGCTGCTGAAGGAGTTGCGGCGATTCGGGCGCATCGCGGTGGTGGCCGACCAGGCATGGGTGCGCGCCGGCACGCGGCTCGAGAGCGCGCTGCTGCCGTTCGTCAGCTACCGCGTCTACCGCCCGGAGCAAAGGGACGAAGCATTGGCGTGGGTCACGCAGGGCTGATCCACACCGGCGAACCCCGGCAGTCGCGCGGCGAGGCCCGGGCCGGCGCCAGGGTTGCGCCGGCCGGCCGCGTCGGCACTCAGAGCATCGCCAGTTCCATGTTCGTGAGGTTGCCGCGGTACTCGTTGCGCAGCCGCACCTTGCGCGCAAGGTCGTCGATGATGTGGCCGGAGAAATCGACCCCGGTCAGCTCCTCGGCCATGTTGATGCCGCCGGGCGTGTCGACGTTCACTTCCATCAGCTTGTCGCCGACGATGTCCAGCCCGGCCAGGTACATGCCGTCGCGGACCAGCTTGGGCGCGACCAGTTCGGCCAGGCGCAGGGCGTCGGCGTCCGGTTCGGCCAGCTCCACCTTGCCGCCGGCGCTGATGTTGCTGCGCGCGTCGCCGGAGTCGTTGTAGCGGCGGAAGCAGGCGTAACGCCCGTCCACCTGCAGCGGGCGCCCGTTGAGGGTGAGCAGGCGCAGGTCGCCGTCGACCGCCTTGGGCAGGTACTCCTGGGCGATCGCGTAGCCGTCGCGGATCACCGCGTCGATCATCTGGTTGACGTTGGCCCCGCCGTCGCCGTTGACCACGAACACGCCCTGGCCGCCGGAGCCCTGCAGCGGCTTGATCACGCCGCGGCCGCCCTGGTCGGCGATGAAGGCCTTGATCTGTTCGGCATCGCGGCTGATGCAGGTCACCGGCCGCACTTCCTCCGGGAAATGCTGGAAGTAGGTCTTGTTCGACGCATCGGTGAGGTGGATCGGGTCGTTGAGCACGATCACCCCGCGCGCGACCACCAGCTGGGCGAACAGCAGGGAGCTGTTCGGCGCCCAGGGCCGGTCGACCGCCTCGTCGGCCGGGTCGCTGCGCAGCATCAGCACGTCCAGCTCCTCGACGTTGATGCGCTCCACGCGCGCATCGTCGCCATGCAGGTCGCCGAGCAGGGCCGCGTCGTCGTCGTAGGCGTCGCGGCGCGGCAGGTGGGCCCTGGCATGGACCACGCCCGAGGGGTCGTAGATGAAGTCCTCCAGCCCGATCAGCGCCACCGAATGGCCGCGGTTGATGGCGGTGCGGGCGAGGCGGATGGTGGTGTAGTTGTCCTTCTCGGTCGCCACGTCGTTGACGACGAAGCCGAGGCGCAGGGGGCGGTCGATCATGGGCTCAGGCCCAGGGGCAGCGGGGTGGGATGGGCGTGGTGGAGTTCGGACACGTCGAGGCGGCGGCACTGCGCGAGCGCGTCGCGGAAGCCCGGTGCGGTGGCGTAGCGCGGCAACAGCCGTGGCGGCACCGCCCAGCCTTCCTCGACCAGGCGGTCGAGGGCGCGGCGGTGGCGCAGCGCGAACTTGCCGGCGAACAGGGGCTCGAACGCACCGCCTTGGCCGAGGTCCTCGAGCAGCTCGCACAGGCCGCGCAGGTACACCGCGTCCTTGGTCAGGCCGCCGCCGCGCAGGGCGCGCACGGCCACGTCGAAGGCCTCGTCGGTGGCGAAGCCGTGCTGCTCGTGCAGGCAGGCGAAGATCGCCGGGATGCCCTGGCGACGGACCGCCATGTCGGCGGCGATGACGCGGGCGGCGAGTATCCGCAGCCGTTCGCCCGGGAGGTAGCCGGCCAGGAACTCGGCCAGCACCCCGAGCCCCTCCTGCAGCGGGTCGTACCCGGCCAGGCCGGGCCCCAGCTGCCGCAGCGGCTGGCCCGAACCGTTGTAGTGGGTCACGACGTGGGTGCCGACCTCGTGCTGCAGCAGCGGCTGCAGGCGTGCCGAGGGCAGCCGCAGGCCGGCGTCGAGGTACAGCCGTCCGTTCGAGACCATCATCAGCGAGCCGATGTCGGCGTCGACCACCACGTCGAGCGAGAAGTCCGGGGCCTGCCCGCGGTACCACGCCACCTCGTCCTCGACTGCGGCGACGACCGCGTCCACGCCGAGGTCGGCCTCGAGCGGCTCGCCCGGCACGACCTGCTCGAGCAGGCGCCGCGCCAGCGCCAGCAGTTCCGGCTCCACGGTCCCGAACAGGGCGACGCTGGCGTCGATGAAGGCCGCGGTTCCGCGCAGCCGCACCAGGTCCAGGACATGGACGAGGTCGCGCTGCTTCTCGCCGAGCAGGCCGGCCAGCAGCGGCGATTCGATACGGTCCACCGGCAGCGCCAGCAGCCGGCGGCGCATCGCGTCCAGGTCCAGCACGGGCTCGGCGTAGCGCAGCGGCGACACGCGCGCGTGGCCGCTGGCTTCGAACTCCCGCCACAGCGCGTCGGTGCCGAGCGGGTTGAGCGCGAGCAGCCAGTCGAGCCCGGCGTCGATGCCCAGCAGCGCGGCGTCGACCTGGGCCGCCACGGGCGGCAGTTCGCGGCCTTCGCGATGTCGCGGGGGCGCAGCGGCGTTCACGGCCGCCTCCGGAACTCCGGGCGGATCTGCGCGACCGCCGCGTGCAGGCCCCGCTGCAGGTCGCGCAGGGCGGCGATGTCCACCTGGCCGGTCCACTCGTCCATGAAGATCTTCTTGTACTCGGGCGAGATGGTGCACACGCGCTCGCCCCAGCGGTCGTACACCCACTCCGGGAAATGGCCGCCGGTCGGCCAGCGCACGTTGGCGCGCACGTCGGGGGCGCGGCCGAGCACCGGCGTGCGCCGCAGCGCGGCGGCGAAGCGGTCGGCGACCTCGCGCCAGGCGCCGGGGGCAACCGTGCTCAGGCCGAGCTCGATGTCGGGATTCCCCTCCTGCGGTGCAGGGGCGGCGTCGGCACCGTCGCGGCGGTGGTTGTAGCTGTGCAGGTCGATCAGCAGCACCGTCTCCCAGCGCTCCAGGAGTCGCTCGATGAGCTCCTCGACCATGGCGTAGAAGCGGTCCCAGCGTGCGAGCGAGCGCGCCACTTCCGTCCCGGGGGGCGCTCCGCGCCAGGCCTCCAGGCCCCAACAGTCGTCGGGCCGGCGGTACACGGCCTTGTCGCGCGGGCGGTTGAGGTCGACCTCGAAGCGCGAGACCGGCACCGTGATGCGGACGTCGCCCACGTCGGTGAGCACGCCGGTGAACGGATCCTCCTCGCGCAGGCGCGCGTCGTCGGCAAGCGCGACCAGCGGCTGCAGGGAAGGGCGGATCGCGTGGCCGTCGTGGATCGCGGTCGCGATGACCGGCCCGTCGCGCAACATGATGTCCCAGTCGCGCTCGCGCGCGGACGCGGCCAGGGACGGCCGGGTCTCGAACCAGTCTCCGGAATGGAGGGTGGGAGGAGGGGGAGAAGTACCTTCGGGCGCCATCATGCCGACGGATGCTGGCAGCGCCGCAATGATCGGCCCGTGAGACCATGCCGGGCGCCGGGGGCATCGGTTCAGGTGCGTCGAGGCCGCGTCGCGGACGGGGCCGACGCGCCTGATGGATGCCCGTACAATCGCGGACTTTCCCGACCGGCCTGCCCATGGCACCCAACGCGACCATCTACCGGGTCGAGCTCCAGGTCACCGACATGGACCGGCACTACTACGCCGGACACGTGTTCTCGCTCGCGCAGCATCCGTCCGAGACGCCGGGGCGGTTGATGCTGCGCCTGGCCGCGTTCGCGCTGTACGCCGACGAACGCCTGGAGTTCGGGCGCGGCCTGAGCACGGCCGACGACGCCGACCTGTGGCAGCGCGACTACACCGGCCAGATCGAACGCTGGATCGACCTGGGCCAGCCCGACGACACCCGCGTCCGCCGCGCCTGCGCCCGCGCCGGCGAGGTGGTGGTGGTCAACTACGGCGGGCAGGCGGCCGAGGCGTGGTGGGACCGGCACGCCGGCGCGTTCTCGCGACTGGCCAACCTCACCGTGCTCGATGTCGCACCGGCCGACGTCGAAGCGCTCACCGCGCTGCTCGAACGCAGCATGCGCCTGACCGCGATGATCCAGGACGGCGAGCTGCAATTGATGAGCGAGCGGCTGAACGTGGCCGTCACGCCCCGGGTTCGCAAGCGGGGCCGCTGAACTCCTTTCGTACGACGCGTACACGCGGTTGTCGCGCCGCATTTACGGGCGCTTGCCGAAAGTGCCGGTTCCTCCACGAAGGAGCACGGCGATGACGGATGCACGCGAACACCTGCTGGACTGGCTGCGCGATGCGCATGCCATGGAACAGCAGGCCGAACAGATGCTCAAGGCGCAGGCGGCGCGCATCGAGCACTATCCCGAACTGAAGGCGCGGATCGAGCAGCACATCGAGGAGACGCTCGGCCAGCAGGCGCTGCTGGAGGGCTGCATCACGCGGCTGGGAAGTTCGCCGTCCAGGCTCAAGGACGCCATGGGCAAGGTCGCGGCCATGGGACAGGCGATCGGCGGCATGGTGGCCTCCGACGAGATCGTCAAGGGATCGATGGCTGGTTACGTCTTCGAGCACATGGAGATCGCGTCCTACCGCACCCTGATCGCGGCCGCGGAGGCGCTCGGCGACCAGGAGACGCGGGCGGCCTGCGAGCGGATCCTGGTCGAGGAGGAAGCGATGGCGCGCTGGCTGCAGGACCACCTGCCGGACGTCACCCGTCAGTTCCTGGAGCGCGCCGATACCCCCGGGGCCACGGCGAAGAAGTAGTCGTCGCGACCTGATCGCGCATCGCGAATGAGGCGTCCGGACGCCTGCCGGGTCGGACGTCGCGGTGCGGCCCCGATTGCGGTACTGCGCGGATTGTTGGCGGCGACGGCGGTTGCTACGCTCGCACCGACGCCGCAAGGGGCTGCACATGCACAGACGGGACTTCCTCAAGGCCACCGCGCTGTTGGCCGGGGCGCCGGCGGCGGGCCTGGCCGCTACCACGGCCGCGCCAGGCACCGCGCGCCTCCTGCCGCGGTCCCTGTCGCCGGGCGACACGGTCGCCCTGGTGAGTCCGTCGGCGGCCGTCGCCGAACCGCTGGACCTGCAGCTGGCCCGCGAGGTGATGGAGGCACTGGGCCTGCGCGTGGTCACCGGCGCGCACTACGCCGACCGCCGCGGACACCTGGCGGGCGACGACGCGGCGCGCGCCGGCGACCTCAATGCCGCGTTCGCCGATCCGGCGGTAGCGGCCATCGTCTGCACCCGTGGTGGCTCCGGCGCGGCGCGCCTGCTGCCGCTGCTCGACTACGACGCGATCCGCGCCAACCCGAAGGCGCTGCTCGGCTATTCCGACATCACTGCGCTGCACTGCGCGATCCAGGCCCGGACCGGGCTGGTGACGTTCCACGGCCCGATCGGCACCGGCAGCTGGAACCGGTTCAACGCCGACCAGTTCCGGCGCGTGTTCTTCGAGCGCGAGCTGATGCACTACGCCAACCGCCGCGACCCGGACGACGACGAACTGGTGCCGCGCCGCAACCGCACCATCACCCTGCGCGGCGGCAAGGCGCGCGGCCGCCTGCTCGGCGGCAACCTGACGGTGCTCAGCGCGCTGGCCGGCTCGCCCTACCTGCCGGACTTCGACGGCGCGATCCTCTTCCTCGAGGACGTCTCGGAGGCGCCGTACCGGATGGACCGGATGCTGACCACGCTCAAGCTGGCCGGCATCCTCGACCGCATCGCCGGCTTCGTGTTCGGCGAATGCACCGACTGCGAGCCGGGCAACGGCTACGGGTCGCTGACCCTGGCCCAGGTCCTGGACGACCACATCCTGCCGCTGGGCATTCCCGCCTATCGCGGCGCGATGATCGGCCACGTCCGCGAGCAGTTCATCCTCCCGGTCGGCGCCGACGTCGAACTGGACGCCGACGCGGGCAGCTTCCGCATGCTCGCGCCGGTGTTCGCCGGCCGCTAGCGGCGATCGCGGTCGCGGGCCGCACGCGCGCCGCCGGCGGGTCCCGTCCATGCGTGGTGCAGGCGCCGGCGTCGCCGATGGCCGGGCAATCCCGGAGAGCGACCGGACGGCAGCGTGTGGTAATGTCCGGGCCATGCGCACCCGGTTTCCGGGCACGGCGGGGGCGAGGCCACGACACGGTCGGCGCCGGGCGCGCGCCGCTGCCGCCGCCGGGGCGGTTTCGCGGACTCCTTGGGGAAGACGATGTCCAAACTGCTTGAACTCATGCGCAAGCTGGGCAGCGATGCGGGCCTGGCCGCCGAGTACGAAAAGAACCCGGAAGCGGTCCTGCTGCGCGCGGGCCTGAACGAGGAAGAGCGGAGGGCGATGCTCGAGAAGGACTACGAGGCGATCAAGCGCCTCACCGGCCTGGCCGACGGCAGGTTCGCCACCAACCACCTGATCCGCACTTACGAAGACTAGCCACGAGGGGTCGTTGTGGGCCATTGGATGGGCCGGCGCTGGTCAGTCCTGCTGCTGCTGGCGCTGCTGGCCGCGCCGGCGACGGGCAACGAGGCCCTGGAACCGGAGCTGCGCGAGATCGAGCGGCTCAACTTCGCCGAGCACTGGCGCGAATCCGACGAACGCATCCAGGCGCTGGCGGACCGGCTCGACGAGCTCACCCCGACGCAGCGCCAGCGGCTGGAGTACGTGCGCCTGCGCAACCTGGGCATCGCCGGCCGCCTCGAGGAGGCGGTCGAAGGCTTCGCCGAGCTGCTCCGCGAGGAGATGCCGCCCAGCCTCAAGGTGAAGGCGTTCGCCACCGGGTCCAGCGTCGCCGCCAACCTCGAGGACTGGACCACCGCGTTCACCTGGCTGGGCGAGGCCCTGGCCTACGTGACCGAGGCCCCCGACGACGCGGCGCGGGTGCTGGGGATGGCCAGCTACCTGCATTCGCTGGTGGGCGAGACCGGCAAGGCGCGGGAACTGGCCTTGCGCGGGCTGGCGATGGTGGAGGGCGGCGACGACCGTCGCGCCGTCTGCCATGCCCTGTCCGACCTCGCGCTGGCCGAGGAGCTGGCCGAGAACCACGCCGAGTCCGGCCGAATCCGGCGGCGGCAGATGGAAGCCTGCGACGCGGCCGGCGACCGGATCTACGCCGCCAATGCCCGCTACGGCGTGGGCAAGATGCTCGCCGCGCAGGGCAAGACGGACGAAGCGCTGTCGTGGGCGATGCAGTCGCTGGCGGAATTCGAGGCCGCCGGCTTCGAGGCGGGCGCGTGGAGCGCGCGCCTGGTGCTGGCCGAGTGCCTGATCGCCAGCGGCCGCGAATTCGACCACGCGCACGACCTGCTGGCGGGGGCACTGCGCTACTACCGTGCGCGCAACTCGCAGATGGCGGTGGCCGAGTCCGAGCGCAAGCTGGCCGAACTCGCCGAGCGGCGCGGCGATCCGGTGCAGGCGGTGCGCCACCTGAAGGCGGCGGCGGCCGCGTCGGAGGCCGCCGAGCGCGCCGCGCGCGAGCGCCAGCTGGCCTACCTCCAGGTCGAGTTCGACACCCGCGTCAAGGAGCAGCAGATCGCGCTGCTGGAGGCCGAAAAGGAGCTCGCCGCGCTGCAGGTCACCGCGACCCGCCGCTGGCAGTGGCTGCTCGCGGCCGGGCTGGTCGCTCTGCTGGCCACGGCGCTGCTGCTGGTGCTGCTGTTGCGGCGGTCCTTCCAGGAGCGCCGCCGCTACCGCCTCGAATCGCAGCACGACAGCCTGACCGGCCTGCTGAACTACCAGCAGGTGCGCCAGCGCGGGCAGGAAGCCTTCGAGCGGGCGCGCCGGCTGGGGCGGCCTTTCTCGGCCATCGTGCTCGACATCGACTGGTTCAAGGAGGTCAACGACCGCTACGGCCACGCCGCGGGCGACGAGGCGCTGCGCGCCCTGGGAGGCTGGATCGCCGATGTGGTCGACGGACGCGGCATCGCCGGGCGCAGCGGCGGCGACGAGTTCACGATCCTGCTCGAGGCGACCGAGGAGGAGGCGGGCGAACTGCTCGACCGGCTGCGTGCGCGGATCGACGCGGTCAACGTGTTCGGCCAGACCGTGCGCTTCAGCATCAGCGCCGGCGTGTGCCAGGACAGCGAGGCCACGGGCACGCTCGAACACCTGGTGCACGAGGCCGACCAGTCGCTGTACCGGGCCAAGTACGCCGGCCGCGACCGCACCGTGCGCGCCAGCGAGCCGCCGTCGGGCAGGGACGGCGGCGGCGGCCTCGTCGTCGTGGGCAGCGGGATCGAGTTCGGCCGCCACATCAGCGAGCGCTGCCTGTCCGAGATCCGCGAGGCCCAGGTGGTGTTCTGCCTCACCGACCCGTTCTCGCTGGCGATGGTCCAGGGCCTGCGTCCGGACGCGGTGAACCTCGGTGCCTACTACGCCGAGGGCAAGGACCGCCGCGTCACCTACCGCGAGATCGACGAGGCGATCATGGCGCCGGTGCGCGCCGGCAAGCGCGTGTGCGCGGTGTTCTACGGCCACCCGGGCGTGTTCGCCGACGTGCCGCACGCGGTGATCCGCAAGGCCCGCGCCGAGGGCATCCGCGCGCGCATGGAGCCGGGCATCTCGGCCGAGGCCTGCCTGTACGCCGACCTGGGCATCGACCCGGGCCGGCGCGGCGTGCATTCGATGGAAGCCACCCACTTCCTGTACTACGGCCGCGTGCCCGACACCGCCGGGCTGGTGCTGCTGTGGCAGGTGGCGCTGGCCGGGGACCTGACCTGCAGCCGCTTCCACGCCGACCGCGAGGGCCTGCAGGCGCTGGTGGACCGGCTGCTGCAGTGGTATCCGCCCGGGCACGAGGTGATCCTGTACGAAGCGGCGCGGCTGCCGATCGAGGCCCCGCGGATCGAACGCGTGGCGCTGCGCGATCTGCCGGACGCGCACTACGAGGAGTACACCACGCTGGTGATTCCCCCGCTGGGCGATCTGCAGCCGCTGGAAGACGCGGACCTGGCCGGCGGGCGCGTGGTCGCCGGTTGATCGACGCCAGGGCGGATCGCCTTCCGCGCGCGGCGATGCTACCTTTCTGGTAGCGCTAACACGAACGACGCCTGCGAGCGTCGCACCGCCGCCATCCGGGAGGATCCATGCCCAAGCCGTCCAGCGCCCCGCGCGCGCTCCGTTTCCGCCGGCCGTCGCTGCGGCGGTCCGCACTGTTCGTCCTCGCCGCCGTCCTGGCCTTCACCGCGCAGGCGGCGCCATCCGGCGGACCCTACGGCCCCATCCCGCAACGCTACGAAGTGCCGCAGGAGGGCAGGGTGTACTTCGTCGCGCCCGACGGCGATCCCGCGGCGGAGGGCAGCAGCCTGCAGCGGCCGACCACGATCGAATCGGCGATCGCCCGCGTGGTCACCGGCGACACCATCGTGCTGCGCGGCGGCACCTACCGCACCGGCGGCCTGCAGCTCAACCAGGGCATCACCATGCAGCCCTACCTCGACGAGGTCCCGGTGCTCAAGGGCACGC
Source organism: Luteimonas sp. J29 (assembly GCF_000472505.1). Classification (GTDB taxonomy): domain Bacteria; phylum Pseudomonadota; class Gammaproteobacteria; order Xanthomonadales; family Xanthomonadaceae; genus Luteimonas. The sequence continues at coordinate 50,193 of NZ_AWZR01000014.1, forward strand.
GCGTGGCCACGCAGTGGGAGGCGCTGCGCGACAACGTGTGGCGGACGAAGTGGGACCGCCTGTTCCCGGCGCGGCCGCTGGCCTGGTGGCGGGTCGAGCGCGAGGGCATGCGCACCCCGCTGCACCGCTTCAACAACGACATGGTCTTCGTCGACGGCCGTCCGCTGCTGTCGCAGGGCTGGCCCGGCGAACTGGGCGAGGACGGCTATTACATCGACTACGACAACGGCTACGTGTACGTCGGCGTCGACCCGGCGGAGCACGAGATCGAGATCACCGCGCACGACATCGCGCTGCACCGCCCCTCGCGCGAGGTGCACGGCAAGCCGTCCGACGGCAAGGGCCCGACCATCCGCGGCCTGACCTTCACCCAGTACGCGTTCCGCGCCATCGACATCGAGGACCGCAAGCCCTCGACCGGCCCGAACGACGAGCCCACCGACGACCCGGTGGGCATCTCGCCGCGCAGCGAGCACGGCAAGCAGGTGGTGGGCACCACGCTCGAGCACGTGACCATTACCCACACCTCGCGCGTGGCCGGCTACTTCCGCGGCGACAACCTCACCATCCGCAACTCGCTGATCAGCGACACCGGGACCGAGGGCATCTACCTGATCGGCTCGTCGGGTTCGCTGCTGGAGCGCAACATCGTCCGTCGCAACAACGTCGAGCGGCTGACGGGCTACTATCCGGCGGCGGTGAAGATCTTCAACCAGTCCTACGACGTGGTGGTGCGCGACAACCTGATCATCGACCACCCGCATTCCAACGGCGTGTGGTACGACGTGGGCAACGTCGACGGGGTGTTCGTCGACAACTACGTCGAAGGCACCCAGATCGGGTTCTTCTTCGAGATCTCCAAGGGCGTGGTGGCCGCGGGCAACGTGTTCGTGGACAACGCGCAGGGCATCCGCGTGCTCAACAGCTCGAATGCGCGCGTGTACCACAACACCTTCTACAACTCGCCGGTGCTGTTCGACCGCGACGGCCGCAGCGCCACCGGCGACCTGTTCGCCTGGCATCCGGCCACCGGGCCGGACGTGGACGAGCGCGAAGGCCACGTGTTCGAGCGCAACCTGCTGGTGGCGGGGGAGGGCGTCGACGGACCGCTGCTGGAATTCAGGCAGGCGCCGGCGCTGTGTGGCCGCCTGACCCGGCCCATGGCCACCCGCGTGGACGACAACGTGTACGTGCGCGGCGCCAGCGACGAACCGCTCGTCGGCTGGGGCCCCGTGCGCGGCGGCACGGACTGCCAGGCCGGCTACGCGGACCTCGACGCGTTCCGCAGGGCGACGAAGCTGGAGGCGAACGGCGTGGCGATCACCTCCGGCCACGGCTCGCCGTTCCGCAGCATCGAACTGCGGCGCTTCGACCTGGCGCATGTCCCCGAAGGCGTGCATCCCGCGCCCGTGCCGGAGGAAGCGGCCCAGGTCCTCGGCTGGAGCGGCGACGCACTTCCCGGCGCGTATCCGGCGGCAGCGGAGTAGCGTCGCCACGCTGCCTCCTGTCCCCGTTTCGCGCGTTCGGGGAAGGGAAAAGCGCCGCCCGACTCCCTGCAAATGATCGCCCTCCCCCGCGAGCGGGGGAGGGACGGGGTGGGGGCAAGCGCCGGCATCGATTCCACACTCCGCCCGGACATGGCGCGCACGTCACGCCCGTGCGACACCGCGGGGACGAGGATGGCGGCGAACGCGACTGGAGCCTGCCATGTCCGACGTGCCTGTGACCGCGGAGGTCTCGAACCACAAGCTGGCCGCCGTGTTTCCCGACGCCCGGGCGGCGCGCGCCGCCGCCGACGCGCTGTGCCGCGACACCGGCCTGGCCAAGGCCCAGGTCAAGGTGGTGACGCCGGGCTCGGCCGACGTCGCCATCCGGCTCGAACCCGAAGGCGGCGGCATCTGGCGCACCATCCTGCGCGCCCACCTGCGCCTCGGCCTCGCCGGCGCCGCGCTCGCCCTCGTCGCATTCGCGCTGTTGTACCTGTCCGGGGTCCCCTTCGTCGTCCAGTCGCCGGTCGCCGCCGCGCTGGCGCTGCTGTTCTTCGGCACCGTCGCCGGGCTGCTGCTGGGTGGACTGGTGTCGCTGCGGCCCGACCACGACCGCTACGTCCACGCGACCCGCGACGCGATGCAGGCCGGTCGATCCACGGTGGTGGTGCACGCGCTGTCGGCGGAACAGAACGCGCACGCGGCGGATTTCCTGCGCGCGCGCGGCGGCGAGGTCACCCGCACGCTCTGAGGCGCATCCGGCGCCCGCGGGCTACCATGCGCCGGTCCCCGGGCAGGAGCGCCGATGTCGTCGCCACAGCGTGATCCGTATCCCGACGCGCTGCGCGCCGGCGCGCTGCTGGTGGTGGTGCTCGGGCACTGGATCGCGACCCTGCCGCGCCTGCACGACGGCCGCCTGGCGCAGACCGAGCACCTGCTGGCGACCTGGGACAACGCGGCCATGCTCACCTGGCTGGTGCAGGTGGTGCCGCTGTTCGTGTTCGTCTCGGCGGCGGTCAGCGCCGAAGGCGTGGCGCGCCGCGTCGGCGTCGCCGGACCTGCGCGCTGGTGGGCCGCGCGCGCCCTGCAGCTCGCCCGGCCGACCGTGACCTACCTCGCGGTGCTCGTCGCGCTCGCCATCATCGCGCTCGCGACGGGCGGCCGGTTGCTCGACCTGTTCGACCAGTCGCTCACCGTGCACCTGTGGTTCCTGCTGATGCTGCTCACGGTCCAGGCGCTGCTGCCGTGGAGCCTGCGCATGGACGAACGCTTCGGCCTGGGCGCGGTGCTCGCGCTGGTCGCGGCGGCCGCGGTACTCGACGTGCTGCGCGCAGGCATCTCCCATCCTGCCGACCTGGCGACGCTGGGGAGCCGCGTTGCCGGGCGGCCAGCGGGGATCGCGTGGCTCAACATGCTGGTGGTGTGGCTGCTGCCGCAACAACTGGGCATCGCCTGGCGACGCGGGCGCTTCGGCGGGCCGTCGGCAGGCATCGCGCTGATCGCGCTCGGCGCGGCGTGGCTGGTGCTCGCCATGGCCAGCGGCTATCCGGTGGCGATGGTCGGCGTGGCGCTGGCGGGCAACAACATGCTGCCTCCAACCCTGGCCCTGGTCGGGGTGATGTGGCTGCAGGCCGGCGCGGTGCTGGCGTTCGAGCCGCTGGCGCGCCGCCTGCTCGCCCCTCGTGCGCCGGCGCGCGCGATCGCGGTGCTGGGCGCGCTCGGCATGCCGCTCTATCTGTGGCACAAGCTGGCCGAGCTGCCGGCGGCGTGGCTCGGCGAGCGGATCGGCCTGCCGATCGACGCCGGGCTGCCGGGCGAACCCGGCTTCTGGCTGGGCCGCGCATGCTGGATCGCACTGTGCCTGCTGATGGTGGCGCCGGTGATCGCCGCCGTCGTCCGCTTCGAACTGCGCCGCGAGCGCGACGTGCCGGCCACCACGCGCGGCCTGTCGATCGCGATCGGCGGCGCCTGCCTCTACGCGGCCCTGGCCGCGGCCCTGGTCGGCGGCGTGTGGCCCGGCGCGGTGGTCGCGCTGCCGGCAGTTATGATCGCGTCCTGGCAGTTGCGCGCCCGCGGTGGGCGCGCCGGGCAGGAGTCCGAGCATGCGAACTGAACCTTGCGCCCGCCTGCGTCACTGGTGGATCGCCGCCTGCCTGCTGCTGGCGATGCTGTCCGGCTGCCGGACCCTGGAACCGGCGCCTGCGCCGGCGCTGCGGGTCATGTCGTTCAACGTGCTGGTGGCGCGCGACATCGAAGGCCCGGCCCGGTGGTCGGGGCGCCGCGACGCGCTGGTACAGGTCATCGCCGACGCCGATCCGGACCTGATCGGCACCCAGGAGCTGCTGCGCGAGCAGGGCGAATTCATCACCGCTCGCCTGCCGCAGTACGCCTGGTTCGGCCACGGCCGCCGCGGCGACAGCGCGGACGACGACGAGCACATGGGCGTGTTCTACCACCGCGAACGGATGCGCCTGATCGACTCCGGCCACTTCTGGCTGTCGGACACGCCCGACGTGCCCGGCAGCATCTCCTGGGGCACGAAGTACCCGCGCATGGTGACCTGGGGCCTGTTCGAACGCATCGCCGACGGCCGCCGGCTGTACCTGTTCGACACCCACATGCCGTACCGGGACGAGGACGCCGGGGCGCGCGAACGCAGCGCGGCGCTGATCCTGCGCCACATCGCCGGACTGCCCGCCGACGTGCCGGTGGTGCTCGTGGGCGATTTCAACGACAGCCCGGGCAACCCGCCGCACCAGGCCCTGGCCGCGATGCTGGAGGACGCGTGGGAACGCGCGCCGGTCCGCTCCGGCCCGGAAGGCACCGGCCACTGGTTCTCGGGGCAGGCCGAGCGCCGCCTCGACTGGGTGCTTTACCGCGGGCTGCGTCCGCGCAGCGTCCGCCACATCGACGACGCCATCGACGGCGTGCTGCCGTCCGACCACTACCCGGTGCTGGTCGAGTTCGACTGAGCCCCCGGCGCCGCGCCCTCGGGCGTCCAGGCGACCACGCGATTGCGGCCGGCCGCCTTGGCCCGGTACAGCGCCGCGTCGGCCGAGCGCATCCAGGCATCGAGCGTGGCGTCGCGCGCCGAGGCGGCCGCGACGCCGAGGCTCAGCGTGCACGACACCGCTTCATCGTCGAACCGCAACGCGGCGGTCTCGCGGCGGATGCGTTCGGCCACGTCCAGCGCCTGGGCCAGGGTGGCGTCGACCAGCAGCAACGCGAACTCGTCGCCGCCGTAGCGCCCGGGCAGGTCGCTTTCGCGCACGCATTCGCGCAGCAGTGAGGCGATCCGCTGCAGCACCGCGTCCCCCGTCGCATGGCCGTGGCGGTCGTTGATCTGCTTGAAGCGGTCCACGTCCAGCAGGACCAGCGCCGCGGGCTGGCCGCTGCGCTGGAAGCGGGCCAGCGCCTCGCCGGCCACCTGCTCGAAGTAGGGGCGGTTGGCGACCTGCATCGCCGGGTCGGTGCGGTTGCGGCGCTCGAGTTCGCGGTTCTGCACCCGGATCCGCTGGCCGAGGCGGTTGGTCACCACGCACAGCGCCACCGTGTAGATGAACAGGAACGGGATGCTCAGCAGCAGCGTCCGGTCGGAGGTGTGCGGCTGGAACGGGAAGCCCAGCAACGCCCAGGTCGCGAGGAAGGCACCCAGCAGGGCCAGGGTCGTGCGCTTGGCCAGCGGCCAGCCGCCCGCGGCCACCTTGTCGGCGATCGCCATGGTGACGAACAGGGCCGTGGGCCCGATGGCCAGCGCCAGGACCGCCGACCAGGCGCCGGAGGCCGCGGCATCGCCCGCCAGGCAGCGGAACTGGGCCCTGGCCGGCTCGCGGGCACGGCGGCACAGGCAGTTCGCGACCAGGGGCCAGACCAGCGAATTCAGGGCCATGATCGCCCAGAAGGGCCACCCGGCGCCGCGCTCCTCCAGCACCGAGGCGACCGGCAGGGTGCACAGGAGCGTGCCCAGCACCCGCATGCGGTGGATCCGGCGCACGAACTGCAGGTCGCGCGCGCGGCGCTCGGCCACGGTCGCGAATCGCGGGTCCGGCAGGGAGGGCGTGCGGCTGGTCACGCCCCGGTATCGGCCGGGTCCGCAATTCCTGAACCCTCGGGTTCGTTAAACCACTGGAGGGCCGCGTCCGGCCCGGTGCCCGGTTTGCGCCGTCGCCGCCCGGCCGGTATCGTGGACACACGTCCACGCACCGTGTGTGGTCCCGGTGCATCAGATCGGACGTCATCCCCCTCTTTCCCAAGCATCCAAGGAGGATCTCCATGGAGATCAGTGCTGCGCGCGTCGCCAGCATCCACTACACCCTGACCGACGACGAAGGCCGGATCATCGACCAGTCCTCGGAAGGCCGGCCGCTGCACTACTTCCATGGTGCCGGCAACATCATCCCGGGCCTCGAGAAGGCGCTGGCCGGGCGCCAGGCGGGCGACCGGGTGCAGGTCGACGTCGCCCCCGAGGAGGGCTACGGCGTGCGCAACGAGGCCCTGGTGCAGGACCTGCCGCGCCAGGCGTTCCAGGGCGTGGAGCGCGTCGAGCCGGGCATGCAGTTCGAGGCCCGCACCGAGCGCGGCCCGCTGCTGGTCACCGTGGTGGAAGTGGACGGCGACCGCGTGCGCATCGACGGCAACCATCCGTTGGCCGGGCAGACCCTGCATTTCGACGTGAGCGTGGTCGAGGTGCGCGAGTCCACCGAGGAAGAGAAGCAGATCGGCCGGGTGGCCCAGCGCTGAGCCGCCTCAGCCGCCGCTGAAGTCCAGCAACGGCCCGGCCGGGACGATCCCGGTCGGGTTGATGTGGCGGTGGCTCTGGTAGTAGTGGCGCCGGATGTGGTCGAAGTCGACCGTCGGCGCCACCGCCGGATGGGCGTACAGGCGCCTGGTGTACGCCCACAGCGCCGGGTAGTCGACCAGCCGGCGCACGTTGCACTTGAAGTGCCCGTGGTAGACGGCGTCGAAGCGGAGCAGGGTGGTGAACAGGCGCCAGTCGGCCTCGGTCAGCCGCCCGCCCACCAGCCATTGCTGGCCCGACAGGCGCTGCTCGAGCCAGTCCAGGGTCTCGAACACGACCGCCACCGCCTCGTCGTAGGCCTCCTGGGAGGTGGCGAAGCCGGCCTTGTACACCCCGTTGTTGAGGCCGTCGTAGACGCGCCGGTTGACCGCGTCGATCTCCCCGCGCAGTTCCGGCGGCGAGTAGTCGCCCTCGCGCGCGCCGACCCCGTCGAAGGCGCTGTTGAACATGCGCAGGATGTCGGCCGATTCGTTGCTGACGATGCAGCCGCGCGCCTTGTCCCACAGCACCGGCACGGAGACGCGGCCGGTGTAGGCCGGGTCCGACTTCACGTAGAGCTGCCAGAGGGTCTCGACGCCGAACAGGGGATCGGGCACGACGCCGGGGCCGGGGCGGAAGGTCCAGCCGTCCTCGGCCATCAGCCAGTGGGTGACCGAGAGGCCGACGATCTCCTGCAGGCCCTTGAGCTCGCGGAAGATCGTGGTGCGGTGGGCCCAGGGACAGGCGCGCGACACGTAGAGGTGGTAGCGCCCGGGTTCGGCGCGGAAGCCGCCTTCGCCGGTCGGGCCCGGGCTGCCATCGGGCGTGATCCAGTGGCGGAACGCGGAGTCGGGCCGCCGCAGGCGTCCCCTGGCGTCGGTGAGCCCCTTGCCCTGGGGGGTCCATCGGCCGTCGACCAGCATGCCCATCTCGGTTCCCTGACGTTCGCGTGTGCCGCCAGTGTGCCGCGCCGGGCGTCGACCGCGCGTGCCGGGCGCGGAACGGCGCGTTGCGACGGGCAGGGCGGCGGCAGAGAACCATCGGCACCGTCAGTCGGCGACGTGGGTGTAGCGCTCCTTCAGTCCGGCCACGGCGCGGCGCAGCCAGGCATCGGCGGATGCCTTGCCATCCCGGTCGACCCGGCGACCGTACTCCGCGCGCAGGCCGGCGACGAGGTCGTCGAACTGCTGCCTGCTGAGGGTGCCTTGCGGCGTCTGCCCGCTGTCCGGTGCCTGCCGCGCCGGTTCGGCACCGTCGTCGTGTCGCGGCCGGGTCATCACGTTCGCGTGGTGGTAGGCGCCGACCGCGTCGACCAGCGGCGCGTCCTGCGCGCTCGCGCCAGGCGCGGCCGCCCCCAGCCCGATCATGCCTGCCGCCAGCCACAGCGGATGGCGTCCGATCGCCATGCTGCCGCACCTCCCCCGAAGTCCGTCGGCAAGGATGGCCCCGACGGCGTGAACAGCGCATCGCCATCGCAGCCACCGTCCCCCCTCCCACGACACACCCCGTAGGAGCGGCTTCAGCCGCGACCCCCGCCACCCGCCCCCGCCCGACGCCCGACGCCCACATTCATGCCATCGCCCCCTCTCACGGGCTGCCCCAGACGAGACGGCAACCGGCCGCCCCGCCGACCGAAAAGGTAGGCGGACACAACCACCCATGCCCTTTGGCCCGGGTCCGGACCGGATGCTCCCGGCTATGCTGGCGCCCGCCAGACGCCGCGCGCGCGGCAAATCAAACCTGTAATCAATTGTTTGGAGCACTATTGTGAAGAAGAATCTCCTGTTCGCCGCGACCGCCCTGGCGCTGGCGCTGTCCGTTTCCGCCTGCAGCCGGCAGCCGGCCGCGACCGGCGAACGGGAGGCCAGCCAGGCGGCGCAGCACAGCGCCATCGAGGCGCCGCGCTACGGCCACTGGGGTTTCGACGTCGACGGCATGGACCGCAGCGTGCGTCCGGGCGACGACTTCTTCGCCTACGCCAGCGGCAACTGGGCGCGCACCACCGAGATCCCGGCCGACCAGTCCAGCTACGGCAGCTTCCGCGTCCTGCGCGACCTGTCCGAGGCGCGCCTGCGGGCCCTGGTCGAGAGCTATCCGAAGGACGATCCGTCCACCGGCGACGCCGCCAAGGTCGCCACCCTGTACCAGGACTACATCGACGAGGCCGCGATCGAGGCCCGCGGCGACGCACCGCTGCGCCCGCTGATCGCCGAGCTGCGCGATGCCGCCGACAAGGAGGCGCTGGTGCGCGCCAGCGTCGCCGACGGCTTCGGCGGCGGCCTGTTCCGGCTGACCGTCTCCGACGACCAGCGCAACCCGGACGTCTACACGCTGTACCTGTCGCAGGCCGGGCTGGGCCTGGGCGACCGCGAGATGTACCTGCGCGACAACTTCGCCCCGCAGCGCGAGCGTTACCTTGAATATGTCGCCCAACTGCTTGAACTGGCAGGGTGGGACAACCCGCAGGACGCCGCGGAGAAGGTTCTGGCGTTCGAGACCCGGATCGCGGAGGCCCACTGGACCCGCGCCGAAAGCCGCGACCGCGACAAGACCTACACCCCGGTCAAGCTGTCCGAGTTCGAGGCCAAGGCCCCGGGCTTCCCGTGGGCGGCCTTCTTCGAGGGCAGCGGCCTGGGCCACGCCGAGCTGGCCGTGGTCCGCCAGGACACCGCGATCCCGAAGATGGCGGCGGTCTTCGCCGAGACCGACCTCGACACCCTCAAGGCCTGGCAGGCGGCCGAACTGGTCGACTCCCTGGCCCTGATGCTGCCCGCGCGATTCGCCAGCGCGTACTACGAGTTCCGCGAGAAGTTCATGTCCGGCCAGCCCGAGCCGCGCGAGCGCTGGAAGCGCGGCGTGATGTTCGTCGAGCGCGTGATGGGCGAGGCCATCGGCCGCGACTACGTGGCCCTGTACTTCCCACCCGACGCCAAGGCCAAGATGGACGAGCTGGTGGCCAACGTGAAGCTGGCCATGGGCGCGCGCCTGGAGGCGCTGGACTGGATGTCGCCCGAGACCAAGGCCGAGGCCCGGGCCAAGCTCGAGGGCTTCGGCCTGAAGATCGGCCATCCCGACAAGTGGCGCGAATACGACGGCCTCGAGGTGGTGCCGGGCGACCTGGTCGGCAACGCGCTGCGCGCCCGCCGGTTCGAGTGGGACTACCGCCGCTCGCGCCTGGGCAAGCCGGTGGACAAGGACGAGTGGGGCATGACCCCGCAGACGGTCAATGCCTACTACAGCCCGGTCAAGAACGAGATCGTGTTCCCGGCCGCGATCCTGCAGCCGCCGTTCTTCGATCCGGACGCCGACCCGGCGGTGAACTACGGCGCCATCGGCGGCGTGATCGGCCACGAGATCATCCACGGCTTCGACGACCAGGGCCGCAAGTCCGACGGCAAGGGCCTGCTGCGCGACTGGTGGACCGCCGAGGACGCGACCAAGTTCGAGGCCCAGGCTGCGAAGCTCGGTGCGCAGTACGAATCCTACGAGTTCCCGCAGCTGCCGGGCCTGCACATCAACGGCCGGGTGGCGATGGGCGAGAACATCGGCGACCTGGGGGGGCTGACCATCGCGCTCGAGGCCTACCGCCGCTCGCTGGACGGAGCGGAGGCGCCGGTGATCGACGGCTTCACCGGCGAACAGCGCTTCTTCCTGGGCTGGGCCCAGGTCTGGCGCACGCTGTGGCGCGACGACGCGCTGCGCCAGCAGCTGGTCAACGGCACCCACTCGCCGGGCCAGATCCGCGCGTTCGCGCCGCTGCGCAACATCGACGCCTGGTACGACGCGTTCGAGGTGAAGGAAGGCGACCCGCTGTGGATCGCGCCCGAGGAGCGGGTGCGGATCTGGTAAGTCGCTGCGGCGGGGATGCCCCCACCCCAACCCTCCCCCGCGAGCGGGGGAGGGGGTTGTGGCTGACCGAAGCGGTTCCCTCCACGAGCGCCACGTCCCTCTTCCTCCCCCGCTTGCGGGGGAGGGCCGGGGAGGGGCGCCCTTTCCCCCGGGCCCGCCGCCCGCGCAGCCACGCCCACCTGCCACCGCCGCCCGCATTCCCCTATCGTGGCGCCTCGCACTCCGTCCTCCGTTTCCCAGGAACCCCCGATGATCCAGCGCATCGACGCCGGCCCGCGCATGTCCGAGGCCTGCATCCACAACGGCGTGGTCTATCTCGCAGGGCAGGTGCCCGAGACCGACGGCGCCGACATCGAGACCCAGACCCGCGAAGTGCTGGCGGCGATCGACGCCCTGCTGGCCCAGGCCGGCAGCGACAAGCGCAGGATCCTGCGCGCCCAGATCTTCCTGGCCGACATCGCCGACTTCGACGGCATGAACCGCGCCTGGGACGCCTGGGTCGAGCCTGGCCACGCACCGGCGCGCGCCACGGTCGAAGCGAAGCTCGCCCGGCCGGAATGGAAAGTCGAGATCGTGGTGACCGCGGCGGTCTGATCGCTTCTTCCCGCCGGCTGCTTTTCTCCCTTCCACGAAGCCGATGTCTCCCTCCCCCGCTTGCGGGGGAGGGCCGCGGTGGGGGCGACGTCCGTCGCGGCTGATCCTGCCCCCATCCCAACCTTCCCCCGCAAGCGGGGGAAGGGGCGCTCGCGTGCTGCCGTCCAGCCGCGTCACCGTGTCCGCTTCGTCGTTCCGCTGACATCCGTTCGTCCCACGAAGCCGATGTCTCCCTCCCCCGCTTGCGGGGGAGGGCCGGGGTGGGGGCGACGTCCGGCGCGGCTGATCCTGCGCCCATCCGACCCGCCGCAAGCGGGGGAGGAGCCGCGTCGCCCTGCCGCGCCCGACCGACGCTGTCGAACGATTGAGCCCGCGGGTCGCGGCTGAAGCCGCTCCTACATGCGCACCTCCTGCAGGAGCGGCTTCGGCCGCGACTTCCAGGGCGCGCGCACCTGGCACTCACGCGCGCTTCGTCCGCGCCCCGCCACACTGCGCGCCATGGAGGCCCAACCGCGCCGCCTTGGCGGCCTGCTGTTACTGCTGCTGGTCGCGCTCGCCACCTGGGCGCTGTGGTCGGGCGCGCTGCGCGTGCCCGAGCGCTGGAATCCGTGGGCGCCGCTGCGCATCGACGAGGCGCCGAACCTGCTCACGCGCTTCAAGCTCGATCGCACCGCCGGCGACCGCGACGCCTGCCGCGCGGCGCTGGCCCGGGCCGCGCTCGGCGCGACGCCGCTGGAGGACCGGGTCACCGGCGACGGCTGCGGCTTCGACAACGCCTTCCGCATCGCGCGCACCAGCGTGGCGGTGGGCGAACCCTTCGCCCTGAGCTGCCGCAGTGCGCTGGCGCTGGCGATGTGGGAACGCCACGCGCTGCAGCAGGCGGCGACCACGCACCTGGGCAGTCCGGTGGCGCGGATCGAACACTTCGGCTCGTACTCCTGCCGCAACCTCTACGGCCGCGAGGGCGGCCGGCGCAGCCGCCACGCCACGGCCGACGCGTTCGACATCGCCGGCTTCGTGCTCGAGGACGGTCGCCGGGTGCGCGTGCTGGGCGACTGGGCAGCGGGCGACGATGCCTCCGCACCCGAAGCGGCGTTCCTGCGCGCGGCGCGCGACGGCGCCTGCGACTGGTTCGACGTCGTGCTCGGCCCCGACTACAACGACGCCCACGCCGATCACTTCCACGTCGATCGCGGCGGCGGACGCCTGTGCCGCTGAGCCCGGCGGGGCTCAGGCGTCGGCGCGCGGATCGCCGATCATGCGCAGGTAGGCGCGCAGGTTGTCGGGCCGGTAGCGGGGATCCTCGTCCCAGCGCCTGAGCACGCTCGGATGCAGCGACTGGGTGGGATCGCGCCCGGTGGCCGTCTTGCCCTCCGGCGTGTTCACCACGCCGATCACGCGGTCCTTGCCGGGCGTCAGCCGGTACAGCCCCGTCTTCGAATCGTGCGGCGTCGCCATGGGGTCCGGGTTGAGCGCATGGGTGGCGTCGACCTCGGCGTCGATCGCCAGCCCCGCCACCCGGGCCCGACCGCGCATCCACTCCAGGGCGATGTCCGACAGGCCCGATTCCTGCGGTGGATAGCCGCCGCCGATGTCGCTGTGCACGCCGCAGAACCAGACCTGTTCGACCACCTGTCCATCCTTGGGCTGGTAGGCCCAGATCGCAGGCTCGAACGGCGCCCGCCGTTCGTCGATGGCCAGTGCGTGGCACGCGTGCTGCACGATGCCGCTCAGCTCGACGTCGTGGAACTTGTACTTGTGCGCGGTGAGCGAGCGCAGGCCGCGCACCGGGATGCCGAGCGCGCCGACCGTGTCCCACACGCCCATGAAGCGGATCGGGACCGGTTCGTTCCCGGTCACCGAGCACTCCTTGCGGAAGGCCTGCGCCGGGCCGTCGTCGGGGTGGTGGTCGTCGCAGTACAGCGAGATCGCTTCCCGGTAGCGCCGCGCATGCCGCAGCCGCAGGATGCCGCACTTGCGGATCATGCCGGCGAGGCTGCGCGCGGTGTAGGCGCCGCGGCTGAAGCCGAACAGGAACAGCTCGTCGCCGGGCTCGTAGTTGAGCACCAGGAAGCGGTAGGCCTCGTAGAGGTTGTCGTCCAGGCCGCGGCCGAAGGCGCCGCCGGTGAGCTTGTCGAGCGAGCCGCCGGTGCCCACGCCCTGGTCGTAGAACACCAGCTGCGGCATCGTCCCGGCGCGGCGCGCGGTGCGCAGCGCCAGCTTGATCACGTTGGTGGGGCAGGGCTCCCCGTTCTTCTCCTGGTCCGCGCTGTTCCAGGTGCCGTCGCAGAAGATCGCGATCCGTTTCATGTCGTCCATGGGGGCAGCGGCGCGGGGGCGCCGTTGCACCGGACTACGCTGCGGACGGGCGAAGGCGGACAGCCGCGCCGGTCGCGCACCCGGGTCAGGCGGGGGGCGTGAGTTTCAGCAGGCGCCCCGGGTTGGCGTCTTCCAGCAGCCAGATCGCGCCGTCCGGCCCCTGTTCGACCTCGCGGATGCGCTGGCCCATGGGATAGCGGCGGTGCTCGGTGGCGTTCGTGCCGTCGAACCGCACCCGGATCAGCGCCTGCGAGGCGAGGCCGCCGATGAACGCCTGGCCGCGGAAGGTCGGGAACAGGTCGCCGGAGTAGATGATCATCCCGGACGGAGCGATCACCGGCGTCCACCAGGCCTTGGGCGCCTCCAGGTCGGGTCGCGTGCTGTGGCCCGGGATCGGCGCGCCGCCGTAGTGGTTGCCGTTGGAGACCAGCGGCCAGCCGTAGTTGCGCCCGCGCAGGATCAGGTTGAGCTCGTCGCCGCCCTCCGGCCCCATCTCGTGCACCCACAGCCGGCCCTGGGCGTCGAAGGCGATGCCGAGCATGTTGCGGTGGCCCAGGGTCCACACCTGCGCGGCGACGCCGCCCTGCGCGAAGAAGGGATTGTCGGCCGGCACGCTGCCATCCTCATCGAGGCGGATGATCTTGCCCAGGTTGGTGCCCATGTCCTGGGCCGGGTCGAACTTCTGCCGGTCGCCGGAGGTGATCCAGAGCTTGCCGGACGCGTCGAACGCCAGCCGGTGGCTGAAGTGCCCCTGGCCGGTCACCTTCGGCACCTGTTCCCAGACCCGCGTGACCTGCGACAGGTGGCCGCCGCCGGCCGTGTCCAGCTCCAGCCGCGCATGCACCACCACCGCGCCGTAGTTCGAGCCGCTGCGCTCGATGTAGCTGAGGTAGATGCGACGATTGCCGGCGAAGTTCGGGTGCAGGATCACGTCGCCCAGGCCGCCCTGGCCGCCGACCGCGACCGCGGGCACGCCGCTGACGGTGCCGATGCTGCCGGTCCGCACGTCCACCAGCTTCAGCTGGCCTGCCTTCTCGGTCACCAGCGCCCGCCCGTCGGGCAGGAAGGTCATCGCCCAGGGCTGGTTGAACGTGGCCACCGGCGTGCGGACGAAGGGCGGATCGGGCTCGACCACGCGGCGCCGCGGGCCGGGCCCGCCGGTCCCGCGCTCGACGTCGGCGGCACGGCTCGTGGCCCCGGCGGGCGCCCGGGCCGCCGGCGTCATCGCGGCCGGCGCGGAATCTCCGGCACGCACCGGTGGCGCGGCGCGGCGCGTGGACAGGATCGGCGGCGGTGCGGCGGCCGTGGCCGTCGCCTCGCTGGCGGCGGTCTTCGCCGGCGCGTCTTCCACGTCGTCGTCGCAACCGGCGACCAGCAGGAACGCAAGGGCGAGGCTGGCGAGGGAGATGCGCATCCGTGGCTCCGGGTCGGGGGAAGGGAGGCCGCGCGCGAGCGCCATGCCCGCCCCGATGCTTCCAGTAACCCGGGCCCCGTTATCGCCACGTGAGCCGGGAGCGCCGCGGCCCCCACGCCGCTCAGCGGTAATTCTGCAGGTGCAGGAATGCGGCCACGGTCGCCACCACCACGCCCGCCACGAGCAGCGCGACCGGCATCCAGTCGGCCGCGTCGGCAGGCAGCAGCCAGGTCGCGACGCCCGCGACCGCGGCCGCCGCCAGCAGTGCCTTGCCCGCGTACGCGTTGGCCGGATACCAGATCTCCGGGCTGGACCGGGTCAGCGGCGTGCGGAACCCGTACAGCGCATTGGGCGGTACCCGGCGCAGGACCAGCGGGACGCTGAGCACGGCAATGAGCACGCACGCCGCGATCACGAAGAACCGGACTTCCATCGCACCTCCTCGATCCACGCCGCTGCAGGAGCGGCTCCATCCCCGACCGCCTGCAACCGCGGCCGCCACGCCCGCCACCTTGGCCGCTCCCACCGTCCCCATCCCGCACCATGCGGCCTCATGGCGGAGCCGCGGGCAGGGCCACCGGGCAGCGGCCCTCAGGGAACGAACCGCCGTGCGCCAGGATGCGCATCGGGATGGTGTCCCATCACGGCGTCCTTGTGGACGTCGCAGACGAAGCCCGACTCCTGCCCGTCGTGCGTCCCCAGGTGCGCATGGTCGCGGACGCAGTCGGCCAGCGCGAACGCCTCGCGGATGGCGTCGGCGGGCAGGATGCAGTCGAAGTACACCCATTCCCGGCAGTCCTTCGACCAGGGCGTGCCGCGGAAGGTCTCCTCGATGCCGGCCGCGGCGATGGCCTGCTCGAGGCGGATGAGGTGTTCGCAGGTCATGTGCGTTCCCGCTCAGGTGCCCGCTGAGTCGGCCCCAGGGCCCATGGCTGACCGCCCGGTGCGGCGTCCACGCCTCGCCGTCCTTCTTCCAATTGTGCGGGAACCCGAAGTGGTCGAGGGCATGCCCCCGGGCGGCGATGCAGGCGGTCGACGCCGCCAGGGCAGGGGATCGCCGGTACGCGCATGCGGTGCTCTCCATGGACAATCGATCAACCACCTCGCCACGCCCGGGATGTCATGGCGCCGGGACGGCGGCCGCCTGCGTGGCCATCCAGCGCTCCAGTTCCGGTGGCGCCATGGGCCTGGCGAACCAGTATCCCTGCGCCACGGGGTAGCCCTGGGCCTGCAGGATCCCGTTCTGCGCGGCGGTCTCCACGCCTTCGGCGACCACCGTCAGCCCGAGGCTGGTGCCGATGCCGAGGATGGCGGCGCTGAGCGCGCGCGCCGTGGGCGCATGTTCGAGGTCGGCGACGAAACTGCGGTCCAGCTTGAGCTCGGAGATGGGCAGGCGCCGCAGGTAGCTCAGGCTCGAATACCCCGTGCCGAAATCGTCCATCGACAGGCGCACGCCCTGGGCATGCAGCCGCTCGACCGTCTGCAGGGTCGAGCCGTGGCTGTCGAGCAGGATGCCCTCGGTCAGTTCCACCACCAGGTCCGGCGCCTGCAGGCCATGCCGCTCCAGGGCCTGGGCCACGAGGGCCGGCAGTTCCAGGCTGTGGAAGTTGGACGCCGACAGGTTCACCGACACCGCCGGGATCGCCAGCCCGTCCCGGCGCCACTGCGCCAGCTGCCGGCAGGCCTCGTCCAGCAGCCAGCGGGCCAGCGGGCCCATCAGGCCGCATTCCTCGGCCAGGGGAATGAAGCGGGACGGCGGGATGGCCCCCAGCTCCGGATGCTGCCAACGCGCGAGCGCCTCGAGCCCGCGCAGGCGTCCGGTGGCCAGTTCCACCTGCGGCTGGTAGTGCAGCTGCAGGCCGCCGGTCTGCAGCGCCTCGCGCAGCGCCTTTTCCAGGGCGATGCGTTCCTCGGCCGCGCGGCTCAGCTCGGGGCTGAAGAAGCCCACGCGCCCCGGTCCGCCCGCCTTGGCCTGGTGCAGGGCCATCTCGGCGCGGTGCAGCAGGCTGGCCATCGCCGTGGCGTCCTGCGGATACATGGCCACGCCCATGCCCACGCTCAGGTCCACCTGGGTCCCGGCGAGCCGCAGCGGCTGCATCAGGTGGGTCTGCCAGCGCTCGATCAGTCCGTTGATCTCGTCGTCGGCGCGCAGCGGCGCCGCGACCACGAATTCATCGCCCGGCAGGCGCCCGGCCACGCCGCCCTGGCGCACCAGTTCGCGGATGCGCGCGGCCACTTCCCGCAGCAGCGCATCGCCGGTGGCGTGGCCGAGGGAGTCGTTGATGTGCTTGAAGCGGTCCAGGTCCACGTACACCACGGCGACGCGCTGGCCGTTCGCCTGCGCGGTCTCCAGCAGCTGTGCCACCTGGGTCTCGAGCAGGCTGCGGTTGGGCAGGCCGGTGAGCGCGTCGTAGAACGCGAGTTCGCGGATGCGCTGGCGCGCCTGCTCGCGTTCCATCGCCAGCGCGCACAGGTCGGTACACGCCTCCACCAGCTGCTCGTGGAAGCGGGACGCCACGAACGGCCCGTTCTCGCGGTAATAGAAGGCGAACGTGCCCAGCACCTTGCCGTCCTTCTGCAGGATCGGCGTGGACCAGCACACGTTGAAGCCCAGCGGCAGGATCAGGTGCTTGAAGTCCGCCCACAGCGGATCGGTCGCGATGTCGGTGACCAGCACCGGGGACTTGCGCCAGGCGGCGGTGCCGCACGAGCCCACGTTCGGGCCGATCTCCACGCCATCGAGCTGCGAGGAATAGCTGAAGGGCAGGGAGGGACTGGCCAGGGGGTGGATCAGTCCCTGCTCGTCGACCTGCAGGATCGAGGCGCAGACCTCCGGCGCCAGGCGCTCGACTTCCTCGCACACCACGTCCAGCACCTGCATCAGCGGCAGGTCGCGCGCCAGGGCCTGCAGGGCGCGGTCGTGCAGCACCTCGTGGATCTTGGTCTTGGTGATGTCCAGCAGCACCGACACCGTGTAGGCCCACTGGCCATCGGCATCCATGACCGGATTGCAGATGATCTTGCTCCAGTAGCGGCGCCCGCCCTTGCCGGTCACCACTTCCTCGAGTTCCGCGGGCCGGCCCTGGCGCAGGTCGCCGCGGATGCGCTCGAACAGGTCGACCGGCGACTGCCGCACCAGCAGTTCCAGCATCTTCTGGCCCTGCATCTCGCGCAGGGTCCAGCCGAACATGCGATGGAAGCCGGCGTTGCTGTAGATCACCCGGGATTTCGCGTCGGTGATCACGATCGCCGCGTCGGTGGTGTCGGCCACCAGCGACAGGCGCCACAGCTGGTCCTGGCGGGCCGGTCCGGTCGGCTTGCCCGCGGCGACGTCGGTGGCCACCATCAGGATGCGGGTGACGGCCCCCTCGCTGTCGCGCAAGGGCGCATAGACCACCTCCAGCCAGCAGGAGCTGCCGTCGCTGCGCACCCGCTCGACCACGCCCGAGAACTCGTGTCCCGCGCACAGCGACTGCCACATGGCCTCGCAGGACGGGCTCCCCGCCAGCCCTTCGGGGCACAGCTGGGCATGCCGCAAGGTCCCCACCTGCGCCGGCGCCAGGCCCAGCAGGGCCTGGAACCGGGCATTGGCGCAGGCCAGTGTTCCGTCGGGAGCGAATTCCGCGAACGCCATCGCCTCGCCGGGTATGTCCCTACTTGGTTCCAGCTGCGGGACGGACCCGGACTGGCTGGCGGAGGAGCGGGGCATGCAAGCGACTCCAATCTGGCGGCGGGCCGGGGGCCGGCGGCGCGAATCCTGGTCGCACCCGTGCATGCACTGGGCTGACCTGAGTATGGAACTTGTAGCCGATCAGGCAGTGAGTCCGGGGTGAATGGTATCGGGTTCCGACCAGTTCCGGCGAACGGTCGCCGGGGGTTTGTAGCCATGGGCGCTGTGCGGCCGCTGCTCGTTGTAGAACTGCCGCCAGCGTTCGATCAGCACCTTCGCTTCGGCGCGGCTGCGGAACCATTCCCGGTTCAGAAGCTCGTCCCGAAGCTTGCCGTTGAAGCTCTCGACGAAC
>NZ_AWZR01000015.1 GCF_000472505.1 Luteimonas sp. J29
GCCGTCAGCGTCGTCTTGCCGTGGTCCACGTGGCCGATCGTGCCCACGTTCACGTGGGGCTTGGTGCGCTCGAACTTACCCTTTGCCATGACTGTTGCCTCTGTGATCCGTAATGGTGACTGCCGGCCCGGCGGCCGGCGGAAACGCGTTGGCGACCCGCCCGCCGCGGCCCGCGCGCCTCGCGGCCGCAGGCCCGGGGGCGGAGCATGCCCTTAGTTCTTCTTGACCACCGCCTCGGCGATGTTGGCCGGGGCCTCGGCGTAGTGGTCGAACTCCATGGTGAAGGTCGCGCGGCCCTGCGACATCGAACGCAGCTGGGTGGCGTAGCCGAACATCTCGCCCAGCGGGATCATCGCGTTGATGATCTTGCCCGACGGGCTGTCGTCCTGGCCCTGCAGGATGCCGCGGCGACGGCTCACGTCGCCCATCACGTCGCCCAGGTACTCCTCGGGGGTGACCACCTCGACCTTCATGATCGGCTCGAGCAGCACCGGGGAGGCCTTCATGAAGCCTTCCTTGAAGCCCATCGAGGCGGCGATCTTGAACGCCATTTCCGACGAGTCGACCTCGTGGTACGAACCGTCGAACAGCTTCACCTTGACGTCCACGACCGGGTAGCCGGCGAGGATGCCGTTTGCCATCGCCTCCTGGATGCCCTTGTCGACCGCCGGGATGTATTCCTTCGGCACCACGCCGCCGACGATCGCGTTCTCGAACTCGTAGCCCTTGCCCGGCTCCTGCGGCGAGATCTCGAGCCACACGTGGCCGAACTGGCCCTTGCCGCCCGACTGGCGGACGAACTTGCCTTCCTGCTTGACCGTCTTGCGGATGGTCTCGCGGTAGGCGACCTGCGGCTTGCCGACGTTGGCCTCGACGTTGAACTCGCGCTTGAGGCGGTCGACGATGATGTCCAGGTGCAGCTCGCCCATGCCCGAGATGATGGTCTGGCCCGACTCCTCGTCGGTGCGCACGCGGAAGGACGGGTCCTCCTGCGCCAGGCGACCCAGCGCCAGGCCCATCTTCTCCTGGTCGGACTTGGTCTTGGGCTCGACCGCCATCGAGATCACCGGCTCCGGGAAGGTCATGCGCTCGAGCACGATCGGCGCGTCCTGGGCGCACAGGGTGTCGCCCGTGACCACATCCTTCAGGCCGACCGCGGCGGCGATGTCGCCGGCCAGCACTTCCTTGATCTCGTCGCGCTGGTTGGAGTGCATCTGCAGCAGGCGGCCGATGCGCTCCTTCTTGCCCTTGACCGAGTTCAGCACCTGGTCGCCGGCGCTCAGGATGCCGGAGTAGACGCGGAAGAAGGTCAGCGAACCGACGAACGGGTCGGTCATGATCTTGAACGCCAGCGCCGAGAACGGGGCCTTGTCGCTGGACTCGCGGGTCAGGACCTTGGTCTCGTCGTCGACGTCCACGCCCTTGACCGGCGGCACGTCGACCGGCGACGGCAGCAGGTGCACGACGCCGTCGAGCATCGCCTGCACGCCCTTGTTCTTGAACGCCGAGCCGCAGAACATCGGCACGATCTCGGTCTTCAGGGTGCGCTCGCGCAGGCCGCGGATGATCTCCTCCTCGGTGAGCTCGCCGCCCTCGAGGTACTTGTCCATCAGCTCTTCGCTGGCCTCGGCCGCGGACTCGACCATGAACGCGCGCGCTTCCTCGGCCTGCTCCTTCAGGTTGTCCGGGATGTCCCGGTACTCGAAGTTCAGGCCCTGCGAGGCGGGATCCCAGTAGATGGCCTTCATCTTGACCAGGTCGACCACGCCCTCGAAGTTGTCCTCGGCACCGATCGGCACCTGCATCGGCACCGGGAACGCGCCCAGGCGCGACTTCAGCTGGTCGCGGACCTTGAAGAAGTTGGCGCCGGTGCGGTCCATCTTGTTGACGAACGCGATGCGCGGCACGTGGTACTTGTTGGCCTGGCGCCACACGGTCTCCGACTGCGGCTGCACGCCGCCGACCGCGCACAGCACGAACACCGCGCCGTCGAGCACGCGCAGCGAACGCTCCACCTCGATGGTGAAGTCGACGTGCCCGGGGGTGTCGATGATGTTGAAGCGGTGCTCGGGGAAGGACTTGTCCATTCCCTTCCAGAACGCGGTCGTGGCCGCCGACTGGATCGTGATGCCGCGCTCCTGCTCCTGCTCCATCCAGTCCATCGTCGCGGCGCCGTCGTGCACCTCGCCGAGCTTGTGGCTCTTGCCGGTGTAGAACAGGATGCGCTCGGACGTCGTGGTCTTGCCGGCATCGATGTGGGCCATGATGCCGAAGTTGCGGTAGCGTTCGATGGGGGTCGTGCGGGCCACGGGGATTGCCTCAGATTCGGTGCGGTGGGAAGTCCGCGCTAGGTGCGCCCGGACTGTCGCGAAGGACTCGCTTCAATGGCCGAATGCCGCCTCGCGGCGGCATCTGGACATCGCGTGCGGCAGGGCCGCGAAATGGCACCTGGCGGTGCCGTGGGGGCCGGAGGCCCCCGAAGATCACCAGCGGTAGTGCGCGAACGCCTTGTTCGCATCCGCCATGCGGTGGGTTTCCTCGCGCTTCTTGATCGCGCCGCCGCGATTCTCGGAAGCATCGATGAGTTCAGCCGCGAGCTTGCGCGGCATCGAGTTCTCGCCGCGCTTGCGGGCGGACTCGATCAGCCAGCGCATGGCCAGCGCCTGGCGGCGGGACTGGCGGACCTCGACCGGGACCTGGTAGGTGGCGCCGCCGACGCGGCGGGACTTCACCTCGACGGCCGGGGCGACGTTGCCCAGGGCCTTCTCGACCAGTTCCAGCGGGTTGCCGTTCTTCTCGCCGATGACGTCCATGGCGCCGTAGACGATCTTCTCGGCGACGGACTTCTTGCCGCTCTTCATCACCATGTTGATGAAACGGGCGATGGTCTCGCTGCCGTGCTTGGGATCGGGCAGGACCGAACGCTGCGGGGTGTTTCCTTTACGCGACATGTGATGATCCTCAGGCCTTCGGGCGCTTCGCGCCGTACTTGGAACGCGCCTGCTTGCGCTTGGTGACGCCGGCGGCGTCGAGCGCGCCGCGCACGGTGTGGTAGCGCACGCCCGGCAGGTCCTTGACGCGACCGCCGCGGATCAGCACCACGCTGTGCTCCTGCAGGTTGTGGCCCTCGCCGCCGATGTACGAGATCACCTCGTAGCCATTGGTCAGGCGCACCTTGGCCACCTTGCGAAGGGCCGAGTTCGGCTTCTTCGGGGTGGTGGTGTACACGCGGGTGCACACGCCGCGGCGCTGCGGGCAGTTGGCCAGCGCAGGCGACGGGCTCTTGTAGACGACTTGGCTGCGCGGCTTGCGCACCAGCTGGTTGATCGTTGCCATCGGTCGGAAAGGTTCTTGGGTTTCGGGGCTTGCGCCCTCGTGAAAATGACGGCAGGCGGGGGCGTACCCTGCCTGCCGAGACGGAAAAGTATAGCCCGCGCCGACGGAAACCGTCAACGCAAGCCATGCCCCGGCCCCGCTGCCACGGCGTGCCGCGGCAGGGCCCGAAAGCGCTGTTCCGCCCGTCCTGGGCCGGACACGAGGCGCTCCCTGCGCCTCATTCCGAGATCTGGGCGGGCCCTGGGGCCCGCCGGGATACTACATCAGTTGCCCGAGGGCTCCTCGCCGGGCGCCTCGGACGGGGCCGGGGCGTCCTCGAGCATGACCGCCGAGGCGTCGGCCGGGGCCTCCTCCTGGGTGGCGGGGCCGCTCAGGGTCTCGAGCTCGGAGTCGGTCAGGCCGGTGGCCCGGTTCCGGCGCCGGGTGTGGTAGGCCAAGCCGGTGCCGGCCGGGATCAGCCGGCCGACGATCACGTTCTCCTTGAGCCCGCGCAGGTGGTCGCGGGTGCCGCGGACGGCCGCCTCGGTCAGCACGCGGGTGGTCTCCTGGAACGAGGCCGCCGACAGGAACGACTCGGTCGCCAGCGAGGCCTTGGTGATGCCCAGCAGCACCGGCTCGAACTTGATCGGCAACTCGTTGCGCGACAGCAGGCGCTGGTTCTCCTCCAGCACGCGCTGGCGCTCGACCTGCTCGCCCACCAGGTAGCGGCTGTCGCCCGGGTCGGTGATCTCGACCTTGCGCAGCATCTGGCGAATGATCACCTCGATGTGCTTGTCGTTGATCTTCACGCCCTGCAGGCGGTAGACGTCCTGGATCTCCTTGGTCAGGTACGAGGCCAGCGGCTCGATGCCCAGCAGGCGCAGGATGTCCTGCGGGCTCGGCTCGCCGTCCACGATCGTCTCGCCCTTCTCCACGTGCTCGCCTTCGAACACGATGATCTGGCGGTACTTCGGGATCAGCTCCTCGTGGTCCTCGCCGTCGGCGCCCTTGATGATCAGGCGCTGCTTGCCCTTGGTGTCCTTGCCGAAGCTGACGATGCCCGACTTCTCGGCCAGGATCGCCGGATCCTTCGGCTTGCGGGCCTCGAACAGGTCGGCCACGCGCGGCAGGCCGCCGGTGATGTCGCGGGTCTTGGAGGCTTCCTGCGGGATCTTGGCGACCACGTCGCCCACGCCCACCGGGGCGCCGTCCTGCAGGTTGACGACCGAGCGCGGCGGCAGCAGGTACTGCGCCGGCAGGTCGGTGCCCGGGATGTTGAGGTCGTTGCCGTCCTTGTCGACGATGCGCACGATCGGGCGCAGGTCCTTGCCCTGCGAGCCGCGACGCTTGGGATCGGTGATCTCGCGCGAGGCCAGGCCGGTCAGCTCGTCGGTCTTCTCGATGACGGTGACGCCGTCGACGAAGTCCACGAAGCGGATGAAGCCCGCCACCTCGGACACGATCGGGTGGTTGTGCGGATCCCAGTTGGCGACCGTCTGGCCGGCCTTGATCTCGGCGCCGTCCGGCACCGCCACGGTCGCGCCGTACGGAAGCTTGTAGCGTTCGCGCTCGCGGCCGTGCGGGTCGAGCACCGACAGCTCGCCCGAACGCGAGACCACGGTCAGGTGGCCGGCCGCGTGCTGCACGGTCTTGAGGTTGTTGAACTTGATCGTGCCGGTCGTCTTGACCGTGATGCTGTCGATCGCCGCCGCACGCGAGGCCGCGCCGCCGATGTGGAAGGTCCGCATCGTCAGCTGGGTACCCGGCTCGCCGATCGACTGCGCGGCGACCACGCCCACGGCCTCGCCCAGGTTCACCAGGTGGCCACGGCCAAGGTCGCGGCCGTAGCACTGCGCGCACACGCCGAAGGCGCTTTCGCAGGTGATGGTCGAGCGCACCTTGACCGACGGGACGCCGGCCTCCTCGAGCTTCTGCACCCACGCCTCGTCGAGGAGCGTGTTGCGGGTGACCAGCGGATCCTCGTCGTTGCCCGGCAGGAACACGTCCTCGGCCACCACACGGCCGAGCACGCGGTCGCGCAGCGGCTCGACCACGTCGCCGCCTTCGACGATCGGGGTCATGGTCAGGCCACGCAGGGTGCCGCAGTCGTGCTCGGTGATGACCACGTCCTGGGCGACGTCGACCAGGCGGCGGGTCAGGTAGCCCGAGTTGGCGGTCTTGAGCGCGGTGTCGGCCAGGCCCTTGCGCGCGCCGTGGGTCGAAATGAAGTACTGCTGGACGTCCAGGCCCTCGCGGAAGTTCGAGGTGATCGGGGTCTCGATGATCGAGCCGTCCGGCTTGGCCATCAGGCCGCGCATGCCGGCCAACTGGCGGATCTGCGCCTGCGAACCACGCGCGCCCGAGTCGGCCATGATGAAGATCGAGTTCATCGACTTCTGCTGGACCTGCTCGCCCTTGGCGTTGGTCACGACCTCGGTGCCGATGGTGTCCATCATCGCCTTGGCCACGCGCTCGTTGGTGCGCGACCAGATGTCGACCACCTTGTTGTAGCGCTCGCCGGCGGTCACCAGGCCCGACTGGTACTGCTGCTGGATCTCCAGCACCTCGGCCTCGGCCTCGGCCAGGATGTCCTTCTTCTCGGCCGGGATGGTCATGTCGTCGATGCCGATCGACACGCCCGCGCGGGTGGCGAAGCCGAAGCCGGTGTACATCAGCTTGTCGGCGAACACCACGGTGTCCTTCAGGCCCAGCTGGCGGTAGCAGCTGTTGATCAGGCGCGAGATGTTCTTCTTGGTCAGCTCGGTGTTGACCAGCGCGAACGGCAGGCCGTCGGGCAGGATCTCGGCCAGCAGCGCGCGTCCGACCGTGGTGTCCACGATCGAGGTCTTCTTCTCGCGCGACCCGTCCTCGCCGATCACCGTCTCGGTGACGCGCACCTTGACCTTGGCGTGCAGCGCGGCGACGCGGTTGTCGTAGGCGCGGCGGACCTCGGCCACGTTGGCGAACACCATGCCCTCGCCCGGCACGTTCTCCAGGGCGCGGGTCATGTAGTACAGGCCGAGCACCACGTCCTGCGACGGCACGATGATCGGCTCGCCGTTGGCGGGCGACAGGATGTTGTTGGTCGACATCATCAGCGCTCGCGCTTCCAGCTGGGCCTCGAGGCTCAGCGGGACGTGCACGGCCATCTGGTCGCCGTCGAAGTCGGCGTTGAACGCGGTGCAGACCAGCGGGTGCAGCTGGATCGCCTTGCCCTCGATCAGCACCGGCTCGAACGCCTGGATGCCCAGGCGGTGCAGGGTCGGCGCGCGGTTGAGCAGCACCGGATGCTCGCGGATGACTTCCTCGAGGATGTCCCAGACCTCCGGCTCCTCGCGCTCGACCAGCTTCTTGGCCGCCTTGATGGTGGTGGCCAGCCCGCGACGCTGCAGCTTGGAGAAGATGAACGGCTTGAACAGCTCGAGCGCCATCTTCTTCGGCAGGCCGCATTCGTGCAGGCGCAGGGTCGGGCCGACCACGATGACCGAACGGCCCGAGTAGTCGACGCGCTTGCCGAGCAGGTTCTGGCGGAACCGGCCCTGCTTGCCCTTGATCATGTCGGCCAGCGACTTGAGCGGACGCTTGTTGGTGCCGGTGATGGCGCGGCCGCGGCGGCCGTTGTCCATCAGCGCGTCCACCGCCTCCTGCAGCATGCGCTTCTCGTTGCGCACGATGATGTCGGGCGCGTTGAGCTCGAGCAGGCGGCGCAGGCGGTTGTTGCGGTTGATGACGCGGCGATAGAGGTCGTTGAGGTCGGAGGTCGCGAAGCGGCCGCCGTCCAGCGGGACCAGCGGGCGCAGGTCGGGCGGCAGCACCGGCAGCACGGTCAGCACCATCCATTCGGGACGGTTGCCGGACTCGACGAACGCCTCGATCAGCTTGATCCGCTTGGTCAGGCGCTTGAGCTTGGTCTCCGAACCGGTCGCGGCGATCTCCTCCTTGAGCTTGAGGATCTCGGCCTGCAGGTCGATGGTGCGCAGCAGGTCGTAGACCGCCTCGGCGCCCATCGCGGCGTCGAAGTCGTCGCCGTGCTCCTGGCGCGCCTGCATGTACTGCTCCTCGGTGAGCAGCTGGCCGCGCTCCATCGGGGTCAGGCCCGGCTCGGTGACCACGAACGCCTCGAAGTAGAGGATGCGCTCGATGTCGCGCAGGGTCATGTCGAGCATCAGGCCGATGCGCGACGGCAGCGACTTCAGGAACCAGATGTGGGCGACCGGCGAAGCCAGGTCGATGTGGCCCATGCGCTCGCGGCGGACCTTGGCCAGGGTGACCTCGGTG
Source organism: Luteimonas sp. J29 (assembly GCF_000472505.1). Classification (GTDB taxonomy): domain Bacteria; phylum Pseudomonadota; class Gammaproteobacteria; order Xanthomonadales; family Xanthomonadaceae; genus Luteimonas. The sequence goes on from NZ_AWZR01000015.1 coordinate 7,594, forward strand.
CCGCACTTCTCGCAGACCACGCCGCGGTGCTTCATGCGCTTGTACTTGCCGCACAGGCACTCGTAGTCCTTCACCGGCCCGAAGATGGCGGCGCAGAACAGGCCGTCGCGCTCGGGCTTGAAGGTGCGGTAGTTGATGGTCTCGGGCTTCTTCACCTCGCCATAGGACCACGAACGGATCAGGTCCGGCGACGCCAGCCCGATCTTGATCGCGTCGAAGTCGGGCGTCTGCCGCTGCTGGTTGAAGAGGTTGAGCAAATCTTTCATGTCGTTCTCCGGGGTTGAGGGACTGCTGGCGGAACCGTTGACCGCGCGGGAAGGGGCGTGCCCTGCCCGCGCGCGGCGCCTCAGTGCTCCTCAAGCTCCATGTTGATGGCCAGCGAGCGGATTTCCTTGACCAGCACGTTGAAGGACTCCGGCATGCCGGCGACCATCTCGTACTCGCCATCGACGATGTTCTTGTACATCTGGTTGCGGCCCTGCACGTCGTCGGACTTCACCGTCAGCATTTCCTGCATGGTGTAGGCCGCGCCGTAGGCCTCCAGCGCCCACATCTCCATCTCGCCGAAGCGCTGGCCGCCGAACTGGGCCTTGCCGCCCAGCGGCTGCTGGGTGACCAGCGAGTACGGGCCGGTGGAACGCGCGTGCATCTTGTCGTCGACCAGGTGGTTGAGCTTCAGCATGTGCATGTAGCCCACCGTGACCTTGCGCTCGAACGCCTCGCCGGTGCGGCCGTCGAAGAGCTGGGTCTGGCCGCTGGTCGGCAGGTCGGCGAGCTCGAGCATCTTCTTGATCTCGGCCTCGGTCGCGCCGTCGAACACCGGGGTGGCCATCGGCACGCCTTCGACCAGGTTCCTGGCCAGGTCGATCAGCTCCTCGTCGCTGAACTGCGAGAGGTCGACGCGCTGGGCCAGCAGCTCCTGGTCGTGGTTGTAGATCTGGTCGAGGAACTTGCGCAGCTCGGACACGTTGGCCTGCGCCTGCAGCATGCGGTCGATCTTGCGGCCCAGGCCCTTCGCGGCCCAACCCAGGTGGGTCTCGAGGATCTGGCCGATGTTCATGCGGCTCGGCACGCCCAGCGGGTTGAGCACGATGTCGACGGTGGTGCCGTCGGCCATGTAGGGCATGTCCTCGACCGGCACGATCGTGGACACCACGCCCTTGTTGCCGTGGCGGCCGGCCATCTTGTCGCCGGGCTGGATGCGGCGCTTCACGGCCAGGTAGACCTTGACCATCTTCAGCACGCCCGGTGCGAGGTCGTCGCCCTGGGTGATCTTGGCGCGCTTGTCGGCGAAGCGCTTCTCGAACTCCTTCTCGTGCGCCTCGATCTGCTTCTGCGCGCGCTCGATCGCCTCGGCGGCGTCCTCGTCCTTCATCCGCAGCTGGAACCAGTCGGACTTCTTCAGCCCGTCGAGCACCAGCGAGGTGACGGTGTCGCCCTTCTTCACGCCAGGCCCGCCGAGCGCGACCTTGCCGATCAGCTGCGAACGCAGGCGGTCGTAGATCGCGGCCTCGAGGATCCGGAACTGGTCGTCGAAGTCCTTCTTGACGCGCTTGATCTCGCTTTCCTCGATCTGCTTGGCGCGCTTGTCCTTCTCGATGCCGTCGCGGGTGAAGACCTGCACGTCGATGACGGTGCCGTCCATGCCCGGCGGCACGCGCAGCGAGCTGTCCTTCACGTCGGAGGCCTTCTCGCCGAAGATCGCGCGCAGCAGCTTCTCCTCGGGGGTCAGCTGGCTCTCGCCCTTGGGCGTGACCTTGCCGACCAGGATGTCGCCGGCGCGGACCTCGGCGCCGATGTACACCACGCCCGACTCGTCGAGGCGGTTGAGCGCCTGCTCGGAGACGTTCGGAATGTCGGCCGAGATCTCCTCCGGGCCCAGCTTGGTGTCGCGGGCGACGCAGGTCAGTTCCTCGATGTGGATCGTGGTGTAGCGGTCCTCCTGGACCACGCGCTCCGAGAGCAGGATCGAGTCCTCGAAGTTGTAGCCGTTCCAGGGCATGAACGCGACCAGCATGTTCTGGCCCAGCGCCAGCTCGCCCAGGTCGGTCGAGGGGCCGTCGGCCAGCACGTCGCCGCGCGCGACCACGTCGCCCACGTTCACCAGCGGGGTCTGGTTGATGCAGGTGTTCTGGTTGGAGCGGGTGTACTTGATCAGGTTGTAGATGTCGACGCCGGCGTCGGTCTCGCCCGAGATCTCGTCCTCGTTGACCTTGACCACGATGCGGGCCGCGTCGATCTGCTCGATCACGCCGCCGCGGCGCGCGTTCACGGTCACGCCCGAGTCGCGCGCCACGGCGCGCTCGATGCCGGTGCCCACCAGCGGCTTCTCGGCGCGCAGCGTCGGCACCGCCTGGCGCTGCATGTTCGCGCCCATCAGCGCGCGGTTGGCGTCGTCGTGCTCGAGGAACGGCACCAGCGCGGCCGCGACCGACACGGTCTGCATCGGCGAGACGTCCATGTAGTGGACCTCGCTCGGCGGCTTGAGCAGGTTCTCGCCCTGGAACCGGCAGGACACGAACTGCGCGGTGAGGTTGCCCTCGGCATCGCGCGGCGCGTTGGCCTGGGCGATGACGAACTCGTTCTCCTCGATCGCCGACAGGTACTCGATCTCGTCGGTGACCTTGCCGTCCACGACCTTGCGGTACGGGGTCTCGAGGAATCCGTAGCGGTTGGTGCGGGCGAACACCGCCAGCGAGTTGATCAGGCCGATGTTCGGGCCTTCAGGGGTCTCGATGGTGCAGACGCGGCCATAGTGGGTCGGGTGCACGTCGCGCACCTCGAAGCCGGCGCGCTCGCGGGTCAGGCCGCCCGGGCCCAGCGCCGAGACGCGGCGCTTGTGGGTGACCTCCGACAGCGGGTTGTTCTGGTCCATGAACTGCGACAGCTGCGAGGAGCCGAAGAACTCCTTGACCGCGGCCGCGACCGGCTTGGCGTTGATCAGCTCCTGCGGGGTCAGGCCATCGGCCTCGGCCATGGTCAGGCGCTCGCGCACGGCGCGCTCGACGCGGACCAGGCCCACGCGGAACACGTTCTCGGCCATCTCGCCGACCGAACGCACGCGGCGGTTGCCGAGGTGGTCGATGTCGTCCACCTGGCCGCGGCCGTTGCGGATCTCGCACAGCACCTTGATCACGTCCAGGATGTCGGACATGTCGCCGTACTGCTCGCGCATGCGCACGGACTCCTCGTCCTTGCGCTCGGCGAAGTACTTGGCGTCGTACAGTACCGGCGAGCCGGTCACCTCGCGGCGGCCGAGGCGGCGGTTGAACTTCATCCGGCCCACGGCCGACAGGTCGTAGCGCTCGAACGAGAAGAACAGGTTGTGGAACAGGTTCTGCGCGGCGTCCTTGGTCGGCGGCTCGCCCGGGCGCATCATGCGGTAGATCTCGACCAGCGCGTCGAGCTGGGTCTTGGTCGGGTCCACGCGCAGGGTGTTGGACAGGTACGGACCGCGGTCGAGGTCGTTGGTCCAGATCGTGCCGATGGCGTCGATGCCGGCCTTGCGCAGCGCCTGCAGGGTCTCCTCGGTGATCTCGTCGTTGGCCGAGGCGATCAGCTCGCCGGTCGAGGCGTCGACGACGTCGTGGGAGAGCACGCGGCCGACCAGGTACTCGTCCGGCACCGCGAGCGCGGTGATGCCCGAGGCCTCGAGCTGGCGCACGTGGCGCGCGGTGATGCGCTTGCCGGCCTCGACGATCACCTTCTCGCCGTCGGACAGGTCGAAGTTCAGGGTCTCGCCGCGCAGGCGCTCGGGCACCAGCTCCAGCTGCACGCCCTCGCCTTCCGGCAGGATGTGGAAGGTGTTGATCTCGAAGAACTCGTTGAGCATCTCCTCGTTGGAGTAGCCCAGCGCGCGCAGCAGCACCGAGACCGGCAGCTTGCGGCGGCGGTCGATGCGGGTGTACAGCGCGTCCTTCGGGTCGAACTCGAAGTCCAGCCACGAGCCGCGGTAGGGGATCACGCGGGCCGAGAACAGCAGCTTGCCCGAGCTGTGGGTCTTGCCGCGGTCGTGGTCGAAGAACACGCCCGGCGAACGGTGCAGCTGGGAGACGATGACGCGCTCGGTGCCGTTGACGATGAAGGTGCCGTTCTCGGTCATGAGCGGGATCTCGCCCATGTACACCTCCTGCTCCTTCACGTACTTGATCGCCTTGCTCGACGACTCGCGGTCGTAGATCACCAGGCGCACGGTCACGCGCAGCGGCGCGCCGTAGCTCATGCCGCGCTGGCGGCACTCGCGCTCGTCGAACACCGGCTCGCCGAGCTTGTAGCCGACGTACTCCAGCGCCGCGTAGCCGTTGTAGCTGACGATCGGGAACACCGACTTGAGCGCCGCGTGCAGGCCCTTGTCCTCGCGCTTGCCCGGCTCGACGTCCGCCTGCAGGAATTCGCGGTAGGAATCGACCTGGATCGCGAGCAGGAACGGCACCTCGAGGATCGAGCGGCGCTTGCCGAAGTTCTTGCGGATGCGCTTCTTCTCGGTGAACGAGTATTCCGACTTGAGCTGGGTAGTCGTCATGGGGGGCTGATGCCTCGGTCTTGGGCCCGCGCGGGCGCGCGCCCGGGATAACGGATAGTTGTCACTGGACAGTCGCTGGTATTGCCGGCACCAGCACGCCCTCTCCTGCTACTGACCACTGACAACTGCTGAGCGTCGGTCGCGTGGCCGGCCCGGATCCCGGGCACCGCCACCGCCGCCGCCTTACAACGACCGAAGGCCGGGGACGCCAGTCCCCAGCCTCGGGTCCCACCTGCGCCCCCGCCGGGGCGGGAACGCGGTGGATGCTGCTTCGATTTGCTCTCGGTTGAGGGCCAATCTTTTCCTCTTGCCGGTCCCGCCGGGGGGCGGGAGCCGCCCCGCGGCGCGGGGTCGAAGCGGGCCGGGTCCGTGCGCCGGGCGCACGGACCGCGGGATCACTTGACCTCGACGGTCGCGCCGGCGGCTTCCAGGTCCTTCTTGATCTTCTCGGCGTCTTCCTTCGAAGCGCCTTCCTTCACGGTGCCGCCGGCCTCGGTGAGGTCCTTGGCTTCCTTCAGGCCCAGGCCGGTGATCGCGCGGACCACCTTGATGACCTCGACCTTCTTCTCGCCGGCCGACTTCAGGACGACGGTGAACTCGGTCTGCTCCTCGGCCGGCGCGGCGGCGGCGCCAGCGGCCGGGCCGGCGGCCACGGCGACCGGGGCGGCGGCGGAGACGCCGAACTTCTCTTCAAAAGCCTTGACCAGCTCCATCACCTCGACGAGGGTCTTGCTGCCGATGGCTTCCAGGATTTGCTCGTTGGAAAGGGACATTGTGATTACCTTGACTGATTGGTTCGTATGACGATCGGATCGATGGCGTTGCGAACGGGACTCAACCCGGACTTCAGGCAGCCTTCTGCTGGCCGACCGCGTTGATCACGCGGGCGGTCTGCGCGGCGGGCTCGGCGAGCACGCGGGCCAGCATGGTGGCCGGCTGCGCGATCAGGCCCACCAGCATGGCCAGGGCCTGCTCGCGGGTCGGCAGAGACGCCAGGACATCCACGTGGGAGCCCGGGTACTTCTGCCCACCCAGCGAAACCAGGCGCGGCTTCAGCTTGTCGGCGGTCTTGGCGAAGTCCTTGATGAGGCGGCCGGCGGCGCCGGGGTCTTCCTGCGAGAAGGCGAACAGCAGCGGGCCGGTCAGCTCGTCCTGGATGACGGCGTAATCGGTCCCTTCCACCGCGCGCGAGACCAGCGTGTTCTTGGCAACCTTCAGGAACACGCCCGCCTGGCGGGCCTTCTTGCGCAAGTCGGTCAACTGCTCGACCGTGAGACCCGCGTATTCCGCGGCGACCAGCGAGTGCGCCTTGGCGGCGACCTCGGCCAGTTCGGCAACGACTTCCTTCTTCTGGTTCAGATTCAGAGCCATTGCGCTTCCTCTCTTGCTTCAATTCCGCCCCGGCGCGTCTACGCCGGGACAGGCCATGGTCCGCATCGATCCTTCGACGCGGGGAACGCCCTGGGAGGCGTTCCATCTGGCGGCCGTTTTCCAGGAACCGGTAGAACCAATCACTGGAGGGCGGCAACCATCTGCGCAGGCCCTTTCGTGCTTTCGCAGTCCGGGATTAAGCGGTCTGGCCCACAGCGGCGGCGATTCCGTGCCATTCCGAGCTTCCGTGCCCGTCGCCGCTGCGGCGTCGACCGCGCCTGCGGTCTTTGACGGCTCCGGCCCGGGCTCACGCCCGCGCCGGTGCCCCCAAAACTTGCTGCCCGGGCGTCGCGCGAACCGCGCCGCCCGGGAGGTACATCACTTCAGGTTGAGCGAGGACTGGTCGACGGTGACGCCGGGGCCCATCGTCGAGCTGATCGAGACCTTCTGCAGGTACTGGCCCTTGGCCGTGGCCGGCTTGGCCTTGATCAGGTCGGCCAGCAGGGCCTGCAGGTTCTCCTTCAGGCGCTCAGGCTCGAAGTCGGCCTTGCCGATCGTGCAGTGGATGATGCCGGCCTTGTCGGTGCGGTAGCGCACCTGGCCGCCCTTGGCGTTCTTCACCGCCTCGCCGGGGTTCGGGGACACGGTGCCGACCTTCGGGTTCGGCATCAGGCCACGCGGGCCCAGCACGGTGCCGAGCTTGCCGACCACGCGCATCGCGTCGGGGGTCGCGATGACCACGTCGTAGTTCAGCTCGCCGGCCTGCATGCGCTCGGCCAGGTCCTCCATGCCCACCGCGTCGGCGCCGGCGGCCAGGGCCTCGTCGGCCTTGGCGCCCTGCGGCGCGAACACGGCCACGCGCACGGTCTTGCCGGTGCCCTGCGGCAGCACGGTCGAGCCGCGCACCTGCTGGTCCGACTTCCTCGCGTCGACGCCGAGGCGGACGGCGACGTCCACGGCCTCGACGAACTTCGCCTTGCTGTGCTCCCTGACGATCTTCAGTGCTTCGTCGATGGGGTACGCCTTGCCGGGCTGCACCGCTTCCTTGATCGCCTTCTGTCGCTTGGTCAGTGCCATGTCCTCAGCCCTCCACCACCAGGCCCATCGAACGGGCGGAGCCCGCGATGGTGCGCACGGCCGCGTCCAGGTCGGCGGCGGTCAGATCGGGTTCCTTCGCCTTGGCGATGTCCTCGAGCTGGGCGCGGGTGACCTTGCCCACCTTCTCGGTGTTCGGGCGCTTGGAGCCGGAGGTGATGCCGGCCGCCTTCTTCAGCAGCACCGTGGCCGGGGGGCTCTTGGTGACGAAGGTGAAGGTGCGGTCGGAGTACGCGGTGATGACGACCGGGATCGGCAGGCCCGGCTCGAGCTTCTGGGTGGCGGCGTTGAACGCCTTGCAGAACTCCATGATGTTCAGGCCGCGCTGGCCGAGCGCGGGGCCGACGGGCGGGGACGGATTGGCCTGCCCGGCCTTGACCTGCAGCTTGATGTAGCCGATGACTTTCTTTGCCATGGTGCTTGGACTCTCCGGGTGCTAGCGCCGTTCAGGCTCCCCATCGGGCCGGGAAATTCACGCGTCCCGGCGTCGCGGTGCCCCGACCGCACGAAAGGCCGCCATCGCGGCGGCCAGCGCTGTCACCCGGCATCCCGGGGCGGGGAGCCGGCTAGTATAGCGGGTTCCCGGGCGTTTGGGCAGCCCGTCCCGGCCAGGCGGGGGTCAGGCCTTCTCGACCTGGCCGAATTCCAGCTCCACCGGGGTGGAGCGGCCGAAGATGAGCACGGCCACGCGCAGGCGGCTCTTCTCGTAGTTGACCTCTTCGACCACGCCGTTGAAGTCGTTGAACGGACCGTCGATGACCCGGACCATCTGGCCCGGCTCGAACAGGACCTTCGGGCGCGGCTTCTCGACCCCTTCCTGGACCCGGTCGAGGATGGCCGCGGCCTCCTCGTCGCGGATCGGCAACGGCCGGTCGGCGGTGCCGCCGATGAAGCCCATCACCTTCGGGGTCTCCTTGACCAGGTGCCAGCACTCGCTGTCGATCCGGGGAATCCCGTTGTCGTCATGGGTGGCGATCTGGACCAGGACGTAGCCGGGGAAGAACTTGCGCTCGGAGCGGCGCTTCTGGCCGGAGCGCATCTCCACCACTTCCTCGGTCGGGACCAGCACGTCGCCGAAGCGGTCCTGCATCTCCGCACGGGCGATGCGGTCGCGGAGGGCCTGCGCCACCGACTTCTCGAAGCCGGAGTACGCGTGCACCACATACCAACGCTTGACGCCTTGCGCTTCCATCGGGCCCGTACTCTCCGTCATTGGGCAAGGAACAGCTTGACCAGCCACTGGATGATCGTGTCGAAGCCGGCCAGCAGCAGCGCGATGATGACCACGACCACCATCACGATCCAGGTCATGCGCATGGCTTCCTGGCGCGTCGGCCAGACCACCTTGCGCAGTTCGAAGCGCGACTCGTACAGGAACTCGCGGGTCTGGTGCCCCTTGGCGGTGGTCAGGAACACCGCCAGGCCGGCCACCACGCCCACCATGACCGCGGCGATCCGGGCAGCGCCGGGCCACTGGCCGTCGAACCAGTAGAACGCGAACACACCCGCCGCGACCAGCAGCAGCGCCAGCGCGTACCTGACCATGTCGCCCGCGGACGCGGACCCGGGTTGTTCGACTCTGCTGTTCACTCGACTCGCTACTCTGGGATGGCACGCCAGGAGGGACTCGAACCCCCAACCTGCGGTTTTGGAGACCGCTGCTCTGCCAATTGAGCTACTGGCGTACGGATTCGTTCCGTTTTCCGGAAAAGGCAACGGCGGCTTGCGCCGCCTTGCCCGGTTCCGGGCCGGTCGCCGGGCCTGGGAGCCCGGCGTCCGGTTCACGGCCCCGCCGTCGCGGGGCCCGGGTGCTTACCTGATGATCTTCGACACCACGCCGGCGCCGACCGTGCGGCCGCCCTCGCGGATCGCGAACCGCAGGCCCTCGTCCATCGCGATCGGGTTGATCAGCGACACCGACATCTTCACGTTGTCGCCCGGCATCACCATCTCCGTGCCCTCCGGCAGCGTCACCGC
>NZ_AWZR01000016.1 GCF_000472505.1 Luteimonas sp. J29
GTCAGGTTGTGCTTCTTGCACAGGGCCTTGATCGACATGGCGCCGACCTCGGCCTCGCGCAGGATGCCGATGATCTGCTCGTCGGTGAACCGCTTCTTCATGGAGCTCTCCTTGCCTGTTAAGGGTAGAGAACTCACCAGCCAAATGGCTACACGATCCGTCTCAGGTCAGACCCCATATCCGGGGAATAGCCAGAGTATTCCGCTGCCTATCGAGTGCAGTCAAATTGCCAAGTCCCTGATCTCAGGGAGTTCCCACCCATTCGCCAGCGGATGGTCCCGCGCGGCCTGCCTGAATCAGGCTGGAGGGCGATTATTCCCCGGAAATGCTTGGTAGCTCGGCCGTTGGGTCGGCGGACGAGGGCCGGGGACGAGGCGGTCCGTATCAGCGCATCGGCACGGGACGCAGGCAATCCGGACACCTGTGGTCGGATCGGCGGGGCGCTGGATGGAGAGATGATCGCGCTGCGGAACCACACGCAGCGAAGACCCTGGTGCCGGAGGTGGGACGCGAACTGTCTATGCAACGATTTGATATTAATAAACAATCTGCAGGACTGGTCTCTCACGTGCCCCCTCACAGGCCCCCGTTGATCGCGATTGCCACTACTTGTCGATCCCGAGCTCGCGGTAGAAGGCCACCACTACAGGGTCAGTGCGAACGTCGCGCATGGAAATGGGGCGGGCGAGCGTGATGCCGTCCAGGGTCCGGGCGCGGGACAGCGCGACATAGGTCTGGCCCTCGGCGAAGGCGCCGCCGCCCAGGTCCAGGGTCAGCGCATCCAGCGTCATCCCCTGTGACTTGTGGATAGTCAACGCCCAGCCCAGCGCCAGCGGGAACTGCTCGAAAGTGCCTACTTCTTGCGCCTCCACCCGGCGCGTCTGGTAGTCGTAGACATAGCGGTACTTATGCCAGGTCTCGCGCCCCACCAGCAGCACGTTGTCGGTCGCGCCCTTGCGTACCCGGACGTGGTCGTCCTCCATTCCTGCCACCGTGCCCAGGTCGCCGTTGATCCAGTCCGGCTTGCGGTTCTTCAGGAAGACCACCTTGGCACCGATCTTCAGCTCAAGCCGGTCGGACACCGGGAGCTTCCACCGGTTCGCGGCGACTGTACCTTCGATCCTCGCCTCGTACAGCCGCATGGGTCCAGACAGCTTGTCGAGCTCCAGCATGTTGATGCGGCGCGCACTCTGGTTCGTCGGCACCAGGTAGGTCCCTACCGGAGCTCCGGCCTCCCTGTCGCGGAAGCAGCGCCGGTTGAACATCGCCACTGCCTCGCGACAATCGTCATTGAGGCGGATTCGGTTCAGCGCCTCGACAAACGCCTCATCTGCCTGTCGCCGCACTTTGGTCAGCACCACCGGCACGATCGGCTGCTCAGAGAAGATGTCCGCCGAGAAGAAATAGCGCGTGCGGTAGCGGTGCGAGAAGTAGACAGACTCCTCGGGCGAGGCGACCACCGGTGGCAGTTGCAGCAGGTCGCCTACGAAGATCACTGGCACCCCACCGAAGGGCGCCGGATTGTCGCGGGCGCTGCGCAGGATGTTGCTCATGGTGTCCACCATGTTCGGCTGCACCATTGACACCTCGTCCACGACCAGGCACTTCAGGTTCTCAAGCACCAGCCGCACGCGCGCGCTGAGCGGGTGGTTTTCGCCCGGGTCGATCAGCCGCGGTGGTAGGCCGAAGAACGCGTGGATGGTGTCGCCCTGGATCGCAGCCGCAGCGACCGCGGTCGGCGCCACCACTGCACAGGAGTCGATTCGGCTGCGCAGCCAGTGGATCAACGTGGACTTGCCCGTGCCGGCCTTGCCCGTCACGAAGAGGGCAGGGCAGCCGGCTTGCACCGCCTGCAGGATGAACTCGTACTCGGGCAGAACCTCCACCCCAGTCAGCTGGTCCGGTTCGGAGGTGTAACGCTTCGACTGACGCTTTCCCTGTTCCGGGACAATCAGTTCCTGGATCCGGGACAGATCGGTCGGCTTGGCGGGAGGCGCATCCTTTCCGAGAATCTCACGGGCCAGCTTCTGCAGGGTGTCGATCAGGCTCATGGCACCCGGATCATGCCCGTGTTCAACGCAAGCCCGCCAGCACGGACAGGATCGCCAGCGCCAGCATCACCCAGACCCAGCCGGGGACTCCGCTGTCCTCTCGGCTCCGGGGCGGCTCACGGACGTCGGCCCGCATCGGGGGAATGGCCAATGCTGGAGGCGTAGTTCGCACAGGCGGCGCGGCAGCTGCAGGTGGCCTGACGGCCTGCGGGGTCGGGCGGCTGCCGACCCCCATGCGCTGGCGCACCGCGCGGTCCACGTCGATACAGCAGGACTCGATCCGGTCGAAATCGTCCTCGTCCGCCTCTACGTGGACAACCACGCCTCTGCCAGGCGGGTAGAAGCACACGAAGTCGAGCCACTGCCGACGGCAGACCCAAAGCTGCCCCTGCACCTGCCAGCGGTAGCGTGCCGGCATCTGGCGGGACTTCACCACCCGGCGGAAGGCCGGCAGCTGCGGGCACTTGATCTCGATCAGGCCGTCTGCGCCGACCAGTCCGTCCGGCGACACCCCTACGAACTCATGCTCGGCGTGCACCACGAAGCCGACCTCGTCCACGCGACGGCCGTGCTGCCGGCTGTACCAGGTGCGCGCGCCCGACTCGTGAGTGATGCCCCACTGCATCGCCGCGTTCACATAGCCGCCGTCGCGGCAGCGCCCCGTTCTGCGCTCCTCAGCGAGTTCGGAGACCAGGCCCTGCCAGGTGTCCGTATGCTTTGCCGCCATCGCGCGCGCGAACCGCGAGCCCGTGATCCGGCCTGCGCGCGCCCGGTACCAGGCTTCCGATCTCTGTTGCATGCCTGCCCCCTTGCAGACACCCCTCGGGCTAGTCTGCCTCTTGGTTCCAGGCGGGTCCATCCTTGTCGAGCAGGAAGTATTCCCACTCGGGATCGGCGCGCAGGTCGACAAGGAGTTCAGCCCAACGACCGGCCACCTCCGCCACATGCTTCATCTTGGCCTCGCTGGGAGAGAACGGATCCGGAAGGCGGGCAATCAGCAGCGGTACCAGGGCCTGGACGAAATTCCGCTCTGCGTAGGGATTCATATCAGCTGTTCTCCGTGACGGAAAGACTGAGTTTGTCGAGCCAGATCCTGCCTGACTCGGTACGGGGCGTGACGCACACGGCCCGGGGGTAGGTTCCGAGGACGCGGACGGCGGCCTCCAGCGGAACGAATGCCCAGCCCGGCACTAGCACGGTTGCGGGAACCGAGCCGCTGTTTTTCAAGGTGCCGAACAACACCAGGACGCTGCCGCCCGCAGTCACCTCGACCGCGGGCTGGCGCAAGGAGCGAAGTCGTGACCTGCGTGCCTTCAGCTGTTCTCAAATCCTGCCGCAGCTGCTGTGCATCTACTGCTATGTGCATGATTGCTCGGCCAACCCCTCCGAAAGAGAGATCATTCTGACATCCAGAAATCACACGTCATCGTTCATCGGTTTGAGCATGTAACCACCGCAACTCACGATTCGATCAGCGTTGTCTCAAAGTCATTCCCCAAGGATGCGATGCTCGACTTCAAGAACTCCGCGACTGGATGGTCAGGCGCCTCAACGTGCAGCACAAGGTGATCAATGGCTCGCGTAACAGGAATCATGAGCCAACTGGCTGCATATGCGCGCGCCGCATCTTCCTGCGATTGCAACAAGTCTCCGCTACCATCGAAAAGGCTGAGCTTCTGATCATAGAGCCTGTCAAGCTGTAGGCAATAGACATTCCACCCCTCAAGCCCCCTGCATGACTCGTACGTCACCACGCGCATCTGTCTGACGCTGGTGGCGAATGATCGGCGCTCTTCGTCATCAGTGCCGTCCCAAATATCAAAGCCCGTCCCGCCGATCATCTCAACCACGTGCTTGGTGTGCTGACTGAACTTCGTGGTAAACGGAACACAGACAAGAGAATCTACGGGCTGATTTCCGTTGGATTCTGCCGAAGCCAGTAGTTCACTTAGAGGCTGAGACAGTGAGCGCAAGCTTCCCACCAATACGGTGATCTTGCCTCCCGAGAGCTCCCTATTCGCCTGCAAGCTCCAATTTGTCAAACCCATCTCTTCAGCTAATGCGTTAGCGAAAGAGGCCAGACCATGCTTCAAACGTAGACTGCGCCTCAAGGGCACAACTTGCTTAGGTACGTTGCCGATCCTCGCAGTCCAATCTGTCGCGTGACTCGACCTGACAAGCTGGTCAACACCATCAGCAACTACGGTCTTCTCGGGGCCGTACAATAGAAAAATGATGTCGCGCTCCCGCTCGGGCCAATCCTGAGCCTCGTCGATAAAGACGAAGTCAAATGCCGGGGAGTCTTCTGCCGAGAAAGCAGAGATCAGATCATACAAGCTATTGAGATGCTGGTCGTAATTATCGAGTGCGGATTTGTCGATAGCCGATATGATCCCGCCGTCGCGCATTAGCTCCAGCATGAAAGACTGCACAGTCCGAACCTGAACTACGGCGCCGTCAGAGTCGACGGGGGTTTGGAGAATAGATAGAGTCCTTTTGATGTCTGCCACCAGGGCGACGTTGTAGGTCAAGAACAGAACTCTCTTCAGCAAGTTGAGATGGAGGTCGATAGCCAACCTAATGAGTGTGATTGTTTTTCCGGTGCCGCCGCGCCCCCGAAAAAGCAGCAACTGGGAACCAAGCCTCTCTGCATACTGTTGGTCATCAATTACCCGGCGCGTTATTCTTTCCAGCCTCTTTCTGTCGAGAGGTGTGCTTGGTTGCGGAGCACTGAACAGAGTGCAGATTTCCTGCGTAATTGTGTACTGTTGATTGATCGTGAGCGGAAATGTCTGGATGACATCATTGCCAGGACGGATGAGCCATTCTCGATGAGGTCCGGCGTTTGCAACAAGAAAGTCGCTCCATGTGCTGTCACTTCCGACGATGTTGATGAACTCTATGTTTGGGAATGCACTTTTGCTGACGTTCTCCAGCCAAACAAGACTTGTAATGAACGGCGTTCGATTGAGGTTTCTTTTAATGTAATCCCTGAGGGAGTGGAGCTGCTTGAATGCTTGTTCCGTAGCATCCTTCTGGATTCCCCCATGGTACGGAACAACTACCTTTCCACCCGGAAAAGAAACTCTTTCTGCAGAATGGCTTTTGACTTCTATTGTCCAAATAAAGCTTAAAACATACTTCGAATCCTTGATTCCTTTAATCGGTGGAAGTGGCCGAGGCTTCCTAAGGTTTCCTATGACGACAAGGTCAATGTCCTGAACTGCACAGCCGAAGCATTTGGCTGCGACAACAATCGTTACATGTTCGGCCGCAGAATCCTGAAGGTCCGGCCATTCGTTCAAGATGATCTTTCGAAGAAGTTGCGCCGTTCTGTACTCCGCTACATCTTGTGACCCAACAATCTCAATCACTTGAACCTCCCCGCCCCCGGCGTCTATTCAATGGTTTCGTCACAGCCTAGTCGTGCTTCGATGTCAGGAGCCCAAACTTCTTCCCCGCCGGGCACGCACGCCACTCTAGAGGTTCGAAGCCTTGACCTGAGTATGGAACTTGTAGCCGATCAGGCAGTGAGTCCGGGGTGAATGGTATCGGGTTCCGACCAGTTCCGGCGAACGGTCGCCGGGGGTTTGTAGCCATGGGCGCTGTGCGGCCGCTGCTCGTTGTAGAACTGCCGCCAGCGTTCGATCAGCACCTTCGCTTCGGCGCGGCTGCGGAACCATTCCCGGTTCAGAAGCTCGTCCCGAAGCTTGCCGTTGAAGCTCTCGACGAAC
>NZ_AWZR01000017.1 GCF_000472505.1 Luteimonas sp. J29
GGTGAGTTCCTCCATGGACGAGGCGGTTTCCTCGAGCGAGGCGGCCTGCTGCTCGGTGCGGCGCGACAGGTCGTTGTTGCCCGCGGCGATCTCGCCGGAGGCGGCGCCGATCGCATCGGCCGCGGCCTGGATCCGGGCGACGATCGCGGTCAGCTGCTCCACCGTGGCGTTGGCGCTGTCGCGCATCGTCGCGTACACGCCCTGGTAGTCGCCTTCCATGCGCACGGTGAGGTCGCCCTCGGCGAGCGCGGCGAGCACGCGCGAGACCTCGTGCAGGCTGGATGCGTTGGCGTCGAGCAGGCCGTTGAGCAGGCTGGCCAGCTGCAGGTAGAAGCCCTGCTTGCCCTCGAGCGCGATGCGGTGCGACAGGTCGCCGGCGGCGGCGGCCTCGACCACCTGCGCCAGCTCGGTCTCGACCCGCACCTGCGGGGTGCGGTCGCGCCATTCGACCACGTAGCCGAGCAGGGCGCCGTCGGCGTCGCCGACCCGGGCGATGCTCTCGCCGAAGTGCGCCTCGCCAAGCGACACTTCGTCGTGGTGGACGTCGTGCAGCTGTTCCAGCACCGTGGCCAGCTGCGCGGGATCGCGGTGGAACGCCTCGAGCGGGGTGCCCACCAGCTGGCCCGGCTCGAAGCCGGGCAGGGCGACCGCGACGTCGTCCTGGTACTGGCGCAGCAGGTCGGCCACGGCGTGGTTGGCGTAGATCACGCGGTGCGCGGCGTCGGTGATCATGACGCAGGTGCCGGAGCTGTCGAGCGCGGTGCGGATGCGCAGGTTCTCGCTGGCGATCGCCTGGTCGCGTTCGATCCGCTCGCGCAGGTCGTGCTGCATGCGCTGCATGGCCCGGAACAGGTCGCCGATCTCGTCGCTGCGGCGGGTGTCGATGGTGGTGTCGAGCTTGCCGGCGGCGACGTCGTTGGCGACGGCGGCCGCCTCGCGCGCGGCGCGGGTCAGGTTGCGCGCCATCGCCCACGCCACCGCCAGGCCGACCGCGATGCCGGCCAGCAGCAGGACCAGGGTCAGGCTGTTGGATGCGGCGTAGGCACGGCGGGCATCGGCGGTCGAGGCCGCGGCGACGCGGTTGGATGCGTCCGAGAGCGCGGCCAGCGCGGCGCTGGTGGCGTCGTGCAGGCGGCTGGTCTGGCCGATGAAGGTGTCGACCGCGTCGTCGGGCAGTTCGAGGTCGAGCAGCTCGTTGACCTCGTCGTAGGACTTGCGCGCCGCCGCCCAGGCCGCCACCAGTTCGGCCAGCAGGCGCTTCTCCTCGTCGGTGGACGCGTACTGGCCGTAGGCCTCGAAGTTCTGCGCCAGCTGGGCATCGATCGACGTCGCCCGCTCGCGCGCCTCTCGCTTGGCCGCGTCGCTGGCGCGCACCAGTCCGCGGTAGGAGGCGGTGCGGTACTCGCCCAGCAGGCCGCGGGTCTGGCCGACCAGGGTGACGGCCGGCACCACCGTGCCGGCCACCTGCTCGCTCGCGCGGTCCATCGAGCGCATGCCGAGGTAGGCCCCGATGCCCTGGACGAGCATGATCAGCAGCAGGACGCCGAAGGCCAGCATCAGCTTCGGCATGAGTTTCATGTTCGTGAAGACGTGCATGGTGGTTCCGCCTGGCTTGGGTGGGCGACCGGGGTCCGGAGCGGCGCGGGGCCGCGGCGTTACTTGATCGTCGCGAGCTTGACGTCGCTCGGCGAGCCGATCGCGATCTCCGCGCGCGAGGCGTCGCGCTGGATCGTGCCGATCACGCACACGTCGCGGCCCTCCAGTTCTTCCGGGGTCGGCCGGAACTTGCCGCGCAGCTCCTGCGGGATGCGCGCGGAGAAGGTGTGGCGCGGGAACATGCCGCCCATGTGCAGGAACGTCGGCTGGCCTTCGGAGTTCTCGGCGTAGCGGGTCTTCTCGACCTTGCCGCAGACCATGCCGGTCTGGCCGACGTGGCGGGTCGCCTGCTCGGGACGGATGGCGTCCTGGGCGAGGACGGTGGAGGCGCAGCCGCCGGCAAGCAGCGCGACCAGGAGGCGAAGGGTCCTGACGGTCATTGGGTGTACTCCATGGGGATGGGGGTGTCTTCGCACCCGTTGCCCCGGTAGCGGCCGCGCGCGCCGGGACTTTAGCCGCCGGTCCTCAGCCGCCGCGGCGCAGGCGCGCGTTGCGCTGGCGCTCCACCCGGAAGATGTACTGCATCACCTGCTGCTCGACCGCGGGCGGCAGGTCGACGAAGCGGCAGCCGGCGCGCCACCAGTCGACGTTGCCGCGCACGCCGTCGCGCGCCAGCCAGGCGACCTCGATCGCCACCGGCACCGGGTCGGCGTCGCCCAGGCGCAGGCGACAGGGCGGCAGCCGGGTGCCGGCCTGGAATCCGTGCACCGTCTCCCCGGGAACCGCCAGCGCCACGCCGCCGCCGCTCAGGTCGAGCGTGCGCAGCGGCTGCCGGGGCGTGGCGCCCGCGGCGGCGTCGAACTCGACGGTGGCGGTCGCGGTGGCCGACATGGGCAGCCGGTAGCTCTCCCGGCGCTGCAGCCGCAGCAGCGATTGCGGCCACGGGGCGAGGAAGGCGACGAAGTCCTCGTGGACGGTCCGGGTCGGCGTCGGCAGCCGGAACCGGATCGGGACCAGGTCGAGCTGGGCGCTGCACACCAGCCGCGTGGCCTCGGCCATGCGCCGGTTCATGGCCTCGTCGCGGTTGCCGTCGAGCAGCAGGGTGCCGTCGTCGCGGACCTCCAGCAGCGCGGTCGGGCAGGCATGCCCGCCCGGCACCAGGCGCACGCTGACCAGCGCCCGCGCCTCGGCCAGGCCATGCAGGACCTGGCCGATCCCGCGGGCGTCGCGCAGCGCGAACGGGGACAGCTCCTCGTCGTCGGCCAGGTGCGGGAATTCGGGGTTGGGCATCGTCCAGGGGCGGCTGCGACCGCGGTCGGTCATGGGGACTATCGGCCGCCGGGCGCCGCAATTGACCCGCGGGGACGGTCGCGCCCGCGCGCGGCCGTCCGCGGAAAACGGAAAGGGCGCCCCTGGGCGCCCCTTCGTGACGTCGCTGCGGCGTGGCCTCAGAACTCCAGCCACTCGCCCTCGGCGTCGCCTCCGGCCGCGACCCTGGCCGGGCGCGGGGCCGGCCGCGCCGGGGCCGGCGCAGGCGCCGGCTTGCGCGGCTCGAGCCGGGCCACGGGCGCGGGCGCCGCGGGCGCCGACGCCGCCGGCCGCTCGGCCAGGCGGCGCTCGCCGTCCTGCAGCCGGAACACCGCCACCGTCTGCACCAGCTGCCCGGCCTGCTGCTCCATGCTGCGCGCGGCGGCGGTGGCCTCCTCGACCAGGGCGGCGTTCTGCTGGGTGGTCTCGTCCATCTGGGTGATGGCCTG
>NZ_AWZR01000018.1 GCF_000472505.1 Luteimonas sp. J29
TGCTCGCCGTGGCGTCTTCCAGCTGCGCCAGGTTCACCGCGTCCGTCGCCTCGGTGCCCGCGGCCACGTTGGTGATCTGGCGTTCGGCGCCCGCGCTGCCCACCGACACCGTGTCGTCGCGGTCGGCTTCCGAGTTCACGCCCAGCGCCACGCTGTTGCTCGCGGCGGCGAAGCTGCCCGCGCCCAGCGCCGTGCTGTCCTCGCCGATCGCGGTGCTGAAGTTGCCCAGCGCGGTACTGTTGGTCCCGGTCGCCCAGGCACCGGCGCCGACCGCCGTGGAGTAGTCGCCCGATGCCTCGGCCGGGAACAGTCCGAAGAACGAGCTGCCGCCGATCGCCACGCTTTCGACGCCGCTCGCCGTGGCCGCCTGGCCCACCGCCACGCTGTCGTCGCCCGATGCGATGCTGTCCGCACCCAGCGCCGTGGCGTTGTAGCCCGACGCCGTGCTCCAGCTGCCGACCGAGGTGCTGTTGAAGCCCGACGCCACCGCCTCGCCGCCGATCGCGGTCGAGAAGTTGCCGGTGGCCTGGGACAGCGCACCGAACGCCGACGACTCTGTCCCCGAGGCCACCGCCTCGGCGCCCACCGCCGTCGACACGTCGCCCGTCGCCTCGGCGAACGCTCCCAGCGCAGTTGCCTCGATGCCGTCGGCCGTCGACAGCGCACCCGAGGCCGTCGCGCCGTCGCCGTTGGCCAGCGCACCGGCGCCCGTGGCGGTCGCCGCGAAGCCGTCGGCCACCGCCTCGCCACCCACGGCCACCGCGTACTCGCCGTAGGCCTGGCTCATCGCGCCCACGGCCACCGAGCTGGCCTGCTCGGCCACCGCGTTGAAGCCCACCGCGGTCGCGAAACCGTCCAGCGCGAACGCGCCGCTGCCCAGCGCCGTCGCACCCGTGCCCAGCGCCGTCGCCGACTCGCCCGCGGCGGTCGCGTAATCGCCTTCGACGTACGCCTCGTTGTCGGTTTCGCCGCCGCTGGCCTGGAAGTAGCGGCTGGTCTGTTCCGCCACGCCGGCCACGGCCTCGAGCTGCGCCAGGTTCACCGCGTCCGTCGCCTCGGTGCCCGCCGCCACGTTGGTGATCTGGCGTTCGGCGCCCACGTCGCCCACCGACACGGTGTTGGCGCGGTCGGCCTGCGAGCCAGCGCCCAGGGCGACGCTGTTGGCGCCGGTGGCGCCAGCCAGGAAGCCGACCGCGGTCGAGTCTTCGCCGCTGGCCAGGCTGCCGCTGCCCAGGGCACTGGCACCATCGGCAGTGGCGTAGGCCAGGGTGCCGAGGGCGGTCGACTGGACGCCGGTCGCCTCGGCCAGCGTCCCCACCGACGTCGCGCCCAGGCCGGTTGCCCAGGCGCCATTGCCGATCGCGGTGGAAGCGACGCCGCTGGCCTCGGTCACCTGCAGTATCAGTCCCGGGAATCCGATGAGCAGATCGCCGTAATCGGCGATGCCGCCGACCGCCAGGCCGTAGTCGCCGCTGGCCACGCTGCCGTAGCCCACGGCCGTGGCGTAGCCGCCGGTCGCCTCGCTGAAGGCGCCGAGGGCGCTGGAAGCCGTGCTCGACGCCATGCTGCTGTAGCCATAGGCCGAGGCCTGCAGGCCGTCGGCCGTCGCCGCCGCGCCGGTCGCGGTGCTGAACGCACCGTTGGCCTGCGCGCCCGCGCCGAACGCGCTCGAGCCCACCCCCGAGGCGGTGGTCGTCTGGTCCAGCAGCACCTCGCCCGTGGTCGGATCCTCGTAGTACAGGCTCCCGCCCACCGCCGTCGCGCTGTCGGCCGTCGCCGTCGCGTT
>NZ_AWZR01000019.1 GCF_000472505.1 Luteimonas sp. J29
ATCGTCCACGGCTCGATGCCCACGGCGGACATGATCTCACTAAGGATGATGTGCGCAGAGAAAAAGATCAGAGCCGCAACCAAGATCCGTTTGTTGATCACCTATGTTCTCTCCATAGCAGCCTAACACCAGAATTAAGCCGCGCCGCGAAGCGGTGTCGGCTTGAATGATTTGTTAGGCCGCAGCTTGCGGTATATAAGCGATGCCAGCAACGCACCTACCGCCCATGCAACAAGGACCTTGGTACCGAAAGTGAGCTGGCCCGCCAGCCCCATTGCAAGAAGCGTTGTGCCGAGGAACGATGCAAGTGCCCAGGCAGCACCCGCTTGGAACATGCGAAGCGCGACGAGCTGGGCGGGCAGCGCCACAAGTGTGGCTCCAATCCCAAAGACTACGACGGCCTCCCAAAGTGCCAGTGGTGCCCAAGACGGCATCACGAATGCGTTGGTGTAACCAAGCGCGGCGACGGATACGAAGTAGGTGGCGATACCCGACACCACGCCTGCAGCGATGCTCTTAAGTGGTCCTTGCATGATCCTCTCCCTTTGGCCTAACACCTAAGTTAAGCCGAGCTGCGTAGTGGAGCCAACCACATGGCAAGCTTTTTCTGCCATGTGGCTGGCGTAGCGATGCAATTTCGGCTTGAACGCATTGTTAGTCGCGCCTTGCTACAGCAGTGACGCGCCCACCGCTCTCAAACGAAAACACGTACGCGATTTTTATTGCGACAGTTGTCACTACCACTTCCTCGCCGGAACAATCATCCGTGGCGTCAACGCCGTCCGGGAAGGTGCAGATCGCTGCCGCCAGGAACTGCCACCGGCCCGCTGCCTCTACGGCAGAGATGATGAATTGTGGATCTAACTCTTCCTTCGGCGCGGGACACTCGGGCAGGCCATAGAGAGGAGCTGCGGAAGATACGGCCCCATTCTCGTCAATCACGAACTCTATGCATACGCGCGCACTGGCACCGCGCTGCACCCCGGAAGGAAACGCTGGCAAGGGCTGCGTCACCGGGGAAGCCATAAGAAAGGTCTTGTCCTTTGGAACATCCATGACTTCCGCCATGGGGGGAAGCACCATCTGCATTCCAACCGTAGAGCTAGTCTTACAGCCTGCAACAAGCAGAACTATCAGAGCAGCGGCAGTGATTGCTCTGGAACACATTAGAGAATCCTTCAATTGAGCCTCCTTGGCCTGACGCGCGCCTAACGCCTGAATTAAGCCGCGCCGCGAAGCGGCGTCGGCTTGAATGAATTGTTAGGTGCTAATCGAGATTCACAAATGAAAGATTTCTCTCC
>NZ_AWZR01000003.1 GCF_000472505.1 Luteimonas sp. J29
ATGAGCGCCGCGACGGAGCCCCGGGTGCGCTTCGCTTACCCGGGCTACGCGATTGGCGGCGCGTAGCCCGGATAAGGCCGCAGGCCGCATCCGGGACACGCGGCAATGAGCGCCGCGACGGGGTCCCGGGTGCGCTTCGCTTACCCGGGCTACGCGTCGGGGTACGCGTCGTGCGTCGGGTTCACCCGTGGGCACAACCTGGCCCGTCGCCGGCTTGCGGCATGAAGCGCAGGAACCAGTGGCCGACGCGCTCGCGCACGGCGGCGACGTCGTCCTCCGTCTGCATGGCGTGCGGCAGTTCCGCGACCATCTCCAGTCGCAGCCTGCATGCCTGCGCACCGGCGTAGTGCGGAACCAGCGCCTCGTGCAGCGCACGCACGCCTTCGTCGGCGATCATCGCGTCGCGGGCGCCATGCACCACCAGCACCGCCGGCGGCGGGCTTCCGGCCGCAATGTCGGCGGCCCGCTTCGCGGCGTCGGTCCGTGCAGCAAGCGCGCGGGATTCCGGTGTCCACGCATAGGTGCTGCCGGTCGCGCGCTCGTAGGCCGCGACCGACGCACCCAGGCCGATCGATGCATTCAGGACAACGCCCACGGCCACCGGCACCTCGCGCTCGGCCAGCGCGTACAGCGCGGCCGCGCCACCCGCGGAGAACCCGAACAGCCCGATGGCCTGCCCCTCCGCCAGGCATCCTTCCCGCCGCAACGCCGCTGCCACGCGCGGCAGTTCGTGCGCGGCACCCATCACCACCGGCTGGTACACGCCGGTTGCCAGGTCCTCCGACTGGCGTTTCGCCAACGCGCCGGGATCGTCCAACGCACGCCGGCCGAACAACGGCAGCCCTGCATAGACCTTCACTGCCGGTACCTCGTCCAGCGGCAGCAGCGACATCAGCGCCGCCTCGCTGTCCGGCGGCCCGAATCCATGCCAGAGCACGATGGGCGGCATGCGCACCTCCGGCGGGATACGGACCAGCGCTGGCACGCCGTCCAGATCGGCCTCGATGACGCGAACGTCCTGGCCGGACGGCGCACACATCGGCTGTCGGGTTTCGCCACCGTCCGCGGCCAGTGCCAGAACCGGAAGACAGCAGACCAGGGCCACCAGGGCGCGTCGCATGCATCGGCTCCGGCGAGGATGAACACCGGATTGTCGCGACAGCCGTCGTGATGGGCAGGCCCATTCGTCATGCATGCGAAGGCGCGAACACGATCCGCACAACCGGCGCACATCAGCCTCCGGGGGAGCGCCGGCGCGACGATTGGCTCCGTGCGGTCGCTCTCTTCGACCGGACTCCCCGGAGCATCCGCTGTCCGTGTCCGGCCACGCCCCGAAGCACGGCGGTCCGGCGCGTCGTGCGGACAAGGTAGGGGGCCGCATGTCGGGACGCGCGGCGACGGGTGTCTCAACGAATCCCCGGGTGCGCTTCGCTTACCCGGGCTACGCGATGGGCAGTGCGTAGCCCGGATAAGGCCGAAGGCCGCATCCGGGGCCGCGCGGTGACGGGCGCCCCGGCGAATCCCCGGGTGTCCCGCGATGGCCCGGGGCGGTCAGGCGCGTTCGAAGTGGTAGATCTCCACGCTCACCGGGGCGATGGTCAGCGAACCGGCCGAGGCGTCGAACGTGGACTCCTTCGCACCCACCGTCTCCGGCTCCCCGAGCGGATTCTTCGCATCCGGGCCGGGGCCGGTGAACTTCCAGCAGCGCCCCGACGCCTTCGGCCGGAAGCCCTCCAGCGCGAGCGCGAAGCTGTGCGGCTCCTCGGTGCCGTTGACCACGGCCAGGGCCAGGGTCCGGCCGTCGGCCGTCAGCGCCGCGGACATGTCCAGCGGATACGTGTCGCCACCGGTGTTGACGCTGGGCTGGTCGCCGCCGACCGGGTACTTGGGCGGCGGCGTGGGCGAGTCGCCGTTGACCGCCACCGGCACGGTGCCGAAGCGCTCCTGGTAGAACTGGAACATCCGCCCCTTGATGCTGATCTGCGAGCGCGTGCGGTCGAAGTTCATCCACGCGGTGGCCATGGTGTAGCCGGCCATCTCGATGAAGTCGGTGTGGCGGAAGAACTCGTGGAACGCGGCGGCGATCGCCAGGGCACCCTTGAGGTCGTCCTCGAAATGGAAGGCCCACTCGTCGAAGAACACCTTGACGCTGCCCTTCTCCAGTTCCGGGAAGTGCTTCTTGTACTCCTCCCACGCGTCCACCATGGTGCGGATGCGGTCGGGCATCTGGTGCACCCATTCGTTCAAGGTCTGGTTGACGTCGACGAGCTTCCCGGTGGCCAGGTCGAACCGCTTGTTCGCCGGCGGATAGGCATGGGTGCCCAGCGCGTCGAACTTGCCCCAGCTGTTCTTGAACATGCCATAGGCCCAGTCGCGCTCGGAGCCGACGTGCACCTGCGGCTGGCCGGCGATGAAGATGCCCTGCCCGGTGGTCATCTCGTCGACGAAGCCGCCGGGGGCCACGATGTAGATGTCCGGGTCGACCTTGCGCATCGCGTCCACGAACATGTTGTGCTTGATCGTGTACTGCTCGCGCGCCATGTGCCCGAACTGCCAGTGGCCGTACATCTCGTTGCCCACCGCCCAGTACTTCACGCCGTAGGGCTCGGCACGGCCGTTGGCCGCCCGCTTCGCGCCCCACTCGGTGTCGGCGCTGCCGTTGACGTACTCGACCAGCTGGGCGCCGGAGCGCGGGTCGCCGAACCCGGTGTTCACGCACCAGAACGGCTCGCACTCGATCAGCTCGCACAGCTGCAGCAGCTCGTCCACGCCCACGTCGTTGGGCTGCACCGCGTTCCACACCGGATCCAGGATCGGCGGGCGCCGGTCGGGGTCGCCGATGCTGTGCTCCCAGTCGTGGGCGGAGATGAAGTTGCCGCCCGGCATCCGCAGGATGTGGCAGTTCATCTGCTTCATCAGCGCCACGGTGTCGGCGCGGAACCCGCGGACGTTGTCGGCCGGCATCAGCGACACCGCCCCCACGCCGAAGCGGCCGCGGCCCTCGCCGACGATCTCCAGGCGGGCGTCGGTGGTGTCGATGCCGGGGTCGAAGCTGAAGCGCTGCGTCCCCCACTGCGACGACGCGCGCACCCGGGTCGAGAGCGCCTCGCGGCCTTGGCCGGGGACCAGCCGGACCGTCACCGTCACGCCCGGGTCGGCCCACAGCACAATGCGCCCGTTGTAGGCGGTGCCGGACTTCAGCGCCAGCCCGTGCTGCACCATCCCCCGCTCCTGCGCACCGTCGAGGGTGACGACCGGGCTGTGCTCGCCCACGTACGGGCGCTCGGTATCCAGCGCGATCGCCGACACGGGGCCGATGGCGACCCACTTCTCCATGTAGCCCATCGCGCCGCGGCGATCGTCGGGCTTCCTGTCGCGCTCGGCCAGGACGCCGTAGTAGAACTTGCGGTCGTCGAGCGTCTCGCTCCACAGGCTGTGGTTGATCAGGTTGCCGATGTGCTCGATGAAGCCGCCGTAGATCATCGGCGAGATCGGCGGACGCGTGGCTCCGGTATCGATCGTGGCCCGGATGCCGCCGGGCGCCGCGAACACCGGCGGAATCCAGGCCGCCGCGCCCAGCGCCGCCGAGCCCAGCAACAGGTTGCGCCGCATCAGGTCCACCTTGTGTCGATCCGCCATCCTTCATCGCCTCCAGCATGGTTCGGGGTGCCGCGCGCGCGGGACCGGGCCGATGCCGTGCACCACCACGAGTGCCGGCGCGCGCCGGCACAGCATAGCCGCGGCCGGCCGTGGCGCTTGCCGTTCCAGCCATGCGGATTGGGCGCCGAGACATGCCAATACGGACATGGCATGAGATGGATCCAGGTGCATCCCGGGGGAAGATCCCGCCGCGCGTGCCAGCAGCCACGATGCGTGGCCTCCGCGCTGCCCGTCGGCCCGCGGATGACTCGAGGCGCATCCACCCCTCCGCGTCTTGTGTGCGAATGATTCGGGCGCGGCGGTCCGCGTCGTCCGGGGCGAACCACGCACGGCAATTGGCGACCCGACCGCTGGCCGCCGGGCGAGCCCTGCCACCTGTTGACGCGGGTCAGCGGGAGTCTGCTAGATTCCCGGTCGGCCCACGCGCGGGCATGGGGAATCAGTCCGGACTCGCCAGCGGGACGCCGTCGAAGACGGCGCGCGGTGTACTGCGCCTGCTGCGACTGTCCGAATGCGATCGGGGGGAATCGTGGGGCGAATCAGACTTCTCGGAGTGGTGGCACTCCTGTGCGTGGCGTGCGTGGTCCGGGCCTCCGGGACGGACGACCTGGCCGCGAAATGGGGCGTGTACTGGACGCTGGCGGGCAAGTCCGTCGGCCCGTCCAACCAGGGCAATACCATCTCCTGGACCTGGCTGACCCACGGCAAGACCCTGCGCCAGGTCACGACGGGCCCGGATGGCAAGCAGATTGCCGCCGATCGCATTTACCTCGACGACAACGGCACGTTGAAGATCTTCACCCGCGAGCAGTCGATGTTCGGCACCGTCTATGGCGGCCAGGCCGAGCCCGACGGCAGCCTCGTCTTCAACAACGGAGGCTGGGGTGGCTTCGCGCTGCAGCTGGAGGGCGAGGACCTGGTCTACCGGGCCGTGAAGTGGCGACGGGCAGGCCCCGAGATCCGCGAGGAAACCGAACGGTTCCCCGCGGTGAGGTCCAGCCTCCTTGCCGGCGGGGAAGGCTCCGGCGGGGCCGGTGACGACGCCGCGACGAGGCCGGTGGACAGCGCGGTGGCAGGGCCCGCCGCGGAGTCCGGCTCCGGGCCGGCCGCGTCGACGCGCTCGACCCTGCCGGCCGACGGCACGGCCTACCTGGAACTGGGCCAGGAGGTCCAGGGAGAACTGGCCCACGAAGTCCTGAGTCTCCACGGAGCGCCCGTCGGCGCCTATCGCATCCGGGGCACGAAGGGCCAACGGATCTGCGTACGGGTGGCGTCCGACGATGCCTACGTCCACGCGACGATGTCCACCTCGCTGAGATGGTCGCGGAACGAGGAATACACGACCTTCCTTCCCCCGTGGCATGAGGACATCCCGGCCGACCGGCGGCCCGCCCGTCGCGCTCCGGCCACCATGCTTGTCAGGATGACCGGTCGCGAGCGGATCCTCTGGGTCGGGGGCTTCAGCCCCAGCCTGCGCGACCACCTCGGCACGACATACCAGCATTTCAATTACCTGCACAACGAAGGCGGCATGGCCCGGCAGGGCAGCTTCGTGCTGCAGGTGTGGGACGCCGAACTCCCCGAACCCGTCGCCCGCGACCCGCGCCTGGCCGCGGCACGGCATCCCGGGGCCTCGGAGACGCCTTGGCTGGGCGACCTGAAGGGCATCCTCGACCAGCCGTGGCTCAACGAGGCCAACGGCCTGATCTCCCAGCTCAGCCTCGAGGATGGTCGCCTGGTGCAACGGCTGATCGACTCCGCCACGGGCAAGCGACTCGCAGACCGGGTGTACGCGCCCACCGGACGCCGCGGCGAGTTCCGCCGGACCCTCGACGGCCACGTGCTCGAGGTGCAATGCGACGGCTCCTGGACACTCTCCGACGGGAAATACGTCACCCATGCATGGAGGCAGGGCGACGGGATCCAGTGGAAGTACATGCCGGTCGCTACCTCCGCCTACATGACCGCCGGTCATCTCGTACCATCCCAGATGAAGCGGTCCGCCTGGGTCGTGCCGACCAACGAAAGCATCGCAAGGGTCCAGGCCAACCTCGCTGCGGAGCGCGAGAACGCGCGGCTCGCCGCGGAAGCGCGCGCCCGCGAGCAGGACGAACGCCAGGCCATCTTCTTCGGCGCCCTCGGGGGCTTCGCGTCCGGCCTGAACAGCGCCGTCCAGGACCAGCGGCGCATGGAAGATGGATTCCGCCACGCCCGCGTGCAGGGCATGCGCGACGGCATGGCGGCACGTGCGGCCATCGATGCCTCGGAGCTGGCCGCGCGACTCGCCAGCGCGTCTTCGTCGAGTCCGTCCGCATCGCGCCCGGCGCAGGGCGCGGGCACCGGCAGTTCGCTGCCGACCGGGCCGGCGCAGGCCACGTCGCCTGCGTCACCCGTCGCGGCCTCCTCTTCGGCCGCGGCTGGCGAACCGCCGTTCCATTCCGCCTGCATGATCATCCAGGAGGTCCAGGAAGGGCGCCGGGGCGCACGGCTCCTGCTCTCGAGCATCGGCCAGATGGGCGCCGAAGCGCCCGATGCGTTCCGGCTGGCGGACAACTTCAGGCAGGACGCAGGCAGACGCTACGGACAGGTGCCCTCCGCGCTGTGCATGAGTGACCGCGACCGCGCCAGGCTGGAACAGACGATCGAATCGTCGATCCGGCAGCATTCGGGCAAGGAGATCGTGCGCACGGGCATCGCGCCGCGGCTGTAAGAAAGGGGACGGAGGGAATTAAGGGAATGGGAGTTTCCTCACGCCCCCTGCCCCCAAAAACCGATCGCCGGCAGGCCGGCGCTGCGGCACCTTCGAGGCACATCCCAAGCCTCGGCTGCGATGCCTCGCCAGCCCAGACTCGAACTGCCCGGCGTCCCGCTGCACGTCACCCAGCGCGGCGTGAACCGCTGTGCCATCTTCCTCGACGACGAGGACCGTCACCACTACCGCCGTGTGCTTCGCGAGGCGTGCCGCCGGCACGGGGTCTGCGTCCATGCCTTCGTCCTCATGGACAACCATGTCCACCTGCTGCTCTCAGCCGTGCAGAGGGGCGTGATCTCCCAGGCGCTCCGCCGCGCCGGCCAGGCCTATGTGCAGGCGTTCAACCTGCGACACGGGCGCTGCGGCACGCTCTGGCAGGGCCGCTTCAAGTCAACTCTGGTGGATTCGGACGCCTACGCGCTGCGCGTGATCCGCTACATCGAGCTGAATCCGGTGCGGGCGGCCATGGTGGAACGCCCTGACCACTACAGGTGGTCCAGTGTCCACACCCACCTGGGCACGGCACAGGATCCTCTCCTGACCCCACATCCGGTCTACCTCGCCCTGGCTGCGGACCGTGCCGGCCGTGCAGCGGCGTGGCACCGCTGGCTCAACGCCCCGCTCGATCCGGAAGAAGTTGCCCGAATCCGGGCCTGCATGGCACAGGAGCGCGCGCTTGGCGAGCCCCGTTTCCAGGCGATGGTGGAGAAAGCGCTGGGCCAGCCCGCGAGCCTGCGACCGCGTGGAAGGCCGCCGCTTCGACGGCCCAACGGGAGCGCGGCGGGAAGCTAGTGCCCGCTGTCGCTCGAGTTCCGCTCGGGGTCTTAATTCCCTCCGTCCCCTTTAGCTCGGCGGGGGACTGGTCGCCGCCGCAACAGTAGCTGCGAATGTGCGGGCGCTCGCTTTGCCTACTGACGGCGTGGCGCCTGCGGCAGCTCCGGCGTGGAGTCGCGCAGGATCTCGAAGTTCTCGCGGGCGCGGCGGGCCCGCTCTTCACTGACCTCGGCTGCGGCCCGCGCCTCCTGCTCCAGCCACACATGTTCGGGCACTACGTCCACGGCCCGCGGACGTTGGAAAGCGGCGTGCTCGCCGACCGGCAGCTGGCAGTTCCGGCTGAGCGTCGCCTGCTCGCGCCCTGATCGCGCCGCGGTACTCTGCACGTTGATCACTACGCCCAGCGTGTCCCCCAGGGGCTCGAGCCCCAGGCAGACCCGGTCGATCATGGCCTCACTGCGTCGCGCGTTCTGGTCGACCATCACCAGGAGGTTTGTGGCATCCAGCCACACCACAGACGCGACTCCGTCCATGGCACTGACAACGGTCCGGGCCGATTCCCGATCGATTCGCCGGCGCACCTCCGGGATCCGTGCCGACCGCATGAAGTCCGTTTGAAGAGACTCCAGCCCTTGGCGGACCCCTTTCTGGTCACCGACGATGGCCGACGCCCGGATCCCGGCCATTGTGCCGGCCGTCTGGACTACGTCGAGGGGTTCGCCTGCGCGCTGAGGGCGCGGCTCCTGCTCGACGGCGTCGGGTCTGGCGCAGCCCCCTGGCAAACCTGTCCCCAGGAGCAGGGCAATCGAGAGTGTGCGCCAGCCGGCGGCGCGGGCGCGGTGTCCGAGGTTCCGTTCCATGGTGTTCCCCCTGTTGCCGACCCAAGTATGGGCGACTCGAGCTTCCGGCGGGCGGGCAGCGGAGGAAAGCGGGGCAATTGGCTGGCCACCGTCGCGCCGTCGATCGGGTGTCGCGTTCAGTGAGACCGGCCCCACAGATGCTGGCCACGCGCCGCCGTCACCAGCCCCCCGCACCCCCTTCCACCCACGGGACATTCCAGGACAGAATGTCCCTACCTTTCCCGGAGTCGCCAATGGACGTCTACGAACTGCTCGATCGGGCTCTGAAGCAATTCAGCCACAAGGAAGTCGCCCTCGCGCTCGGCGTAGACCCCAAGACGGTGCGGCGCTGGCAGGTCCGGGAGACCGAGCCGAAGCCGTACGTGGCGGAAGCGATCCGGCAGCGCCTGCTGCCCATGGGGGAACCGTCCAGCGACCCCGGCAGGTTCACCTTCATCGACCTGTTCGCCGGCATTGGCGGCATCCGGATCGCGTTCGAGCGCCAGGGCGGTCGCTGTGTGTTTACCAGCGAGTGGGACCCCTACGCCTGCAAGACGTACTCCGCCAACTTCCACGACGGGCCGGACCACGTGTTCGCCAGCGACATCACGCAGGTCCACGAGGACGACGTTCCCGACCACGACGTCCTGCTGGCCGGCTTCCCCTGCCAGCCGTTCTCCATTGCCGGTGTCTCGAAGAAGAATGCGCTGGGCAGGCCTCACGGCTTTGCCGACAAGACCCAGGGCACTCTGTTCTTCGACGTGGCCCGGATCATCGCGAAGAAGAGGCCCCGGGCCTTCCTTCTGGAGAACGTGAAGAATCTCGTCAGCCACGACAAGGGCCGGACGTTCTCCACGATCATCGACGTGCTGCGCGACGAACTGGGTTACCAGGTCTTCTACAAGGTCATCAACGGCAAACACTTCGTCCCGCAGCACCGCGAACGCATCATCATCGTCGGGTTCCGCGAGCCGACGGACTTCAGCTGGGATGATCTGGAGCTTCCGGATTTCGACACAGCGCCGAAGATCGGCAGCATCCTCCACCGGGAGGATGGCACCGAGCCCGCCGCATGGCCGTCCATCAGCGGCCCCAGGGGCAAGGTCCTGGACAAGTACATCCTGTCGGACAAGCTGTGGGGGTATCTGCAGGACTATGCCGCCAAGCATCGCGAGAAGGGCAATGGCTTCGGCTTCGGCCTGGTGACTCCGAAGGACACGGCTCGCACCCTTTCCGCCCGCTACTACAAGGACGGATCCGAGATCCTCGTGTCGCGCGGCCGGGGGAAGAATCCCCGGCGGCTGACGCCCAGGGAATGCGCGCGGCTCATGGGCTTTGATGACGACTTCCGTATTCCCGTCTCCGATACCCGCGCGTACAAGCAGTTCGGGAACTCGGTGGTTGTTCCGATGATCGCCGAAGTGGCGCGGATCATGGTGCCGCACCTGGAAGCCCGGATGGCGGCTCCCGCCAGGCGGAGCCGAAGAGCCGCCTGATGGCCGACATCATCAGCCCGGAGCGCCGTTCCGCGCTGATGTCGCGGATCCGGGGCAAGGATACGAAGATCGAACAGGAGGTCCGCAAGGGCCTCCATGCCTTGGGACTCCGGTATCGACTTGGGGGCGCCGGGCTGCCAGGGCGGCCGGACATCGTTCTTCCCAGGTTCCACACGGTCGTGTTTGTGCATGGATGCTTCTGGCACCAGCATGATTGCCATCTGTTCCGGCTGCCGAAGACCCGCCCGGAGTTCTGGAAGACGAAGGTCGACGCAAATCGAGCCCGTGACCGTCGAGTCTCCAGCGCGCTGGCGGACCTGGGCTGGCACGTCGAGACCGTGTGGGAATGTCAGCTCCGGGGCCTCTCGACGGAAGCGAGGAGAGACGCCATCATCTCTCTTGCGGAACGCATTCGTGCCAGGGGGAGCGGATGAGGGAGCAGTTCGAACTGGATCTTGGAAGCAGCAGGATTGCCGAAACGACCGCGGACGGCTCTCCGTTGTGGTGGAAGGTCCAGAGTCTTGCGGCTGAAAGCGACCGCCTCTTCGTCAAGAAGCTTTCCAGAAACGACACCTCCTGGGCCGATGACCCGCGAAAGAGGCAGGCAGGCTTCTACATCCCCCGCCCCGTTCGTGACGCCGGGTTTTTCCCGCCCCTGGAGGCGGACAATCCGGCGAAACCCCACATTTTCCATGCCGTCATCCAGGTCCTCTGGCCGCAGACAGGCGAGGTCACCACGTCCCATCTGCGGCACTTCAGCAACAAGGGGCCCGAAGCGCACTGCACCCGCGTACCCAGAGTCCTGTTCAGCGAGCTCACCCCCGCCTCTTTCCTGATGGCAGGCCGCTTTGCCAGACCGTTGGCCGGTTGCAGGTGGTGGATGGCAGTTCTCGACTCGGCTGGCGAGGAAGCGGAGATCCTGGAAACGGTGTTCGACCTTCCAGTCGACTTCCGCTACGGCCTCTTCCATGCCCACGCCATCTCGGCCGCCCGTCGTGCAGACCAGGATGAACTGGAGGAGCTGATCGAAGAGTTCCGTGCGGCCATGCGCACTGGCACGCTGGCGGACGTCGTGTCGCGATATGCGGTTATGCCCGATCCCGCAGTGATCGCCCGCCAAGCCAGGGAGCAATGGCTTCGGGCGGAGGGACTGGCGGCGTTCGACCCATGGAGGATCGCGGCACCTGGCGACGCGATCATGAAGATCAGCCGCGAGATCGAGTACCGGCTTTACAAGGGACATGAGGTCCGGAGGCGCGCCTCCGAACTGCTCGCACTTCTGGCGAACCAGGGTGACCTGCCCTCTGCCGTAGTGAGGCGCTACCCGGAGATCGATGCTGTCCTGCTCAGTGCCAGTCAGCAGCGCAAGACGCGGGCTGGGCGGTCGTTCGAACAGCACATCGCCGCTGCCCTTGACGCGGGCCAGGTGAGATTCCAGGAGCAGGCCGTGACCGGCGGCCGGCGGCCGGACTTCGTGATGCCGGATCTGCGCACTCTCCGCAGCAACAGGCGGAGCCAGGAGGGCGCACTTGTGCTTGCCGCCAAGACGACGCTCCGCGAAAGGTGGAAGCAGGTTTTCAGCGAGCGATTGAACTGTGAGGTCTACCTTGCCACGATCGACGACCGTGTCGCGCCGAACGCGATTTCGGAGATGGCGGACAAAAGCATCAGGATTGTCGTGCCGGAGTCCCTCAGGAACAGCCCTGAGGCGTTCTACAAGGGGCAATCCAACGTTCTGACATTCAGAGAGTTCTTCGACAGCGAGATCAGGGGACGACGGCCACAGCTGATCAGGCAGCGCTGACACGGATTCTGGAAGCAGGGGGAAGCAAATGACACTGGAGTGGCGATTCCTGACCAATGAGGGGCAGGAAGAAGAAGGCCTTGGTCACGCGGGCATCGAAACGTTCAAGGGCTCGCCCTTTCCCGGGCTGGCCCGGGAGAGCGCCCAGAACAGTCTTGATGCCTGCCTGAAGGACGACCATGGCGGGCACCTGCCCATCCGGATGGTGTTCCGGCAGATGTCGGTTCCCCGTGACTCGATTCCGGTGGCGGACGCCTTGCAGGAGGCCCTTGACGCCTGCCTTGAGCGCTCGCGCAGCCGGCGCATCCGCAAGGACACCCAGTTCTTCGAGCTGGCCTGTGCGGAAATCCGCAGGCCGGCCATCAGCATCCTCGCTGTGGAGGACTACGGAACGACGGGGCTTGTAGGGCCGTCCGTTCCTGGAAAGCCCTTCCATGCGCTGGTGAAAGGCTCCGGCGTCAGTCAGAAGAGCAGTTCGGACGCCGGTGGCTCGTTCGGTATCGGGAAGAATGCCGCGTTCGCGGTTTCCCGGTTCCGGACCGTCTTCTACTCCACCCTCTACAGCGATGGCCCCTCGGACCGGTTCCTCGCACAGGGCAAGGCGATTCTCGTCTCCCATACCGACTCTTCGGGAGCGGAGAAGCGAGGAATCGGCTATTGCGGTCGACCCGGCTTCCAGCCCGTCCCCGAGGCTCCGGCATTGCCCGGCTGGCTGCACCGGTCCGAAACCGGCACCACGGTCGCGTCCCTCGGCTTCCTGAACGAGGACGGCTGGGAATGGCAGATGACGGAGTCGCTGGTCCGCAACTTCTTCGCGGCCATCCTGGAAGGCGCGGTGTCCTTCAGCGTCGTCCCCGAGGGCGGTGATCCGATCGAGATCGACCCGTCCACTCTGGGCGCGCTCTTCGAGCATGACAGGGTCCTGAAGGCTGCAGAGGATACGGGCTCATCTGCAGACCTCGCGTTCGCCGCAGCTCTCTACCAAACCCTCGTTTCACCCGACACACGGACATTCGAGCAGCAGTTCGACGGAGCCGGCACCTTCAGATTCCGGCTGCTTGAAGGTGCAGGACTGCCTCGCAGAATCGGGTTCCTGCGCAACGGGATGTATCTCACGGACAATCTTCGCCACTTCGGGCACCCGCTCGCGCGATTCAGCCTTTCGCGCGACTTCGTGGGTGTCGTCGAGCCCGTCGATATCAGGACCAGCGGCCGCGTCCGCGATCTGGAGAATCCACGCCACGACGAGCTCTCCGCGGACCGGCTGGATGATCCCCGGGAGAAGCGGCAGGTCCG
Organism: Luteimonas sp. J29; assembly: GCF_000472505.1. GTDB lineage: Bacteria > Pseudomonadota > Gammaproteobacteria > Xanthomonadales > Xanthomonadaceae > Luteimonas. The sequence continues at coordinate 12,622 of NZ_AWZR01000003.1, forward strand.
AGCCGGAATGAGGAAGCTGGGCGCCTGGATCCGGGAAATCATCAAGCAGGAGACCTCGACGCCTCCCGAGGCGGAGATGCTGCTCGACGAGATGAACAGGTTCTTCTCGACGCCGGAGTCCGGCAGGGACATTCCCGACCCGGCGAACAGCCAGACAAACCCCGAGCGCATCAGGATCAAGCCGAAGACGACCACGTCCCGGCCCAGTGGAGCGGGTCCCGAAGGCGAAAGCGGTTCAGCAGGGGGTCGCAAGGCCAAGGGCGCAGGCGGTGGCCGTACATCGGGCGCCCGTCCTGGAGGCGGTCGGGGTCTCTCCGGCGGACGGGGCGGCAGGAGCATTCCGTTCCGCTCCTTGCGGACGCATGTGCCGGACGCAGGGCGGCCCAACACCCGGACCATCAGCCTCGAGCCGGAGGCGTCAGGGATGGCGCGGCTCGAGGTTCTCCTGATCGGTGCAGCCAGCGACGAGCCGCTGGACGTGGTCTCGATCAACGGCCACAGATGCGCCAAGACCCCTTCCATCCAGCTCGATCAGGGACAGAGGAAAGCCGTGACCGTCGAGTTCTCGGAGCCCTACACGGGCCCCATCCGTGTGGTGCTGTCCAGAGTCGAGGAGGCGTCCGCCGATGCTGATTAGGCCGACCACCGCATTCGCCCATCCGGTCCTCTCCCCCCATACAGACGACTACGGCGACCGGACCTTCGATATCCTGCTGGAGATCGAGGAGTCGCCAGAGGCCGGCGAAGTGGTCCTGAGCGGCCACTACGTTCTGGACGATGGTGACGTGACGGAGCTCATCCGGAGCCGCCAGGCGACTGTCGGGATCGTGGTCGAATCCCTGGAGACCTACTTCCAGACATTCGTACCCCTTTCCGGGACGCTCTTTACTCTCGAGTTCAAACGGGGCGAACTGCGCGGCCGGGTGGGGATCCAGGCGGTCGTCGCGGCGACAGAGGACGGGGTCGCTCTTCGCTCACCGCATATCGCATCCGACTACCCGGCCCATACGAAATCTCTGCAGCCGGGCCAGATCGTCGCCGCCAGCAGTATCCACTGGTTCGAGGCCGGTCTGGACAAGCTGCTCCCGATGGAGTCGATCTTCCGCCTGATCGCCAATGAGGAGATGGGAGACGGGATGTTCCAGGTCGGCCTGGACACTGAGGCCATCCAGATCGAGGTGAACCGCAAGCTCTACGACACCATCTACGGCATCCGCGGCAGCAGCATGCGCGACATTCTTCTTCCATCGCTGTTCCTGCCTGCTGTGATGAACGCCCTCGATGCAATGCGGACGTCAGGGAGCGAGGGGCTCCGCTGGCACCGGGTGATTGAAGCCCGCTGCAGCAATGAAGGCATCACGATCGACGCCAACACCGACCTTGCGTGGGCTGCACAGCGCCTTCTCGAGGGCCCTCTCGGCCTGCTGGGCACCCTGTTCAAAGAGGAAGACAGATGAGCAAGCTGCTCTACGTCGGTCAGCAGACCGCGGATTTCCTTTCCGACAACATCGAGGAGCATCTGGACCGGTACAGGGAAGCCGGGTTCGAAGATCTCGAGTCCAGCGGTGACTGGCGCATTCCGCTCTCGGTCGAAGTCGATCTGACGCCGCTTGAAGATCTCATCGCCGACAAGGGACGGGATGCCGAAGTCCGGAACTCGATGCTGGTCGGCCACGCCTTGGCCTCGCTCACCCCAAGCCTGGCGCGGGAGAACAGGGTGTGGATCCGGCTGAGTCACATCGAGGGAATTGCGTACGCGCGTGAACGCTGGCTTCACAACGTTTCGCAAGAGAAGATTGCCCAGGCCATCCGGATCCACTTCTTCGCGTCGACCTGGACCCAATGCCGGGACGATCACGCGCTCTCCCGGCTGTGGTGGAACCATCACATCGCCTCTTCAATCCAGCCTGACGATCCCGAGCGGGCACTGCGATTGATTCTTTCGACGGCGGATATCCGCTCGAACCTGATCGAGCGGGCCAGGGTCGGAACGAGGCTTCCCTTGGCGAAGGCGATTGTGAGGCGGCTGGAACGGGACGCGCAGCTCGCAGCTTCGGAGTCGGCATTCCGCAACTTCATGAAGGCCCTGAACATTCGTGCCGCGGGTGCCCAGCTTGAGATCTGGGACGAAGAACGCATGGACAGATTCATCGCGCAGTGCGTCGAGTGATGGCAACCAGCGGATGCTTGAACACACGCGTCAGCTTCAACGAATAAGGTGCCTGTTCCCGATCAAGAAGATCACCACTTAGGGAGCGCCACCCGTCCGCTTGGGCAGCGTCGAGCTCGTCGAGCTTGATTCGCCTCTGGTCAAACTTCGGATTCCGACGACGGTATTCCGCACGCAGTTCGCTTTCTTTGTCCAGCAACGGCCAAAGCAACGCCTCGGACTTCTCCGTCACACGCTTCTTTCGCACTAGCCCCCCTCTTTGACTGTGCCGCAGCTGATCCAGCTACATATTCCGCCGATACTCCCCCCCCACCTCATACAAGGCATGACTGATCTGCCCCAATGAGTGGGTCTTGACCGCTTCCACCAGCGCCTCGAACACATTCCCCCGCCGCCGCGCCGTGTCCTGAAGATACGCCAGGCCGTGGCCGTCGTGCACTTCGTCGGCGACGGTTTCATCCTCAACCACGTGGGCGTGGGAGGTGGAGCCGCCCCCATCCCGGCCTTCCCCCGCGTGCGGGGGAAGGAGCGAGGCAAGGCGGTTGCGGATGGACTGCCAGTTGCGGACGTTGGCGATCTGCTGGGCCTTCTCTTCCTCCGTCGAGCGGATCAGCTCGATCTCGGTGGCCACCTCGCCGCCGTGCTCCTTGGGCAGGAAGGTGTTGACGCCGATCAGGGGCAGGCTGCCGTCGTGCTTCTTCTGCTCGTAGTACAGGCTCTCTTCCTGGATCTTGCCGCGCTGGTACATGGTGTCCATGGCGCCGAGCACGCCGCCGCGCTCGCTGATGGCCTCGAACTCCTTGTAGACGGCCTCCTCCACCAGGTCGGTGAGCTGCTCGACGATGAAGCTGCCCTGCCAGGGGTTCTCGCAGTAGTTCAGCCCCAGCTCCTTGTTGATGATCATCTGGATCGCCACGGCGCGGCGCACGCTCTCCTCGGTCGGCGTGGTGATGGCCTCGTCGTAGGCGTTGGTGTGCAGGCTGTTGCAGTTGTCGAACAGGGCGTACAGGGCCTGCAGCGTGGTGCGGATGTCGTTGAACTGGATCTCCTGGGCGTGCAGGGATCGGCCGGAGGTCTGGATGTGGTACTTCATCATCTGCGAGCGCTCGTTGGCGCCGTAGCGCTCGCGCATCGCTCTTGCCCAGATGCGGCGGGCGACGCGGCCGATGACGGTGTACTCCGGGTCCATGCCGTTGGAGAAGAAGAACGACAGGTTGGGCGCGAAGTCGTCGATCTTCATCCCGCGCGCCAGGTAGTATTCGACGATGGTGAAGCCGTTGCTTAAGGTAAAAGCGAGCTGGCTGATCGGGTTCGCCCCGGCCTCGGCGATGTGGTAGCCCGAGATCGACACCGAGTAGAAGTTGCGCACCTTGTGGTCCACGAAGTACTGCTGGATGTCGCCCATCATGCGCAGGGCGAACTCGGTGCTGAAGATGCAGGTGTTCTGGGCCTGGTCTTCTTTCAGGATGTCGGCCTGCACGGTGCCGCGCACGGTGGACAGCGTCTCGGCCTTGATCCGGGCGTAGGTCTCCGGGTCCACCAGCTGGTCGCCGGTCATGCCGAGGAAGGCCAGGCCGAGGCCGTCGTTCCCCTTGGGCAGGTCGCCGTGGTAGCGCGGGCGCTCACGGCCTTTGAAGAACGCGTCGATCTTCTTCTGCGCCTCGGCCCAGCGCTCCGGGTCGGCGCGCAGGTACTTCTCCACCTGCTGGTCGATGGCGCAGTTCATGAACATCGCGAGGATGATCGGCGCCGGGCCGTTGATGGTCATCGACACGCTGGTGGTCGGCGCGCACAGGTCGAAGCCCGAGTAGAGCTTCTTCATGTCGTCCAGCGTGGGGATGTTGACGCCGGAGTTGCCGATCTTGCCGTAGATGTCCGGGCGCGGCGCCGGGTCCTCGCCGTAGAGGGTGACGCTGTCGAAGGCGGTGGACAGGCGCGCGGCCGGCTGCCCCAGGCTCAGGTAGTGGAAGCGGCGGTTGGTGCGCTCGGGCGTGCCCTCGCCCGCGAACATGCGGGTGGGGTCCTCGCCGGTGCGGCGGTAGGGGTACACGCCGCCGGTGTAGGGGTAGTAGCCGGGCAGGTTCTCCTTGCCGAGGAAGGCGAGCAGTTCGCCCCAGCTGCGGTACCTGGGCGCGGCGATCTTGGGGATCTTCTGGTGGCTGAGGGACTCTCGGTAGTTCTCGACCCGGATGGTCCTGCCGCGGACCTGGTACTCGTTGACCTCGTCGGTGATGGACTTCAGCCGCTGCGGCCACTCGCGCAGGTTGCGCAAATGCCCGGCTTCGATGGACTGGATGGCGTCGTTGTAGCGCTGGCGCAGGGTGAGCAGCGAGCGGTCGGGGGCGTCGCCCGGGGCGGCGAGCAGGTCGGCGGCGTCGTAGAGCTCGAGCGGCTTCGGCAGCCTGGGGTCGTCGAGTTCCTTCAGCGCCTGCCAGCAGGCCTGGGCGCGGTCGGCGGCCTCGGCCTGCTTCTCGATCGAGGCGTTGATGGCCCTGCCCTGCTCCGCGATCTCGGACAGGTAGCGGACCCGGTTGCCGGGGATCAGGACGGTGGCGCGCGGTTCGCGGATCGAGGTGTCGATGCGGGGGTTGAAGTCGCAGCGGGGGGCGGCGGGAACGGCCGTCGGAGCGGCCGCAGCCGCATGGGCGCCTGCAGGAGCGGCTGTAGGAGCGGCTTCAGCCGCGACCGTCGCTCCAGGGGTTTCGTCGTTGGCCGGGGTTGGGGTCGCGGCTGAAGCCGCTCCTACAGGGGCCACCGGGGTGCCCGGGAGGTGGAGTTTTTCGCGCAGCAGGCGGCAGAGGTTCGCGAACATCCAGCTGATGCCGGGATCGTTGAACTGGCTGGCGATGGTGGGATAGACGGGAACGTCGTCGTCGGCGACGTTGAAGGCGGCGCGGTTGCGCTTCCACTGCTTGCGCACGTCGCGCAGGGCGTCCTCGGCGCCGCGCTTGTCGTACTTGTTGAGCACGATCAGCTCGGCGTAGTCGATCATGTCGATCTTCTCGAGCTGGCTGGGCGCGCCGTAGTCGCTGGTCATCACGTACATCGGGAAATCGACCAGGTCCACGATCTCCGAGTCGCTCTGGCCGATGCCGGCGGTCTCGACGATCACCAGGTCGTAGCCCAGGCCCTTGAGGAAGGCGATGCAGTCGGTGAGCACCGCGTTGGTGGCCACGTTCTGGCGGCGGGTGGCCATCGAGCGCATGTACACGCGGTGGCTGCGCAGCGAGTTCATGCGGATGCGGTCGCCCAGCAGCGCGCCGCCGGTGCGGCGGCGGGTCGGGTCCACCGAGACCACGGCGATGCGCATCTGCGGGAAGCAGGACAGGAAGCGGTTGAGCAGTTCGTCGGTCACCGAGCTCTTGCCGGCGCCGCCGGTGCCGGTGATGCCGATGACCGGCGTGGGACCGGCATGGCCGGCCGCGCCCGCGGCCCACTGCTTGCGCAGCATGGCCAGTTCGGCGTCGGAGTACGCGCCGTCCTCGATCGCGGAGAGCACGCGGCCGATGGCGATCTCGTCGTCCAGCGACGGCCGCGTGCCGGCCGGCTGGCGGGCCTCGGCCGCGCGCGCGTCGCGGGCCCTGGACACGCGCTCGACCACGTCCTCGATCATCTCCACCAGGCCCAGCTTCATGCCGTCGTTGGGGTGGTAGATGCGTTCGACGCCGTAGGCCTCGAGCTCGCGGATTTCCTCGGGCGTGATCGTGCCCCCGCCCCCGCCGACCACGCGGATGTGTCCGGCGCCGCGCTCGCGCAGCATGTCCACCATGTACTTGAAGTACTCGACGTGGCCGCCCTGGTAGCTGGACAGGGCGATGGCGTCGGCGTCCTCCTGCAGGGCGGCGCGCACCACGTCCTCGACCGAGCGGTTGTGGCCGAGGTGGATGACTTCCGCGCCCTGGGCCTGGATCAGGCGGCGCATGATGTTGATCGCCGCGTCGTGCCCGTCGAACAGGCTGGCGGCGGTGACGAAGCGCAGCGGGGTGGCGTCGGGCTGGCGCGCGGGGAGCTGGTTGGCGGGGGTGGCCATGGCGCACTCCGGCATGATTTCAGATGAGACCGATTGTAGCGCGGGGGGCGGGGCGGCCTTCCGGCGGCGGCGAGGCTGCGGGGAAGCGCGACACCGGGCGCGGTACGGGTGTCGCCGCCTCTCGTGGCGCACCCATGTGTCGCCTTGACGCCATTGCCCACGCCGGGCTGGCGCGCTCGCCTTCGGGCGACCGCAATGCCCTCACCTCGAAGGCGGGAGTCGCGGCGTCCGGTGAAGCGGGCGCACGGCACGCTTGCCGCCGCGCGCCGGATCGTCGCGGCACCCCACCCGCCCCGCCCCCCTCGGCAGCGGGCGGTGAAGCCGGGGAGAGGGACAGCCCCCGGCCCAGGTGCCACACTTGCCGCCGGCCGCCCTGCCCGCCACCTGGCGTCCACCCCACCTGCCACACGGCTTTCCGCGACGCCACGAGGTTCCAGGACTTCCGCCATTCCATGAAGAGCCGCATCAAACGCATCCTGGCCTGGGGCCTGTTCTCGCTGGCCATGCTGGTGGGCAGCGGCATGCTGCTCGCCGACCGGCTGATGCCGCCGGCCACCGGCCTGCCCGGCTTCGCGCTGCCGGTGAAGCCCGGGGAGACCGAGCTCGACCGCGAACTCGAACCGCTGCTGGCGCGCCGCCCGGGCAAGACCGGGGCGATCCTGCTGCCCGACGGCCTGGACGCCTTCGCCTCGCGCGCCCTGTCCGCGCGCAAGGCCGGGCGCAGCCTCGACCTGCAGTACTACATCTGGCACGACGACCTCACCGGCCACCTGCTGATGCACGAGGCCTGGAAGGCGGCCGAGCGCGGCGTGCGCGTGCGCATGCTGCTCGACGACATCAACACCTCGGGCAAGGACGCGGCACTGCTGGCGCTGGACTCGCATCCGAACATCGAGATCCGCGTCTACAACCCGTTCCGCAACCGCGAGGGCCTCGGCCGCCTGGTCGAGATGGTGCAACGCATGTTCAGCATCACCTACCGGATGCACAACAAGGCCTGGATCGCGGACAACCGGGTGGCGATCGTGGGCGGGCGCAACGTGGGCACCGAGTACTTCGACGCCCACGGCGAGACCAACTTCCGCGACCTGGACGTGCTGCTGTTCGGCCCGGCGGTGGAACAGGCCAGCACGATCTTCGACCAGTTCTGGAACAGCGACGCGGTGGTGCCGATCGCCGAGCTCAATTCCAAGCCGCGGCGCAAGCTCGACACCGTGCTCAAGGCGATCGAGGAAGAGGCGCGCGGCAACCTCGCCCGGCGCTACCTGGACCGGGTCGATCTGTCGCCGAACCTGCGCGCCTACCTCGCCCAGGAGCTCAGTCCGCACTGGACGGACCGGGTGCGCGTGCTCTCCGACCCGCCGCTGAAGTGGAAGCAGGAGCGTTCGGGCGACTACCTGGTCGCCGGGCTGTACGAGGTGGTGCGCGAGGCCAGGCACAAGGCGCTGCTGATCTCGCCCTACTTCGTGCCCGGCGAGGAAGGCGTGGCCACGCTGGGCAAGCTGGCGCGCAACGGCGTGCACGTGGGCGTGATCACCAACTCGCTGGCGGCCAACGACGTGGTCGCGGTGCACGGCGGCTACGCCAACTACCGGCGCACCCTGTTGCGCACCGGGGTGAAGCTGTACGAGATGCGGCCGCGGTTGGAGCAGTCCGACGCGAGCCTGTTCGGCAGCAGTGGCGCCAGCCTGCACACCAAGGCGTTCGTGGTGGACGACCGGCACGGGTTCATCGGCTCGTTCAACATCGACCCGCGCTCGATCGACCTCAACACCGAGATGGGCGTGCTGTTCGACGACCCGCCGCTGGCCCGCGCCCTGCGCGACGAGTACCTGCGGCTGGCGGGCAAGGACAGCAGCTACTGGGTGTACCTGGACCCGGAGGGCGACCTGCGCTGGCTGGACCGCGCCGAGGACCCGCCGGTGGTGCTCGAGCACGAGCCGGAGTCGGGCCTGTGGTCGCGGATCCTGGCCCGGGTGGTGGGCTGGCTGCCGGTCGAATCCCAGCTCTGAGCCCGGGTGGGCCGCACGGCCCACCGCGCCCTTGGCCCCTCCCCGCTTGCGAGGGAGGCCCGGAGCGGGGGCACACGGCCCACCATGCCCTTGCCTCCCTCCCCCGCTCACGGGGGAGGGCCGGGGTGGGGGCAGCCAGGCGACGGAAGCAGCAAGCGCGCCTGCGGCGCGGCCCCCATCCCAACCTTCCCCCGCAAGCGGGGGAAGGGGCCGGAGCTTGCGGATCGTGGTGCCCCGTCCCCGCCCGCGAGGGAGGGTTGGAGTGGGGCACACGGCCCGCCACGCCCTTGGCCCCCTCCCCCGCTCGCGGGGGAGGGCTGGGGTGGGGGCAACCAGGCTGCCGCGACCAGTCCAGCGCCTTCGGTGCCCGCCCCCATCCCGGCCTTCCCGCGGGCGGGGAGGCGCCGCCCCCCTGCCGAAAGTCACGGGCAATTTCCGGGCAGGTGCGTAGAATGCCGCCACCCGAAATTCCCGGCGGCCCCCGAGGGGCGTTCGCATCGCCGGCCAACCCATGCCATCCAGCCGCGCCTGGAAGGGTCCCGTGCCGCGCGCACGGCGCCCGCGACGGAGTTTTTCCATGATTTTTGAACAGCTTGGACACTACGGCCACGAGCAGGTCGTGTTCTGCCACAACCCGGACATCGGCCTGAAGGCGATCATCGCCATCCACAACACCGTGCTGGGCCCGGCCCTGGGCGGGACCCGGATGTGGCCGTACAAGAACGACGCCGAGGCCCTGGACGACGTGCTGCGCCTGTCGCGCGGCATGACCTACAAGAACGCCGTGGCCGGCCTGAACCTGGGCGGCGGCAAGGCGGTGATCATCGGCGACCCGGCCACGGACAAGTCCGAGGCCCTGTTCCGCGCGTTCGGCCAGTTCGTCGATTCGCTGGGCGGCCGCTACATCACCGCCGAGGACGTCGGCATCGACGTCAACGACATGGAGTTCGTGTTCCGCGAGACCCAGTTCGTCACCGGCGTGCACCAGGTGCACGGCGGCTCGGGCGACCCCTCGCCGTTCACCGCCTACGGCACCATGCAGGGCCTGATGGCCGCGCTCAACCGCCGCTTCGGCGACGAGGAGATCGGCAAGTACAGCTTCGCGGTGCAGGGCCTGGGCCACGTCGGCTTCGAGTTCGCCAAGCTGCTGAGCGAGCGTGGCGCCAAGCTGTTCGTCACCGACATCCACCAGGACCGCATCGACCGCGCGGTGAGCGAGCTCGGCGCCGAGGCCGTGGGTCCGGACGACATCTACGACGTGGACGTGGACGTGTACTCGCCCTGCGCCCTGGGCGGCACGCTCAACGAGCAGACGCTGCCGCGGATCAAGGCCAAGGTAGTGTGCGGCGCGGCCAACAACCAGCTGGCCAACAACGCGATCGGCGACGAGCTCGAGCGCCGCGGCGTGCTGTACGCGCCGGACTACGCGGTCAACGCCGGCGGCGTGATGAACGTGTCGCTGGAGATCGACGGCTACAACCGCGAACGCGCGATGCGGATGATGCGCACGATCTACCACAACCTCACGCGCATCTTCGAGATCTCCGAGCGCGACGGCATCCCGACCTACCAGGCCGCGGACCGCCTGGCCGAGGAGCGCATCGCCACCATCGGCAAGCTCAAGCTGCCGATGGGCCGCAGCACCCCGCGCTTCCAGGGGCGGATGCGGGGCGGCTGAGGCCCCGCAAGCGGCAACCAGCGTCGCCGCATCGCGGGCGCCGCATCTCCTCCTTCCCCCGTTCACGCGGGAGGGAGCCACAGCTGTTGCCCCCACCCCAGCCCTCCCCCGCACGCGGGGGAGGGAGCCGAAGCTGTTGGCCGCACGCCGCTGCCCCTTCCCCCGCTAGCGGGGAAGCCCGGGATGGGGCCACTTGGCCCTCGCCGCATCCCGGTTCCCCGCGCTCCGATGCCCCAACCCCAACCCTCCCCGCACGCGGGGGAGGGAGCCAATGAAGCCGCACTGCGCGCTCCTGCCCCTTCCCCCGCTTGCGGGGAAGGCCGGGATGGGGGCCGCCTGGCCGGCGCTTAGGCGTCCTTGTCCAGCTGCTCCGATGCCCCCTCCCCAACCCTCCCCCGCACGCGGGGGAGGGTTGGGGAGGCTGGCACGCGGACTTGGCCGCTTTCGCGTTTCGGGACGCGCGAGTGGGTACGCTATCTGGACGCCGGCGATTGAAGCGCGCGCCGCACCGGGCCGCGGGCGGCATCTGCCCGGCCCCGCCCGGCAAAGTAGTAGCATGTGAAACAGTCCACCAGGGAGCACGGAATGCGGACGTTTCCGCTCGGGGAGGAGATCGACGCGCTGCGCGAGGCGGTGAGGCGGTTCGCCGAGGCCGAGATCGCGCCGCGGGCGGCACGGATCGACGAGGAGAACGCGTTCCCGCAGGACCTGTGGCCGAAGCTCGGCGAGCTGGGCCTGCTCGGCATGACCGTGCCCGGGGAATTCGGCGGCAGCGACATGGGCTACCTCGCCCATCTGGTGGCGATGGAGGAAATCTCCCGCGCGTCCGGCTCGGTCGGCCTGAGTTACGGCGCGCACTCCAACCTCTGCGTGTCGAACCTGTACGCCAACGGCAACCAGGCCCAGCGCGAGAAGTACCTGCCGAAGCTGTGCAGCGGTGAGTGGAAAGGCGCGCTGGCGATGAGCGAGCCGGGGGCCGGCTCCGACGTGGTCGGCTCGATGAGCTGCCGCGCCGAACTCAAGGGCGACCGCTGGATCGCCAACGGCAACAAGATGTGGATCACCAACGGCCCCGAAGCCGACGTGCTGGTGGTCTACATGCGCACCGCCAGCCGCGAACTCGGCAGCAAGTGCATGACCGCCTTCATCGTCGAGAAGGGCTTCAAGGGCTTCCGCACCGCGCAGAAGCTCGACAAGCTCGGGATGCGCGGCTCCAACACCTGCGAGCTGGTGTTCGAGGACTGCGAGATCCCGGCCGGGAACGTGCTCGGCGAGGTCAACAACGGGGTCAAGGTGCTGATGAGCGGGCTCAACACCGAGCGCCTGGTGCTCACCGGCGGGCCGCTGGGGCTGATGCAGGCCGCGCTCGACATCGCCCTGCCCTACGTGCGCGAGCGGCGGCAGTTCGGGCAGCCGATCGGCAGCTTCGGGATCATGCAGGCCAAGATCGCCGACATGTACACCGCGCTGCAGTCCTCGCGCGCCTACGCCTACCAGGTGGCGCGCGACTACGACGCCGGGCACCGCTCGCGCATCGACGCGGCGAGCTGCCTGCTGCACGCCAGCGAGGCCGCGGTGCAGGTGGCGCTGGAGGCGATCCAGGCGCTGGGCGGGAACGGCTACATCAACGAGTACGCGACCGGGCGGATCCTGCGCGACGCCAAGCTGTATGCGATCGGCGCCGGCACCAACGAGATCCGGCGGATGCTGATCGGGCGGGAGCTGTTCGCCGGGAATCATTGAGCTGCCCTCCCCGCAAGCGGGGGAAGGAGCGGACTCGAGGATCGCGTTGCCCCCTCACCCGCTCGCGGGGGAGGGTTGGGGTGGGGGCAGCCGGGCGGCGAAGACAATCCAGCGCGCCTGCGGCGCGCGCCCCCATCCCGGCCTTCCCCCGCAAGCGGGGGAAGGAGCGGAACTTGCGGATCGCGTTGCCCCTCCTCCGCTCGCGGGGGAAGGAGCCGGCACCTGCGGATCGCGTTGCCCCCTGCCCGCAAGCCAGGGAAGGAGCGGATGCGCAGCGGTGCGGTCGGTCAGAAGGCGAGGACGTACTCGATGCGCGCCATGCGTTCGTCGCCGCGCGGGCCGAAGCGCTGGTCGAAGCCGAAGGACAGCCAGCCGTGGCGGCCCAGTGGCGCCTCGGCGCCCACGCCCAGCAGGCCGCCAGACTTCGCCGCATCGGCCATCGGCAACGGTGCCCAGCTGTCGATGCCGGTGAAGGTCGCCAGCACGTCGAAACCGTCCGCGCGCAGGGTCTGCTGCCACTCGCCCCAGGCGCGCAAGGTCGTGCCGCGCCAGCCGCGTTCAAGGCGCAGGCCCGCGATCGCCTGGCTGCGCTCGAGTTCGCCCGCCTCCACCTGCAGGGCGAACCCGGCACCGCCGGTTTCCTCGAAGGCTTCCGTGCGCAAGGTGTCGTGGCTGGCGCCGAGGTACGGCGTCAGCTCCAGGCCACCGAGTGCGAAACGCCGGCCCCATTCGATGCCGAGGCTGGCGTAGTTGCCGCCGTAGCGGCTGAAGATGCCGTCGCGCGCCGCCTCGCCCGCGAACAGGCTGCGCTCGATGCCGCGGTCGAAGCGGCCGGCGCCGGCCTGCACCAGCGCGTAGGCATCGCCCGACCGGCGCCCGGCGTACAGCTGCGCCATCGCCATGCGCTCGCGGCTGCGCTCGCCCGCGACGCCGAAGCGTTCCAGCGCCACCGCCTCGCCGAAGGCGAAGCCGGCCACCAGGTCGCCGCTGCGGTCCTCGCGCCCCATCAGCCAGCCGTCGAGCGCGTGGTCGCCGCCGGCGAATCCGGTCGCCCCGCCCCGCCCCAGCGCCTGCTTCCACGCCACCGGACCGGCCGCCTGCTCGCCGTTGCCGAAGCGCGACGCGAGCGCGCGCCGGCCCATGTCGAGGGTGTCGAGCGCCAGCGACGTGGCGCGCGCGTGGCCCGCGCCCGAGAGGCTGTCGAGCGCGGCCTTCGCGGCCGCTTCGTCGCCGATGCGCTGGAACGCGCCGGCCACGCGCAGCAGTTCGGGATCGGCATCGGACGCCTGCGCCACCAGCGCGTCCAGCCTGCGGAATGCGCGTTCGACGCGTTCGGCCGAGGACAACGTGGCCGGCGAGGCGCTGGCGAACTTGCGCACCGTCGCGGCGACGTCCAGGCGCGTGATGTCGAGCCAGATGTCGTTCTCGCCGTAGTCGAGCGTGCCCTCGAGGAACAGCGTGTCCGCCCAGCTCAGGGCGTCGAAGCGGCCGGTGATGCCGTCGCCCGCGCCGAGGATCCACTCGCGGTCGGTCGTGGTGAAGTGCGGCGCGAGCCCCATCACGTGCAGGGTGCCGCCTTCCAGCAGCGCATGCCCGCCGACCCGCAGCACCTGGCCGAGTTCGACCGCCAGGGTGGCGCCTGCGCGCTGGCGGAAGTCGCCGGCGGTGACGGTCTCATCCGCCCCCGGTCCGGAACCGCCGCTGGGGACTTCCAGGCGTCCGGCGTTGTCGATGTCGCCGTCCGCGCCGCGGGACATGACCAGCCGGCCCGCGGAGCCGATCCGCACGTCGCCGGCGATCCCGGCGCGGGCGTCCACGGTGCCGCCGAGGACCTGGATGCCGCCGGCGTTGCCCGCCTCGCGCTCCAGCACGAGCGTGCCGCTGCCGTCCTTGACCACCGCGCCGTCGCCCGAAAGCGCATTGCCCCAGGTCGAGGTGATCTCGTCGAACCGGACCCGCACGTCGCCCCAGTCCAGGCGCGCCGGGCCGAGCGCCGCCGCGCCGACGTCGAGCCGGCCATGGCCGAACACCGCGTCCACGCCCGGCGCGCCTAGGTCGGTGGCGGTGCCGAGCAGGGTCTGGCGCACCAGGTCGTTGTCGAAATACGGGAACGCCTCCCAGACCAGGGCCGCGGCGCCCGAGACGATCGGCGCGGCGAACGAGGTGCCCGACCACCGCCAGTATTCGGGGGCATCGGGCGGATCGTCGGTGCCGGTGACCACCACCGTGCCCGGGGCGACGAGGCAGTAGTCCATCGACACGCCGCAGGCGTTGGAGTAGTAGGCCAGCTGCTCGGGGCTCTCGTCGCTGAGCGCCGCCACCGCCAGCCAGCCGCGCTCGAGGTCGGCGGCGGGCCGGGATCCGCCGCTGCCGGCCTGGCTCGGCAACGCGGCGGTGTCGGACGGATCGTCGAAGCCGGAGTTGCCGGTCGAGAACACCACCAGACCACCGTGGTCGACGATGAAGGGCCGGTACTCGGCCGCGATTTGCGCGGTGACGGCCAGATTGGTCCAGTACAGCCCGCCCCAGGAGTTGTTGAGGATCCGGGCGCCGCGCGCGATCAGGTCGTCGTGGATCGGACCGATCCCGAGCGGCCCGTTGATCTCGTTGCCGCGCCCGCTGCCGTCGTCATCGGGTGGCGAGTCGCTGATGATGCGCGCCGAAACGATCTCGGCGCCCGGCGCCAGTCCGCCGGGCCAGCGGCCGAACGGCCGTCCCGCGATGACCTGCGCCACCGCGGTGCCGTGGCCGACCACGTCGTCGACCGACAGGTCGTTGCGGCGCGGGTCGATGTAGGTGAGGTTCGCGACCACGCGCCCGGCGAGCGCGGGATGGTCGCGGTTGACGCCGCTGTCGATCACGCCGATCCGGATGCCGCTGCCGTCGAGCCCGGCCTCGTGCGCCGGTCCGGCGTTGGTCCAGCTCAGGTGATGGCTGTAGGCCGGCTCCGGGGGCAGGACCACCGGCGGACCCGGCGGCGGCGGCGGGGGCGGCGGTGGGGGCGGTGGCGTCGGTGGCGGGCCCTGCGGCGGAGGATCGGTCCGGGTACCACCGCCGCCGCCTCCACAGCCGGCCAGCACCAGCGCGACCGCGACAGCGGCTGCCAGGCGCGACAGCCCCCTGCTCCCGTGCGACATCCCCGTCTCCCTTGCCAGCTGCCCGTTCGCGGGCACCCCGCAATCTATACGCCCTCGTCGCCCGACCGCCAGTGGCCGGCGCCGTTTGCCGCGGCGCAGCGCCGGGCGCGATAATCCCGAGGCTTTTCCCCCATTCGACCGGAGTCACGCCATGAGCGACGTCGTCATCGTCGGTGCCAAGCGCACCGCCATCGGTTCCATGCTCGGCCAGTTCACCGGCGTGCCCACGCCCACCCTCGGCGCCGCGGCGATCCGCGCCGCCGTCGAGCAGGCCGGGGTCAAGGGCGAGGACGTGTCCGAGGTGATCATGGGCTGCGTGCTGCCGGCCAACCTCGGCCAGGCGCCCGCGCGCCAGGCCTCGCTCGCCGCCGGCCTGCCCAAGTCGGCCGGCTGCACCACCATCAACAAGGTGTGCGGCTCCGGCATGAAGGCGATCATGCTCGGCCACGACCTGATCAAGGCCGGCTCGGCCACGGTCGTCGTCGCCGGCGGCATGGAGTCGATGACCAATGCCCCGCACATGGTCTCGGCGCGCCCGGGCCTGCGCTACGGCGACGCCAGGCTCGTCGACCACATGGCCTGGGACGGCCTGACCAACCCCTACGACGGCCAGTCGATGGGCGTGTTCGCGGAAGCCTGCGCCGACAAGTACGGCTTCACCCGCGAGGAGCAGGACGCGTTCGCGATCGAGTCGGTCACGCGCGCCAAGGCGGCGATCGAGGCGGGCGCGTTCAAGGACGAGATCGTCCCGGTGAAGGTGGCCTCGCGCAAGGGCGAGGTGGAGGTCGCCACCGACGAGCAGCCGGGCAAGTCCGACGTGGCCAAGATCCCGACCCTGCGCCCGGCCTTCCGCAAGGACGGCACGGTGACCGCGGCGAGCTCCTCGAGCATCTCCGACGGCGCCGCGGCCACCGTGCTCACCAGCGCCGACGAGGCCGCCCGCCTCGGGCTGGAGCCGCTGGCCCGCATCGTCGGCCACACCACCTGGTCGCAGGAGCCGGAGTGGTTCACCACCGCCCCGGTCGGCGCCATCCGCAACCTGCTCGACAAGGTCGGCTGGAAGGTCGAGGACGTGGACCTGTTCGAGGTCAACGAGGCCTTCGCGGTGGTGGCGATGGCGCCGATCCGCGAACTCGGGATCCCGCACGACAAGCTCAACGTCAACGGCGGCGCCACCGCCCTGGGCCATCCGATCGGCGCCAGTGGCGCGCGCCTGGTGGTGACCCTGCTCCATGCCCTGCGCGCGCGTGGCGGCAAGCGCGGCATCGCCTCCCTGTGCATCGGCGGCGGCGAGGCCACGGCGGTCGCGCTGGAGCTGCTCTGAACCCGGATCTCCAGGCAACCTTAACGGCACATTGACAAAACGCCCCGAGCGTGCCGCTTGACACGTGAAATGGGCTTGTCATCATGTTGTCGGCGCGCAAGCTTGCGCGTTTTTCACCTTTTGACGACGAGGAAGAACGACATGACCATCAACAAGGCTCTGCTTGCGCTGGCCCTCGGCTTCGCCCTGGCCGCCTGCAGCAACCAGCAGCAGGCCCAGAACGCCGCCGCCGACGCGGCCGAGGAAGCCGCTGACGCCGCCGAGGCTGCTGCCGACGCCGCCGGCACCGCGACCGAGGACGTCGCCCAGGCCGCCGCCGACGAGGCCGCTGCCGCCGCCGACGCCGCTGCCGACGCTGCCGCCGACGCCGCTGCCGCCACGACCGACGCCGCCGCCGAGGCCGCTTCCGACGCCGCCGAGGCTGCCGAGGACGTCGCCGAGGCCGCCGCCGACGCCGCCGAGGAAGCCAAGCAGTAATCCGGCGCCGCAAGGCGACGAACGCAGTACGGGAAGCCGCCGGTCTCCGGCGGCTTCTCTTTTTCTGAACATCCGCTTCCCCACAATGTTCCGGCGGCCACGGGGAGTCCGGGGCCGGACGTGACATCCACCTTGCATCGGAGACACCCCTTGAACACCAAGCTCATCGCCATCGCCGCCGCCAGCGTGCTCGCCCTGGCCGCCTGCAAGAACACCGCCGAAGGCGCCAAGCAGGACGCCGCCGCCGCTGCCGAGGCCGCCGACCAGGCCGCCGACGAAGCCGCCGCGGAGACCCGCGAGGCCGCCGCCGAGCTCGAAGCGGCCGCCGACCGTGCCGCCGCCGAGGCCGAGCAGGCCGCCGACCAGGCCGCCGACGCGACCCGCGAAGCCGCCGCCGACGCCGCGGGCGCGGTGAAGGACGCCGCCGCCGAGGCCGAGGAAGCCGCCCGCAACTGATCGCGGCTGGCGTGAGTCGACGGAAGGCCCGCCCAGTGCGGGCCTTCTTGTTTTCGGCCCCTTGTACGGCCCCCTTGCCCCTCTCGCGGGGCAGGGAGCATCGATCTGCCCTGCTCCCTTCCCCGCAGTCGGGGTGAGGACCCGCCCTTCCCCCGCGTGCGGGGGAAGGAGTGACGACCTGCCCCTTCCCCGCTTGCGGGGGACGGTTGGGATGGGGGCACGCTGCAAGCGTGAATCATCTGCTCCACACGGGCGGCCCCCACCCCGGCCCTCCCCCGCACGCGGGGGAGGGAGCGACGAGCGGCCTGCTTGCTCCCCTGGTCGCGGGGGAGGGAGTCGTCGGACCGGGGGCACCAGCCGACCTGGAGCCGGCTCACGTATCCTTCGGGTCCGCCCAACCGCCAAGTGCCCATGACGGTCATCGAATCCCGGCTCGATCCCCGATCACAGGAATTCCGCGACAACGCGCAGTACCACCGCGCCCTGGTGGAGGAACTCGAGCGTCGCCTGGCGCGCGCCGCGGACGGCGGCGGCGAGGCCGCGCGCCGCAAGCACACCGAGCGCGGCAAGCTGCTGGCGCGCGACCGCATCACCGCCCTGCTCGACCCGGGCTCGCCCTTCCTGGAGATCGCGCCGCTCGCGGCCGAGGACATGTACGACGGCGCCGCGCCCGCGGCCGGCATGGTCTGCGGCATCGGCCGGGTGATGGGCCAGGAGGTCGTGGTCGTGGCCAACGACGCCACGGTCAAGGGCGGCACCTACTTCCCGATGACGGTGAAGAAGCACCTGCGCGCGCAGGAGATCGCGCGCGAGAACCGCCTGCCGTGCGTGTACCTGGTCGATTCGGGCGGCGCCTTCCTGCCGCTGCAGGACGAGGTGTTCCCGGATCGCGAGCACTTCGGCCGCATCTTCTACAACCAGGCGCGGATGAGCGCGGAGAACATCCCGCAGGTCGCGGTGGTGATGGGCAGCTGCACCGCCGGCGGCGCCTACGTGCCGGCGATGTGCGACGAGAGCGTGATCGTGAAGGAACAGGGCACGATCTTCCTCGGTGGCCCGCCGCTGGTGAAGGCGGCCACCGGCGAGGTGGTCGATGCCGAGGCCCTCGGCGGCGCCGACGTGCACACCAGCGTGTCCGGCGTGGCCGACCACTTCGCGGAGGACGACCGCCACGCACTGGAGATCGCGCGCCGCATCGTGGGCCACCTCAACCGGCGCAAGACCCTGCCGGTCGCGGTGCGCGAGGCGCGCGAGCCGCTGTATCCGGCCGAAGAACTCTATGGCGTGGTGCCGAAGGACACCCGCCGGCCGTTCGACATCCGCGAGGTGATCGCGCGCATCGTCGACGGCAGCGAGTTCGACGAGTTCAAGGCGCGCTACGGCAAGACCCTGGTCACCGGGTTCGCCCACCTGCACGGCTATCCGGTGGGCATCGTCGCCAACAACGGCATCCTGTTCTCGGAGAGCGCGCTCAAGGGCGCGCACTTCATCGAACTGTGCAACCAGCGCGGGATTCCGCTCGTGTTCCTGCAGAACATCACCGGCTTCATGGTCGGCCGCAAGTACGAGAACGCGGGCATCGCCAAGGACGGGGCGAAGATGGTGACCGCGGTGGCCTGTTCGAGCGTGCCCAGGTTCACCGTGGTGATCGGCGGCAGCTTCGGCGCCGGCAACTACGCCATGTGCGGCCGCGCCTACGGGGCGCGCTTCCTGTGGATGTGGCCGAACGCGCGCATCAGCGTGATGGGCGGCGAGCAGGCCGCGAGCGTGCTGGCGACGGTGCGCCGCGATGGCATCGAGGCTCGCGGCGGCCAATGGAGCGCGGAGGAGGAAGAGGCGTTCAAGGCGCCGATCCGCGAGCAGTACGAGACCCAGGGCAGCCCGTGGTACTCGACCGCGCGCCTGTGGGACGACGGCATCATCGACCCGGCCGACACGCGGCGGGTGCTGGGGCTGGGCATCTCCGCCTCGCTCAACGCGCCGATCGAGCCGGCGAGGTTCGGGGTGTTCCGGATGTAGTGCCTGAGGGCTAGCGGCATCGCTGCGGCGACGTCCTGCCCCGGTCTCCGGGTTGCGACAGCGACCGTCCCGCACTCCTTCCCCCGCTTGCGGTAAGGGAGCCTACGACTTGCTCCTTCCCCGGCTTGCGGAGAGGGAGCCTACGACCTGCTCCTTCCCCCGCTTGCGGCGGAAGGTCGGGATGGGGGCGACTGCCGGAGAGGCGCTGCGCGGTGCGTCTGGTACCTTCGGCCGCTCCCTGGCTTCGTTCCGGTGACCATGCTCCAGCCTTCCCGTCGCGTCCTGCACGCCTGCACCCTGCTCCTGTCCATCCTTGTGCTGTCGTCCTGCACCGGGCAGCGGCAGCCACTGCAAGCGCAGGCCGGCGCGGGCGGCGCCGCCGCGGACGCGGGCGCCGCGCATACGGGCCACTACCCCAACCTGTTCGTGGAAGCGGGTTACCCGCGCGACGAGGTCGATGCCCGCATCGAGGCCGCGTTCGCGCAGCTCTTCCACGGCGACCCGGCCAGCGAGGCGGTCTATCACGAAACCGGTGGGAACGAGCACGGCCCGCTCGCCTACATCCACGACGTCAACAGCGACGACGTGCGCTCGGAAGGCATGTCGTACGGGATGATGATCGCGGTGCAGATGGACCGGAAGCGCGAGTTCGACGCGATCTGGAACTGGGCCCTGACCCACATGTACCACGCCGACCCGGCCCACCCCGCGTACGGATACTTCGCCTGGTCGGTGCGCACCGACGGCACCCCGATCGACGAGATGCCCGCGCCGGACGGCGAGGAGTACTTCATCACTGCGCTGTACTTCGCCTCGGCGCGCTGGGGCGACGGCGAGGGCCGCTACGCCTACCGCGAACACGCCGACCGGCTGCTGCGCGACGTCCTGCACCGCGAGTCGATCACCGGGCCGACCAACCGCGGAACCATGACCGCGATCAACCTGTTCGACCGCGAAGCGAAGATGGTGCGCTTCACCCCGGACGTGGTGAACGCCGCCCACACCGACGCCTCCTACCACCTGCCCGCGTTCTACGAGGTCTGGGCGCGCGTGGGCCCCGCGGAAGACCGCGGCTTCTGGCGCGAGGCGGCCCAGGCCAGCCGCGACTACTTCGTCGCGGCCGCGCATCCCCGCACCGCGCTCACCCCCGACTACGGCAACTTCGACGGCACGCCCTGGGCCGCCCCGTGGCGCCCGGAAGCGGCCGACTTCCGCTACGACGCCTGGCGCACGGCGATGAACTGGTCGATGGACTGGTCGTGGTGGCGCGCCGACCCGCGCCAGGTCGAACTGTCCAACCGCCTGCAGGCGTTCTTCCTCGACCAGGGCCTCGACGGGCACCAGAGCCTGTACTCGCTCGACGGCCAGCCCCTCGGCGGCGGCCGCACCACGGCCCTGGTGGCGATGAACGCCACCGCCTCGCTCGCGGCCGACCATCCGCGCCGGCTCGATTTCGTGCGCGCCCTGTGGGACCTGCCGGTGCCGACCGGCCAGTACCGCTACTACGACGGGATGCTGCAGATGATGGCCCTGCTCCACCTCTCGGGCCGCTACCGGATCTGGTGGCCGCCCGGCACTGCACCCTGAGCACACGCGGCCCCGACTCAACAAGATGCGCCAAGTGCTTGCCACGAAACGGATTTGGTGAGCCCCGTCACAGCGTGAAGCCCGTGTGTACGTGGTAGGCTCGGGTCATTCCCCCGTCCGGCCGGGCGCTGTCCCGGCCGTCCCTGTCCAGCTCGAGGAAATCCGCGAATGGCCAT
The DNA here is from genome assembly GCF_000472505.1 of Luteimonas sp. J29. GTDB lineage: Bacteria > Pseudomonadota > Gammaproteobacteria > Xanthomonadales > Xanthomonadaceae > Luteimonas. The sequence continues at coordinate 33,431 of NZ_AWZR01000003.1, forward strand.
CTTCAACACCCAGAGCAACGCCCCCAAGAAGGACCAGCCCTCCTTCGCCGCCGACACGCCGCCGGCCGCCGCGCCGCAGCGCGAGGCGCCGGCCGTCGCCGATTTCACCCCGACCCAGACCACCCCGCCCCGCCCCGCCGCGGCGCCCGAGCCGGTGGCCAAGGAGTCGCTGATCGCAGCCGACCTCACCATCGAGGGCAAGATCGAGGGCAGCGGCCACGTCCGCATCGCCGGCCGCTTCAAGGGCGACGTCAACGTGCAGGGCAACCTGCGGGTCGAGGAAGGCGCGAAGCTCAATGGTGGCGTCAAGGCGCGCCAGGTCGTGGTGGCGGGCGAGCTGGACGGCAACATCCAGTCGGCGGAGAAGGTGGAACTGCTCGCCTCGGCGGTGCTCACCGGCGACGTCAAGGCCGGTTCGCTGACGGTGGCGGCGGGCTCGAAGATCCGCGGCCACGTCGAGTGCGGCTGGGACGCGTCCGAGGCGTCGGGCCGTCGCGGCAAGGCCGAGGTGGTGGAGCAGCGCGAGCGCGCGACCGGCTCCTGATTTCCCGGTGAGCACCCCGAAGCCGGGCACGGCAGGTGCGACCCGCACCTGCCCCCACTGCAAGGCCACGATCCTGGCGAGCGCGGCGATCTGCCCGTCGTGCAAGCACTACCTGCGCTTCGATTCGCCGCGCGCCCAGCCCGGCGCCGCGCCGGCCGAGAGCACCACGGCGCTCCAGGTCGAGGGCATGATCCGCCACCCGGCCGAAGGCGGCGCCTGGGAATACTCGGTGGTGCTGACCGTGCGCGACGACGAAGGCAACGAGCTGGCGCGGCACGTGGTCGGCGTCGGTGCGATGCACGCGGGCGAGGAACGCACCTTCAACCTGTCGGTGGAAGTGACTCCGACCAATGACATGCGCCGGCCGCCGAAGGCGCCCCGGCGGGTGTTCAACAAGCACTGATCGCAAGCCGAACGCACGGCCCGACGCAAGCGCGTCGGGCATGCCGTCGTTTCCGGTCGCGGACGGGGTCCCGCGGCACGTTTCCCCCCGTCCACGGGGGACCGTCGGGTCGGGGCACTTAGCGAAGGCGTGCAGTCCGGTTGCCACGTCGACTGCCCCCCACCCCGGCCCTCCCCCGCGCGCGGGGGAGGGAGGCTCGAACGCATCGGCCCGATGCTCACTCGGATGGCCCTCCCCCGCGCGCGGGGGAGGGAGGGCTCGCCCGGGCGGCAATCGCACGGTTGGCCGACCCTTTCCCGCGCGCGGCGGGAGGGTTGTTGTCATGGCCTGGCGCGCAACACCGTCCACCCGAGCGCGGAACGGACCTGCCGATCCGGCAGAACCAGAATTCCGCGCCTCATGGCACCCCTTCCCGGTTCGCGGGGCAAGGGCGGGATGGGGGTACGAAGCGAAGCCGCGCAGCTCCTTGCCACCTCGACTCGTCTCCACCCCGGTCGGGCCCGGCGCCGCGCGGCGGGCGTTCGGATGGTCCTCGCGCCGGGCATGCGGATCACCCCTCGCGCCCTGCACGTGGGGAGGCGGCTGTGGGCGGCCGGCCTGCTGGTCCGGCGCGCCCTCCCCGTGCACGCGGGACAGGGCGTGGCGATGGATCCGCGGCCGGCATGAGATCCAGCCGCGCGCCATTCCCTTCACGGGAAACAGGGCCGGGCGGCGCCCCGAGTCGGTCAGCCCGTCGCGCGCGAGCGGCGGCCGGTCAGCCAGAAGCCGAGCGCCAGCACCGACAGCACCACGACCTGCGCGATGACGCCCTGCTGGGTCGGGTACACACCCAGCCACTCCAGCCGCGGCCAGCCGTGGAGCCAGCTCACCGGCAGCCAGCCGGCCTCCTGCAGCGCCGAGACCGCCTTGCCCGCCAGCACCACCGCGAGCAGCGCGATCAGGCAGGCGCTGTAGCGGAAGAACTGTGCGATCGGCAGACGCCGGCTCCAGCGCATCAGCGCCCAGCCGACGACCGCCAGCGCCAGCGCGCCGGCCGCGCCGCCGGCAACCACGCTGCCGCGGCTGCCCTGGCTCCACAGCGCGGCGAAGAACAGGATGGACTCGAACACCTCGCGGTACACGACCACGAACACGAGCAGCAGCAGGAACACGCCCGAGCCGCGGCCGAGCGCGTGGCCCAGCTTCTCACGCACGTAGCGCTGCCAGGCGTCGGCCTGGCCCTTGCCGTGCATCCAGATGCCGACCCAGACCAGCACCAGCGCAGCCAGCAGCGAGCCGAATCCTTCCGACAGCTCGCGGCTGGCGCCACTGATGCTGATCACCCACGTCGCCAGCACCCAGGTCAGCGCGCCTGCCGCGAGCGCGGCCACCCAGCCGCCGTGCACCCACGTCAGCATCTCGTCGCGTCCGGCCTTGCGCAGCAGCGCGATCATGGCGATCACGATCAGCAGCGCCTCCAGCCCCTCGCGCAACAGGATGGTGAAGGCGGCGGCGAAGCTGGCCGCGGACGAGGTGCGCCCCTGGCCGAGCACCTGCTCGGCCTCGGCGAACAGTCCGTCGAGCGCGTCCACCTGGGCCTGGAGGGCGTCGGGATCGGCATTGGCGGCGAGCCCGGAGCGCAGTTGCGCCATCGCCGCCTCGATCCGCACCATCAGCGGCTTGTCGCGCGCGGCCAGCAGCGGTTCGACCGGCTCGAATCCGTCGAGGTAGGCCGCCAGCGCCAGCTGGCGCGCCCGCGCCGCGTCGCCGCCCCGGTACGCATCCATCGCCTCGCGCAGCAGGCCGCGCGACGTGGCCAGCGCCGGCCCCTCGCCGCCGGCCGCCGCCTGCAGGGCCTCGGGCGCGCGGCGCAGGTAGGCCACGATCGCGGCGGCATCCTCGGCCGAGCCGAGGTCGGCCGCCAGCTCGGCGGGGGTTTCGCCGACGAAGCGTTCGAGGTCGAACGTCGCGCGCAGCGCCGGATCGCGCTCCAGCAGCGCCCTGCCCGCGTCCGCGAGCGATTCGGGATAGGCCAGCGAACCGCTGTAGGTCGCCAGTGCCCACAGGTCGTCCTCGGGCAGGCCGCGATAGCTGGCCATCGCGGTGCCTTCCAGGCCCTGCTCGATCACCTGGTAGAGCGCGAACACGCTGCGCTCGTCGGCGCGCTCGCGGTCGGTGAAGTCGATCGGCGGCGGGTCGAGGCCCGCGCCGGCCGGGCCGTCGCCGGCCCCGGTCGGACCGTGGCAACTGGCGCACAGCCGGGCGTAGAGCTCGGCCCCGCGTGCATGGCGCGGCGGGGTGTCGGGCACCAGCGGAATCGGGTGCGCCTGCACCAGCAGCCCCGCCAGCCCGCGTGCGCGGCGGGCGATGTCTCCGGGGTCGGCCCGGTCCGCGATCGCCTGGCGCAGTGCTTCGGCCTCGGCCTGGAGCCGGCCGGCTTCGGGCGTCTCCGGCAGGGCCGCGATGGCCTCGGCGGCGGCCTCGGAGAACTCGAGCATCTCGTCGTACTCGAGCTGGTTGACCACGTCGCCGTCGGCGACGGCTTCGCGGTAGTCCACGGCGATGTAGTCGAGCAGCCGCCAGGTGGTGGCGACGCTGGCGCCGGTGGCGCTGGCCGGGGCGCAGGTCAGGATCAGGGCGATGCCGGTCAGCAGCATCGCCAGCAGGAGGCGTGGGGACATGGCGGAGTTGAGAATGCGTCTTATCCAGTTTACGCCATGTCCCCGGCCCTGCGTAGCGGCTCGCCTGTCCAGGCCAACTTGTGGCCCGTTTCGCGAAGGGGGCTGTGGCTATGATGGCCGCTCTCGTCCGCCCGCCCTGCCTGCCATGACGGAACCGCTTTCGATCCGCCGCGCGGGGCCGGTCCTGCACCTGGTGCTCGACCGCCCTGCCCTCCACAACGCCTTCGACGCGGCCCTCATCGCCCGCCTGACCGGCGCACTGGAGGCGGCCGCGGCGGACGATGCGGTGCGCGTGGTGGTGCTGTCGGGCGCCGGCGCCTCGTTCTCGGCCGGCGCCGACCTGAACTGGATGCGCGGGATGGCCGCCGCCGGCGAGGCGGAGAACCGCGCCGACGCGCTCGCGCTCGCCCGACTGATGCGCACCCTCGACGAGCTGCCCCGGCCCACCATCGCCCGCGTCCACGGCGCGGCCTTCGGCGGCGGCGTGGGCCTGGTGGCCTGCTGCGACATCGCCATCGGCGTGCCCGGCGCGAAGTTCGGCCTGACCGAGAGCCGGCTCGGCCTGCTGCCGGCGGTGATCTCGCCCTACGTGGTGGCCGCGATCGGGCCGCGCCAGGCGCGGCGCTGGTTCGCCACCGCCGAGGTGTTCGACGCGGCGCAGGCACTGCGCATGGGCCTGCTGCACGAGGTGGTGGAACCCGAGGCGCTGGACGCCGCGGTGGAGCGCCAGGCCGGGCTGCTGCTCAGGGCGGGCCCGATCGCCTCGGCGCGCGCCAAGCGCCTGGTGCGCGAGGTCGCCCTGCAGCCCGACCGCGACCTGCTCGACCGCGCCAACGCCGACCTGATCGCGGCCCTGCGGGTCTCGCCCGAGGGCCAGGAGGGACTGGGCGCGTTCCTCGACAAGCGCGCCCCGCGCTGGGTACAGGAGGACTGAAGGATGATCGACCACATCGGCCTCACCGTCGCCGACTACGCCCGCAGCCGTGACTTCTACGCGCGCGCCCTGGAGCCGCTGGGCTACCGCATGGTGATGGAGGTAACGCTGGAGGAGACGGGCGGGCATTACCAGGGCGCCGGCTTCGGCGACCGCAAACCGTATTTCTGGATCGGGTCCGGAGGCGACGGCAAGGCGCCGACGACACCGATGCACGTCGCTTTCGTCGCACAGCGCCGCGCCGCCGTCGATGCCTTCCACGCCGCGGCGCTCGCCGCCGGCGCGCGCGACAACGGGGCGCCGGGCCTGCGGCCGGAGTACCACGCCGACTATTACGGCGCGTTCGTGATCGATCCGGACGGCCACAACATCGAGGCGGTCTGCCACCTGCCCGAGGACGCGAGCCGCTGATGTTCCGCAAGATCCTGATCGCCAACCGCGGCGAGATCGCCTGCCGCGTGATCGGCACCGCGCGCCGGCTCGGAATCCGCACCGTGGCCGTGTATTCCGACGCCGACGCCGACGCGCTGCACGTGCGCCTGGCCGACGAGGCCTGGCCCATCGGCGGCCCGCGCCCGGCCGAAAGCTACCTGCGCGGCGACGCGATCGTACGGGCCGCCCTCGACAGCGGCGCCGAGGCCATCCACCCCGGCTACGGCTTCCTGAGCGAGAACGCCGACTTCGCCGACGCGGTCGAAGCGGCGGGCCTGGTGTTCATCGGGCCCAAGGCGGCATCGATGCGGAAGATGGGCAGCAAGGCCGGCGCCAAGGAGCTGATGCAGGCGGCCGGCGTGCCGGTGGTGCCCGGCTATACCGGCGAGGACCAGTCGCCGCAGACCCTGGCGCGCGAGGCCGGGCGGATCGGCTTCCCGCTGATGATCAAGGCCGCGCACGGCGGCGGCGGCAAGGGCATGCGCATCGTGCGCGACGCGGCGGAATTCCTGCCCGCGCTCGAGAGCTGCCGGCGCGAGGCGGCCAACGCGTTCGGCCGCGACCGCGTGCTGCTCGAGCGCTACATCGAGTCGCCGCGCCACATCGAGATCCAGGTGTTCGGCGACGCGCACGGCAACGTCATCCACCTCAACGAGCGCGAATGCTCGGCCCAGCGCCGCTACCAGAAGGTGCTGGAGGAATCGCCCTCGCCCTTCCTCACGCCGCGGCTGCGCGCGGCGATGGGCGAGGCGGCGGTGCTGGCCGCGCGCGCGATCGACTACACCAACGCCGGCACGGTGGAGTTCATCGTCGACCCCGACGGCGGCTTCTACTTCATGGAGATCAACACCCGGCTGCAGGTCGAGCATCCGGTGACCGAAATGACCACCGGGCTGGACCTGGTGGAATGGCAGCTGCGCGTCGCGGCCGGCGAGCCGCTGCCGCTGGCCGCGGAAGCGGTCCGCAGCCACGGCCACGCGATCGAGGTGCGGCTGTACGCGGAAGACCCCGACGCCGGCTTCCTGCCCGCCTCCGGGCGCCTGCACCACCTGCGTCTGCCGCGGCCGTCGCCGCACGTGCGCATCGACGCGGGCGTGGCGCAGGGCGACACGGTGAGCATCTTCTACGACCCGATGATCGCCAAGCTCATCGTCCACGACCGCGACCGCCCGGCCGCCCTCGCCCGCCTGCGCGAGGCGCTGGCGGCCTGCTCGGTGGACGGGCCGAAGACCAACATCGCCTTCCTCGAGGCGCTGGTGCGGCACCCCGCGGTCGTGGAGGCGCGGATCGACACCGGCTACCTCGACCGCCACCTCGACGAGTTCATCGCCGCTGCGGCGGTGGACGAACCCGCGCTGCTGCTGGCGGCCGCCACCGCGTACCTGCTCGACCAGGAACGCGCGCAGCGCGACGCGGCCGCGGCGTCCGCCGACCCCACCTCGCCGTGGGCGCTGGCCGACGGCTGGCGCCTTGGCCACGCCGGGCAACGGCCGCTGGCGTTCGAACACGCCGGCGGCCGCATCGACCTGCTGGCGCGCGGCCACGGCGGCGACTACCGCATCACCCTGGACGGGCGCACGGTGGCGATCGAGGGTGCGCGACTGTCCGGGGATGCGCTCTCGTTGCGTATGGACGGCAAGGGGACCCGTTTCCATCTCGCACTGCAGCCCGGACGCATCGAGGTACACGACGGCGACCGCCGGCTGTCGCTGCGGCCGCTGGCGGCGTACCGGCACGAGGATTCGGGCCAGGCGTCGGCCGAGGACCGCGTGCGCGCGCCCATGCCCGGGCGGGTGGTGGCGCTGCGGGTGGCGGCCGGGGACCGGGTCGACGCAGGACAGGAGCTGTTGGTGCTCGAGGCGATGAAGATGGAGCTGGCGCTCAAGGCGCCGCGCGCGGGCGCGGTCGCCGAGCTGCGCGCGGCCGCCGGGGAGTTCGTCGAGGCCGACAGCGTGCTGGTGGTGCTCGAGGACTGACATGGCCCTGCCCGCCCGCGTGCGCATCGTCGAGGTCGGCCCCCGCGACGGCCTCCAGAACGAGAAGGCCATGGTCCCGACCGCGGCCAAGATCGAGCTGGTCGACCGCCTCTCCGCCACCGGCCTGCAGTCCATCGAGGCGACCAGCTTCGTCAGCCCGAAGTGGGTGCCGCAGCTGGCCGATGCCGCCGAGGTGTTCGCCGGCATCACCCGGCGGCCCGGCGTGTCCTACCCCGTTCTCGTGCCCAACCTGCAGGGCTACGAACGCGCGCTCGCGGCCGGTGCGCGCGAGGTGGCGGTGTTCACCGCCGCTTCCGAGGCCTTCAACCTCAAGAACACCAACGCCGGGATCGATGCGTCGCTGGAGCGGTTCGCGCCGGTGCTCGAGCGCGCCCGCGCCGACGGCGTGCGCGTGCGCGGCTACGTCTCGACCGTGCTCGGCTGCCCCTACCAGGGCGAAGTGCCGCTGGCCGACGTGGTCCGCGTGGCCCGCGCCCTGCACGCGATGGGCTGCTACGAGGTCTCGCTCGGCGACACCATCGGCGTCGGCACGCCGGTGCGCGCGCGGGACATGCTGCGCGCGGTCGCGGCCGAAGTGCCGATGGCGGCGCTGGCGGTGCATTTCCACGACACCTGGGGCCAGGCGCTGGCGAACGTGCTGGCCTGCCTGGAGGAAGGCGTGACGGTGGTCGACAGCGCCGTGGCCGGCGCCGGCGGCTGCCCCTACGCGCGCGGCGCCTCGGGCAACCTCGCCAGCGAGGACCTGGTGTACATGCTGCACGGCATGGGCATCCACACCGGCGTGGACCTCGACCTGCTGGCCGACACCGGCCGCTGGCTGGCCGGCCTGCTCGGCCGCGAGACCGGCAGCAAGGCCGGACGCGCACTGGCGGCGAAGGAATGACGGCGCCGGACGTCCCCGACACCCCCGACCCGCCGGAGGATGCGGCGCGGCTCGTGGCCGGGCTGGAGGCCGCCTGCCGCGACCCCGCGCTGCCGGCGGCCACGCGCGGGCTGCTCGCGCAGGCGCGCGACGCCCTCGCCGCGGCCACGCGCGAGGCCCGCGATGCGCAGCTGAGCTATCGCGCCCTGTTCGACGCGGTGCCGGATCCGGTGAGCATCATCGACGAGAACGGCATCGTGCTCGACCTCAACAAGGCCGGCATGGCGGCCTACCGCCGCCCGCGCGAGGAGATCGTCGGCCAGCCGATCGAGGTGCTGAACCCGGACCTGCCGCGCGACCACCTGGTGCCGGTGCTCGAGGCGCTCGACCGCGGCGAGACCTACGTGATCGAGGTCGCCAACATGCGCGGCGACGGCAGCCGCTTCCCGGTCGAGGTGCACTCGGCCGGGTTCATGTACGAGGGCCGCCGCTGCATCGTCGCGGTGGCGCGCGACCTGACCGCGCGGCGCATGGCCGAGTTGCGCTACGGCCAGCTGATGGAGGTGATCGACAAGGGCGTGCTGGTGCTCGACAACCGGGGGCGGCTGGTCCAGGCCAACGCCGCGGCGATGCGGATCCTCGGCGCCGAGGGCCAGCCGGACCTGCGCAAGTGGTGGAACCCGGACGACTGGACCATGGTCGACAAGGACGGCCGCCCGCTCACCTTCCGCGAACTGCCGCCCGCCCGCACCCTGCGCACCGGCCGCGCGACCGGCAGCGAGGTGGTCGGCCTGTACCACCGCCCGGAACGGCGCCTGCGCTGGCTGTCGGTGAGCAGCGTCCCGCTGTTCGCGCCGGGCGCCAAGCGTCCGATCCAGGCGCTGTCGTTCTTCAGCGACGTCACCGAACTCAAGCGCGACAGCGCGCTGTTCGACCGCGCCCAGGCGCTCGCCCACATCGGCGGCTGGGAATGGGAGGTCGGCCGCGACGCGCTGTACATGACCGAGCAGGCGCTGCGGATCCTCGGCGGGCGCCCGGTGCACGCGATCGGCGACCTGCTCGACGCCCTGGTCGACGAGGACCGCGCGCGCCTGGAACAGGCGCTGCGGGCCGCGGCCGCGGGCGGCGATCCGGTCGACCTGGAGGTGCAGGCGTCGCGCGCCGACGGCAGCCCGCTGTGGCTGCGCATCATCGGCGAGGCCGAAGACAACCGCAGCGAGGGCACCAGCATCACCGGCACCCTGCAGGACATCACCGAGCGCATGCTCGAGCGCGAGACCCTGCGCGTGCGCGCGCGCACCGATCCGCTGACCGGCCTGCTCAACCGCGACGCGATGCTGTACGAGATCGAGACCCGCCTGCGCGAGCCCACCCACGGCGGCCTGGCGGTGCTCTACATCGACCTCGACCGGTTCAAGATGGTCAACGACGTGCTCGGCCACGCCGCCGGCGACGAGCTGCTCGACGCCGCCGCCCGCCGGATCGCGCGCGCGGTCGGCACCGAGGGCCTGATCGCGCGCTTCGGCGGCGACGAGTTCCTGGTCGCCTGCAACACCCGCGACGACCCCGCCCGGCCCGAGCGCATCGCCGACGCGATCCTCGACGCCTTCGGCGAGGGGTTCCGCTTCGGCAGCGAGGAGTTCGCGATCACCGCCAGCATCGGCATCGCCCGCGCGCCGCGCGACGGCGACCGGCCGCAGCTGCTGATCCAGAACGCGGACGCGGCGATGTACGACATCAAGCGCCGGATCCGCAACGGCCGCCAGGAGTTCACGCCGGAGCTGGCGCAGTCGCAGGAAACCCGGCTGCGGATGGAGACCCAGCTGCGCCGCGCCACCGACAACGCCGAGTTCCGCCTGCTCTACCAGCCGCAGGTGGACCTGCGCGACGGCCGCACGGTCGCCGCCGAGGCGCTGATCCGCTGGCACAACCAGCAGTTCGGCGGCATGCGCCCCGACCACTTCATCAGCCACGCCGAGAGCACCGGCGACATCGTGCGCATCGGCGGCTGGGTGCTGCGCGAGGCCTGCCGCCAGGTCGCGCAGTGGCGCGACGAGGGCCTGGGCCTGGTGCGGGTGGCGATCAACGTCTCCTACCGCCAGTTCCTGGTGGAGGACCTGGCGCGCGCGGTGCGCGAGGCGCTGGACGAGCACGGCCTGCCCGGCTCGGTGCTGGAGCTCGAGTTCACCGAGCGGGTGCTGATCGAGGACGCGCCCGACACCCTGCGCACCTTCGAGGCGCTGCGCGAAATGGGGGTGATGCTGACCATCGACGACTTCGGCGAGGGCTACAGCGCGCTCAACTACCTGCGCCGGCTGCCGATCCACGGCCTCAAGCTCAGCCAGCTGTTCGTCGCCGGCGTGCCCGGCAACCAGTCCGACGTCGCGGTCTGCCAGGCCGTGGCGGGCATCGCCCGCAGCCTGGGCCTGGGCCTGGTGGCCGAGGGCATCGAGTCGGACGCCCAGCGGCGCTTCATGCTCGAACTCGGCATCCAGCTCGGCCAGGGCTTCCTGTTCGCACCGGGCCTGCCGCCCGACGAGTTCGCGCGCCGCATCGCCGCCGCCTGACGCGCCCGCGGGTGCCGGCCGGCCGCCGCCGGCACGCTAGAATGGGCGCCTGTTTCCTTTCGGCGATACCCCGATGCAAGCCAGTTCCGTACGCGCCATCGTCACCGGCGGCGTTTCCGGCCTCGGCCTGGCCGTGGCCCGGCGCCTGGTCGCCGACGGCGGCCGCGTGGCCCTGTTCGACCTCAACGACGAGCGCGGCGCGGCCGCGGTCGCGGCCCTGGGCGAGGCCAACGCGCGCTATGTCAGGGTCGATGTCTCGAGCGAGGACGCGGTCGCGTCCGCGGTGGACGAGGCGGCCGGGTTCCTCGGCGGGCTCAACGTCGCGGTCAGCTGCGCCGGCGTGCTCGGCGCCGGGCGCGTGCTCGGGCGCGAGGGCGCGATGCCGCTGTCGCTGTTCGCCAACACGGTCTCGGTGAACCTGGTCGGCAGCTTCAACGTCGCCAAGGCCGCCGCCGCGCGCATGCAGCACAACGAGGCTGGCGAGGACGGCGAGCGCGGCGTGATCGTCAACACCGCGAGCGTCGCGGCCTACGAAGGCCAGATCGGCCAGGCCGCGTACTCCGCCTCCAAGGCCGGCGTGGTCGGCCTGACCCTGCCGATGGCCCGCGAGCTCGCGCGCTTCGGCATCCGGGTCAACACCATCGCCCCGGGCATCTTCTGGACGCCGATGGTCGACGGCATGCCCGAGCAGGTGCAGCAGTCGCTCGCGGCCTCGATCCCGTTCCCGTCGCGGCTCGGCCAGGCGTCCGAGTTCGCGGACCTGGTCGCCACCATCCTGCGCAACCGCTACCTCAACGGCGAGACCATCCGCCTCGACGGCGCCGTGCGCCTGGCGCCGAAGTAGGCCCGCGACCGGCGGCGTCGCCCACCCGAACCCCACCCGACCACCACTTCATGAAAGCTTCCGAGATCAAGAAGGGCAACGTCGTCGAGTACAACGGCGGCATCTACCAGGTCCGCGACATCGAGCGCAGCTCGCCGCAGGGCCGCGGCGGCAACGTGCGCTACCGATTCATCATGTACAGCGTGCCCGGCGGCAACAAGCTCGACGCCAGCTTCGACGCCGAGGACCCGCTGACCGAGGTCGAGCTGCTGCGCCGCCAGGCCACCTATTCCTACCGCGACGGCGACGCCTTCGTGTTCCTCGACGACGAGGACTACACGCCCTACACGCTCGACGCGGATGCGGTGGGCGATGCGGCCGGCTATATCACCGACGGCCTGTCCGGCTGCTACGTGCAGCTGATCGACGAGCAGCCGGTGGCGCTGCAGCTGCCGCAGCACGTGGTGCTCGAAGTGGTCGACACCCCGCCCGAGCTCAAGGGCGGCACCGCCACCAAGCGGCCGAAGCCGGCCAGGCTCAGCACCGGGATCGAGATCATGGTCCCCGAGTACATCGGCAACGGCGAGCGCGTGCTGGTGAACACCACCACCGGCGAGTTCGGCGGCCGCGCCGACTGAAGGCCCGGCCCCGGCTCAGTCCGGCGCCGTCGCGGCGAGCGCGCGCAGGCGTTCGCCGATCCGTTCCAGGTTGCCTTCGGCGTCCCGCAGCCGCCTGCGCTGCCGCTCCGGCAGCCAAGCGAGCGCGGTCTCGTACAGCCCTGCATGCGCCGCGCGCAGGCGCGCGTCGACCTCGGCGACGCGCGTGGCAAGCAGCTCGCGTTCGGCCTCCTGCGGCAGCCCGTAGCCGGGGCCGGGCAGCAGCACGGCCGGCCGGCCCGCGCCGGCGCCGTCCGACCACAGCGCCTGCAACAGCGCTTCGACCGTGCCGTCCCCCTCGCCATCGCGGCGGTAGCGGCGGCGCAGGGTCTCGCGCGCCCGCGCCTGCTCCTGGCGCAGCGCCGCCTCCTCCAGCACCAGCAGGGCCGCTGTGGCGCGCAGGCCGCCGCGCACGAGCCATTCGCCGCGTACCGCCGGATCGAGCCGCAGCCAGGCATCGGCGTTGCGCGCCGGAAGCGCCAGTTCCGCGGAGGCGACCGCGTACATCTCGCCGAAGTGGCGCGCCAGCGAATCGAAGCGATGGCCCAGGCGCAGCGCCTCGGCCTCGTCGTCGAGCACCGACGCGTCGGCGATCCCGGCGCGCTCCAGGCGCCGCAGCAGTCCGCTCGGCGTGATGCTGCGCAGGCGCGGGCCGTCGCGCCCGGGCAGCGCGTCGTTGAGCAGCTTCCAGGCTTCGACCGCGCAGTTGTTGCCGACGAACCGGTAGCGGCCGTCGTAGCTCCAGTGCACGCGCGCGGCGCGCTCGAGCAGGCGCGCGACCTCCTCCGGTGCCAGCCGCAGCGGCACCGAGCGCAGGCCGCGCAGTTCGACCCGCGTGTACTCGTCCACGACCTGCGCCAGCGGCAGCACGAACAGGCGCGAGGGATAGCCTCCGGTCAGCCCGCGCCAGTTCGACACCTGGACCTCGTCGACGAAGGCGCGGAACGAGAGCACCAGGTGGTGTTCGAGGTCGAGCCGGCAGTCCGGCCCCGGCGCGCGGCCCGGCGCGCACACCACCAGCCGCAGCATGCCGTGGCCCCAGCGGCTCATCGGCGAGGCATCGGCTTCGGCCAGCAGGTAGTCCACGCCGGCGACGCGCGCCGGATCCACCGCCAGCAGCTGCAGCCCCGCTCCTTCGTTGCCGGCGGCCACCAGCGGCAGCGCGCCATCGCAGTCGGCGCCGCGCGCCGACGGCGGCGTGCCGAGGCGCGCGACGAAGTACCGGTGCAGGTCGGGCCGGCGACAGGCGTATTCGGGGTCGAGCAGGAAGTGTTCGAGGTTGACCGCGAGGAACTCGGCCGGGGACGCCAGTTCGTAGGGATCCGGGCTGCGGTCGCGGAAATCGTTGCGCCCGGTGCGCAGGCCCAGCCGCAGCGGCCGCACTGGCCAACCGGCGAGGTCGAGCAGGCGCGGATCGCGCGACAGGCCGCCCGCGGGCGAACGGTCGAAGACGTGGGCCAGCTCGTGCAGCAGCGTCGCCAGCGCGATCCGTGTGCCCGGATCGCGGTCGTCGGCCGGGTCGCGCGCCATCCAGCCGGCCAGCAGACGGCGGTCGAGGCCGATGCGTCCGTTGCGGGCGCGCCCGTGCACCTGCTCGGGCAGGTCGTCGCGCCAGCGCAGCGCCACCTCCCGCCCGAGGCCGTCGGCAATGCGCGGCGGCAGGCGGGCCATCGCCGCCGCGACGAGTTCACGGGTGGCGGCCTGCTCCGCCGGGGACAGCCCCTCGCCGTCGACCGCCATCCGCGGCTGCGCCGCGGCCGCCGCGGTGCAGGCCAGGAGCCCGGCGAGGCAGGACGCGCGGAACCGTCCGCGCACGGGGATCAGCGGCGAGCCAGGATCGCCCGGGCCAGGTCGAGGTCGCTCGCCTCGCGCGCCGCCGCGTCGCGCTCGCGCAGCTGGCGCAGGGCGGCCTCCAGGCGCGCGCCGCGGATCGCGCCGTCGCTGGCCACGAACAGCGCGGCGTCGTCGCGCGCGGCCAGCACCAGCTTGTCGTCGCCGGAGCTGCTGCCCGACGAGGCGGACGTCCCGGCGGACGTGGCGCCACCGGTGGTGCCGGCGAAACTCCCGGCAAAGGCCGGTGCGGTGCAGGCCAGCAGGGCGGCGGCCAACAGCAGTCGCTTCATCGCGGATGTCCAGAGGGGAAACCTGGCGAAAGCATATCGCGGCCCCTGCGGCGGCGGCTGAACAGCGCTCGCCCGGCGGGCCTCAGGGATCGAACAGCTTGCCCGGGTTCATCAGCCCGTCCGGATCGAGCACGCGGCGGATGCCGCGCATCAAATCGATCTCGGCCGCGCTCCGGGTCGAGGACAGGTAGGGCTTCTTGACCAGGCCGATGCCGTGCTCGGCCGAGATGCTGCCGCCGTGGCGCTGCAGCGACTCGGCCAGCAGCTTGGTCACCCGTTCGCAGTCGGCCACGAACGCGTCCTGGGCCATGCCGTCGGGCTTGAGCACGTTGATGTGCAGGTTGCCGTCGCCGATGTGGCCGAACCAGACCACCTCGAAGTGCGGGTACTCGCGCGCCAGCAGGGCCTGGGTCTCGGCGAGGAAGGCCGGCATCGTCGAGATCCGCACCGAGACGTCGTTCTTGTACGGCACGTAGCGCGCCACGCTTTCGGTGATGCCCTCGCGCAGCCGCCACAGCTGCGCGGCCTGGGCCTCGCTCTGGCTGATCACGCCATCGACCACCCAGCCCTCGCCGACGCAGTACTCGAAGGCCTCCAGCGCCGCGGCCTCCTCCGCCTCGCCGGTGGCGAACTCGGTCACCACGTAGAACGGGTACGTTTCGGCGAACGGCGGCTGGGCGCCGTGCGCCACGACATGGTCCAGGGCGCGGTCGGTGAGGAACTCGAAGGCCTCCAGCCGCAGGCGCGCGCGCAGGGTGGAGAACACCTGCATGAGCGCCTCGAAATCCGGCAGTGCCAGCAGCATCACGCTGGTCGGCGGCGGCGGATCGGCCAGGCGCAGGGTGGCCTCGACGATGATGCCGAGCGTGCCCTCCGAGGCCACCGCCAGGTGGCGCAGGTCGTAGCCGCTGGAGTTCTTGACCAGGCCGCGGCCGAGATCGAGCAGTTCGCCGCGCCCGTCCACCAGCTTCAGCCCGGCCACCCACTCGCGGGTATTGCCGTAGCGGATCACGCGGATGCCGCCGGCGTTGGTGGCGATGTTGCCGCCGATGGTGCACGAGCCGCGCGAGGCGAAGTCCACCGGATAGGCCAGGCCGTGCTCGCGGGCGGCGTTCTGCACCGCTTCCAGCGGCATGCCGGCCTGGACCGTGAGCGTGCGGTCCACCGGGTCGAAGCCGAGGACGCGGTTCATCCGCTCCAGGCTGACCACCAGCTCGCCGTTGGCGGCGACCGCGCCGCCGGACAGCCCGGTGCGCCCGCCCGAGGGCACGATCCCCACGCCGGTCCCGCGCGCCCAGCGCACGATCGCCTGCACCTCGTCCACCGTGGCGGGAAGCGCGATCGCCAGCGGCGCGGGCGTCCAGCGCCGGGTCCAGTCGCGCCCGTAGTGCTCGAGGTCGGCGGGATCGGTGAGCAGGCGCAGGTCGGGCAGCGTCTGCACGAGCCCGGCCAGGCGGGGATCGGTCATCGTCCGGGGAGGGTGCGGCGGGAGCGCAAGCGTGCCAGTCGCGGCCGCGGGCGTCCAGTTGCGAGGGCGTCCCGGCCGCCGCCCGCAGGCGTTCGTTTCCAGCGCAACGGAAAGCCGCGACGCGAGTGTTCCGTCCGTCGTGCCCGGTGTTCCGCGCAGCGACGCAAACCGGCGCTTGTGCAGCGCGGAAAACGCGGCGGCTTCTGGGATAATGCGCGTCTTCGCCAACACGCCATCGGGAAGCCTACGCGCATGACGCCCCTGAAGACCTCGTTCCCCAAGCAGGACATCCGCGTGGTGCTGTTCGAGGGCATCAGCCAGAGGGCGGTGGACGTCTTCCACGACGCCGGCTACGAGCAGGTGGAGCTGCTGCCCAAGTCGCTCACCGGCGACGAGCTGATCGCGAAGGTGTCCGGCGCGCACATCATCGGCATCCGTTCGCGGACCCAGGTCACCGCCGAAGTGATCGCCCACGCGCGCAAGCTGATCACCATCGGCTGCTTCTGCATCGGCACCAACCAGGTCGACCTGGAAGCGGCGCAGCTGGCCGGCATCCCGGTGTTCAATGCGCCCTACTCCAACACCCGCAGCGTGGCCGAGCTGGTGGTGGCCGAGGCGATCATGCTGATGCGCGGCATCCCGCAGAAGAACGCCGAGTGCCACCGCGGCGGCTGGAGCAAGTCGGCCGCCGGCAGCCACGAAGTGCGCGGCAAGACCCTGGGCATCATCGGCTACGGCCACATCGGCACCCAGGTCGGCGTGCTGGCCGAGGCGCTGGGCATGCACGTGCTGTTCCACGACATCGAGGCCAAGCTGTCGCTGGGCAACGCGCGCGCCGCGGCCAGCCTCGACGACCTGCTCGAGCGCTCGGACGTGGTGACCCTGCACGTGCCCGAGACCCCGGCCACCCGGATGATGTTCGGCGCCGCGCAGATCGCGCGGATGAAGTCCGGTGCACACCTGATCAATGCTTCGCGCGGCACGGTGGTCGATATCGACGCGCTGGCCGCGGCGCTCGAATCGGGCCACATCGGCGGCGCGGCGGTGGACGTGTTTCCGGTCGAGCCCAAGGGCAACGGCGAGCCCTTCGAGTCGCCGCTCACCCGCTTCGACAACGTGATCCTGACCCCGCACGTGGGCGGCAGCACGCTCGAGGCCCAGGACAACATCGGCGCCGAGGTCGCGGCCAAGCTGGTGCGCTACAGCGACAACGGCTCCACCCTGTCGGCGGTGAACTTCCCCGAGGTCACCCTGCCCGAGCACGCCGGCAGCCACCGCATCCTGCACATCCACCGCAACGTGCCGGGGGTGCTGTCGCGCATCAACGAGCTGTTCTCGCGCGAGGGCGTGAACATCGACGGCCAGTTCCTGCGCACCGACGCCAAGGTCGGCTACGTGGTGATGGACATCGCGTCCACGCCCGAGATCACCTCGCGCCTGCGCGCCGCGCTCAACGGCATCGAAGGCACGCTGCGCACGCGCGTCCTGTACTGAGCATCCGCGGTCGCCGGCGCCGACCGAGCGGGCGGCGGGCGGACTCGCCCTGCCCGGGGCGCCGGGGCATGGCGGCCGGGCGCTGCCATCGCGCCTTCATCCGCGGTGGCTATGCTGGACCGGCCCGCCCGGCAGCGGCGCGCCGCCCGCGCCGCCCCGGCCCGCGACGATGCCCAACGCAGAGGAGTCCGCCATGCCCCGAGTCCCCACCGCGTTCCTGTTCGACCTCGACGGCACCCTCGTCGACAGCGTCTACCAGCACGTCCTGGCCTGGAAGGAGGCGCTCGACCGCGAAGGCGTGGACCTGTCGGTGTGGCGCATCCACCGCAAGATCGGCATGAGCGGCGGGCTGTTCACCAACATCCTGCTGCGCGAGACCGGGCTGGCGATCACCGAGGACCGGCTCGAGCGCCTGCGCGCCTGGCACGCCGAGGCCTACAACCGCCAGGCCGAGGCGGGCGCGATCCGGC
Source organism: Luteimonas sp. J29 (assembly GCF_000472505.1). GTDB lineage: Bacteria > Pseudomonadota > Gammaproteobacteria > Xanthomonadales > Xanthomonadaceae > Luteimonas. The sequence continues at coordinate 50,864 of NZ_AWZR01000003.1, forward strand.
CGCTGCCCGGCGCGCCCGAACTGCTGGCCTACCTCAGCGCCGAAGAGATCCCCTGGGCGATCGCCACCAGCGGCCGGATGGAGACCGCGGCGCCGAACATCGCCGCGCTCGGGGTCGATCCGGCCAGGGTGCCGGTGATCACCCGCGACCAGGTGCGCTATGCCAAGCCCGACCCCGACCTGTTCATCGCCGCCGCCGAGCGGCTGGGCGTGGACATCGCGCACTCGCTGGTGATCGGCGACAGCATCTGGGACATGCTCGCCGCGCAGCGCGCCCGCGCCCTCGGCGTGGGACTGCTCTCGGGCGGCTACGGCCGCGAGGAGCTCGAGCGCTCCGGGGCGTTCCGGGTGTACGACGACCCGGCCGACCTGCTCCGCCACGTCGACGAGGTCGCGGCCCGGCGCTGAGCCGGTTCGCTCGGGATCAGCCGGGCTCGGCCACGCCGGCCCGTTCATCCAGCCAGCGCCGCGCCATGCGCCGCAGCGAGCCGTCCGCGCCCGCGTCGCCCGCGATGGCCTCGACCGTGCGCCAGGCCAGCGCCAGCGATTCGTCGCTGACCTCGAAGGCCTCGTGTGCCCCGGCGCGCACGACGTAACGCACGTCGTAGTGCCAGTGGCCCGGCACGCCGCGGTGCTCCGGGATCCAGTGCCGGTCGAGGTCGAAGATCTCCGGCTCCACGCGCAGGCCGCGCAGGCCGGTCTCCTCTTCCGCTTCGCGCAGCGCCACCCGGGCCAGGTCGCGGTCGCCGTCGGCATGGCCGCCGGGCTGCAGCCACCGGTCCAGCTTGCGGTGGTGGACCAGGAGCGCGCGGGTGCCGGTGCGATCGACGAGCCAGGCCGACGCGGTGAAATGGCCGTCCAGGCGTTCGCGGGCGAACGGGTCGAGCGGATCGTCCAACAGGCTTGCGAATTCAGCGGCCACACCCGCCTGTCCAGGGTGGCGGCTTCCGAACGCCGCGAACGCCGCCGCCAGTCCCGACACTCCGTCCCCGCGCATTCCCGTCTCCACTTCGCCGCTCCGGTCTGCCATTCTCCCCCGTCCCGGGCGCTGTTGTGCGACGCACAAGCGCCGGGTATGGTCGCGAAGGTAACCTTTCGCCCTTGCGCCTCGCGGCGACATCCATCCTTACTCGAATCGGGGAACCGCCAATGTCGAAGAGTCTGTTCAGGGTCAAGCCGGTCGAACCGGCGCCGCATGTCGATGCCGGCGAACCGGTCGAAGGAACCCTGCAAGGCGAAGCGACGCTCAAGCGGACCCTGACCGCCCGCCACCTGGTGCTGCTGGGCATCGGTGCCATCATCGGCGCGGGCATCTTCGTCATGACCGGCCAGGCCGCCGCCAACCACGCCGGCCCGGCGATCATGCTCAGCTTCGTGCTCGCCGGCCTGGCCTGCGCCTTCGCCGGTCTGTGCTACGCCGAGTTCTCCTCGATGATCCCGGTCTCGGGCAGCGCCTACAGCTACACCTACGCCACCCTGGGCGAATCTGTGGCCTGGTTCGTCGGTTGGAGCCTGGTACTCGAGTACCTGTTCGCGGCGTCGGCCGTGGCGGTGGGATGGTCGGCCTACACCGTCAGCCTGATGGAGTCCGTGGCGCAGATGTTCGGCAGCGACTGGAAGTTCCCCGCGCTCCTCGCGTCGGCGCCGGTGACCTACGCCAACGGCAAGTTCGCCACCACCGGCTCGCTCTTCAACCTGCCGGCGGTGCTGATCGTCACCGGAGTGGGCTACCTGTGCTACATCGGCATCCGCCAGTCGGCGACCGCCAACGCGATCATCGTCGCGATCAAGGTCACCGTGATCCTGGCCCTGATCGGCTTCGGCGCGGCCTACGTCAACCCGGAGAACTGGGTGCCGTTCATCCCCGCCAACGAAGGCGGCGACCGCTTCGGCTGGCCAGGCGTGCTGCGCGCGGCCTCGATCGTGTTCTTCGCCTACATCGGCTTCGACGCGGTCTCGACCGCCGCCCAGGAAGCAAAGAACCCGCAGCGCGACATGCCGATCGGCATCCTCGGCTCGCTGGTCGTGTGCACGCTGCTCTACGTGGTCGTGGCCGCGGTGCTCACCGGCATGCTGTCCTACACCGAGCTGGGCACGGCCAAGCCCGTGGTGACCGCGCTCGAACGCTACCCGGCGCTGGGCTGGCTCAAGCTCGCGGTGGAGATCGGCGCCGTGGCCGGCCTGACCTCGGTGATCCTGGTGATGCTGATGGGCCAGCCGCGGATCTTCTACGCGATGTCGCGCGACGGCCTGCTGCCGCGCTTCTTCGGCGCCGTGCACCCGCGCCACCACACACCGCACAAGGCCACCGTGGTGGTCGCGATCATCGCCGCGATCCTGGCCGCGTTCTTCCCGCTGGGCGTGCTCGGCGACCTGGTGTCGATGGGCACCCTGCTGGCCTTCGCCACGGTATGCATCGGCGTGCTGGTGCTGCGCCGCACGCGCCCCGACCTCAAGCGCACCTTCCGGGTGCCGTTCGCGCCGGTGATCTGCATCCTCGGCGCGCTGTCGTGCCTGTCCCTGGTCGGCTTCATGGGCTGGTACAACTGGCTGCTGCTGGCCTGCTGGACCGCGGTGGGCTTCTTGATCTACTTCGGCTACGGCTACCGCCACAGCCGACTCAACCCGCCTGTCGGTGCCGGCGGCTGACCCGCCGCCGGACCACCGATCCCGGCCAGCGAGCGCCACACCGCATTCCAGGGGCCTTCATGAGCGTTTCCGCCACCCGCGCGCCCAGTCTGCTGCAGGCGCTGACCCCGCTGCTGTTCCTGGTCGCGCTGCTGGTGCTGGGCATCGTGCTGTTCGCGGACGACGCGGTGTACGGCGCCAGCCAGATCGCGCTGCTGCTGGCCAGCGGCGTGGCCGCGCTGGTCGGCTTGCGCAACGGGATGCGCTGGAAGGAGATCGAGGACGCGATGGTCCAGGGCGTCGCGCACTCGGTCGGCGCAATCCTGATCCTGCTCTCGGTCGGCGCCCTGATCGGCAGCTGGCTGCTCAGCGGGACCGTGCCGACCCTGATCGTATACGGCATGAAGCTCCTGCACCCGGCCTACTTCTACCCGGCCGCGTGCCTGGTCTGCGCCGTGACCTCGCTGGTCATCGGCAGCTCCTGGACCACGGCCGGGACCGTCGGCGTGGCCCTGGTCGGCATCGCCCAGGGCATGGACATGTCGCTGCCGATCACCGCCGGCGCGGTGATCTCGGGCGCGTACTTCGGCGACAAGCTCTCGCCGCTGTCGGACACCACGATCCTCGCGCCCGCGGTCAGCGGATCGGAGCTGTTCTCCCACATCCGCAACATGGCCTGGACCACCCTGCCCTCGCTGCTGATCGCGCTGGGCATGTTCACGACGGTCGGCCTGCTGGGGCAGACGCCGGCCGGCGAGGCGACCTCGGCCGGCATGGCCGCCACGCTGGAAGCGCAGTTCAATCCGGCCTGGTACCTGCTGCTGCCGATGGTGCTGGTGTTCACGCTGGCCTTCCGCCGCTTCCCGGCCTACCCGACGATCCTCGTCGGCGCGCTGGTGGGGCTGGTGTTCGCGGTCCTCTTCAACCCGGACCGGGTCGTGGCGCTGGCCGGGAACGAGGCGCTGTCGCGACCGCTGGCGCTGGTGGCCGGTGCCTGGACCGCGCTGTTCAACGGCTACCAGGCGCAGACGGGCAATGCCGCGGTCGACGAACTGCTCAGCGGCGGCGGCATGTCCAACATGCTCAACACCGTGTGGCTGGTGATCTGCGCCATGTGCTTCGGCTCGGTGATGGAGCGCACCGGACTGCTGGAGCGCATGGTGCGCGGCGTGCTCGGCTGGGCGACCACGGCCCGCTCGCTGATCGCCGCGACCCTGGTGACGGCCTTCGGCACCAACGTGGTGACGGCCGACCAGTACATGTCGCTGGTGCTGCCGGGCAAGCTCTACCAGTCCGAGTACGCGCGCCGCGGGCTGTCGCCCCTGAACCTGTCGCGCGCGCTCGAGGACGGCGGCACGATCACCTCGCCGCTGGTGCCGTGGAACACCTGTGCCGCGTTCATGGCCGCCACCCTGGGCGTGGCGACGCTGGACTACCTGCCGTTCGTGTTCTTCAACCTGGTCAACTTCGCGCTGGCCTTCCTGGCGGCCGCGGTCGGGTTCCGGATCCTGCCGCGCCAGCCGGACGAGGGCCCGGCCACGGCCTCCACGCCCGGGGCGCCCGTCGCGGGGGCCGCGAGCGGCCACTGAACGCGCGCCGGATCGCCTAGAATCGGCGCATGAGCGACGTTCCCTACGACCGCCAGCGCCTGGCCGTGCTCGCCGACGAGATCATCGCCAACGTGCGCGAGCTCGCGGCGCTGGGCTGGACTCCGGCCACCAGCAGCAACTTCTCCTCGCGCCTGGACGCCGGGCATGCGGCGATCACCGTGTCCGGCCGCGACAAGGGCCGGCTGGTACCCGCCGACATCATGGTCGTGGACCTGGACGGCAAGGCCGTCGGCAGCGACCACCGGCCCTCCGCCGAGACCCTGCTCCACACCCAGCTGTACCGGCGGTTCCCGGACGTGGGCTGCATCCTGCATACCCATTCGCGCAACCAGACCGTCGCCTCGCGCCTGTTCGCCGGCGTCGGCCACGTGCGCCTGGCCGGCTACGAGCTGCTCAAGGCGTTCCGCGGCAACGAGACCCACGAGACCGCGCTCGACCTGCCGGTCCTGCCCAACAGCCAGCACATGCCGACCCTGGCGGCCCAGGTCGATGCCCTGCTCGACCGCGGCCCGATGTGGGGCTACCTGATCGACGGCCACGGCCTGTACGCCTGGGGCCGCGACATGGCCGAGGCCCGCCGCCACCTCGAGGCGTTCGAGTTCCTGCTGGGCTGCGAGCTGGACCTGCGCCGGCTGTCCCCGGTCCGCTGACCGCCCGCGTTGCGGCCCGCGAACGCCGGTGTTGCACCGGTGCCGGTCCCGGCGGCGGCGCCAGCTGCTAGCCTGTCCTCCTGCCCCACCGTCCCTGCGAGGGAGCCCGCGATGAGCCGACTGCGCATCTTCCCCGACACCAACCCCGACACGCCCGAGTTCACCAGCCACGACGGCGACGAGATCGCGCGCGAGCTGGCGAAGATCGGCGTCCGCTTCGAGCGCTGGCAGGCCAGCCAGCCGGTCGCGGCCGGCGCCCCGCCCGAGGAGGTGCTGGCCGCCTACAAGGCCGACATCGACCGGATCTCGGCCGAGCGCGGCTTCACCACCGTGGACGTGATCAGCATCAGCCCGGACAACCCGAACAAGGACGAGCTGCGGGCCAAGTTCCTCGACGAGCACTACCACAAGGAGGACGAGGTGCGCTTCTTCGTCGACGGCTCGGGTCTGTTCACCCTGCACGTGGGCGACAAGGTGTACGAGATCGAGTGCGTGAAGGACGACCTGATCGCGGTCCCCGATGGCACCACCCACTGGTTCGACATGGGCCCGGAACCGAGCTTCGTGGCGATCCGCTTCTTCCAGCAGCCCGACGGCTGGATCGGCCACTTCACCGGCACCGACATCGCCCGCAAGTTCCCGCGCTACGAGAAGCCGACCGCGGCCTGAGCCGGGACGCCCTCCCGCGCCGCCCCGGGGCCGTGCGCCCGGCCGCGGCGCGCCGGGTTACGCTATCGCCATCCCCGCCTCCGGGCCCGACATGCGTTCCGTGATCCTCACCGACATCGAGGGCACCACGTCCTCCATCTCCTTCGTCAAGGACGTGCTGTTCCCGTACGCGCGCCGCGAACTGCCGCGCTTCGTCGCCGAGCACGGCCACGACCCGGAGGTGAGGCGCTGGCTGGACCAGGTGGCGGTGGAGAACGGCGGCCTGTGCCAGGACGCGATGATCGTCGAGACCCTGCAGGGCTGGATCGACGAGGACCGCAAGCACACCGCGCTCAAGGCGCTGCAGGGCATGGTGTGGACCGCCGGCTACCGCAACGCCGATTTCACCGCGCCGGTGTACCCCGACGCGGTCGAGGCGCTGCGGCGCTGGCACGACGACGGCCACATGCTCGCGGTGTACTCCTCCGGCTCGGTGCCGGCGCAGAAGCTGCTGTTCGCGCACACCGACGCCGGCGACCTGACCGGACTGTTCTCGGCCTGGTTCGACACCACGGTCGGCGGCAAGCGCGAGGCCGCCAGCTACACCCGCATCGCAGGGGAGCTGGGCGTCGAACCGGATCGGATCCTGTTCCTGTCCGACGTGGTCGCCGAACTCGACGCGGCGCGCGAGGCGGGCCTGCGCACCACCCTGGTCGACCGCGCCAGCGACTACCCCGAGCCGCGCACCGGCGCCGCCACCGGCGGCCATCCGCGCGTGACCGGGTTCGACGGAGTCGTGGTGGACTGATGGCGGCGCGGACGGCCGCGACCGCACTGCGCGGGCCTCGACGGGCGCACGCGGTCCTGCCGGCCTGCCTCGCCCTGCTCCTCCTGCTGCCTGCGGCCCTGTTCGCCGGCATGTCCGGGCAGGCCGCGCCCGCCGCGCAGCCGGAACCTGCCGGCCAGGCCGTGGAAAGGTCCCGCGACCGCGAACTGATCGACGAGCGCCTGGCGGCGATGCCGGCCCAGCGCCCCGGACAGGTCGACCTGTTCGCGCTGGCGGTGGCCGGCGACGGGCGCGAAAGCGTGTTCCGCAACGAGGCCGCGTATTTCGAGGAGCTGGCGAGCGCGCGCTACGGCGCGGCCGGCCGCACCCTCGCCCTGGTCAACCATCCCGACAGCCTCGGCGCGACCCCGCGGCCGCTGGCCAGTCTCGACAGCCTGCGCCACGCCCTGGCCGGGATTGCCGCGCGCATGGATCCGGACGAGGACATCCTGCTGCTGTTCATCACCACCCACGGCACGCGCCGCCACACCCTGGTCCTGCACCAGCCGGGCGCCTTCGACGAGACGCTCACCCCTTCCGGGCTGCGCGCCGCGCTCGACGACGCCGGGATCCGCCACCGCGTGCTGATCGTGTCGGCGTGCTTCTCCGGCGGCTTCATCCCCGCGTTGGCCAACCCGGACAGCATCGTCATCACCGCCGCGCGCCACGACCGCAGCTCGTTCGGCTGCGGCGACACCGCCAGCGCCACCTGGTTCGGCCGCGCCCTGCTGGTGGAAGGGCTCAACCGCGACGGCGGCCTGCTCGACGCCTTCGCCTACGCCCGACGCCAGGTGGAAAGACGCGAGCGGATCGAGGGGCACACCGCGTCCTGGCCGCAACTGCACGTCGGCGAGGACATGCGTGCGCGGCTCGAGGCCTGGGAAGCGCGGCTCGAACGCGGCCCGCCGCTGCCCTATCCGCATCCGCTCTAGGCCGGCGTCCACCGGTTACCGCGCGCGAGCTCGGGCTGGAAACGTTTCCGCGCCACCGCGGACCGCCCCTGTCCCCTTCCCCTCGCCGAAAGCGTTAGCCATGATGGCCCGCATGGGGCGCGGGCGGGAGCGCAGGGTGGAACCAGCGATGGACCGGGACTCGCAATGACGATCGTGCACAGGTGCATTCTGGCCCTGCTGGCGCTGATGCTGAACCTGCCCGCCGTCGCCGGGGCGCCACTGGAACTGGTGCCCGGGACGCGCAACGTGGCGCTGTCGCCGCACCTGAGCTACCGCCACGACCAGGAGTCCAGCGACCGTCCCGAAGATGCCTGGCGCCGCGCGGCCGACGGCGCATTCGAACCGCTGCCCGGCGGCAAGGACACGTTCGGGTTCCAGCGCGGCGCGTTCTGGTTCCACGCCACCATCGTCAACCGCGACCCGTCCGAACCCCGCTGGCTGCTGGTCCAGGAGTACCCGCTCAGCGACCGGCTCGAACTGTACCTGCGCTACCCGGACGGACGCGTGGTCGAGCACGTCGGCGGCGACCACGTGCCATTCAGCGCCCGCAGCGTGCGCTACCGGCACCCGAACTTCCTGGTCGACCTTCCGGTCGACGTCCCGGTCCAGCTGCTGCTGCGGGTCAAGAGCGAGAGCTCGATGCAGGTGCCGCTGCAGCTCTACACCCAGGCCGCGTTCACCGAGGTCTCGCGCGATGCGCAGCTGGCGATCGGGCTGTACTACGGCATCCTGCTGGCGCTGTTCTTCTACAACCTGGTGCTGTGGATCTCGCTGCGCGACAGCAGCTACTTCTGGTACCTGTGCCACATCACCGCGTTCGGGCTGGTGCTGTTCACCCTCAACGGCCTGGGTTTCGAGTACCTGTGGCCGCGCTCGCCGTGGCTGGCCGACCACATGGTGCCGATCTCGATCTGCCTGGCGCTGGTGGCGATGCTGCAGTTCGCGCGGATCTTCCTCGAGCTCCCGGAACGCGCGCCGCGCCTCAACGTCGGCACGGCGCTGCTGATCGGGTTCTTCGTCGTGTTCGGGGTGGCCTCGATCTGGCTGCCCTACCGGGTGTCGACGCCGGTGGCCTCGCGCGCCGTCCTGGTGGGCGTGCTGTGGATCGTGTTCGCCACCCTGCACGTCCTGCGCCGCGGCTACACGCCGGCCCGCCTGCTGCTGCTGGCCTGGTCGATGTTCCTGCTCGGCACCGCGATCTTCACCCTGCTCGCGTTCGGGGTGCTGCCCAAGAACTTCGCCACCGAGTACGGTGTGCAGATCGGCTCGGCGCTGGAGATGCTGCTGCTCTCGATCGCGCTCGGCTACCGCTACGCGCAGCTGCGCAACGAGAACCAGCGCATCACCGACGAGGCCAACCGCCAGCTCGAGCGCAACGTGGCCGAGCGCACCCGCGAGCTGCAGCGGGCGCTGTCGCAGCTGGAGGAGACCCACGAACGGCTGCGCGACTCCAGCCGCCGCGACGCGCTCACCGGGCTGTACAACCGCAGCTATTTCCACGAGGGCTTCGAGCGGCTGCTGGCGCAGTGCCGCGACGCGCGCCGGCCGCTGTCGCTGCTGATGGTGGACCTGGACCACTTCAAGTCGATCAACGACCGCCACGGCCACCTGGTGGGCGACGACTGCCTGCGCTGGGCCGCGCACAGGATCGGCCGCGCGCTGCGCCCGCACGACGCGCTGCTGGCGCGCTTCGGCGGCGAGGAGTTCGTGGTGGTGCTGCCCGACCACGACCTGCGCGCGGCGGTCGAGGTGGCCGAGGAGGTGCGCCGCTCGCTGGTTGCCGAAGCCTGCGAATCGCAGGGCGTGCAGCTGCGGGTGTCGGCCAGCATCGGCGTGCACACCATCGCCCCGGACGCGGCCGACGACATCGACGACGCGCTCGACACCGCCGACAAGGCCCTGTACGCGGCCAAGGCCAACGGCCGCGACTGCGTGCGTACCTCGATCACCGCGGCCTGACCGCCGCGGCGGCGTCAGCGGCGGCGTTCGCGCAGCCGCGCCTCCACGTCCTCCAGTCCCAGCCCGCGCGCGCGCAGCAGCACCAGCAGGTGGAACAGCAGGTCGGCGGCCTCGCCGGCCAGCGCCGCGTCGTCCTCGGCGATCGAGGCCAGCGCGGTCTCCACGCCCTCCTCGCCCACCTTCTGGGCGATGCGCCGGGTCCCGGCCTCGAACAGGCGCGTGGTATAGCTGCCCTGCGGGCGTTCGGCGGCGCGGGTGGCGACCAGGTCCGAGAGCTCGGCCAGCAGCGAGGCCGGCGCGGACGGAAAGCAGCTCGGCCGCTCCAGGTGGCAGGTCGGCCCGTGCGGATGCGCGAGCACCAGCAGCGTGTCGCCGTCGCAGTCCACGTCCACCGACACCAGGTCGAGGAAGTGACCGGAGGACTCGCCCTTGGTCCACAGCCGGCCCTTGCTGCGGCTGAAGAAGGTGACCCGGCGCGTCGAGAGCGTGGCTTCGAGCGCGGCGCGGTCCATGTAGCCGAGCATCAGCACCCGCAGGGTGCGGGCGTCCTGGACCACCGCCGGCACCAGGCCGCCCGCCTTGTCCCAGTCGAGGGTTTCCGGCGCGCCGGTCGGGACCTCAGTCATTGCGTACCTCCACCCCGCGCTCGCGCAGGAACCGCTTCAGTCCAGGGATCCGCACCTTGCCGCCGTGGAACACGCTCGCGGCGAGCGCGCCGTCCACGTCGGCCTCGCGGAACACCGCTTCGAAATGGCCGGGCTCGCCGGCGCCGCCCGATGCGACCAGGGGCACGGTGCACTGCGCCCGCACCGCGCGCAGCTGTTCGATGTCGTAGCCGCGGCGCACACCGTCGCTGTCCATGCAGTTGAGCACGATCTCGCCCGCCCCCAGCCGCTGGGCTTCCACCACCCAGTCCAGGGTGCGGACCCTGGGCGCCCGCATGCGGTCCGGGTCGCCGGTGTGGGTGCGCACGCGCCACTCCCCGTCCGGCTCGCGGATCGAATCGATGCCGACCACCACGCACTGCACGCCGAAGGCCTCGGCCAGCTCGCCGATCAGCGCCGGACGCTCGAGCGCCGGGGAATTGATCGAGATCTTGTCCGCGCCGGCGTGCAGCACGCCACGGGCGGTCTCGACGTCGCGGATGCCGCCCGCGACGCAGAACGGGATGTCGAGCCTGGCAGACACCCGCTCCACCCAGCTACGGTCCACCGAGCGGCCCTGCGGCGTGGCGCTGATGTCGTAGAAGACCAGTTCGTCGGCGCCCTCGTCGCGGTAGCGCAGCGCCAGCTCGACGATGTCGCCCATGTCCACGTGGTCGCGGAAGCGCACGCCCTTGACCACGCGGCCATCGCGCACGTCCAGGCAGGGAATGATCCGGCGTGCGAGCATCAGGCCACCCGATCCAGCGCCTCGGGCAGCTCCAGCCTGCCCTCGAGCAGCGAGCGGCCCAGCACGATGCCCGCGCAGCCCAGTTCCCGCGCAGCGAGCACGTCGGCCAGGTCGCGCACGCCGCCGGAAGCCTGCAGTTCGACGCCTGGCACCTCGGCCACCAGCAGGCGGTACAGGTCGAGGTTGGGGCCGGTGAGCATGCCGTCGCGGCTGATGTCGGTGCACAGCAGGTGGCGCAGGCCGTGCGCGGCGTAGCGGCGCGCCATGTCCTGCAGGGTACCGGCCGCGGTTTCGGTCCAGCCGTGCACCGGCAGGCGCCAGGTGCCCTCGCGGTCCTGGCGGGTGTCGAGGGCGACGGTGATGCGCTCGCTACCGAACGCGTCGATCCAGCCGGCCACCGTGTCCGCCTCGCGCACCGCGAGCGAGCCGATCACCACCCGCGAGGCGCCGGCGTCGAGGATCCGCTGCACGTCGTCGCGCGAACGCACCCCGCCGCCGGTCTGCACCTGCAGGCCGGTGTCGGCGACGATCCGGCCGACCAGCGCGCCCAGGGTGAAGCCGCCGGCACGGGCCGCGTCCAGGTCCACCAGGTGCAGCCAGCGTGCGCCCTGCGCCGCGTACGCGCCCGCCAGCGCCAGCGGGTCGTCGCCGTAGCGCGTCTCCTGCGCGTAGTCGCCCTGGGCCAGGCGCACGATGCGGCCATGGCGGACGTCGATCGCCGGGTACAGGGTGAAGCTGCTCATGACGGATCCATCTGCAGGAAGTTGGCCAGGAGCCGCGCGCCGGCCGCGGCCGAGCGCTCGGGATGGAACTGCGCGCCCATCACGTTGCCGCGCCGCACCGCCGCGGCGAACTCGCGGCCGTGCACGGTGCCGGCGATGCAGTCGGCGGCGACGTCTGCGGCGTAGCTGTGCACGAAATAGGCGTGGTCGCCGTCCGCGAAGCCGGCCAGCAGCGCGTCCTCGCGCAGCAGGCGCAGCCGGTTCCAGCCCATGTGCGGCACGCGCACGCCCTCGCCCGCCTGCAGCCGGCGCACGCGGCCCGGGAGCAGGCCGAGGCACGGGGTGTCGTCTTCCTCGGAGTGCTCGAACAGCAGCTGCATGCCCACGCACACCCCCAGCAGCGGCTGGCGCAGGCCGCGCAGGGTCTCCACCAGTCCGAGTTCGCGCAGCCGCCCCATCACCGTGGCGGCGGTGGACACGCCGGGCAGGATCACCCGGTCGGCGGCGCGGATCGTATCCGCATCGCTCGCCAGCACCGGCTCCACGCCCAGGCGCTGCAGCGCGTAGCGCACCGAGCCGATGTTGCCGCCGCCGGCGTCGACCAGGACCACACGCATCACAGCACGCCCTTGGTGCTCGGCAGTTCCGCGCCCTGGCGGCGCACCGCCATCCGCAGGGCGCGCGCGAACGCCTTGAAGCAGGCCTCCACCTTGTGGTGGTCGTTCTCGCCCTCGACCTTCAGGTTGAGGTTGAGCGCGGCCGCGTCGCAGACCGAGCGGAAGAAGTGCTCGACCAGTTCGGTCGGCATGTCTCCCACCCGCTCGCGGCGAAAGGTGCCGTCGAACACCAGGTACGGACGCCCGCCGAAGTCCAGCGCGGCGCTGGCCAGGGTCTCGTCCATCGGCAGGGTGAAACCGTAGCGGGCGATCCCGCGCTTGTCGCCCAGGGCCTGCTTCAGCGCCTGTCCGAGCGCGATGCCGGTGTCCTCGATGGTGTGGTGCTCGTCGATGTGCAGGTCGCCTTCGGCCCGCACCTTCAGCGCGATGCCGCCATGCTTGCCGATCTGGTCGAGCATGTGGTCGAAGAACGGCAGGCCGGTCGAGACCTCGGCGTCGGCCGCGCGGTCCAGGTCGAGCTCGACCCGGATCCGGGTCTCCTTCGTGTTCCGTTCCACGACCGCGCGGCGCGGCGCGTCGGCGAGCTCGTGCGCGACCCCGGCCCAGTCCCACTCGCCGCCGAACTGCGCGGTGCGCAGCTGGAAGCCGCGGATGCCGAGGTTGCGGGCGAACTGCAGGTCGGTCTCGCGGTCGCCGACCATGGCCGAAGCGTCGAGGTCGATGCTGCGGTCGCGCAGGTAGTGCTGCACCAGGCCCAGCCCGGGCTTGCGCGTGGGCGCATTGTCCGCCGGCCAGCTGCAGTCGATCAGGACCTCCCGGAACACGATGCCCTGGCTCTCGAACACCTGCATCATGAGGTCATGCGGGCCATCGAAGCTTTCGCGCGGGTACGCCTCGCTGCCGAGCCCGTCCTGGTTGCTGACGATCACGAACTCGAAGCCGGCGTCGCGCAGCTTCAGCATCGCCGGGATCACCCCGCGCACGAAGCGCAGCTTCTCGTAGGCGTCGATCTGGAAGTCCGCCGGCTCCTCGATCAGGGTGCCGTCGCGGTCGACGAACAGGATCTTCGTGCCCATCAGCGCGCTCCCCCGGCGACGGCGCTCCCCGCTGCGGACGACGACGCCAGGGCGGAGAGCACGGCAAGCACCCGGTCGTTCTGCTCCGGGGTGCCGATGGTGATGCGCAACGCATCGCCGAGCGCAGGCGCGGCACGCTGGTCGCGCACCACGATGCCCGCGTCCAGCAGCGCGTCGAACGCGGCCTGCGCGTCCTCGAACCGCACCAGCAGGAAATTCCCCTGCGAGGGATACACCCGGCGCACCCCCTGCAGGGCGGCCAGCCCCGCGGCGAGCCTCGCGCGCTCGCTGCGCACCTGGGCGACGCGCGCGGCGGTGGCCGCGCGCGCCTGCGGAGACAGTCCGGCGACCGCCAGCGCCGCGCAGGGCGTGGGCACCGGATACGGCGCCTGGCAGCGGCGCAGCACCGTCGCCAGGGCCGGGTCGGCGATCGCCGCGCCGATCCGCGCCGCGGCCAGCGCATGCGCCTTCGACAGCGTGCGCAGCACCACCAGGTTCGGGTGCGCCTCCAGCAGGGTCGTGGCCGACGGCAGGTCGGAGAACTCGGCATAGGCCTCGTCGACCACCACCAGCGCCCGCCCCTGGAGGGCGCGCGCGAGCGTGGCGATGTCGTCCAGGGCGATCGCCTGCCCGCCGGGGTTGGACGGCGAGCACAGGAACACCAGCTTCGCGCCGCCCTCGCTGGCGGCCCGCGCGATCGCCGCGCAGTCGGGGACCAGGCCCTGCCCCGGGTCGTCGAGCAGCGGCACCTCCAGCAGCGGCGCGCCCTGCAGGCGCGCGCTCACCGCGTACATGCCGAACACCGGCGGCGTCACCAGCACCGCGTCGCGTCCGGCCTCGCAGATCGCGCGCACCAGCAGGTCGATGGCTTCGTCGCTGCCGCGGCCGATCACCAGGCGCTCGGGCGCCACGCCATACAGGTCGGCGAGCGCCGCGCGCAGCGCCCCGGGCTGGGGGTCGGGATAGCGCCGGCACGCCGCATCGGCGTCGGCGGGATTGGCCCAGGCCGATTCGTTGGCGTTGAGCCAGACCTCGCCCTGCAGGCGCGACGAACGCGCCGAGCTGTAGCCGGCGAATCCGCGCAGGTCCCCGCGCACCAGGGCGAGCACGTCGTCCGCGCTCATGCGGCCTCCCCCGCGCGCAGCCGCAGGCGCACCGCGTTGGCGTGCGCCTCGAGCCCTTCGGCCTCGGCAAGGGTCACGGCGCAGGGGCCGATCGCGCCGATGCCGGCGCGGCTGGCCTGCTGCACGCTGACGAAGTTCTGGAAACTGGCCACCGACACCCCGCTGTAGGCGTGCGCGGCGCCGCCGGTGGGCAGCACGTGGTTGGTGCCGCTGCAGTAGTCGCCCAGCGCCTCCGGCGTGCAGTCGCCGAGGAACACCGAGCCAGCCGCCTCCACCCGGTCCAGCCAGCCACGCGGCTCGCGCAGGGCCAGGATCAGGTGCTCGGGCGCGTAGGCGTTGCTGATCTCGAAGGCCGCGTCCAGCGTCGGGACGCGCACCAGGCGCGACTGCGCCAGTGCCTGGCGCGCGATCTGCGCCCGCGGCAGCACGGCCAGCTGCGCTTCCAGTGCGGCTTCCACCCGGTCGAGCAGCGCCGGGTCGTCGCTCAGCAGCAGCACCTGCGAATCGGGACCGTGCTCGGCCTGCGACAGCAGGTCGGCGGCGACGAAGGCCGGATCCGCACCGGCGTCGGCGATGACCAGCACCTCGGACGGACCGGCCGGCATGTCGATCGCCGCCACGCCCGCCTGCGCCACCTGCTGCTTGGCCTCGGTCACGTAGCTGTTGCCCGGCCCGAACAGCTTGGCGCAGCGCGGCACGCTGGCGGTGCCGAACGCCATCGCCGCGATCGCCTGCGCGCCGCCGAGCTTGAACACGCGGTGCACGCCGGTCAGGCGCGCGGCCACCAGCACGGCGGGATCGGCGCTGCCGTCCCGGCGCGGCGGCGTGCACAGCACCACTTCGCGGCAGCCGGCCAGCCGCGCCGGCACTCCGAGCATCAGCGCGGTGGACGGCAGCGGCGCGCTGCCGGCCGGCACGTACAGGCCCACGCGCGCGATCGGCCGCACCACCCGCTCGCAGGTCACGCCGGGCGCGGTCTCGACCGCGTAACCCCGGGCCATGCCGGCGCGGTGGAAACGCTCGATCCTGTCCGCCGCCTCCTCCATCGCGGCCCGGAGCTGCGCGGGAACCGCGGCTTCCGCGGCCGAGAATTCGTCCGCGGCGACCTCGAACGACGCCGGCGCGACGCCGTCGAAGCGCAAGCTGATCTCGCGCAGCGCCTCGTCGCCGCGCGCGCGCACCTCGTCGATCAGGGTCGAGACCGCCGCCCGCGTACGCGCCTCGACCGCCTGGACCGGGCGCTGCAGGGCCTGCGCACGCGCACCGGCATCGAGCGATGCCCAGTCCAGCCGCTGGACGAGGCCGGCGCTCACGCCAGCATCCTCTCGACCGGCAGCACCATCAGCCCGCGCGCACCGGCGCGCTTGAGGTCTTCCAGGCGCTGCCAGGTCATGGCGCCGTGGCACAGCGCCTGCAGCGCCAGCGTGTCGGCGCCGTCGACCTGCAGCACCGTCGGCTCCTCGGCGTCGGGCAGCATTTCCAGCAACGCCGGCAGCTCCGATCGCCGCGCCTGGAACATCAGCAGGCGGCTCTCGCGCAGCCGCAGCACGCCGTCCAGGCGCCGCAGCAGCATCTGCGCCAGTTCGCCGCGGATGTCGGCAAACGGCTGCACCGGCCCGGCCAGCACCGCTTCGCTGCGCATGATCGTGGCCACCGGCCGCAGCTGGTTGGCGGTGAGCGTGGCGCCGCTGGACACCAGGTCGCAGACCACGTCGGCCTGGCCCAGGCGCGGCGCGATCTCCACCGAGCCCGACAGCACCACCACCGTCGCCTCCACGCCCTGCTCCGCCAGCCAGCGGCCGAGCAGGCCCGGGTAACTGGTGGCGATGCGCAGGCCCTGCAGCTGCTGCGGGCCCTCCCAGACCCAGGCCTCGGGGACGGCGATGTCGAGGCGGCAGCCACCGAAGCCGAGCGCGCGCACCTCCTTCGACACCTGCGGCTTGCCCTCGGCCGCGCGCAGCGCCGCCTGCTCGTCGAGCACGTTGCGGCCGACGATGCCGTAGTCGCACACGCCATCGGCGAGCAGGCCGGGGATGTCGTCGTCGCGGACCAGCAGCAGGTCGACTGGCAGGGTCTCGCCGTAGCAGAACAGCTTGTCGCGGCTCTCGCGCCAGGACAGTCCGCACGAGGCGAGCAATGCCCGCGCCGGGTCGCTCAGGCGTCCGGATTTCTGGATGGCGATGCGCAGGCGGTCGCGCGCCGCGGGGACGGCCGTGGGGCTCATCGAGGGTTCCTTCAGTGGCCCGGCGCGAGCCGGGGGTACTGGCGCCGGACGGCGGCGGCATAGCCGCCCGCGCCGTGTTCGAGCGTGCGCGCGACCCGGCCGATCGTGGTCACGCTGACCAGGGTGCGGTCGTGGATCTCGCGGTAGGGCAGGCCCTGCAGCAGCAGCGGCACCACGCGCCAGCGGTCGGCCATGGCCTCGAGCTCGGCCGGGGTGCACAGGTCCTGCAGGAAGGCGGCCACCTCGTCCACCCGCTCGAGGCCCGCAAGCGCCTTGGCCAACGCCCGGAAGGAGGCGTTGGCGTCGGATTCGGGCAGGGGTTCGAGGCGCTGCTTCATGACGCGCCAATGTAATAGCGCGTTATTACATTAGTCAAGCGCAATCGTCGGTCGGCCGCGTCGGGCGGCCGTCGACATCTCCGGGGAACACGTGTGGCCACTGCGCCGAAGTTGCGGCCGGACCGGCCTTGTCCGTTGATCCGACGGGGCATTCCCGGCGCGGCATGCGCCGGGGGACGCGGTCCGATCCAGCTGGAACCGATGGATGCGCGCGCCCCGGCCGCCCGCCCGCTATTGCGCGCCCTGGCCCCCGCTGGCGCGGGCGCGCCCGTGCGCCAGCACCCAGCCGGCCACGACCCCGGCCAGGGCCCCGCACCACTCCATGAAGACTCGCATGCCAAGGGCGTCGGCGTCGTGGATCTTCGACAGCGCGATCCGGGCATACAGCGGGGACTCGAGCCGGACCACGCCCAGGTAGAACAGGTTCCAGCTGTCGATGCCGGCCGCGATCGCGACCGCGCACACGCAGGCCCAGCCGATGGCCCGCGACTGCGGCCAGCCGGCCCGGGACGCGATCCAGCGCCAGCCCAGCAGGCAGGCCACGCCGACGGCGAAGGCGATCAGCGTCGCCTCCAGCACACCCAGCCAGCCCAGGTGCAGCGGCAGGTTCACCCGCCCCACCCCGCCGTCATCGGCCGATCGCCTCGAGCAGCGTGCCGTCGGCGACCAGTTCCACGGCCGCCGCGACGTCGGCGTCGAGGGCGCGGTCGCGGTCGAGGAACGGGATCCGGCGCCGGATCGCCGCGTGCGCCGCGGCCACACGCCGGCCCGGATGGAACGGCTCGGCCTGGGCCAGCTCCTGGCGCAGCGCCTCGACCTCGGCGACGAACGCGGGATGGCGCGGATCGCCTTCCGGTACGCCGTGGACCTTGCGCAGCAAGGCCTGGGCGTCGCCGCGCCTGGCGAGGTCGCGCGCGGCGTTGATCATGTCCAGGCGCAGGTCCAGCGCCTGCGCCGCCGTGTAGAGCTCCAGCGCCAGCACCTTGCCGAGGTCGTCGACCATCGACAGCACGTGCCGCGCCTCGTTGGTGCCCATCGACACGTGGTCCTCGGCATTGGCGCTGGTCGGGATCGAGTACACGCTGGCCGGGTGCGCGCGGGTGGCGAGGTCGTTGACGATCGCCGCCGCGGTGTACTGCACGATCATGAAGCCGGACTCGGTGCCGTCCTCGTTGCCGATCAGGAAGCCCGGCAACCCGTCGCTGGTGGCCGGGTCGACCAGCTTGTTGAGCCGGCGCTCGCTGATCGAGGCCAGCACCGGGATCGCCGCCTTGACCGCGCTCATCGCCAGCGCCAGCGGCATGCCGTGGAAGTGGCCGGCCGAGATCACCTGCTGCTCGACGTGCTCGGCCTCGCGGTCCGGGAACACCAGCGGGTTGTCGGTGACCGCGTTGAGCTCGACGTCGAACACGCGCGCGGCATGCGCCACCGCGTCGCGTACCGCGCCGTGCACCTGCGGGATGCAGCGCAGCGAGTAGCTGTCCTGCGGCTGGTGCTTCTTGCCGCCGCGGAACGGCTTGAACCGGGTGTAGAACTTCTCGCGGCCGTGGCGCTGGTCGCTCGGCACCCAGTTCCAACCGATGTCGAAGCTGAGCTGGCGCGACCCGGGCGTGTCCCAGCTCGCCGGCAGCCAGGGCCGGAACAGCGGCACCAGGTGATAGGGGATGTCGGCCAGGGTCGAGCCTTCGAGCAGTTCGCGCAGGCGCGCGGCCGTCTGCACCTGCCCCGGATGCGGGCGCAGCGCATGCACGTCCTCGGCGAACGCGCCCAGGCGCCCGGCGAAGGCGTCGATGGTCATCGCCGCGGCCAGGTCGGCGGTGTCGAGCATGCGCTCGAGCCGGTGCAGCGCCAGCGCGCCGGTGGCCAGCATCTGCGCGGTGCCGTTGTTGAGCGCCAGGCCTTCCTTGTACGACAGCCGCACCGGCGCCAGGCCCGCGGCGGCCAGTGCCTCGGCGCCGGGCATGCGCCGGCCCTGGTAGAACGCCTCGCCGCCACCCAGCAGGACGATCGCCAGGTGCGACAGCGGCGCGAGGTCGCCCGAGGCGCCCACCGAACCGAGTTCGGGCACCACCGGCACCACGCCGGCGTTGAGCAGCGCGGCGAGCGCTTCGAGCGTCTGCACGCGGATGCCGGAGTGGCCGCGGAGCAGCGTGTTGATGCGGATGCACAGCATCGCCCGGACCACGTCGGCCGGCAGCGGCGGGCCCACGCACACCGCGTGGGTCACGATCAGGTTGTGCTGCAGCTCCTCGTGCAGGGAACGGCCCGAGGGCTCGGCGCCCGGCAGTTCGTCGCGCAGCGGGTGCGCGCCCAGCAGCTTGTCGGCATTGCTGCCGAAGCCGGTGGACACGCCGTAGATCGGCTCCTCGCGCCGCACCTGCTCGGCCAGGAAGTCGGCGGCGCGCGCCACCGCGCGCAGCGCCTCCGGGTCCAGCCGCACCGCCGCGCCGTTCGCCACCGCGACCAGCTGGTCGCGGGTCAGCGACCGTCCGTCGAGCAGGACGATGCCGTCGCCCATGGCGGTCAGGCCCGCCCCGCGGTGCCCAGGGCCCGCCACTGCTCGCGCTCGACCAGCAGAGTCTGCGCCAGCTCGGCGTCGGGCACCTCGAACTGCTCGCCGCGGCGCAGGTCCTTGACCGCGACCACGCCGCGCGCGGCCTCGTCCTCGCCTCGGATCACCACGAAGCGGATCCCGGCGCGGTCGGCGTACTGCATCTGCTTGCCGAGCTTGCGCGGCTCGAGCTGGGTCTCGACGTTGAGCCCGGCGGCGCGCAGCTGCTGCGACAGGCCCAGCGCGTGGTCCAGGCCCCCGTCGTCGAACAGGGTCACCAGCACGTCCACCGAACTGTCCGCGGTCTGCACCAGTCCGGCCTCGCGCAGCTGCCAGAACAGGCGCGTGAGGCCGATCGAGATCCCCACGCCGGGCAGCTTCGACCTGGTGTAGTGGCTGGCGAGGTTGTCGTAGCGGCCGCCCGAGCAGATCGAGCCCAGGCCCGGATTGGCGTCGAGCGTGGTCTCGTAGACGATGCCGGTGTAGTAGTCCAGGCCGCGCGCGATCGAGAGGTTGATCGCATAGCGCGACTCCGGCACGCCCAGGGCCCTGAGCCGGCGCAGCACCTCGCGCAGTTCCTCGCGTCCTTCCTCGAACAGCGGCGTGCCGGCGCCGAGCGCCTCGAGCCTGGCCAGCGCGTCGTCATGGCCGCTGGAGCGCACGCGCGAGAACGCCATCAGGCGATCGATCACCTCGTGCGACAGTCCGAAGCCCTCACCCGCCAGGGTCGCGCGCACCGCGTCCTCGCCGCGCTTGTCGAGCTTGTCGATCTCGCGCAGCACCGGCACCTGGGCCTCGTCCGGGATGCCCTGGCCCTCGAAGTAGCCGCGCAGCATCTTGCGGTGGTTGAGGTGGATGGTGAAGTCGCCGATGTCAAGCGCCTCGAACACCGCGCTGATCACCGCCGGGATCTCGGCGTCGTGGCGGGTGGACAGCGCGTCCTTGCCGATCACGTCGATGTCGCACTGGTAGAACTCGCGGAAGCGCCCGCGCTGGGCGCGCTCGCCGCGGTACACGCGCTGCATCTGGTAGCGGCGGAACGGGAACGCCAGCTCGTGCTCGTGCTCGGCCACGTAGCGGGCCAGCGGCACGGTCAGGTCGAAGCGCAGCGCCAGCTCCGGCAGGCCCTCGCCGGCCTTCTCCAGCGCGCCGGTGGACTGCACGAAGTACACCTGGCGCTCGGTCTCGCCGCCGGACTTGGTCAGCAGCACCTCGGACAGCTCGAACACCGGGGTCTCGATCGGCAGGAAGCCGAAGCCCTCGAAGATCCGCCGGATCGTGTCCAGCATGCGCTGGAACGCGATCTGGTCGCGGGGCAGCAGTTCCATGACACCGGGGGGAGTTCTGGGCTTGATCATGCCGGGGCGGACCGGATCGGCGGGGGAAAGTCGCCCATTCTACCCGTCCGCAACCGCGCTGCCCCGGGCCGCGCGACGGCCGCGGGCTCCGCGCAGGGGCGGCCGGCGGGCACCGGCGGCGTTGGACAATTTTTCCCGCCTGCCGGTGCCGGCGGAAGGCTATGATGGCCGGGCGGACCATCCATGACCACCCAGCCCCTCGCCCGCTGCCGCCAGCACTCCCGCACCGTCGTGCCACTCGACTGCGCGCGTTGCGCCGTCCGCGAGCTGGCGGTGTGCTCGTCGTTGCCGCCGCCCGAGGCCGACGCGCTCGAGCGCCACGTGTTCTCGATCGAACTGCAGGCCAACGGCGAGCTGGCCCGCGCCGGCCAGCCCTGCCGCCACGCCTACAGCGTGACCAGCGGCATGCTCCGGGTGGTGCGCACGCTTCCCGACGCCCGCCGCCAGGTGGTCGCGTTCGTGACCCCGGGCCACTTCTTCGGCCTGTCCGGGCACAAGGTCCACCGCTATTCGATCGAGGCCGTGGCGGCCAGCCGCGTCTGCGCCTACGGCCTCGACGGCATCGACGAGTTGCGCCAGCGCTTCCCGAGCTTCGAGCATGCCCTGCTCGAGCGCGCCTGCCGCGACCTGGACGATGCCCACGACTCGATGCTGCTGCTGGCCCGCCTCTCGCCGCTGGAGCGGCTGGCGACCTTCCTGGTGCGCCTGCGCCAGCAGATGCGGATCCGCGGCGACGATCCCTTCGTCGCGCTGCCCATGGGCCGTGGCGACATCGCCGACCACCTCGGGCTGACCGTCGAGACCGTGAGCCGCAGCTTCACCCGCCTGCGCGAGCAGGGCGTGATCGCCCTCCCCGACCCGCACCGGGTCGAGATCCTGGACCGCGCCGCGCTCGAGGAACTGGCCTCGGCCCTGCACTGAGCCGGTGCCCACTTGCCTCGCGGCGGTGGGAGTCTCTAAAATGCGCGGCTCAGTCGGGGTGTAGCTCAGCCTGGTAGAGCGCTACGTTCGGGACGTAGAAGTCGCAGGTTCAAATCCTGTCTCCCCGACCAACCGATCCACGCGGAAAGCCGGCCCAGCGCCGGCTTTTCGCGTTTCCGGGCCCCGGACACGCCGCGCCCCGGACACGCCGCGGGCCCCGGGGCAGGCGGCGTCCGCCGGTAGGGGAAGTCCTACACCCGGGCAGGTGCCCCACCGACTGCGGTGCGCCCGGCCCTCGCAGACACTGGCCCTGCCCCGCCGGGCCGCTTCACGGACGATGGGCGACCCGGCCATGGACAGGCCGCAGCCGTCGGCGGGGTGGAGTCCTACTCATGGAGACGGCGATGTCCGGATCGATCCTGCGCCTGGTGTGCAGCGGCGGGGGCTGGCAACTGCTCGACGGTGACCGGCCGATCTTCTGGTTCCCCGAGCGCGACAAGGGCCTGGAGATCGCCCAGCTGATGGCCGAGGCGCGCGCCCTGAACCACGGGGCAGCGGTCACCGTCCAGGCCGAGACCGACGACGGCGGGATGGAAACCCTGGCGACGCCCGGCGTGGCCTGAGGTATTGCCGCTGGCATGCGCGCAGGCGTGCCCATTGCGTGCGTCCCCGCCGGCCCTGCTGAGGTCGCGGGTGCGCGTGCCCGGATCCGCGGGCGCGCCCTCAGCGGTGGATGTTGCGGGTCTGGCCCTCGCCGCGGACCACGAAGCGCTCGACGGTCAGCGCTTCCAGGCCCATCGGCCCATAGGCATGCAGGCGCGTGGTCGAGATGCCGATCTCCGCACCCAGCCCCAGCTCGCCGCCGTCGGAGAAGCGCGACGACGCGTTCACCATCACCACCGCCGAGCGCAGCGCGTTGACGAAGGCTTCGGCACTGGCCTGGTCGCGGGTCGCGATCACCTCGGTGTGGTCGGACCCGTGGCGGCGGACGTGGGCGATAGCCTCGTCCAGGGAAGCGACCACGCGCACCGCGATCACCAGGTCGAGGTATTCGGCGTCGTAGTCGGCCTCCGTGGCCGGCGCCGCGTCCGGGACCAGCGCACGCGTCGCGTCGTCGCCGCGCAGTTCCACTCCCCTCTCGCGCAGTGCCTGCGCCGCGCGCGGCAGGAAGTCCTCCGCGACGTCGGCGTGTACCAGCAGGGTCTCCAGTGCATTGCAGGCGCTCGGGCGCGAGACCTTGCCGTCCACCAGCAGGCCGAGGGCCAGGTCCAGGTCGGCGCTGGCGTCCACGAACAGGTGGCACACGCCCTTGTAGTGCTTGATCACCGGGACCCGCGCGTGCTCGGCGACGAAGCGGATCAGGCCCTCGCCCCCGCGCGGGATCGCGAGGTCGACGATGTCGGTCAACTGCAGCAGCGCGACCATGGTCTCGCGGCGCAGGTCCTCGACGACGGTGACCGCCGCGGCCGGCACGCCGGCGCGCTCGAGCGCACGCCCGAGCGCCGCGGCGATCGCGAGGTTCGAGCGCACCGCCTCGCTGCCGCCGCGCAGGATCACCCCGTTGCCGGCCTTCAGGCACAGCGCCGCCGCATCGGCGGTCACGTTCGGCCGCGCCTCGTAGATCATCGCCACCACGCCCAGCGGCGTGCGCACGCGTTCGACCACGATGCCGTTGGGGCGGGTATCGCGCCGCGTGACCTGGCCGACCGGATCGGGCAGCGCCGCGACCTCGCGCAGCGCGTCGGCGACGCCGGCCAGACGCGCCTCATCCAGGCGCAGGCGGTCGAGCATCGCCTCGCCCACGCCCTTCGCGCGCGCCGCCCCCATGTCCTGCGCGTTCGCGGCCAGGATCGCCGGCGCGTCGGCCAGCAGCTGGTCGGCCATGTCGCGCAGCATCGCGTCCTTGGCGTCGGTCGGCAGCCGGGCGACCGCATGCGCGGCCTCGCGGCAGTCCAGTGCAAGCTGGCGGATGTCGGTCATGGCGTTCCGGTCCGTCTGTCTGAATGGCGTCGGGGTCGGCTATACCAGCATCAGGTCGTCACGGTGGATCACGGTGTCGCCGTAGCTGTACCCGAGGATCGATTCGATCTCGCGCGAATGGCGCCGCGCGATCCGGCGAATGTCGGCGGCCGAGTACTGGCTCACGCCGCGGGCTACGCGTCGCACGCCGCCTTCCTCGCGCACCAGCACCTCGACCATGTCGCCGCGGCGGAACTCGCCCTCCGCGGCCACCACCCCGCCGGGCAGCAGCGAGGCGCCCTTCTCCACCAGCGCGTTCCCGGCGCCGGCGTCGATGAAGATGCCGCCCGGCTCGGCCGGCGCGTTCTGCAGCCAGTGCTTGCGCACCGCCACCCGGGTGCGCAGGGCGTGGATGCGGGTGCCGCGCAGGCGGTCGTGGGCCAGCGCCTGGAGCACGTCGGCGCGGGTGCCGTTGAACAGCACCGTGGCCACGCCCGCCGCCGAGGCGCGCTGCGCGGCCTCGAGCTTGGTGCGCATGCCGCCGGTGCCCACGGCGCTGCCCGTGCCGCCGGCCGCCGCGAGCAGGGCCGGGGTGAGGTGGGACACCACCTCCACCGGGCGCGCGTCGGGATGGCGGCGCGGGTCGGCGTCGTAGAGGCCGTCGATGTCGGTGGCGATGAACAGCACGTCGGCATCGACCAGCGCGGCCACGATCGCGGCGAGGTTGTCGTTGTCGCCGAGCTTGAGTTCGTCCACCGAGACGGTGTCGTTCTCGTTCACCACAGGCACCGCGCGGTGGCGCAGCAGCGCGGCGAGCGTGGCCCGCGCGTTGAGGTAGCGGCGGCGGTTGCGCAGGTCGTCGTGGGTCAGCAGGACCTGGGCCACCTGGCGGTCGAGCAGCGCCTGCCAGAAGCCGATCAGGCGCGCCTGTCCGAGCGCGGCCAGGGCCTGGCGCTCGGCCATCTCGGCGCCATCGTGCGGCTGTTCGCGCATGATCGCGCGCCCGGCCGCCACCGCGCCGGAGGACACCACGACCACTTCCCGGCCCATCCGGTGCGCGGCGACCACGAAACCGGCGATCGCGCCGGCGTACTCGGTCGACAGGCCGCCGCCATTGGCCGCCAGCAGGCTGCTGCCGACCTTGAGCACGGCGCGCCGCCAGGGCGGCAGCATCTGTTCGGAGAAGTCGTGCGGTGCCATGGCGTCAGCGGGCGATCCACTCGTGGAGGATGAGGTCGGACGCGCCCTGCGCCACCAGCGGGTCGCGCATCGCGATCGCGCGTGCCTCCTCCAGCGCCGATGGGCCGCGCAACAGGTAGGCGCCGCCGCTGCGGTCGCTGAAGCCGCCGCTCAGTTCGAGCACGCCCTGCGCGCGCAGGTCGTCGAGGAACGCGAGGTGTGGCGCGACCAGCGCCTCGTCGAAGCCGGGGCGCCGCATCAGCACGACCAGGTAACGCGGCGCGCTCACAACGCCTCCCAGCGTGCACGCAGCGCGTCCAGGCGCAGGTCCGCGGCGGCGCCCGGCGAGGTGCGCGCGGCCAGACTGCCCTCGGGCGTGCGACCCTGCCCCGCCGTGGCCGCGCCCTCGGCCGCGGCGCGGTACGCCTCGCGGAACGGCACCCCGGCGATCGCCGCCTCCACCGCCACGTCGGTGGCGTACATGCCCGAGTCGATCGCCGCGCGAAGCCGGTCCTCGCGCCACTCCAGGTTGGCCAGCAGCGCGGGCAGCAGCTCGAGCGCGCCCAGGCCGCGGCTGAAGCCGTGGAAGATCGCGCCCTTCGAGGCCTGCAGGTCGCGCTGGTAGCCGGACGGCAGCGACAGCAGCTGCTCGATCTCGGTGCGCGCGGCGGCGACGCTGGCGTGGGTGGCGCGCATCAGTTCGATCACGTCCGGGTTGCGCTTGTTGGGCATGATCGAGCTGCCGGTCGTGTACTGCGGCGGCAGCGACACGAAGCCGAACTCGGAGGTCGTGTACAGCGACAGGTCCCAGGCCAGGCGACGCAGGTCGAGCGTGGCGCTGCCCAGCGCCTCGAGCGCGGCCAGCTCGAACTTGCCGCGCGAGAGCTGGGCGTACACCGGGCTGACCTGCATCCGCGCGAAGCCGAGCGCGGCGGTGGTGTGGTCTCGGTCCAGCGCCAGGTTCACGCCATAGCCGGCGGCGGTGCCCAGCGGATTGCAGTCGACCAGCGTCAGGGTGTCGCCGGCGCGCACGGCGTCGTCGATGAAGGCCTCGGCCCAGCCGGCCCACCACATGCCGGCCGAGGACACCACGGCGCGCTGGATGTGGGTGTAGCCCGGGATCGGCAGGTCCTTCTCCGCGGCGGCGCGGTCGAGCGCCACCTTCGCCACCTCCCGCGAGAGCGCGGCCACGCGGGCGAGCTTCTCCTTCAGCCACAGCCGGGTCGCGACCAGGATCTGGTCGTTGCGGCTGCGCCCGGTGTGGATCTTGCGGCCCGGGTCGCCGAGGCGCTCGGTCAGGCGCGCCTCGATGGCCGAATGGCCATCCTCGAAGCGCTCGTCGAGGACGAAGGCGCCGCTGCGGAAGTCGTCGGCCAGCGCCGCGAGTTCGCGCTTGAGATCGGCCAGTTCCGCTTCGGTGAGGATGCCGATGCGCTGCAGCCCTTCGGCGTGCGCGCTGCTGGCGGCGATGTCGTGGAGGAAGAACTCGCGGTCCAGGACCACGTCGTCGCCGGCGAGGAAGCGCTGGATCTGCGCGTCCACCGCCACGCCCGGCTTCTGCCACAGCAGTTCAGCCATGGGCTACCTCCTTGAACGCGGGGATCGAGGCCATCTCGGGCAGCCCCAGCGCGATGTTGATGTTCTGCATGGCCTGGGTGGCCGCGCCCTTGAGCAGGTTGTCCTCGGTGGACACGACCACCAGGCGCTTGCCGTCGGCCGAGACGGTGAAGCCGCCGATCTCCACCCCGTGCCGGCCGGCGATGCGGCTTACCCACGGCGCCTCCTCGACGACCCGCACCAGCGGCTCGCCGGCATAGCGCTGCTCGTAGCGGGCGCGGATCCAGTCGGCCTTGAGCGGTTCGCGCAACCACATGTTCACGGTCATGGTGATGCCGCGGAAGTGCGGCGCCACGTGCGGCATGAACTCCACCGGCACGCCGAGCCGCGCGGAGACCTCGCGCTCGTGGACGTGCCCGACGAGGCTGTAGGGCATCAGGTTGTCGCGCAGCAGCTCGGGGTTGTTGCGGTCCGAGGGCGTGGTGCCCGCGCCCGAGTACCCCGACACGCCGAAGCACTGCGGCGGCCCGGCGAGGAACTCCAGCATGGGCCAGATCGCCAGCTGCATCGCGGTGGCGTAGCAGCCCGGGTTGCTGATCCGCCTCTGCCCCGCGTACCCGTCCCGGGTGATCTCCGGAAGCCCGTAGTACCAGGCCGGGTCGAAGCGGTGGTCGGCGGACAGGTCCACCACCAGGGTGCCCGGCGCCGCGGCGTCGATGCCGGCGACGATCTCGCCGGACTTGCCGTTCGGCAGCGCCAGCACCACCACGTCGGCGCCGCGGGCCGCGACCTCGTCGTGGCCGATGTTCTCGAACCGCAGTTCGCCCCGGTAGGCGTCGTTGTGGTCGGCCACGCGCTGGCCGGCGAGCTCGCGCGAGGACACGAAGGCCAGTTCCAGCCGGGGGTGGGCGGCGACCAGGCGGATCAGCTCGGCGCCGGTGTGGCCGCGCGCGCCGACGATGCCGATGGAGTACGTCTTGTTGCTCATGCGTGGGCGTCCAGTCTGGCCTGCAGGTGGTTGCGCACCCCCGGCCATTCGCTGTCGAGGATGGAGAACACGACCGTGTCGCGCAGGGTACCGTCGGCGTGCCGCTTGTGGTGGCGCAGCACGCCGTCCTGCTTCGCGCCGAGCCGGGCGATGGCGGCGCGCGAGGCGTGGTTGAACCAGGAGGTCTCGAAACCGACGCAGGCGCAGCCCATCGCCTCGAAAGCGTGGTGCAGCAGCATCAGCTTGCACTCGGTGTTCACCCCGGTGCGCTGCACCCGGGGCGCGTACCAGGTGTAGCCGATGAGCAGCCTCGGCACCTCCGGGTCGAGGCCGTAGAAGCGGGTGCTGCCGACGATCGTGCCGGAGGCATCGCGCACCACGAACGGCAGCACCTTGCCCTCGGCCTGCGCCTGGAGCGCGGCCTCCACGTAGTGCGCGATTCCGCCCGGCGCCGGCACGCTGGTGTACCAGAGCCGGTCCAGCCCGCTCCCCTCCACCGCCGCGCGCAGTCCGTCCACGTGGGACCGGTCCAGCGGCTCGAGCACGGCGTGCCGGCCCGCCAGCCGCAGCACCGTGGTCCAGGAGGAAGCGGTCGCGCGCACGTCCATGCTCAGTCCACCAGGGTGGGCGGCCGGGTGGCGCAGTGCGCCACGCAGCGTTCGATCTCGGCGAAGCCGTCGAGGCCGTACCAGAACACCTTCCACTTCTCCTGCTTGAGGCAGCCGTCGGACTCGGCGTAGTAGAAGATGTTGATCTGGTTGTTGTGGCGCGAGCGCCAGAACAGCCGTGGCGTCTCCTCGCGCATCACGTTCCAGACCGCGCGCCCCAGGCCCTCGCCCTGGGCGTCGTCGAGGACCGCGAACTTGTCCAGGTAGACCATCCCGTCGGCGTCGGTCAGGATCACCGCCGCGCGATAGTTCTCGCTGACGTAGGCGCGCAGCAGCTTCGTGCGCTCGAAGTAGTCGGGCACCAGGCGCCGGCCGAAGCTGCGCTCGACCAGCTCGCGCAGGCGCGCCAGGTCGAAATCCTCCCAGCGCGTGCCGCGGTTGACCCTCTCGCCACGCCGGACCAGGGTGCCGGATCCCCTGTGGGTGAACAGCTCCTTGGCCAGGTCCGCCGGCCGCGTGATCGAGACCGAGGACTCGAGCGGCAGGTGGTCGAGCAGGTCCTTGATCTGCTCGATCTTCACCCGCATGCCGCCGTTGATCCACGGTTGCTGCATCAGGTGCTCGTATTCGCTGGTCAGGTTGATCGAGTCGATCACCTTGCCGTCGGCGTCGAGCAGGCCGCCGGTGCCGGTCAGGAAGATGATCTTGTACGGCTGCAGCACCCGCACCAGCTCGTTGGCGGCGAAGTCGGCGTTGATGTTGAGGATCTGTCCACCGGGGGTTTCGCCGAGGCTGGCGATCACCGGGATCGAACTGGCCTGCAGGCTGGCCTCGATCGGCGCCAGGTTGACCGCCTTGACCTCGCCGACCAGGCCGTAGGTGTCGCGGTCGAGGTAGTCGGCCTCGAACACGCCGCCGGTGATCGAGGTCGCGCGCGCGCCGGCCGCCTGCAGCGCCTCGACCAGGGCCAGGTTGGAGGACTGGAACACGCGGCGCACGATCGCCAGCGCCTCGGGCGTGGTGACCCGCAGGCCGTTGACGGTCTTCTTCCCGATCCCCGCGGCCGACAGCTCCGCGTCCAGCTGCGGGCCGGCGCCGTGCAGCACGATCGGGGTCAGGCCGACCTCCTGCAGGAAGGTCAGCGACGAGGTCAGGGCCTCGAGATCGTCGCGCAGCACCGCGCCGCCGACCTTGACCACGGCGAAGCGCTTCGCGTCGAGCTGCGAGAAGCGCTTGAGGTACTGGCTGATCTCCTTCGCGCTGGCCATGCTCGAGAGCAGGCGCACGATGGTCTGCCGGGTCTGGCGGTTGGCTTCGATGTTCATTGGTCCAGGATGTCGCGGACGATGCCGCCGTAGCGTTGCAGTTGCGAGAGCGAGACCCACTCGTCGGCGGTATGGGCCTGGGCGATGTCGCCGGGGCCGAACACCAGCGCGGTGAGGCCGGCCTCCGAGAACAGCGAGGCCTCGGTCCAGAAGTCGACCGCGTTGCCGACCGGCAGGCCGAGTTCGTCGGCCAGGTCGCGCGCGGCCAGGCGCCGGTCCTCGGCCGAGGCGACGTCGCCGGCCGGCAGCGGCGGTCCGCGGAAGGTTTCCTCGTAGGCCTCCAGCGCGTCGGGCGCGGCGAAGGAGCGGAACGCCGCGTGCAGCTGGTCGAGGTCGTGCGAGGGCAGCGGCCGGAAGCCGAAGCGCAGCTCGGCCTCGGGGGCGATGACGTTGGCCTTGATCCCGCCCTCGAGCCGGCCGATGTTGAAGCGCAGGCCGGTCAGGCCGCCGAAGCGGCGGTGCGACTCCATGCCCACGAAGTCGAGCGCCCGGTTGCTCCAGCGCACCGCGTGGTGCAGCGCGCTGGCGTCCAGCGCCGCGGCGCCCGAAGCGTGGCCGGCACGGCCGCGGAAGGCCATGCGCACGGCGCTGATGCCGCGGTGGGCCAGCACCGCCTCGCAGCCGGTCGGCTCTGCCACCACCACGTGGCCGAACCCGTGGTCGCGGGCGAGGAAGGCCTTGATGCAGCGCGCGTCGTTGGCCTCCTCGTCGCTGCTGAACAGGAACGCGGCGTCGCCGTCCGTCGCCTGGGCGGCCGCGACCAGGCCCGCGGCGGCGCCCTTGATGTCGCAGGCGCCCAGGCCGATCGCCCTGTCGCCCTCGACCCGCAGCACGTGCGGGTCGGCGCTCCAGTGCGGCGACGACGGCACCGTGTCCAGGTGCACGTTGAACAGGCGCGAGGGCGTGCCGCGAACGGCGAGCATCGACACCGCGCCGGCGCCGTGGTCGACCACCTCGATACGGAACCCGGCCAGCTGCTCGCGCAGGTAGTCGAAGATCCCGCCGGTGGTGATCGCGCGCGGCGGGTTGCGGGTGTCGAAGGACACCAGCTTCTCGAGGTGCGCGAGGATGGAAGGAAGCAGGTCGCTCATCGGTCCGTTTCAGTGGGCCGCCGCGGCGGCCTGGTAGATGTCGGGGCGCAGGATCTCCATCAGGGTCCCGGGCCGGGCCGGCGCGGCGAAGCCGTAGCGCCGGTACAGCCCATGCGCGTCGCTGGTGGCGAGCAGGAAGCGGCGCAGGCCCTGCAGCCGGGGATCGGCCATCACCGCGTCCATCAGCTGCCTGGCATAGCCGCGGCCGCGCCATTGCGGGAGCACGAACACGTCGCACAGGTAGGCGAAGGTCGCGCAATCGGTCACCACCCGGGCGAACGCCACCTGCCCCGCCCCCTCGACGAAGCCGCCGAAGCACAGCGAGCCGGCGATCGCGCGTTCCACCGTGGCGCGCGGGATGCCGCGGCTCCAGTAGGCCTCGCGGGCGAGGAAGCCGTGGATGGCGTCCACGTCCATCGCCTCGGGCCGGGTGTCGATGCGCAGCCGGTCCATGTCAGGCCCGCCTCCGCGCCACGCCGACCCGCATGCCGGTGCCCGCCGCGCTCATGGCTTGCGGTTGACCTCCGCCCACAGCGTGCTGCTCATGCCGAACAGCTTGATGAAACCCTCGGCCTCCTCGACGCCCCAGTTGGCCGACTGGGCGTAGGTGGCGCCCTTGGAGTGCAGCAGGTGCGGCGACTTCACCGCCACCGCGTCCACGCGGCCGCCGCGGGTCTCGAGCACCACCTCGCCGTTCACCGTCGCCTGCGACGAGGCCAGGAACGCCTCCAGGTCGGTCTTGAGCGGGTCGTGGAAGAAGCCTTCGTACACCAGTTCCACCCATTTGCGCGCGACCTCGGGCTTGAACCGGTTCTGGTGCTTCGACAGCACCGCCTCCTCCAGCGCACGGTGCGCGGTGAGCAGGGCGACCAGGCCCGGCGCCTCGTACACGATCCGGCCCTTGAGGCCGATCACGGTGTCGCCGGTGTACATGCCCCGGCCCACGCCGTAGGGCGCGAACAGCCGGTTGAGCTTGGCCAGGATCTGCTCGCCCGGCAGCGCCTTGCCGTCGAGCTCGACGGCCTCGCCACGCTCGAACCCCAGGCGCACGGTAAGCGGCTCGGCCGGCCACGCGCTGCGCGGCGCGCACCAGCCGCGCGCGCCCTCGCCCGGGGCCTGCCACTGGTCGATCTCGCCGCCGGACATGGTCACGCCCAGCAGGTTCTCGTTGATCGTGTAGGCCTTCTGCTTGGCGCGCACGCCGAAGCCGCGCTCCTCCAGGTAGGCCTGCTCGTAGGCGCGGGTCTGGGTGTGCTCCTTCTGGATCTCGCGGATCGGCGCCACGATGCGGTAGTCGCCCTGGGCCTTTACCGCCAGGTCGAAGCGCACCTGGTCGTTGCCCATGCCGGTGCAGCCGTGGGCGATGGCGTTGGTGCCCAGTTCGGCGGCGCGCCGGAGCGCGGCGTCCACGATCAGGTAGCGGTCCGACACCAGCAGCGGGTACTGGCCCTGGTAGCCCTCGCCGGCCCACACGAACGGCTTGACGAATCCGTTCCAGATCGCCGGGCCGCCGTCGACGGTGACGTGGCTGGCCACGCCGAGCTCGGCCGCGCGCTTCTCGATGAACTCGCGCTCGTCGGCGTCCACGCCGCCGGTGTCGGCGAACACGGTATGCACCCGCCAGCCGCGCTCCTGCAGGTAGGGCACGCAGAAGCTGGTATCCAGGCCGCCGGAGAAGGCGAGGACGATGTCTTTGGAATCGGAGACGCTCATTGTCTGGTTTCTCGGTGGGGGCCCCTCCCCTGCATTCGGGAGTCGGGGCGGATGCGGGGGACGGGTCCGGCGCCGGCAGGCCGCCGTTCCCGTCCCGGCCTCCCCCGCGGGTGGGGAAGGCGGGGCCTGGCTACTGGCGCGCGAGCGCGGCCATCACCGCCTTCTGCACGTGCAGGCGGTTCTCGGCTTCCTCGATGGCGATGCAGTTGGGCGAGTCCATCACCGCGTCGGTCGCCTTGACGTTGCGGCGCAGCGGCAGGCAGTGGCTGAACACGCCGTTGTTGGTCAGCGCCATCTTCCGCTCGTCGACGATGAAGTGCCTGTACTGGTCGCGGATCGGCTTCTCCGGCGCCCAGTTGCCGAAGTACGGCAGCGCGCCCCAGCTCTTGGCGTAGACCACGTCGGCGCCACGGTAGGCGCTCTCGATGTCGTGGCTGACCTGGAACGAGCCACCGCTTTCGGCGACGTTCTGGTTGGCCCAGTCGATGTAGCGCTCGTCGAGGATGTACTCCGGGGTCGGGCACAGCAGGGTCACGTCCATGCCCAGGCGGGTGGCGATGGTCAGGGCCGAGTTGGCGACCGCGGTGTTCAGCGGCTTGGGGTGGTAGGTCCAGGTCAGCACGTACTTCCTGCCGCGCAGGTCGGTCGTGCCGAAGTGCTCCTGCAGCGCCAGCGCGTGGGCCAGCTCCTGGCAGGGGTGGGTGATCGTCTCCATGTTGATGACGGGCACCGTGGAGTACTTCGCGAACGCGTTGAGCACCACGTCCTGGCGGTCGTACTGCCAGTCGACGAACTTCGGGAAGGCGCGCACGCCGATCAGGTCCACGTACCGGGCCAGCACCCGGGCGACTTCGGCGATGTGCTCCTCGGTATCGCCGTCCATCACCGTGCCGAGGTCGAACTCGACCGGCCAGGCGTCCTTGCCCGGCTGCAGCACGATCGCATGTCCGCCGAGCTGGAAGGCGCCCAGTTCGAAGCTGGTGCGGGTGCGCATGGAGGGATTGAAGAACACCAGCGCGATGGAGCGCCCCTTCAGCGCGTCGCCCAGCCGCTCGCGCTTGAACCGGGCCGCGTCGGCCAGCAGCGCGTCCAGGTCCGGGCGGCTCCAGTCCTGCGTGTTGAGGAAGTGCTTCATCTCGGTGTCCGTATGGATGGAAAGGGGCCCGGGGACTTCAGAAACGAAAAAACCCAGCCTCTGGCTGGGTTCCGGCATGACGGCATGACGCGTCCGGTCGGCCCAGCTCAGTCGCAGGGGTCCGGTCGACGGGCGCGCGAGGTCATGCCCGACGCCATGCGGGCGGAGGTCAGGACGTCGGCGCTGGAAAGGAAGGTCTGCACGGCGCGAATCGTCGCACGGCGCGCACTGCGCTGCAACAGGAATCCGGCGGCGTCAGTGGGTTTCGTCTGTAACGAGCGGGGTCACCGAGACCCGCACCCGGAGCCGGTTGCCGGGGTCGGTCGGCAGGCGCGACCGGTACTTGACCCCGCGATGCACGTAATCGACGTCGTAGCCGACCGGACGCCGGAACTCCCGCTCCACCGGCACCATGCGGCACTGGCCACCCGCCGAGGGGGCGACCTCCTCGACCTTGGGGTCGGGGGTGAGCGCGCCCTTGACCGCACCGATCACCCGCGCCAGTCCGGTCTTGGCCTCCTCGCTCTCCTCGACCGGCGTCGACGCCTCGCAGCGCTCGACCATGCTGGTCGCGCGCAGGGTCTGGTACACCGGCTCGGCGCGGAGCACCTGGGCGAACTCGACCCGCACGTTCTCAGGCTGGCGCGCGGGCGCCGGCGCCGGCTCGGCGTCCTGGGCCAAGGCGCCGGCCGCGCACAGCACGCAGGCGGCCGCCAGCAGCAGGCGCGCCTGGCGGGCGGCGGAAGCGGGAGCGTTGCGGGTCATTGGAAGCAGTCTAGGCCGCGAAGGCCGGCCCCCGGCTGAATCCGGGCCCCGGCAAGCCTTCGCGGCATGCCGGCCGGGAAAGCCGCGACGCGCGCGCGTGCCGGATGGGCGCCGGACCCTTAGAATCGGCGGTTTCCCGCTGCCGCGTGCCGATGTCCCTGCGCCTGTTCAACAGCCTCACCCGCCGGATCGAGCCGTTCGAGCCCCAGGATCCGGCCTGCCCGACCATGTACCTGTGCGGGCCGACGGTCTACAACTACGTGCACATCGGCAATGCGCGCGGGCCGGTGGTGTTCGGGGTGCTCGCCGCCCTGCTCCGCCGCCGCCACGGCGCGCTGCGCTACGCGCGCAACATCACCGACGTCGACGACAAGATCAACGCCGCCGCGCGCGAGCTCGGGGTGCCGATCTCGGTGATCACCGACCGCTACGCCGCCGCCTACCGCGAGGACATGGCCGCGCTGGGCGTGTCCGGGCCGTTCGCCCCGGACATCGAGCCGGCCGCGACCGCGCACATCGGCCAGATGGTGGCCATGATCGAGCGCCTCGTCGCCTCGGGCCACGCCTACGTCGCCGAGGGCCACGTGCTGTTCGCGGTCGACACCTTCCCCGGCTACGGCCGGCTGTCGCGCCGCGATCCGGAGGAAATGCAGGCCGGCGCGCGGGTCGAGGTCGCGCCGTACAAGCGCAACCCGGGCGACTTCGTGCTGTGGAAGCCCTCGTCCGACGACCTGCCCGGCTGGGACTCGCCCTGGGGCCGCGGCCGCCCGGGCTGGCACATCGAGTGCTCGGCCATGGCCGAGACCCACCTGGGCGAGACCATCGACATCCACGCCGGCGGCGTCGACCTGCAGTTCCCGCACCACGAGAACGAGGTCGCGCAGAGCGAGTGCGCCCACGGCGGGCGCGTGTTCGCCAGGTTCTGGCTGCACAACGGCATGCTCACGCTCTCGGGCGCGAAGATGTCCAAGTCGCTGGGCAACATCGAGAAGGTCCACGACCTCGTGCAGCGGCACCCGCCCGAGGCGCTGCGCTACGCGCTGATGTCGGCCCACTACCGGCAGCCGCTGGACTGGTCGGACAACCTGATCGATCAGAGCGTGCGCACCCTCGACCGCCTGTACGGCACGCTGCGCGACATGGCTGATATCGAAGCCGCGCCGGTGATCCCCGGATCCATCGAGGATGCGCTGGCCGACGACCTCAACACCCCGGCCGCGCTGGCCGAACTGGCCCGCATCGCCGCCGATGCGCGCAAGGCGACCGATCCGCTGGATCGCGCCCGCCTCAAGTCCGCGCTGCTCGGCGCGGGCGAGGCGCTGGGCCTGCTGCGGCAGGCGCCGGACGCCTGGTTCGCGCGCGGCGCCGACGCCGACGAGGCCCGCATCCAGGCCCTGATCGACGAACGCACCGCGGCCAAGAAGGCGCGCGACTTCGCCCGCGCCGACGCGATCCGCGACCAGCTCGCCGCCGAAGGCATCCTGCTCGAGGACACGCCGCAGGGCGTGCGCTGGAAGCGGGCCTGAAGGCCGCCGCCGGACAGGAACACCGGCCGCACGGCCGCCCCGGCATGCCGGGACACGACTCCAACCGCAGGATCCCCGTGAACGCTTCCCCCTTCCCGCTCGAACCCACCGCCGCCGAGGCCCAGGCCGCGATCCGCGACGAGTTCGCCTTCTTCGGCGACTGGTCCGAGCGCTACCAGTACCTGATCGACCTCGGCCGCAAGCTGCCGCCCTTCCCGGACGACCTCCGGACCGAGGAACACCGCCTGCACGGCTGCCAGTCGATGGTCTGGATCGTGCCCTCGGGCGACGCCTCGCGCCTGGATTTCGCCGCGGCCAGCGACTCGGCCATCGTCTCGGGCCTGATCTTCCTGGCCCTGCGCGTGTACTCCGGCCGCAGCGCGCGCGAAATCCTCGACACCGAGCCGAGCTACATCGCCGACATCGGCCTGTCCAGGCACCTCTCGCCCACCCGCAGCAACGGCCTGGCGGCGCTGCTGGCCTTCATCCGCGACGCCGCGGAGCGCGCGCTGGCGTGAACGCGACCGGCGACCGGCGCGCGGAAGACAGCCGCGCCGCGCCGCTGCGGATCCCCGCCTTCCGGCTGCTGATGGGCTTCAGGATCCTCACGATCCTGTCCTACCAGTGCGTGGCGGTGACCGTGGGCTGGCATGTCTACGAGCTCACCCGCAACCCGTGGATGCTGGGCCTGATCGGCCTGGCCGAGGTGCTGCCCTACTTCTGCGTGGCGCCATTCGCCGGCCACCTCGTCGACGTGCTGCCGCGCCGGCGCCTGGGCGCCTTCGCCGCCGCGTGCCTGGCGATCACGCCGCTGTGGCTGACGGCCATCGCCGCCGGCTGGTGGACCGCGGGCGGCACGGCGGCGATCTATGCGGCGATCGCGCTCACCGGCTGCGTGCGGGCGTTCCTCGGCCCGGTCTACAACGCGCTGTTCGGCCGGGTGCTGCCGCGCGGGCAGTTCGTGCGCGGCGCCAGCCTGGGCAGCATCGTGTTCCAGGCCGGGCTCGTGACCGGCCCGGCGATCGGCGGCTTCCTGGTCGGCTGGGCCGGCAAGCCGGTGGCCTATGCGGTGGCGGCGGTGTTCGCCGCCTGCGCGGTGCTGGCGATGCTGCGGATCCGGGTCGACGAACCCGCCCCGGCCGCCACGCGCGCGCCGGTGCTGTCGAGCATCGCCGAAGGCGCGCGCTTCGTGTTCGGCCACCAGGTGCTGCTCGCCGCGCTGGCGCTGGACATGTTCGCGGTGATGTTCGGCGGGGCGATCTCGCTGGCGCCGGCGTTCATCCAGGAGATCCTGCACTACGGCCCCGAGGGGCTGGGCATCCTGCGCGCGGCCCCGGCGCTGGGCGCGGTGGCGATGGGGGTGTGGCTGGCGCGGCATCCGCTCGACCGCAACGCCGGCCGGACCCTGCTGCTGGCGGTGGTCGGCTTCGGCCTGTGCATGATCGGCTTCGGCCTGTCCACGGCGTTCTGGCTGTCGGCGTTCTTCCTGCTGCTGTCGGGCGTGTGCGACGGCGTCTCGGTGGTGGTGCGCTCGACCATCATGCAGCTCGCCACGCCCGACCACATGCGCGGGCGGGTGTCGTCGATCAACGGCCTGTTCGTCGGCTCGTCCAACGAGATCGGCGCGTTCTACGCCGGCAGCATGGCGCGCCTGCTCGGGCTGGTGCCGGCGGTGGTGCTGGGCGGCTGCGTGACCATGGGCGTGGCCGCGGCGGCGGCCTGGCGCGCGCCGAAGCTGCGGCGCCTGCACTTCCACGAACTCGGCCGCGAACCGTAGCGGCTCCCCGCGCCTTGAAAAGAAGAACCCCGCCGGAGCGGGGTTCTTCGCCGGGCTCAGTCGCCCATCTGCTTCTGCAGGTGCTCCCAGCGTTCCTGCGCGTCGATGGTGCGCTCGGCCTGTGGTCGCGCCTCCAGACGCTCGAGGCCGATCTCCTCGCCGGTGTCGACGCAATAGCCGTAGTCGCCCTCGTCGACGCGTCGGATGATCGACTCGATCTTGTTGATGAGCTTGCGGTAGCGGTCGCGCGTGCGCAGCTCGAGCGCGTTCTCGGTCTCGCGGCTGGCGCGTTCGGCCTCGTCGCCGACGTCGCGGACCTCGTCGCGCAGGTTCTCGATGGTCTGGCGCGACTCCTCCACCAGCTCCTCGCGGCGCGCGAGCAGCTTCTGCCGGAAGTACTCCAGCTGCAGCGGATTCATGTACTCCTCTTCCGGGCTCGGCTTGTAGCCCGGCGGCAGGATCGGGCGGCCGGTCTCCGGGTCGGTCTCGTACGGCACGACCTTGTACTTCGGCTTCTGCGCCGGCGGCGGCGCCTTGTTGGTCACGGCCACGGCCACCTTGCCCTGGACGCGCGGACGGACGGCCGGAGCGGGCTGGGCGGGCGCCGGGGCCTTGCCCTTCGCCACCGCCGCCCTGGTCTCAGGAGCCGCCGATACCTGGGGCGCGCCCTTGCGGGCCGCCGGCCGGGGCGCCTTCTCCTGCACCGGGCGGGTGACCGAAGGGGCCTTGGCCGCCTTCTTCGCGACCGGCGCCCTGGCGGGAGCGGCCTTCTTCGCAGGCGCCACCTTCTTCGCCGGCACCGCCTTCTTGGCCACCGGCTTCTTCGCCGGCGCGGCCTTCTTCGGCGCCGCCTTCTTCGCAGGCACGGCCTTCTTCGCCGCAGCCTTCTTCGCGGCAGGGGCCTTTTTCACGGCCGGGGCCTTCTTCGCAGGCGCGGCCTTCTTCGCAGCGGCCTTGGCGGGCTTCGCCGGGGCCTTGGCCGCGGCCTTCTTCGCCGGGGCCTTCTTCACGGCCCTGGCGGCGGACTTGGCCGCTTTCGCGGGCTTGACGGGCTTCTTTGCGGACTTCTTGGCGACCACTTGCTGCGGTTCCTCTTGGGGGTTTCCCTTGGACGGGAAAAGCGGGGTGTTATACCCTGCCCCGGCGGCAGCGGCAACCGCGCCGGACTTTTCCGCCCTTGACGTGATCGACCGCATCCTGATAGCCCTGCTGCGCGGCTACAAGCGCCTGGTCAGCCCGCTGCTCGGCCCCCGCTGCCGGTTCGTGCCCAGCTGCTCGGAGTACGCGATGGAAGCGATCGCGCGCTTCGGCGCGCTGCGCGGCGGCTGGCTGGCGCTGCGCCGCATCGGCCGCTGCCACCCCCTCCACCCAGGCGGCCACGATCCCGTGCCGCCGCGGAACAACGGAACCGGCTGAATGTCCAGCACCCTGATCGTGAACGCACGCCTCGTCAACGAGGGCCGCGAGTTCGACGCCGACCTGCGCATCGAGGGCGAGCGCATCGCCGCCATCGGCAGCGGCCTGGCCGCGCGCGCCGGCGAAACCGTGGTCGACGCTGCCGGCAGGCGCCTGCTCCCGGGCATGATCGACGACCAGGTGCACTTCCGCGAGCCCGGCCTCGAGTACAAGGCCGACATCGCCAGCGAGTCGGCCGCGGCGGTCGCCGGCGGGCTGACCAGCTTCATGGACATGCCCAACACCAGCCCGCCGACGCTGACCGGCGAGGCGCTGGAGGACAAGTACGCGCGCGCCGCCGGGCGCGCCCGCGCCAACTACGGGTTCTACTTCGGCGCCAGCAATGACAACCTGGAGGCGGTGCGCGGCATCGACCCGCGCGCGACCCCGGGCCTGAAGGTCTTCATGGGCGCCTCCACCGGCAACATGCTGGTCGACGACCCGGACACGCTGGACGCCATCTTCCGCGACGCCCCGGTGCCCATCATCACCCACTGCGAGGACACGCCGACCATCGACGCGATCCTCGCCGGGTACCGCGCGAAGTACGGCGACGACATCCCGGCCGAATGCCACCCGGACATCCGCTCGCGCGAGGCCTGCCTCAAGTCGACCCGGCTGGCGCTGGAGCTGGCGCGCCGCCACGACACCCGCCTGCACGTGCTGCACATCTCCACCGCCGACGAGCTGGCGCTGTTCGAACGCGGCCCGTTGATCCGCGCCGACGGCAGCCGCAAGCGCATCACCGCCGAGACCTGCATCCACTTCCTGCGCTTCGACCGCGCCGACTACGCGCGCCTGGGCCACCAGATCAAGTGTAACCCGGCGATCAAGGACGCGTCTGACCGTGCGGCCCTGACCCGCGCCCTGGCCGAGGACGTCATCGACGTGCTCGCCACCGACCACGCGCCGCACACCTGGGAGGAAAAGCAGAACCCCTACGTGCGCGCGCCGAGCGGCCTGCCGCTGGTGCAGTTCGCGCTGGTGGCGGCGCTGGAATGCGTGCACGAGGGCCATTTCGACACCGCGCGCGTGGTGCAGAAGTTCGCCCACGCCCCGGCCCAGCTGTTCGACGTGAAGCAGCGCGGTTTCCTGCGCGAGGGCTACTTCGCCGACCTGGTGCTGGTCGAGGACGCACCGTTCACCGTGCGCCGCGAACAGGTGCTGTCCAAGTGCGGCTGGTCGCCGTTCGAGGACACCACTTTCCGCTCGCGTATCGCCTCGACCTGGGTCAACGGCGCACTTGCCTGGGACGGCACCGCGCTCGTGGGCACGCCGCAGGGCCGCCGGCTGGAGTTCGCGCGGTGACGCCAGCCGGGCCCGCGAACGGGCGGCAGGCGCGTCTCCTCCCCGCCAGGCGGGGGCCATCCCGGGTCGCAGGCTGGCTGCGTGGCGCTGCGCTGGGCCTGGCGGTCCTGCTGGCCGCTCCGGCGCCGGCCGGAGCCGCGGACGCGGCGGCGGACGGCGACGCCACGGCCGACGCGCGCATCGTGTTCCCGACCAGCGTGCAGCAGGGAGCGATGGTGCTGGGCAAGGTGCCGCCGGGCAGCGTGGTCGCCTACGCCGGCCGCACGCTGCGCACGACCGGATACGGCACGGTGGTGTTCGGCGTCGGCCGCGACGCGACCGGGCCGCTGGTGGTGACGGTCGACCCCCCTGCCGGCCGGCGCGAAGTGGTCCGCATCGCGGTGACGGCGCGAGACTGGCCCGTGCAGCGCGTGGACGGCGTGCCGCCGCGCACCGTCGACCCGCCACCGGCGATCGCCGAACGCATCCGCCGCGAGCAGGCGCGCGTGGCCGAGGCGCGGTTGCGCGACGATCCGCGCACGGATTTCGCACAGCGCTTCGTCGTTCCGGTGGAAGGCCGGATCAGCGGCCGCTTCGGCCGCGCGCGCGTCTACAACGGCAAGCCCGGTTCCCCGCATTCGGGCATGGACATCGCCGCGCCATCCGGAACGCCGGTGAAGGCGCCCGCGGCGGGCATCGTGACCTTCGCCGATCCCGACCTTTACCTCACCGGCGGCACGCTGGTGATCGACCACGGCCACGGCATCAGCAGCAACTTCCTGCACCTGTCGCGCATCGACGTGCGCGTCGGCGATCGCGT
This sequence comes from Luteimonas sp. J29, assembly GCF_000472505.1. Classification (GTDB taxonomy): domain Bacteria; phylum Pseudomonadota; class Gammaproteobacteria; order Xanthomonadales; family Xanthomonadaceae; genus Luteimonas. Next base: position 91,645 of record NZ_AWZR01000003.1, read on the forward strand.
CGAACAGGGCCAGGTCGTAGCGGCGGTGGGGTCGACCGGGCGCTCGACGGGGCCGCACCTGCATTGGGGGATGAACTGGTTCGACGTGCGGATCGACCCCCAGCTGGTGCTCGAGGAGCGCGGGGCGCCATAGCCACCACCATTGCGTCGTCGTTCACGGCCGCGGCGCGTGGCGACGCGTTCGCCTGACGAAGCTGCCGTTGGATCGGGAGGCGCGGATCGACCCCCAGCTGGTGCCCGGGGAGCGCGGGGCACGATAGCCACCGCGATTGCGTCGTCGTTCACCGTCGCGGCGCGTGGCGACGCGTTCGCCTGACGAAGCTGCCGTTGGATCGGGAGGCGCGGATCGACCCGCAGCTGGTGCCTGGGGCGCGCGGCGGAGTCACATTCTGATTGCGGGGCCCTCCACGCCGGGCCGCTGCCGGGCAGCGCCCGCGATCACGGCGCCAGCGCCAGCTGCTCGCCGCAGGTCCGACGCAGGCAATGCGTGCGGCGCGGCCGTCGCGGCCCCGCCGCCTGCACCTCATCCGGGCTGCGGATCCCTGCGCTGCATCAGCCGGCCCAGCATGGCGAAGCTGGGCGATGCCGCGAGGTCCTGGGGAGACACCAGCCGGGGGTTCGGATCCGGGACGACCGTTCCCGGATCGTCCGCCCGCTGCGCAAGGGCGCCGCTCCGGGCGCCCGGCAGGCCCGCATGGCCGAGCACCGCGCGACGCGCGGCCTCCAGTTCGTCGTCGCCAACCACGGGCAGCGATGGCGCGCCGGCGCGCAGCAGCCCGGCGCCGCCCTCCCGAGCCGCCTGGAACGCCAGCCGCGCCGGCTCCAGCGCCTCGCGATCGCGCGGCCCGAGCAGCGGCCAGAGTTCGTCGAAGAGCGCCTTCCAGTCGATGTCGGGAAACGGCGCCGTGCCGCGCCCGCCGACCACGATCACCGGGGCCAGGCGACCGGACGGCTCGACCGCGCACTCGGCGTAGGCCCGGTACACCACTTCGCTGCACACCACCTGCCCGGTGTCGTCGGGCAGCGCATGGTCGAGCGCCACGCGCACCAGCAGTCGCCCCAGCGCATGCCTGGGCCACTTGCCGCGCACGGCCATGATCACGCCGAACAGCGCCAGCTGGTCGAGCGGATACGGCGTCCCCAGCAGGCTGGCGGCCCGTGCCAGTACCGCGGCCGCGTCGGCGGCCGCCAGCCCGGGCCCGCGCGTGCCGTCCATCCGCATCGCGTCGATGAAATGGTAGTGGTCGCGGTCGGCGAGCTTCGCCGGCAGCGGCGTACGGACCACGCCGCGGGAGGTCGCCTCGATCAGGTCGCCGTCGTCGGCCACGATCGCCGCATGGCTGTAGGGTCCGTCGCTGGCCCAGGCGATCAGCTCCGACAGCGGGCCGTCGCCCAGCATCAGCAGCACGTCCCCGGTGCGCAACCCGTCGGCGGGAAACGGGGACACGTCGGTCGCGTCGGCGGCCATGTTCGCGCAGGCTCCGTGCTCAGGTGGTCCACTGACCTTCGGGGGGCGCGGCGGCCGTGGCGCGGTTGCGACCGGCGGCCTTGCTCGCGTAGAGCGCGGTGTCGGCGCGCTCGAACAGGCTCGACATGGATTCGCCCGGCGCCAGCTCGGCCACGCCGATGCTCAGCGACGCCGCGATGCTGGCCTCGGGCATGGCCAGCGGGCGGCAGTGCACCGACACGCGCATGCGTTCGGCGACGGCCAGTGCCGAGGGCGCATCGTGCCCGGGGAGCACCACGAGGAACTCGTCGCCGCCGTAGCGACCAAGCATGTCGCCGCGGCGCAGCTGGTTGCGCAGCCGCCAGCACACGATGCGCAGGCACTGGTCGCCGACCGCGTGGCCGTGGCGGTCGTTGATCTCCTTGAACCGGTCCAGGTCGACGAAGGCGATCGACAGCGTGTCCCCCCGCGCGCGCGCCTCCTCGACCTCCTTGAACAGGCGTTCCTCGATCCCGTGGCGGTTGAGGATCTTGGTGACCGGGTCCATGGTCGCCTGGCGGCTGGCCAGGTCGCGGTCGCGCCGCAGCTGCAGCAGCTTGTCCGACAGGCCCAGCGCCAGCAGCAGGCTGGCGAGCACGAACGCGGCGGCGAGCCCCTCCTCCAGCCAGGTCGGCCCCACCCACAGCCCCATCATCTCGGCCGCAGCCAGGCCGCAGAACACCATCAGCGGACTCCACGAGGCGAGCACCACGCGCGCCGCGCGTACCCCGCGCACCGACAGCACCGTTGCCGCCAGGAGCAGCACGACCGCCGAGTACAGCAGGGCGAAGTTGCCGGTCCAGCGCAGGACCGTCGCCTCGGTGAACAGCGAGCCCGCGGCGGTGGCCGCGGCGACCGCCGTGCCCACGTGCACGAACCGGTTGAGGACCGGCGCGTTGCGGTACAGGGCCAGGTAGGAGGCGATGAACAGGTTGCTGCAGATGATGCCCAGCCCGCCGAAGATGCGGTTGACCCGTGGCCCGCTGGCGAACAGGGCATCGCTGCCGGGGATCCAGCGCAGGTCGCCGCCCATCGTGGCGAGGTATCCGATCGCGCACGCCAGCATCGCGCTGAAGTAGGCGTAGCTGCGCTCGCCGGTGCCGCCCCAGAACGCAAGCCCGAGGATCGTCAGCACCAGCAGCGTGGTGAACACCAGGCTGCGCCAGCCCATGTAGGCCAGGTCGTCGCGCAGCACCTGGTCGAGCGGCTCGACCGACACCGGCGACACCACGCCGTGGCGCCCTTCCACGCGCAGCCACACCACCTCGCCGGGGGGGATTCCGCCGGGCAGGTCGACGACCAGCGCCCGGTGCGCGTGGCGCATGTCCGCGTCGTCGCCATACAGCGCATGCCGCGTCGGCTGCGCGGCCCCGGGGGCCCAGGCCTCGACCCGGTAGAGGTAAGGCGAGCGCAGCAGCAGCTGCGGCCGGTCGCCGGCGGCCACCGGCCCGCGGGCGGCCACCCGCCACCACTGCACGCTGCGGGTCGGCTGCTTCAGGTACGGGCGGTCGCGTGGCGGCAGCAGGCGGGCGTCATGGAGCCCGGCCAGCACTTCGGCCACCGGAGGATCGTCGCGCAGTTCGCGCACCTCCAGTTCCACGGCCGCGGCCAGCGACGGACTGAGCACCAGCAGCAGCCAGAGCGAAAGCCGGCGCCACCAGGCGTAGCGATACCCCGGTTCCCCCATGCGCCGATCGTATCCGATCCGGCGCCGGTGCGCCGCGGCCGCGCGATCAGTCCCCGGAACGCACCGTCGCGACGGCGTCGTGGGCGTGCAGGCTCTCGAAGTGCGAGACCGTGGCCTCGAAGCGCTCGACCCGCGGGTCGGCCGACAGCGCCGCGGCCACGCGCCTGGCGGCGTCCTCGCAGAACATCAGGTTGGCGGCGTTGAGCGCGGCGAATGCCTGCTCGTCCTCGCGCTTGACCGCGGTCTGCACCGGCGTGCCGAGCGCCTGCTCCAGGATGTCGACCAGCGCGGCGACCGGCAGTCCGTCGAACGCGGGACGCAGGCGCACCGTGACGTCGGCGCGGCTGCGCTGCGCGTGCGGGGTGGCGGCCATGCCGCGCGGCGAGGCCAGCCATTCGCGCACCGCGTCCACCGACAGCGGCCGCGCCGCGGCGAAGTCCTCCGCGAAGCGTTCGGCATTGAGCTGCCGCGACAGCGCGGCCGAGGCCGGACAGGTGCTCGAGTATTCGACCGACAGGCGCAGGTCGAGCTGCAGGCGGCCCGCGTCCAGCTCGGCGACCACTTCCACCGGGTAGGTCTTCCACCCGCCGTGGCCGCTGGCCAGGGCCTTGCGCCAGAGCATGTGCCCGTAGCGGATCGCGATCCGGGCGCGGGCCGACAGGCCGCGCTGGGAGTCGATGCAGTCCTGGAGCACGCGCCGGAGCGCGGCGTGGCCGGGCGGTTCGGCGGCGAGCGCCTCCTGCAGGCGCAGGTACAGGCGCGACATGTGGATGCCGCGCGCCGAGGCGTCGCGCAGGTCCACCGACACGTCGACCGAGGCCGGCGCCAGCAGCGGCGCGCCGCCGTCGTCGCCGGCGAGCCGGACCGGCAGCGCGATGTTGGCCATGCCGACCCAGTCGAGGGGCCGGGCGGCCTTGGCGACTTCGCCGGCGACGTCGGGAAGCGGGGATGGGGGGGACGGGTTCACGGAAATCGCTGGCGGCGGAACAGTGGACAGTTTACCGGCCCCCGCCCTGACTTCCCTGCAACGATGCGTTGCCGCCGCGCGCGGCCCGCCAGGCGGCCAGCAGCATCCGCACCGGCGGCACCGCCGGGCGCGGCGCGCCGGGCGCCGGCGCATGCGCCGCCAAAACGCCCAGCCGCTCGCGCAGCATGGCCTGGCGCAGCCGGCGCGGGCGGCCCAGTGCCGCCACCCCGGGCGCGTCCAGCGAGTGCCGCAGCGCCAGCGCCGCGTCGAGGTCGCCGCGCGCCAGGGCGCGCTCGATCCGCAGGGTCCCGGTGAACGCATCCAGGGCCGCGGGCGCGGGGCCGACCCGGCGCCCGAACAGCGCGGTCTCGCAGTGCAGCACCCCCGCCGCCCAGCCCCGCAGGGCCTCCTGTTCGGCCTGCGCGGAGTCGGGCTCGCGGGTGGCGGGGAGCCGGGCCAGTGCCAGCGCCAGCCCGTCCCAGGGGGCATCGATCCGCTGCAGCGCCTCGCCCAGCGGATGGCGCCGGGCGCCGCGGGCCCAGCCGCGCAGTTCGTCCTGCCACCAGGCCAGCTTGGCCAGCCCCGGCGCCGGTTCGGCACCGGCCCAGGCCGCGTCGTGGAGCTCCTGCAGCAACGAGAACCAGGCTGCGGCCCGGGTCCGCAGCGCGGGTGCGACGAAGGCCTGGGCGATCCCCCACTCCGGCCAGCGCCCGCGCCACTTGTCGAGGAAGCTGTCGAGCGACTCCTGGCTCACCGGACGCGCTCCCCCGCCGCGACGGGCCAGGCCGCCGGATCGAGCAGCCGCTCCGGCGCGTGCGCCATGACGTCGCCCTGCCAGACCGCCGGGTCGTCGTCCTCGAGGCGGTAGCCCCACAGTGCGACCACCGACGCCATGCCCGCCGCGCGGGCGGCATCGATGTCGCGGCGGTCGTCGCCCACGTAGACGCATGCCGCCGGGGCCAGGCCCAGCGATCGGGCCGCGTGCAGCAGCGGCATCGGGTGCGGCTTGCGCTCGGCCAGGCTGTCGCCGCCGACGAGCACGCCGCAGCGCCCGCTCCAGCCCAGGCCCGGCATCAGGTCGCGGGCCAGGTCGTAGGGCTTGTTGGTGACGATGCCCCAGCGCACGCCGTCGGCCTCGAGCGCCGCCAGCAGCGCCTCGACGCCGGGGAACGGGGCGCCATGGCGGCCGAGTTCGCCGCGGTAGGTCGCGAGGAACTCCGGCACCAGGCCGGGCACCTCCTCCGCCGGCACGTCCGGGAACGCCGCCGCGGACATCGCCCGCGCGCCGCGCGAGACGTGCGGGCGCAGCGCGGACAGCGCCATCGGCGGCCTGCCGCGCGCGGCGCGCATCCGGTTCACGGTGGCCAGCATGTCCGGCGCGCTGTCGAGCAGGGTCCCGTCGAGGTCGAACAGCACGCCGCGCGGGAACCGGGGGGGATGGGCAGTCATCGGCGGCGACCGATCACGGCTTCAGCGCGCACGCCAGGTAGTTCACGTCGGTGCGCGGCACGATCCGCGCCGCGTTGCGCCACGGCTCGTAGCGAAGGCCGCTCACGTCCTCGAGCTCCAGGCCCGCCTCGCGCAGCCACGCGGCGAGTTCGGACGGCCGGATGAAGGAGTCGTAGCGGTGGGTCCCCTTCGGCAGCAGCCGCGCGACGTACTCGGCGCCGACGATCGCCAGCGCGAACGCCGCCGGGGTCCGGTTGAGGGTCGAGACGAACAGGCGCCCGCCCGGGCGCAGCGCGCGCGCGCAGGCCTCCAGGATCGCCCCCGGGTCGGGCACGTGCTCGAGCATTTCCATGCAGGTCACCGCGTCGAACGCGCCCGGCTGTTCGTCGGCCAGCGACTCCACCGCCTGCACCCGGTAGTCGACCTGCACCCCGGACTCGATCCCGTGCAGCCGCGCCACCTTGACCAGGTCCGGCGCCAGGTCGATCGCGACCACGTCGGCGCCCGCCTTCGCCAACGCCTCGCTCAGCAGGCCGCCGCCGCAGCCCACGTCGAGCACCCGCGCGCCGGCCAGCGGCACGCGCTCGGCGACGTAGCGCAGCCGCGCGGGATTGAGCGCATGCAGCGGCTTCTGCGGGCCATCCGGGTCCCACCAGCGATTGGCCAGGGACGCGAACCGGTCGAGTTCCTCCTGGCGGAAATTGGCGCCGGCGTGGCCGGGGGAAGCGTTCATCGGGCGTGGTCCTGTGGGGTTGCGCGCACATTGTAGGAGCGACGCCGGTACGTCGGCGGCGCCGCGCGCGGTGCGTTCAGCCGCGCGCCACGGCGGCGATGCGCTCGCGCCACTGGCGCGCGTTGGCGACGATCCGGCCCGGGTCCATGTCGACCAGTTCGCGGTCGCGCAGGCGGGCGCGGCCGGCGATCCACACGTCGGTCACCTGCTGGCGCCCGGTGGCGTAGACCAGCTGCGAGACCACGTGGTGCAGCGGCTGGGTTTCCAGCGCCGACAGGTCCACCAGCGCCAGGTCGGCCTGCTTGCCCGGCTCGATCGATCCGACCAGGTGGTCGAAGCCGATCGCCTTCGCGCCGCCGAGGGTCGCGGCGCGCAGCGCATCGAAGGCGTCGAGCGCGGCCGCGTCCTGCGCCACGGCCTTGGCCAGGATCGCGGCGGTGCGGGTCTCGCCGAACATGTCGAGGTCGTTGTTGCTGGCCACGCCGTCGGTGCCGATCGCCAGGTTCACCCCGGCGCGCGCCAGCGCGCAGGCCGGGCAGAAGCCCGAGGCCAGCTTGAGGTTGGATTCGGGGCAGTGGACCACGCTCACCCCGCGCTCGGCGCAGAGGTGGATCTCGGCCTCGGTCAGCTGGGTCATGTGCACCGCGATCAGGCGGTCGTTGACCAGGCCCAGGCGGTCCAGGCGCGCGATCGGCCGCTGCCCGTGCTCGGCCAGCGACTGCTCGACCTCCTGCGCGGTCTCGTGCAGGTGCAGGTGCACCGGCAGGTCGAGCTGGTCGGCGAGCATCCGGATCCGCTCGAAGTTGGCGTCGTTGACCGTGTACGGCGCGTGCGGCGCGAACGCGGTCGCGACCAGCGGATCGTCGCGCCACTGGTCGTGGACCGCGGCGGCCTTGTCGAAGTACTCGTCGTCGCCGGCCGCCCAGGCGGTGGGGAAGTCGATCACCGGCAGGCCGATGCGGGCGCGGAACCCGTGCCGGCGGTAGGTGGCCGCCTGCACGTCGGGGAAGAAGTAGTTCTCGTTGACGCAGGTCACGCCGCCGCGCAGCAGCTCGGCGATGGCCAGGGTCACGCCGTCCTCGACGAAGGCCGGGCTGATCACCGCACCCTCGATCGGCCAGATGTGCTGCTGCAGCCAGACCTTGAGCGGCAGGTCGTCGGCGACGCCGCGCATCAGGGTCATGGGATTGTGGGTGTGGGCGTTGACCAGCCCGGGAAGCAGCACCGCATCCGGCCGCGACACGGTCTCGGCGGCGGCGAAGCGCCGCCGTGCCTCGGCGGTGGGCAGCAGGGCCACGATGGCGCCGTCGCGCACCGCGACCGCATGGTCCTCGAGCACGACCCCGTGGGGCTCGACCGGCACCACGTGGCCGGCCTCGATCAGCAGGTCGCAGGTCTGGGGGGCAGGAATGTCGGTCATGCGGCCCATTGTGTCAGGTCGCCGCGGCAATCAGGTTGCAGCTGGCCCGCACCCGCGCGCGCGCCGGATCCGGCGGACGCGACCGCCACGCAGGAACTGGGTCCGGGCGGGCGGCGGGCGGCCGGGCCACGGCCCGGGACTTACTTGACCCGGCTGACGTACTCGCCGGAGCGGGTGTCGACGCGGATGACCTCGTCCTGGCCCACGAACAGCGGCACGCGGACCACGGCGCCGGTCTCGAGCGTGGCCGGCTTGCCGCCGCCGCCCGAAGTGTCGCCGCGCACGCCCGGATCGGTCTGGGTGATCCTGAGCTCGACGAAGTTCGGCGGGGTGACCGCGATCGGGGTGCCGTTCCACAGGGTCACCACGCAGGTCTCCTCGCCCTTGAGCCACTTCTCGGCGCCGCCCATGCCCGCGGCATCGGCCTGCACCTGCTCGAAGGTCTCCGGGTTCATGAAGTGCCAGTACTCGCCGTCGCTGTACAGGTACTGCATGTCGGTGTCGATCACGTCCGCCGCCTCGAGCGAGTCGGTGGACTTGAGCGTGATCTCCTGCACCCGCCCGGACTTGATCAGGCGGTAGCGCACGCGGGTGAAGGCCTGGCCCTTGCCCGGCTTGACGTAGTCGGTGTCGGTGATGATCGCCGGCTCGTTGTTGACCAGGATCTTCTGGCCGTTCTTCACGTCGTTCATGCCCAGGGTGGCCATGGGGTCTCCTGCAGAAGGGGGCCGCCCGCGGGCGGCTAGAATGATGGGGAACAGTGCCGGCGCGGCCGGCACGCGAATCGCAGACCGCCCATGATACCTGCTGCCTCCGTCCCGCTGCAGCCGTCCGGCTGGCAGCAAGCCTGGCGCGACGCCATCCGCGATCCGGGCGAGCTGCTGTCGGTGCTCGGCCTGGCCGGCCTGGTCGACGCCTCGGACGCCGCCTGCGCCGCGTTCCCGCTGCGGGTGCCGCGCGGCTTCGTGGCGCGCATGCGCCACGGCGACCCGCACGACCCGCTGTTGCGCCAGGTGCTGCCGCTGGACGAGGAACTGCGGCCGGCGCCCGGCTTCTCGCTCGACGCGGTCGGAGACGCCGGCGCCGTCGCCGGCCACGGCGTGCTGCACAAGTACCACGGACGCGCGCTGCTGGTGGCCACCGGCAGCTGCGCGGTCCACTGCCGCTACTGCTTCCGCCGCCACTTCCCCTACGCCGAGCAGACCGCCGCCGCCGGGCACTGGGCGGCCGCGCTCGACGCGATCCGGGCCGACGCCTCGATCCACGAGGTGATCCTGTCCGGCGGCGATCCGCTGTCCCTGGCCACACCCCGGCTCGAGGCCCTGACCACGCCGCTGGCCCGGATCGGCCACGTGCGCCGGCTGCGCGTCCACACCCGGCTGCCCGTGGTCCTGCCCGAGCGGGTGGACGACGCCCTGCTGGCCTGGCTGTCCTCCCTGCCCTGGCCGGTGGCGATCGTGGTCCACGCCAACCACGCGCGCGAGTTCGACGTCCACGTCGACGCGGCCATGGCCCGCCTGCGCGCGACCGGGGCGACGCTGCTCAACCAGGCAGTGCTGCTGCGCGGGGTCAACGACTCGCTCGAGGCCCAGGCCGAACTGCACGAACGCAGCTTCGCCGCCGGCGTGCTGCCCTACTACCTCCACCAGCTCGACCGCGTCGCCGGCGCCGCCCATTTCGAGGTGCCCGACGCGCAGGCACGACGCCTGCACGGGCAGCTCAGGACGCGCCTGCCCGGCTACCTGCTGCCGCGCCTGGTGCGGGAAGTCGCCGGCGACGCCTCGAAGCGGCCGTTATGATCCCCGTCATGGACGCGACCGGCGACGGCATGGCATAACCGGCGCTGGACGGGGAGATTCGAATGTCGAAGAAGTCGGACAACGCCCTGCGCCTGGTGATCGTCGACCAGCGGGTCGAGGACGCCGAAGCGCTGGTGAGCGGGCTGCGCAACGCCGGGATCGCGGTGCGCCCGGTGCGCGCGGCCACGCGCGAGGAGCTGGCCTCGGCGCTCGCCGGGCCGGCCGACCTGGTGCTGGCGGCGCTCAACGTTCCCTCGCTTGCGTTCGACGAGGCGATGCAGCTGGTCACCGGCACCGGCAAGGACCTGCCGGTGATCGCGATCGCCGATCGCCTGGACGAGAGCGAATACGACGCGGTGCTCACCGCCGGCGCGCGCGCGGTGGCGCTGCGCCACCGGCCGCAGCAGGTGCTGTCGCAGGTCCGCAACGAGTGGGACGACCTCGAGGCCCGCCGCGCCCAGCGCCGGCTCGAGGCCCGGGTGCGCGAGACCGAGCGCCGCTGCGATGCCCTGATCGAGTCCTCGCGCGACCCGATCGCCTACATCCACGAGGGCATGCACATCCGCGCCAACAGCGCCTACCTGGAGATGTTCGGCTACGAGAGCTTCGAGGACATCGAGGGGATGTCGCTGCTGGACATGGTCGGCCCGCAGCACGTGGACAACTTCAAGCAGCTGCTCAAGTCGCTGGCCAAGGGCGAGCCGCCGCCGCCGCGCTACGAGCTGGAGGCGCGCGACCTGGAGGGCAACGCCTTCGCCGCCTCGATGGAATTCACCCAGGCCCAATACGAGGGCGAGCCCTGCCTGCAGGTGGTGTTCCGCCGCCAGGAACTCGACCCGGAGCTGGCCCACGAGCTGGAGGAACTGCGCCAGCGCGACCAGGTCACCGGCCTGCTCAACCGGCCCACCTTCCTGCTGTCGCTGGAGGACGCGGTCGGCGACGCCGGCCAGAACAACGGCCAGCACGGCCTGCTGATGATCGAGCCCGACCACTACCACCGGCTGCTCGGGGACATCGGGCTCGACTCCGCCGACGCCCTGCTGGCCGCGATCGCCGAGCGCCTGCGCCACACGCTGGCGGCCGAGCTCGACGACGGGCGCGCGGTGGCCGCGCGGTTCTCCGAACACACCCTCGCGGTGCTGATGCGCGGCAGCGACTACGCCGCGACCTCCGCCGTGGCCGAGCGCATCCGCGAGGCCTTTGCCGCCGAGCTGGTCTCGATCGGCAGCCGCTCGAGCGTGATCACCGCCAGCATCGGCGGCGTGCAGATCGGCGAGAAGATCGCCAGCGTCTCGCAGGTGCTGGCCAAGGCGGCGCATGGCGTGGAATCGGCCATCGGCGTGGGCGGCAACCGGGTGGAGATCTTCGACCCGGCGGCGGTGGACCGCGCCGAGCAGGAGAACGTCCGCGCCTGGGTGGCGCGCCTGCGCGACGCGCTGGACAACAACCGCCTGGTGCTGCATTACCAGCCGATCATCAACCTGCAGGGCGACACCGGTGCCACCTACGAGGCGCTGATGCGCCTGGACCCGGGCGATGGCCAGCTGATCGCCCCGGGGGCGTTCCTGCAGATCGCCGAGGAGCACGGCCTGCTCGGCGAGATCGACCGCACCGTGGTCCGGCAGGCGATCGCCGTGCTCGGCCAGCGCATCGCCGCCAACCGCCCCACCACGCTGCTGGTGAAGGTGAGCCAGGCCGCGCTCGACGACCCGTCGCTGGCCGACTTCATCGGCGAGCAGCTGCAGGCCCACGGGGTACCCGGCGAGTACCTGGTGCTGGAGCTTCCCGAGGCCAAGGTCTTCACCCACCTCAAGGCGACCCAGGCCTTCGCCGAGGCGATCGGCCGCTTCGACACGCGCCTGGCACTGGAGCAGTTCGGCGTCGGCCTGGACTCGTTCCAGCTGCTGACCCACCTCAAGCCGAACATGCTCAAGATCGACCGCAGCTTCATCGAGGATCTGCCGCGCAACGAGGACAACCAGGCCAAGGTGCGCGAGATCGCCAGGCGCGCGCGCGAGCTGGGCATCCGCACCATCGCCGAGTACGTGCAGGACGCGGCGAGCATGTCGATCCTGTTCTCCTCGGGCGTGGACTACGTCGAGGGCCACTTCCTGGCCATGGCCAGCCCGGTGATGAACTACGACTTCGAGTAGTCCGGCATGGCTTCCGCCTCCCGCCTGTAGGAGCGGCTTCAGCCGCGACTTCCTCCCGGTGCGACGTCATCCGTCGGCGTGTTCCTCCCGCCGGACCCTCGCTGGCTCCGCCGAAAACCGCAGGTGGCCGCGCCCGACATGCGGCCAGGGGATGCGATGCGGTCGCACCCGCCCACCCGGTCGCGGCTGAAGCCGCTCCTACGGGCCGGAACGCGCGGCCACGCGACGTCACCCGTCGGCGTGTTCCTCCCACGGGACCCTCGCTGACTCCGCGCCGAAAACCGCAGGTGGCCCTGCCCGACATGCGGCCAGGGGATGCGATGCGGTCGCACCCGGCCACCCGGTCGCGGCTGAAGCCGCTCCTACGGGCCGGAACGCGCGGCCACGCGACGTCGAGGCGGTTCGCCGCCCGCTCCCGGCCGAAGGCGGCGTGCCGCGGGCGCCTGCGAAGCGTTGGCCCGCCCCCCGGCCCGGACGGCCGGGCGGCGACTCAGGCCAGCACGCCCTCGCGCAACTGTTCGGGCGACGCGGCGCGGAGCGCGGTGATGCGCTCCTCCAGCGGCGGGTGGCTCATCAGCAGGCGCCGCAGGCCGTGGGCGATACCGCCGCTGATGCCGAACGCCGCGATCTGCCGGGGCATTGTGTTGGCGCCCTGGTTCTGCGCCAGGCGCTCGAGCGCCGCGATCATCTTGTGGCGCCCGGCCAGCGCGGCGCCGCCGGCGTCGGCGCGGAACTCGCGCTGGCGCGAGAACCACATCGCGATCATGCTCGCGAACAGGCCGAACACCAGGTCGAGCACCACCACCACCGCGAAATAGGCCATGCTGCCCATGTCGCGGTCCATGAAGTTGCTGACCGCGCGCGCGACCACCCGCGCCAGCACGATCACGAACGTGTTGAGCACGCCCTGCAGCAGCGCCATGGTGACCATGTCGCCGTTGGCCACGTGCGCGACCTCGTGTCCCAGCACCGCTTCGGCCTCGTCGCGGTCCATCGAGCGCAGCAGTCCGGTGGACACCGCCACCAGTGCGTTGTTCCGGTTGGCCCCGGTGGCGAAGGCATTGATCTCCGGCGCGTCGTAGATGGCCACCTCGGGCATGCCGATGCCGGCGGCCTGGGCCTGGCGGCGCACGGTCTCGACCAGCCAGCGCTCGACCTCGCTGCGCGGCTGGGTGATCACCTGCGCACCGGTGAAGCGCTTGGCGGTCCACTTGGACATCAGCAGCGACACCAGCGCGCCGCCGAAGCCGAACAGCGCCGCGAACACCAGCAAGCCCGCGTTGGTCGCCGGATCGATGCCGAAGACGGCCATGACGATGCTGAGCAGGACCAGCACCGCGAGGTTGGTGGCCAGGAACAGGGTGATGCGCTTGAACATGCGGGGACTGCAACCTTTCTCGTGGGGGGCGTAGGCGCCCGTCGGGGTGTCGATTATGGTTGTCGCGGGTGAAAATCAAGGCTCCGGCGCCGCAGGCCCCGCCCGTGGGGCGCCCTCCGACCGGTACCGTTCAGTCCCCATGTCGACCACCCCAGGCTACCGCGGCCGTTTCGCGCCCTCGCCCACCGGACCGCTGCATGCCGGCTCGCTGCTGGCGGCGCTCGGGAGCTGGCTGATGGCCCGGCGCGCCGGCGGTCGCTGGCTGGTGCGGATCGAAGACCTCGACCCGCCGCGGGAGGTTCCGGGCGCGGCCGCGGCCCAGCTGCGCACCCTGGCCACGTGCGGGCTGCATCCCGACGGGCCGGTCGAGTACCAGTCCCGGCGCGGCGGACTCTACGCCGCGGCCCTGGAGCGCCTGCTCGCCGCCGGCGACGCGTTCGAATGCCACTGCAGCCGCTCCGACCTGGGCGCCCGCGGCGGCATCCACCGCCATTGCGTGGCCGGCCGCCGGCGCCCGGATCCGGCCGTGCGCCTGCGCGTGCCCGACGGGTGCCGGATCGGCTTCGAGGATGCGATCCGCGGCCACTACGCCCAGGACCTGGCGCGCGAGGTGGGCGACTTCGTCCTGCGCCGGGCCGACGGCCCGTGGGCCTACCAGCTGGCGGTGGTGGTGGACGACGCCGACCAGGGCATCACCGAGGTGGTGCGCGGCGCCGACCTGCTCGACTCCACTGCGCGCCAGATCCTGCTGCAGCAGCGGCTGGGGCTGCCGACCCCGCGCTACGCCCACCTGCCGGTGGTCCCGGGCCCGGACGGGCGCAAGCTCTCCAAGTCGCTGGCGGCCATGCCGGTCGACGACGCCGATCCGCTGCCCGCGCTCGCCCGCGCCTGGGCGATGCTCGGCCAGGATCCGGCGGCGGTCGCCGGGGCGGCATCGCCGGCCGCACTGCTCGAGGCCGCGCTGGCCGCGTTCGACCCGGCCCGGATCCCGCGCGGACCCGACCCGCTGCCCGCCGCGTTGCACAACACCCACGGCGCGATCGAAGACTAGACTGTAGCCGGTGCCGCCCGGGCGGCGGGAACGACTGACGCAGGAGACAAGGACATGACCTCACGTGTGGCTCTGGTGACCGGTGGGACCGGCGGCATCGGCACTGCGATCTGCAGGAAGCTCGCGGACCAGGGCCACAGGGTGGCCACCAACTACCGCAACGAGGAAAAGGCCCGCGCCTGGGAGGCGCAGATGAAGTCGGAGGGCTACGAGTTCACCCTGGTCAAGGGCGACGTGACCTCGCCGGAGGACGCCGAGGCGATGGTGCGCGCGGTCGAGGCCGCGCTCGGCCCGATCGAGATCCTGGTCAACAACGCGGGCATCACCCGCGACACGACCTTCCACAAGATGACCGCGCAGCAGTGGTACGACGTCATCAACACCAACCTCAACTCGGTGTTCAACGTCACCCGCCCGGTGATCGAAGGCATGCGCGAGCGCAAGTGGGGCCGGATCATCCAGATCAGTTCGATCAACGGCCTCAAGGGCCAGTACGGCCAGGCCAACTACGCCGCGGCCAAGGCCGGCATGCACGGCTTCACCATCTCCCTTGCGCGCGAGAACGCCAAGCTCGGCATCACCGTCAACACGGTCTCGCCCGGCTACGTGGCCACCGACATGGTGATGGCGGTGCCGGAGGAGGTGCGCGCCAAGATCGCCGCCGACATCCCCACCGGGCGCCTGGGCAAGCCCGAGGAGATCGCCTACGCCGTGGCCTTCCTGGTCGACGAACAGGCGGCCTGGATCACCGGCTCCAACCTCGACATCAACGGCGGCCACCACATGGGCTGGTGACCCCGGCCCCGCCACCGGTCCGCCCTGGAAGGCCGGCCATGCCGGCCTTCCCGCTGTCCCGGCCCGGCGCGGGCTGGTCGCCGGGCTCCGGCGGTCGGCTTGCAAGGCCTGCTGCACTGCGCCATGCTGCGCGGCACCATCCTTCGGGCCAACATCTCCATGTCCGCGACCCGGATCATCAAGAAGTACCCCAACCGCCGCCTGTACGACACCGAGATCTCGAGCTACATCACCATCGAGGACGTCCGACAGCTGATCGTCGACGGTGAGGAGTTCGAGGTCCGCGACGCCAAGACCGGGGAGGACCTGACCCGCTCGGTCCTGCTGCAGATCATCGCCGAGCACGAGTCGGCCGGGGAGCCGGTGCTCTCGACCCAGCTGCTGGCGCAGATCATCCGCTTCTACGGCGACTCGCTGCAGGGCTTCATCGGCAACTACCTGGAACGCTCCATGCAGCTGTTCCTGGACCAGCAGCAGCAGTTCCGCCAGCAGATGGGCGGCATGCTCGGGCAGACGCCGTGGGCGATGATGAACCAGCTCACCGAGCGCAATCTCGAGATGTGGAAGGAACTGCAGCGCAACCTGACCGGCAGCGTCGGCCAGAAGCCCGACGCGGACCGGCGCACGCCGGACAAGCGCGGCCGCTGATCCATCCCGGGGGCGGCACGCCGCCCCGGCGCGGCCCCGGCGCCGCGACGTTTCCACGCATTCTCCCCACGGGTTCCCATGGACAAGCGAACTGCCGTCGTCACCGGCGGCATCGGCGGGCTCGGCACCGCCATCTGCATCGCGCTCGCCCGCGCCGGCCGCCGCGTCGTGGCCGCCGACCTGGGCGGACGCCAGGAGCGCATCGACGCCTTCCTGGGCGAGGTCGATGGCCTGGACGTACGCTTCCAGGCGCTGGACGTCACCGACTTCGACGCCTGCGGCGCCTTCGTCCAGGCGCTGGAGGCCGCCGGCGAAGGCCCCGACATCCTGGTCAACGCGGCCGGCATCACCCGCGACACCACCCTGCGCAAGATGGAACGCGCGCAGTGGGACGCGGTGCTGTCGGTCAACCTCGACAGCGTGTTCAACCTGTGCCGCCACGTGGTGGACGGCATGTGCGCGCGCGGCTTCGGCCGCATCGTCAACATCAGTTCGGTCAACGGCCAGACCGGGCAGTTCGGCCAGACCAACTATTCCGCGGCCAAGGCCGGCATGCACGGCTTCACGATGGCGCTGGCGCGCGAGGTCGCGCGCAAGGGCGTCACCGCCAACTCGGTCTCGCCCGGCTACTGCGAGACGGCGATGGTGATGGCGATCCCCGACGACATCCGCCAGGGCATCGTCGACCGGGTCCCGGTGGGCCGGCTCGGCCGGCCCGAGGAGATCGCGCGCACGGTCGTCTTCCTCAGCGACGACGACGCCGGCTACATCACCGGCGCCAACATCCCGGTCAACGGCGGCCTGTACATGGGCTTCTGAGCGCGGCCGGGGGCCGCCGCCGCTAGCGCGCGGCGGCCTCAGTGCAGAAGCGCTGCCGGTACTCCAGGGCCTTGGGCATCAGCGCCTGGAGATTGGCGATGCGGGTGCCGGGGTTGGGATGGGTGGAGGCGAACTCCGGCGGCGCCTGGCCGCCGCCGGCCTGGCCCATGCGTTCCCACAGCGGCACCGCCTCGTGCGGATCGAAGCAGGCCGCGGCCGCGAGCAGCAGCCCCACCACGTCGGCCTCGGTCTCGTGCTTGCGCGCGTACGGCAACAGGTAGCCGTAGCCCATCGCCGCCATGATCATCTGCTGCTGCTGCGGGTCCATGCCGCTCAGCGCACCGGCCATCTGCCCGACCTGGCTGAGCTTCTGCTGGGCCATGCGCTGGGCGCCGTGGCGCAACAGCGCGTGCGCGATCTCGTGTCCCATCACCACCGCCATCGCGTTCTCGTTCTGCGCCACCGGGACCAGCCCGGTGTACACCGCCATCTTGCCGCCGGGCAGGCAGAACGCGTTGGCCTGGTCGGACTCGATCACGTTCACTTCCCAGTCGAAGCCGCGTGAGAAGCCCGGCGGCGCCTGCCCGTTCTCGGCCGCCAGCGCAGCCTCGACTTCGGGCACCTTCGCCACCAGGCGCTCGGCGATGCTGCGCACCTGGCGCGCGATCTGGGTGTCGGGCGGCACCGGCCGCTCCTGGCGCAGGATCTCCTGGTAGGCCTGGAGGCCGAGTGCCTTCTCGTCCTCGATCGACAGGTTGCGGTCGATCAGCACCGATTCGCCGGTGATCGGGTCGAGCGACTGGTTCGAGTACCAGTAGTAGATGCCGTAGCCGGCGAACAGCAGCAGGATGAGGAAGCGGGGATTGATTCCGCGCCGGCGCTGCGCCGGTTGCCCCTGGCCCGGACCGAACGGATCGCGTCGCATTGCGGGTCTCCCGATGTCCCTAGAGGTCGCGCGCGACCCGGAACCCGAGCCGCGCATTGGTGGTATCCACGTTGGCCGGCGCGCGCCAGGCCGCGCGGGTCTGCGCCGGCGAACTGGCCCACGAACCGCCGCGGATCACGTGGTCGCGGCAGCCCGGGTTGACCCAGGCCGAACCGTCGGTGGGGGCACGCCGGTAGCCATCATGCCAGCAGTCCGCCACCCACTCGCTGACGTTGCCCGCGAGGTCGTGAAGGCCCCATGCATTCGGCTCCATGCTCCCCACCGGGGCCGGCCCCCAGAAGCCGTCGCCGTAGCCTTCGAAGGCATTGGCCCAGCTGCGCCCGGCCGGCGAGCGGTCGAGCGCGCCGGTGGTGTTGGCCACGCGCGGCGGCGGCGGGCCGTCGCCCCACGGCCAGGGCCCGCTGGTCCCCGCGCGCAGCGCATACTCGAACTCGGCCTCGCTCGGCAGCCGGTAGCGCTTGCCGGTCTGGGCCGAGAGCCATTCCACGTACGCCTGGGCGTCGCGGGCGCTCACGTGCACCACCGGCAGGCCATCGTCGGCCGGGCGGCCCAGGTAGTCCGAGTGCCAGGCCACGCCGCTGCGGCGCACGAAGTTGTTGCTGCGCTCGTCGTAGACCATCGAGAAGCCGCGACGCTCGGCACGCGTGCGGTGGCCGGTCGCGGCGACGAAGCGCCGGAACTCCCCGACGCTGACCTCGCGGATCGACAGGCCGAAGCCGCGTTCGAAGCGGACCGCGTGGGCCGGCTTCTCGTGGTCGCTGGAACCGGGTTCGTTGGCCGGCGCCCCCATGGTGAAGGCGCCGTGCGGCACCACCGCCATCTGCGGGCCGCGGCCCCCGCCGGACATGGCGTCGGTGAACACCTGGCCGGGCGCGTACATCCCGTAGTGCACGGCCAGGGTGATGCGCTCGCGCAGCTCCGCCGCCGCCGGATCACCCGGCCGGGCGATGCGCAGCAGCTGCGCCAGGTGGCGCCTGGCCACGTCGATGCCGCCGAACTTCGGCAGCGCGGCGATGCCCAGGTCGCGCAGCCGCGCGATGCGCGTCGCCCGCATCCGCTCGATCCGCGCGCGCGCGTCGGCGACCGTGTCGAGGCCGGCGTCGGGACGCACCTGCTCCGCCTGCGCCAGCCACGCATCGGCGATGTCGAAGTCGCCCGCCGCCGCGGACTGCTCGGCGCGACGGATCAGCGCGCTTTCCACCGCGGCGATGCCCTGCAGCGCCCGCGGCTGGCCGGGCTGCAGTTCCAGCACCCGGCGGTACGCCGCGAGCGCGCCGTCGCCGTGGTCGCCGAGCTGGCCTTCGGCGAGCGCGCGATCGCCGGCGTCGGCCAGCGCGTGCACGCGCTCGGCCAGGTCCACCCGCTCCAGGAAGCGGATCACCGCCGGATCGGTGGCTTCGACGGTGCGCGCCACCGCGGCCAGCAGGCGCGCCCGGGCCAGTTCGCCGGGTTCGTCGGCGGCAGCCGCGATCGCGGCATCGCCCTCGCGCACCACCTGCCGCAGCGCCCGGCGCAGCCCGCCCGCGGCGAAGCGCGCGTGCTCGGGCAGGGTCGAGAGCGCGAGGTAGATCGGAATCGCGGCGTCGGCGTCCTCGTACAGCCGTCCGGCCGCCAGTGCGGCGTCCGCGCGCCTGCGCAGTTCGCCCGGATCGGCGTCCTGGAGGTCGACCGCCGGCACCTGCCAGGTCAGCTCGCCCGCGGCGCTGTCGTCGCCGCTGATCGTGACGCTGCCCGCCGGGCCCGCCGCCTGCCCGGCGCCGGCGTCCGCGTCGCCGGCGCCGGCGTCGGCGGGATCGCGCGAACATCCGGCGGCCAGCACGACGCCGGCCACCAGCACGATCCAGGTCCCACGCAGTGCGGACGACATCGACGGCATCGGTTCCAGATTAAGCCATCCGCGCCCCGCGGCGCGACGCGGGGCGCGCACCTGGAGGGTGGCGCCGATTGCCACCCCGCCCCGGCCGCCGCTACCCTGCGCCCATGCCGTCTTCGCCAGCGACCTGGGTCAACACGCCCGCCGAACTCCTGTCCCACCTCCCCACGACGCCCGCACGGATCGGGCTCGACACCGAGTTCATCCGCGAGCGCACCTACTGGCCGCAGCTGTCGCTGGTGCAGGTGGCGTTCGATGAAGGCGACCCCGGGGCCCCGCGGATCCTGCTGCTCGACATGCTCCAGCCGGGCATGCCCGGGGCGCTGGTACCGCTGCTGCAGGACCGCGCGGTGACCAAGGTGATGCACAGCGCCAGCGAGGACCTGGTCGCCCTGCGCCACGCCTGCGGCGCCCTGCCCGAGCCGCTGTTCGACACCCAGGTGGCCGCGGGACTGGCGGGCGTCGGCGCGGGCGTCGGCTACCAGCGCCTGGTCCAGGACCTGCTCGGCATCGCCGTGGACAAGGGCGAGACCCGCTCGGACTGGATGAAGCGGCCGCTGTCGCCGGCGCAGCTCGCCTATGCGGCCGAGGACGTGCGCCACCTGTTCGCGCTGCAGGACGCGCTGTCGGCGAAGCTCGACGCGCTGGGCCGGCGCGCGTGGTTCGAGGAGGACTGCGCGCGCATGCTCGAGACCTCGCGCAACGACCAGGGCGAGCGCTGGCCGCACCTGTCGCTGCGCAGCGCCCAGTTCCTCGACGAGGCGGGCCAGCGCCGCCTGCTGCGACTGCTGCGCTGGCGCGACGCCCAGGCGCGCCGCAGCGACCGTCCCCGCACCTGGGTACTCGACAACGAGGTCGCGGCCGCGATCGCGCGCGAGGCCCCGGCCGACCGCGAGGCCCTCGAACGCCTGCTGCAGGCCTATCCCAAGGCCCCGCGCAAGCTCGCCGCGCAGGTCTGGGAGGCGCTGGCCACGCCCCTGCCCGACGAGGACCAGGCCCCCGCGCCGCGCACCAGCGAACGCGACCGCAAGGCGCTGCGCCGGCTGCAGGACGCGGTGGCCGAACGTAGCGGCGAACTGGGCCTGCCGGACGGAGTGCTGGCCTCGCGGCGCTGGCTGGAGTCGCTGCTCGACGGCGAGGACTGGCCGGGCGTGCTCTCGGGCTGGCGCCGGACCCAGCTGGAGCCAGCCCTGGCGCCACTGCTCGAACAGGTTGGCGAGGCCGGCGCGACATCCGTATAATCACCCCTGCAGTGGGGCCATAGCTCAGCTGGGAGAGCGCGTCGTTCGCAATGACGAGGTCGGGAGTTCGATCCTCCCTGGCTCCACCACTCCAGATCGCATGAAGAAGGCCGGGTCTCCCCGGCCTTTTTCTTTGCCCGTTCCCTGCCGGACCGGCGCGGCTTCAGCGGCCGACAGGCCGGCCCCCGCTATCCTCGCCCGATGTCCCGCACCCACGCCTTCCCGTCCCGTTCGCGCCGCGCCGTCCTGTCCGGCCTGCTGCTCGGCCTGCTCGCTGCCTGCGCCTCGGGCGGGCCTGGGCGCGTGGCCGGGCCCGTCCCCGCACCGGTGCCGGCGCCCGAACCCCCACCGCCCCCGCCGCGCATCGGCCTGGCCCTGGGTGGCGGCGCGGCCAAGGGCTTCGCCCACATCGGCGTGATCAAGATGCTCGAGGCCAACGGGATCAAGGCCGACGTGATCGCGGGCACCAGCGCCGGCAGCCTGGTCGGCGCGCTGTACGCCGGCGGCATGGATCCGTTCACCCTGCAGGAGCGCGCGATGGCGCTCGACGAATCCAGCCTGCGCGACGTGCGCCTGTTCTCGGGCGGCCTGGTGCAGGGCCAGGCGCTGCAGGACTACGTCAACCGCGAGCTCGGCGGGCGTCCCATCGAACGCCTCGGCCGTCCGTTCGCCGCCGTCGCCACCCGGCTGGACACCGGCGACCGGGTGGTGTTCGTGCGCGGCAACACCGGCCAGGCGGTGCGCGCCTCGAGCAGCGTGCCGGGCGTGTTCGAACCGGCGCGCATCGGCAGCCGCAGCTACGTCGACGGCGGCGTGGTCAGCCCGGTGCCGGTGGACGCGGCGCGCCAGCTGGGCGCCGACATCGTCATCGCCGTGGACATCTCCAGCAAGGCCAGCGGCACCACGCCCACGGCGCTGGCCGGGATCGTCAACCAGTCGATCACGATCATGGGCCAGACCCTCGGGCGGCAGGAACTCGAACGCGCCGACGTGGTGATCCGGCCGCGGGTCAACGACATCGGCCCGGTCAGCTTCGAACAGCGCCACGCCGCGATCCTCGAAGGCGAACGAGCGGCGCTGGCCGCGCTGCCGCAGCTGCGGGCCCGGATCGAGGCCTTCCAGCGCGAGCGGCTCGACGCCGCCGCACGGCGCCGGGCCGAGGAAGCGGCGGCCGCGCAGCCGGCCGACATCGACTGCGGCGACAGCTGGGTGCGCCGGCTCAACCCGTTCTCGCGCGAGCGCCCCTGCGGCTGAGCCGCCGCGCTTGATCCAGGTCAAGCAGGACGCATCCGGGCACGATCCGCGCGGTTGCGATTGACCTCGATCAACGGCAGCGGCGCGGGGGCCCGCGACGATATCCACGACCCCACCGACGTGGATATCCGAGGACTCCCTCATGAAACTCCTGCACGCCAGCCTCCTTGCTTCCGCCCTTGCCCTGGCGATCGGCGCCTCCGCGCCGGCGCCGGCCCACGCGGTCGACGCCCTCGAGCTGGTGAACGCCACCCTCGACCAGGCGTCCGACCTCTCCGCCCTGCCCCGGCAGCAGGTCACCCTCAAGCGCCCGCCGTTCGTCCACGACCACGACCAGGTCGCCAAAGGCGGGCCGAAGGTGGTGCAGTTCACCCTGCCGATCGTCGAGAAGGAGATCGTCGTCGACGGCCAGGGCACGAAGATGCTCGCGATGACCTTCGGCGGCTCGATCCCCGGCCCGCTGATGGTCGTGCACGAGGGCGACTACGTCGAGCTGACCCTGGTGAACCCCGCCAGCAACTCGATGCCGCACAACATCGACTTCCACGCCGCCACCGGCGCCCTGGGCGGCGGCGACCTGACGGTGATCCAGCCGGGCGAGGAAGTGACCCTGCGCTGGAAGGCCACGCGCCCCGGCACCTTCGTCTACCACTGCGCCCCGGGCGGCCCGATGACGCCCTGGCACGTGGTGCAGGGCATGCACGGCACGGTCATGGTGCTGCCGCGCGACGGGCTGAAGGACGGCGACGGCAAGCCGCTGCGCTACGATCGGGCCTACTACATCGGCGAGACCGAGTTCTACATCCCGCGCGACGCGGACGGCAACTTCAAGTCCTATGGCTCGCACGCCGAGTCGCTGCCGGACGTGCTCGAGGCGATGCGCGGCCTGGTGCCCTCGCACGTGGTGTTCAACGGCGCGGTCGGTGCGCTGACCGGCGACAACGCGATGACGGCGAAGGTCGGCGAGACGGTGCTGCTGGTGCACTCGCAGGCCAACCGCGACACGCGCCCGCACCTGATCGGCGGCCACGGCGACTACGTGTGGGAGGAAGGCAAGTTCGCCAATGCCCCGCTCAGGGACCTGGAGACCTGGTTCATCCGCGGTGGTTCGGCGGGCGCGGCGCTCTACACCTTCCGCCAGCCCGGGCTGCACGTGTACCTCAACCACAACCTGATCGAGGCGGTGCTGCTGGGTGCGGCCGCGCACATCAAGGTCGACGGCGACCAGTGGAACCACGACCTGATGACCACGCCCTCGCCGGTCGGTCCGATCAAGCCCGGCACCGACCTGTCGCTCCCGCTCGATCGCTGATCCACGGCGTCCTCTCCAACGCCAGCTGGCCACCTCCGCCTCCGCGGGGGTGGCCTTTTTTCTCCGGAGCCGCGCGTCCTCGCGCGTGTTCCCGCGCCCAAACGGGGACGCGCGCGCGACAGGGTGATGCACAGGGGGGCCTGGTGCGCACGGGCGCGGAGGCGGGGCGGTGGAGAGGGCGCAGGGATGTCCGGGCGGCCCGGCCCGCCTTCCGGGAGGCGCCGGGGCCGGGGCGACGCCTCGCAGCGCGCGCAGCCAGGCCATGCGACGCGTGTCGCGTCGGTCACGGCTGAAGCCGCTCCTGCGGGTCGCGGGGCGGAACGGTCCCGCTGGTGGCCCGCTGTGTGGCACGCGCGACGCGGCAACGCCGCCCCGCAGCTGCCATCATGGGCCCGCGGCAGCCGCCGCGGCACCCCCGGAGACCGCCATGATCGAACTCGTCATCCGGCAGCGCACCCGCGACCTGGGCAGCTTCGAGGTCGGCCGCGTGCTGCCCTTCGCCAGGCGCCGCATGGTCGGCCCCTACATCTTCTTCGACCGCATGGGGCCGAAGGACATCGCGCCTGGCCTGCCGCGCGAGGCCGACGTGCGCCCCCACCCGCACATCGGCCTGTCCACCGTCACCTACCTGTTCGAAGGCGAGATCACCCACCGCGACAGCGTCGGTTCCGAGCAGCCGGTGCGGCCGGGCGAAGTGAACTGGATGACCGCCGGCCGCGGCATCACCCATTCCGAACGCTTCGAACGCCTGCGCGCCGAAGGCGGCCCGATGGACGGCATCCAGGCCTGGGTCGCCCTGCCCACCGAACGCGAGGAAATCGATCCCGGGTTCTGGCACTACCCCGCCGACGCCCTGCCCGAGTTCACCGAGGCGGGCGCGACCGGGCGCCTGATCGCCGGCCGCCTGCTGGGCCTCGCGTCGCCGGTTCCGATCGATTCGCCGCAGTTCTACGTGCACTGGCAGCTGGAAGCCGGGACCCGCGTCTCGCTGCCCGCCGAGTACCCCGAGCGCGCGGTGTACGTCGCCCGCGGCGAGGTCGAGATCGCCGGCCAGCGCGTGGAGACCGGGAGCATGGCGCTGCTGTCGCCGGGCGATGCCGTCACCCTCCACGCCCTGCAGGACGCGGTGCTGATGGCGCTCGGGGGCGAGCCGGTCGGCCCCCGCTACATCGACTGGAACTTCGTGTCCTCGTCGAAGGAGCGGATCGAGCAGGCACGCGAGGACTGGGCGGCCGGCCGCATGAAGCTGCCCGACCTGGACGACGCGGAGTTCATCCCGCTGCCGCCCGGGCTTCCCGGCGTGCGCGAACCCGAGCCGATGTCCTGAACGCGCGCACTCGCGCCACGCCATGACCGCCACCTTCGTCGCCCTGATCGACTTCCTCGGCACGTTCGCCTTCGCCATCAGCGGCGGGCTGGTGGCGGTCCGGCACCGGCTGGACCTGTTCGGCGTGCTGGTGCTGTCGTTCGCCGCCGCCACCGCCGGCGGCATCATCCGCGACGTGCTGCTGGGCCTGGTGCCGGCCTCGGTGGTGGACTGGCGCTACCTGGCCGTCTCGGTGGCCGCGGGCCTGGTCACGTTCCGCTGGCACGACCAGGTCGAACGCATGCGCAATCCGGTCCAGGTCTCGGACGCGATCGGGCTCTCCCTGTTCGCGGTGCTCGGCGCCGGCAAGGCGCTCGGCGCGGGCCTGGGCCCGACCGGCGCGGTCATGCTCGGCATCCTCTCGGGCGTGGGCGGCGGCATCGTCCGCGACGTGCTGGTGGCCACGGTACCCAGCGTCCTGCATCGCGAGCTCTATGCGATGGCCGCGTGCGTCGGCGCACTGGTGGTGGTCGCCGGCCACGCCCTGTCGCTGCCGGCGGCGCCGGTGGCGGTCGCCGGCGCGGTGGCCTGCTTCGTGCTGCGCTGGCTGGCGATCCGCCGTGGCTGGCGCCTGCCGGTGCCGCGCATCGACGCGCCGGACTGAGCGTCAGGCCCAGCACAGCAGGTACAGCGCGCCCAGCGGATGGTGGCTGCGCGCGATGCAGTAGACCTGGGCGAACACGAGCAGCGCCGCCACGTAGCAGGCGGCACGCACGCCGCGGGTGCGGCCCCGGCGCAGGGCGAACACGCCCAGCACCACGTAGGCCACGATCAGGGCGACCTTCACCGCCAGCCAGCCATTGGCGTACAGCTCGCGCGGCAGGATGGTGAGCAGCATCATCGCCGCGGTCAGCAGCGCGGTGTCGACGGCGTAGCTGAGGTAGCGGACCGGCGCGGCGTTCGGCCATCCCGCCCCCGTCAGGAGCATCGCCCCACGCAGTGCGAACAGCCCCCCGCTGAACAGGGCCAGGCCGATGTGGGCGTGCTTGATCTGCGGATAGAACTCGATCATCGATGGACTCGTGGCATCAACGGGGCGCGCGTGACAACGGGATCATCCCGGCTTGCCGTCCGCGCGCGGCGACAGGTAGATCGTGCCGATGCGCGCCACCCACGGCGCCAGCGCCAGCAGCCACGCCAGCGCCGCCAGCGCCTGCCAGGCCAGCGCGTCGGGCAGCACCTCGGCCACGATGCGCAGCACCGCCGCCACCTGGATCCCGACGAAGGCCCACCAGGCCAGCGGGTACATCCGCAGCGGCCGACCGGAGTGTCCCTGGGTGACGCGGCTCACCATCGCCACGAGCAGGCTGCCGAACACGCCGATGAACAGCGCGTGCGCCGGCGCACGGCCCAGCACGAACGCGCCCGTGGCGAGATAGGCCAGGCTCTGGGCCGAGAACAGCGCGAAGGTGACCGGCCACCACAGCAGGCCGAGGAACAGCACCGACGCCAGCCCGGGCGCGCGCCCGCGCGGCCACCAGCGCCACAGGCACACGAGCGACAGGGCCAGCATCGGCAGGTCCACGATCCAGAGCCAGGCATAGGCGTGGGCGACTTCCAGCGCAAGGTGCGCCATTGCCAGCGCCCAGGCCGCGGCCAGGACCCACATCGGCCGCCACGCCACGTAGCCGGGCACGACGTTCGCGGCGAAGAACGGGAACATCCGGTGCGCGACCGTGAGGTACACCGGCAGCAGCAGGCCGAAGGTGCCGAGCTTGATCGCGACCAGCACCCACCACGCCGGGCCACCCAGCAGGAAGGCGCCGAAGCACAGCACGCCGGCCAGCCCCAGCCCCATCGCCGCCAGGCACGAGCGCGCGTGCCAGGTGGTGCCGCGTTCGGACCGCACCAGCCGCGCCAGGATCCAGGTGCCCGCGGACCAGCCGGCCACGGTCATGAACAGGCCGACCACCAGCGCCACCTCCAGCCCCAGCGCGCCCAGCAGCATCGCCGCCTGGCCGCCGAACATGCCCACCCCCACCGGCACGTAGCGCCAGCGCGGGACGTCGGGCAGGCCCATCCAGCGCGGGAACACGGTGAGCAGGAAGCCGAAGAAGAAGCTCGGCAGGACCTGGTACTGCATGACGAAGGCATGCAGCCAGCCGGGATACGCGGCGGCATCGGGCACCTGCAGCAGCCCCGGCCAGCGCTGCGCGGCCAGCCACGCCGCCCACCAGGCCATGGCCAGCAGCAGGTTGCCTGCGCCGATGAAGAACATCAGCCGGTGCGGGGCCGCGGCCAGCAGGCCCGGCGACGGGCGGGATCCAGCGAGCGTGGTCATGGCGTCCATCATCGTCCGGCCGGGCGAAGGGGACGTTGACGCAGGTCAAGCCGCGGCCGCTTTCCCCCGCACCTGTCCCGTAGGAGCGGCTTCAGCCGCGACCCGGACGCCCCTGCAGTCATCGGCAACTGAAGGGAGCCGGTCGCGGCTGAAGCCGCTCCTACCGCGGGTGCGTGGCGGTTGGATGGGCCACGGGCGTTCCCGTGGCGTCGACCACCAGCCGCAGGCGCCGCGCGCCGTGGTAGAAGGTCGCGCGATACAGCCCGGCGTCCTCGCCGGTGCCGCGTTCGCACAGCACGGTGATCCTGCGCTGCTCCATGAGCTCGCGGAACTCGCCGACCTCCAGCCCCAGCCCGCCGGCCACCAGTGCGGCATCGATTTCCACGTCGGGGTTGAGGGCGATGTCGATCCGCCGCGCGTCCGTCATGGCAACACCTCCGTCCAGTTGATCCGCGCGGAACGGGTGCACCCCGGCTGCCGTATCCCGGCCGCCGGGGTGCGCAACCGCGCCGCGCTCCCTGCGCCTAGGAACCCGCCCTGGCCAGCGCCGCGTCCGCGGCCGGGAGCGCATCGCGCCTGGGCGCCACCCACAGCCGGAACACGAACCAGGCCAGGGCCAGGGCGCCGACGCTGAAGACCGTGTCGGCCGGCACCCGCATCCACACCAGCAGGTCGACGATCGGCTGCTGCATGAATTCCGCCGAGCGCGCGTACCAGTAGCCGTGCTCGATCGCCGCATCCAGCTGCAGGATGCCCAGCGGCAGCAGGGTGAACAGCGACATGCCGGCCAGGCCGATGTTGAGCGACCAGAAGCTGGTCTTCAGCAGGCGTTCGTTCCACCGGAGGTCGGGCTTCAGCCCGCGCAGGCAGAACAGCATCAGGCCGATGCCGAGCATCCCGTACACGCCGAACATCGCGGTGTGGCCATGGTTGGCGGTCAGGTTCAGGCCCTGCATGTAGTACAGCGGCAGCGGCGGGTTGATCAGGAAGCCGAACAGGCCGGCGCCCACCAGGTTCCAGAACGACACCGCGAGGAAGAACATGATCGGCCACTTGTACTTCGCCATCCACGGCGTGGCCTTGCCCAGCCGGTAGTTGTGCCAGGCCTCGAAGCCCACGTAGGCCAGCGGCACCACTTCCAGCGCCGAGAAGCTGGCGCCCAGCGCGATCACCGCGGTCGGGGTGCCGGCGAAGTACAGGTGGTGCAGCGTGCCAAGCACGCCCCCGGCCATGAAGATGATGGTGGCGAACAGCACCGCGATGGTGGCGGAACGCACCTGCAGCAGGCCCAGGCGGGTGAACAGGAAGGCGATCACCGCCACCGCGAACACCTCGAAGAAGCCTTCCACCCACAGGTGCACGACCCACCAGCGCCAGTACTCGACCATCGACAGGTGGCTGTGCTCGCCCCACATCAGGCCGGCCGAATAGAACACGCCGATCGCGACCACCGACAGGAACAGCAGGCCCACGATCGAGCGCGACTCCGCGCCCTTGCGCATCGCCGGCCACAGCGCGCGGCCGACCAGGGTGAGCCACAGCAGCAGGCCGACGAACAGGAACCACTGCCAGAACCGCCCAAGGTCCACGTATTCCCAGCCCTGGTGGCCGAACCAGAAGTTGTGGGCCAGGCCCAGCTTCTGCATCACCGCCATCCACTGTCCGGCGAAGGAACCGACCACGATCACCAGCAGGCAGGTCCACAGCACGTTGACGCCCAGGCGCTGGAACTTCGGCTCGTGCCCGGAGATGGCCGGGGCGATGTACAGGCCCATGCCCAGCCATGCGGTGGCGATCCACAGCACCGCCAGCTGCGTGTGCCAGGTGCGGGTCAGGGAATACGGCAGGATCTCGGACAGGGCGAAGCCGTAGGCCTCCTGGCCCTCGACCTGGTAGTGCGCGGTGGTCGCGCCCAGCAGGATCTGCACCAGGAACAGCGCGATCACCACCCAGAAGTACTTCGCGGTGGCGCGCATCGAGGGCGTGACCCGGATCGAGGCCAGCGGATCGGACTTCGGCAGCACCGGCTGCATCTCCTCGCCGTGGCCGGTGGCGTAGTGCCAGCCGAGCAGGCCGACGCCGGCGATCAGGAACAGCACGCTGAACACCGTCCAGATCAGCAGGTTGGACGGCGGGGTGTTGCCGACCAGGGCGTCATGCGGCCAGTTGGCGGTGTAGCTGATCTGCGAACCCGGGCGCTCGGTCACCGAGGCCCAGGCCGCCCACCAGTAGAACGCGGCGAGCTGGCGGCGGTGCTCCGGGTCCGGCACGGTGTCGTTGCGCATGGCGTAGGCCTCGCGCAGCTCCGCCGTGGCCGGGTCGTTGGAGAACAGGCTTTCGTAGTGCGCGGAGACCTTCGCCATCGCCGCGGCGCGCTCGGCGTCGACGGTGATGGTGCCGGTGTCCGCGTCCCAGGTGTTGGGGCGCAGCAGCGCCTGCACGCGCTTGGCGTAGGCGGCCCGGGTTGGCTCGTCCAGCGCCTGGTACGAGTCGACGCCGTGCTCGCGCGCGGCCCAGGCGTCGAGGATCGCCTCGGCCTCGCGGTGCAGCCAGTCCGCGCCCCAGTCCGGGGCGACGTAGCCGCCGTGGCCCCAGATCGAACCCAGCTGCTGGCCTCCGATCGACTGCCAGACCTGGCGCCCGGTCTCGATGTCGGCGCGGGTGTAGACCACGGTGCCGTCGGTGGTGACCACCCGTTCGGGCATCGGGGGCGCCTGGCGGTGGATCTCGCTGCCGATCCACAACAGGGCGGCGAACGAGGCGAACAGCAGGAGCGCCAGTCCTGCCCAGAGCTTGCGTGTCGAATCCATGGTTCCGGAACCTCATTCAGGGTCCGGCGCATCGTCTTGCGACGCGACGACCCCCACCTTGACCTACGTCAAGCAGGGGTGGATGTCGTCCGTGCGGCCGGGGGGAAGCGGCGCGGGAGGCCGGCGCCCGGGGCGTTCGCGCGATGGCGGCGCCTCGCATCCGGCGGGACCCGGGCGTGCGGCCATCGGCCGGGAGCGGGGCGAGGTGCCCCACCCCGGCCCTCCCCGCAGGCGAGGAGGGAGAGATCGGGCTTTCGGGCGAGGCCCGGCGTGGGGAGGAGGACGCGCGGCTCAGTCGCGCAGGACGTGGTGGGCCAGTTCGCCCAGCACGGCGGGCTGGAGGATCTCCAGGTCGCGGCGGTCGACCCTGAGCACGCCCTCGTCCTGCAGCCGGCGCAGCACCCGGCTCACGGTTTCGGGCGCCAGGCGCAGGTAGTTGGCGATGTCGGTCCGGGCCATGGTCAGGCGCATGCGCGTGGCCGAGAAGCCGCGCTCGGCGAAGCGCCGCGACAGCAGCACCAGGAACGCCGCCAGGCGCTCGTCGGCGGTGTAGTTGCCGGCCAGCAGCGAGGCCTTGCCGATGTCCTGGCTGAGCAGGTTGAACAGGTGCCGCTGCAGGCCCGGCATGCGGCTGGCGAGCGTGGCCATCATCGGGAACGAGAACCGGCACAGCATCACCGTGTCCAGCGCCACCGCGTTGCACGGGTAGCGGGCGCTGGCGATCGCGTTGAGCCCGATCACCTCGCCCGGCAGGAAGAAGCCCAGCACCTGCTCGCGGCCGCTGGCGTCGTTCACGTAGGTCTTGACCGTGCCGCCGCGCACCGCGGCGATGGCGTTGAACGGGTCGCCCTCGCGGAAGATGTGGTCGCCCTCGCGGAACGGCCCCACGTGCTCGACCAGCACGTGCAGGTCGCGCAGCTGGCTCTTGTCGTAGCCCTCCGACAGGCAGGCCGCCGAGAACGCGCAGGTGCTGCAGAACGTGAATTCGTCGCCGTCGTCGGCGATCGGGGTCCCGCGGACCGCTCCCGGGTGTTCGCGTTCAGCCACGCACGCCGCCCCGCTGCCAGGCCGGATGGCAGGTCAGATGGTCCGGGAATACCGCGTTCCCTCGCCCTGGTTGTCCAGATACCGGTCGAAGCACATGGCAATGATACGCAACAGGGCGCGTCCGCGCGGGGTGACCCGGATCCGGCCCGGCGGGCACTGCACCAGGCCGTCGTCCTGCAGCGGGCGCAGAGCGGCCAGGGCGTCGGCGAAGTATTCCCCGAAGTCGATGCCCCAGGTGCGCTCGACCTGGCGGGTGTCGATCTCGCCCTGGCACATCAGCTGCTGGATCAGCCCGGCGCGGATCACGTCGTCCGTCCCCAGCACCAGCCCGCGCCACAACGGCAGCCGGCCCTCGTCGATGGCCGCCTCCCACGAAGGCAGGTCGCGGTGGTTCTGGGTGTAGCTCTCGCCGACGTGGCTGATCGCGCTGACCCCGAAACCGACCAGGTCGGTCTGGGCATGGGTGGTATAGCCCATGAAGTTGCGGTGCAGGCCGCCTTCGCACCGGGCCCGCGCCAGTTCGTCCCCCGGCAGGGCGAAGTGGTCCATGCCGATGTACTCGTAGCCCGCGTCGCCCAGCCGCTGCACGGCCAGTTCCAGCAGCGCCAGCTTGGTCTCGGGGTCCGGCAGGTCCTCGTCGCGGATCTGGCGCTGGGCCTTGAACAGGCGCGGCATGTGCGCGTAGCCGTAGATCGCCAGCCGGTCGGGGCGCGCGGCGATCACGGTGTCGAGCGTGCGCCCGAAGCCCTCGAGGGTCTGCAGCGGCAGCCCGTAGATCAGGTCGACGTTGACCGAGCGCATGCCGAATCGGCGGCAGGCGTCGATGATCGCCAGGGTCTCGTCGACGCCCTGGACGCGGTTGATCGCCTCCTGCACCTTCGGGTCGAAGTCCTGCACGCCCAGGCTGGTGCGGTTGAAGCCGATCGCCGACAGGGTCTCGATGTCGGCCGGCGAGACGAACCGCGGGTCGAGCTCGATCGAGAAATCCCGGTCCAGGGCGTGGCTGAAGCTGAACTGGCGGCCCAGTCCGGCCACCAGCTCGCCCAGCAGGCGCGGGGCGAGGAAGTTGGGGGTGCCGCCGCCCAGGTGCAGCTGCACCACCTCGCGGTCGCGGTCGAACAGCGGCGCCACCATCGCGACCTCGCGCAGCAGCCGGTCCAGGTAGGTCCGGCCGCGCGACTCGTCGCGGGTGATGACCCGGTTGCAGCCGCAGTAGAAGCACGGGCTGCGGCAGTAGGGGACGTGCACGTACAGCGACAGCTGGCGCGGGATCGGGTCGTCGTTGCTGCGCCGGGCGACGTCGCGGAAGTCCTCCTCGCCGAAGCCTTCCGCGAAATGCGGCGCGGTCGGGTACGAGGTGTAGCGCGGTCCCGGCCGGTCGTAGCGCCGCAGCAGCTCGGGGTCGAAGCGCCAGGCGCGATCGGGCTGGACGGTGGAGGTGGTGGTCTGCATGCGGCGCAGTCTCCCCTTCGCCGGGCCCGCGCGCCTTGACCCTGATCAAGCGTCCGGCCCGCGCTGGGGCAATTTGTCCAGCACGGTCCAGGGTGCCGCTGGCGATAATGGCCGCGGGCCCGACCATGCCGAACACCCGCCGTCCCCCGTGGACGCGGGCCGCTGGCGCGCCCGGACGCGGCCGGAACCTGTGACCTCCGGGGCGGATTGATCGTGATCAAGGCCCCGCCGCCGCGTCCCTCCTACCCTGTCATCGTTCAAACCCGGGACGCGCCATGCAACAGGCCGCTGCAGATACGTACAACGACAAGGTGGTCCGCCAGTTCGCGGTCATGACCGTGGTCTGGGGGATCGTCGGCATGGCAGTGGGCGTGCTCATCGCCGCCCAGCTGTACTGGCCCGACCTCACCCACGGAATCCCCTGGCTCAGCTACGGGCGCCTGCGCCCGCTGCACACCAACGCGGTGATCTTCGCGTTCGGCGGCTGCGCGCTGTTCGCCACCAGCCTGCACGTGGTCCAGCGCACCTGCCACGTGCGCCTGCTCAGCGACAGGCTGGCGGCGTTCGTGTTCTGGGGCTGGCAGGCGGTGATCGTCGCGGCCGCGATCACGTTGCCGCTGGGCCTGACCCAGGGCAAGGAGTACGCCGAACTCGAGTGGCCGATCGACCTGCTGATCACCGCGGTCTGGGTGGCCTACGCGGTCCTGTTCTTCGGCACCATCGCCAAGCGCCGGGTCAAGCACATCTACGTGGCCAACTGGTTCTACGGCGCGTTCATCATCGCGATCGCGCTGCTGCACATCGTCAACAACATCTCGATCCCCGCCGGGCTGGGCAAGTCCTACCCGGTGTACAGCGGCGCGGTCGACGCGATGGTGCAGTGGTGGTACGGCCACAACGCGGTGGGCTTCTTCCTGACCGCGGGCTTCCTCGGGATGATGTACTACTACGTGCCCAAGCAGGCCGGGCGCCCGGTGTATTCGTACCGGCTGTCGATCGTGCACTTCTGGGCGCTGATCGCTGTCTACATGTGGGCCGGACCGCACCACCTGCAGTACACCGCCCTGCCCGACTGGGTGCAGTCGCTGGGCATGGTGTTCTCGCTGATCCTGCTCGCGCCCAGCTGGGGCGGCGCGATCAACGGGATCATGACCCTCTCGGGCGTGTGGCACAAGCTGCGCACCGACCCGATCCTGAAGTTCCTCATCGTCGCGGTCAGCTTCTACATGATCGCCACGTTCGAGGGGCCGATGATGTCGATCAAGACGGTCAACTCGCTGTCCCACTACACCGACTGGACGATCGGCCACGTCCACGCCGGCGCCCTGGGCTGGGTGGCGATGATCTCGATCGGCGCGATCTACGCCCTGATGCCGCGCATGCTCGGCATCCGCGAGATGTACTCGACCAAGTGGATCGACCTGCACTTCTGGCTGCACACCATCGGCGTGGTGCTGTACATCGCCTCGATGTGGATCGCCGGCGTGATGCAGGGCCTGATGTGGCGCGCCACCAACGACGACGGCACCCTGACCTACAGCTTCGTCGAGGCGCTCAACGCGACCTATCCGTACTACCTGGTGCGCCTGCTGGGCGGCGTGGTGGTCCTGTCGGGCATGTTCCTGATGGCGCTCAACGTGTGGAAGACCTATCGCAGCGCCAACGCGGTCGCCGCCGACCAGCCGGTCCTTCCCCCCGATTCCTCCCATGACACGGCGCCGGTCGCGGCGCGCGCAGGAGCGCAGGCATGAGCGCGAACTCCCACGCCCACGAGAAGGTCGAGAAGAACGTCGGCCTGATGGCGGTGCTGATCGCGGTGGTGGTCTCCTTCGGGGGCCTGGCCGAGATCGTCCCGCTCATGTACCAGGCCGAGGCGATCGAGCCGCTGCCCGGGGTCGAGCCCTACCCCGCGCTCGAACTGGCCGGGCGCGACGTGTACGTCCGCGAAGGCTGCTACAACTGCCACTCGCAGATGGTCCGCACCCTGCGCTTCGAGTCCGAGCGCTACGGCCACTACTCGCTGGCCGGGGAATCGGTTTACGACCGTCCGTTCCAGTGGGGCTCCAAGCGCACCGGCCCCGACCTGGCGCGCGTGGGCGGGCGCTACTCCGACGACTGGCACCGCGTGCACCTGAACAACCCGCGCGACGTCGTGCCCGAGTCGAACATGCCGGCCTATCCCTGGCTGGCCGCCAACAGGGTCGATGCCGCCGAGGTGCAGCGCCGCATGCGCGCGCTGCAGCGCCTGGGCGACCCCTACACCGACGAGGACATCGCCGGCGCGAGCGAGGCGGTGGCCGGCAAGACCGAACTCGACGCCATCGTCGCCTACCTGCAGGGCCTGGGGCGGCACGCGCCGCGGGCGGGGGAAACGCCATGATCTCCGGAATCGTCACCGCAGTGCTGCTGGTGTGCTTCATCGGCGGCTGGATCTGGGCCTGGAGCCCCAGGCGCAAGCACGACTTCGAGCAGGCTGCGCGCCTGCCGCTGGAAGACGACGAGGAGTCCTCCCGATGAGCAATGCGTGGTCGCTGTACGTCATCGCCCTGGTGGTGCTCAACATCGGGGGCTGCGTCTGGCTGCTGTGGTGGACGGCGCGCCGGCGCCCGGGCGATCCGCGCCCGGAGGAGACCAGCCACGTCTGGGACGGTGACATCACCGAGTACAACAAACCGCTGCCGAGGTGGTGGATCAACCTGTTCTACATCACCATCGTGTTCAGCATCGCCTACCTGGCCTGGTTCCCCGGCTTC
Source organism: Luteimonas sp. J29 (assembly GCF_000472505.1). Lineage (GTDB taxonomy): Bacteria > Pseudomonadota > Gammaproteobacteria > Xanthomonadales > Xanthomonadaceae > Luteimonas. Next base: position 126,365 of record NZ_AWZR01000003.1, read on the forward strand.
GGCAACCTGCCCGGCCTCGGCGGCTGGAGCTCGGCGGCCGAGCACGACGCCGAGAAGGCCCGCCGCGACCGCCAGCTCGAGGAGACCTTCGCGGTCTATGCAGGGCGGCCGCTGCCGCAGCTGGCGCAGGACCCGCAGGCCCTGGAGCTGGGCCGCTCGATCTTCGCCAACACCTGCGCGGCCTGCCACGGCTCCGCGGCCAAGGGCGCGCCCGGCTACCCCAACCTGACCGACGACATCTGGAACTGGGGCGGCGCGCCCGAGCGGATCCTGGAGACCGTGCTCGACGGCCGCGAGGGCATCATGCCGCCGCTGGGTACCGTGCTCGCGGGCATGGGCGGCGACGTCGCCATCACCCAGACCGCCGCCTACGTGCGCGCCCTGCGCACGCCGGACGTCGAGGCCACGCTGCGCAACGACTACATGGCCGCGCGCGGCAAGAAGTACTTCGACGGCCTGTGCGTGGCCTGCCACGGCCCCGAGGGCAAGGGCAACCCGGAACTGGGCGCCCCGAACCTGACCGTCCGCGAGACGCTCTACCCCAATACCCTGGAGAGCATCCGCACCACGATCATGGAGGGCCGGCACGGCGTCATGCCCGCCCACCGCGACCTGCTGGGCGAGACCCGCTCGCGCCTGGTGGCGGCCTACGTGTGGTCTTTGTCAAACTCCAGCCAGGCGGACCCTCCACCGGCACGGCAATGACCGACTTCACCCAGCCACGTTTCGACCACCCGCCGCGCCCCATGGCGCAGCGGGTCGGCGCGATCCTGTGGCCGAGCTTCTTCTCCGCGGGCGTGTGCACCATGGTGTTCTTCGCCTTCATCGACCCGATCGAGCTGCGCGACATGACCTTCCCGTCGCTGCCGCTGACCCGCGAGCTGGGCTACACCCTCGGTTTCTTCATGTTCTGGGCGGCCACCGCCGCCTCCAGCCTGTTCACCTGGATCCTGCTGCGCCCGGCGAGCCGCTTCAACCGGCCCCTGCCGCCCGACTGAACCCGGCCGACGGCGCCGCGGCATCCCCCGAACTCCCGGGCCGGCCCCTGGGACATTCTGTCGCTTTGGCCGCGCCCGTCCCACCCCGATACTGGTGGGCGGCGGAAGCCGTCCGCACCGCCATCAGCCACGCCGTGATCGTGAACCGGTGGAGCCACTGCCGATGATCCTCCTTTCCCCCAGGCCGCCCCTCCCCGCGCGCCCCGGCCAGCGCGCCGGAAACGCGCGATGAGCCGTCACATCCCCATCGACGTCGTCGACGAGGGCGGCTCGCTCTACGTCAAGGAGCGCAAGGTCTATCCGCGCGACGTGTCCGGCACCCTCAGCCGGTTGCGGGTGGCGGCCGTGGTCTGGCTGCTGGGCATGTTCTACCTGTTCCCGTGGCTGCGCTGGGACGGCCGCCAGGCGGTGCTGTTCGACCTGCCCGCGCGCAAGTTCCACGTCTTCGGCCTGACCTTCTGGCCGCAGGATTTCCTGTTCCTGGCGCTGCTGCTGATCATCGCCGCGCTGGCCCTGTTCTTCTTCACCGCCCTGGCCGGGCGGCTGTTCTGCGGCTACGCCTGCCCGCAGACGGTCTGGACCGAGGTGTTCCTGTGGATGGAACGCTGGACCGAGGGCGACCGGCCGAAGCGGATGAAGCTCGACGCCAGCCCCTGGACCCGGGAAAAGGTCCTGCGCAAGGGCGCCAAGCACGTGCTGTGGGCGGCGTTCGCGCTGTGGACGGGCTTCACCTTCGTCGGCTTCTTCACCCCGATCACCGACCTGGGCGCGCGCCTGGCCACCCTGTCGTGGGGCGGCTGGGAGACGTTCTGGGTGCTGTTCTACGCCTTCGCCACCTGGGGCAACGCCGGCTTCCTGCGCGAGCAGGTGTGCAAGTACATGTGCCCGTACGCGCGCTTCCAGAGCGCGATGTTCGACCGCAACACCCTGATCATCGCCTACGACCCGATGCGCGGCGAGCCGCGCGGCCCGCGCAAGCGCGGCCTGGCGAGCGTGCTCGAGCGCGCCCGCGGCCTGCTCGACCCGAACACGGCCTACGACTACGTGTTCCGCGCCAGCAAGCATCCGTCGGCGGCCACCCAGGCCGCGCACGCCAAGGGCACGATCACCTGGGACGGGGACCTGCGCGAGGTCGAGCCGCTGCCGAAGTTCGGCCCCGAGCAGCTCGGCGACTGCATCGACTGCACCATCTGCGTGCAGGTCTGCCCGACCGGCATCGACATCCGCAACGGCCTGCAGTACGAGTGCATCGCCTGCGGCGCGTGCATCGACGCCTGCAACGAGGTCATGGACAAGATGGGCTACCCGCGCGGGCTCATCCGCTATTCGACCCAGAACGCGATCGACGGCAGGCCCACGCGCGTGCTGCGGCCGCGCATCATCCTCTACGGGATGCTGCTGGCGGGGTTCATCGTGGCCTGGGCGGTCGGCGTCGGCACCCGCTCGGACCTCATCGTGGAGGCGCTGCGCGACCGCAATGCGCTGTACCGCGAAACCGCCGACGGCCTGGTCGAGAACGCCTACACCCTGAAGCTGGTGAACAAGGCCGATGCCGAGCGCCGGTTCAGGATCGCGGTCGAGGGCGCCCCGGGGCTGGAACTGCGCGACAATGACGGCCTGGTGCCGGTGCCCGCCGGCGCGGTACTCGCGGTGCCGGTGGTGGTGGTGGCGACCGACGGCGCCAGCGGGCGCAACGACATCCGCTTCGTGGTCGAGAGCGAGGACGGCGCGAGCCGCGAAGTGGTCGACAGCAGCTTCTTCGGACCGATGTGATGGACGATCGCGAACACAAGCCCTGGTGGAAGACCCCGGTCATGTGGCTGGTGGTGGGCCTGCCCCTGGCCTCCGTCGTGGCCGGCGTCAGCCTGGTGGTGATCGCCACCCGCAGCGGCGGCGCGGACGTGGTGCGCGACGAGGTGCAGCGGGTGTCGCAGATCCAGACCGCCGACCTCGGCCCCGACACCCGGGCCCGCGAGCTCGGCCTGAGTGCGGTGCTGCGCGCCGACGAGGGCGTGGTCCAGGTGATCGCGGCCACCGGCGACTTCGACCGCGGCGCGCCGGTCCGCCTGGTCCTGCAGCATCCCAGCCGCGAGGACGGCGACGTCGAGTTCGACCTCTCGCCCGACGACACCGGCTGGCGCGGCGACGGCGAGGTCGACCACGGCCACGACTGGGTGGTGCTGCTCACCGCCACCGACGGCAGCTGGCGGCTGCAGGGCCGCATGCCGCGCGAGCAGCGCGCGGTCCGGCTGGCGCCGGCGCTGGGGCCGTGACGGCGCGCGGCCGGCCACGACGATGAACGCGCGCACCGCGGGCCTCGGCACCGGGGCGCTGGCGCAGGAATCGACCGCCGCCGGCCCCGCCTGCGCCCACTGCGGCGAGCCCGCGTCGCGCAGCGGCGCCGCGCAGGTCCGCGACGCCGACGGCAATCCCTACTGCTGCGACGGCTGCCTGGCCGCGGCCCGCTGGATCCGCGACGCCGACCTCGGCGATTACTACCGCCTGCGCACCGCCGCCGCCGGGCGCGTCGGCGACGACCTGCCCGACCTGTCGGCATGGGACCGCGAGGACCTGCTGCGCGAGCACGCCCACGCCGTCGACGGCGGCCGCCGCATCACCCTGCTCACCGACGGCATGCGCTGCGCCGCCTGCGCCTGGCTGATCCAGAAGGCGCTGGCGCGCGAGCCCGGCGTGCGCGAGGTCACCGCCAATGCGGTCACCGGGCGCGTGCGCATCGACTGGGACCCCGGCCGCACTCCGCTCTCGGCGGTGCTGCGGCGCCTGGCCTCGCTCGGCTACCGCCCCTACCTCGCCACCGGCGACGCCCGCGAGCGCGCGCGCATCGCCGAGCGCAACCGCTGGCTGCTGCGGCTGGGCATCGCCGGCATCGGCATGTTCCAGGCCATGATGATGGCCGAGGCGCTGTACCTGGACTTCGACAGCACCATGGCGCCGGCCACGCGCGACTTCTTCCGCTGGCTGACCTTCCTGCTGTCCACGCCGGTGGTGTTCTACTCCGGCTGGCCGTTCCTGGCCGGGATGTGGCGCGAACTGCGCGAGCGCCACGTCGGCATGGACACGCTGATCGCCACCTCCACCCTGCTGGCCTATTTCGCCAGCGTGTTCGAGACCATCCGCGGCGGCGCCCACGTCTGGTACGACGCGGCGGTGATGTTCGTGTTCCTGCTGCTGGCCGCGCGCATGCTCGAGCAGCGCGCGCGCAACGTGGCCAGCGCCCAGGTCGACGCGCTGGCGCGGGCGCGGCCGGCGTTCGCCACCCGCGAGACCTCTTCCGGGAGCCGCGAGTCGGTGCCGCTGTCGGAACTGCGCGTGGACGACGTGGCCTGCGTGGCCGCGGGCGAGCCGGTGCCGGCCGACGGCGTGCTGCTCGACGGGCCGGCCTGGCTCGAGGAATCCCTGTTGACCGGCGAACCCGGCGCGGTGCGGCGCGAGCCGGGCGACACGGTGTACGCCGGCACGGTCAACCGCGAGGCGCCGGCACGGGTGCGGGTGACCTGCACCGGGCCGCAGACGCGGCTGTCGCAGCTCACCCGGCTGGTGGAGGAGGCCCAGTCCCACCGCCCGCGCCTGGCGCGCGTGGCCGACCGCGTGGGCAGCCGCTTCGTGGTCGGGCTGCTGGCCACCGCCGCGCTCGTGTACCTCGGCTGGCGCATCCACGATCCGTCGCGCGCGTTCGAGGTCACCCTCGCCCTGCTCGTGATCAGCTGTCCCTGCGCGCTGTCGCTGGCGGTGCCGACCGCGCTCGCCGCCGCGCACGGCGCACTCGCCCGCGCCGGCGTGCTGGCCACCCGCGCCGACGCGCTCGACACCCTGGCCAAGGCCACCGACCTGGTGTTCGACAAGACCGGGACGCTGAGCGACGAACGCCCGGTACTGGCCGGGGTGGAGACCTTCGCCGGCTTCGACCGCGACGCGGCGCTCGCGATCGCCGCCGCGCTGGAGCGCGACGCCGGCCATCCCTTCGCCGCCGCCTTCGCCCAGGCCGACGCCAGGCTCGCGGTCGCCGACGCGCGCAGCGTGCCCGGCCACGGCGTGGAAGGCGTGGTCCAGGGCCGCCACTGGCGCCTGGGCCAGGCGGCGTTCGCGGGCGGCGGCGCGGACGATGGCGCGATCTGGCTCGGCGACGGACGGTCCGCGGTCGCGCGCTTCGTGCTGCGCGAGACCCTGCGCCCGGATGCCGCCGAAGCCGTGTCCGCGCTGCGCGCGCTCGGCCTCCGGCTGCACCTGTGCAGCGGCGACGCGGCCGCGCCGGTGCAGGCGGCCGCCGCCGCGCTCGGCATCGACGACGTGCACGCGCGCCAGCGGCCGGAAGACAAGCTGGCGGTCGTGCGCGAGCTGCAGTCCCGGGGCCGGATCGTGGCCATGGTCGGGGACGGCCTCAACGATGCGCCGGTGCTCGCCGGCGCCGACGTCTCGCTGGCGATGGACCGTGGCGCGGCCCTGGCCCAGCGCGCGGCCGACCTGGTGATGACCGGGCCCACCCTGCTGCGGATTCCGGCCGCGGTCCGGCTGGCGCGGCGTTCGCGCCGGGTGATCCGGCAGAACTTCGGCTGGGCGCTGGGCTACAACGTGCTCGCGGTGCCGCTCGCCGCGGCCGGCCTGGTCACCCCGCTGGTCGCCGCGATCGGCATGGCCGGCTCCTCGCTGCTGGTCACGCTCAACGCCCTGCGCCTGGCCCGGAGGCCGTCATGAGGATCCTGCTGATGCTGGTGCCGATCAGCCTGGTACTGCTGGGGCTGGCGATCTGGGCCTTCGTGTGGGCGGTGCGCCGCGGCCAGTTCGACGACCTGGACACGCCGGCGCTCGACATCCTGACCGACGACGACCGGCCCGCGCCGCCGCCCGACGCGCCCGCCGCGCAGCAAGAGGATTCGCCGCGCGATGCCGGTTGACTGGCTGGTCCTGCTCGGCGCGCTGACCGCGGGCCTGCTCGGCGGCCTGCACTGCGTGGCCATGTGCGGCGGCATCGCCACCGGCCTGTCGGCGACCGCGCCGGGCGGCGGCTGGAACGGCGCGCTGCAGCTCAACCTCGGCCGGATCGGCGGCTACACCCTCGCCGGCCTGGTCGTCGGCGCGTTCGGGCACGGGCTCGTGGGAGTGCTGCGCAATCCCTGGCTGGGCATCTCGCTGCGCGCGCTGGCCGGCCTGGCGCTGGTGGTGGTGGGGCTGCGCCTGCTCGGCGTGCGGATCCTGCCGCGGCTCCTGGCCCAGCCCGGCAACCGCGCCTGGGAGTGGCTGCGGCCGCTGCAGCGCAGGCTGCTGCCGGCCGACACCCTGCCGCGGCGGCTGGGCATCGGCGCGCTCTGGGGCTGGCTGCCCTGCGGGCTCAGCTACAGCCTGCTGACCGTGGCCTGGCTGCAGGCCCATCCGCGCAACAGCGCCCTGACCATGCTCGCCTTCGGCCTGGGTACGCTGCCGGTGATGCTGCCGTTGACCTGGTCGGGCCAGCGCATGGGCCTGTGGCTGCAGCGACCCGGCCTGCGCAACGCCGCCGCGGCCCTGGTGCTTGCCGCGGGCCTGCTCACCATCGCCGGGCCGTGGCTGATGCAGGTGCCGGCGCTGCACGGCGTGCTCGCGGCGCTGGGCTGCCGGCCCCTGCCGTGAACGCCTGTCGCGCGCATGAACCGGCGCCCGCCCTCGGCCGCGGAATGATCCAGGTCAAGGCACGCGGGCGGCGGCTGCGCGATGATGGCGCCAACGAAACGAACCCGACCCCACGGAGCAATGCCATGGACATCCGCAAGACCCTCCTCGCCCTCGCCCTGCTCGGCTGCGCCGGCGTGGCGCAGGCCGCCCCCAACTGCGCGATCAAGCTGGAGGCGGGCGACAACATGCAGTTCGACCAGAAGGAAGTGACCGTCTCGGCCGCGTGCAAGAGCATCTCCCTGGAACTGGTCCACACCGGCAAGCTCCCGGTGGCGGCGATGGGCCACAACATCGTGGTCGCCGCCACCGCCGACGCCGACGCGCTCGCGCGCGACGGCATCAAGGCCGGTGCCGCGGCCGGCTACCTGCCCGCCGGCGACGCCCGCGTGCTCGGCGCGACCAAGCTGATCGGCGGCGGCGAGACCACGTCGGCCACGATCCCGGGCAACCGCCTCAAGGCCGGTGGCGACTACACCTTCTTCTGCTCGTTCCCCGGCCATTCGGCGCTGATGCGCGGGAAGATCGTCGTCACGCCGTGACCGGCGGCGCGTCGCCGGCCGGGAACCTCAGCCCCCGGCCGGCGACGCGACCTGCGCCCGGGTCGCGCCACGGCGCTCGACCCGCCAGTCGATGGGCTTGTAGCTGAAGTTGTTCGACTGTCCTGCCGAACACGCGGTCATCGCCACCACCAGCGGCATTTCCGCGCGCAGGCGCACGAAGTCGCCGGCCCGGCTGAGCGGCGGCAGCACCGACACGCGTCCGCTGGCGGGGTCGAAGTCCACCCGCATGAAGATGTTGAAGGCCACCGGGATCCGGTCGCGGCCGATCCCCCACGGCGCCAGCGCGCTGGCCAGGTTGCCCTCGCAGCCCGGGCGTCCGGGGTTCTCGCCGTAGAGCGCCTCGAACATCTCCTTCGAGCACGGCGTCAGGGTGAAATCGTGGCGGCCGCAGGTGTCCTCGACGATGGTCAGCATCGGCCGGCTGCGGTTGGAGTACAGCACGTCGCCGGTGGTGAGCCAGAGCTTCGACGCGTAGTCGATGGAGCGGCCAGAAGACAGGTATTCGGCGGTGTCCTCGCGCGCGAACGCGGTGAGGTCGCTGACCTGCTCGCCCATCGGATCGATCACCACCAGTTCGTCGCCCGCCTCCAGTTCCAGGGCATGGCCCGAGCACGGCGCGATGCGTCCGGCCTCGACCTCCCCGCTCATTCGGTGGACCTCGGGTGGAACGGGCACTTCCAGTCGGGCCCGACCGCGCGCCCGCTGTACTGGCGCGTTTCGGCCGCGCTGCCGAAGTCGGCCAGGTTCGGGTTGAGCGACCCCTGCAGGGTCATGTCGCGGGCACGCGTGGCCGCCTGCATCTTGGCGTAGCGCCCGTCCGCGCGCAGGCGGTCGAACTGGCGGTGCGAGTTGAACACCAGCGCCGGCCAGGCGAAGCGCCGCGCGATGCGCGACGCGCCCGGGTGCAGGCCGATGACGAAATAGGGATGGCCGGCCAGGGTCAGGCTGAAGCGCGGGTCGTCCGGGTCGCGGCTCACGCCCGCGGCCCAGCGCCGGCCGCGGCGCACGTCGAGGTCGTGCAGGCGCTGGAGCTGCGACCACAGCATCGCCTCGAAGCGGCGCTCGTCGGTGTCGCAGGGGCCGTCGAACAGGGCCACGCACGAGCGGACCGTGGTGTCGCCCTCGCCGCCGGCATCGTCGCGCGCCCCGAACCGCGCCAGCACGTCGAGCAGCGGCGCGTCGTTGGCGCGGTCGCCCAGGCGCCCGAACTCGTGCGGCTCGATCGCGTCGCGCGCCAGCGCGGCCTTGGACCCGACGCAGGGAAACGCCGGATCGGCGATGAAGGACAGGAACCGCGCCGTGATGCCGTCGTCGGCGCGCGTGGGTTGCTGCTGTGAGAGGTGTGGACTGGTCATGGGGGCCACCCTAGTGGGCGCGGCGAGACGGGCGCGTGCACGCAGGCGCGTCCGATGGGCCGCGGTACCGCCAGCGGCGCCCCGGGGTCAGGGCCGGTTCATCGCCCCGGTCCCGGCCCGGCGTACGCCGCGGCCACGGTTGGGGATTCCGGGTCCGCATGCGAAAATCCCCGCCACTGCTGCCCCCGTAGCTCAGCTGGATAGAGCGTCCCCCTCCTAAGGGGAAGGTCGTGCGTTCGAATCGCGCCGGGGGCGCCACCCATTCACGCGCCCCCTGCCGCCATGCGGCCGCGGCGCACAGGAGCCTTTCGAATGACCCACCCCGTCCTCTCAGCGCTCGGCCTGGGGGCCGAGGAATCCGGCACCTACCTCGGCAACGGCGAATGGGGCCGCGGCGGCGCCGGCGTGCTCGAACCGGTCAACCCGGCCACCGGCGAAACGATCGGCCGTGTCTCCACCAGCACCGAAGCCGAGTACGAGACCATCGTCGAGCGCGCCCAGGCCGCCTTCAAGGTCTGGCGCACCACCCCCGCCCCGCGCCGCGGCGAGGCCGTGCGCCTGTGCGCCGAGGCCCTGCGCAGGCACAAGGACGCGCTGGGTTCGCTGGTGGCCCTGGAGATGGGCAAGTCCAAGCCCGAGGGCGATGGCGAGGTGCAGGAGATGATCGACATCGGCGAGTTCGCCGTCGGCCTCTCGCGCCAGCTCTACGGCCTGACCATGCATTCCGAGCGCCCCGGCCACCGCATGTACGAGCAGTGGCACCCGCTGGGCCTGGTCGGGATCATCTCGGCCTTCAACTTCCCGGTCGCGGTCTGGGCCTGGAACTCGTTCGTGGCCGCGGTCTGCGGCGACATCTCGATCTGGAAGCCGTCGGGCAAGACCCCGCTCTCGGCGATCGCCTCGATGAAGATCTGCAACGAGGCGCTGCGCGCGGGCGGCTTCCCCGACATCTTCTTCATGTTCAACGACACCGACAACGCGCTGGCCGAGCGCCTGGTCGACGACCGTCGCGTGGCGCTGATCAGCTTCACCGGCTCGACGAAGGTCGGCCGCGTGGTCGGCGAACGCGTGGCCCGGCGCATGGGCCGCTCGCTGCTGGAGCTCGGCGGCAACAACGCGATCATCGTCGACGAGAGCGCCGACCTGAAGCTGGCGATCCCGGCGATCGTGTTCGGTGCGGTGGGCACCGCCGGCCAGCGCTGCACCACCACCCGGCGCCTGATCGTGCACGCCTCGATCTACGACGACGTGCTGGCGCGGCTCAAGGCGGCCTACGCGCAGGTGGAGAAGAAGATCGGAGACCCGACCGACCCGGCCAACCTGATGGGTCCGCTCAACAGCCAGTCGGCGGTGGACGCCTACCTGGCGGCGATCGAGAAGGCCAGGTCGCTGGGCGGCACGGTCGAGAGCGGCGGCCGCGCGCTGACCGACCGCAAGGGCTTCTTCGTGCTGCCGACCATCATCACCGGCCTGTCCAACGACGCCGAGGTGGTGCAGACCGAGACCTTCGCCCCGATCCTCTACGTGATGAAGTACGAGCGGCTCGAGGACGCGATCGCGATGCAGAACGACGTGCCGCAGGGCCTGTCGTCGGCGATCTTCACCACCAACCTCAAGATCGCGGAGGCGTTCCTGTCGGCGGCCGGCTCGGACTGCGGCATCGCCAACGTCAACATCGGCACCTCGGGCGCCGAGATCGGCGGCGCCTTCGGCGGCGAGAAGGAGACCGGCGGTGGCCGGGAGTCGGGCTCGGATGCGTGGAAGGCGTACATGCGGCGCCAGACCAACACCATCAACTACTCCGACGCGCTGCCGCTCGCCCAGGGCATCGTCTTCGAGCTCTGAGGTCGGCGGGGACGGGCCGTGCGCATCGCAGCGATCTCGGACGTCCACGGCAACCTCCCGGCGCTCGAGGCGGTGCTGGCGGACATCCGCGCCCGCGGCTGCGACGCCCTGGTCAACCTGGGCGACGTGGCCTCGGGCCCGCTGTGGCCGGCCGAGACCGTCGACCTGCTGATGACGGTCCCGGCGCTGACCATCCGCGGCAACCACGAGCGCCAGCTGCTGGCGGATCCGGAGCGGATGCGCGAGTCCGACCGGGTGGCCCGGGAGGCGCTGTCGTCCGGGCACCTGGCGTGGATCGCCGGCCTGCCCGCCCAGGCCCGCTTCGCGGGCGCAGCGCTGCTCGTGCACGGCTCGCCCCGGAGCGACATCGACTACCTGCTCGAACGGGTGGAGCCCGACGGCCCGCGCCCGGCCACGGCCGCCGAGGTCGCCCCGGCGCTGGACGGCCACGACGCCGGACTGGTGCTGTGCGGCCACACCCACGTGCCCAGGGCGCTGCGCCTGGCCGACGGCCGGCTGTGCGTGAACCCGGGCAGCGTCGGCCTGCCGGCGTTCCGCGGCACCGAGCCGTATCCGCATGTCATGCAGAGCGGGACTCCCGCCGCGCGATATGCGATGCTGCAGCGCGACAGCGGCACCTGGGACGTGGAGCTGATCGCCGTCGAATACGACCATGCCGCGGCCGTGCAACGCGCGCGTAGCCGTGGGTTCGACGTCTGGGCCGAGGCCTTGCGCGACGGCCGCCTGCCCCCCGAGCCCCGGTGAGCCCCCTTCCCTGCCCGTGGTCCTTCCCGTTCCGGAGTCGCATCGATGAGCATCCCGCCCCGCCAGACCAGCACCCTGGCCATCGTCAGCCTGGTCTCGGGCATCCTCGGCTGGACCGTCCTGCCATGGCTGGGCAGCATCGTGGCCATCGTCACCGGCCACCTCGCCCGCGGCGAGATCGCGCGCGCACCGGAGCGCATGGAGGGCGGCGGCCTGGCGCTGGCCGGCCTCATCCTCGGCTACGCGATGCTGGCCCTGACCCTGATCGGCCTGCTGCTGGTCTTCTTCGTGCTCGGTGGCCTGGTCTGGCTGGGGGTGCAGAACTGAGATGTACGGCCTGTTGCGCCCGCTGCTGTTCGCGCTTGAAGCCGAGCGCGCCCACCATGCCGGCCTGCGCGCGCTCGACTGCGTGCAGGGACTCGGCCTGGGCCGCCTGCTCGGGGCGCCGCCGCGGCCGTTCCCCACGCGCGTGCTGGGGCTGGAATTCCCGAACCCGGTCGGCCTGGCCGCGGGCCTGGACAAGAACGGCGCCCACGTCGACGCGCTGTTCGGGCTCGGGTTCGGCTTCGTCGAGGTCGGCACGGTCACGCCGCGGCCGCAGCCGGGCAACCCCGCCCCGCGCATGTTCCGCCTGCCGCGCTATCGCGCGCTGATCAACCGCCTGGGGTTCAACAACGACGGCGTCGACGTGCTCGTGCGCAACGTCGAGCGCGCGCGGCGCCGCACCGGGCCTCTTGGCATCAACATCGGCCGCAACAAGGACACGCCCAACGAGTCGGCGATCGACGACTACCTGTTCTGCCTCGAACGGGTGTATCCGCTGGCCGACTACGTCACGGTCAACATCTCCTCGCCCAACACCGCCGGGCTGCGCGAGCTGCAGGAGGAGCAGGCGCTGCGCCGCCTCGTCGGCTCGCTGCGCGAGGCCCAGGAACGGCTGGGCGCCCGGCACGGCAAGCGGGTGCCGATGCTGGTCAAGATCGCGCCCGACCTTTCCGACGACGACGTCCACGCCGCCGCGCGGGTACTGTCGGACCTGCAGGTGGATGGCGTCATCGCCACCAATACCACCGTCTCGCGGATCGCGGTGCAGGACGACCCGCTCTCGCGCGAGACCGGCGGCCTGTCGGGCGAGCCGCTGATGAACAAGTCCACCGCGGTGCTGCGCATGCTGCGCACGCGCATGCCCGAGGCGATCCCGCTGGTCGGCGTGGGCGGGATCATGTCGGGCGCCGACGCAGTCAAGAAGATGGCGGCCGGTGCGTCGCTGGTGCAGGTCTACACCGGCCTGGTATACCGCGGGCCGGCCCTGATCGGGGAATGCGTGGAAGCGATCCGCCGGCGCAAGGAGGCACCGAGCCGCGGCAACGTGCCGGTGCTGTGAGCGCGGCATGAGCGAGGGCCTGCGCCTGGTCCGCGACGCCGACCTCGGTGCCCGCAACACCTTCCGGGTCCCGGCGCGCGCGCCGCTGCTGATCGAGCTCATGCGCCTGGACGCCCTCGCCGCGGCGCTGGGGCACGCCGGCGGCGAGCCGCCGCTGGTGCTCGGCGGCGGCAGCAACCTGCTGTTCGCGGGCGACGCGCCCGGGCCCGTGCTGTCGCTGCAGGCGCGCGGCATCGCCATCGTCGACGACGCGGGCGACCGCGCGGTGGTGCGCGCCGAGGCAGGCGCCGAATGGCACACGCTGGTGCGCTGGACCCTCGAACACGGGTTGTGCGGCCTGGAGAACCTCGCCCTGATCCCCGGGACCGTGGGGGCGGCGCCGATCCAGAACATCGGCGCCTACGGGGTCGAGGTCGGCGAGTTCGTGCATGCGGTCGAGGCGTTCGTACCCGGCACGGGCATGCGCAGGCTCGGCCCGGCCGAATGCGGCTTCGGCTACCGCGACAGCGTGTTCAAGCGCGACGGCCAGGGCTGGATCGTCACCGCGGTGGAGTTCTCGCTGCCGCGCACGGCCGCGCCGCGCACCGGCTATGCCGGCGTGCGCGAGGCGCTGGCAGGCGCCGGCATCGCCGAGCCCACCCCGATGCAGGTGTTCGATGCGGTGTGCGCCCTGCGCCGGAGCAAGCTCCCCGACCCGGCCGTGGTCGGCAACGCCGGCAGCTTCTTCAAGAACCCGGTCGTGCCCGTGGCGCAGGCCGAGGCGCTGGCCGCGCGCCATCCCGGCCTGCCGGTGTTCGCCGGCGCGGATGCCGGCCGCCGCAAGCTGTCGGCGGCGTGGCTGATCGACGCCTGCGGCTGGAAGGGCCATCGCGACGGAGACGCCGGCGTCTCCGAACGGCACGCGCTGGTGCTGGTCAACCGCGGCGCCGCCACCGGCGCGCAGCTGCTGGCGCTGGCACGGCGCATCGCGGCCTCGGTGGACGAGCGCTTCGGCGTGCCGCTCGAGCCGGAGCCACGGATCATCGGCGCGCAGTGGTGAACCTCTCCGCGCCCCGCCGTCCCGCCTCGGCCTACGGCCGCGCCGCGCTGCTGATGCTTGGCAGTACCCTGTCGTTCGCGATGATGGCGCTGGCGATCCGCTACGCGACCGCCACGGTGCCGACCACCGAGATCGCGTTCTTCCGCAACCTGTTCGGCCTGGTCGCGCTGATGCCGTTCATCCTGCGCCGCGGCGCGGGACTGCCGCGCACCCGCCACGTCGGGCTGTACCTGGCGCGCACCTCGATCGGCCTGGCCTCGATGCTGTGCGGCTTCTGGGCGGTGGGCCACCTGCCGCTCGCGCAGGCGATCTCGCTGTCCTACGCCACCCCGCTGTTCGTCACCATCGGCGCCGCGCTGTGGCTGGGCGAACGGGTGCGCATCCGCCGCTGGGCCGCGGTCGCGGCCGGCTTCCTGGGCGTGCTGGTGATCCTGCGTCCGGGGACCGGGTTCACGCCCGGCATGGTGGTGGCCCTGCTGGGCGCGCTGTTCGCCGCCCTGGTCGCGATCCAGATCAAGCAGCTTTCGCGCTTCGACCCGGCCGACACCGTCGTGTTCTACACCTACGTGTTCTGGGTGCCGATGTCGCTGCTGCCGGCGCTGGTCCAGTGGGTGTGGCCATCGCCGACGGCCTGGGCGTGGCTGGTCGCCACCGGCGTGATGGGCACCTTCGGCCAGCTGCTGTGGACGCGCGCGCTGGCGTTGGGCGAGGTCTCGGCGCTGCAGCCGATCAGCTTCGTGCAGCTGCCGGTGCTGGTCGGCTTCGGCTGGTGGCTGTTCGGCGAGACCATCGACATCTGGACCCTGGCTGGCGCGGCGATCGTGCTCGGCGCCAACGGCTACATCGCGCATCGCGAGACCATGCTCCAGCGCCGCGCGGCCACGCGCGCGCCGGTGGAGGCGGCCAAGCCCGGCGAGTGACCCGGCGTCAGTGGCGCCCGGCGACCGCGCCCGCGCGCGGGCCGGCGGCGTCGGCGAGCTGCTCCTCGATGTGCTCGCGCAGGGTGCGCTGGCGCGGGTCGAGCGTATCGGGATCGGCGGCGAGCAACGGCGCCACCACGCGTGCGTGCACCGCGTCGGCCTCCGCGGTCCTGCCCGCCGCGCGCAGCACCCGCGCCAGCGACCAGGCGGTATCGACCACCTGGTGCGCCCCCGGCGGCAGGGACTGCTCGCGCAGCGCCAGCGCCTCGCCCAGGCGCGCGGCGGCGCCGGCCAGGTCGCCCGCGTCCTCCAGCGTGATGCCCCAGGCGGTCATCGCCAGCTGGTACTGCGGATGCCTGGTCCCCAGCACCTCGAGCGCGCGCGGCATGGTGGCGGCGAACAGGTCCTGTGCCTCCCGCAAGCGGCCGGCGCGGCTCAAGGTCATGCCGTGGTTGAGGGCGATGAACAGCGTGTCCGGGTGCTCCGGTCCGAGCAGCCGCGTGCGCGCTTCCAGGACCTGCTCCTCGAGCGGCAACGCGCCCTCGAAGTCGTCCAGCCGGGCACGCAGGCTGGCCAGGTTGAGGATCCCGCGCAGGGTCACCGGATGCTCCGCCCCCAGTACCCGGCGCCGCGCCTCCGCCACGGCCTCGGCCTCGCCGATCGCGCCTTCGGTGTCGCCGCTGTCGCTGAGCATGCTCGCCAGGTTGCCGCGCGCGGCGAGCGTGTCGGGATGTTCGCTGCCCAGGCGCCGCTCCTGCACCGCGACGACCTGCCGCTGCAGTTCCACCGCATCGTGCGACTGGCCGTGCATCGCCAGGGCGATGGCCAGCGCGCTCATGCTGGCGACGGTGTCGGCGTGGTCGTCGCCCAGCAGCCGCCGCCTGGTCGCAAGCACCTCCTCGAACATCGCCCGCGCCTCGGGCAGGTCGCCCATGCGCGCCATGTGCATCGCCAGGCCCGACTTCACCTGCAGCACCAGCCGGTCCTCGCCGCCCCGCGAGGGTTCGAGCCGCGCCAGCAGCGCCTGCTTGGCGGCGCGCGCGCCGGGCAGGTCGCCCTGCAGGGCCTGTACCTCGCTGAGCTCGAGCTCGAGCATGCCGCGCGTCTCGTCGTCGGGCGCCAGGGCGGACGCGTCGGCCAGCGCTGCCTCCAGCAGTGTCCGCGCCTCGTCGTAGCGCGACAGCTGGCGCAAGACGGAGGCATGCGCGCGGCGCGCGCGCAATGTCGCCGGGTCGCGCGGCCCGAGCACGGACTGGCGCCAATCGACCACCCTGGCCAGGGTCCGCTCGGCGCCCGCGTACAGCCCCAGCGCCTCGTGCACGCGTCCGGAAGCCTCGCGCAGGTCCGCGGCGAGCCCCGGCTGGTCGGCGAAGTCGCGCGCGATCGCGTCCTCGGCGCGCGCCAGCACGCTAGCCTCCATCAGCGAGCGCGCGAGGTCGGCCGTGCTCACCTTGCCGAGCACCTGCTCGAGCTGGCTGGCCATGCCCGGCGCGCTGCGCGCCACCTGCTCGCGCAGGTCCTCGCCCAGGCGCAGGCCCATCGCCTCGATGTCGATCTCCTCCAGCATCGACTGCTGGAACGCGGCCACCCGCTCGAGCTGCTCGCTGCGCTGTTCGGCGATCGCCCGTTGCGCGCGCGCCTGCATCAGGCCGTGCAGCGACAGCGCCAGGCCGCCGAGCAGCGCGAACAGGGCCACCGATGCGGCCACGATCCCAGCGCGGTGGCGGCGTGCGAACTTGCGCATCACGTAGCCGCGCGCCGGCGGCACCGCGAGCAGCGGCCGGCCGTCGAGGAAACGGCGCAGGTCGTCGGCAAGCGCGGCCGCCGAGGGATAGCGGCGGCCGCGGTCGTGCTGCATGGCCTTCGCCACCACCCAGTCCAGTTCGCCGCGCAGCACGCGCCGCAACCTCGGCAGGGGCTGGCAGCGACTGCGCGCGACCCGCTCGGCCTCGCCGGGGGCCAGGGTCCGCAGCTGCTCCGACGGCAGGCGCAGGGTATGGCTGTCGGCGGTGCGGGTCTCGCCCTGCGCCACCGGGCGCCGGCCGGTGAGCAGTTCGCTCAGGACCACGCCCAGCGAATAGACGTCGCTGCGCGTGTCGAGCAGCGACTGGTCGCCCGTCGCCTGCTCCGGGCTCATGTACTCGGGCGTGCCGGCGATCTCGCGCCCGTTGCCCGCGCCGGTGGCGGTGGCGATGCCGAAGTCGATGATCTTCGGGCGCGGGCGCCCGTCGACCTCGTCCACCAGCAGGTTGCCGGGCTTGAGGTCGCGGTGGATCACGCCCTTCTGGTGGGCATGCTGCACGCCTTCGCAGACCTCGATGAACAGCGCCAGGCGCTGCGCCAGCGGCAGCGCGTGTTCCTCGCAGTAGCGCGTGATCGGCGCGCCGTCGATGAACTCCATCGCGAAGAACGGATGGCCGTCGGGCGTGGTGTCGGCGTCGTGGATCTGGGCGATCGCCGGATGCCGCATCTGCGCCAGCACCTGGCGCTCGACCTCGAAGTGCGCCTTGCGCCGCACGTCGATCGCGCGCGCGCGCAGCAGCTTCAGGGCCACCGTGCGCCGCACGGGCTCCAGCTGCTCGGCGCGGTACACCTCGCCCATCCCGCCCCGGCCCAGCAGCGCCTCGATGCGGTAGCGCCCCACGCGCGTGCCCGGCGGCAGCGTCGCGCCACCCTCGGCCGGCGCGGAAGGCGAACGCGTCGCAAGCAGCTCGGTGCGGTCGGGATCCCGTTCGTCGCCCGGATTGGTCATGGCGCCCCCCAAGCCACGTCGTTTCCATCTTAACCGATGGCTGATCGCCGCCCGTCGACCGGGTACACTCGCGCGTCAGGAAATCCCCACGCCATGGCCGGATCCGACCAGCTCCCCACCACCCAGCGCACGGTGTACAGCGACGGGCCGCGCCGCAGCGGGCCGCGGGCCGCGTGCCTGGTCGTCATCCACGGCGAGGGTCTGGGACGGCGCGTCGACCTTGGCGGGCAGCCGGTGCTGATCGGCCGCTCGGACGAGGCCGACCTGGTCATCTCCCACCGCAGCGTCTCGCGCTCGCATTGCCAGGTATGGCTGCAGGGCGACGAGTACCGGATCCGCGACCTCGGCGCCACCAACCCGACCCGGGTCAACGACCAGCCGGTGGCCGAGGCGGTGCTGGCCGACGGCGACCACATCGTGGTCGGCGAGAGCATCCTCAAGTTCATCGGCCACGGCAACGTCGAGGCCGGGTACCACGAGGAGATCTACCAGCTCGCCACCCACGACGCACTCACCGAGCTGTACAACCGGCGCCATTTCAGCGAAATCCTCGAGCGCGAGATCGCGCGTGCCCACCGCCACCGCCATACGCTGTCGCTGTGCATCGTGGACGTGGACCTGTTCAAGCCGGTCAACGACACCTTCGGCCACATCGCCGGCGACGAGGTGCTGCGCACCATCGCCGGGATCATCCGCAACCACGTGCGCAGCGACGACGTGGCCGCGCGCATCGGCGGCGAGGAGTTCGCGGTGCTGCTGCTCGAAACCGGCGCCGAAGCGGCGGCCGCGTTCGCCGACCGGCTGCGGGCGGCGGTCGCCGCCGCGCACTTCGCGCCTGGCGGCGTCCCGCGCCGGATCACGGTCAGCGTCGGCGTGGCCGAACTGGTGCCGCCGGCGGTGGACCGCTCCACCCTGATGGCCGCGGCCGACGCCGCGCTGTATCGCGCCAAGGAAGCCGGCCGCGACCGCGTCTGCGCCGCGGGCTGATCCGCCGCGAGCACCTTCCCGGATGAAACCGTCGCCGCGGCGTGCGATGCGGCGCGTTCAGCCGCGTCCGTCGCGTCCGTTGCGCATCACCAGCAGCCAGGTGCCGGCGACCCAGATCGAGGCCGCGGCCCAGCCTGCGAGGATGTCCGAGGGATAGTGCACCCCCAGGTACACGCGCGAGAGGCCGACCATCGGCACGAACACCGCCATCGCCGCGACGATCCACCAGCGCGCCCGCGTGGGCCAGGCCAGCAGCACCAGCACCATGGCGAGGGTCATCGATCCCATCGCATGCCCGCTCGGGAAGCTGTAGCTGGACTCGGGCGCGATCGACTCCCACAGCGACGGCCGCTCGCGCGAGAACAGCTGCTTGGTCGCGATGTTCAGCAGCGCCGAGCCGCCGGTCGCCACCGCCGCGAACAGGCCCTCGCGCCAGCGCCGCAACACCAGCAGCACCAGGACCAGGCCGATGTCGAACGGCACCACGCCCCAGGCGTAGCCGGCCTGCGAGAAGAACAGGAACACTCCGTCCAGCCCCGCGCCCGCCATCGACTGCGCGAACAGCAGCAGCGGTTCGTCGAACGGGATCGCCTCGGCCTCGTGGACCTCGTCGGCCAGTTCCAGGAATCCCCACAGCGGCAGCAGCATGCCGCCGAACAGCAGCGCGAGCTTCCAGCCGTGGCGGCGCGCGAACGCGCCGCAGGCCGCGGACGCCTCCCGCGGCCAGGAGGCCTCAGGCATCCGCGCGGCGGCCCCAGGTGCGGTCGACGTACTCGTCGACCAGTGCGACGAATTCGCTGGCGATGCGCTCGCCGCGCAGGGTCACCGTCTTCCGGCCGTCGACGAATACCGGCGCCGAGGGCGCCTCGCCGGTGCCCGGAAGCGAGATTCCGATGTTGGCGTGGCGCGACTCGCCGGGTCCGTTGACCACGCAACCCATCACCGCGACGGTCATGGTCTCCGCGCCCGGATGGGTGATCCGCCACTCGGGCATCTTCGCCCGCACGTGCTCCTGGACCACGCCCGCGAGTTCCTGGAAGAACTCCGAGGTGGTGCGGCCGCACCCCGGGCAGGCGGTGACCATGGGCGTGAATGCGCGCAGGCCCATGGTCTGCAGCAGCTCCTGGGCCACCACCACTTCCTTGGTCCGCGATGCGCCCGGCTCGGGGGTGAGCGAGATGCGGATGGTGTCGCCGATGCCTTCCTGCAGCAGGACCGCCAGCGCCGCACTGGAAGCCACGATGCCCTTGCTGCCGATGCCGGCCTCGGTCAGGCCCAGGTGCAGGGCGAAATCGCTGCGCCGGGCCAGGTCGCGGTACACGGCGACCAGCTCCTGCACGCCGCTGACCTTGGCGCTGAGCACGATCCGGTCGCGCCCCAGGCCCAGCTCCACCGCGCGCTCGGCCGAATCGAGCGCCGAGCGGATCAGCGCCTCGCGCAACACCCGCCCCGCGTCCCACGGCTCGGCGCGGCGCGCGTTCTCGTCCATCAGTTCGGCCGCCAGCGCCTGGTCGAGCGAACCCCAGTTCGCGCCGATCCGCACCGGCTTGCCGTAGCGGATCGCGAACTCGATCAGCTGCGCGAACTGCACGTCCTTCTTGCGCCCGAAGCCGACGTTGCCCGGGTTGATCCGGTACTTGGCCAACGCCTCGGCGCAGGCCGGCTCGCGCTCGAGCAGCTGGTGGCCGTTGTAGTGGAAGTCGCCGATGATCGGCACCTCCACGCCCTGCATCGCCAGCCGTTCGACGATGCGCGGCACGGCCGCGGCCGACTCGGGGTTGTTGACCGTGACCCGCACCAGTTCGGAGCCGGCGCGCCAGAGTTCGGCGACCTGTCTCGCGGTGGCGGCCACGTCGGCGGTGTCGGTGTTGGTCATCGACTGCACCACCACCGGTGCCCGGCCGCCGACCGCGACCCCGCCGATCCTCACCTGGCGCGTGGCCCTGCGCGGCAGCGGCCCGAACCCGACGGGGTCGGTTTCGGCGGCGCAGGGAGGCTGGGGCTGGGCGGACATGCGCATATTCTACCGGGCAAGCGCTGGACGCCGCCTGTCGCGCCACTGTCCGCAGGCCGGCCTCCCCCGCGCCCGCGCCGGTCGCGACGCCCCGGCAACGCTGTTTCCCGCCGCCCCGCGCGGCGGCGTGGTGGGCCGTGCACGCCCGCGCCGCTATGCTGCCCGCATGAACGACCCATCCAGCGGCGAAGTCCTCACTCCGAGCCAGCTCAACACCCTGGCCCGGAGCCTGCTCGAGGATGCCTTCCCGCTGGTGCTGGTCGAGGGCGAGCTGGGCAACGTCGCGCGTCCGTCCTCGGGCCATCTGTACTTCACCCTCAAGGACCCCCGCGCCCAGGTGCGCTGCGCCATGTTCCGGCCCAAGAGCCAGTGGCTGCGCTTCCAGCCGCGCGAGGGACTCAAGGTCCTTGCCCGCGGCCGGCTGACCCTGTACGAGGCGCGCGGCGACTACCAGCTGGTGGTCGATTCCCTCGAGGAAGCCGGCGAAGGCGCGCTGCGGCGCGCGTTCGAGGAACTCAAGGCGCGGCTGCAGGCCGAGGGGCTGTTCGACGAGGCGCGCAAGCGCCCCCTGCCCGCCTGGGTGCGCCGCCTGGCGGTGCTGACCTCGCCCACCGGCGCGGCGGTGCGCGACGTGCTGAGCGTGCTGGGGCGGCGCTTCCCGCTGGTCGAGGTCGAGATCGTGCCGGTCCCCGTCCAGGGCGGGACCGCGGCGGCGCAGATCACCGCCATGCTCCGGCGCACGATCGCGGCGGGCCGCCACGACGCGATCCTGCTCGCGCGCGGCGGCGGTTCGCTGGAGGACCTGTGGGCCTTCAACGACGAGGCGCTGGCGCGCGCGATCGCCGGTTCGCCGGTGCCGGTGGTGTCGGCGATCGGCCACGAGACCGACTTCAGCCTGTCCGACTTCGCCGCCGACCTGCGCGCGCCGACGCCTTCCGCGGCCGCGGAACTGCTGGTGCCGAGCCGGATCGACCTCGGCCAGCGCCTGGCCGGGCTGCAGCGGCGGATGGCCACGCTGCAGGCCAACCACCTGCGGCAGCTGGCCCAGCGCGCCGACCGCGCCGCGCTCCGGCTCAACGCGCAGCGCCCGCAGGCGCGGCTGCAGGCGCACCGACTGCGCCGCGACCAGGCCATGCAGCGGCTGCAGGCCGCGATGCGCCAGGGCCTGGAGGCCCGCGCGGCGCGCCTGCGCCATGCCCGCGCCGTGCTGCAGGCCACGCGCCCGCAGCGCCGGCTCCAGGCCCTGCGCCAGCAGCTCGCCGACGCCCGGCCGCGGCTGCAGGCGGCGATCGCGCGCCACCTGCAGCGCGACGCGCTGCAGCTGCACGGGCTGGCGCGCTCCCTGGAGGCGGTGAGCCCGCTGGCCACGATCGCGCGCGGCTACAGCATCCTGCAGCGCGACGACGGCCGCGTCGTGCGCGCCACCGGCGATGTCTCCGCCGGCGACGCGGTGGCGGCGCGCGTCGCCGATGGTCGCCTGCGGCTTCGCGTCGAAGCGGTGGAACCCCGGGGCTCCGGCTCCTCCGACCGATAGGATCGGCCGCCGCGCCGCGTCGCCCGGCATGAATTCCGTCGTGCGGAACGCGATGCCCGCTGCGGGCGCACCGATCGCCCGCGCGCGGTACGCTTCGCTAACGCCCGCCATGTGAGACTGGCCGCATGACCAAGGCCTCCGACCTCTTCGTCCAGGCGCTGCAGGCCGAGGGCGTGGACCATGTCTTCGGGATTCCCGGCGAGGAAACGCTTGCCCTGCTGGAGTCGCTGCGCAGCTCGGGCATCCGCCTGGTGCTCACGCGCCACGAGCAGGCCGCCGGGTTCATGGCCGCGACCTGGGGGCGCCTCACCGGCCAGGCCGGCGTCTGCCTGTCCACGCTCGGCCCCGGCGCCACCAACCTGGTCACCGCCGCGGCCTATGCCCAGCTCGGCGCGATGCCGATGCTCATGATCACCGGCCAGAAGCCGGTGCGCAGCAGCCGGCAGGGCCATTTCCAGATCGTGGACGTGGTCGACATGATGCGCCCGCTGACCAAGTACACCCGCCAGCTCATCAGCGCCGACGCGATCCCGGCGAAGGTGCGCGAGGCCGTGCGCCGCGCGCAGGAGGAACGCCCCGGCGCCACCCACCTCGAGCTGCCGCAGGACGTCGCCGGCGACGAGACCGATGCGATCGTGCTGCCGCCGGTGTACAGCCGCCGCCCGCTGGCCGAGGACAAGGCGCTGGCCGCGGCCGCCGAAGCGATCGCGCGTGCGCGCCATCCGCTGCTGATGATCGGCGCCGGCGCCAACCGCAAGACCACCTCGAAGATGCTGCATGCTTTCGTCGGGAAACTGGGCCTCCCGTTCTTCTCCACCCAGATGGGCAAGGGCGTGCTCGACGAATCCGGCCCGCTGTGGCTGGGCACCGCGGCGCTGTCGGACGGGGACTTCGTGCACCGCGCGATCGACGCCGCCGACTGCATCGTCAACATCGGCCACGACGTGATCGAGAAGCCGCCGTTCTCGATGCACCGCGGCCGTCGCACCGTGATCCACGTGAACTACTCGCCGGCGGTGGTCGACCAGGTGTACTTCCCGCAGGTCGAGGTGGTCGGCGACATCGCCCATTCGGTCTGGGCGCTGGCCGAACGGCTGGACCCGCAGCCGCACTGGGACTTCGCCTTCTTCGACCGGGTACGCGAAGCGCTGTGCGCGCACGTGGCCACGCTCGCGGCCGACCCGCGCTTCCCGATGGCCGTGCCGCGGCTGGTGGCCACGCTGGCCGACGCGCTGGCCCCGGAGGACATCACCTGCCTGGACAATGGCCTGTACAAGCTGTGGTTCGCCCGCCATGCCCGCTGCCGGCTGCCCAATACCCTGCTGCTCGACAACGCGCTGGCGACCATGGGCGCGGGCCTGCCCTCGGCGATCGCCGCGGCGCTCGCCCGGCCCGGGCGCCGCGTGGTGGCGGTGTGCGGCGACGGCGGGTTCATGATGAACTCGCAGGAACTCGAGACCGCGGTGCGGCTGGGCATCGACCTGGTGGTGCTGGTGCTGCGCGACGATGCCTACGGCATGATCAAGTGGAAGCAGGCGCACGACGGCTACCCGGCCTACGGCATGGACTACGGCAATCCGGATTTCGTGCGCTATGCCGAAAGCTATGGCGCACGCGGCCATCGCGCGACCTCCATCGAAGACTTCGAGGCGCAGCTGCGCGAGGCGCTGGCGCGTCCGGGCGTGGACCTGGTCGAGGTGCCCATCGACTACGGTCGCGACGATGCCCTGCTCAATCGCGAAATCCCCGATCTGGCGGCGGCCGTGGCCTGACCGCCCCACACCATCCGACACCGTCCGCGGAGTTCCTGATGCCCAAGAAGACCAGCAGCAGCAAGTCCGGCACCCTGGCGAAGCGCTATCCCTGCTACCTGGCCAACCGCCCGATCCAGCCGAACACCGATCTCGAGGTGCTGGACAAGTACAGCGGCAAGGTCGCCACCCGCACCGCCTTCGTCGACGCGAAGACCATCGACCGGGCCATCGCCGCCGCCTTCGCGGCGCGCGAGGCGATGGCCGCATTCACCCCCGACCGCCGGCGCGACGTGCTCGAGCACTGCGTGCGCCGTTTCGGCGAGCGCGCCGAGGAACTGGCGCTGGCGCTGTGCATCGAGGCCGGGAAGCCGATCCGCGACGCGCGCGGCGAGGTCACCCGCCTGATCGACACCTTCCGCATCGCCGCCGCCGAGGCCACGCGTATCGGGGGGGAGACGATCGAACTGCAGATCTCGCAGCGCACCCGCGGCTACCGCGGCATGGTCAAGCGCGTGCCGGTCGGCGCGTGCAGCTTCATCACCCCGTTCAACTTCCCGCTCAACCTGGTCGCGCACAAGGTGGCGCCGGCCATCGCCGCCGGCTGCCCGTTCGTGCTCAAGCCCGCCGCCAAGACCCCGGTGGGCGCGCTGATCATCGGCGAGGTCCTCGCCGAAACCGACCTGCCCGAGGGGGCATTCTCCATCCTGGCCTGCAGCAACGAGGACGCCGCCGCGCTCACCGAGGACGAGCGCATCGCCCTGCTCAGCTTCACCGGCGGCCTGGTGGGCTGGGAACTCAAGGCCCGCGCCGGACGCAAGAAGGTCACCCTGGAGCTGGGCGGGAACGCGGCCTGTATCGTCGATGCCGATCCGGGCCTGCCGCTGGACGACGTGGTCGAACGCCTGGTGTTCGGCGCCTATTACCAGTCCGGCCAGAGCTGCATCAGCGTGCAGCACATCCTCGCCCACCGCGACGTCTACGACGCCCTTCGCCGCAAGCTCAAGGCGCGGGTGGGCAAGCTGGTCATGGGCGACCCGCGCGACGAGAACACCTTCATCGGTCCGGTGATCGACGAGGCGGCCGCCCGGCGCATCGAAGGCTGGGTCGAGGCCGCGCGCAAGGCCGGCGCCAGGCGCCTGGCCGGCGGCCCGCGGCAGGGCAACATGCTCCCGGCCACCCTGATGGAGAACGTGCCGCCGGACTGCGACCTCTACCGCCAGGAGGTGTTCGGCCCGGTGGCCTGCCTGCAGCCGTTCGACGACTTCGACGCGGCGCTGGACACCGTCAATGCGAGCGACTTCGGCCTGCAGGCGGGCGTGTTCACCGCCCGCCTCGTCCATGCCATGCGCGCCTGGGACCGGCTCGAGGTCGGCGGCGTGGTGGTCGGCGACGTGCCGAGCTTCCGCGTCGACAACATGCCCTATGGGGGCGTGAAGCAGTCCGGGCTCGGGCGCGAAGGCGTGAAGTACGCGATCGAGGACATGACCGAACCGCGCCTGCTCGTCATCCGCGACCGGCCGGGAACCTGAGCATGTGCCTGGTCGCCGTGGCCTGGCGCACGCATCCGCGCTGGCCGCTGGCCCTGATCGCCAACCGCGACGAACTGCACGACCGTCCGGCGGCGCCGGCCGGGTTCGATCCGGACGCGCCGGACGTGTACGGCGGCCGCGACCTGGTCCAGGGCGGCGGCTGGCTGCAGGTCTCGCGCCACGGCCGCCTCGCCGCCGTGACCAACGTGCGCGACGGCAAGGCGCCGGCGCAGGCCGCGCCGCGCTCGCGCGGCTGGCTGGTGCGCGACTTCGTGCGCGGCGACGCGACCGCGCTCGACGCCGTGCAGGCGCTGTCGGCCTCGGCACCGGAGTACGGGCGCTTCAATCTCCTGGCCTGGGACGGCGACCGGCTCGCCTTCGCCACCAACCACCCGGCGTTCGCGGCCAGCGAAGTGCAGCCGGGCGTGCACGCGATGTCCAACGGCGCGTTCGACGCGCCCTGGCCCAAGGGCATGTTCGCCACCCGCGCGCTGTCGGCGTGGCTGGAGTCGTCCAGCGCCGGGGTCGACGTGGAGGACCTCGCCACGGCGATCGAGCCGCTGTTCGCCGCCCTGCGCGACACCACGCCCGCGGCCGACGACGCCCTGCCCGATACCGGCGTCGGCCTGGCGCTGGAACGCCTCCTGTCGCCACCGTTCGTCCTCGATCCGCGTTACGGCACCCGCTGCAGCAGCGTGGTGCTCGCCGGCGAGGACCGCATCGTGTTCGCCGAACGCGGCTACGACGCGGCCGGCCGAGTCTCCACGCGTTCGTTCCAGGTGCTGCGCGTCCTGCGCTGACGCCGTGGCGAGCATGGCCGCGGCCGCTGCTAGACTCGCGCACTGGTCCCCCGGGAAGTCGCGATGAAGCCAGCCGGCCTGGTCCTCCTGCTCCTGTCCGTCCTGCTGGCCAGCGGCTGCAGCCGGGACGATCCCACCCCGCCCGGGGGAGACTTCGCCTGCCATGCCGGCGCGTGGCAGCTCGCCGATGGCGCCGTGATGGCGCTGGTGCCGGTCGACGGCGGCCTGCGCTACCGCCTGCTCGACGGGCGCACCGGCCGGCTGGAGACCGCGGGGAAGGCGCCGGGCGACGAGCTGCAGGCCCGCGAGGGCTGGCGCGAGGAAGGTCCGATAGTGGCCCGCGCGCGCTTCGAACCCTGCCCCGCCGGACGCATGCACTTCACGCTCGCCAGCGGGCCCGAGGGCGACGCCGTCCGGCTGCCGCTGCCCGCGCAGGACGCCACGTTCGCCAGCGACGGCCTCCAGCTGCGCGGACGCCTGGTGCTGCCCGCGGGAGGCTCGCAGGACCCGGTCCCGGTGGCGGTGCTGGTCCACGGGTCCGAACGCTACTCGGCGCTCGAATCCAATCCCATGCAGTACCTGCTCCCCGCGCAAGGCGTGGCCGCCTTCGTCTACGACAAGCGCGGCACCGGCGGCTCCGCCGGCGAATACACCCAGGACTTCCACGCCCTGGCCGGCGATGCGGTCGCGGCGCTGACCGAAGCGCGGCGCCTGCATCCGGCGGGGTTCTCGGCCGCAGGCTTCGTCGGCGCCAGCCAGGGCGGCTGGGTGGCGCCGCTGGCGGCCTCGCGCAGCGACGCCGATTACGTGGTCGCGCTGTACGGCCTGGCCGAGAACGCGCTGGCCGAGGACCGCGAGCAGGTCATGAACGACCTGCGCGCGAAGGGCCACGGCGACGACGTGCTCGAACAGGCGCGCGAGGTCACCGATGCCACCGCGCGGCTGATGGCCTCGGGGTTCACCAGCGGCTTCGACGAACTGCAGGCGGTGCGCAGGAAGTACGGCGATGCTCCCTGGTTCAACGACATCGAGGGCGAGTTCAGCGGCCAGGTGCTGCGCGTGCCTGGCTGGATGCCGCAGGCGCTGGTGCGGAGGATCGCCTCGCGCCAGGACGTCGGCACCAGCTGGGACTACGAGCCGCTGCCGGTGCTGGAACAGCTGGCACCGCGCCAGCTCTGGGTGGTGGCGGCGGAAGACCTCGAAGCGCCCAACGCCGAGACGCTGCGGCGGATCCGCGCGCTGCAGGCACAGGGCCGCCCGGTGGACCTGGCGGTGTTCCCGGACACCGACCACGGCATGCTCGAGTTCGACGCCACCGGCGGCGAGCGGATCATGCTGCGCCATGCCGACGGCTACTTCGCGCTGGTCGCGGACTGGATCCGCGATCCCCGCGTGCAGGGTCCCTACGGCCGGGCGCAGCTGGAACGACATGACGCCGGCGCATCCGGTCCGGATGCGTCCGGCGAGGCCACCGCGCCGCCTGCCCCTTGAGCCAGCCGGGGCTGGCGCACGCACTGCGCGCATCGCGAATGCAAGAAGGCCCAGTCGTCCGGTATGACCCGTCCGGCTGAGCCTTCTCTTCGCCGGAGCGATTGCTTCTGGCGTTGCCGCCTTCCGCTTTTTCTCCGACGGATGCAGGCTAGCGCAGCGCCCGTTACGCGGGCGTCAAGGGGTGCGACCGTCCGTCGGCAGGGGCTCGCACGGCCATGGCCACCAGCCCTGCCCGCTGCGCGCGTAGCGGTCGGCGGCGCGCTCGAACCGGTTGCGCACGCTGATCCCGCCGCACAGCAGGTACAGGGGCAGGAACAGTGGCCCGAGCACCATGTACTGCAGCACGTGTGCGCGCTCGTGGTCGCGCAGCAGCACCTCCGGGTCGCGGCACAGGCCGGCGCGGTGGACGTAGGTGGTGCAGCGCACGTCGAGGCGTTCGCCGGTGTGCAGGATCACGTTGCCCAGGGTCATCGCCCCGCCCGGGCCCCACGGCCAGCGATGGAACACCAGGGCCAACGCGTCGCGGTCCAGGCGCGGGCGCGCGCCCGCCGCCATTCCGGCCAGTCCCGCGCACAGGCCGGCCAGGGTATTGGGAAGGGTCCAGAGGAGGCCGGCGGCCAGCAGCAGCGCGCGACCCGGCCGGTCGTCGTCGCCCGTGCTCAGTCGTTGCCTTCCGGGATCAGCAGCCACAGCGCCAGGTAGACCAGGATGCCGGGGAACGCGGCCGACAGGGTCGATCCCACCACGTACAGGATGCGGACCAGGGTCGGGTTCCAGCCGAAGCGATGGGCGATGCCGCCCAGCACGCCGGCGAGCACGCGGTCGTGGATCGATCGGGTCAGTCCGGGTGTCTTGGCGGTGGCCTGGCTCATGGTGCGCGTCCTCCTGGCTGGGGCCAGTCTAGCCACCCGGTTGTGAAGAATCCGCTGCGCGCAGGCGCTGCAACTCGGATTCGAACCACTGTGCGGACGGGACCTCGCCACCGTCGCCGCAGCGCACCCGGTACGCACGTCCGGTCAGGCTGCTGCGGCTGGCGACGAGCTCGATGAATTCCTCCGCGGTGCCCTCGCGGCCCTGGCGCCGGGCATGGGCGAGCTTGCGCTGCAGGTGCTTCTGGGCCGCGGCGGGCGCGTGCCAGCGGCCGTTGCGCTGGAACTCGCAGTCCGAGGCGCCGACCGCGGCCACCAGCGCGTCGATCTCGCGGTCCGCGTCCCCCGCCCTGGCGCCCTGGGGGATGGCCGCCATCAGCGCCAGCGCGGACACCGCCACCGCCAGCCACGGCCGCCGGATCGCCACGGGCCGACCTCAGCGGGTCCGTTTCGCCAGCCAGTCGTGGATCGTGGCCGGCACTTCGCGGGCGCGGCTGGAGACATAGATGCCGATGTGGCCGCCGCGGAACGAGAGCTCGGTGTAGTCGTCGGTGCCGACCACCTCGCGCAGCGCGCGCGAGGCGTCCGGCGGCACCAGGTGGTCCTGCTCGGCGTAGATGTTGAGCACCGGCATGTCGACGAAGCCCAGGTCCACCTCGCGTCCGCCGATCTCGATACCTCCCTCCAGGAAGCCGTTGCCCTGGTAGTACTGCTTGATGAACTGGCGGAAGGCCTCGCCGGCCTGGTCGGGCGAATCGAAGATCCACTTCTCCATGCGCAGGAAGTCCTCCAGCGCGCCGGGATCGTCGAGGATGTCGACCAGACCCACGTACTTCTGCACGAACAGGCGCCACGGCTTGAGCGTGAGGTAGCAGAAGTTCATCAGGTCCGCGGGCACGTTGCCGAGCGTGTCCACGAACAGGTCCACGTCCATGTCCCGGGTCCAGTGCGAGAGCATGTTGTCCGGGGTGTGGAAGTCGACCGGCGTGACCATGGTGATCAGGTTGCGGATCTTCTCCGGGTGCAGCGCCGCGTAGGTCAGGGCGAACGCGCCGCCCTGGCAGATGCCCAGCAGGTTGATCGCGTCGAGCCGGTGGCGGCGGCGGAGCTCGTCGACCGCGCCGCCGAGGAAGCGCTCGATGTAGTCCTCGAGGGTGAGGAAGCGGTCGGAGCGGTCGGGGTAGCCCCAGTCGATGATGTACACGTCCTCGCCGCGCTCCAGCAGGCCGCGCACCAGCGAACGGTTCTCCTGCAGGTCGACCATGTACGGGCGGTTGACCAGGGCGTAGCTGATGAGCACCGGCACCTTCGCGGTGGGCGCCTTCGCGCCGGCGTAGCGGTACAGCACGACCTTGCCGTCGCGCCACACCTCCTCCTTGCCGGTCGCGCCGTAGTCGTAGTCGCCGACCTCGCGCAGGGTCTGCAGGCCGGCGGCCAGCTTCTGCTGGAAGCGCACCGCCTCGGCGGCCAGGCGGTCGGGCGTGATGTTGAGCGGACCGTGCATGTCAGCGTCCTCCGCGGCGCCTGGCTGGCGCCGGCTCGGGTGGCAGCGGCGCGTCCGGGATGGGAATGAAGCTGGAGAATCCGTTGGTGGGCGCCCGGCGCGCGGTCACGGTCGGCCGCGGCGCGAGCTTGCGTGCCGCGCGCCTGGCCGGCGCCTTCGTCCGCGCGGCCGCCTTTTTCGCCGGCTTGCCGGTCGACGCCCCGGGCGCGGACCGATCCGCCGCCTTGGTCGTCTGCGACGGACGGCTGGCGGACTTGCGGCCCGCCCGCTTCTTCGCAGCTGGCTTCTTCGCCGCCTGCCTGCCGGACGACGCGCCTGCAATGCCACCAGAGCCGGCCGCGGATGCGGCCTGCCCATCCCCGACCGCGTCGCGCAACCGCCGCAGCGCGCGCTCGAGCTCCACGATCTTGCGGTGCGCCGAGTCCACCTCCGCGCGCGTGGGCATCCCCAGCGAGGCGCAGGCCTGCTCGACCTGCGCGTGCACGCCGGCCCGCACGCGCATCTGCGCGTCCACCAGCCGGCCGTAGGCGGTGCGGAACTCCGGCGACAGCGCGATCTGCGCGTAGGCCTCCTCCGCCGCGTCGATCCAGAGGTCGAACAGCGCGCGCGTCGACTCGATCTGCTTCCCGGGCGCGGCGCGCTCGGCCAGCTTGTCCTCGAAGCGCACGAACGCATGTTCGGTGGCCTTGAGCAGCAGGGCGTTGTACGCGCTGGTCGCCTCGTCGTATTCGACCAGCGCCCGGGCCAGCGCCTGGAGCCGCTCCTGGTGCTCGCGCCCGGCGCCGAAGGCCGGGATCCGCAGCCAGGACATGCCTTCGTTGCGCACCGCGTCCAGCCAGGGCTTCGCGTCCTCGACCCACTGGTCCAGCCCGGCCAGGCCCTGGCCGCGCATCGAACGCAGCAGTTCCGGGAACGGACTGGCGCCCGAGGCACCCAGCGCCTGCTTCCAGGCGCGGGCGATGTCGGACGCGTCGGCCTCGCGGCCGGCGAACTGCGCCGCGACCTGCTGCATGCGCGCGAACCATTCGCGGGCCTGGGCACCGAAGCGCTGCAGCGCGTCGTTGACGTCCTGGCGGCCACCGTGGGCATAGCGCGTCCACCAGTCGATCGCCTCGTGCCACGCGTGCGCGCCGATCTGGCCGGCGTCGGGCATCGCCCCGCGCAGGGCGTCGCCCCACGCGGCCCAGTACTGCCGCGCCAGCCGTTCGAAGTCCTGCGCCTGCCCGCCGCCGCCCGCGCCCTGGTCCTGCTTCGACATGCCGTCCTCCTGCTGCCGGTCGATCATAGCAACGGCCGGCGACGCAGGGTGGGGCCGCGGAGGCTCAGAACTTCGGGATCCGGATCGTCTTGCTGATCATCAGCGAACCCGACAGCGCGTACACCAGCACCAGCGGATGCAGCTGCCAGGGGCCGAGCTGCCACCGTCCGAACCAGACCGCGTCCCCGATCGCGCCTTGCCAGGCCGCCACCGCGAGCAGGACCACGATCAGCAGGCTGGTCGGGATCGGGGTGCCCTCGAAGTACTTCACCTTGTCGCCGCCGTCGGCGAGCGTCTCGGCGGTCACGTTGTAGCGCGCCAGGCGGCTGACGCCGCAGCCGACGAAGTAGCTCAGCACCACCCAGTCCCAGCCGCCCTGCAGACCGCAGGCATAGCCGAGCGCGGCGGGCGCGACGCCGAAGGAGATCACGTCGGCCAGCGAATCGAGCTCCCGGCCCAGGGTCGAGGCGACCTTTCGCCAGCGCGCGATCCTCCCGTCCAGCGCGTCCAGCACGAAGGCCAGCGGGATCAGGGCCATGCCGGCTAGCAGGTCGCGCACCACGCCGTCCTGGAGGAACCGCATCGCCGCGAACACCGCCCCGGTACCGCAGACTGCGTTGCCGAGGGTGAACCAGTCGGCGAGCTGGAAGTCGCGCAGCATCGAGAAGTGGCGGGGACGGGACATGGCGGTCGTCCGGGGAGCGGGAAACCCCAAGGGTGCCAAAACCCGCGTGAGGGCGATACGCAGGCGCGGGGTCAGGGAATGGCCAGGTGCCACGCCTCCAGCCGCTGGCCCGGCGCCCGCGGCGTGGGCTCGACCACCGCGTCCCCGGGCAGCGCCCCCTCCCCCTCAAGGAACGCGGCCACGCGGTCGAGCGCCGCGTGCACGTAGGGCAACAGCGGCACGTAGCGCGTGGCGAGGTCGGGCAGGCCGAGGAAGCTGTCGAAGTGCTGGGCGTGGCGCACCTGCCAGAAGCGCACGTCGCGCCCGGCGGCGCGTGCGGCCTCCACGTAGGGCGCGCTGCTGAAGGCGATCGGGATCAGGCCGTCGTCGATGCCGTGCACCACGACCACCGGCAATCCCTCGCGCGGCGGCCGCGCACGGGTGGCGGCGATGCCCGCCTGCACCCGGCGCGCGTCGGCATCGTCGCCTTCCCACAGCGCGCGCAGCCGGCGCAGGCCCGGGAACCCGAACCCGGGCGGCGCGAACGAGGGATCGACGATCCCGATGCCCTGCCCCGGCGGCAGCCCGCTGGCCTCGCTCCACCAGGCCGCGCGCTCGACCGCGGTCGCGGGCCGCGGGGACAGGTCGAGGTGCTGGGCCGCGAACCGGTAGCCGCAGGGATGCCCGTCGACGCCATGGCGACCGTAGGCCGAGGCGTACGTGACCGCGAGCGCGCGCCACATGTCGAAGCCGGTGGAGAGCGCGCCCGCGCGCAGGGCGGGCACGGTCCAGCCCGCGGCCAGCAGGCGCTCGTGCGCCGAGCGCGCCTGGCACGCCGGGGTGGCGCCCTCCACCAGCCCGTCGGCGGCCAGCCGCGCGCACAGCCCGGCCAGCTGCGGCGCCGCCAGCGCCGCCATCAGCGACGCCGGCAGCTCCTGGGGGAGCAGCTGCTCGCACGGCATGAGCAGCGCCGCCTCGGTCGCGTAGTCGTACAGGCAGCGTGCGCCGGGGGCGTCGGCGTAGACGTTCGGCTCGCCGGCCACCACCGCGTCCAGCCACCGGTCGTCCCCTTCGGCAGCGCGCAGCACCGCGCCGCCGCCGTTGGAGATGCCCGTGGCCACGATGCGGGTGCCGTCGAACGTGAACGGCGCGTGCTCCGGGTACGCCTCGGCGAGCACCTGGAGCGCGAACTCGGCGGCCTGGCGCACGTGCCGTCCCCAGTCCGCCTCGGGGTTGTCCTTCGAATGCGCGTGCTTGACCGCGATGCCCCTGACCCCGTGGCCGCCGCCGTCCGCGGGGTCGGGCTCGAACGCCAGGCCGGACGTGCCCGCCGGCGCGCGCGTCCCGTCGGAGAGGCAGCCGGTCCCGCTGTCGAGGTCGAAGTAGTCGGAGCCGGCGGCCTTGTCGGTATGCACCACCGCCCATCCGCGCGGCAGGCCCCAGGCGCTGGCCAACGCTACCGAACCGTAGATCCCGCGCGAGCCCGACGCCGCCGTCACCAGCAGTCGCGGCCGGCGCGGATCGAAGCCGTCGGGCAGCTGCAGCATCACCCGGTGCGGATGGCGCGCCCCGGGCAGCGTGGCGTAGGCATGGAACTCGCGCCCGGGCACCGTCGAGGTGCTGCCGTAAAGCCTGCCGAAGCCGCCTCCCGGCGCGAGGTCGGCGATGCCGCGCCAGCTGCTCCAGATCGCCCTGCGGCGCAGTTCCTCCGCGGTGGGACGGGCCGGATCGGCATACGGCGGCGGGATCATGGCGCGCAGGCCACCCGATCCCAGGCCCGCGGTCAGCAGGTCGTCATGGCCGCGGTGGGTGCTGGTGCGCCGGGCAGTGAACATGCGTGCGTCCGCGTCCTCGTCCGGGGAAGGCGCGTCGCGCGCCGTGGCTATCGTACCCGGCCGCGGCGGCGCACCGGTGCCGCGCGGGCACGCGTGCCCGCGCTCAGATCCGCGTGCAGTCCCAGGACACCATGCGTCCGTCGCGGTACGGCATCACCCCGTGGAACGCGCGCGGGTCGTCGTCGAACACCATCGGCAGGAAGTGACGGTCGCCTTCCCACAGCGGCAGGTCGAGGATGCGATCGACGTCGACCCATTCCAGGCTGCCCTCGGGATTGGACGCGTACGGCTCGCCGCTGAATCCGGTGACCAGGAACAGGAAACCGAACCAGTCCTCGCCGCCGCGGCCGAAGCCCGGCCAGCTGATCGTGCCGCGCAGCCGCATCGCGTCGCACTCGATGCCGGCTTCCTCGCGGATCTCGCGGCGCATGCCGGCCACCACGTCCTCGCCCGGCTCGAGCTTGCCGCCCAGGCCGTTGTACTTGCCCAGGTGGTGGTCGCCGGGCCGCGCATTGCGGTGGACCATCAGCACCCGGCGCCGGTCCGGCGACAGCACGTAGCCGAGCGTGGCGAGGATGGGCGTGTACGGCATGGACGGCTCCGCAAGGAAAGCCGCGCATGGTAGCGGCGGGCGCGTTGGGCCGCGACCCGTCGGCCCCCGCCCCCGTCCGGATTGCCGGCGCCCGACCGGTCCGGTCGCGCGGGCCTCGGTCGTCGCGCACTGCGCCTGCGCGAATGGGCATGCGTCGACCGGTCGGCCGCTCGATGAAACGACATGCGCAGGCGTATCGAACGGCCCGGCGCGCCGGGGCCTCCCGCCCTGCCGGCGGATCGATTGCGGAGTGTGGGCACAGTCACAACCCGGTCTCGCGGGCGCCGATACGCTGTGGCGCAGGGGGGACATCCGAGGGACACACGCCATGACTCCAGCCCTTTCCGGGGCGGAGCGCGCCATGCTGGAAGGCGCGCACCGCCAACGCTACAAGCTGACGCGCGCCCCCCGCTTCCAGCCGCCTCCGGACCCGCTCCAGGCCACGGCCGGCCGCCTCGCCGAGAAGACCTCCCAGCGCCGCCTGGTCACCCTGCCCAAGCCGCCCTTCGCGGTGCGCGTGCTCAACAACATGACCTTCGGCGCGACCCGGCAGTCGATCGCCGAGTTCAACGCGCTGGGCAGCAGCGACGTCGCCCGCCTCACCGCCTGGGTGGACCGCCAGCTCAAGCCCGACGCGATCGACGACTCCGACGTCGAGGCGCGTCTGGAGGCCGCCGGCTACTACACGCTGAAGAAGACCCTCGCCCAGCAGTGGGAGGACCACGTGCGTTCGGGCGCCGAATGGAACATCCGCATGCGCCCGGGCTGGGAAGTCCAGCGCGAGGCGCTGGTGCGGGCGGTGTTCTCGAAGCGGCAGCTGTTCGAAGTCACCACGATGTTCTGGCACGACCATTTCAACGTGATGGTCAGCGACTACAGCATCTGCCCGGTGTTCGGGCACTACAACCGCGACGTGATCCGGGCCAATGCCTTCGGCAACTTCCGCGCCATGCTCGAAGCGGTCGCGAAGAGCCCGGCGATGCTGTACTACCTGGACAACAAGTCCAACCGCCGCGGCGGGCCGAACGAGAACTTCGCCCGCGAACTGCTCGAGCTGCACACGCTCGGCGCCGAGAACTACCTCGGCTTCGTCGATCCGTTCAAGGTCCCGCCCTGCCCCGAGGACCCGAGCTACCCGATCGGCTACACCGACATCGACGTGTACGAGACGGCGGCCGCGTTCACCGGCTGGACGATGAACGACAACCACTGGGAGTTCACCCACGCCGACAAGGACAACGGCCAGTTCCACTACCACGCGCCCTGGCACGATTCGGGGCCGAAGTTCGTGCTCGGCACCTTCCTCTACCCCGAGCGCCCCGCGCTGCAGGATGGCCGCGACATCCTCGACCGCCTCGCCAGCCACCCGCGGGTGGCCAGGTTCATCTGCAAGAAGCTGGTGCGTCGCTTCCTCAGCGACGAGCCGCCGCAGTCGCTGGTCGACAGCGCGGCCAAGGTGTTCCGCGACAACTGGCGCGCGCCTGACCAGATCGCCAGGACGCTGCGCCACATCCTGCTGTCGGAAGAGGCGCAGAACGCGTGGGGCCGCAAGATGCGGCGGCCGTTCGAGGCGGTCGCGGCGGCACTGCGGGTGACCGGTTGCGACTGGACCTACAACTTCGACGACAACCGCAGCGGCGACCTCAACTGGCGCATGGGATTCACCGGCCACCAGCCGTACGACTGGGCCGCGCCCAACGGCTACCCCGACATCACCACCGCCTGGTCGGGCGCGAGCAACTTCGGCATGACCTGGAAGGTCCTGCTCTGGCTCACCGAGACCAGCCGCCCCGACGACAGCAACGTCAAGCTGCTGCCGATCCTCGAGACCACCCGCCAGAACATCCCCGCCAACCAGTGGACCGCGAACCGCATCGTCGATTTCTGGTGCCGGCAGATCCTGGGCTACCTGCCCAAGTCCCAGCGCCTGGCGGCGCTGCGCGCGTTCATGGCCCAGAACGGGGACCCGGCCACGACCGTGCTCGAGGACAGCGATCGCAGCTCGACGCGCGACCTCAAGAACCATTACAACCACCAGCGGCTGCGCAGCCTGGTGGCGCTGATCCTCATGACCCCCGAATTCCTGAGCCGTTGAGGACGCGACCATGACCAGGATCGAACTCGATCGCCGCGAATTCCTGAAAGGCTGCTGCGCCGCGGCCACCGTGGGCGCGGCGGGACCCGCCCTGTTCTTCTCCGGCGACGCGAACGCCGCGGCCAACGGCTACGACACCATCGTGCACGTGTTCCTGCGCGGTGGCATCGACGGCCTCAACCTCGTGTTCCCCGTCTCGGGCGAGGACCGCAACCACTACGAGGAGGCACGCCCGCGCCTGCACGTGCCGGTCAGCGGCGAGAACGCGGCGCTGCCGCTCTCGACCGGCGGCAGCGCAACCGGCTTCGGCCTGCACGGCGCGGCCAGCGGCCTGCGCGACATCTGGGCCGACGGCAAGCTCGCCATCGTGCATTGCTGCGGCATGCAGACCACGGTCACGCGCAGCCATTTCGACGCCCAGCAGTACCTGGATTTCGGCACGCCCGGCAGCAAGGGCAACGGCACCGGCTGGCTCGCGCGGGCGCTACAGGCGCAGTCGGGCGTCCCCTCCTCGGTGGTGATGCCGGCGCTGGCCGTCAACAGCCGGATGCCGGCCAACATGCTCGGCGCCACCGGCGCGCTGACCATGGGCAGCCCCACCGACTTCCAGCTCAACGGCGGCGCATGGGCCTGGCAGGCCGTCCGTCAGGACTCGCCGGCCGGCTTCAAGGGCGTACGCGAGACCCTCGCCAGCCTGTGGCAGGGCAACGTCGGCATCGAGCACGCCGGCCGCGCCGCCGATGCCGCGCTGCGCACGGTCGCCCAGCAGGCCTACACCGCCACCCTGCCCGACGGCTGGCCGAGCACCAACTTCGCCCGCCAGCTGTGGACCGTGGCGCAGTCGATCCGCTTCGACCTGGGCCTGCGCTACGCGGCGCTGGACGTGGGCGGCTGGGACACCCACGAGAGCCAGGGCAACGACGGCGGCGGCTACTACCGCGACCGCGTGGCCGAACTGTCGGCGGCGCTGGCCGCGTTCTACGGCGAACTCACCCGGACCGGCGAGATGGCACGGGTCACGGTGGTGGTGCAGTCGGAGTTCGGCCGGCGCGTGCGCGAGAACGGGAGCGGCGGCACCGACCACGGTTACGGCAACCCCCTGCTCGTCCTCGGCGGCCCGGTGAACGGCGGCCGCTTCTACGGCACCTGGGCGGGGCTGCATCCCGAGACCCTGTCGCCCTACTTCGGCGACATCCCGGTCACCACCGACTACCGCCGGGTGTTCGCCGAACTGCTGCAGAAGCGCATGGGCCACGCCGCGGTCGACCAGGTGTTTCCCGGCTTCGGCAACTACACGCCGCTGGGCCTGTTCGCCTCGGCCTCGGCCTCGGCGGCGCCGCGAGCGGTCGCGCCCGAGCCGGTCCGCCAGCCGGTGCGCCAGGCCCCGCAGCCGGCCCTGTCGGACATCCGCACCACGTCGGCCCCGGCCGAGGTGGCGGGCGAGGCCGCCAGCGGCCCGATCCGGCACCGCCGCGGCACCGTGCACATCCCGAAGCGGATTTCCCAGCCGCTGCTGCGGCTGCGCCTGCGCCTGTACCGGCTGATGCAGGAGCACCGGCTCTAGGCCGGCGAGGCGGCCGGTCCCGCTGCCGCCGGCACGAAAAAGGACAGGCGCCCCGGGGCGCCTGTCCTGTCGAACATCCAGCCGCTGGCCGGGATCAGGCCGGCTCGGCCTCGACGATGACCTTGACGGTCGCCTCGACGTCCGCGTGCAGGTGCACGGTGACCTCGTACTCGCCGGTGTTGCGCAGCGGGCCCTCGCCCATCACGACCTCGGACTTCTCGACCGGCAGTCCGTTCTTGGTCAGGGCCTCGGCGATGTCGCGCGGGCCGACCGAACCGTACAGCTTGCCCTCGGTGGAGGCGTTGGCGTAGATGGTGACGCTCGCGCCGTCGATCTTGGCCAGGCGCGCCTGGGCCTCGTCGGCGATCGCCTGGGCCTTGGCCTCGTACTCGGCGCGGCGCGCCTCGAACTCGGCGATGTTGGCGGGGGTGGCCGGGACGGCCTTGCCCTGCGGCACCAGGTAGTTGCGCCCATAGCCCGGCTTGACGGTGACCTTGTCGCCGAGGTTGCCGAGGTTGGTGACGCGCTGGAGCAGGATCAGTTCCATGGGATGTCTCCGTATTCGTTAGCGACGCTGGCGCGCCGCAACGGTTGCTGTCCGAATCGGACGGATCGGGTCGGCCGGCCCCGCGGTGCGGGGCGGCCGCTGCCGGCGCCCCGGGGCCGCGGCGCCGCCACCGGGTGGCGCGCCCGCCCGGGGGATGGCCCGGTCAGATGTTGTGGTTGTCGGTGTACGGGATCAGCGCGAGGTAGCGGGCGCGCTTCACCGCGGTCGCCAGCTGGCGCTGGTAGCGCGACTTGGTGCCGGTGATGCGGCTCGGCACGATCTTCCCGTTCTCGGTGAGGTTCTGGCGCAGGGTGTTGAGGTCCTTGTAATCGACCTCCTGCACGCCCTCGGCGGTGAACTTGCAGTACTTGCGACGGCGGAAGAACTTGGACATGTGTGTGCTCCTCAGGCGGCGGCGGACGGCTCGGCCTGTTCGGCCTTGGCGCTGTCGCCATCGGTGGACGGGGTTTCCTCGTCGTCGCGACGACGGCGCTCGTTACGGTCGGGCTTGTCGCCCTTCTCGTCCTTGTTCTTCATGATCAGCGACTGCTCGGTCTCGGCCTTGTCGCGGCGGATGACCAGGTGGCGCAGGATCGCGTCGTTGAAGCGGAAGCCCTCGACGAGCTCGTTCAGCACGTCCTGGGCGGCCTCGATGTTGAGCAGCACGTAGTGGGCCTTGACCAGGTTCTGGATCGGGTAGGCCAGCTGGCGGCGCCCCCAGTCCTCGAGCCGGTGGACCTTGCCGTTGCCGTTCTCGATCAGCGTCTTGTAACGCTCGATCATCGCCGGCACCTGTTCGCTCTGGTCCGGATGGACCAGGAACACGATTTCGTAATGACGCATGGAGGTTCCTTTCGGGTATTCGGTCGCCCTCGCGGGCGGATCCGGACAGCCCCCCGACGCCCGGGATGGACGCGGTGGAGCAAGGGCTCCCGGGCGGCAAGGCCGCAGGGAGCCGCGCATTATGACGGATCAATGACTTGCGGGCAAGACGCCGGCCGGACCCTTCCCGTCCGGGTGCCCGGAAGGCCGGCCGCCCCCCCCGGCGGCGGCGGGCATGCCGCCCGGCGGCCTCAGGCCGCCTTGCCGGCGTCCGTGGTGAAGCTCTCGCCGCAGCCGCAGGCGGCGGCCGCGTTGGGGTTGTCGAACACGAACTCGTGGTTCAGGCCCCGGCGCACGAAGTCGATCGTGGTGCCGTCCACCATCGGCAGGCTGTCCGGGTCGACGTGGATCCGGACCCCGTCCTGCTCGGTCACCGAATCCCCCTCGCGCGCCTCGCGGGCGATGTCCACCACGTAGCCCCAGCCCGA
Source organism: Luteimonas sp. J29 (assembly GCF_000472505.1). GTDB lineage: Bacteria > Pseudomonadota > Gammaproteobacteria > Xanthomonadales > Xanthomonadaceae > Luteimonas. The sequence continues at coordinate 165,997 of NZ_AWZR01000003.1, forward strand.
GCATCCGGTGCGCTCGACGCCGAAGCGCAGGCCCAGCGCACCGGGCTCGGTGGCGAGGAACCTGCGGACGCGTTCCAGGGCGGCGGGAGTGAGCTTGATGGCCATGCACGGGATTCTAGCCCGCCGCGCCTGAAACCGGCATGAGGCGGCGGTTGCGCGCGTTAGACTGTGCGTTCCACCCATCGGCCCCTCGCAGGACCCCAAGGCATGACGGTTTCCAGCGTCGAACACGCGCTCGCGGGCAGGATCCCCGCCGGCGGCGAAGTCACCGTGCGTGGCTGGGTACGCACCCGGCGCGATTCCAAGGCGGGACTGAGCTTCGTCAACGTCAGCGACGGGTCGTGCTTCGCGCCGATCCAGGTGGTGGCGCCGGCCACGCTCCCCAACTACGAGTCCGAGGTCAGGCGCCTGACCTCCGGTTGCGCGGTCGTGGCCACCGGCACCCTGGTGCCGTCCGAGGGCAAGGGCCAGAGCTTCGAGATCCAGGCCACGAGGATCGAGGTCGTGGGCTGGGTGGACGATCCCGAGACCTACCCGATCCAGCCCAAGCCGCACTCGCTGGAGTTCCTGCGCGAGGTCGCGCACCTGCGCCCGCGCACCAACCTGTTCGGCGCCGTGACCCGGATCCGCCACTGCCTGGCCCAGGCCGCGCACCGCTACTTCCACGAGAACGGCTTCTACTGGATCAACACCCCGATCATTACCACCTCCGACGCCGAGGGCGCCGGGCAGATGTTCCGGGTCTCGACCCTGGACCTGGCCAACCTGCCGCGCGACGAGCGCGGCGCGGTGGACTTCTCGCGCGACTTCTTCGGCAAGGAAGTGTTCCTGTCGGTCTCCGGCCAGCTCAACGTCGAGGCGTTCGCGCTGTCGATGGGCAAGGTCTACACCTTCGGCCCGACCTTCCGCGCCGAGAACTCGCACACCACCCGCCACCTGGCCGAGTTCTGGATGATCGAGCCGGAGATCGCGTTCGCCGACCTCGCCGAGGACGCGCGCGTGGCCGAGGAGTTCCTCAAGTACATGTTCCGCGCGGTGCTCGACGAGCGCGGCGACGACATGGCGTTCATCGCCGAGCGCATGCAGAAGGACGCGATCACGCGCCTGGAGGCGTTCATCAATGCGCCGTTCGAGCGGATCGAGTACACCGAGGCGGTGTCGCTGCTGCAGAAGTCGGGCGAGAAGTTCGACTTCCCGGTCGAGTGGGGCCTGGACCTGCAGACCGAGCACGAGCGCTGGCTGACCGAGAAGCACGTCGGCCGCCCGGTGGTGGTGACCAACTACCCCGAGCACATCAAGGCCTTCTACATGCGCCTGAACGACGACGGGAAGACCGTCGCCGCGATGGACGTGCTGGCGCCGGGCATCGGCGAGATCATCGGCGGCAGCCAGCGCGAGGAGCGGCTGGACGTGCTCGACGCGCGCATGGACCAGTTCGGCCTGGAGCGCGAGCACTACGACTGGTACCGCGACCTGCGCCGCTACGGCACCGTGCCGCACGCCGGTTTCGGCCTGGGCTTCGAGCGCCTGATCGTTTACGTGTGCGGGCTGGCGAACATCCGCGACGCGATCCCCTACCCGCGCGCGCCGGGCAATGCGGAGTACTGACGGCGTGGCGGCTGGCAACGGCGTGGGGGCGGCATGATCCTGTTCCTGGCCCTGTGCTTCGTCGGCGTGGCGATCGGCGGCCTGACCGCGTTCGTGATCTTCTGGCCGCTGGCCCTGGTGCACCTGCGCGACCGCCATCCGGAGGTGCGCGCGCGCCTGGGCGACGGCGCCTTCCTCTCGCCGCGGGCGCTGTCCTGGCTGCTGGGCGGCGGCTACCGCGAGGTGCCCGACGCGCGGTTCACCGGCCTCGCCACGCCGGCCCGGGTGTCGGCGATCGTGATCCTGGCGGCGCTGGGGATGTCGGGCCTGCTGTGGCTGTGGTCGGAGACGATGCGATGAACGACGCGGAACAAGGGCCCCGGCACGTGTCCGAGCAGTGGTGGCTGGCCACGCTTGGCCGCACCCTGGTCTGGGCGCGGCTGCGCGTGCGCGAGGCCGGCACCGCCGAGGTGTTCGACAGCGACGGCAATACCCTCGTGTACGACAGCGAGGACACCGCGCGCTCGATGTTGATGGACGCGGAGTTCGTCGCCTTCGACGGGCTGGACGAGGCGGACGCGCTCGAACGCGGCTTCTCGCTCGACGAGGTCGCGCCACCGGCCGGAGACGACGAGTCCGCGCTGCGCGGGCGCATGGTCCAGTCGCTGGGCGGCCGCGCCTGAGCACGCGCCACCGCGTCCGGCGGCGGTGCCGTAGGATGCGCCCATGTACACCCCTGCCGCCTTCGCCGAAACCGACCTCGCGCGGCTCGACGCGCTGGTCGAGGCCGATCCCTTCGTGACCCTGGTTACGGTCGACGCCGACGGCGCGCCGTTCGCCAGCCACCTGCCCGTGCTGTACCGGCGCGACGGCGACCGGGTGCGCCTCGAAGGCCACTGGGCGCGCCCGAACCCGCAGTCGCGCCACCGCGGCCACGCGCTCGCGATCGTGCATGGCCCGCATGCCTACGTCTCGCCGGGCTGGTATCCGGACAAGGAGCCGGCGGCGCGCGTGCCCACCTGGAACTACGCCGTGGCCCACCTCTCCGGCACGCTCGAGGTGTTCGGGGACGAGGCCTCGCTGGCCGACCTGGTCGCCCGCACCGGCGACCGCTTCGAGGCGACGGTCGGCCAGTCGTGGCGCTTCGAGCCCGAACGCGACGAACATCGTCGCCAGCTTCGGGGCATCGTGGGTTTCCGGTTCGAGGCCACGCGCATCGAACTCAAGTTCAAGCTCGGCCAGAACCACCCGCCGGGCAACCGGCGCGCGGTCGCCGATGCGCTCGACCGGCTCGGCGCGCCCCGCAGCCAGGCCGTGGCGGCACTGATGCGCGGACAACTGGAGGGCGGCAGCGGCGATTGAGCCGGTCGCGCGCCTCGTCCTCCCACGCCCATGCCCGAAGGCCCCGAGATCCGCCGCACCGCCGACCGCCTGGCCGAGGCCGTGGCCGGACGCCCGCTGGTTTCGGCCTGGTTCGGCCTGCCCGCGCTTCGTCGCCACGCACAGGGGCTGCCGGGCCGGCATATTGTCGCCGTCGAGGCGCGCGGCAAGGCCCTGCTGACCCGCTTCGACCACGGCTGGACCCTCTACAGCCACAACCAGCTCTACGGCGTCTGGAAGGTGTGCGCCGCGGGCGAGCGGCCGGAGACCACGCGCGTGCTGCGGGTCGCGCTGGAAACGGCGGAGCGCGCGATCCTGCTGTACTCGGCCTCGGACATTTCGATGTGGCGCAACGAAGACCTCGCCCGCCATCCCTTCCTCGCCGGGCTCGGACCCGACGTGCTCGACCCGGCGCTGGACGCCGCTGCGGTGGAGGCGCGCCTGCGCGACCCGCGCTTCGCGCGCCGCACCCTCGACGCGCTGCTGCTCGACCAGGGATTCCTCGCCGGCATGGGCAACTACCTGCGCGCCGAAACCCTTTTCGAGGCCGGCATCGCGCCGGGCCGGCGGCCGGTCGACCTCGACGACGACGCGCGCGCGAAGCTGGCCCGGGCCCTGCTCGACGTGCCGCGCCGCAGCTACCGCACCCGCGGCATCGCCCCGGCGCGCGGGATGCGCCGCGATTACCTGGTCGCCGACGGCGAGGGCTTCCGCTTCCACGTGTTCGATCGCGAGGGCCAGCCCTGCCACCGCTGCGGCACGCCGATCGTGCGCACCGCCAGCGCCGGACGGCGGATGTACGCCTGCCCGGGCTGCCAGCGCTGAGCGCGCACGGATGCAGGCGCAACCATCCGCATCCGGCCCGGCCGGTCCGCGCGACCCCGCGAGGTCTTGACGCCGCTTTGCGATAATGCCCGCCCGCCCCCGCCGGACCCGCGATGAGCCGACTGGTCGAACTGCTGGAAAAGAACGAAGCCTGGGCCTCGCGGATCGAGGCCGAGGATCCGACCTTCTTCCAGCGCCTGTCCGGGATCCAGCGGCCCAAGTTCCTCTGGATCGGCTGCTCGGACTCGCGCGTGCCCGCCAACCAGATCGTGGACATGGCCCCGGGCGAGGTGTTCGTCCACCGCAACATCGCCAACGTGGTGGTGCACACCGACCTCAACTGCCTGTCGGTGATCCAGTTCGCGGTGGACGTGCTCAAGGTCGAGCACATCCTGGTGGTCGGCCACTACGGCTGCGGCGGCGTGCTGGCCGCGCTCGACGGCCAGCGGGTGGGCCTGGCGGACAACTGGATCCGCCACGTGAAGGACGTGGCCAACCGCCACGCCGGCGTGCTGGCCGGGATCGAGGAACACGGGCTTCGGCACGACCGGCTGTGCGAGCTCAACGTGCTCGAGCAGGTCGCGAACGTCTGCGAGACCACGATCGTGCGCGACGCCTGGTCGCGCGGCCAGTCGGTGCACGTGTACGGCTGGGTGTACACCCTGCGCGACGGCCGCGTCCACGACCTGGGCCTCGACATCGACAGCGAGGCGGCGCTGGCCGGGCAGTATGGCCCTGCGCTCGAGCGCATCCGCGCCGACCGCGAGGACCGCTGATGCGGCACCCCGCGGCGCCGGCCTTCCCCACGCCATCGGGCCCGTGCGCGGGCCAGGAGCCGTCATGATTCCCGCACCGCTCGACTTCCGGCAGTGGATCGAGGACCACCGCCACCTGCTCAGGCCGCCGGTCGGCAACAAGTGCATCTACGATGGCGAGTTCATCGTGATGGTGGTCGGCGGCCCGAACGCGCGCACCGACTACCACTGGGAGGAAGGCCCGGAGTGGTTCTACCAGCTCGAGGGCGAGATGGTGCTGCGGATCCAGGAGGACGGCCGCCCGCGCGACATCCCGATCCGCGCCGGCGAGGTGTTCCTGCTGCCGCCACGGGTGCCGCACTCGCCGCAGCGGGCGGAGGGGTCGATCGGGTTGGTGATCGAGCGCCGGCGCCTGGCCCACGAGGACGACGGCCTGATGTGGTTCTGCGAGCTGTGCAACCACAAGCTCTACGAGGAGTTCTTCCACCTCGAGGACATCGAGCGCGACTTCTTCCGCGTGTTCGAGACCTTCTACCGTTCCGACGCGCTGCGCACCTGCCGGGCCTGCGGCCATCTCAACCCGCGCCCCAACCGCTACGAGATGCAGGCCGACTCCCGGGCCGACATCACCTGAACGCGCCCTTCCGCGGGCGCGGACGCCCGGGCTCCGCCGGCCCCATCGGGCCGGCCGCGGCTCCTACAATGGGGCCATGAACGACCTGTACTCCGAGGCGCACGCCCGCGCGCTGGACGCGGCCGATCCCCTGCCCAGCCTGCGCGGAGAATTCCTGGTCCCGCGCCACGGCGACGGCGAGCAGGCCTACTTCTGCGGCAACTCGCTGGGCCTGCAGCCGCGCCGCGCGCGCCACTTCATCGACGAGGTGCTCGGCAAGTGGGCCGACCAGGCGGTCGAGGGCCACTTCGCCCCGCCGGCGCAGTGGATGACCTACCACGAGCTGGTGCGCGAACCGCTGGCGGAGGTCGTCGGCGCGCTGCCGGTCGAGGTGGTGGCGATGAACACGCTCACCGCCAACCTGCACCTGATGATGGCGAGCTTCTACCGGCCGGGCGCCGGGCGCGACGCGATCCTGGTCGAGGCCGGGAGCTTTCCGTCCGACCGCTACGCGGTGGAGTCGCAGCTGAAGCTGCATGGCCTGGACCCGGCGCGCGCGCTGGTCGAGGTCCAGCCGGACGAACCGGGCGGCACGGTGTCGATGGCCGCGATCGAGCGCGCGATCGGCGAACATCGCGACCGGCTCGCCCTGGTGCTCTGGCCCGGAGTGCAGTACCGCACCGGCCAGGCCTTCGACCTGGCCGCGATCGCCCGGCTCGCGCACGCGGCCGGCGCGGAGGTGGGCTTCGACCTCGCCCACTCGGTCGGCAACCTGCCGCTGGCCCTGCATGACTGCGGCGCGGACTTCGCCGTGTGGTGCCACTACAAGTACCTCAACTCCGGCCCGGGCGCGGTCGCCGGCTGCTTCGTGCACGAGCGCCATGCCCGCACCGATCGGCCGCGGCTGGCCGGTTGGTGGGGCCACGAAGCCGCCACCCGCTTCCGGATGGGGCCGGAATTCATCCCCACCCCGGGCGCGGAAGGCTGGCAGCTGAGCAACCCGCCGGTGCTGGCGCTGGCCCCGCTGCGCGCCTCGCTGGAGCTGTTCGCGCGCGCCGGCATGCCCGCGCTGCGGGAACGGTCGCTGCGCCTGACCGGCTACCTGGAATCGCTGATCGACGCGCGCCTGGCCGACACGCTCGAGATCGTCACCCCGCGCGACCCGGCCCGGCGCGGCTGCCAGCTGTCGCTGCGCGTGGCCGGCGGGCGCGAGCGCGGCCGGTCGCTGTTCGAGCACCTGTGCCGCCACGGCGTGCTGGGCGACTGGCGCGAGCCCGACGTGATCCGGATCTCGCCGGCGCCGCTCTACAACACCCACGCCGACGTGCTGCGCTTCGCCCGCGAGGTCGAGCGCTGGCGCGCCGGGCATTCCGATCCCTGAGCGCGGCCCGATCCGCTCCCGCGCCACGCCGCCCCCGTACGCGGGGCGGTGGCCACGGCCCGCCCCCCGTCCCCACCCACGGCCGCACCCCATGTCCGAGACCGACCGGCAGCGTTCCATCACCATCATCGGCGCCGGACTCGCGGGCGCCCTGCTCGCGATCCTGCTGTCGCGGCGCGGCTGGCGGGTCGAGGTGTTCGAACGCCGCGGCGACCCGCGCGTATCGGGGTACGCCGGCGGTCGCTCGATCAACCTCGCCCTGGCCGAACGCGGACTGCACGCCCTGCAGCAGGCCGGCGCGGACGAGGCGGTGATGCGCCACGCTGTGATGATGCGCGGGCGCATGGTGCATCCGCTCGCCGGCGGGGCCGAACTGCAGCGCTACGGACGCGACGACGGCGAGGTGATCTGGTCGATCAGCCGCGCCGACCTCAACCTGGAGCTGATCGACGCCGCCGAGGCCGAAGGCGCCGTGCTGCATTTCGACCGCCGCCTGGAGGAGGTCGACTTCGACGCGCGCACAATGCGCATCGTCGGCGACGGGCACGACGAGTGGCGACCGTTCACGACCCTCATCGGCGCCGACGGCGCGGGCTCGGCGCTGCGCGCGCAGATGGCGCGAGTGGTGGACATCGGCGAGCGCACCGACTGGCTCGACCACGGCTACAAGGAACTGGAGATCCCGCCCGGCCCGCACGGCAGCTTCCGCATCGAGCCCAACGCACTCCACATCTGGCCGCGCGACCACTACATGTGCATCGCGCTGCCCAACGAGGAGCGCACTTTCACCGTCACCCTGTTCCTGCCCCACGAGGGGCCATGGCCCAGCTTCGCGACGGTGCCGGACGGCGCCGCCGCGGTCGGGCTGTTCGAGCGCCGGTTCCCCGATGCGCTGCCGCTGATCCCCATGCTCGAGGACGACTTCGACCGTAACCCGACCGGGATGCTGGGCACCCTGACCCTGCGGCGCTGGCACCTGGATGGCCGCGCGGTGCTGCTGGGCGATGCCGCGCACGCGATGGTGCCGTTCCACGGCCAGGGCATGAACTGCGCCTTCGAGGACTGCGTGGCGCTCGCCAGCCACCTCGACGCGGCGCCCGACTTCGCCACCGCCTACGCCGCGTTCGCCGCGCAGCGCATGCCCGACGCGGCCGCGATCCAGCACATGGCGCTGGAGAACTACATCGAGATGCGCGACCGCGTGGACGACGCCGACTACCGCCTGCAGCGCGCGCTCGAACTGCGGCTGCAGGAACGCCATCCAGGGCGTTTCATCCCGCACTACACCATGGTCAGCTTCACCCGCATCCCGTACTCGGTGGCGCTGACGCGCAGCCAGGTGCAGCGCGGCATCCTGCAGCGCGCCACGGCCGGGCTCGACCGCCTGGACGGCGTGGACTGGGCCGCCGTCGACGCCGAAGTCCTGCGCCTGCTCGAACCGCTCGCCGCGGCCTCCACCGCGCGCACCACCTCCCTCGCGCTCCCCGAACCCCTGTAGGAGCGGCTTCAGCCGCGACCCGGGATTCTGCGCACACGGGTGGCCCGATGGCCCGCGGCGTCATCGAGTGAGCGGTACCGGGGCCATCGGCGCGTGCGGTCGCGGCTGAAGCCGCTCCTACGGCCCCCGGCCGCCGGCAGCGCCTACAATGCGCCGATGCCGGCCTCCTTCCTGTTCTACGACCTGGAAACTTTCGGCGCCGACCCGCGCCGCTCGCGGATCGCGCAGTTCGCCGCCATCCGCACCGACGAGGCGCTGGAGCAGGTCGAGGAACCGGTCGAGTTCCTCGTCCGGCCCGCCGACGACCTGCTGCCCTCGCCCGACGCCACCCTGGTCACCGGCCTGCCGCCGCAACGCGCCCTCGCCGAAGGCGTGCCCGAGGCCGAGGCCTTCGCCCGCATCGCCGAGGAGATGTCGCGGCCGCAGACCTGTTCGCTGGGCTACAACTCGCTGCGCTTCGACGACGAGTTCATCCGCTTCGGCCTGTACCGCAACTTCCACGATCCCTACGAGCGCGAGTGGCGCGGCGGCAACAGCCGCTGGGACCTGCTCGACGCGCTGCGCCTGATGCACGCGCTGCGGCCGGACGGCATCGCCTGGCCGGCGCGCGAGGACGGCAAGGGCACCTCGTTCAAGCTCGAACACCTGGCCGCCGCCAACGGCGTGCGCACGGGCGACGCCCACGAGGCGCTGTCGGACGTGCGGGCGCTGATCGGACTGGCGCGGCTGTTCCGCCAGGCCCAGCCGCGGCTGTGGGAGTACGCGCTGCGGCTGCGCGACAAGCGCCACGTCGCCGGCCTGCTCGACACCGTGACGATGACGCCGGTGCTGCACGTCTCGCAGCGCTACCCGGCCTCGCGCCTGTGCGCGGCCGCGGTGGCGCCGGTCGCGCGCCATCCGCGCATCGACAGCCGGGTGGTCGTGTTCGACCTCGACCAGGACCCGGGCGAACTGCTCGACCTGGACCCCGACGCCATCGCCGCGCGCCTGTACGTGCGTTCGGACCTGCTGCCCGAGGGCCAGTCGCGGATCGCGCTCAAGGAAGTGCACCTCAACCGCTGTCCCGCCATCGTGCGCTGGGACCACCTGCGCGCGGACGATTTCGCGCGGCTGTCGATCGATCCCGGCGTCACCCTGTCGCGCGCCGCGCGCCTGCGCGCCGCCGGTCCGGCGCTGGCGGAGAAGCTGCGCCAGGTGTATGCCCGCGAGCCGGAGCTGCCCGCTGCCGACCCGGACGGCGCGCTCTACGACCGCTTCCTCGAGGACGCCGACCGTCGCCGCTTCGCCGAGGTCCGCTCCACGCCGCCGCAACTGCTGGGCGCACGCGACTTCGGCTTCCGCGACCCGCGCCTGCCCGAACTGCTGTTCCGCTACCGCGCCCGCAACTGGCCCGGGACGCTCGACGCGGCCGAACGCCAGCGCTGGGACGGCTACCGCCGCGACCGGCTCGCGGACGGCAGCGGGCTGTCCGAATTCGGGTTCACGTCCTATTTCGAGCGCATTGCGACACTGCGCGGCCAACACGCCTCCGACCCCGAGCGCCTGGCGCTGCTCGACCAGCTCGACCGCTGGGGCCGGCAGCTGCAATCCTCGCTGGCATGAGTACCTACTTCACCGACAAGAGCCTGAAGTTCCTCCGCGCCCTGGCCCGCCACAACGAGCGCGCCTGGTTCCAGGCCCACAAGGCCGACTACGAGGCGCACGTGCGCGAGCCGTTCCAGCGCCTGCTCGGCGACCTGCAGGTCCCGCTGGCCCGGGTGAGCACGCATTTCCGCTCCGACCCGGCGAAAGTGGGCGGCTCGCTGTTCCGCATCCACCGCGACACGCGCTTCTCCAACGACAAGACCCCGTACAAGACCTGGCAGGGCGCGCGCCTGTTCCACGAGCGCAGCCGCCAGGTGCCGGCGCCCTCGTTCTACCTGCACCTGCAGCCTGGCAACGGCTTTTTCGGCGGCGGCATCTGGCATCCGGAGCTGCCGGTGCAGCGCCGGGTCCGCCAGTTCATCTTCGACAACCCCGGCGGCTGGAAGGCCGCCGCGCACGCGCCTGCGTTCCGGCGCCGCTTCGACCTCGACCGCGACGAGATGCTGGTGCGCCCGCCGCGCGGCTTTCCGCCGGAGTTCGAGTTCATCGACGACCTGCGCCACCGCAATTTCGTCGCCTGGCGGCCGCTCGAGGACGCCACGATGACCGGGCCGCGGCTGCTGTCGATCCTGGCGAAGGATCTGCAGGCCATGGCCCCGTTCATGGACTACCTGTGCGCCGCGCTGGACCTGGAGTTCTGATGCGCCGCCTGGCCGCGACCGTCGCGCTGCTCTTCGCCGCCCTGCTCGCCTGGGTCGTCGCGGGGCCGTGGCTGACGATGCGCGCGATCGGCAACGCGGTCCGCGCCGAGGACCATGTTGCGCTCTCGCGGCACATCGACTTCCCGCCGCTGCGCGCCAGTCTCAAGGCGCAGCTCGGCGAGCGCCTCGTGCGCAGCGCCGGCATCGATCGCCAGGCCGGCCTGCTCGGCAGCCTCGGCGCCACGGTCGCCAACGGACTGGCGGGCGGCGCGGTGGACCTGATGGTGACCCCCCAGGGCCTGGGCGCGCTCATGGAAGGGCGCAAGGTCTGGAACCGCGCCCGCGGCCTGCCGCCGCCGCGCACCGAGGCCGGGGCGGCCGTGCGCCCCGACCCCTGGCACGGCGCACGGCGACGCTACGAGTCGCCGTCGCGCTTCACCATTGCCGTGCCCATGGAGGGTGGCGCACCGGTCGTGTTCGTGCTCAGCCGCACCGGCCTGCGCTGGAAGCTCTCGGACATCCGGCTGCCACCTCCGTCCGCGGATGCCGGCAGCGCGGGCAACGACCGCGCCGGGCTCAGCCCGCCGCGACCGGCATCCGCAGCACCGGCTTGACCGTGCGGCCGCTGGCCGAATCCTCGAACGCCTGCTCGATCTGGTCGAACTCGTAATAGCGCACCAGGCGGTCGAACGGGAACCTGCCGACCTTGTGGAACTCCACCAGCTGCGGGATGAACACACGCGGCACCGAGTCGCCCTCGATCACGCCGACCATGGTCTTGCCCTCGGCCATCAGGTCGTTGTGGACGTCGATCTCCATCTTCGGGGTCACGCCCACGATCGCCGCGGTGCCCAGCGGGCGCAGCGCGTTGAGCGACTGGCGCACCACCGGCGGGACGCCCGTCGTTTCCACCGCGTAATGGACGCCGCCTTCCGAGGCGGCCTTGATCTCCGCTACCACGTCCACCTTGCCGCCGTTGAAGGCGTGGGTGGCGCCGAGCTCGAGCGCCAGCTCCAGCCGGCTGTCGTGGACGTCGATCGCGAAGATCCGCGGGCAGCCGGCGATCCGGGCCGCCATCACCGCGCTCAGGCCCACCGCGCCGCAGCCGAACACCGCGATGGAGCTGCCGAACCCCGGCTTCAGCCGGTTGAGCACGGTCCCCGCACCGGTCTGGATGCCGCAGCCCAGCGGTCCGAGCAGGGCGATGTCCACCTCCGGGTCCACCTTGACCACGTTGCGCGCCTGGGCGACCGCGAAGGTGCCGAACGAGGACTGTCCGAAGAAGGTGGACAGGTCGCCGTCGTCGTGGTGCAGGCGCGCGCCACCGTCCTCCATCCGCCCCCCGAAGTTGAGTTCGTTGAAGGCCTCGCACACCGTCGGATGTCCGGTCAGGCAATTGCCGCAGCGCCCGCAGTGGGCGAACGACATCACCACGTGGTCGCCGGGCGCCAGGTCGTCGACGCCCTCGCCGACCCGCTCGACGATCCCCGATCCTTCGTGCCCGAGCACGATCGGGTACGGCGACACCGCCAGGTCGCGGCCGACCGCATCGGTATGGCAGACCCCGGTCGCCACCACCCTGACCAGCACCTCGCCCGGACCGGGCCCGGACAGCCGGACCTCCTCGATCGAGAAGGGCGCGCCCTGGGCGCGGGTCACGGCAGCCTGGATCTTCATCGTCGAGCTCCTGTCTGGACTGCCGCCCAGCATGCGCCAGCACGGCGTCGACGGGCGTTAACCGGCGCCCGGACCGGCGCAACGGTTCGTTGCGTTTCCGGCGCCGCCCACAGGCCAGGGTGCAGCCCCGCGCGCCCCGCGCGCCCCGCGCGCCCCGCGCGCCCCACGCGCCCCGTCCGCCCCGCTTCGCCGCGCGGCGCGACGCTGCGGCCGCCGTGCCCATCGGGCCTTCGCGCCCACGGGCGTGGCCGGCAGGGCCGCTCAGCTGTTGGACACCCCGTGCGGCACGTGCCCGGCGAGCACGTGCTGGCGGGCGCTGTCGATGTTGTGCAGGGAGTCGTCGAAGAAGATGTCGGCGCCGAATGCCTCCAGGAACGGGCCCTTGGGGCGACCGCCCAGGAACAGGGCCTCGTCCAGGCGCACGCCCCATTCGCGCAGGGTCCGGATCACCCGCTCGTGCGCCGGCGCCGAGCGCGCGGTGACCAGGGCGGTGCGGATCGGCGCGGCCTTGCCGGCCGGATAGGCCGCCTGCAGGTCGTGCAGAGCCGAGAGGAAGGCACGGAACGGCCCGCCGGACAGCGGTTCGCGCGCACGCTCGATCTCGTGGCGGTGGAAGGCGGCGATGCCGCCCTCGCGCGAGACCCGCTCGCCTTCGTCGCCGAAAATCACCGCGTCACCGTCGAAGGCGATGCGGATCTGCTCCTTGGACACCGCACCCGGCCGCTCGCGCTGGGGCAGGATCGTGGCCGCCGCCACCCCGTTGGCCAGCGCCTGGCGCACCGATTCGGGGTTGGCCGACAGGAACAGCTGCGCGCCGAACGGACGCACGTAGGTCCAGGTCGGCTCGCCCGATGTGAAGGTGGCGCGGGTGATGCCCAGGCCGTAGTGCTGAATCGAGTTGAAGATGCGCAGGCCGGTGTCGGCCGAGTTGCGCGAGAGCAGGATCACCTCCACCCGCGGCGATTCCGGCGGCGCGTCCACGTTCAGCGCCAGCAGCTTGCGCACCAGCGGGAACGCCATGCCCGGTTCGAGGATCTCGTCCTCGCGGCTGCGCTGGTACTCGGCGTAGCGCTCGATCCCCTCGCGTTCGAACAGCTCGTGGCTGTCCTCGAGGTCGAACAGCGCCCGCGAGGAGATGGCGATGGTGAGGACCGCGGTGGGCTCGTGACCGGACATGGCGGGATTATGGCGCCCCTGCGTCGCCGCAGGTGAGACGCGGGCGGGCGCAGCGCGCCCGGTCGTGCCCCGGTCGCCCCTGGCCCCGGCCGGGCTGCCGCGCGGGGGGGCGCCTCAGGCCTCGAACTGCTCGCTGAGGATGCGCTCCTCGAGGTTGTGCTCGGGGTCGAAGAGCATGGTGACGGTGCGCTCGCGCGACTCGCGGATCATCACTTCGACCACGTCGCGGACCTCGTGCGAGTCGGCGGTGGCGCTGACCGGCCGCTTGAAGGGGTCGAGCACCCGGAACCGCACCTCGGTGTCGGACCTGAGCAGGGCACCCCGCCAGCGCCGCGGGCGGAACGCGGCGATCGGGGTGAGCGCGATCACGTTCGCGCCCAGCGGCAGGATCGGCCCGTGGGCGGAATAGTTGTAGGCGGTGCTGCCGGCCGGCGTGGCCACCATCACCCCGTCTGCGATCAGCTCGTCCAGCCGCTGCTTGCCGTTGAGCTCGATCGACACGTGCGCGGCCTGGCGGGTCTGGCGCAGCAGCGAAACCTCGTTGTAGGCCAGCGATCCGACCGTGGCGCCGGACTCGGTCTGCGCCACCATCTCCAGCGGACGCAGCACCGCCGGCTCGGCGGCGGCGATGCGCTCGAGCAGGTCGTCCTCGCGGAAGTGGTTCATCAGGAACCCGACCGTGCCCAGCTTCATCCCGAACACCGGCTTGCCCAGGCTGCCGTACCGGTGCAGCGTCTGCAGCATGAAGCCGTCGCCACCCAGCGGGCACAGCACGTCCGCCTCGTCCGGCTCGCACTGGCCGTGGCGCGCGACCAGCGCGGCCATGGCCTGCTGCGCGTCCTCGGTCTGGCTGGCCAGGAAGGCGATGCGGGGCGTCGGGGTCATCGGCGTCACCGTGCGCGTGGCGGCGGCTCAGGATAACCCGGACCGGCGTGGACGCGCCGCGTCGGTTGCAGCTGCAAGCCATCGCCGGCGACACCGCGCCGTGCGGCCCGATGCCACGGACGGGCGGCCCACGCCGCCCGTCCGCGCGGTCAGCCGCGCTGCGCGAGCTGCGACAGGCGCTGGACCGCGACCGAGGCGGTCGGGTAGTCCAGCGTCTTCTGCGCCGCGATCTCGGTCAGCATCGACAGGGTGAAGCGCAGGCTCGGGTCGTCGCGCCCGATCCAGTGCCGCACCTTGGCCTCGGCCGTGTCGCCCGGCATCGACAGCACCTGGCCCACGATGGTGCGCTGCTGGGCGGCGAGCTCGTCGCGCAGCGCGCCGCGGGCCACCGCGTGCCAGCGGCCCTCGACCTGGAGCGCGTCGATCTGCCGGGTCAGCCACGGGATGTTGAGCGCCTCGCCGACCCGGAAGTGCAACCGGGCCACGTCCACCGGCCGCTGCCGGCGCTCGTTGGCCAGCTCGATGATGTCCGGGCACCACTCCAGGTACGGCAGCGCCGCCAGCTGGCCGCCCAGCGCGTCGGGCACGCCCTTGGCGCGCCAGTCGGCGAGGCTGGCCTCGTACTCCGGGCGCATCGAGTCGGGCAGGATGTTGGCGCCGGCGCGGATGTCGCGGAACCCGTCGTGGTAGCGATTGACCGCGGTGGTGATGTCCGGGATCGCGCCGGGCCGCGACAGCAGCCAGCGGGTGAAGGAGCGCTGCAGGTTCCAGATCACCAGCAGGGCATCGACCTGCACCGACTCGGCGACCTTGCCGTCGAGCGCGTCGATCTGGTTCCACAGCGCCCGCGCCTCGAGGGTCTCGCGGGTGATGGTGAACGCCTTGGCCACGTCGCCGATGCTGCGGCCGCTGTCCTCCTGCATGCGCAGCAGGAACGTCGAACCCATCCGGTTGATCATCGTGTTGGTGACCGCGGTGGCGATGATCTCGCGCTTGAGCGGATGGCGCTCCATCGCGTCGGCGTACTTCTTCTGCAGTGGCCTGGGGAAGTAGCGCTGCAGTTCCCGCGACAGGTAGCTGTCCTCCGGCACGTCGGACTGCAGCAGTTCGTCGAACGCGACCAGCTTGGAGTACGACAGCAGCACCGCCAGCTCGGGCCGGGTGAGTCCCTGCCCGCGCGCCTTGCGCTCGGCGATCTCGGCGTCGGAGGGCAGGAACTCGATCTGCCGGTCGAGCAGCCCGCGCTGTTCGAGCGTGCGGATGAAGTGCTCCTTCGACCCGAGCCGGGCGACGCTCATGCGCTCCATGACGCTGATGGCCTGGTTCTGGCGGTAGTTGTCCCACAGCACCAGCTGCGCGACCTCGTCGGTCATCGAGGCCAGCAGTTTGTTGCGCGCCTCCATCTTCAGCCGGCCCGCGCGCACCTCGGCGTTGAGCAGGATCTTGATGTTGACTTCGTGGTCGGAGGTGTCGACGCCGGCCGAGTTGTCGATGAAGTCGGTGTTGAGCAGCACGCCGTTGCGCGCGGCCTCGATCCGGCCGAGCTGGGTGAAGCCGAGGTTGCCGCCCTCGCCCACCACCCGGCAGCGCAGCTCGCGGCCGTCGACGCGGATCGCGTTGTTGGCGCGGTCGCCGACGTCCGAATGCTGCTCGGTGCTGCCCTTGACGTAGGTGCCGATGCCGCCGTTCCAGAGCAGGTCCACCGGCGCGCGCAGGATCGCCGACAGCAGCTCGTTGGGCGTCATCGAGGTGGTGCCCTCGGGCAGGCCAAGCGCCGCGCGCGCCTGCGGCGAGACCGGGATCGACTTGGCCGAGCGCGGGTACACCCCGCCGCCCTTCGAGATCAGGGAGGTGTCGTAGTCCGCCCAGCTCGAGCGCGGCAGCCGGAACAGGCGTTCGCGCTCGGCGTAGGAGCGCGCGGCGTCCGGATCCGGATCGATGAAGATGTGGCGGTGGTCGAACGCCGCCACCAGGCGGATGTGGCGCGAGAGCAGCATGCCGTTGCCGAACACGTCGCCGGACATGTCGCCGATGCCCACGCAGGTGAAGTCCTGGCTCTGGCTGTCGTGTCCCAGGGCGCGGAAGTGGCGCTTGACCGACTCCCACGCGCCGCGCGCGGTGATGCCCATGCCCTTGTGGTCGTAGCCCACCGAGCCGCCGGAGGCGAATGCGTCGTCCAGCCAGAACCCGTACTCGCGGGCGATGCCGTTGGCGATGTCGGAGAACGTGGCCGTGCCCTTGTCGGCCGCGACCACCAGGTACGGATCGTCCTGGTCGTGGCGGACCACGTCGCGCGGCGGCACCACCTTGCCGTCCACCACGTTGTCGGTGACGTCGAGCATGCCGCTGATGAACAGCCTGTAGCAGGCCACGCCCTCGGCCATGAGCGCGTCGCGCTCGGCCGGCGGGCGCTTGACGATGAAGCCGCCCTTGGAGCCGACCGGCACGATCACCGTGTTCTTCACCATCTGCGCCTTGACCAGGCCCAGCACCTCGGTGCGGAAGTCCTCGCGGCGATCCGACCAGCGCAGCCCACCGCGCGCCACCGGCCCGAAGCGCAGGTGCACGCCCTCCACCCGCGGGCCGTAGACGAAGATCTCGCGGTACGGCTTCGGCTTGGGCAGGTCCGGCACCAGCGACGAGTCGAACTTGAAGGTGATCGTCTCCTTGCAGCTGCCGTCGGCGTTGCGCTGGTAGTAGCTGGTGCGCAGGGTGGCGTCGATCACGCCCATGAAGCTGCGCAGGATGCGGTCCTCGTCAAGGCTCGAGACCCGGTCGAGCAGCGCCCGGATCGCGCCGCGTACCACCTCGGCGCGCGCGCCGCGCTCCAGCCCGCGTGCGTCAACCACCGGCTGCAACAGCGCCATGCAGGCCTCGTCGCCACCGGCCAGCGCCCGCAGGTGCGCGGCCAGGCGCGCGGCGCCGGCATCCTCGCCCTGCTTGCGCCTGCCCTTGCGCGACGATCCGCCCGCGGCCGGGTCGAAGCGCGCCTCGAACAGCTCCACCAGCAGCCGCGCGAGCAGCGGGTTGCGGGAGAAGGTGTCCTCGACGTAGCTCTGCGAGAACGGCACCCCGACCTGTTGCAGGTAGCGCGCGTAGCCGCGCAGCAGCGCGACCTGGCGCCAGTCGAGCGAGGCCGACAGCACCAGGCGGTTGAGCCCGTCGTTCTCCGCCTCGCCGCGCCAGGTGCGGGCGAAGGCCTCGCTGAAGTCGGCGGCGGCGCTCTCCACGTCCAGGCCGGCCACGCCGGACTCGACCTCGAAGTCCTGGATGAACACCGTGGTGCCGTCCACGTCGATCCGGTAAGGATGCTCGGTGACCACGCGCAGGCCGAGGTTCTCCATCATCGGCAGCGCATCGGACAGGGCGATGTCCTCGTGCAGGCGGTAGAGCTTGAAGCGCAGCGCGCCCTCGCCATTCACCGTGGCCGGCAGCTGCTGCAGGCTCAGCTGCAGCGGCGCGTCCTCGCCGAGCGCGGCCAGGCGCTCGACGTCGGTGGCGGCGATGACCGGGGTCGCGTTCTCGATGTAGGCGGCGGGCAGCGCGCGGCCGAAGCGCTGCGCCAGTTCCAGGCCTCGCTCCTCGCCGTGGCGCGAGACCAGCTCGTCGCGCAGGTCGTCGTGCCAGTTGCGCACGATCGCGGCCAGCTCGCGGTCGAGCTGGCCCTGGTCGACCTCGAATGCCTCGCCCGGGCGCGGGCGCACGATCAGGTGCACCTGGGCCAGCGGCGACTCGCTGATCATGACGCTGGCGTCGACGTGATCGGCATGCAGCACCCGGCGCAGCATCGCCTCGATCCGGTGGCGCACGTCGGTGCTGAAGCGGTCGCGCGGGATGTAGGCCAGCACCGAGTAGAAACGGCCGTAACGGTCGCGGCGCAGGAACAGGCGGCTGCGCACCCGCTCCTGCAGGCCGAGCACGCCGGTGGCCAGGCGGTACAGTTCGTCGGCGCTGGACTGGAACAGCTCGTCGCGCGGCAGGGTCTCGAGGATGTGGCGCAGCGCCTTGCCGCTGTGGCCGGTGGGCTTGAGGCCCGAGCGCGACATCACGTACTCGTATCGCCCGCGCACCAGCGGGATGTCCCACGGGCGGCGGTTGTAGGCGCTGGAGGTGTACAGGCCGAGGAAGCGCTGCTCGGACACCGCGCGGCCCTTCTCGTCGAAGCCCAGCACGCCGATGTAGTCCATGTAGCCCGGGCGGTGCACGGTCGAACGCGCGTTGGTCTTGGTCAGGACCAGCGCTTCGGCCTGGCCCTGGGCGCTCATCCGGTGCGCGGCCAACGACTCCAGCGGGCGGCCGCCGGCGTCGCCTTCGCCGCGCAGCAGGCCCAGACCGCTGCCCTTGACCGGCACCAGCAGTTCGCGGCTGCCGCGGCGGCGCACCTCGTACTCGCGGTAGCCGAAGAAGGTGAAATGGTCGTCCGCCACCCAGCGCAGGAACTCCTGCGCCTCGTGGCGCTCGCCCTCGCCCAGCGGCATGCGGCGGGTGGCGAGCCCGTCGGCGACCTCCTGCATGCGGCGGCGCATCTGCGGCCAGTCGCGCACGATCGCGCGCACGTCCTCGAGTACCGACAGCAGCGCGGACTCGATCGCGGCCATGCCATCCGAGGTCTGGCGGTCGATCTCCAGGTGCATGACCGATTCGGTCTCGCCCTGGCCCACCGCCTGCAGGCGGCCGGCGCGGTCGCGCCGGATCTGGATCACCGGGTGGCCGAGCACGTGCACCTTCACCCCGCGCGCGGCCAGCGCCATCGTCACCGAATCGACCAGGAACGGCATGTCGTCGTTGACGATCTGCAGCACGGTGTGCGGCGATTCCCAGCCGTGCGTGCGCAGGACCGGGTTGAACAGGCGCACCTGGGCCCTGCCCGGCGGACGCCGGCGCATGAAGTCCAGCAGCCCGGTGGCCAGCGCCGCCCAGGCGTCGGGACTGTGCAGCGGCAACTCCTCCTCGCTCAGGCGCCGGTAGAACGCGCTGGCGAAGGCCACGGCATCGGCCTGCGCCGCCTTGCCGGCGCGCTTGCGCACCGCCTCCAGGATCGGGGCGGGCGCGGCCTCCGGCGTCGCGGAGGACGCCGCGCTGCGGGTGGACTTGCGGGGTTTGGCCCTGGCGGGTCGGGACGGGGTCATGTCGGGACGGCTCCGTTATGCACAAAGGCCCGCGTCTGCACGCGGGCCATGGGGACGGGTGTGCCGCGCCCGGGGCGCGGCGGAAGCGGCCACGGGAAGCGCACGGCCTCCCGTGTCGGGGCGTGTGGTGAACCTGGCGCGGCGACGCGGATCCACGGCGCGGCTCAGCGCAGCCCGGTCTCGCTGCGCGCGATCACCAGGCGCTGGATCTCGCTGGTGCCTTCGTAGATCTCGGTGATCTTGGCGTCGCGGAAGTAGCGCTCCACGGGCATCTCCTTCGAGTAGCCCATGCCGCCGTGGATCTGCACCGCCTGGTGCGCGATCCACATCGCCGACTCGGAGGCGGTGAGCTTGGCCATCGCGGCCTCGGCCGAGAACTTCCTGCCCTGGCCCTTGAGCCAGGCCGCGCGCAGCGTGAGCAGGAGCGAGGCGTCCAGCTTGCACTTCATGTCGGCGATCTTGGCCTGGGTCATCTGGAAGGTGCCGATCGGCGCGCCGAAGGCCTTGCGCTCCTTCACGTAGGCGATGGTGGCCTCGTACGCGGCGCGGGCGATGCCCACCGCCTGCGAGGCGATGCCGATGCGGCCGGTGTCGAGCACGCCCATCGCGATCTTGAAGCCCTCGCCTTCCTGGCCCAGCACCTCGTCGGGCTGGACCACGTAGTCGTTGAACTCGATCTCGCAGGTCGCCGAGGCGCGGATGCCGAGCTTGGGTTCGGTCTTGCCGCGGCCGAAGCCCTCGCGCGCGGTGTCGATGAGGAACGCGGTGATGCCGCGGCTGCCCTTGTCGGGGTCGGTCATGGCGAACAGCACGATGTACTTCGCCACCGGGCCGGAGGTGATCCAGCTCTTCTTGCCGTTGACCACGAAGCTGCCGTCGGCCTGCTTCACCGCGCGGCAGCGCATGGCGGTGGCGTCGGAGCCGGATTGCGGCTCGGTCAGGGCGAAGGCGCCGATCTCGGACCCTTCGGCGATCGCGCGCACGTACTTCTGCTTCTGCGCCTCGGTGCCGTGGGTCAGGATGCCGTTGCAGAACAGCGAGTTGTTGACCGACATGATGGTCGAGTGGGCGGCATCGGCCGCGGCCACCTCGACCATGGCCAGCACGTAGGACACCGGGTCCATGCCGGCGCCGCCGTACTCGGTCGGCACCTCGATGCCCATCAGGCCGTTCTCGCCGAGCACGCGGATGTTCTCGAGCGGGAACTCGCCGGTGCGGTCGTGGTGTTCGGCGCTGGGCGCGATCTTCTCGCGGGCGATCCGGCGCGCCACGTCCTGGATCATCAGCTGCTCTTCATTGAACCCGAATTCCACGACCGCCTCGCAATTGTTTCCAGAGAAACGTAATTGTAGCCGGCCGCGCGCCCGGACCGCATGCCGTCCCCGGCGCGGCGGGCGTCCCCACCGGGAGCGCGCGGCTTGACGCCACGGATTGCGGGCCGGACAATATCTTTATATCGCGATACGGAGATATGTATGGACCTCGAGGCCTGGTCCACGCGGCTCAAGGTGCTTGCCGATCCCACCCGCGTGCGCCTGCTCGCGCTGCTGGAGGGCGAGGAACTGACCGTGGCCGAACTCTCCGCGATCACCCGCCTCGCCCAGCCCCGCGTCTCCACCCACCTGGCCAAGCTCAAGGACGCCGGCCTGGTGCGCGACCGCCGCGCCGGCGTCTCGGCCTACTACCGCTTCGACCACGAGTCGCTCGACCCCGCCCAGCGCGCATTGTGGCAGGCGCTGTCCACCGGCAGCGACGACCCGCTGCTGCGCCAGGACGCCGAGCGCGTGGCCGGGGTGCTGGCGATGCGCGCCGCCGACCAGAACTGGGCCGACTCGGTGGCCGGCGACATGGAGCGCCACTACTCGCCCGGCCGCACCTGGGAAGCCCTGGCCCGCAGCGCCCTGCCCCTGCTCGAGACCGGCGACGTGCTCGACATCGCCTCGGGCGACGGCGTGCTGGCCGAGCTGCTCGCCCCGCACGCCCATCGCTACGTGTGCGTGGACAGCAGCCCGCGGGTGGTGGCCGCAGCGGCCGAGCGCCTGCGCCGGTTCCGCAACGTCGAGGTGCTCGAGGGCGACATGCACGCCCTGCCGTTCTCCACCGCCGAATTCGACCTGGTGGTGCTGATGCACGCCCTGACCTACGCCGAGAAGCCGGCCCAGGCCGTGGCCGAGGCGGCGCGCGTGCTGCGTCCGGGCGGCCGGCTGCTGCTGTCGAGCCTGGCCCGGCACGAGCACCAGAACGTGGTCCAGGCCTACGGCCACGTCAACCTGGGCTTCACCGACAAGGACCTGCGCCGCTTCGCCGCCCGCGCCGGCCTCGAACTGCTGACCGCCGAGACCGTGACCCGCGAGAAGCGCCCGCCCCACTTCGAGGTGATCTCGCTGATCGCCCGCAAGCCCTGACCACGAGGAGCCCCGACATGCGCGTACTTCCCTGGCTCCATCCCGAGCGCGTGGCCGCCCTCGAGGCCGCCCTGCGCGAGCGCATCCTGGTGATCGACGGCGCGATGGGCACCATGCTCCAGCGCCATGGCCTGCAGGAGGCCGACTACCGCGGCGAGCGCTTCGCCGACGGCTACGATTCGACCCGCGGGGCGCCCGCCGGCGGCGGCCGCGACCTGCGCGGCAACAACGACCTGCTGCTGCTGACCCGGCCCGAGCTGGTGGCCGGCGTCCACGCCGCCTACCTCGAGGCCGGCGCCGACCTGCTCGAGACCAACACCTTCAACGCGACCGCGGTCAGCCAGGCCGACTACGGGCTCGAGCACCTGGTGCACGAGCTCAACCGCGAAGGCGCGCGCATCGCCCGCGAATGCTGTGCGGCGGCCGAGGCGGCCGACCCCTCGCGGCCGCGGTTCGTGATCGGCGTGCTCGGCCCGACCAGCCGCACCGCCTCGATCAGCCCCGACGTCAACGACCCGGGGTTCCGCAACACCAGCTTCGACGAGCTGCGCCTGGTCTACCGCGAGGCGATCGACGGCCTGCTCGACGGCGGCGCCGACACGCTCATGGTCGAGACCGTGTTCGACACCCTCAACGCCAAGGCCGCCCTGTACGCCATCGAGGAGGCGTTCGAGGCCCGCGGCGGCCGGGTGCCGGTGATGATCTCCGGCACGATCACCGACGCCTCGGGCCGCACCCTGTCCGGCCAGACCGCGGAGGCGTTCCACACGTCGGTCGCGCACGGCCGGC
Organism: Luteimonas sp. J29; assembly: GCF_000472505.1. Lineage (GTDB taxonomy): Bacteria > Pseudomonadota > Gammaproteobacteria > Xanthomonadales > Xanthomonadaceae > Luteimonas. Next base: position 188,382 of record NZ_AWZR01000003.1, read on the forward strand.
CGCTCTCGATCGGGCTCAACTGCGCGCTCGGCGCGCGCGAGCTGCGTCCGCACGTCGAGACCCTGGCGGCAGTGGCCGACTGCTACGTGAGCGCGCACCCGAACGCCGGCCTGCCCAACGCCTTCGGCGGCTACGACGAGACGCCGGAGGAAATGGCCGCGGTGCTGCGCGAGTTCGCCCAGTCCGGGCTGCTGAACATGGTCGGCGGCTGCTGCGGCACCACGCCCGACCACATCCGCGCGATCGCCGACGCGGTCGCCGGCGTACCGCCGCGGGCGCTGCCCGCGCCTGTGGCCGACGCGGCATGACCCGTCCAGCCGCCGCCTTCCCCGATTCCGCCCGCGGCCGCGCCCTGTGCGCGGCGTGGCCAGCCCGCGCCCGGCCGGCGATCGCCGCCGGCGCCCAGCGATGACCCCCATGCCGACTCCCCGCTACACCCGCCTGTCCGGCCTCGAGCCGCTGGTCATCACCCCCGACCTGCTGTTCGTCAACATCGGCGAGCGCACCAACGTCACCGGCAGCGCCCAGTTCCGCAAGCTGATCAAGGAAGGCCGCTTCGAGGAAGCGGTCGAGGTCGCGCGCCAGCAGGTGGCCAACGGTGCCCAGATCCTCGACGTCAACATGGACGAGGGTCTGATCGACTCGGAGGCGGCGATGGTCCGCTTCCTCAACCTGATCATGTCCGAGCCCGACATCGCCCGCATCCCGGTGATGGTCGACTCGTCGAAGTGGAGCGTGATCGAGGCCGGCCTCAAGTGCCTGCAGGGCAAGGGCGTGGTCAACTCGATCTCGCTCAAGGAGGGCGAGGAGGCCTTCGTCGAGCAGGCGCGCAAGGTGCTGCGCTACGGCGCCGCGACCGTGGTCATGGCCTTCGACGAGCAGGGCCAGGCCGACACCTGCCAGCGCAAGGTCGAGATCTGCACCCGCGCCTACCGGATCCTGGTCGACGAGGTCGGGTTCCCGCCCGAGGACATCATCTTCGACCCCAACATCTTCGCCATCGCCACCGGCATCGAGGAGCACGACAACTACGCGGTCGATTTCATCGAGGCCACGCGCATCATCAAGGCCACGCTGCCGCACTGCCACGTCTCGGGCGGCGTGTCGAACGTGTCGTTCTCGTTCCGCGGCAACGAGACCGTGCGCCAGGCGATCCACAGCGTGTTCCTGTACCACGCGATCCGCGCCGGCATGGACATGGGCATCGTCAACGCCGGCGCGCTGCCGATCTACGACGACCTCGATCCCGAGCTGCGCGAGCGGGTCGAGGACGTGGTGCTCAACCGCCGCCGCGACGCCACCGAGCGCCTGCTGGAACTGGCCGAGAAGTACAAGGGCAGCAAGGGCAAGGCGCGCGCCGAAGACCTGTCCTGGCGCGACAAGCCGGTGAACGAGCGCCTCGCGCACGCCCTGGTGCACGGCATCGACGCCTGGGTCGAACAGGACACCGAGGAAGCGCGGCAGCAGTTCGCCAGGCCGCTCGAGGTCATCGAGGGGCCGCTGATGGACGGCATGAACATCGTCGGCGACCTGTTCGGCGCCGGCAAGATGTTCCTGCCCCAGGTGGTCAAGTCCGCGCGCGTGATGAAGAAGGCCGTGGCCTACCTGCTGCCGTACATCGAGGCCGAGAAGCAGCGCAGCGGCGACGCCGGCAGGAACAACGGCAAGGTCGTCATGGCCACGGTCAAGGGCGACGTCCACGACATCGGCAAGAACATCGTCGGCGTGGTCCTGGCCTGCAACAACTTCGAGGTGATCGACCTCGGCGTGATGGTGCCGGCGCAGAAGATCATCGACACCGCGGTGGCGGTGAACGCCGACCTCGTCGGCGTGTCCGGCCTGATCACGCCCTCGCTGGAGGAGATGGGCCACGTCGCCCGCGAGATGCAGCGCCAGGGCCTGCAGGTGCCGCTGATGATCGGCGGCGCCACCACGTCGCGCGCGCACACCGCGCTGAAGATCGACCCGTTCTACAAGGCCCCGACGATCTGGGTGAAGGACGCCTCGCGCGCCGTCGGCGTGGCCCAGTCGCTGGTCTCGCCCGAGTTGCGGGGCCCGTTCGTCGCCGCCAACGAGGCCGACTACGCCGAGATCCGCGAACGCCACCGCAACCGCGGCGACGCCAAGCGGCTGGTGTCGCTGGAGAAGGCGCGCGCGCAGAAGTTCGACGGCGGCTGGGACCGCTACGAGCCCCCCGCCCCCCGCCAGCCCGGCCTGCACGTGCTCGCCGACTACCCGCTCGACGAGCTGGCCAGGTGCATGGACTGGACGCCGTTCTTCCAGGCCTGGGAGCTCGGCGGCCGTTTCCCGGCGATCCTCGAGGACCCGGTGGTCGGCCCCCAGGCCACCGAGCTCCATCGCGACGCGCGCGCGATGCTCGACCGGATCATCGCGGAGAAGTGGCTGACCGCCCGCGGCGTGTTCGCCCTGTGGCCGGCGCAGAGCGTCGGCGACGACGTGGTCGTGCGCCACGACGGCGGCGAGGCGACCCTGCACTTCCTGCGCCAGCAGGTCGACAAGCCCGCCGACCGCCCCGACTTCTGCCTCGCCGACTTCATCGCCCCGCGCGACAGCGGGCGCCAGGACTGGATCGGGATGTTCGCGGTCACCGCGGGCATCGGCATCGAGCCGCACCTGGAGCGGTTCCAGGCCGACCACGACGACTACAACGCGATCATGCTCAAGGCGCTGGCCGACCGCCTGGCCGAGGCCTTCGCCGAACGCCTGCACCAGCGCGTGCGCACCGAGTTCTGGGGCTACGCCCCCGACGAGGCGCTCGACAACGAGGCACTGATCGCCGAGCGGTACCGCGGCATCCGCCCTGCCCCGGGCTACCCGGCCTGCCCCGAGCACAGCGAGAAGGCCACCCTGTTCCGGCTGCTCGATGCCGAGCGCAACGCAGGCATGACCCTGACCGAGAGCTTCGCGATGCTGCCGACCGCAGCGGTGTCCGGCTACTACTTCAGCCACCCCGGCAGCCAGTATTTCGTGGTCGGGCGGGTGTCGAAGGAACAGGCCCAGGACTACGCGCGGCGCAAGGGCGTGCAGCTGGCGCAGGTGGAGCGTTGGCTGGCGTCGAACCTCGACTACGATCCGGAGTGAGCGCCGCCGCGTGGCGCGCCATGCGCGCCGGCTGCGTCACCAGACCAGGTCGTCGGGCACCTGGTATTTCGGATCGGCGTAGAGATCGTCTTCCGCCGGCGCGTCGGGATCGACCTTGAGCGCGATCGCCTCGGGGAGAATCTCCTCCGCCCCGGCCAGGTCGGCCGCGGTCACGAGGCAGTAGCGGCCGTTGATCTGCACCACGCCCAGCTCGCCGGCATTGAGCGCGCGCAGCTGCTCCTGGTTGACGTAGATGCGCTTGATCTTGCCGCCGTACGGGAAGTGGCGGGCGATCTCGGCCTGCGGGTCGTTGAGCACCTTGCCCTGCAGGAACGCCTCCAGCTTCGCCCGGGCCTCGCGGCGCCGGCGCGCCTGTTCCTGGCGCTCGCGCTCGGCGCGCTCGCGCTCCTCCTTCTCGCGCTGGGCGCGGATGGCGTAAGCCTTGGCGAGGTCGATGTCCTCGCGCTCGCGGGCCTTGCGGCCGGCGCCGCGACCGCCATCGCGACGGCCCGTCTTCGCGGACGCGTCGGGCGCATTGCGGCCGTCGCCACGCGGCGGCTTGGCCCGCTTCGGCCCCGGTGCAGGCTTCGGCGCGGGCTTGAAGCCCAGGCCGAGCAACTGGTCGCGCAAGGAATTGGCCATGGTGGTGTTCAGTAGTGCGGTGGCGGAGGCTCGAGCGCAGGGTCCCCCGGCCCGTCGCCGCGGACCAGTTTCATGTCCTGGATCACGCGCTTCAACAGCTCCGCGTGGGCCGCGGCCTCCAGCCGGGTCGCCGTCAGCGCTTCGTTGAGTTCGGACAGCGCCTGCTCCTGGAACGCGAGCCGCGTCTCCAGCTCGACCAGGCGCTGCTCGAGGTCACCGCTCATGCCGTGCCGCCCGCCGCTCAGTTGCGCACGACGTCGAGCAGCTCGACCTCGAACACCAGGGTGGCGTTGGGGCCGATCGGACCACCGGGGGTACCGGCCTCGCCGTAGCCCAGTTCGCTCGGGATCCACAGCCGGTACTTGCTGCCCACGGGCATCAGCTGCAGGCCTTCCTGCCAGCCGGGCACCACCTGGTTGAGCGCGAACTCGACCGGCTCGCCGCGGGCGTAGGAGTCGTCGAACACCTCGCCATCGAGCAGCGTGCCGCGATAGTGCACGCGCACGGTGTCGGTGGCCGAGGGCTTCACGCCGCTGCCTTCCTGCAGCACCAGGTACTGCAGGCCCGAGCCGGTGGTCTGCACGCCTTCCTTGCCGGCGTTCTCGGCCAGGAACTTCGCGCCGGCCTCGGCGTTCTCCTGCGCCATGCGCGCGAACTCCTCCATCTGCCGCGCCTGCATGCGCATGCCGAAGCCCTGCATCACTTCCATCACGTCCTGCTGGCTCAGCAGCGGCTCCTTGCCGTCCACGGTGCTGCGCACCGCCTTGTACAGCGTGGCCATGTCGATCTCGTCCTTCACGCCCTTGAGGCTCTCGCCGATCTGCATGCCGATCGCGTAGCTCAGCTGCTCGCGCTCGGTCTTCATGCCGCCGCGCTCGGGCACCTGGACGGTCGACGCGGACTCCTCCTTGCCGCCCTCGACCGGCTTGCCGGTCTCCTTGTCGAGCGGCTTGCAGGCCGCCAGCGCGGTCGCGACGGCGAGCGCGAGCACTGCCAGGGAAACGGGACGCTTGGAAACATTCATGGGGAACTCCGGGGCGATATTCGGCGGGGGCGACGGCGAGGCACGCCGCCGGCGGGATGGCGTCAGGGGATGGCGAGCAGCTCGACCTCGAACACCAGGGTGGCATTGGGACCGATCACCGGCGGGCTTCCGTTGCGGCCGTAGGCCAGCTCGCCGGGGATCCAGAACCGGTAGTGGGAACCGACCGGCATCAGGGTCAGGCCCTCGGTCCAGCCGGCGATGACCTCGTTGAGGCCGAACTCGGCGGGCTGGCCGCGTGCATAGGAACTGTCGAACTCGGTGCCGTCGAGCAGGGTGCCGCGGTAGTGGACGCGGACCCGGTCGCCGGGGCGCGGACGCGGTCCGGAACCGGAGCGCAGCACGCTGTACTGCAGGCCCGAGGCGGTGGTGAACACGCCCTTCCCGGTGCGGTTGCGGGCCAGGAACTCCAGGCCCTCGATGCGGTTGGCCTCGGCCACGCGCTCGGCCTGGCGGCGCGTGTAGCGCTCCAGCGCCTCGCGCGCCTGCGCCACCTGCTCGGAGGACAGCAGCGGCGGGCGGTCCTCGGCGACGGTGCGCGCGGCCTGCACCACCAGCGGCACGTCGATCGTGTCCGCCAGCGGGCGCAGCGACATGCCGGTCTGGTGCCCGGTCAGGAGGCCGACCTTCACCGGATCCACCGCCGGCGGCATGGTGCCGGGGGCCAGCCCCGGGACCCGGCGCCCGCTGCGCACGGCGACGCGCTGCGTCAGCGCCTGCCCGACCTGGCCCGCCTCCTCCTGGCCGAGCAGCGGCTCGCCGCCGGACAGGGCGTTGCCGATCGCCCGCTCGAAGCTCGCGAAGTCCAGGTCCGGCGCCACGTTCGCAAGCGAGCGCCCGATGTCCATGCCCACGACGTAGCTGATCTGCTGCCGCTCGCCCACCAGGCTGGCGACGCCCTGGGCGAGCGTGGCGCCGGCGAAGGCCGCCAGCGCAGTCAGGCACAGCGCGGCGGCGCCACGCGCGAATCGGTTCATTCGACTGGATACTCCGGCACGCACCGCCAGCGCGGCGCAGGGGGCGCTATTGTCGCGGCCGCCGCGCGGCTCGGCAATCGCACGGGCGCGCGGCGGCGGCCGCTGTTCAGGCCGTCAGCCGGCCGGACGCGGCGCCTGCAGCGCCCGTTCGATGGCCTCGACGATGCGTGGATCGTCGGGCGCGGTCCGGCTCTCCCACGAGCCGACGACCTTGCCGTCGCGACCCACCAGGTACTTGTGGAAATTCCACTGCGGCCAGTCGCCGGTGGCGTCGGCAAGGTCGCGGAACAGCGGCGTCGCCTCCTCGCCCACCACGTGCACGCGCTCGAACATGGGGAACTTCACCCCGTAGGTCAGGGTGCAGAACTCCATGATCTTCTGCTCGTCCTCGTACTCCTGGTCGCGGAAATCGGCCGAGGGGAAGCCGAGCACCGAGAACCCGCGCTCCCTGTACCTGGCGTGGAGCGCTTCGAGACCCTCGAACTGCGGCGCCAGGCCGCACTTGCTCGCGGTGTTCACGATCAGCAGCACCTGGCCGCCGTAGGTGTCCGCCAGGTCGACCGGGGTCTTGCCGGTCAGCGGCCGGTAGCTGCGCTCGAGCAGGCCCGAGGCCGCGGCGGGGGCCAGGGCCAGTGCACATGCCAGTGCGATGACGTATCTGATTGTTTTCATGGGATTTTCCGGCTGATTCAGGGGGTGAGGCGCCAGACCATGACTTCAGTTGGGTCGATCCGGGACCCGGAACGCTTGCAATGCCCTGTTCTGGTGTTATAGTTGAATACAACACCTATCCACCAAGGCAGACAGGCCATGAACCGCAAGCTGCGCAACACGATACTGGCTTTCTCGGTCACCGGCATGGTGCTGGTGGTCGGCCTGATGGCCGCGCATCCGGTCATGCCCGGGCAGCCCGCGCACGGTCCGGACGTCGCCGAGGCGCCCGCCCGTCCCGCTCCCGCCGCGCCCGAGTCCGGGCCCGGGAGCGAGCCCGCATTGGCCGTCGACGCCGACGCGGTGATCGCGCGGATCCAGGCCCACGGCCGACGCCCCGAAGCGGTCCTGGTGGACCCGCGCTCGATCGAGCAGGTGGCCACGCTCACGGTCGAACTGGTCACCGCGGCCGTCGCCGCCGGCCTCCAGGCCGCCCAGGCCGGGGACGCCGACGCCGAACCGGCCGAGCACACCGCCCACCGCGACGCCGCCGCCCACGCCAGCAAGCCCGGCAGCCACCGGAGCCGCAGCGTGCGCCGCGAGATCGCCGTGCCCTACTTCTCGTTCGCACGCGGAACGGGCGACCGGAGCTGATCCATGACCAACATCCAGTGGAGCGACGGCGCTCCCATCTACCGCCAGCTGAAGGAACGCGTGATCGCCATGATGCTCGATGGAGTCCTCAAGCCGGGCGATGCCCTGCCCTCTGTCCGGCAGGTCGCCGCGGAGTACCAACTCAACCCGATCACGGTCTCGCGCGCCTACCAGGAGCTGGCGGACGAGGCACTGGTCGAGAAACGAAGGGGACTGGGCATGTACGTGACCGAGGAAGCGGCCAAGAAGCTGCTGGTGAACGAACGCGAACGCTTCCTGCGCGAGGAATGGCCCGCGGTGCTGGAGCGGATCCAGCGCCTGGGCCTGGTCCTCGAGGACCTGCTGAAGGCGGGCCAGGGAGGCGACCGATGAGCGCCGCGACCACCGGGGCGCCGGTCATCCAGGCGCGCGGGCTGCGCAAGGCCTACCGCACCAAGCTCGCGCTCGACGGCGCCAACTTCCGGATCGAGGCCGGCCGCATCGTCGGCCTGATCGGCCCCAACGGCGCCGGCAAGACCACCGCGCTCAAGGCCGTGCTCGGCCTGATCCCGTTCGAGGGCGAGCTGGACGTGCTGGGCCGCGATCCGCGCACCGAGCGCGACGACCTGATGCGCGATGTCTGCTTCATCGCCGACGTCGCGGTGCTGCCGCGCTGGATGCGGGTGCGCGAGGCGATCGACTTCGTCGCCGGCGTGCACCCCCGCTTCGACCGGGCCAGGTGCGAGCGCTTCCTCTCCAACACCCAGCTCAACCCGAAGCAGCGCGTGCGCGAACTGTCCAAGGGCATGATCGTGCAGCTGCACCTGGCCCTGGTGATGGCGATCGACGCCCGCCTGCTGGTGCTGGACGAGCCGACGCTGGGCCTGGACATCCTGTACCGCAAGCAGTTCTACCAGCGCCTGCTGGAGGACTATTTCGACGACCAGAAGACGATCGTCATCACCACCCACCAGGTGGAAGAGATCGAGCACATCCTCACCGACGTGATGTTCATCCGCGACGGCAAGGTGGTGCTGGACGCGGCGATGGAGGACCTGGGCGGACGCTTCACCGAGCTCCTGGTCAACGCCGACCAGGCCGAGGCCGCGCGCCGGCTGGGCCCGGTGGACGAACGCTCGCTGCCGTTCGGCAAGACCGTGATGCTGTTCGACGGCGTGCCCCAGGCCACGCTGTCGGCGCTCGGCGAAACCCGCACGCCCGGCCTGGCGGACCTGTTCGTCGCCACGATGAGGGGAACCTACGCATGAATGCAGTTGCCGATACCCTGCCCGAGACCCCGCGTCCCTCGAACGCGGCGGCGATCACGCCGGCCCGCCGGTTCGGCTGGCTGCTGCGCCGCGAGTTCTGGGAGCACCGCGGCGGCTTCCTCTGGGCCCCGCTGGTGGCCGGTGCCGCTTCGCTGGTGCTGTCCGCGATGGGCATCGTGCTCGCGATCGTGGCCGCCCGCGGGAAGATCCAGCACGGCGAGATCACCCTGCACGACGGCACCTCCGTCGCCATCAACGGCCTCGACCTGGGCATGCTGACCTCGCGCATGGGCCACGAGGAACTGGCGCGGCTCGGGGACGGCATCGACCTGACCCTGATCATGGCGTCGGGCTGGCCATTCCTGGTGCTGACGTTCGTGGTGTTCTTCTACTGCCTGGGCGCGCTGTACGACGAGCGCCGCGACCGCAGCGTCCTGTTCTGGAAGTCGCTGCCGCTGTCCGACAGCGAGACGGTGCTGTCCAAGGTCGCCAGCGCGATCCTGGTGGCGCCGCTGCTGGCCACGATCGCGTCGATCCTGACCATGTTCGGCTTCCTGGTGCTGGTGAGCCTGGTGGTGCTGTTCTACGGCGGCAACCCGTACACCCTGCTGTGGGGTCCGGCCAGCCCGCTGCTGCTGTCGGTGCAGTACCTCATCGCGATCCCGGTCTACGCGCTGTGGGCGCTCCCGACCGTGGGCTGGCTGCTGATGTGCTCGGCGTGGGCGCGCAGCAAGCCGTTCCTGTGGGCGGTGGTGGTGCCGCTGCTGGCCGGCATCCTGGTGGCGTGGCTGGAGTTCCTGGGGGTGGTCGGCGACATCACCTGGCCGTTCTTCCGCAACGTGGTGCTGCGCGCGCTGACCAGCGTGTTCCCGGTGACCTTCATGGACTTCGAGTACCTCAAGAGCGTCGACTTCGACGTGCCCGGGGCCGCGCGCTCGCTGATGAGCCCGGCCGGCGTGTACCGGAACCTGGCCAGCCTCGACATGTGGGGCGGCGCGGTCGCCGGCGCGGCCATGATCTTCGCCGCGATCCGCCTGCGCCGCTGGCGCGACGAAGGCTGAAGGCAGCCGCGCATCCGCCGGGCGGGATCCCGCCCGGCCGCGTCACACCACCCCCGCGGCCGACGTCGCAGCAGGACCCCATCTGCGGAGACCATCGTCATGAAGACCCTCGCTCCCTTCCTCCTGGCCGCCGCCCTTCCGATGCTGGCGGCTTGCGGCAGGAACGATTCCGCCCCGCAGGCCCCGGCGTCGGTCGAGCCGACGACCGTGCTGGGCCGCACCGTCGCCCGGGCGATGGAGGAGGCGCGCCGCAAGCTGCACGAGGAGGACCTGAGCCTGAACGGGCAGTACGAACTGAACATCGGCCACGTGCGCCTGCGCCACAAGGGCGGCAGCACCCTGCCGCCGGCCCGGATCACCGCGCAGGGCGACCTGGTCGTGGACGGAAAGACCGTCACCACCGGTCCGGAGGACCGCGCCCTCGCGCTGGAGTACCGGCAGGCGGTGATCGAGATCGCCGAGGTGGGCATGGACATGGGCGTGCTCGGCGCCGACCTGGGCATGCGCGCCGCCAGCGAGGCGATCGGCGGCCTGCTGAGCGGAAAGAGCGACGAGGTCGAGGCGCGGATCGAGGCCGAGGCCCGGAAGCTCGAGGCCGAGGCGATCCAGCTTTGCGACCGCCTGCCCCGCATGCTCGCAGCGCAGGAGGCGCTGGCCGCTGCGCGTCCCGAATTCGCGCCCTACGGGCAGCTGACCGCCGAGGACATCGAGGACTGCCGCGAGGACGCCGAGCGGGACATCGCGAACAGCATCGCGGAAGACGCCGACGCAGACGGCGTCCCCATCCGCCCCGAGCATCCGCGCCGCAAGCGCAACCGCACTCTCGACCCCGCCGCCGAAGCCGATGCCGCGGCCGAAGCGGTCCAGGCCGCCGGTGCGGAAGCGACCGGCGCCGCCGCCGACTCCGATCCCACCCGCTAGCGTGCCGCCCCCTGCGCCGCGCACCAGACTCCAGGAGGAAAATGCATGCAGTCCATGTCCTTGCGCCGCACGCCCGCGCGCATCGCGGTCCTGCTGGCCGCGGCGCTCGCCGCCACCGCCGCCGCGGCGACAGCGGCGCCGCAGAGCATCAACGAGGAAATCCGCGCCGACATGCAGGAGGCGCGGCGCGAGATCCGGGTCGAATTCGCCGCCGCCCGCGCTGAACTGGCCGACGGCAACCTGGAACTGAACCAGTCCATGCCGGTCGGGCGCCGCAAGGCGGAGGCGAAGGACTCGCCGCCCAAGGGCGAGATCACCCCGGCCGGCGACCTGCTGGTCGACGGGCGCGCGGTCCAGGTCGATGCCGACCAGCGACGCCAGCTGCAGGCCTACCGCGCCGAGGTCATCGAACTCGCCCTGCTCGGGATCGACGCCGGCGAGCGCGCCGCCGAAGCGGCCATCGACGCCGTCGACCACGGCCTGTTCCGGCTCATGTTCGACGCCGTCACCGGGCGGCTGGAGCGACGCGTGGAGCGCACGGTCAAGCGCACCCTCGCGCCCCAGATCCAGCAGATCTGCCACCGCCTGCCCGACCTGCTCGAATCGCAGCAGCGCCTGGCCGATTCGGTGCCCGCGTTCCGCCCCTACGCCACGCTCAGGCAGCGCGACGTCGAGGACTGCAACCGCGAAGTCCGCCGCGAACTGGCGCGCGCCGGCGCCCGCCAGACCCGCCGCGGCGGGACTGGCTGAGCCGGACGACCCGGCCGCCGGCTCAACCGCCGGCGCCGGGTCCGCCGTGGATCCCGCCGCGGGTCAGCGCCGCCGGGTCCAGCAGGCGGCGCAGTTCGTCGGCCGCGAGGCCGCTGTCCTCCAGCGCCACGTCGAAGACCGGCCGGTTCTCGGCATAGGCGCGCTTGGCGATCGCCGCCGCGCGCGCATAGCCGATCACCGGATTGAGCGCGGTCACCAGGATCGGGTTGCGGTCGAGCGCGGCGTCGATGTTGTCGCGCCGCAGCCTGAGCCCGGCGATGCAACGGTCGGCCAGCAGGCGGCTGGCGTTGGCCATCAGGCCGATCGACTCGAGCAGGTTCACCGCGATCAGCGGCAGCGCGACGTTGAGCTGGAAGTTGCCGGTCTGCCCGGCGACGGTGATCGCGGTGTGGTGGCCGATCACCTGCGCCGACACCATCACCACCGCCTCGGGCACCACCGGGTTGACCTTGCCGGGCATGATCGAGCTGCCCGGCTGCAGCGCCGGAAGTTCGATCTCGCCCAGGCCCGCCAGCGGCCCGGAGTTCATCCAGCGCAGGTCGTTGGCGATCTTGATCAGGGCCACCGCCAGCGCATTGAGCTGGCCCGACAGTTCCACCGCGTCGTCCTGGGAGGCGATGCCCTCGAACCGGTTGCCGGCCGGCTCGAACCTGGTGCCGGCCAGCTTCGACAGCTCGCGCGCCATGCGCCCGCCGAACTCCGGGTGCGCATTGATCCCGGTGCCGACCGCGGTGCCGCCGATCGGCAATCGGCGCAGCCGCGCGAGCGCGTCGCCGATCCGCGCCTCGGCCGAGGCCAGCTGCGCCGACCAGGCCCCGAATTCCTGGGCGAAGGTGAGCGGCATCGCGTCCATCAGGTGGGTGCGGCCGGTCTTCACCACCTTGCCCAGGCCGCGCGCCCGGCGGTCGATGGTCTTGCGCAGGTGGCGCAGCGCCGGCAGCAGCTCCTCGACCACGGCCAGCTGGGCCGAGACCCGGATCGCGGTCGGGACCACGTCATTCGAGCTCTGGCCCAGGTTGACGTGGTCGTTGGGATGGACCCGGCCCCGTGCGTTGGAGGCCAGCGCGGCGATCACCTCGTTGGCGTTCATGTTCGACGAGGTGCCCGAGCCGGTCTGGTACACGTCGACCGGGAACTGCGCGTCGTGGCGGCCCTCGGCCACCTCCAGCGCGGCATGCCGGATCGCGGCCGCCGTGTCCCCGGGCAGCAGCCCGAGCGCGCCGTTGACCCCGGCCGCGGCCGCCTTCACCAGGCCCAGCGCACGGATGAACCCACGCGGCATCGGCCGGCCCGAGATCGGGAAATTGAGCACCGCCCGCTGGGTCTGCGCGCCCCACAGCGCGCCGGCCGGCACCTCGAGCTCGCCCATGCTGTCGCGTTCGATGCGGGGGCCCGTGGCACCCGCGGTCTTCGCCTTCGTCCTGGCCATCGCTGCATCTCCTCGGACGGAACCGCCGCAGCATCGTCGCTGCCCGGGACAGGATACGTGAGCCGGGCCGCGGCCACGGCCACGGCCGCCGGCCACTAGAATAGGCGGCCTGGTTCCCCGCGCCGGATGCCCCGAATGCCCGCCACCGACCCGCAAGACGCCTCCCTGCTCGCCCTTTCGCCGCTCGACGGCCGCTACGCGTCCAAGGTCGGCGCGTTGCGCCCGGTCTTCTCCGAGTTCGGCCTGATCCACGCGCGGGTGCGGGTGGAGATCGAATGGCTGCTGGCGTTGGCCGCCGAGCCGGGGATCGCCGAGCTGCCGCCCTTCGACGCCGCCCAGGCGGACGCGCTGCAGGCGCTGTGGCGCGACTTCACCCCGGCCGACGCGGCCCGGGTCAAGGAGATCGAGCGCACCACCAACCACGACGTCAAGGCGGTCGAGTACTTCATCAAGGAACGGCTGCAGTCGCGCGCCGGCCTGGCCCAGGCGCTGGAATTCGTGCACTTCGCCTGCACCAGCGAGGACATCAACAACCTGTCCTACGCGCTGATGCTGGACCGCGCCCGGCGCGAGGTGCTGCTGCCGCGCCTGGACGAGGTGGTGGCGAAGCTGCGGGCGATGGCCCACGCGCACGCGTCGCTGCCGATGCTCTCGCGCACCCACGGCCAGAGCGCGTCGCCGACCACGGTGGGCAAGGAGATCGCCAACGTGGTCGCGCGCCTGCAGCGCCAGCGCGACCAGCTGGCCGGGGTCGCCATCTGCGGAAAGATCAATGGCGCGGTGGGAAACTACAACGCCCACGTCGCCAGCTACCCGGACGTGGACTGGCCCGCGTTCGCGCGCCGCTTCGTCGAGTCGCTGGGGCTGGAGTTCAACCCCTACACCACCCAGATCGAACCGCACGACTACATCGCCGAACTGTGCGACGCGCACAAGCGCATCGCCACCATCGCGATCGACCTGTGCCGCGACGTCTGGGGCTACATCTCGCTGGGCTACTTCAGCCAGGCGGTGGTCGCCGGCGAGGTCGGCAGTTCGACCATGCCGCACAAGGTCAACCCGATCGACTTCGAGAACGCGGAAGGCAACTTCGGCATCGCCAACGCGCTCTTCGAGCATTTCGCGGCCAAGCTCCCGATCAGCCGCTGGCAGCGCGACCTCACCGACTCGACCGTGCTGCGCGCGCTGGGCACGGCCTTCGGCCACGCCCTGATCGGCTTCGACGCGCTGCTGCGCGGCCTGGGCAAGCTGGGGGCCAATCCCGAGCGCCTGGCCGCCGACCTCGACGCCGCGTGGGAGGTGCTGGCCGAGGCGGTGCAGACGGTCATGCGCCGCCACGGGCTACCCAATCCCTACGAGCAGCTCAAGGCGCTGACCCGCGGCCAGGGGATCACCGCCGACTCGATGCGCCAGTTCATCCAGTCGCTGGACCTGCCCGAGGCGGACCGCGAGCGCCTGCTGGCGATGACCCCGGCCAGCTACACCGGCCTCGCCGCGGAGCTGGCCTCCGGCATCTGAACCATGCGCCTGCTGCTGAATATCGACGTCCCCGACCTGGCCGCGGCCAGGCGGTTCTACGTCGAAGCGTTCGGCCTGCGCGAAGGACGCCGCCTCGGCGACGACGTGCTCGAACTCCTGGGCGCCCAGGCGCCCATCTACCTGCTGCAGAAACCGCCCGGCAGCCTGGGCGCCGGCGACCAGCCGCGCACCTATGCCCGGCACTGGACGCCGGTGCACGTGGACGTGGTGGTCGACGATCTCGACGCCGCGCTGGCGCGCGCGCTCGACGCCGGCGCCCGCCAGGAAGGCGCGGCGCGCGATGCGGCCTGGGGCCGGATCGCGCAGCTGGCCGATCCCTTCGGCCATGGCTGGTGCCTGCTGCAGTTCCTCGGCAAGGGCTACGACGGGATCACGACATGACACGACGCTTCCCCATCGCATGCGCCGCCCTGGTCGCGCTGGTGGCCTGTTCCGCCGGCGAGGCGCCCGCGCCCACGCCCACGGCCACGGCGCAGGACGGGCCGGCCACCGCCGCGGCGTCGGCGGACTGGCCGATCCCCGCCTGCCGCGACGATTCGGGCTGGGACGAACCGGCCACGCCGTTCCACGTCCACGGCGACACCTGGTACGTGGGGACCTGCGGCATCAGCGCGCTGCTGGTGACCTCCCCCGGCGGGCACGTGGTGGTCGACGGCGCCACGCCGGCGGCGGGGGAGCAGGTCCTGGCCAACATCCGCACGCTCGGCTTCGATCCGGCGGACGTGCGGGCCATCGTCTTCTCCCACGAGCACTTCGACCACGCCGGCGGCCTGGCCGCGGTGCAGGCGGCCACCGGCGCGCCGGTCTACGCGCCCAAGGAGGCGATCGAGACCCTGCGTCGCGGCGCCAGCGACCCGAGCGACCCGCAGTTCGGCCTGCTCGACGACTTCGCCCCGGTCGCCGACGTGCGGCCCATCCCGGCCTCCGGCATCGTGCAGGCAGGCGATGTCGAGCTGCACGCCGTTCCCACCCCCGGCCATGCGGCCGGCGGCACCAGCTGGACCTGGCGCTCGTGCGCGGGCGACGACTGCCTGCCGCTGGTCTACGCCGACAGCCTGACCGCCGTGTCCCGGGACGACTTCCGCTTCAGCGACCATCCCGAGGCGGTGGCGCGGCTGCGGGACAGCTTCGCCCGCGTGGCGGCGCTCGACTGCGGGATCCTGGTGACGCCGCATCCCTCCGCCAGCGCACTCTGGGACCGCCTGGGGCCCGCCGCGACCCGCCCCCTCGTCGATCCCGGCGCCTGCGCGGCCTACGCCAAGGCCGCCGAAGAACGCCTCGAGCGCCGCCTGGCCAGCGAGGGAGCAGGCGGATGAGCCGCGGCAAGCGCACCAGCGGACGCAGCGCCGCACCGCCGGTCGAGGTCGAGGCCGGCCGCGACCTTCCCCTGGGCATGCCGCCCGCGCGCTTCCTGCGCGACTACTGGCAGAAGCGCCCGCTGCTCGTCCGCGCCGCGTTCCCCGGGTTCGTCTCCCCCATCGAACCCGAGGACCTGGCCGGCCTGGCCTGCGAGGAGCTCGCGCTGTCGCGGCTGATCCAGCACGACCGCGCCCGCGACGCATGGCGCGTGCGCACCGGCCCGTTCCCCGAGGAACTGTTCCCGACCCTGGGCGACCGCGACTGGACCCTGCTGGTCCAGGACGTCGACAAGTGGGACGCCGACGTCGCCGCCCTGCTGCCGCGCTTCGACTTCATCCCGCGCTGGCGCATCGACGACATCATGGTCAGCTTCGCCGCCACCGGCGGCTCCGTCGGCGCCCACGTCGACCAGTACGACGTGTTCCTGCTCCAGGCCAAGGGGCACCGCCGCTGGCTGATCGACGCCGGTTCGAACCCGCCGCTCGGTTTCCGCGAGGATGTCGAACTCAAGCTGCTGCGCGAGTTCACCCCGACCCATGACTGGGTGCTGGCACCGGGCGACATGCTGTACCTGCCGCCCGGCGTGCCCCACCACGGCATCGCCGAGGACCCGTGCCTGACCTTCTCGGTGGGCATGCGCGCGCCCTCGGCGGCGGAACTGATGACCGACTACATCGACACCCTCGCCGCCGAGGCCGACGAGGCGGTGCGCTACGCCGACCCCGACCTCGCTCCGCCCAGGGATCCCAACGAGATCGACGCCGCGGCGATGGCACGCGTGGTTGAGGCGCTGAACGTGCTGCGCTTCCGCGACCCGGACCGGCTCGGCGACTGGTTCGGCCGCTTCATCACCCGGTACCGCAGCGTCGACGTGGCGGCCGGCGACGGCGAGCCGCCGTCGCGGATCGAGGTCGAATGGTCGCTCGAACGCGGCGACGGCGTGCTCCAGCGGCATCCGTTCGCGCGCATGGCCTGGCGCCGCGCCGCCGATGGCGGCCGCCTGTACGTGTCCGGACACGAATATCCGATGCCGGCGGCGGACGCGCGCCGCATCGCCGGCGCCGACCGGATCGACGCCGCGCTCTACGCCACCCTCTCCCCGGCCGGCCGCGACGCCGTGCACGAGCTGCTGCTCGCCGGCAGCTACCAGTGGATGGGCGGAGGGGCCGCGGAGTGAGTCCGCCGGGTCCGTTCCAGGTCGCCGGGGTCGGCTACGAGGCCGCGCATGCCGACCTGCGGGCGGTGCGCGAGGCGGTCTTCATCCGCGAACAGGGGGTGCCGCCCGCGATCGAGATCGACGACCTCGACCCGCGCTGCCACCACGTGCTCGCGCGCGACGGAGCCGGCCAGCCGATCGGCACCGCCCGGCTCAGCCCGGAGGGCCGGATCGGACGCATGGCGGTGCTGCCGGAGTGGCGCGCGCACGGAGTGGGCAGCGCCCTGCTCCACGCCCTGCTCCGTGCCGCGCGCGAGCGCGGGCTGTCGCGGGTGACCCTGCATGCCCAGGCCGGCGCGGTGGAGTTCTACCGCCGCCACGGCTTCGTGCCGGTCGGCGAGCCCTTCGTGGAGGCCGGGATCGACCACCTGGCCATGCAGCGGCGGCTCGACCGGCCCGCGGAAGTGCAGGACCGCGCCGGCGCGGTGGCGGCGACGGTCGCCGTGGTCGCCGCCGCACGCAGGCGCCTGTGGATCTACAGCCGCTGCCTCGACCCGGGGCTGTACGATCATCCGCGCGTGCTGGAGGCGCTGCGCACGTTCGCCACCCGGGGCCAGGGCCCGCAGCTGCGGGTGCTGCTGCAGGACGCGATGGCCGCCCAGCGCGCGCATGCGCCGCTGATCGCGCTCGGCCAGCGCCTGCCGAGCGTGGTCGCGTTCCGCGAAGTCGAGGATCCGGTGGACCGCAACTGGCCCTCGGCCCTGGTCGCCAACGACGCCGGCGGATACTTCTTCCGGCCGCTGGGCCATCGTTTCGACGGCGAAACGGAGCATCACGCCCGCGCCCGCACCCGGCAGCTCACCGCGGAATTCGACGATACCTGGGAGCGCTCCCGCCCGTGCAGCGAACTGCGCGCGCTCGGTCTCTGACGTCGGCCAGGGCGGGAAACGCCTGATTCCGACGCGACGCACCGCGCGCCTGGCGTGACCGGCGACCCGCTTTGCGTTCTCCAGGGCAGGCCGGCGAAGACCACGGCGCGCCACGCGCCACGCCCGGGCGACTGTTTCGTCCAAAGCATGTGATGCAAGTGCACATGTCTGGCGGCTATAATGCCGGGCGCAATTCCAAGCCGCTCCCGGAATCCGAAAAATCTTTCCGGATCAGCAATTTGCCCCCTCTTTCGAGTCCCACACGCCCGACGTGGACAGTCTACTCAAGCAGTTTTCTCAGTCCTCCCAGCTCGGCGCCAATGCCGCCTATATCGAGGACCTCTACGAGCAGTACCTCGTCTCCCCCGACAGCGTCGGGCCCCGTTGGAAAGCCTGGTTCGACAGCTTCGGCGGCCGCGAGGCCGGCGACATCCCGCATTCGGCGATCGCCGACGCCGTCGCCGAGGCCGGCCGCCTCGCCGCGCGCGGGGTCGTGGTGGTGGGGACCAGCGACGAGCGCGAGCGCCACGTCGGCCGCCTGATCACCGCCTACCGTTCGCGCGGCCACCTGGGCGCGAAGCTCGATCCGCTCGGACTGACCGAGCCGATGAACCCGCCCGACCTGGGCCTGGCCTTCCACAGCCTGTCCGAGTCCGATCTCGACCACGAGTTCAGCACCGGGGGCGTGGCCGGCCAGCCGCGCATGAAGCTGCGCGACCTGCTCGCCCGGCTCAAGGCGACCTACACCGGGCCGATCGGCGCCGAGTTCATGCACATCCCCGAGGTCGAGCAGCGCCAGTGGCTCTACCAGCGCCTGGAGGCGGCCGGCGGCGATTACAACCTCAGCACCGAGGACAAGCGCCGCGTGCTCGAGCGGCTCACCGCGGCCGAGGGCCTGGAGCGCTACCTGCACACCAAGTACGTCGGCCAGAAGCGCTTCTCGCTCGAGGGCGGCGACTCGCTGATCCCGCTGCTGGACACGGTGGTCCACCGCGCCGGCCTGGACAAGGTCAAGGACATCGTGATCGGCATGGCCCACCGCGGCCGCCTCAACGTGCTGGTCAACACCCTGGGCAAGAACCCGCGCAAGCTGTTCGACGAGTTCGAGGGCAAGTTCGAGCACAACGACCTCGCCCATGCCGGCGACGTGAAGTACCACATGGGTTTCTCCGCCGACATCGCCACCCCGGGCGACCCGGTCCACCTGGCGCTGGCCTTCAACCCCTCGCACCTGGAGATCGTCGACCCGGTGGTCGCCGGCTCGGTGCGTTCGCGCCAGGAACGCCGCCGCGACAGCGAGCGCAAGCAGGTGCTGCCGGTCCTGATCCACGGCGACGCCGCGTTCGCCGGCCAGGGCGTGGTGATGGAGCTGTTCCAGATGTCGAAGGCCCGCGGCTTCGACGTCGGCGGCACCGTGCACGTGGTGGTCAACAACCAGGTCGGCTTCACCACCAGCAACAAGGAAGACGCGCGCTCCACCCTGTACTGCACCGACGTGGCGAAGATGGTCGGCGCGCCGATCTTCCACGTGAACGCCGACGACCCGGAAGCCGTGGTGTTCGTGGCCCGCCTGGCCTACGAGTTCCGCCAGGTGTTCAAGAAGGACGTGGTCATCGACCTGGTCTGCTACCGCCGCCACGGCCACAACGAGGCCGACGAGCCCGCGGCGACCCAGCCGCTGATGTACAAGACCATCCGCAAGCACCCGACCACCCGCGAGCTGTACGCGGCGAAGCTGGAGAAGGAGGGCGTGGTCGCGGCGGCCGAGGCCAAGGCCCTGGTCGACGGCTACCGCGACAAGCTCGACGCCGGCGAGGTCACCACCGAGCTCGCGCCTTCCAAGCCGGAGGACTACGAGCTGACCATCGACTGGTCGAGGTACCTGTCGGGCAAGCTCGCGGACAAGGTCGACACGCGGGTCAGGAAGGGCACGCTGGTCGAGCTGGCCAAGACCATCAACACGATCCCGCAGGGCGTGTCGCTGCATCCTCGCGTGGCCAAGATCTACGAGGACCGGCTGAAGATGACCGCCGGCGAGCTGCCTGGCGACTGGGGCTTCGCCGAGAACCTGGCCTACGCCACCCTGCTGGCCGAGGGCCACGGCCTGCGCCTGGTCGGCCAGGACGCCGGCCGCGGCACCTTCTTCCACCGCCACGCGATCCTGCACGACCAGAAGACCGACGCGTACTTCATGCCGTTGCGGCAGCTGGTCGACAGCCCCGAGCGCGCCACCGTCATCGACTCGCTGCTCAGCGAGGAGGCGGTCATGGCCTTCGAGTACGGCTTCTCCACCGCCGACCCGAACACGCTCGACATCTGGGAAGCCCAGTTCGGCGACTTCGCCAACGGCGCCCAGGTGGTGATCGACCAGTTCATCGCCTCGGGCGAGGCCAAGTGGGGCCGCATCTCCGGCCTCACCCTGTTGCTGCCGCACGGCTACGAGGGACAGGGCCCCGAGCACAGCTCGGCGCGCCTGGAGCGCTTCCTGCAGCTGTGCGCGCTCGACAACATGCTGGTGTGCGTGCCGACCACGCCCGCGCAGTGCTTCCACATGCTGCGCCGGCAGATGAAGATGGCCACGCGCAAGCCGCTGGTGGTGATGAGCCCGAAGTCGCTGCTGCGCCACAAGCTGGCGGTGTCCACGCTCGACGAGCTGGCCGACGGCAGCTTCCAGCACCTGATCCCGGATGCCTCCGCCGACCCGAAGAAGGTCAAGCGCGTCGTCCTGTGCTCGGGCAAGGTCTACTACGACCTGCTCGAGGAAGCGCACAAGCGCGGCGTGGACCACGTCGCCCTGCTCCGCGTGGAGCAGCTCTACCCGTTCCCGCGCGAACTGCTGGCCGCCGAGCTCAAGAAGTACGGCAAGGCCGCCGAGGTGGTCTGGTGCCAGGAGGAGCCGCAGAACCAGGGCGCCTGGTACCAGATCAAGCACCACCTGCAGGCCTGCCTGGCCAAGGGCCAGGCGCTCAGCTACGCCGGGCGCCCGCGTTCGCCCTCGCCCGCCGTCGGCCATTTCGCCGAGCACGTCGAGGAACAGAACCGGCTCGTCGCCCAGGCCCTCATCGAACCGGCTGGCGACCAGATCGCCTCCGAATAACACCGCCCGACACTACCGCATCAAGGACGCCGTCCCATGGCCACCGAAGTCAAAGTCCCGGTCCTTCCCGAATCCGTGTCCGACGCCACCATCGCCGGATGGCACAAGAAGGTCGGGGACGCCGTCAGCCGCGACGAGAACCTGGTCGACCTTGAAACCGACAAGGTCGTGCTCGAGGTCCCTTCGCCGGTCGACGGCGTGCTGAAGGAGATCAAGTTCTCCGAAGGCGACACCGTCAGCAGCCAGCAGGTGCTGGCGATCATCGAGGAAGGCGCGGCGAAGCCCGCCGACGCCGGCGCCGGGTCCGGGGACGAGAAGCCCGCCGCGGGCGACGAGGAAGTGCAGCCGAAGGCGGCGGCGGCCAAGGCCGAGGCGGCCGCGCCGGCTTCGACCCATCCCGCGCCTGTGTCGTCGCCGGGCAAGACCGGCGACCTGCCGCCGGGCGCCCGCTTCACCGCCGAGAAGGAAGGCATCGATCCCTCGCAGGTGCCGGGCACCGGCCGCCGCGGCGCGGTGACCAAGGAAGACCTGGTCAACTTCGCCGCCGGCCGCACCGGCGCCGTCGCCGGCGGCGCGCGCCCCGAGGAGCGGGTGCCGATGACCCGCATCCGCAAGCGCATCGCCGAGCGCCTGATGCAGTCGAAGGAATCGATCGCGATGCTGACCTCGTTCAACGAGGTCAACCTCGGCAAGGTCATGGCGCTGCGCAAGGAGCTGGGCGAGCAGTTCCAGAAGGAAACCGGCATCAAGCTCGGCTTCATGAGCTTCTTCGCCAAGGCCGCGGCCAACGCGCTGCAGCGTTTCCCGATCATCAACGCCTCGGTCGACGGCGACGACATCATCTACCACGGCTATGCCGACATCTCGGTGGCGATCTCCACCGACCGCGGCCTGGTGACCCCGGTGCTGCGCAACGTCGAGCGGATGTCGTTCGCCGACGTCGAGAAGGGCATCGCCGACTTCGCCAAGGCCGCGCGCGAGGGCGGGCTCAAGCTCGAGGACCTGCAGGGCGGCACCTTCACCATCACCAACGGCGGCACCTTCGGCTCGCTGTTCTCGACCCCGATCGTGAACCCGCCGCAGTCCGCCATCCTCGGCATGCACGCGATCAAGGAGCGCGCGATCGTCGAGAACGGCCAGGTCGTGGCCGCGCCGATGATGTACATCGCGCTGTCCTACGACCACCGCATCATCGACGGCAAGGACGCGGTCCTGTTCCTGGTCGACATCAAGAACCAGCTCGAGAACCCCGGCCGCATGGTGCTGGGCCTCTGAGCCCGGCGCGGCCGCGGCGGGCGTCGCGGCCGCCCCACCGGCCGCGGACCGGCCGCCCCGAACAAGCAGAGCGAATGAAATGAGCGAACAGCAGCAATTCGACGTCGTCGTCATCGGCGCCGGCCCCGCCGGCTACCACGCCGCCATCCGCGCCGCGCAGCTGGGCATGAAGGTCGCCTGCATCGACGCCGCGCTCGGCAAGGACGGCAAGCCGGCCCTCGGCGGCACCTGCCTGCGGGTGGGCTGCATCCCGTCGAAGGCGCTGCTGGACTCCTCGCACCAGTTCCACAACCTGGTGCATTCGTTCGAGCAGCACGGCATCAGCGCCAGCAACCCGAAGATCGACGTGCCGACGATGATCGCCCGCAAGGACGGCATCGTGAAGCAGTTCACCGGCGGCATCGCGACCCTGTTCAAGGCCAACAAGGTCACCGCCTTCCACGGCTTCGCCACCCTGCACCCGGGGCGCGTGGTCAAGGTGAAGCAGCACGACGGCTCCGTGGTGGACCTGGCCGCCACCAACGTGATCATCGCCGCGGGTTCGGACTCGATCGAGCTGCCGTTCGCGAAGTTCGACGGCGAGTACATCGTCGACAACGTCGGCGCGCTGGACTTCACCGAGGTGCCGAAGCGCCTGGCGGTGATCGGCGCCGGCGTGATCGGCCTGGAGCTGGGCAGCGTCTGGCGCAGGCTGGGCGCCGAGGTCACCATTCTCGAGGCGCTGCCGGAGTTCCTGCCGGCCGCCGACGCCGAGGTCGCCAAGCTGGCCGCGCGCGAGTTCAGGAAGCAGGGCCTGGACATCCAGCTCGGCGCCAAGGTCAGCAAGGCCGAGGTCACCGGCAAGGGCAAGAAGAAGGAAGTCACCCTCGCCTACGCCGGCAAGGACGGCGAGCAGACCCTGGCCGTCGACCGGCTGCTGGTGGCGGTGGGCCGCCGCGCCGCGACGAAGGGCCTGCTGGCGGAGGGTACCGGGGTCAAGCTCAACGAACGGGGCCAGATCGAGGTCGACGAGCACTGCCACACCGGCGTGGACGGCGTGTGGGCGATCGGCGACTGCGTGCGCGGGCCGATGCTGGCGCACAAGGGCTTCGAGGAAGGCATCGCCGTGGCCGAGCTGATCGCGGGCCTGCCGGGCCACGTCAACCTCGAGACCATCCCCTACGTGATCTATACCTCGCCGGAGATCGCCTGGGTCGGCAAGACCGAGCAGCAGCTCAAGGCCGAGGGCATCCCGTACAAGTCCGGCAGCTTCCCGTTCGCCGCGGTCGGGCGCGCCGTGGCCATGGCCGAGCCGACCGGCTTCGTGAAGGTGCTGGCGCACGCCGAGACCGACCGGGTGCTGGGCATGCACCTGGTCGGCGCCAACGTGTCGGAGCTGGTGCACGAGGGCGTGCTGGCCATGGAGTTCAAGGGTTCGGCCGACGACCTGGCCCGCATCTGCCACGCCCACCCCAGCCTGTCGGAGGCCGTGCACGACGCCGCCATGGCGGTGGACAAGCGCGCGATCCACAAGGCCAACTGAGGCCGCCTGTCCCACCGGCCCGCCCGGCGGGTCGCCCCTGGACGCCGGGCCCCGCCCGGCGTCCGCGTTTCCGGACCATCCTGCCCACGAACGATCCCGCCATGCGAAGCATCTGCGTCTACTGCGGCTCCAACACCGGCAACCGGCCGGCCTACACCGAACGCGCCATGGCCCTGGGCGACCGCATCGCCCGCGAAGGGCTGCAGCTGGTCTACGGCGGCGGCAACGTCGGCCTGATGGGCGTGGTGGCCGACGCGGTGCTGCAGGCGGGCGGCGACGTGGTGGGGGTGATCCCCGAGCAGCTGGTCAACTGGGAGGTCGCGCACAAGGGCGTGACCCGGCTCGAGGTCGTGGCCAACATGCACGAGCGAAAGAAGCGCATGTTCGACCTGTCCGACGCCTTCGTCGCCCTGCCCGGCGGCTTCGGCACCCTCGACGAGATGTTCGAGATGCTGACCTGGCGCCAGCTCGGCATCGGCGACAAGCCCTGCGCGTTCCTCGACGTCGACGGCTTCTACGGCCCGCTGCTGGCGATGATCGATCGCATGGTCGAGGAGCGGTTCCTGCATCCCGACCAGCGCGCCGACCTGTGGCACGGCGACGATATCGACGCCATGTTCCGCTGGATTCGGGAGTACGAACCGGCGAGTGCGACGAAGTGGCTCGACGAGAAGCGTCGCAGGGAGTTGCGGTAAGACCCCCACGCGTGGCGACGCGTTCGCCCGCGAGGCGCCCCGGGAATCGTCTGGCGCGGCTCGACGAGAAGCGTCGCAGGGAGTTGCGGTAAGACCCCCACGCGTGGCGACGCGTTCGCCCGCGAGGCGCCCCGGGAATCGTCTGGCGCTTCATGCCGGCCGCGACCCTGCCCGTGCCACTGCCCGAGGGCTGTGTGACAATCCGGCGGTCGCCACATCCGGCAACCGGGACATGGAGGGGCAATGGCAATCCCAGGAAGCTTCAACGCCTTCCGCATCCACAACGACGCCGCCGGCTACCGCAGCGGCCTCGAGCGCCTGACGCTCGACGACCTCTCGCCCGGCGAGATCGTGGTCAAGGTCGCCTTCTCCTCGGTCAACTTCAAGGACGCGCTCGCCGGCACCGGCAAGGGGCGGATCCTGCGCGAGTTCCCGCTGGTCGGTGGCATCGACCTGGCCGGCCACGTGGTGTCTTCCGCCGACCCCCGCTTCCGCGAGGGCGACGAGGTGCTCGTGACCGGCAGCGGCCTGAGCGAGACCCGCGACGGCGGCTATTCGGAGTACGCACGCATCGAGGCCAAGTGGGCGATCGCCCTGCCGATCGGCCTGTCGCTGCGCGAGAGCATGATTCTCGGCACCGCGGGCTTCACCGCCGCGCTCGCGCTGCTGCGGATGGAGGAGAACCGGCAGGCGCCCGCGCTCGGCCCGCTCGCGGTCACGGGGGCGACCGGCGGGGTCGGTTCGCTGGCCATCGACATCTTCAGCCGCGCCGGCTACACCGTGCACGCGGTCACCGGCAAGGCGGAACAGGCCGGCTACCTGCAGTCGCTGGGCGCGGCCGAAGTGCTGGGCCGCGACGCGCTGGCGACCACCCGGCCGCTGGAATCGGTGCGCTTCGGCGGCGGGCTCGACAACGTCGGCGGACCCATGCTGGCGAGCCTGCTCGCGCAGACGCGCCCCTACGGCAACGTCGCCAGCGCCGGCCTGGCAGCCAGCCCCGAACTCGCGACCACGGTGATGCCGCACATCATCCGCGGCGTGTCGCTGCTCGGCGTCGCCTCGGCCGGCACCGCGCGCGACATCCGCGAGGAGGTCTGGCGCCGCCTGGCGTCCGACTGGAAGCCACGCCACCTCGATCGCATCTGCACCCGCGAAACCACGCTCGAAGGCCTGCCCGAAGTGTTCGACGCGATGCTGGCGGGCGGCTCGCTCGGCCGGACCCTGGTCACATTCCCCTAGCCGGACCGGTTGGCAAGCACGCCCCGGCCGCTACAATCCGGGGACCGGAAGGGGAACACGACATGGCGCGCATCCTCATCGTCGACGATTCACCCTCGCAGCTGATGGGCATCCGCCGCATCGTGGAGAAGCTCGGGCACGAGGCAGTCACCGCCGAGGACGGCGAGGCCGGCGTGCGCGCGGCGAAGGAGCACCTGCCCGACCTGATCCTGATGGACGTGGTGATGCCGAACCTCAACGGTTTCCAGGCCACGCGCACGATCAAGCGCGACCCCGCGACCGGCCACATCCCCGTCATCCTGGTCACCACCAAGGACCAGGACACCGACCGGATCTGGGGCCTGCGCCAGGGCGCGCAGGGCTACCTGACCAAGCCCTTCAGCGAGGCCGAGCTCACCGAGGCGATCGTCTCCACGATCGGCCAGGGCAGCGCCCCGGAGCCCACGCCCGAAGCGGGCTGACCCCGGCGCCGCCGCTCAGGCGCGGCGCCATTCGCCGAAACTGTCGCGCAGCCTCGCGTATGCCTCGCGCTGGCGTTCGTCGCGCGGGACCGGCGCCTGGACCTCCAGTTCGACCAGCTGGTCGCCGGCCGGCGCACCGCCGCTGCCGGGCAGGCCACGCCCGCGCAGGCGCAGCTTGCGGCCGGCTTCGGACCCCGGCGGGATCTTGACCTCGACCCGCCCGCCCAAGGTCGGCACGCTCACGGTCGCACCCAGCGCCGCCTCCCAGGGGGCCACCGGCAGGGTATGGATGATGTTGCGTCCGTCCACCTCGAACTGGGGATGGGCGGCGTACTCGATCTCCAGCAGCAGGTCGCCGCCATGCGCACCCTGGCCGGCCAGGCGGATCACCTGTCCGGGCCGGATGCCGCGCGGCACGCGCACGTCGAACGCACGCCCGTCGACCGAGATCCGCACGCTGTCACCGTGGTAGACGTTCTCCAGGGAGACCGCCAGCCGCGCCCGGGTGTCGGCCCTGCCCTGCGGGCGTGCGCCCGGCCGGGGCCCCGTGGCCCCGTTCCCGGCGGCGCGCCTGAACAGGCTTTCGAAGAAATCGCTGAAACCGCCCCCGGCGCCGCCCCCGGCGAACACCTCCTCGAAGTCGAAGCCGCCAACGCCGCCGCCGCCGAATCCGGCGGGCGGGACCTCGTCGCCGGGGCGGTAGCCGCGGGCGCGCAGCTGGTCGTAGGCCCGGCGCCGGGCCGGGTCGCGCAGCGCCTCGTAGGCCTCGTTGACGGCCTTGAAGCGCTCCTCGGCCCCCGGCTCCTTGCTCACGTCCGGGTGGTACTTGCGCGCGAGGCGGCGGTAGGCGGACTTGATCTCCGCCTCGCCGGCATTGGGCTCCACGCCCAGCACGCTGTAGTAGTCCTTGAACTGCATGCTCGCTCCACGACGACGGCCCGCGTCAGGCGGGCCGTCGCGAGTTTACCGGTGGAGGCGTCCCGCGGTCAGTGCGCGGTCTGCACCCCGACCTGGATCCGGCGCGGCGTACTCTCCGGCCGCTTCGGGATCACGATCTCCAGCACGCCGTTGCGGCCCGTGGCGACGATGCCGTCCGGATCGGCGCTGTCGGGCAGCGCGAAGCGGCGGTGGAACATGCCGTAGTGGCGCTCCACGCGCGAGAAGTGCTCGGTCTCGGTCTTCGACTCGCTCTTGCGCTCGCCCTTGATCGAGAGGATGCCCTTGTCCATCTGCACCTCGATGTCCTGCGGGTCGATACCCGGCAGGTCGGCATAGAGCACGAAGCGCTCGGCCTCCTCCTTGATGTCCACGCGCGGCACCCACTGCGAGGTGACCACCGCGGAGGCGTCGGAATCGTTCTCGCCGAAGAAGCGGTCGAACATCTGGCGGATCTCGTCGTGAAGAGCGAGCTCGGTCGGACGCTGGTTGTAACGAACGATGCTCATGTCTGGCTCCTGTCTGTCAGGTACGCGGCCCCCGGCCGCCGATGCCCCTCATCTATGGACGCGAGTGCGGTTTTCAAGGGGTTTGCGGCTGGTTCCGGCGCATCGGACAAGGCTTTTCCGCATGCGCCGTGGGGTCGGCACGCCTTGCCGGCGGTGCCGCCGCCGCACCGGACGGGGCGCGGCGGAACGGATCGCAGTTGCATGTGATGCGCGAGGCGCGGACGAGTTCCGTTGTCCGCGCCCCAGTCGCCGCCTCCGTCGTGGCGCGGGGCCGCAGCGGACGCGCGGTGGCGGCGCGGGCCGGACGGCGCCGCTGGCGCCCGGACGGGCCGCGGCCGGTCGGCGTGTCCGGCGGCGGGGCGTGGCGGCCGGATCCATCCAGCGGACCCGGAACGCGACGGCGCAGGCGATCTTCCGTGGCGGCGGAAACCGCCGGTGCGCGTGCAGGACCCGGCCGGAGCGCGCCTGCGCGCGGCCGTGCGAGGATAGGCCGGCGATCCAACCCCGCGAGGCTCCCCATGACCATCCAGATCGGCGACCGCATCCCCGAAGTGGTGCTCAAGTACATCGACGATGGCGTGCAGGCCATCGATACGCCCACCCTGTTCGAAGGCAGCAAGGTCGTGCTGTTCGCCGTGCCGGGCGCCTTCACCCCCACCTGTTCCGAGCGGCACCTGCCGGGCTTCATCAAGCACTTCGACCGCTTCCGCGAGCTCGGCGTCGAGGTCGCCTGCATGGCGGTGAACGATCCGTTCGTGATGCAGGCCTGGGGCGAGAGCCTGGGCGTGCCCAGGGGCCTGAAGCTGCTGTCGGACGGCAATGCCGACCTCACCCGCGCGCTGGGCCTGGAGATGGACGCCAGCGGTTACGGCATGGGCATCCGCTGCAAGCGATTCGCCCTCTACGCCGAGAACGGGGTGGTCAAGCACCTGTTCGTCGAGGCCCCGGGGGAGTTCAAGGTCTCCAGCGCCGAGCACGTGCTGGAAACGCTGCAGGGCTGAACGCGCGCCGGTCCCGGCGTCGCCGGCCTCAGCGGGCGTCGCCGGCCTCAGCGGGCGTCGTCGCCCTCGCCTGCCGCCGCGCCGGTGGCGTCGGGCGCCAGCACCCGGAAGCCCACGCTGGCCCACGCCCCGGTGTCCGCCAGTGCCGTGAGCCGGTGCGCGCCGGCAGCGTCGAACTCGTGCACGAACGCGTTGGCGCCGCGCGTGGTCGCGATCCTGCGCCCGTCCAGCAGCCACTGCACCGGCGCGTCGGTGCCGACCGCGCGCAGCGACACCCGGATCCCGCGCGTGCTGCCCGGGGGATGCGCCAGCACCGCGCCTTCGGACAGGCCTTCGATGCGCAGCGTCGCCACCGCCCCGCGTCCGTCGTCGGCGCAGTCGGGCGACAGCGGCGGCAGGCTCGAGGCCCGGCGCACCGCGGACGGCAGCCACGGCGAGGCGAGCGCCGGCCAGCGCGCCACCATCGCCGGACGCGTCACGTGCGGCCCGGCGCAGTCGGCGGACAGGCGCAGCCCGGTGGCCGCATCGACCTCGAACCGCTCGATTCCTGCGCTCCAGGCGCGCGCCTCGCGCTCGGCCAGGGTCGGCGGCACCACCCCGTCGAGCACCCAGGCCTCGAAGCGGCGCTGGCACAGTTCCGGCGGCTGCGACTCGATGGCGGTCCCGAGCGGCCAGCACACCTCGCGCTGTTCGACCGATGGCGGCGGCGGCACCGGCGCGGCGTCGCCGCGCTCGCGCGGCAGGCTGTCGACCACTTCGAACAGCAGCGGCAGCGCGGTCAGCGCGCCGTACTGGCCCGGCAGCGGCGTGCCATCGGGGCGCCCGACCCACACCCCGACCGTGTAGCGGCGCGTACCGCCCAGCGCCCAGGCGTCGCGGAAGCCGTAGCTGGTCCCGGTCTTCCATGCCACCCGCGGTCGCCGCGCCACGTCGAACATGCCTTCGCGCTCGCCCGGCCGGGGATTGGATTCGAGGATCTCGCGCACGATCCAGGCCGCGCCCGGCGACATCAGGCGGCGTTGCACCAGCGGGTCCTCCGGCGTGTAGCGCACCCGTCCGGCCAGGCCGTCCCGATGCAGGGCGGCGTGGGCGCCGACGAGGTCCTCCAGCCGCGCGCCGGTGCCGCCCAGGATCAGCGCGAGGTTGGGCGAAGCGCCGCGGGGGAAGCGCAGCTCGATCCCCGCGTGCGCCAGGCGCGCGGCGAAGCGCGCCGGTCCGACCCGGTCGAGCAGGTCCACCGCGGGCACGTTGAGCGAGCGCTGCAGCGCCGTCGCCGCCGTCACCGGTCCGTTGAACACCGCGTCGAAGTTGCCGGGCCGGTAGCCGCCGAACGACTGCGGCGCATCGACCAGCAGGCTGTGCGAATGGATCAGCCCGTCGTCCAGGGCCATGCCGTACACGAACGGCTTGAGCGTGGAGCCGGGCGAGCGCCAGGCGCGGACCATGTCGACGTGGCCCAGGCGCGAGCGGTCGGTGAGGTCGAGCGAACCGACGTAGGCACGCGCCTGCATTGTCCGGTTGTCGACGACCAGCAGCGCAGCCGAAGTCCGCTCCGGCAGCCCGGAGAAGTACGCCTCCACCCGCGCCTCGAGCGCCCGCTGCAGGCCGGCGTCGAGGGTGGTCACGATGCGCTCTTCGCGTGGCCGCGCCGCGCGCAGGCGCTGGGCCAGCAGCGGGGCCGACATCGGCGGGCGCAGGCGGCGGGCGACCACGGCCTCGACCTTGGCCTCCCGCACCTGTTGCGGCGTCCACACGCCCAGCGCGGCCATGCGGTCGAGCACCTTGTCGCGCGCGGCCCGCGCCGCTTCGGGATGGCGGTCCGGCCGCAACCTGCTCGGTGCCTGCGGGAGGACCGCGAGCAGCGCGGCCTCGGCGTGCGACAGGCGCGCCGCCGGCTTGCCCAGGTAGGCCCAGCTCGCGGCCTCGACGCCCTCGATCGTGCCACCGAAGGGCGCGCGTTCCAGGTACAGCGCCAGGATCTCGTCCTTCGACAGGCGTGCCTCGAGCTGCAATGCGCGCAGCACCTGCGCCAGCTTGCCCGGCAGGCTGCGCGTCGCACCCGGGCGACGGTCGAGGATCCGCGCCACCTGCATGGTCAGCGTCGAACCGCCGGAGACGATGCCGCCGCCGCGCGCCCACTGCCAGCCGGCCCGCAGCAGCGCGTACGGATTCACGCCGGGGTGGCGGTCGAACCAGCGGTCCTCGTAGGCCAGCAACGCCTGGACGTAGAGCGGCGACACGCCCTCGCGCGTGGCGGGCAGGCGCCACACGCCTTCCGCATCGGCGAACGCGCGCAGCGGCGTGCCGTCGGCGGCGACCACCATCGTGCTGGTGTCGCGCGCGCCCGGAAGACGCGGCGGGAACGCCAGGTCCAGCGCGAGCAGTCCCGACAGCAGCACGACCGTGCCCCAGCGCAGCCAGGGCAAGACCCGCTTCAGGCGACGCACGCCACGTCCCTCCCGCCGGGCGAATGCGCAGCGGAGTCAGCCCGCCGGCCGATACGCCCGCTCCGCATCCAGGGCCTGCCGCCAGGTCACGGCTGCACCACCGTGATCGAGGACGGCACGGCGCGGCCCACGCCGCGCACGTCGGGCCGGTACATGTCCTCGACCATCGGCGGCGGCACCGCGTAGCTGCCCGGCGTCACCGCCCGCACGAGGTAGAACACGCGCGCGGTGCGGCCGGCGTCGAGCTCCAGCGCGGCCACGTAGCGGTCGTCGCGGAATTCCTCGTGGCGCACCTTGGCGGCCTCGGACCGTTCGCCGAGGTTGACGCCCGCCACCACCACGTCGGCCCACTGCTTCGCGTCGCCGAGGTTGAAGTTCTCGATCTCCAGGCCCGCCGGCAGCAGGTCGGTGAGCAGCGCGTCGCGCACCGGCACGTCGGAGGTGATCGACACCGCCACGATCAGCGCGTCGCCCTCCCTCAGCGGCGCCGGCGTCCACGGCTTGCCGCCGGTGGTGTAGAAGCTGCGCTCGACCTTGATCGTGCTGGCGTCGGGCGGCGGAGGCGAGGCCGGCACGCCGGCCACGTCGATGCTGACGAACAGCGGCGGGCGCGCGCCCGCATCGCCGCCGTCCGCGGCCGCGATCGACGGCTCGAAACGCACGCCACGGGCCAGCGCCGCCGCGTCGTAGCTGCGCGCCACGATCCGTGCCGGCGGCACCTCCTGCGCGGTGCCGCCCTCGGCCAGGGTGCCACCGACGCGGTGGCCGGGCGATGCCGCGAGTGCCCGCCCCAGCCGCGCCAGCGCGATCTGCTCCTGGGTACTCAGGTACAGCCCCCCGCCGGCCGTGCGCCGCGCGTCCAGGGTGCGGCCCACCTCGACCGCACGCGCGGTGTGCTCGGGCTTCGCCATCCCGCGCTCGTGCACCAGGGCGACCATCAGCGCCTGGTCGCGCAACCTGCTGCCATAGTCCCACAGGTAGCCGGGGCGGTCGCCCTTGAACGCGAACGCCTCGGCGATCGCCTTGCCGCCACGCTCGCCGTCGCCCTGCAGCGACAGCGCCAGGCCCAGGTGCAGCAGCGGCATCGGCCCCAGCGCGTGCTTGCGGTCGTTGTCGTACAGCGCGCGCAGGGTGCCCAGCGGCGCACGGTTCACCCGCGCCAGCGCGTAACCCGCATGCGCCTGGTAGGCCAGGCGCAGGTGCGAGCGGTGGTCGCGACCGTAGAACTGCTCGCCACCGGCGAGCAGGTCCTCGCCCAGCCGCTCGAGCGCCTTCTGCAGCAGGCCTTCGGGCACGTTGAAGCCCCCCTCGCGCGCATCGAGCAGGAACTCGACGACGTAGGGGGTGAGCAACGGGTTCACGTAACTGCCGTCGCCCCACATCGAGAAGTGGCCATTGGCCTGCTGCATCGAGGCCAGGCGGCCGAGCGCGCCCTCCACGTACTGGCGCCGGCGCTGGAGGTCGACGTCGCGGATGCCGAGCATCGCCACCGTGGCCTCGTCGAGTTGCAGCGCGGCGTAGCCCTTGCTGGTGGTCTGCTCGGCGCAGCCGTAGGGATAGTCGAGTGCCCCCCGGATCGCGCTGGCGAACGGGATCGGCGGCAGGGCGCTGGCACTGAACCGCGCGGCCACCGAACCCGGCAGCAGGCCCTGCGCGAGCGACGCATCCAGCACCACCGGCGCAGCGCCGTCGAGCACGCGCGTACGCGAGCGCAGGATCGCCGGCCAGGCCGCCCGCACGGGCAGGTCGTAACGGCGGTCCACCTTGACCCCGCTGCCGTCCACGCGCACCCGCACCTGGGCCACCGTGTGGCCATTGCCGGCGGTGACCGGGAAGTTGAGCGTCGTGCGTCCGTCCGCGGCCAGCGCCACCTGGCGCGTGCCGTCGGCAACCGACAGCGGGCCGATGCCCTCCACCCGCACGTCGAAGCGTCCGTCGCGGCCGCTGTAGTTGGCCAGGTCGAGGGTGACCGTGCCGCGGTCGCCCGGGGCCAGCACCCGCGGCATGCTCGCCTCGGCCACCAGCGGCGCACGCACCAGGGTCTCGGTCTCGCGGCTGCCGTAGCTGTCGGCCGAGTACACCAGCGCCGACACCCGCAGCGTGCCGTTGAAGTCGGGCACGTCCAGGCGCACCCGCGCATTGCCCTGCGCATCGAGCCGGACCGGGCCGGAGAACAGGTCCACGGTCTGCACCCGGGCGGTCGGCCGCCGCGCCTGCGGCAGCGCGGCCAGGGCCATGTCGCCGCCGAAGCGCAGGCGCGCGGTGCCGCCCTCGTAGCTTTCGATCACGCGCCCGTACACGTCCCACGCGTCCACGCCGAGCCGGCGCTGGGCGAAGAAGTGGCGGCGCGCGTCCGGCACCGGGTAGCGGGTGATGTTGAGGATGCCCACGTCGACGGCCGAAACCGTCGCCCAGGCCTCCTTGCCGGCCAGCTGCGGCGCGCTCAGCACCACCTGCAGCGGGCCTTCCGGGGCGATGCGTCCGGGCGCGCGCAGGCCGACCGCCACGCGGCGGTCGCGTCGGTCCATCGGCACGTGGGCCATGCCCACCGCGCGCGCGGGCGTGACCTTGCTCGCGGCGCTGCCGCCGCGGAACACCAGCGCGGTGACGTAGACGTCGTGGCGTTCCCAGTCCGCGGTCACCGGGATCTCGAACGACCTGCCGGCGCGCGCCTCGATCTCCTGCACGTACAGCAACCGGTCGCTCTCGACCAGCAGCAGGCCCTTGCCCGGATGCGGCGGCGTCACCGTCACCTTGAGCGTGTCGCCGGCGCGGTAGCCGCTGCGGTCGAGCGAGAGCTTGACCTTGTCCGGGCGCGCGTCGAGGCCGCGGTTCCCGTCGCCCCAGCTCCAGCCGGCGCGGAAGGGATAGCGGGTGACCAGCTTCGTCTCCGGGTCGAGCACGTCGAGCCGGTACTCGCCCCACTCCACGGGGAATGTGAGCCGGGTGGCGGTGTCGCCGACGTCGACGGTGCGGGACTCGACGTTTTCGTAGCGGCTGCTGAACTCGTACTCCCAGCCGTTATCGCCGTGGCGCCAGTGGTAGTCGCGGTGCTCGCGCACCAGGGTCACCTGCAGCCCCCTCGCCGGCCGCGGATTGCCGTCCGCGTCCACGCGCAGCAGTTCGAACCCGGGGCTGCTGTTGGCGTCGGCGCCGTCGCGGTCGTCGAACTGCGGGCGCACGCCGACGAGCGCGTCGGCCGGCCACAGCACCCGCTTCAGGCTGCGGCTGACGCTGCGCCCGCCGCTCTCGAACAGGCTGGCGCCGACCACGGCGGAGACCGGCGTGTCGCCCTTCACCTCTTCGGGCAGCGCGATGTCCTGCTCCAGCCGGCCGGCATCGTCGAGCCTGGCCTCGACCACGTCCTTCGCCTCGCGCGGCAGGGCTACGGTGGGATCGCCAAAGAACCACCCGGGCATGTCCTCGAGCGGATGCTGCTCGACGGCCACCGTCAGGCGCGCTGTGATGCGGTTGCCGGCTGCGGGCGCGCCATACAGGTAGGCGCCGGTCGCCTGCAGCTTGAGCGGCTGGCCCGGGCGCAGGGTCTTCGGCGCCGCGTCCAGCTCCAGCTTCATGCGCTCGGGCAGGAACTCCTCGATCCGCAGGGCCATGCCCTGCACCGCCTCGCGGCTGGCCGGATCGGTGCGGAACTCCACCTGCCAGCGGCCCGTGGGCGCATCCACCGGCACCTCGCGCTCGAAGCTGTAGTACCCCAGCGCGCCCGGCTCGAGCCGGGTCTCGAAGAACGGCTTGCCGTCGGGCTGCTTGAGCCGCACGAACAGCGGCTGCGCCTTGCCCTCCCTGGCCGCCACCGGGCGCCCGTCGTGGTCGCGCAGCAGGGCCGAGACGCGCACGGTCTCGCCGGGGCGGTAGAGGTCGCGGCCCGACCAGGCGAACACGTCGAACCAGGCCTGTTCGCGGCCGGACACGGCGAACTCCGACAGGTCCAGCGCGGGCTGGTTGAACGGCAGCATCGAGACGTCGTTGCCGCGGCTGGCGACCAGCACGTCGCCTGCGTCCAGGGTGTAATCGATCAGGGCATTGCCGTTGGCGTCGGTGGTGGCGCGGTAGATCGCCTCGCCGCGGCGGTCGAGCACCTGCAGCGCCACCCCGCCGATCGCGCCACCGTCGCGCAGCGAGGCGGTGTGCACGAACATCCGCTCGCGGTAGGCGCGCGCGTGCAGGCCGATGTCGCTGACGGTGAAGAACGCGGTCTCGAACTGGTCCTGGAACGAACCGGCGCGCTTCATCACCGCGAAGTACAGGCCCGGCTGCTGCAGCTCGGCGATGTCCTGCACCGGCAGGTAGGTCAGCACGCGCTCGTTGCGCTCGCCGCCGAGCACGAAGCGGTTGACGTACACCGGCTCGGCGAGTCGCGACAGCGGCGACTTCCCGCCCCAGTCGGCCTCCAGCTCCCAGCTGCCGCGGCGGCCGCCGCGCTGGTAGTCGGCGAAGAACTTTGGCAGCGAGGAGTCCCGGACCCGCAGGAACTCGACGTCGACCTCGTCCACGTTCACCGAGACTACCGGCAGGCCGCGCGATTCGCGCGCTGGCAGCACGCTGCCCTGGGAGGCGAATCCGACCACCGGCTCCAGCTCGCCGGTGTAGACCTTCTCCTCGACGTCCTTGCCCAGTCGCGTGCCGTCGGCCGCGACCAGGTCGCCCGAGATGCGCACGGTGTAGTGGCTGTCCGCCTTCACGTGCGGGTAGCGCAGCACCTTGCCGTCGTCGGAGAGCGCCCAGCCGCTGGGTTCGGCGACGGGCTCGGCGAAGGTCAGCAGGCGGTCGAAGTCCTGGGTGCCGACCAGCGGCTGCGAGAACTCGAGTGCGATCGCCAGCGTGCCGTCGGCCTGGTCGGGCCAGGCGCGCACCAGGCCGAAGCCGTCGACCGTCTCGCGCTCGGCCCGGATCGCCTCGCCGCTGACCTCGGGCAACTGCCCGGTGCGGTTGCGCTCGCAGCCGGCCAGCGCCAGCAGCAGCAGCCCGAGCACCAGCAGGCACCGGCCGGCATGTCTCCGCAACCGCCGTCCACGCAGCATCCGCCCCATGACTCCTCCTCGCGTCCAGGCACCCAGTATAGGCGCGGCCACGGGGCTTCGACCGCCGCGCGGGATGGCCCCAGGACGGCCCATCGGGCGCGTGCCATGCCGTGGCGGTCGCGGATCACGCCGGTCGTTCCCATCGTGCCGTCGCCCGCGCCGATCGCCACCCGGCTCGCGAAGGCCGGACGGCAGGAGGCCCGCCAATGGCGGGCCTCCCCTGTTCCCCGTCGCGCGCGGAAGGCGTCAGGCGCCTGGCTGCAGCCCCGCGTCCGTCCGTGCGTCGGTCGCCGCCTCGGGCGATGCCTCGGCGTCGCCCTCGAACGAGGCGTCTACGCGTTCGATCGCCTGCAGCGATTCACCCTCGCCCAGCCGCATCAGGGTCACGCCCTGGGTGTTGCGGCCGACCTGGGAGATCTCGGCGGCGCGGGTGCGCACCAGGGTGCCGCCGTCGGAGATCAGCAGCACCTCGTGCTGTTCCGACAGCTGGATCGCGCCGACCAGCCTGCCGTTGCGGGCGGTGGTCTGCAGCGCGATCACGCCCTGGGTGCCACGGCCCTTCTTCGGGTACTCGGCCAGCGGGGTGCGCTTGCCGTAGCCGCGTTCGCTGGCGGTGAGGATGTCGCCGTCGCCGTCGATCACCACCAGGCTGCGCACTTCTTCGCCCTCGGCCAGGCGGATGCCGCGCACGCCGGTGGCGGTGCGGCCCATCGGGCGTACCGAGGCCTCGTCGAAGCGCACCGCCTTGCCGTTGCTGGCGAACAGCATGATGTCGCGGCTGCCGTCGGTGAGCTCGACGTCCACCAGGGCGTCGCCGTCCTCGAGGTTGATCGCGATCTTGCCGCGCGCCAGGCGGTAGGCGAACTCGGTCAGCGGGGTCTTCTTCACCGTGCCCTTGCGGGTGGCGAAGAACACGTAGCGGTCCTCGGCGTACTCGCGCACCGGCACCACGGCCTGCACCTTCTCGCCCTCCTCCAGCGCGATCCAGTTGACGATCGGACGGCCGCGCGCGTTCGGGCCGGCCTCGGGCAGCTGGTGCACCGGCAACCAGAACACGCGGCCGGCGCTGGTGAAGGTCAGCAGGGTGTCGTGGGTGTTCACCAGCCACAGCTGGTCGATGAAATCCTCGTCCTTGGTGGTCGCGGCGTTGCGGCCGCGGCCGCCGCGGCGCTGGGCGCGGTAGGACGTCACCGGCTGGCGCTTGGCGTAGCCGGCGTGCGAGAGCGTGACCACCACGTCCTCGGGCGCGATCAGGTCGAGGATGTCGAGGTCTTCCTCGCTGGCGCGGATCTCGCTGCGGCGCGCGTCGCCGAACTCTTCCTTGACGTTGCGCAGCTCGGTGCGGATCACCTCCAGCAGCACGTCCGGATCCTCGAGGATCTCGATCAGGCCGCGGATGGTCTCGAGCAGCTGGCGGTACTCCTCGGTCAGCTTCTCCTGCTCCAGGCCGGTCAGGCGGTGCAGGCGCATCTCCAGGATCTGCTGGGCCTGGGTCTCGGTGAGCTGGTAGCCGTCGGCCAGCAGGCCCACGCCCGGCGGCAGGTCCTCCGGCCGCGAGGCCTCGGCCCCGGCCGCGCCGAGCAGCGCACCGACCAGGCCCGGCTGCCACAGCCGGCCGAGCATGCGCTCCCTGGCGACCTGCGGGTTCTCCGAGGTCTTGATCAGCTCGATCATCTCGTCGATGTTGGCGAGCGCGACGGTCAGACCTTCCAGCACGTGGGCGCGGGCGCGCGCCTTGCGCAGCTCGAAGATCGTCCTGCGCGTGACCACCTCGCGGCGGTGGCGGACGAAGGCCTCGAGGATCTGCTTGAGGTCGAGCAGCTGCGGGCGGCCATCGACCAGCGCGACCATGTTGATGCCGAACACCGACTCGAGCTGGGTCTGCGCGTAGAGGTTGTTGAGCACGACCTCGGCCGACTCGCCGCGCTTGATCTCGATGTAGATGCGCATGCCGTCCTTGTCGGACTCGTCGCGCAGCTCCGAGATGCCCTCGATCTTCTTTTCCTTGACCAGCTCGGCGATCTTCTCGATCAGCCGCGCCTTGTTCACCTGGTAGGGGATCTCGGTGACTATGATCGACTCGCGGCCGTTGTCGGCCACCTCGATGTCGCACTTCGCCCGGATCCGCACCCGGCCGCGGCCGGTGCGGTAGGCCAGGTGGATGCCGCCGACGCCGTTGATGATGCCGCCGGTGGGGAAGTCGGGGCCGGGGACGTGCTCCATCAGGCCGTCGACGTCGATCTCCGGGTTGTCGATCAGCGCGATCAGCGCGTCCACCACCTCGCCCAGGTTATGCGGCGGGATGTTGGTGGCCATGCCGACCGCGATGCCGGCCGAGCCGTTGACCAGCAGGTTCGGGAACCGGGTCGGCATCACCGACGGTTCCAGCTCCTTCTCGTCGTAGTTGGGCACGAAGTCGACGGTTTCCTTGTCGATGTCGGCCATCAGCTCGTGGGTGATGCGCGCCATGCGCGCCTCGGTGTAGCGCATGGCCGCGGCCGAGTCGCCGTCGATCGAGCCGAAGTTGCCCTGCCCGTCCACCAGCAGGTAGCGCAGCGAGAACGGCTGCGCCATCCGCACCAGGGTGTCGTACACCGACTGGTCGCCGTGCGGGTGGTACTTGCCGATGACGTCGCCGACGATGCGCGCCGACTTGTAGTACGGCTTGTTGCTGTGCGCGCCCAGCTCGTTCATCGCGTGCAGCACGCGCCGGTGCACCGGCTTGAGGCCGTCCCGGACGTCCGGCAGCGCGCGGCCCACGATCACGCTCATGGCGTAATCGAGGTAGCTGCGCCGCATTTCGTCTTCGAGGTTGACCGGGATGATTTCCTGGGCGAGATCGGTCATCGAGTTGCTAGCGTCCTGTATGTGCCGTGCTTCCCCGAGGCCGCCGGCAGCCGCCCGGAAAAACGTGACGGCGGGCCCGTTCGGCCGCGCCGGAATCAACCGTGGAATGGTACCACGCGCGGCACCGATTGGCCAGTAATTTCCAGCGGAAAAACAAGTACTTGCGCACCCGGAGGGTGGCCACTGGCCGGTCCGCCGACGGCTTGCCGCGGCCGCCTGGGAATTGGCTCCTGCGACATGCCGGTGATCGGCGCTTGTCCGGCACGGGGCTACTGTGCATACACTATATGCACAGTATGAACACCGACCTCCACATCTCGCAGGCCGATGCGCGGCCCATGTATCTCCAGATCGTGGACCAGATCCGCGCGCGCATCGCCTCGGGCGAGTGGCCGGCCGGGCAGGAACTGCCTTCGATCCGGGCGCTGGCGGCGGCGATCCGGGTCAGCGTGATCACGGTCAAGCGCGCCTACCTCGACCTCGAGTCGGAGGGGGTGATCGTCACCCGGCAGGGCAAGGGCTCGTTCGTGGCCGACAGCGGCCGCGGCAGCGCCGCCAGCGCCCGGCTGCAGCAGGTGCTCGACGGACACCTGCGCGAAGCGGCCTCGATCGCGCGCCAGCTCGGCATGGACGACGAGGAACTCGAAGCACGACTGCGCAGCGCGCTGCGCACCGGGAGCACGCCATGAGCACCACCGCCCACCTGCGCATGCGGGGCGTCAGCAAGGCCTACCGCTTCTTCCAGCTGCAGGGGATCTCCTTCGACCTGGAGCCCGGTGAGGTGCTGGGCCTGGTCGGCCCCAACGGCGCCGGCAAGAGCACCACGATCCGCATGGCCATGGGCATGCTGGCCCCGGACGCGGGCGAGATCCGCGTCCTCGGCCACGCCATGCCCTCGGCGCAGGCCGAGGCCAAGCGCGACGTCGGCTACGTCTCGGCCGACTTGCGCCTGGTGCCGAACGCGACCCTGGGCTGGCACATGGCCTTCGTGTCGTCGGTCTACCCGGGCTGGGATCCCGATTACGCCGCCACCCTGCTGCGCCGCTTCAACCTGCATCCGCAGCAGACCGCCCGGACCCTCTCCCACGGCGAACAGGTCAAGGCCGCGATGCTGCTGGCGCTGGCGCGGCGGCCGCGCCTGCTGCTGCTCGACGAGCCGGGCAACGGCCTCGATCCGGTCGCGCGCCAGGAGCTGCTCACCGAGTTCATGGACGTGCTGCGCGACGACAGCCGCTCGATCCTGTTCTCCTCGCACAACACCGCCGACGTCGAGCGCATCTCCGACCGCATCGCCTTCATGGACCGCGGCCGGCTGCTGGAATGCAGCGACAGGGAAGCGTTCCTGGAGCGCTGGCGCCGCATCGATGTGCAGCTGGAGCCCGGCGCCGCCCTGCCCCCGCTGCCGCACATCGTGGCCGAGTCCGGCGAGGGCCGCTTCCGCACCCTCACCACCAACCGCTTCGACGAGGCGCAGCTCGCGCTGCTGGGCGGCGCCGTGCGCGGCGTCCAGCGCATGAGCCTGGAGGAGATCTTCGTCGCCAACGTCATGCACCACCGCGAGGGGCGCGCCCCATGAACGGCATCACCACCCGGCTCATCGCCAAGGAGCTCCACGTCCACCGCTGGACGATGCTGGCGACCGCCGCCGCGGCCATGTTCTCGGCGCTGGCCTGCGCGGCGGGCGGAGCCGCCTTCAACGTCGGCTCCATCGCCTGGCTGACCGCGGTGATCGCCGGCGGCGCGATGCTGGCGATCTACGGCGTGGCCAACGAGCGCAAGGAGCGGTCGCTGCAGTTCCTGCTCGCCCTTCCGGTCTCGATCCCGCAGTACGTGCTGGCCAAGACCCTGGGCCTGTTGCTGTGCTTCGCCCTGCCCTGGCTCGCCGCCTCGGTCTCGGCGGTGGTGGCGGTGCTGGCCTCGCCGGCGATCCCCGACGGCCTGCTGCCGTTCGTGGTGGCGATGTGCGGCTTCCTGCTCGCCAACTTCGCCGTCGTGCTCTGCGCCGGGCTGCATGCGCGCTCGGAAGGCGCGATGACCGCCGCGATCATCGTCACCAACATGTCGGTGAGCCTGTTCATGTTCGGCGTCGGCGCCCTGCCCGGCATCCGCAACCACCTCGGGGCGGAGGCGCCGGTGTGGAACGGCACCGTGGCCGGCGTGGTGCTGGTCGAACTCCTCGTCTTCGCCATCGCCCTCCTGCTCCCGCAACTCACCGTCGCGCGCCGTCGCGACTTCCTCTGAAGGACACCGCCATGTCCCACCACGACCACCAGCGCCTGCATGCGCTGGACGCCGTCCGCGGCTTCGCGCTCCTGCTCGGCGTCGCCTTCCACGCCGCCCTGTCGTTCATGCCCGGCTGGCCGCCGGGGCTGTGGGCGATGCAGGACAACTCGCCCAGCGCGTTCCTCGGCGGCGCCGCCTTCGTCTCCCATGCGTTCCGGATGACCCTGTTCTTCTTCATCGCCGGCTACTTCGCGCGCCTGCTGCACGGCAGGCTCGGCACGGCCGGGTTCTGGAAGAACCGCGCCCTGCGGATCGGCGTGCCGCTGGTGGCCGGCTGGGTGGTGCTGTTCCCGCTGATCTCGGCGGTCTGGCTCGCGGGCCTTACCAAGGTGTTCGGGGGCGCGCTGCCGGAGATGCCCGGGATGCCGAAGGTGGCCGGGGCGTTCCCGCTGACCCATCTCTGGTTCCTGTACCAGCTGCTGCAGTTCTACGCGCTGGCCCTGCTGCTGGCGGGACTGGTCGCGCGACTGGACCGCGGCCAGGCGCTGCGCGGCCTGGCCGACCGGGCGGTCGCGTCCGTGCTGCGCCTGCCCGTCGTCGCGGTGGTGGTGCTGGCCCTGCCCGTCGCCTGTGCGCTGCTGCCGCTGCCGAACTGGTTCTACTGGACCGGGATTCCCACGCCCGACCAGACCCTCATTCCCCAGGTGGCGCCGCTGGTCGGCTACGGCACCGCCTTCGCGACGGGCTGGCTGGTGCACCGTTCGGCTGGCGCACTCCCGGCGCTGGCGCGCCACTGGCTGCCCAACCTGCTGGCCGGCGCGCTGGCCGCGGCCTGGATGCTCGCGGGCATGCGCACCACGCCGATGGCACCCGACGGCGTCCCCGCCGAGCCGCTGGTCCTGTTCGACGGCGCGGTGCTGACCAAGTCCGGCTTCGCCCTGATGCACGGCATCGCGGCCTGGGGCCTGGCGCTGGGCCTGACCGGCGCCGCCCTGCGCTGGCTCGACGGCTACAGCCCGGTGCGCCGCTACGTCGCCGACGCCTCGTACTGGATCTACCTCGCGCACCTGCCCGTGGTGGCCGCGCTGCAGGTCTGGGTGGGCCACTGGCCGCTGCACTGGAGCCTGAAGTATCCCTTCGTCCTGGTCGCCAGCCTGGCCGTGCTGTTCGCCAGCTACCACTGGCTGGTGCGGCCGACGCTGATCGGCCAGCTGCTCAACGGCCGGCGCGTGCGCCGCTGCAAGGGCGACTCGCCGCGGCCGGAGCCGCCGTCGCCGGCGCCGCACCCCACGCGCTCGAGCGCGACGCGCGACGGAGCCTCGCCCGTGGCCTCCCTGCAGGGCATCACCCGCAGCTTCGGCGGCGTGGTCGCGCTGGACCGCGTGGAGCTGCAGCTGCGCCACGGCGAGCTGCTGGCCCTGCTCGGCCCGAACGGCGCCGGCAAGACCACCGCGATCTCGCTGTGGCTCGGCCTGCTCGAACCCGATGCCGGCAGGGTCGAACTGCTCGGCGGCCCACCGCAGGAGACCGCGCGCCGCCAGGGCCTGGGGGCGATGATGCAGGACGTGGAACTGCCCAGGGAGCTGACCCCGCGCGAACTGGTGCGGCTGGCCTCGAGCTACTACGCCGACCCGCTCGACCTCGACGAATGCCTGCGCCGCGCCGGCGCCACCGCGTTCGCCGACCGTGCCTACGGCAAGCTGTCCGGCGGCCAGAAGCGGCTGGCGCAGTTCGCGGTCGCCATCTGCGGCCAGCCGCGGGTGCTGTTCCTCGACGAACCCTCGGTCGGCCTCGACGTGCAGGCGCGCGAAGCGCTGTGGGCCAGCATCCGCGGCCTGCTCGCGACCGGCTGCTCGATCGTGCTGACCACGCACTACCTCGAGGAAGCCGAGGCGCTGGCCGACCGCGTGGCGGTGATCGCGAAGGGGCGGCTCGTCGCTTCGGGCAGCGTCGACGAGATGCGCGCCCTGGTCGCGCGCCGCCAGGTCAGCTGCGAGACCCGGCTGGACGAGGCCGAGGTCGCCGCCTGGCCCGGCGTGCAGGAGGTGCGCCGGGAGCGAAACCGCCTGCACCTGACCGCCATCGATGCCGAGCGCGTGGTGCGCCGGTTGCTGGACCAGGATCCGGCCCTGTCCCGGCTGGAGGTGCGCGAGGCCGGACTCAACGAAGCCTTCAACACCCTCACGAAGGAGGCCGCATGAACATCGCGCTCCAGGCCCATCAGCTGCCCGCCCCCTCCCCGCGCCGTCTGCTGCGCGCCTACGCCGAGGAGATCCGCTGCGAGGCGCTGCGCATGCTGCGCAATCCCGGCCTCGCCGTCCCCGTGCTGCTGATGCCGGTGGCGCTGTACGCCCTGATCGCCCTGGTGGTCGCCGGCGAGGCCCCGGCGGAGGACCCGACGGTCGGCGTGTTCCTGTTCGCCGCCTTCTCGGTGATGGCCACCAGCATGCCGGGCCTGTTCGGCATCGGTGCCTCGCTGGCGATGGAACGCGAGATGGGCCTGCTGCGGCTCAAGCGCGCGCAGCCCGCGCCCGCCGGCGCCTGGCTGGTGGCCAAGATCGCCTGCGGGCTCGGCTTCGGCGTGCTGGCCTACGTGCCGGTCCTGGTCGTGGCCCTGCTCGCCGGACGGCTCGACCTCGACGCCTCCCGCATCGTCGCGCTGAGCCTGGTGCTGGTCGCGTCCGCGATCCCGTTCTGCGCCATGGGCCTGATGATCGGCACCCTGTTCCGGGGCAGCGCGGCGCCGGGCTACGCCAACCTCGTCTACCTGCCGGGCTGCTACCTGTCGGGCATGTTCTTCCCGCTGCCCGGGTCGCTGCACTGGCAGGTGCCGGTGTGGCCGCAGTTCCACGTCATCCAGCTCGCCATGCATGCCGCGGGCGTGGGGACGTTCCAGTTCGAGCCGCTGGCGATGGCGATCGCGTCCGCGATCGGCTTCACCATGCTGTTCAGCGCGGTCGCGATCTGGCGGCTGGCGCGCAAGGGTTGAATGCGACCGGCCGGCGGCCGCCGCGCGATCAGCCGAAGAGCGCGCGCATCGCGTCGGGGTCGGGATGCTCGACGATGCCCTTCTCGGTCACGATCGCATCGATCAGCGAAGCCGGGGTCACGTCGAACACCGGGTTCCACGCCGGCACGCCCTCGGCCACCGTGCGCTGCCCGCCGATGCCGTAGAGCTCGGCCGGGTCGCGCTCCTCGATCTCGATCAGGTCGCCCGTCGCGGTCTCCATGTCCACGGTCGAGGACGGCGCCACGACCATGAACTTCGCGCCGTGGTGGCGCGCGGCGATCGCCAGCTGGTAGGTGCCGATCTTGTTGGCGGTATCGCCGTTGGCGCAGATGCGGTCGGCGCCGACGATCACCCACTGCACCGCGCCGGTCTTCATCAGGTGGGCGGCGGCCGAGTCGGCGATCAGCGTGGCGGGAATGCCGTCCTGCAGCAGTTCCCAGGCGGTCAGGCGCGCACCCTGCTGCCAGGGACGGGTCTCGCCGGCATAGACCTTCGCGATGCGGCCTTCGGCGACGCCGGCGCGGATCACGCCCAGGGCGGTGCCGAAGCCAGCGGTCGCGAGCGAACCGGTGTTGCAGTGGGTGA
This sequence comes from Luteimonas sp. J29, assembly GCF_000472505.1. Lineage (GTDB taxonomy): Bacteria > Pseudomonadota > Gammaproteobacteria > Xanthomonadales > Xanthomonadaceae > Luteimonas. Next base: position 232,748 of record NZ_AWZR01000003.1, read on the forward strand.
GCACGCCGCTACCGGGCGCGATCAGCGACGCGCCGAGCGTGCCCATGGCGCGATTGGCGGCCAGGTCCTCGGTCTCGATCGCGCGCGCCTCGGCCTCGAGCGCCGCGCGCCAGCCCATGCCCTCGCCGGCCTGCGCGCGCACCAGCGCGGCGCGCATCCGCGCCAGCGCCCAGGCCAGGTTCACCGCGGTCGGGCGCGCGGCGTTGAGCCGCTGCATGGCCGGCTCGAGCAGGCGCGCCGCTCCGGTCGCGTCGGCCGCCTCGACCTCGCGCGCGGCCAGGACCACGCCCCAGGCCGCGGAAACGCCGATCGCCGGCGCGCCGCGCACGGCCAGCGACCGGATCGCCTCGGCCACGGCGTCGCTGCTGCGGCACTCGAGGTACTCGACCACGAATGGCAGCCGCCGCTGATCGAGCAGCTCCAGCGCCTCCCCGGTCCAGCGGATCGGGCGGATGCGGTCGTAGCGGGCGTAGTCGATGGCGTCGGTCATGGCGGGATTCTACCGGGACGCCGTCCTGCGACCGCCCACGGGGTCAGGCGCGGGCGAAGTCGAATGCCAGCACGTCGGCGATGCGCGGCGTGTCGAGCATGGCCATCAGCAGCCGGTCGATGCCCAGCGCCACTCCGGCGCAGGACGGAAGCCCCGCGGCCATGGCCCCCAGCAGCCCCTCATCGAGCGGCGGGGCGGCGTCGCCGCGCGCCTGGCGCACATCGACATCGCGCAGGAAGCGGCGCCGCTGCTCGCCGGCGTCGGTCAGCTCGTGGTAGCCGTTGGCCAGCTCCAGCGCGCCCAGGTACAGCTCGAAGCGCTCGGCCACGTCCACCCCGCCCCGCCGCACCACGCGCGCAAGCGCGCACTGCGAGGCCGGATAGTCGTGCAGCACCAGCAGCTGGTTGGGCGGGAACCGCGGCTGGATGCGATGGGTCATCAACAGGTCCAGCCAGTCGTCGCGGGTCAGTCCCTCGGGATCGATGACGATGCCGTCGGCGGCCGCGCGCAGCTCGTCGATCCCGGCGGTCATCGGATCGACCCCGAGCATGTCCCGGTACAGCTCGCGGAACGTGGTCCGGGCGACCGATGCCTCGCGCCCGACCAGCGACAGCGCCGCCTGCACCAGTTCCACGGTCTCGTCCGCCAGCCGCAGGTGGTCCCAGCCGACCCGGTACCACTCGAGCATGGTGAACTCGGGGTTGTGGCGGCCGCCCGCCTCGCCGTCGCGGAACACGCGGCCCAGCTCGAAGCAGTCGCCGATGCCGGCGGCCAGCAGCCGCTTCATCGGGAACTCGGCCGACGTGCGCAGCCAGCGCGTGCGCGGCGCGCCGTCGGTGCGGCCGGAGAACTCCAGCGCGAATGAGGCGATGTTCGGATCGGTGTTGCCGGCGCGCGACATCATCGGCGTTTCCACCTCGAGCACGTCGCGGGCGAAGAAGAACTCCCGCACCAGGCGGTTCACCCAGGCGCGCAGGCGCAGCGCGTCGCGCGTGCCCGAGGGCATCCATGCCTGTCCGGCGGCGGCGACGTCGCGCCAGCCGGGTCCCGGTTGGAAGCGGCTCACGCGCCTGCCCCGTGCGCGGCGAGGAACGCCAGCAGCTGCTCCTCGTCCCAGACCTCGATGCCCAGCTCCCTGGCCTTGGCCAGCTTGGAGCCGGCCGCTTCGCCGGCGACCACCAGGTGGGTCTTCTTCGATACGCTGCCGGCGACCTTCGCCCCCAGCGCCTGCAGCTTCTCCCCGGCCTCGTCGCGGGTCATCGAGGACAGGCTGCCGGTGAGCACGACGGTGCGTCCTTCGAGCGGCCCGGTGACGGCCGCGGCCTGCTCGGGCGCGGCCGCGAGCAGGCGCTGCCGCGCCGCTTCCAGGGCTTCGAGGTGCGCGCGTGCCTCGGGATCGGCGAGGTAGGCGGCCAGGTTCTCCGCGCCGGCCGCGGACGCGCCGGCGCCCGTCCAGCCGCTCGGGTTGGCGCGCAACAGCGCGTCCAGGCTGCCGTAGGTCCCGGCCAGGCGCTCCGCGCTGCGGTCGCCGAGCTTCTCGACCGGCAGCATGCGCAGCAGGTGGGCCAGATCGAGCCGCTCGCGCAGCGCAGGCGACGGCGGTGCCTCGTCGGTGAACCGGATGCCGGCGGCCAGCAGCGCATCCACCACCCGCGCATTGCCGGGCTGCTCGAAGAAGGTGGCGATCGACCGCGCCACTTCGCCCCCGATGTCGGGCAGCGCCTGCAACAGCTCGGCGGGCGTGGTGCGCACGAACTGGAGCGAACCCAGCCACTGCGCCAGCGCCTTGGCCGTGGTCTCGCCCAGGTGCGGGATGCCCAGCGCGAACAGGAAGCGCGGGAGCGTGGTCCGCTTGCTCGCCTCGATGCCCGCGACCAGGTTCTCCGCCCAGCGCGTGGCAAGCTTGCCGGACGTGTCGACGGAGAGGTGCGCGCGCAGGAAGCCGGCGTCGCGCCAGCGGGTGCGCTCGTTGGCGAGCAGCGCCAGGCCCTCCTCGTCGATGGCGAGCGCGCCCTTGCTGTCCGCCGCCGCCTGCACCAGGTCGGCCGCGGTCCCGGCATCGAGCGCCGCCTTCATCCGCACCAGGTCCTCGACGGTGAGCGCGTAGAGCTCGGCGGGGGAATGCACGAAGCCGAACTCCACCAGCGCCTCGGCCTGGCGGTCGCCGAGGCCCTCGATATCCATCGCCCGGCGCGAGGCGAAGTGCCGCACCGCCTCCTTGCGCTGCGCCGGGCACGAGAGCCCGCCGCTGCAACGCCAGGCCGCCGCGCCCTCCTCGCGCACCAGCTCCGAGCCGCACACGGGGCAATGCGTGGGCATCGTCCACGGCACGGCACCGGCGGGGCGGCGCTCGGCGATCACGCGCACGATCTCGGGGATCACGTCGCCGGCGCGGCGCACGATCACGGTATCGCCCTCGCGCGCGTCCAGGCGGGCGACCTGGTCGGCGTTGTGCAGGGTGGCGTTGGTGACCGTGACGCCGGCAACCTGCACCGGTTCGAGCCGGGCCACGGGCGTGGCCGCCCCGGTGCGGCCGATCTGGATCTCGATCGCGCGCAGCACCGTGGATTGCTCCTGGGCGGGGAACTTGTGCGCCAGCGCCCAGCGCGGGGCGCGCGAGACGAAGCCCATCTCGCGCTGTCCGGCGTAGTCGTCGAGCTTGTAGACCACGCCGTCGATGTCGTACGGAAGGCCGTCGCGCGCCGCGCCGATGCGGCGGTAGTAGGCGATCAGGCCGTCGAAGCCGGTGGCGGTGTCGACCTCGGGTGCGATCGGGAAACCGAATTCGCGCAGCAGGACCAGGGTCCTGGAGTGCGTGCCGGGCAGTTGCAGGCCCTCCACCTCGCCGACGCCGTAGGCGAAGAACGCGAGCGGACGCCGGCGCGTGACCGCGGGGTCGAGCTGGCGCAGGGATCCGGCGGCGCCATTGCGGGGATTGGCGAGCAGCTTCTCGTTGCGCTCGAGCGCACGCGCGTTCCACTCCTCGAAGGCCTTGCGCGGCATGTAGATCTCGCCGCGCACTTCCAGCACGGCCGGGGGCGGGGCGTCGCCGGTGCGCAGCCTGAGCGGCACCGCGCGCACCTGGCGCAGGTTGGCGGTGACGTTCTCGCCGGTCGTGCCGTCGCCGCGGGTGGCGCCCTGGACGAACACGCCGTCCTCGTAGCGCAGGCTGATCGCGAGGCCGTCGAGCTTGGGCTCGACCGAGAACACCGGGTCGTGGATGCCGAGTCGCTGCTCGATGCGGCGGACGAAATCGGCGACCTCCGCATGGCGGACGCGGTCGTCGGCGTCGTCGGGCACGCCCGGGGTCTCGAAGGCGTTCGCCAGCGAGAGCATGGGGATCGCATGCCGGACTTCCGGGAAGCCGCCGTCCGGGCGGATGCCGACGGTGCGCGTGGGCGAGTCGTCGGAGGCGAGTTCGGGATGGGCCAGTTCCAGCGCCTCGAGCTCGCGCATCAGGGCGTCGTACTCGGCGTCCGGGATCGAGGGGTCGTCGAGGACGTAGTAGCGGTAATTGGCGTCTTCGATGCGCGCGCGCAGTTCCCTGGCGCGGGCGATGGTGGCGGAGTCCGGCATGGGGAGATTGTAGGGCGCGGGCGTTGGCGGCGCGTCGCCGTGACTCGGCGTGGCCGGCGCTTCCGCGACCGGCGCCGAGAAGCTGCCCGGCTGGCGCGGCGACCCGACGGACCGCGACGCGGCCGGGCAGGCCCTGCGGCGAATGTCCCCCGGCATCGGCCCTGCGGGCCATTGCCTCCTCCTTGATTTCGCCGCAGGGCCTGCCCGGCCACGTCGCGGCTCGGCTCCGGAAGCCCCAGGGGCGAGGCCGGCGGGCGACCGGCGCCGGCGAGGGCGGCGCATGCCAGGGGATGCGGCGAGAGCATCCGGAGTGCGCGGCCCCACCCGCCTCGATGCACGGCTCCACTATCCCCGCACGGACTACAGCAGCCGTCGGGGTCGTTGTCCGCCGACACGAATGAACCGGGGAATCCCGCCGGCCGCCCGGACCCACCGTGGTCATCTCGGGAGCGACTGGCCCGCTGCCTCCCGAACGTTCCCGCCGCGCACGGAACCGCCCGGATGGATCACGCGGGAGCGGGTGCCTCCGGGTGCGAAATCAAGGAGGAGGCGATGGCCGCAGGCCGTCGCCGGGGGACATTCGCACCCGGGGGTACCCGCTCCCGGCGCCGCGCGCACTCCCCGGCCGCCCCTCTCGGCGGACCAGACGGCCAGCGGCTTCGGCAAACCAGCTGGCAGACACAGGTACGGACGCCGCACGCGCGCGTGCGGCCCACGCGAAGAGGGCCGGAAGTCCGGCGCCCCCAGGGAAATGTCCGCGCCTACCAGCGCGGGCTGCGCGTGACCGGCGGCGACTCGTGCTCGCGGTCCCAGGCGCGCATCTCGTCGCGCAGGCCGGCGATGCGCTGGCGGCCCAGTGCGTTGCGCTGCTCATCGAGCACCACGCCATCGAGCAGCTCGGCCATCCGCTGCGCGGCCGGCAGCATCGCGTCCCAGGCATCGAGCGCGCTCACCGGCGCCGGCAGCGTGAGGAAGAACGCGATCGCCGGAGTTTCCAGCGACTGGATCTCGGCCATGTCGAAGCTGCCCGGCTTGCGGATGTTGGCCACGCTGAAGATCGGCCCACGCTCGGGATGGCTCTCCACCAGCCGGTGGAACACGTTCATGTGGCCATAGGTCAGGCCCGCCTTCTCCGCCGCGACCACGATGTCCGGCCCGCGCAGTACCTGTCCGGCCTTGGCCGCCACGTACAGCGTCACGATCCGGTCGAACTCGTCGCTGACCCGCTTGCCCAGTTCGCTGTTGGGCGAGGCCGCGCCGACGGTGCCGTCGAGCAGCTCCATCTCGGTCTGCACCGCTTCCTCGTCGGCGCCTTCCGCCGCGTCGGCCAGTTCGCGCTCGATCTCCGCGCCCAGCGTCGGCTCCGCGCGCCCCGGCTCCCCGTCGCGCGACACCCGGCGTCCCTGGCCCTGCCGCGGCCGGGTCCCGAAGTACCAGATCGCCGCCAGCAGGATCAGCCCTGCCACCAGGATGCCAATGCGCAGTTCGGTCATGCCGGTCCTCCCAGGGTCGTGCGGGGCCTCACGCCGCGCCGGCCAGGCGCGCGGCTTCGGCCAGGTCGACGGACACCAGGCGGCTCACGCCCGGCTCGCGCATGGTAACGCCGCAGAGTTGCTGCGCCGCCTCCATCGTCGCCTTGTTGTGGGTGACGAACAGGAACTGCACCTGTTCGCTCATCTCCGAGACCATCGCGGTGAAGCGTCCCACGTTGGCCTCGTCGAGCGGCGCGTCCACCTCGTCGAGCAGGCAGAACGGCGCCGGGTTCAGCCGGAAGATCGCGAACACGAGCGCGACCGCCGTCATCGCCTTCTCGCCGCCCGACAGCAGCGAGATGTTGCTCACCCGCTTGCCCGGCGGACGCGCCATGATCGCCACGCCGGTGTCGAGCAGGTCGTCGCCGGTCAGCTCCAGGTACGCGTGGCCGCCGCCGAACAGGCGCGGATACAGCTCCTGCATGCCGGAATTGACCCGGTCGAAGGTGTCCTTGAAGCGGCCGCGGGTCTCGCGGTCGATCTTGCGGATCGCCTCCTCCAGGGTCTCGAGCGCGGTACGCAGGTCGGCGTCCTGGGCATCGAGGTATTCCTTGCGCTGCGCGGCCTCGGCGTGCTCCTGGATCGCGGCGAGGTTGACCGGCTCGAGCCGGCGCAGCTTCGCATCGAAGTCGGCCACCATCTTTTCCCACGCCGCCGCGTCGGCATCCTCCGGCAGGCCGGCGAGCACGTCGTCGAGGACGAATCCGGCCGCGGTCACCGACTCCGACAGCTGGCCGGCGCGGATGTCGAGCGCCTGCTGGTCCAGGCGGCGCTGCGCGATCGCCTCGCGCTGGGCCAAGGCCTGTTCCTCGCGCTCCTGGCGGACGCGCTCGAAGTTGCGCAGTTCGGCGTCGATGCCCTCCAGCGCCGAGCGCGCCGCGGCGAGGTTGCGTTCGACCACCACGCGCTGTTCGAGCGCGGCCTGGCGCTGCTGCTCCAGCGCCTGCACCGGCGCGTCGCCCTGCGACAGCTGCGCGGCCAGTTCGCCCAGGCGCGCGTCGAGCTGGCCGCGCTGCCCGCCCATGCGCTCCAGGGCCTGGGCCAGCGCCACCACCTGGGCACGCTGCGATTCGAGCGTCAGCGCCAGGGCGTGCGCGGCGTCGCGCGATTCGCGGGCGGCCGCGCGGGCGGCATCGCGGGCCTCGACCAGGTTGCGGCGCTCGGCCTCGAGCGCGGCGCGACGGGATTCGAGCTCGGCCATCCGGCCGACCGCGTCCTCGAGCGAGGTGCGCGCCTGGCGCGCCTGCCGTGCGCTGTCGTCGATGACTTCGACCAGCTGGGCCAGTTCGGCCTCGATCTTCTCGATCCGGGCGCGGGCGCTGTCCAGGCGGCCCTGCTGGCCCTGCAGCTGGCCGGCGAGTTCGGAGACGTTGCGATGGGCCATGTAGAGCTGGCGCTGCGCGTCCTCGCGCTGCTGCTCGGCCGCCAGCAGCCGCTCGCGACCGGAGGCCAGCGCGGCGTCGAGCTCGTGCTCGCGCGCCTGCAGCTGCTCGATCCGCGCACGCAGTTCCTTGATCTCGCGCTCGCGCAGCAGCGCGCCCTGCTTGGCCGCGCCGGTGCGCAGCACCCGCACCCAGCCGGCGCCGAGGCGCTCGCCGGCGCGGGTGATCACCGATTCGCCCTCGCCCAGCCGCGCCTGCAGCGCGCGCGCCTCGGCCAGGGAGTCGGCCACGTGCAGCCGCGCCAGCATGCGCCGGATCGCGCGCGGGCCTTGGACCTTGGCCGCCAGCGAGGTCGGCGCGACCGGCTCGTCGCCGTCCTCGGCCGCCACCAGGGCCAGCCGGCCCTCCCCCAGTTCGCCCAGGGCGTCGACCAGGGCTTCCGGGGCCTGGACCAGCACGCCCTCGATCAGCTGCCCGAGGGCGCTCTCGACCGCGTTCTCCCAGCCCGGCTCGACCACCAGCCGCTCGCCCACGCGCGCGGCCGAATCCAGCCCGCGCTGACGCAGCCATTCGACCGCGGCGCCCTGCTCCTGGCCGAGCGCGGCGTGCTGCAGGGTCTCGAGCGACGACAGCCGGCCGCGGGCCTCCTGCGCCTGCTTGCGCACGTCCGACAGCTCGGCCTGGCTGGCGCGCTGCTGGTCCTGCAGCTCCACCGCGGCCTGCTTGCGACGCTCCAGCTCCTCGGCCAGCCCGTCGAGCGCGGCCTTGTGTTCCTCGTGGCGCAGGACGATGTCCTCGAACGCCTGCGACAGCGCCTCCAGGTCGAGCGCCGCGCGCTCGGCCTGGAGCTGTTCGCGGCGGCGGTCGGCGTCCAGCGCCTGGCGGTCGAGGTAGTCGACCCGGGTGCGTTCCACGTCGCCCGCGCGCGCGGCCTCGTTCTGCTCGCGCTGGTGTTGTTCCCAGCGCTGCTGCCAGTCGGCCAGCGCCTCCTCGGCCTCGCGCAGCGCCTCCTGGCGCACGCCGTCGTCCTCGCGCAGCGCCTCCAGCCGCGGCTCGGCCTCGGCGATCGCGGCCTGCAGCTCCTCGAGCCGGGCCTGGTCGCCGCTGATGTGGGCGCCGATCTCCTCCAGCGCGTGCCGGGTCTCCTCGCGCGCCTTGACCAGGCGTTCGGCCAGCTCGCGCTGGTGGGCGATCTGCTGCTCGATCCGGGCCAGGGTGCCGCCGACCTCGTAGCTCCCGGCCTGGGCGCGGGCCAGGGCCGCGGACGCCTCGTCACGGCGCACGCGCCCGGTCTCGAGCTCGCGCTCGGCCTCGCGCTGCTCGGCGATCAGCTGCTGCAGGCGGGTTTCCTCCTGCGACAGGCCCTCGCGCAGCGCCTGCAGCTGGACGTCGAGGGCGCGGAACTCGAGCGCCTTCCACTCCGCGTCGCGGATCTTCCGCTCGGCCTGGATCGCGGTGTACTGCTCGGCCTGGCGCGCCTGCCGGGCCAGGTGCTGGAGTTGCTTGCCGACCTCCTCGCGCAGGTCGTTGAGGCGGTCGAGATTCTCGCGGGTGTGGCGGATGCGGTTCTCGGTCTCGCGGCGCCGCTCCTTGTACTTGGAGATGCCGGCCGCCTCCTCGAGGTAGACCCGCAGCTCCTCGGGCTTGGCCTCGATCACCTGGCTGATCATGCCCTGCTCGATGATCGAGTAGCTGCGCGGGCCCAGGCCGGTGCCGAGGAACAGGTCGGTGATGTCGCGGCGGCGGCAGCGGGTGCCGTTGAGGTAGTAGCTGCTCTGGCCGTCACGGCTGACCGTGCGCTTGACCGAGATCTCGTTGAACGCGGCGTATTCGCCGCTGATGGCGTGGTCGGAGTTGTCGAAGATCAGCTCGACCGTGGCCTGCGAGACCGGCTTGCGCGCGGTCGAGCCGGCGAAGATCACGTCGGTCAGCGAGTCGCCGCGCAGGCGGCTGGCCGAGCTCTCGCCCATGACCCAGCGCACCGCGTCGATGATGTTGGACTTGCCGCATCCGTTCGGCCCCACCACGCCGGTCATGTTGGTCGGCAGGTGGAGGGTCGTGGGGTCGACGAAGGACTTGAAACCCGACAGCTTGATTGTGGACAGGCGCATGCGGCGTTGGAGGCCCCTGCCGCGCCGGCCGGCGCGGCACCATTGTTGATTCAGGACAGCAAGAGTGACTCGTAAGCCGTTGAACGGAGTAGGATCGCCCGGATCCGCAAGCCGTTCGAATTCGCGAGTATAGCGACCGCCGGACCCGCCGCGCCGGGCTCAGCCCCCGCCCCCGGCCAGGCGCTCCAGGAACCGGGAGCACCAGGCGTGGATGTCCTGGCCGGTGATCGGCCGCATCATCGCCTCCCAGCGCTCGCGGCGCTCGGGCAGCGGCATCGAGGCGGCACGGGAGATGGCGTCGGCCACGCCGTCCAGGTCGTACGGGTTGACCAGCAGGGCCGCGTCCAGCTCGGCCGCGGCGCCGGCCAGCATCGACAGCACCAGCACCCCGGGGTTCTCGGGGTCCTGGGCCGCGACGTACTCCTTGGCGACCAGGTTCATGCCGTCGCGCAGGGGCGTGACCAGGGCCAGCGAGGCCAGCCGGTAGAACCCGGTCAGGGTGGCATGGGCGAAGTTGCGGTTGACGTAGCGCAGCGGGGTCCAGTCGGGCTCGGCGTGGGTGCCGTTGATGTGTCCGGCGATGCCCTCGAGCTGGTCGCGCAGCTGCCGGTACTCGGCCACGTCGCCGCGCGAGACCGGGGCGATCTGGAGGAAGGTCAGGCGCCCGCGCTCGTCCGGATGGCGCTCCAGGTAGCGGCCGAAGGCGCGGAAGCGCTCGGGCAGGCCCTTGGAGTAGTCCAGGCGGTCCACGCCGATCGCCAGCTGGCGCCCGCTCAGGCTCTCGCGCAGCGCGCGCACGGCGGGCTTGCCGACCGCGGCCGCGGACTGGGCCGCGATCCTGGCGGCGTCGATCCCGATCGGGAAGTTGCCCACGTCCACCCGCTTGCCGCCGGGCAGGGTCACGCTGCCGTCGGGCTCGATGCTGCCGCCGCCGAAGATCCGCGCGTAGGTGCGGAAGCGGTCGGCGTCGCGCATGGTCTGGAAGCCGACCAGGTCGTAGGCGTAAAGGGTGCTGAACAGGCGCCCGTGCTCGGGCAGCGCCGAGACCAGGTCGGCCGAGGGCATCGGCACGTGCAGGAAGAAGCCGATCCGGCACCCCACCCCGCGCTCGCGCAGCATCGCCGCCAGCGGGATCAGGTGGTAGTCGTGGATCCAGAGCAGGTCGTCGTCGCGCAGCAGCGGCGCCAGCTTCTCGGCGAACAGCAGGTTGACCCGGCGGTAGCCGGCGCGGGTCTCGCGGGCGTAGTCCACCAGGTCCAGGCGCGAGTGCAGCAGGGGCCACAAGGTGCGGTTGGCGAAGCCGTTGTAGTAGGCGTCGTGGTCGGGCCGGTTGAGGTCCATGGTCACGTAGCGCACGTCGCCGTCGGTCTGCTCGTGCAACCGGCCGCTGGCATCACGCACCACCTTGCCCGACCAGCCGAACCAGACCCCGCCGTGGGCGCGCAGCGCCGCTTCCAGCCCCACCGCCAGGCCGCCGGCGCGGCTCTCGCCCGGGAGCGCGACCCGGTTGGACACGACCACCAGACGGTTCATGAGGCCTCCTGCCAGCTGCGCGAAAGCCGCATCGCGGCGATGATCAATCCTACGTGGGAGTAGGTCTGTGGAAAGTTGCCCCAGGCCTCGCCGTCGTCGAACGCGAGGTCCTCCGAAAGCAGGCCCAGGTGGTTGCGGCGCGCGAGCAACCGCTCGAACATCGCCCGCGCCTCCTCCTTGCGGCCGATCGCGGCCAGCGCGTCGATGTACCAGAAGGTGCAGATGGTGAAGCTGGTTTCCGGCTCGCCGAAGTCGTCCGGCGCCACGTAGCGGAACAGCGCGTCGCCGCGGCGCAGTTCGCGCCCGATCGCTTCGACCGTGGCCACGTAGCGCGGGTCGTCCGGCGCGAGGAAGCCGATGTCGGCCAGCAGCAGCAGCGAGGCGTCGAGGTAGTCGCTCTCGAACGAGGCGCTGAAGCGCCCGGCGTCCGGGCGCCAGGCGCGCTCGACCACCCTGGCGTGGATGGTGTCGGCGCGCGCGCGCCAGTGCGCCGCGCGCTCCTCCATGCCGAGGATGCCGGCGATCCGCGACAGCCGGTCGCAGGCCGCCCAGCACATCGCCGCGGTGTAGGTGTGGACCTCGGCCCGGCCGCGGAATTCCCACAGCCCGGCGTCCGGCTGGTCGTAGAGTTCGAAGGCGCGCTCGCCCAGCGGCTCGAGCCGGGCGAAGGTGGCCTGGTCGCCCGGATGGGCCAGACGCTGGTCGATGAACAGCTGGGTCGAGGCCAGCACCACGCTGCCGTACACGTCGTGCTGCTTCTGCACCCAGGCCAGGTTGCCGCGCCGCACTGGGCCCATCCCGCGGTAGCCGGCCAGCGACTCGACCTCCTGCTCCTCCAGCCGCTCCTCGAAGGCGATGCCGTAGAGCGGCTGCAGATGCCCGTCGTGGGAGGCGATGTTGAAGATGTAGCCGAGGAATTCCTCCATGCTGCGCGTCGCGCCCAGCCGGTTGAGCGCGCGCACCACGAACGCGGCGTCGCGCAGCCAGCAGTAGCGGTAGTCCCAGTTGCGCGGGGTGTCCGGCGCCTCCGGGATGGAGGTGGTCATCGCGGCGATGATCGCGCCGCTGTCCTCGTACTGGCACAGCTTGAGCGTGATCGCGCTGCGGATCACCGCCTGCTGCCATTCCAGCGGGATCGACAGGTAGCGCACCCACTCGCGCCAGTGGTGTTCGGTGCGGCCCAGCGCCTCCTCGACGTAGCCCGAGACCGAGCGCGCCAGCGGCTCGTCGGCGCCGAACACCAGGTGCACGGTTTCCCACAGCACGAACGGCAGCTGGTCGCGCACGAACCGGATCGGCACGTCGGTGGTCAGGCGCAGGGTGAACTCGGGCAGGATCCAGCGCATGTGGTTGCTGCCCCAGGTCGAGTCCGGGACCCGCGCGCCCCAGTCGGCCAGCGGGCGGCAGACGATGCGGATGCGCGGGCTGCCCGCCAGCGGCCGGATCCGGCGGATGATCGAGACCGGCCGGAAGATGCGGCTGTTCTGCTTCCAGCGCGGGGCGAAATCGACCACCTCCACCGCCCCGCCCTTGCGGTCGTACAGCACGGTGCGCAGGATCGCGGTGTTGGTGACGTAGGCCTGCTCGCTGTGCGAATAGTCCTCGAGTTCGATGGCGAGGTCGCCGCCGTCGTGGTCGCGCGGCGAAAGCAGCGCGCAGAACGCGGGATCCCCATCGAAGGCCGGCAGGCAGCTCCACACCACGCGCGCATCGCGGTCGATGAGCGCGCCGAAGCTGCCGTTGCCGATCACGCCCAGGTCGAGCGAGGCCTGGCGCCCGGGGGCGGCGCTCACGCGGCGGCTCCCAGCCAGGCGTACACGGCCTCGACGTCCGCCAGCCGGTGTTCGGCGGCCGAGCCCCCGCGATCGCCGACGAGCACGCTCACGCCGCCCTGTGCATTGACGATTTCGAACCCGTGCTCGTCGGTGAGGTCGTCGCCCACGAAGACGGGGCGGCGGCCGAGGAACGGGGGTTCCTCGAGGAACGCGGCGATCGCCTCGCCCTTGTCGCCGCGCGCCGGCCGCAGTTCGACCACGTGGTCGCCCGGCTGCAGGTGGTATCCAGGCAGCCGGGTCAGCGCCTGCATGGCGAAGCCCTGCAGGTCGGCCGCGGCTTCGGGCATCGTCCGCCAGTGCAGCGCGATGGCCTCGCCCTTGTCCTCCAGCAGCGCGTCTGGATAGCGCTCGCGCAGGATCGCCCTCGCCTGCGCCTTGACCGATTCCAGCGCCGCCGGCGGCGGCTCGGGCTCGGGCGCCGCCTCGCCGAAGCGACGGCGCTGCAGGCCGTGCAGGCCGGCGGCGGCGAAGCGGTGCGGCGCGAACAGCGCATCCAGGGTCTCGATCCTGCGGCCGCTCACCAGCGCCAGCGCGCCGCCGAGCGACCGCGACAGGTCGGCCAGCCGCTCGACCACGCGCGGGGCGACGCTGACCCGTCCCGGGTCGTCGGCGAATGCCACCAGCGTCCCGTCGACGTCGAGGAACAACGCCCATTGGTCGGACAACGGTGGCGGCGGCGGCAGGAGGGGGGTGCCGTCGTGTGTCATGCGTACATGATGGCCCGTATCGTCGTGACGCGACATGAAGGTGCCGTCATTCGGCCGCCAGCGCCACCCCTGTGTCCGGATCGAACACGTGCAGCGCCCCCGGCGCGATCGCCAGCCGCAGCCTCTCCCCGGGTCGCGGCGGATCGCCGGGCGGCAGGCGCGCCACCAGCGCAACGCCACCCAGCCGCAGGTTGACGTGGATGTCGCTGCCTACCGCCTCGACCACGTCCACCACCGCCTCGAACCCCGTTGCCGTCGCGGCGTTCGCGGGCAGCAGCTGTTCGGGACGCACGCCGCAGTCGAGTTCGCGGCCGTGCCAGGCGGGGTCGAGCGCCGCACCGGCCGGCAACGGCAGGCGGGCGCCACCGCCCGCCTCCAGCTGCCAGCCGCCGGCCTCCCGCAGCACCCGCCCGCGCAGCAGGTTCATCGCCGGGCTGCCGAGGAAGGTGGCGACGAACCGGTTCGCCGGGCGCCGGTACAGCGCCATCGGGGTATCGATCTGCTGCACCTGCCCCCGGTCCATCACCACGATGCGCTGGCCCAGGGTCATCGCTTCGACCTGGTCGTGGGTGACGTAGACCATGGTGGTGCCGAGCCGCTGGTGCAGGCGGGCGATCTCCAGCCGCGTCTCCGCCCGCAGCTTCGCGTCCAGGTTCGACAGCGGCTCGTCGAGCAGGAACACCTGCGGCTGTCGCACCAGCGCGCGGCCCAGGGCGACCCGCTGGCGCTGTCCGCCCGACAGCTGCGCCGGCCGCCGCGACAGCACCTCCTCCAGCCCCAGCATCCGCGCCGCCTCGGCCACGCGCTGGCGCAGCTCCGGCTTCGGCATCCCGCGCAGGGACAGGGCGAAGGACAGGTTCTCGGCCACCGTCATGTGCGGATAGAGCGCGTAGCCCTGGAAGACCATCGCGACGTCGCGATCGGCGGGCGCAACGTCGTTCACCACCCGTCCGCCGATGCGCAGGGTGCCGCCGCTGATCTCCTCCAGGCCGGCGATCATCCGCAGCAAGGTCGTCTTGCCGCAGCCCGAAGGTCCAACCAGCACCACCCGTTCGCCGTCGGCGACCTCGAAGCTGGCGCCGGCCACGGCGACGTGGCCGTTGTCGTAGACCTTGCGCAGGTTGTCGAGCTCCACGCGCGCCATCTGTGCTCCCGGAAGGCCACGCGGCGTCGGCCGCGTCCTTCGCGCGGCGCGAACGCCGGCGCCGGGCGATTGCGCTATTCTGGCATGTAATCGTTTTCAGACCACGCCGTCCTTCCGGCTCAGGAAACAGGCCGCCATGCACCCCTCCCAGGACAAGGACTTCAGCTTCCCCGACGGCTTCCTCTGGGGCGCCGCCACCGCCGCCCACCAGGTCGAAGGCTCGCCGCTGGCCGACGGCGCCGGGCCGAGCATCTGGACCCGCTTCGCCCACACCCCCGGGATGACGCTCAACGGCGACACCGGCGACGTGGCCTGCGACCACTACCACCGCTGGAAGGAGGACGTGCGGCTGATGCGCGAACTTGGCCTGCAGGCCTACCGCTTCAGCGTGTCGTGGTCGCGGATCCTGCCCGGGGGCACAGGCCGGGTGAACCGCAAGGGCCTGGACTTCTACTCGCGCCTGGTCGACGAACTGCTGGCCAACGGCATCGAGCCCCTGCTCACGCTCTACCACTGGGACCTGCCGGCCGCGCTCGACGACCGCGGCGGCTGGCTCAACCGCGACTGCGCCGACTGGTTCGCCGAGTACGGCAGCGTACTGTTCCGCGAGCTCGACGGACGGGTGAAGAAGTGGGTCACGCTCAACGAACCGTGGGTGATCACCGACGGCGGCTACCTCCACGGCGCGCTCGCGCCCGGCCACCGCAACCGCTACGAGGCCCCGATCGCCTCGCACAACCTGATGCGCGCGCATGGCGCCGCGGTCCAGGCCTACCGCGCCGAGGGCCGGCACGACATCGGCCTGGTGGTGAACATCGAGCCCAAGTACCCGGCCAGCGATTCGGCCGAGGACGCGGCCGCCACCCGCCGCGCGCATGCGTACATGAACGAGCAGTACCTGCACCCCGCCCTGCGCGGCCGCTACCCGGACGAGCTGGCGGAGATCTTCGGCGACGCCTGGCCGCGGGTGTCCGAGGAGGACATGCGCCAGATCCGGCAGCCGATCGACTTCGTCGGCATCAACTACTACACCCGGGCCGTGACCCGCGCCGACGACAGCTGGCCGCTGCGCGCCGGCTCCGTACGCCAGCCACTGGGCACCTACACCGAGACCGGCTGGGAAGTCTTCCCGCAGGGCCTGACCGACACCCTGGTCTGGTTTCGCGACACCTACGGCGACCTGCCCGTGTACGTCACCGAGAACGGGGCCGCGTTCTTCGACCCGCCGGTGGCCGAGGAAGGCCGCGTGCGCGACCCGCTGCGAATTGATTACTTGCGAAAGCATCTGCTTGCCATCCACGACGCGATCGCCGCTGGCGTGGACGTGCGCGGCTACATGGCGTGGTCGCTGCTGGACAACCTGGAATGGTCGCTGGGCTACTCCAAGCGGTTCGGTATCATCCACGTCAATTACGGGACGCTCGAGCGCACCCCGAAGGACAGCGCGCGCTGGTTCTCTGGCATCATTGGGAGCCACGGCCGCGCACTGGCCGATCCCCTTCCCTGACCCATAGACCCGCACACGGCGTCCATGCACGATTCCATCCTGTTGTTCGGCGCCACGGGCGACCTGGCACAACGCTACCTGTTCCCCTCGCTGCTGCACCTGCTGCGCGACCGGCTGCTGCCGGAGAACTTCCGGGTGGTGGCGATCGGCCGCACCCAGTACGACGACGAGGGCTTCCGCGCCTGGCTGCGCGAACGCATCGACGAGGGCGACGGGTATTCCGGCGCGCTCGACGACCTGCTCGCGCGCATCCACTACCACCCGCTCAACCTCGGCGACATCGACGCCGTGGCCGCCACGCTGTCGCGCTACGCCGACCGCCCGGCGGTGAGCTACCTCTCGACCCCGCCGAACCTGTTCGCCCCGGCCTGCCGCGGGCTCAAGGCCGCCGGCCTGCTCGAGCCGCCCTCGCGGCTGGTGCTGGAGAAGCCGATCGGCCACGACCTGGCCTCGGCGCGCGAGATCAACGCCACCCTCAAGGAGGCGCTGGACGAGTCGCGGATCTTCCGCATCGACCACTACCTCGGCAAGGCGCCGGTGCAGAACCTGCTGGCGCTGCGCTTCGGCAACACCCTGCTCGAGGCGGTGTGGGACAACCGCTGCATCGAGTCGGTCGACATCGTGGTCGCCGAGACCGCCGGCGTGGACGGGCGCGAGGGCTACTACGCCGACTACGGCGCGCTGCGCGACATGGTCCAGAACCACATGCTGCAGCTGCTGGCGCTGATCGCGATGGAACCGCCGGCCGCGCTCGACGCCGACAGCGTGCGCGACGAGAAGCGCAAGGTGCTGCGCGCGCTGCGTCCGATGACCGCCGCCGACGCCGCGAACGACAGCATCCGCGGCCGCTACGGCGCGGGCGTCGTCGAAGGCCAGGCCGTGAAAGGTTTTACGGCTGACAGCGCTGTCGAAACCTTCGTCGGCCTGCGCGCCTGGATCGACAACTGGCGCTGGGCGGGCGTGCCGTTCCGCCTCGCCACCGGCAAGCGCCTGCCCTCGCGCACCACCGAGGTGCTGGTCAACTTCAAGCCGGTGACCCACTGGGTGTTCGACCGCCCCAACGCGCGTGGCGCCACGCCCAACCGGCTGCGGATGCGCCTGCAGCCCGAGGAGACGATCGAGCTGTGCCTGATGGGCAGCCTTGCCGCGCCCGAATGGGGCGCGACCGAGCTGATGCCGATGTCGCTGGACATGGCCATGCTGCCGCCCAAGCGCCGCATCGCCTACGAGCGGCTGATGATCGACGCGCTCAAGGGCGACCAGACCCTGTTCGTGCGCGACGACGAGGTCGAGGCCGCGTGGCGCTGGATTGACAGCATCAGCGCTGCCTGGCAGCAGGCCGGCACCCCGGTGCTGGAGTACCCGGCCGGCTCCTGGGGCCCGACCGGCGCCGCCGCGTTCCTGCCGCGCACGGTGGGCGCACCCTCGGGACGCCGCGGATGAGCGGCGGCACCCGGGTCCTGTTGGCCGACATCGGCGGCACCAACGCGCGCTTCGCGCTGGCCGACCCCGCTGCCGAGTACCCGCTGCTGGAAGACAGCGTCCAGCGCTTCGCCGTCGCCGACTTCCCCTCGCTGGCCGAGGCCGCACGCCACTACCTGCACGAGACCGGCCAGCACGACGCCGGCATCGTGCACGGCGTGTTCGCCGTCGCCGGCCGGGTGGAGGGCGACATCGCGCGCATCACCAACCATCCCTGGGTGATCTCGCGCCCGCGCACCCAGGTCCAGCTGGGCTTCGAACGCGTCACCCTGGTCAACGACTTCGCCGCGCAGGCGATGGCGATCCCCCTGCTCAAGGCCTCCGACGTGGTCCCGATCGGCGGCGCGACGTGGACGCCCGAGGAATCGCCGGTGCACCGCACCTACGCCATCCTCGGCCCGGGCACCGGCCTGGGCGTCGGCGCGCTGGTGATCCGCGAAGGCCGCCAGTACCCGATCGAGACCGAGGGCGGGCACGCCAGCTTCCCGCCCGGGACCCCGGAGGAGCTCGCGATCCTCGACCGGCTGTCGGCCCAGTTCGGGCGCGTGTCCAACGAGCGCCTGGTCTGCGGGCCGGGGCTGGTCAACATCCACCGCGCCCTGAGCGAGATCGCCGGCGAGGATCCGGGCCCGATGCAGCCGGCCGACATCACCGCCGGCGCCGAGGCCGGCGACCCGCGCTGCGCGCGCGCGGTCGACGTGTTCTGCGCCGTGTTCGGCGCGATCTCCGGCGACCTGGTGCTCACGCTCGGCGCCTGGGACGGCGTGTTCCTGACCGGTGGCCTGGTGCCGAAGATGCTCGACATGATCCGCCACTCCGGCTTCCGCCAGCGGTTCGAGCACAAGGGCCGCTTCTCCCCGACCATGGCGCGGGTTCCGTCGCTGGCCATCCTGCACCCGCATCCGGGGCTGCTCGGGACGGCCGCGATCGCGCGCCGGGAGGTGGTAAAACAGGTGGCAGGATGAACGCCCGCGACGACACCGCGCCCGTGCGCCAGCGCCATCCGGTGCACATGCACAGCTACGAATCGCTGACCCAGTGGACCTGGGGCGCGGCGGTCGCGATCTCGTCGGTGCTCGCCCGCGACCTGCAGGAGCGGCCGCGCGCGCGCCTGCTCCTGTCCGGCGGCGGCACGCCGCGCCCGGTGTACGAGGCGCTGTCGAAGGCGCCGCTGGATTGGAGCCGGGTGGACGTGGCCCTGGTCGACGAACGCTGGCTGCTGCCCGACGACCCCGACAGCAACTCGCGCCTGGTGCGCGAATCGCTGCTGCGCAACAACGCCGCCAGCGCGCGGTTCGAGAGCATCACCCGTACGGGCCGCAGCATCGAGGAAGCGGTCAGCGCCGCGAACCTGCACGCGCAGGCGCCGCCCGGCGTGGTCGTGCTGGGCATGGGCGAAGACGGCCACACCGCCTCGCTGTTCCCGCGCATGCAGAACCTGCAGGCCGCGCTCGACTCGCGCAGCCCGTACGTCGCGGTCGACGCCACCGGATGCCCCGGCGCCGGCCGGTTCCTGCGCCGCATCAGCCTCACCCCGGCCGGCCTCGCGCCGGCCCACACCCGCCTGCTGCTGATCCGCGGCGAGAGCAAGCGCAAGCTGCTCGAACGCGTGCTCGAGGGCGACGATCCGCTGGAATACCCGGCGCGCATCGCCTTCCTGACCCCGGGCGCGCCGCTGCACGTCCACTGGTGCCCGTGACCGCGCGGTCGCGGGGCCACCGACAAGCCCTTTCGCCGGAAGTCCAATGAGCCTGCATCCCGTACTGCACGACGTCACCGAGCGCATCCGCCGCCGCAGCCGCGCGTCGCGCGCGGCCTACCTGGCCGGCATCGACGCGATGCGCGAGGCCGGGCCGAGCCGGTCGCGCCTGAGCTGCGGCAACCTGGCCCACGGCTTCGCCGCGTGCGAGCCGACCGACAAGTCGCGCCTGCGCGGCGCGGCCAGCCCCAACCTCGGCATCATCAGCGCCTACAACGACATGCTCTCGGCGCACCAGCCGTACGAGTCGTACCCGGGCCTGATCCGCGCGCACGCGCGCGCGCTCGGCGCCACCGCCCAGGTCGCGGGCGCGGTGCCGGCGATGTGCGATGGCGTGACCCAGGGCCGCGCCGGCATGGAGCTGTCGCTGTTCTCGCGCGACGTGATCGCGCAGGCCACCGCCATCGGCCTGTCGCACGACATGTTCGACAGCGCGGTGCACCTGGGCATCTGCGACAAGATCGTGCCCGGGCTGCTGATCGGTGCGCTCGCCTTCGGCCACCTGCCCTCGGTGTTCATCCCCGCCGGCCCGATGACGCCGGGCATCCCGAACAGGAAGAAGGCGGAGGTGCGCGAGCGCTACGCCGCCGGCGAGGCCACGCGCGAGGAGCTGCTCGAGGCCGAGGCCGCGTCCTACCACGCGCCCGGCACCTGCACCTTCTACGGCACCGCCAACTCCAACCAGGTGCTGCTCGAGGCGATGGGCGTACAGCTGCCGGGATCGTTCGTGAACCCCGGCACCGGCCTGCGCGAGGCGCTCACCCTCGCCGCCACCGAGCGCGCGCTGGCGATCACCGCGCTGGGCGAGGACTACCGCCCGCTCGGGCGCCTGGTCGACGAGCGCGCGATCGTCAATGCGGTCGTGGCGCTGATGGCCACCGGCGGTTCGACCAACCACACCATCCACTGGATCGCGGTGGCGCGCGCGGCCGGCATCGTCCTGACCTGGGACGACATGGACCGGCTCTCGCAGGTGGTGCCGCTGCTGGCGCGCGTGTACCCGAACGGCGAGGCGGACGTGAACCGCTTCCAGGCCGCCGGCGGCATCGGCTTCGTGTTCCGCGAGCTGCTCGACGCGGGCCTGATGCACGACGACATCGAGACCGTCCTGCCCGGCGGCATCCGCGAATGGACCCGCGAGCCGACCCTGGCCGGCGGCACGCTCGGCTTCGCGCCGGCCCCGGCGGCCAGCGGCGACGACGCCGTGGTGCGTCCGGCCTCGGCCCCGTTCGAAGCCCAGGGCGGCCTGCGCCTGCTGCGCGGCAACCTCGGTCGCGCGCTGATCAAGCTGTCGGCGGTCAAGCCCGAGTACCGCACGATCGAGGCGCCTGCGGTGGTAGTGGACGATCCGCGTGCGCTCAACCGCCTGCACGCGCAGGGACTGCTGCCGCGGGATTTCGTCGCCGTGGTCCGCTACCAGGGCCCGCGCGCCAACGGCATGCCGGAACTGCACTCGCTGGCGCCGCTGCTGGGCATGCTGCAGAACCAGGGCCGGCGCGTGGCGCTGGTCACCGACGGCCGCCTGTCGGGCGCGTCGGGCAAGATCCCGGCGGCGATCCACCTCACGCCCGAAGCCGCGCGAGGCGGCCCGATCGCGAAGTTGCGCGAGGGCGACCTGGTCCGCCTCGACGGCGAGGCCGGGACGCTCGAGGCGCTCGTGGACGCGGCCGAATGGGCCGCGCGCGAGCCGGCGCCGAGTACCGCCCACTGCGCCTGGGACGTCGGCCGCAACCTGTTCGCCTTCAGCCGCGCGATGGTGACGCCCGCCGACCAGGGCGCGCTGTCCATCTCCTGCGGCCCGCCGGCGCGCGACGGCGGCCCCTGGGAATACGACCAGGAGTACGAACTGGGCGACGATCCGCAAGCCGCCGCCCTCGCCCCGCACGAATTCCGCGACGCCTGACGCCCCTCCAACCAGCGCCACGCCAATGACCCTCGAATCGCTCCAGACCCGCGCCGAACAGATCCTGGTCTCCGCCGGCATCCTGCCGGTGATCACCGTCGACAGCGTCGAACAGGGGCAACGCATCGCCGACGCGCTGCTCGAAGGCGGGCTGACCGCGCTGGAGCTGACCCTGCGCACGCCCGCCGCGCTCGCGACGCTCGAGGCGCTGAAGAAGGCCCTGCCCGACATCGTGATCGGTGCCGGCACCGTGCTCGACGAGGCGCAGATCCGCCAGTCGGTGGATGCGGGGGCCGACTTCCTGGTCACGCCCGGCACGCCGCCGGCGCTGGCCGAGGCGCTGGCGCGCGCGCCGATCCCGGCCGTGCCGGGCGGCGCCACGCCGACCGAGTTCATGTCGCTGCTGGCGCGCGGCTTCCGCTGCTGCAAGCTGTTCCCGGCCAGCGCGGTCGGCGGCCTGGCGATGCTCAAGGGCCTGGCCGGGCCGCTGGGCCAGCTGAAGCTGTGTCCCACCGGCGGCATCAGCGAATCCAACGCCGCCGAGTTCCTCGCCCAGCCCAACGTGCTGTGCATCGGCGGATCGTGGATGGTGCCGAAGGAGTGGCTGGCGGCTGGCGACTGGGCCCGCGTGCGCGAAAGCGCCGCGCGCGCGGCCGCGATCGTGGCCGCGGCCCGCGGCTGACCCCCACCCGCGCCCGGCTGTCGCGACCGTAGGAGCGGCTTCAGCCGCGACCCTGAAGCCGGACGGAAACCGTCACCTGACGGCCATGCGTCTGCCTGGTCGCGGCTGAAGCCGCTCCTACAGGGATTGGCCCAAGGGACCGGCGCCCTCCTGCCTCCTGGCTCCCGCCTCCTGCCTCAGCGCCGCGGCGGCGCCGGCGCGAACGCGAGCGCCACGCCGAGCCGTCTCCACAGCCACGCGTGCAGCAGGTACCAGGCTGCCAGCAGCCAGCCCAGGTGCCACTCGAGCACGTTCTCGATCCGGTCCTTGAGACCGCCGTCGTCGACCAGCGCGCCAGTGGCCACGTTCGCCAGGCCCAGCGCCAGCATCAGCAGCGCCACCGCCAGCATCGCACGCACCGGCGCGCCACCCTGACCGCCCGCGCGCAGCCGGGCCAGGAACACCAGCTGGGCGAGGTAGCCGAAGCCGAAGAAGCAGACCACGCCGTAACGGCGCAGGAAGCGGTAGGCCTCGCCTTCGGTGCCCAGAAAGGCGGCGTAGAGGGCCAGCGCAATCGCCGCCGCCACGCCGAGCCAGGCCACCATCCCCGCGCCACGCCCGAGCCATCGCGCGGCCAGCCACCAGTGCAGCCCGACCAGCGCCGCGCATGGCAACACCATCAGCCGGAACACGTGGTTGCCCAGGCCATGGCGCGCAGCGCGGCTGATCGAGGTGCAGCCTTCGACATACGGCACGCAGGCCTCGATCCATCCGTCGCGGATCGACAGCCACAGCGCGAGATGCGCGGCCACGGTGAACAGCACCGCCACCAACAGCGGCAGCGGCCACAGCGCAACCGGACGTTGGGGCACAGGGGTCATGCGCATGCGCAGGTCACGTGACGGGCCAAGACTACAACGCAGCCGGTGCGCGCAATCTCCGTGTCCCCCGGACCGCGCGTGCGCGCGCCCTCGCGCTTCCGGTCCGAAGGAAGGATGCGCGCCGTCGCTCCCGTTCGACCCGGCGCGTGGATCGTGCGGACCCGACCGCTCCGGATTCGCGCGGTCCGCGACGCCGCGAGGCCACGTCCCGCGTCAGGGCAGCGCGACCTCCACCCGCGCCGGCAGCGCGCGGATCCGCAGCTCGCCGTCTTCCCATTCCGCCGGCGCGCCATTGACGGTGGTGGCGCCGGGTGCGCCGTCCAGCGGCCAGGGCAGCACCATCCCGCCTGCGGGCAGGTGCAGGCCGGTGTCATCGACCTCCAGCACCAGCACGCCGTCCACGCGCTTGAGGCGGTAGGACAGCGGCCCCGCCGGCGTGCGCAGGCCGGCGATGCCGACGCCCTCTCCCTCCAGCCACTCGGCGGGTACGCCGGCGGCCAGCACCAGGCTGTCGTCGTGTTCGCGCGCGTAGGCGAACATGTCCAGGGTCGAGCGCACGAAATCCGACGCGACCCAGGCGTGCGGCAGGTCGCCGACGAAGAACGGCGCTCGCGGCGTGCGCGACACCACCTCCGCCCACTGGTTCCAGGCACGGGGCGTGCGGTGGGCGAAGAACCAGTCGAACGCCTCCCTTGCCCGGCCGCGCCAGCCCAGGCGCACGAATGCGCCGACGTTGCGCCACTCGTAGGGCGTGTAGTCCTTCCATTCCATGCGACCGTCGCGGCGCGCGGTGAAGTGGCGCCAGTAGCGTTCGAAGGTGCCGTGCAGCAGCTCGCGCGGCAGCCGGGCCTGCTCGCCGCCCGGCGCGAGCGCGATGGCGGTCGAGGTCGGGTCGAAGTCGCCGAGCTCGGCCGCGCCCGGCAGGTAGTCGATGCCGTGCCGGCGCGTGGCCGCGCGCAGCGAGTCGAGCAGGTCGGCCTGGAAGCGGTCGCGCGCCTCGGCCATGCGCTTCGCATCCTCCTCGCGGCCCAGCGCCCGGGCCACCTCGACCGCGTCCTTGTAGCCGCGCAGGGCCCAGAAGTTGTCCCAGTACGAGTGCATCGGCTTGGCCGAATAGCCCTCGTGGCTGATCGAGGCCGGCATCATCCCGTAGAAGGCGCGGTCGCGCCTGCGGTTGGCGGCGGTGCGCTCGGACCGGCTCAACTCCTCCATGTAGCGCCAGGCGGCCTCCACGTGCGGCCACATGCGCTCCAGGAAGGCGTCGTCGCCGGTGTGGCGCCAGTACTCGGCGATGGCGAAGACCAGCTGGCCGTGGCTGTCGTTCTCCGGCACCGGGTCGCTGCCGCGGTCGTCCACGCAGCAGGGCACCTTGCCACTGTCGAACTGGTAGGGCGCGTACCACTCCAGGTAATCGCGCACCGCGTCGGCATGGCCCAGGCGCAGCAGCCCTTCCGAGATCATGGCCCCGTCGCGGATCCAGCTGCGCGCGTACGAACGCGTGCCGGGTTGCAGCCGCGGGCCGACGCGCGAGACGAGCATGTGCGCCAGGGCGGTGCGCAGCGCGTCGGCGACGGGGCGCCCCTGCGGCGGCAGCGTGAGCGTGATCCGGTCGAGCCGCGACCGCCATGCGGCGGCGGCCTCCTCCTGCAGCTCGGACGCGTCCCACCAGCGGCGGGCCAGCGCGCCGGTGCCGGTGAGAGGCACCATCACCTCGATCGTGCGCGTCTCCCACGGCGCCAGCCGCATCCGGTACAGCAACGCGCCGGACGCCAGCCCCTCGGGATCGACCACCGAGGTCGCGGCCGGCCGCGTGCCCGCCGCCAGGTGCGAGGCGGCCATCCCGCCGTCGAAGCTGCTCGCGAACGCCCCGCCGGGCAGCTGCTTGGCGAAGACGCGCGGGCGCCCGTCCACCGACACGGTGCCGCCCTCGATCGACAGCGAGCGGATCGGGCTCACCCCGCCACGGGTGTTGAGGAACTGTGCCGGCGGATTGACCTGGAATGGCTGCACCGCCAGCGCCAGCGTGTACTCGCGGGCCTTGCCGCCGGGATTGGCCAGGCGGTAGCGCGCGACCAGCTGCGATTCGCGCGGATCGCCGTGGGCGAAGGCCGTGACGTCCAGCTCCAGGTCCGCCCGCCGCCAGTGCACGGTCGGGATCGGCAGGTAGCCGTCCTGCAGCGACTGGGTCGTGGCCACGTCGGCCCAGGTCGCGAGCGCGCCGTCCACCAGCACGAACGGCTCGATGCTGAAGCCGCCGCGCGCGACCTCCAGCGCGCCGTCCTCGCCCAGCAGGCCCTGCTGCAGGCCGCCGTCCACGCCCAGCACCGTCCAGTAGGGCTGCTCGCCGTGGAAACCGCGCGGGAAACGGCCGCGCGGCGACTGCGCTGCGATCGAGCCGATGAAGTCGTTCGGCGTGGCCGCGAATGCGAGCGGCTGCACCTGCACCTCGGCCAGGGCGAAGCGCCGGGTCGGACCCTCGACCAGGTCCAGGGCCACGTACCGCGCCTCCGACTCGGGCAGCGCGATCCAGTCGTCGCCGCCGTTGCCGTCCCGGACGGTGCGCACCTCCTGCCAGCCGCTGCCGTCCTGCGACAGGCTCACGTGGTAGCGCGAGGCATGGTCCCCGCCCTCCCAGCGCAGGCGCAGCCCCCCGAACTCGCGCGACCTGCCCAGGTCCAGCACCAGCCGCTGCGGCAGCACGCCCTGCTCCGCGCGCCACGCCGTGGCCATCAGGCCATCCACGGCAAGCGCCGCCTCGCCCGAGGTCGCCAGCGCGCTCGCGTGCAAGGGGCTGTCGTCGTCCGGCGGCAGCGCTTCCAGAACCAGCTGGTCGAAGCAGACGCTGCCGCGACCGCCCACCCGGCTGGCGATGGTGAACTCGAGCCTGGCGGCCTCGCGCAGCACCGGGTCGGGATCCGGGCCCCAGGCCTTCGAGACGTGGCGCCGGCGGTAGCGCACCTCCGCCCACTGCCGCGGGAAATCATGGCGGGGCCGGTCGACCCACCACACGTTGTCGCCGCTGGCGTCGATCAGCTTGAACTGCAGGTCGTTGCCGGGCGAGTCGCCGCGAAGCTGGAAGGAGAACCGGTAGTTGCCGGGCAGCACCAGCGGCAGGTCGCGCTGGATCCCGGCGTAGCCCGACACGCCGTTGAAGTCGTAGTCCAGGCACAGCGCCTTGCCGTCCACCCCGTCTGCCACCCGCAGCCCGCCGACCACCTGGTCGGAGGCGACCACGCGCCACGGCGCCGGATCGTCGAAGCCGTCGAGCAACCGCGGCGGCTCGGGCGCGGAAGCATCGGCGGCGGCGCCTTCCCCCCGGGCCAGCGCCGGCGTGGCGAGCAGGCACGCGGCAAGCGCGCAGGCGGCCAGGACGCGGACCGGGCGCGGGAGGCGGAGGCGACGCGGGAAGCGGGAGTCGGTCATCGGCGGATGCGGGTCGTCCTGCTGTCGTGGCCGGGGCCGGAGCGTGGATTGTCGTGATCCTGCGCCGTGGCGCCAGTCCCTCCTCACCCCTTCACGCTCCCCAGCAGCAGGCCGTGGATGTAGTGGCGCTGGAGCAGCAGGAACAGCGCCAGCACCGGCGCCACGGTCACCACCGCACCGGCCATCATCAGTTCCACGTCCATCACATGCTCGCGCGACAGCGAGGCGATGGCCACCGGCAGGGTGTAGTGCTCCTGGCCGGTGAGCACGATCAGCGGCCACATGAAGTCGTTCCACGACGCCATGAAGGTGAACACCGCCAGCGTGGCCAGTACCGGGCGCAGCAGCGGCAGCACGATCCGGAAGAAGATCCGCAGCTCGCCCGCGCCGTCGATCCGCGCCGCCTCGACCAGCTCGTCCGGGATCGAGCGCGCGTACTGGCGTACCAGGAAGATCCCGAACACGCTCGCCATCGCGGGCAGGATCACGCCCCAGTAGCTGTCCACCAGGCCCAGCTGCTTCATCAGCAGGAACAGCGGCAGCATGGCCACCTGCGCCGGCACCACCAGCGCCGCAAGCAGGAGCTGGAACAGCCGCTCGCGGCCGCGGAAGCGCAGCTTGGCGAAGGCGTAGCCGGCCATCGTGTTCACCAGCAGCGACAGGCCGGTGATCGCCGTCGCGACCAGCAGGCTGTTGGCGAAATGGCGCGCCATCCCGGTGCGCGCGAACAGCTCGCGGTAGTTGTCCAGGGTGGGCGCCGAAGGCAGCAGGGGCGGCGGGAACTGCGCGGCCTCCCCGCGCGGCATGAACGAGACCGACAGCATCCACGCCAGCGGCGCCAGGCTCAGCGCCGCCAGCGCCAGCAGCGCCGCGTTGACGCCGGCGGCACGCCAGCGCGTCTCCCCGACCGGCCGGCTCACAGCGCCCCCCTGCGGCGCCCGAAGCGCAGCAACAGCGCGGTCGCGGCCAGGATCACCACGAACAGCACGAAGGCGATGGCCGAGGCGCGCCCCAGGTTCCACCAGCGGAAACCTTCCTCGAACATGTAGTACAGCACGCTGACCGTGCTCTGCAGCGGATCGCCGCGGGTCATCACGTAGGGCTCGGCGAACAGCTGGAAGTAGCCCGACACGGTGATCACGCCCACGACCAGCAGCACCGGCCCCAGCTGCGGCAGGGTGATGTGCAAGAACTGGCGCCAGCGCGAGGCGCCGTCGATGCGCGCGGCCTCGTACAGGTCCCGGGGGATGGCCTGCAGGCCGGCCAGCAGGATCACCATGTTGTAGCCGAAGTTCTTCCAGGCCGCGAACGCGATGATCGTCGGCATCGCCCAGTGCGGGTCGCCGAGCCAGTCCACCGGGGCGATGCCGACATGGCCCAGGGCCCAGTTCACCAGGCCGTAGCTGGTGTGGAACAGGTAGCGCCAGATCACCGCGACCGCAACCACGGTCGTGACCACCGGCGCGAACAGCGCGGTCCGGAACGCCGCGCGCATCCGCGCCAGCGGCGAGTCGAGCAGCAGGGCCGCGGCCAGCGACAGTGCGATCGAGACCGGCACGCCCACCAGCACGAAATAGAACGTGTTGCCCAGCGACTTCCAGAACAGCGGCGTGCGCAGCAGGTCGAGGTAGTTGCCGAGGGCGACGAAGCGCAGGTGGGCGGGATCGGCCAGGGCGTACAGGTCGAAGTCGGTCAGGCTCAGCAGCAGCGCCGCGGCCACCGGCAGGGCGAAGAACACCGCCAGCACCAGCAGCGCCGGGCCCGCGAACACCCACCCGGCCAGCCTAGCGTGCACCGGCCGCCTCCGCGTCGCGCGCGCGCACCCAGCGCCGCTTCTCGAGGATCGCGTCCACGCGCGCGTCCAGTTCGGCCATCGCCGCCTCCTGCGACAGGCCGCCGCGCACCACCCGTTCGGTCACCAGGCGCATCTCGTGCACGATCCGCTCCCACTCCAGCACCTGCGGCGTCGGCCGCACCCGCTCGAGCTGGTCGCGGAACGCATGCGCCAGCGGGTCGCTGGCGAGCGCCGGATGCGACCAGGTGCTGCGGCGCGGCGGCAGGTTGCCGATCATGGCGTGGAAGCGCTGCTGGATGTCGGGCCGCGACAGGAACTCGACCAGCCGCCACGCCTCGTCCTGGTGGCGGGAGCCGCGCGCCAGCACCAGGCTGGTGCCGCCGGCGATGCCGGCGCCGGGGCCGTCCGGCCCGGGGAGCGGCATCGTGCCCCAGGCGCCCTCCATCCCGGGCGGCTCGCGGCGGCGGAACTCGCGGATGTTCCATGGCCCGGACAGGTAGAAGGCGAAACTGCCGCGGAAGAACTCGTCCCACACGTTCGAGATCTGGGTCTCCGACACCGGCGGGGCGAAGCCACGCTCGAACAGGCCGGCGTAGAACGCCAGCGCCCGCGCGAAGCCCGGGCTGCGGAAGTTGCCGCGCCCGTCGTCGTCGCGCAGCAGCGGATCGCCGGCCTGCAGCGCGAACGACAGCTGCGGCTCGAACTCGTTGAGCGGCAGCAGGATCGCATGCTGCCCGGGGCCGGCCTGCCGCACGAGCGCCTCCATCGCCTGCTCCCACTGCGCCCAGGTCCGCGGCGGCTCGCGCACGCCGGCGCGCTCGAGCAGGTCGCGGCGGTAGAACAGCAGCCGGGTATCGACGTACCAGGGCACGCCCACGAGCACGCCGTCGACCACGTTGGTACCCCAGATGCCGGGGAAATAGTCCTCCTCCTCGACGACCGCCGAAGCGTCGACGCGCGCCTGCAGCGGCGCCAGCGCCCCGAGCGTGGCGAATTCCGCGATCCAGGTGTTGCCCAGCTGGCACACGTCCGGCAGCGCGTCCGCGGCCCAGGCGGTGAGCAGCTTCTCGTGCGCCGCGGTCCAGGGGATCTGCTGCAGCTCCACCCGGATGCCCGGATGCTCGCGCTCGAAGTCGCGCAGCAGTTCGGCCACCACTTCCGCCTCGCGGCCCATGGCCCAGAAGCGGATCGTGGTCGTGCCGTCGTCGCGGGCGCAGGCGGCGAGCATGGCCACCAGGATGGCCACGCACGTCGCCGCGAACCCGATTGGCCAGCGCAATCGCATCACTCACGTCCCGTCCCGAATGCGGCATCCCCGGTGGCGCCGGCAATGCGGCGGACCGGGAACCGCCCCATTGTCCCAGACCCTACTGCGGTGGCGGATCCGACGCCCTCGGCTCCGCCGGCGGTTTCTCGTCTTCGTCGTGGACGCGCGACTGGGCGATGCCGATGTCCTCCACCGCGGCGGCCTCGGGATCGGGCTCCCCCGAGGTCGCCGGCTCACCCGGCGGGGCCAGCCAGCCGCCGGTGAACCCCGCGCGCTCGAGCCCGCGCCGGATGTAGGGGTTCTCGCGCATCACCTTCCACACGAACTCGTTGCGGTAGTTGGCGATCATGGTCAGGATCGGGCCCTGGTCGATGCCGATGTAGTCGCTGGCCACCCAGCCGCGGCCGGGGATCAGGCGCCCGGTCTTGAGCGGGATGTCGTAGGTGAAGCTCGGGTTGATCGCGTCGAGGAAGCCGTAGCTCGAATACAGGTACTCGCCGTAGCGTTCGTACAGCTCCTCGGTGGCCGGGATCACGATCTCCGGGGCGAAGGCGATCGAGCCGATCGCCGCGGTCGGCGCGATCGTCCCGTCGTCGAACGCGTCCGACAGCCCAACGCCGCGGGCGCTGTAGTGGCGGAACTCGCGCTGCTCGCCCTTGTACTGCTGGAAGGTGCGCTGCGGACCGTCGCTGGCGGTGAGCCCCCACACGTTCTCGCCGTAGTCCTCCCACTTCATCGGGTTCTCGATGGCGTAGGCGCGCTGGGCGTAGGTGGCGCGGCGGCTGTTCTCGAAGTAGTCGATGCCGCGCATGCGCATGTACTCGTCGCGGATGCCGCGGAAATCGATCCACACGTGCGAGTACTGGTGGCCGAAGTGCGGGCCGAAGCTCAGGTACTCCTGGCCCTGGTACACGCCCCAGTCGCGCTCGTAGGTCTGGGTCCACACCTCCCACGCCTCGGGTTCGACCGGATGGGTCGGCGAGCCGAGGGCGAGGATGTAGACCAGCATCGCCTCGTTGTAGCCCTTCCAGTCGTGCGGAATGAAGCCGCGCTCGGGGTACCAGCCCATCGAGATCAATGGCGGCCGCTGCTGCAGCCACGGCCACTCGACCCGGCGGTAGATCCGGTCGGCGAGCTGGCGGATCTCGACCTCGCGCGGGTCGTCGCCCGTGTAATAGGACTGCGCGAACAGCACCCCCATCAGCAGCAGGCCGGTGTCCACGCTCGACAGTTCGACCCAGGAGTCGTAGCGCTCCCCGGTCTGCATGTCGAGGAAGTGGTAGAAGAACCCCTTGTGTCCGCTGCGGCCGCGGGCCTGCGGTCCCATCTTCGCGTTGGCCAGGAACCGCAGCGTGGTCAGGGTCCGGTCCACCGCCTGGGTCCGGCTGACCCAGCCGTTCTCGATCCCGATCGGGTACGCGGTGAGCGAGAACCCGACCGAGGCGATGCTGGCGAACGGGCGCGACGGAAACCGGTCCGGGGTCAGCCCGTTGACCTCGTTGGTGGTGTCCCAGAAGAACTGGAACGTGCGCCGCTCGATGTCGCGGAACAGCGGCGGCAGTTCGGGCGGACCCGCCGGCTCCTCCAGCGGTGGCTCCGGTTCGGGCTCGACCACCTGCGGGATCGGGCCCGGCCTGGGCGGTTCCATCGTTGGCTGTTCGGGCTCGGGCGCCTGCTGCCGGCACGCGGCCAGCAGCAGGAGCAAGCCCGCGAGCGCGAGCGCCCGGCTCCAGGACCTCCGCTCAACCTGCATCTCGCCCCTTCCCGTGCGGCGCCCGTCCCTGCCTGGCCAGGATCAGCCGTTCCTGCACGCCCTGCCCCTCACCAGTCGATCCCGAACGACAGCTTGAACTGCCGCGTGGGCAGGTGCTGGCTGCTCGGGCGTCCCCAGTTCGGGTCGCGCTCGCCCGGCGCGCCGTACCAGTCGTTGAAGTCCGCGTAGTTGACCCAGTTGAACACGTTCAGCAGGTCGGCGCGGACGCGGAACCGGATCTGGTCGGACGGCGTCCATTCCTTGGCCGCGGCGATGTCGAACTGCTTGAAGCCGATGGTGCCCTCCGGGATGAACCAGTCGAAGAAGCAGTTGTCGAAGTCGGGCGCGTCGTAGCAGTTGATGCCGTAGTCGGGCGTGTGCGAGGCCAGGGTCAGCTTGGCCGACAGCGTGATCCCGTAAGGCGCGTCGTAGATGCCGGTGGCCACCAGCCGGTGCTTGGGCGCGTAGCGCGCCGGGAACCAGCCGAACCCGTCGATCGTCGGGTAGTCGAACGCACCCGGCCAGCCGGTGATGTTGCTGTTCTGCTCGCCGTCGGTGAACGTGTAGGCGACCGTTGCGCCCCAGCCGGACGCGCTGGTGTAGGGCTTCTCGGCCTTCACCAGCACCGAGTTCGACCTGGTCTCGAGCGCGTTGTTGATCAGCGCCAGGGTGCCGAAGGGCGCGAAGTTCATGCCCCATGGCGGGCCCCAGGTCGTGCCCGGCGCGAAGAACAGGCCACCGTCGCGGCGGTTGCCGAGGAACGCCGCCACGCCGTCCTTGCTGCGGATGTGCGACAGCGTGAACTCGGTATTCCAGTCGCCGAACGTGTTGCGGATGCCGAGGCTGAACTGGTCGGAGTACGGCACGCGCAGGTTGTTGTGGTTGAGGTAAACCTCGCGCCCGGTGCCGTCGGACGCGGCCACTCCGCGCAGGACTTCGGGGTCGAGGTACGCCGGATCCCATTCCAGGCAGTTGGCGGTCTCGCACGGATGCGCGGGCGTGGCAAACTCGTACGTGAACTGCGGGAACGAGGCCTTGGTCACCTCGTTCTGCAGGTAGTCGAACAGGTTGCGGTCGTAGGAACGGCCCGCGCCGCCGAACAGCACGTGGCGCTGGTCGCCGCTCAGGTCGTACGAGAAGCCCAGGCGCGGCGCCCAGTTGTTGCGGTCGGGCCTGCGGTTGTTGCCGGTGCTGATGTAGTCGTAGATGTTGATGCCCGAGGCGGGGTTGTTGATCGCCTCGGAGCCTTCCAGCGCCGCCACCACCTCGGCAGGCGTGACGTAGTCCTCGTGGCTCGGGGTCTCCTCGTAGTCCCAGCGCACGCCCAGGTTCAGCTGCAGCCGGTCGGTGACGTCCCAGTCGTCCTGGATGTAGATGCCGAACTGGCGGTTGCGCGAGACCACGCTGCCGTCCCCGACGCCGGCCAGCGGCGCGCCGAACTGCACCAGGAACGGCGCCGTGGTGCTCTCGTTGATGTCGTAGTAGAACTGCGGGTTGTGGAAGTTGCGCTCCTGCGCCCGCACCTCCACCGCCTTGTACTTGATGCCCATCTTCACGGTGTGGTCGAGCCAGCCGGTGAAGGTCAGGTCGTCCTGGAACGACCAGCCTTCCTGGCCCTTGTCCTGGAAGTTGGGGCTGCCGCCGCCGCGGAAGATCACGTCGTTGCGACCTCCGTCCACCAGCACGTAGCCGGGCTCCATCGTCGTCGGGCGCGGGCTCCAGAACGCCTCCTCGTAGGTGACGTGGGCGTCGTTGAGCCAGTCGCCGCGGGTGAACTGGTAGCGCAGGTCGACGCGGGTTTCCTCGTTGACGTTGTCGACGCCCGCGATCAGCGGCGTCTGCCCGCCGACGCCGGCCACGTCGCTTTCCTCGCGGCGCTTGAACGTCAGTTCGAACAGGTGGTCCTCGCCGACCAGCCAGTCGACCTTGCCGAAGTACAGGTCCTCCTTGAACGGCGAACTCAGCGATCCGGTCCCGTAGGCCTCGCGCAGCGCCGGCGGCAGGTCAGACGGGCTGAAGCCGCGCCCGATCTCCAGCGTGCGCGGGGTGCTGATCTCCTTGGCCTCGTATGCGATGAAGAAGTGCGCGACGTCGCGGATGATCGGACCGCCGAAGGACACGCCGTACTGTTCCTGCGACGACTCCTCCTTGGCCCCGGCGCGCTCCTCGAACTCGGTGGCCTTGCGCCAGTCGGTGCTGGTCCGGTCCCAGAAGAAGCTGCCCTCGAACTCGTTGGTGCCCGAACGCGTGGCTGCCACGATCGCGGCGCTGCTGATCTGGTCGAACTCGGCCTTGTAGTTCTGGGTGATGACCTTGTACTCGCCGATCGCCGACTGCGGGAACGGGTTGCCGCGGCTCGAGTCCTGGCCGGTGACGCCACCCGGCAGGGTGTAGTTCTTCTGCCCCACGCCGTCGATGTAGACGTTGATCCCCGACGCGGTCTGGGCGCCGGAGCGCAGGCGGGTGTTGCCGTTGGGTTCGGTGGTGAACACCATGCCGGGCACGGTGTCGGCGAACGCCAGGAAGTTGCGCGAGTTCTGCGGCAGCGCTTCGATCTGGCGGTTGGACACGTAGGTGGCGATCTCCGAGGTCTTGGTCTCGGTGAGCCGGGCGGCGGTGACGCGCACCGCGTCGAGCGTGGTGGCGTCGCCACCGTCCACGACCGGCGTGGCGGCGTCGACCAGGTCCACCGTGGCGGTCTGGCCGACGGCCAGGACCACCGAACGGGAACTGGCCTGCCCGTCCACCACCACGTCGATGCGGTAGGTGCCCGGCGGCAGGCCGGTCACCGCGTAGTTGCCTTCCGCCGAGCGCGCGGTGCGGGTCAGTCCGGTGTCGACGTTGGTGACGGTGACGGTCGCGCCGCTGTCGACCTTGCCGCGCAGGGTGGCGCCCGTGGACTGGGCGATCGCGGGGGCCGAGAGCAGCATGCAGCCGGCCAGCGCGCAACTGAGCAGGCTGCGTTCGAGCCTGCGGGACGCGATACGGGACTTGCGGTTCATCGTGTGGCCCCTCCCAGGGCTGTCCTCTTGTCGTTGAAACGGGGAATGGCGCGTGGGCACCTTCTTCTTCGACTCCAGCAGCGGTCGGCGGGATGCGGCACGCCTCACCCCGTGTCCGGGACCGCCCCGCAGGACGCGCGCACCACCAGCCGCGGCTGCAGCAGCCGCGGCCCGACGTCCTCGCCCCCTGCTTCCGTTCCTGCCTCGAGCAGGCGCCGGATCGCGAGCGCGCCCAACTCGGCGATCTCGACCCGCATCGTCGTGAGCGGCGGGTGTACGTAACGCGAAAGCGGGATGTCGTCGAACCCGGCCAGGGCGACGTCCGCGGGCACCCGGACCCCGCCCTGGCCCAAGGCGAACAGGCAGCCCAGGGCCATCATGTCGTTGGCGGCGAACACCGCCTCGGGGAGCGGCCCCTCCGCCAGCAGCCGCTGCCCGGCGCGGTGGCCGGATGCCTCGCCGAAGTCGCCCTCCAGCACCCGGGGCTCCACGCCGGGAGCGCCTTCGGCCATGGCATCGCGATAGCCGCGCAGGCGTTCGGCGGCGTCGAAGTTGTCCTCGGGCCCGGCGATGAAGGCGATGCGGCGGCGCCCGGTCGCAAGCAGGTGCCGCACCATCGCCATCGCGCCGCCATGGTTGTCGACCCCGACGGCAGGCCGGCCCTCCACGGCCACCGCGGGGTTCATCAGCACCACCGGCAGCGGCGGGAGTTCGGCCGACAGATCCTCGGACCCGATCAGGAACGGCGACATCAGCAGCAGGCCGTCGACGCGCCCGCGCATGGTGCGCAGCGCGGCGCCCTGCTCGCCCGGGTTGCCGTGGTAGCTCGACACCAGCAGGTGCAGCCCGCGCTCGCGAGCGACGTGGTCGATGCCGCGCATGAGCTCGGAGAAGAACTCGCCGTACAGGTCCGGCAGCACCACGCCGATGGTCTGGGTCCGGCGGCTGCTGAGGCTGCGCGCGGCATGGTGCGGGCTGTAGCGCAGCCGCGCGGCCACGTCGAACACGCGCTGGCGCACGTCATCGGCCACGTTCGGATGGCCGTTGAGCGCGCGCGACACGGTCGCCACCGACACGTTGGCCTGGCGCGCGACATCCTTGATCGTGACGCTCACGGCCGGACTCCTTCCACCGGTTGCGTGACGGCGCTCATCGCCCCACCACCTCGAACCTCGCCGACCGTTCCGCCGCCGAGCTGCCGCCGGCGAACACCGTGAACGTCCCCGGCTCGACCACGCGCCGCATGTCCGCGCCGTACAGCGCCAGGTCCTCGAACCCGAGGGTGAACTCGACCTCGCGCGATTCGCCCGGCTGCAGCTCCACGCGCTGGAAACCGCGCAGCTCACGCACCGGCCGGGTGACGCTGGCGACGTCGTCGCGCAGGTACAGCTGCACCACCTCGGTGCCGGCGCGCGGACCGGTGTTGGCCACCCGCACCCGCACCACCTGGCGCAGGTCGTCGAGCGGCACGCGTGCGCGCTCCACCGTCGGCGCGCCGTATTCGAACGTCGTGTAGCCCAACCCGTGCCCGAACGGATACAGCGGCGTCCAGTGCACGTCGATGTACTTGCTGGTGTACTTGTCGTCCTGCGACGGCGGACGGCCGGTGTTGCGGCGCGCGTGGTAGATCGGCACCTGGCCGACGTTGCGCGGCACGGTCACCGGCAGCTTGCCCGACGGCGCGACGTCGCCGAACAGCACGTCGACCAGCGCGTTGCCGCCCTCCACCCCGGGGAACCACGCCTCCAGGATCGAGGCCACCTTGCCCTGCAGCGCGCCGGTAGACAGCGGCCGGCCGTTGAGCAGCACCACGACCACCGGCTTGCCCGTCGCCGCGACCGCCAGCGCCAGCTGCTCCTGCACGCCCGGCAGGTCGAGCGAGGTGCGGTTGTTGGCCTCGGCGCTCATTTCCGGATGCTCGCCCAGGAACATCAGCACCGCGTCGGCCTGGCGTGCGGCGCGCACGGCCTCCTCGAAGCCCGAGGTGTCGTCGCCGTCGACCTGCGCCCCCTTGGCCACCAGCAGCCTGGTGCGCGGCCCGATGCGCTCGCGCAGCGCCGCCAGCGGCGTGACCGCGTCCTCGGGCCGGCCGATGCCGACCCAGTTGCCGAGCATCGCCCAGGGCTCGTCGGCGAGCGGGCCAATGACCGCCAGCGTGCCGATGTCCTTCGACAGCGGCAGCACCGCGCCCTCGTTTTCCAGCAGCACCATGGACTTCTGCGCCATGCGCCGCGCCGCGGCGCGGTGTTCCGGCGCCAGCGTCAGCGCCTGCTGGCGGCCTGCGTCGCGGCAGTAGCGGTACGGATCCTCGAACAGGCCGAGCCGGTACTTGGCGTTGAGCACGCGTCGCACGGCGGCGTCGACCTCGGCCATGGGCACCCGCCCCGCCTCGACCGCGGCCGGCAGGTCCTTCACGTAGATCGCGCTGACCATGTCCACGTCCACGCCCGCGTGCAGCCCGCGACGCCCGGCCTCCTCGCGGTCGGCGGCGATGCCGTGCGGCATCAGCTCCATCACCCCGGTGTAGTCGCTCACCAGCAGCCCGTCCCAGCCCCACTGCCCGCGCAGCAGGTCCTGGATCAGGCCGCGATGGGCATGCATCGGGATGCCGCCGATCTCGTTGAAGCTGGCCATCACCGACTGCGCACCGGCGTCGACCGCGGCCTTGAACGGCGGCAGGTAGACCTCGTGCAGGGTGCGCTCGGAGATGTCGGCGACGTCGTAATCGCGCCCGCCCTCGGCCGCGCCGTAGGCGACGAAGTGCTTGGCGGTCGCGAGCAGGGTGTCGGGTGCGGCCAGGTCGTCGCCCTGGAAACCGCGTACCCGCGCGGCCGCCAGCACCGAACCCAGGTACGGATCCTCGCCCGAGCCTTCCACGATCCGCCCCCAGCGCGGGTCGCGGGCGATGTCGACCATCGGCGCATAGGTCCAGTGCACCCCATGCGCCGTGGCCTCCACCGCCGCGACCCGCGCGGCGTTGCGCACTTCCTCCGGGTCGAAGCTCGACGCCTCGCCCAGCGGCACGGGAAAGACGGTCCGCATCCCGTGGATCACGTCGTAGGCGAACAGCAGCGGGATTCCGAGCCGCGATTCCTCGACCGCGATCTTCTGCAGGCGGCAGGTCAGCTCCGCCCCCTGCGTCCCCAGCCAGGACCCGATCTGGCCCTGGCGCACCTGCTCCTCGCTGCCCGCCATTGCCGCCGGGCCGGTGTTGTTGCCCACGCCGGGCGGCTGGTTGAGCTGCCCCAGCTTCTCGGCCAGGGTCATCCGCGCCAGCAGCGCATCGACGAAGGCCCGTTCAGCCTCCTCATCCCCGGCCGAGGTGAACGGCCGGGCGGGCGCCGCCGTGACGGGCATCCCCAGCACGACCGCCAGGGCGGCGGTGAACAGGGGCAAGAGGAACCTGGGAGCGGAATACGACATGCGGCGTCCGGGGCTTGGGGGGGCGGGACGGCCGGAATGTAAACGTTTTCATCCCGTGATGCATGGCACGTTGCAACATTTTCTTAGCATCGCGGGACCTGGGCCGGCCCGCCCGCAACCGCCTCGCTCCCGATGGCGCGGCTCGCCACCCGCCAGTTCGCGTCCGAAGTCCCGGCCCGTGCCCCGGACGGGGCACCACACCGACAGCCGACGATCCGGAGCCGAGTCCCGCTGCTGCCGGCAGGCCTGCGCAGCGAACTCAAGGAGGCGGCTTCCGCCCAACGGAAGCCGGGGGACATTCGCGGAGCAGGCCTGACGGTGGCGGCGGGGCCCTTCCGATCGCCGGTCCGCGTCCGAATTGCCGGCCCCCCAAGCCCCGGACGCGGCACCACGTCCGACAGCCGACAACCCGGCGCCGCGCCCCGTCGCGGCCGGCAGGCCTGCGCAGCGAACTCAAGGAGGAGGCTTCCGCCCAGGGCGGAAGCCGGGGGACATTCGCGGAGCAGGCCTGACGGTGGCGGCGGGGCCGTCCCGGCGCGACGGGACCTCCGAAGTCCCGTGCCCTGTGCCCCAGGCCCTCAACTCAGGGCAATACCCGCCGGAACGGCCGCACCTCGACCCGTTCGTACACCCCCGACTCGACGTACGGATCGGCCTCGGCCCAGGCCCGCGCCTCCTCCAGCGACCCGAACTCGGCCACCACCAGGCTGCCGCTGAACCCCGCCGGCCCCGGATCTTCCGCATCGATCGCAGGGCACGGGCCGGCCAGCAGCAGCCGCCCCGCGTCGCGCAATGCCACCAGCCGCTGCAGGTGCCGCTCGCGCGCCGCCATCCTGCCCTCGAGCCCCTGCGCCCCGTCGTATCCCTCGATCACGTACCACATGCCCGGGCTCCGCCTGATGACCCCGGCCATTCTAGGAGAACGCCGCCGCTGGACAGCCCGCCGGGCAGCGCTTACCCTAGGGTCCAAGTTCCGCAGCCGATCGCCGCTCCCGTCGCAAGCAGGACGCAGAGTCGCGGCCCATCGGCCAGACCCGACGAACCCCCAGCAGTCTTCTGCCGGCATTGCGGCATGGCCTGCACGTGGCGTCCGGTCGCAAGACGCTTTGCCAGCCAGTGCGTTGCTCAGGATCCGCGCGAGCCCGCGCGCGTCCCCTGTCCGCGCAGCCCGCGTCCGCAGCGCGGAACGAACGACCAGCCAGGCGGCCCGGAGGGGGCCGAACCGCGAATGAGCCAACCCGCCCAGGACACCGCCGCGACGGCGC
The DNA here is from genome assembly GCF_000472505.1 of Luteimonas sp. J29. Taxonomy (GTDB): domain Bacteria; phylum Pseudomonadota; class Gammaproteobacteria; order Xanthomonadales; family Xanthomonadaceae; genus Luteimonas. The sequence continues at coordinate 271,179 of NZ_AWZR01000003.1, forward strand.
CATCCCATCCCCAGCAGCAGGAAATGCCGCTGGCGGTGGTGCACGGCCAGCCGGTGCTGCAGATCCCCCAGGACCTGTACATCCCGCCGGATGCGCTGGAGGTGATCCTCGAGGCGTTCGAGGGCCCGCTCGACCTGCTGCTGTACCTGATCCGGCGCCAGAACCTCGACATCCTCGACATCCCGGTGGCCGAGATCACCCGCCAGTACGTCGACTACATCAGCGTGATGCAGGAGCTGCGCTTCGAGCTGGCGGCCGAGTACCTGGTGATGGCCGCGATCCTGGCCGAGATCAAGTCGCGCATGCTGCTGCCCCGCCCGCCCAGCGAAGAGGGCGAGGAAGAGGATCCGCGCGCCGACCTGGTCCGCCGCCTGCAGGAGTACGAGCGCTTCAAGCAGGCCGCCGAGGACCTCGACGCCCTGCCCCGCATGGAGCGCGACACCTCGCCGGTCTCGGTCTACGTCCCCGACCGGGCCGCGGTCAAGCTGCCGCCGCCGGTGGAACTGCGCGAGATGCTGCTGGCCCTGCACGACGTGCTCAAGCGTGCCGAACTGCTGACCAGCCACGCGATCCGCCGCGACGCCCTGAGCGTGCGCCAGCGCATGGGCGAACTGCTGACCCGGCTCGGCGACGGCGCCTTCCACCGCTTCGAGACCCTGTTCGAGCCCGGCGAAGGCCGCCTCGGCGTGGTGGTGACCTTCCTGTCGATCCTCGAGCTGGCCAAGGAGCGCCTGCTCGACATCGTGCAGGAGGCCCCGCTGGCGCCGATCTACCTCAAGTCGCTGGCCGGCCAGCGCCCGGCCGACGAACCGCTGGAATTCTCCAGCGAGTTCGACGACCCGCCCGCCGACGCCACCGAGTGACGCGTTCCACGCGCCGGCCGCCGCGCCGCGCCGACATCCATCCCGCCAGACAAGACGCATGGATCAACAACTCATCAACCGCATCGTCGAGGCCGCGCTGCTGGCGTCCAGCCAGCCGCTGACCGTGGCCCAGCTCGGTGGCCTGTTCCCGCTCGACGAGCCCGCGCCCGAGGGCAGCATCCAGGCCGCGCTCGAGGCGCTGCAGGCCGACTGCGAGGGACGCGGCATCGAACTGGTCGAAGTCGCCTCCGGCTGGCGCTACCAGGTCAAGGCCGACGTGCATCCCTGGGTGGCGCGGCTGTGGACCGAACGCCAGACGAAGTACACCCGCGCCACACTCGAGACCCTGGCCCTGATCGCCTACCGCCAGCCGATCACCCGCGGCGAGATCGAGCAGGTGCGTGGCGTGGCCACCAGCAGCAACATCATCAAGGCGCTGGAGGAACGCGAATGGGTCCGCGTCGTCGGCCACCGCGACGTGCCCGGACGCCCGGAACTGCTCGGCACGACCAAGGCCTTCCTCGACTACTTCGGCCTCAAGCGCCTGGACGAGCTGCCGCCGCTGTCCGAGCTCAAGGACTTCGCCGAACTCGAGCCGGAACTGGAATTCGACGGTGCGCGCGCCGTGGGCGGGATCGCGACCGGCGACGGCGACGACGCGGCGAACGATACTGCCGACGCCGCCAACGACGGGCAGGACGGGCAACCGGCCGGGGACGGCCTGGACGGCGCGACGCCCGGCACGGACGGGATCCTCACGGAGGCATCAGCCGGGACCGGCGAGGATGGCTCCATCGACACCGCGGCCGGCGACGACGCCGAAGCCGCAGACGCGGTCGATTCCGCCGGGAGCGACGGGGACGCACCCGCCCCGGCGACCGATGACGACCACACCCCCGCCGGCGGCGATCCCGCCGCCGGCCAGCACGACGCCCCCGCCGACGATGGCGATGGCACCCGGAGCGAACATGAGTGAGCAACACCCCACCGCCAGCCGCAAGCTGACGCTCAAGCGCCGCGAAGACAAGGCGGCCGAGACCCCGCGCCTGGAAGAGCGCCTCCACAAGGTGCTCGCGCAGGCGGGCCTGGGCTCGCGCCGCGCGCTCGAGCAGCGCATCGCCGACGGCCTGGTCAAGGTCAACGGCGAGGTCGCCCAGGTCGGCATGTCGGTCAAGGGCGGCGACCGGATCGAGATCGACGGCCGCCAGTTCGTGGCCAGCGCCCTGACCGAGCCGGCCCGTGTGCTGATCTACAACAAGCCCGAGGGCGAGGTGACCACGCGCGAGGATCCGGAAGGCCGCCCGACCATCTTCGATTCGCTGCCCGCGCTCAAGGGCGCGCGCTGGATCGCGATCGGCCGCCTCGACATCAACACCACCGGCCTGCTGCTGCTCACCACCGACGGCGAGATGGCCAACGCGATGATGCATCCCTCGCTCGAGGTCGAGCGCGAGTACGTGTGCCGCGTGCGCGCCCCCGAGGGCGAGGACAGCGTGTCGGAGAAGATCATCGACCGCCTGCGCCGCGGCGTGGCGCTCGAGGACGGCCCGGCGAAGTTCGACGAGATCCGCCGCATCGGCGGCACCGATTCGAACGAATGGTTCCAGGTGCTGCTCAAGGAAGGCCGGAACCGCGAGGTGCGCCGGCTGTGGGAGTCGCAGGGCTGCCAGGTCAGTCGTCTCAAGCGCATCCGCTACGGCCAGGTGTCGTTGCCGCAGACCCTGCTGCGCGGGCAGTCGATGGAACTGCCGGCCGCCCAGGTCGAGGAGCTGCGCAAGTCGCTCAAGCTCGAGGAAGGCCCGCCGCCCGCGCTCACGCTGCTGCCGGTGATCGGCCAGCGCAAGGCCGCCAAGTCGACCCTGCACATCGCCGGCGACCGCCGCCCGCAGGGCTACGTCAACGGCCACAACATCGCCGACGAAGGGCGCGAACTGCGCCGCTTCGACCACGTGCGCGAAGACCGCCGCGGCCGCGGCGGCAAGAAGGCGCAGGGCGGGCTGACGGTGAGCGGCGAGCAGGCCGCCAAGCAGTCGCAGAAGCCGCTCAAGCAGCGCAAGGCCAAGGGGCCCAAGCCCCTGCCCGACGGCAACCCGGCCGCGTTCCGCACCTGGTACGTGCCCGAGGGCGTGGACACCGGGCCGAGCGGGCATCGCAACGCCGACGGCCGCAACCCGCGCAAGGGTGGTCCGGCCAAGAAGCGCGGCAAGGGCGGCGGCCAGGGTCGCGCCGCGGCGCATCCCTACGGGCATCCGGGCAACGCGCCCGTGTTCCCGTCCGACCACGCCGCGCCATCCCACCATCCGGGCCCGGCGCGCCCCCGCGGCCCGCGTCCGAAGGGTCCGCGTCCGGGCGGCAATCGCGGCAATCGCGGCAATCGCGGCGGCAACCGCTAGCCGTCAATCAGGGTCGAGCCGCCGGGCACGCGCCCGGCCGCCGCCCGGTCCATCCACCAAGGCACCACGGCAGGGGCCTGGCGCGGTGGCGATTCGGCCGCCCGCGGCCGGCTAGAGTTCGGTGCGCGCCACTTCGCGCAGCTTGCCTTCGTGCAGTTCGACCACGCGGTCGAGCCTGGCCGCCAGGCGGCGGTCGTGGGTCACCAGCACCAGGCTGGTGTGCTGGGCGCGGTTGAGTTCGAGCATCAGCTCGAACACGTTCGCCGCGGTGCGCTCGTCGAGGTTGCCGGTGGGTTCGTCGCCGAGCACGCAGGCCGGCCGGTTCACCAGCGCGCGCGCCACCGCGGCGCGCTGGCGCTCCCCGCCCGACAGCTCGCCCGGCTTGTGCCCGAGCCGGTGCCCCAGGCCCACCGATTCGAGCAACGCGCGCGCCCGCCCGTCGGCTTCCGCCACGCCCCTGCCGGCCAGCAGCACCGGCAGCATCACGTTCTCCAGCGCGGTGAACTCCGGCAGCAAGTGGTGGAACTGGTACACGAAGCCGAGCGCGCGGTTGCGCAGCTGGCCGCGCGCGGCATCGGACAGGTCGCTCATCTTCTCGCCGCACACGTACACCTCGCCCGCGGTCGGCGTGTCGAGGCCGCCCAGCAGGTGCAGCAGGGTGCTCTTGCCCGCGCCCGAGGCGCCCAGGATCGCGACGGTCTCGCCGGTGTTGACGTGGAAATCCAGCCCGTCGAACACCGGCGTGCGCAGCTTGCCCTCGGCGTAGGTCTTGCCCAGGCCTTCGGCGCGGACGACGACCTCCGTGCCCCGTTCCGCCATGCCCTGCTCCCCTGCCCTACTCATAGCGCAGCGCCTCCGCCGGTGCGGTCCGCGCCGCGCGCCAGGCCGGGTAGATGGTGGCCAGGAACGCCAGCACCAGCGCGACCACGGCGATCACCACTACGTCGCCCACCTGCAGGTCGATCGGCAGGCCGGTCACGTAGTACACGTCCTCGGGCATCAGCACCACGTCGAAGACGCGCTCGATCGCCCGCAGGATGTGTTCGAGGTTGAAGGTCAGCAGCAGCCCGCCGACCACGCCCAGCACGGTGCCGATCACGCCGATCAGGGTGCCCTGGACCACGAACACCGCCATCACCCCGCGCGGGGTCAGGCCGAGCGTGCGCAGGATCGCGATGTCGGCCAGCTTGTCGGTCACCAGCATCACCTGCGAGTTGAGCAGCGAGAACGCGCCCATCAGGATGATCAGCGACAGCAGGATCCCGATCATCGTCTTCTCGAGCTTGAGCGCGCGGAACATGTTCGCGTTCTCCATGCTCCAGTCACTGACCATGTAGTAGCCGCGCCCCTCGCGCTCGAGTTCCAGCGCCAGGTCGCGCGCCACTTCCCATGCCTTGTCCATGTCGTGCAGTTTCAGGCGAACGCCGGTGACGCCGTCGCCCATGCGCATCACCCGCTGCGCGTCGGCCATGTGGACCACGGCCAGGCGGCGGTCGAACTCCTGGTAGCCGGCCTCGAAGATCCCGCTCACGGTGAAGCGCTTGAGCTGCGGCACCGCGCCCATGGGCGTGACCTGGAAGTCGGTGGTGACGATGATCCGGTCGCCCACGCGCACCCCCAGCCACTGCGCGAGTTCCTTGCCGAGCACGATGTTGAAGGCGCCGGGCTGGAGGTCGGCCAGGCTGCCCTGCGCCATCCACGCCCCCAGCTCGGACACGCCGGACTCGGCCTCGGGCAGCACGCCGCGGATGGCCGCGGGCTCCTGCCGCGGCCCGCGCAACAGGGCCTGGGCATCGATGTAGGGTGCGGCGCCGGTCACGCGCGCATCGCGCCGGGCCACTTCGACCGCGTGCTCCCAGCCGGTCATGGCCTCGCCGTGGGCGCTGACCGTGGCGTGCGCGACCATGCCGAGCATGCGGTCCTTGATCTCGCGCTGGAACCCGCTCATCACCGCGAGCGTGGTGATCAGCACCATCACCCCGATCGCGATGCCGAGGATGGAGGCCAGGGACACGAAGGAAATGAAGCCGTTGCGGCGCTTGGCACGCAGGTAGCGCAGGCCGATGGCGACGGGGACGGGCCGGAACATGCGGGCGCGCGCTCAGCCTGCCCCGATCCGGCGCGCGCCGGAACCCGGCCACGACGGGGTGGCCATGCACGGGAGCGGGGGCGCGGAACTCTGCATGGGGAAATGGGTGGCTGGGCTTGGCCGGCTATGGTGCCATCGATGCGTGCCGCCGCGCAGCAGGCACCGGCGGAGCGGCCAGTCGCAGTTCACGTCGCCGCGCCGGCGGCAGGGTGTCGGGCCACCAGGTGGCGTGCCGGCGGCGCCCGTCGCCTTGCTTCCATGCGGCGAACGCCAGCGGGCCGCGCCACTGGAGCCGGAAGTCCGCGACCGGCGCCCCGTCGACCAGCACCGGTCCGTCGCCGCCACGCAGTACCAGCTCGAAGCTGGGCCGGGCACGCTCGCGCCGGACCAGCACGGCGCCGTGCACCAGGGCCGCCAATGCCGCTGGCCAGGCCAACGGGCGCGGAGCCTCGGAGGCCAGGAGGGCGAACGCCGCGAGCCCGGCCAGCGCCGCCAGCGCGGCCTGCAGCCAGCGCGAGGGGCGCCATTCCAGGCGGCAGCGGGGATCAGCCCGGCGGAAGCTCGCGCATGCGCTGGACGAGCGCGTCGAGCTCGGCGTCATCGGCGGCCTCGTAGCCCATGAACCAGCGCCAGAGCCTATCGTCCTCGCAGTCCAGCAGGCGTAGGAAAACCCTGCGCTCGGCGTCGGTGGCCGTTGGCCAGGCGCGATCGAGCCAGCGTTCGAACAGCTGGTCGAGCTCGCGCATGCCGCGCCGGCAGCGCCAGCGCAGGCGTCGCAGTTCGGCCTGGTCGTCGGAAGCGATCATCGCGGGACGGTGCGTGCAGCCCCGGAGGCGGTGCCTCCGGGTCGCGACCGCGGCGCGAGGCGCGTCGCGGATCGCATGGGGCTTGCGCGAGGTTCCCCGCTCAGCCGTGCCGCGCCAGCATCAGCTGCTTGAGCTCGCCGATCGCCTTGGCCGGGTTCAGGCCCTTGGGACAGGTCCGCGTGCAGTTCATGATGGTGTGGCAGCGGTACAGCTTGAACGGATCCTCGAGGTCGTCCAGGCGCGCGCCGGTGTCCTCGTCGCGGCTGTCGACCACCCAGCGGTAGGCCTGGAGCAGGATCGCGGGGCCGAGGTAGCGCTCGCCGTTCCACCAGTAGCTCGGGCACGCGGTGCTGCAGCACGCGCACAGGATGCACTCGTACAGGCCGTCGAGCTTGTCGCGGTCGGCCGGCGACTGCAGCCGCTCGCGGTCCGGCGGCGGCGCGCTCTGGGTGCGCAGCCAGGGGCGGATCGAGGCGTACTGCGCGTAGAAGTGGGTCAGGTCGGGCACCAGGTCCTTGACCACGCTCATGTGCGGCAGCGGGTAGACCGGCACCACGTCCTGCCTGCAGTCCTCGATCGCGCGCGTGCAGGCCAGGGTGTTGGTCCCGTCGATGTTCATCGCGCACGAACCGCAGATGCCCTCGCGGCAGGAACGGCGGAAGGTCAGCGTGGGGTCGATCTCGTTCTTGATCTTGATCAGCGCGTCCAGGACCATCGGACCGCACTTGTCGAGGTCGACCTCGTAGGTGTCGGTGCGCGGGTTCTGGCCGTCGTCCGGGTTCCAGCGGTACACCTTGAAGGTGCGCACGCGCGTCGCCCCGGCGGGCGCCTTGAAGTGGCGGCCCTTGCCGACCTTCGAGTTCTTCGGGAGCGTGAATTCAGCCATGGTCGGTCCGTGGTCTCTCAGTACACCCGCGCGACGGGCGGCACGACCTCGACTTCGTCGTCGAGCGTGTACATGTGGACGGGGCGGTAGTCGATGCGCGTGTTGCCCGCCTCGTCCAGCCAGCACAGCGTGTGCTTCTGCCAGTTGCCATCGTCGCGGTCCGGGAAGTCCTCGCGCGCATGCGCGCCGCGCGACTCCTTGCGGTTCTCGGCCGACACGATGGTGACCAGGGCCTGGCCCAGCAGGTTCTGCAGTTCCAGGGTCTCGACCAGGTCGGAGTTCCACACCAGCGAACGGTCGCTGACCCGCACGTCGGCGAACGACTCGCGGATCTCGCGGATCTGGCGCACGCCCTCTTCCAGCGTCTCCTGGGTACGGAACACCGCCGCGTGCGACTGCATCGAACGCTGCATGCGGTCGCGGATGACCGCGGTCGGCGTGTCGCCGCTGGCGTTGCGCAGGCGGTCGAGGTTGGACAGGGACTTGTCGAGCGCGTCGCCGGCCAGGCGCTTGTGCGGCTGGCCGGGGCGGATCGTCTCGGCGCAGCGGTTGGCCACCGCGCGCCCGAACACCACCAGGTCGAGCAGCGAGTTCGAGCCCAGGCGGTTGGCGCCGTGCACCGACACGCAGGCCGCCTCGCCGATGGCGTACAGGCCCGGGACGACCGCGTCCGGGTTGCCGTCCTTCAGCTGCACCACCTCGCCGTGGTAGTTGGTCGGGATGCCGCCCATGTTGTAGTGCACGGTCGGGATCACCGGGATCGGCTGCCTGGTCACGTCCACGCCGGCGAAGATGCGCGCGCTCTCGGCGATGCCCGGCAGCTTCTTGTGGATGTCGGCCGGGTCGAGGTGGGTCAGGTCGAGGTGGATGTGGTCCTTGTGCTCGCCGACGCCGCGGCCCTCGCGGATCTCGATCGTCATCGAGCGGCTGACCACGTCGCGCGAGGCGAGGTCCTTGGCGTTGGGCGCGTAGCGCTCCATGAAGCGCTCGCCATTGCTGTTGCGCAGGATCCCGCCCTCGCCGCGCACGCCCTCGGTGATCAGGCAGCCGGCGCCGTAGATGCCGGTCGGGTGGAACTGCACGAACTCCATGTCCTGCAGGCCCAGGCCCGCGCGCAGCGCCATGCCGCCGCCGTCGCCGGTGCAGGTATGGGCCGAGGTCGCGGAGAAGTAGGCGCGGCCGTAGCCGCCGGTCGCCAGCACCACGCCGTGGGCGCGGAACAGGTGCAGGGTGCCCTCGGCCATGTCGAGCGCGAGCACGCCGCGGCACACGCCCTCCTCGTCCATGATCAGGTCGAGCGCGAAGTACTCGATGTAGAACTCGGCCTGGTGCGCCAGCGACTGCTGGTAGAGCGTGTGCAGGATCGCGTGGCCGGTGCGGTCGGCCGCGGCGCAGGTGCGCTGCGCGGTGCCCTTGCCGTAGTGGGTGGTCATGCCGCCGAACGGGCGCTGGTAGATCTTGCCCTCGGCGGTGCGCGAGAACGGCACGCCCTGGTGCTCGAGCTCGATGATCGCGGGGATCGCCTCGCGGCACATGTACTGGATGGCGTCCTGGTCGCCCAGCCAGTCGGACCCCTTGATGGTGTCGTAGAAGTGGAAGCGCCAGTCGTCCTCGCCCATGTTGCCCAGCGCGGCGGAGATGCCGCCCTGCGCCGCGACGGTGTGCGAGCGGGTCGGGAAGACCTTGGTGATGCAGGCGGTCTTGAGGCCCTTCTGGGCGAGGCCGAAGGTCGCGCGCAGGCCGGCGCCGCCGGCCCCCACGACGATCATGTCGTACTTGTGTTCGGTGATCGGATAGGCGGACGTCATCGCGGGCTCACGAGGCAAAGGCGATGCGGGCGATCGCATACAGCGAGGCGATGGCGCCCAGCCCGCAGAGGAAGTGGTTGAGGAAGTGCGCGGTGATCTCGAGCCAGCGCTGGTGCACGTAGTCCTCGATCACGATCTGCAGGCCGAGCTTGGCGTGCCAGAACATCGTCACCAGGAACACGGCGAAGATGATGGTGTTCCACGGTCGCGCGATGATCGCGCGCGCGGTCTCCAGGTCGGCGCCGACCAGCGACACCAGGGTGGCGACGAACCAGATCGCCAGCGGTGCCAGCACCACCGCGGTCACCCGCTGGTACCAGAAGTGGCTGGTGCCGGACTTGCCCGAGCCGAGCCCGCGCGCGCGCTTGAGCGGCGTGCGGAACGGCATCGCGCGGGAAGTTTCGGGGCCGCCGCTCATGCTGCGCTCCTCATGCCGAAGAACCAGATCAGCGCTGTGATCAGCGTGCCGAGCACGAACACCGCGTAGCCGCTGGCGTACACCTTCGGCAGCTCGAAGCCCCAGCCCATGTCCCAGAGCAGGTGGCGGATGCCGTTGAGCAGGTGATAGACCAGCGCCAGGGTGAAGCCGAACAGGAAGGCCAGGCCGAGCGGCGAGGCCCACTGGCGCGAGGCGAATTCGTAGGCCTCGCCGCCGATGGCGATCGACATCAGCCACCACACCAGGGAAATCCCGCCCAGCGCCAGCGCCACCCCGGTGATGCGGTGGAGGATGGACATGAAGGACGTGAGCTGGAACCGGTACGTCTGCCCGAGCATGAAGGGCGACAGTGGGCGTTCGCGGTTGGCCATTGCTGGCTGGTCTCCTCGCTGGCGGCGCGAGCCGCGTGGCTGGATCTTGCGGGCCAGGCGCGGGCCCGCGGTGGGGTCAGAAATCGATGCAGCGACCGTTCTTTTCCCAGTCTCCGTACCGGGTTGGATCCGGCCCGTCGCGGCCGCCGTATTCGACCGGCTTCCGCTCGCCGGCATCGTCGGCGGGCACGGCATCCGCGGCGTCCCGGGGCTTCCCCTCGGTGACCGGTCCGGAACGCTGATCGCCTAAGATGTCACCGTCTTTCACGCACGCAAGTTTAAGCCTCCGTTCAATGTCCGACAAGACAAGCGGTTCCGGATCCACCTGTTTCGCGCTTCCCGGCTGGTCGGCGGTGACGCTGCGCGGCGAGCAGGCGACCGCGTTCGCCCAGGCCCAGTTCATGGGCGACCTGTCGGACCTGGCGCCGGGCCGCTGGCAGTGGAACGGCTGGCTGACGCCCAAGGGCCGGCTGGTGGCGCTGTTCGCGCTGCTGGCGCTGGACGGGCGCGACCTGGCGTTGCTGCTGCCCGACGCCGACCCGGAAGCGTTCGTGGCCGCCCTCACCCGCTTCCGGTTCCGGACCCGGGTCGAGATCGCGCACGAGGGCGGGTGGTCGTTCGCCGGGCGGTTCTCCGCGCCGGAGGCCGCCCGCGGCGCCGCAGCCTCGGGTTCGGTGGACGGTGGCGGCCTGGAACTGGACTTCGGCGGCGACGGCGGCCCGCGAACCCTGCGCATCGCGGCCTCGCCCGTCCCGGCCGACGAAGCGCAGGCGGCGCGCTGGCGGCGCGAGGACCTCGCGCACGGCCTGCCGCGGCTCGCGCCTGGCCAGGCGGAACAGTGGACGCCGCAGCAGCTGTCGCTGGAGCGGCTTCGGGCCTTCAGCGTGCACAAGGGCTGCTACCCGGGCCAGGAGATCGTGGCCCGCACCCATTTCCTCGGCCAGGCCAAGCGCGGCCTGGTGCGGCTGGCCGGCGACCAGATGCTGGCGGTGGCCCCGGTGGCCGCCGTGGATGCGCCGGGGCGCGCGCTCGGGCAGGTGGTCAGCGTGGCCGGCGACCAGGCGCTGGCGGTGATGCCGCTCGATGCCGGCGACGGGCCGTTCCACGTGCAGGGCGTGGCCTGCACGCCCCTGCCCCTGCTCGACGGGCTGGCACGCTGACCCGGATCGCGGGCGCGCTCAGCCGCCGTCGGCGGCCAGCGCGTCGGCGGCGGCGACGATGTCGGCTTCCGACGGGATCACCAGGAACGCCGCGCCCGCCAGCGGAGTGAACGTGTCGGCGCCGACCACGCGGCGGAACGGCCGCGCGCGGTAGCCGCCTTCCGCGATCGCGGTGATGATGCCCTCGCCCACCCCGGCGCTGCGGCGACCCTCGTCGACGACGAGGATGCGCGCGCATTCCGACGCGTGGCGCACGATCGCCGCCTCGTTGAGCGGCACCAGCCAGCGCAGGTCGACCACGCGCACGCGCCAGCCGTGGCGGGCCTGGATCGTGCGCGCGGCGCGCAGGCTCATCGGCACGCCGTTGCCGAAGGTGAACACCACCAGGTCGGTGGCGTCGGCGTCGTAGACCCGCTCCTCGCCCAGATCCATCGCCACGTCGGGCGCGGGGTACTCTGTGAGCCAGCCGCCGTCGCCGGGCTCGTGCAGGTCCTTGGTCATGTACAGCGCGATCGGCTCGAGGAACGCGCACACCCGCCCGTCCACCTTCGCCAGCGCCATCAGCGTGCGCAGCATCGTCGCCGCGTCGTCGCCGCGGCTCGGGCACCCGACCACCAGGCCCGGGATGTCGCGCAGCGCGGTGATCGAGTTGTCGTTGTGGAAGTGGCCGCCGAAGCCGCGCTGGTAGCCGAGCGAGGCGATCCGCATCACCATCGGGTTGCGGTACTGGCCGTTGCTGAAGAACTGCAGGCTCGCCGCTTCGCCGCGGATCTGGTCGCAGGCGTTGTGGAAGTAGGCCAGGTACTGGATCTCGGGCAGCGGCAGCAGGCCCATGTTGGCGTAGCCCTGGGCGAGGCCCAGGATGATGGTCTCGTCGAGCAGGGTGTTGAACACGCGCCGCGGGCCGAACGCGCGGTACAGGCCCTTGGTGATGGTGTACACGCCGCCCTTCTGGGCCACGTCCTCGCCGAACAGCAGCGCTTCGGGGTACTTGGCGAAGAGGTCGTGCAGCGCGGCGTTGATCTGCAGCGCCAGGTGCCTGCGCCCCAGCCGCTCGGGCAGCTTCGCCTCGCTGCCGAACGCCTGCACGCGCGCCGCCGGCCCGGGCGCGCGCCTGGCTTCGGCCCGCACCGCGTCCGGCGTGTACGGCGCCAGCGGCGCCACCACCTCGGCCAGCGAGGTGAGCTTGGGGCGACGGTCGGCCTCCTCGGCCGCGGCGAAGCAGCGTGCGCGGATCGTCTCGTACTGGTCCAGCAGCTGCTCGCGCGTGTACAGCCCCGATTCGAGCGCGATCGCGGCCGAGCGCAGCAGCGGGTCGGTCGCCTCCACCGCGCACAGCTCGGCCAGGCTGCGCCACTCGATCTCGAAGTCGGTGCCGGCGTGGCCCATGATCCGGGTGGTGCGCAGGTGCAGGAAGGTCGGGCGGCGGGTGCGGCGGCTATGCTCGACCGCGCGTTGCACGTCGGCGTAGCCGGCGGCGAGGTCGAGGCCGTCGGCCTGGAAGTAGTCGAGGTCCCGGCGGTGCGCGAAGTTGCGCGCCACCCAGCCGTCCGGGGTCTTGACCGAGATGCCGATGCCGTTGTCCTCGCACACGAACAGCACCGGCGCGGGCAGCTTCTGGTAGGCGGTCCAGGCCGCGGCGTTGAACGCGGTCTGCGCGGTCGCGTGGTTGCTGGACGCGTCGCCGAACGAGCACAGCACGATGCTGTCCTCGGGGACCGGCAGGGCGTGCCCGATCCGCCGGCCCTGCTCGATCGCGATCGCGGTGCCGAATGCCTTGGGAAGGTGCGAGGCGATGGTCGAGGTCTGGGGCAGCACCCACAGCGGCTTGCTGCCCCACACCTTGTGGCGGCCGCCGGAGGCCGGGTCCTCGGCGCTGGCGGCGAAGCTGAGCGCCGAGTCCATCACCGGATCCATGCCCGGGAGCTTGCGGAAGCGCTCGGCCATGAACGCGCCGCTGCGGTAATGCAGGAACGCCGGGTCGGTATGCCGGGCCAGGCGCGCCACCATGGCGTTGCCCTCGTGGCCGCTCGATCCGATGGTGTAGAAGACCTTGTTCTGGACGCGCAGCACGCGCGCCATCAGGTCGAGGTGGCGGCTGACCAGCTGCGATTCGAACAGTTCGCGGAACCCGCGCGCGTCCAGTGCGCTGCCCGGAAGCACGGGTTCGTCGTCGCGCGGCGCGGGCCGGGGCGTTCCGCGCCAGCCGCGCACGAACTCCTGGAAATTGGCGTCGCAGACTTCGGCGCGGTTGACGCCGCGCATGCGGGCGGGGATGGGATCGGGGACGGTGTTGAACATCGGATCTCGTCAGTGGCGGGCACGCCCGCCGTCATCTTCGTGGCCGGGCCGGCCGGCCTGCATCGACAGCGCGATCCACTCGCGTGCCTGCCCGGATGCCGGCGGCATCTCGACGAAGCCGGGGGTGGCCCGCACGCGCTGCAGCCAGTCCAGCAGCGCGGGGTAGCCGGAAAGGTCGAAGCCGCCGTCGCCGGCGACGGCGGTGTAGGCGAACAGGGCGATGTCGGCGATGCCGTACTCCTGCCCGGTGAACCAGCGCTGCCCGCCGAGGTGCCGCTCCATCACCGCCAGCGCCTGGTGGCCGCGCTCGCGCAGCCGCGGCAGGTCCGCCCGCCGCGGGGAGTCGGGCGGCGCCCAGCCGCAGATGAAGCGCGCCACCGCGATGTACGGCTCGTGGCTGTACTGCTCGAAGAACATCCAGCTCAGCGCCTGGGCACGCTGCCACGGATCGGACGGCAGGAACCGGCTGCCGTCGGCCAGCCAGTGCAGGATCGCGTTCGACTCCACCAGCACCCGGCCGTCGCCGAGCTCGAGCACCGGCACCTTGCCGTTGGGGTTCTTCGCCAGGAATTCCGGCGTGCGGGTATCGCCGCCCAGCAGGTCGACCTCGCGCCAGTGGTGCCCGCGCCCGAGCTGGGAGAGCAGCAGTTTCAGCTTGTGGCAGTTGCCGGACCAGGACGTGCCGTGGATCGTGATCATCGCCCGCCCTCTTTCCTCGCCAGCCACTGCGCGCGCGTCTGGCCCCAGATCCCGCACGGCGCCTCGTGGAACGGCGGTGGCAGGCGGCCCTCGCCGCGGTAGGTGGAACCCAGCCGGCGGGCCACGTTCTGCGAGGCGGTGTTCTCGGGCGCGATGCAGTGGATGAACTCGTTCCAGTCCAGGTGTCCGAGCGCCCAGTCGATCGCAGCCGCCAGCCCCTCGGTGGCGTAGCCCTTGCCCCAGGCATCGGGGTGGAGCATGTAGCCGATCTCGTTGCCGGGCCAGCCATCCGGGCGCCAGGGCCCGCCCTGTCCCAGCCAGCGTCCGCTGTCGCGGTCGATGAAGGAGAACATGCCGAAGCCCTGGATCGCCCACGCACCCGGCTGCTGCAGGAACTTGCGCCAGGCCGCGCCGCGCGGGAGGTGCCCGCCGATGTAGCGCGCCGCGACCGGGTCTCCGACCAGTTCGGCGAAGCGGTCGAAGTCCTCCGCCTGCGGCAGCCTCAGCAGCAGGCGTTCGGTCTCGATTCGGATGTCAGGAAGCGTCATGCCCTCTCCCGAGCCGGTTGCATCGCGCGCGCCGCCGGACGGCCGCAACCGCGCCGGCGCCGCGCGGGGCCGATGCTCAGAACGCGTTGATGCCGGTGAGCTCGCGGCCCACCACCAGCTGGTGCACCGTTTCGGTGCCCTCGTAGGTGATCACCGATTCCATGTTCAACGCGTGGCGGATCGGGCAGTGCTCGGTGGTGATGCCTGCACCGCCGAGCAGGTCGCGCGCTTCGCGCGCGATGTCGATCGCCATCCGGCAGTTGTTCCACTTCGCCAGCGACACCTGGGTCGGCTGCATCTTCCCCGCGTCCTTGAGCCGGCCCAGCTGCAGGCTCAGCAGCTGCGCGGTGGTGATGCGGCGGGCCCAGTCGGCCATCTTGACCTGCGCGCTCTGGGTCGCGGCCACCGGGCGGCCGAACAGGATCCGCTCCCTGGAGTACGCCAGCGCCTCGTCCAGGCACGCGATGGCCGCGCCGATCGGGCCCCAGGTGATGCCGTAGCGGGCCTGGGTCAGGCAGCCCAGCGGCCCCTTCAGCCCCTTCACCACCGGCAGGCGGTTGGCCTCGGGCACCCGCACGCCGTCGAAGAACAGCGCGCTGGTCACCGAAGCGCGCAGGCTCATCTTGTGCTTGACCTCCTGCGCGGTGAAGCCGGGCATCCCCTTCTCCACGATGAAACCCTGGATGCCGTCGTCGGTCTGCGCCCAGGCGATGGCGATGTGGGCGAGGTTGCCGTTGGTGATCCACATCTTCGACCCGTTGAGCACCCAGTCGCCGCCGTCCTTCCTGGCATGGGTCTTCATGTTGGCCGGGTCGGACCCGCCGTGCGGCTCGGTCAGGCCGAAGCAGCCGATCACGTTGCCCGCGGCCATCTCCGGCAGCCAGCGCCGCTTCTGCTCTTCGGTGCCGTAGGCGTAGATCGGGTACATGCACAGCGAGGACTGCACGCTGGCGAAGCTGCGCAGGCCGCTGTCGCCGCGCTCGAGTTCCTGGCAGATCAGGCCGTAGCTCACCGAATTGAGCCCGGCGCAGCCGTACTCCTCGGGCAGGGTCGCGCCAAGCAGGCCGAGCGACGCCATCTCCGGGACCAGCTCGACCGGGAACCGGCCCTGGTCGAAGCACTCGCCGATGATCGGAAGCACGCGCTCGTCGGTGAAGCGCGCAACGCTGTCCTGCACCGCGCGCTCCTCCTCGCTGAGAAGGGATCGCACGTCGTACAGGTCGTGGGGATGCAGGGCCATGGGGAAACCTCTCCTGGGAATCCGCACATGATAGCCGTCGACGCACCCGCGCCGCCCCCCGCCGAAGGCCATGGCACGGAGCGTCGTGGGCTGTCCGGCGCCCGCCCGACGTGGCTGCCGGAGCGCTGCACACCTTGCCACCGGCACCAAACGGAAACGCCGCGGCCCTTGCGGGTCGCGGCGTTCCGTGTCCAGCGGCCCGGCCGTGCCGGGCAAATCCGCTCTTACTGGAGGTTGCTGCCGGCGGAGGCCACGTCGCTCCCGGCGCCCGAGACCTTGGCCAGCACCTGGCCGTCGAGCACCGGCAGGCGGTCGCCCGGATCCTCGGCCAGGCGCACGGTGCGCTCGGCGCCGTCGTAGCGATAGGTCACGTCGTAGGCGACGGTCCGGTCCTCGGTGCCGAGCGCGATGCGCTCGCCGGGCTTGTCGGCGGTGCGCATGGTGCCCGTGGTGCCGTCCGGATTGCGGTAGGTGACGTTCCAGGCCACGGTGCGCGAGGACTGCGACGAATCCTGCACCGTGCGGCACTGGCGCTCGACCCGCTCGACCACCTTTCCGCCGACGTGGTTGCGGTCGATGCGGTTGCCGATCACACCGCCGGCCGCGGCGCCGGCCACGGTGGCCAGCTTGCGGCCCTTGCCGCCACCGACCTGGTTGCCGACCAGGCCGCCCACCACGGCACCGGCCACGGTGCCGCCGACGTTGCCGTCGCGCTCGGGCAGGCGCTCCTGCACCACCACGTCCTGGCACACCTCGCGCGGCGTGGTCGAGGTCGTGGTCTCGCGCACCGGCTCGGCGCCGAGCACGGTCGCGTACAGCTCGGTCTTTTCCGTGACCGGGGTCACCGAGACCACCGTGGCGTAGTCGAGCTTGCCCGTCTCCTCCGCCGCCTCCTGCACGGAGCCGGCCTCGGGGGACCGGTCGCGGCTGTTGTGGTAGGCACCCACGGCGACGCCGCCGACCAGCAGCGCAGCCAGCGCAACTGCGAGGGTATTGCTCTTGCTCACGGGGTTTCCTCCTGCGGGGTCGTGCCCGCCTCGTGCGTTCGTCAAGATTCCATCACTTCCAAGCTGAACAAGAGCCGGGGGAAGTTCCCCGCAAGCTGACGGCGCGGTGAATCGCTCGCGGGTGCGCCGTGCTAGCGTGAACTCCGTCGCGTATTCCAGGAATGCCCATGGCCAACCCCCTGCTGCTGCCCCTGCTCGACCGGGCGCGGCGACTGCGCTACCCGACCCTGTTCAAGCTCACGGCGCTGGCATTCGCCATCAGCGTGCTGTGGCCCGACCCGGTGCCCTTCATCGACGAGATCGTGCTGGGGCTTGGCACGCTGCTGCTGGCGAACTGGAAGCAGCGCAAGGCGCCGCCGGAGACGCCCGCGGGCGAGTCCCGCCCCCCGTCCTGAACCGGGCCGGAGCCGCGGACGATGGAGCTGGTCGACAGCCACTGCCACCTCGACGCCCCGGAGTTCGACCGCGACCGCGCCGCGGTGCTCGATCGCGCCCGCGCGGCCGGCGTGCGCCAGCAGGTCGTGCCCGCGGTCGAGGCCGCGGAATGGCCGAAGCTGCGCGAGGTGTGCCGTGCGGCCGACGGGCTGCATCCCGCGTACGGCCTGCACCCGATGTACCTGGCCGCGCATCGCCCCGGGCACCTGGAGGACCTGCGCGGCTGGATCGAACGCGAACGGCCGGTGGCGGTGGGCGAATGCGGCCTCGACTACTACGTCGAAGGCCTCGACCACGCCGCGCAGCAGGCCTGCTTCGACGCCCAGCTGCGGCTGGCGCGCGAGTTCGGGCTGCCCGTGATCGTGCATGCGCGGCGCGCGGTGGATGCGGTGATCGCCAGCCTGCGCCGGGTCGGCGGGCTGCGCGGCGTCGTGCACAGCTGGTCGGGCAGCGAGGAGCAGGCAGGCCAGCTGTGGAAGCTGGGATTCCTGCTCGGCATCGGCGGTCCGATCACCTACGAACGGGCGCGGCGGCTGCGCCGGCTGGTGGCGACCATGCCGCTGGAGTACCTGCTGCTGGAAACCGATGCGCCCGACCAGCCGGACGCCGGCATCCGCGGCCAGCGCAACGAGCCGGCGCGCCTGGCGGCGGTGCTCGACGCGGTGGCCGCCCTGCGGCGCCAGCCTCGCGAAGACATTGCGCGCGCGACGACCGCCAACGCGGCGCGCCTGTTCGGCCTTCCGCTTTGACGCGGGGCCCGGCGATCAGCCCGCGCGCGGCTTGAGCAGCACCTCCAGCGCCTTGCCGGCGGCCGCGAACGCGAACGTGCCGGTGACGTGGGTGGCCGCGCCGAGGCCGACGCCACAGTCGAGCTTGAGCGCAGCGTCCGGACCCAGCTCCGGGCGCAATCCGCAGACCGAGCCGTCGGGCTGCGGATACTTCACGTTTTCCAGCGAGTACACCGCTGGCACGCCGAAGTAGCGGTCGCGGTTCTTCGGAAAGTTGAACCCGGACCGCAGCTTCTTGCGGATCAGCGCCAGCAGGGCGTCGTGCTCGGTGCGCGAGAGGTCGCGCACCCGCACCAGGGTCGGGTCGGTGCGACCGCCCGCGGCGCCGACCGTGATCACCGGCAGCTTGCGCCGCCGGCACCAGGCGATGAGCTCGACCTTGCTGCGGAAGCTGTCGCAGGCGTCGAGCACCAGATCGAAGCGCCGGTCGAGCAGCTCGCCCAGGTTGCCGGGGGTGAGGAAGGCCGGCACCACGTCGAGCGAGATCGCCGGGCTGATCGCGCGGCAGCGCTCGGCCATGGCCTCGGCCTTGTTGCGGCCATAGCCGCCGTCGAGCGCCGGCAGCTGGCGGTTGGTGTTGGACAGGCACAGGTCGTCGGCGTCGATCAGCGACAGGTGGCCGACCGCGCTGCGGGCCAGCGCCTCGACCAGCCACGATCCCACGCCGCCCAGGCCGACCACGGCCACCCGGCGCGTGCGCAGGCGCTCGACCGCGCCGCGGCCGTAGAGCCGGTCGATCCCGGCGAAGCGTTCGTTCCAGACGGCGTCCATCCGGCAAGTCTAACGGCGCGCGCGCGTGCTATCGTCGCCGCGCCCGCTTCGGAGGACCCCATGTCGACCACGCCCAGCCCCGGACCTGCACCTGCCGCCTCCAACCCGTCGCGCAAGCCGCCGTCGGCCGCCGGCCGCTACCTGTTCGTGTTCCTGCTCGGGCTGGTCCTGGGCATTGTCGCCGTGGTGATGCTGCTGCGCACCCTGGAAGGGCGCAAGACCTGGCGCGACCATTACCCCGAGGCGCTCATGCACCTGCTGTCGGCGCACACCGCGCAGCTGCGCGCGAGCACCGAGGCCAACCGCTGCAGCCCCACCGACACCCTGCCCCACCTGCAGGCGCTGCGCAGCCTCGGCAACGACTTCGAACGCGCCTTCCCGGAACTGCGCGACGACGCGCGCTTCGTCGGCCACGCCGCGCAGTTCCGTGGCACCCTCGATGCCGCGCTCGCCTCGCCCCCGCTCGGCTGCGAAGGCGTCGGCCAGGCGGCAGCCAAGGTGGGCGAAGCCTGCAAGGCATGCCACCAGGACTACCGCTGACGCCGCCTGCGCACGGCTGAACCGCGACTGCACGGCGGCCTCGGCGCCGCCGCGCGCGGCCGCCACGGTTGCCGCGGCGTTCACCGCGACCCGCCTAGTGTCCGAGCCGTGCCGCACGTGGCGGCCGCCGAACACGAACGCGAGGAGTCCCCGATGAACAACCGCATGCGCACCACCTGCATCGCCGCCGCGGCCGCCCTGGCGCTGGCCGGCTGCGCCAGCACCTCGCCCAACTACGGGTCGGGGTACGGCACCACGCCCGTCCCGTCCGGTTCGCGCTGCTACGACTGCGGCACGGTGGTGGCGATCGAAACCGGTTCCGCCGACGGCGGCACCAATGTCGCCGGCCCGGTGCTGGGCGGCATCGTCGGTGCAGTCGCCGCCAAGGAGCTGGCGCGCCGCAATACCGACAGCGAAGGTCGCCGCAACGTCGCCATCGCCGCGGGCGCCGCCGGTGGCGCGGTCGCCGGCAACGCGATCCAGAACCGGGTCGAGGGCAACCGCAGCGGGTACACGCTCCACGTGCGCATGGACGACGGTCGCACGACCACCGTCCACCAGGCGAACCTGGACGGGATCCGCGAGGGGTCGTACGTGCGGGTCCAGAACGGCCGCGCCTGGCTGTACTGATCGTCCGCGCGCCGGGCTCCGCTCCGGCGACACCCCTGAGAACGCCGCCGGCCACGCCCGGCGGCGTTCTCGCGTGCGCTCCGCGGAGCCTGGCGGCAAGGCTCGCGGAGGTGGCAGCCGCCTGACACAATCGACCGCAGCGCGGCCCCGGTCCGGCCGCCGGAGTCCACCATGGACGCACAATCGATCTGGTACGCCGTCGCCGTGTTGCTGGTGCTGCTGGGCCTCGCGGGGATCCTGTTGCCGGCCATCCCCGGCCTGCCGCTGGTTTTCCTCGGGATGCTGGTCGCGGCCTGGGCCGGCGGCTTCGAGCAGGTCGGGGGCTGGACCCTGCTGGTGCTGGCGATCCTGACCCTGGTCTCGATCGGGATCGACTTCCTCGCCTCGGCCGCGGGCGCACGCAAGGTGGGCGCCAGCCGGCTGGCGGTGGCGGGTGCCCTGCTGGGCACCATCGTCGGCCTGTTCTTCGGCTTCGTCGGCGTATTCGTCGGCCCCTTCGTGGGCGCGGTGGCCGGCGAACTGGCGGCTCGCCGCGGCGTCGGCCACGGCGACATCGGCCAGGCGACGAAAGTGGGCATCGGCACCTGGTTCGGGCTCTTCGTCGGCATCGTCCTGAAGCTGACGCTCGCGTTCGCGATGATCGGCATCTTCGCCCTCGCCTGGTTCACCGATTGACGCGCACGTCAACCGACGTCGCTAGACTGCCGCCTCCGTCGCCGCCAACGTCACCGATGCGCCGTTTCCTGCTGGCCCCCTGCCTTCTGCTCCTCGTGGCGCTGTCGCTTGCGGTGCCGGCGGCCGCAGCGGTGACGCGCGACGCCGTGCCGCCCGCCACGGCGCCGGACGCTCGGCCTGCGCACGCCGCCGACGCGCAGGGCGTGGCGCCCGCGGCCCCACCCGCCGAGGAGTGGCTTCCCGACGGCGCACAGGTCCGCAGCCGCTTCGACGTAACCTTCGATCGCGTGCTCGCGCGCCTGGCCGAACTGGTGGCCAACCTGCCGCTGCTGCTGGCCGCGATCGTGATCGTGCTGGTGGCGGCCTGGATCGGCGGCTTCGTCTCGCGCCGGCTGCACCTGCTGCGCCTGCGCACCCACAACCCGTACATGAACGGGCTGATCCGCAACGTGGTGCGCAGCTTCATCATCCTGTGCGGCGTCCTGATCGCGCTGGACCTGCTCAACGCCACCGCGCTGGTCACCGCGGTGCTCGGCTCGGCCGGCGTGGTTGGCCTGGTGGTGGGCTTTGCGTTCAAGGACATCGCCGAGAACTACATCGCCGGGATCCTGCTGAGCCTGCGCCGGCCCTTCTCGCCCGGCGACCTGGTGGTGATCGACGGCAACGAGGGCCGGGTGGTCGCCCTGCACTCGCGCGCCACCATGCTCATGACCCTGGACGGAAACGAACTGCGGCTGCCCAACGCGCTGGTGTTCAAGGCCATCATCCTCAACTACACCCGCAACCCCAAGCGCCGCTTCGACTTCAGCGTGACCATCGATCCGGCGCAGTCGATCCGCCAGGCGCAGGCGCTGGCCCTGGAACAGATCCGGACCGTCGACGGACTGCTGTCCGACCCCGGTCCGTCCTGGAGCGTGCGGGAGTTCGCCCCCACCGGCACCGTGCTGCAGTTCTTCGGCTGGGTCGACCAGCGCCACAGCGACCTGGGCAAGGTGCGCAGCGAAGCGATCCGCCTGGTCAAGGCCGCCTTCGCGCGCGCCGGGATCGAGCAGCCGCGCGTCGTGTACCACGTGCGCATGGCGCGCGAGGATGCGCGCGACGGAGCCGCCGCACTGCACGAGCCGGCGCATTCGGCCGGCGCCGACACCTCGGTCAACCGCGACATCGACCAGCAGCTCGCCCAGGCCCGCCAGGCCGCCGAGGCCGGCGACGACCTCCTGGAACCAGGATCCGACCCCCGATGAACACCACCACGCTCCGAATCGTCCTGGCGCTGGCGCTGGCTCCGGCCGCTGCGCCGGCCTCCGCCCAGGAAGGCGGCGCCGAGCCGACCCTGGCCAGCTGCGCCGCGGTCGAGGCCGCCGCCGCGCGCCTGGCCTGCTACGACCGGCTCGCCCAGCGCACCGCCGAAAGCACGGAGGAAGCCGACCTGGCCGCCGCCCGCGCGCGGGAAGCGCTGCAGGCCACCACCGCCGCGGAAGCCGCGCCCGGGCGAGATCCTGACGCCCGCACCGACGACCTGTTCGTGCAGGACGAGGCGATCGGCCGTGCCCTGGCCAATGCCGGCCGCGGCTCGCTGCTCGACAGCCGCTGGGAGCTGGCGCGCGACTCCAAGCTCGGGATCTTCAACTTCCGCGTCTACAAGCCGGTGTACCTCATGCCGGCGTTCTGGACCTCGCGGGTCAACGACATGCCCACGTCGGAGAACCCGCGCAACACCGTGACCGAGCCGATGCAGCTCGACGCGCTCGAGACCAAGTACCAGCTCAGCTTCAAGACCAAGGCGGTCGAGAACCTGTTCGGCGACAACGGCGACATCTGGCTCGGCTACACCCAGTCCTCGCGCTGGCAGGTGTACAACGCCGAGCAGTCGCGCCCGTTCCGCGAAACCAACTACGAGCCGGAAGTGCTGCTGGTGTTCCGCAACGCCTACCACCTGCTGGGCTGGAGCGGGCGCATGGCGGCGGTGGGAATCAACCACCAGTCCAACGGCCGCGGCGAGCCGCTGTCGCGCAGCTGGAACCGGATCATGTTCAACATCGGCCTGGACCGCGACAACTGGGCGCTGATGCTGCGGCCCTGGATCCGCGTCTCGGACGGCGACGACGACGACAACCCCGACATCGAAGACTACATCGGACGTGGCGACGCCACGCTGACCTACGTGCGCGGGCGCAACGAGTTCTCGCTGATGGCGCGTCATTCGCTGCGCGGCGGGGACCGCTCGCACGGGGCGCTGCAGTTCGACTGGGGCTTCCCGATCCACCGTTCGCTGCCGATGCGCGGTCGGCTGCAGCTGTTCCATGGCTACGGCGAGAGCATGATCGACTACAACCACAAGGCGACCTACGTCGGCCTGGGCGTGTCGCTGCAGGAGTGGTTCGACCCTCGCTGGGGCCTGTAGGAGCGGCTTCAGCCGCGACCCCGGGAGCCGGCCGGACGGGGTGTCCTGGTCTCCGGTCGCGGCTGAAGCCGCTCGTGCAGCGGGGGTTTGGGGTTTCACGCGGCCGAGAGGGCCGGGGACGCAGACTGCCGGGTCACCCTCCCGCGCCCCGCCCGGAGCCCCATGTTCTGGACCATCGCCGTGACCGTCGTGCTCACGGTCCTTGCCGTGGTGCTGGCGATGAACTTCGCCACGCCCGAAAAGAAGATCGACCGCAAGGTCGTGCACCGCCACGCCGTGGCCGACCCGCAGTTCCGGCGCGAGATGTCGGTGCTGCTGGGTCCGGCGATCGCGCCGGGCAACCGGGTCACCGCGTTCCAGAACGGCGACCAGATCTTCCCGGCGATGCTCGAGGCGATCCGCGGCGCGCGGCGCACGATCAACATGGAGACCTACATCTACTGGTCTGGCGACACCGGCCAGACGTTCGCCGACGCGCTGTGCGAACGCGCCCGCGCCGGCGTCGCCGTGCACCTGGTCGTGGACTGGGCCGGCAGCATCCGCATGGACGACGCGCTGCTCGGGACCATGCAGGACGCCGGGGTGCGGGTGGAACACTACCGCCCGTTGCGCTGGTACAACCTGGGCCGACTCAACAACCGCACCCACCGCAAGCTGCTGGTGGTGGACGGCCGGGTCGGCTTCACCGGCGGCGTCGGCATCGCCGACCAGTGGAGCGGCCATGCGCAGGATCCCGACCACTGGCGCGAGACCCATTTCCGGGTCGAGGGCCCGGTGGTGGCGCAGCTGCAGTCGGCCTTCAACGACAACTGGATCAAGACCACCGGCGAACTGCTCAACGGACCCGACCACTTCCCACCGCTGGAGCGCGCCGGCGACATGGACGCGCACCTGTTCATCGCCTCGCCCGCCGGCGGCAGCGAGAGCATGCACCTGATGTACCTGCAGGCGGTGGCGGCGGCGGTGCGCAGCATCGACCTGTGCGCGGCCTACTTCGTGCCCGACCACCTGATCGCCCAGGCGCTGCTGGCGGCGCGCCAGCGCGGGGTCCGCGTGCGCGTGCTGCTGCCCGGGCCGCACATCGATTCGGAAACCGTGCGCCTGAGCTCGCGTGCCTCGTGGGGGCCGCTGCTCGAGGGCGGCGTCGAGATCCACGTCTACCAGCCGACCATGATCCACGTGAAGCTGCTGGTCGTGGACGGGGAGCTGGTGTCGGTGGGGTCGACCAACTTCGACATCCGCTCGTTCCGGCTCAACGACGAGGCCAGCCTAAACGTCTACGACCGGGAGTTCGCGCAGTCGATGACGCGGGTGTTCGAGGACGACCTGGCGCACTCGAAGCGGTACACCCTCGAAGACTGGAAGGCCCGCACCGCAAGGGAACGCTTCGCCGAGACCGTCGTGCGCCCGCTGCGCTCGCAGCTGTAGCGGCCGCGCCCGGCCGCCGCTCAGGTCCAGTCGGTGAGGCCCTCGCGCCGGTAAGCCTCTGCGAACGAGGGCAACGCCTTCATCCGCGACGCCAGCGCCGCGAGCGCCGGCCAGGTATCGGCCGGCCGCGGCATGTTGCGCGACCAGCGCATCAGCATGGTGAGCACGAAGTCGGCGGCGCTGCGCCTCTCCCCGAGCAGGTACGGCCCGTTCGTCGCGAGGTGGGCGTCGACCTGCGCCCAGGCCGATTCGACCTCGTCCATCGCCCGCGCCTGCACCGCGGGGACCTGGCCCTCGCCGGCGGGCTCGTGCGGATAGAACCAGCGGCGGTACGCCGGGATCAGCGTGGAGCCGCAGAACAGCATCCAGCGATACCAGGCGCCCCGCTCCGGCGACCCGACCGGCGGAGCCAGTCCCGCCCCGGGATGCAGATCCGCCAGGTGCATGGCGATGGCGACCGACTCGGTGAGCACCAGGCCGTCGATCACCAGGGCCGGCACCCTGCCCTGCGGGTTGATCGCGAGGTATTCCGGCGACTTATGCTCCTTGCGGTCGAAATCGAGCAGGCGCAGTTCGTGCGGCACGCCCAGTTCGATCAGCAGCCAGTGCACCACCAGCGAAGCGGCGCCGCTGGATCCGTAGAGGATCGTGGCCATGGGGACCTCCGGGGGCGGGACGGCCGAGTATCGCGCGCCCGCGCCATCCCTGCACGTCTGGCCCGCGACCGAGCCGGCCGGGCCCGCGCCGCTCAGGCGATCTCGACCACCGGGATCCTGCCGATCCGCGCCTGCCACTGGCGCGGGCCGGTGCGGTGGACCGACTCGCCGGTGGAGTCCACGGCGACGGTCACGGGCATGTCCTTGACCTCGAACTCGTAGATCGCCTCCATGCCCAGGTCCTCGAACGCGACCACGCGGCTGGCGCGGATCGCCTTGGAGACCAGGTAGGCCGAGCCGCCGACCGCCATCAGGTACACCGCCTTGTTGTCGCGGATCGCATCGATCGCCGCCTGGCCGCGCTCGGCCTTGCCGACCATGCCCAGCAGGCCGGTCTGCTCCAGCATCTGCCGGGTGAACTTGTCCATGCGGGTGGCGGTGGTCGGGCCGGCCGGGCCGACGACCTCGTCGCGCACCGGATCGACCGGGCCGACGTAGTAGATGAAGCGGTTGGTGAAGTCCACCGGCAGCGTCTCGCCGCGGCCCAGCATGTCGACCATGCGCTTGTGCGCGGCGTCGCGGCCGGTCAGCAGCCTGCCGTTGAGCAGCAGGACCTCGCCCGGCTTGAAGCTGGCCACTTCCTCGCGGGTGATGCTGTCCAGGTCCACGCGGCGGGCGTTGGTCGGGTTGTAGGTCAGCTTCGGCCAGTCCTCCAGCGACGGCGGGTCGAGGGCGACCGGGCCGCTGCCGTCGAGGGTGAAGTGGGCGTGGCGGGTGGCCGCGCAGTTGGGGATCATCGCCACCGGCAGGTTGGCCGCGTGGGTCGGGTAATCCTTGATCTTGATGTCCAGCACCGTGGTCAGGCCGCCCAGGCCCTGGGCGCCGATGCCCAGCGCGTTGACCTTCTCGTACAGCTCAAGGCGCAGCTCCTCGACCCGGTTGGACGGGCCGCGGGCGACCAGTTCCTGGATGTCGATCGGCTCCATCAGCGCTTCCTTGGCCAGCAGCATCGCCTTCTCGGCGGTGCCGCCGATGCCGATGCCGAGCATGCCCGGCGGGCACCAGCCGGCGCCCATGGTCGGCACGGTCTTGAGCACCCACTCGACGATGGAGTCGGACGGATTGAGCATGGCGAACTTCGATTTCGCCTCCGAACCGCCGCCCTTGGCGGCGACGATCACGTCGACCTTGTCGCCGGCGACGATCTTCACGTTCACCACGGCCGGCGTGTTGTCGCGCGTGTTGAGGCGCTTGCCGGCCGGATCGGCCAGCACCGAGGCGCGCAGCTTGTTGTCCGGATGGTTGTAGGCGCGGCGCACGCCTTCGTTGATCGCGTCCTCGATCGAGCCGGTGAAGCCCTCCCAGCGCACGTCCATGCCCACTTCCAGGAACACGGTGACGATGCCGGTGTCCTGGCAGATCGGACGATGCCCTTCGGCGCACATGCGCGAGTTGATCAGGATCTGCGCCATCGCGTCCCTGGCCGCCGGGGATTCCTCGCGCTCGTACGCGGCGGCGAGGTTGCGGATGTAGTCGACCGGGTGGTAGTAGCTGATGTACTGGAGCGCGTCGGCGATCGACTGGATCAGGTCGTCCTGCTTGATGACGGTCACGGCTGGCTCGCGGATGGCGGGGAAACGCCCATTTTAGCCGCGCGGCGTCCCCCGGCCGCCCCCGCCGCCGGGCCTGGCGCGGATCGAAGCGTTCCGCCGCCCGGATGCCGGCGACGACGCGCGGCGCCGGGCGTCGGCACGGCCAGCAGGCGACGCGGTCGAGCCGCGCACCACCAGGCGGAAGTCCAGGGTCTGCTGGTACGGCACTTCGGACGCATCGAGGATCGCGAGCAGCAGCTTGACGGCACGCGCGCCGATCTCGTGCATGGGCTGGCTGATGGTGGTCAGCGGCGGGCTCAGGTAGCGCGAGGAGGCCAGGTCGTCGAAACCGACGATCGAGAAGTCCTCGGGCACCCGGATGCCCCGCTCCCTGCACGCGGCCAGCATGCCCAGCGCCATCTGGTCGCTGAAGCAGAACGCCGCGGTCGCCACCGGCGCCGGGTCCAGCAGGGCCGTGGCGGCGGCATGGCCGGACTCCACCGAGAAGTCGCCCGGCGCGACCACCAGCTCCTGCAGGCAAGCGTGCGCGCGGGCCGCGGCGCGGGCGCCCTCCAGCCGCTGCCGGTGCAGGGGATTGTCGGGCGGCCCGCCCACCACCGCGACGCGCCGGTGCCCCAGCCCGTACAGGTGCTCCATCGCGGCGCGCGCCGCCGCGGCGTTGTCGATGTGGACGCTGGGGATACCCAGGGCCGGGTCGAATTCGCAGCCGTTGACCACCGGGGCGCCCGGCCCGCGGCGGCCGACGATCGCCCGCGCCGTCGGCGGCAGCCGGTGTCCCAGGACGATCATGCCGTCGGCCTCGTTGCGCGGCAGCATCTGCGCGTAGCGCTCCTCGCGCTCGGGCTGGTGCTGGGTATCCCCGACCAGGACCGCGTAGCCGGCCGCCTGAGCGGCCTCCTCGGCGCCCTTCAGGATCCGGGCGAAGAACGGGTTGCCGATGTCCGGGACGGTGATCAGGATCCGGCCGCTGCGCTGGGTCTTGAGTGTGCGGGCCACGGCATTGGGCACGTAGCCGAGCTCGGCGGCGGCCTGCTCGATGCGCGCGCGCGTGGCCGGAAGGACCTTCTCCGGCCGGGACAGGGCGCGCGACACCGTGCCCGCCGAGACCCCCACGTGCCTGGCGATGTCGTAGATGGTGGCCATGTCCCGTCCCGGATACCCCCGATGCAGTGCACAACGCGTGCCCCGATCATCGCATGCTAGGATCGGATGCAATCGATTGCATCAGGGTGGCTCGGCATGCGGACACTCCAGGGCCCGGCGCTGTTCCTGGCCCAGTTCATCGGTGAAGAGGCCCCGTTCGACCGGCTCGACTCCCTGGCCGCATGGGCCGCGGGGCTCGGCTATCGCGGCATCCAGGTGCCGACGGGCACGCCGCACATCTTCGACCTGGCCCGGGCGGCGGAGAGCCAGGCCTACTGCGACGAGCTGGCCGGCATGCTGGCCGGGCACGGGATCCGGATCACCGAACTGTCGACCCACCTGCAGGGCCAGCTGGTGGCCGTGCATCCGGCCTACGACGCGCTGTTCGACGGTTTCGCCCCCGAGGACCGGCGCGGCAACCCGGCCGCGCGCCAGGCCTGGGCGGTGGACCAGCTCAAGCTCGCGGCCCGGGCCAGCCAGCGCCTGGGACTCACCGCCCACGCCACCTTCTCCGGGGCGCTGGCCTGGCCGTACCTCTACCCCTGGCCGCAGCGTCCGCCAGGCCTGGTCGACGAGGCCTTCGCCGAACTCGGCCGCCGCTGGCGGCCGATCCTCGATGCCTTCGACGAGTGCGGCGTGGACCTGTGCTTCGAGATCCACCCGGGCGAGGACCTGCACGACGGCGCGACCTTCGAGCGCTTCCTCGACGCGGTCGACCACCACCCGCGGGCGAAGATCCTCTACGACCCGAGCCACCTGCTGCTGCAGCAGCTCGACTACCTGGGCTTCATCGACCGCTACCACGCCCGCATCGGCATGTTCCACGTCAAGGACGCCGAGTACCGCGCCGACGCGCGCAGCGGCGTGTACGGCGGCTATCAGGACTGGATCGACCGCCCCGGGCGCTTCCGTTCGCTGGGCGACGGCCAGATCGACTTCAAGGCGATCTTCTCCAGCCTGGCCCGGTACGACTTCCCCGGCTGGGCCGTCGTGGAGTGGGAGTGCTGCCTGAAGCACCCGGAGGACGGCGCGCGCGAAGGCGCGGCCTTCGTCCGCGACCACATCATCCGCGTCACCGAACACGCGTTCGACGATTTCGCCGGCAGCGGCGCCGACCGGCAGGCGCTGCGCGGCATGCTGGGGCTTTCGAATCCACACCGTTGATCCTGACACCGGGCTGGGAGGGGAAGTGATGACGTCCACGATGCCGCGCCTCGGCGTGATGATGTTCCTGCAGTTCTTCATCTGGGGGGCCTGGTTCGTGACCCTGGGCACCTACCTGGTGCAGGGCCCGCTGCAGGCCAGCGCCAGCCAGGTGGCGACCGCCTTCCTCAGCCAATCGATCGGCGCGATCGTGGCGCCGTTCCTGGTCGGCCTGATCGCCGACCGCTATTTCGCTGCGCAGCGCATCCTCGCCCTGCTCCACATCGCCGGCGCGGCGCTGATGTGGGGCGCGTCGACCGCGACCACCTTCCCCGTGTTCGCCGGCTTCGTGTTCGGCTACATGCTGCTGTTCATGCCCACCCTGGCCCTGGCCAACAGCGTGGCGATGCGGCACATGCAGTCGCCGGAGAAGCAGTTCCCGCCGGTGCGCGTGGCCGGCAGCATCGGCTGGATCGTCGCCGGCCTGCTGATCGGCTGGCTGGGCTGGGAGCAGACCCGCAGCCTCGAGCTCACCTTCCGCATGGCCGCCATCGCCTCGGCGCTGCTGGGCCTGTACGCCCTCACCCTGCCGCACACGCCGCCGCTGGCGCGCGACCGCAACGCGGGGCTGGGCGAGATCCTGGGACTGGACGCGGCGCTGCGCCTGCTGAAGTCGCGCGCCTACCTGGTGTTCTTCCTGGCCTCGATCGCGATCTGCATCCCGCTGTCGTTCTACTACAACTTCACCAACCCCTTCCTCAATGACGTCGGCGTGCGCGGCGCGGCCGGACTGCAGTCGCTGGGCCAGATGTCGGAGGTGCTGCTGATGCTGGCCATGCCGTTCCTGTTCGTGCGCCTGGGGGTGAAGGTCATGCTGGCGGTGGGCATGGCCGCGTGGGTCCTGCGCTACGTCATGTTCGCCTTCGGCGACGCGGAAGCCGGTTTCGCGCTGCTGGTGATCGGCATCGTGCTGCACGGCATCTGCTACGACTTCTTCTTCGTCACCGGCCAGATCTACACCGACGCGCGCGCCGGCCAGGCGTTCCGAAGCAGCGCGCAGGGCTTCATCACCCTGGCCACCTACGGCGTGGGCATGCTGATCGGCACCTTCCTGTCGGGCGCGGTCGTCGAGTACTACACCACCGACGCCGGACCGGACTGGCAGCGGATCTGGCTGTTCCCGGCCGGCGTGGCCCTGGTCGTGCTGCTGGCCTTCCTGTTCCTGTTCCGCGACGACCGGGTGGCCGCGCCTGCCGCGGCCCCCGCCAGCTGAGGACGACGCGATGGGTACGCTTGGAGTCGCGATCGTCGGCACCGGGATGATCGGCGCGGTGCACCGCCGCGCGGCGGTGCTGGCAGGCGCCGTCGTCCGCGGGGTGGCCGCGTCCACGCCGGAGCGCGCGCAGGAAGTGGCGCGGTCCTGGGGCGTCGCGAAGGCCTACGGCGGGATCGGGGACGTCGTCGCCGATCCGCAGGTGCAGGTCGTGCACGTGTGCACGCCCAACCACCTCCACCGGCCCATGGCGCAGGCCGCGCTGGAAGCCGGCAAGCACGTGGTCTGCGAGAAGCCGCTGGCCACCACCCTGGAAGACGCGCGCGCGCTCGCCGCACTGGCCGCGTCCACCGGGCTGGTGGCCACGGTGCCGTTCGTCTACCGCTACCACCCGGTCGTGCGCGAGGCGCGCGCGCGCGTTGCCGCAGGCGAACTGGGCCCGCTGCGGCTGATCCACGGCAGCTACCTGCAGGACTGGCTGCTGGATCCGGCCAGCAACAACTGGCGCGTGGATCCGGCGCTCGGCGGCGCGTCGCGCGTGTTCGCCGACATCGGATCGCACTGGTGCGACCTGGTGGAATGGGTGGGCGGCGAGCGCTTGGCCGAAGTCAGCGCGGTGTTCGAGACCGTGATCCCCGAACGCGCCGCGGCCACGGGCAAGAGCTTCTCCACGCCCGCGGCTGGTGGAGGCACCCAGGCGGTGTCCAGCGAGGACGTCGCTGCGGCCATGTTCAAGACCGGCAACGGCACCCTGGCGACGGTGACGGTGAGCCAGGTCTCGGCCGGGCGTCGCAACCGCCTCTGGTTCGAGATCGACGGCGCCAGGTCCAGCGTGGCATTCGACCAGGAGGACTGCGAGCGGCTGTGGATCGGCCATCCGGACCAGCGCGAGGAGGTGTTCGTGCGCGGACCCGGCGCCGGCAGCGCCGAGCAGCGCCGGCTCTCGATCCTGCCCGCCGGCCATGCGCAGGGCTATGCCAACTGCTTCGAGGCGTTCGTGGCCGACACCTACCGGGCGATCGCAGGCGAGCGCCCGGAAGGGCTGCCGACCTTCGAGGACGGCCTGCGCTCGGCGCTGATCGTCGACCGCGTCATCGCATCGGCCAGGTCGCGTGCGTGGACGCCGATCGCCTGAATCGCGGCGGCGCGCCGGGAGCGGTTCCCGGCTGCGCCCGTACCCTCGGCCTGCCGCGCGGCGTGCGCCTGGCGGGCTCCATCCACCGTCACCCCGACTCCCGGAGGACACCATGACGAACGTCGCCCTGCGCAGGATCGCGGTCGCCGCGCTCGCGCTGTGCACCGCCCTGCCCGCCTTCGCGCGCGGCGGGGATGCCGATGCCGGCCCCATCGCCGTGCAGATGTACACGCTGCGCAACGCCGGCTCGCTCGAGGACCAGCTGAGGATCGTCCAGGACGCGGGCGTCCGCGCGGTGGAAACGGTGGGCACCCAGAACGTGCCGGCCGATGAACTGAAGCGGCTGCTGGAGCAGTACGGCATCCAGCCGGTCTCGGCCCACGTGGCGCTGACCGAGCTGCGCGACGACATCGACGGCGTGGTGGCGTTCCATCGCGCCATCGGCAACAGGGTGCTGGTGGTGCCCTGGCTGCAGGAAGCCGAACGGCCGGCCGACGCGGAGGGCTGGCGGGCGCTGGGCCGCGAACTGGGCGACCTCGCCCGGCGGCTGCAGGCAATGGACATGCAGCTGGCCTACCACAACCACGATTTCGAGCTGGTCGACTTCGACGGCAAGACGGGCCTGGAGCTGCTGTTCGAGGCCGCCGGCCCCGCGCTCGCCGTCGAGCTCGACCTCGCCTGGGTGGCGCGCGCCGGCCGCGATCCGGCGCAGTTCCTCGGCAGGTTCCCCGGGCGCGTGTTCGCGGTCCACGCCAAGGACAACGCGCCCGACGGCCAGGCGCGCGACGAACAGGGCTTCGCCGCCCTGGGCCAGGGCGTCCTCGACTGGGATGCCATCCTGCCGGCGGCGGCGGACGTGGGCGTGCAGTGGTACATCATCGAGCACGACCTGCCGCGCGATGCCGCCGCCGTCGTCGCCGCGGGCGCGGACTTCCTGCGCGAGCGCGTCGCGGCGGACAACCAGCTGACCGCGCAGGAACGGGAGGCCGGCTGGCAACTGCTGTTCGACGGCAGGGACCTGTCGCAGTGGCGCAACTTCAAGCAAGACGGTGTCAGCGACCAGTGGGTCGTCGAGGACGGCGCCATCAAGCTCGCCGGCGCGGGCGGAGGCGACCTCGTGACCCGGGCCCGCTACGGGGATTTCGACCTGCGTCTGGACTGGAAGATCTCGGAGGGCGGCAACAGCGGCATCTTCATCCTCGCCGACGAAACCGGCGAGCACATCTACTCGCACGCACCCGAAATCCAGATCCTCGACAACGAGCGCCATCCGGACAACAAACTGGACACCCATCTGTCCGGCTCCCTGTACGACCTGATCGCCTCGCCCGCGGCGTCGCACCGGCCCGCCGGCGAATGGAACCGCGTCCGCATCGTGCATGACCGGGGCCAGCTCACCATCTGGCAGAACGGCGTGCAGACGGCCTCGGTGCGGATCCACGGCCCGGAGTGGCAGCGCCTGGTGGCCGCCAGCAAGTTCGCCGGCTGGCCCGGCTTCGCCGCCAACGACAGCGGCCACATCGGCCTGCAGGACCACGGCGACGTGGTGTGGTTCAAGAACCTCAAGATCAAAGAACTCAACCGATGAGCGATCCCGACTACGAGGTACTGGTCGTCGGCTCCGGCGCCGGCGGCGCCATGGCCGCGTACGAGCTGACACGCCAGGGCGTCAGGGTGCTGATGCTCGAGGCCGGCCGCCACTACGACCCCAGGACCGAAACGCCCATGTTCCGGCGCAACGCCGACGCGCCGCTCATGGGCGCCGCCACGCCGGACAAGGACTTCGGTTACTACGACGCCACCGTCGACGGCGGCTGGCAGGTGCCGGGCGAGCCCTACACCACGGCCGAAGGCAGCGAGTTCCTGTGGTGGCGCTCGCGCATGCTCGGTGGCCGCACCAACCACTGGGGCCGCTATTCGCTGCGCTTCAGCCACCACGACTTCAAGGGCAGGAGCCGCGACGGGCTGGGCGCCGACTGGCCGTTCGACTACGACGAGCTCGCTCCCTGGTACGACAGGACCGAGGCCCTGATCGGCGTATGCGGCACGAACACCGGCCTGGACGACATGCCGCCGTCTTCGGAAGGGGTCCTGCAGCCACCGCCCAGGCCCCGGATACCCGAGCTGCTCGTCGCGGCCGCGGCGAAGAAGCTCGGCATCAAGGCGGTGCCGATGCACCGGGCCGTGCTGACCAGGCCGCTGGACGACCGCGCGCCCTGCTTCTACGCCACGCCTTGCGGCTACGGCTGCTCGATCGGCGCCGCCTTCCAGACCACCACCTCGCTGCTGCCGATGGCCCAGGCCACCGGCCGACTGCGCATCATCACCGACGCCATGGTCAAGACCGTGACCACCGATGCCGACGGCCGCGTCACCGGCGTGAACTACATCGACAAGACCACCGGCTCCGAGCGCCGGCTGGACGCGAAGGTGGTGGTGCTGGCCGCCAGCGCCTGCGAGTCCGCGCGCATCCTGCTCAACTCGAAGACGGCCAGCCATCCCGACGGGGTGGCCAATTCCAGCGGCCAGGTCGGCCGCAACCTGATGGACTCGACCGGCGCGAGCCTGACCGCGCTGGTCCCTGCACTGATGAACCGCCCGCGCTACAACGAGGACGGCCATACCGCCAACCACCTGTTCATCCCCTGGTGGGGACACGAGGCCCAGGCCCGGGGCGAGCTGGATTTCCCGCGCGGATACCACTTCGAGCTGGGCGGACGCTTCGGCGAACCGGGCGCCTACGTCGGCGGCGACCTGCAAGGCTACGGCCCGGCGCTGAAGCAGCAGGTGCGCGCGCACTACGGCGCCTACGTCACGTTCGCGCTGCGCGGCGAGATGCTGCCGAACGAGCACTGCTACATGGACATCGACCCGGAGGTCACCGACAAATGGGGCATCCCGGTGCCGCGTTTCCACTGGCGATGGTCCTCACATGAACTCAGGCAGGTCGCGCACGGCCTGAAGACCGCGAAGGCCATCCTGGAAACCATGGGCGCGACCGTCGGCGAGCTGCCGCCACCCGAAGAGGCGATCAGGAAGGGGGGCGAGATCATCCACGAGGTGGGGACGACCCGGATGGGCGATTCCCCCAGGGACTCGGTGACCAACCAGTGGGGCCAGACCTGGGACTGCCCCAACCTGTTCGTGATGGACGGCGGCGTGTTCGCCTCCAACCCGCACAAGAACTGCACCCTGACGATCATGACGCTCGCAATGCGCAACAGCGCCTGGCTGGCTGGCCAACTCAAGGCGGGGAGGCTGTGATGCGCAAGCCACCGAATGACCAGGACATCGCCGTCCAGGCCGAAGGCGCCGCCCCCGCCTATGCGAACAGGCTCAGCCGGCGCGAGTCCCTGAAGCTGATGGCCGCGCTGGCCGCCAGCGCCATGCTGCCTGCGCTGGCAGCCGGCGCCTCGGCGGAAGACGCCGGCGCCGGCGCGGAGGACGGGCACTGGCCGGAGCTGGACCTGCCACCGGTGACGGCCAACGGCTACGGCAAGGATCCGGACCTGATGGCGCCTGCGGGCGCGCCCTGGCCGCTGACGCTCACGCCGGCCCAGCTGTCGCTGCTCGCCGTGCTCTCGGACATCATCGTGCCCGCCGAGGGCACGTCGCCTTCGGCGTCCGCCGTGCAGGTCCCGACGGTGATCGACGAATGGGTGAGTGCGCCCTATCCCGACCAGCAGCGCGACCGGGTCACGATCCTGTCGGCCCTGGCCTGGATCGACGACGAAGCCGCGCTGCGCTTCTCCAGGCCGTTCGCCGCGCTGGACACGGCGCAGCAGCTGGCGATCATCGACGACATCGCCTACCGCACCGACCAGACCCCGCGCCGGTTCCAGCGAATCGCCGCCGCGTTCTCGCGGCTGCGCAACCTGGTGCTGGCCGCCTACTTCTGCACGCCCGAAGGCATGGAGGACATCGGCTACCTGGGCAACGTGGCCATCGCCGGGGACTACCCCGGTCCGACGCCGGAGGCCTATCGCCACCTGGAGACGGTGCTGGCGGAACTCGGGTTGAGCGGGTTCGCCTATCCCGTGGACTAGTCGTCGCCGCGCGCGCCGGGGCGGCCGACTGCCCGGCCGCCGGCCCCGCGCGGGGCCTCAGCGCGCCTGGAGTTCCCGCGCCCAGATGTTGCGGAAGCTGACCTCGGAGCCGTGGTCCTGGAGGTAGATCGGCGCGCAGCCGTGCGGGGCGTAGCTCGGCGCGCCGCGGTACTCCGTGGTGCCGGCGATGACCGTGTCGTCCTGCACCAGCACGCCGTTGTGCAGCACGGTGATGCGCGCCGGGGCCAGTAGCCCGCCGCCGTCGGAAAAGCGCGGCGCCTTCCAGATGATGTCGTAGGCCTGCCACTCGCCCGGCGGGCGCGAGGCGTTCACCAGCGGGATCGCCTGCTTGTAGATCGAGGCCGCCTGGCCGTTGGCGTAGGTGGGGTTGTCGTAGCTGTCGAGCACCTGCAGTTCGTAGCGTTCCTGCAGGAAGATGCCGCTGTTGCCGCGGTCCTGTCCGTCGAATCCGCGGGTCCCGGCCGGCGTGCGCCACTCGATGTGCAGCTGGATGTCGCAGAAGTCCCGGCGGGTGCGGATGCCCCCGGTGCCGGGCACGACGGTCATCGCGCCGTCGGCCACCTTCCACGGGGCGTCGCCGCCCCGCTCCGATTCCCACGCCGCCAGGCCGGAGCCGTCGAACAGCACCACCGCGTCCGAGGGCGCCGCCCCGACGGGCGTGGCCACGACCGGCGGCACCGGCGTCCAGGCCTCGGTCTTTTCCGGATCGGCGGACGGGTCGTGGGCCAGTGCCACCGCGGCCGCCAGCACGCCGCCGGCCAGCACGCCGGCGCGCACGGCCGTGGCCCTGCGGCACGGATGGAAAGAGGCCGCGCGCATCACCGCGTCGCCCATGCCGGCGTGCCCGGCTCGTAGGGCAGGTCGCCGTCGTAGTGGCCCGGCACCGGGTCGTAGCGCAGCACCTGGGTCGCGCCGACCTCCGAGGTGAAGAAGCTGAAGATCACCAGCTGCTTGATCATCGTGAACCAGTGCACCCCGCCCGCGCTGCCCGACCCGTCGGCGGACACCCAGGCCCCGCGGGCACGCTCGGCGGCCTCGCGGTCCGCTTCGGTGAGCAGCTGCAGGCGGTCGGCCTGCGGCAGGGACAGGAAGCTGCCGCCGGCGCGCCGGTCCAGCTCGACCAGTCCTGCGCGGAACGCGGCCTGGTCCTCGGGGCCGTAGCAGTCGGTGACGAAGCGCGCCATGAACGCGCCCACCTCCGCGTCCTTCGCCCCGGGCGTGTCGGTGCGCGGGATGATCGCCTCGGCGATCTCGTCGAGCAGCGCCACGTCCCGTGCGCCGAAGGCGGTGGCGCCCGGTTCCGCCGGCGCCTGCGCCACGAGGAGGGCCGGATTGCCCACCATCGCCACGCCGGTGGCGGCCGCGATCATCTTCAGCAGTTCACGACGTTCCATCACAGGTTCCCCGCCTTGAGTTCGCGCACCGCATGGTCGGCGGCGCGCGCGGTCAGCGCCATGTAGGTGAGCGACGGATTGACGCAGCTGGCCGAGGTCATGCAGGCGCCGTCGGTCACGTACACGTTCGGCGCGTCCCACACCTGGTTGTGCGCGTTGAGCACCGAGGTCTTCGGGTCGCGGCCCATGCGCGCGGTGCCCATCTCATGGATGCCCCGGCCGGGGGCGTAGTTGCCCTCGTAGGTCCGCACGTCGCGCACGCCCGCCGCCTCCAGCATCTCGGCGGCATCGGCGGCCATGTCCTTGCGCATGGCGCGCTCGTTGTCGCGGATCGAGACGTCCATCGCCAGCACCGGCAGGCCCCACTTGTCGCGCACGCTGTGGTCCAGGCGGATGGTGTTGTCGTGGTAGGGCAGCATCTCGCCGAAGGCAGTCATGCCGATGGTCCAGGCGCCCGGGGTGCTCAGCGCCTCCTTGAGCCCGGTGCCGATCCCCAGTTCGGCCACGGCCCGCGACCAGCCCTCGCGGCCCGCCCCGCCCTGGTAGCCGAACCCGCGCAGGTACTCGCGCCGGTCGTTGCCGACGTTGCGGAAGCGCGGGATGTAGAAGCCGCACGGCCGGCGTCCGGAGTAGTACCGGTCCTCGTAGCCGTCGACCACACCCTGAGCGCCGACCTCGAAGTGGTGGTCCATGACGTTGTGGCCCAGTTCCCCCGACGAGGAGCCCAGCCCGCCTTCCCACACGTCGGTGGCAGAGTTCATCAGGATCCAGGTCGAGTTGAACGCCGACGCGTTGAGGAAGATGACCCTGGCCGTGTACTGGTAGGTCAGGCCGGTCTCGGCGTCGATGATCTCCACCCCGCGGGCACGCTTGCGGTCCTTGTCGTACAGCACTTCCTTGACGATCGAGAACGGCCGCAGGGTCAGGTTGCCGGTCTTCATCGCCGCCGGCAACGTGGCCGACTGGGTCGAGAAATAGGCCCCGAACGGGCAGCCCAGGATGCACTTGTTGCGATACTGGCAGTTGGCCCTGCCCTGCTCCGGCCGCGGCTCGGTGATGTTGGCGGTGCGCGAATGGATCAGGCGGCGGCTGCCGCCGAAGGCCTTGAGGATGCGCGCGGCCACGTCCTTCTCGACCACGTTGAGCGGGACCGGCGGCAGGAACTTGCCGTCCGGCAGCACGTCCAGCCCCTCTACCGTGCCGGCGATGCCGGCGAAGGTCTCCACGTAGTCGTACCAGGGCGCGAGGTCCTCGTAGCGGATCGGCCAGTCGACGGCGATGCCCTCGCGCGCATTGGCCTCGAAGTCCATCGGCGAGAAGCGGTAGCTCTGGCGTCCCCACAGCAGCGAGCGGCCGCCGACGTGGTAGCCGCGGAACCAGTCGAAGCGCTTGACTTCCACGTAGGGACATTCGGTTTCGTCGGCCCACATGCCGTCGGTGCTCTCCGACAGCGGGTAGTCCCGGCGCAGCACCGGGTGCGCTTCCTTCATCGCCTGCGTGGGCACGTTGCGGTGCGGATAGTCCCAGGCCTCCTTGTGCGCGTTGACGTAGTCCTTGATGTGCTCGATGTTGCGGCCACGCTCGAGCATGAGCACCTTGAGTCCCTTCTCGGCCAGTTCCTTGGCGGCCCAGCCGCCGCTGATGCCCGAGCCGACGACGATCGCGTCGTAATGGTTGTTCGCCATGTATGACTGATTCCTGGAAGTGGGCCGATGGTTACACGTCGCACAGGCCGATGGCTTCGCGCAGGGAGGCGACCGGATCGGGCGCCGAGGGCATGAACTCCTGCGCGATGTATCCGTCGAAGCCGGTGTCGCGGATCGCGCGGCAGATCGCGGGGTAGTTGAGCTCCTGGTCCGGCCCGATCTCGTGCCGGCCCGGCACGCCCGCGGTGTGGTAGTGCACGAACCAGCGGTGGTGGCGGCGGATGGTGGCGATGATGTCGCCCTCCATGATCTGCATGTGGTAGATGTCGTAGAGCAGGCCGAAGTGGTCCGACCCCAACATCTCGCACAGCGCCACGCCCCAGGCCGAGCGGTCGCAGAGATAGTCGGGATGGTCGACCCGCGAGTTCAGCAGTTCCATCACCAGCCTGACGCCGCGCTTCTCGGCATGGCCGAGGATGCGCTTGAGGCCGGCGGCCGCGTTGGCCATGCCCTCGTCCGGGTCCATGCCGGCGCGGTTGCCGGAGAAGCAGATCAGGTTGCGGTAGCCGGCGTCGGCCACCAGGTCGATGTGGCGGGTGTAGCGCGCCACCAGTTCATCGTGGAAGCGCGTGTCCGCGAACCCCTTCTCCAGCCCGAGTTCGGCGCCGTTGCACATCGAGCTGTCCACGCCGTGCGCCTTGAGCACGGGCCAGTCGTCCGGGCCGACCAGGTCGATGGCGGCAAAGCCGATCTGCCTCACCGTGCGGCACAGCGCGTCGATGGGCATCCGGCCGAACGTCCAGCGCGCCACCGAGTGCTTCAGGTTGCCCTTCAGCGGCTGCCCGGGGGGAGCGGGCGTCGCGGCGAGCCCGGAGGCGGCCAGTCCCAGCGCGCCGGCGGTGGCGGCGCGCAGCGCGTCGCGCCGGGTGAGTCGAACGCTCAAGGCAGTCTCTCCGATCGTGGACCCGGGGCCATCGGCGCGGGGACGCAGCCGCGCGGTCGGCCCGCGGCGCGGACGGGGACCCGGGGCGCGCCCCTCGGACGCCGCGGGGCCGGACCCGGCGGGACGGATCGTGAAGCGTCGCGTGTCCGGATCCGCCTCCGGGCCACGTGCAACGTGCCCGGCCGGCCCGCAGGGGTCCTCATCATCCACCGGCCTCCCAACCAGTCGAAGCACGCGGATCCGCGTGAATGCAATCGATTGCACGATAACAACGATGGCCCCGATTGCAAGTTACTCCAGTCACGATGGGCACGACCCGCGCGGCACGCGGCCCCTGCCCCCCGGGGGGCGCTTGCCACAGCCGCGGACGCGGGCCATGGGCTCGACCGCGGACATGGCCTGCCCGGGTTCCTTGACGATCGTCGGCCGCAATGATGTTCTGCACATCATTACTTACGTACTATCCTTGTCTTTGCACTCGCAAGACCCTATATTTGCCGCATGAGGTTCCAGCGTCCATGATGACTTCGGCCCAGTTGCGCGCCGCGCGCGCCCTGCTCGGCATCGACCAGCGCCGCCTCGCGGAACTGGCGGGCGTGTCCCTGCCCACGATCCAGCGCATGGAGGCCAGCGGCGGCACCGTCCGCGGCGTGGTCTCGAGCCTCACCAAGGTGGTCGAGGCGCTGGACGCGGCGGGCATCGAGCTGATCGGCGACGACCAGCCCAGCACCGGCCGCGGTCGCGGCGTGCGCCTGAAGGAGCGGACGGACGGCTGAGCCATGGCGCAGTTCGACTTCCGCCGCTACCTGCCGCAATTCGAACCCAAGCTCGTCACGGTGATGCGCGAGGGCTACAGCCTCGCCTCGCTGCGCGCCGACGCCATCGCCGGCCTGACCGTCGCGATCGTCGCCCTG
This sequence comes from Luteimonas sp. J29, assembly GCF_000472505.1. GTDB lineage: Bacteria > Pseudomonadota > Gammaproteobacteria > Xanthomonadales > Xanthomonadaceae > Luteimonas. The sequence continues at coordinate 311,387 of NZ_AWZR01000003.1, forward strand.
CCGCTGGCGATGGCGCTGGCGATCGCCTCGGGCACCACGCCCGCGGTGGGCCTGCACACCGCCATCGTCGCCGGCTTCCTGATCTCCGCCCTGGGCGGTTCGCGGGTGCAGATCGGCGGCCCGACCGCGGCCTTCATCCCGGTCGTGTTCGTGGTGATCCAGCAGCACGGCATGGGCGGCCTGATCCTGTGCACGCTGATGGCCGGCCTGATGCTGATCGCCGCCGGCCTGCTGCGCCTGGGCACGCTGATGCGCTACATGCCGCAGCCGGTGATCACCGGCTTCACCGCCGGCATCGCGGTCAGCATCTTCTCCAGCCAGGTCAAGGACGCGCTGGGCCTGGACATGGCCGACGTGCCAGCCGAGTTCCTGCCGCGCTGGAAGGCCTACGCCGCCCACCTCGGCACCCTCGAACCGGCGGCGCTGGCGCTGACCGTGCTCGGCCTGGCGATGATCCTCGGCCTGCGCCGCTGGCGCCCGTCCTGGCCCGGGTTCCTGATCGCGCTGGCGGTGTGCACCGTCGCCGGCACCCTGCTCGCGCTGCCCGCCGAGACCATCGGCAGCCGCTTCGGCGACCTGCCGGCCACGCTTCCGCAGTTCGAGGTCCCGCGCATTCCGTTCGAGCGCACGTTCGAACTGATGCCCAGCGCCTTCACCATCGCCTTCCTGGCCGGCGTGGAATCGCTGCTGTCGGCGGTGGTCGCCGACGGCATGACCGGCGGCCGCCACCGCTCCAACGCCGAGCTGGTGGCGCAGGGCGTGGCCAACGTCGGCTCCGCCCTCATCGGCGGCCTGCCCGCGACCGGCGCGCTGGCGCGCACCGCCACCAACGTGCGTGCCGGCGGACGCACGCCCGTGGCCGGCATGCTGCACGCGGTGTTCCTGCTGCTGTTCATGCTGATCCTGGCGCCGCTGATGCGCTACGTGCCGCTGGCGGCGCTGGCGGCGGTGTTGCTGGTGGTGGCCTGGAACATGGCGGAGGTGCAGCAGTTCCGGAACACGCTGTCGGCGCCGGTCGGCGACCGCATCGTGCTGCTGGCGACCTTCGTGCTGACCGTGCTGTTCGACCTCACCATCGCGATCGAGGTCGGCGTGGTGCTGGCGGCGCTGGTGTTCATGGTGCGCATGTCCGAGGCGGTGGAGCTGCGCGCCGAGGCCGGCGCACCGCCGGACGAGGAGGCCGTCGGCGACGAGGGCTTCGCCCAGCGCGCCAACCTGCCCCGGGGCGTGGAGGTGTACCGTATCGGCGGGCCGCTGTTCTTCGGCGTGGCCGACCGCATCGGCAACCTGCTCGACGGCCTGCCGCAGAAACCGCGGGTGCTGATCCTGCGCATGCGCCAGGTGCCCGTGATCGACGCCAGCGGCGTGCACGCCCTGCGCGCGCTGGCCGACCGCTGCCATCGCCAGGGCATCGCGCTGATCATTTCCGGGCTGCAGCCGCAGCCCAACCGGGTGATCGCGGGGATGCGCCTGGAAAAGGCGCCGGGCGAGGTCCATTTTGCCTCGGGCTTCGAAGCGGCCCTGGCCAAGGCACGCGCACTGCTGGCCGACCACGCGCGCGACGCCGCGCGCTAGGCGGCCCGCCGCCTCCCGCGCGGGCGCGCGGCACGGCACAATGGGGCCATGCCCCCCGAGGTTCCCCCTACCCCCGTCTCGGCGCTGACGATCGCCGGCTCCGACTCCGGCGGCGGCGCCGGCATCCAGGCCGACCTGCGCACCTTCGCCGCGCACGGCGTCCATGGCCTGTCCGCGATCGCCGCCCTCACCGCCCAGCACACGCGCGGCGTCACCGCCGTGCACGTGCCGCCGGTGGAGTTCCTGCGCGCCCAGGTCGACGCCTGCTTCGACGATTTCCAGGTCGGCGCGGTGAAGCTCGGCATGCTCGCCAACGCGCGGGTGATCCACGCCGTCGCCGACGCGCTCGAAGCGCATGCGCCACGCTACCTGGTCCTGGATCCGGTGATGGTCGCCACCTCGGGGGCCAGGCTGCTCGAGGAGGAGGCCCTGGAGGCGATGCGCGCGCGCCTGGTGCCGCGCGCCGACCTGCTGACCCCGAACATCCCCGAGGCCGAGCTGCTCGCCGGCATGCGCATCGGCGACGCCGCCGACGCCGCCCGCGCACTCGACCGCCTGCGGGGCATGGGCTGCCGCGCGGTGCTGCTCAAGGGCGGCCACCTGGACGAGGGCGACGTGGTCGTGGACCGCTACGCCGACGATGCGGGCGTGGCGACGTTCCGCCATCCGCGGCTGGACCTGGAAGGCCACGGCACCGGTTGCACGCTGGCCGCCGCGGTCGCGGCCAACCTGTGCCGCGGGCTGGCGATGCCCGCGGCGGCGGAGGCGGCCATCGCCTATGTCGGGCGGGCGCTGCGCCAGGGCATCCGGCCCGGGCGCGGCACGGTGCTGGTCCTCGACCATTTCGGGGCCGCGCCTCGATGACGCAGGCGGCGCCGCTCCTGGAGCGACAGGTTCGCGCCGCAGACGGCCATCGCTGGACCCTGTTCGCCCGCCTCCCCCCCGAGCCGCGCATGGCCGTGCTCTGGCTGCCTGCGCTGGGCATCGCGGCGCGCCACTACCTGCCGTTCGCCGACGCGCTGGTCCGGCGCGGGGTGGCGGTGTTCCTGCACGAATGGCGGGGCCACGGCTCCAGCAGCCTGCGCGCCGGGCGCCGCAGCGACTGGGGCTACCGCGAACTGCTGGTGCAGGACATTCCCGCCAGCCAGGCGGAAATGGACCGCCTGCTGCCGCCCGGCACGCCCTGCGCGCTCGGCGGTCACAGCCTGGGCGGCCAGCTGGCCTGCTGCCGGCTGGCGCTGGCGCCCGGCACCGCCGCCGCCCTGTGGCTGGTGGCGAGCGGCGCACCCTACTGGCGCGCGTTCCCGATGCCGCACCGGGCCTGGTTGCCGTTCGCGTACCGCTTCCTGCCATGGCTGGCGCGGGTGTGCGGCTACCTGCCCGGGCGCCGGATCGGCTTCGGCGGCAACGAGGCTGCGGGGGTGATCGCGGACTGGGCGCGGACCGCGATCAGCGGCCGCTACGCCGCGCGCGGGCTGGCCCGGGACCTGGACGCCGGCATGGCCGGCCTGGTCCAGCCGGTGCGTGCGCTGTCATTCGCGCGCGACTGGCTCGGCCCCTCCGGCTCGCTGGCGTTCCTGCTCGGCAAGATGCCGTCCGCGACGGCGGCCGTCGCCTGCTTCGACGACCACGCGCTCGGCACGCGCGCCGACCACTACGCGTGGATGAAGGCGCCCGAGGCGGTCGCCGACTGGCTGCTCGCTCAGCCGGCGTAACCGCGCGGATTCATCTGCTGCCAGCGCCAGGCGTCGCGGCACATCGCGTCCACGTCGAGCGTGGCCTTCCATCCCAGCAGCGCCTGCGCCCGCGACGGGTCGGCATAGACCTCGGCCACGTCGCCGTCGCGCCGGCCGACGATCGCGTACGGCACCGCCCGCCCCGACGCGCGTTCGAAGGCCTTGACCAGCTGCAGCACGCTCACCCCGGTACCGGTGCCGAGGTTGACCGTGAAGCCGCGGCCGGTGCGCTCCAGGGTGTCGAGCGCGTCGGCGTGGGCGCGCGCCAGGTCGACCACGTGGATGTAGTCGCGCACGCCGGTGCCGTCGACCGTCGGCCAGTCGCCGCCGAAGATGCTCAGCCGCTCGCGGCGGCCGACTGCGACCTGGCAGATGTAGGGCATCAGGTTGTTGGGGATGCCGGATGGATCCTCGCCGATCAGCCCGGAGGCGTGCGCGCCCACCGGGTTGAAGTAACGCAGGACCGCGGCCTGGAACCCGGGGTCGGCCGCGCACAGGTCGGCGATCAGCTGCTCCATCACCAGCTTGGTGCGGCCGTAGGGGTTGGTCACGCGCAGCGGCGCGTCCTCGGTGACCGGCACCCGGTCGGGGTCGCCGTACACCGTGGCCGAGGAACTGAACACCAGCCGTTTCACGCCAGCCTCCTGCATCGCGCGCAGCAGGTTGAGGGTGCCGGTGATGTTGTTGTCGAAGTAGTCCAGCGGCCGCTCGCAGGACTCGCCCACCGCCTTGAGCGCGGCGAAGTGCAGCACCGCGTCGAAACCGCCGCCGGCGAGCAGCGCCGCCGTGCCCTCCCGGTCGCGCAGGTCCACCTTGTGGAACGCCGGCGCCACGCCGGTGATCTGGCGCAGCCGTTCGAGCACCACCGGCGAGCTGTTGCACAGGTTGTCGGCCACGACCAGGTCGTGGCCGCGCGCGGCCAGTTCCACGCAGGTGTGGCTGCCGATGTAGCCGGCGCCGCCGAAGACCAGGATGCGCATGCGGGATTCCTCGCTGGGTCGCGGCCATTATCGCCGCTGTGGCGGCCGGCGTCGCGGCCGCCATGCCTGTCCTGTCGGCCCCGCGTCCTGCGTTGTGCTTTGGCACATGCGGAACCGCGACTGCGTGGCCGGACGGCCGCCCTGGCCGGTCCGCTAGACTTGGACCGCCACCACACGTCGACGCCCGGATGACCGCACCCCTTCCCGACCGCAACGATATCCGCATCGCCATCATCGGGCTGGGCTACGTCGGCCTGCCGCTGGCCGCCGCCTTCGGCCGCCGCTACCCGACGGTGGGCTTCGACATCGATGCCGCGCGCATCGAGCAGCTGCGCCGCCACCACGACCACACCCTGGAGATGGACGAGGAGGAGCTGCGCGCCTCGGTCCACCTCCAGTGCACGGCCGATCCCGCCGACCTGGCCGGCTGCAACGTGTTCATCGTGACCGTGCCGACCCCGATCGACGAGTACAAGCGCCCCGACCTGCGCCCGCTCGAGTCGGCCAGCCGCACGGTCGGCCGCGCCATCGCCCGCGGCGGGGTCGCGATCTTCGAGTCCACCGTGTACCCGGGCGCGACCGAGGAGGTCTGCGTGCCGATCATCGAGCGCGAGTCGGGCCTGCGCTTCAACGAGGACTTCTACGCCGGCTACAGCCCCGAGCGCATCAACCCGGGCGACAAGCAGCATCGCCTCGAGACCATCCTCAAGGTGACCTCGGGCTCGACGCCCGAGGCCGCGGACTTCATCGACGCGCTGTACGCGAGCGTGGTCACCGCCGGCACCCACAAGGCATCGAGCATCCGCGTGGCAGAGGCGGCCAAGGTGATCGAGAATACCCAGCGCGACGTCAACATCGCCCTGATCAACGAGCTGGCGCTGATCTTCGCCCGGCTCGGCATCGACACCCACGAGGTGCTCGAGGCGGCGGGCACGAAGTGGAACTTCCTGCCGTTCCGGCCCGGCCTGGTCGGTGGCCACTGCATCGGCGTGGATCCCTACTACCTGACCCACAAGGCGCAGCAGATCGGTTACCACCCCGAGGTGATCCTCGCCGGACGCCGGATCAACGACAGCATGGGCGGCCACGTCGCCCAGCGGGTGGTCAAGCTGATGCAGCAGCGCGGCCTGCGCACGACCGGCGCGCGGGTGCTGGTGCTGGGGCTGGCCTTCAAGGAGAACTGCCCCGACCTGCGCAACACCCGCGTGGTGGACATCGTCGACGAGCTGCGAAGCTACAACGTCGAGGTGGACGTGCACGACCCCTGGGTGTCGCCGGAGCAGGCGCGGCACGAGTACGGGATCTCGCCGGTGGCCGAGCCGGCCCCCGGCAGCTACGACGCCGTGGTCCTGGCCGTCGCCCACCGCGAGTTCGTCGCGCTCGGCGGCGACGGGGTGCGCCGCCTGTGCAAACCCGATGCGGTGGTGTTCGACGTCAAGCGCGCGCTGCCGCGCGACTGCGTCGACGGCTGCCTCTGACCTCCACGGAGACTCCCATGCGCGTCCTGGTCACCGGCGCCGCCGGCTTCATCGGTTCCCACCTCAGCGCGCGCCTCGTCGAGCGCGGCGACGAGGTCCTGGGCTTCGACAACCTCAACAACTACTACGACCCCTCGCTCAAGCAGGCGCGCCTGGACCGGCTGCTGCCGCTGCCGGGGTTCTCCTTCGTCAAGGGTTCGCTCGAGGACCGCGGCACGGTCGAGCGCGCGTTCGCCAACTTCCGCCCGCAGCGGGTGGTGAACCTGGCCGCGCAGGCCGGGGTGCGCTACTCGCTCGAGAACCCGCACGCCTACATCGACAGCAACATCGTCGGCTTCACCAACATCCTCGAGGCCTGCCGCCACGGAGGCGTCGAGCACCTGGTCTACGCCTCGTCGAGCTCGGTGTACGGCGCCAACCGCAAGCTGCCGTTCGCGGTCGAGGACAGCGTCGACCACCCGGTCAGCCTGTACGCGGCGACCAAGAAGGCCAACGAGCTGATGGCGCACACCTACAGCCACCTGTTCGGGCTGCCGACCACCGGCCTGCGCTTCTTCACCGTGTACGGCCCCTGGGGCCGGCCGGACATGGCGCTGTTCCTGTTCACCCGCAACATCCTCGAAGGCAAGCCGATCGACGTCTTCAACCACGGCCGCCACACGCGCGACTTCACCTACATCGACGACATCGTCGAAGGCGTGATCCGGACCCTGGACCGCGTGCCTGGCCCGGACCCGGACTACGACCCTCTGCACCCCAACCCGGGCTCGTCGAGCGCGCCGTGGCGGGTCTACAACATCGGCAACCACCAGCCGGTCGAGCTGCTGCGCTACATCGAGGTGCTGGAGGAATGCCTGGGCCGCAAGGCCGAGCGCAACCTGCTGCCGATGCAGCCGGGGGACGTGCCCGACACCTGCGCCGACGTCAACGCCCTGGAGCGCGACACCGGCTACCGGCCGTCCACCCCGATCGAGACCGGGGTGCGCAACTTCGTGGACTGGTACCGGGCCTACTACCGGACCTGAACGCGGCACGGTCGCGCGCGTCCCCCGCCGGCTGTCCGCACCGGCGCCCTTCCTGCGTTTGTCTGCGTAACGGAAACACCCCAGGGGATACACCCATGCGCACGTTCCGCATCGTCGCGGCCTTCCTGCTCCTGTCCGTCCTCGCCGCCTGTTCCACCGGCGTGCAGCGCGCCTCCACCCCGCCGCCGCCGGTCGAGGCGCTGGTGTCGGACTACCTGATCGGCGTCGACGACGAGGTCCAGGTGTCGGTCTGGCGCAACCCCGAGCTGGGCATCACCGTGCCGGTGCGCCCGGACGGCAAGATCTCGGTGCCGCTGGTCGGCGACGTGGTCGCCGGCGGCCGCACGCCCGACCAGGTCGCGGCCGATATCCAGGAGAAGCTTGGCGCGTACGTGCGCGACCCGCAGGTGGCGGTGATCCTGACCCAGCTGCGCAGCCACGAGTACCTCTCGCGGGTGCGGGTCACGGGCGCCGTGCGCCAGCCGGTGTCGATCCCGTACCGCCAGGGCATGACCGTGCTCGACGCGATCCTGGCCGCCGGCGGCCTGACCGAGTTCGCCGCGCCCGACCGCGCCGACCTGTTCCGCCGCAACGAAGACAATTCGACCTCGTCGTACGCGGTGCGCCTTGACCGCATCCTCAACCGCGGCGACCTGTCGACCAATTACCCCGTCGCCCCCGGCGACGTGATCACCGTCCCCGAGCGCACCTTCTGATGGCTTCCACCCCGATTCCCGCGAACCGGCCCCTGCTGCAGGCGCGCAAGGTCGACGTCCTGCCCCCGGACGAACTCCTCGTCATCCTGTTCAAGGAGGCGCGCAAGCGCGTCGTGGCGATCGCGGCCACGTTCGCCGTGGTCATGCTGCTGACCCTGGTCGTGGGCCTGCTGGTGATCCCGCGCAACTACACCTCGTCGACGACGATCCTGGCCCAGGACAGCGACATCATCCAGCCGCTGCTGGAGGGCCGCGCGGTTCCGACGGGGGTGTCCGACCGCGCCGGCCGCGCGCGCCAGATCGTCTACAGCACGCGCGTGCTCGACCGCATCCTCGAGATCGGCGGCTGGGACGTCGGGAACATGAGCCCCATCCAGCGCGACAAGCTCATGGAGGACATCCGCAAGAACACGATGGTCAGCATCCCGCGCGGCGACCTGGTCCAGATCGATTACCGGGACACCGACCCTGAGCGTGCGTTCCGGGTCACCGACGCCTTCAGCGCGCTGTTCATCGAGGAGACGCTGGCGACCAAGGCGCGCGAGAGCCGCGAAGCCTACGAGTTCATCGACAAGCAGGTCAACGAGTACCACGCCAAGCTGACCGAAGCCGAACAGAAGCTGCAGGACTACCGCTCGCGCAACGCCGACGCGCAGCCGGGCAGCGCCACCGACGTCAACTCCCGCATCACCTCGCTGCGCAGCCAGGTCGAGCAGGCGCGAATGGAACTGCTGGAGCACGAGTCGCGCCAGGCCGCGATCGAGGCCCAGCTCTCGGGCGAATCCGCGGTCACCGCGGTGCAGACCCGCGAGAACCTCTACAACACCCAGCTGATCGAGCTGCGCGCCGAGCTCGACCGCCTGCTGCTCGCCTTCACCGAGCGCCACCCCGACGTGGTCCGGGTGCGGCACCAGATCGAGGACGTCCAGCGGGCGCTGGCCGCGGAGCAGCAACGCCGCCTGCAGGGCGGCGGCGGCCCGCAGTCGGAGGATGCGCAGCTCAACCCGCTGTACAACGAGCTTCGCAGCCAGCTGGCCCAGGCCAAGCGCGAGGCGGCCGCGATCCGTTCGCGCATGGGCGTGGCCCAGTCCCTGCTCGACCAGGAGCTCGACCGCAGCCGCCGGATCGCGGCCTCCGAGAGCGTGCTGGCCGAGCTGACCCGCGACTACGAGGTCAACCGCGAGATCTACCAGGACCTGCTGCGCAGGCGCGAGAACGCGCGCGTGTCGATGGGCCTGGACCAGGAGAACCGCGGCCTGACCCTGCGCGTGCAGGACCCGGCCACCATGCCGCTGCGCCCCAGCGGATTGCGCTTCATGCACATCGCCGCCGCGGGCGCCGTCCTCGCGATCGGCCTGCCGCTCGGGCTGCTGTTCCTGCTGGTCCGCTTCGACCCGCGGGTCCGCTCGCCCCGCCAGATCCAGCAGCGCACGGGCTACCCGCTGCTGACCGTGATCCCGGCCTACCCGACCCCGCGGGAGCGGCGGCGCCAGTCGTTCCGGCTCGTGGCCAGCGTCGCGATGGTGGCCAGCGTGTTCGTGGTCTACGGACTGGTCTTCGCCTTCAAGCTCGCCACCGCGTGAGCGCCGACTCATGCAATTCGACCTCCGCCAGGACAGCCAGATGAATGCCATTCCAGACGACGCGGCCGAACAGCGCGGTCCCGTGACCTCGCGATCGATCGTCCGCGCCACCGAGCCGCAGGCGCTCACCACCCGCGCTCTCGAGGAACGGCGCCTGATCCACCGCAACGACTCGGCGCGGGTCCAGGCCGACGCCTTCCGCGACCTGCGCACGCGCCTGCTGGCGCTGCGCGGCGACACCAACTTCGTCACCCTGGTCGCCCCTGTCGTCCCCGGCTGCGGCGGCAGCTTCGTGGCCCGGAACCTTGCCGCGGCCTTCGCCTTCGACGAGACCAAGATCGCGACCCTGGTCGACTGCGACGCGCTCCACCCGGCCCAGCACATGGCGCTGGACATCGACGCGGCCTCCGGCGGCCTGATGGACTACATCGAAGGCAACGCCGGCGATCTCCAGCACGTGCATTACCGCACCGGCCTGCCGCGCCTTTACCTGGTCCCTTCGGGCAGCGTGCGCGAGATCACCGGCGAGTCGTTCTCCTCGATGCGCATGCGCACCCTGGTGGACTCGCTGCGCAGCAGCCATTCCAACCGCTACGTGGTCCTCGACAGCCCGCCGGTGCTGCGCTCGCCCGACGCGCGGATCCTGTCCGACCTCGCCGACCTGGTCGTCCTGGTGGCCGGCTACGGGCGCGTGACCACGGACCAGATCGAAAAGGCCGCCTCCAACTTCGATCCCGAGAAGCTGGCCGGCGTCGTCTTCAACGACATCCACTGACCTGCAACGGACAGTCCCATGAAGCCCCGCCGGATCCGCACCACCCTGCTCGCCGTCGCGATGGCGGGCACCGTCCCTGGCGCCGCCCACGCCTTCCGGATCGACTACACCATCGATGCGGGCGTGGAACGCGACGACAACGTCACCCTGACGACCGAGGACCAGGTCGAGCAGACGATCGGCCGCGTCGGCCTCGGTTTCGCCATCGAGGAGGAAACGTCGACCGTGGAGGCGAGCGTGGCCGGGCGCCTGGACCACCGCCGCTACGAGGAGATCTACGGCAACATGACCGACCGGATGCTGGAAGGCCGGGTGGCGTGGATGGCCGTGCCCGAGCGCCTGGCCCTCGTGGTCGAGGACAGCTACGGCGTCCAGACGATCAACCGCACCCAGCCCGGATCCCCCGACAACCGGCAACAGGTGAACGTGCTGTCGCTCGGCCCCGACCTGCATTTCGGCGGCGGCGGGACGCGCCGCGGCCTGGCCCAGTTCCGCTACATCAACAGCGACGCCGAGGTCACCGACCACTTCAATTCCGACCGGCTGCTGGCCACGTTGAGCATGGTCCAGGCGCTCGACCCGACCCGGGCCCTGTCGTGGAACGCCCGCGCGCAGGACGTGGACTTCGACGACGACCTGGTGGCCCGCGACCACCGCCGCTACGAGGCCTTCGTCGGCTACCGCCAGCAACTGCGGCGCCTGGATTTCCAGGTCGACCTCGGCTACGCCCTGCTGGACTACAAGGACGGCGAGGACCGCAGCAACCCGCTGCTGCGCGCGGAGCTGGGCTGGGCGGCGACCGAACGCAGCCGCTTCTCGCTCGCCGCTGCCAGCCAGTTCTCCGACGCAGCCTCCAGCGCGCTGGCGCGCATCGGCGAGAACGTCGGCGTGCCGCCCGCGATCGTCACCGGTTCGTCGACGATCACCCCCTACGCGTACGAGGAGCGTTCGGCGGCCGCCGACTACGCCTACACCGGCGAGCGCTTCTCCGCCTCGCTCCACGGCTTCGCCCAGCGGCTGGACTATATCGACCAGGCCGGTGCTAACGAGAAGGGCCGCGGCATCGGCGGCGCGCTGCGCTACCGGCTCCGCGACGACCTGGTGTTCAGCGCTTCGGCGGACGGAAGCCGGATCGAGTTCGCCGCGCCCGAGGCGCGGATCGAGACCGACCGCCTGTATTCGATCTCGCTGGACAAGAGCTGGTCCCGCCACTGGCGCACGACCCTGTCCTTCACGCGTTACGAGCGCGAGGTCCGCGGCACCGGCACCGGCTTCGAGCAGAACGTGGTCTACCTCAATCTGAGCTACAGCAACCGATGAGCGGAACCACGGGGAACGGCCGCGCTTCTGCGCGGCACTGGCTGGCGACCTCGCCGCATCCCGTAGCCGCGTTCGCGCGGCGGCTTCGGCGCGGCCTGCGCGGGCTCACCCTTCCCGCGCCGCGCCTGCTGGTGCGTCCCTACCTGTGGCTGTTCCTGGGCCTGCGCGCGCTGGTATTCGGCTTCCGCCGCCTGTTCATCGCCGAGCCCCTCTTCAAAGCCTATTGCACCAAGCTGGGCCGCAACGTCACCACCGGCATCTACGTGCCCTGGATCCAGGGCAAGGGCGAGCTGGAGGTCGGCGATGATGTCCACGTCAGCGGCAAGCTGTCGGTGAACTTCGCCGCGCGCTTCACCGCGCGTCCGCGCCTGGTCATCGGGGCACGCACCGACATCGCCCACGACTGCCGGATTGTGGTCGGCAAGGAGGTCGTGATCGGCGAAGGCGTCGAGCTCGCCGGCGGCGTCACGATCCGCGACTCCGGGGGCCATCCGGCCGACCCGGCGCGCCGCGCCGCGGGCGCCGCGCCGGACGAGGCCGACGTCAAGCCGGTGACCATCCACGACAACGCCTGGGTCGGCGCCAACGTGCTGATCCTCCCGGGCTCGGTCGTGGGGGAAGGCAGCATCGTTTCGGCGCACTCGGTGGTGTCCGGCACGGTCGCGCCTTACACCATCGTGGCCGGCAACCCCGCCCGCCGCATCGGAACCCTGGTGCCTCCGCCGGAGCGCGCCCATCTGGCCCCCCCGGCCCCGCCCTCGTTGCGTGGCGCCGCGGCCTCCGCCCGCGAGGAATCCCGGCCGGCGCTCGCCCAGGGCGCCGGGTCCTAATCCGGCAGAGGCAGGCGCCCGGCGCGCGACGTGCGCGCCGGACCCGCGTGCCGTCCTCCGGTGCCGTGCAGGGGCCATGCGCGCCATGCCAAGCCGGGAGCGGCCCGCGACGCGGACCGACCCGGGCATGGACGACGACAAATCTGCCGCGACGCCATGCATTCGCATGCGGCGCCGGCGGCCGGCGCCCGCGTCTTGCGCCTCAGACCAGGGCTTCGACCACGTCGGGATGACTGAGGAAGCCGCGCGGGCTCGCGCTGCGGCCGTAGGCGCCGGACTGGAACACCACCACCAGGTCGCCGGGTTCGGCGTGGTGCAGCTCCATGCGGTCGGCGAGCAGGTCCATGGGCGTGCACAGCGGGCCCACCACGCTGGCGGTCTCGGTGCCGAGGTCGGTGCGGTTCACCGCCACCGGATAGTTGCGCCGGATCACCTGGCCGAAGTTGCCGGTCGCGGCGAGGTGGTGGTGCATGCCGCCATCGACCACCAGGAACACCTGCCCGCGCGAGACCTTGCGGTCGACCACGCGGCTGACGTAGAGGCCGGCCTCGCCCACCAGGTAGCGGCCGAGCTCGATCACGATGTGCGCGCCCGGCCAGTCGGACGGCAACCGCTGCGCGAGCTCGCCCAGGTTGTCGATCACGGGCGCGAGATCGAGCGCGGCCTCGCCCGCCGTGTACGGGATGCCGAAGCCGCCGCCCAGGTTCAGGCTGCGCACCGGGGCCGGGAGCAGGTCCTGCCATTCCAGCGCCTGCTCGTAGCACTTGCGCTGGGCCTCGACGATCGCCGCGTGGCGCAGGTTCTGCGAGCCGGCGAACATGTGGAACCCCTCGAAGCCGAGCCCCGCGGCCGCGATTTCGCGCAGCAGCTGCGGCACCACTTCGGCGTCCACGCCGAACTGGCGCGCCCCGCCGCTCATCTTCATGCCCGAGGCCTTGAGCTCGAACGGCAGGTTGACCCGCACCGCGACCCTGGGCTGCTGACCGAGGCGTTCTCCGGCGCGCGCAAGCACGCCGATCTCGCGGAACGACTCGAGGTTGACCAGGATCCCGGCGGCGACCGCCTGCTGGAGCTCGGCGTCGGTCTTGCCCGGGCCGGCGAAGCTGATGTGCTCCGGCGCCATGCCGGCGTCGAGTGCGATCCGCAGCTCGCCGGCCGAGGCCACGTCCAGGCCGTCGACCAGGCGGGCCATGTGGCAGACCAGGGCCGGCATCGGATTGGCCTTCATCGCGTAGTGAAGCTGCACGCCCGGCGGCAGGCGTTCGCGCAAGCCGGTCGCCCGCGCGGCGAGCCTGGCGCGGTCGTACAGGTAGCACGGCGTGGTGCCCACCTCCGCGACCACGCGCGACAGCGGCCGGCCTGCCACCAGCAGTTCTCCGTTCGCGTCGCGTTCCCATCCGCCCGCAATGGATTGAGTCTCCGCCATCACGTCCACCACCATTTCCGTTGACGGCGACGCCGCGCGCCGCCGGAGTTGAACCGCGGCGCCCGGCTCAGCCCAGCGCCAGCAGCACCTTCACCACCAGGTACAGCCCCACCACCGCGGCCACGCCGATCACCGGCCAGCGCGCCAGGTGATCGCGCAATTGGAGCGCGGGCACGGCCGGGTGCCGGTCGCGGACGTCGCAGAAGTGGGCCACCACCACCGCGGCCAGCAGGTACAGCAGGATCACGTAGCTGCGGCTGAGGAAGAATGCCGCGGTGAAGAACCCTACCAGCGAAGCGAGCAGCGTCAGCGCGACGGCACGGTCCTCGTACCACTCCCATGCCAGCTCCTCCTCGCCTTCCACGAAGTCCGGCTCGTGGCGCAGGATCCGGACCATCATCCAGAAGCAGTAGCCCACGAACGCCAGCCAGACGGTCATGCCGACGATGCCGTTCTCGGCCAGCACCAGCACCAGCGAGTTGTGCGCGGTCAGGTAATGGTACTCGGTGAAGTTGCCGGTGCCGACCCCGAACACGGGACTGGACAGGAACATCTGAAGGCCCTCGTACCAGGCCTCCACGCGCCCGGCAGCCGACTCCTCCTGCACGTCGATTTCGCTCACGCGCGACGGCATCGCCAGCAGTCCCGCCAGTGCGATCACCGCGAGGGAGCCCGCCGCGAACACGCCCCGGCGCACCAGCACCCAGATGCCCGACATCGCGATCACCGACAACAGCGCGCCGCGCGAGTGGGTCAGGTAGACGCCGTAGAGCAGGACCACGCAGATGCCCCACCAGAACAGGCGCCTGAGTCCCATCAGGCCGCCGCGGGAGCCCAGGTAGGCGGCCATCGGCATGCAGGCGACGAACAGCATGCCCAGGTCGTTGGGGTCGCTGAAGATGCCGACGTACTGGATGCGGCCATCGCCGACGAGCTCCGCGCCCGTCCAGCCCACGCCATTGGCCGCCTGGTGGGCGCCATGCAGGGCGAGCACCGCCGCCGACACCGTGAACACCGCCATCGCCCCGACCACCCGCTCGCGCGAATCGAGGGCGTTGGCCAGCAGGAAGAACGAGACCACGATCGTGGCGAACTCGCTGAACTGCTGCAGCGCGCCGCCGCTCCAGCCGGTCAGCATCACCGACAGGGACGTCACCACCAGGAACACCAGGATCAGCACGTACTGCGGCGCGTCGAAGCGCTTGTTGCGCGAGAGCAGCCACACGCCAAGGGCCGCCACCAGTGCCAGCGGCAGCACGGGCACGCCGGACAGCGGCCACTGCGGGTACTCCTGCGGCCGGATCAGCACCAGCAGCACGTAGACCATGATGAAGGCGTACAGCAGCATGGCCTCAGTCCCCGGCCACCACGCCAACGCCCGCCGCCACCCCGGTCCGCGCCATCACCGCAGCCCCGCCGCCCAGCGCTGCAGGGGCGGCGCCAGGCGCCGGTGCGCACCGGGGTAACGCCCCAGGAACTCGACCAGGTGGCCCACGTCCGTGGCCCGCCAGGCGTTGCCGAGCACCGTGCCCGCGACGAACACGACGGCAAACACGATTCCCGCCACCAGTTCGGTCCACATCCCGGGCAGCGCGAACACCAGCGCCGCGGCCACCGCGCCCGCCAGCAGCGCGCATCCGCCCAGCCGGAGGAACTCGCGCCACGGCAGCCTCAGCGACAGCCGGCGCGTGATCATGGCCGCGACCAGCCCGAAGATCAGCAACCTCGAGGCCGCATGCGAGGCGACGGCGCCCACCAGGCCGAACCTCGGGACCAGGGCGAACGCGAAGCCGGCCGTGACCACCAGCGACAGGATCGCGAACACCACCCGCATGCGCTGGTTGTCGGTGGTGGAAAGCAGCGAACCGAATGCAGCCTCGCCCAGGGTCAGCCCGCCGACCACCACCATGACCCGGAAGGCAGACACCACGGCTTCGTAGCGCTCCCCGTACATCAGTACCACCCCGGGCCGCGCCAGCAGCACGCCGATGCCGATCAGGAGCAGGCCGATGAACAGGCAGTAGCGCAGGCAGTGGCCCATGATCTCGCTCACCCGCTCCATCCCGCCCTCGCCGTAACCGTGGGCCATGATCGGCATCATCACCGTCATCAGCCCCGATGCCAGCAGGTCGACCCCGCCGCGGCTGAGCGCGGCGGCGATGGTGAAGAAGCCCACTTCCGCGACGCCGACGGTGGCATTGAGCAGGTAGGTTTCGATCGAGACATGGCTGAAGGTGTAGGCCAGCACCAGCACCACGGTCCACAGCAGGTGCTGTCGCAGCCGGCCCTCGAGCTCCGGCTCCGGGGCCACCATCTCGGGCTTGATCCCCCCGCGCCGCAGCATCCTCCGCGACATCACCGTGTGGCCGACGCTGGCCAGGGTGAACGCGCCGAGGTAGGCCAGCAGCGGGGCGTCCACCAGCGCGAGGGCCAGCACCAGCACCAGGCTGAGGAAGCTCATCGCCACCGTGGCCCGTGCCTCGACGTCGAAGCGGCCGTAGCCCTTGGCGATCGAGGCATCGAAGATGTAGACCGCCTTCGTCAGGCCGGCCACCAGCGCCACCAGCACGAACCAGGCGAGCGGCCCTTCCCACCCCTCGGGCGCCAGCCAGCGCGCGGACGCGACGAAGGCGAGGGCGACCAGTGCCGTGCACGCGATCTGCCGGCGCAGCAGCCAGCCGTGCACGCGCCGCGCGGACTCGGGCGACCTGCGCCCGAGCGACTCGGACACGAAGCGGATCGAGGTCGAACTCAGGCCGTTGTTGGCGACGGCCAGGAGGATGCCCGCCATCCACACGACGTAGGCATAGCGCCCGTAGTCGTCGGGGCCGAGGTTGCGGGCGACGAGGATGCTGACCAGGAGGCCGACCGCGTAGGTGACGTAGGTCGATCCCATGATCATCACCGCCGCACGGATCGCCGCGGCACCACTGAATTGCTGACTCATGAAGCGCCCTGGTTGGATGGCTCCGCCCCCCGTTGGCGCCTTGCGCCCGCGATTGCGGCCTGTGGATGGAAACGTGATCCGCGGCCCGCGCAGGACATCACGGCACAGCCGCTGTCCGCCGCGGCGCATGCCTTGCGTAGTATGGAAGATCCCCGCGCCCGCATCCGCGGCCGCTCCACATCCACCCGGGCCTCCCATGGATCGACCCCGCCTGCGCGGCATCGTGCATGTCGTCAACTCGCTCGACTACGGCGGCCTGGAACGCGTGGTCGCGGACCTGGCGATCGAACAGCACGCGCGCGGCATGGCGGTCAGCGTCTTCAGCATCTGCGATACCGGCGGCTTCCGCGGCACGCTGGAATCCGCCGGGGTCCCGGTGAGCGTGGCCGGCAAGCGCCGTACCCTGGACCTCGACGTGCTGCGGCTGCTGCGCAGGGCGGCCGCCGGCGCGGACGTGGTCCACAGCCACAACTTCGTGCCGAACTACTACGCCGCCGCCGCCCTGCTCGGCTGGCGTTCGCGTCCGGCGCTGGTCAACACCTGCCACAACATGGGCACCCGCCTGGACAACCGGCGCCTGCGCCTGCTCTACCGCTGGTCGCTGCGCCGCACCGCGCGCGTGGCGATGGTGGGCGAACAGGTGCGGCGCCGCTTCGTCGACGACGGCATCGTGCCCGCGGCGCGGGCGGCGACGGTGCTCAACGGCATCCCGGTCGCGCGTTTCGCCGGCGGCGACGAGGCCCGGGCGCGCGCGCGCGCCCGGCTGGGGGTGGCGGCCGACGCGCCGCTGCTCGGCTGCGTGGGGCGTCTGGTGGAACTGAAGAACCATCGCCTGCTGCTCGACTGCCTGCCACGGCTCGCGGCCCGCTACCCGGACGTGCGCGTGGTCCTGGTCGGGGAAGGGCCGGCGGAGGCGGCGCTGCGCGAGCAGGCGGCGGCGCTCGGCGTGGCCGGCCGGGTCGTGTTCGCCGGCGCCTGCGACGACGTGCCGGCGCTGCTGCCCGCCATGGACGTGTTCGTCCTGCCCTCGCTCACCGAGGGCCTGTCGATCGCCCTGCTCGAGGCCTGTGCCTCCGGCCTGGCGATCGTTGCCTCGGACGTGGGCGGCAACCCCGAGATCGTCCGCGACGGCGGTACCGGCCGGTTGTTCGCCAGCGGCGACGGCGAGGCCCTGTATGCCCTGCTGGACGAACTGCTGGGCGATGCCGCCGGGCGCACCCGCCTCGGCGCGGCCGCGCGCGAGTGGGTGCTCGCGAACGCCTCGGTCGGCGCGATGGCCGACGGCTACGAGCGCCTCTACCGCGAGGCGCTCGCGGCCTGAACCGGCCGGCTCAGGCGCTGGCCACCCGCCGTGGCTGCGCGGCGGCGACGCCGTAGCCGGGACGCGGGATCACGTAGTCGCGGTACAGCCCCGGGTCTCCGTCCAGCCCCGCTTCGGCGGCCTTGGCGATGTTGTAGGCCTCGCGCGCGCTGACGTAGTGGAGCTTCCATTCGCGGCCGTCGTTGTAGCGGGTCTCGAGGTAGGTGTGGGCCTCGTCCATCGCCTTGCCCAGCAGCGCGTCCATGTCCATGTCCTCGGCACCGTGGGTGTGGATCTTGACGAAGATCCACTCCGGACGGCCCTCGACGTGGATTCCGGTCCGCACCCACGCGTCGATGCGGTCGCGGGTGGCGGGCGACACCGCGCGGATGTCGGAGTTCTCGATCCGCGGCACCAGGCCCCACTTGCGCGACTTCCAGCGGAAGCCCAGCGGCCCCTGGATGATCATCAGGTCGCCCTCGTCCTTGCCGCCCACCTTCACCCTCGGCCCGGTGTCGTGCGACTTGGGCCGCGACGGGTCGTCCTTGGCGTAGTAGATCCTGTTCACGGTCCGGGTCTGGCACGGATCGGGCGCGGCCGGCAAGGTGAAGTCGGCGTAGCAACCGGTCTCGCGCAGCACGGTCAGCTCGTTGTCCACGCCGCAGTGGCGGCCGGTCGGGTGGCTGTTGTCCAGCGCCCAGTTGCCGTGGATGAAGGCCCAGCGCGGCTGTCCGGTCGCCGGGTCGCGCGGCAGCGCGTCGTGGCGGCTGGCAAGCAGTTCGGTGAACCGGACCAGCGTGGCGCGCAGGTTGGCCTCGGTATCGTCGTCGTGGTGCAGGTGGATCTCGATCTCGCCCAGCCCCTGGCGGCACAGTTCGACGAGCTTGTCCAGGTGCTCCTCGCGGTACTCCTCCTCCGGGTAGAAGAAGGTGTGTACCGGCGGACGGCCGTCGGCGTCGCGGTGGTTCGCGCACAGCTTCGGCAGATCGACTCTCCACCGTTCCACGCGCTCGCGCTCGCGCGCGAGGTCGGGCTTGCCCCACGCCGGCTCGTAGTGGTCGACGAAACAGAACAGCAGGTGGCGGGTGGTGCCGGGCGGTACCGGCGCGCGCCAGTCCTGCCGCATCCACGCCAGCAGCCAGCCGGTCACGTTGCGCCGGCGCGCCATCGCCAGCGCGAATGCGCCCACGGCAAGAACCAGCAGGGTACACGCGAGCAGGACCAGGTTCATCGGGGTCATCCATTCGGCCGCGCGCGGCCAGGCATTCTGCATCCGGACCAGTCCGGAGATCGCGACCACGGCGGTGTCGCCCGCGCGGCTGCGCAACCTTTCGCCGGGTTCGGGCTCGACCGGCGGGATCCGGCGCTGGACCGCGGCGCCGGCCGCGGCCTCGTCGGCGGGTGCCTCGTAGGCACCGATGGTGGGCGCGGATGGCGAACGCGCCGCGCCCTCGATGTCCTCGCCTACCCCCGGCAGCGGCGTGCCTGCGCCGACCACGGGGCTGCCGGGGAGCGGCCTGCCTCGGTCATCGATGCCGATCGCCGCCTGCACGCTGTGCGCATCCACGCCCATGGCCCGGCTCCAGCGCTCCAGGTTCGGGGCCGGCAGCGGCAGCGGAGACTCCGGCCTCTGGTCGAGGAACCGGCAAGGGCGCGAGCCGCGGGGGTACGCGTTGTAGTCCATCCACGGCTGGCCGGCGAGCGCGGACAGCCCGCCCAGTTCGGGCGACCAGCGGATCTCGACGCAGTTACCTCCTTCCTGCACCACGAGGTTGTTGACCAGGGTGGCGCCGGTGTTCGGCGGCCGCCCGGCGTCGCCGTGCCAGTCCTGGAACACGATGCCGAAGAACAGGGCGGCCTGGCCTTCGCGCGCGGCATCGATGATCGTGTTGTGCGCGACCACGGTATCGAGCGTGGCGTACAGGCCGATCCCGGCGTAACGGGTGTTGCGCACCACGTTGTTGCGGACCACGCCACGGATGGCTTCGTGGTAGCGCGGGTTGGCCTCGAGGTCGAAGAAGTCGACGCTGGTGTCGAAACCGGCGAGGATGCCCGCGTCGCCGGTGTTCTCGATCCGGTTGCGCTGGACGACGACGTCGCGCGCGCCGCCCTTGAAGTAGAGCCCGGTGGTGGCGATGTCGTGGATGTAGCTGTCCTCGACCACCATGCCGTCGCCGTTGACGTTGTCGATGCCGTCGGCGTTCTCGGGGTCGCGTCGCCCGGTTCCGTGGATCTCGACCCGGCGGATGGTCGTGCGCCGCGAGCGCGGGGTGATCTTGATGCCGTCGCGCCCGGTGTCGCGGATCAGCAGGTCCTCCAGCACCACGTCATTGGCGCCGGTGTCGTGGTCGGGCCCGCCCTGGTACCAGTTCGTCTGCAGCATCACCCCGTAGTAGTGGCCGCCGCTGATCTCCAGGTTCGAAAGCACGCTGCCCGAGGCGTCCGGATCGATCTGCACCGTCACCGAATCGGGGGTGTCGGGGTCGCAGTGGATGTGGGCGCGCCCGCCGGGCGCCGAGCGCAGGGTCAGGCGCACGCGCAGGCGCACGTCGCACTCGTCGTATCGGCCCTGCCCTGGGCGCCCGTCGAGTTCGACCACGTCGCCGGGCGAGACCAGGTCCCACTCCGGATCGATCACGCGCCGGATGCTCCGGAAAGGCCGGGCGGACGAGCCGTCGCCCTGCGAATCGCTGCCGGCCCCGGAGACGTGCCAGGTCCTGGCCGCGGCAGGCCAGGCGCAGGCGGCCGCGAGTACCGCCACGCAGGCAAGCAGCAGGTGGCGGTGGCGACGTTGGCGTTGTGCGGTCATGCGGCCTCGGGATTCCTGCGTGTGGGCAAGGGACGCGGGCACCGGGACCGCGCTCTTCCCGTGTCTGAACGCGAATCGCACCCATCGCAGGACATCGTCGGACCCGGCGTCCGGGTACGGGCGCATCCTGCGTAATCCATGGCAACGGAAGGTTCCGGGGGCCCCTGGGCCCCCGTCGTCGCAGGGGGAAGGAGCAAGCCGTGAAGAAGCGCATCGCCGCCAGGATCCTGGCGTACAGCGGCCTCGGCCGCCTGTCCGCCGGACTGGCGCCGCCCGGGGGGATTCTGGTCCTCAACTACCATCGCATCGGGGACGGCGGCGCCTCGCCCTACGATCGCGAGTTGTGGAGCGCGGACGCCGAGGCCTTCGACGCCCAGATGGCGATGCTGGCACGCGATTGCGACGTGATCTCGCCCGCCGACATCGACACGGTCGCCGGCCGCAAGGGCCGCCACGTGCTGGTCACCTTCGACGACGGCTACCTCGACAACTACGAGGTGGCCTACCCGATCCTGCGCAGGCACGGGCTGCCGGCCACCTTCTTCATCGCCACCGGCTTCATCGACCGTCCGCGGCTGCCATGGTGGGACGAGATCGCATGGCGGATCCGCACGACCACCGCCACGCACCTGGACCTGCGCCCCTGGCTGCCGGAACCGCTGGAGCCGGGGCGCGGCCACGACGCGGCGATCGGAGCGATCCTGCGCGCGTACAAGTCGCTCCCGATCGCGGAGTCCGAACGCATGCTCGAACGGCTGCGCGGGGAGACCGGCCTGGAGACGCCCGCGCGCATCGACGGCATGTGGATGGACTGGAACCACATCCGCGAGATGGCGGACGGCGGCATGACCATCGGCGGCCACACCAACGACCACCCCGTGCTGTCGCGCCTGCCCGTGGAGCGCCAGCGCGAGGAGATCGAGACCTGCGCCGCCCGGATCCGCGAGGAGACCGGGCGCCCGATGGAGTACTTCGCCTACCCGGTCGGCAGCCCCTGGGCCTTCGACGACGACACCGTCGCCTGCCTGGAGGCGGTGGGGGTCCGGCGCGCGTTCTCCTACTACGGGGGCCATGCGCATCCCGGCTCGCCCCGCTTCGACACGCCGCGCATGGCGATGGAACGCTACATCGAGCTGCCCGACCTGGCGGCCATGCTCTGGGCGCCGCGGCTGTTCTGCAGGCCGGACCCCGCGTGAGCGGTTAGCATTGCCGCCGATGAACCCGCAGATCGACTTCCTTGCCCTGTACCGGGAACTCGGCATCGACCCGGGCTGCTCGCCCGAAGCCTTCAAGCATGCCTACCGGCGCCGGGTGTCCGAACTCCACCCGGACCGGGAAGGCAGCGCCGGCGAGGAAGCGCTGAAGCTGCTCAACCTCGGCTACGCGGCCGCCCTGGAATTCTTCCACGTGCACGGGCGCTTTCCGGGCGCCCCCGCCCGGTCGACCCGCGACCGTGCGGTTCCGGCGGCGCAGCCGCACCCCGCGGCGTCGGTCCACGTGCTGCACCCGGTGCTGGAAGGCGGCGTGGACCACGGGATCCGGAGCGTGGGTGGTCGGAAGGCCGGTCTCCGGCCGGGACGCTGGCTGAGCATCGTCCTGGTGGCGCTGCTGGTGGTGGTGCTCGGCGCGCAGATGGCTGGACGCGAAGACGGGGCCGAAGTGCCCGAGGCCGACGCATGGTCCCCGCGCCGGGCTAACGCATGGTCCGCGGCCCCCGCGGCCCATCCGGCCGCCGTGATCGGCGTCGGCATGCCCGCAAGGGACGTGCTGGACGCGTTCGGCGCGCCCACGGACACGGCCGAGGACGGTCGGCTGTGGCACTACGGACCCTCGTGGGTGCGCATGTCCTGCCGCGAGGTGGTGGACTGGTACAGCTCGCCGCTCAAGCCGCTCGGCGCCTCGCCCATGCATCCCGGATCGCCGGGCGAGGAAAACGAGCGGGCGGCGACCTGCCTCGAACTCGATCCGTCCGCGCTCCGCTGAGGCAACCTGCCCCGCCGGGCCGGGCGCGGTGATCCGACCGCGCCGGCCCTGCGGGGCGATCAGGCGGCGGCCTCGTCTTCCTGCGGCATCGCGCGACCCTCGGCCTCGGCCTGCAGCACGCTGCGCCGGATCTTGCCGGTGCTGGTCTTGGGCAGGGAATCGCGGAACTCGACCGTGCGCGGCACCATGAACTCCTCCAGGTGCGCGCGGCAATGGGCGAGGATGGCGCGCGCGTCGAGATCCTCGTTGTCGCGCACGATGATCGCCTTGAGCGAATGGCCCAGGACCGGGTCGGGCACGCCGACCAGCGCCGCCTCGCGCACGCCGGGCAGCGCGTAGAGCACGTTCTCCACTTCCTTGGGGCTGACCTTCTCGCCGCGGGTCTTGAGGATGTCGTCCTTGCGGCCGACGAAGTACAGGAAGCCCTCCTCGTCCATCCGGAACAGGTCGCCGGTGTGCAGCACCTTCTCCCAGGGATAGCGGCCCGGGCGCAGGGTCTTGGCCGTGGCCTCCTCGTTGCGCCAGTAGCCCTGCATCACGTGGCCGCCGCGCACCACCAGCTCGCCGATCGTGCCGGGCGGCACCGGACGGCCCTCGTCGTCGGCCACCCACACCTCGGTCCCCGGGATCGCGATGCCGACGCTGTCCGGGCGCCTGGCCAGCTGCTCGGGCGGCAGCCAGGTGCAGCGCTTGGACTCGGTCATGCCGTACATCGAGTACACCTTCGCGTTCGGGAACAGTTCCTGCAGCTTGAAGATGTGGGCAGGCGGCAGCGCCGCGGCGGTGTTGGTGATGTAGCGCACGCTCTGCGCCCAGGCCGGGTCGAAATTGCGGATCTGCACGATCAGGGCGGCCATGGTCGGGACCAGCGGGAATCCGGTCACTTTCTCCGCGGCCAGCAGCGGCAGCACCTTCTGCGGGAACGCGAACGACTTCTCCAGCACCAGGGTGGCGCCCATCTTCACGCACATCAGCAACTGGTACAGGCCGTAGTCGAACGACAGCGGCAGCACGCTCAGCACCACGTCGTCCTCGTTCGACTCGAGGTAGGTCGTGATCGAACTGGCGGCGTGCTCGATGTTCTTGTGCGTCATCATGACGCCCTTGGGGTTGCCGGTTGACCCCGAGGTGTAGACCAGCATCGCCAGGTCGATGTCGATCCCGGCCGGGCGCGCCGCGGCGCAGCCCGGGACGGACACGGCGTTGAACGCCTCCCACGACAGCGCCGCGGCCGGCGCGTCGGCCGGCAGGCCGTCCACCACCACCACCGTACGCACGCTCGGCGAGCGCGCGGCGGCGGCGAACGCCACCGGCGCGAGGCTGGCCTGGGTCACCAGCACCGAGGCCTCGCAGTTGTCGAGCACGAAGGCGAGCTTGTCGGTCTTGGTGGTCGGGTTGATGACGCTGAACACGCCGCCGGCGCGCAGGATGCCGAAGATCGCGATCGCGGTCTCGACGCGGTTGTCGAGGAACACCACGCAGCGCTCGCCGTTGGCGAAGGCCGCGTGTTCCACCAGGCCGTCGGCGAAGCGGCTCGCCGCCGCGTCGAGTTCGGCGTAGCTGGTCCTGGCGCCGCCGTGGACGATGGCGGCATGCCCCGGCCTGCGGGCCGCGGCGAGGGTCAGGTGGTGTTCGTAGCGGTTCATGCGGTTCCGGACTCGGTGAGCTTGCGTTCGACGTAGGCGCTGATCCCGGCGATGCTGCCGAGGTTCTCTGGCACCACGTCCTCGTCGTCGACGGTGAAGCCGAAGGTCTCCTCCAGCCAGGTCACCAGGGTCAGGACGCCGATGGAATCGATGATCCCGGCGTCGAGCAGGTCGGTGTCCGGGGCCGGCTCGGTGCCGTCGCCGGGGAACGTGGTGAGGATGAAATCGCGGATGGTGTCTTGCGTGGAGGCCATGCGGATGCCTGGGTGAGGGAACGGGAAGGCGGGCGCGCCGCGCCGGGCGGCGCCGCGCCCGGATTGGAACAGATTGCGGCGGTGGACGGAACCGCGGATGGTTCCGTCAGCGCGCGCCACGCCTGAACAGCACGACCTCGACGGTCTGCAGCAGGATCATGAAGTCGAACAGCAGGCCGTGGTTCTTGACGTAGAACAGGTCGAACTTGAGCTTCTCGCGCGCATCGTCCACCGAGGCCCCGTACGGGTAGCGCAGCTGGGCCCAGCCGGTCAGTCCCGGCTTCACCGAGTGGCGGACGTTGTAGTAGCGGATCTGGCCGTTGAGCTGGTCGACGAACTGCGGGCGCTCCGGGCGCGGCCCGACGAAGCTCATGTCGCCGGCCAGCACGTTGAACAGCTGGGGCAGCTCGTCCAGGCGGGTCATGCGGATGAAGCGGCCGACCCGGGTGGTGCGGTCGTCGTTGGCGCTGGCCCAGCGCGCCACCCCGTCCTTCTCGGCATCGGTGCGCATGCTGCGGAACTTGACCAGGTCGAAGGTCCGGCCGCCCTCGCCCACCCGGGTCTGGCGGTAGAGGATCGGCGAACCCGACTCCGCCCAGACCGCCAGCGCCACGACCAGCATCACCGGCCAGGCGAGCAGGAGCAGCAGCAGCGCCGCGGCGATGTCGAACGCGCGCTTGCTGATCCTGCGCGGGAACGAGTGGTCGAACCCGCCGGAGAACACGAGCGTGGAGGGGTCGGCGATCTCCAGCTTGATCAGGCCGGCCTCGCGCTCGAAGAAGGCCGGCAGGTCGATGATCGACACGCCCATCTGCGCGCACTGCAGGATCTGGTCCATGGGCAGGCCGCCGCGGCGCTCGTCGGGCGCCACCACGATCTCGTGCGCGTGCAGGTCCTGCGCCAGCTCGTACAGGGTGCGCCCCTCGAGCGGCACCTGCAGCTCGGGTGCCACGACCTGGGCCTGGCCGGGGATCGGGATGAAGCCGATCACCGTGAATGCCTTGCGGTCGCTGCGCCGGCGCAGGCGGCGGTTGATCAGGTCGGCGTTGTTGCCCGCGCCCAGGATCACGATCCGGCGCTTGAACGCCTCGACCCCGAACAGCCTGTACACGAGCAGGCGCAGGGTGCAGATCAGCACGAAGCCGACCGCCAGCGAGATCGCCAGCACGCCGCGGCCGATGTAGGTCGCGGGCACGAGGTAGTACAGGACCAGCAGGCCGACGCCGCCGAAGGCGAAGCCCAGGCCGATGCGCAGCATCAGGTCGATGCGGTTGTGGCGCATGTGCGGCTGGTAGAGGCCGAACGCGGCCATCGCGCCGGTGACGAACAGGGCCACCAGCAACGTGCGCACCGGCGCGGTCTCGACGAACAGCCCGCGGCTGGCGGGGTCGTCGATGAAGCGCAGCCACACCGCCACCGTCACCGCCAGGACCAGCACGAAGACTTCCAGCAGCCACAGCAGCCGGATGGTGCGGTTGGCGCGGCTCGTGAACGCGCCCCTCATGGCGTCGCCCCCACGCACCCGGCCGGCCGGCCGGTCATGCCCTTGCGCCGATTCCGTGGATACATCCCCTCGCCCCCCGTTGCGTGACAGTCCGGCGACCCGGGCGGCCACGCGGGCGTCCCGGGTCGCTGGATTCAACGCATTCCGCGTCGACGGCCGGACAGGGCGACCGCAAGGGGGCGGGATGGCGCCGCCGCCATCGGCGGCGCCGGGACGGCGTCGCCGTCAGTCGTGCCGCAGTCGCTCCTCACGCCCGGCGGCGCGCTCGAACCAGGCGCGCAGCCGGCTCCACAGCCCGACTGCCGGGGGCACGATCCGCACCGTGGCCGCCGTCGCGGGCGCGGAGGCGGGCGCGGCAGGCACGTCGTCGGACGTGGCAGCCGACGGGGCCGCGGTCCTCGGCGCCGCGGCCGAGGCGGCGGGGGCACTGGAACGCGACGCCGCCGGCGGAGCCAGCGGCTGGGCGCCGGTGCTGCGCCGCGAGGACGGCGGCGGAGGCGGCGGGGGCGGCGGGGGCGGAGGCGCGCTGCCCGCCTCGTCGGCGCCGATGTCGTACGGCGCGCTGCGCGGCTGGCCGTCGATGTCGTCGGTCACCTCGGCCAGCACCGTACCGGCGTCGATCGCGGGGCTGCCCGCGGGCAGGTGGCCGTCCGAGGTCACGCTGTAGGCGGCCTGCTTGCTGTTGGCGTCGACATTGAGCGCGCTGCGCCACTGCGACAGGTTGCCCTGGCTGAACGAGGTCGTGGGCCGGCCGTCGCGGAACACGCAGCCGTTGCCGTAGCCGTTCCAGTCGGTGCCCGGGGAGCCGCTCAGGCCCGACAGCCCGCCCAGGTCGTTCGAGTACCGGATCTCCACGCAGCGGTTGTTGCTCTGGATGATCAGGTTGTTGACGACCTTGGGATTGACGTTGGCTGGCCGCTTGGCCTGGGGCTCCCAGTCCTGGTAGGTGACGCCGAAGTAGATCGCCGAGTGCGCGCCGCTCGCCGCGTTGACGATCGTGTTGTTGGCCACGACGGTGTTCTTCGAGGCGTACAGGCCGATGCCCGCGTAGCGCGTGTTGCGCACGACGTTGTTGCGCACGATGCCGTCGATGGCCTCGTAGTAGTCCGGGTTCACCCGCAGGTCGAAGTACTCCGGGCTGGTGTCGAAGCCGGCGAGGATGCCGGCGTCGCCGGTGTTCTCGATCCGGTTGCGCTGGATCACCACGTTGCGGGCGCCGCCCTTGAAGTACAGGCCGGTGGTGGCGGTGTCGTGGATGTAGCTGTCCTCGACCACCATGCCGTCGGCGTTGACGTTGTCGATGCCGTCGGCGTTGCTGTCGTCGCGACGGCCGGTGTTGCGGATCTCGACCCGGCGGATGATGGCGCCGTTGGACTTGGGCGTGATCTTGATGCCGTCGCGGCCGGAGTCGCGCACGAGCAGGTCCTCCATGACCACGTTGGAGGCACCGGTGGCCGAGGTCGGCCCGCCCTGGTACCAGTCGGTCTGGAGCATGATTCCGTAGTAGTAGCCGCCGCTGATCTCCAGGTTGGCGATGCGGCTGCCGGAGGCGCCCGGATCCACCTGGATGCCGACCGAGTTGGCGGTCGACGTGCTGCAGGCGATGTGGGCCCGCTGGCCGGACGGCGAGCGCAGGGTGAGCCGGTGGCGCAGGCGCACGCACTCGTTGTAGGTACCGTTGAGGACGGTGACGGTGTCGCCGGCGCGCGATGCCGAGATGGCGCGGCCGATGGTGCGGTAGGGACGCGCGCTGCTGCCGTCGGCGCTCGAATCGTTGCCGGAGGTGGAGACGAAGAGTTCGGCCGACCAGGCGGGGGCACTGGCCAGTGCAAGCACGAGGGCCGTCGTCAGGGTGGAACTGCGTGGCATTGGGGGGATACCTCGGGGTTGGATGTTGCGATCGCGTTGGCCCCTGTTTTCCACGCAGCCCGATGACGCCCGGCCGCGCGGCCCGGCGAATTTCTCACGGGAAAGCTGAACCTGCGACCCACGGCCCCGAAACGGCGTCCCGGGCCACCGGAACGCGCCGCAGGCACGGCCGGAGCGTGACCGGCTTCACGCTGCTGCGCGGCCCCGGCCACCCCGCCCGGGCCTGGAGATGCCCGCTCCTAGAACCGCTTGTGCAGTGCCTGGGCCGCGTAATGGGCGAAGTACCAGCCCGAGCGCACGACGCCCAGGCGCTCGCTCTCGCGGTAGATCCGCCACTGCCAGCGCGCCGCACGCAGCTTGTTGGCCGACAGCGACCCCGGCCGCACCAGGTAGGAAGCGAGCACGCGGTCGGGGCTGGCGCATACCGCCTGCCCCGCCATCCGGACCACCTGCAGCCAGAACACGTAGTCCTCGTGGCCCATGCGGGTGAAGCGCGGCTCGCCGATGGCGCGGTCGTAGATCCCGGTCAGGTTGCCGATGCAGTTGCCCTTGAGCATCCGGGCGTAGTCCGCACGCGCCGGCGGCCGCACCCGCGACAGCACCCGCCCCGACTCGTCCACCCGCTCGTAGGCGGCGTAGCCGACCGCCGCCCCCTCCCCGCGCATCGCCTGCAGCTGGATGGCGAGCTTGTCGGGGTACCAGCGGTCGTCGCTGTCGAGGAAGGCGATGTAGCGGCCGGTCGCGGCCTCGATGCCGGCGTTGCGGGCCGCGGCCACGCCGGCGTTGCGCGGTTGCCGGATCGGCACCACGCGCGCGTCGCCCGCGGCCAGGCGCTGGATCATGTCCCAGGTGCCGTCCGTGGAGCGATCGTCGACCACCAGCAGCTCGACCTCGGCATGGGTCTGCGCCAGCGCCGAGCGCATCGAAGCCTCGAGCGTCGCGGTCGCGTTGTAGGCGGGCATCACCACGCTCACCCGGTCCATCACCCATCCCCCGTGTCCGGTCGTCCAGGGCATGAACGTGGAATCGCGCCGTAACCGGGCAGGCGGCCGGATCCGGGCGCGATCCGCGTTAGGTGGGGAACGCGCGGTCCGGCGGCAGCCGGCGGGAGAGGCATGCTGTTCGTCGACGACCTCAAGGCCAAGTCAAGGTGGTGCTACGGCGACGACCGCCCGCGCAACCTGCTCAAGACCCTGCTCACCGACGGCACCTTCGCCATGGCCTGCTACCGGGCCATGCAGTGGTCGCAGCGCCACCGCCTGGCGCCGCTGGCGATGGCGTTCAACAAGCTCAACGCGTTCTTCGGCCAGTGCATCATCGGCCGCGGGGCCGAGTTCGGACCCTGCTTCGTGCTCATCCACAGCCAGGGCGTGGTGATCAACGGCAGCGTGCGCGGCGGCGCCCACGTCTACATCGAGCACCAGGTGACGATCGGCGCCGAGAAGCAGGCGTCGCCCGTGCTCGGCAGCCACGTGTTCGTCGGCGCCGGCGCCAAGATCGTCGGCGCGGTCACGCTCGGCGACTACAGTCGCGTCGGCGCGAACGCGGTGGTCGTGCACGACGTGCCCGCGGGCGCCACCGTCGGCGGGATCCCCGCACGGATCCTGCGCCAGCGCGAGCCGGGCGAAGGCATCGACGGCCTGGGCTGAAGGCCGCGCGCTGGCCGGATCCGGGCCGTGGCGACGTTTTCCCGCCATGGCGACGGCGAGTCCGGGGAACACGCCTGCGTCGCGGCCATGTCCCGCCCGCGCGACTGCTGCCACGGCCACGAAGGCCGCCCCGCCCCGCGGCAACGGCCACACGACGCAGCGCATGAAGATCCTCGCCCTCACCAACCTCTACCCCAACCCGCTGCAGCCGCACCGGGCCGCGTTCAACCGCCACCGCTTCCGCTTCCTGTCCGAACTGCACGAGGTGCGCCTGGTCGCACCGGTGTCCTGGCGCGACGAGTGGAACCTGCGCGCCCAGCGTCCCGGCATCCCGCGCGACCGCCGCACCACCTGCGACGGGATCCCGGTCGAATATCCGCGCTACTGGTACACGCCCGGCGTGCTGCGCAGCCAGCACGGGCGGTTCTTCCAGGCGAGCGTGCGCGCCGCCTTCGACCGCGCGGTCGATGCGATGTCGCCGGACGTCGTGCTCGCGACCTGGGCCTACCCCGACGGCTGGGCCGCGGTGCGCCTGGCCAGGCGCCGCGGCCTGCCGGTGGTGGTGCTGGTGCACGGCAGCGACGTGCGGCGCATGGACGAGTTCCCGGCCCGCGCCCGCGGTACCCGCGAAGCGCTGTGCACGGCCGACGGCGTGATCGCGGTGTCGGCCGAACTCGCCTCCCGGGTGGTGGCGCTGGGCGCCGAACCCGAGCGCGTCGCCACGGTGCTCGACGGCGTCGACCGCACCCTGTTCCACCCCGGTGACCGCGACGAGGCCCGGCGCCTGGTCGGCTTCGACAACGGCCGCCGCCATCTGCTGTTCATCGGCAACCTGCTCCCGGTCAAGGGCGTGGACGTGCTGCTGGACGCCTGCCGCGCGCTCGCGTCGCGTCGCGACGACTGGTGCCTGCACCTGGTCGGCGATGGCGCCGGCCGCGCGGGCCTCGAGCAACAGGCACGGGCGCTCGGGCTCGCCGACCGGGTGCTGTTCCACGGCAGCCGGGCCCACGCCGAACTGCCGGCCTGGCTGCGCGCGTCGGACCTGTTCGTCCTGCCGAGCCGCTCGGAAGGCATTCCCAACGTACTGCTCGAGGCCTCGGCCTGCGGCACGCCCTGGGTCGCCAGCCAGGTCGGAGGAATCCCCGAGATCGCGACGCTGGGCGCGAGCATCCTGGTCCCGCCGGAGCAGCCGCAGGCGCTGGCCGACGCGCTCGTGCGCGGACTCGACGCGCCGCCACCGCTGCCCGTCGACGGTCCGCGCGACCGGCGCGAGGCGGTGGCCGAGATCGCGCGTTTCCTCGCCCTCAGCGCCGAACGCGCGCGCGCCGGCACGACGCTGTCCCGATCCGCCGCCGGATGACGTTCATTCCGGGAGAGCCCATGCGCCGGCGACACGCCGAAGGCGCGACCGAGTGGAATCCATGCACGAGACCAATGGCCAGCGCCGCCTGAAGATCCTGTTCCTGCACAAGCAGATCCTGTTTCCGCGCGACACCGGCGGGAAGATCCGCGTGCTGAACCTGCTCAAGCACCTGGCGCGCTGGCACGACGTCACCTACGCCTGCAACCTGCGCAAGGGCGAGGAAGCGTTCCTGCCGGAGATGGAGGCGCTCGGCATGAAGGTCGAGGCGGTGCCGGGCGAGGCCTCGCCCCACGGCAGCGCCGGCTTCTACCTCGGCGCGTTCGCCAACCTGGCCTCCTCGCGCCCCTATGCCGTCGACCGCAACTACGATCCCGCGCTGCGGCGCCGGATCGAGGACCTGCTCAAGCGCGAGTCCTTCGACCTGGTGATCTGCGACACGGTGCAGATGGTGCGCCACCTGGCCGGCCTGGACCTGCCGCCGTCGGTGCTGTTCCAGCATAACGTGGAGGCGCAAATCCTGGAGCGCCATGCCGATGTCAGCAACGGCGCCCTGATGCGCGCCTACATGCGCAACCAGTACCGCCGCATGGCCGCGTTCGAGGCGGCGTGCGGCAACCACTTCGACCACGTGATCGCGGTCAGCCGCCAGGACGCGCGGATCTTCGCCGAGCGTTATGGCTGGCGCGACGTCGACGCGATCGACACCGCGGTCGACACCGAACTGTTCGAGCCGCGTCCGCGGGACGAGGTCGAGGGCCGGGTCATGTTCCTCGGCTCGATGGACTGGCTGCCCAACCAGGACGGCATGCGCTGGTTCTGCGAGGAGGTCTGGCCGCGCGTGCGCGAACGCCGTCCCGACGCGACCTTCCAGATCGTCGGCCGCAACCCGCCGCCGTCGGTGCGCGCGCTGGCCGAGCGCCCGGGCATTGAAGTCACCGGTTCGGTGCCGGACGTGCGCCCCTACCTCGCCGCCGCGTCGGTGGTGGTCGTACCGCTGCTCGTCGGCGGCGGCACCCGGCTGAAGATCTACGAGGCGATGGCGATGGCGCGGGCCACGGTGAGCACCACCATCGGCGCAGAGGGCCTGCCGGTCGAGCCCGGCACCCATTACCTGCAGGCCGACGATCCGGAGACGTTCGCCGCCGACGTGCTGCGCCTTCTCGACGACGCGCAGCTGCGGCGCCGGATCGGCGACGCCGCCGACGCGTTCGTCCGCCGGCACTACGGCAGCGAACCGATCGCCCGCCAGTTCGAGGCGATCTGCCTGGACGTGCTCGCGCGCGTCCGCGAGCGCGGCAGCGTGCGCCGCGCCGCCACCCACCCTTTCCTTTCCAGTAGCGAGCCACTGAAATCATGAGCAACGTTGCGGTTTTCGGCCTCGGCTACGTCGGTTGCGTGACCGGCGCCTGCCTGGCCAGGGACGGTCATGCCGTCATCGGCGTCGACATCGACGCGGACAAGGTCGCCGAGATCAACGCCGGCCAGGCGCCGATCCGCGAGAACGGACTGGACGAACTGGTCGCCGAGCAGGTGGCCGCCGGCCGCCTGGCCGCGACCACCGACACCGCCGAGGCAGTGGCGAAGTCGGACATCGCGATGATCGCGGTCGGCACGCCGTCGATGGACGACGGCAGCGTGACCACCCACGTGCTCGAGGCCGTGGTCCGCTCGATCGGCAAGGCGCTGCGCGCGGCGCCCAAGTCGTACCATGTGGTGATCCGTTCGACCCTGCTGCCGGGGCTGCTGGAGACCCAGATGCGGCCGGCGCTGGACGAGGAGCTGGGCCCCGGCTTCCCGGCCGAGGTCGTTCTGTGCAACAACCCCGAGTTCCTGCGCGAGGGCTCGGCGCTCAAGGACTACTACCACCCGCCCTACGTGCTGGTCGGCGCCGAGGTCGAGGCGCACGCGCGTCCGGTGCTGGACCTGTATGCCGCGGTCGAGGCCGGCAAGCACGTCACCGATCCGCGCACCGCGGCGCTGGTGAAGTACGCCTGCAACAACTTCCACGCGGTCAAGGTGGCGTTCGCCAACGAGATCGGCGCGGTCGCCAAGGCGATGGGGGCCGACGGCCACGCCGTGATGCGCCTGGTCTGCGAGGACACCAAGCTCAACATCTCGCCGGCCTACATGCGCCCGGGCTTCGCCTTCGGCGGCTCCTGCCTGCCCAAGGACCTGCGTGCGATCAACCGTTTCGCCGAGCACGCAGCGCTGCGCCTGAACCTGCTGCCTTCGGTGATGGCCTCGAACGAGAACCAGCTCAAGCGCGCGCTGAAGATGGTGCGCGACGAGGGCAGCCGGAAGATCGGCCTGGTCGGCCTGAGCTTCAAGAACGGCACCGACGACCTGCGCGAGAGCCCCATGGTGGAGATGGTGGAGACGCTCACCGGCTGGGGCTACTCGGTGAAGATCTACGATCCCAACGTCAGCCTCGGCCGCCTGCGCGGCCGCAACCTGAGCTACATCGACCGCCACCTGCCGCACCTGGCGCAGATGCTGGTGTCGGAACCGGAGGAAGTCCTCGAGCACGCCGAGCTGCTGCTGCTGTGCACCGACGTGGCCAACGCCCACGACTGGCGCGGGCAGGCGAAAGGCCGGGTGTTCGACCTGCGTACCGACCTCGCCCGCCCGGTCGAGCCGGCGCCCGAGGCGCCACGACAGCGGGCCGTCGCTGCCGCCTGAGCCGCGGCGCACAGACCGGTCCCACCTTGCGCGCCCCCGGAACGGGGGCGCGCCGGCATCCGGCCAGGCGATTCCGGGGCCGGCACCGGGTCCTGGCCGCAGGCGGTCAAGCGCCTGAGACCGCACCGATCGCCGTCGCGCGTCGATGCACGACGCATCCGGGCGTCCCCGCCGGGCGGCGGTTTGCTGCCGCGCGGGGCAGGCTCCACCAGCAGACGGCTGCCCGGTCGCACGGCGATGCGGGCCGCCCCGGGCCGTCCACCCGTTCGATCCGGAACCTCGTGGCGCGGGATCGCGGATGTCCGCCGGGAGCAGGCCGCGCCCGACGCGGGGCGCTCGCGGATCAATCGCCGCGGATCAATCAGGGAAGCGCGCCTGCATCCAGTCCTGCAGGCAGGCGAACAGCTTCTCGCGGTGCCTGCGCACGTAGAAGGTGTGGTCGCACTCGGGCCAGTACTCGGTGGCCATGTTCGACGAGCGCATCACCGGGCCGAAAGCCTCCAGCGCCTGGCGGCGGTGGTTGTGGTACGAGGCCACCCCGCCGGTATACAGCAGCAGGACCTGGCAGCCGCGCGCGTCCAGCGCCAGCAGCCGCCTGCTCGCCTCGTCGCGCGTGGGGAAGTCGCGCAGGTCGTCGTTGCCGACCGCGCGCGGCGGCTCGCGCCGCGGCACCAGGCGCCGCCACAGCGCCCGCAGTACGCGCAAGGGATTGAGCAGGCGCGGCAGGTAGTGGCGCAACTTGTGCCCGCGGGTGCGGTAGCTGACCCCGTCGAGCAGGACCAGTCCGGCGACCCGGGGCTCGAGCGGCGCGATGTTGAAGCTGTCGTCGGCGCCCGAGCAGATGCCGCCGAGCACGAACCGGCGCACGCCGGCCTCGCGTTCGAGCAGGGCCATCGCCGCGCGCACCTCGTCGCGCTTGCGGTTGTCGCTGTGCTGGCTCGACAGCGGGCTGTCGCCCAGCCCCGACTGGTCGAAGCGCAGCACCACGTAGCCCTCCGCGGCCAGGCGGCGCGCCATCTGCACGTAGAGCCGGAACGGCCCCATGCGGTGCACCAGGCCGGCGTTGAGCAGGATCAGCGCGGTCGCGCGCGGGGCGCGGCCGGCCGGGAGCGTCGCGACGCCGACCAGGCCGTCGCCGAAGCGGTGGACGCGCTCCTCGTAGCCGCGGTCGGACGGCGCGGACGTGTCGTGCGCCGCTGCGGGCAAGGGCACGGCGGCATGGAGGTTCATGCGGGCATCTCCTGGATCAGGGCGGCGACCTCGGCCACGCTGCGCCGCGGGAACACCTGCGCCTCGAACCGCGAGGCATCGTCCCAGTCGGGCATGTCGGAGGCCTGCAGCACCACGTGCGTGGCCTCGAGGCCGGCCTCGCGCTGGGCGGCGACGAAAGCCTCCGCCCCGTCCATGGCCTCGGCCCAGGTCACCACGGTCACACGGCTGCCGGCAGGCAGCACGGCCTGGCGGAAATCGAGCGCTTCCAGCGCGGCCGGCAGCCCGGGCGACAGGTCGAAGCCCAGCAGTTCGTCCGCGGCCACCGGAGCCCGGCCTTCGCGCAGGTAGCGCCCTGCCGCGGTCAGCTGGACGCGGTGCTGGCCGCGCCATCGCGCCAGCAGCCGCGCGCCCGACAGGCACGGATCCCACAGCACCAGGTCCACCGCCTGGCCGCGCGCCAGCGCCGCGTGCAGCACCGGCAGGCTGGCGCTGCGCAGGGCGAGGATCCTGGGGTCGCCCCCGATGAACGCCTGCGCCCGGGCCAGGTCGCTGGCCATCCCCTCGAGGGTCAGCTCGGCCGAATCGCCCGCGGACTCGCCGCTGCCGTACCAGTCGAAGCGCAGCGCCTGCCCGCCGGACGCGGCCAGCGCGTCGCACACCGTCCACAGGGCGCGCTGGCAGACCACGCCTTCCTGCAGCAGCGGCGCGGGCACCAGCAGCGGACGCCCGGCGCGGGCGTCGGCGCTGGCATGGTGCATGCCGAACAGCCGCCGCGGCGCGTCGCCGAAGTACAGCGCGCGCTCGCCGCGCACGACCTGGGCGGCGGACGGGGGCGGCACCGCAGCGGGCGCCGGCACGGCCGGCGCCGGCGCACCGGGCAGCGACTGCAGTGGCAGTTCGGCGGCGAGGTGGGCCAAGGTCTGGGTCGCCAGCGGCATCAGCCGGATGCGGTGTCCGGTCTCGCGCGCCACGCGGCTGGCCATCTTCGCCGCCAGCATCGAGTGGCCGCCCAGGTCGAAGAAGTTGTCCTGCGGGCCGGCTTCCACGCCGAGCAGCGCGGTCCACAGCTCGGCCAGGTACTGCACGCGCGGGTCGGCATGGCGGCCGCCACTCGTGGCCGCCGCGGCCGGCGTGGCCTGCGCCGGCGCCGGCAGCGACTTGCGGTCGACCTTGCCGTTGGGCAGCAGCGGCAGTGCGTCCATCGCCACCACGTGCTGCGGGACCATGTAGGCCGGCAGCGTGCGCCGGAGCGCGGCCTGCAGCGCGGCCTCGTCGGGGCCGGCACCGGCACGCGCCAGGTACACCACCAGGCGCTGGTCGCCCGGTTGGTCTTCGCGCACCACGGCCACCGCGCGCGACACCCCCGGCTGCGCCTCCACCACCGCCTCGATCTCGCCGAGCTCGATGCGGTGGCCGCGCAGCTTGACCTGGAAGTCCATCCGGCCCAGGTGCTCGATCACGCCGTCCTGGCGCCAGCGGGCGCGGTCGCCGGTGCGGTACAGGCGCGGCGGCAGGCCGGTGTCGTGGTCGACCGGGGCGACGTGGTCGGGAATGAACTTCTCGGCGGTCAGTTCCTCGCGGCCGAGGTAGCCCAGGGTCACGCCGGCGCCGCCGATGCACAGTTCGCCTGCCACGCCCGGCGGGCAGACCTGGCCGCGCGCGTCCAGGACCCACACGGTGGTGTTGGCGATCGGCCGCCCGACGTGGATGTCGGGGGCGTCGCCCGGCGCGGCCTCGATCCGGGCGCAGGTGGACCACACCGTGGTCTCGGTGGGGCCGTACACGTTCCACAGTTCCGCCCCCGCCGCAAGCAGGCGCGAGGCCAGTTCGGCCGACATCGGCTCGCCGCCGCACAGCGCGCGGAACTTCCCCTGCGCACGCCAGCCCGCGTCCAGCAGCAGGTGCCAGGTGGACGGCGTGGCCTGCAGCACGGTGACCGATTCACGTGCGAGCAGCGCGGCGAGCTCGTCGCCCTCGAGCGCCTGTTCGCGCGCGGCCAGCACGATCGTCGCGCCCACCGCCAGCGGCAGGAACAGCTCCAGCACCGAGATGTCGAACGAGGTCGTGGTGACCGCGAGCAGCACGTCGTCCGCGTCCAGGCCGGGCGCCTCGCGCATGCTGTCGAGGAAGTTGAGCACCGCGCCGTGCGGCACCGCCACGCCCTTGGGCTTGCCGGTGGAGCCGGAGGTGTAGATCACATAGGCGGCCGCCTCGCGCCCGACCGGGTCGGCGGCGTCGTGCACGGCCGCGGCCGCGTCGATCACCGCCGCATCCGCGTCGAGCAGCAGCAGCCGCCCGCGCTCCAGCCCCAGCGGATCGGCCAGCGCGCCCTCGGCCACCACCTGGGCCAGGCCGGCGTCGCTGGCCATGTAGGCCAGGCGGTCGGCCGGATAGGCCGGGTCGAGCGGCACGTAGGCCGCGCCGCAGCGCCATGTCGCCAGCAGCGTGGCGAGCAGGTCGGGCGAGCGCTCCAGGCACACGCCGACCCGGTCTCCCGGCCGCACGCCGCGCGCGCGCAGGGCGCCGGCGATGCGCGCGGCGCGCGCGTGCAGCTGCTCGTAGGTCAGCGCCGTCGTGCCGAAGCGCAGCGCCACCTGGTCCGGCGTGCGCGCCGCCTGCGCGGCGAGCAGGCCATGGGCCGAGCGGTAGGGCGGCAGCGGCCGGGTGGTGGAGTTCCACTCGGCCAGGCGCGCGCGGTCGGACGGGGACAGCAGGTTGGCATCGCCGATGGCCTGGGCCGGGTCCTGGCACAGCGAGCGCAGCAGCGCCTCGAAGCGCTCGGCGATCGCACGCGCCCCCGCGGCGGTGATGATGTCGGCGTTGTAGCCCATCGCCCCCGACAGCCCGGCCGGATGCTCCAGAAACCAGATGCCCAGGTCGTTGGCCATCCCCTTCTGGAACATCAGCAGGTGTTCGTGGGACAGGTCGCCCCAGTTGAGGTTCCTCGCGCGCACGTCCTGGAACGAGAACACCGCCTGGTACACCGGCGAGCGCGAGGGATCACGCGGCACCTGGAGTTCGCGCACCAGCCGTTCGAACGGCAGGTCGGGATACTCGAACGCCTCCACCACGCCGGCCTTGACCTCCTCGACCAGGCGCAGGAACGGCATCGACGGGTCGAGCCTGCGGCGCAGCGGCAGCAGGTTGACGAAGAAGCCCATCACCTTCTCGAGGGCCTCGGTGGGGCGGTTGCGGAACGGCAGTCCCACCACCAGGTCGTCCTGGCCGCTGAGCCGGTGCAGCAGCACGTAGTAGGCCGCCAGCAGGGTCATGAACAGCGTGGCGCCGGCCCGGGTTCCGACCTGGCGCAGGGCCTCGGTGGTGGCCAGGTCCACGTGCACCCAGTCGGTGCCGCCGGTGCCGCTGGCCTTGGCCGGCCGCGGCAGATCCTCGGGCAGGCGCAGCGGTTCTGTCGCACCGTCCAGGTGCCGCTTCCAGAACTCCAGGTGGCGGTCCACCGCCCCGCCCGCGAGCGCGTCCGCGCGCCAGGCCGCATATTCGGTGTAGGTGGTCTCCAGCGGCGGCAGCGGCGAGGGCCGGCCGGCGGCGAAGGCCTCGTACAGCGCCGACATCTCGGTGTAGAGGATGTCGAACGACCACCCGTCCCAGATCACGTGGTGGGTCATGAAGTACAGGACGTGGTCGTCCTCGGCCAGCCGGTACAGCCGGGCCCGGAACAGCGGCGCGCGGTCGAGCTGGAACGGCACCGCGGTCTGCGCCTCGAGGTCGTCGTACAGCGCACGCATGCGCTCGTCCTCGGGCAGGTGCGACAGGTCGAGCGGTGGCAGCAGCGGCACGTCGACCTCGTCGAGCACCTTCTGCCGGGGGCCATCGTCGTCCTCGACGATGATGGTGCGCAGCGCCGGCTGGCGACGCACCATCTCGGCGAAGGCGCGGGCGAAGGCCTGCTCGTCCATCGGCCCGCGCAGGCGGTGCGCCGACGGGGTGTTCCAGGTCACGCCGCCCGGCTCGATCTGCTCGAGGATCCACAGCCGCTCCTGCATCGGGGTGAGTGGCGCGGTGGATGGATCGGCGAGCTTCGGGATCGTCGGCGCGGCGGCCTGCGCGACGCCGGCGCGGGCGCGCAGCAGCTCGCTGAGCTGGCGCGCGGTCGGCGCGTCGAACAGCTGGCGCAGTGACACCGTGGTCGCCAGTTCGCGCCCCAGGCGCGCGCACAGCTGCGCGGCCAGCAGCGAGTGCCCGCCTGATTCGAAGAACCCGTCGTCCATGCCCAGCTGCGGGCGGCCGAGGATCTGCCGCATCGCGCCGAGCACCTGCGCCTGCAGCGCATCCTCGGGCGGCGTGACCGCCGCCGGCACTTCGGGCTGGGCCGCGGCGATGGGCGCCGGCAGCGACTTGCGGTCGACCTTGCCGTTGGGCAGCAGCGGGATCGCGTCCAGGCGCACGAAGTGTTGCGGCACCATGTAGTCGGGCAGGCTTGCCCTGAGGTGCGCGACCAGATCGGCGTCGGACGCCCCATGCCCCGGTGCCGGCACGACATAGGCCACCAGGCGCACGTCGCCCGGCCGGTCCTCGCGCGCCATCGCCACCGCCCGCGCCACGCCCGGGTGGACGAGCAGCTGGCTCTCGATCTCGCCCAGTTCGATGCGGTAGCCGCGCACCTTGACCTGGAAGTCGAGCCGGCCCATGTGCTCGAGCTGGCCGTCCGTGCGCCAGCGGCCGCGGTCACCGGTGCGGTACAGCAGCGGCTGCGCGATGCCGGTGCCGAAGCCACGGCTGGCGTCGGCGAAGGCGTCGGGCAGGAAGCGTTCGGCGGTCAGCTCCGGGCGCGCCAGGTAGCCCAGGGTGACGCCTTCGCCACCGATGCAGATCTCGCCCGGCACGCCCAGCGGGCATGGCTGGCCGTGCTCGTCGAGGATCCAGACCTGGGTGTTGGCGATCGGGCGGCCGATGTGGATGTCCGGCAGCGCGCCGGCGGCGGCCGGCTGCACGCAGGTGGCGGTCGACCAGACCGTGGTCTCGGTCGGCCCGTACAGGTTCCACAGCTCGCCGCAACGCGCCAGCAGCGCCTGGGCCAGGTCCGGCGGCAGCGGTTCGCCTCCGCACATCGCCTTGAAGCCGGCGCTACCCTGCCAGCCGGCCTCGAGCAGCAGGCGCCAGGTGGCGGGCGTGGCCTGCATCGCCGTGATGCCGGCCTCGCGCAGCAGGTCGACCAGGGCCAGGCCGTCGAT
Source organism: Luteimonas sp. J29 (assembly GCF_000472505.1). Taxonomy (GTDB): domain Bacteria; phylum Pseudomonadota; class Gammaproteobacteria; order Xanthomonadales; family Xanthomonadaceae; genus Luteimonas. Next base: position 351,238 of record NZ_AWZR01000003.1, read on the forward strand.
CGCGCTCTCACGCCCGGCAAGCACGATCTCGCCACCCACGCTCAGCGGCAGCATCAGTTCCAGCACCGCGATGTCGAACGACAGCGTGGTCACCGCCAGCAGGCGGTCCTGCGCGTCCAGCCCGGGCTCGGACTGCATCGAGGCGATGAAGTTCGATACCGCCCGGTGCGGCACCACCACGCCCTTCGGGCGGCCGGTGGAGCCGGAGGTGTAGATGACGTAGGCCGGGGACTCGGGATCGGCCGCGCCGGCGTCGCGGCCCAGCCGCGTGGCCGGCAGCGCCTCGAGCTCGTCGGCCAGGGCATCGAGCGCCAGCACCGGCCGCCCGCGCAGGTCGAAGCGCGCGGCATGGGCCTGCTGGGTGACCAGCGCGGCCAGGCCGGCATCGCCGGCCATGTAGGCCAGGCGGTCCGCGGGGAAGCCGGGGTCGAGCGGCACGTAGCCGGCGCCGGACTTCAGGATGCCCAGCAGTGCGGCAACCATGTCGGTGCCGCGGTCCATGGCCAGACCGACCAGGGCGCCCTTCTGCACGCCGTGCCCGCGCAGCAGGCGGGCGATCCGGTTAGCACGCGCTTCGAGTGCGGCGTAGTCCAGGCAGCCGTCCGGAGCGCTCAGGGCGAGGCGCGACGGTTCCCGGTCGCACTGCCGTTCGAACACCTCGTGCATCCGGCACTCGCGGTCGAACGGCGTCGGCGCCGGCTGCAGCGCGGCCAGCTCGGCGAACAGTGCGCAATCCACCAGCGGCAGCCGCGCGATGGGCTCGTCGGGCGCCTCGCAGGCCTTGCGCAGCAGGCACTCGAACGCCGACAGCCAGCGGCGCACGGTCGCGGCATCGAACAGGTCGGTGTTGTACTGGGTTTCCAGCCGCAGCCGCCCTTCCACCTGCACCGCGTTGATCGACAGCTCGAAGTTCTCGTAGCTGCGCGGGTTGGTGGTGAAGTCGAGCTCCAGGCCCGGGAAACCGCTGCGCTCCTGGTCCAGCGCCTGGTCGATGTTGAACATCACGCTGACCAGCGGCAGGCGTGCGGGATCGCGCGCCATGTGCAGCTTCTTGAGCAGCGTGCCGAAGGTGTAGCGCTGGTGTTCGATCGCGTCCAGCAGCAGGGTCTGCGCGCCATCGAGCACGTGGGCGAAGCTCTGCTCGGGCGCGAGCTCGAACTTCAGCGGCAGCAGATTGACGCAGTGCCCGACCAGGTGCTCGTGGCCGTCCACCGACTGTCCCGCGGCCGGGATACCCACCACCACCTCGGATTGCCCGGCCACGCGCGACATCAGGGTCGCGAACGCACCCAGCAAGGTGGCGAACAGGCTGGCACCGCGGCGCGCGCCCAGGCGCCGCACCGCGGACACGAGCTCGGCGTCGAGCACGTAGTCCTCGCGCCGCGAGGAGAAAGTGCGCCGGGCCGGTCGCGGCCGGTCGGTGGGAAGGTCGAGCACCGGCGGGGCGCCGGCGAACCGGGACAGCCAGTACTGCTCGTCCTCGACGCTCCCCGGCGAACCGGGGCGCATCGCCTCGGCCAGTGCGTAGTCGGCGAAGCTCTCGGCCGGCGGCAGCGCGGAAGCGGCCTCGTCGCCGCGCGCATAGGCCGTCCCCAGCTCCCGCACCAGCACCCACCACGACCAGCCATCGCACACGATGTGATGCGCGTGCATCAGCAGCACGTGTTCCTGCGGCGACAGCTTCAGCAGCTCGGCCCGGAACAGCCGCCCCTGGGCGAGGGCGAACGCGGTCTCCACGCCGGCACGGCGGCGCTGGGCCAGCGCGGCCTCGCGCCCGGCCTGCGGCAGCTGCGACAGGTCGACGACCTCCAGCGGCAGCGGCGCCGGCTCGAGCACGCAGAACGTTTCCCCGTCGGGACCGAAACTGGCGCGCAGCGCGTCGTGGCGGTCGACCACCAGCTGCAGCGCACGCTGGAGCCGGGCCACGTCCAGCGGCCCGCGCAGCTGCAGCGAAACCGACTCGTTGTAGGCCAGCGACGCGTCCTCACCCAGCTGCGCCGCCAGCCACAGCTCGCGCTGCGGCTCGGTGGTCGGGACCACCCGCGCCAGCGCCCCGCCCGCGAACGGGTCGTAGTCGACCGCGCTCACGTTCCTCCCGCGCCCGTCCGCCATGCCGTTCAGGCCTCGACCTTCAGGTAATGTCCGGGCTCGCCCGGGCTCGGGACGTACCACGCCGGCCGTCCCTCCGGATCCCGACCCAGCCTGGCGCCGGGGACCACCGGCCGCGCGGCGTCCATGACCTTCCCCGGCGGAACCGCCGCGCGCGGCAGCAGCTCGGCCTCCTGCAGCTCCAGCACCGACTCCTTCCACGCCTCGGTGATGGCCCGGAACTCGGCCTCGCCATGCGCGGTGGTGAAGAAGCAGGGGAAGTTGTCGAGGATATGGATGCCGCGGCTGCGCATCATCGCGAACAGCAGGTCCTGCAGCGGGTAGTCTTCCTCGAAGTGGGTGCGCCACAGCGAGGCGAACTGCTTGACCCGCACCGGTGCGCCCACCTGCTCGGCGAACGCGTTGAGCTCGGCGGCCATGGCCGCGGTGCGCTCGTTGAGCCGCTGCTGCAGCGCCGGGCCCTCCTGCTGCATGTGCAGCAGCGAGGCGTGCGCGGCCGCCAGGGTCAGCGGATGGCGGACGAAGGTGCCGGCGAAGTAGGTCACGCCCACGGTCGGCGTGGAGGCGTCGCCGTACTGCCAGGACCCGCCGTCGAGCGCGTCCATGAACTCGCGCTTGCCCGCGATCACGCCGATCGGGTAGCCGCCGCCCACGACCTTGCCGTAGGTGGCGATGTCGGCGCGGATGCCGAACAGCGCCTGGGCGCCACCGGGATGCGAGCGGAAGCCGGTGATGACCTCGTCGAAGATCAGCGCCGCGCCTGCCTGGGCGGTGATCGCGCGCACTTCCTTCAGGAACTCGACCGGCTGGAAGTCCGGGCGGCGGCTCTGCACCGGCTCGACCAGCACCGCGGCCAGCTCGTGCGCGCGCTCGCGGATGACCTGCAGCGTCTCGGGCGTGCCGTAGTCGAGCACCAGCACGTTCTCCGAGGTGTTGCGCAGGATGCCCGGGGCGGCCGGCACCGAGCGCAGCTTCTTCGTGCCGCGCACGATCACCTCGTCGTTGATGCCGTGGTAGGAGCCCGAGAACACCACGATCTTCTCGCGCCCGGTGACGGTGCGGGCGATGCGCATCGCGCCGAGCACCGCTTCCGAACCGGTGTTGCACAGCGCGGCGCGGTCCTGGCCGGTCAGCTCGCACACCAGGCGGCAGACTTCGCCGGCCAGCGGATGCATCGGGCCGATCTCGTAGCCGGCGTCGATCTGGCGCTTGACCGCCTCGACCACGAAATCGGGCTGCCAGCCGAACAGGCTGGTGCCGAAGCCGTTGAGCGCATCGACGTACTCGTGGCCGTCGATGTCCCACACCCGCGGGCCCTTCGAGCGCTCGACCACGATCTGGTAGACGATCTCCTTGGTCAGCGGGCGGAAGCCGGTGACCACGCGCGGATCGGCCATGTGCGGCCGGTGCTCCTGCGTGTACGCCTTGGATTTCGGCGTCCGCGCCGTGTAGCGGCGGATGAAGGCATCCAGGCGCTCGCGCTGGTGCGGATTGAGGTCGGTGCCGCCGGTGGTGTCGATGCGGGCGATCGCGCCGAATGCCTTCTTGACGTCGTAGCGGGTCGTCCCTGCTTCCTCGTCGGCGCCCGGCGCGGCCGCTTCGGCCAGCGGCGCCTGCGTGGGCGCGACCGGGGCGGCCGCCGCGACGGGCGTCGCGGCCGGCTGCGGCACCGGAGCCGCGGCGGGCGCCGGGGCGGCCTGCACCGCCCCGGCGAGCAGCGCCAGCTGCTGCTGCATGAGCTGCATCTGTTGGGCGATCAGCCCGCGCAGCGCGTCGCCGTCGGCCACCGGCTGCACCGGCGCGGCGAACGCCGCCGGAGCGGCCTGCAGCACCGGGGCCGGCGCCGCGGCAACGACGCCGGCGGCGGATGCAGGCGCAAGGACGGCCGCGTGCGCCGGCTCCGCGGCGGGCGCGGGCTCCGGCGGCATCTGCGCATCGAGCGCCGCCACCAGCCGGTCGAGGCTGGCGTACTCGCCCATCAGCTGCCGGAAGCTGATCTTGACCCCGAAGGTCTTCTGCAGCTGCAGCGCGACCTGGGTGAGCATCAGGCTGTCCAGGCCCAGTTCGATGAAGTTGGCGTCGCCATCGGCGTCGGACAGGTCGAAACCGGCGACGTCCTCGAACACCTCCTTGAGCTGCTCGGACAGCCGCGGGCGGCGATCGACGGTGGTCGGGGCGGGAGGGGCGACGACGGACATCAAGGGCTCCGGGGCCGCTCGGGCGGCGATGGCGGGATGGGGGACGACGTTGCTGGCGGCCGCGACCTGCGGCTCTACCCAATAACGGGTTTTTTCGAATGGATAGGTCGGCAGCCGGACGCGCCGGCGCCGCTGGCGGCGGTCGAGCATCGCCGGATCGAGCGCCGCGCCGCTGGCCCACAGCTGCCCGAAGGCCTCGAGCAGGGCCACGTGCTCGCCCTCCGGCTCCGCACCCAGCGAGGCCACGGCGGCCACCTTCTTCTGTTGCAGCAATGGCTGCTGGCGCGCCAGCGTGGCCAGGGTGTTGCGCGGGCCGACCTCGAGCAGGGCGCGCCCGGCGTCGGCCTCGAGCACGCGCGCCACCGCGGCGGAGAAGCGCACCGGCTCGCGCAGGTGGCGGGCCCAGTAGTCGGGCGAGATGGCCTCGCCCGCCCCGAGCCAGTCGCCGGTTGCCGTGGAAACGATCGGGATCGACGGCGCCTGCAGCGCCAGGGCCGCGACCTCGGCCCGGAACGGCGCCACGGCGCCGTCCATCATCGCCGAGTGGAACGCGTGCGAGGTCCGCAGCAGGCGGCAGGCGACGCCCTCGCCTTCCAGCCGCTGCTGGAACCCGGCGACCTCCTCGTGCGGGCCGGCCACCACGCAGGCGCCCGGCGCGTTCTCGGCCGCCAGCGACAGCGTCGCCGGCAGGCGCGGCTGCAGCGCGTCGAGCGGCATGCGCACCGACAGCATCGCGCCGGTCGGCTGCGCCTGCATCAGGCGGCCGCGGCGCGCCACCAGGCGCAGCACGTCGGGCAGTTCGAACACGCCGGCCAGGGTGGCGGCGACGAACTCGCCCACGCTGTGGCCGACCATCGCCACCGGCTGCAGGCCCTGCGCCATCCACCAGCGCGCCAGCGCGTATTCGATGGCGAAGATCGCCGGCTGCATGATCGAGGTCGGCAGCAGCGCCTCGGCGTCGTCGCCGAACACGAGCCCGCGCAGGTCCAGGCCGGGCTCGTCGGCCAGCACCGCGGCGCAGGCATCGAAGGCCTCGCGGAATGCGGGCTCGCGCGCGTGCAGTTCGCGGCCCATGCCCGCGTACTGGCAGCCCTGGCCGGGGAACAGGAACACCACCCCGCCCTCGCGCGCCGGCTTGCCCTTGAGTGCGGCCGAGGCGAGCTCCCCGCTGCGCAGGCGCGCCGCCGCACCAGCGGGATCGGCCGCCACCACGGCCAGACGGTGCAGGAACCTCTTGCGGCCCACCGCCAGGGTCCAGGCGACGTCGGCGAGGTTCGCCTGCGGCTCGGCCTCCAGGTGCGCGGCGAGCCGCGCGGCCGATTCGGCCAGCGCCGCCGGCGTGCGCGCCGACAGCACCAGCAGCTGCGGTCCTTGCGCGGCATCGGACGGCGGAATCTCCGGCGGTTCCTCCATCACCACGTGGGCGTTGGTGCCGCCCACGCCGAACGAACTCACGCCCGCGCGGCGGGGCGACATGCCTTCCGGCCATGGCAACAGCTCGCCGCTGGGGCGGAACGGCGTCGCGGCGAAGTCGATCACCGGATTCGGCCGGCTGAAATGCGCGGTCGGCGGGATGAGGCCGTGCTGCAGCGCGTACGCGCTCTTGATCACGCCGGCGGCGCCGGCGGCCATCAGGGTGTGGCCGATGTTGCTCTTGACCGAGCCGACGATGCAGAAGCCGTTGTCGCGCGTGCCGAGCCTGAACGCACGGGTCAGGCCCTCGATCTCGATCGGATCGCCCATCGGCGTCGCGGTGCCGTGGGTCTCGACGTAACCGATCGTGCGCGGGTCGACGCCGGCGTCGGCGTGCGCCATCGCGATCACCGCCGCCTGGCCTTCGCTGCTGGGCGCGGTGAAGCTGGCCTTGCCGGCGCCGTCGTTGTTGATCGCCGCGCCGCGGATCACTGCATACACCGGATCGCCGTCGGCCAGCGCGTCGGACAGGCGCCGCAGCAGCACCACCGCGGCGCCGTCGCTGAACACCGTGCCGGTGGCATCGGCGTCGAAGCTGCGGGTGCGGCCGTCGGCCGAGAGCATCCCGCCTTCCTGGTACAGGTGGCCGCTGGCCACCGGGCAGGTGATGGCGATGCCGCCGGCAAGCGCCATGTCGCAGCGCCCGCTGCGCAGGCTGTCGACCGCCTGCACGATCGCCACCAGCGAGGTCGAACAGGCCGTGTGCACGCTCACCGCCGGGCCGGTGAGGTTGAGCTTGTGGGCGACGCGGGTGGCGATGTAGTCCTTCTCGTTGCCCAGCATCACCTGGAACGCGCCCAGCCGTTCGACCAGTTCCGGGTGCGCGGAGACGTTGCGCTGGAAGTAGCTGGCGTTGTACATGCCGGCGAACACGCCGACCGGCACCGTGGTCGCATCCGGCACGTGGCCGGCGCGTTCGATGCACTCCCAGCACAGCTCCAGGAACACCCGCTGCTGCGGGTCCATGAGCTCGGCCTCCTTCGGCGCGATGCCGAAGAACGCCGCGTCGAAGCGGTCGTAGCCGTCGAACACGCCGCGCGCCGGCACGTAGGCCGGGTCGGCGCGCAGCGAGGCGGGAATCGACGGATCAAGCGTGTCGGCGCTGAAGCGGGTGATGCCGTCTCGGCCCTCGCACAGCGCCTGCCACAGCGCCTCCACCGAGGCCGCGCCCGGGAAGCGCCCGGCCATGGCCACGATCGCGATCGGCTCGTCGTCGTTGCGCCGGCCGCGGGCCAGGCGCGCCGCCAGCGGGTCTTTCGCCCCGCCCTCGATCTCCGCGGCCAGCAGCGCCGGGGTCGGCGCCCGGAAAAGCGCGGTCGGCGGCACGTCGCCCACGCCCTCGCGGCGCGCGGCCTCCAGCACGCGGATCGCGAGCAGCGAGGTTCCGCCCAGTTCGAAGAAGCTGTCGTCGCGGCCGAGGTCCTCGAGGTCGAGCACGTCGGCGAAGATCCGGCACAGCGCGGCCTCCACCGGCGTGCGCGGCGCCGCGTACGGACCCGCCCACTCCGGGCGCCCACGCCCGGGCCTGGGCAGCGCCTTGCGGTCGAGCTTGCCGTTGGGCGAATGCGGCAGCGCGTCGAGCTGCACGTAGCCCACCGGCACCATGTAGTCGGGCAGCTCGGCCGCGAGCTGCCGGCGCAGCGCGTCGACGTCGACCGGCGCAGCCGGATCCACCGGCGAGAAGTACGCCACCAGGCGCTTGAGCCCCGGCACGTCCTCGCGCGCCAGCACGCCGGCCTCGCGCACGCCCGGGAACGCCATCAGGCGCGCCTCGATCTCGCCGAGCTCCACCCGGAAACCGCGGATCTTGACCTGGAAGTCCTGGCGGCCGAGGTACTCGATGCTGCCGTCGGGCAAGCGCCGGCCGAGATCGCCGGTGCGGTACATGCGTGCATCGCCGCCGGCGTGCGGATCGGGCAGGAAGCGTTCCGCGGTCAGGTCCTCGCGCGCGAGGTAGCCGCGTGCGACCACCGGGCCGCCGAGGTACAGCTCGCCCACCGCGCCGTCGGGCAGCGGGCGGCCCTGGGCGTCGAGCACGTATACGCGCGCGTTGGCGATCGGCCAGCCGATGCCCGGCAGGCGCGGCCATGACGCCGGATCCGGCCCGAGCTGGAGCGCGGTCACCACGTGGGTCTCGGTCGGCCCGTAGTGGTTGTGCAGGCGGCAACCCGGCAGGTGCTCGAAGAAGCGTACGATCTTGGGCTCGATTCGCAGCTGTTCGCCGGCGGTGATCACCTGGCGCAGCGCGCAGTCGAGCGGCGCGCCTGCCGGCAGCGTGGCCAGGTGCCCGTCCAGGCCCTCGGCCAGCATCTGCAGCGCGAAGTACGGCAGGAACATGCGCTCGATGCGCGAGCGCACGATGAACTCGAACAGCTTGCCCGCGCTCAGGCGCGTGTCCTGGTCGATCAGGTGCAGTTCGCCGCCGTTGGCCAGCGTGGCGAAGGTTTCCTGGAAGGCGACGTCGAAGCCGAGCGCGGCGTACTGCAGGGTGCGCAACGGCTGGTCGTTGCCGGGCTCGCGCAGCTGCCACTGGACCAGGTTCACCAGCGGCCCGTGTGGCATCGCCACGCCCTTGGGCTTGCCGGTCGAGCCCGAGGTGTAGAGCACGTAGGCGAGGTTCGCGGCGCCGACCGGGCATTCATCCGCGTCGAGGTCGCGGGCATCCAGCGACGCCCAGGTCGCAGCGTCGGCGACCATGTCCACCACCGCCAGCGACGGCGGCAGCTCGCCCAGCACCTCGCGCGCCGGGTGTTCCATGCCGGCCATGGTCAGCAGCACGCGCGGCGCGGCGTCGGACACGGTGTAGGCCAGGCGTTCGGCGGGATAGGTCGGGTCCAGCGGCACGTAGGCGCCACCGGCCTTGAGCACGGCCAGCAGGCCCAGCACCACCTCGATCCCGCGCTCGACGTAGATCGCCACGCGCTCGTCCGGACCCACGCCCAGCGCGCGCAGATGGCGCGCCAGGCGGTTGGCCTGCGCGTCGAGTTCCGCGTAGGTCAGGCGGTGGTCGCCGTGCACCAGCGCGGTCGCGTCGGGCGTGCGCGCGGCCTGGGCCTCGAACAGCCGGTGCACCGCATCCACCGGCGGGACATCCACCGCCCTGGCCTGGTCCCGCGCCAGCACCACGGCGGCCTGGGCCGCATCGAGCAGCGCGGGGGCCTCGATCCCGGCCTCGGGCGCGTCGACCAGCGCGCGCAGCAGGTTGCACCAGGCGTCGAGCCACTGCCGCGCGGCCTGCTCGTCCAGCAGCGAGGTCGCGAACCACAGCGCCACCGGGATCGGTCCGTCGTCGCCGGCGCTGCCCAGCCCCAGCCCCACCAGGGTCGCACCGTCGCGCGGCGCCAGCGCCACGCCGTCGGCGAACATCGCCTGCCAGGCGCGCGCGGCCTCGCCTTCGGCCGCCAGTTCCGATGCATGCGCGCGCGCCTGCGCCAGCGCCTCGCCGGCCAGGGCGATGCCGTCGGCCAGGGTCGCGGCCTGCCCGAAGCGCAACCGCAGCGGCAGCGCGGTGCCATCGGAGCCGAGCCGTTCGACCACGAGGTCGGCCTGGGTCGAGAGCCTGCGCAGGAGGATCGCGAATGCCGCAAGGCAAAGGGTGCCGATCGCGTCGCCTGCGCCCCCGGCCGATGCCCGCAGCCGCGCTGCCAGTGCGGCATCGATGGCGCATTCCACCCGACCGGATCCGCCGGCATCGCCTGCGGTCGTCAATCCAATCGACTCCGGCGCATCGGCCAGTGCCCGCTGCCAGTATCCAGACATCCCGTCCATCGATCCGCATTCCCGTTCCGGCATCCGCCGGTTCCTGCACTGCAAACGGGATCAGGGACGGCACAAGGCCAGCCCGGCACGCGCTCAGCGGTCCGCCAGCGGCTCCAGCAGGCAGGGGGCAGCGTCGGGCACCGAGGCCAGGGCCAGCACCCAGCCACGCCCACCGTCCAGTGCCTGCAGCCGGACCGCACGCCCGCCGAACACGGGACCGGGCAGCGGCAGCGCGACACTTTCGGGAGCCTGGAACCGGTCCATTTCCAGTTCCAGCCCGATCCCCGCGGCCTTGAGCAGGGCCTCCTTGCGCACCCAGAGCCGGAGCAGTGCGTGACCGCGCGCGTCGGCCGCGGCGGGCAGCGCGCGGCGCTCGAGCGGGTGCGCCACCCGTTCCTCCAGTTCGGGCATGTCCCGGGCCCGGTCGGCAGGTTCCAGGTCGACGCCGACCGGACCGGTGGCGGTCAGCGCCAGCGCTGCCCGCTCGCCGGCGTGGCTGAGGCTGGTGTGCAGGCGGGCATCGGCCAGGCAGGGGCGGCCGCGTTCGTCGCGCGCCAGCTCCACCCGGGCCGGCGGCAGCCCCAGCAGCTCGGCGATCCACAGCCGCTGCAGGGCGTAGGTCGCGAGCAGGGCGTCCCGGTTGCCGGGGATCCGCTGCCGCGTCGCGCGCGCCGCGGCCTCGGCGCCGACCAGCGCCTCGATCCCCTCGAGCAGCGGCCGCCAGGCCCCGAGGTCGAACACCGCCACCGCAACCCCGGTCTCCAGGTCGATCCGCCGTCGCGCACCGGGCCTGCGGGCGAACGCCAGCGCGAACGGGTGCTGCTCGGACGGTTGCGGGGCACGTTGCCAGGGCATCGCACGGCATCGTCGCAGCCGCCGCCTGGGGCGGCAAGCGCCGCGTGCGCGGGGTGACGAACCGGCTGCCGCAGGCCACGCCGGTCGCGGCTTGCGCAGCGCGATAGGATGAACCGATGGAACCATCCGACCTCGTCGCGCTCTTCGACCGGCAGGCCGCCGGTTACGACAGGCAATGGGCGAAGACCGCGCCCATTCGCGACTGCCTGTACTTCCTGCTCGAACCACTGCTCGCCCCGCTTCCGGCCGAGGCCCGCGTGTTGTGCGTGGGAGTGGGCACCGGCCAGGAGATGGGACACCTGGCGGCGGCCCATCCCGGCTGGTCGTTCACCGCGGTGGAACCTTCCGGCGCGATGCTCGAGGCCTGCCGCCAGCGCGCGGACGCGGAGGGATTCGCGACGCGCTGCCGTTTCCACCACGGCTTCCTCGAGACGCTGCCGGCCGATGCCCCCTACGATGCGGCGACCTGCTTCCTGGTCTCGCAGTTCATCACCGCGCGCGCCGAACGGGTGCGGTTCTTCTCGGGCATCGCTTCGCGGCTGCGGCCTGGCGGCCTGCTGGCCAGCACCGACCTGGCCGCCGACACCGCCGCGCCCGGCTACGACGTGCTGCTGCCCGCGTGGCTGCGGATGATGGCCGCCGCCGAGGTGGCGCCGGAGGCGATCGAACGCATCCGGCTCGCCTATTCGACCGACGTGGCGGTGCTGCCGCCCGGACAGGTGGAGGCGATGCTCGCCGACGCCGGGTTCGACGCGCCGACGCGCTTCTTCCAGGCCGGGCTGATCCACGGCTGGATCTCGCGCAGGCCCTAGGGCGCCGCCGCGCCGCGGACGCGGCCGGCCTGCACGCGGGCATGAAAAAACCGGCCCTGGGGCCGGTTCTTCATTGCTGCTTTGGCGCGCCCGGAAGGATTCGAACCTCCGACCCCCAAGTTCGTAGCCTGGTGCTCTATCCAGCTGAGCTACGGGCGCGTGGCAGAAGCGGAATTGTGCCGACTCGGATGGCCTGTCGTCAATGCATGACGCGACGGACGTCCGGGTTGGATGGAACTGGCGGAGACTGAGGGATTCGAACCCTCGATGGAGCTTTTGACCCCATACTCCCTTAGCAGGGGAGCCCCTTCGGCCTCTCGGGCAAGTCTCCGGAACTGGTGCCGCGCAAGGCGGGAGCCCTGCACGACAGGAGGCGAAGGATAACGGAGCCTCTGCCCGCGCGGCAAATCCTCAACTGCCGGCGCCGGACTCGCGCTGGCCGTCGTCGCCGTCGCCGCGGCGGATGCGCTGGTAGATTTCTTCGCGGTGCACGGCCACGTCCTTGGGCGCAGTGATGCCGATGCGCACCTGGTTCCCCTTGACCCCGAGTACGGTCACGGTGACCGAATCGCCGATCATCAGGGTCTCGCCGACGCGGCGGGTCAGAATCAACATCTTGGAAATCTCCGTTGGCCAGTGGCCAGGTCCTGAAACGCCACTGGCCCACAGGCAACGGCCGCGGCCAACACTCGTTTCAAACTGAACAAACGTGAAGGATGTCCGGCTCAGGACGTCCGGTCAACCGCAACAAGTCATGGCCTGGTGCCGCGTCAGCCGGGACTCAGCTTGCCCCCGACCCACGACGGAACCTCTGCCAGGACTGCCTGCAGTCCGGGGCCATCCTGGCCGCCACCTTGCGCCATGTCCGGACGTCCGCCGCCCTTGCCACCGATTCGACCGGCGACGAAGCCGACGAGTTCCCCTGCCTTGATCCGCCCCATCGCGGTCCCCGACACGCCGGCCACCAGCGCGACCTTGCCGTCGCTGGCGCCCGCGAGCACGACCACCGCGCTCCCCAGTTGCTGCCTCAGGCGGTCCGTCGCATCGCGCAGCGCCTTGGCGTCCAGTCCCTCCAGGCGCGCTGCCACGACCTTGACGCCGCCGATGTCGACGGCGCGCTGCACCAGGTCCGCGGTCGCCCCGCTGGCGGCCTTGGCCTTGTGCAGCTCGATCTCCCGCTCGAGCCGCTTCTGGCGCTCGAGCAGGGCCTTGAGTTTATCAGCCACGTCGGCCGTCGTGCCGCCCAGCAGCCCGGCCGCTTCGCGCAGCCGGCGCTCCTCCTGGGCCACGTGGTCCAGCGCCGCCTGCCCGGTCAGCGCCTCGACCCGGCGGACGCCGGCCGACACGCCGCCCTCGGACACCAGCTTGAACAGGCCGATCTCGCCGGTGCGGCCGACGTGGGTGCCGCCGCACAGCTCGACCGACTCGCCCATCGCCACCACCCGCACCCGCTCGCCGTACTTCTCGCCGAACAGGGCGATGGCACCGGCGTCCATCGCTTCCTGCATGCCCATCTCGCGGATCACCACCGGATGGTTGGCGCGGACCTCGGAATTGACCCGGCGCTCGATCTCGGCCAGCTCCTCGGCGGTCACCGGCTGGAAGTGGGAGAAGTCGAAGCGCAGGCGGTCGGGCGCGACCAGCGAGCCCTTCTGCGCGACGTGGGTGCCCAGCAGCCCGCGCAGGGCGCCGTGCAGCAGGTGGGTGGCGCTGTGGTTGAGCACGGTGGCGGCGCGGCGGGCGGCGTCGACGCTGCCGGAGACCGTGTCGCCGCGGCGCAGGACACCGGCCTCGAGCCGGCCCGAATGGCCGTGGAACTGCCCGGCGAGCTTCTGCGTGTCGGCGACCGCGAAGCGGGTGTCGAGCCCGTGCAGCTCGCCGGTGTCGCCGACCTGGCCGCCGGACTCGCCGTAGAACGGCGTGCGGTCGAGGATCACGATCGCCTCGTCGCCGGCCTGGATCGAGTCGACCGGACGCCCGTCGCGCAGGATCGCGAGCACGGCGAGGCCCTCGGCCTCGAGCGCGTCGTAGCCGACGAATGTCGTGGGCTGGAGCTGGGCGACGAGCTCGGCGGGCAGCTGCACGCCGCCGCCGAACTTGCCGGCCGCGCGCGCGGTCTCGCGCTGCTTCTCCATCGCCGCATCGAAGCCGGCGGTGTCCACTTCCATCCCGCGTTCGCGGGCGATGTCCTGGGTGAGGTCGAGCGGGAACCCGTAGGTGTCGTAGAGGCGGAACGCGTCCGCGCCCGGGATCACCTTGCCGCCGCTGCGCTCGACGATGTCGTCGAAGATGCGCATGCCGGCGTCGAGGGTCTCGGCGAAGCGCTCCTCCTCGGCCAGCAGCGCCTTCTCCACGAAGTCCTGCTTGGCCGGCAGTTCCGGATACGCCTCGCCCATCAGGGTCGAGAGCGTGGCCACCAGGCGGTGGAAGAAGGGCTCGCGCGTGCCCAGCATCCAGCCGTGGCGCAGCGCGCGGCGGATGATCCGTCGCAGCACGTAGCCGCGGCCCTCGTTCGACGGCAGCACGCCGTCGACCACCAGGAAGCTGCAGGCGCGGATGTGGTCGGCGATCACCCGCAGCGACTTGTTCTGCAGGTCCTGCGTGCCGGTGAGCGCGGCGGCCTCGCGGATCAGGGCCTGGAACAGGTCGATCTCGTAGTTGCTGTGCACGCCCTGGAGCACCGCGGCCAGCCGCTCCAGGCCCATGCCGGTGTCCACGCACGGCGCCGGCAGCGGCACCAGGGTGCCGTCGGGCTGGCGGTCGAACTGCATGAACACCAGGTTCCAGATCTCGATGAAGCGGTCGCCATCCTCGTCGGGCGATCCCGGCGGGCCGCCGAAGTGGCCCGGGCCGTGGTCGTAGAAGATCTCGGTGCAGGGGCCGCAGGGGCCGGTGTCGGCCATCTGCCAGAAATTGTCCGAGGCGAACGGCGCACCCTTGTTGTCGCCGATGCGGATGATCCGCTCCTCGGGCAGGCCGACCTGGTCGCGCCAGATCGCATAGGCCTCTTCGTCGGTATGGTAGACGGTGGCCAGCAGGCGCTCGGGCGGCAGCTTCCAGACGCCGGTCAGCAGTTCCCAGGCCCAGGCGATCGCTTCCTTCTTGAAGTAGTCGCCGAACGACCAGTTGCCCAGCATCTCGAAGAAGGTGTGGTGGCGCGCGGTGTAGCCGACCGAATCGAGGTCGTTGTGCTTGCCGCCGGCGCGCAGGCAGCGCTGGACGTCGGCCGCGCGCGGGTTGGCGCGCTTCTCCGCGCCCAGGAACACGTCCTTGAACTGGACCATGCCCGAGTTGGTGAACAGCAGGGTCGGGTCGTTGGCGGGCACGAGCGGCGCGGAAGGCACGATCTCGTGGCCCTTGCCGCGGAAGAACTCGAGGAATTCGCTGCGGATGCGCGCGGTGGTGTACTGGCTGGACGTGGTCATGACGGGCCTGGGGGACGGCCGGGCGGTCTGGTCCTTCCCGCGACACCCCGACACGAGGCCCAAGGCCAGAGCAGACAACCCGGTAAAGCGGCCAGATTAGCAAACCCGCCGCCCGCAGTCGCCGGGGCGGCGGTCCCGACGCGCCGGGGCCCGGACGCGTGCCGCGGCAGGCCAGGCTAGGCGTCGGGATCGAAGGGGTCGAACCGGGTCGCCGCGCGGATGGTTTCGCCGTCGAACCCGCGCCGGGCGAGCAGGTCGGCGGCCTTGCGCCGCTGCGCCAGGTCCGCCGGACCGGCTTCGCCGAAGCGGCGGCGCACCAGGTCGCGGGCGAGCTCGGCCCAGTCGCCCTCGAAGGTCGCCATGGCGGCCTCGATCGCATCGCCGTCCAGGCCGTGGGTGCCGAGTTCGGCCCGGATGTGGCGCGGACCGTAGCCGCCGGAGGCCCGGCTGCGTACCAGCGACTCGGCGAAGCGCGCATCGTCCTGCCAGCCGGCCTCGGCGAGCTTCGCCACCGCCGCCCTCGCCTCCTCGGGATCGACGCCCCGGGCGCCGAGTTTGCGGGTCAGCTCCCGGCGGGAGTGCTCGCGCCGGGTCAGCAGGCCGAGCGCCCGCTGCAGCGGGGTCTGCGGCTGGCGGGGCCGCCGCCGCGCCGGCGCGTGGTCGCTCACGCCGCCGGGGCGAACCCGTGCCCACCCACGGGACGGGTCTCGACGTACTGGCCGAACGCGGCGATCAGCGGCTTGCCGCGGGCGATCGCGTCGCGCACCGCGGGCAGCGCCAGCGAGGCGCGGTGGCGCTCGGCGCTGTCCCAGACCTCGGTGATCCAGACCACGTCGGGATTGGCCGGATCCTCTGCGACCACGTAGCTCAGGCAGCCGGGCATCGCGCCCACGTTTTCCAGCAGGATCGCCACCAGTTCGTCGCGACGGCCCGGCTGGGCCGTGGCGCTTCCGATCAGTCCGTACATGTCACCTCCCTGCCCTCGACGCCCGCATGCGGGGCATCCAGGTCATGATCGCGCCTGCGCCGCCCGCCCGCACGCGGCGTCGCGGGAGGACGGAACGTCGAAGCCGGCGGGCCTGCGTCAGTCGCAGGCGCAGCGACCCGCCCACGGGCAGGGCAGGTCGCAGGAGAAGGAGGCCGTCCCTGGCCGCGAAGTCCTGGCGGGCCTCAGCCGGCGGCGGCGCCCGCATCCTCGTCCCCGTCGCGGCGGGCGTCCGCGGGCTTGAACTTCTCGCGCAGGTCGGCCTCGAGCTTCCTGGCCACCTCCGGGTTCTCCTTGAGGTAGTTGCGCGCGTTCTCCTTGCCCTGGCCGATGCGCTCGCCGTTGTAGCTGTACCAGGCGCCCGCCTTCTCGACCAGCTTGGCGTCCACGCCCATGTCGATCAGTTCGCCCTCGCGGCTGATGCCCTCCCCGTACAGGATCTCGGTGATCACCTGCTTGAACGGGGGCGCCATCTTGTTCTTGACCACCTTGATCCGGGTCTGGTTGCCGATGACCTCGTCGCCCTTCTTGATCGCGCCGATGCGGCGGATGTCCAGGCGCACCGAGGCGTAGAACTTGAGCGCGTTGCCGCCGGTGGTGGTTTCGGGGCTCTGGCCCGGCATCATCACACCGATCTTCATGCGCAGCTGGTTGATGAAGATCACCATGCAGTTGCTGCGCTTGATGTTGCCGGTCAGCTTGCGCAGGGCCTGGCTCATCAGGCGCGCCTGCAGGCCGGGCAGCTGGTCGCCCATCTCGCCCTCGATCTCGGCCTTGGGCGTGAGCGCGGCCACCGAGTCCACCACCACGACGTCGACCGCGTTCGAGCGCACCAGCATGTCGGCGATCTCCAGCGCCTGCTCGCCGGTGTCGGGCTGCGAGACCAGCAGGTCGTCGATGTTGACGCCCAGCTTCTGCGCGTAGGTCGGGTCGAGCGCGTGCTCGGCGTCGATGAAGGCGGCGGTGCCGCCGGCCTTCTGGCACTCGGCGATGGTCTGCAGGGTGAGCGTGGTCTTGCCCGACGACTCGGGACCGTAGATCTCGATCACGCGGCCCTTGGGCAGGCCGCCGATGCCCAACGCCATGTCCAGCATCAGCGAGCCGGTGCCGACCACCTCGGCCGGTTCGACGCTGCCGTCGCCCATGCGCATCACCGAGCCCTTGCCGAACTGCTTCTCGATCTGGCTCAGGGCCGCGGAAAGGGCGCGCTTCTTGTTCTCGTCCATCGTGCTGGTCCTTGTCATGGTGTTGTCGGGTTGCGTGCATCCTTGCAGGCGCCCATCGCAAAAGCTGCGACTTGGACGCCACGGTCGATCCTGGGGCCGGCCGGGCCGCGGCGCTGCCGGGCCGGTGCCGCGGGCGGTGTCGGAAAACCCCGCGCCGGGCTCACCGGTTCGGCCTCACCAGGCCGCAGTACAGGCCCTCGATGGCGAAGTCCTGGTCGGGGAGGACCTCGATCGGGGCGTGGTCGGGATTGCGCGGCAGCAGCCGGATGCGGTCCTTGCCGATCCTGAGCAGCTTGACGGTGATGGCGTCGTCCACCCGCGCCACCACGATCTGGCCGCTGCGCGCGTCGCGGGTGCGGTGCACGCCGATCAGGTCGCCGTCGAAGATGCCCTCGTCGACCATCGAATCGCCCTTGACCTTGAGCAGGTAGTCGGGCGCCGGCGAGAACAGCACCCGGTCGAGCACGACGAAGTCGTCCGATCCGATGTCGGCGCCGATCGGCAGCCCCGCCGCCACCTGCCCCAGCACCGGCAGGCGCAGCGCGTCGTCGTTGCCCGCGGGCAGCTCGAGGGGCCGCTGGGCCGTGGCCACCGGCCGGGTCAGCCGGATGCCGCGGGCCCGGCCCGGGACGCGCTCGATCGCGCCGGCGGACTCCAGCGCCTCGAGGTGGTACTGGGCGGCGCGCACGCTGCTGAAGCCGAAGGCACGGGCGATCTCGGTCTGCGATGGCGGCACGCCCTCGGCCTCGATCCGTTCGGCGATCAGCTCGAGGATGGCCTGCTGGGTGTCGGTCAGGTTCATGGTTAGTAGTAATACTACTAACCCGATCGCGGCGCAACACCCCGCCCTACTTGCGGCGCCCGCTCCGCCAGATCGAGAACAGCACGGACAGTCCGCCCAGGGCCGCGCCCACGAAGCCGATGACGCCCAGCAGGCGCAGCCCGCTGCTGCTCACCCCGCCGGCGCTGTTGAGCACGATGGAGGAACCGACGATCAGCGCGGCGGTCACCACGCCCATGGTCAACCGGCTCACGGCACGATCGACCTGGTCGCCGAACACTTTGAGCGTCTCGACCTCCACCTGCACCCGCATGCGCCCCCGCCGCGCGGCGCGCAGCAGCCGCTGCAGGTCGCGCGGCGTGTCGCGCAGCAGGTCGAAGGCGTTCATCGCCGCGCGCCTGCCGCGCCGGACCAGCGCCGAGGGCCGGTAGCGCGCCCGCAGCGCGCGCTCCAGGAACGGGCGCGCCTCGGTGGCCATGTCGAAGTCCGGGTCGAGCCGCCGGCCCATGCCTTCCAGGGTGAGGAAGGTCTTGATCATCAGCGCCAGGTCCGGCGGCAGGACCAGCGCGTGGTTGCGCAGGATCGCGGCCACGTCGCCGAGCATCGCCCCGATCCGCAGGTCCTTCAGCGGCACCCCGCGGTACTGGGCGACGAAGCGCTCCACCGACTCCTGCAGCCTGGCCTCGTCGATGTCGGGATTGTCGCCGGCCCAGTCCACGAGCACGTCCGCCACCGACTCCGCGTCCTGCCCCACCAGCCCGTGCAGCAGGCGCACGATCTGGAACCGGCGCGGCGCGGACACGTGCCCGACCATGCCGAAGTCGATCACTCCGATCGCGCCCCCGGGCATGTAGAAGATGTTCCCGGGGTGCGGGTCGGCGTGGAAGAAGCCGTCCTCGAGCACCATCTTGAGCACGATCCCGGCGCCGGTGCGGGCCAGCTGCGCGCGGTCCAGCCCGGCGGCGTCCACCGCGCCCAGGTCGCTGCCGGGGATGCCGACCAGCCGCTCCTGCACGTTGAGCCGCTCGCTGGTCCACTGCCAGTAGACCTTCGGCACCACGATCCGCGGGTCGCCCTCGAAGCTGCGCGCAACGCGCTCGGCATTGCGGCACTCGGCGGCGAAATCGAGCTCGCGCAGCAGCGAGGTCGCGAACTGGTGCAGCATCTCCGCCGGATGGAAGCGCGCCAGCTCGGGCATCTGCTTCTCGACGATCACGGCCAGGTGGCGCAGCAGGCGCAGGTCCGCCTCGACCACCTCGCGGATGCCCGGCCGCCGCACCTTGAGCACCACCTCGGTGCCGTCGTGCAGGCGCGCGGCGTGGGCCTGCGCCAGCGAGGCCGCCGCCATCGGCACGTGCGCCAGGTCGGCGAACACGGTGTCCGGATCGGCGCCGAGGTCCTCCTCGAGCTGCGGACGGACCAGTTCGAAATCCACCGCCGGCACCGCGTTCTGCAGCGCCGAGAGCTCCTCGATCCAGCGCGGCGGCAACAGGTCGACGCGGGTGGCGAGCACCTGTCCGAGCTTGACGTAGGTCGGACCCAGGTCCTGCAGCGCCGCACGCACGCGCGAGGCGGTGTCGAGCTGCAGCAGGCCCTCTTCCACCGCGTGCCAGTGCACCAGCCGCCCGGCCCGTTCCAGCGCGCCGGCCAGGCCGATGCGGCGGGCCACGTCGCCGAAGCCGTAGCGCACCAGGACCCGGGCGATCTCCTGCAGGCGCCCGAGGTCGCGCACCGTGCCCAGCGCCTCCCACATCAGCCTGCGCTCCCGCTCGCCATCGCCGCTACTCCAGCACGCGCCCGATGCCCGCAAGCGCGGCGGCCACGGTCTGCCTGCGCACCGCCTCGCGGTCGCCGGCGAAATGGAATAATCCGGCGCGGGCGTAGTCGCCGCGACGCTTCCAGGCGATCCAGACCGTGCCGACCGGCTTGTCCGGGCTGCCGCCCCCGGGGCCCGCGATGCCGGTCACCGCCACCGCCACGCTCGCGCCCGAATGCACCAGTGCGCCGGACACCATCTCGATCGCGGTCTCGCGGCTGACCGCGCCGTGCACCTCCAGCGTGTTGGGATGCACGCCCAGCATCGCCTGCTTGGCCTCGTAGCTGTAGACGGCCATGCCGCAGTCGAACCACTCGGACGACCCGGCGATGTCGGTCACCACCTTCGAGATCCAGCCGCCGGTGCAACTCTCCGCGGTCACCAGCATGTGCCGGCCGGCGCGCAGCCGTTCCCCCACGTCCACCGCGAGACGGTGCAGCGCCTGGTCGTCGGGAACCTGAGTGGCCATGGGCATCGCCGGGACGGGAGGTTCCATTGTCGCCCAAGATGCCGGCGATGTCGGCAGGCGGGGACCCGCGGTCCGGCCGGGCCGACCGCTCCCGGGGGATGCCGCATCGCGGTCGTGTCCAGGGCCGCGCGATCGCCCCGATCGCGCCGCGTTCCGCCGCCCAGGGCGGCCGCACGGGCACGAAAAGGCCCGCGCTCCTCGCGGCGCGCGGGCCCCGGGTCGGCTGACGGGACGCCTCAGTAGCGCAGGCGCAGGGTCACGCCGTACATCCGCGGCGCGGCGGGGAACGCGTTGAACGTGTTGAAGCTGTTGCCCGGATCCGGGAACAGCGCCTGCAGCGGACCGTCGAAGCCCACCTGCACGTACTCGGTGTCGGTGACGTTGGTGCCCCAGAACTCGAGCATCCAGCGCTGGTCGCTGGCGCCGATGCCGAAGCGCGCGTTGACCACCGTGTACGACTCCTGGTGCTTCTCGACGTCGAGGTCCGAGCCGGTGTTGTAGTCGCCCATGTACTTGGCGCCGATGTTGAAGCGCCCGACCCACGAGTTGCTGAAGTCCCATTCGTAGGTCAGTGCCAGCGAGCCCGACCACTCGGGCGCGAACGGCATCGTCGCCCCCGGCAGCTTGTACAGCGCGCCCGAGCTGCTCAGCGGCGTGCCCTGGACGAAGTCCGGTCCCGGGATGTTGCGGCCGAACCTGGTCTCGGCGTACATCACGCCACCCTGCAGCATCAGGCCCGGCGCGGCCTTCGGCTGCCACAGGATCTCGGCGTCGACGCCGCTGGAGGTCACCTCCGGGATGGAGCGGACCACGAAGCTCGTGCCCAGGAAGCTGTTGAGCTGGAAGTCCTCGTACTCCTGGTGGAACACGGTCGCGTTGAGCAGCAGGGATCCGTCGGCCCAGGTCGTCTTGGCGCCGAGCTCGTAGCTGTCGACGAACTCGCCCGGGAACGAGGTATCCGCGGTGGTCGGGTTGATCGGCAGCGGGTTGGCCGCGGTCGCGGACTGGGTCCGGTCGAGGTTGAAGCCGCCCGCCTTGTAGCCGCGCGCGTACGACAGGTAGGTCATCACGCTGTCGTTCCAGCGGTAGGCGGCCTTGACCGTGCCCGACCACTCCTTTTCCTCCAATTCCTGGTAGGTGTTGCGGCCGTGGTGCAGCACGTTGGCCCAGGGCAGGCAGCTGTAGGCCACCACCTGGCCGATGAGGGTCTGCTGGGTGGCCGCGGGCAGGCTGGCGAACGGCACCCCGCGCGCAGTCAGCGCGCCCGCGATCCTGCCGACGGCGGCCGGATCGATGCCCGCGGCGCCGAAGAACGAGGCGCAGCCCGGGCTGCCGTTGGGGTTGCTGTAGCGCCCCGTCAGCTCCTTGTCTTCCTTCGTGTAGCGCAGGCCCAGGGTCAGGTCGAGCGCGTCGGTGGCGTGCCAGGTGTTGTTGGTGAACAGGGCCACGCTCCTGGCGTTCTGCGAGTAGTGGTCCAGCGCGCCCAGGCCGGAGAACACGGTGCCGGGCGCGCGCCCGGTCGCGTCGGCCAGGAAGGTCGTGCTCAGCTGCGGCGGCAGCGCCAGCAACGCGGGGTTGATCAGGCCGAGCAGGCCCATCGACAGGTAGCGCTCGTAGTCCGGGCCGATGCGGTAGGTCTCGGCGCGGTCGAGGTCCTCGTCCGAGTAGAACAGGCCGAACATCCAGTCCACCCGCTCGCTCGATCCGGTCAGGCGCAGTTCCTGGCTGAAGGTCTTGAAGCCGGTGAACGACTCGTCCTCGTCCGCGTTGCGGTAGAGGATGTCGGCCGTGCTGAAGTCGTAGTCCAGGCCGTTGATGGTCTGCCAGTCGCGCACCGCGGTGATCGAGGTCAGGGTGGCGTCGCCGGCCCAGCCGGTCTCCCACTCGACGTGGGCCGACACGCCCTTGTCCTTGATGTCCTGGGTGGTGGCGCGGTTGCTGTAGGCCACGCGCGCGAACGGGTCGCCGGGCGACGGGAACGACGACACCACCGGGAGGCCCTGGCCGCCGGTGAGCGCATTGATGATCGCCGAGCTGCTCCCGATCACCGTCTGCACCGCCGTGCAGCAGTTCTCCTCGCGGCTGGTGTAGTCGGCCGAGAGCAGGATCTCCAGGTTCTCGGTCGGTTCGAACAGCAGCTTGCCGCGCAGGGTGTGGAAGTTCTGGTCGTAGTCCTCGGCCTCGGCGCGCGGGCCCGCGCCGGTGCGCACGTCCATCCAGCCGTCGCGCTTGCGCTTGGCGGCGTAGATGCTGAAGGCCGAGCGGTCGCTGAAGGAGTCGTTGTAGGCGCCGGCGACGCCCAGCGCGCCGTAGTTGCCGGCCGTGACCTCGCCCTCGACGCTCTGGGTGTAGCTCGGGCGGCGGGTGACCACGTTGATCACGCCGGCCGAGGTGTTCTTGCCGAACACGGTGCCCTGCGGGCCCTTGAGCACCTCGATCCGCTCGAGCTGGCCGAGGTCGCCGAAGCCGACGCTGTTGCGCGGCCGGTACACGCCGTCGATGACCACGCCGACCGAGGACTCCAGGCCGACGTTGTCGCCCACGGTGCCGATGCCGCGGATGCGCGCGGTGGTGATCGCCTCGTTCTGGGTACTGGTGACGGTCAGGCCGGGCACCAGGATCTGCATGTCCTTGATGTCGCGGACGCTCGCGTCCTGGAGCAGCTGCTCGTCGAGCACGGCGACCGAGATCGGGACGTCCTGCAGCGCCTCCTCGCGCTTCTGCGCGGTCACCATGAGCGTGGCCAGGGTCTTCGCCTCCTCGCGCTCCGGCGCGGGGTCTTCCTGGGCGAAGGCGGGTGGCGCCATCGTGGCGATCGCCGCCACCAGTGCGATGGCAAGGGTATTGCGCTGCGGATCGCGTCGAGCCATGTGTGGTCCCCCCAGAGGTTGTTGGCACACCAAAATCGAGGCCCTTGTGGCCGGGCCACGGACTCCGGACGTGCGGCCCGCGTGGGGGGACCGGCCGCCGTCCGTCGAACAGTATCAAACGAAAACCTAACACAATTCACGGGATTGGGAAGGGGCTGCGACGGCCGCCGCGGAAAGCCGGCACGGGCGTTCCAGGGCGGTCCGCGCGGGCGCGATCCGGCGTGCGCCGCAGCATTTCGACTCCGTGCCCGCCGCGGCGCACAATAGGCGCGTGAACGCCCGGATCCCCGCACCTCGCAGCAGCGCCGGCCCCTCGGCGGAGCAGGACCAGCGCCTGGTCGCCGACTGGCAGCGTCATCTCGAGGCCCTCGCCGGTCCGGTCCGCGAGCTGCTGGCGGGCATCGACGCCGATGCCGTGCCCGCGGCCGCCGACCACTTCTATGGCGTGCTGCTCGACGACCCGCGCGCGTCGCGCTACCTCAGCCCCGAGCAGGTCCGCGAACGGCTCAAGCCCTCGCTCCAGCGCTGGCTGCGCAGCCTGCTCGGCGCCTCGCCCGCCGATCTGGACACGCTCTTCGCCCAGCAGCAGCATGTCGGCCACGTGCACGCGCGCATCGGCGTGCCGGTGGACCTGGTGTACCGCGGCGGCCGCCTGCTCAAGCAGGACCTGTACGCCGCGATCCGCGCCCGCGCGCCTACGCGCGCTCGCGCGAGGACGCCGGCGCGGTCGACGGCTCGTTCCGCCTGTTCTCGCTGATCCAGAACATCGGCACCGAGCGCGAGCGCCAGCGCGCGCTGCTGCCCGCCTGGGAGAACGCCGTGCTGTACGCGCTCACCGCGGATCAGCCCGGCCCGCCCCAGCCGCTGCTGATCAGCCGGTCCGAGTTCGGGCTCTGGTTCCTGCACAAGGGCCTGGCCAGCTTCGGCGACACCGCCGAGACCCGCGAGGTCGCCGCGATCTCGGCCCGGATCGACGCCGCCCTGTCCGAGCGCCTGCCCGGCGCCGACGTCCGGGCGCGACGCGCTGACCCGCCTGCTCAACCGGCGCTTCCTGCCCACGATCCTGCGCCGCGAGATCGCGCTGCACGCCAACACCGGTCGCCAGTTCGCGGTGCTGATGCTGGACCTGGACCACTTCAAGGCCATCAACGACGGCCACGGCCACGAGGCCGGCGACCGCGCCCTGCAGCACGTGGCCGCGCTGCTGGTCGACAACACCCGCGGCAGCGACTACCTGTTCCGCTACGGCGGCGAGGAGTTCGTGGTGGTGCTCGGCTCGGTGGGCGAGACCGAGGCGCTGGGCATCGCCGAGGGCCTGCGCCGCGCGATCGCCGATTCGCCGCTGCCGCTGGCCGACGGCGGCCGCCTCGGCCTGACCGCGAGCATCGGCGTCGCCCTGCAGGACGGGCATCCGGACTACGAACGCGTGCTCGCGCGCGCCGACGCCGCGATGTACCAGGCCAAGCGCGGCGGCCGCGACCGCGTGGTCCTGGCGACCCGCGGGATGCCCGAGCCGCCGGGCGCGCGCGCCCTGCGCTACTGAGCCGGCGCGCCGGCGCCCCGGCTACACTTGCGTTTTCCGTTCCCCACCGCCGAGGCCGTCTCGTTGCAGCGCCCCGACCCCTCCCCCGCCCCGGGCAAGGCCACCGAACACACGCCGCTGATGCGCCAGTACTTCGCCGCCAAGGCGGAGCATCCGGACGTGCTGCTGTTCTTCCGGATGGGCGACTTCTACGAGCTGTTCTACGACGACGCGCGCAAGGCCGCGCGGCTGCTGGACATCACCCTCACCCAGCGCGGCAGCTCGGGCGGCGCGCCGATCCCGATGGCCGGGGTGCCCTACCACTCCGCGGAGGGCTACCTGGCGCGGCTGGTGGCGCTGGGCGAGTCGGTGGCGATCTGCGAACAGATCGGCGACCCGGCCGCGAGCAAGGGCCTGGTCGAGCGCAAGGTGGTGCGCATCGTCACCCCGGGCACGGTCACCGACGAAGCCCTGCTCCACGAGCGCCGCGACACCCTGCTGCTGGCGCTGGCGCGCGGCAAGTCCGGATACGGCCTGGCCTGGGCCGATCTGGCCGGCGGGCGTTTCCTGGTCAACGAAGTCGCCAACGACGAGCAGCTCGAAGCCGAGTTCGCGCGCCTGGAGCCGGCCGAGGTGCTGCTGCCCGACGAGGAAGGCTGGCCGGCGTTCCTGGCCGGTCGCAGCGGCGTGCGACGACGCCCGCCGTGGCTGTTCGACCCGGATTCGTCGCGCCGCCAGCTGCTGCGCTTCTTCGGCCTGCACGACCTGTCCGGCTTCGGCATCGAGGACAGGGCGCTGGCCGTGGCCGCGGCCGGCGCGCTGCTGGGCTACGTCGAGGAGACCCAGAAGCAGCGCCTGCCGCACCTGACCTCGATCGCGGTCGAGAGCGGCGACGGTGCGATCGCGATGAACGCGGCCACCCGCCGCCACCTCGAACTCGACACCCGGGTCGACGGCGAGACCCGCCACACCCTGCTCGGCGTGCTCGACTCCACCGTCTCGCCGATGGGCGGGCGCCTGCTGCGCCGCTGGCTGCACCGGCCGCTGCGCGACCGCGAGGTGCTGCGCCTGCGCCACGACGCGGTCGCGACCCTGGTCGACCACCGCGCCGACGAGGCGCTGCGCGAGCGCTTCCGCGCGCTCGGCGACCTCGAGCGCATCCTCTCGCGCATCGCCCTGCGTTCGGCGCGGCCGCGCGACCTGTCCACGCTGCGCGACGGCCTGGCCATGCTGCCGGCGCTGCGCGAGGTGCTGGCGCCGCTGGATTCGCCGCGCCTGCGCGAACTCTCGGAGCAGATCGGCGAGCACGCGGCCGAGGCCCACCTGCTGGCCCAGGCCCTGGTCGAGCAGCCGCCGGTGCTGGCGCGCGACGGCGGCGTGTTCGCCGACGGCTACGACGCCGAGCTCGACGAACTGCGCCAGCTCAGCAGCAGCGCCGACCGGTTCCTGGTCGAACTGGAGGCGCGCGAGCGCGAAGCCACCGGCATCCCGACCCTCAAGGTCGGCTACAACCGCGTGCACGGCTACTTCATCGAGATCAGCAAGGGCCAGGCGGCGAGGGCGCCCGCGCACTACACCCGGCGCCAGACCCTGACCGGCGCCGAGCGCTACATCACCGAGGAGCTCAAGCAGTTCGAGGACAAGGTGCTCTCGGCGCGCGAGCGCGCGCTGGCCCGCGAGCGCCTGCTGTACGAACAGCTGCTCGACGCGCTGAACGCCAGGCTCGAGCCGCTGCGCCGCTGCGCGGCCGCGCTGAGCGAGCTCGACGTGCTGGCCGCCTTCGCCGAGCGCGCGCAGTCGCTGGACTGGTCGCGCCCGCTGCTCACCGCCGAGCCCGGCATCCGCATCGAGCGCGGCCGCCACCCGGTGGTCGAGGCGGTGCGCGGAGAACCCTTCGAACCCAACGACCTGGTGCTCGGCGAGGACCGCCGCATGCTGGTGATCACCGGCCCGAACATGGGCGGCAAGAGCACCTACATGCGCCAGAACGCGCTGATCGTGCTGCTCGCCCACATCGGCAGCTTCGTGCCGGCGGCGTGCGCGGAGATCGGTCCGATCGACCGCATCCTCACCCGCATCGGCGCCGGCGACGACCTCGCCCGCGGCCAGTCCACCTTCATGGTGGAGATGGCCGAGACCAGCTACATCCTCCACCACGCCACCGAGCAGTCGCTGGTGCTGATGGACGAGATCGGCCGCGGCACATCGACCTACGACGGCCTGGCCCTGGCCGAGGCCTGCGCCCGCCACCTCGCCGCGCGCAACCGCAGCTACACGCTGTTCGCCACCCACTACTTCGAGCTGACGTCGCTGGCCACGCCCGGCAGCGGCATCGCCAACGTGCACCTGGACGCGGTCGAGCACCACGACGCGAACGGCAACGACGTGCTGGTGTTCATGCACGCGGTCAAGGACGGCCCCGCCAACCGGAGCTTCGGCCTGCAGGTGGCGGCGCTCGCGGGACTGCCCAGGGCGGTGATCCGCGATGCGCGCGCGCGGCTGGCCGAGCTGGAGCAGCGGTCGCACGAAGCGCCACCGGCCGCGCCGCTGTCGCCGGAGCGGATCGGGGAGCCGCAGCAGTTCGGGCTGTTCCAGTCGTCCTCGGCCGCGCTCGACGCACTGGCGGCGATCGATCCCGACGAGCTGACCCCGAAACAGGCGCTGGAGGCGCTGTACCGGCTCAAGGCCCTGGCCTGAGCCGGAGCCCGGCGTTCCCGGCGGAGATCGGGCCGCCGGCGGTGCGCGGGTCCGATCGTCAGGCTACGGTGCGTCCGTCCCGCCCGCTCCATCGTGGCGCCTGCGGCCGGTGCCCGGCACGAGGACCCCTGGCGCCTTCCGGGCGGAGCGAAGCGCTACAGTAGGCGCCCCGCGCAGCGCGCGCGTCCCCGGAGAAGTGCGATGTCCAGTTCCCTGACCGAGCAGCTGTTCCAGCAACTCCAGGGCGCGCCGCTGCAGCAGATCGCGCAGCAGCTGGGCGCCGGGCAGGACCAGACCGCCACCGCCGTGGGCGCCGCGCTGCCCCTGCTGCTTGGCGCGCTCGGCCGCAATGCCAGTCAGCCGCAGGGGGCCGAGGCGCTGTTCGGCGCACTGCAGAAGGATTTCTCCGGCGCCGGCGACCTCGGCGGTCTGATCGGCGCGGTGCTCGGCGGCGCGCAGTCGCGGCAGACCAACGGCGCCGGCATCCTCGGCCATGTGCTCGGTGGCCAGCTGCCGCGTGCGGAAGCCGGCCTCGGCCAGGCCACCGGCCTGGGCAGCGACAAGGCCGGGCAGCTGATGCGCATCCTCGCGCCGATCGTGCTGGCCTTCCTCGCCCGCCAGGTGTTCCAGGGCAAGGACCAGGCGCAGGCGGCCAACCCTCAGGCGCTGGGGTCGATCCTCGGCCGCGAGCAGCAGCAGGTGCGCCAGCAGGGCGGCCTCGGCGGCGGGCTGCTGGGCGCGGTGCTCGACCAGGACGGCGACGGCGAGCTCGGCCTCGGCGACCTGCTGAAGATCGGCGGCGGGCTGCTGGGGGGCAAGCGCTGACGCGGACGATGGCGCCGGCACGCGGCAGGACCCTCCGCATCGACGCGCACCCTTCCCGGCCTCCTCCCGCGGGCGGGGGGAGGAGCAGGCGGGCGCCGCCCGCGTGAACGCTGGACTGCCTCCATCCGCGGACGTCGTAGTGGTCGGCGCCGGCGCGGCCGGCCTGATGTGCGCGATCACGGCCGGCGCACGCGGACGCCGCGTGCTGGTGCTCGACCACGCCAACAAGGTCGGCAAGAAGATCCTGATGTCGGGCGGCGGGCGCTGCAACTTCACCAACACCGGCACGTCGCCCGCCAACTACATTTCCGCCAATCCGCATTTCTGCAAGTCGGCGCTGGCCCGCTACACGCCCGCCGATTTCATCGCCATGGTCGACGCGCACCGCATCGCCTGGCACGAGAAGGAGCTCGGCCAGCTGTTCTGCGACGAGTCCTCGAAGCTGATCGTGCGCATGCTGCTCGACGAAGCGGCGGCGGTGCAGGCGCAGGTGCGCACCCACTGCGCCGTCGGGGAAATCGCGCACGACGGCGACCGGCGCTTCCGCCTGCGCACCACGCTCGGCACGCTGGAATGCGAATCGCTGGTGGTCGCCACCGGCGGGCTGTCGATCCCCAGCATGGGCGCGACCGGCTTCGGCTACGAGATCGCGCGCCGGTTCGGCCACGCCGTGCTGGCCACGCGCGCCGGGCTGGTGCCGCTCACGCTCTCCGGCAAGCACCTGGAACGGCTGCAGGACCTGGCCGGCGTGTCGCTGGAGGTGGACGCGCGGTGCAACGGCATGGCCTTCCGCAACCGCATGCTGGTCACCCACCGTGGCGTCAGCGGGCCGGCGATCCTGCAGATCTCCTCCTACTGGCAGCCCGGCGACGACCTGCGCCTGGACCTGCTGCCCGACCGCGACATCCTGGACTGGCTGTCCTCGCGCCAGCGCGAGCGCCCCGACGCCGAGTTGCGCAGCGTGCTGGCCGACGTCCTGCCCCGCCGCTTTGCCCAGCGACTGTGCGAGGTCTGGCTGCCCAGCCGGCCGCTGAAGCAGTACGGGCCGGGGCAACTGCGGGAGGTGGCCGCGCTGCTCCAGGCATGGCCACTGGTGGCCAGCGGCACCGAGGGCTATCGCACCGCCGAAGTCACCCTGGGCGGCGTGGATACCGACGGCCTGTCCTCGACCACGATGATGTCGAGACGGGTCCCGGGCCTGTTCTTCATCGGCGAAGTGGTCGACGTCACCGGCTGGCTGGGCGGCTACAACTTCCAGTGGGCGTGGGCATCGGGCCACGCCGCGGGACTGGCCTGCTGATCACAGCGATTGATGCAATGCATCACGGCGAAAATCGATTGAGTGCGCCAATCGACCCGTTCATATCATTCGATTTCCCTAACTGACGGCCGCCATCTAAGTTGGGCGCACGCACCGACACCACCCCGCCCGGGAGATCGCGCCATGTCGTCCGAAGCCAAGTGTCCCTTCCACACCGCCGCGGCCGGCGGCACCACCAATCGCCACTGGTGGCCGAACCAGCTGCGCCTGGAACTGCTGAGCCAGCACTCGGAGAAGACCAATCCGCTCGGCAAGTCGTTCAACTACCGCAAGGAGTTCCGCAAGCTCGACTACGCCGCGCTGAAGAAGGACCTCCACGCCCTGATGACCGATTCGCAGGACTGGTGGCCGGCCGACTTCGGCAGCTACGTGGGCCTGATGATCCGCATGGCCTGGCACAGCGCCGGTACCTACCGCATCGGCGACGGCCGCGGTGGCGGCGGGCGCGGTCAGCAGCGCTTCGCCCCGCTCAACTCGTGGCCGGACAACGTCAGCCTCGACAAAGCGCGCCGGCTGCTGTGGCCGATCAAGCAGAAGTACGGGCAGAAGATCTCCTGGGCCGACCTGATGATCCTGGCCGGCAACGTCGCACTCGAGCATGCGGGCTTCCGCACCTTCGGCTTCGGCGCCGGCCGCGAGGACACCTGGGAGCCCGACCAGGACGTGTACTGGGGTCGCGAAACCACCTGGCTCGGCGGCGACGAGCGCTATTCGCGCGGATCCGAGGGCGTTCCCAAGGCGAAGGACGACAGCGTGCTGGTGTCCGAGGACGACGCCGACGGCAAGGTCCACAGCCGCGACCTCGAGAACCCGCTGGCCGCGGTGCAGATGGGCCTGATCTACGTGAACCCGGAAGGCCCCGACGGCAATCCCGATCCGCTGCTGGCCGCGCACGACATCCGCGTGACCTTCGGCCGCATGGGCATGGACGACGAGGAGACCGTCGCCCTGATCGCCGGTGGCCACACGCTGGGCAAGACCCACGGCGCCGGCCCGGCGGACCACGTCGGCCCGGATCCCGAAGCCGCCGACCTGGAGATGCAGGGCCTGGGCTGGGCCAACAGTTTCGGCACCGGCAAGGGTGCCGACACCATCACCTCTGGCCTCGAGGTGACCTGGACCAGCACCCCGGCGCAATGGAGCAACGACTTCTTCAAGTTCCTGTTCGACTTCGAGTGGGAGCTGACCAAGTCCCCGGCCGGCGCGCATCAGTGGGTGGCGAAGGATGCCGGGGCGATCATCCCGGGCCCGACCCCGGATTCGCCGAAGCGCAAGCCGACCATGCTGACCACCGACCTGGCGCTGCGCTTCGATCCGGTCTACGGCCCGATCTCGCGCCGTTTCCGCGACGATCCGCAGGCCTTTGCCAACGCGTTCGCCCGCGCCTGGTTCAAGCTGGTCCACCGCGACATGGGCCCGAAGTCGCGCTACCTCGGGCCGGAAGTGCCGGCCGAGGACCTGGTCTGGCAGGACCCGCTGCCCAGGCCCGTGCACCACCCGACTCCGGCCGACATCGCCGAAGCGCGGACGAAGATCGCCGCCGCCGGCATCCCCGCCGGCGACCTGGTCTCGCTGGCCTGGGCCTCGGCCGCGACCTTCCGCGGCGGCGACAAGCGCGGCGGCGCCAACGGCGCGCGCATCCGCCTCGATCCGCAGCGCGGCTGGCAGGCCAACCAGCGCGCGATCCAGGTCCTGCCCAGGATCGAGGCGCTGCAGAAGGAGACGAAGCTCTCGCTCGCCGACCTGATCGTGCTCGCCGGCGGCGTCGGCATCGAGCAGGCGGCGGCCGCGGCGGGGTTCCCGGTGGAGGTCCCGTTCACCCCGGGCCGCGTCGACGCGACCCAGGAGCAGACCGACGTCGAGTCGTTCACCCACATGGAGCCGTTCGCCGACGGCTTCCGCAATTACCTCAAGGCCGCATCGGAAGTGCCGGCCGAGCACCTGCTGGTCGACCGCGCCCAGCTGCTGACCCTGACCGCGCCGGAGATGACCGCGCTGGTCGGCGGCCTGCGCGTACTCGATGCGAACTGGGACGGCAGCCGCCACGGCGTGTTCACCGACCGCCCCGGCACGCTGACCACCGACTTCTTCGTCAACCTGCTCGACATGGCGAACGAGTGGAAGCCGGCCGGCCACAACCTGTACGAGGGCGTGGACCGCCGGACGGGGGCGAAGAAGTACACCGGCACCCGCGTCGACCTGGTGTTCGGCTCGAACTCGGTGCTGCGCGCGCTCGCCGAGGTGTATGCCTCGTCGGACGGCGCGGAGCGGTTCGTCAACGACTTCGTCGCCGCCTGGGTGAAGGTGATGAACCTGGACCGCTTCGACCTGCTCGACTGATCCTCCCTGCGTCGCCCGTCGCGGAAAGCGCCGGCATTGTCCGGCGCTTTCCATTGCGCGGAAGGTTCGCGACCTACAGCGCGTCGATATCGCCCAGCGCGCGCAGCAGCCGCCGGGCGCGCTTGTCGGGGCGCGACTCGGGCGGGCGATAGCCGTCGCGCGCGGCCCTGCGCAGCTTCGCCGCCTCCTCCCGCGCCAGGCGCGACGCCTCGTGCTCGCGGTACAGCGCCTGCGCGACAGGTGCCGGGCCGCGCTGGTCCGACAGGCCCAGCACCTCGACCTCGAACACGTCCTCGCCGCGCACAACCCGCAGCGCATCGCCCACGCGCACCAGGCGCGAGGCCTTCGGGCGCTGGCCGTCGACCTCGACCTTGCCCGTCTCGACCGCCTGCCTGGCCAGCGGACGGGTGCGGAAGAAGCGCGCCGCCCACAGCCAGACGTCGATGCGCACGCCGCGCTGCGGGGCTGCTCCGGAAGTGGGTCCACCCATGTGCGGGTTTCCTGCAGGGGGCCGGAACGCAAACGGCCGCCCATCGGCGGCCGTTCGCAGGTCTCGCCTGGCGCCGGGGCGCCGGCGGCGTTACTCGGCGTCGGCGGCAGCCGCGGCGGCGGCGGCCTGGGCGCGCGCCTTGGCGTTGCCGGCCAGGTCTTCCTTGATGCGCGCCTTCTTGCCCTCGAGGCCACGCAGGTAGTACAGCTTGCCGGCGCGGACGCGGCCGCGGCGCTTGACCTCGACCGACTCGATCGACGCGCTGTGGGTCTGGAACACGCGCTCGACGCCGTAGCCGTGCGAGATCTTGCGCACGGTGAACGAGGAGTTGAGGCCGGCGTTCTTCTTGCCGATGACCACGCCTTCGTAGGCCTGGACGCGCTCGCGGTTGCCCTCCTTCACCTTCACGTTCACGACGACGGTGTCGCCGGGGCCGAATTCGGGGAGCTTGCGCTGGACCTGCTCGCTTTCGAACTGCTGCAGCAGGGTGTTCAGGGTGGGCTTGGTGGTCATGGCGGGATCTCGATGGAGCCTGTTGGATTAGTTGTAGGCGTGGTGCACGCGGACGCACGCTCTTGGCACGGTGCCCTGTCGGGGACAGGGCAGCCGCGCATTATAGCCCGGAAACCAGGCCCGGCGCCACGCCTGCCCAGGAGGGTCTCAGCGGTCCCGCGTACCCTCCCCGTCCTCCGGCTGGGCGGCCAGCCAGGCCCGCTCCTCCGGCGACAGGTCGGCCGCGGCCAGCAGGTCGGGCCGCCGGCGTCGGGTCCGCAGCAGGGACTGGCGGCGGCGCCAGCGGGCGATCTCGGCGTGGTTGCCCGACAGCAGCACCTCCGGGACCGTCCCCAGCTCGTGCTCCACCGGGCGGGTGTAGTGCGGGCAGTCCAGCAGGCCGTCGGCCTCGAAGCTGTCCTGCGCGGCCGAGCCCGCATCGTTCAGGGCCCCGTCCTGCAGCCGGGCCACCGCATCCACGACCACCGCGGCGGCCAGCTCGCCGCCGGACAGCACGTAGTCGCCGATCGACAGCTCCTCGTCCACCTCGGCTTCGACCAGGCGCTCGTCCACGCCCTCGTAGCGCCCGCACAGCAGGATCAGCCGGGGCCGCGCCGCCAGCTCGCGGACGATGGCCTGGGTGAGCGGCCGGCCCTGCGGACTGAGGTAGGTGACCCGGGCCGGGGCCGGATCGGCCGCGCGCGCGGCCCGGATCGCGTCCCGCAGCGGGTCGATCATCATCACCATGCCGGGCCCGCCGCCGAACGGCCGGTCGTCCACGCGGCGGTAGTTGCCCCCGGCGTAGTCGCGCGGGTTCCAGCCGTGCACCGACAGCAGCCCGCGCTCGCGGGCCCGGCCGACCACGCCGAAGCCCGCGCACTGGGCGACGAACTCGGGGAACAGGCTGATCAGGTCGATGCGCATGCGCGGGGTCCGGGATCGGGGGTGGGCGGTGCCGGCGGCGACCCGGCGAGGATGCCAGAGCCGGCCCCGGCGTGGCTCAGAACTCCCGGTCCCAGTCGACCGTGACCCGGCCGGCGTCGAAGTCCACCGCGACGATGTAGTCGGGCTGCACGAACGGGATCAGGCGCTCGCGCTCGCCGCGCACGACCATCACGTCGTTGGCGCCCGTGGAGAACAGGTGCGAGACGACGCCGAAGTCCACGCCGTCGGTGTTGGCCACGCGCAGGCCTTCCAGGTCGACCCAGTAGTACTCGCCCGGCCGCGGCGGCGGCAGTGCCGAACGCGGCACGTAGAGCTCGGCGTCGAGCAGCGCCTGGGCGGCGTCGCGATCCTCGATCCCGGGGATCCGCGCGACCACGCCCTTGGCGGTGGAGCGGCCGCGGAGCGCCTCGAGCTCGCGTTCCTCGCCGCGCGCGGTACGCAGCAGCAGCGGCCGGTAGCGCAGGATCGCCTCCGGCGGGTCGCTGAAGGATTCGAGCTTGAGTTCCCCCCGCACGCCGAACGCGCCGCGGATCCTGCCCATGAGGATGCGGCGCGCGGGATCGTTCATGCGTGCGGTGGCTGCGCGGCGCGCAACCCGGGCATCAGGCGGCCGGGGCGGCCTTGACGGCTTCGCGGTACAGCGAGCGGACCTTGTCGGTCAGCTGCGCGCCATGCTTGACCCAGTGGTCGACCCGCGCGGTGTCCAGCACGACGCGCTGCTCGGCACCCTGCGCGACCGGGTTGTAGTAGCCCACGCGCTCGATGTTGCGGCCGTCGCGCGCGCTGCGCGAGTCGGTCACGACGATGTGGTAGAAGGGGCGCTTCTTCGCGCCGCCGCGGGTGAGGCGGATCTTGACCATGGTGTGTTTCCGGTATTGCCCAGTCGCCAGGAGGGCGAGGTAAGCCGGCAAGTTTACGACATCCGGCCGGCCCGCGGAAACCCCGGGCCCGCGTTCAGCCGGCCAGCGGCCGCCACGGCTGGCGCTCCAGGGCCCGGGACAGGAGCCCCATCAGTGCCGGATCCGGGCGCAGCACGGTCTCGTCGATCCCGGCGACGGGCCAGATCCCGTTGGCATTGGCGGCGAAGGCGGCCCGGAACCCGCCCAGCGCGCGCGCCTCCACCGGGGCATGCCGCTGCGGCACCCCGGCCTCGTCCAGTCCCGCCTGCAGCAGCCGCTCGGTGGTCCCGCGCAGGGCCTCGGCCTGGGGCCAGACCACCTGGTGGCCGTCCCAGAAGCCGATGTTCCAGACCGCGCCCTCGCTGATCCGGCCGCGCGCGTCCACGAACAGGGCGTCGTCGGCGCCCTCGCGCAGCGCGCGCCGGCGATAGTGGAACTGCGGGAGCAGGCCGACGTGCTTGACCTGCGGCAGCGGGCGCTGGAAGGCGAACGTCTTCACCCGGACCGGCTTCGGGTCGGCCTGTCGCGGCGGGTTGACCGACACCAGCAGTTCGACCGCCTGCGGGCGGTCCGGGCGCGAAGGATCGAAGCCAGGCGCGAACGCGGTGACCCGCACGCTGGCGTCGTCCACCCCGGCCGCGTCGAGCGCGGCCAGGATCGCGCCCCGGACGCGCGCATCGTCCAGGCCTGCGTCGAACAGTTCGCGGTTGCCCGCCTTCAGCCGCCGCAGGTGCAGGTCCAGCCCCTGCACCGCGCGCCGGCGCACCTGCATCGAACTGAAGTGGCCGCAGCCGGCCAGCGCCAGCGCGCGCAGTTCGTCGGCGGTGGCCGGGCGGCCCTCGATGCAGGCGATGGTCATGGCCGCATTGTGCGCGATCGCCACGCCTGCGGCGACGCCGCCGGGCTCAGCGAAACGGCATGCGGCCCATGCCGCCCATCATGCCCTGCAGCCCGCGCATCATCCCCTTCATGCCGCCGCGCGAGAACTTGCCCATCACCTTCTCCATCTGCTGGTACTGCTTGAGCAGCTTGTTGACGTCGGAAGGATGGGTGCCCGAACCGCGGGCGATGCGGGCGCGGCGCGAGCCGTTGAGCAGGCCGGGGTTGCGGCGTTCCTTCGGCGTCATCGAGTTGATGATCGCGATCATGCGCGGCACTTCCCTGCTCTGCTGGACCTGCTGCTTGAGGTGCTCGGGGATCTGGCCCATGCCCGGCAGCTTCTCCATCAGCGTGCCGATCCCGCCCATGCTCTGCATCTGCTCGAGCTGGTCGCGCATGTCGTTGAGGTCGAACTTCTTGCCCTTGGCGACCTTCTCGGCCAGCTTCGCGGCCTTGTCCTTGTCGACCTGCTGTTCGACCTGCTCGACCAGCGACAGCACGTCGCCCATGTCGAGGATGCGGCTGGCGACGCGGTCGGGATGGAACACGTCCAGGCCGTCGGACTTCTCGCTGGTGCCGACGAACTTGATCGGCTTGCCGGTGATGTAGCGCACCGAGAGCGCCGCGCCGCCGCGCGCGTCGCCGTCGGTCTTGGTCAGGACCACGCCGGTCAGCGGCAGCGCCTCGCCGAAGGCCTTGGCGGTGTTGGCCGCGTCCTGGCCGGTCATCGCGTCGACCACGAACAGGGTCTCGGCCGGGTTGGCGACGGCGTGCAGGGCCTTGATCTCGGCCATCATCGCCTCGTCGATCGCGAGGCGGCCGGCGGTGTCGACGATCAGCACGTCGGCGAACGACTTGCGCGCGTCGGCGATCGCCGCGCGCACGATGTCCTCGGGTTTCTGCCCGGCGTCGGAGGGGAAGAACAGCACGCCGTTCTGCCCGGCCAGGGTCCTGAGCTGCTCGATCGCGGCCGGCCGGTACACGTCGGCGGACACCACCATCACCTTCTTCTTTTTCTTCTCCTTCAGGTGCCGGGCAAGCTTGCCCACGGTGGTGGTCTTGCCCGCGCCCTGCAGGCCGGCCATCAGGATCACCGCCGGCGCCGGCACGTTGAGGTTGAGATCGGTGGCCTGCGAGCCCATGACCGCCGCCAGCTCGTCGCGCACGACCTTGATCAG
The DNA here is from genome assembly GCF_000472505.1 of Luteimonas sp. J29. Lineage (GTDB taxonomy): Bacteria > Pseudomonadota > Gammaproteobacteria > Xanthomonadales > Xanthomonadaceae > Luteimonas. The sequence goes on from NZ_AWZR01000003.1 coordinate 387,604, forward strand.
GGCCTGGCCCGGGGTCAGCGACTTGAGCACCTCCTGGCCGACCGCGCGCACCTTGATCCGCTGGATCAGCGCCTGCACGACCGGCAGCGCCACGTCCGCCTCGAGCAGGGCGATGCGGACCTCGCGGGTGGCCTCGCGGATGTTCTCCTCGGTCAGCCGGCCACGGCCGCGGAGGCGGTCGATGGTGCCGGACAGGCGCTGGGTCAGCGATTCGAACATGGCGGGGACGTCGCGGAAACGGGAGCGCGGATTATAGCCGCCGGCCACCGCCGGCCCGCTGCGGGCCGCGGCGGGTTCATGCGAAACTGCAGCGATGCCCGTCGCCGCCCTCTCCGCCCTGTTCTACCTGCTCGCCGCCTGGCTGGTGGTGCGCCGCCTGCGGACGCTGCACGAGGCCGGGGCGGGCGCGTGGCTGCTGACCGCGCTGAGCGCGATCGGGCTGCACGCGGTGTTCCACGTGCTGGCCTGGCGGGCCGGCGGCGGCGTCGACCTGCACTTCTTCTCCGCCCTGTCGCTGGTGGGGCTGGGCATGGCGGCCCTGACCACGCTCTACGCCGCCGCCGGGCACATGGGCGCGCTGGGCGTTGTGGTGTTCCCGGTGGCCGCGCTGTGCCTGCTGGGCGACGCGGCGACCACCGGCGCGTCGACCCGCGAACTCGACTGGCGCCTGGAGCTGCACGCCTGGATGGCCCTGCTGGCCTACGCGACCCTGGCCATCGCCGCACTGCTGGCGATCATGCTCTGGGTGCAGGAGCGGGCGCTGCGCCGGCGCGAGTTCCACGGCTGGCTGCGCCTGCTGCCGCCGCTGACCGAACTCGAGACGCTGCTGTTCCGGACCATCTGGGCCGGCTTCGTGCTGCTGTCGGCGACCCTGCTCACCGGGGTGCTGTTCGTGCACGACCTGTTCGCCCAGCACCTGATCCACAAGTCGGTGCTGAGCGTGCTGTCGTGGCTGGTGTTCGGCGCCCTGCTGCTGGGCCGCTGGCGGCGCGGCTGGCGCGGCGCCAAGGCCGTGCGCCTGACCCTGGTGGCGATGGCGCTGCTGGTGCTGGCGTTCTTCGGCAGCAAGTTCGTGCTGGAGCTGCTGCTGCAGCGGGTCTGACGCGGCCGGCGGCGTGCGCACGCCGCGCGGCGTCCCGTTCGTCGTGCGCCATGTCCCGGCTTCCCGCGCGTGATGCGTGCCGGGCAGCGAACGCGTGGATCGGCGAGAATTGCGCATTCCCCCGCCGAAGCGTACGCCATGCCGTTTCCCGACGAGCCGGGCCACCTGGCCTGCAGCCGCCACCACGCCTGGACCTCCGCCGCCATCCGCCGGATCGAGGCCGATTTCAACAGGTCGGCCGACACCCACCTGATCCCGCTGTCGCTGCCCGGCTTCCCCGGCATCGACGTCTACTTCAAGGACGAGTCCAGCCATCCCACAGGCAGCCTCAAGCACCGGCTGGCGCGCTCGCTGTTCCTGTACGCGCTGGCCAACGGCTGGCTGCACGAGGGCAGCACGGTGGTGGAAGCCTCCAGCGGATCGACCGCGGTGTCGGAGGCCTATTTCGCGCGCCTGCTCGGTCTGCCGTTCGTGGCGGTGATCCCGGCCTCGACCTCGCCCGAGAAGATCGCCGCGATCGAGTTCCACGGCGGCCGCTGCCACCTGGTGGGCGACCCGCGCGGGATCGCCGCCGAGTCGGCGCGGCTGGCGCGCGAACGCGGCGGCCACTTCATGGACCAGTTCACCTTCGCCGAGCGCGCCACCGACTGGCGCGCGAACAACAACATCGCCGAATCGATCTTCCGCCAGATGGAGCAGGAGCCGCACCCGGTCCCGGCCTGGGTGGTCTGCAGCGCCGGCACCGGCGGCACCAGCGCGACCATCGGCCGCTATGCCAGCTACCGCGGCTTCCCGACCCGGGTGCTGTGCGCCGACCCCGAGCATTCGGCCTTCCACGCCCACTACGCGGCGGTGGTCGCGGGCCGTCCGGCACCCCCGGACCCCGCGCCGCCCTCTCGCATCGAGGGCATCGGCCGCCCGACCGTGGAACCGAGCTTCATCCCCGGCTGCGTGGACGCAATGGTGAAGGTGCCCGACGCCCTGGCCCTGGCCGCGATGCGGTACGTCAACCGGCGCCTGGGACGGCGCGTGGGTGGCTCGACCGGCACCAACTTCGTCGGCGTGCTGCGCGTGGCGCAGGCGATGCGCGCGCGCGGCGAGACCGGCTCCATCGTCACCATCCTGTGCGACGGCGGCGAGCGCTACGACCACAGCTACTACAACCCCGACTGGTACGCGGCCGAGGGCATCGACATCGATCAGTCCGACCGCGTGATCGCCGACGCCGCCGACGGCGACGGTCCCCTGCCCGACCTGCAGCCGGTCTCGCGCCACTCGCCCCGCGCCTGAACCCGCGCGGGACGGCTCAGGCGTATTCCAGCGCGTCGGCGAGGCGCTCGACGGCGATGACCTCCATGCCCTTGTAGCTGCCCGCCTTGGGCGCGTTGGCACGCGGCACGATGGCGCGCACGAAGCCGTGCGTCGCCGCTTCCTTCAGCCGCTCCTCGCCATTGGGCACCGGCCGGATCTCGCCCGACAGGCCGACCTCGCCGAACGCGATCGTCTTCTCCGCCAGCGGCGTGTCGCGCAGCGAGGACAGCACCGCCAGCAGTACCGGCAGGTCGGCCGCGGTCTCCTGCACCCGGATGCCGCCGACCACGTTGACGAACACGTCCTGGTCGCCGGTCATGATCCCGCCGTGCCGGTGCAGCACCGCCAGCAGCATCGCCAGCCGGTTGCCCTCCAGGCCCACCGTCACCCGGCGCGGATTGGACAGCGGCGAGGCGTCCACCAGCGCTTGCACTTCCACCAGCAGCGGGCGGGTGCCCTCGCGCGTGACCATCACGCAGCTGCCCGGCTGGGAGACGCTGCCGCCGGAGAGGAAGATCGCCGACGGGTTGGGCACCTCCTTCAGGCCCCTGTCGCCCATGGCGAACACGCCCAGCTCGTTGACCGCGCCGAAGCGGTTCTTGAACGCGCGCAGCACGCGGAAACGGCTGCCCGAATCGCCCTCGAAGTAGAGCACCGCGTCGACCATGTGCTCGAGCACGCGCGGGCCGGCGATGCCGCCCTCCTTGGTCACGTGCCCGACCAGGAACACCGCGGTGCCGGTTTCCTTGGCATAGCGCACCAGCCGCGCCGCGCTCTCGCGCACCTGGCTGACCGAGCCGGGCGCGGCGGTGAGCGATTCGGTCCACAGCGTCTGCACCGAGTCGGCCACGATGATGCGCGGGCGCAGCTGCGCGGCCTGCTCGAGGATGCGCTCGATGCCGGTCTCGGCCAGCGCGTTCAGCCCCTCCAGCGGCAGCCCGAGGCGTGCCGCCCGGCCGGCCACCTGGGCCAGCGATTCCTCGCCGGTCACGTACAGCCCGGGCAGCGTCCCCGCCATCGAGGCCACCGCCTGCAGCAGCAGGGTCGACTTGCCGATGCCCGGATCGCCACCGACCAGCACCACCGCCCCGGCGACGAGGCCGCCGCCCAGCACGCGATCGAACTCGCCGATGCCGGTGGACACGCGCACGTCGGCGCCCTGCTCCACGTCCTTGAGCGCGGTGACCTTTGGCGGATCGACCCTGCCGGCCCAGCCCGAACGGCGCGAGGCCGGTGACTTCACCGGAGCCGCGGGCTCCAGCACCACCTCCGACAGCGTGTCCCAGGCGCCGCAGGCGCTGCACTGCCCCTGCCACTTGCTGAAATCCGAGCCGCACTCGCTGCACACGAAGGCTGTCCGGGCCTTGGCCATATCCGCGTATTAGGTAACTGGTCCGGCGTTCAGCCTAGCCGAGTCGCGTCCCGGTCGCTGAGACAGGACCACGAGTCCCCGGTATCCAAGGAAGCGGACGATGATCCAGGATTTCCGTTCAGCCGACTGCCCCGAGACGCTGGCCGCTGACGTCTGCGTGGTCGGTGCCGGCCCCGCGGGCATCTCACTCGCCCTGGCGCTGGCGCAGGCGGGCTGGACCGTGTGCCTGCTCGAGGGCGGAGGCATGCATGCCGAGGCCGCGAGCCAGGCACTGAACGAGGGCGAGTCGGTCGGGCCCTACGCGTTCGATCCGGCTGCCTGCCGCCTGCGCGCCATCGGGGGCGCGACCCGCGTCTGGGGTGGCGGCTGCATCCCGATGGGCTCCTCGGAGATGGAGGACCGCGACTGGGTCCCCGGAGGGGGCTGGCCGATCGGCCTGGACGAGCTGGCCCCCTACTACGACCGGGCCAACCGGATGTGCCGCATCCAGCCCGCCGACATCGAAGACGGCGCCTACCGGGTGGAACCGCGCCGGCCCGACCCGCCCGCCCCACTGCGGCTGCGCGCCAGCCGTTCGTGCCGGCTCGATTTCGGCCGCGCCTACCGCGAGCAGCTGCAGCAGGCCCCGCGGATCACCCTGCTCCTGCACGCGAACCTGCTGCGCCTGCAGGCCACCCCCGACGCCCGCGCCATCCGCAGCGCGGCGATCGGCGACCTCTCCGGGCGACGCGGCCAGGTCCGCGCGCGCTGCTTCGTCCTCGCCGCCGGCGGGCTCGAGAACGCGCGCCTGCTGCTGCTGTCCGACGACGTCGCCCCCAACGGGCTCGGCAACGACCGCGACCTGGTCGGGCGCTACTTCATGGACCACCCGCGCTGCCGTCTGGGAACGCTCCGGCAGGCCGACGTCGCCCGCGCCGGGCGGCTCTACGAAAGCGGCCAGGGGCGCGGCCCGGGTTCCGCCTTCCACCACGTGTGCCTGTCGGACGAGGCGTTGCGGACCCACCAGCTGCAGCACGCGCGTGTGCGTCCGTTCACGATCGAGTGCGCGCCGCCCGAAGGCCTGGCGGCCATGCGGGCGCTGCGCGCCACCCTGCGCCAACCGTCCAGCCTGGACGAGTCGGCACGGGTCGAAACGCGCCTGCTCGACGCGCTGGACGACGACCTGCCCCAGCGCCAGACCGTGGGCACGGGCCGGCCCGGTCCGCTGGCGCTGCAGACCGTGCGCCATGCCGACGACGTGGTGCGCGCGGCCCTGCGCAAGCTGGCGCGGCGCCGGGTCGTGGAGGCGGACCGGATCGAGCTGGTCGGCTACTTCGAGCAGATGCCCAACCGCGACAGCCGCGTCGGCCTTTCGGACACCCGCGACGCGCTGGGCCTGCGCCGGATCCGGGTGGACTGGCGCATGACCGGCCTGGACGAGGAGCGCATCCGCAGGGCCGCGGTCCTGTTCGGAGAAGCGCTGGCCGGCGATCTCAACGGCCGCTTCGATCCCGCCAGCTGGCTGCTCGACCCGGGCGCGCCGCTGCCGCTGTACGGCACCGCGCACCACATGGGGACCACGCGCATGTCCGACTCGCCCGCGACCGGCGTGGTCGACCGCCAGTGCCGCGTGCACGGGATCGAGAACCTCTACGTCGCCGGCAGCTCGGTCTTCCCCACCGGCGGCTGGAGCTTCCCCACGCTGACGATCGTGGCCCTGGCCCTGCGCATCGGCGACGAACTGCTCAGGCGCCTGCCCGACATGCCGATGGCGGACGCGGCGCCGGCGGCGGAGCCCGTGCCCGCCTGAACAGTGCGTTCGCGCATGCGCCCTACAATCGGGCCATGCCGCACGCGCCGCGCCCACTGCTCATCGCCCATCGCGGCGCCAGCGCGCTGCTGCCCGAACACACCCTGGCCGCGTACCGGCGCGCGATCGAAGACGGCGCGGACGCGATCGAGCCGGACCTGGTGATGACCCGAGACGGCGTGCTGGTCGCCCGCCACGAGAACCGGATCGACGCCACCACCGACGTTGCCGCGCATCCGTCTTTCGCCGCGCGCAGGACCCGCAAGCGCATCGACGGCGCCTGGGTGGAGGGCTGGTTCACCGAGGATTTCACCCTCGACGAACTGCGCCGGCTGCGCGCGCGCGAGCGGCTGCCGGACATCCGCCCGACCCTCCACGACGGACTCCATCCCGTCGCCACGTTCGAGGAGATCGTCGAACTCGCCGCGGAGGCCTCGGCGCGACTCGGGCGTGACGTCGCGGTGGTGCCGGAGACCAAGCATCCCTCGTACTTCGCCTCGCTCGGCCTGGCGATGGAGGAGCCGCTGCTGCGCGCCATCGACGGACACCCTTGGGCGCGCCGCGCACCGTTGATCATCCAGTCCTTCGAGGACGGCAACCTGCGGCGGCTGCGCGAATGGATCGACGGCCGCCGCAACATCCGCCTGCTGCAGCTCACCTGCCCGGACCCCGGGGCGATCGACGCACGCGAAGAGCCGATGCACGCGCCCGGGGGACTGCGCGAGGTCGCCACGTACGCGGACATCCTCGGCCCGCCGCACCAGGCGCTGCGCGTGGCCGGCGGCCGCAGCCGGCTGGTGGACGACGCGCACGCGGCGGGGCTCCAGGTGATGCCGTGGACGTACCGGCCCGAGAACCGGTTCCTGCCGCCACGCCTGCGCGACGGCCCGCCCGCCGTGCGCAACGAAGCCGGCGCGATCCGGCAGCTCGTCGAGCACCTCGACGCCGGCATCGACGGGCTGTTCGCCGACGATCCGGCCGTGGCGGCGCGCGCGGTCGCGGCCCACGCGGCCCGGTCCCTTTGACCGTGCCGAGGCCGCCCGCTTAGAATCTGCGGTTCCCGCCGGAATAGCTCAGTTGGTAGAGCGGCGCATTCGTAATGCGTAGGTCGTAGGTTCGAATCCTATTTCCGGCACCATGCACCAGACCCCGGCAGGCACCGCTGACCGGGGTTTTTTCATGTCCGCGCCGGGCGCACGCGCGCGTGGGCCGGGTCAGTCGACCAGTTGCAGCCGCAGCTCCCTGGGCAGGGCGAAGACCATGTTCTCGGGCTCGCCCTCGAGTTCGCGCACCGGGCCTGCGCCGAGTTCGCGCAGTCGCGCCAGGACGCCCTGGACCAGCACGTCCGGCGCCGAGGCCCCGGCGGTCACGCCGATGTGGCGGCGGCCCACGATCCACTCCGGGTCGATCTCGGCCGCGCCGTCGATCAGGTAGGCCTCGACGCCGTCGCGCTCGGCCAGCTCGCGCAGCCGGTTGGAATTGGAGCTGTTGGGCGAACCCACCACCAGCACCAGGTCGCACTGCCTGGCCAGTTCGCGCACCGCGTCCTGCCGGTTCTGGGTGGCGTAGCAGATGTCGTCGTTCTTCGGCCCCTGGATGTCGGGAAACCGGGCGCGCAACGCGTCGATGATCTCGCGCGTGTCGTCCACCGACAGCGTGGTCTGGGTGGTGTAGGCGAGGTTGTCGGGCTGGCCGGGATCGAGCCAGGCCACGTCCTCCAGGTCCTCGACGAGGTAGATCCGCCCTGCCCCGGCCTCCGCCTTCCACTGCCCCATCGTGCCCTCGACCTCGGGGTGGCCGGCGTGGCCGATCAGCACCACGTCGCGACCGGCGCGGCAATGGCGCGTGACCTCGAGGTGCACCTTGGTCACCAGCGGGCAGGTCGCGTCGAACACCTTCAATCCGCGCCGCTCCGCCTCCTCGCGCACCGCGCGCGAGACGCCGTGGGCGCTGAAGATCACGGTGCTGCCGTCGGGCACCTCGTCGAGCTCTTCGACGAAGATCGCCCCGCGGCGCTTGAGGTCCTCGACCACGAAGCGGTTGTGCACCACCTCGTGCCGCACGTAGATCGGCGCCCCGAGGGTCTCGATCGCGCGCTTGACGATCTCGATCGCGCGGTCGACGCCGGCGCAGAAGCCGCGGGGATTGGCGAGGACGATGTCCATGCCGGGCATTCTACCGCCCGCAGCCGGAACCCGGACCAACGCGCATCCCCGCGCCCGCCGGCCCCGGGTTCCGCCGGCCGGCCCCTGGCCGCCCGGCGGACCGTCAGCCCCGCCGGGCCTGCGAACCGCCCTGGAACAGGCCGAACAGCACGATCCCGATCGCGCCGCCGACCACCGCGCAATCGGCGACGTTGAACGCCGGCCAGTAGTAGTCGCGCCAGTGCCACTGGATGAAATCGACCACGTGGCCGTGCAACTGGCGGTCGATCACGTTGCCCAGCGCGCCGCCGATCACCAGCGAGAACGGAAGCGCGGTGCGCCAGTCGCCGCGCGGCGTGCGCGCCAGCCAGAACGCCAGCAGGCCGCTGATGCCCACCGCCAGCGCGGTGAAGAACCACTTCTGCCAGCCACCGGCGTCGGCCAGGAAGCTGAACGCGGCGCCGGTGTTGTAGGTGCGGTACCAGTTCCAGAAGCCCTCGATCACCGGGACCGGCGTGTACTCGGGGAGGCTGGCCAGGACCCACCACTTGCTGAACTGGTCGAGCAGGACCACGGCCGCCGACAGCAGCAGCCATGGCAGGGCGTTGGGGCGCGGGGTCGGGCTCATGCCGGATCTCGATGGTGGGCCGGGGACGACGGGGCCGCGCCGGGGCGGGCGCGGGCGGGCGCGGCGGCGCGGGTCAGAACCACCGGCGGTCCTCGCCAGGGCCCTCGACGTTCGACACGCAGCGCGCGCACAGCTGCGGATGCGCCTGGTGCGAACCGACGTCGGCGCGATGGTGCCAGCAGCGCACGCACTTGGGCTTGGCCGTCGGCCGGGCGACGATGCGCGACTCCTCGCCGTCGAACGGCAGCACGGTCACGTCGCCGCTGATCAGGAAGAAGCGCAGCTCGTCGACCAGCGGCGCAAGCCGGATCTGGTCGGCGGTGCCCGCATGCAGTTCGATCTCGGCCTCCAGCGCCGCGCCGATCTCGCCGCTGGCGCGCATCGGCTCGAGCACCTTGGCCACGTGCTCGCGCAGCGCCAGCAGGCGCTCGAAGTCGTGGGGCGACAGCGGCGCCTCGGCCGGCAGCGGCGCCAGCCCTTCGTACCAGGTCGCCATCAGCACGTTGTCCTCGCGCGCGCCTTGCGCCGGACGCGGCAGGTAGCCCCACATCTCGTCGGCGGTGAAGCTGAGCACCGGCGCGATCCAGCGCACGAAGGCCTCGGCAATGCGGTACATCGCGCTCTGCGCGCTGCGCCGCCCGCGCGAATCCTCCTGCATCGTGTACAGGCGGTCCTTGGTAACGTCGAGGTACAGCGAACCGAGGTCGACCGAGCAGAAGTTGAGCAGCGCCTGCACGATCTCGGCGAAGTCGTAGCGCTCGTAGGCGGTCTTGATCCTCTCCTGCACCTCCCAGGCGCGGTGCACGATCCAGCCGTCGAGCGCGACCATGTCCTCGAGCGGGCGCAGGTCGCGCGCGGGCTCGAAGCCGCTGAGGTTGCCCAGCAGGAAGCGCGCGGTGTTGCGGATGCGGCGGTAGGCGTCGGCGTTGCGCTTGAGGATCTCCTGCGACAGCGACATCTCGTTGCTGTAGTCGGCGCTGGCGATCCACAGGCGCAGGATGTCCGCGCCCAACGTCCTCATGATGTCCTGCGGCTCGATCCCGTTGCCCAGCGACTTGGACATCTTGCGGCCATGCTCGTCCACGGTGAAGCCGTGGGTCAGGCACTGGCGGTACGGCGCGGCCCGGTCGATCGCCACGCCGGTCAGCAGCGAGGACTGGAACCAGCCGCGGTGCTGGTCGGAACCCTCCAGGTACAGGTCCGCCGGCTTGCCGAGGCCGCGCTCGAGCAGCACGCCCTCGTGGGTGACGCCCGAGTCGAACCAGACGTCGAGGATGTCGGTGATCTTCTCGTACTGCGCGGCTTCCTCGCCCAGCAGCTCGGCCGGATCGAGCGTGTACCAGACGTCCACGCCATCCTTTTCCACCCGATCGGCGACCTGGCGCATGAGTTCGCTGCTGCGCGGATGCGGCTCGCCGGTCTCGCGGTGCACGAACAGCGCGATCGGCACGCCCCAGGTGCGCTGGCGCGAGATCGTCCAGTCGGGCCGGCCCTCGACCATGCCGGCAATGCGCGCCTCGCCCCAGGCCGGGAACCAGCCCACGCCCTTGATCGCCTCGAGCGCGTCGCGGCGCAGGCCGGCCTGGTCCATCGAGATGAACCACTGCGGCGTGGCCCGGAACGCGATCGGCGTCTTGTGCCGCCAGCAGTGTGGATAGCTGTGCTCGAGCTTGCGGAAGGCCAGGAGCGCGCCGCTCGCGCGCAGCACCTCCACGATCACGTCGTTGGCCTTCCAGATGTGCAGGCCGGCCAGCTCCACGCCGTGCGCGGCCGGCGTCGAGGGCAGGTACACGCCGCGCCCGTCGACCGGGTTGAGTTCGGCCGCGCCGTACTTCTCCAGCAGGCCGTACTGCCTGCCCACCGCGTAGTCCTCCTGGCCGTGGCCGGGCGCGGTGTGGACGGCGCCGGTGCCGTCCTCGGCCGACACGTGGTCGCCGAGCAGGACCGGGATGTCGCGCTGGTCGTAGAAGGGATGCGCGAACAGCAGGCCCTCGAGCCTTTCGCCCGTGGTCCGGCCCAGCACCGTCATCGCGTCCACGCCGTAGCGCTTCAGCGCGCCCTCGGCCAGCGCCTCGGCGAGCACCAGCCAGCGGCGCCTGCCGTCGCGGGCCGGCCCCTCCACCAGCGCGTACTCGAGCGCGGCGCCCATCGAGATCGCCAGCGAGGCCGGCAGCGTCCACGGCGTAGTGGTCCAGATCACCGCGGCGACCTCGACGTCCTCCGGCACTTCGACCCCGAACGCCCGCGCCACCGCCTGCGGGCTGCGCGCGGCATAGGCCACGTCGACCGCCGGCGAGACCTTGTCGGCGTACTCGATCTCCGCCTCGGCCAGCGCCGAACCGCAGTCGAAGCACCAGTGCACCGGCTTGACGCCGCGGGTCAGGTGGCCGTTGTCGACGATCTTGGCCAGGGCGCGGATCTCGTTGGCCTCGAAGCGGTAGTCGAGCGTCAGGTACGGGTTCTCCCAGTCGCCGATCACGCCCAGGCGCTTGAAGTCCTTGCGCTGCAGGTCGATCTGCGAATGCGCGTACTCCCGGCACTTCTGCCGGAATTCGACCGGATCGAGCCTGGTCCCGACCTTGCCGTACTTCTTCTCGATCGCGATCTCGATCGGCAGGCCGTGGCAGTCCCAGCCCGGGATGTAGGGCGCGTCGAACCCGGCCAGGAACTTCGACTTGACGATGATGTCCTTGAGGATCTTGTTGACCGCGTGGCCGAGGTGGATCGCGCCGTTGGCGTACGGCGGGCCGTCGTGCAGCACGAACAGCGGCCGGCCCTTCGCGTGCTCGCGCAGCCGCGCGTACAGGCCCTCGCGCTCCCAGCGCTCGAGCGTGGCCGGCTCGCGCCTGGGCAGGTCCCCGCGCATGGGGAACTCCGTCGCCGGCAGCAGGATCGTGGACTTGTAGCGCTGGTTGTCTTCGCTCACGCGGTGGCCTGCCCAGGAAGGTCGGGTTGGAGGATGCGGCGGGCCTCGCCGGCATCGCGGTGCATCTGCGCGACCAGGGTCGGCAGGTCGGGGAACTTTTCCTCGTCGCGCAGCCGCGCGACGAACTCGACCTCGATCCGGCGTCCGTACAGGTCGCCGTCGAAGTCGAACAGGTGGGCCTCGAGCAGCGGCTCGACGCCACCCACCGTGGGCCGGGTGCCGAAGCTCGACACCGACGGCCAGGGCCTGTCCGCCACGCCGTGGACGCGGGTGGCGTAGATGCCGCGCAGCGCCGGCACCTTGCCGCCGAAGCGCAGGTTGGCGGTCGGATAGCCGAGCGTGCGGCCGAGCTGCTGCCCGCGCACCACCCGGCCCGACACCGCGTACGGCTTGCCGAGCAGGCGCGCGGCGAGGTCGAATCGGCCCTGCACCAGCGCCTCGCGGATGCGCGTGCTCGACACCCGCCCGCCTTCGGCCGCCACCGGCGCGATCTCGCCCGCGCTGAAACCCAGGCGCGCGCCCTCGGCCTGGAGCACCGACAGGTCGCCGGCACGGCGATGGCCGAAACGGAATTCCGGCCCGACCCACGCCTCGACCGCACGCAGCCGCCCGGCCAGCACGGTGGCGCAGAACTCCTGCGCCGACATCGCCGCCAGCCGCGCGTCGAAGCGCAGCAGGCCGACGACGTCGACGCCCAGCGCGCGCAGCCCTTCGACCTTGGCCCGCGCCAGGCTCAGCCGCGGCGGCGGCGCGGCCTGCGCGAAGTACTCGCGCGGCAGCGGCTCGAAGCTCAGCGCCACCGCCTCCACGCCCCGTTCGCGCGCACGCGCGACGGCATGCCGCACCAGCGCGCGATGGCCCAGGTGGAGGCCGTCGAACGCGCCGATGCAGACCACACTGCCGCTGGGGCACAAGGCCCCGCCGTCGACGTCTCGGAACAGCCTGCTCATGGGTACTCGATTGGGCGTCCGGCCGACCGTGGACGGACGCGCGCGATTCCGCGCCCGAAAAGTATAGCGGCGCCGGCCAGCGGCCACGGACCCGCCGGTGCGAAGGGGGTGCCGCGCATCAGTGGCGCAGGTCGCGCGGGCGGATGCCCTGCAGCCACAGCGCCACCGCGTACACAGCGGCGCCGCTGCCCACCAGCACCGCCAGCTTCCAGGCGCGCTCGCTCCAGTGCCACGCGGTCCATCCGTCCCAGGCCGACAGGATCGCCAGCACCACGACCGCCATCGCCGCGCTCGCCACGATGAGCTGGCGCGCGAGCCGTCCCCAGCCGGGCTCCGGGCGGAACACGCCGGCCTTGCGCAGGTACCACCACAACTGCACGGCATTGGTCCAGCCCGCGGCCGCGGTCGCCAGCGCCAGGCAGGCATGCGCGCCCGGCAGCGCCTTGAGCGCGGCCTGCACGTCGCCGCCGCCCTGCGCCCAGGCCTCGCGCCCGGCGCCGGTCAGCGCCAGCGCGAGCGCCAGGAACAGCGCGATCGCCAGCAGGTTCGCCAGCACCGCCGTGACCCCTGCCTTCACCGGTGTGCGCGTGTCCTGGCGCGAGTAGAAGGCCGGCGCCAGCACCTTCACCAGCAGGAAGGCGGGCAGCGCGGTGGACAGCGCCACCACCGCCAGCTGCGCCATCCGGGTGTCGTAGGCCGTGAAGCGGCCGTGCTGGAACAGCGTGGCCACCAGCGGCTCCGCGCACAGCATCAGGCCCAGGCACGCCGGCACCGCGATCATCAGGCACAGCCGCAGGCCCCAGTCGAGCGCCTTCGAGTAGCCGTCCGGGTCGGCCGCGGCGTGGCGCCGCGAGAGGTGCGGCAGGATCACCGCGCCGATCGCGACCCCGAACATCCCCAGCGGGAACTCCAGCAGGCGGTCGCCCAGGTACAGCCAGGTCACGCTGCCGCCGACCAGCATCGAGGCGACCACGGTGTTGAGCAGCAGGTTGAGCTGGGCCACCGAGGACCCGAACAGGGTCGGCACCATCAGCTTCATCACCCGCCGCACGCCCTCGTGCGCGGCGCCCCAGCGCGGGCGCGGCAGCAGGCCCAGCCGCGCCAGCGAGGGCAGCTGGAAGCCCAGCTGCAGCACGCCCGCCACGAGCACGCCCCAGGCCAGCGCCATCACCGGCTGCTCCAGCCGCGGCGCCAGCGCCAGCGCGGCGGTGATCATCGAGATGTTCAGCAGCACCGGCGACAGGGCCGGCACCGCGAAGCGCTGGTAGCTGTTGAGCACGCCGCCGGCCAGCGAGGCCATCGAGATGAAGAGCAGGTACGGGAAGGTGATGCGCAGCATCTCCGTGGCCAGTTGTCCCTGCGGCCCCTCCGCGTCGAAGCCCGGGGCGAAGACCCGGATCACCCAGGGCGCGGCCAGGACCGCCAGCGCGGTGAGCACCAGCAGCACCGCCAGCAGGGTCCCGGCGACCCGGTCGACCAGCTCCCGGACCGCGGCATGGTCGCGCCGCTCGCGGTACTCGCTGAGCACCGGCACGAAGGCCATCGAGAACGAGCCCTCGGCCGACAGCCGGCGCAGGAAGTTGGGGATCCTGAACGCCACCAGGAAGGCGTCCATGGCCGGATTGGCCCCGAACACGGCGGCATAGACCTGGTCCCGGACCAGGCCGCTGATCCGGGACACGAGGGTCATGGCGCTGAACACGGCGGTCGAGCGCAGCAGCCCGGCGCGGCGCGGCGCGGCCGCCGCGGCCCCCGGCGGCAGGGCCGGATCGGGCCCGCTCACGCCGGCGACCCCGCCCCGCGGACCGTGTTGACCCAAGTGGCTGAATCCCCCATAATTTCCGGCTCCGTCTTTCCGAAGCCCGGCACACGCCGGTATTCGACGTTCAATTCCATACCAGTTTCCAGGATCCCACCGTGGCCAACATCAAGTCCGCCCAGAAGCGCGCCAAGCAGACCGTCGTGCGCAACGCGCGCAACTCGGCCCAGCGCTCGCAGCTGCGCACCGCCGTCAAGAAGGTGGTCAAGGCGCTCGACGCCAACGACGCCGCCGCCGCCGAAGCCGCCTTCGCCGTCGCCCAGCCGCTGCTCGACCGCTTCAGCTCGCGCGGCCTGATCCACAAGAACAAGGCCGCCCGCCACAAGAGCCGCCTGACCGCCCGCATCAAGGCGCTCAAGGCCACGGCCTGACCCTCCGCGCCCCGGCGCGGAACTCGCGAAGAACCCGGCCGAGGCCGGGTTTTTTGTTGCCCGCCGGCGGCGGGGGCGGCCGGCGGCGCCCGCCGGGCGCGACGGCTCAGCGGCCATCGGTCCCTTCGCCGGGGGAAGCGCCGGCCTGCTCCGCCGCATCGGCGGCGTCGCGGCCGAGTTCGTCCAGGTAGGCCTGGACCTTGAGCATCACCTCGCGGGTGCCTTCGCGCGCGAGCCCGGACACGATGAACCACGGCGCGGTCCAGCCCAGTTCGGCCACGATCCGCCCGGCCAGCGCGCGGGCGTCGTCGGCGGGGATCAGGTCGGCCTTGTTGAGCAGCAGCCAGCGCGGCTTGTCCAGCAGGCCGGCGTCGAACTTCTCCAGCTCGCGCTCGATCGTGCGCACCTGCTCGACCGCGTCGCTGCCGTCCAGCGGCTCGATCTCGACCAGGTGCAGCAGCAGCCGGGTGCGCTGGATGTGGCGCAGGAACAGCGCGCCGAGGCCCGCGCCGTCCGCGGCGCCCTCGATCAGGCCCGGGATGTCGGCGATCACGAAGCTGCGCGCCGGCTCGACGCTGACCACGCCCAGGTTCGGGTACAGGGTGGTGAACGGGTAGTCCGCGACGCGCGGCGTGGCCGCGGAGACCGCGCGGATCAGGGTGCTCTTGCCGGCGTTGGGGAAGCCGAGCAGGCCCACGTCGGCCAGCAGCTTGAGCTCGAGCCGCAGCCGCCGCTCCTCGCCCGGCGTGCCCGGGGTGGACTGCCGCGGCGAGCGGTTGGTCGAACTCTTGAAGTGCATGTTGCCCAGGCCGCCCTTGCCGCCGCGCGCCACCAGCAGGCGCTCGCCGTGCGTGGTCAGGTCGCCGATCACCTCGTCGGTGTCGAGGTTGTGGACCACGGTGCCGGTGGGGACCGGGATCTCCACGTCATCGCCGCCCTTGCCGTACATCTGCCGACCCATGCCGTTCTCGCCGCGCTGGGCGCGGAACACCTTCTGGTGGCGGAAGTCGACCAGGGTGTTGAGGTTCTCGTCGGCCACCAGCCAGACGCTGCCGCCGTCGCCGCCATCGCCGCCGTCCGGCCCGCCGAGCGGGATGAACTTCTCGCGCCGGAAGCTCACGCAGCCGTTTCCGCCGTTGCCGGCGACCACGGTGATTTCAGCTTCGTCGACGAGTTTCATGGGGACTGGGTTCTGCTTGGGATGGAGGCCGGGGGCCGGCGATCGCGGGCGCCACGGGGAGTCTAGCGGCCGGTGGGCGCGATGGCGCGGACGCCGCGCCACCGGCCCACCAACGAAAAGCCCCGCACGCGGCGGGGCCTTCGTTCGCTGCGGGTGCGCGGCTCAGGCCTGCGGCACCACGCTCACGGTGCGGCGCTTCTTCGGGCCCTTGATGCCGAAGTGCACCTGGCCGTCGACCAGCGCGTACAGCGTGTGGTCGCGGCCCAGGCCTACGCCCGGACCCGGGTGGAACTGGGTGCCGCGCTGGCGGACGATGATGTTGCCGGCCTCGATGGCCTGGCCGCCGTAGATCTTGACGCCCAGGTACTTCGGGTTGGAGTCGCGGCCGTTGCGCGAGGAACCTACGCCCTTCTTGTGTGCCATGACTGCTTCTCCTTAACCCTTGATGCCCGTGATCTCGATTTCGGTGTAGTGCTGGCGGTGTCCCTGCCGCTTCATGTGGTGCTTGCGGCGGCGGAACTTGATGATGCGCACCTTGTCGGCGCGGCCGTGGCCGACGACCTTCGCGGTGATGCTCGCGCCCTTGAGCGCGTCGCCGAGCTTGATGCCGTCGCTGTCGCCGAGCATCAGGATGTCGTCGAAGGTGACCTCGCTGCCGGGCTCGGCCTCGAGCTTCTCGACGCGGAGCGTCTCGCCCTGCGCCACGCGGTATTGCTTCCCGCCGGTGACCAGTACTGCGTACATGTGGAGCCTCTTGGTTCTGTAGTTATTCTGGTGGCCTGGCCGCCGTCGAGGGCGGACAGAAGCGGAATTATAGGGGTTTCAGCGACTTGCGCGCAAGCGGCCCCGCCCCATGCCCGCGGCCGGGCCGGCACAGGTCGGCCACCCTGCGCCAGGGCGGGTCGGCGAAGTGGCCGGACAGGTGCTCGATGAACGCCCGCACCCGCGGCGGCACCAGGGTCCGGCCGGGCATGACCGCGTGGATGCCGCTGGGCGGCGGCGGGAAGCCGGGCAGGACCACCCGCAGGCGGCCCTCCTCCAGGTCCCGGTGGACGTGCCAGAGCGAGTGCAGCGCGATGCCCAGCCCCGCCAGCGCCGCCTCGCGCAGCACCTCGCCGTAGTTGCTCTCGAAGCGGCCACGCACCCGCACCTCGAGCGGGGCGCCGTCCGGGCCGGTCAGGCGCCAGACCTCGCGCGCGCCGTCGCGGCCGGTCAGCAGCAGGCAGTCGTGCGAGGCCAGGTCGCCGGGCCCGGCCGGCTCGCCGCGCCGGCGCAGGTAGTCCGGGGCGGCGCACAGCACCCGCTCGTTGGCCGCCAGCTGGCGAGAGACCAGGCTCGAGTCGTCCAGCCGCCCGATCCGGATCGCCAGGTCGTAGCCGGCCCCGACCAGGTCCACCATGCGGTCGTCCAGGTCGAGGCTGACCCGCAGGCCCGGGTGCCTGGCCAGGAACCCGGCCATGAGCGGCGCGATGTACTGGCGGCCGAACGAGGCCGGCGCGGTCACGCGCAGGGTGCCGGCCACCTCGCCGCCGCGCTGGCGCAGCCGGTCGCCCAGCAGCGCCAGCTCCTCGACAAGGGGACGGCCCTCGCGCGCCAGGGCCAGCCCCTCGGGTGTGGGGTGCAGGCGGCGGGTGGTCCGGTGCAGCAGGCGCACCCCGAGCTCGCGCTCGAGCCGCTTCAGGCGCTGGCTGGCCACCGCCACCGACAGGTCCAGGTGTCGCGCCGCGGCGCTGATGGACCCGTGTTCGAGCACCTGGAGGAACAGGGCGATGTCGCCGACACGATCCATTTTCAATCTGTCATTGAAAGTGCTTTGCCAGTTTCTCTCTTTTTCGATGGTGCGCAAGCGCCGACAGTGCACTTCCGCCGCATGGCAGACGCAAGGAATCCCCCATGGAATACCGCACCCTCGGCAGTTCCGGACTGCACGTCTCCGTCCTCGGCTTCGGCGCCGGTACCTTCGGCGGCAGCGGCCCGCTGTTCTCGGCCTGGGGCGACACCGGCGAGGCCGAGGCCCGCCGCCTGGTCGACATCGCCATGGATGCCGGCATCAACTTCTTCGACACAGCGGACGTCTATTCCGACGGCGCCTCCGAACGCATCCTCGGCGCGGCGCTCAGGGGCCGGCGCGACCGGGTGGTGCTGTCGACCAAGACCGGCCTGCGCGTGGGCGACGGGCCCAACGACGCCGGCGCGTCGCGCCACCGCCTGCTGCGCGCGGTGGACGACGCTCTGCGGAGGCTCGGTACCGACTACATCGACCTGCTCCAGCTCCACGCCTTCGACGCCCGCACCCCGCTGGAGGAGACCATGGCGACGCTCGACGGCCTCGTGGCCGCCGGCAAGGTGCGCTACCTGGGCGTGTCGAACTTCTCGGGCTGGCGGCTGATGAAGGCGCTGGCGATCGCCGATCGGCGCGGCTATGCGCGCCCCGTCGCGCACCAGGCCTACTACTCGCTGGTCGGCCGCGACTACGAGTGGGAACTGATGCCCCTCGGGCTCGACCAGGGCGTGGACGCGGTGGTGTGGAGTCCGCTCGGCTGGGGCCGCCTGACCGGACGGATCGGCCGCGGTCGGCCGCTGCCGCCGGGCAGCCGCCTGCACGCCACCGCCGCGTACGCACCACCGGTCGATGACGAGCGCCTGTACCGCGTGACCGATGCGCTCGAGCAGGTCGCCGCCGACACCGGCAAGGCGGTCCCGCAGATCGCGCTGAACTGGCTGCTGCAGCGCCCGTCCGTCGCCACCGTGCTCGTCGGCGCGCGCGATGCGCGGCAGCTGGAACAGAACCTCGGCGCCACGGACTGGTCGCTGTCGCCCGCGCACCGCGCGCTGCTGGACGCCGCCAGCGCCATCACGCCGCCCTACCCCTACTATCCGTACTGGAACGGGATGTTCACCGAACTCGCCCCGCCGCCCGTTCCCCGCTCCCGGGAAGGGGCGCCATGAACGCGACCCCCGCGCCCGAACATGCCGCCGGCGGTGGCACCACGATGTGCGCCGACGACGTCCCCATCCTGGAACGTACCCGAACAGGAGATCCCCCATGAGCACCATGCAAGCCGTTGCCCTCACCCGCTACCTGCCGATCGATGATCCGCAGTCCCTGTTCGACTGCGAGCTCGACGTCCCCGCGCCCGGCCCGCGCGACCTGCTGGTGCGCGTCGAGGCGGTGTCGGTCAATCCGGTCGACACCAAGGTCCGCGCGCCCAGGCCGGAGGTGGAAGCACAGCCGCGGATCCTCGGCTACGACGCCGCGGGCGTGGTCGAGTCGGTCGGCGCCGAAGTCGCCGGCTTCAAGCCGGGCGACGCCGTCTACTACGCCGGCGACATCACCCGCCAGGGCAGCAACGCGCGCTTCCAGCTCGTCGACGAGCGGATCGTGGCGCGCAAGCCCGGCAGCCTCGACTTCGCCGCGTCCGCCGCCCTGCCGCTGACCGCACTCACCGCCTGGGAGCTGCTGTTCGAACGCATGGGCTACGCGTTCGAGGGCGGCGGCGACGGACGCGTGCTGCTGGTGATCGCCGGCGCCGGCGGGGTCGGTTCGGTGGCGATCCAGCTGGCGAAGATGGCCGGCTTCACCGTGGTCGCGACCGCCTCGCGCGAGGAAAGCGCGGCCTGGTGCCGCGATCTCGGCGCCAACCATGTCGTGGATCATCGCCAGCCGCTGGCACCGCAGCTGCAGGCGCTGGGCTTCGAGACGATCGACGCCGCGCTCAACTTCGCCGACACCGACCGCTACTGGACCGAACTGGGCGAGCTGCTGGCGCCGCTGGGACGCGTCGGGCTGATCGTCGAGCCCGCCGGTCCACTGCGCATCGGCGATCCGTACAAGGCCAAGTGCATCGGCATCCACTGGGAATTCATGTTCGCGCGGCCGAAGTTCAGGACCGCGGACATGGACCAGCAGGGCCGGATCCTGGCGCGCGTGGCGGAACTGGTCGACGCGGGCCGCCTGCGCACCACGGCGCGCGAGACGCTGTCGCCGATCAACGCGGCCAACCTGCGCGAAGCCCACCGGCGCCTGGAGTCCGGACGCAGCGTCGGCAAGCTTGTGCTGGCGGGCTGGTAACCGCGGACGCGGACCGGGGGCCGGGCCACGCCGGCGTCCCGGTTCCCTGCCCCCGGCGACTTGCCGCGAGGCCGCGTTCGCGGCATGGTGCGCAATCCGTACGCCAGCGTATCCCGAAGCATGACGGCCGACCCCGGAAACGCCAGCCCCTACCCGCACCTGTTCGCACCGCTCGACCTGGGCTTCACCTCCCTGCGCAACCGGGTGCTGATGGGGTCGATGCACACCGGGCTCGAAGACCGCAAGCGGGATTTCCCGAAGCTGGCGGCCTACTTTGCCGAGCGCGCCGAAGGCGGCGTGGCGCTGATCGTCACCGGCGGCTTCGCGCCCAACTTCGAAGGCTGGCTGACCCCGTTCGCCAGCCGCCTGGCCTGGCCGTGGGAAGCGCGCAAGCACCGCCAGGTCACCGGCGCCGTGCATGCGCATGGCGCCAGGATCTGCCTGCAGCTGCTGCATGCCGGCCGCTACGCCTACCACCCGCTGGCGGTGGCGCCATCGCGGATCAAGGCGCCGATCACTCCGTTCACGCCGCGCGAGCTCGGCGCGCGCGGCGTGGAGCGCACGATCGACGCCTATGCGAACGCCGCGAAGCTGGCGCGCGACGGCGGCTACGACGGCGTCGAGGTGATGGGCTCGGAGGGCTACCTGATCAACCAGTTCCTCAGCGCGCGCACCAACCGTCGCACCGACCGCTGGGGCGGCGACACCGCCTCGCGCATGCGCTTCGCGGTGGAGATCGTGCGCCGCGTGCGCGAGGCCTGCGGCCCGGACTTCATCATCGTCTATCGCCTGTCGATGCTCGAGCTGGTGCCGGACGGCTCGGACTGGAACGAGATCGTGCAGCAGGCGCGTGCGATCGAAGCCGCTGGCGCCACAATCATCAACACCGGCATCGGCTGGCACGAGTCGCGCGTCCCGACCATCGCCACCTCGGTGCCGCGTGCCGCGTTCGCCGGCGTCACCGCCAAGCTGCGCCCGCACGTGTCGCTGCCGCTGGTCGCCACCAATCGCATCAACATGCCGGACGTGGCCGAGCGGATCCTCGCACGCGGCGACGTTGACATGGTGTCGATGGCGCGGCCGCTGCTGGCCGACCCGCAGTGGGTGGCGAAGGCGCGCGCCGGCCGCCCGGAAGCGATCAACACCTGCATCGCCTGCAACCAGGCCTGCCTCGACCACGTGTTCCAGCGCAGGACCGCGAGCTGCCTGGTCAATCCGCGCGCCTGCGCCGAGACCGAACTCAATTACCTCCCCACCACGACGCGCAAGCGCATTGCCGTGGTCGGCGCCGGCCCGGCGGGCCTCGCCTGCGCCACCATCGCCGCGCAGCGCGGCCACGATGTGGTGCTGTTCGAACGCGACGCACGCATCGGCGGGCAGTTCAACCTCGCCCGCACCATCCCGGGCAAGGAGGAGTTCGGCGAGACGCTGCGCTGGTTCCAGCACCGCATCGTCGAGACCGGGGTGCAGCTGCGGCTCTCGACCGACGCGACGCCGGAACTGCTCTCGGGCTTCGACGAGGTCGTGCTCGCGACCGGCGTGGTGCCGCGGCAGGTGGATTTCGAGGGCCACGACCATCCGAAGGTGGTCGGCTACCTCGACGTGCTGCGCGGACGGGTCGAGCCGGGGCGTCGCGTGGCGATCGTCGGCGCCGGCGGCATCGGTTTCGACGTCGCCGAATTCCTGGTCCAGACTGCGCCGTCGCCGACGCTCGACGTGGAGGAATGGATGCGCGAATGGGGCGTGGATCCGGCGTTCGAGAGCGCCGGCGGCCTGCGCCCGCCGCGCGTGTCGCCGCCGCAGCGCGAGGTGTGGCTGCTGCAACGCAGCCCGGGGCGTCCCGGCGCGCGCCTGGGCAAGACCACCGGCTGGATCCATCGCGCCACGCTCAAGCACAAGGGCGTGCGCATGATCGGCGGCGTCGAGTACGTGGCCGTCGACGACGCAGGTTTCCATGTCCGCGTGGACGGACAGGCGCAGGTGTTGCCCGTGGACCACGTGGTCGTATGCGCGGGCCAGGAGCCGCTGCGCGCGCTGCATGCGCCGCTCGAGGCGGCCGGATGCCGCGTGCATCTGGTCGGCGGCGCCGACGTGGCGGCCGAACTCGACGCCAAGCGCGCCATCGCCCAGGCCAGCCGCCTGGCCGCGGCGCTCTGACGCGATGGAGCCCCGCGTCGTCGTTACAGCACATGCATCAGCCGCCGCTTTCATTGGCGACGGCAAGTGTTTGACGTCAAACGCACGCACGAGGCGTCGCGCGTTCGCGTCCGCGAAGCGCGCCATCCATGCGGCGGCTGCGTTCAGGAACGATTCGGACTTCGCCCCTTAGGGTGCGCGCACCTTTTCCCGCCCCCTCGATTGGCGGGTACCGGCCCGGCCCGCGCATCGCGGATTCCGGAGCCCGGGCGAAAGCGCCGCAGAGTCGCTGCCCTCCCCAACACGCCATGCCCGGTCATGCCGGCGCTCCTCCGTGGGCGCACGGCCGGGCGCAACGGAGCAAGGAGTTCCCGATGAAGCTGGACTGGATCCTGTGGCTCGCCTCGCTGATGTCCCCCGAGGCCGCCGATTCCCTTTGCCTGAGCACAACGCTGTACCTGGAAGCGCGCAACCAGTCCGTGCGCGGCCAGCAGGCGGTGGCCGAAGTCGCGCTGCGGCGCGAGGAAAGCGGCCTCTGGGGCGACTCGATGTGCGAGGTGGTGACCGCGCGCAAGCAGTTCGCGCCCACGATCGTCTCGCCGCGCACGCGCATGCACAACACCCGCGCCTGGGCGCAGGTGGTGGACGTGGCGCTCGAGGCCGAGCAGAACTGGGCGCTGCCGGTGGGCAAGCGCCGCGAGATCGTCCCCGGCGCGAGCCACTTCATGGCCCATTCGATCGCGAGCCCGAGCTGGCGCTACGCGCACCAGGTCGCGACGATCGGCGACCACACCTTCCTCAAGGTGCAGTCGCTCAAGCCCAAGGGCTGATCGACCTTATTCCCGCGACGGAACACGCAGGGACGGCGCGCAAACGCGCCGTCCCTTTTCGTGCCGCAATGCTCAGCTTCCCGCCTGCGGCCCGTCCTCCAGCGCGCGCCTGATCTCCTCCAGCGCGGCAGGATCGTCCAGCGTCGACAGGTCGCCCGGGTCGCGGTGCTCGGCGAGCGCCTGCAGCGAACGCCGCAGCAGCTTGCCCGAGCGCGTCTTTGGCAACGCGCCCACCACGTAGATGCGCGCGGGCCGGGCCACGCCGCCGAGCTGCTCCACCACCACCTTCTGCATCTGCTCGGCGGTTTCGCCCGGATCGGCGCCGCCGATGCGCTTGAGCGTGGCGAACACGATCGGCACCTGGCCCTTGACCTCGTCGTGCACGCCGATCACCGCCGCTTCGGCCACAGCCGGGTGGCTCGACACCGATTCCTCGATCTCGCGCGTGCCCAGGCGGTGCCCGGCGACGTTGATCACGTCGTCGGTGCGGCCGAGGATGAAGGTGTAGCCGTCCTGGTCGCGGATCGCCCAGTCCAGCGAGCTGTAGAGCAGCTCGCGGAAGTGGCTGAAGTAGCTGTCGACGAAGCGCTCGTCGTCGCCCCATACCGTGGTCATGCAGCCGGGCGGCAGCGGCGGCTGGATCACCAGCACGCCCTTCTCGCCGGCCGGCGCGTCCTCGCCGGTGACCTCGTTGATCACGCGCAGGTGGTAGCCGAGGTTGGGCAGGCCCGGCGAACCGAGCCGCACCGGCTTCATGTCGAGGCCGGGCAGCAGGGTGAGCACCGGCCAGCCGGTCTCGGTCTGCCAGTAGTTGTCGATCACCGGCTTGCCGAGCACGTCGGAGATCCAGCGCGCGGTCGGCTCGTCCAGCGGCTCGCCGGCGAGGAACAGGTGCTCGAACTTCGACAGGTCGCGGTCGGTGATGAACGAGGCGTCGTGCTTCTTGAGCACGCGCAACGCGGTCGGCGAGGAGAACATCGTGCGCACGCCGTACTTCTCGACGATCCGCCACCAGATCCCCGGGTCGGGCGAGGTCGGCAGCCCTTCGTACAGGATCGAGGTGGCGCCGGCGATCAGCGGCCCGTACACGTTGTAGGAATGGCCCACCACCCAGCCGATGTCGGAGGTGGAGAACATCACCTGGCCGGGGCGGATGTCGTAGACCGACCACATCGACAGCGCCAGCGCGACCGCGTAGCCGCCCACGTCGCGCTGCACGCCCTTGGGCCTGCCGGTGGTGCCCGAGGTGTAGAGGATGTAGCTCGGCTCGTTGGATTCCAGCCAGGCCACCGGCACCTGCGCATCCTCGTGGTCGCGGCGCAGGTCGGCGTAGAGCGCGTCACGCCCCTCGCGCAGCGGCAGCGGGCCGGCCAACCCGCGATCGACCACGACCACCCGCTCCGGCGGGTGCTGCGCGCGCTCGAGCGCGTCGTTCACCAGCGGCAGGAACGGGATCACCTTGCCGCCGCGGATGCCCGCGTCCGCGGTCACCAGCACGCGCGGGCGCGCGTCGTCGATGCGCACCGCGAGGTTGTGCGAGGCGAAGCCGCCGAACACGACCGAATGGACCGCACCGATGCGCGCGCAGGCGAGCATCGCGATCGCCGCGTCGAGCGTGTGCGGCATGTAGATCACGACCCGGTCGCCTCGGCCCACGCCCTGCGCCTGCAGCACCGCGGCGAACGTGTTCACCTCCCGGTGCAGCTCGCGGTAGGTGAGCTCGCGCACGCTGTCGGTCTCGGTCGACCAGCCCACCAGCGCGAGCTGGTCGCCGCGTTCGTCCAGGTGCCGGTCGACCGCGTTGTAGCAGAGGTTGGTCAGCCCGCCGACGAACCAGCTGCGGAACGGCGGCCGGGAATAGTCGAGGATGCGATCGGGCTGGCGGTGCCAATGGATGGCCTGCGCCTGCTCCGCCCAGAAGGCTTCAGGCTCCTCGATCGAGCGTCGATACCAGTCTTCGTACTTCACGACCATGGCTCCACGGAGACATGGCGCGAAGTCTGGACCCGCCCCCGCCGGGGGAGGTTAAGACCTTGGTCTTATGCCGGCAAAGCCTTGCACATCAATGGCTTGCGGCGCATCCGACATATTGATCGATCGGCTCAACCGGGTTGATCGAGACGGTCAATACCCGCATTTGCGCAGCCCGGCCAAGTGCCGGGCGCGCGAGGGAATCGCGGAAGGCGCAGCTGCCGCGCCTTCCGCATCGGCTCACAGCAGGTGGGCAACGCCCGCGCGTTCTTCCTCGAGCTCGGCCAGGGTCTTGTCGATCGCCTTCTGGCTGAACTCGTCGATCGGCAGGTCGCGCACCAGGGTGTACTCGCCATTCTCGGTCGTCACCGGGAAGCCGAAGATCAGGCCCTCGGGGATACCGTAGGAGCCGTCGGACGGGATGCCCATCGTCACCCACTTGCCGTTGCTGCCCAGCGCCCAGTCGCGGATGTGGTCGATCGCCGCGTTGGCCGCCGAGGCCGCCGACGACAGGCCGCGCGCCTCGATGATCGCCGCGCCGCGCTTGCCCACCTTCGGGATGAACTCGTTGGCGTTCCAGTCGGCGTCGTTGATCCTGTCCTTGAGCGACTCGCCCTTGACCGTGGCGAAGCGGTAGTCCGGGTACATGGTCGGGCTGTGGTTGCCCCACACCACCAGCTTCTCGATGTCGCCCACGGCCACGTTGGCCTTGGCGGCGAGCTGGCTCAGCGCGCGGTTGTGGTCCAGGCGCAGCATGGCGGTGAAGTTCTTCGCCGGCAGGTCCGGCGCGGACTTCATCGCGATGTAGGCGTTGGTATTGGCCGGGTTGCCGACCACCAGCACCTTGACGTTGCGCGAGGCGACCTTGTTCAGCGCGGCGCCCTGGGCGGTGAAGATCTTGGCGTTCTCCAGCAGCAGGTCCTTGCGCTCCATGCCCGGGCCGCGCGGGCGCGCGCCGACCAGCAGCGCATAGTCGGCGTCCTTGAACGCGACTTCCGGATCGTCGGTGCCGACCATGCCGGCCAGCAGTGGGAACGCGCAGTCCTCGAGCTCCATCATCACGCCCTTGAGGGCGGCCTGGGCCTTCTCCATCGGCAGCTCGAGCAGCTGCAGGATCACCGGCTGGTCCTTGCCGAGCATCTCGCCCGAGGCGATGCGGAACAGCAAGGCGTAACCAATCTGGCCGGCGGCGCCGGTGACTGCGACTCGGACGGGAGCTTTCATCGGGATTCCTCTTGCGAAGTGGACGGCGGGCGACGCTGGCCCGTCAGATGGAACCGGGTGCGGCCGCGCGGCCGTCGCGGCAGTGCGACGGCGCCAGGCGCAACGGGCGCATGCGATCGGCGCGCCCCTCATCGGCGTGCCCCCCGGCGACGGCGATGCGCGTGCCTTCCCGTGAGGACGGGCCCGGGCTCGGCACGGCCATGCGGCAGGCGGCTGGGGGCATCGCGGGGGTCTCTTGGGGGGCCGGCGGCAGGCGCCGGCGGGCCGATGGTGCAGCGCGGAATTCTAGCACGCGGGCTGCTGCGCCACCCCCGCCGCGCCCCGGGCCGGGCAGGCTCAGGCGGCCAGGATCCGGTTCCACTCGGCCACGCGATCGGCTTTCGCCGCCAGCACGGCCTCGGCGTCGCCCTCGATCCGGATCGAGCGGATACCGTCGCCCTGGCGGATGGCATCGACCACGTCCATGCCCTCGGCCACCTTGCCGAACACGGTGTGCTTGCCGTCCAGCCAGTCGGTGCGGATGTGGGTGATGAAGAACTGGCTGCCGTTGGTGTCGGGACCGGCGTTGGCCATCGACAGCACCCCGCGCTCGTGCGCCACGCCGTTGTCGGTCTCGTCCTCGAAGCGGTAGCCCGGGCCGCCGGTGCCAGTGCCGCGCGGGCAGCCGCCCTGGATCATGAAGTCGGCGATCACCCGGTGGAAGGTCAGGCCGTCGTAGAAGCCGCGCCTGGCCAGGTTGACGAAGTTGGCGACCGTCAGAGGCGCCTTGTCGGGGTACAGCTCGACCCGGATCGTCCCGCGGTCGGTGTCGAAAATGGCGGACAGGCTCATTGGTTCAGCTCCAGATGGCCGGAACGGCCGGCAGGCCCGCTATAATAGTCGGCTTCCCTTCCGCCCTCCCTGCGCCCTGCCGGCACCCGGCACCGGGTGCGGCCCGCCCGATGCCCGGATCCATGTCCATCGAACGCCTGCGCAATATCGCCATCGTCGCCCACGTCGACCACGGCAAGACCACCCTCGTCGACCAGCTGCTCAAGCAGTCCGGCACCCTGGACGAGCGCGCCGTCGTCCCGGAACGGGTGATGGACAGCAACGACATCGAGAAGGAACGCGGCATCACCATCCTCTCGAAGAACACCGCGATCCGCTGGACCAACCCGAAGACCGGCGAGGAGTGGCGGATCAACATCGTCGACACCCCGGGCCACGCCGACTTCGGCGGCGAGGTCGAGCGCGTGCTGTCGATGGTCGACTCGGTGCTGGTGCTGGTCGATGCCATGGACGGTCCGATGCCGCAGACCCGGTTCGTGACCCAGAAGGCGTTCGCGATGGGCTTCAAGCCGATCGTGGTGATCAACAAGGTCGACCGCCCCGGCGCCCGCCCTTCCTGGGTGCTCGACCAGACATTCGACCTGTTCGACCGCCTCGGCGCCAGCAACGAGCAGCTCGACTTCCATACCGTCTACGCCTCCGGCCTGCAGGGCTACGCAGGCCTCGACGAGAGCGTGCGCAGCGGCGACATGACGCCGCTGTTCGAGGCGATCTGCGAGCACGTGCCGGCCCCGCCGGTGGACCCGGACGGCCCGTTCCAGATGCGCGTGACCTCGCTGGACTACAACAGCTACGTCGGCGTGATCGGCGTGGGCCGGATCCAGCGCGGCAAGGTGCGGACCAACCAGCAGGTGGTGGTGGTGGCGCCCGACGGCAGCCGCCGCAACGCCAAGGTGCTGCAGGTGCTGGGGTTCATGGGCCTGGAACGGGTGGAAGTGCCCGAGGCGCAGGCCGGCGACATCATCGCCTTCTCCGGCATCGAGGGCCTGGGCATCTCCGACACCCTGTGCGACCCGGCCGCGGTCGAGCCGCTGCCGGCGCTGACCGTGGACGAGCCCACGATCTCGATGACCTTCCAGGTCAACGATTCGCCGTTCGCCGGGGTCAAGGAGCGCTCGGGCGGCAAGTTCCTCACCAGCCGCCAGCTGCGCGACCGCCTGGTGCGCGAAACCCAGCACAACGTCGCGCTGCGGGTGGAAGACACCGCCGACGCCGACAAGTTCAAGGTCTCCGGCCGCGGCGAGCTGCACCTGTCGATCCTGATCGAGAACATGCGCCGCGAAGGCTACGAACTCGCGGTGTCGCGCCCGGAGGTGATCCTGCGCGAGAACGACGGCGAGGTGCAGGAGCCGTACGAGTCCCTGGTCGTCGATCTCGACGAGCAGTACCAGGGCGGCGTGATGGGCCGCCTCGGCGAGCGTCGCGGGCAGCTGCGCAGCATGGAACCCGACGGCAAGGGCCGCGTGCGCCTGGACTACATCATCCCCGCGCGCGGCCTGATCGGCTTCCAGACCGAGTTCCGCACCCTCACCGCCGGCACCGGCCTGATGTTCCACGTGTTCGACCACTACGGCCCGAAGACCGACGGCGACATCGGCCAGCGCAGCAACGGCGTGCTGATCTCCAACGGCACCGGACCGTCGCCTGCCTATGCGCAGATCGCGATGCAGGAGCGCGGCCGGCTGTTCATCGAGCCGGGCGAGGAGGTCTACGAGGGCCAGATCGTCGGCATCCACGCCAAGGACAACGACCTCACGGTCAATGCCCTGCGCGGCAAGCAGCTGACCAACTTCCGCGCCGCGGGCAAGGACGACGACGAGGGCCTGGTGCCGCCGATCAAGCTGTCGCTCGAGCAGGCGCTGGAGTTCATCGACGACGACGAGCTGGTCGAGGTCACCCCCAAGGCGATCCGCCTGCGCAAGAAGCTGCGCACCGAAGTGGATCGCAAGCGGGCCAGCCGCGCGGCATGAGCGGCACGCTGTTCCCGGGCTGGCGGCCTGACGCGGCCGGACGGGAACAGCTGGCGGCGCTGGCCGCCCGCGTCGAGGCGGCATGGCCGGCCGATGCGCCGCGGCTGCGGATGCGGCGCCCGGACCAGTGGCACGCCACCCTGTGCTTTATCGGTCGCGACATGGCCCACGCCGTGACCCCGGCCCTGCTCGACGCCCTCGCGGGCGTAGCGGCCCGCGTCGCGCCGCTCGTGACGGAGATCGGCGGCCTCGACTACTGGCGCGGCCCCGGCGTGGTCGTCGCCCTGCCCCGCGACCCGGCGCCCCTGCAGGCCCTGTGCGACGGGATCGATGCAGCCGTGCGCGGCTGCGGCATCACCACCGCCCGGCCGACCACCCGGCCCCACGTCACCCTGGCCCACACCGACCGCGGCCTCCCCCACCTGCCGTGGCTGGCCGGCGTGGACGGCGCCGGCGGGCCATTGCGCGTGGACGGCTTCGAGCTCCTGTTCAACCCCGGGGCCCGCTACGAACCGCTCGGCAGCTGGCGGCTCACGGGCCGGGCCACCGCCATCGCGGGTTGAGCCGCCGCTTCGCCGCACGCCAGCGCATGTCGCGCACCGCGGCGGCTAGGCGCCGGCCCGCGGCTGCGTGCACAGCGCGCGCTGGCGCAGCGTGGCCTCGACGTGCCGTTCCGGCGACACCGGCACGTACCGGCGCTCGCCCGCCCAGCCGCGGTGGTGGAGTACGGCGATCATGTTCGACGCCGGGTAATCGCCCGCCTCCAGCCGCGACTGGTCGAGCGCGGCGAGTTCATCGATGAGGGCGGTGTCCTCGGCGCAGGCCGGGTCGAAGTTGAAGCCGATCCGGCGCTCGACGAAGGGCATGATCGCGCCGCCGAAGCTCAGGAAGCGCTCGAACTCGAACTCGCGCAGCAGGTTCGCCACCACGTCCTGGGCACGCACGCCCTCGTTGGAATACGCGGCGTGGTCGACCGGGAGATAGCGGTCGAGCACGCGCGCGTGGTAACGGTCGAAGCGCTTCTCCGCCGGCAAACGCCGCCAGTACGCCTGGACCACGGCCTCGACATCCGGCCAGGGGAGATGGCCGTTGCGGCCCACCACGTCCGAGGTGAGCAGCACGCCGTCGGCGGCAAGGCTGGCGCGCAGGCTCGCCGCAAACGTCTCCAGCGCCTCGACGTGGTGGAAGAACTGGTTGACGATGACGACGTCGTGCGGTGGCAGCGCGAACGGGCGGTTGCAGTCCAGCGCCTGCACGTCCAGCCAGGCGTCCAGCCCCCGCCCCCGGGCCAGCTCCACCGCCTTGCGCATCAGTCCGGCGTTGAAGTCGATGCAGGTCAGGCGCGCGTCGATCCCCTCCGCGCGCAGCCGACCGAGCAGCGCCAGCTCCATCGTGCAGGCGCCCGAGCCGATGCTGGCGATCGACACGCTGCCCTTGCGCGCGGCCATCGCCTTCGACTCTTCCAGGTACATGTGGTCGGGCGAGGCGACGCCGACGCGCCCGGCCAGGGGTTGCAGGTGGCGCCTGGCCCAGTACTCGAAGATCGGCCGCAGGGTCTCGCCCTGGTACTCGGGGACCACGCGGAAGGCGACCTGCTCGGCCACGGCCCGCAGCCGCCGCGACACGGGGGCCGGCAGCACCCTGGCCGCGGTGGACAGCCATCGCTTCGCATGGCGGCGGTTGCGGTAGACCCACCCCCTGATGCCGTCCATCTCCCCCCAACGCCGGTCGCTTGCCGGCGAGCCCGGCACCGGCGTCATTTCACCACATGGCGACCCGGGCGCGCCGCATCGCGGCGCCCGCTGCCGACCGGCCGGCGGATCAGGCGCTGACGGGCGGGTTGAGCTGGGCGTGCTTGCGCACGATCAGCATCGCCGTTTCCAGCGCCTGCTCGTAGTTCAGGCGCGGATCGACCGTCGAGCGGTAGGCCCGTTCGAGGTCGACCTCGGTGAGGTCGCGCGCGCCGCCGATGCATTCGGTGACGTCCTCGCCGGTCAGCTCCAGGTGCACGCCGCCGAGACGGGTGCCCGCGGCGGCGTGGATGTCGAACGACTGCTCGATCTCGCTGCGGATGTTGTCGAAGCGCCGGGTCTTGTAGCCGTTGCTGGTCGACTCGGTGTTGCCGTGCATCGCATCGCAGATCCACAGCACCCGGCGCCCCTCGCGCTTGACCGCGTCGAGCAGCGGCGGGAGCTTCTCCGCGACCTGCGCCGCGCCCATGCGGTGGATCAGGCCGAGCCGGCCCGGCTCGTCGTCCGGGTTGAGCACGTCGATCAGGCGCAGCAGCTGATCGGGCGTCACCGACGGACCGACCTTGACCGCGATCGGGTTGCGGATGCCACGGAAGTACTCGGTGTGCGCGCCATCGAGCGCGGCGGTGCGCATCCCGATCCAAGGGAAGTGGGTGCTGAGGTTGAACCAGCCCCACTGCCGCGGCACCTGCCGGGTCTGCGCCTCCTCGTACGGCAGCAGCAGCGCCTCGTGCGAGGTGTAGAAGTCCACCCGGCTCAGGTTGTGCACCTTGATCCCGGCCAGCGTCTCCATGAAGCGCACCGCGTCGCCGATGCCGGCAACCATCTTCTGGTACTCGCCCGCCAGCGGCGACTGCTTGACCCAACCCAGGCCCCAGTACTCGGGATGGTGCAGGTCGGCGAAGCCGCCGTCGATCAGCGAGCGCACGAAGTTCATCGTCATCGCCGAACGCGCGTGGGCCTTGATCATGCGCCGCGGATCGGGCCTGCGCGCCTGCGCGGTGAACGCCGGTCCGTTGACGATGTCGCCGCGGTAGCTGGGCAATTCGACGCCGTCGCGCACTTCGGTGTCGGCCGAGCGCGGCTTCGCGTACTGGCCCGCGAACCGGCCGACGCGCACCACGGGCAGCTTCAGCCCGTGCACCAGCACCAGGCTCATCTGCAGCAGCACCTTGAGCCGGTTGGAGATGATGTCCGAGTTGCACTCGGCGAAGTTCTCCGCGCAGTCGCCGCCCTGGAGCAGGAAGCGCTTGCCTTCCTGCGCCTCGGCCAGCTGCTGCTTGAGGCTCAGGATCTCCCACGAGGTCACCAGCGGCGGCAGCGCGCGCAGTTCTTCCTGGACCTCCGCGAGCTCCTCCGGATCCGGATACGTGGGCATCTGCATCGCCGGGCGGGTGCGCCAGCTGCCCGGATGCCAGTCGTCCGGAAGGTTCACTGCCTGGAGGGGTCGATCGGTCCTGTTCATGGTGCTGCCCGGTTGGAGCCGGCATGGTGCGCCGGATGCTGCGGCGCGTCAATTTCAGCTGCAACCGCCCCCGGAACGGTCAGCGGCGAAACGCCGCATGCAACGACCAGGCGGCGATGAGCACGAACCAGATGAGGCTCCACCACGGCATCGACAGGCCGAGGAAGGTCCAGTCGATCGCGCCGCAGTCGCCGGTGCCGGTGAGCACCTGCCGGACCAGGCTCGGGGTGTCCATGGTCTCGCGCATGAACGCGAACGGCGCGCCGCAGGCCGGGATCGGCGGCGGGAACAGCTGCAGCCAGACGTGCCTGCCGGCGACCCCGATCCCGGCGGCCGCGGCGGCCAGGACGACCACGCCCCAGGCCATGCGCCCGCCCCTGCCGCGCGGCGCATGCAGGCCGGCGGCGATTAGCACCACGCCCAGCGCGGCGAAGGCGATGCGCTGGAAGATGCACAGCGGGCACGGCTGCAGTCCCCAGGCGAACTGGCTGTAGATCGCGAAGGAGATCAGCGCGAAGCAGGCGGCGGCCGCGATCAGCATGCGGGCGCGGAACGACCAGGCGAATGGATTCATGGGGCCCTGGTGGCGGTGTCGGGAGCGGCATTATCGCCCGCCACCCCGCCACGCACGACCGCCGGCGCCGGCGAGCGGGCCCGTCGCCGCCTCCTGCCCGGCGAGGCCAGCGCCGGAAACGCAAAAGCCCCGGCCGGGGCCGGGGCTTTCGGGCGGAACGCGTCGCCGCGGATCAGGCGTCGTTCTGCGGACGGTCCACCAGCTCGACGTAGGCCATCGGCGCGTTGTCGCCGGCGCGGAAACCGCACTTGAGGATGCGCAGGTAGCCGCCCGGGCGGTTGGCGTAGCGCGGGCCCAGGGTGGTGAACAGGTTGCCCACGGCCACCTTGTCGCGCAGGCGCGAGAAGGCGAGGCGGCGGTTGGCGACGCTGTCGGTCTTGGCCAGGGTGATCAGCGGCTCGGCGACGCGGCGCAGTTCCTTGGCCTTGGGCAGGGTGGTCTTGATCAGCTCGTGCTTGAACAGCGAGGCGGCCATGTTGCTGAGCATCGCCTGGCGGTGGGCGCTGGTCCGGTTGAACTTGCGGCCGGCTTTCTGGTGGCGCATGGTCTTGGTTCCTTGCGGATTGGAAGGTTGAAACCCTGTACGTCTCTGTCGCCGTCCTGGCGCTGGAAGCGGACTGCGGATGGCCCTCGCCGGCATCCTTCGCCGGTCGTGCCGCGGGCTTGGCCCGTCGGCTCCCGCCGCCAGTGGCAGCGGGTGCACTGCATGGTGCTAACGCGTCGCGCGGGTGGCGGCCGAGCCGCTCCCGCGCGCGCTTGCTTCTCAGCCGAGCATGCCGTGGCTGGCGACGCCGGCCGGCGGCCAGTTCTCCAGCTTCATGCCGAGCGACAGGCCGCGCTGGGCCAGCACTTCCTTGATCTCGGTGAGCGACTTCTTGCCCAGGTTCGGGGTCTTGAGCAGCTCGACCTCGGTCTTCTGGATCAGGTCGCCGATGTAGTAGATGCTCTCGGCCTTGAGGCAGTTGGCCGAACGCACGGTCAGCTCGAGGTCGTCGATCGGGCGCAGCAGGATCGGGTCGACGCCCGGGGCCTGGCTCTTCTGGCTGCCGCGGTCGCGCTGGGTGAAGTCGCCGAACACCGACAGCTGGTCGGTGAGGATGTCGGCGGCGGTGCGCACGGCCTCCTCGGCGTCGATCGTGCCGTTGGTCTCGATGTCCAGGACCAGCTTGTCAAGGTCGGTGCGCTGCTCGACGCGGGCCGCCTCGACCTCGTAGGCCACGCGGCGGACCGGCGAGAACGACGCGTCCAGCATCAGGCGGCCGATCGCGCGGGTCTCCTCGTCGGGACGGCGGCGGGCGGCGGCCGGCTGGTAACCGAAGCCGCGCTCGATCTTCAGCCGGATGTTGAGCTGGGTGTCCTTGGTCAGGTGCGCGATCACGTGGTCGGGGTTGAGCACCTCGACGTTGTGGTCGGTCTTGATGTCGGCCGCGGTGACCACGCCCGGCCCGCCCTTGCTCAGGGTCAGGGTGGCGCTCTCGCCGGTGCCCATGCGGATCGCCACGTCCTTGAGGTTCAGAAGCACCTCGAGCACGTCTTCCTGCAGGCCCTCGATCGTGCTGTACTCGTGCAGCACGCCGTCGATCTCGACCTCGGTGATCGCATAGCCGGGGATCGACGACAGCAGCACGCGGCGCAGCGCGTTGCCGAGGGTATGGCCGTAGCCACGCTCGAGCGGTTCGATCACGACCTTCGCCCGGTTGCCCGAGAGGCGTTCGATCTGGGGACCACGGGGGCGCAGGACCTGGTTGGCGGTAACTGTCATATTCGTAGCATCTCCTGCAGGGCGGTCGCGCCCGTCGACGCGCAGCCCTGGACGTTTGGAGCCCCTTGCTGCCAAGGGGTGGCCCGTGCGTCGCACGGGCCGGGGGAGTTGTCGCTGGTGCCGCGGGTAGGCCCCGCCGCCAGTCCTTACTTCGAGTAAAGCTCGACGATCAGCGCTTCGTTGATGTCGGCCGGCAGGTCGCTACGGTCCGGGACCGCCTTGAACACGCCGGTGAACTTCTTCTGGTCGACCTCGACCCACGACGGGGTCAGGTCCATCGTCTGGGCGATGTTCAGCGACTCCTGCACGCGGAGCTGCTTCTGCGCCTTCTCGGACAGCGCGATCACGTCGCCGGACTTGACCTGGTAGGACGGCAGGTTCACGACCTTGCCGTTCACGGTCACGCCGCGGTGCGAGACGAGCTGGCGGGCCGAGGGACGGGTCACCGCGAAGCCCATGCGGTAGACGACGTTGTCCAGGCGGGTTTCCAGCAGCTGCAGCAGGTTCTCGCCGGTGTTGCCCTTCCGGTTCGAGGCCTTCTTGTAGTAGTTGCGGAACTGGCGCTCGAGCAGGCCGTAGATGCGCTTGACCTTCTGCTTCTCGCGCAGCTGGGTGGCGTAGTCGGAGAGCTTGCCCCGGCGCGCGGTGGCGCCGTGCTGGCCAGGCTTCTGCTCCAGCTTGCACTTGGAGTCGAGCGCGCGGGCCGGCGACTTGAGCGACAGGTCGACGCCTTCGCGGCGCGCGAGCTTGCAGGTAGGACCGATGTAACGTGCCATGTGCTTGTCGCCCCCTTAGACGCGGCGCTTCTTCGGCGGACGGCACCCGTTGTGCGGGATCGGCGTCACGTCGACGATGTTGGTGATCTTGTAGCCCACGTTGTTCAGCGAACGCACGGCCGACTCACGACCCGGACCCGGGCCCTTGATGCGCACTTCCAGCGACTTGACGCCGTAATCCAGCGCATCCTTGCCCGCCTTCTCGGCGGCGACCTGCGCGGCGAACGGGGTCGACTTGCGCGAGCCGCGGAAGCCCGCGCCGCCCGAGGTCGCCCACGACAGCGCGTTGCCCTGGCGGTCGGTGATGGTGACGATGGTGTTGTTGAACGAAGCGTGGACGTGCGCGATGCCGTCGGTGACGACGCGCTTGATCTTCTTCTTCTGCTTGCCTGCTGCCGGCTTGGCCATGTCGGTTGTCCTCGATTACTTCTTGATGGCCTTGCGCGGACCCTTGCGGGTACGGGCGTTGGTCCGGGTGCGCTGGCCACGCAGGGGGAGGCCGCGGCGGTGGCGCAGGCCGCGGTAGCAGCCCAGGTCCATCAGGCGCTTGATCGCCATGCCGACCTCGCGGCGCAGGTCGCCCTCGACCACGTACTTGCCGACCTCGGCGCGCAGGCGCTCGACTTCCGGCTCGGACAGGTCGCGGATCTTGGTGTTCGCCGGCACGCCCGCGGCCTCGCAGACGAGCTTGGAACGGGTACGGCCGATGCCGTAGATGCTCTGCAGCCCGACCCAGACGTGCTTCTGGGCAGGCAGGTTGACACCTGCAATACGCGCCATGCGCGGATCTCCAACTGGTTGGTCGACCGGGAGGGGCGCCCCCGGCTGAGTGAACACGAAATTGTAACAGGGTCCCGGGTTCTCTGGAAGCCGGAGGACGCCCTGGAGCGCCCTCCGGCCCGGCATGGGGAGTGTGCCCATGCTCCGGCGACGGAGCCGGGCTGGCCGGGGGTCTCCCCCCTGCCCCGCGCACTACTCTGGTGCGCGGCTGGCCCGGATCCACCCCCGCGCGGGACCGCCGCGGGAGTCGCCCATCGTGCCGGGGGAGGCTGTGCTCCGCGCCGGCGTGTGTCCTGCCCTCCTGGCCGGTGGGACCGGCGGCCGCTGGCCGCCCGGTTCCCGGACCCCGGCCCCGCCCCAGGCGGCACCGCTGGTCCCGTCCGACCGTCCCTGGCCGGGCCTGGGTCCGCCCACGCGTCAGCGCGTGCGGGACCCGCCCTTGAGGTTCGCCTTCTTCAGCAGGCTCTCGTACTGGTGCGACATCAGGTGCGCCTGCACCTGAGCGATGAAATCCATCACCACCACCACCACGATCAGCAGCGAGGTGCCGCCGAAGTAGAACGAGACGTTCAGTTCGTTGCGCATGAACTCCGGCAGCAGGCACACGAGCACCAGGTAGGCGGCGCCAGCGGCGGTGAGCCGGGTCAGGACCCCGTCGATGTACTCGGCGGTGGCCTTGCCCGGGCGGATGCCGGGGACCAGCGCGCCGGACTTCTTCAGGTTGTCCGCGGTCTCCTGCGAGTTGAACACCAGCGCCGTGTAGAAGAAGGCGAAGCCGGCGATCAGGCCCGCATACAGCAGGATGTACAGCGGCTCGCCCGGGGACAGCGCCTGGGCCACCCGCTGCAGCCACTGGGTCGAACCGGCCTGGCCGAACCAGGTGGTCGCGGTGGCTGGGAACATGATGATCGACGACGCGAAGATCGCCGGGATCACGCCCGCCATGTTGAGCTTCAGCGGCAGGAACGAGGTCTGGTTCATGTACGCGTTGCGACCGCCCTGGCGGCGTGCGTAGTTGACAGTGATCCGGCGCTGGCCCCGCTCGACGAACACCACGAAGAAGGTCACCGCCACCACCAGCACCGCGACCACGATCACCGCGATCGGGCTCATGTCGCCATTGCGGGCGGCCTCGACCGTGCTGATCACGGCGCTCGGCAGGCCGGCGACGATGCCGGCGAAGATGATCAGCGACACGCCGTTGCCGATGCCGCGCTCGGTCACCTGCTCGCCGAGCCACACCAGGAACATGGTGCCGGCGGTCAGGGCGACGATCGCGGTGAGCACGAAACCGGGGCCCGGCGCGTAGACCACCGGGATACCCGCTCCGGCGCCCTGGCTCTGCAATGCGACCGCGATGCCGGCCGACTGGAAGATCGCCAGCGGGATCGCGCCGATGCGCGACCACTGGGTGATCCGGCGGCGGCCCGACTCGCCTTCCTTCTGGATCGCCTTCAGGCTCGGCACGATCTGCACCAGCAGCTGCATCACGATCGACGCCGAGATGTAGGGGATCACGTTGAGCGCGAACAGGCTGAAGCGCTCCAGGGCACCACCGGAGAACATGTTGAACATGTCCACGATGGTGCCTTCCTGGCGCTCCATCAGCTGCAGCATCGCGTCCGGGTTCACGCCCGGCACCGGGATGAAGCAGCCGATCCGGTAGACGATCAGCGCACCGAGCACGAACAGCAGGCGCTGGCGCAGTTCGGTGAACTTGCCCGCGCCCGCCAGGCCCGACATTGCTCCCGCGCTTCGCGCCATGCCGTCCTTACTCCTCGATCTTGCCGCCGGCGGCCTCGATCGCCGCGCGCGCACCCGCCGTCACCAGCAGGCCCTTGAGCACGAGCTTCTTCGAGATCTCGCCCTGCTTGACCACCTTGGCCTTCTTCGCGGTGCTCGGCACCAGCTTCGCGGCGCGCAGCGCGGCGAAGTCGACCTCGCTGTCCAGGCGCTCGAGCTGGTACAGGAACACCTCGGCGGTGTCGGCCTTCAGCTTGGAGCGGAAGCCGACCTTCGGCAGGCGCATGTGCATCGGCATCTGGCCGCCTTCGAAGCCGGCCTTGATCTTGCCCTTGCCGGCGCGCGCGAACGAACCCTTGTGGCCGCGACCGGCGGTCTTGCCGAGGCCGGAGCCGATGCCGCGACCGACGCGGGTGCGCTCCTTGCGGGCGCCGTCGGCGGGCTTGAGCGTATTGAGCTTCATGTGCTTACTCCTCGACCCGGACCAGGTAGTGGACCTTGTTGATCAGGCCACGGACCTGCGGGCTGTCCTTCAGTTCGCGGACGTCGTTGAGCTTGTTCAGGCCCAGCGCGCGGACCGACAGGCGGTGCTTGGCCTGCGTGCCGCGCAGGCCCTTGACCAGACGCACCTTCACGGTGCCGGTACCAGCCTGGTTCTTAGCCATTGAGGATCTCCTCCACCTTCTTGCCGCGCTTGGCCGCGATACGGGCCGGCGAGTGCATCTGCTCGAGACCCTTGACCGTCGCGCGCACCAGGTTGATCGGGTTGCGCGAGCCGACCGCCTTGGCCAGCACGTCCTTCACGCCCACCGCCTCGAGCACGGCGCGCATCGCGCCGCCGGCGATCACGCCGGTACCCTCGGAAGCCGGCTGCATGAACACCCGCGCGGCGCCGTGGCCGGCCTTGACCGTGTGCCACAGGGTCGGGCCGTTGAGATCCACGGTGCGCAGGTTCTTGCGCGCGTACTCCATCGACTTCTGGATCGCGACCGGCACTTCGCGCGCCTTGCCGTAGCCGAAGCCGACCTTGCCGTTGCCGTCGCCCACCACCGTCAGCGCGGTGAAGGTGAACTGGCGGCCGCCCTTGACGGTCTTGCTGACGCGGTTGACCGCGATCAGCTTCTCGATCATGCCGTCGTCGATCTCTTCCCGGTCGCGATTGCGATCGCGGCCGCGGTTCTCACGAGGTTCTGCCATTGCCGTGTCTCTGTCTGGAAGGGAATTTCGCGGCTTGGCCGCTTATCGTTGTGGTCTGGAGCGGTGGATCGCTTCCGGCGGGCAGAAGCCGCGGAGCGCCCGGCACAGCCCGTGCCGGCGGGTCAGGCAGGAAGGCGGCGCGGACCTGGCCGCGCCGCCCCCGGATCAGAACTGCAGGCCACCCTCGCGGGCGGCATCGGCCAGCGCCTTCACGCGGCCGTGGTAACGGTAGCCCGAGCGGTCGAAGGCGACCTTCTCGATCCCCGCGGCCTTGGCCTTCTCGGCGATCGCGCGGCCGACCTTGGCGGCGGCCTCGATGTTCTTCGAGCTCTTGAGGCCCTCGCGCACGTCGGCCTGGGTGGTGCTGGCGGCGGCGAGCACCTTCGAGCCGTCGGCGCTGAAGACCTGGGCGTAGACATGCTGGCCGGTACGCAGCACCGACAGGCGCGGAACGCCGAGTTCGCGGATGCGGGCGCGGGTCGACTTGGCGCGGCGCAGGCGGGCGATTTTCTTGTCCATGGTTCTTGGTCTCTACTGGAAGCGGATCGGCTGGCGGTGGCCCTGCCCGACCGGCGGGGCCTGCCGCATTACGCCTTCTTGGCTTCCTTGCGGATGATGGTTTCGTCGGAGTACTTCACGCCCTTGCCCTTGTAGGGCTCCGGCGGACGGAATCCACGGATCTTGGCGGCGACCTGGCCCACCAGCTGCTTGTCGGCGCCGGCCACCACGACCTCGGTCTGGGTCGGCGTGGTGATGGTGATGCCCTCGGGGGCGGTGAACACCACCGGGTGCGAGTAGCCGAGCGACAGGTTCAGGTCCTTGCCCTGGACGGCGGCGCGGTAACCCACGCCGACCAGCTCGAGCTTGCGCTCGAAGCCCTGCGACACGCCGTGAACCATGTTGGCGACGATCGAGCGCAGGGTGCCGGTCAGCGCGATCTGGGAGGCGTCGGCCGCCGACAGGTGGGCGTTGCCGTCCTCGATGCGCACCTCGATGCCGGCCGGCTTGGCCACGCTCAGGGTGCCCTTCGGGCCCTTGACGCTGATCGATTCGGCCTGGGCATTGATCTCGACGCCCTTCGGCAGGGCGATGGGCTTCTTGGCGATGCGGGACATGTGCGTTACTCCCTTAGGCCACGAAGCACAGGACCTCGCCGCCGACGCCCTGCTGGCGCGCCTGCGCATCGGTCATGATGCCCTTGGAGGTGGAGATGATTGCGATGCCGAGGCCACCGAGGACCTTGGGCAGCGCGTCCTTGCCGCGGTACTGGCGCAGGCCCGAGCGCGACACGCGCTTGAGCTGCTCGATCACCGGACGGCCTTCGAAATACTTGAGTTCGATCTCGAGCTCGGCCTTGG
This sequence comes from Luteimonas sp. J29, assembly GCF_000472505.1. Lineage (GTDB taxonomy): Bacteria > Pseudomonadota > Gammaproteobacteria > Xanthomonadales > Xanthomonadaceae > Luteimonas. The sequence continues at coordinate 427,636 of NZ_AWZR01000003.1, forward strand.
CGCCGTTCTCGATCACCCGCAGGCCGCTGATGTAGCCCTCGTCCTTGAGGACGTTGGCGATGGCGACCTTGATCTTGGAGGACGGCATCTTCACCGTCGGCTTGCCGACCGCGGCCGCATTCTTGATGCGGACCAGCATGTCGGCGATGGGATCAGTCATGCTCATGGAAGTTCCTTATGAACGCACCGATATCCGCTTTCGCGAAATCTGTCGAGTTGTTCCCCGAACCGCCACCGGGGCGGTCGGGGGGCCGCCAGGCGTGCCCGGAGGATCGGGCAAGCCGGCAATTATATACGAACCCGGCCGCGCGGTGGTGGCCTGGTCCCTCCCCGGCCGCGGCCGGGGGCGGCGCTTACCAGCTGGCCTTGCGCAGGCCCGGCACGTCGCCGCGCATCGTGGCCTGGCGCAGCATGTTCCGGCCCAGGCCGAACTTCGAGTAGACCGCGCGCGGGCGCCCGGTGAGGGCGCAGCGGGTGGTCTGGCGCGCCGGGGAAGAATCGCGCGGCAGCTTCTGCAGCCTGGTCGCGGCCTCGATCTTCTCCTCGTAGCTCGCCGTCTGGCTGGAGATGATCTTCTTCAGCTCCTCGCGCTTGGCGGCGTACTTCTTCACCAGCTTGGCGCGCTTGGCCTCGCGGTTGACCATGGAGGTCTTCGCCATGTGTATTTCCTCAGTTGCGGAACGGGAAGCGGAAGGCCTCGAGCAGGGCCTTGGCTTCGGCGTTGGTCTTGGCGGTGGTGGTGATGGCGATGTCCATGCCGCGGAGCGCATCGACCTGGTCGAAATCGATCTCCGGGAAGATGATCTGCTCCTTCACGCCCATGTTGTAGTTGCCGCGACCGTCGAACGACCGGGCGGACACGCCGCGGAAGTCGCGCACGCGCGGCAGCGCCACGTTGATCAGGCGGTCGAGGAACTCGTACATCCTCGCGCGGCGCAGGGTCACCTTGCAGCCGATCGGCCAGCCGTCGCGGATCTTGAACGAGGCCACCGAGATGCGCGACTTGGTGACCACCGGCTTCTGGCCGGCGATCCTCGCCATGTCGGCGGTCGCGTTCTCGAGGATCTTCTTGTTCGCGGCGGCCTCGCCCACGCCCATGTTGAGCGTGATCTTGGTCAGGCGCGGCACCTGCATGATGTTGTCGTAGCCGAACTGCTCCATGAGCTTCGGCACGACTTCATCCTTGTAGAACTTTTCCAGACGGGTCGTCATTGTCTTCTTTCCTGGTGATCAGGCGGCCTTGATCAGACCGCCTCGCCACTCGAGCGGAACACGCGCAGCCGCCGTCCATCCTCGAGCACCTTGGTACCGACGCGCTCACCCTTGCCGGTGGCAGGGTTGAACAGCATCACGTTCGACGCGTGGATCGGCGCCTCGCGCTCGATCACGCCGCCGGGCTGCCCCGCCTGGGGGTTGGGCTTGGTGTGGCGCTTGACGATGTTGATGTTCGAGACGACGACCTTGTCGCCGAGCACGCGCACCACCTCGCCGGTCTTGCCCTTGTCCCGCCCCGCGATCACGATGACCTGATCGCCTTTCCTGATTCGCTTAGCCATGGTCTTGTGTCCTTCCGCTCACAGCACTTCAGGAGCGAGCGAGACGATCTTCATGAACTTCTCGGAACGCAGCTCGCGGGTCACGGGCCCGAAGATGCGAGTGCCGATCGGCTCGTGCTTGTTGTTCAGCAGCACCGCGGCGTTGCCGTCGAAGCGGATCAGCGAACCGTCGGGGCGACGCACGCCCTTGCGGGTGCGCACCACGACCGCGTCGTAGACCTCGCCCTTCTTCACCTTGCCGCGCGGGATCGCTTCCTTGACCGACACCTTGATGATGTCGCCGATCGCGGCGTAGCGGCGCTTGGAGCCGCCGAGCACCTTGATGCACATCACTTCCTTGGCGCCGGAGTTGTCGGCCACGTCGAGGTGGCTCTGCATCTGGATCATTGGACGCGTCCTCCGTTATTCGGCAGCGCGGGCGACGATCTCGACCACGCGCCAGTTCTTGGTCTTCGAGATCGGGGCCACTTCCACGAGGCGCACGATGTCGCCTTCCTTCGCGGAGTTGTCGGCATCGTGGGCGTGCAGCTTGGTCGAGCGGCGGATGTACTTGCCATAGAGCGGGTGCTTCACGTTCCGCTCGACGAGCACGGTCACCGTCTTGTCCATCTTGTCGCTGACCACCCGGCCCTGGACCGTGTTCTGCTTCTTTTCGCTGTTGTTCATGGTCTATGCCCTACTTCTTCGCCGACAGCAGCGTGTTGACGCGCGCGATCTCGCGGCGAACGCGACGCAGTTCGTGCGTCCTGGTCAGCTGGCCGGTCGCCTTCTGCATGCGCAGGGCGAAGCGTTCCTTGTGCAGGTCCAGCAGATGGCCCTGCAGCTCTTCGGCGGACTTGCCGCGCAGTTCCTTGATCGTAGCCATCAGCGCACCGTCCGGGTCACGAAAGTGGTGGTGACCGAGAGCTTGGCGGCCGCCAGGCGGAACGCCTCGCGCGCCGTCTCCTCGGGCACGCCCTCGATCTCGTAGATCATGCGGCCGGGCTGGATCTGCGCGACCCAGTACTCGACCGAACCCTTGCCCGAGCCCATGCGGACTTCGATCGGCTTCTTGGTGATCGGCTTGTCGGGGAACACGCGGATCCACATCTTGCCGCCGCGCTTGACGTGGCGGCTGATCGAACGGCGCCCGGCCTCGATCTGGCGGGCCGTGATCTGGCCGGTCGAGGTGGCCTTCAGGCCGTACTCGCCGAAGCTGACGGCATTGCCGCTCCACGCCAGGCCGTCGTTGCGGCCCTTGTGCATCTTGCGGTACTTGGTTCGCTTGGGTTGCAGCATGGTTTAGTCCCTCGCCTCGCGATCGCCGCGGTCACGGCGCGGGCCACGCGGGCGCTCGCGGTCACCACGGTCGCCGCGATCGTTGCCGCGCGGCGAATCGTCCTGCTTCTCCTGGCCGACCTGGGAGAAGTCGAAGACCTCGCCCTTGTAGATCCAGACCTTGATGCCGATCACGCCGTAGGTGGTGCGGGCCTCGGCGAAGCCGTAGTCGACGTCGGCGCGGAGCGTGTGCAGCGGCACGCGGCCTTCGCGGTACCACTCCGAACGCGCGATCTCGGCGCCGTTGAGGCGGCCGGCGACGTTGACCTTGATGCCGAGCGCGCCCAGGCGCATCGCATTGCCCACCGCGCGCTTCATCGCGCGGCGGAACATGATGCGGCGCTCGAGCTGCTGCGCGATCGACTCGGCCACCAGCTGGGCGTCGAGCTCGGGCTTGCGCACCTCGGTGACGTTGATGTGCGCGGGCACGCCCATCATCGCCGACACGTCCTTGCGCAGCTTTTCGATGTCCTCGCCGCGCTTGCCGATCACAACGCCCGGGCGGGCGGTGTGGATCGTCACGCGCGCGGTCTTGGCCGGGCGCTCGATCAGGATCCTGCTGATGCCGGCCGCGGCCAGGCGCTTGCGCAGCATCTCGCGCACCTTCAGGTCCGCCGTCAGGTACTCGGCGTATTCCTTCTTGCCGGCGTACCACTTGGAGTTCCAGTCCTTGGCGATGCCGAGGCGGATGCCGGTGGGATGAACTTTATGACCCATTTACTTGCCCTCTCCCACGACGACGGTGATGTGGCTGGTGCGCTTGAGGATGCGCGTGCCGCGGCCCTTGGCCCGCGCCATGAAGCGCTTCAGCAGCGGACCTTCGTCGACCGTGATCTTCGCGATGCGGAGCTCGTCGATGTCGGCGCCGGCGTTGTTCTCGGCGTTGGCGATCGCGGACTCGACCAGCTTCTTGATCAGGTGCGCCGCCTTCTTGTCGGAGAACTTGAGCAGGTTGACCGCGCGCTCGGCCGGCAGGCCGCGAACCTGGTCGGCGACCAGGCGCGCCTTCTGCGGCGAGATGCGGGCAGTGCGCAGCACCGCGGTGCGCTTGTTGACCTCGGAGCGCGCCCGCTTGGCTTCTTCGTGCTTGGCTCGTGTTGCCTTGTCCATCGTGCGCTCCTTACCTGCCCGACTTCTTGTCGCCGCCATGACCCTTGAAGGTCCTGGTGATGGCGAACTCGCCGAGCTTGTGGCCCACCATGTTCTCGTTGATCAGCACCGGAACGTGGTTGCGGCCGTTGTGGACGGCGATCGTGAAGCCCACCATCTCCGGCAGGATCATCGAGCGGCGCGACCAGGTCTTGATCGGCTTCTTGGTGTTGCCCGCGGCCTCGACCTTCTTGATCAGGTGATGGTCGACGAACGGACCCTTCTTCAGTGAACGTGCCATGCTCTATCAGCTCCTGCGGTCGCGCACGATGAACTGCTGCGTCCGCTTGTTCTTGCGGGTCTTGTAGCCCTTGGTCGGCACGCCCCACGGGGTGACCGGGTGCGGGTTGCCCTGGCCGGCCTTGGCTTCGCCGCCGCCGTGCGGGTGGTCGACCGGGTTCATGGCCGCGCCGCGGACGGTCGGCTTGATGCCGCGCCAGCGCTTGGCACCGGCCTTGCCCAGCTTCTCGAGGTTGTGCTCGACATTGCCGACTTCGCCGATGGTCGCGCGGCACTCGGCCGGCACGCGGCGCATCTCGCCCGAACGCAGGCGGATCAGCGCGTACACGCCCTCGCGGGCGACCAGCTGCACACCGGCGCCGGCGGCGCGGGCGAGCTGCGCGCCCTTGCCCGGCTTCATCTCGATGCAGTGCACCGTGGAACCGACCGGGATGTTGCGCAGCGGCAGGGTATTGCCGGCCTTGATCGGGGCGTCGTTGCCCGCGATCACCTGGTCGCCGGCCTTCAGGCCCTTCGGTGCGATGATGTAGCGGCGCTCGCCGTCGACGTAGCACAGCAGCGCGATGTGCGCGGTGCGGTTCGGGTCGTACTCGATCCGCTCCACGCGCGCCGGGATGCCTTCCTTGTCGCGCTTGAAGTCGATGATGCGGTAGTGCTGCTTGTGGCCACCGCCGCGGTGGCGGGTGGTGATCCGCCCGTGATGGTTGCGGCCGCCGGTACGCTCCTGCGGCTCGACCAGCGCGGCGTGCGGCTTGCCCTTGTGCAGGTCGGGCGTCACCACGCGGACCGCGCTGCGGCGGCCGGGGGACGTGGGCTTGAACTTCATCAATGGCATGGGAGCTTCCTCAGGCCGTCGCGTTGATCACGTCGATCGACTGGCCCTCGGCCAGCGTCACGTACGCCTTGCGCCAGTTGCCGCGGCTGCCCTGGCGGAAACGGAAGGACTTGCTCTTGCCCTTCACGTTGACCACGTTGACCGCCTCGACCTTGACGTCGAACAGCTTCTCGACCGCGGCCTTGATCTCGGCCTTGGTCGCGTCCTTCGACACCTCGAACGCGTACTGGTTGGACACTTCCTGCAGGCGCGCGGTCTTCTCGGACACGCGCGGCGCACGGATCACTTCATAGAGCTTGGCGTCGTTCATGCCAGCCACTCCTCGATCTTCTTCACCGCCTCGGTGGTGACCAGGACGCTGTCGGCACCGACCAGCGCGACCGGGTCCAGGCCCTGCACGTCGCGAACCTCGACGTACGGCAGGTTGCGCGCCGACAGGTACAGGTTCTCCGAGGCGTCCTCGGTGACGATCAGCGGACGCCTGCCCAGGTCGAATTCCTTGAGCTTGGCGACCAGGCCAGCGGTCTTCGGCGCGTCGACGTCGAACGACTCGACGACCTTGATCCGGCCCTGGCGGTTGAGCTCGGACAGGATCACCGCCATGGCCGCACGATACTGCTTGCGGTTGACCTTCTGCTCGAAGCTGCGCGGCCGGGCGGCGAAGGCGCGGCCGCCGCCGACGAAGATCGGCGCGGTCAGCGCGCCGTGGCGGGCGCCGCCGCCCTTCTGGCGCTTCGACTTCTTGGTGGTGCCGTTGACCTCGGCGCGGGTCTTCTGCGCCTTGGTGCCGGCACGGCCGGCGGCCTGGTAGGCCACCACGACCTGGTGGACCAGGTCTTCGCTGAATTCGCGCCCGAACACCGCGTCGGACACGGACAGCTTGCTGTTGCTGCCGTTGATGGCGAGTTCCATCGTCATCTCTCCTTATGCCTTGCTCGAGGGACGGACGATGACGTCGCCGCCCGGCGCGCCGGGGACGGCGCCCTTGACGGCGATCAGGCCGCGCTCGGCGTCCACCTTGACCACCTGCAGGCGCTGGGTCGTCTGGGTCACGTGGCCCATGTGGCCCGCCATCTTCTTGCCCGGGAACACGCGGCCCGGGGTCTGGCGCTGGCCGATCGAGCCGGGCGCGCGGTGCGACAGCGAGTTGCCGTGCGTCGCGTCGCCCATGCTGAAGTTCCAGCGCTTGATCGTGCCCTGGAAGCCCTTGCCCTTGGTCACGCCCTGGACGTCGACCAGCTGGCCGACCTCGAAAATGTCGGCCTTGATCTCGCCGCCGACTTCGAAGTCGCCGATCTTGTCGGCGGCGACGCGCAGCTCCCACAGGCCGCGGCCGGGCTCGACCTTGGCCTTGGCCAGGTGGCCGGCCTCGGGCTTGGTGAGCAGCGAGGCGCGGCGCACGCCGGCGGTGACCTGCACGGCGCTGTAGCCGTCGGTCTCGACGGTCTTGATCTGGGTGATGCGGTTGGGCGTGGCTTCGATCAGGGTCACGGGCACGGACTTGCCGTCCTCGGTGAACACCCGGCTCATGCCGGCCTTGCGGCCGACGATGCCCAACGAATGGATCTTCGCGGTCATGGTTCGGGGCCTCAGGTCAGCTTGATCTGGACGTCGACGCCAGCCGCGAGCTCGAGCTTCATCAGCGCGTCCACGGTCTTGTCGTTGGGGTCGACGATATCGAGCACGCGCTTGTGCGTGCGGGCTTCGTACTGGTCACGCGCATCCTTGTCGACGTGCGGCGACGTGAGGATGGTGTAACGCTCGATCTTGGTGGGCAGCGGGATCGGGCCGCGCACCTGCGCGCCGGTCCGCTTGGCCGTTTCGACGATCTCGCTGGCCGAACGGTCGATCAGTCGGTGATCGAACGCCTTGAGCCGGATCCGGATTTTCTGGTCCGCCATGACGGAATTCCTTCGTTGAAAGAGCGACGGGCCCGGCGGCTGGGTGCGCCGGACCCCGTTTTCGGCCCCCATGCCGCCAGGCATACCGCGCCTGGCCACCCGGGGAACGGGAAAAAAACAGGGCAGACCGGTCGCCCGGCCCGCCCAGACCTGGATCGCAAGCGTGCCAAAACGCCCCGCCTATGTGTCCCGGAGACCTCCGGAACGGGCGGAGCACCTGCCACGCGACAAGATCCCTGTCTGGCGAAGACGAGGCACTTCCTGCACCTCATTTCGCGGTTCCGCTGTCGCCCGGACAGGCTCGGCAGCGGGGAGTCGAATATTATGGAACCTTCACGATCCGGATGCAAGCACTGTTCGCATCCGGACGGTCCGGGTGGGGCGGCCTGCTCCCTGCCCGCCCCGGCCGCCAGCAGGCGCCGGGTCCGGCCTGTCCGGTCGCCGGGCCTGGGAGCCCGGCGTCCGGTTCACGGCCCCGCCGTCGCGGGGCCCGGGTGCTTACTTGATGATCTTCGACACCACGCCGGCGCCGACCGTGCGGCCGCCCTCGCGGATCGCGAACCGCAGACCCTCGTCCATCGCGATCGGGTTGATCAGCGACACCGACATCTTCACGTTGTCGCCCGGCATCACCATCTCCGTGCCCTCCGGCAGCGTCACCGCGCCGGTGATGTCCGTCGTACGGAAGTAGAACTGCGGGCGGTAGCCCTTGAAGAACGGCGTGTGGCGGCCGCCCTCGTCCTTCGACAGCACGTACACCTCGGCCTCGAAGTCCGTGTGCGGGGTGATCGTGCCCGGCTTCGCCAGCACCTGGCCGCGCTCCACNTCGTCACGCTTGGTGCCGCGCAGCAGCAGGCCCGCGTTGTCGCCCGCCTGGCCCTGGTCCAGCAGCTTGCGGAACATCTCCACGCCCGTGACCGTGGTCTTCTGGGTCGGACGGATACCGACGATCTCGATCTCGTCGCCCACCTTGATCACGCCGCGCTCGATGCG
>NZ_AWZR01000004.1 GCF_000472505.1 Luteimonas sp. J29
CTCCGACAACGGCGCCGAGTTCACCGCGGCCAAGGTGATGCGCTGGCTGCGCGACGCGGCGATCGGCCCGGCCTTCATCGCGCCGGGTAGCCCCTGGCAGAACGGGTTCGTCGAGAGCTTCAACGGCAAGCTTCGGGACGAGCTTCTGAACCGGGAATGGTTCCGCAGCCGCGCCGAAGCGAAGGTGCTGATCGAACGCTGGCGGCAGTTCTACAACGAGCAGCGGCCGCACAGCGCCCATGGCTACAAACCCCCGGCGACCGTTCGCCGGAACTGGTCGGAACCCGATACCATCACCCCGGACTCACTGCCTGATCGGCTACAAGTTCCATACTCAGGTCAGTGGCGCAGGGCGAACGGAGCCGGGACGCCGTCCTGGCGATCGAGGCCATGGATGCGTCCGGCCGGATCGTGGCGAGGCATGCTCCGGGCCACGCAGTAGAATCAACCCGGCCAACCGGGGGTCTCCGTGAGCACGATCAATCGATGGGCGATCAACGAGTCGCTCCTGCAGTCGTACCGCTCGATGTTCATCTCGTCCCAGGCGTTCCTGCTGGCCGTCGGGGCGATCGTCATCGGCAAGAGTTCCGCACTGGTCTACGTGACCGCGGCCGTCGGCATCCTGGTGACCTGGTCCATCTGGTTCCCGGTCGTGCGGGCGCGGCACCGGATCGTCGACTACTACAAGTACTCGACCAACCTGTCCGACGACGACCGGGCCCAGCTGTGCTCCGAGCACGACTACGTACACGACGCCGAGCGCCGCGCCCGCGCCAACCAGCTGTTCGGCATCACCACCAACTGGCGGCGGACCCGGCTCAAGATGGACATCGGCCTTCCGCTGCTGTTCTCCTCGATCTGGGTGGCCCTGGTCGTGTACGAATGCAGCCGCACCTGACCTTGCCGGCCGGCCGTCGCACCGCGGCGCCTGCCTGATCCACCCGCCAGGACGCCAGGTGGCGGGCGGTGCGCATCTCGCCCCCGAGGCCGGCCACCTTCATGCGAGAGCCACATGGAACCAATGACGGACGCACTTTCGCCCGAGCAACGCCAGGTGCTCGACGCCCTGCCGGAGGGAACGCCGGTCGTGATGCTCAACCTGCTGCGCTTCCGCGACCAGGCCGCCTACAGCGATCCCGCCGAGGCGTGCAGCGGGCGCGAGGCCTACCGGCGCTACTCGGAGACGGCGCTCCGGGCGATGTCCGCCATCGGGGCGAGCGTCATCTTCAGCGGCAGGGCGCACGAGCCGCTCATCGCGCCGTCCGGGGAAACCTGGCACCAGGTCTTTCTGGTGCGCTATCCGTCGGCCGCGGCGTTCCGTGCCATGCTGTCCATGCCGGAGTACCAGGCCTGCGTGCGCCATCGCACCGCGGCACTTGCGGACTCCCGGCTCGTGCCCATCACGCCGCATGCGACGTAGGCCTGCGGCCCGGGTCGAGCCATCGAGTGCGGTGTTGCTGCATGCCGGCGTCGCCAGCGCGGGCGTCCGGTGACGACGGCGAGGGCATCGCCCAGCGGGGCGGTCGCGATGCGCATCGCGGTGCGACCGCGCCGTCCTGCGGTGCGTATCATCCGAAGCCGCTTCGGGCAGCATCCGGCCCGGTCGCGGATCCCGGGCCCAGGCCCGCTGCATGGAAGAGGGAAAGGCAGGTGTCGCCGAAGCGGATCGTCGAGGAATGGGTGCGTCGCTTCAACGCAGGCGACGTGGAAGGGCTTGCGTCCCTCTACGCGGACGACGCGGTCAACCACCAGGTGGTGATGGACCCGCTGCAGGGCCGCGAGGCGATCCGGCGCATGTTCGAGGTCGAATTCGGGCGGGCGACCATGCACTGCATGGTCGAGAACCTGTTCCAGGACGGGGAGTGGGCGATCCTCGAATGGCGCGATCCGGCCGGCCTGCGCGGCTGCGGCTTCTTCCACGTGCGCGATGGCCGGATCGTCTTCCAGCGGGGCTACTTCGACCAGCTCAGCTTCTTCCGGCAGCAGGGAATCGCGGTGCCCGAGCGTTACCTCGGGACCTGACCGCCGTTGCGGCCAGGCGCCGCGGCGGGGCATGGCCTGCGCCGGCCGGCGCCAGGCGATGCGGGACGGTGCGACTTGGCACAGGGAGGCCCATGAAAACCCGGTACTTCACGGCATCGAGCCTCGACGGCTTCATCGCGACGCAGGACGACTCGCTCGACTGGCTGTTCCCGCTCGGGGACCTCGACGACACCAGCTACCCGGGCTTCATCGCGCAGGTCGGGGCGCTGGCGATGGGATCGTCCACGTACGAGTGGATGCTGCGCAACGCGGGGGCGGTGGCGGCGCAGACCGGCTCGGCCTGGCCGTATGCGCAGCCGGCGTGGGTGTTCTCGTCGCGCGAGCTGCCTGCGATTCCGGGCGCGGACCTCCGCTTCGTGCGGGGCGACGTGCGGCCGGTGCATGCGCGGATGCGCGAGGCCGCCGCGGGCAGGAACATCTGGATCGTCGGGGGCGGCGACCTCGCGGGGCAGTTCCACGATGCCGGGCTGCTGGACGAGATCATCGTCCAGGTCGGGTCGGTGACCCTGGGCGCGGGCAAGCCGCTTTTCCCGCGCCGGCTTGCCGATGCGTCGCTGTCGCTGGTCTCGGCCAGGCAGGTGGGCGCGGGCTTCGCGGAACTGCACTACCGGGTGAATGCCGGCACACGCGGCAATGGAGGAACCGATGGCCACTGAAGTCGCCGTGAGAAGGGCGAGGCCTGGCGACGAAGCCGCGCTCGCGCTGGTCGGGCAGGCCACGTTCCTGGAAACCTTCGCCGGCATACTCGATGGCGCGGCGATCATCGAGCACTGCCGCAAGGCGCACGCCGCCGACCAGTACGCGCGCTGGCTGGCGGACCCGGCCTGCGCGGCGTGGCTGGCGCAGGCGCCGGGAGGCGCGCCGGTGGGATACGCGCTGGTCACGGCCCCGGACCTTCCCTCGGCCGATCCCGACCGCGACCTGGAGCTCAAGCGGATCTACCTGTTCGCGCGTTACCACGGCGGCGGCACCGGCAAGCGGCTGCTCGCCGGCGCCATCGGGCACGCGCGCGAGGCCGGCGCGGCCCGGCTGCTGCTCGGCGTGTACGCGGGCAACCACGCCGCGATCGGGTTCTACCGCAAGCAAGGCTTCGTGGACGTCGCCACGCGGCAGTTCAACGTCGGCGGCAAGGCCTACGACGACCGGGTGATGGGACTGCCGCTCGCCGGCTGACGGCCGGTCGCGGCCCGGCCCGCCTCGCGGCAGCGTGCGATCCGGAGGCCGCGGCGTCGCCGTGGCCCCGCGACACCAGGCGGGTGGCCGCCCGCGGCGGGCATTGGTCGGGTCGGCCGCTTGCCGCGCAGGTGGCCGGGGGCCGGCGTGCGGCCGGTCCGGGGAGCTGCGCCGGCGGCGCCGCAGGCAAAGCGATCCGCAGCGCGCGCATGGCGGCTGCGCCGGTTGGGCGTGATCCCGGGCGGACACCTGGCCGCGCCGGGCCCCAGCCCGGACCGCGGGCCTGTACACCGCGTACCATGGCGGGCAGTCGCCTCGCGTCCGGGCCGGTGATGCCAATGAACCTCGACGACGTCCGAGCCATCGCCACCGGCCTGCCGGGCGTCACCGAGCAGCCGCACTTCGACTACGTCTCGTTCCGCGTCAACGGCAGGATCTTCGCGACGGTGCCGCCGGACGGGCTGCACGTGCACGTGTTCGTCCCTGAGGAGCCACGCGAGCAGGCGCTGGCGCTGTACCCGGAATTCGTCGCCAGGCTGCCGTGGGGCGCCAGGGTGGTCGGGCTGCGCGTCGCGCTCTCGCACGCCGAACTCCCGGTCGTGGCGGGGCTCGTCCGCCAGGCCTGGCGCCACAAGGCGCCGCGCCGGCTGGTGGCGGCGTGGGACGCCTCCTGATGCGGTCGCCGGCGGCCGCCGCATACCGGGCAGGCGGATCGTCGCGGTGACGCGGGACGCGCCACCGCTGCCGGCGCGATGGCGCGGCCTGCGGCGGGTGGGCGGACCGCGCGCCATGTTCCAGCGGAGGAATCGGCCATGTCTTCGCCCAGCGCCTTCGCACTGACCGGCTTCATCGCATGGACGCTGCTGTTGCTCGCGCTCATGGAGGGCATCCGCACCGGCCTCGTGCTGGGCCGGCGGGTGCCTGCCAACCGCTTCACGCCCGACAATGCGGGCCTGTCGCCCTTCATGCAGCGCCTCGCCCGGGCCCACGCCAACTGCGTGGAGAACCTGCCGGTGCTGGGCGGGCTGCTGCTCGTCGCCATTGCCACGGGACATGCCGCGGTCACCGATCCGCTGGCCTGGCCGCTGCTCGGCGCGCGCGTGTGCCAGTCGCTCGTCCACCTGGCCTCGGTCTCGGCGACCGCGGTCACCATCCGCTTCCTGTTCTTCGCCGTGCAGCTGGGCATCGGCCTGTACTGGGCCTTCGCGCTGCTGCGCGCGCTGTGAGGGGCGCCGTCCGGATCGCGGCGCGATGGCCGTCACCAGTGCCTGTCCACGCGGGAGAGCCGACATGGCCGTAAAGCGCATCGGAGCCGGCACCATCGCCCTGCTGGTGGCGGGGTGCTGTGGCTGGTGGTGGGAACCGGCACCGACAACGGAGGCCTGCAGCTGGGTGGCGGGCTGTTGCTCGTGGTCGGCGCGCTGAACGCGATCCGCGAGTTCGCGCGCCGCGGCTGAGCCCGTGGGCCCGGCGTGCGCGGCCAGGCGGGACGCGGCGCGCACCGGCGGCATACACTGGCGCGCCACGCATCCAGTCGCCATCGGGCGGAACACGCCGGAGACCCCATGAACACCACCGCACATCCGCTCGACGACGCGCTGGCCCGCGCGGCCCAGGACCCGGGCGCCCGGCCGGCGTTCTATCGCCTGCTGCTCGAGTCCGAGGTCTATGCGATCGGCCTGGTTCCCGCCCCAGGGTCGGAGGATCCGGACCCGGGCCTGTCGATCGCGCATTTCGCCCGGGAGGGGGGCGACCGGTTCATCCCGTTCTTCTCCAGCGCCGAGGCGCTGCAGCCGCTGCTCGACGAGGAAACGCGCGCGGTGGCGCTGCCGGCGCGCCAGCTGTTCGGGATGACGCGCGGCAACACCCTGGTCCTCAACCCGACTTCGACCACCGGCAAGGAATTCCTGCCCGCCGAGATCGACGCGCTGCTCGGCGTGGCGCCGGTGGTGCGGGAGCGCACGGTCGGCGAGCAGGCGCGGGTGCTGCTGGGACAGCCCGCCGAGTACCCCGAGGCCCTGGTGTCGGGGCTGTCGTCGCTGCTGGCCGGGCACGCGCCGGTCGCGGCGGCCTACCTGTGCCTGATGCAGCAGCCCGACGGCAGCGCGTCGCTGGTCGTCGGCATCGAGGGCGAGGGGGCGCTCGATGCGGTCATGCAGGAGGTGGGCATGGTGGCCGCGGACACCGTGCCGCAGGGCATGCCGGTGGACCTGGTCGAGGTGCGGCGCGGCGACGGCGCGCTGGGCGACTACTTCACCGGGTCGGTCACGCCGTTCTACCAGCGGACCTGACCCGGCCCATGCGCGCGCGAACCGGTCCACGCGCGCGGGGTTCGCGGCCGCGCTGGCCGCCCTCAGGATCGAGCGCACCGCGGCATGGGCGTTCTCCGCGGGCTGCGTCGTGCTGCGGCCGGTCGCTGGCCACGTCCGTGCGCCCCGGTGTACGCGGCGCGTCCACGCGCCGCCGCCCGGTCACACGCCGGCGCCCGGACACGTCTTGGCATCGCGGGTCCAGCGTGGACCCACGGCACGGGAACGACGTGGATGACGAGCAGACTGCTTCCAGGCGAGCGACGGTTGCGCGAAGGCGCGGCCAACCTGCAGCGCGGCGCGGAGAGCGTGGGCGGCGCGCTGCTGCTGACCGACCGGCGTCTGGTGTTCGAGCCGCACGGGCTCAACCTGCATACGCGGCCGGAGGAGATCCCGCTGGACGGCGTGCGCGGGGTCCGTGCGTGCTGGACCCGGTTGCTGGGCGTGCTCCCGGTCGCGCCGAACGCGATCGAGGTCCGGACGTGGGACGGCGCCCGGCACCGCTTCGTGGTGTTCGACCGCAATGCCTGGATCGAGGCGATCAGGGCGCACGCCGGCGAGGCCGTGGCGTAGCGGCGCGGGACCGGCGGCCGCTCGCGGTTGGCCGTGGCGCGGGGAACGGCATCGACAAGGGAGGACGCGACTTGGACCGATTGCAGCAACGCTCGACGTTCGTGACCGTGGTGGCGTGCATCTTCCTCGTCCTGGCGGGATTCGGGACGCTGGTCGGCATCATGCAGGGCGTGATGCTGCTGCTGATGCGCGAGGAACTGGCCGCGGTCGTGCATGCGCCGGTGCCTTCGGACATGCCCGAGGTGTTCAGGTGGATGTTCCGCGCGATGCCGGCCATGTTCGCGGCCATGCTGCTGGCCAATGTCGCCACGTTCGCGAGCGCGATCGGCCTGCTGCAGCGGCGCAACTGGGGACGGGTCGCCTTCATCGCCATGATGGCGCTGGGGATCGCCTGGAACATCGCGGCCGTGGTGCTGAACATCGGCCTCACCAAGGCGATGATGGAGCAGCTGCCGGCGATCACGATGGCGGGCGAGCCGGACCTGCGGGCGGTGTTCGTCGTCGGCATGGTGGCCGGCAGCGCGGTCAGCGTCGCGATTGCCGTCCTGTTCGGCTGGATCATCAGGCGCCTGTGCGCGCCGGCGATCGTGGCGGAGTTCCGCGCCTAGGGACCAGGCGGCCGGTCGGCCGTCGACGGCCACGGCGCCGCGCCCGGGTTACAGTGCACGTCCCCGCGCATGGAGCCATCGGCATGCGAGTGAAGACGACCGTGGTCTGCCTTCCCGTCACCGACCTGCAGCGGTCGCTCGGGTTCTACCGGGCGTTCCTGGAGCGCGACGACGCCAAGGCCGACGGCGACACGATCGTGCTCGAGCTGCCCAACCTCTCGCTGTTCCTGATGCAACGCGACGGGTTCGAGGCGTATTCGCGCAAGGCCGGCCGCACCGCGCTGCTGCCGGGCGCCGACGCGCCGGCGATCGTCAGCTGCGCGGTCGAGACCCGCGAGGACGTGGACCGCGCGCTGGAACGGGCCCAGGGCCATGGCGGCAGCCACGCCGGACAACCGGCGCTCGACCCGGCCTGGGGCGGCTACATCGGATACGCGACCGATCCGGACGGACACCTGTGGGAAATCGTCTGTCCGCACCAGGCATGACCGCGGCACCGGCCCGCGGGGGTGCGGCCCGTGCATCGACGGAGCGACGGGCGTGGACGCGCTGAAGCTCCTGGGGCTGTTCGTCGCCACGGCGCTGGCCGAGATCGTCGGTTGCTACCTGCCGTACCTGTGGCTGAAGCAGGGCAAGCCCGCGTGGCTGCTGCTGCCCGCGGCGCTGAGCCTGGCGGTATTCGTCTGGCTGCTCACGCTGCACCCGCACGCCGCCGGGCGCGTGTACGCGGCGTACGGCGGGGTGTACATCTGCGTGGCGCTGGCGTGGCTGTGGGCCGTGGACGCGGTGCGGCCGAGCGTCACCGACTGGATCGGCGTGGGCGTGTGCCTGCTCGGCGCCGGGATCATCATGCTGGGGCCGAAGGCCTGACCCCCGCGCAAAGGGCGGGCGCCCTGCGGCGCGCGCCGCGCCATCGACTGGAGGCAACATGGCCGCACGGATCCGATCGCTCGTCGCCTTCGCGCACGTCGCCGACGTCGCGCGCAGCATCCGCTTCTACGCCGACCTGGGCTTTCGCGCCGCGCGCACGGTGCCGCCGGGCGGCACCGCGCCGGTCTGGGCCTGGCTCGAAAGCGAGGCGGCGCGGCTGATGCTGGGCCAGGCGTCCGCGCCGGTCGATCCGTCCGCGCAGGCCGTGCTGTTCTACCTGTACGTGGACGACGTGCGGGCATCGCACGCCGCGCTGGTGCGCCTGGGACACGCGCCCGGCCCGATCCGGCATCCGCCGCACATGCCGGGCGGCGAGTTCAGGCTCGAGGATCCCGACGGCTACGTGCTCATGCTTGCGCAGGCGGACGCCGGCGCCAACAATCGCTGACGGGCCGGCCACCGGCGCGTCGCCCCGCGGCCGCGGGCGGCCCGGCAGCACGGCGCCTGGCGGGAGCAACGATGCATAACGACACCACGCAGTACAACGCCGCGCTCGCGTCGCCGCACCGCGAGGTCTGCGAACTGCTGGCGCGGGAGATCGACGCCGGCCTCGAAGGCGCGGCCAACAAGGTCTGGCATGGCCATCCGGTCTGGTTCCTGGACGACAACCCGATCGTCGGCTACAGCCTGGAGAAGAAGGGCGTGCGGCTGATGTTCTGGAGCGGCGCGGATTTCGACGAACCCGCGCTCGACGTCCGGGGCGGCAAGTTCCGGGACGCCTCGGTGTCCTACCGCGAGGCCGGGGAGGTCGACGTCGCGGCCCTGCGGCGCTGGCTGGGCAAGGCGCGCGACATCCAGTGGGACTACCGCAACCTGGCCAGGCGCAAGGGGCGTCTGGAGCGCCTGCGCTAGGCGCGCGGATGGACGCGCGGGGCGGCGCCGACGAGGGGGTCCGTCAGCGCCTGCCGCTCTGGGACGCGTTCTCGGCGCTGTTCCTGGACCACGAGCCCGGCGAGGCGACCTTCCGCGACTTGGCACGCGCGGTCCGCGCGTCCGGCGTCGCGATCGAGCAGGCCGAGGCGATCCTCTGGAACGGGGTGTTCCCCGTGCTCGGGTGGAACCTGCGCTCGGTGGCGGGCGAGTGGGCCGGCTGGCCGCGAACCTGCGGCCGTGCAGCGGCCCGGCGCGCCGGCCCGGTGGCGGCGCGGTCGCGCGCGAGATCGGGCGCTGCCGGGACCGGGTGTGCGCGCACCTGCACGCGCTGGACGGGCGCGGCGCTACGATGCAAGGCCTCGACTGAGTCCGGTGGGACAGGAATGGACGGATTGACGGGCGGTTGCCTGTGCGGCGGGGTGCGCTACGCGACGCGCGGCGAGGGGATCAACCACCGCATCTGCCACTGCAGGCTGTGCCAGAAGGCGATCGGCGCGGCGTTCAACGCGCGGGTGCTGGCGCGCATCGACGACGTCGCGATCGAAGGGGAATGCGCCTGGTTCCATTCGTCCGCGGACCTTGAGCGCGGCTTCTGCCCGCGCTGCGGCTGCACCCTGTTCTCGCGCCGCGCCAGCGCGGGCGTGATGGGCCTGACCGCCGGCAGCCTCGACGACCCGTCCCGGTTCCGTCCCGACATGCATATCTGGGTCTCCTCGCGCCAGCCGTGGGTGGTCATCGCCGACGGCCTGCCACAGCACCCCGGGGCGCCGCCCTCGCGCGGCTATTGACCGTCATGGGCGCGGCGGGATCGCGCCATGAGACGGCCGCGCCCTAGACTGTGCCGATGGAACCGACCGCCCTGCTGATCGTCATCGCCGTCCTGCTGCTGCTGGCCGTGGGACTGCTCGTGGTGCTGGTGCTGCGCCGCCCCGGCGCGCTGCTCGAGCGCGCGCTGCGCGAGGAGCAGCGCGAGGGCCGGGCCGAACTGCGCCAGCAGCTCGACGGGCTGTCGGCGCTGCAGGAGCAGCGCAACGAAGCCTTCGGCCGGCGCCTGGAGGACCTGGCGCTGCGCACCGACCAGCGCCTGGACGTGCTGCGCGAGGCGCTGACCGAGGACGCGCGCAAGGCGCGCGGCGAGCACGCCGAGCAGCAGCACCGGTTCGAACTGGCGCTCGGCCAGCGGCTGCAGGCGATGCGCGAGCAGATGGACGCGTTCGGCCGGCAGCAGGAGACGCGCATGCAGGCCTTCGCCCAGCAGCAGGCCGAACTGGTCGCGCGGGTGGACGCGGGCATGGCCGCGCTGCGCCAGGCGCTGGCCGAGGAACTGGCGCGCTCGCGCGGCGAGGGCGCCGAGCAGCAGCAGCGCTTCGCCGAGGCGCTGGGCGCGCGGCTGTCCGAACTCACCCAGCGCAACGAGCAGCGCATCGGCGAGATGCGCGCCACCCTCGACCAGCAGCTGCGCGCGCTGCAGGAGGACAACGCCGCCAAGCTGGAGAAGATGCGCGAGACCGTGGACGAGAAGCTGCAGAGCACGCTCACCACGCGCCTGGATTCCTCGTTCAAGCTCGTCTCCGAGCGCCTGGAGCAGGTCCAGCGCGGGCTGGGCGAGATGCAGCAGCTGGCCACGGGCGTGGGCGACCTCAAGCGGGTGCTGACCAACGTCAAGACCCGCGGCACCTGGGGCGAGGTGCAGCTGGACAACCTGCTCGAGCAGACCCTGGTGCCCGAACAGTACGCGCGCAGCGTGCGGGTGCGCCCCGACGGCGCCGAGGCGGTGGACTTCGCGGTGCGCCTGCCCGGGCGCGGCAGCGGCGACGCGCCGGTATGGCTGCCGATCGATTGCAAGTTCCCGCGCGAGGACTACGAGCGGCTGGTGGACGCCCAGGAGCAGGCCGATCCGGACCTGGTGCGCGCCACCGGCGCGCAGCTGGAGAAGGCGGTGCGGATCCAGGCGAAGTCGATCTGCGAGAAGTACATCGTGCCGCCGCACACCACCGACTTCGCGGTCATGTTCCTGCCCACCGAAGGCCTGTACGCGGAGGTGATCCGCCGTCCCGGGCTCACCGACGCGCTGCAGCGCGACCATCGCATCGTGGTGGCCGGGCCGACCACGATCACCGCCCTGCTCAACAGCCTGCAGATGGGCTTCCGCACCCTGGCGATCGAGCAGCGCTCGAGCGAGGTGTGGAAGCTGCTGGGCGCGGTGAAGAACGAGTTCGGCAAGTTCGCCGGCATCCTCGAGCGGGCCGAGAAGCAGATCACCACGGTCGGCCGGAGCCTGGGCGACGCCAGCCGCAAGACCCGCACCATCGAGCGCCACCTGCGCGGGGTGGAGACGCTCTCCGGCCCCGAGGCCGCGGGCCTGCTCGGCGATGCCGCCAACGGCGACGACGAGGACGACGCCCGGGAATGATCCCGCGCGGCGGGCGCCCGCGCCTCAGGGCGTGGGCGACAGCGGCACGATCGGCATCACGTCCACCGGCACGGTGGGGTTGGTCTCGTCCTCGAGCAGGTAGTCGGGCAGGTCCTCGGACTGCTCGCTGCGCCGGTCGGACTGGATCAGGTAGTTGCGGCGCTGGATCCAGGCGTCGCGCACCAGCGCGTACTCGTCGGCCGCGCCCTCGCGCATCGCGTCGACCGCGAACAGCTGGGTGCGCAGGTCCACCAGCTGCAGGCCCTGGAGGAAGTAGCGGGCCCGGTCGTCCTCGACCTGGCGGATCGGCGACAGCGGGGCGTCGCCGAGCAGGCCGAAGGTGTCGCGCAGGGTACGCGGGCCGAACAGCGGCAGTTCCACGTAGCGCGAGTTCTTCCAGCCCCACACGCCCAGGGTCTGGCCGAAATCCTCGCTGCGGTTGGGGATCCGCATCCTCGTGGCCGGGTCGAACAGCCCGCCGATGCCGATCGTGGCATTGACCAGGAACCGGCCCAGCGACTGCCCGGCATGTCCCGGGCGGCCCTGCAGCAGCGCGTTGAGCGCGCTCACCGGCTGGCCGAGGTTGCTGAAGAAGTTGCCCACCCCGAGCCGCACCGGGCGCGGCACCACACGCACGTAGAACTTCGCCAGCGGCTTGGCGATGGAGCGGTCGACGGCGTTGTTGAAGCGGTGCACGCGCCGGTTCCAGCCTTCCCACGGATCGTAGCTGACCGGCAGCTGGGCCGGTTCGGGCAGGGTGGGATCGGCGACCGGGTCGTAGGGCGCCTGGCCGTAGATCGCGGCGTAGTCGAGTTCGGCCTGGGTGGGCACGGACGCGTCGCCCTGCATCGCCACGTCCGGTGCGGCGGCATCGGTCGCCCCGGACGGCGGCAGCGCGTCCGGCGCGGCTGCACCGGTGTCCCCGGCCCCGGGCGATGCGGGCACCGACGCGGCGTCCATCGCGTCGCCGGCATCGAGCGTGGCGTCGGGCGTGGCGTCTGGCATCGCGGCCGGTGCGGGCGCAGGGTCGCGGGTGCCGCCGGTGCCGGCGCATGCGGCCAGCAGCAGGGGCAGCAGGAACGGGAGCAGGCGTGGGGGGCGGCGCGGCGTCATCGGGCGATCCGTCGGCGTGGCCGCGCGGGCCTCATGCCCGCGCGAAGGACAGGGAGGGGGAGAGCCGGTAGGCGCGGCGCAGGCCGTCGAGACCGGGCGGATCGCCGGCCACTTCCACGCCTCCGACACGTTGCGCGAGTTCCACCAGCAGCGCAAGGCCCGCGCTGTCGACCGAGGCCACCGCCGTCAGATCGAAGCGTTCCACGCCCGCGAGCACGTCGAGCGCGCGCGGCCACAGCGCGGGCACCGCAGCGCGGTCGAGCGCGCCGGCGAACGCCAGCGTGCCCGCCTCGCGCCGGACCGTGGCCGCGGCCGCCATCAGTTGCCGCCGGTGGCGGGCGAGAGCTGCCCGCTGCGCAGCTCCTGGGTGACCTGGGCGATCGACTTGCGCTGCAGTTCCGCGTCGAACTGCTGGCGGAAGGTCTGCACGAACGACACGCCCTCGACCATCACGTCGAACACGCGCCAGCCGTTGCCGGCGCGGCGCAGCAGGTAGTCGAC
The DNA here is from genome assembly GCF_000472505.1 of Luteimonas sp. J29. Lineage (GTDB taxonomy): Bacteria > Pseudomonadota > Gammaproteobacteria > Xanthomonadales > Xanthomonadaceae > Luteimonas. The sequence goes on from NZ_AWZR01000004.1 coordinate 12,537, forward strand.
CGGGATCGGCTCGCCGCCCTGGCGCAGCAGTTCGCTCGACACCTTCACGCCCAGGCCGCGCGGCAGCGCGGTCTCGGACTTGATCCGCACCTGCAGCCGGGTGTTGAAGTCGATCAGCGAGGAGCCGTAACGGCGCATCAGGTTCTGCGCCAGGGCGTCGCCGAACGCCTTCACCTCCTCGTCCGAGGCGCCGCGGCCGTGGCGGCCGAGCACCTGGCGCGCCGCGTAGTCGCGGTCGAACATGTTCTCGAACTCGCCGATCATGAACGCCTGCAGCGCGGCGCGGTCGCCGGCGAACTCGGCGCGGCGGGCCTCGATCGTCTCGAGCACGCGGCGGGTGTTGTTGAGCACCAGCTCGCTCGGCGAGCCCTGCATGGCCGCGGGCGCGGCCTGCTGCGCCTGGGCGGTGGCGACCACGGGCGCCGCGGCGAGCAGGGTCGCGGCGATCGCGATGGCGATGGCGTTGCGGGGGAGGCGGATCATGGGGTCGTTCCTTCTTCCGTGGCGGGGGGCGCGGAGGGTGCGGCATTGTCGCCGCCGCCGCTGAACATGTACTTGCCGACCATCTGGATCAGGTCCACCGCCGGCGTGGTGAAGGCCAGTTCCTCGCCGGGCTTGAGCACCTCGAGGTCGCCGCCCGGCTGCAGGCCGACGTAGCTCTCGCCGAGCAGTCCGCCGGTGAGGATGCTGGCCGAGGTGTCGACCGGGATCTGGTCGAAGCGGCTGTCGATGGACAGGGTGACGAGCGAATCGAAGCGTTCCGGGTCGAGGTCGATCTTCGATACCCGGCCCACGGTCACGCCGCCGATCTTCACCGGCGCGTTGGGCCGCAGCTGGCCGATCTGGGTGAAGCGCGCGACCAGCTCGTAGCTGTCGCCGGCGAAGCCGAAGCGGCTGTTGGTGGACGCGATCGCCAGCACCAGCAGCGACGCGAGCGCCAGCACCAGGAAGGCGCCGACGGCGAATTCAAGACGGGGGCCACGGGTTGCCATTGGGGTCACCTCGACGCCGCGGGGCGCGGCGGACTGCTCGTTGCGGAAGGGGAGTGGACGCGGCGCATGCGGTTCACCGGAACAGGAAGGCCGAGAGCACGAAGTTGAACATCAGCACCAGCAGCGAGGCATTGACCACCGCGCGCGTGGTCGCCACCGAGGTGCCCTCGATGGTCGGCTCGGCGTGGTAGCCGACGTACGAGGCCACCAGCGCGGCGGTCCCGCCGAACACCGCGGCCTTGGTGAACGCCGGGACGAAGTCGTCGTGGAAATCCACCGCGTCCTTCATCGTCTGCCAGAACGTGCCGTTGTCGATGCCCAGCACCTGCACCGCCTGGAACCAGCTGGCGGCGATGGCGAAGCTGGCGAAGAAGCCGACCAGCAGCGGCACGGTCACCACCGCGGCCCAGAACCGCGGCGCGACCGCCTTGGCCACCGGGTCGATCGCCATCAGGCCGAGCGCGGTGATCTGGTCGGTGGCGCGCATCAGGCCGAGCTCGGCGGCGATCGAGGAACCCGCCCGGCCCACGAACAGCAGCGCGGTGAGCACCGGCGCCAGCTCGCGGTACAGGCCCAGTCCGATCAGCACGCTGACCTGGTTCGCGGCGCCGTAGGTCTCCAGCGCGCGGAACCCGAGCAGGGTCAGCGACAGGCCGACGAAGGCGCCGCCGACCGCGATGATCGGCAGCGAGCGCGCGCCGATCTTGTAGATCTCGCGCACCAGTTCGGCGAACAGGTCGGCGGTCGGGCGCGAGGCGCGCAGCACCGACAGCGAGAACAGGCCGGCGCGGCCGACCGAGCGCAGGGTGGCGGCGAGGGCCATCAGCGGCGCCTCCGCGTGCTGCCGGCGGTTGGGCTGCTGCCCCCACCCCGGCCCTCCCCCGCAATGCGGGGGAGGGGGGAGGAACGCTCCACATCCAACTGGCGGCAGAGGGGCCGGGAATGCGCCATATCGAGCTGGCGGCAGAGGGGGCGGGAATGCTCCTCCCCCCGCCTGCGGGGGGAGGCCGGGAGGGGGGCCACCGCCGCCACGCTCACGCCGCCTCCCTGCGCGGGGCGCTGTCGAAGGCGATCGGGCCGTCGGGCTCGCCGCGCAGGAACTGGCGCACCAGCGGGTCCTGCGTGGCCTGGAGCTGGTCCGGCGTGCCGTCGAACACGATCCCGCCGTTGGCCAGCACCACCGCGCGGTCGGCGATGGGCAGGGTCTCGTGCACGTGGTGGGTGACGATCAGGCTGGTCAGGCCGAGGCGGTCGTTGAGCTCGGAGACCAGGTTCATGATCACGCCCGAGGCGATCGGGTCGAGCCCGGTCAGCGGCTCGTCGTACACCATCAGCGGGGGGTCGAGCGCGATCGCGCGGGCCAGGGCCACGCGCCGGGCCATGCCGCCCGAGAGTTCGCGCGGATACAGGTCCGCGGCCGCGCGCAGGCCCACCGCGTGCAGCTTCATCTCGACCAGGCGGTCGATCACCGCGCGCGGCAGCCGCGTGTGGGTGCGCAGCGGCAGGGCCACGTTCTCGGCCGCGGTGAGGTCGGTGAGCAGGCCGTTGCCCTGCAGCAGCACGCCGATCGACTTGCGCATCTCCAGCAGTTCGCGCGTGCGCTGCGGCACCGCCCGCCCGAACACCTCGACCCGGCCGGCGGCCGGTGCCAGTTCGCCGGTGAGCGCGGACAGCAGGGTGGACTTGCCGCAGCCCGACGGCCCCAGGATCGCGGTGACGCTGCCGCGCGGCACGACCAGGTCGATGCCGGACAGGATGGTGCGTCCGCCACGGTCGAGGCGGACGGCGTCGAAACGCACGGCGGGGTCGCGGGAGACGTCGGTCATGGGGGAGGGCACGACGACGGGTCCGGAGGACCCGGAAGCGGTCAAGGATGGCGGAATGCGGCTGAACCTTGACGGAGCCGTCACGGGCATTGGGGTTGGGGGTGGCGGCGGAAAGCAGGCCCGGGGCCGGTGTGGTGGGGGGGGGCGGATGGGTGTCCTGACCAGGTCGTGGCGTGGAGTGGAGGATCGCGCGTGGGAGCGATCGCGCCGGTTGCCCCCACCCCAACCCTCCCCCGCAGGCGGGGGAGGGGGCGGGCAGGCCCAAGGCGCGGGGGAGCGGGCAGGCCCAAGGCGCGGGGGAGCGGGCAGGACAAGGCGTCGCGGCCCCTCCCCCCGCTCGCGGGGGAGGCTGGGAGGGGGGCCGTCGGGGTCCGGCCCGACAGCCGCCCCGGCCAAGGTGACCGGACGGCCCGCGCCGTCCCGCGACCGCCCCGTCAGCCAGTCCCCGCAACGGCCTCCCCGCCTCCCGGCCCATCGGCCGCCGGCGTTTCCGGCAGCACGCCGTTGTAGCGCGCGCGCGGGCGGATCAGCCGCCCGGCCGCCTGCTGCTCCTGGGCGTGCGCCAGCCACCCGGCGAGGCGTCCGGCGGCGAACATCACCAGCGCCGGGGCCGGCGGCAGCTGGTGCACGTAGCAGATCGCCGCGAGCATGCCGTCGATGTTCGGCAGCCGGCCGCTGGTCCGCGCCGCCGCCTCCACCACCGCCTCGACGTGGGCCATGCGCGGGTCGCCGGCGCGGTACCGGCGCAGCATCGCCAGTACCTCGGCGCCGCGCGGGTCGCCGTCCGGATAGAGCACGTGGTGGAAGCCGGGCAGCTCGTCGCCGCGGTGCCAGCGCTCGTCGACGTGGGCGGCGGGGGACCCGGCGGCCGCCGCGTCGGCGAGCAGGGCGTAGGCGCGTGCGGTGGCGCCGCCGTGGCGCGGGCCGGAGAGCGCGGCCAGTCCGGCGCAGACCGTGCCGTGCAGGTGCGCGCCGGTGGAGGCGACCACGCGCGCGGCGAAGGCCGAGACGTTGAGCTCGTGGTCTGCGCACAGCACCAGCGCCGCGCGCACCAGGTCCGCGAAGGCCTCGTCGCCCGGGCGCCAGGCGTCAGCCAGCAGCCGGTGCACGGGTCGCGCGTCGGGCGAGGCGCCGACCAGCAGCGCGGCGTTCTGGCGCAGCAGGGTGGCGGCGATGCGGCGGCGCGTGGCCGGGGCGGCGTTGAGCGAGTCGCGTTCGTCCACGGCCAGCAGCGGGATCGCCGCCATCGCCCGCTTGAGCGGCGGCAGGCTGGCGTCGCCGGCGATCGGCGCCACCCGCGCCGGCCAGCCGCGGGCCGGCGGCGGGTCGAAGGGGTCGCTGTCGCCGCAGTCCCAGAGCAGGCGCGCGGCGTCCTCGAGCGTGGACCCCTCGCGCACCATCGCCACCGCCGCGCGGCCGCGGTAGTAGGGGCTGTCGGGCCGGATCAGGGAGATCGCCGTCTCCATCACCGGCAGGCCCCGGTCCAGGCTCTGCGCGGCGCCGCGGGCGGCCCCGCGGCCGGCTTGCTTGCGCTGGGCCAGGCGCTCGATGTCGCGGCGCAGGTAGAGCCGGCTGCGGTGGTCGGGCCCCGGCCGGGACTCGACCAGGCCGCGGCTGACGTAGGCGTACAGGGTGGCAGGGCTGATCCCGAGCAGGGCGCAGGCCTCGCGGGCCGGGATCAGGTCGCCGCCTCGGGCGGTGGATCGGGGCATGGAGTCAGCTTGATTCGTTCGATCAAGATTGATCAACCCCAGGAAGGGTGCCACATTGGCCGCCCCCGGGACATCCCCGTCCGAGGCCCGCAGCCATGACCCAGCCCTCCAGTGCCTCTCCCGGCGCCCGGTTCCGCGCCGCGCTCGCCGCCGAATCCCCGCTCCAGGTGGTCGGTGCGATCAACGCCAACCATGCGCTGCTCGCCAGGCGCGCCGGCTACCGCGCGATCTACCTGTCCGGCGGCGGCGTGGCCGCGGGGTCGCTGGGCCTGCCCGACCTCGGCATCAACACGCTCGAGGACGTGCTGATCGACGTGCGCCGCATCACCGACGTGTGCGAGCTGCCGCTGCTGGTCGACATCGACACCGGCTTCGGCCCGAGCGCGTTCAACATCGAGCGCACGGTCAAGTCGCTGATCAAGGCCGGCGCGGCCGCCTGCCACATCGAGGACCAGGTCGGCGCCAAGCGCTGCGGCCACCGGCCGGGCAAGGAGATCGTGCCTCAGGCGGAGATGGTGGACCGGGTCAAGGCCGCGGCCGACGCGAAGACCGACAGGGATTTCTTCCTGATCGCGCGCACCGACGCGATCCAGGTCGAGGGCGTGGACGCGGCGATCGAGCGCGCCATCGCCTGCGTCGAGGCCGGCGCCGACGGCATCTTCGCCGAGGCCGCCTACGACCTGGACACCTACCGCCGCTTCGTCGACGCGGTGAAGGTGCCGGTGCTGGCCAACATCACCGAGTTCGGCAAGACCCCGCTGTTCACCCGCGACGAGCTGGCCTCGGCCGGGGTCGCGATCCAGCTCTATCCGCTGTCGGCGTTCCGGGCCATGAACAAGGCCGCGGAGGCCGTGTACGAGGCGATCCGCCGCGACGGCCACCAGAAGAACGTGGTCGACATGATGCAGACCCGCGAGGAGCTCTACGAGCGGATCGGCTACCACGAGTTCGAGCGCAGGCTCGACGCGCTGTTCGCCGCCGGGCGGTGAACGCGCGGCGGCCGCCGTCGGGCTGGTCGGCCGGCGGGCCGGCGGGGGCATGCACCCCGACCGGCTGCCTCCGGCGCGTTCCGGCGCGGCGCGATCGCCGCTTCGATCCAGTCAACGCAGCCGCCGCCAGAAAGCGGACGCGCATCCCCGGGCAGGCGGCCGCCCATCCAGGAGGTTCCCCATGACCGAAGCCACCCCCGCCACGCCGTTCAAGCCGAAGAAGTCGGTCGCCCTGTCCGGGACCGCCGCCGGCAACACCGCCCTGTGCACCGTCGGCCGCACCGGCAACGACCTCGCCTATCGCGGCTACGACATCCTCGACCTCGCCACCACCTGCGAGTTCGAGGAGATCGCCCACCTGCTGGTGCACGGCAAGCTGCCCAACCGCGCCGAGCTGGCCGCCTACAAGGCCAGGCTCAAGTCGCTGCGCGGGCTGCCGGCCGCGGTCAAGGCCGCGCTCGAGCAGCTGCCGCCGTCGGCACACCCGATGGACGTCATGCGTACCGGCGTGTCGGTGCTCGGCTGCGTCCGGCCGGAGAAGGACGACCACAACCACCCGGGCGCGCGCGACATCGCCGACCGGCTGATGGCCTCGCTCGGTTCGATGCTGCTGTACTGGTACCACTACGCCTACAACGGCAGGCGGATCGAGGTGGAGACCGACGACGACTCGATCGGCGGCCACTTCCTGCACCTGCTGCACGGGCGCAAGCCGAAGGACAGCTGGGTGCGCGCCATGCACACCTCGCTGATCCTGTACGCCGAGCACGAGTTCAACGCCTCGACCTTCACCTGCCGCGTCATCGCCGGCACCGGCTCGGACATGTACTCGGCGATCTGCGGCGGCATCGGCGCCCTGCGCGGGCCCAAGCACGGCGGCGCCAACGAGGTCGCGTTCGAGGTCCAGAAGCGCTACGAGACCCCGGACGAGGCCGAGGCCGACATCCGCCGCCGGGTCGCGAACAAGGAGGTCATCATCGGATTCGGCCACCCGGTCTACACCGTGTCCGACCCGCGCAACAAGGTGATCAAGCAGGTCGCGAAGGAGCTGTCGGAGGAAGCGGGCAACACGAAGATGTACGACATCGCCGAACGCCTGGAATCGGTGATGTGGGACATCAAGAAGATGTTCCCGAACCTCGACTGGTTCAGCGCGGTCAGCTACCACATGATGGGCGTGCCGACCGACATGTTCACCCCGCTGTTCGTGATCTCGCGCACCTCCGGCTGGAGCGCGCACATCATCGAGCAGCGCATCGACGGCAAGATCATCCGCCCGAGCGCGAACTACACCGGTCCGGAGGACCAGACCTTCGTGCCGATCGACCAGCGGCCCTGACCCACCGCGTTACTCCCTCCCCCGCGTGCGGGGGTGGGGACATCCTGCCTGCACGGCATGCCGTGCAGGATGCCCGGACGACCGGCGCCCTGCGCCGGGCCGGACGGGCCGGGGTGGGGCCAGCGGCCGCATCGCTGCCCGGGACGCGCGCTGAGCGCGCGCCCCCATCCCGACCTTCCCCCGCTCGCGGGGGAAGGGGCCAACTCCCCAGCTTCGAGTCGCCCGCCATGAACAGCCTGCACCGCAAACCCCTTCCCGGCACCCAGCTCGACTGGTACGACGCGCGTGAAGCCGTCGAGGCGCTGCAGCCCGGCGCCTGGGCGGGCCTGCCCTACACCGCGCGCGTGCATGCCGAGAACATCGTGCGCAGGGCCGACCCCGCGCGCATCAACGACTACCTCGGCCAGCTGGTGCGCCGCGAGCGCACGCTCGACTTCCCCTGGTTCCCGGCGCGCGTGGTCTGCCACGACATCCTCGGCCAGACCGCGCTGGTGGACCTGGCCGGCCTGCGCGACGCGATCGCCGACCAGGGCGGCGACCCGGCCGCGGTCAACCCGGTGGTGCCGGTGCAGCTGATCGTCGACCACTCGCTGGCGGTCGAATGCGGCGGCTACGACCCGCAGGCGTTCGAGAAGAACCGCGCGATCGAGGACCGCCGCAACGCCGACCGCTTCCACTTCATCGAGTGGTGCCGGCATGCGTTCGACAACGTGGAGGTGATCCCGCCGGGCAACGGGATCATGCACCAGATCAACCTGGAGAAGATGTCGCCGGTGGTGTACGTGCACGACGGCGTCGCCTTCCCCGACACCTGCGTGGGCACCGACTCGCACACCCCGCACGTGGACGCGCTGGGCGTGATCGCGATCGGGGTCGGCGGCCTGGAGGCCGAGAACGTGATGCTCGGGCGCGCCTCGTGGATGCGCACGCCGGAGATCGTCGCGGTCGAGCTGGCTGGCCGTCCCGGTCCCGGCATCACCGCCACCGACATCGTGCTGGCGCTGACCGAGTTCCTGCGCCAGCAGCGCGTGGTCGGCGCATACCTGGAGTTCCGCGGCCCAGGCGCGGCGGCGCTGACCGTGGGCGACCGCGCCACCATCTCCAACATGGCGCCCGAGTACGGCGCCACCGCGGCGATGTTCTTCATCGACGGCAATACCCTCGACTACCTGCGCCTGACCGGCCGCAGCGAGGAGCAGGTGGCGCTGGTCGAGACCTACGCGAAGGCGGCCGGCCTGTGGGCCGACGACCTCGCCGACGCGCGCTACGAGCGGACCCTGCACTTCGACCTGTCGGCGGTCGAGCGCAACATGGCCGGCCCGTCGAACCCGCACCGGCGCCTGCCCACGCGCGCGCTGGCCGAGCGCGGCATCGCCGACCCGGCCAAGCTCGAGGCCGCGCGCGCGGCCGAGCGCGAGGGCCAGCTGCCCGACGGCGCGGTGATCATCGCCGCCATCACCTCCTGCACCAACACCAGCAACCCGCACAACGTCATCGCCGCCGCCCTGCTGGCGCGCAACGCGGTGCAGAAGGGCCTGGCGCGCAAGCCGTGGGTGAAGACCTCGCTGGCGCCGGGTTCGCGCGCGGTGCAGCTGTACCTGGAGGAGTCCGGCCTGCTGCCGCACCTGGAGCAGCTGGGCTTCGGCATCGTCGGCTTCGCCTGCACCACCTGCAACGGCATGAGCGGCGCGCTGGACCCGAAGATCCAGCAGGAGATCGTCGACCGCGACCTGTACGCGGTGGCCGTGCTCAGCGGCAACCGCAACTTCGACGGCCGGATCCATCCCTACGCCAAGCAGGCCTTCCTGGCCTCGCCGCCGCTGGTGGTGGCCTACGCCATCGCCGGCACGGTGCGCTTCGACATCGAGAAGGATCCCCTGGGCTTCGACGCCGACGGCAATCCGGTCACGCTCAAGGACCTCTGGCCCAGCGACGCCGAGATCGACGCGGTGGTGAAGGCCAGCGTCAAGCCCGAGCAGTACCGCGCGGTGTACGGGCCGATGTTCCGGCTCAAGGTCGAGGGCGGCGAACCGGCCAGCCCGCTCTACGACTGGCGCCCGCAGAGCACCTACATCCGCCGCCCGCCGTACTGGGAAGGCGCGCTGGCCGGCGAGCGCACCCTGCGCGGCATGCGCCCGCTGGCGGTGCTCGGCGACAACATCACCACCGACCACATCTCGCCGTCGAACGCGATCCTGCCGTCGAGCGCGGCGGGCGAGTACCTGGCCTCGATGGGCCTGCCCGAGGAGGACTTCAACTCCTACGCCACCCATCGCGGCGACCACCTCACCGCGCAGCGCGCGACCTTCGCCAACCCCAAGCTGCTCAACGAGATGGTGCGCGACGACGACGGCAACGTGGTCCAGGGCTCGCTGGCGCGGCTGGAGCCCGAAGGCCAGGTGATGCGCATGTGGGAGGTGATCGAGACCTACATGCAGCGCCGCCAGCCGCTGGTGATCATCGCCGGCGCCGACTACGGCCAGGGCAGCTCGCGCGACTGGGCCGCCAAGGGCGTGCGCCTGGCCGGGGTGGAGGCGATCGTGGCCGAGGGCTTCGAGCGCATCCACCGCACCAACCTGATCGGCATGGGCGTGCTGCCGCTGCAGTTCCAGCCGGGCACGACCCGCCTGACCCTGGGCATCGACGGCACCGAGACGTTCGATGTCGTCGGCACGCCCGCGCCGGGCGCGACGCTGGCCCTGGTGGTGCGTCGCCGCGACGGTAGCAGCGTCGAGGTCCCGGTCACCTGCCGCCTCGACTCGGACGAGGAGCTGTCGATCTACGAGGCCGGCGGCGTGCTGCAGCGCTTCGCCCAGGATTTCCTGGCCCGGTCGCGGACGGCCTGAACGCCGGTCGCGGCCGGGTGGTCGATTCCCGGCCGCGCCGTTCGTCGGATCCCTGCATACCCACCCAGGAGACCGAGCATGTCCGACGCGAACAACAACACCGGCACCGTCACCCTGCACCGCGTGCTGCGCGCGCCGCCCGAGCGCGTGTACCGTGCCTTCGTCGATCCGGCGGCGATGGCGAAGTGGTCGCCGCCGCACGGCTTCACCGGCGTGGTCCACGAGAGCGACGTGCGCGTGGGCGGCGGCTACCGGATGTCGTTCACCAACTTCTCCACCGGCACCAGCCACACCTTCGGCGGCCGCTACGTCGAGCTGGTCGAGGGCGAGCGCATCCGCTACACCGACGCGTTCGAGGACCCGGGCCTGCCCGGCGAGATGCAGGTGACCGTCACCTTCGAACCCGGCCCCGTGGGCACCGTGCTGCGGATCCGCCAGGAGGGCCTGCCCGAGGCGGTTCCGGTCGATTTCTGCTACGCCGGCTGGCAGCAGTCGCTGGAGCTGCTGGCGCAGCTGGTGGAAGCCGAGATCCCCGACGGGCCCTGAGGCTCAGGCGGCGATGCGATGCTCGTAGTACGGATGCTGGCGGTCGTCGAGGATGGCGTACAGGCGCGCGAGGTCGCGCGGGTCCGGATCGAGCCAGGCGTCGAGGTGCTCGGGCTTGAGGTTGATGATGGTGCGGTCGTGGCCCGCGGCCGCGACCTCGGGCTCGGGGTCGTCGGTGATCGCGGCGAACGAGAGCAGGTCGGGCTCGCGGCCGGCCGGATCGGTCCATTCGGACCACAGGCAGGCGATGTACATCGGCTCGCCGGTGCGCGGCGCGAACTCCAGCACCCGGTTGCGGCCGTCCACCTCGACGTTCTCGTAGAAGCGGTCGGCGATCATCACCGCGTGGCGGCGCCCGAACAGCCCCGCCCAGAAGCCTTCGAGGCTGTCGCGGCGGGCGCTGTAGGTGCCGGGGAACCTGCGGTCGAAGGAGGCGGGCTTGCCGGCGGGCCGGCACTGGTAGCGCATCAGCCGCACCAGCCGGCGCCCGCCCTCGGCGACCACGACCGGGCACCAGCTGCCCGGGTAGATGCGGCGGTCGTCCTCGCCCTCGCGGCCCTTGAGTGCGTCGAGCCGGCGCTGCGCGGCCGCCACCTTGGCGCTGCCGATGCGCGCGTCCTCGCGCGCCTTCTTCGTGTCCCGCGCCTGCAGCGCGCGCTCGGCGTCGGCGACCCGGCGCCGCTGCGCGAACACCTCGCGGGTGAGGCGGTCGGTTTCCCAGGCGTCCCAGCGCCGGACCAGCACCGCGACCTCCTCGGGCCCGTTCGCGAGCAGGTCGCGCTCGACCGCGCGCGGCACCCGCGGCCGGCGCGACGGCTGCGCGCCCTCCTTCCACCAGAAGGTGCGCACGAAGGTGCGGATGTCCATGTCCGCGCCGGTGAGGCGGCGGTACTTCTCGTACTCGGCCTTGATCTGGGCGGAATAGCACATGGCGGCGCGTGGCCCGTGGCGCGCGTGGCGCCGTCGCCCCCCATCCTACGCCGCGGGCCGCGCGACGGACGTCGCGCCGCCGCGTCCCCGGCGCCGCCCGGCTGCGGGACAATCCGCGCCAAGGCTCCCTCCAACCGTGCCCGCCGGCCGCGGGCAGCGCGCCAGGCGCGCAGCAGTGCAGGACACCTCCCATGGCAGTGAAGAAGGGCATCAGGCAACTGGTCGACGAGGCCAACGCGCGCATCACCACGATCCCGGTGGAGGAGGCCAGGGCGCTGCTCGGGGACCCGGACGTGCAGTTCGTCGACATCCGCGACGTGCGCGAGCTCGAGCGCGAGGGCCTGGTGCCCGGCGCGTTCCATGCGCCGCGTGGGATGCTCGAGTTCTGGGCCGATCCGGACAGCCCGTACTTCAAGCCGGTGTTCGGGCAGGACCGGCGCTTCGTGCTGTACTGCCAGTCGGGCTGGCGCTCTGCGCTGGCGACCGCCGCGCTGCAGGACATGGGCCTGGCGCGCGTGGCCCACGTCGCCGGCGGTTTCCATGCCTGGAAGGCGGCGGGCGGCGAGGTCGCGCGCAAGGAGACGCGCGCGCCGGCCGCCGCCACGCCGCTGGCGGGCGGCCAGGTCCGCATCCCGGCCACCTACATGCGCGGCGGCACCTCCAAGGGCGTGTTCTTCCGCCTCGAGGACCTGCCCGAGGCCGCGCGCGTGCCCGGCCCGGCGCGCGACGCGCTGCTGATGCGCGTGATCGGCTCGCCCGACCCCTACGGCAAGCACACCGACGGCATGGGCGGCGCGACCTCGAGCACCAGCAAGTGCGTGATCCTGTCGAAGGCGACGGTGCCCGGCCACGACGTCGATTACCTCTACGGCCAGGTCTCGATCGACAGCGCCTTCGTCGACTGGAGCGGCAACTGCGGCAACCTGTCGGCGGCGGTCGGGCCGTTCGCGATCGCCAACGGGCTCATCGATCCCGCGCGCGTGCCGAAGGACGGCACCTGCACCGTGCGCATCTGGCAGGCCAACATCGGCAAGACCATCGTCGCCCGCGTGCCGGTGGTCGACGGCCAGGTGCGCGAGACCGGCGACTTCGAGCTCGACGGCGTGACCTTCCCGGCGGCGGAGATCGTGCTCGAGTTCGTCGATCCCTCCGACGACGGCGATGGCGGCGCGATGTTCCCGACCGGGAACCTGGTCGACACCCTGGACGTGCCCGGCATCGGCCCGCTGCAGGCGACGCTGATCAGCGCCGGCATCCCGACCGTGTTCGTCAACGCGGCCGACATCGGCTACGACGGCACCGAGCTGCAGCCGGCGATCAACGACGACCGGGCGGCGCTCGGGATGCTCGAGGCGATCCGCGTCGCCGGGGCGCTGCGCATGGGCCTGATCCGCACGCCGGAGGAGGCGCAGACGCGCCAGCACACGCCCAAGGTCGCCTTCGTCGCACCGCCCAAGGACTACGTGGCCTCGAGCGGCAAGGCGATCGCCGCCGCCGACATCGACCTCAACGTGCGCGCGCTGTCGATGGGCAAGCTGCACCACGCGATGATGGGAACCGCGTCGGTCGCGATCGCCACCGCCGCGGCGGTGCCCGGCACCCTGGTGAACCTGGCCGCCGGCGGCGGCCGGCGCGACGTGGTGCGCTTCGGGCATCCCTCCGGCACCCTGCAGGTCGGCGCCTCGGTGGAACAGGTCGACGGACGCTGGAGCGTCACGAAGGCGGTGATGAGCCGCAGCGCCCGCGTGCTGATGGAAGGCTGGGTGCGCGTGCCGGCCGACGTGGTCGCCTGACCCCGGCCGCATCCCCGCCGCCATGACCCCCTCGCCCGTGCACGGGGGAGGGCCAGGGTGGGGGCAAGCGGGCGCCCAGGTCCTTTCCGCGCCTGCGGCGCGTCCCCCATCCCAACCTTCCCCCGCAAGCGGGGGAAGGGGGCGGGCGCAGCGAAGGCGCTGGAACGGGGAAGGTGGAAGCGGGCGCGTCTCGCCCGCGTCACTCCTTGCCGAATCGCTCGCCGAAGAAGTCGCCCGGCTTCCAGCGCGGGCGCTGCGGTGCATCGCCCACCAGCTGCCCGATGCGGGCGTTGAGCCGTGCCAGGCGCGCGGCGTCGCCGTAGTGGATCGGCAGCGAGGTGTCGTCGCAGGGGCGGTGGTAGCAGTTGCGCAGGAACCAGGTCATCGCGAGCTTCGGGTCCTGGTCCTGGTTGGCGCCGACCACGCCGCCCATCAGGTAGACCGCGGGGATGCCGGCGCGGACGAAGGCGTACTGGTCGCTGCGCACGAACACCACTTCCTCGGGGAACGGGTCGGGCGAGAGCGCCACGCCGATCTCGGAGGCGGCCTGCTCGAGCACCGCGTCGAGGTCGGAATGGGCCACGCCGATCGGCACCACGTCGGTGGTCGGCGCGGTCAGCACCGGCATGTCCATGTTGATGTTGGCCACCAGCGCGCCCTCGACCGGCGGGTGTCGCGCGAACCACTCCGCGCCCAGCAGCCCCTTCTCCTCGGCGGTGAGGGCGACGAACAGCAGCGAGCGCTTCGGCGCCGGCCCCTGCGCGAGCTCGCGCGCGGCCTCGAGCATGATCGCCACGCCCAGGGCGTTGTCGAGCGCGCCGTTGTGGATCGCGTCGCCGTCCACTCCGGCGCCGATGCCGACGTGGTCCAGGTGCGCGGTGTAGACCACGTGCTCGGCGGCCAGCGCCGGGTCGCTGCCGCGGATCCGGCCGACCACGTTCGCCGATTCCGCCGGCTCGAGCCGGGTGCGTCCGGCCAGCGCGAGCGTGCCGGGCAGGTCGAAGCCGCGCAGCCGGCCCTCGCGCGCGGCGTCGAACAGCTGGGCCGCGGTGAGTTCGCTGCCCTCGAACAGGAGATCGGCCGCCGCTGCGCTCACCACCGCGGTGGCCTGCAGCTGCGGCCAGGTGTCGATGGCCCGTCCGTCGGGCCCGCGCAGGCGCATGGCCGGGCGACCGAACTGCTCGGCCGCGCGCGCCCACGGGTAGCGCGCCTCGTCGTCGGCGGTGTTCACCATCACTGCGCCGACCGCGCCGCGTTCGACGAGGTTGCGCAGCTTCTCGCGGTACGAGGAATGGAACGCGCGGCGGGTGTCGTCGAAGGTGCCCGGTGCGCCGCCGAACACGACCGCGATCTTGCCGCGCAGGTCCAGCCCGGCGAAATCGTCGTGGCCCAGCTCCGGCGCGTGCACCGCCTGGCCGACGAACACCGCCGGCGCCTCGACCTCCGACCGCTCGCGGTTGAAGTCGGCGCCCGGCAGGAACTGGGTGCGCAGCTCCAGCGCGGTGGCCTGGCCGTCGCGGCGGATCTCCAGGCGCGCACCGTCGGCCAGCGCGGTGCCCTTGAGCAGCGGCACCGTCTGCAGCCAGCCACCGTCGCCGCCGGCCGGCTCCAGCCCCAGTCCGGCGAAGCGGTCGGCGACATGGCGGGCCGCGCGGTCGTAGCCCGGGGTGCCGGTTTCGCGGCCTTCCATCGCGTCGTCTGCCAGCGCCTCGACGTCGGCCTCGATCCGCTGGCCTGCAGGCGTGTCGTTGGCCGGCTTCGGGGTGGCGGGCACGGCCGGCCCGGCGGCGTCGTCGGCAGGCGGGGCGGGCGTGCGCTGGCAGGCGGCCAGCGCCAGGCAGGCGCCAAGCAGCAGCGCGGAAGGGAGGCGAATGGTCATGGGGGACTCCGGGAGGCCGAGCGGACGCTAGCACCGGCGCGGCGGACGCGACAACCGGCCGCGGGCCCGCACACGCCGTGACAACGGACCCTGCCTATGATCGGAACCGGCAGGGCCGTGGCGATTGACCGCGGTCAATGCGCCACGCGCGTGCGCGGGCCAGCATGGCACCGGACTCCCTCCGCGGCCCTGCGCGGCGCACGTTCCCCTGTTCGCGACATCGATCCCCCGAGGTGACGACATGGACAAGGCTTCGAATCTCCCGATGGCGCTGTGGAAGGCCAATCTCGACCTCCAGGCCCGCCTGGGCCGGCTGATGCAGGAAGGCGGGCAGCAGTGGCTGGAGCTGGGCACCCGCGCGGTCGGCGACAGCGCCGCGCAGTTCCAGGCCGACGCCCGCAAGCTGCTCCAGGCCGGCGACTGGCAGGCGCTGGCCTCGCTGCCGTTCGAGACGTTCTGGCGCCAGGCCGAGACCGGGCTGGGCGAGGGCAAGGCGGCCGCGGAGGCCGCGCTGCAGGCCCAGGAGCGCTTCGTCGCCGGCCTCGCCGACGCGCTGCAGGAATGGCAGCGCCAGCTGGCCCGGGCGTGGACCGAAGCGGGCATCGACGCCGGGCTCGCCTCCGCCACCGCGGGCTCCTGGGAAGCGCTGATGGCGGGCCTGGAGCAGGCCGCGGCGGCGATGCAGCCCGGCGGCGGCAAGGGCGGGGCCCGCCGGCGCAGTGGCTGAGCCCGCGCCGCCCGCCGCGCCGGCCGCACCGGCGCCCGACGACTGGCATGCCGTCGAACCGGGGCAGGCGCTGGCGCGGCTGGGCGTGGACGGCGATGGCCTGACGCCGGACGAGGCCGCGCGCCGGCTCGGACAGTACGGCCCCAACGCGCTGCCGCCACCACCGCGCGTCCCCGGCTGGCGCCGCCTGCTGCGCCAGTTCAACGATCCGCTGATCCTGTTCCTGCTCGCCGCCGCGGTGCTGTCGGCGTTGCTGGGGCATTACGCCGACGCGGGCGTGATCGCCGCCGTCGTGCTGGTCAACGCCATCGTCGGCGTGGTCCAGGAAGGCCGCGCCGAGCAGGCGCTGTCGGCGCTGCGCTCGATGCTCGCGCCCACCGCGCGCGTGCTGCGCGGCGGGCACCGGGCCACGGTGCCGGTCGCGGACCTGGTGCCCGGGGACGTGCTGCTGCTGGAAGCCGGCGACCGCGTGCCGGCCGACGCCCGGCTGCTGCGCGCGCGCGGCCTGCGCGTGGACGAATCGGTGCTCACCGGCGAGTCGGTGCCGGTCGACAAGCAGGTCGATCCGGTGGCCCCCGACGCCGAACTGGCCGCCCGCACCTCGATGCTCCATTCCGGCACCCTGGTGGCGACCGGCCAGGCGGTGGCGCTGGCGGTGGCCACCGGTCCGCGCAGCCGGATCGGCCGGATCGGTGCGCTGCTGGGCGGGATCGAACCGCTGGAAACCCCGCTGCTGCGCCAGATCCGCCGCTTCGGCCGCAGTTTCACGGTGGCGGCGCTGGTCGCCGCCCTGGCCCTGTTCCTGTTCGCCCTGGCCGTGCGCGGCTATGCCTGGCTCGACGCGCTGATGGTGGTGGTGGCGCTCGCGGTGGGCGTGGTCCCGGAAAGCCTGCCCGCGGTCATCACCATCACCCTGGCCCTGGGCGTGCGCCGCATGGCCGCGCGCCACGCCATCGTCCGGCGCCTGCCGGCGGTCGAGACGCTGGGCGCGACCACCGTGATCTGTTCGGACAAGACCGGCACCCTGACCCGCAACGAGATGGCCGCGCGCAGCGTGGTGACCGTTGCCGGCCGGGTGGAGGCGCAGGGCGAGGGTTACGCGCCGCACGGGCGGCTGGACGCGGCCGGTGGCGACGGCGCGGCGCTGGAGGCCGCGCGCGCGGTCGCCCGCATCGGCCTGCTGTGCAACGACGCCCACCTGCGCGAAGCATCCGACGGCCACTGGCGCGCCGACGGCGACCCGATGGAGGCCGCGCTGCTGGCGCTGGCGGCGCGCGCCGGGATCGACCGCGAGGCCCTGCGCGCCGCGCATCCGCGCCTGGACGAGGTGCCGTTCGACGCCGCGCACCGCTTCATGGCCACCCTGCACGTCGACGGCGAGGGCGCGCTGCTGTGCGTGAAGGGCGCGCCGGAACAGGTCCTGGCGTTGAGCGTGGCCCAGGCCGGCGCGGACGGCGCGCAGGCGCCGCTGGATCCGTCGACGTGGCGCGCCGCGATCGATGCCGCCGGCGACGCCGGCCAGCGCGTGCTCGGCTTCGCCTTCCGCCGCCTCGACCACGTGCCCGCGCAGCTGGCGCTGGAGGACGTGGGCGGGCTGGTGTTCGCCGGCCTGGTCGGCTTCATCGACCCGCCGCGCGAGGAAGCGATCCGCGCGGTCGCCGACTGCCGCGGCGCCGGCATCGCGGTGAAGATGATCACCGGCGACCATGCCGCCACCGCCGCGGCGATCGCCCGCCAGCTGCGGCTGGCCGACCGGGTGCGGGTGGTGACCGGGCAGGAGCTCGAGCACGTGGCCGACGCCGACCTGCCCGCGCTCGCCGCCGAGGCCAGCGTGTTCGCGCGCACCACGCCCGAGCACAAGCTGCGGATCGTGCGCGCGCTGCAGTCGCGCGGCCACACCGTGGCCATGACCGGCGACGGCGTCAACGATGCGCCCGCGCTGCGCCAGGCCGACATCGGCATCGCCATGGGCCACAAGGGCACCGAGGCGGCCAAGGAGGCCAGCCAGATGGTGCTGGCCGACGACAACTTCGCCTCGATCGCCGCCGCGGTGCACGAGGGCCGCGCGGTGTACGACAACATCCGCAAGGTGATCGCCTGGACCCTGCCCACCAACGGCGGCGAGGCGCTGGCCGTGGTGCTGGCGCTGGCCTTGGGCTGGGTGCTGCCGATGACGCCGGTGCAGATCCTCTGGATCAACATGGTGCTGACCGTGACCCTGGGCCTGTCGCTGGCGTTCGAGCCGCCCGAACCCGGGGTGATGTCGCGCCCGCCGCGGCGCCGCGACGCGCCGCTGGTCTCGCCCTTCATGCTGTGGCGGATCTGCCTGGTGTCGGTGCTGTTCAGCGCGCTGGTGTTCGCCGTGTTCGCTTGGGCGCGCGCGCGCGGACACGACCTGGAGACCGCGCGCACCATGGTCGTCAACACCTTCTGCGTGCTGGAGGTGTTCTACCTGTTCGCGGTGCGCTACCTGCACGGCACCTCGTTCTCGCTGCGGGGCCTGCGCGGCACGCCGGCGGTGCTGTGGGCGATCGCGGCCGTGGTGCTGGCGCAGGTGGCGTTCACCTGGCTGCCGTGGATGCATGCGGTGTTCGGCAGCCGCCCGGTGCCGCTGTTGGAGAATCTCGTGGTGGTGGCGACCGGCGTGGTGCTGCTGGCGCTGCTGGAACTGGAGAAATGGCTGCTGCGCCGCTTCGACGTGTTCGCAGAGCTGCGCACCGTGGCAGGATCGGGGTCCACGCCCCAGGGAGCCCATGCATGAACCCACCCGATGCCGGGACCATCCAGGCGAGCCACCTGCTGCTGGCCACCGACCTGTCGCCGCGCTGCGACCGCGCCACCGATCGCGCGATCGCGCTCGCGCGCGGCGGCAGCGCTCGCGCGCTGGCGGCGACGGTGGTCGAGCCGTTCGAGCGCTCGGCGCGCAACGTGCCGCGCCACGACCTGCCCGGCTGGTACACCGAGCCGGACGACGTGCAGCTCGCGCGGCGCCGGCTCGAGCGCGAGTTCGAGGCCACCCCGCGCCGGTGGGAGGTGCACGTAGCGCGGGGCGCGGCCGGCGACCACGTGGCCGGCCTGCTCGATGCGCTGGGCGAGGCGGTGCTGGTCACCGGGCCGGTCCGCGACGGCCTGGTGGGGCCCGCGGTGCTGGGATCGACCGTCGATCGGGTGCTGCGCCGGCCCGGCGCCACGCTGCTGATGGTCAAGGAGCGCGCGCACCGCCCGTACCGCCGGCTGCTGTTCGCGAGCGATTTCTCCGAGGCCTGCCGCGCGGCGCTGCGGCGCGCGCGCGCCCTGTTTCCCGGCGCGCCGATGACCGTGCTGCACGGCTACTCGGTGCCGATGCTGGGCCTGCTCGACAGCACCCGCGACCAGGCGCTGGCCGACACCGCCGCGCAGCTGCGCGAGGAAGGGCGCGCGTTCCTGCGCGAGGAGGGCCTGGGCGACGAGGTCGAGCTGCTGGTCGAGCACGGCGACCCCGCGCGACTCGTGCAGCAGTACCTCGAGACCTTCGGCGCCGACCTCGTCGTGCTCGGCACCCACGGCCGCGGCGCGATCCACGAACTGGTGGTGGGCAGCGTGGCGCGGCGGATCCTGGCCACGGTCCAGGCCGACCTGCTGGCGGTGCGCGCATGAACCTGCCGCCCCGCGACGACGACCTGCGCGTCCTGCGCAACCGCACCTTCGACGAACTGTCGGTCGGAGACTGCGCCAGCATCGAGCGCACCCTGGCGCAGGAGGACATCCAGCTGTTCGCCCTGCTCTCGGGCGACCTCAACCCGACCCACGTCGATCCCGAGTTCGCCGCGTCCACGCGCTACAGCGGCGTGATCGCGCACGGCATGTGGGGCGGGGCGCTGATCTCGGCGGTGCTCGGCACGCGCCTGCCCGGCCCCGGCACGATCTACCTCGGCCAGACCCTGCGCTTCCTGGCGCCGGTGCGGATCGGCGACCGGCTCACGATCCAGGTCACGGTGACCGCGCTCGAGCCCGGGCGGCGCCTGGTGACCCTGGCCTGCAAGGGCACCAACCAGCGTGGCGAGGTGGCGATCGAGGGCGAGGCGCAGGTGATCGGGCCCGACGAGCGCATCGAGCGCCCGCGCACCGCGCTGCCGGAGATCCGCCTCGACGTGGCCGGCGACGACGGCCTGTCGCGGCTGCTGGCCCACGTCGCCACGCTCGAGCCGGTGAAGGTGGCGGTGGTGCATCCCTGCGATCCGCTCAGCCTGGCCGGCGCGATGGACGCGCGCGACGCGGGCCTCATCGACCCGGTGCTGGTGGCGCCCCGCGCGCGACTGCAGGCCGCGGCCGCCGAAGCCGGCATCGACCTGGCCGGGATCGCGGTCGAGGACGTGCCGCACAGCCACGCCGCCGCCGAGCGCGCGGTGGCGCTGGCGCGCGAGGGCAAGGTCGAGGCGCTGATGAAGGGCAGCCTGCACACCGACGAGCTGATGTCGGCGGTGGTGTCCTCGGCCGGCGGCCTGCGCACCAAGCGCCGCGTGAGCCACTGCTTTGTGCTGCAGACGCCGCACTACCCGCGCCCGTTCATCGTCACCGACGCGGCGATCAACCTCGCGCCGGACCTGGCGCAGAAGGCCGACATCGTGCGCAACGCGATCGAGCTGGCGCACGTGATCGGGGTCGAGCGGCCGAAGGTGGCGATCCTGGCCGCGGTCGAGACGGTGACGCCGTCGATGCCGGCCACCCTCGATGCCGCGGCGCTGTGCAAGATGGCCGACCGCGGCCAGATCGAAGGCGGCGTGCTCGACGGCCCGCTGGCGTTCGACAACGCGGTGTCGATCGCCGCCGCGCGCACCAAGGGCATCGTCTCCGACGTCGCCGGCCAGGCGGACGTCCTCGTGGTGCCGGACCTGGAAAGCGGCAACATGCTGGCCAAGCAGGTGATGTACATGGGCGAGGCGGCCAGCGCCGGGATCGTGATGGGGGCGAAGGTGCCGGTGGTGCTGACCAGCCGCGCCGACTCCCGCGAGTCGCGCCTGGCCTCGTGCGCCATCGCCCTGATGCTGGCGCACCGCTACCGCACCGCGCCGCCCTGACCCGGCAGCCGCACAGCGCCCCCATCCCAGCCTTCCCCGCAGGCGGGGGAAGGGGCCGGCCGGGCGCTCCTGACGACGCGGCTCTTCTCCCTCCCCGCGTGCGGGGGAGGGGCACGCCGCCGCCCTTGACTCTGGACTCAGGTCCAGACTGCAGACTGTAGGCCCCGCCCGGAGATCGCCCGTGTCCAGTATGAGCATCGGCCAGCTCGCCCGGTCCGCCGGCGTCGCCACCGACACCGTGCGCTACTACGAACGCAGCGGCCTGCTGGCGCCCGCCGCGCGCCTGGCCTCGGGGTACCGGCGCTACGGCCGCGCCGAACTCAAGCGCCTGCGCTTCATCCGCCGCGCCAAGGCGCTGGGCTTCTCGCTGGAGGACATCGCCGAGCTGCTCAGCCTCGGCGAGCGCAGCGACGTGGCCAGCATCCGCGCGGTGGCCGCGCGCAAGCAGGCGCAGGTCGACGCGCGCATCGCCGAACTCGAGCGCGTGCGCGACGGCCTGCGCATCCTGGTGGCTGCCTGCCCCGGCCACGGACGGGCGGAGGCCTGCCCGATCCTCAACGCGCTCTCCGGGGAGGACGCGACGTGAGCGCGCATCAAGATCCCGTCCGCGCGGCGACGACGCAGCGGCGCGATCCCGTCTGCGGCATGGTGGTGGCGCCGGAGTCCCCGCACACGGTCGAACATGCCGGGCGCACCTGGCACTTCTGCTGCGCGCGCTGCGCCGGGAAGTTCGCCGCCGACCCGTCGGGCTACGACGGCAGCCGCGAGGCGCTCCCGGACGGCCGCGACCCGGTCTGCGGCATGAGCGTCAAGCCGGATTCCCCGCACCGGGTGGAACACGGCGGCCGCGCCTGGCGCTTCTGCAGCGCGCGCTGCGCGGAGAAGTTCGCCGCCGATCCCGCGCGCTACGACGGCAGTGCGCCGCCACCGGCCGAACCGCCGCCGCCACCGGGCACGATGTACGTCTGCCCGATGGACCCGGAAGTGCGCCAGGACCACCCGGGCACCTGCCCCAAGTGCGGCATGGCGCTGGAACCGGAGCTGCCGAGCCTGGACGAGGGCGACAACCCCGAGCTGCGCGACTTCTCCCGCCGCTTCTGGTGGACCCTGCCGCTGACCGCGGCCGTGTTCGTGCTCGGCATGTTCGGCCACCGGCTGCCGTGGTTCGACCCGGCCACCCGGAGCTGGATCGAACTGTTGCTGTCCACGCCGGTGGTGCTCTGGGCCGGGGCGCCGTTCTTCGTGCGCGGCTGGCAGTCGCTGCGCAACCGCAGCCCGAACATGTGGACTCTGATCTCGCTGGGCACCGGCGCGGCCTATGCCTACAGCGTGGTCGCCACCCTGGCGCCGGGCGTGTTCCCGGCCGGTTTCTCGTCGATGGGCCGGGTGTCGGTGTACTTCGAGGCCGCGGCGGTGATCGTCACCCTCACCCTGTTCGGCCAGCTGCTCGAACTCAAGGCCCGCGCGCAGACCTCGGCCGCGATCCGCTCCCTGCTCGGCCTGGCGCCGAAGACCGCGCGCCGCCTGCGCGAGGACGGCGGCGAGGAGGACATCCCGCTCGACCACGTCCACGTCGGCGACCGGCTGCGCGTGCGCCCGGGCGAAAAGGTGCCGGTGGACGGCGTGGTGCTGGAGGGGACCAGCAGCGTCGACGAGTCCATGCTCACCGGCGAGCCGCTGCCGGTCGGCAAGCGCGCCGGCGACCGGGTGGCCGGCGCCACCCTCAACGGCGCCGGCGCGCTGGTGATCCGCGCCGAGCGTGTGGGATCGGAGACCCTGCTGGCGCAGATCGTGCAGATGGTGGCGCAGGCGCAGCGCTCGAAGGCGCCGATGCAGCGACTGGCCGACGTGGTCGCCGGCCGCTTCGTGCTGGGCGTGGTCGCGGTGGCCGTGGTCGCGTTCTTCGCCTGGGGCCTGTTCGGGCCCGAACCGGGCTGGGTGTACGGCCTGGTCAACGCGGTGGCGGTGCTGATCATCGCCTGCCCCTGCGCGCTGGGCCTGGCCACGCCGATGTCGGTGATGGTCGCCACCGGCCGCGGCGCGACGATGGGCGTGCTGTTCCGCGACGCCGCCGCGATCGAGCGCCTGCGCGAGGTCGACACCCTGGTCGTGGACAAGACAGGCACCCTCACCGAGGGGCGTCCGGCGTTCGGCGAGGCGGTCGCGGTCGAGGGCGGCAGCGCCGACGAGGTGCTGCGCCTGGCCGCCAGCCTCGACCAGGGCAGCGAGCATCCGCTGGCGCAGGCCATCGTCGCCGCCGCGCGCGAACGCAGCATGGCGCTGGTGCCGGTGGAAGGGTTCGAATCGAGTACCGGCATCGGCGTGCGCGGGCGCGTGGAAGGCCGCGCGCTGGCGCTGGGCAATACCGCGCTGATGCGCGAGGCCGGCGTCGACCCGGAGCCGCTGCGAGAACCCGCCGAAGCCCTGCGCGGCCAGGGCGCGAGCGTGATGTTCCTGGCCGTGGACGGCGCGCTCGCCGGCCTGCTGTCGGTCTCCGACCCGGTCAAGGCCAGTACGCCGGCGGCCATCGAGGCGCTGCATGCGGCCGGCCTGCGCATCGTGATGGCCACCGGCGACGGCCTGACTACGGCGAATGCCGTTGCCGCGAAACTCGGCATCGACGAGGTCCACGGCGAGGTCCGGCCGCAGGACAAGCTGGCCCTGGTCGAACGCCTGCAGCGCGAAGGCCGGGTGGTGGCCATGGCCGGCGACGGCATCAACGACGCCCCGGCGCTGGCCCGCGCCGACGTCGGCATCGCCATGGGCACCGGCACCGACGTGGCCATGGACAGCGCCCAGGTGACCCTGGTCAAGGGCGACCTGCGCGGCATCGCCACGGCGCGCGCGTTGTCGCAGGCCACGGTGTCGAACATGCGCCAGAACCTGCTGTTCGCCCTGGCCTACAACGCGCTGGGCGTGCCCATCGCCGCCGGCGTGCTGTACCCGTTCACCGGCCTGCTGCTGTCGCCGATGATCGCCGCGGTGGCGATGAGCTTCAGCTCCGCCTCGGTGGTGGGCAACGCCCTGCGCCTGCGCCACCGCCGCCTGTCCCTGCCCGAGCCCGGAGAGTCCCGCGCATGACCGAACCCGCCGACCGCTATCCCACCCGGGGCGACCTGGTGCTGGTGCTCAACTGTGGTTCGTCGAGCATCAAGTTCGCGCTGTTCGACGCCGGCCAGGACCCGCTGCCGCGCCAGCCGGCGTGGAACGGCAAGGTCCAGGGCATCGGCGGGCCGTCGCCGACCTACGGCGAGACCGGCATCGAGCCGGCGCCGGTCTCGCTGGACCCGGAACGGCCCTACCTGTCGGCGCTGCAACGCATCCGCGAGGGCGTGCTGGCGCGCCTGGGCGGGCGCCGGCTGGCCGCGATCGCGCACCGCGTGGTCCACGGCGGCAGCCGCTATTTCGCGCCCACGCGCGTGGACGCCGCTGTGCTGGCCGACCTCGAGGGCTACATCCCGCTGGCCCCGCTGCACCAGCCGTTCGCGCTCGAGGCGATCGCGATCCTGCTGCGCGAACGCCCCGACATCCCGCAGGTGGCCTGCTTCGACACCGGCTTCCACCACACCCTGCCGGACGTGGAGAAGCTGCTGCCGCTGCCCTGGGACTGCTGGCAGCGCGGCCTGCGCCGCTACGGCTTCCACGGCCTGTCCTACGAATACATGGCGACCGCGCTGCCCGAGCGCCACGGCGACCTCGCGCGGGGCAGGGTGGTGGTGGCGCACCTGGGCAGCGGCGCCAGCCTGTGCGCGATGCAGGGGCTGCGCAGCGTCGCCACCACCATGGGCTTCTCCGCGCTCGACGGGCTGATGATGGGCACCCGCACCGGCGCGCTCGACCCGGGCGCGCTGCTGTACCTGATGGAGATCGAGAAGCTGTCGCTGGAGGAGGTGGGGCAGATGCTCTACCACCGTTCCGGGCTGCTCGGCGTGTCGGGCATCTCGTCCGAGCCGCGGGTGATCGTGCGCCACGAGGACGACGCCGGCGAAGCCGGCGGGCGCGCGCGCCTGGCGCTGGAGCTCTACGTGCGCCGGATCGTGCGCGAGATCGGCGCCCTGGCGGCGGTGCTGGGCGGCCTGGACCTGCTGGTGTTCACCGCCGGGGTGGGCGAGCACAACGCCTTCGTCCGCGAGCGCGTGTGCCGCGACCTGGCCTTCCTCGGGATTGCGCTGGATCAAGGCGCGAACGCGGCCGACGCGCCGATCATCTCCAGCGACGCCAGCCGCGTGCGCGTGGGCGTGGAGCCGACCAACGAGGAATGGGTGGCCGCCCGCGACGCGCTGCGCGCGCTGGCCTGACCCGGCCGCGGCACCGCCGCGAAGGACGTGCCTGATGCTGCTCGGACTCGACGCCTCGATCTGGAAGATGCTGCTGGTGGTGCTGCTGGCCCCGGTGCTGGTGGTGGGCCTGCTCAACCTGCTGCTGCGCCGCCGCGGCGGCGTCGGCGCGGCCTGGAGCGGCGTGCTGGTGCTGTTCCTGGCCGGCATCAGCGCGCTGCTGATCATCCTCGACAAGGTGCGCCTGTGAACGGGGGCCCGTGCAGGGAGGGCGGGGCATGCGCCGGCTGATCCTGCCGATGCCGGGCAACGAGGCCCTGGCCGCCGCGCTGGCGGGCGCCTGCGACGGCGAAATCGGCCAGGTCGAGACCCGCCGCTTCCCCGATGGCGAAAGCTACGTGCGCCTGCACGGCGACCCGGCCGGGCGGCCGGTGGACCTGGTGTGCACGCTGGCCCGGCCGGACCCGGGCTTCCTGGCCCTGGTGTTCGCCGCCGACGCCGCGCGCGAGCTGGGCGCCCGCGAGGTCACCCTGGTCGCGCCCTACCTGGCCTACATGCGCCAGGACATCCGCTTCCTCCCCGGCGAGTGCGTCAGTTCGCGCAGCTTCGCGCGGCTGCTGTCGGCGAGCGTCGACCGGCTGGTCGCCGTCGACCCGCACCTGCACCGGCACCCGGCGCTGTCGGCGATCTACTCCATACCCACCACCACCCTGCAGGCCGCGCCGCTGCTGGCCGACTGGATCGCCGCGCACGTGGACGCACCACTGGTGGTCGGCCCCGACGAGGAGAGCGAGCAGTGGGCCGGTGCCATCGCGGCCCGCATCGGCGCGCCGCACGTGGTGCTGCGCAAGACCCGGCTGGGCGACCGCGAGGTGCGCATCGACGTGCCCGACCTGTCGCCCTGGCGCGACCGCACCCCGGTGCTGGTGGACGACATCGCCTCGTCCGGCCGCACCCTGGCCGAGGCGGCGCGGGGCCTGGAAGCGCAGGGCCTGCCCCGGGCCGAATGCGTGGTGGTGCACGCGCTGTTCGCCGGCGCCGCCTTCGATGAACTCTCGCAGCTGTTCGCGCGCATCACGTCCACCGACTCCGTACCGCATCCGAGCAACCGCATCGCGCTCGCGCCGCTGCTGGCCGACGCGCTGCGGCGCGACCTGCGCGACTGACCCGTCCCGCGGGGACGCGCCGCACCAGAGGGAGGATCCACCGCCATGAGTACCGACACGTCACGCGACCGCTGGATCGCCGGCCATGGGCCCATCGTCCACCGCGACGCGACCGTCGCCCGCGTCGATGCCCTGGTCGCGCGCCTGCTCCAGGACGGCCGCATCGCCTCGGCCGAGGCCGCCTACGGGCTCCTCGCCGCCGCCGACCGCCTGGCCTGCATGGCCATGAGCGTGGTCGCGCACATGACCTATGCCCGGCGCATCGACCTGTCCGGCGCGCCGCTCGAGGCCGACGACTTCAAGCCCGCGCCCGAAGGCCACACCGGCGGCTCGCTCAACATGGTCCAGGGGTTCGTGGGCTACCTGCTGGCCAACGCCCTGACCGGCCAGACCCGCGGCTGGATCATGGGCCAGGGCCACTGCGTGGCCGCGATCGAGGCGGTGAACGCGCTGACCGGCGACGTCTCGCCGCGCCAGCGCGGCCGCTACGACCGCAGCGCCGAAGGCCTGTCGCGGCTGGTCGCCGATTTCTACTGCTACGCGATCGACGCCGACGGCCGGCCCGCCGTGCCGCTGGGCAGCCATGCCGGGCCGGACACGGCCGGCGCGGTCAGCGAAGGCGGCTACCTCGGTTTCGCCGGGCTGCAGTACGTGCACATGCCGCTCCCGGGCGAGAGCCTGGTCGCCTTCCTCAGCGACGGCGCGTTCGAGGAGCAGCGCGGCCAGGACTGGGCCCCGCGCTGGTGGCGCGCCGAAGACTGCGGCGCCGCGATCCCGGTGATGATCCTCAACGGCCGCCGCATCGAGCAGCGCACCCAGATCGTGCAGGAGGGCGGGGCCCAGTGGCTGGCCGGCGACGTGCGCCACAACGGCTTCGACCCGGTGATCGTCGACGGGCGCGACCCGTCCGCGATCGCCTGCGCGATCGTCGAGGCCGAGGACGTGCTGCGCGCCTTCGCCGCCAGCCCCAAGCGCCGCTATCCCGCGCGCCTGCCGTACGTGATCGCCGAGACCGAGAAGGGGTTCGGCTTCCCCGGCGCCGGCCGCAATGCCGCGCACAACCTGCCGCTGGACGGCAACCCGCGCCACGATGCCGCCGCGCGCGAGGCCTTCAACCGCGGCGCCGCCGCGCTGTTCGTGCCGCCGGAAGAACTCGACGCGGCGCTCGCCGCGTTCGACTGCCACGCCGCCCAGGGCCGCGTGAAGGAAAGCCTGCATCCGATGGCGCACCGCGACCCGCCCGCGCCGGTGCTCCCGGAACCGGACTGGGCCCCGCCCGGCGGCAGCGCCAGCGCGATGGCCGCGCTCGACCGCTGGTTCGTGTCCCTGGTCGAGGCCAATCCCGGCCTGCGCGTGCGCATCGGCAATCCGGACGAGCTGGCCAGCAACAAGATGGGCGGCGCCCTGCAGCGGCTCAGGCACCGGGTCAACGCGCCCGAGCCGGGCGTGGCCGAGGATCTGCACGGCGCGATCATCACCGCGCTCAACGAGGAGGCGGTGGCCGCCGCGGCGCTGGCCAACAAGGGCGGGCTCAACCTGGTGGTGAGCTACGAGGCGTTCGCGGTGAAGATGCTGGGCCTGCTGCGCCAGGAAACCATCTTCGCCCGTCGCCAGCGCGAGGTCGGCCAACCGCCGCGCTGGCTGCCGGTGCCGCTGGTGGTGACCTCGCACACCTGGGAGAACAGCAAGAACGAGCAGTCGCACCAGGACCCGACCATCGGCGAGGCGCTGCTGGGCGAGATGTCCGACACCGCGCGCGTGCTGTTCCCCGTCGACGGCAATACCGCGGTCGCCGCGCTGCGCGACGTCTATGCCGGGCGCGGCCAGGTCGCCTGCGTGGTGGTGTCCAAGCGCGAGGTCGAAGAGCACTTCGACGCGGAGGCCGCGCAGCGCCTGGTGCGCGACGGCGCGGGCCAGGTCGTCGGCGATCCGCTGGAGGCCGACGTGCAGCTGGTGGCGATCGGCGCCTACCAGCTCGACGCCGCGCTCGCCGCGCAGCGCCACCTCGCCGCGCGCGGCCGGCGCGCCTGCGTGAGCGTGGTGCTCGAGCCCGGACGCCTGCGCGTGCCGCGCGACGCGATCGAGGCCGCGTTCGTGGCCGACGACGCCAGGGTGCAGGCGCTGTTCCCGCCGGAGCTGCCGCGCGTGCTCCTCAGCCACACCCGCCCCGAGCCGATGCTGGGCGTGCTGCGACGCATCGACTCGGGCCCTGCGCGCACGCGTGCGCTGGGCTACATCAGCCGCGGCGGCACGCTCGACGTGCCCGGCATGCTGTTCGCCAACCGCTGTACCTGGGCGCACGCGGTGGATGCCTGCACGGCGGTGGCGGGATGGCCGCGCGAGGAGTTGCTCGACGCGCCGCTGCGCGACGCGCTCGACGGCCGCGGCGATCCGCGCGTGCTGCAGGCCAGGGCGCCATGAGCGTCGTCGCGCCCCCGCCGTCCCTGCCGCCGCTGCGCGCCGCGCGCCTGCAGCTGCACGCGGCGCACCAGCCGATCGCGGTGATGCGCAGCGACTGCCACGTCTGCCGCTCCGAGGGCCTGTCGCCGCGCAGCCAGGTGCTGGTGATCCGCGGCGCACGGCAGGTGCAGGCGCTGCTCTACCAGACCGACGACGAGCGCTTCCCGCCCGACCAGGTGGCGCTGTCGGAGGCGGCGTGGCGCGCGCTCGGGCTGGCCGAGGGCGACCCGGTGCAGGTGCGCCATCCGCCGGTGCTCGAATCGCTGACCGGCGTTCGCCGCCGCATCTACGGCCGCCGGCTCGACGCGGGCGACATGGCGGCCATCGTCCGCGACGTGGTCCAGGGCCGCTACACCGACGTGCACCTGTCCGCCTTCCTCACCGCCACCGCGGCCCTGCCGCTCGACGCGGACGAAACCGTGCACCTGACCCATGCCATGGTCGGGGTCGGGCAGCGCCTGTCCTGGCACTCGCCGGTCGTGGTCGACAAGCACTGCGTCGGCGGCCTGCCGGGCAACCGTACTTCGCCGATCGTGGTCGCGATCGCGGCCGCCAACGGCCTGGTGATGCCCAAGACCTCATCGCGCGCGATCACCTCGCCCGCCGGCACCGCCGACACCATGCAAACGCTGGCCCCGGTCGACCTCGACCTGCCCACGCTGCGGCGCGTGGTCGAGCGCGAAGGCGGCTGCCTGGCCTGGGGCGGGGCGATGCACCTGAGCCCGGCCGACGACATCTTCGTGCGCATCGAGCGCGAGCTGGACATCGACACCGAGGGCCAGCTGGTCGCCTCGGTGCTGTCGAAGAAGATCGCCGCCGGCGCCACCCATGTCGCCATCGACATCCCGGTCGGGCCCACGGCCAAGATCCGCAGCCCCGAGGCGGCGCGCCACCTGGCCGCGCGCATGCAGTCGGTGGGCGAACGCTTCGGCCTCGTGGTGCGCTGCCTGTTCACCGACGGCGCGCAGCCGGTGGGCCGCGGCATCGGCCCGGCGCTGGAGGCGCGCGACGTGCTGGCGGTGCTGCGCTGCGAACACGACGCGCCCCCGGACCTGCGCGAGCGCGCCGCCGACATCGCCGGAGTCGTGCTCGAACTCGGTGGCGTGGCCGCCGAAGGCGCCGGCCCGCGCCTGGCGCTGGAGACGCTGGACAGCGGCCGCGCCTGGGAACGCTTTGTGCGCATCTGCGAGGCACAGGGCGGACTGCGCACCCCGCCGCAGGCCGTCTGCGTGGCGCCGCTGGTGGCCACCCACGGCGGACGCGTGGTGCACGTCGACAACCGCCGCCTGTCGGGGCTGGCCAAGCTCGCCGGCGCCCCGGAGAGCCCCGCCGCCGGCCTGCGCCTGCTGGTGCGCCTGGGCGACGAGGTCGCCCCCGGGCAGCCGCTGCTGGAACTGCATGCGCAGACCGCGGCGGAGCTGGCGTACGCGCTCGATTACGCGCGCGACGCGGGCGACATCGTCCAGATCGTGGCGTGAGCACCGCGGGCGGGCGCGGGTCGCGACCTCCGCCGGCCCTGCTCCTACTGCCTGCCCGTTGCCGCTAGACTCTTGCCCCTACCCACCCACGCACCCGACATGCCGATGGATGCCGACAGCCAGGCCGCGGTACACGACGACGCAGGCAGCGTCGAGCAGTCGCGGCTGCAGGGACTGCTCGGTTACCAGCTCACCCGCGCCCAGCTGCAGCTGCACCGCCGGCTGGTCGAACGCCTGCACGCGGTGTCGCTGCGTCCGGTCGAGTATTCGATCCTGGTCCTCATCGACAGCAACCACGGCATCAACCAGCGCCAGATCGGCGATGCGCTCGGCATCTCGCCGCCCAACCTGGTGGGCGTGATCACCCGCCTGATCAAGCGGCGCCTGGTGCGCCGCGCCCGCAGCCGCCAGGACCGCCGCGTCCAGCACCTGCACCTCACCGCCGAAGGCGAGCGCCTCCTCGTGGAGGCCGAGGCCATCGTCACCCGGTTCGAGCAGGGGATCCTGGCCGCCATCGGCGACGCCGGCCACGACCAGCTCGAGCGCGTCCTGCGCCGCCTCCAGCAGCTCTGAGCCGCGCCCGCGGCGCCCCGGCCCGACCGGGCGCCCGCCCCGCATCCGCGCCACCTCGCCGTTTCCCGGCGTTTTGCTGCACTGCAACTTTACATGGGTTCAACACAGAATGATTGTTATAAATAACTAAATTTCCGCGCCGCTCGGCCCGCACGACGGCACTCCATGAAGACCTGTTCCCCAGGGAGGAACGCCAGGTGATCCACGCTCTGCTTCGCCATCACCGACTGGCCACGGCCGTCGTCCTTGCACTGTCCACCTCGGCCGCGGCCGTGCACGCCCAGGAGGCCACGGAGGTTCCCGCCGAGGAACACATCCAGATGCTCGACGAGATCCGCGTGACCGCGGAGCGCCGCAGCCAGAACGTGCAGAAGGTGCCGATCGCGGCCACCGTCATCACCGCCGAGGACATCGATCGCCGCGGCCTGCAGAACCTGCACGACATGATGCAGGCGGTGCCCTCGATCTCGGTCAACCAGGTCAACCGCTCGCTGTACATCAACATCCGCGGCGTCGGCCTGGCCCAGACCGCGCCGACCTCCAGCCCCGGCATCGCGTTCTACATCGACGGCCAGCTGGTGCCGCAGGAACAGTCGATCTCGCAAAGCTTCTACGACCTGCAGAGCATCGAGGTCCTGCGCGGCCCGCAGGGCACGCTGACCGGGCAGAATTCCACCGGTGGCGCGATCTACGTGCGCACGCCCGCGCCGGACCACGACGCCACCTTCGGCTACGTCGAGCAGTCGCTGGGCGACTACGGCTGGAGCAAGTCGCTGGGCGCGGTCAACTTCGGCATCAACGAGAACGTCGCGCTGCGCGTGGCCGCCGTGCGCGAGGTGCGCGACAGCTTCACCACCAACACCGGCCCCAGCCCCAGCGACCCGGGCAACACCGACTTCACCGGCGCGCGCGCCAACCTGTCGCTGCGCGGCTTCGACGGCCGCCTGCAGGTGAACCTGCGCGGCGAGTACTACGACAGCGACACCGACAACAACGCGGTCAAGCGCTGGAACGACACCGTCAGCAGCGATCCCTTCAGCATCCAGGAGGACGCGATCTCCTACATGCGCCAGCGCGGCACGCGCACGTCGGCGGAGGTGAACTACGCCCTCACCGACACCCTCGACCTGCGCTGGCAGAGCAGCTGGCAGGACGGCGAGACCGTCGACCAGGCCGACGGCGACCGCACCGACACCGCGCTGCCGCGCCCGGGCCCGGGCCGCGTGGGCTACACCAACACCCAGATCGAGAACGCGATCCACGAGGTCAACCTGATCAAGACCAGCGACGGCCCCGTGGACTGGGTGCTCGGTGGCTTCCTGCTCGACGGCCGCATCGACGCGACCGTGCTGCGCGACAACAACAGCACCGTCGACTTCGTCAGCTCGACCTCGACGATCATCACCGAGATGCGCAACAACTCGAAGTCGGTGTTCGGCCAGGCCAACGTGCGCGTGGGCGATCGCAGCGAGCTCGTGGTCGGCGCGCGGCGCAGCTGGGACCGCCAGTCCTACGACCGCCTCGCCAGCGCCGGCGGCACCGGCACCACCGTGCTGGAAACCGCGCAGACCACGGGCAAGCTGGCGTTCAACTACGACGTCACCGACGACGTGATGACCTACGTTTCGGCGTCGAAGGGCTACAAGGCCGGCGGCGGCAACCTGCCGATCGTCGCCGAGTCGTTCGGTCCGGAGACCAATTACGTCTACGAGGCCGGCATCAAGTCGACGCTGTTCGACCGCCGCCTGCGCCTGAACGCGGCCGCGTTCTACTCCGACTACCGCGACATGCAGCTGGCCAGCCTCGCCGACGGCCTGCCGCTGACCCAGAACGCGGCTTCCGGCAAGGCCAAGGGCATCGAGCTCGAGGCGGTGGCGCTGCTCGGCCGGGCCACGATCAACGCCGGCCTGGGCTGGCTCGACGCGGCGTTCGGCGAGGACGCGATCCTGCAGAACACGCTGACCAACGCCAACGAGCTGGTGCACAAGGGCGACGTGCTGCCGTTCTCGCCGGACGTGACCTTCAACTTCGGCATCCAGTACGACATCGAGCTGGGCGACAAGCTGCTGACCCCGCGCCTGCAGTACACCCACGTCAGCGAGAGCTACTCCACGCCGTTCCAGAGCGAGCGCACCAAGATCTCCTCGCGCAGCGTGGTCGACGCCAAGGTCAACCTGCGGGTCAACGACAACCTCAGCTTCGACGCGTTCGTCAACAACCTGTTCGACGACACCTACTCGACGATGCAGCTGATGAACGCCTCGTCGGCCGACGGCGGCACGCTGTACGGCGCGCCGCGGCACTACGGCGTGCGGGTGCGCTACGACTTCTTCTGACGCAGTATGGTGGCGGGGCCGGCCCGGCCGGCCCCCGCCATCCAGGAACAACATGCACGTCCCCACGACCCGCCGCGCCCGGCTGTATGTGCTCGCCGCCGCGGCCGCCGCACTGGCCGCCGCCGGCCTCTCCGCAAGCGACCTGCCCGACCGCTGGTGGAAGCCCGGCGAAGGCCGGGTGATGCAGGAAAGCACCGACTACCCCAATGCCGCCGGCTCGCTGCGGGTGCTGCTGGTCGACGGGCCGATGGAGACCCGCGGCCATCCGTTCTTCGAACCGCTCGGGACCAACGGCCGCGCCTGCGTGACCTGCCACCAGCCGTCGGACGCGATGAGCCTGTCGCTCGACTCGATCCGTCGGCAGTGGGACCTGCGCGGGCACCACGACCCGCTGTTCGCCGCGTTCGACGGCTCCAACTGCCCGGACCTGCCGCAGGAGCGCCGCGAGTCGCACTCGCTGCTGCTCGACCACGGCCTGATCCGGATCGCGCGGCCGTGGCCGCCGCGCGACCACGACGGCAGCCCGATCGAGACCGACTTCGAGATCGAAGTCGTGCGCGACCCGACCGGCTGCAACCTCAGCGACCGCTGGGGCCTGAACGCGCCCGAGCCGATGGTGTCGGTCTACCGCCGCCCGCGCCCGGTCGCCAACTTCAAGTACATCCTCGCGATGGGATTCGCGGTCGATCCCAAGCGCAGCCAGCCGCTGCCGATCGACCCCGAGACCGGGCAGATGACGTCCGGCAACCTGATGGCCGACCGCCGCGTGCTGACCCTGGAGGCGCAGGCGCGCGACGCGGCGCTCACCCATCTGGAGTTCAAGGGCCGCCTCTCGGAAGAGGACATCGCGCGCATCACCGACTTCGAGCAGCGCGTGTACGCGGCGCAGCAGACCTCGCGCATCGGCGGCGACCTCGACGCCGGCGGCGCGACGGGCGGGCCGGCGACGCTGCGCGACTCGCCGGCCGGGCGCCTGGGCAGCCAGGGCGTGCCGGTGTGGAGCGAGTTCAACGCCTGGGCCGACGCCGGCAAGGACGCGAGCCTCACCCCCGGGCAGCGCGCATGGCGCGAATCGGTGGCGCGCGGCGCGCAGAACTTCCGCGAGCGCATGTTCCTGATCAGCGACACCACCGGCATCAACTCGCCGATGGGCTTCGGCAACCCGGTGCTCGACCGCTGCGCCTTCTGCCACAACATGAGCCAGATGGGCATGGACGTGGCCCCGGGCCAGGTCGACCTGGGCACCACCACCCGGCCGTTCGCCGATCCGCAGCCGCACCTGCCGCTGTTCCGCATCACCTGCACCGGCGAGCCGCATCCGCACTACGGCCGCGTGATCGAGACCCACGATCCCGGCTTCGCGCTGACCACCGGCCGCTGCGCCGACGTCGGCAAGATCACCCTGCAGAGCCTGCGCGGGCTCGCGGCGCGCGCGCCGTACTTCTCGAACGGTTCGGCCAAGACCCTGCGCGAGGTGATCGAGTACTACGACCGCCGCTACAACATCGGCTACTCGGAGCAGGAAATCCAGGACCTGGTGCACCTGATGGAGGCCCTGTGAGCGCGTTCGCACCCCTGCGCGCGCTGGCCGCGGCGCTGGCCCTCGGCCTGGCCCTGCCGGCCTGCGCCACGCCCGCCGCGCCCGCCGCGCCCGCCGCGCCGGAGACCTCGCCGGAGCTGCGCTTCGTCACCTGCCCGGTCTACCGCAACACCGACGCCGGCCGCAAATCCGGCTGCTGGCTGGCCGACAGCCCGGAAGACGGCCTGCGCTACGACGTCACCCGCTCGCCGACCAAGCCCGACTGGAACCGCGCGGTACTGGTCGAAGGGAGAGTGTCGGCCGGGCAGGCCGACACCTGCGGCGGCATCGTGCTCGAGCCGGTGCGCGTGTCCGTGCTCGCGCAGGCGTGTCCGCGCGCGATGCTCCCGGCCCAGGGCTATCCCGGCGTGCGCTTCCAGCTGCCGGCGCGCAACATCCGGCCGATCCACGAACCGCGCGAGCAGCCGGCCAGGCCGTACGCCGAACGCACCTTCGGCGTGTGGTTCGACCATGGCCGCGACTTCATCGTCTACCAGCTCAGCGACTACTTCACCCACATGGCCTCGCTGTACGCGCTGGACATCGACGCCAGCCGGGTGGAAATCACCGGCTGGTCGGTGACCACGCCCGAGACGGTGTCCGGGCACGTGCTGGTGGAAGACGCGATGCTCGCCCGCCGGCGCGCGGACGCGGTCGCCAACTGGCTGCGGATGATGGGCGTGCCCGCCGAACGCATCGTGGTCAAGGTCGCGCACGACGGGTCCACGTCCACGCTCGAGGGCAGCGACGGGCTGCTGTCGCCGTCGCGGCGCCGGGTCGAGGTCCGGGTCATCCCCTGAGCGGGGAGGTGGTTCCTGCGCGAAGCCGGCAGGGCGGCGCGGGCCGCTGGCCTCGCGCCGTTCGGCCATGGAGCCGCATCCGTCGCGGCGACCGGCCCAGGCCGCCTCAGTCCTCGCGACGACGGAACGGCAGCACCACGCCGCGTTCGTCGTCGCGCCGCTCCCCGCGGTTCCACAGCACCGGCACGTCGCGCGGGGAACCGGGTTCCCAGGTGTCGCGTTCGGCCTGCGCCGCGCGCTCGGCTTCTTCCTCCTCGATCTCCCAGCTGTAGCGCCGCCGCGGCGGGATCGGGTCGCTGCGCCGGAGCAGCCACGCCGCCACCATGCCGCCGAGCGCACCGCCCAGGTGCGACTGCCACGACACGCCCGGCTCATGCGGCAGCACCGTGAGCAGCATGCCGCCGTAGAAGAAGAAGGCGATCATGCCGGCGGCGATCGAGGCGCGGTCGCGGCGCAGCAGCCCGAGCACGAACACCAGGAACATCAGCCCGTGGGTCAGGCCGCTGGCGCCCAGGTGCCAGGAGCCGGGCTCGCCCAACAGCCACGCGCCCAGCCCCGAACCCAGCCACATCATCGGCAGCGCGCGCACGGTGGCGCGCGGATACACCGCCAGCGCGAGCGTGCCGAGGATCAGCAGCGCGGACGCATTCGCCACCAGGTGCGCCGGCGAACCGTGCAGCAGGGGGGCCGTGAGCAGGCCGACCAGTCCGGCGGCCGAACCGGGGCCGACCGCCAGCGCGCGGGTGTCGCCCAGGCCCTGGAGGCCGAAGACCACCACCAGCAGCAGCACGAAACCGAGGCTGCCCCGGACCGCGTTGGCCAGCCGCCGCCGGTCGGCGGCCCGCTGGGCCACGGGGTCCTGGGGATCGGCGGGCGTGTGCAGGTGCATCCGCCAAGGGTGGCGGCGGATCGCGGGGATGCAAGGGTGTGCGGCTTGCCCCCGTCCCGGCCTCCCCCGCAAGCGGGGGGGGGCACAGCCGGGCGCGCTGCGAATGCGGGGGGCACCCGCTCCCCCGCTTGCGGGGGAGGGCCGGGGCGGGGGCGCCCCGCCCACGTAAACTGGCGCCCATGACCGACCCCATCCCCACCATCCGCCTGCGCAACGCCTGGCGCTCCAGCCACCCGTGGATCTTCCAGCGCCTGGTCGAGAAGCCGGCCCAGCGGGTCAAGCCCGGCAGCATCGTCGACGTCGTGGGCGTGGACGGGACCTGGATCGGCCGCGGCTTCTACAACGGCCATTCGCGCATCGCGCTGCGCATCCTCGAGACCGACCCGGACGCCGCGGTCGACGCCGCCTGGTTCTCGCGCAGGATCGCCGAGGCCGTGCGCCTGCGCCGCGAGGTGCTGCGCCTGGACGACAGCACCAACGCCTGGCGCGTGGTGCACAGCGAAGGCGACGGCCTCAGCGGCCTCGTGGTGGACCGCTACGACGACCTGCTCGTGGTCGAGTACTTCAGCGCCGGCATGTTCCGCCACCGCGAGTGGATCCACGACGCCCTGCGCGCGCAGTTCCCCGGCTGTCGCTTCCATGCCCTGGCCGACGAGCACGTGCAGAAGCAGGAGTCGTTCGACTTCCGCGAAACCGCCGGTACCGAGCCGGCGGTCATCACCGAGCACGGCGTCCGCTTCCGTGCCGACCCGGCTGGCGCGCACAAGACCGGCTTCTTCGCCGACCAGCGCGACAACCGCGAATGGCTCTCGCACCGCTGCGCCGGCAAGCGGGTGCTCGACCTGTGCTGCAACACCGGCGGCTTTGGCATCTACGCCGCGGTGCGCGGCGCCGCCGAGGTGGTGGGCATCGACATCGACGACGCCGTGCTCGAGATCGCGCGCGGCAACGCGAAGCTCAACGGCGTGAAGCCGCGCTTCGTGCAGGCCGACATCTTCCCGTGGCTGCGCGACGCGGCCAGCAACGGCGAGCGGTTCGACGTGGTGGTCCTCGACCCGGCGAAAATGACGCGCGACCGCGAGCAGGTGATCCCGGCGCTCAAGAAGTACCTCGACATGAACAAGCTGGCGCTGGGCGTGGTGAAGCCGGGCGGCCTGTTCGCCACCTTCTCCTGCACCGGCCTGGTGAGCGAGGAGCAGTTCCTCGACATGCTGCGCCGCGCCGCGTTCTACGCCGGGCGCACGGTGCAGGTGCTGAAGGTGGCCGGCGCCGGTGCCGACCATCCGTTCCTGGCCCACGTGCCCGAGTCGCGCTACCTGAAGGCGGTGTTCTGC
The DNA here is from genome assembly GCF_000472505.1 of Luteimonas sp. J29. Taxonomy (GTDB): domain Bacteria; phylum Pseudomonadota; class Gammaproteobacteria; order Xanthomonadales; family Xanthomonadaceae; genus Luteimonas. The sequence continues at coordinate 50,065 of NZ_AWZR01000004.1, forward strand.
CGCGTGCTCGATTGAACCGCCGGTCCGTGCCCCGCGCCGGGGCGCCCGGCGACGACATCGCCCGGGCCCACGGCGAGGGCGCGGCCGGCAAGCGCGCGGCCGGCGCCACCGACCTGCCGGTACGGCTCGTGCCCCGACCGCCGGGCGCCTGCGTCGATCGTCACGGTGACCATCCGGTCATGCCCAGCCGGCCGCGCTCGCGTTTCATTCACGGCTCGACGGCAACCGGAGACCTTGCCATGCGACTTTCCCTGCTGGCCGCCCTGCTGGTGGCCACCGGCCCGCTGTGCGCGCAGGCGGCCCCTGCGCCGCACGACGGGCCACGGGCGCCTTTCGCCGGTCCGCCCACGCGGGTCCTGGTGCTGGGCAGCGTGCACCTGGCGCAGGAGGAGGGCGGTCCGGTCACCGCCCGCGAGACCGGTCGGCTGCTGGAGCGCCTGGCCGCGTTCGGTCCGCAGGTGATCACCGTCGAAGCGATGCGCGGCGAGACCTGCGACCTGATGCGCCGCCACCCGGCGGTGTACGACGAGGAGGGCATCGCGCACTACTGTCCCGACACCGACGCGGCACGGGCCGCCACCGGCCTGGACGTGCCGGCCGCCATCGCCTCGGTGGAGGAACAGCTGGCCGCGTGGCCGCAGTCGCCGACCGCGGCGCAGCGCCGGCGCCTGGCCGCGACCTTCCTGGCCGCGGGCGACCCGACCTCGGCCCTGGTGCAGTGGCTGTACCTGCCCGAAGCCGAGCGCCGCGCCGGCGACGGGCTCGACGCCGCGCTGGTGCAGGCGCTGCGCAAGCGCGCCGCGTCCAGCAACGAGAACACGGTGATCGGCGCCGCGCTGGCCGTGCGCCTGGGGCTGCAGCGCGTGCATCCCGTGGACGACCACACCGGCGACAACCTGCGCATCGACGACGAGGACGCCTACGCCGCCGCGATCCGCGGCGCCTGGGACCGCGCGCCGCCCGAATGCGCCGCAACGTACGCGTACCTGCGCGAACTGCGGCAGGCGCCGGACCTGCTGCCGCTGTACCAGCACATCAATCGCGCCGCCTACCAGACGGTGCCGATGCGCTGCGACTTCGCGCTCGCGCTGGCCGACACCTCGCCGCAGCGTTACGGCCGCCAGTACGTCACCGGCTGGGACCTGCGCAACCTGCGCATGGTCGCCAACATCGGCGAGACCTTCCGCGAGCGTCCCGGGGTGCGGGTACTGAGCATCGTCGGCGTCTCGCACAAGCCCTGGTTCGACCGCCTGCTCGGGCAGCTGCAGGGCGTGGAGGTGGTGGACGCCGCACAGGTGCTGGGCGACTGAGCCCGCGGCTCAGCGGGCGAGCAGCCAGTCGCGCAGCACGCGCGCGCTGTTCATCACCGGGTCGCGCGCGGCGTAGACGAAGGTGGTGCGGCCCCGGCGCAGCCAGTCGCGCAGCTCCTCGACGGCGGCGGCATTGGCCTCCAGCTCGGCGTGGTAGCGGCGCACGAACTCCTCGAACCGCGACGGCTCGTGGCCATACCACTGGCGCAGGCCCGGGCTGGGCGCGATGTCCTTGAGCCACAGGTCCAGCGCCAGCGCCTCCTTGCCGACGCCGCGCGGCCACAGCCGCTCGACCAGGATCCGCGCGCCGTCGGCGCGGGCCGGTGGCTCATAGGCGCGCTTGAGCCGGATGTCCATGGACCGACTCTAGGCCCATGGACGGCGCCGATCAATCCGCGCCCGCCGCGCTCAGTAGCCCTGTTCGCGCAGCGTCGCGCGCACCTGCTCGTGCCGCGCCTGCAGCGCTGGCGCGGGCGCGGGGCCGAGCAGGCTGACCACCACGATCGCCACGGTCGCGGCGAGGAAGCCCGGCACCATCTCGTACAGCGCGCTGCCGGTCTGCTTCCACAGCAGCACGGTGGCCGCGCCCACCAGCATGCCGGCGAGCGCGCCGTTGCGGGTCATGCGTTTCCAGAACACCGAGAGCACCACCACCGGGCCGAACGCCGAGCCGAACCCCGCCCACGCGTAGGCGACCAGGCCCAGCACCCGCGATTCGGGATCGCGCGCGATCCACATCGCCAGCGCGGCCACCGCCAGCACCATCGCGCGACCGAACCAGACCAGCTCGCGGTGCCCTGCGCGCGGACGCAGGAAGCCGCGGTAGAAATCCTCGGTCAGGGCGCTCGAGCACACCAGCAGCTGCGCCGCCAGCGTGCTCATGATCGCGGCCAGGATCGCCGACAGCAGCACGCCCGCGATCCACGGGTTGAACAGGAGTTCGGAGAGCACGATGAACACCCGCTCGGGGTTGGCCTCCACCGGCGCGGCATGCTCGGGATGGGACGCGAACCAGGCGATGCCGAAGAAGCCGGTGGCCATCGACCCGGCCAGGCACAGCACCATCCAGGTCATGGCGATGCGGCGTGCGCGCGGGATGGTGGCCAGGCTGTCGGCGGCCATGAATCGCGCCAGCAGGTGCGGCTGGCCGCAGTAGCCCAGGCCCCATGCCAGCAGCGAGACGATCGCCATCGCGCCGCCGGCGGCGAACCAGTCCAGTCGCGAGGGATCCACCTGGTCGATCAGCGACAGAGCCTGTACCGGCCCGCCGACGCCGATGATCGCGAACACCGGTACCAGCAGCAGGGCGAAGATCATCAGCGTGGCCTGGACCGTGTCCGTCCAGCTCACCGCCAGGAAGCCGCCGATGAAGGTGTAGGCGATGGTCACCGCTGCGCCCCACAGCATCGCCTGGCCGTACGGCAGGCCGAACATGTTCTCGAACAGGCGCGCGCCGGCGACGATGCCCGAGGCGCAATAGATCGCGAAGAACACCAGGATCACCAGCGCCGACAGGATCCGCAGCAGCCGGCTGCGGTCCTCGAAGCGGTGGGTGAAGTAGTCCGGCAGTGTCAGCGCGTTGTGGGTGCGTTCGGTGTACACCCGCAGCGGGCCGGCGACGAAGCGCCAGTTGGCCCAGGCGCCGATCACCAGCCCGATCGCGATCCAGGACTCCGACGCGCCGCCCAGGTACAGCGCGCCGGGCAGGCCCATCATCAGCCAGCCGCTCATGTCCGAGGCGCCGGCGGCGAGCGCGGTCACGTAGCTGTTGAGCGAGCGCCCGCCGAGGATGTAGTCGTCGAAGGTGCGAGTCCGGCGCCAGGCGACGAAGCCCAGGCCGAGCATGAGCAGCAGGTAGGCGGCGAAGGTGATGAACAGCGGCGAGGTCAGGGACATGCAGTGCGGCACCGGCGGTCGGGACTGGGCGCAGAGTGTGGCCGATGTGGTGCCGCCGGCGCCAATGGCCCCCGGCATGCGCCTCGCCCCCGGAACCGGACGGCGAACGGCGGGCGGAGGCGGCCGGTGCCGCCCGCATCGGGCGATGGCATGCCGCGGCGTACGGCCTGGGCATCGGCACCATCACCAGCGATGGCGCGCTGCAGGTCAAGCTGCTGCGCGGCGGCAGCCTGGGCAGCGTGGAAGAGGGCTTCCTCTCGCGCCTGCGCCCGCGCGACCGCTTCCAGTTCGCGGGGCGCACCCTGGAACTGGTGCGCCTGCAGGACATGACCGCGTACGTGCGCATCGCGAAGAAGGCCGACGGCATCGTGCCGCGCTGGCAGGGCGGGCGCATGCCGATGTCGAGCGAACTCGGGGCGCGCGTGGCGCAGGTCCTGGCCGGTCCGCTCGACAGCCCCGAGCTGCGCGCGCTGGCGCCGCTGCTGGAACTGCAGGCGCGGATCTCGGCGCTGCCGGCCGCGGACGGCCTGCTGGCCGAGTCCGCGAAGACGCGCGAAGGCTGGCACCTGTTCCTGTATCCCTTCGCCGGACGCGGCGTGCACGAAGGCCTGGCCGCGCTGCTGGCGCTGCGCTGGAGCCGGCTGGCGCCCAATACCTTCGGCTTCGCGGTCAACGACTACGGCCTGGCGCTGACCGCGCACGCGCAGACGCAGATGGACGCGGACACGCTGCGCGCGCTGCTCGACCCTGCGCAACTGTTCGACGACCTGCGCGACGGTGCCAACCTGGGCGAGCTGGCGCGGCGCCAGTTCCGCGAGATCGCGCGCGTGGCCGGCCTCCTGCCGCCGTCGCTGCCAGGGCGCGCGCTGCGCAGCCTGCGCCAGCTGCAGGCCTCCAGCGGCCTGCTGTTCGACGTGTTGCGGCGCCACGACCCGGGCCACCTGCTGCTGGAGCAGGCCGAGCGCGAAGTCTTCGAGTCCCAGCTCGAGGCGCGCGCGCTGCAGTCGGTGCTCGAACGCTGCCATGCCGCGCGCATCGACCTGCACCGGCCGAAGACGTTGACGCCGCTGTCGTTCCCGCTGTGGGCCGAAGGCATGCGCGGCACGCACAGCAGCGAGGACTGGCGCACGCGCGTGCAGCGCGTGGCCGAGCGCCTGGAAAAGCGCCATGGCTGAGGCACTGGAGCTCGCGATCGCCGGCGAACCGGTGCGGCTGCTGGCCGACCGCGCGCTGTACTGGCCCGCGCGCCAGCGGCTGCTCATCGCCGACCTGCACCTGGGGAAGGGCGACACCTTCCGCGCCGCCGGCATTGCCGTGCCCAGCGGCGGCACCGCGCACGACCTGTCGCGGCTGGATGCGCTCGTCGGGCACACCCGTGCGCGCGAGCTGTGGATCCTGGGCGACTTCCTGCACGCGCGCCGCACGGACGCGGTGGACGCCGCCTGGCGCGCGTTCCGCGATGCGCACGCCGGCATCGCGATGGCGGTGGTCCCGGGCAACCACGACCACGCCTTCGATCCGGAGGCGGCGGGCGTGGAGCGGCTTCCCGACGGCATCGTCGACGGCCCGTTCGCCTTCCGCCATGCACCGCCGTCGCAGGCCACCGCTTCGCACGTGGTCTGCGGCCACGTCCATCCGGTGCTGCGCCTGCCGGGTGCCGGCCGCCACCCCCTGTTCTGGCTGCGCGACGGCATCACCGTGCTGCCGGCCTTCGCCGCGTTCACCGGCGGCCACCAGGTGCCGCGTGCACAAGGCCGCGGCAGCGTGCTGTGCAACGGCCGCCAGCTGCTGCGCCTGCCCTAGGATCCATATCCCGACCCGGACCGCGGCCGGCGCCGCGTCGTGGTGGCGCCGCTCGCGAACGGCGTCGCAGCTGCGTGATCGACCTCCTGGTGGCATCGCCAGGGCCGGGTGGCGAGGCGGGCGTCGCATCGCCCGCAGGCAGCGGCCCGCCACCGTGGCGGCGAGACCGCACCGCCGCTGAACAAACGCTTTCGATTGGTCCCGCACGCGGGATAAAGAATCCACGACGAAGGCATTGGGCGCCGGGTCCGCGCACCCATCTTCTGGACACGCCGCGGTGGCGTCGCCCCTTGCGACGGCCTGCGGCGGAGTGATTGCTCCAATCCCCCAACCAGGAGAGACACCATGCGTTCCAAGCTTCTTGCCACCACCCTCGCCGCCGTGCTGCTGGGCGGCGCGTCCCTCGCCCACGCCCAGGACACCGGCTGGTACGCCGGCGTCGGTGCCGGCCAGGCGCTGGTCGACGAGCGCGGCTACGACGACGAGGACGCCGCGTTCTCGGTCTTCGGCGGTTACCAGTTCCATCGCAATTTCGCGCTCGAGCTCGGCTACACCGACTTCGGCAAGCTGGAGCCGCGCGGCGAAGGCGCCAACCTCGAGGCGTCGTCGGTTTCGCTGGCCGCGGTCGGCATCCTGCCGTTCACCGAGAAGTTCTCGGGCTACGCCAAGGCCGGCTTGCAGCGCTGGGACATCGACGGTTCGCTGCCCGGCCTGACCGGCACCACCAGCGGCGACGGCACCGATCCGCTGTACGGCCTCGGCCTGCAGTACCGCTTCACCGACGCGGTGGCGCTGCGCGGCGAGTACGTCCGCAGCGAGTTCGAGGACGCCGACGTCGACACCGCCCAGGTGCAGGTGCGGTTCGACTTCTGATCCGCGCCACGCCGGCACGGCCGGCGACACTCCGCACGGCCCGGTGCGCGCCAGCACCGGGCCTTTTCATTGCCTGTCCTTGGCGCCCGGGCGTCGCCGGCCACGCGCGGGCCGGGGTGCCGTGGCAAAGCCGCGGGCCGGGCGCAGGCGCACGCGGCCGGGACCGCGGGTCGGGGATCAGAACGGCTGTTCCGGACCCACCGGCACCACCCCGGTCGGATTGATGGTGGTGTGGCTCTCGTAATAGTGGCGCTTGATGTGGTCGAAGTGCACGGTGTCGCGGATGCCCGGCACCCCCATCATGCGTGCGGTGAAGGCGTGCAGCGCGGGGTAGTCGGCGATCCGCCGCAGGTTGCACTTGAAGTGACCGTGGTAGACCGGATCGAAGCGGATCAGGGTGGTGAACAGGCGGATGTCGGCCTCGGTCATCGCGTCGCCGACCAGCCAGTCGCGGCCCGAGAGCTGCTGCTCCAGCCAGTCGAGGGTCTCGAACAGCGGCAGCACCGCCTCCTCGTAGGCCTCCTGGGTGGTGGCGAAGCCGGCGCGGTACACGCCGTTGTTGACCGTGTGGTAGACGCGCTCGTTGACCGCGTCGATCCGCGCGCGCAGCGGCCCGGGGTAGAAGTCGCCCGGTGTCGCGCCCAGTCCGTCGTAGGCGGTGTTGAGCATGCGGATGATCTCGGACGACTCGTTGTTGACGATGCTGCCGGTCTGCTGGTCCCACAGCAGCGGCACGGTCACGCGGCCGGTCATGCCGGGACGGGCGCGCGCGTAGAGCTGGTGCAGGTAGCGCGCACCCATCACCGGCTCGGGGCCGACGCCGGGGCCGGGCTCGAACGTCCAGCCGTGCTCGCGCATGCGCCAGTGCACCACCGACACCGGCAGCAGGTCATCGAGCCCCTTGAGCGCGCGCACGATCAGGGTGCGGTGCGCCCAGGGGCAGGCGTAGCTCACGTACAGGCGATAGCGGCCGGGTTCGGCGCGGTATCCGCGCTGCCCGTCGGGCCCGGGGCCGCCGTCCGCGCCCAGCCAGTCGCGGAAGCTGGCCTCCTCGCGCTTGAAGCGCCCGTCGCCGCTGGTGTCGTACCACTTGTCGTGCCATTCGCCTTCGATCAACAGGCCCATCGGACGCCTCCTGCGCGTGCGCATGGAACAACGATGATGCCAGTCGCCGACAGCCCGCACGTTCACCCGCCCTGCATGGGGCGAGGCGGTGCAGCCGTATACTTCCGCGGCAATGGTCCGCCAATCGTCCACCTTCAGGCATCTGGCCGTGCTCGCCCTGCTGGCGGTGCTGCTCTCGGCGCTGGCGCCGACGGTGAGCCGCGCGGTGGCGGCCACCACGGCGAAGGGCGCGCCGATCCTGATGGAAATGTGCACGGTGGCGGGCATCAAGCTGGTCGATGTCTCGCCGTTCATTGGCGCGGCCGACGAGCAGCCGGCACCGCCGGCCTCGCCGATGGCGCCGGCCTGCGACTACTGTGTGCTCGCCACCCCGCTGCTGGTGGTGCTGGCGCTGCTGCTGGCCGCGCTGGCGTGGAGGCCCGCGCCGCCCGCCGATCGCCGCTACGCGCTGGCGCAACGGCCGCTGCGCAACCTGCGCGGGCTGGGCTCCCAGGCGCCACCCGTCCTGTCCTGAACCGCACGTCCGACCGGTCCGCGCGCGGCCTTCGCGCCGCGCCTTCGTGCTTCAGGAGCAGAACATGCCGATCCCATCCCGGCGGGCGCCGCGTGCGCCGCGCCCGTGCGCGGCCGTGCTGGCCGCGCTGTCGTTGTCTGCCACCGCGTTCGCCGGGGCCGCGCCCGGGCACCGGCCGCCGCCGGACGCGCGGACGCTCGATGCCGTCGAGGTCCAGGGCCACCGCAGCCCCATCGACGCCGAACGCGCGCTCACGCCCGGCGGCGTCAGCGTCGTCGACGGCGACAGCTTCCACCTGCGCCCGGTCACCAACCTGGCCGACGCGCTGCGCTACGTGCCCGGCGTATGGGTCGAGAGCAGCACCGGGGGCGATGCCGTGTTCCTCTCCAGCCGCGGCTCGAACCTCGATGCCACCGGCTACGACGGCAATGGGGTCAAGCTGTTCCAGGACGGCCTGCCGGTGTCCACGGCCGACGGCAACAACCACAACCGCTTCCTCGACCCGGTGGCGGCCCGGCACGTGGTGGTCGTGCGCGGCGCCAATGCGCTGACCTACGGTGCCAGCAACCTGGGCGGCGCGATCGACTTCATCACGCCCACCGCGCGCAACAGCCCGCCGGCGCAGGCCGCGTTCGCCGCCGGCAGCCACGGGCTGTGGAGCGGACGACTGACCGCCGGCGGCGTGTCGGGCGATCTGGATGGAATGCTGACGCTCGAAGCGCTGGGCCGCGACGGCCACCGCGAACACAGCCGCCAGGACCGCGCCGGGCTGTATGCCAACGCCGGCTGGCGCGCCACGCCCACGCTGGAGCTGCGCCTGTTCGCCAGCTACATCGACAGCGAGGAGGAGCTGGCCGGCGGCCTGAGCCGCGCGCAGTTCGACGCCGATCCCTACCAGGCCAACCCTTCGGCGGTCAGCGGCAATTTCCAGCTCGACGTGCGCACCACGCGCCTGGCGGGCAAGGCGGACTGGGACCCGGGCGACGGCCGGCGACTGGAGGCGGGCCTGTCGTGGGAGGAGCAGCACCTGTACCACCCGATCGTCGACAAGGTGATGGTCGATTTCGACGGGCCGGGGCCGATGCCGCCGGTGGAGGTGTTCAGCCTGCTCAAGATGACCGACCAGCGCACGGCCGGCGGCATGCTGCGCTACGGCGTGCGCCTCGGCGACCACGACCTGCTGGCCGGCATCGACCTGGCCGACACCCGCGAGACCGGCGGCAACCACCGCAACGACGGCGGCCGCCGCAACGGGCTGACCGGCACCATCGACAACCGCTCCGACAGCGTGGAGCTGTTCCTGGCCGACCGCTGGCGCTTCGCACCGGACTGGACCCTGGTCTACGGCGCCCAGGGCGTGCTCACCGGCCGCGACGTGCGCAGCACCGACATCGCCAGCGGCGCCTCGCGCCAGCTGCGCGCCGACTACGCCTCGTTCAATCCGCGGCTGGGCGTGATCCGCCACCTGGCCCCGGGCAGCGAGGCGTTCGCAAGCCTGGGCCGCCTGTATGAAGCGCCGACGGTGTTCGAGCTGGAGGACGACGCCCGCGGCGACGGCTCCACGCTCGACGCCATGCACGGCACGGTGGTCGAGGCGGGCCTGCGCGGTGCCAGTGCACCGGACGGCGCCGCCGCGGCCTGGCACTGGGACGTGTCGCTGTACTACGCGCGCATCCGCGACGCGATCCTGTCGGTGGAAGACCCGTCGGCGCCCGGCACCAGCCTGTCGACCAACATCGCGCGCACCGTGCACGCGGGGCTGGAAGCGGCGGTCGGCGCCAGCTTCCGGCCGGGCGGCGGCGCGCACCGCATCGAGCCGCTGGTCAGCGCCACCGTCAACGCGTTCTCGTTCGACGACGATCCGGTCTACGGCGACAACGACCTGCCGGCGGCACCCGCCTACGCCGTGCGTGGCGAAGTCATGTACCGCCATGCCCGCGGCTTCTTCGCGGGGCCCACCTTCGACCTGGTGGGCGCGCGCCATGCGGATTTCGCCAACCGCTACCGCGTCGGCGGCTACAGTCTGCTGGGCCTGCGCCTGGGCATCGAGCGCGAGCGCTGGCAGCTGTTCGCCGAAGCGCGCAACCTCGCCGACAGGGACCACGTCGGCACGTTCAGCGTCCGCGACCGGGCCGGCCCGGACGACGCCATCCTCCAGGCCGGCATGCCGCGCACGCTGCATGCCGGGCTGAGGGTCCGATTCTGACCGCGCCGGGGCGGCCGGCCCGCGCGCCGGCAGCGCTCGCGACCGCAGCCACGTTTTCCTCGAGCCACCGGGAGTTGAACGATGAACACCACGATCTTCCGCGCCGCCGCCCTGGCCCTGCTGCTGGCCGGCTGCGGCCAGCACGGGCAGCAGGCCCCGCATCCCGAGGACCAGGCGCCGGACCGGGCCACGCCCGCGGACCACCCGCAGGCCGCCCGGGACGGACACGGGCAGCACGAGGGCCGGGGCCGCCACTGGCTGGCGGGCGACCTGGAGGTCTCCGCCGCCTGGTCGCCCGCCATTCCGCCGGCGGCGCCGGTGGCCGGCGGCTACCTGGCGATCCGCAACCACGGCGGCGAGGACGACCGCCTGGTCGAGGTGCGCAGCGACGCGGCGCAGCGGGTGGAGATCCACGAGGTCCGGCACGAGGACGGCATGGCGCGCATGCGTCCGCTGCCCGACGGCCTGCCGTTGCCCGCGGGCGAGGCGGTGGAACTGCGTCCCGGCGGCTACCACCTGATGTTCATCGGCCCCGGCGATGGCTTCGTGGCCGGGCGCTCCGTGTCGGCCACCCTGGTCTTCGAGCGCGCCGGCGAGCTGGCGGTGGAGTTCGAGGTGCGGGCGATCGCCGCGCAGTCGCCCGCAGGCGGCCACGAGCACCACTAGGGCCCGGCCTCCCCGCGGCATGCCGCCGCGGGGAGGCCTTGGCGGCCGGGCTCAGCTCTCGCTCATGCCCGCCGCGGGTTCGGGCGCATGGCCGCGGCGCACCGTCTCCTCGATCCGGCGGCCCACGTCGGGGTCGATCGACTTCCAGTAGTCGAACGCGCGCTCGAGCACCGGGCTGCGCACGCCGCCGAGCAGGGCGCCGGACACGGTCTCGACCAGGGCATCGCGCTCGGCGTCGCTGAACACCTCGCGCACCAGCGCGCCGGGCTGGGAGAAATCATCGTCGTCCGCGCGCAGGGTGTAGGCGCTGCGCATCATCTCGCCGTCGGCCTCCCAGCCGTCGTCCATCCGCCCGGTGCGGTCGGCCCAGGGGCGTCCGCCGCTGTTGGGGGCGTATACCGGCGCGGCGCCGCTGTGGTGGTACGCCATGTGGCCGTCGAACTGGTACGTCTCGACCGGTACCCTGGGCTGGTTCACCGGCAGCTGGTGGAAGTTGGTGCCGATCCGCCGGCGCTGCGCGTCGTTGTAGGCGAACGCGCGGCCCAGCAGCATCTTGTCCGGCGACAGGCCGATCCCGGGAACCGTGTTGCCCGGCGAGAACGCGGCCTGCTCGATCTGGGCGAAGAAGTTCTCCGGGTTGCGGTTGAGGGTCATCACGCCCACCCGGATCAGCGGGTAGTCGCGGTGCGGCCACACCTTGGTCAGGTCGAAGGGGTTGATGCGGTAGTGCTTCGCCTCTTCGTAGGGCATCACCTGCACGCTCAGCACCCATTCGGGATGCTCGCCGCGGGCGATGGCGTCGAACAGGTCGCGGCGATGGAAATCCGCGTCGCTGCCGGCCATGGCCATGGCCTCGGCGTTGCTGAAGAACGCCATGCCCTGCTGGGTGTGGAAGTGGTACTTGACGAAGAAGCGTTCGCCGGCGGCGTTGATCCACATGAAGGTGTGCGAGCCGTAGCCGTTCATGTGCCGCCAGGTGCGCGGCAGCCCGCGCGGGCCCATCAGGTAGGTCACCTGGTGGGCCGATTCGGGGTTGAGCGTCCAGAAGTCCCACTGCATGTGGTTGTCGCGCAGGCCCGAGTCGGGCAGCCGCTTCTGGCTGCGGATGAAGTGCGGGAACTTCATCGGGTCGCGGACGAAGAAGATCGGCGTGTTGTTGCCGACCAGGTCGTAGTTGCCTTCGCTGGTATAGAACTTGATCGAGAACCCGCGCACGTCGCGCCAGGTGTCCGGGCTGCCCATCTCGCCGGCCACGGTGGAGAAGCGGATCAGCAGGTCGGTCCTGGCCCCTGGCTGGAACAGCGCGGCCCGGGTGTAGCGCGAGACGTCCCCGGTGGTTTCGAACACCCCGAACGCACCGCCGCCCTTGGCATGGGGCTGGCGCTCGGGGACCTTCTCCCGGTTGAAGTGCGCCATCTGCTCCAGGAAGTGCACGTCGTGCAGCACGATCGGGCCGTCCGGTCCGATCGTCAGGGAGTGGCGGTCGCTGGGCGCGGGCGCGCCGGTGCTCATCGTCGAACCGGTGCCGTGCTCGTCGTCGTGCCTGGCCATGGCGGTCTCCATCGCGGCGTGGACTGGAGATCATCGCCCCGGCGATGTGGTGGAATCGTTACGCGGGGACGTCGCGCGATCGCGCGCGACGCCAGGCGGCCAGCGCCTGGCAGGCCCGCGTCGTGGAGCGGGGATGGCGCGCCTGGAGGGATTCGAACCCCCGACCAATGGCTTCGGAAGCCACTACTCTATCCGGCTGAGCTACAGGCGCGTTGTCTGGACCTGCCGCGTGGCGCCGGGCCTCCCGGCCCGTGGCGCCGCTGGCCGGGTGCATCACCGGGCCGTCGCGGGGCGGCCATTGTACGGCAAACGCGCGCGCGGCCGCCCGGCCGGGCCGTCGCGGGGCGGGGCGGGGCGGGCGGCGCACGGCGTCCACCCCGGGCGGTCGCTGCACGCCGGCATCGGCGCCGGGTCGCGGCCGGGTCGATACACTGGCACCCCCATGCCGCACGACCGGACCGACCACACGCCGCAGGCCACCGCCGCGCCCGACTGGCGCCAGCGGCTGGGCCTGTACTGGAAGCTGGTGCGCGGCGACCGCCCGATCGGCTGGCTGCTGCTGCTGTGGCCGACCTGGTGGGCGCTGTGGATCGCCGCCGGCGGCGTGCCGCCGTGGTGGACCTGGTTCGTGTTCAGCGCCGGCGTGTGGCTGACGCGCTCGGGCGGCTGCGTGATCAACGACTACGCCGACCGCTGGCTCGACGGCTCGGTCGAGCGCACCAAGGAGCGGCCGCTGGCCACCGGCGCGGTGTCCGGGCGCGAGGCGCTGGCGGTGTTCGCGGTGCTGATGCTGGCCGCCTTCGCCCTGGTGCTCACGCTCAACCGGCTCACGGTGCTGCTGAGCGTGGTCGGCGTGGTCCTGGCCGCCACCTACCCCTACCTCAAGCGCTACACCTACCTGCCGCAGGTGTACCTGGGCATGGCCTTCGGCTGGGGCATCCCGATGGCCTTCGCCGCGGTCCAGGGCACGGTGCCGCCGCTGGCCTGGGTGCTGTACGTGGCCAACATCTTCTGGGCCACGGCCTACGACACGTGGTACGCGATGGTCGATCGCGAGGACGACATCCGCATGGGCGCGAAGTCGACCGCGATCCTGTTCGGCGAGCTCGACCTCGTCGCCCAGGGCGTGCTGTATGCGCTGACCTTCCTTGCCCTGGTGCTCGCCGGCCGGCAGGCGGGGCTGGGCCTGTGCTACTGGATCGGCCTGGGCGTGGCGGCGCTGCTGGTCGCCTGGGAGTTCCTCATCGCCCGCCACCGCGACCGCGCGGCCTGCTTCCGCGCCTTCCTGCACAACCACTGGGTCGGGATGGCGGTGTTCGCGGGGATCGCGCTGGATTACGCGCTGGGCTGAGGCAACGTCCGGGCGGCGCCTCGTAGGAGCGGCTGGGCAGGGCGCGGCGCGCCATGCGTCACGCGACCCGCGCGCACACCCACGCATCGACGCGCCTGGCGCCGGCGCGGCGGAGCGCGCGCGCCGCGGCGCAGAGCGTGGCCCCGGTGGTCATGACGTCGTCGACCAGCACCACGTGCGCCGGCAACGGTTGCGAGGCCTCGACCGCGAAGGCATCGCGCAGGTTGCGGGCACGGGCCGTGGCGTCGAGTTCGGACTGCGGGCGGGTCGCGCGCACGCGGCGCAACGCGCCGGGCAGCAACGGCAGGTCCAGCGCGCCGGCGAGGGGCCGCGCCAGCTCCAGCGCCTGGTCGTAGCCGCGCTGGCGCAGGCGGCCCAGGTGCAGCGGCACCGGGAGCAGGGCGTCCGGGCGCGGCAGCGCGGCGAAGCGGCCGGCCATGGCCTCGGCCAGCAGGCGGCCGGCGGCCAGGTCGCGGTGGAACTTGAACCTCGGCAGCAGCCGGTCCACCGGCGCGGCGTAGCGCAGCGCCGCGTGCGTGGCATGCAGCGGCGGCGCCCGCCGCCGGCAGGCGGCGCAGAGCGGGGCAGGGGCGGGAAGCGGCAGCGCGCAGCGCGGGCAGGCCGGGTCGTTCCAGGGCAGGGCGGCAAGGCAGGCATCGCACAGGTCCGCGCCCGGCCGCCCCGGCTCGCCGCAGGCCAGGCAGCGCGCGCGGCACAGCACGCCGCCCAGCCGGCGCCACCAGCCGTCAACCTTCGCTGCGCCGTTCAGGTTGACAGGCCCGGGCATGCTTTCCAGACTGCCGGGCCTGCGCCCGCCCGTCCGTCAGGGAATCCCGATGCCTGCCGTCAGTCCGCTCCGTCCCGAGACCGGGTCGTCCGCCGATGCCGTCCTGCGCCACGACTGGCGCCAGGACGAGGTGGAAGCCCTGTTCGACCTGCCGTTCCCCGAACTGCTGTACCGGGCGGCCACGGTCCACCGTCGCCACTTCGACCCGGCGCGGGTGCAGGTGAGCACCCTGCTGTCGATCAAGACCGGCGGCTGCCCCGAGGACTGCGCCTACTGCCCGCAGGCCCAGCGCTACCACACGGGGGTCGAGGCGACGAAGCTGATGACCACCGAGGAGGTGGTGGCGAAGGCGCGCCAGGCGCGCGAGGCCGGCGCCAGCCGCTTCTGCATGGGCGCCGCCTGGCGTTCGCCCAAGGACCGCGACATCCCCAAGGTCGCCGAGATGATCCGCCAGGTGAAGGCGCTGGGCCTGGAGACCTGCGCGACGCTGGGCATGCTCAGCGGCGAGCAGGCGCGCGCGCTGCGCGAGGCCGGGCTGGACTACTACAACCACAACCTCGACACCGACCCGGGCTACTACGGCGACATCATCCACACCCGCGGGTTCGACGACCGGCTCGAGACCCTCGAGCACGTGCGCCAGGCCGGGCTCAAGACCTGCTGCGGCGGCATCGTCGGCATGGGCGAGACCCGCGCCCAGCGCGCCGGCCTGCTGCGCGCGCTGGCCAATCTGCCGGCGCACCCGGACTCGGTGCCGGTCAACCGCCTGGTCCAGGTCGAAGGCACCCCGCTGCACGGCACCGCGGAACTGGACCCGTTCGAGTTCGTGCGCACGATCGCCGTGGCCCGGATCCTGATGCCGCGCTCGATGGTGCGGCTGTCGGCCGGCCGCGAGCAGATGTCCGACGAGCTCCAGGCGCTGTGCTTCCTGGCCGGGGCCAACTCGATCTTCCACGGCGAGAAGCTGCTGACCACCCCGAACCCGGACACCGCCCACGACCAGGCCCTGTTCGACCGCCTCGGCCTGGAGGCGATGCCGGTGGCGGTGGATGCCGACGGACACGACCACGGTGGTACCGTACATGCCGACATTGCGGACGGGCGGGGCGCCGCGGACGGCGCGGCCCGGACCGGCACCTGCGCGGCGGGGGGCCGCGGCTGAGGGGGGAGGCTGACCATGCCTGTGGATCGTCCCGACCTGCACGCCCGGGTGGCGGCGCTGCGCCAGCAGCGTGATGCCGAGTCGGGCCGCCGCGCCCGGCGCGAAGTCCTGCGCCGCGATGGCGTGCGCTGCGAGGTCGCCGAACCAGAGGGCGGCAGCCGCACCCTGCTCAACTTCTGCAGCAACGACTACCTCGGCCTGTCGCAGCATTTTGCGGTGGTGAGCGCGCTCCAGGACGCGGCCGCGCGCGATGGCGCCGGTTCCACCGCCTCGCAGCTGGTGTGCGGCCACCACGCGCTGCACGCCGAGCTCGAGCGCGAGGTCGCGGACTGGCTGGAGGTGCCGCGCGCGCTGCTGTTCGACAGCGGCTACGCGGCCAACCTGGCCGTGGTGCAGTCGCTGCTCGGCGACGACGACCTGTGCGTGCAGGACCGGCTCAACCACGCCAGCCTGATCGACGCCGCGCGCCTGGCCGGGTGCCGGCTGCGCCGCTACCCGCATGCCGACGTGGAGGGCGCGCTGCGCCAGCTGCGCAGCATGCCCGAGGCCGCGGCGATGGTCGTCACCGATGGCGTGTTCAGCATGGACGGCGACGTCGCCCCGCTGCGCGAACTGGCGATCGCCGCGCGCGTGCAGCAGGCGCTGCTGTACGTCGACGACGCCCACGGCATCGGCGTGGTCGGCCCCGACGGCCGCGGCTCGGTGGCCGCGGCGAAGCTCGACTCGATGGCGGTGCCGCTGCAGCTGGTCACGCTCGGCAAGGCGCTCGGCAGCCACGGTGCGCTGGTCGCGGGCGAACCGGACCTGGTCGACCACCTCGCCGAGACCGCGCGGCCGCTGCTCTACACCACCGCGCTGCCGCCGCCGCTGGCGGCCGCCGCGCTCGCCGCGGTGCGCCTGGCCCGCCGCGACCACTGGCGGCGCGAGCGGCTGCAGGAACTCACCGGCCGGTTCCGTACCCGGGCCGAACGCCATGGCCTGCAGCTGGTGCCGTCCGACACCCCGATCCAGCCGGTGCTGTGCGGCAGCAACGCCAACGCACTGGCGATGGCCGCCTCGCTCGAACGCGACGGCTACTGGGTGGCGGCGATCCGTCCGCCGACCGTGCCCGAAGGCCAGGCGCGGCTGCGGGTGACCTTCACCGCGGCGCACGAGCCGGCGCAGGTCGATGCGCTGGCGGACGCGCTCGCGGTGGCCCGCGACCGCGCCGCCGATCCGTTGCCAAGCCGGATGGCATGACCATGCCCAATGCCCAGGGCCGCGTCGCGCTGGCGGCGGTCGGCCTGGCGCTGCTGTCGGCGCTGTTCTTCACCATGACCTACGTGCTCAACCGCGCCAGCGCCAACGGCGGCGGCCACTGGGCGTGGGTGGCGTGCCTGCGCTACCTGATCACGCTGCCGCTGATGCTGCCGCTGATGCTCGCGCGCGGCGGCATGCGCCCGGTGCTGCGCGCGATCGCCGCGCATCCGTGGGCATGGCTGCGCTGCGCCGGGATCGGCTTCGTGCTGTTCTACGTGCTGCTGTCGTATGCGGCCGCGAGCGGGCCGTCGTGGCTGGTCGCCGGCTCGTTCCAGTTCACCGTGATCGCCGGCCTGCTGTGCGCGCCGCTGCTGTACCGCGACCAGCGGCGCCGGATCCCGCCGGCGGGGCTGGGCGTGGCGGCGATGATCCTGGCCGGCGTGCTGCTGATGCAGTTCGGCCACGCCAGCGGCGCGCTCGACCGCGCGGCGTGGATCGCGCTGGGCTGCGTGCTGGTCTCGGCGGTCGCGTATCCGCTGGGCAACCGCCTGCTGCTGCTGCACCTCGAGCGCAGTGGCGAACCGCTCGACGCGATCCAGCGCGTGTTCGGGATGACCCTGGCCAGCCAGCCGCTGTGGCTGCTGGTGATGGCCTGGGCCGCCTTCACCGCGGGCCCGCCGCAGGCGGCGCAGGCGTGGCTGGCCGCGGGGGTGGCATTGTCGGCGGGCGTGATCGCCACGATCCTGTTCTTCCAGGCCACCGGCATGGTCCGCGACAAGCCGCTGGCGCTGGGCGCGGTGGAGGCGATGCAGGGCGCGGAGGTGGTGTTCTCGGTGCTGCTGGGCGTGCTGCTGCTGGGCGAGCCGTGGCCGACCGGACGCACCGCGCTCGGCGCGCTGGTGGTGGTCGCCGGGATCGTCGCCTTCGCCTGGATCGTCGCGCGGCCGGTGGCGGGCAGCGGCGAAGTGGCGGCGCTGCGCACGGACAAGGGCGCTTGATGGACACGGAACTGCATATCGAAACGACCGGCCAGGGCCCGGACCTGGTGCTGCTGCACGGCTGGGCCATGCACTCGGGCGTGTTCAACGCGCTCGCGCGGCGGCTGGCCGACCGCCATACGTTGCACCTGGTCGACCTGCCCGGGCACGGACACGGCCGCGACAGCACGCTGCCGCTGGCGCCGGAACCGGTGGTGGAGGCGATCGTGGCGCGGGTGCCGCGCGCGCTGTGGGCGGGCTGGTCGCTGGGCGGGCTGTTCGCGCTGCACGCCGCGGCGACCCGGCCCGATGCGGTGGGCGGGCTGGCGATGCTGTGCGCGAGCCCGCGCTTCGTGCGCGGCGAGGACTGGCCGCTGGGCATGTCGCCGGAGATCTTCCGCGGCTTCGCGCTCGGCCTGCGCAGCGACTGGCGCGCCACGCTCGACCGCTTCATCGCGCTCGAGGCCTTCGGCTCGGACGACGCGCGCCACGAGATGCGGGTGCTGCGCGAGGAGGTGTTCGCGCGCGGCGAGCCGGCGGCGCATGTGCTCGCCGATGGCCTCGAACTGCTGGAAACCGTGGACCTGCGCCCGGTGCTGCCGGGGCTGCGCATGCCGAGCCTGTGGCTGGCCGGGCGCCGCGACCGCCTGGTCGATCCGCGCGCGATGCGCGCCGCCGCAGGGCTGGCGCCGCGCGCCGACGTGGTCGTGGTCGAGCACGCCGGGCATGCCCCGTTCCTGACCCATGCCGACGAGGTCGCCGACGCGCTCGCCGGCTTCGCGGCCGCGGCCGGGGAAGGCGGCGCATGAACTCCGGATCGCCGCTGTTCGACGCCCGCCACGTGCGCCGTGCGTTCTCGCGCGCCTCGGCCGGCTACGCGTCGGCGGCCGCGCTCCAGCGCGAGGTGGAGTCGCGCCTGCTCGAATCGCTGGAACTGCTCGAACTGGCGCCCGAGCGCGGACGCGACTGGTCGCCACAGGTGGTGCTGGACGTGGGCAGCGGCCCGGGGCGCGCAGCCCGCGCGATGCGCGAACGCTGGCCCAGGTCGCGGGTGATCGCGCTCGACCTGTCGCCCGACATGCTGCGGCAGATGCCGCGGGGCGGCTGGCGCGATGCGCTGTCGCTGCGGCGCCCGGTCGACCGCGTCTGCGCCGACCTGCGCGCGCTGCCGCTGGCCGAGGGCAGCGTCGACGTGCTGTTCTCCAACCTCTGCCTGCAGTGGATCGACGACCTGCCGGCGGCGTTCGCCGGCTTCCGCCGCGTGCTGCGGCCGGGCGGCGCGCTGGTGTGCTCGACCTTCGGGCCGGACACGCTGTGGGAGCTGCGCGAGGCGTTCGCGCGCGCCGACGACGTGCCGCACGTGAGTCCGTTCGCCTCGATCGCGCAGTTCGGCGACGCGCTGATGCATGCGGGCTTCCGCGACCCGGTGCTCGACCGCGACGTGCTGGTGCGCGGCCATCGCGACCTGCCGGCGCTGATGCACGAACTGCGCGCGATCGGCGCGACCAACGCCCTGCGCGCGCGCCGCCACACGCTCACCGGGCGCGCGCGCTTCGCCGCCGCGGCCGCCGCGTACGAACCGCTGCGCGGCGCGGGCCTGCCCGATGCGCAGGCCGACCTGCTGCCGGCGAGCTGGGAAGTGATCACCGCGCTGGCCTGGGCGCCGGAGCCCGGCGCGCCGATCCGCGAGCAGGGCGCGGAGATCGCGAGTTTCCCGGCCGACCGGATCCGGGTGCGGCGGCGGGGGTGAGGGGGCGCGCACGCGCCCGTGCCGCGCGCTGGCGGCGGTTCACCCCGCCCGCCCTAGACTCGAGCCTCTCCCGCCGGATCGCGCAGAAGATGACACTCCGCACCGCCTTGCTGTGCCTGTCGCTGGCGACGACGCCCGCCGCGTTCGCGCAGTCCCCGCACGGCGCACCGGAACCCCTCGATCCGCTGGCACTGATCGCCGGCGCCAGCGACCTGGTCGCGCGCGCGCCCGATGCCGACATCGATCGCCTGTTCCGCGCCGTGCATGCCACCTCGCGCAACGAGGCCGAGGCGCGCGGCCTGTGCGCGTTGTTCGAACCCGGCGCAGACCGCAGCCTGCAGGGCCTGCAGCGCGCGGCGAACGCGCTGGGGGAAGACAGCCGGGCGCGTTTCGTCGAGGCCCTGGCCGCGGTCGCGATCGGCGGCCTGCAGAACCCGCCGCAGCCCTACGACCCGGCCGAGGGCGAACAGGCGCTCAAGGCCGCCGCGGTGACCGCGTCGATGCTGCACGAGGGCTTCATGCCGGCCCTCAACGGCGCAGGCGGCGACGCCGGCGCGCGCCGCGCGCGCTGCAACGCGCTGCGCCAGCTGCTGGACGTGCTGGACGGATTCGAAGCCGTCCAGCGCGTGGCGGCGACGCGCTACCTGCTGCGCGAGGGCCTGGCGCGGCTGGGCACGGACTCCTGAGCGCGTGCCCCGGTCCCGCGCCGGGGCTTGCCGTGCCCGTCAGCGCGGGTCGCGGCGATCCACGCCGTCGCGGGCGGCGCAGCCGTGCGCGTCGCGCGGCGCGCAGGCCTCGTCCCATGCCCGCGTGGTGCCCAGCCGGAGCAGCGGACGCAGCGCGCGGCCGGGTTCGACCATGGCGGCGGGCGGCGCCGCAGTGCGCGCGGGTGCGGCCGTGGGCGAGGCCGGTCGCGAGGGCGCTGCCCGCGCGGCAGCGCCCGGTGGCGACAGCGGCTGGGCGCCATTGCGCCGCCGCGGCTTCGCGGGCCCGGCGTCGTAGACCCGCACCCAGTCCACGTACATGCGCTGCGGGAACACGCTGCCGGTGTCGGGGTTGCCGGGCCAGTCGCCGCCGACCGCGACGTTGAGCAGGAGGAAGAACGGCTGGTCGAACACCCAGCGGCCGCGCGCCTCGACCTGGGCGCGGGTCAGGCTGAAGTACTCGTGGCCGTCCACCGACCAGCGCAGGCCGTCGGCGTCCCAGTCCACCGCGTAGACGTGGTAGCGCGCGTCGGCCGCCTCGCCCAGGTCGTGGGTGCCGCTGAAATGGCGATCACCGGAGTAGCCCGGGCCGTGCAGGGCGCCGTGGGTGAGGGTGGGCTCGAAGCCCACGTGCTCCATGATGTCGATCTCGCCGCTCTCGGGCCAGCCGACGTCGGGAAAGTCCGACCCCAGCATCCAGAACGCCGGCCAGATGCCCTGGGTGTGCGGCAGGCGGATGCGGGCCTCGACCCGTCCGTGCGTGAACTCGCGCTTGCCGCGGGTGACCATGCGCGTGGAGCTGTACTGGCACGCGCCGTACCAGCAGGCCGCGCCGGCCGGTGCGCCGGGCCGCGCCTCGATCACCAGCACCCGGCTGCCGGCCATCTCGTCGTACTGGATGAAGGCGTTGGCGCCGTCGGTGTAGTACTGCAGCTCGCGGTTGCCCCAGCCGTGGCCGCCGGTCTCGAAGCTCCAGTTGGACAGCTCGGCGGCCTCGAACTCGTCCGCCCACACCAGTTGGCCGCCGGCCGGGCGCGCGGTCTGCGCCCCGGTGCTGCAGCCCATCGCCAGGGCCAGCACGCCGAGCGCGCAGGCCTGGAACCGTCGCAAGGTCGCGGACGGACGCCGCATGTACAGTCCTCCCCCGGTCGACCGCCCCCGCGGCCGCCGACATCCTGCCACGGACGCCGCCGCGGCGCGCGCGCTCAGCGTACCTGAGCCAGCCAGTCCTCGAGGTTGTAGTAGTTGGTGACGCGGGCGATGCGGCCGTCGCGGATCTCGAAGAAGGCGCCGCCGGGCAGCACGTAGCGCTGGCCGCGGGCCGGGGGCAGCCCCGCGTCCGCCTCGAGGTACTCGCCGTGGACCACGTACTCGGCCGCGGCGCGGGCGCCGTCGGCGGTGGCCATGACCACCACGTCGCGCAGCTGTTCGCGGTAGCAGCGGTCCATGCGCGCCATGAACGCGGCGAAGGCCTCGCGCCCGGTCTCGCGCGGGCCCTGGTTGAGGTCGTGGACCACGTCGTCGGCCAGCAGCGCCAGCATCGCGTCGCGGTCGCCGCGGTTGAACGCGGCGTAGTAGGCCAGCACCAGCTCGGTGGCGCGGTCGTGGAGGCGGCTGCCGTCGATGCGCATGGCGGGATCCGGGCGCGCGGGTGGGGGCCGGCGCGCGGCCATGATAGCGCGCCACCGCGGGCTACTGCGGCCGCACCACCAGGTCGCGGTGGAAGAAGTACACCTCGCGGGCGAGGAACTCCCAGCGCGTGCGGAACGAACGGAAGCGCGTGCGCGGCGTCGGCGAGCCGTAGGCGCGGATGCCGAGCTGGCGGCACAGGCGCAGGGCGCGCGCCATGTGCAGCGGATCGCTCACCACGATCGCGTCGCGCAGGCCGTGCTCGAGCATCAGGTTGCGCGCCTCGAACAGGTTCTGGTAGGTGGTCTGCGACGTCGATTCGATCAGGATCGCGTCCTCGGGGATCCCGGCGCGGATCGCGTAGCGCCGTGCCACCTGCGACTCGGCGAAGCGCGCGCCGCCACCGCCGTAGCCGCCGGTGAAGACCAGCACCTTCGCGTGCCCGGCGCGGTACAGGTCGAGGCCGTGCTCGATCCGCGCCCGGAACACCGGCGACGGTACGGCGTCGTAGGCCGCGGCGCCGAGCACGATGATCGCGTCGGCCGCGCGTGCCTCGTCGCGCTGGCCCACCCAGTGGATCCACGCCGCCACCCCGGCCAGCCACAGCAGGCCCAGCACCGCCAGGCGCACCAGCCAGCGCAGCAGCGGTCGGCGCGCGCGCGGATCGCGGCTCATGCCGGCATCCAGGGCAGCGCGTCGGGATCGACGTTGCCACCGCTGAGCACGATGCCCACGCGCTTGCCGGCGAAGCGCGCGGGGTGGGCCAGCACCGCCGCCAGCGCCACCGCCGACGACGGTTCCACCAGCATCCGCAGTTCGGCCAGCAGCCGGCGCATCGCGGCGATGGTGTCGCCGTCCTCGACCGCGAGTACTTCGGCGCCGTGTGCCTGGAGGATGCGGAAGTTGGGCTCGCCGATCGTGGCGCGCAGCCCGTCGCACACGGTGCCGGGCGCGGGCACCGGTTCGCGCCGGCCTGTGCGCAACGCGTGCAGGGCGTCGGCCGCGCCTGCCGGCTCGGCCAGGACCAGCGCGGTGGCGGGCGCGCGCCCGGCCAGGGTGAGCGCCGCGCCGGAGGCGAGCCCGCCGCCGCCCACCGGAACCACGACCACGTCCAGGTCGCCCGCCGCCGCGAGCAGTTCCAGGGTCGCGGTGCCCTGGCCGGCGATCACCTTCGGATCGGCGTAGGGATGCACGAGGGTCGCGCCGGTCGCGGCCTGGACTTCGGCGCAGCGCGCCTCGCGCGCGTCGAGGCCGGGCGCGCAGCGGTGCAGGATCGCGCCCTGGCTGGCGACGAGGGCGAGCTTGGTGCGGGTCGCGCCTTCCGGCACCACCACGTGGCAGGGGATGCCGCGCAGGCGCGCGGCCAGCGCCAGGGCGGCGCCGTGGTTGCCCGAGGAATGGGTGACGACCCCGCGCGCGGCCACGGCGTCCGGCAGGCTCGAGACCGCGTTGCAGGCACCGCGGAACTTGAACGCGCCCGAGCGTTGCAGGCCCTCGGCCTTGAACAGCAGGCGCGCGCCGGCGGCGTGGTCGAGCGCGTCGGCGCGCAGGACCGGCGTGACGCGGGCGTGCGGTGCGATCCTCGCCGCCGCGTCCAGCACGTCGTCGAATCGCGGCAGCGGCGTGCTGGGGGACATGGCGCAACAGCCTATCCGACCGGGCGCGGGGCGTGTTCAGCAACCCGAATGCCTCGCCGGAAGGGTTAAGCACGGATTCAAAGCAGCGGCCGGATGCTGGGCCCTCGCTGATTCGGGGGATCCGGCATGGTCCGCAAGCTTCTCGTTGCCCTGCTGCTGCTCGGCGGGTTGTCCGGCTGTGCCAGCTACTACTACCCGGACGGCGGCGGCTACTACCGCGACGACTACGGTTACCACGACCGCTTCGGCGATCCGTACGGCGGTGGCGCGTCGAGCTACTACTACGGCGGACCGTCCTATTACTACGGCGGCTCGTACGGTCTGCTCGGCTACAGCCGCAGCGGCTGGTACGGCGGCCTCGGCTACGGCTACCCCTACGTCTACGGCTACGGCGGCAGCGCCTACCGGTTCTGGCCGTACGGCGGCCACTACTGGCCCCACTACCCGGTGCGTCCGCGTCCGCCGCAGCCGCCGCGACCGCCCGACACCCCGTCGGCGCCGGAGGTCGAGCGCGGCACCGGCGGCAACCTGCCGCCGCGCCGGCGCACGGTTCCGCAGGCGCAGGCGCCGCAGCGTGCCCGCGTGGCGCCCGCGCCGGTCCGGCGGGAGTCGTCGCAGCCGCTGGCGCCGGCGGGTGTCCGGCCGGCGCCGGTGACCGCGCCGGCGACGAGTCCGGTGCGCCGCATCCCGAGCCGGCCGTTGGCGACTCCCCCGGCGCAGCCGGCGCCGACCTCGACCCCGGGCCGGACGACGCCCCCGACCCCGGTGCGCCGCGAGGGCCGCCAGCCCATGGCGACGCCCACCGTCCGGCCCACGCCCGCCGCGGCGCCCTCCGCGCCGGCCAGGAGCGCGCCGTCGCGGCCGCTGGCCCCGGCGCCGGCGCCGCGGACGCAGCCGTCGTCGGCCCCGCGTGCGCCGGCCGTGTCCGCGCCGCGCCCGGCGCCGGTCCAGAGGAGCGCGCCTGCCGCGGAGCGACGCGCCCCGACGCCGCGCCCGAGGCAGGAGGATTAGACCCGAACCCCTTGCGCTCGGGCGCGGGGACGTTCAAGCTAGCCGGGCTGACGGGCTGCGTCGGATTTCGACGCTCGCGGTCCGGAAAGACAAAAAATCGGTTTCAGATGTCGACACCCGGCGGGGGATACCGGATCCCCCCTGTTCCGCTCCCGCCGGGCGTCGGCGCCCTTCGAGGGCGCCCCGGAGCGCCAGGCCCCGGATGCCGGCCACGGCCTTCCCCATCGGCGATGCGGCCCCCGGGCCCGGTTCGCGCGCATGCGCGCACCCGCGGCCACCGGGACGCGGCGCTGGAAGGCGAAAAAAGAATGGGGCCGGATGTCCCCCGACATCCGGCCCCTTTGCTTCCCCGGGCCGTGCATGGCCAGCCCTGTTCCAATCTCCGGCCGCGCCCCCCTTGACGCTGCCAGCCCGGGTGCAACGGAGAGGCACGCAGGAAC
The DNA here is from genome assembly GCF_000472505.1 of Luteimonas sp. J29. Classification (GTDB taxonomy): domain Bacteria; phylum Pseudomonadota; class Gammaproteobacteria; order Xanthomonadales; family Xanthomonadaceae; genus Luteimonas. The sequence continues at coordinate 74,696 of NZ_AWZR01000004.1, forward strand.
CGTGCCAACCTGTCCGCGACCGCGGGTCCGCGCGCTTGCGCCGCGGCCGCCGCACGCCAACAATCCCGGCGCGGACGGGCCCCCGTGCGCGCCGGCGGGATGCCCCACATGAGCCAGGACTTCCATCGCTACGACGTCATCGTGATCGGCGGCGGCCACGCCGGGACCGAGGCCGCGCTCGCCTCGGCCCGCGCCGGCGCCCGCACCCTGCTGCTCACCCACAGCATCGAGACCGTGGGCGCGATGAGCTGCAACCCGGCGATCGGCGGCATCGGCAAGGGCCACCTGGTGCGCGAGATCGACGCGCTCGGCGGGATCATGGCCAGGGCGGCCGACGCCGCCGGCATCCAGTGGCGTCGCCTCAACGCCTCGAAGGGCCCGGCGGTGCGCGCCACGCGCGCCCAGGCCGACCGCGCGCTGTACCGCGCCTTCATCCGCCGCGCGGTGGAGCGCCAGCCCCGCCTCACCGTGTTCCAGGCCGCGGTCGACGACCTGGTGATCGAATCCGACGGGCGCGTCGACACGGTACGCGGCGCGATCACCAACACCGGCCTGCGCTTCGAGGCGCCGGCGGTGGTGCTGACCGCGGGCACCTTCCTCGCCGGCAAGGTGCACATCGGCGAGACCCGGTACGCGGCCGGGCGCATGGGCGATCCGCCGGCGGTGACGCTGGCCGCGCGGTTGCGCGAACGCCCCTTCGTCGTCGATCGGCTCAAGACCGGCACCCCGCCGCGCATCGACGGGCGCACGCTCGACTACTCGGTGATGGAGGAGCAGCCGGGCGACGACCCGCGCCCGGTGTTCTCGTTCATGGGCTCGCGCGAGGACCATCCGCGCCAGGTGTCGTGCTGGATCACCCATACCTGCGGACGCACCCACGAGCTGATCCGCGGCGCGCTGCACCGCTCGCCGATGTACTCGGGCCAGATCGAGGGCATCGGCCCGCGCTACTGCCCGAGCATCGAGGACAAGGTGGTGCGCTTCGCCGAGCGCGACAGCCATCAGGTGTTCGTCGAGCCCGAGGGGCTGGACGTGGTGGAGATCTACCCGAACGGCATCTCCACCTCGCTGCCGTTCGACGTGCAGCTGGAGATGGTGCGTTCGATCCGCGGATTCGAGCGCGCGCACATCACCCGCCCCGGCTACGCGATCGAGTACGACTTCTTCGATCCGCGCGGGCTGAAGTCGTCGCTGGAGACCCGCGCGGTGTCCGGCCTGTTCTTCGCCGGCCAGATCAACGGCACCACCGGCTACGAGGAGGCCGCGGCGCAGGGCCTGCTCGCCGGCGTCAACGCCGCGCGCCTGGTGCGCGGCCTGGAGCCGTGGTCGCCGCGCCGCGACCAGGCCTACATCGGCGTGCTGGTGGACGACCTGATCACCCACGGCACCAGCGAGCCGTACCGCATGTTCACCTCGCGCGCCGAGTACCGGCTGCAGCTGCGCGAGGACAACGCCGACCTGCGCCTGACGCCGGTCGGCCGCGAGCTGGGGCTGGTCGACGACGCGCGCTGGGCCCGATTCGAGGCCCGGCGCGAAGCGATCGGGCGCGAGACCGCGCGGCTGGGCGCGCTGCGCGTCTCGCCGAACAACGCCGCCGGCCGCGAGGTCGCGCAGGCGCTGGGCATCGAGGTCAGCCGCGAGGGCACCGCGCTCGACCTGCTGCGGCGTCCGGAGCTGGACCACGCGCGCCTGGCGGCCCTGCCCGTGTTCGCGCCGGAGTCGCCGGTGGCCGAGGACGTCGCCGAGCAGGTCGAGATCGAGGCCAAGTACGCCGGCTACCTGCAGCGCCAGCGCGAGGAGATCGCGCGCCAGCTGCGCCACGAGGGCATGCCGATTCCCGACGGGTTCGACTACGCGCGCGTGCGCGGCCTCTCGGCCGAGGCGCGGCAGAAGCTCGAGCGCGTGCGCCCGCAAACGGTGGGCCAGGCGCAGCGGATCCCGGGCGTGACCCCGGCGGCGATCTCGCTGCTGCTGGTGCACCTGTCGCGCCAGCGGCGCACCGACGCGGCCTGACCGCCGGGCGGCCGGCTCAGTCCGCGCCCGGATGGCGCTCGCGCCAGCGCGCGAGCCGTTCGCGGTAATCCTGCAGAGCCTCGCTGTAGAGGTCGTACACGCACCGGTCGCAACCGCTGTCGCAGCAGTCGCCGGGCAACGGCGGCTCGGGTGGGACCGGACGCGGGTCGGTGGCGTCCACCGGTCCGGCGGCGGGGTCGGGGACGGGTTCGATCGGCATGCGCGCATGGTGGCCCGTCGATGCGCCGGTTCCAAACCCCCGCCACGTTCCTGCCGGGGCCCGACCCCGTAGAATTGGCGCCGGACGTGAACAGGGGCACGTACGTTTCCATGCCGATTCCCGGGTTCCGCGCCATGCCCGCATGGCGGCGGCTGGCATTGCTCGTGCTGGCTGCCGCCGGTTTCGCGCTTGCGCCGCCGGCGCGCGCGCTCGACCCGGCGGTCCCGGCCAGCCACTACACGCTGACGCGCTGGAACGCCGACGACGGCATGCCGCACAGCCAGGTCTACGCCATCGGCCAGGGACTGGACGGCTTCCTGTGGCTCACCACCTGGGAAGGTACCGCCCGCTTCGACGGGCTCGGCTTCAGCCCCGTGCCGGGCCTGCGCGAGGCAAGCGGTGGACGCGTGGCCTCGCGCACGCTGTGGCGCGACGACGACGGCAGCATGCTGGTGGCGGTCGACGGCGCGGGCCTGATGCGCGTGCCGGTGGACGGCGCCCCCGGACCGGCGTGCCGCGGGATCGATGCGCTGCCGGCGGTGCGGCTCGCGGCCGCGACCGGGGGCGGCGCCTGGATCGCGGCCACCGACGGCCTGTACCGGATGCGGCCCGGCGGGCGCTGCGAACGGGTGCCGGGCGGCGAGAGCCTGGCCGGGCGCCAGGTCAACGCACTGCTGGCCCAGGCCGACGGCAGCCTGTGGCTCGGCCTGCCGCGCGGCCTGTACCGCTGGCGCGACGGCCAGGTCGAGCCGCTGGGCGCCGGACTGGGGCTGGCGCCCGGCGAGGTGCGGGCGCTGGTGCGCGACGGCGACGGTGCGACCTGGATCGCGGGCGAGCAGGGCGTGTGGCGCCACCAGGGCGGACGTACCGTGCGCCTGCGCGCCGATCGCGCGGAGGGCCTGCTGGTGGATCGTGCCGGCGCGGTCTGGGTCGCGGCCACGGACGCCGCGGTGCTGCGCCACTGGAACGGACGCTGGGAGCGGCTGGGCAGCGAGCACGGCGTGGTCGGCTACGCCACCGGGGCGCTGTTCGAGGATCGCGAGGGGCTGCTGTGGTTCGGCACCACCCACGGGCTGTACCGGATCGCCGACGGTCCGGTGCGCGGCATCGTGCGCCAGCCCGGGCTGCCCTCGGACTACGTGCGCAGCGTGCTGCAGACCGGCGACGGCACGGTCTGGATCGGGCACGCGGACGGCCTGAGCGTGCTCCACGAGGGCCGCATGCGCCAGGTGTACCCCGCGCCCGGGACGCCGCCGAGCAGCGTGCTGGCGCTGGCGCCGGCCGCCGACGGCGGAGCCTGGGTCGGCACCTACAACCGCGGGGTCGTGCACGTGGCGGCTGGCGGCGCACCGGTGCGGACGCTGGTGCCCGAGGACCAACCGTTCGGCGCCGAACAGGTCCGCGCACTGCTGGAGGACCCCGACGGCACGCTGTGGATCGGCACCGAGCGCGGCGTGGTCGCCTGGCGCGACGGCCTGCTCCACGCCGAACCGCTGCCCGGGCTGCCGGCACTGCCGGTGCGCGCCTTCCACCGCGGTGACGACGGGCGGCTGTGGATCGGCCTGCTCGGCGGCCTGGCCTGGCGCGAGCCAGACGGCCATCTGGTGGTGCAGCGGCCGGGGTCGCCGTATCCGGCGCAGTCGGCCTTCGACTTCCATCCAGATCCCGGAGGCGGGATGTGGATCGCCACCGACCGCGGCCTGCTGCACCACGGCCCCGGGGGCTACCGCGCCTACGGCGAGGCCCACGGACTGGGCGGAAGCACCGTGTTCCGGGTGCTTGCCGACGACTCGGGGCACCTGTGGCTGAGCAGCAACCACGGCGTGATGCGGGTGCCGCGCAGCGCGTTCGCGGCGGTGGACCGCGGCGAGCGCGATCGCCTGGACGTCGCGCTGTTCACCCGCGACGACGGCATGCCCAGCCGCCAGGCCAACGGCGGCAGCTGGCCGGCCGGCTGGCGCATGCGCGACGGCGAGCTGTGGATCCCTACCGCCGCGGGCATCGCGGTGTTCGATCCGGCCCCGCAGGTCGCGCCCGAGCGCGGCGCGGTGCCGCTGGTGATCGACGCCCTGCAGGTCAACGGCGAGGAGCGCCTGCCGTCCGCGCCCGGCCTGGTCCCGGCGGGGGGGCGGGTGCAGATCCGCTATGCCGGGCTGAGCCTGCGCCAGCCCGGTGCGCTGCGCTACCGCTACCGGCTGCATGGCGTGGATCCGGACTGGGTGGAGGCCGGCACCGCGCGCGAGGTCACCTACACCAACCTGCCCGGCGGCCGCCTCCGGTTCGAGGTGGAAGTCGCGTCTTCGCTCGGCGGCTGGGCGCGGCCAGCCGCGTCCACCGCGATCGAATTCGACGTCGCCACGTCCTGGTGGCGGCAGCCGTGGGTGGTGGTGGCCGCGGGGGTCGCGGTGCTGGGCCTGCTGGTGCTGCTGCACCACGGGCTCGGGCGGCGCCTGCGCGAGCGGCAACGCCGGCTCGAGGCGATCGTCGCCCAGCGCACCGAACAGCTGCGCAGGACCAACGACGAACTCGAAGCCGCCTCGCGCGAGCGCGAACTGCTGATCGAACAGCTTGCCTACCAGGCCAGCCATGATCCGCTGACCGGGCTGCCCAACCGCCGCGCCGGCGACCGCGCGCTGGCGTCGGCACTGCAGCAGGCCGACGCGAACCACGGCCCGGTATGCGTGGCGATCGTGGACGTCGACCGCTTCAAGCACATCAACGACCGCTACGGGCACCAGGCCGGCGACCGGGTGCTGGCCCAGGTGGCACTGCAGCTGCAGGCCTCGCTGCGCGAGCCGGGGCTGACCGTGGCGCGGCTGGGCGGCGAGGAGTTCCTGGTGGTGCTCGGCCAGACCACGCGCGACGCCGCGGTGGCGGTGCTCGAGCGCGCGCGGCGCGCCGTCGCGGCGATGCCGCTGGGACTGGACGGCGACACCGCCGCCTGTTGCACGATCAGCATCGGCCTGGTCCAGCGCCAGGGCCAGGAAGGCATCGACGCGCTGCTGCAGCGCGCCGACGCCGCGCTCTACGAAGCCAAGCGCCAGGGCCGCGATCGGATCGTCACCGGGTAGCGGCCCGGGGGCGGGCGCGGTTCCAGGGCATGCGTGCCAGCACCCGCGCCAGGCCGCAGAACCCGGTCGAGCCCGCCACCAGCAGCCCAAGTCCGGGCAGTGCGGTCAGGAGCAGGAACCAGGGCGAGAGCATCGCGGCCAGCACGCTGCCCACCAGCACCACGGCGCCGACCACGAGCTGCACCTGACGCCCCAGCTCGAGCGGGGCACCGGCCGCGCGCGCCGTCGGCAGGCCTGCCCGCCGCCAGCCGTCGAGCCCTCCTTCCAGCCGCCATGCCTCGCGGTCGCCGGCCGCTTCCGCCAACCTCGCCGCGTGGCTGTCCGTGCGCAGCCCGGAACGGCAGTGGAACACCACCGGCACGCCGGGCGGCAGGGGCAACGGCCCGTGCAGCGCTTCGAGCGGGACACAGAGCGCGCCGGGGATGCGCTCGCGGCGATGTTCGTCGGCGCCCCGGATGTCGACCAGGACAGCGCCCGCGTCGAGCAGCCGCCTGGCCTCGCATGGATCGATGTTGCGCATGGAAGGGTCCTCAGGGACAGAACACCGACTTGAGCGCGGCCACCAGGGTGGCGACGCGCGGGTCGGCGATGCGGTAGTGGACGCACTGGCCCTCGCGCCGCGCGGCGACGAGGCCGTCCTCGCGCATCCGCGCCAGGTGCTGGGACAGCGCGGACTGGCTGAGTTCGACGTCTTCCAGCAGCTGGCCGACGGTGCGTTCGCCGTGGGCGACGAGCAGGCACAGCACCAGCAGCCGCTGCTCGTGGCCCAAGGTACGCAGCATGGCGGCCGCTTCGGCCGCGCCCTGCTGCATGAAACGGCGGTCGGAACGGGAGACGGGAGGGCTCATGCGGCCATTATATTAGGTATTGCTAAATTAGCAACATCTAATATACTGCCGGCCATCCAGGCAGGAGCAACGCCATGTCCATCGAATCCTACGACGACCACGTCCGCGCGATCTCGCGCAACCTCACCGACCTGCGCAGCCACCATCCCGCGCTGATGCAGGGCTTCGGCGCGTTGGCCAAGGCCGCGATGGCGCCGGGCGCGCTCGACGAGAAGACCAAGGAGCTGATCGCCATGGCGATCGGCGTGGCCAGCCGCTGCGACGGCTGCCTCGGTTTCCACGCCAGGGCGCTGGCGCGGCTGGGGGCCACCCCGGAGGAGTTCCGCGAGATGCTCGGCGTCGCGGTCTACATGGGCGGCGGCCCGTCGCTGATGTACGCGGCGCACGCGCAGGCCGCGTTCGAGGACTTCCGCAAGGCCGCCTGAGCGGCGCGGCCCCGCGACATGCTACTTGCGCGTGGCGCGGGCGAAGGCCTCTGCCAGCGCGTTGTTGGCCGGCGGCGCGCCCGGGCGTGCCGGGCCGCCGGGGCGCCCGCCGCGCTGGCCGCCGTCGCCACGCCCGCCGCGCCCGCCGCGCCGCGGTTCGTCGCGCGCTTCACGTCGCGCGGGCGCATCGTCCAGGCGCCGGGTGAGGGCAATGCGCCTGCGCGCGACGTCCACTTCCAGCACCTTCACCTTGACGATGTCGCCGGCCTTCACCACTTCGCGCGGATCCTTCACGAAGCGGTCGGACAGTGCGGAGATGTGGATCAGCCCGTCCTGGTGCACGCCGATGTCGACGAAGGCGCCGAACGCGGCGACGTTGCTCACCACGCCCTCCAGGATCATGCCTTCGCGCAGGTCCTTGATGTCTTCGACGCCCTCGGCGAACTGCGCCGCACGGAACTCCGGGCGCGGGTCGCGGCCGGGTTTCTCCAGCTCCTTGAGGATGTCGCGCACCGTCGGTTCGCCGAAGCGCTCGTCGGTGAAACGCGACGGCTCGAGCGTGCGCACGAAGGCAGCGTCGCCGACCAGCGCCTGGATCGGACGACCGGTGGCCTGGACGATGCGTTCGACCACCGGATAGGCCTCGGGATGCACGGCGGAGGCGTCGAGCGGCTCGTCGCCGTCGGCGATGCGCAGGAAGCCGGCGCACTGCTCGAAGGTCTTCTCGCCCAGGCGCGGCACCTGCAGCAGTTCGCGGCGGCTGCGGAACGGACCGTTGGCGTCGCGGTGGGCGACGATGTTCCCGGCGACCGTCGGCGACAGGCCCGACACGCGCGCCAGCAGCGCGCTCGAGGCGGTGTTGACGAACACGCCGACCGCGTTCACGCAGTCCTCGACCCTGGCGTCGAGCGCGCGCGCGAGCTTGTACTGGTCGACATCGTGCTGGTACTGGCCGACGCCGATCGCCTTGGGTTCGATCTTCACCAGTTCGGCCAGCGGGTCCTGCAGCCGGCGCGCGATCGAGACCGCGCCGCGCAGCGACACGTCGAGGCCGGGGAACTCCCTGGCCGCGAGCTCCGAGGCCGAGTACACCGAGGCGCCGGCCTCGCTCACCACCACCTTCTGCAGCTGGAGTTCGGGATGGCGCCGGATCAGGTCGGCGGCGAGGCGATCGGTCTCGCGGCTCGCGGTGCCGTTGCCGATCGCGACCAGCTCCACCGCGTGCGCGCGGCACAGCGCGGCGAGGGTGGCGATCGAGGCGTCCCACTGCCGGCGCGGCTCGTGCGGATAGATGGTGTCGGTGGCGACGAGCTTCCCGGTGGCGTCGACCACGGCGACCTTCACCCCGGTGCGCAGGCCGGGATCCAGGCCCAGCACTGGGCGCGGGCCCGCGGGCGCGGCCAGCAGCAGGTCCTTGAGGTTGTGGCCGAACACCGCGATCGCCTCGGCCTCGGCCTGCTCGCGCGCACGCGCGACGAGGTCGATCGACAGGTGCAGGTGCAGCTTCGCCTTCCATGCCAGCCGGCAGGCGCTGCGCAGCCAGGCGTCGGCCGGGCGCCCCGCGTCGCGGATGCCGGCATGCAGGGCGATGCGCCCCTCGGCGTACTGGTGCCCGGCCTCGGCGTCCTCGCCCGGCTCCAGGTCGAGGGTGAGGAATTCCTCGCGCCGGCCGCGCAGCAGCGCGAGCATGCGGTGCGAGGGGATCTTCGCCAGCGGTTCGGCATGGTCGAAGTAGTCGCGGAATTTCTCGCCGGCCTGTTCCTTGCCCTCGACCACCCTGGCGCGGATCCGACCGTTGCTCCACAGCCATTCGCGCAGCTCGCCGATCAGCGCCGCATCCTCGCCCCAGCGCTCGATCAGGATCGCGCGCGCGCCTTCCAGCGCGGCCTTCGCGTCGGCCACGCCCCTGTCGGCGTCGACGAAGCCGGCGGCGAACTCCTCCGGCACCAGGGTCGGGTCCTGCAGCAGGCCATCGGCCAGCGGCTCGAGCCCCGCCTCGCGCGCGATCTGGGCGCGGGTGCGGCGTTTGGGCCTGTACGGGAGATAGAGGTCCTCCAGCCGCGACTTGCTGTCGGCGGCCTCGATGTCGGCGCGCAGTGCGTCGGTCAGCTTGCCCTGCTCGTCGATGCTGGCCAGGATCGCGGCGCGGCGCTCCTCCAGTTCGCGCAGGTAGGCCAGGCGCACCTCCAGGTTGCGCAGCTGGGTGTCGTCCAGGCCGCCGGTGGCTTCCTTGCGGTAGCGTGCGATGAACGGCACCGTGGCGCCTTCATCCAGCAACGCCACTGCGGCTTCCACCTGCTGCGTCTGCGCGCCGATCTCGCCGGCGATGGTCTGGGCGATCCTGCGCGCGAGCGCAGGTGTGGTGTCGGTCATGGACGGCGGTCCGGTAGCGATGGCTCGGACCTGGATTGTGGCAACCGCCCCCGCGCGATGTAAGCGCTTGACAAGCAGGCCGCGTCGCGGCACGGGGCGGACGCGGGGCGCGGCGTCAGTGGAACAGCCGCTGCATGGTGCGGCCCAGCCAGCCGGCATGCGCCGGCGACCGGGTGATCGCGTTGAGATGGCGCTTGACCGTCTCCGAATAGGCCTTGTCGTCGCCACGGATGTGGTTGAACAGCCAGCGCGATAGCATCGCGCGCAGTTCGTCGAGGATGTCCTCGCCGGCCTCGAAGCGCAGCCGGTAGTCCTGCACGCGCCGGGCGAACACCTCGTGCACGCGCCGGTGCGCGGCGCTGAACGGGTAGCCGGCCTGTTCCATCAGCGACTCCTCGAACGCGAAATGCGAGAGCGTGTAGTCCACCAGCTCGTCGAGGACTTCCATGGTCGTCGCCTGCACGCCGGCACGGCGCGCGGCCTCGAGCTGGTTGATCATGTCGACGATGCGACGGTGCTGGCCGTCGATCACGTCGATGCCGGTTTCGAGGTCTTCCTGCCAGGCCAACATCGTTGCCACCGTGTCTGCGTCGTTGCGGGTTGGCGGCAGCCTGCGCGCGGCGCGCGCGGCCGGCATTGATCCGGCGCATTGACGTGCCCGGCGAGGCCCGGGGCCTGGCTCAGTCGCCCCGGCGCCGACGCCAGGGCAGCGGCAGGTTGAACAGCACCAGCGCCAGCCACGCCAGCCGGCTGCTGGCGGTTTCGCGGTCCGGCGCGACGGGCGTCGCCGGGCGGGCCTCGTCGTCGATGGCGTACTCGCCGGCGTCCATCGCCCGCAGCACCTCCCGCGCCCGCGCGGCCTGCGCGGCCGGCACGCGCAGCTTGACCCCGCCGATGGCCAGGCGCCATTCCCAGTTCGCCAGCGCGACCTGTCCGTCGCCCACGTGCGCCTCGATCCCCTCGGCCTCGAGCAGGCCGCGGGCGATCCACGCCTGGATCGGGTCCACGTAGCGGGCGACGATGGTGAGCATGCGCGCGGGTGATTCGGGCTGGCCCACAGGCTACGCTAGTGCGACGACCGGTGCCGGGCCCCGAAGGGCCTGCATTCGCGCCGTCGCCAGGTCCCGACGAGGTATCCCCATGTGCAAGCGCGCGCTTTCCGTGTCCCTGGTCGCCCTCGCGCTGGCGCTGGCCGGTTGTGGCGGCTCCGGCGGCGACGTCCCGCAGGCGGCCGCGACCGTCGACGTGTCCGAGCCCAGCCGGGTCGAGGAATGGGTGCTGCCGCCGACGCTGCCCGGGTCGGCGTCGCCGAGCCTGTCGGTCACGCCCGACGGCCGCCTGCTGCTGGGCTGGATCAACTCGCAGAAGGGCCGCCGCCACGTCTTCCAGTTCAGCAGCTACGCGCCCGACTGGGGCCGCTGGATGCACCAGATGACCACGGTGGCGATCGGCCACAGCATGTTCGTCAACTGGGCCGACGTGCCGCACCTGCTGGCCACGCCCGACGGCGCGCTGTGGGCGCACTGGCTGCAGAAGAGCGGCGATGCGCCCTACGCCTACGACGTGGTCCTGAGCCGTTCGCGCGACGGCGGCGCCAACTGGGCCGCGCCGGTCCTGGTCCACGACGACCGCACCCGCACCGAACACGGCTTCGTGTCGATGTGGGCGCAGGGCGACGGCGCGCTGGGCATCGCCTGGCTCGACGGCCGCCACACCGCCGGCGGCGGCCACGACGGCGGCCACGCCGGCGCGATGAGCCTGCGCGCGGCGGTGTTCGACGCCAACCTCGAGCGCGCCGGCGAGGCCGAGATCGACGCACGCGTGTGCGACTGCTGCCAGACCGCGGTGGCGATGACCGCCAGGGGTCCGCTGCTGGTGTACCGCGGCCGTGGCGAGGACGAGGTGCGCGATATCCACGCCACGCGCCTGGAGGATGGAACCTGGCGTACTCCGGCGCCGGTGCACGCGGACGGGTGGGTGATGCCGGCCTGTCCGGTCAACGGCCCGGACGTGGCCGCGCTCGGCGAGACCGCGGTGGTGGCCTGGTACACCGAGGCCGGCGGCAGCCCGGAAGTGCGCGCGGCCGCCAGCCGCGATGCCGGCGACAGCTTCGGCGCACCGGTCGCGATCGATGCCGGCGCGGCGGTGCTGGGCCGGGTCGCGGTGGCGATCGACGCGACGCAGGCCTGGATCCTGTGGCAGCGCGAGGAGGCCGGCGCGCAGTCGCTCTGGCTGTCGCGGCGCAGCCACGACCTCGCGGTCGAACACGAACGCATCGAGATCGCCCGCCCGCAGGGCGAGGGCCGCGCCACCGGCTTCCCGCAGCTGGCGGTGGCCGGCGGCGCGGCGTGGGTCGTGTGGACCGACGTCGCAGGCGGCACGCCGAACCTCAGGGGCGTGCGCGTCGCGCGCGGCCGATGAGCGTGGCGCCGGAGCCGGTGGCGGAGGGCGCGGCCGCCACGGTCGCGGTGCTGCACGAGGACGCCCATCTGGCGGTGGTCGACAAGCCCGCCGGCCTGATGGCGCACGCGAGCGCGCTGGCGCGCGGCGAGCACGACTTCCTCGCCGACCGCCTGCGCCTGCAGTTCGGCCGCACAGTGCACCTGGTGCATCGACTGGACCGCGCCACCAGCGGCTGCCTGCTGCTGGCCTTCGACCGCGACATGGCATCGGCGCTGGGCAAGGCGGTGATGGCGGGAGGCGTGGAGAAGCAATACCTCGCGGTGTGCCGCGGCTGGCCGGAGGAACGCTTCAGCATCGACCATCCGCTCGACGGCGGGCCGGGCAAGCCGCTGAAGAAGCCGGCGCTGACCCGTTTCGAGCGGCTGGCCACCTGCGAGCTGGACCTGCCGTCGGCGAATTTCCCGACCTCGCGCTACGCGCTGCTGCGGGCGAGACCGGTGACCGGGCGCTTCCGCCAGATCCGTCGCCACCTCAAGCATGCCTCGCACCATCTGGTCGGCGACACCAGCCACGGCGACGGACGCCACAACCGGCATTTCCGCATGCTCGGCATCCACCGCATGCTGCTGCACGCCTGGCGCCTGGGGTTCGTGCACCCGGCGACCGGCGCACGGATGCAGGTCGAGGCGCCGCCGGACGCGGCGTTCATGCGGGCCGTGGCGCTGTTCCCGGGCGCGGCCGAGGCGATCGCCGCCGCGCCGTGGGATCCGGTTCCTGCATGATTGTCCGCCGGGAACTCCGGTCCGGCAGCCGGAGCAGCGGCGCGAGCGGCACGATCTGTGCGACATTGTCGGCCCCGGCCCCGCAGGCCGCCGGGTCGCAAGGTCCGTGCAGGCGCCGGGCCGCCGCCGGCACGTCCATGCACATCCGCATTCCCGAACACGAAATCGTCGAGCGCTTCGTCCGCGCCAGCGGCGCCGGCGGCCAGAACGTGAACAAGGTGGCGACCGCGGTCGAACTGCGCTTCGACGTCGCCCGCTCGCCCTCGCTGCCCGAGGCCGTGCGCGAGCGCCTGCTGGCGCGGCGCGACCGGCGCATGACCGACGCCGGGGTGCTGGTGATCCAGGCCCAGCGCTTCCGCACCCAGGAGCGCAACCGGCAGGACGCGCGCGAGCGCCTGCAGGCCTTCGTGGAATCGGGCCTGCGCGCGCCGAAGCCGCGCGTCGCCACCCGGCCCACGCGCGCGTCGAAGGAACGGCGGCTCGGCGAGAAGCGGCAGCGTAGTACGATCAAGCAATCGCGCAGCCGGCGCGAGTGGGACTGACGCCGCACGCCGGCCGCGACGCAGGAGACGCATGGGCAACAGCTACGAGGTGGTGCCGCCGCTGCCGGCCAGCGCGCCGCGGGTTCCCCCCAACCGCTTCACCCGCTGGCTCGGCCGCACGGTCCTGCGCCTGGGCGGGTGGCGCCTGGTCGGCGAATTCCCCGACCTGCCGAAGATGGTGATCATCGCCGCGCCGCACTCCTCCAACTGGGACGGCATCTGGGGCTTCGCCGCCAAGCTCGCGCTCGGCCTGGAGATCCGGGTGCTGGGCAAGGCGCAGCTGTTCCGTTGGCCGCTCGGCCCGCTGATGCGGCGCCTGGGCGTGATCCCGATCGACCGCAGCGCGCCGCAGGGCACGGTCGGTCAGGCGGCGGCCCTGATCCGCGCCAGCGACCGCATCTGGTACGCGCTCGCGCCGGAAGGCACGCGCAGGCGCGTCGAACGCTGGAAAACCGGTTTCTGGAAGATCGCGCACGAGGCCGGCGTGCCGATCCTGCCCGCGTACTTCCACTATCCCGAGCGGGTGATCGGCCTCGGGCCGCTGTTCCGCACCGGCGACGACATGGAGGCCGACCTCGCCGCGCTGCGCGAGTGGTACCGGCCGTGGCAGGGCAGGAACCGCGGTACGGTGTGAACCGGCCGCGCGTCGTGCGGATCGCCGACGGGGGCGCGGCAGCGCGTGGAACCCGCCGGGCACGCCCGGGGAACGACAGGAGGGATGCAATGACGACAACGCGCGCGACCCGGATGCTCCTGGCGCTGCTGTGGCTGCTTGCGGCGCTGCCTGCGTTCGCGGCCGACCCGCCCGCGCGTGGCGCGCCGCTGCTCGTGATCCACGGCGGCGCCGGCGTCGAGCCGGGCGACGTCGACGCGCAGGAGGAAGCCGAGGCGCGCGCCGCGCTGGCCGAGGCGCTGCGCGCCGGCCACGCCGAACTGGCGGCCGGCCGCCCGGCGCTCGACGCGGTGACCGCCGCGATCCGCGTGCTCGAGGACGCGCCGATGTTCAACGCCGGCCGCGGCGCGGTGTTCACCCACGACGGGCGCAACGAACTCGATACTTCGATCATGGACGGCGCCACCGGCCGCGCCGGCGCGGCCGCGGGCCTGCGCCGGGTGCGCAACCCGATCGAGCTGGCGCGCGCGGTGATGGAACGCTCGCGCCACGTGATGATGATCGGCGAGGGCGCCGAGCAGTTCGCCGCCGAACAGGGCCTGGCCCTGGTCGAGCCGGAATACTTCCGCACCGAGCGCCGCTGGCAGCAGCTGCAGCGCGCGCTGCGCGACGAGAGCCAGCCGCACGCGCTGGACTCGACCGCGCCGGCCAAGGCCTACTTCGGCACCGTGGGCGCGGTGGCGCTGGACGCACAGGGACACCTTGCCGCCGGTACCTCGACCGGTGGCATGACCAACAAGCGCTACGGCCGCGTCGGCGACGCGCCGATCATCGGCGCGGGCACCTGGGCCGACGGACGCTGCGCGGTCTCGGCCACCGGCTGGGGCGAGTTCTACATCCGCACCGCGGCCGCGCACGAGATCTGCGCGCGGGTGCGCCTGTCCGGCGACGCGATCGAGAAGGCGGCCGACGACGTGGTCAACGGCCTGATCCCGGCCGCGGGCGGCAACGGCGGCGCGATCGTGCTCGGCGCCGACGGCGCGGTCGCCTTCCCGTTCAACACCGGCGGCATGTACCGCGGCTGGATCGGCGCGGATGGTGAGCCGCACGTGGCGATCTGGCGCGACGAGGAACTCCCCGCGCCCTGAAATGCCGGCGCGATCCGTTGCGCCCGGCCCGCTGCGGCGCTAAGGTCGGCCCGGAGCGCGTCGCGCAAGCGGCGCCGACAGGGAGGTCGGCATGGAGCAGCAACCGGGCGCGGGGCGATCGCGCGGGGCACGGGCGCCGGGCGGTCCGGCCATGGCGGCGATGATCGCCGCCGCGTTGGCGACCACGGGGTGCCAGGGCATGGCGAAGACGCCTGGGCGGGAACCGGCGGAAGACGCGGTACGCATCGACAACACGGTGGCCGACTGGCCGCTGAAGTTCGTGCAGCACAGCTTCGGGGCGTTCTGCTATTCGACGTACGGTTGCCGGGTCGTCTACAACGGGTTCGATCATACGAATGATCCCGACGACGAGCTGCAGCGGTCGTCGGCGTCGTTGGGTGACCGGTATCCGGACAACCTCTACGGCAGTTACCTTGGCGTAAGCAACTTTCCTCCTCCTGCACGGGTGAGCTGGCGGTCGAGCGACGGCATGTCGCACGAAGCCGAGGTGGATATCGGCGAGATATTCCGCGACCGCTTGATTCTGCACAACGTGGCGCGCGAAGACGTCAGGCAGGGAGTGTCCATCTTGGATCCAGCCATCCTGCTAGAGGTGAACGACCGCACCATCAACGTATACATGCGGGCCCGCGTGCCCACAAGGACGGCGCGGGAGCAGGGGCTGCCCACTGGCAATTTCCGGGAAGACCTGGTGCTGGCCTGGACGCGCACCTACTGATCCGGTTCGACAGGGAGGTCGAGCATGGGAGGACAACGCCATCCGGACGGCGTCGAGACGGTGCCGGTGACCCCCGAGCAGCTCACGGCGTTCGACCGGGCGCGAGAGATGCTCGCCCAGTCTGTGGCCCCGATCCTGGTGCGGGAAGACTCCGGGACCGACCGCATGTTCCTGGCGGCATTCGACGGCACCGGCAACAGCATGAAGAAGGACGCGCCGGCGAACCATACGAACGTGGCGCTGATCTACCAGCAGGTGCTCCACCGCAACAGGGATGGCGTTGGGCACATCCGCGCAGGCTACGTCGAAGGCGTGGGTACGCAAGGAGGCCTCTCTGGATTGCGTGACCTCGCATCGGGGCGGACGTACCAGGCGCGGCTGGAGGACATGTACCTCCAGTTCATCGTACAGGCGAAGAACTGGATGGACGCGAACCCACAGGCGGACATCCGCGTCTGCGCGATCGGATTCAGTCGCGGCGCAGAGCAGGCGGTCGGGTTCACCCGAATGGTGGAGGGCCGGGGAATACAGGATCCAGATGGAGCAAGGGTCTCCCGGGACCGCGACGGGATGATCCAGCGAATCGAGTTCACGGCTCCTCCTCTCCGCGAGCCGGGAAGTGTCGTACAGGCCATCGGGTTGTTCGATCCAGTGGGTACGGGCGTGCCGCGCCAGCATGATCGGCGGCCGCCCCCGTCGGTCGTATCAGGCCTCCAGCTGACCGCACTCCACGAGCGACGCAATCTGTTCCAGGGGACGCAGGTGGCTGATCCCGGCATCACCATGGACGGGCGCTTTACGAACCTGGCGTTGCCCGGCGCGCACAGCGACGTCGGCGGAGGCTACCTCCAGCACGGCCTGTCGGTGCGCAGCGGCAACCTCATGATCGACTACCTCAACGCGCTCAGCGACCGGCCGTTCCTGGCGAAGCGCCCGGAACCCGACGATCCGGCCCTCAACGTCATCCATCGCTCCGAGCAGCACCAGGTGTTCTACCGCACGTCCAGGTACGATGGGCGCGGCGGCCGCGTGCACCAGGAGGAGCTGGCGCCACCGCCGCTGTGCGCGATCGACTGCCGCGATGCCGAGCCACGCAACGAAGCGATGGCGGCGGCCCTGGAATGGCGACGCGTGCCGATCGGCCCGGTGCCGGGAGCGCCCGCGCAGGCCGCGGCGACGACCGTTGGCCCGGAAAGGCTGCCGGGGCTCGACCGGCTGCTGGCGGCCGCCCTCCGGGACGACGCGGCAGCGGTACGCCGGTTCTCGCTCGACTTGCTCGATGGCCCGGCCGGACAGGCCTGGCTGGCCGAGGGCGAAGCCGGGCTGCGGGGACGCGGCTGGCTCCAGGAGGACGCCACGCAACGGATGCCGGCGGTGCTGGAGCCGCAGCGCTGACGCGGGTGCGCCCGCCGCGGCCGTCGCGCGCTCAGCGCTCCGAATGCCCGCTGTCGTAGTAGTCGCGGCGCACGAACAGGTCGGGCTGGATCAGGTCCATGAACGCGCGCGCCTGGGGCGAGGGCAGGCGGCCCTTGCGCATGATCACGCCGTAGCTGCGTGGCGGGAAATACCGCTCCAGCGGCCGGGTGACGATGCGGCCGCGGTCGGCTTCGGTCAGGCAGATCGAGGACAGGATGCTGATCCCCATGCCCATCGCCACGTACTGCTTGATCACCTCCCAGCCGCCGACCTCGAGCGAGACCTGGTAGGGCACGCGGTTCTGCTGGAACACCAGGTCGACCAGGCGCCAGGTGATCTGGCGCTTGGGCGGCAGGATCAGGCCGTACTGGCCGATGTCGGCCAGCTCCAGGTCGGGCTTGTCGGCCAGCGGGTGCCCCGGCGGCATCACCAGGTGCTGCTTGAACCGGTACAGCGGCTCGTAGACCAGGTCGGCCGGCACTTCGTGCATCGAGCCCACCACCAGGTCCACCGCGTCGCTGCGCAGCAGGTCGGTGCCGTCGGCGCTGACGGTGTTGTGCAGGCTCAGGCGCACGTCGCCATGGCGTTCGCGGAAGCGCTCCACGATCGGCGGCAGCAGGTACAGGATCGTGGAGCTGTTGGCGGCGATGTTGAGTTCGCCCGCGTCCAGCCCCTTGAGCTGGTTGCGGAAGGCGGTCGGCAGCCCGTCGATCCCGTCCACCAGCGGGCGCGCCAGCTCGTACAGCACCTCCCCGGCCCGGGTCGGCACCAGCCGCCGCCCGCTGCGCTCGAACAGCTTGTGGCCCAGCTCCCGCTCCAGCGCCTGAAGCTGGAGGGTGATCGCAGGCTGGCTCAGGTACAGGGCCTCGGCCGCGCGCGAGACCGACCCCAGGCGGGTGGTCTGGCAGAAGGCGCGCAGCGGCTTGAGCCGGTCGGCCTTGTAGGCGAAGCGCGAGGGCGAGTTCGGTCGCGGTTCAGGGCCCGATTTCGACCGGGAAGGCATTGATCCGTCAGCAGTATTTGGAAAACTAATGAATTACATTGAAAAAACTGTCTTGTCAAATACTCGGCTCGGGAGGACGTTGGCGCTGCAACGCAACATCCACTGGAGCCCGCCATGTCCGCCGTCCTGAAGCCGTCCCCGGCCACGTCCCCGATCCGCCTGCCCGATCCCCCGGGCGTGGCCGATCTCCTCGACGACCGCGCCCAGGCCTTCCTCGCCGGCCTCCACGAGCGCTTCGAGCCCGCCCGCCAGGCGCTGCTGGCCCGTCGCCGCCAGCGCCAGGCCGAGTTCGACGCCGGCGCGCTGCCGGACTTCCGCGCCGACACCCGGGCGATCCGCGAAGGCGACTGGACCGTGGCCCCGATCCCGGCCGCGCTGCGCGACCGCCGGGTCGAGATCACCGGCCCGGTCGACCCGAAGATGGTCATCAACGCCCTGAACTCGGGCGCCAGCTGCTACATGGCCGATTTCGAGGACTCGACCGCGCCGACCTGGGACAACCTGGTCGCCGGCCAGCGCGCGCTGCGCGGGGCGGTCGCGGGGACCCTGACCTTCGAGTCGGGCGGCAAGCGCTACGAGCTGCGTCCGGAGGACGAGCGCGCGGTGCTGATCGTGCGCCCGCGCGGCTGGCACCTGGACGAGAAGCACGTCCTGGTCGACGGCCAGCGCATCTCGGCCTCGCTGTTCGACCTGGGCCTGTTCGCCTGGCACAACGCGACCGCGCTGGCGGCGAAGGACCGCGGCCCGTACTTCTACATCCCCAAGCTGCAGTCGATGGAGGAGGCCGCGCTGTGGAACGGCGTGCTCGCCCACATCGAGCGCGAGCTTGGCCTGCCCGAGGGGCAGATGAAGGTCACGGTCCTGATCGAGACCCTGCCGGCGGTGTTCGAGATGGACGAGATCCTGCACGCGCTGCGCGAGCGGATCGTCGGCCTGAACTGCGGTCGCTGGGACTACATCTTCTCCTACATCAAGACCCTGCGCGCGCACCGCAACCGGGTGCTGCCCGAGCGCTCGCAGGTCACGATGACCCAGCCGTTCCTGCGCGCCTACTCCGAACTGCTGATCCAGACCTGCCACCGCCGCGGCGCGCACGCGATGGGCGGCATGGCCGCGCAGATCCCGATCAACAACGATGCCGAGGCCAACGAGCAGGCGCTGGCGCGGGTGCGCGCCGACAAGCTGCGCGAGGTCACCGCCGGCCACGACGGCACCTGGGTCGCGCACCCGGCGCTGATCCCGGTGGCGCGCCAGGTGTTCGACGAGCGCATGCCGACCCCGAACCAGCACCACGTCGGCCGCGAGGAGGTGATCGTCACCCGCGACGACCTGCTCGCGCCCTCGCTGGGCACGATCAGCCGCGCCGGGTTCGAGAACAACGTCGAGGTGTGCGTGCGCTACCTGGCGGCCTGGTTGGACGGCAACGGCTGCGTCCCGATCCACTGGCTGATGGAGGACGCGGCCACCGCCGAGATCGCCCGCGCCCAGCTGTGGCAGTGGCTGCACGCCGCCGACGGCGGCCGCTGCCCGCTGCACCTGGACGACGGCACCGTGATCGACGAAGCGCTGTTCGACCGCGTGCTGCTGGGGCTGCCGTCGCGCCTGGCCGGGCATCCGATGCCGGGCGCGGCACGCATCCCCGAGGCGATCGCGATGCTCGAGGAACTCACCCTGCGCGACACGCTCGAGGAGTTCCTCACCCTGCCGGCGTACGAGCGCCTCTGACGCCCCGCTTCCCGCACCCGTCCACCCGCATCCATGCACACGGGCCGCGCACGGCGCCGGCCCCCGGAGAACGCACATGAACAACGAACGCACCCGACAGATCGACGCCCTGCAGCAGCAGTGGAAGAACGACCCGCGCTGGACCGGGATCGAGCGCCCGTACTCGGCCGCCGACGTGGTCCGCCTGCGCGGCAGCCTGCAGCCCGAGCACACCCTGGCCCGCCGCGGCGCCGAGAAGCTGTGGAAGCTGGTCAACGGCGAGGCGAAGAAGGGCTACGTCAACGCCTTCGGCGCGATCAGCGGCGGCCAGGCGATGCAGCAGGCCAAGGCCGGGCTGGAAGCGGTGTACCTGTCGGGCTGGCAGGTCGCCGCCGACGGCAACACCTCCGAGACCATGTATCCCGACCAGTCGCTGTACGCCTACGACTCGGTGCCGACGATGGTCCGCCGGATCAACAACACCTTCCAGCGCGCCGACGAGATCCAGTGGAAGAACATCTGCGACGGCAAGATGAAGGAAGAGGACGCGATCGACTTCTTCCTGCCGATCGTGGCCGACGGCGAAGCCGGCTTCGGCGGCGTGCTCAACGCCTACGAACTGATGAAGAACATGATCATCGCCGGCGCCGCGGCGGTGCACTTCGAGGACCAGCTGGCGGCGGTGAAGAAGTGCGGCCACATGGGCGGCAAGGTGCTGGTGCCGACCCAGGAGGCGATCCAGAAGCTGGTGGCCGCGCGCCTGGCCGCCGACGTGCTGGGCGTGCCGACCATCGTGCTGGCGCGCACCGACGCCGAGGCCGCGAACCTGCTGACCTCGGACTTCGACGCCAACGATCGCCCGTTCGTCACCGGCGAGCGCACCAGCGAGGGCTTCTACAAGGTCCGCAATGGCCTGGAGCAGGCGATCAGCCGCGGCGTGGCCTACGCGCCCTACGCCGACCTGGTGTGGTGCGAGACCGGCACCCCGGACCTGGGCTTCGCCCGCGAGTTCGCCCAGGCCGTGCACGCCAGGCAGCCGGGCAAGCTGCTGGCCTACAACTGCTCGCCGAGCTTCAACTGGAAGAAGAACCTCGACGACGCCACCATCGCCCGCTTCCAGGACGAGCTGGCGGCGCTGGGTTACCGCTTCCAGTTCATCACCCTGGCGGGCATCCACATCAACTGGTTCAACACCTTCCGCTTCGCCTACGACTACGCGCGCGGCCAGGGCATGAAGCACTACGTGGAGCAGGTGCAGGAGCCGGAGTTCGCCGCGCGCGAGAAGGGCTACACCTTCGTCTCGCACCAGCAGGAAGTGGGCGCCGGCTACTTCGACGACGTGACCACCGTGATCCAGGGCGGCGCCTCGAGCGTGACCGCGCTGACCGGCTCGACCGAGGAAGCGCAGTTCGACGCGGCCGCCTGACGGCCCGGGAGGGGGAAGGGGACCTGGCGCCTCCCCGCCGGTCGGGGCGGGGAGGCGCCGGGGCACCCGGCCCTGCATGGCTGCAGCAGGCACCACCCCGGTCCTCCGTGCGGAGCGCGGAGGCGGCGGGCAGGGCGGCGCGGCGCGCGGTGGCGCCGGGCCGGCCCGACGCCGCAACCGGGAGAGAGGCGCCTTCCGCCGCATCGCGCGGAGGGCCGGGGTGGGCGCCTTACTGCCGTCGTCCGCGCCAGGCTCCGGCGCGCGATGTCGCGCGCATCGGGCCGAGGGGATAAGGTGGGCCCCACCATTGGACCAGGGGCCCCTTGCGTGCGCAGGATCCACAGTTTCGTCGCGGCCGTCGCGCTGGCCGCGTGCGTCGCCGGCACCACTGCTGCCGCCGACCGCATCACCGGCAAGCCGTTCGCCACCCGCAGCGAGGTCCACGCGCCGCACGCGATGGCGGCCACCTCGCACCCGCTCGCCACCCAGGTCGCGCTGGACGTGATGAAGGCCGGCGGCAGCGCGGTCGATGCCGCGATCGCGGCCAACGCCGCGCTCGGGCTGATGGAGCCCACCGGCAACGGCATCGGCGGCGACCTGTTCGCGATCGTGTGGGACCCGAAGACGCGCCGCCTGTACGGCTACAACGGCTCGGGCCGCTCGCCGCGTTCGCTGACCCTGGAGGAGTTCCGGCGCCGCGGGCTGGAGGAGGTGCCGTCGCACGGGCCGCTGCCGGTCACCGTGCCCGGAACGGTCGACGCCTGGTTCGCCCTGCACGGCCGCTTCGGCCGCCTGCCGATGGCGCGCAACCTGGAGCCGGCGATCCGCTACGCGCGCGAGGGCCACCCCGTGCACGAGGTGATCGCCTACTACTGGGAGCGCTCGGTGCCGCGGCTGTCGAAGTGGCCGGGCTTCAGCGAGCAGTTCACCATCGACGGCCGCGCCCCGCGCACCGGCGAGACCTGGCGCAACCCGAACCTCGCCGACACCCTGCAGAAGATCGCCGACGGCGGCCGCGACGCGTTCTACAACGGCGAGATCGCGCGCACCATCGACGCCTATTTCAAGGCCAACGACGGCTTCCTGTCCTACGAGGACCTGGCCGCGCACGCGGGCGAATGGGTCGAACCGGTGTCGACCCGCTACCGCGGCTACGACGTGTGGGAACTGCCGCCCAACGGGCAGGGCATCGCCGCGCTGCAGATTCTCAACCTGCTCGAACCCTACGACCTCAAGTCCTACGGCTTCGGCAGCCCCGAGCACGTGCACCTGTTCGTCGAGGCCAAGAAGCTGGCCTTCGCCGACCGCGCGGCGAGCTACGCCGATCCGGACTTCCACCGCATTCCGGTCGAGCGCCTGGTCTCGAAGGAGTACGCGCGCGAGCGCGGCCGGCTGATCTCCATGGACCGGGCGATGCCGGCGGCCGAGCCGGGCGTGATCCCGCAGCTCAACGAGGGCGACACCATCTACCTCACCACCGCCGACGCAGACGGCATGATGGTGTCGCTGATCCAGTCCAACTACCGCGGCATGGGCAGCGGCATGGCGCCGCCGGGGCTGGGCTTCATCCTCCAGGACCGCGGCGAGCAGTTCGTGCTGAAGGAAGGCCATCCCAACAGCTACGCGCCGGGCAAGCGCCCGTTCCACACCATCATCCCGGCGTTCGTGACCAGGGACGGCGAGCCGTGGCTGAGCTTCGGCGTGATGGGTGGCGCGATGCAGCCGCAGGGCCACGTGCAGATCCTGCTCAACCTGATCGACTTCGGCATGAACCTGCAGGAGGCCGGTGACGCGCCGCGCATCCAGCACGACGGCTCCACCGAGCCGGCGGGGCAGGCCACGCCGATGGCCGACGGCGGGCGGGTCGAACTGGAGACCGGCTTCCCGTACGAAACCGTGCGCGAACTGATGCGCAAGGGCCACAGCGTGCGCTTCGCCGACGGCCCCTACGGCGGCTACCAGGCGATCATGCGCAACCCGCACGGCGGCTGGACCGGCGCCAGCGAATCGCGCAAGGACGGGCAGGCGGCGGGCTACTGAGGCACGCGCGCGGGTCAGTCCGCCGGCACGGTACGGTCCCGCGCCCAGGCGCGCAGCGCCTGCACCTGCTCGCGCATCACCACCGACAGCGGGCGGGTGGCGCGGATCTCCTCCAGCAGCAGGCCGGTATCGACCGTGCGCCCGCCGGCCAGCGCCGCGTACATCGCCGAGACGATGGCCTGCTCGATCTCGGCGCCGGAGAAGCCCTCGGTGGCCGCCGCCAGCGCGGCCTGGTCGAAGCGTTCGGCCGGGAGCTGGCGCCGGCGCAGGTGCAGCTCGAACACGTGGGCGCGGGTGTCGGCGTCGGGCAGGTCGACGAAGAAGATCTCGTCGAAGCGGCCCTTGCGCAGCAGTTCGGCCGGCAGTTCGTGGACCTGGTTGGCGGTGGCGACCAGGAACACCGGCGCCTTGCGTTCGGCCATCCAGGTCAGCAGGTAGCCGAGCACGCGCCTCGACACGCCGCCGTCGCCGTCGGCGCCGCTGGCGGCCAGGCCCTTCTCGATCTCGTCGATCCACAGCACGCACGGCGCAAGCCGCTCGGTCGATTCCAGCGCCTGGCGCAGGTTGGCCTCGGTCTCGCCGTGGTACTTGGCGTAGAGGGTGCCGAAGTCCAGCCGCACCAGCGGCACGCCGAAGCCGCCGGCCACCGCCTTGGCCAGCAGCGACTTGCCGCAGCCCTGCACGCCCAGCAGCAGGATGCCGCGCGGCGGGTCCAGGCCCGGCGGCGGCTCGCCGTCGCCGGTGAACACGCGCCGGCGCAGGTCGATCCAGCGCTTGAGCCGGCGCGCCCCGGCCACGTCGGCGAAGCGCGCGGTGTCGTACTCGTAGTGCAGGTGGCCGCTCTTGTTGAGCAGTTCGAACTTCAGCCGGGTCAGCTCGGGCAGGTCTCCGGGGCCGAGCACTCCGTCGTCGTGGACCAGGTGGCGCACGATGCGGCGCGCGTCCATCGCGTCCAGGCCCTGCAGGTTGCGCACGATCCGGCGCACCACGGCGTCGTCGGCGACCACCCGCGCGCCCTGGTTCTCGCGCTGGAAGGCGGCGATTTCCTCGCGCACGATCCTGAGCAGGGCGTTGCCGTCGGGCAGGCGCAGGCGCAGGCGCGCGGCCCTGGCCTCGAGCTCGCCGGGCAGCTCCACCCGGTGCCCGACCAGGACGATGGTGTGCGGCAGGCAGCCGCGCCGCTGCAGGATCTCGCGCAGCTGGCGCTGGGTGGCGGCGTAGCCCAGGTAGGGGTGGAAATCGAGCAGCAGGTACACGCCGCGCTGGTCGGCGTCGCGGATCGCGGCCAGGGTGGTGCCGGCGTCGGGCGGGGCCTGGGCCGGGTCCTCCCGGTCGAGGTCGAGCCGGCGCAGGCCCTCGGTGATCGACCAGCGGTAGAGCGCCCGCCAGATCCGGGTCAGCGACTGCCGGAACAGCTCCACCACGCGCATCTCGTCGGGGGTCTCGACCACGATCAGCGGGGTGTCGGCGCGGATCAGCGCCACGAGGTCCTGCAGGTCACTCATCGACGAGGAGCGGGTCGGGATGGGAAGGCGGCCTGCGACGATAGCAGGCGCGGACCGCCCATGGCGCCCGCCGTCGTTGCCGCGCTTCCGGGACGCCGCGTAAAGATCCCGTAAAGACCGGACCCCGCGTGCGTCCCGCGTTTCGCCCCCGTCACGCGGCCGGTGTACGCTCGCGGCTCGTTCCCATGGCGGAGGCAGTGGATGAAGACTGTGCTGGTGGCCAGTTCCAAGGGGGGTGTGGGCAAGACGACGATCGCGACCCACCTGGCGGCGGAGTCCGCCCTCGCGGGCCGCAAGACCGTCCTGGTCGATGCCGATCCACAGGGGTCGTCCACGCGTTGGGCCGAACGCCGTTCCACCATGGACAGCGCGGTGCTGCCGATCGACGGCGCCAGCCGCCATCGCAGCGCCTGGCGCTCGATCCCGGAGGACACCGAACGGGTGGTGGTCGACGCCCCCGCCGGCGCCCACCCCGACAGCCTCGAGGTGTACCTGGAGCACGCCGACGCGCTGGTCCTGCCGGTGCTGCCCTCGGCGCTGGACATCGACGCCACCGTGCCCTTCCTCAACGCCCTGGCCAGGCACCCGCGCGTGCGCAGCGGCGCGCTGCGCGTGGGCATGGTCGGCAACCGCCTGCGCCCGTGGACCAACGCCTCGCAGCAGGCCATGGACATGCTGCGGCAGTGGCCCTACCCGCTGGTGGCCGAACTGCGCGACAGCCAGGCCTACGTGATGCTGGTCGGCTTCGGCAAGAGCCTGTTCGACTACCACTCGGCCCAGGTGCGCGAGCACCAGGCGGACTGGCAGCCGCTGCTCAAGTGGCTGCGCAAGGCCTGAACGGACGGAAGCACCGATGCGCGAACTGATCCTGCTGCGGCACGCCCATGCCGAACCGCCCCGGCCGGGGCAGGCCGACCTGGATCGTCCGCTCTCGGCCGAAGGCCTGGCCGAGGCCGCGGCGGTGGCGCGCTGGCTGCAGGAGAAGTCCCTGGTCCCCGACCGGGTGCTGTGCTCGCCGGCGCGCCGCACCCGCGAGACCCTCGACGCGGTGATGGAGGTGGTCGGCTGCCTCGACAAGCAGCTCGAGCCGTCCATCTACGAAGCCATGCCCGGCACCCTGGCCGGGCTGCTCGACGCCCACCGCGACGCCGGGCGCGTGCTCCTGGTCGGCCACAACCCGGGACTGGAGCGGCTGGTCGCGCTGCTGCACAGCGGGCAGTCGGGCGACTACCGCGGCATGCCGCCGGGCGCGGTGGCGGTGCTGTCGCTGCCCGACGACGCCGCGCTCGAGCCGGGCGTCGCCACCCTCACCGCGTTCTGGTGGCCGTGATGGCCGGGCTGGCGACATGGCAGCCGCGCCGGTCGTGGTGGCTGGTGCTGCTGTGCATGGGCTCGCTGGCGCCGGCCGTGGCGGGCACGCCCGAGCCGCCGGCGACGACCGAGATCGACACCGCGCGCTCGCGGATCGGCTTCACCCTCAGGACCCGCTGGGGCCAGGAGCTCGAGGGCCGTTTCCCGCAGTGGCGCGGGGTGATCGAACAGGTGACGCCGCAGCGGCGCCGGGTGCGACTGCAGCTGCCGACCAGCGAGGTCGAGATCCTCGAGCATCCCCAGTACTCCAGGATCACCCGCGGCAAGGGGTTCTTCGACGCCGAGCACCATCCCTGGGTGGAGTTCGTGTCCGATCCCTACGACGACGCGCTGCTGCGCGAGGGCGGCCTGCTCGGTGGCCAGCTGACCATCCGCGGCGTGCGCCGGCGCGAGGTGTTCAGCGTCGAACCGTCCGCCTGCGAACGCCCGACCATCGAATGCGACGTGGTGGCCACCGGCGTGGTCTACCGCAGCGACTACGCGATGGACCGCTGGGCCTTCGCCCTCGCCGACCGGGTGGTGTTCGCCCTGCACCTGCGCACCCGTCCTTCCGGGGCGCCATGACCGCAGCGGTGCGTGCCCTGCTGGCGCTGCTGGTCCTGGCCTGCGGCGGTTGCACCAGCCTGTCGGCCCTCGAACGCGATCGCGCCGCGGCCATCGCGCACCAGGCGCGCTCGGAACGGGTCAGCGCCTGCGACGCCGTCGCCGCCTGCGACCGGGCCTCGCCGCTGCGGGAGCTGGGCGAGCGCGCGCTGGCCGAGAGCGCGCCCGGCCAGCCGCGCCACTACGCGCTGCTGCTGGACTACGGCCAGGACGCACTGGTCTCGCGCCTGGACCTGATCCGCGGCGCGCGCCACAGCATCGACCTGCAGACCTACATCTTCGACGAGGACGACGCCGGCCACCTCGTGCTCGACGAGCTCATGGCCGCGGTGCGCCGCGGCGTGCGGGTGCGGGTGCTGGTGGACCAGCTCTCGGCGTTGCGCCAGGTCGAGACCCTGGCCGCGCTGGCGTCGTCGCACGTCAATTTCGAGCTGCGCATCTACAACCCGGTGCTCGACCGCGCCCGGATCACCTATCCGATGTACGCCTGGGCCGCGGCCTGCTGCTGGCGCCGGCTCAACCAGCGCATGCACAGCAAGCTGCTGGTGGTCGACGGCCTGGTCGCCGTGACCGGCGGCCGCAACTACCAGGACGACTATTACGACTGGAACCCCGAGTACAACTTCCGCGACCGCGACGTGCTGGTGAGCGGCCCGGTGGTCGCGGAGATGGCGGCCAACTTCGAGGCGTTCTGGAACGCGCGCCTGAGCGTGCCGGTGGAGCGGCTCACCGACGTCGGCCGCTACCTGCTGCGCAACGGCGCGCCCCCGCTGCCGGAATGGCCGTACGCCGACCCCGGCCGGGTGGAGGCGGTGTCGCGCGCCGCCGACGATCCGGACCTGGTGCGCGAGCGCCTGGCGGACGAGGCGATCCCGGTGGGCGAGGTGCTGTTCATCGCCGACCAGCCGCAGAAGCACCGCCGCGACCCCGAGGTCGCCGCCAGCGCGGTGCACGCCTCGCCGCGGCTGATGGGGCTGATCGAGTCGGCGCGCGAGGAGGTGCTGCTGCAGACCCCCTACCTGGTGCTGTCGGACCAGGCCCAGGACATGTTCCGCCGCCTGCGCCAGCGCGAGCCGCGGCCGCGGGTGGTGGTCTCGACCAACAGCCTCGCCGCGACCGACTCCTTCATCACCTACGCGCTGTCCTACAAGTACAAGCGCCGCTACCTGCGCGACTTCGGCTTCGAGATCCACGAGTTCAAGCCGTTCCCGGAGGACGCGCCGATCGACCTGGACGCCACCGGCGCGGTCGCGATCTCCTGGAACGAGGACGGCAGCGTCGAGATCGGTCCGCCGCGCAAGCCCGCCGCCGCGGTGCCGCGGCGCGACGACGACGGCGCGCGCCGCGAGCCCCCGCTCAGCCGCGAGTACGCCGCGCTGCGCTACGCCGGCGTGGGCGTGCACCAGCGCGTGCCGCTCAAGCGCGCCGGCGTGCGCTTCGGCCTGCACGCCAAGTCGATGGTGGTCGACAACCGCGTGGGCGTGGTCGGTACCCACAACTTCGACCCGCGCGGCGACACCTACAACACCGAGAGCGCGGTGGTGATCGAGGACGAGGCGTTCGCGCGCGCGCTCGCCGCGAGCATCCGCCGCGACACCGCGCCGGCCAACGCATGGGTGATCGCGCGCCGCGACAAGCCGCGTGTACTTTCCGGTCTCGAGTACTCGCTGGCCAAGGTGTCCGAGCACCTGCCGGTGTTCGACCTGTGGCCGATGCGCTACGCCACCAGCTACGAGTTCCGGCCGGGCCCGGAATGCCCCGCGCCGCTGCCGCCGTTCGACCCCGGATTCCGCGCCTGCCACGAGCCGGTTGGCGACTTCCCCGAGGTCAACATCGGTTTCCGCACCCTGCTGACCCGGATCTTCACCGCCTTCGGGGCCGGCCTGGCGCCCATCCTCTAGCGCCGCGGCCGCCCGTCCCCCGGCGCCGCCGGATGCCTGCCGGGCCCGTCGCCGACCGGAGCCCCTGCCATCGGTCATGCCTGGCGGCTGCGACGATCCGGGCACTTTCCCCATCCAGATCAACAGGTTCCGGCCGAACACCCCGGCTCCGGACGGAGTCGTGACTTCCGGCCCATGCCGGGACCGATGTGGTGTATTAGTCTACCAACACACCAAGACACAGACCCCACGAGGCAACGCCATGTACGCCAGCTCCCACACCCCCGTCCGCCAGTCCAGCCTTCCGCGCACCCTGCGCCCCCTGCCCGTGCGCGAGCGCCGCGAGCGCGACTTCGGCGTCGGCTACGGCAACAGCAGCGGCTATGCCAGCGGCCGTCGCTATGCGCCCGCCGGTGCGCCGCGCTTCCGCGTCACCTGAAACCACGTCGCGGCCGGTGGCCGTCCCCGCGGCGCCGGCCGCGCCCGCGCATTGACGCACTCGGCGCACCGGCCCTAGGCTGCACGTCCTTTTCCATCTCCGGTGCTCCCCATGTCGCTTTCGCTGACGATCGAACTCAACGACCAGGACCTGGCGCATTTCAAGAGCGCGCTGGAGGCCGCCCACAAGGCAGCGGGCGACCGCAGCCCGGATGAGATCGTCTCGGCCGCGGCCGCCCTGCTCGAAAATGCGCAGAAGGTGCGCCTGCCGGACTTCATCCGCGAGCGCCTCGAGCGCCTGGACGACATGATCGCGATGGTCCGCGACGAAGGCTGGCACCTCGACGACGAGGATCGTCGGCACGTCCTGTCCGCGCTGGTGTACTTCGCCGACCCGAAGGACGTGATCCCGGACCACGTCGAGGTGCTGGGCTTCCTCGACGACGCGATCATGGTGGAACTGTGCGTGCGCGAGCTGCGCCACGAGCTCGAGGCCTACGACGAGTTCTGTGAGTACCGCGAGCGCGAGGCGCGCAAGCGCGGCGTGGAGCCCTCCGCGGTCGGCCGCACCGAGTGGCTGGACGCCCGCCGCGACGAGCTGGTCGAGCGCATGCACAGCCGGCGCCAGCGCGAGGGCGGCGGCTTCGGCATCGGCTACGGCGACAGCAGCGGCTACGGCCGTCCCGGCTACACCCGCGCCTGGCGCCCGAGCCTGTTCCGCTTCCGCTGACCCCGCGGGCGCGGCCGATGTTCCGGCCCGAGGTCACGGTCGATCTGCTCAACGCGATGGCGCGCGGCACCGCGATGGAGCCGCTCGGCATCGTGTTCACCGAGATCGGGCCGGACTACCTGCGCGGCACCATGCCCGTGGACGCGCGCACCCACCAGCCGCACGGCCTGCTGCACGGCGGGGCCTCGGTCCTGCTGGCCGAGACCCTGGGCAGCACCGCCGGCGGCATGTGCGTGCCCGAGGATCGCCGGGTGGTGGGCATCGAGATCAACGCCAACCACCTGCGCGGCGTGCGCAGCGGCACGGTGACCGGCACCGCGCGCCCGCTGCACGTCGGGCGCAGCACCCAGGTCTGGGAGATCCGGATCGAGGACGAGGCCGCCCGCCTCGTCTGCATCTCGCGCCTGACCCTGGCGGTGGTCGCGGATCCCTGACTCGCCTCAGTGCGCGCGGCGCGGCGGCGACAGCCGCGCCGGCGGGGTCATCCCGTACTTCGCCAGGTGCGCGATGAAGCGCGGGTCGTCGTAGTAGCGGTCGAGGCAGGGAAACCCAAGGAACGGCCGGTAGGACCGGGTCGTCTCGGCCTCCTCCAGCGTCGCGTGCAGACGCGCCGTGTCGCCGAGGCAGGCGTGGACGGCAGCGATGTTCGCCAGACACAGGTCGTAGCCGTTGCATTCCTCCCGCATCGTCGCGAGCGCGCGGTCGGTGGCCGCGCGCTCGCCGGCGGTGGCGGCGGCCAGGGCCAGCGCATAGCGCCGGGAATCCGCCTCGGGCTCGGCTTCGGCGGCGGCAAGGGCGGCATCGGCGTCTCCCCGCAGCGCCGCCACCTCGGCCAGGGCGGCATGCAGGCCCATGGCCGCGGGGCGCCGGGCGAGGAAGTTCCGCGCCACCTGCTCGGCCTCGTCCAGGTGGCCGAGCATGGACAGGGCACTCGCCAGCATGATCGCCGCGGTCGACTGGTTGGGATCGGCGTCGAGGCCGCGGCGGGCGTATTCGAGCGCCGCCGCGGTGTTTCCGTGGGCCAGCTGCTGCTCGGCCATGGTGGCCAGGATCGCGGGATGCCCGGGTTGGGCGGCCAGCGCCTCCTCGAGCACCCGCCAGCCGGCCTCCAGGCCCCGCGCGCCGACCACCGCATGGGCCAGGAAGGTCTTCCAGGCTTCGCGCCCCGGATCCACCTCGAGCGCGCGCCGGATGTGGGACTCGGCCAGGTCGTACTGCCCGGTGGTGTAGTACAGCCATCCGAGTCCGACCAGCGCGTTGGGGTGGTCCGGGGCGATCCCGAGCGCCTCGCGCAACGTCTCCCCGGCCATGTCGCGCTGGCCGTTCCACTGGTAGAGGTCGGCGAGGGTGACCCTGAGGTTGACGTTGAGCGGATCCAGCTCGACTGCGCGCCGCGACAGCGGGATCGCCTCTTCCTCCCGGCCCAGCTCGCCCAGCTTCATCGCGACGTTGTGGAGGGTGCGGGGATCGTTGGGCGCCAGGTCCAGCGCCCGGCGGTACGCGGCCAGCGCCCGCTCGTGTTCGCCCAGGGCGGCATGCACGAACCCCTGCGCGAGGTGGCTGCCGTGGAAGTCGGGCGCCAGCGCCATCACCCGGTGCGCCACGTCGCGCAGCTCGTCCACGGTCGACTGGCGTTCGGCGCCGCTGCGGAAGCGGGCCAGGTTGGCCAGCACGCCGGCCAGCTCGGCGTAGGCCATGGCGTAGTCCGGCTCCAGCCGGATCGCCTCCCGGTACAGCCGGGCGGCCTCCGGGAAGTCGTCGATGATCAGGGCCTGGTACTTGGCGCGCCCGCGCAGCAGCGCCTCGTAGGCGGCCATGTTCCCGTTCGGGGGGCGCTCGTGGTCCACCCGGTCGCGCGTGCCCAGCTGCAGTTCGAGCGCGCGCGCCACCGCCTGGGCGATGTCGGCCTGCACCGCGAACACGTCCTGCAGCCGGCGGTTGTAGCTCTCCGACCAGAGGCTGGTGCCGTCGTCCGGGCGCACGAGGTCGACCACGATCCGCAGCTGGTCGCCGTGGCGGCGCACCGTCCCCTCCAGCAGGTGCGCCACGCCCAGGCGTTCGGCGATCTCCCGCCGCGGCAGCCTGCTGTCCTTGAACTCGAACGCGGAGGTGCGGGCGATCACGCGCAGGCCGTCGATGCGCGACAGCCGCGAGATCATCTCTTCGGTCAGGCCGTCGGCGAAGTAGCCGTCGTCGTCGCCTCCTGCATTGGAGAGCGGCAGCACCGCGATCGAACGGGGGTCGTCCGGCCCGGCTTCCACCGCCGCGTCGTGGCCGGGCATGAGCCGGTCGGTGAGCAGCAGCACGACCGCGAGGGCGAGCACGGCGATGATCCAGTAGTCGAGCTTGCGCCCGGTCTGCCGGGCGATGGACTCGCCTTCCGGCACGTCGCGCTCGCGCTTGAAGCCTTCGGGCGTGAACTCGTAGAGCCAGGCGAAGGCGACCCAGAACGGGAAGCCGAGTGCCGCCGCGATGAGGAAGGCGCGGGGTGCCCAGTCGGGCAGGCCGATCGCGGGCGCGAGTTCCGAGATCCCCTGGGCCAGGGCCCAGGTGGCGCCGAGGTACAGCAGCATGGCCCGCCACACGTTGCGGCGGCGCATCTCGCGCAGCAGCCCCTTCATGCGACGCTCCCCGACCGCGTTCCGGTGCCCTCCGGACGGGATTGAAGCACCATTCTCCGCGCCACGCACGCCATGCGTTGGCGGCCGCGGGCCGGCCCGGTATCGTGCGCGGGTCCTCCTGCACCTCCCCCGAGCTTCCGTGCGCCTGCTTCGTTACCTGGTCCGACTGCCGATGCTGGCCTGGCACGTCTTCGTCGACCTGCCGGTCGCGCTGCTGCTGATGGCGCCGCCGCTGGGCCGGATCGCGACGGCCGAAGGTTCGCTCTACCACCGCACGGTGCGGTGGTGGTCGGGCGGCCTGCTGCGCGTGTTCGGGATGCGGGTGCGGCGCATCGGCCAGCCCATGGCGGGCGCGGTGATGTTCGTGGCCAACCACGTGAGCTGGGTCGACATCGTCGCCCTGCACAGCCAGCGGATGATGGGCTTCGTCGCCAAGCGCGAGATCGCCGGCTGGCCGGTGGTCGGCTGGCTGGCCTCGCGCGCCGAGACCATCTACCACCAGCGCGGCAGCCAGGAATCGCTGGGCGGGGTCCTGCACGAGATGCTGGCGCGGCTGCGCGACGGGCGCGCGGTCGGAGTCTTCCCGGAAGGGCGCACCCGCGACGGCCGCGAGGTCGGGCCGTTCCACGCCCGCATCTTCCTCGCCGCGGTCGAGGCGGGCGTGCCGGTGCAGCCGGTGGCGCTGCGCTACGGCGAGGGCGGCAACGCGCAGACCGTGGTCGCGTTCCAGCCCGGCGAGAGCTTCTTCGGCAACTTCCTGCGCCTGCTCGGCGAGCCCGCGCGCCCGGTCGAGGTGGTGTTCCTGGAACCGATCCTGCCCGGCGACGCCGACGGCCGGCGCCGCATCGCGGAGGCCGCGCGCGAGCGGATCGTGGCGGCGATGACGCGATGAGCGCGGGCGCCGGCCGGCCGCAGGCCCAGTACGCGCCGCCGCCCTGGCTGCGCAACCCGCACGTGCAGACCGTGCTCGGCAGCAGCCCCTGGCGCCGGCGCGCGGCGGCCGCGGTACTGGCCCGGACCGGCGCGGTCACCCGCGAACACCTGCTCGACGGCGGCGACGGCGTGCGCCTGCACGGACTGCACAGCGCGGTCCCGGGGGTCGAGCCGCGCGGGCTGGCGCTGCTGATGCACGGCTGGGAGGGCAGCGCCGAATCGAGCTACATGCAGCTGGCCGCCGCCCAGCTGCTCGAACGCGGCTTCGAGGTGTTCCGGCTCAACTTCCGCGACCACGGCGGGACCCACCACCTCAACCCCGACATCTTCCACTCCTGCCGCATCGACGAAGTGGTGCACGCCGCCCGCGACGTGGCCGACCGCTTCGGCGCGCGGCCGATGGTGGCGGCGGGCTACTCGCTGGGCGGCAACTTCGCCCTGCGGGTGGCGCTGCGCGCGCGCCAGGCCGGGCTGCCGCTGGCGCGGGTGGCCGCGGTGTGCCCGGTCCTCGATCCGGCCGGCACCATGCAGCGCATGGAGCAGGGGCCGTGGTTCTACATGCACTACTTCGAACGCAAGTGGCGCAGCTCGCTGGCGCGCAAGCGCGCGCTGTTCCCCGACCGGGTCGGCTTCGACCGCAAGGTCCTGCGGCTGCGCATGCGCGAGCTCACCGACTGGCTGGTGCGCAACCACACGTCGCTGGGCTCGCTCGACCGCTACTTCGACGGCTACAGCGTCGCCGGCGACCGGCTCGCCGCGCTGCCGGTGCCGGCGCACATCCTGATGGCGGCCGACGATCCGGTGATCCCGCTCGACGCGTTCCACCAGGTGGCGCTGCCGGAGCACGCGCGGCTGGAGATCCTGCCCTGGGGCGGCCACTGCGCCTTCCTCGACGGCACCGGCGCGGCAGGCTACGCCGAACGCTGGGTCGCCGAGCGGCTCGCGGGAGGCTGAGCCGGCGGCGGCGCTCGGCTATCCTGTGGCGGCACCGAACCACAGGGAGCCAGGACATGGAGATCCGCAGCGACAGCTTCCAGCCGCGGGGCCCGATCCCCGTCGAGTTCGCCATGGGCGCGCCGGACGGCTTCGGCGGCAATCGCAACCCGCACCTGGCCTGGGATGGCGCGCCGGGCGGCACGCGCTCGTTCGCCCTGCTCTGCATCGACACCGACGCTCCCACCGATCCCTCGCTCGCGGGCAGGGAAGGCGTCGAGATCCCGGTCGCCCATCCGCGCGGCGACTTCGTACACTGGGCGATGGCCGACATCCCGGCCGGCGTGCGCGAGATCGCGGCGGGCAGCTGCAGCGACGGCGTCACCAAGGGCGGCAAGCGGCAGCCGCCGGGGCCGGCGAGTGCGCGGCAGGGCTTGAACGACTACACCGGCTGGTTCGCCGGCGACCCCGGGCTCGGGGGCGACTACTTCGGCTACGACGGCCCGTACCCGCCGCCCAACGACCTGCGCGTGCACCGCTACTTCTTCCGGGTGTTCGCGCTCGACGTGGAGACGCTCGGGCTGCCGCAGCGATTCGGCGCCGGCGACGTGCTGCGCGCGATCCAGGGCCATGTGCTGGCCGAAGCCGCGGTGTACGGGACCTACACGCTCAATCCGAAGGCGGCCGGCTGAGCGCCGGCGCGGTCCGCGCACCCGCATCCCCGAGGCTCTCCACGTCCGGCGCCGACGGCCGGCGGTTGCGCTTGCGTGCAATACGCGCCGGCCCGCCGCCGGCAGGCTCGCGCCGCAGATCGCGTCGTCGCGCCTGAGGCGACGGCGCGCCGGATGTCGATCCCCGCCACCACCACTCGTCGTCGACACGACGGGCGCGCGCCGCTGTCGCGCTCCCGTCCACGTCTTCCCCCGCAGGAGCCACCATGCCCCCACGGACAGTCGACTTCCCGGTCCGGACCCTGCCCGCGCCGCGCACCTTCCCGCGCGCGCCGGGCATTGGTTCCGACCGGCCGCGTTCCATTGGCCCCGGAACGCGCCGCCGCGCGGAGCGCGCACGATGAGCGCGCTCGCCCTGCTGGTGCGGCGCGCGGCCGGCCCCAGGCCCGCGTCCGCGCCGCCCGGGACGACGCGGGCGGCCGATGGCGGCAAGGCGCACGCGGCCCCGCGGCAGCGCGCGGCCACGCCTGCGCGCCGGCAGCGGGACTGACCATGGCCGCTTGCGCGCCACAGCCGCGCGGTGGTCTGATGCAGGCCCATGCCCGTCGACCTGCACCGCCGCATCGACGCCGTCTGGCGCGAAGAGTCGCCGCGGATCATCGCGGCGCTGATGCGCCTGGTGCGCAACCTCGACCTGGCCGAGGAGCTGGCGCAGGACACGCTCGTCACCGCGCTCGAGCGCTGGCCGGAAGGCGGCGTCCCTGACAACCCGGGCGCATGGCTCATGGCCGCCGCGAAGAACCGTGCGCTGGACCACCTCCGCCGCGATGCCATGCTCGCGCGCAAGCACGCGCAGATCGCGCAGGAGCTCGACGGCGTCCACGACGAGCTGCACGCCGCGCGCGAGGCCGCGCTCGACGACGACATCGGCGACGACCTGCTGCGGCTGATCTTCGTCGCCTGCCACCCGCTGCTCTCGCGCGACGCGCAGGTGGCGCTGACCCTGCGCCTGCTGTGCGGCCTGACCACGGACGAGATCGCGCGCGCGTTCCTGGTGCCCGAAGCCACGGTCGCGCAGCGCATCGTGCGCGCCAAGCGCACCCTGGGCGAGGCCGACGTGCCGTTCGAAGTGCCGCGCCGCGACGAGTTGCCCGATCGACTGTCGGCGGTGCTGGGCGTGGTCTACCTGGTGTTCAACGAGGGCTACTCGGCGACCGCGGGCGAGGACTGGATGCGGCCGGCGCTGTGCGCCGAGGCGTTGCGCCTGGGCCGGCTGCTGGTGGAGCTGGCGCCGAAGGAGGCCGAGGCCTTCGGCCTGCTGGCGCTGATGGAGCTGCAGGCTTCGCGCACCGCCGCGCGCACCGGTCCCGACGGCGCGCCCGTGCTGTTGCCCGACCAGGACCGCTCGCGCTGGGACCACGCCGCGATCGAACGCGGGCTGGAGGCGCTGGCGCGCGCGCTGCGGCTGGCGCCCGCGCCCGGGCCCTATGCGCTGCAGGCCGCCATCGCCGCCTGCCATGCGCGCGCCGCCCGTGCCGAGGACACCGACTGGGCGCGGATCGTCGCCCTCTACGACGCGCTGCAGGCGGTGGCGCCGTCGCCGGTGGTGGCGCTCAACCGCGCGGTCGCGGTGTCCATGCACCGCGGACCGGCCGACGGCCTGGCGATCGTCGACGCGCTCGCCGGCGAACCGGCGCTGCGCGGCTACCACCTGCTGCCGGCGGTGCGCGGCGACCTGCTGCAGCGGCTCGGTCGCGGCGCCGAGGCACGCGCCGAGTTCGTGCGCGCGGCCGGGATGACCCGCAACGCGCGCGAGCGCGGACTGCTGCTCGCGCGCGCCGAAGCCGCCGCGGGCTGAGCCGGGCGGCGGCTACTCCGCGGCCACCGCCTCGGCCTGGATGCGCAGCACCACGGTCATGTCGAAGCCGTAGTCCTTGCCGGCGTCGATGCCGAACGCGTCGCGCTGGAAGCGCGCGAGGGCGTCGGCCCCGCACAGCTCGCGTCCGTGCATCGGGTGCGGCATGCACTTGAAGCTGCGGATCTCCAGCACGAGCGGTTGCGTCACGCCGCGCAGGGTGAGCTCGCCCTCGGCGCGGGTGGGCCGGCCGTCGACGAAGTCCGTGAGCCGTCCGCTGTAGCGCGCCTCGGGGAAGCGCCCGGCGTCGAGCATGTCCGGGCCGCGGGCGTGCTCGTCCAGCGCGTCGAGGCCGAAGTCGACGCTGCCGGTCTCGACCACCACTTCCAGGCGGCCGCTCCCGGCCTCGCGGTCGAGCGTGACCGTGCCGCGGCTGCGGTTGAACCTGCCGCGCCACACCGACAGCCCGCCCAGGTGGTCGGCCTCGAAGCTGGGAAAGGTGTGGGCGGGGTCGAGTTCGTAGCGGACCTCCGCCGCGGCCGCCGGCGACGCGGCCGGCGGCAGCGCGGCGAGCAGCAGGGCAGCGAGCGGAGGGACAGCGATGCGCATGGGATCCTCCTTCGTCGCGAGCGCGGCTACTGCATCGAGTGCAGGCCGATCAGGTTGCCCTCGGTGTCGAACACCAGCGCGATGAACCCGAACGGGCCGATCGACATGCGCGGCCGCATGATCCGCCCGCCCGCGGCGACCGCGCGCTCGGCGGCATCGCCGCAGTGTTCCGTGGCGAAGTACACCATCGTGCCGCCGGGGCCGGGCTCGACGCCGGGCATCCGGCACAGTGCGCCGTTGGCGCCGTAGCGGTCCTGCCCGCCCGGGAACTCCCACATCTCCAGGCCGTCGTCGCCGGGCGGCTTGAGCGGCTGCAGCGTCACCCCGAACACGGCTTCGTAGAAGGCGCGCGCGCGGTCCATGTCGCGCACGTAGAGCTCGAACCAGTTGACGCTGTTGACCGCGGACATCGGGGCTCCTTCGCCGGACGGACCGGCCTGTCGGTGGATGGGCGTGGCGGTGGCCCCCCGTCGGGCCGCGGGGCCGGGGCCGGGCGTGCCACCTGCAGCCACGACGAAGCGGGGCGGCGTGGATCGACATCCGCACGCGGCCCGCGAAGGGGAGGCGGGCGCGGACCGCGCCCGGCCGGGGAAACGCTCCGTCAGTCGCCCGCCGGCAGCCACAGCACGAGCGCGGCGCCGAGCAGGATCCGGTACACGGCGAAGCCGGTGAAGCGGTGGCGCTTGATGTAGCCCAGCAGCCACTTCACCACCACGAAGCCGGTGGCGGTGGCCGCGGCGAAGGCCAGGCCCACGTCGCCCCAGGGCTCGCCGCCCAGGCCGCCGTTCTTCCACAGTTCCAGGAAGGCGTAGCCGCTGGCCGCGAACATGGTCGGGATGCCGACCAGGAACACGAACTCGGCGGCCGCCGAGCGCCGGCCCAGCCCGGCCAGCATCGCCATGAAGATCGCCGCGGCCGAGCGCGAGGTGCCGGGGAACACGCCCGCCACCACCTGCGCCAGGCCGACCAGCACCGCCACCGTCCAGGTGACGTGGGTGGAATCGCCGCCGCGTTCGGCGATGCGTTCGGCCAGCAGCATCCAGATACCGCCGAGGATCAGCGCCCAGGCCACCGGGGTCACGGTCTCGGGCAGTTCCCAGCCCGCCAGCCGCACCGGCAGGCCGACGAGCGCGGTGACCAGGAACGCGGCCGCCAGCTTCATCGCGTAGTCGCGGTGGGCCGCGTCGCCCAATCCCGTCGCCAGGTCCCAGATGCGCTGCCGGAACACCAGCGTGATCGCGAGGATCGCGCCGGCCTGGATCACGATGTTGAAGAAGTCCGAGCGCGCGCCCAGCCAGTGCTGGGCGATCAGCAGGTGCCCCGTGCTGGACACCGGCAGGAATTCGGTCAGCCCTTCGAGGATGCCCAGCAGGAGGGCGGACAGTGGTTCGGACATGGACGTGGTTCGGCCGGGGGTGGGCAGGATAACGGAAGGCCCGCGCCGGGACCGGCCGCGCGGCCCGGGCGCATCGCCGCGGCCGGCGCGGCAGGCCCTCCCGCGCGGGGGCCGCGCGGGACTCGCGGACGCCTCCCCAACTTGGTGCATCCATCACGCAGACTTCACCTTTTTCGTGCGCTGCAGCACACCTGTTCCCGGCGGGTCCTTGCGAATCAATGGCTTGCAAGTGGATTCCGGTTGGCACGGCGCTTGCTCCAATGGGAGCAGACCTTCGCCAACCAGAGGCCGCACCACCATGTCGCTTGAGAACGTCGAGAAGTTGATCAAGGACCACAAGGTCGAGTTCGTCGACCTGCGTTTCGTGGACATGCGCGGCGTGCAGCAGCACGTCACGTTCCCCGCCAGCATCGTCGAGCCTTCGCTGTTCGAGGACGGCAAGATGTTCGACGGCTCGTCGATCAGCGGCTGGAAGGGCATCAACGAGTCGGACATGATCCTGCTGCCCGATCCGTCCACGGCCTACCTGGATCCGTTCTACGCCGACCCCACCCTCAACCTGACCTGCGACATCCTCGAGCCGGCGACGATGCAGCCGTATGCGCGCGACCCGCGCGGCATCGCCAAGCGCGCCGAGGCCTACCTCAGGTCCAGCGGCATCGCCGACCAGGCGTTCTTCGGCCCGGAGCCCGAGTTCTTCATCTTCGACTCGGTGCGCTTCGCCAACGACATGGGCCACACCTTCTTCCACATCGAGTCCGAGGAAGCGGCCTGGAACAGCGGCAAGGAATACGACGGCGGCAACAGCGGCTACCGCCCCGGCGTGAAGGGCGGCTACTTCCCGGTGTCGCCGGCCGACTCGCTGCACGACATCCGCGCCGAGATGGTCAAGACCCTCAACCAGGTCGGCATCGAGGTCGAGGTCCACCACCACGAGGTCGCCACCGCCGGCCAGTGCGAGATCGGCACCAAGTTCAACTCGCTGGTCAGCAAGGCCGACGAGCTGCTGGCGATGAAGTACATCATCAAGAACGTCGCCTTCCGCAACGGCAAGACCGCGACCTTCATGCCCAAGCCGATCGTCGGCGACAACGGCAGCGGCATGCACGTGCACCAGTCGCTGGCCAAGGGCGGCCAGAACCTGTTCTCCGGCGACGGCTACGGCGGCCTGTCGCAGCTGGCGCTGTGGTACATCGGCGGCATCTTCAAGCACGCCCGCGCGATCAACGCCTTCTCCAACTCGGGCACCAACAGCTACAAGCGCCTGGTGCCGGGCTTCGAGGCGCCGGTGATGCTGGCCTACTCGGCCCGCAACCGCTCTGCCTCGTGCCGCATCCCGTGGGTGTCGAACCCGAAGGCGCGCCGCATCGAGGTCCGCTTCCCGGATCCGCTGCAGTCGGGCTACCTGACCTTCACCGCGCTGCTGATGGCCGGCCTCGACGGCATCAAGAACCAGATCGACCCGGGCGGCCCGGCCGACAAGGACCTGTACGACCTGCCGCCGGAAGAGGAGAAGCTGATCCCGCAGGTGTGCTCGAGCCTCGACCAGGCGCTCGAGGCGCTGGACAAGGACCGCGAGTTCCTCAAGGCCGGCGGCGTGATGAGCGACGACTTCATCGACGGCTACATCGACCTGAAGATGCAGGAGGTCACGCGCTTCCGCGCCGCGACCCACCCGCTCGAGTACCAGCTCTACTACGGCGTCTGACGCCGGCGGGCCCCTTCCCCCGCACGGGGAAGGGCACGGCCGGGGTGGCCGCCGACCGACCACCCCGGCGCCACTTCCAACCGATTCATGTCCGGTGGCGAACCGGACGTGCGGCCCTCCCCCACGCCGGGCCGCGGACTTTCCGACGCGAGGACAACGCAACGCCCAAGCCAGATCGACAACACGGACGGGAAAGATGACACCGGACGAGGCGCCGCAGAGCGCCCGCCGGCGCCCGCGCCGGGCATGGGGATGCCGGCGGGCGATGCTGGACCAAGCAAGACCGGGGAGGGGCTTTTTCATCCAACGAGGAGCCTGTCATGTCGTCTCGCAAGATCGCTATTGCCACACTCCTGTCCGCCGGCCTGCTCGCGGCCGCTCCCGCCTCGGCGGAAGTGTCGGGCTCGGTTACGGTGGTCAGTGACTACCTGTTCCGCGGCGTCACCCAGACCAACGAGAAGCCGGCCCTGCAGTCAGGGGTGACCTGGGAGCACGAAAGCGGCTTCTACGTCGGCGGCTGGGGCAGCAGCATCAGCTGGCTGGCCGACTCCGATCCGGACGTGTCGAGCCAGGTGGAGCTCGACGGCTTCATCGGCTACGCCGGCGAGTTCGGCGACAGCGGCTTCGGCTACGACGTCGGCGCCAACTACTACTGGTACCCGGGCAGCTACCCGGCCGGCTACAACGATCCCGACACCCTCGAGGTCTATTTCGGCCTGAGCTGGAACGTGCTCAGCGCCAAGTATTCCTACGCCACCACCGACCTGTTCGGCATCCCCGACTCCGACGGCAGCACCGCGCTGGATCTCGGCGCCGACTGGGAGTTCGACGGCGGCTGGAGCGTCGGCGTCGCCTACGGCCGGCAGTGGGTGAGCGGCTACGGCGGCGAGCTCGACTACGACTACTGGAAGGTCGCTGCCGGCAAG
Organism: Luteimonas sp. J29; assembly: GCF_000472505.1. GTDB lineage: Bacteria > Pseudomonadota > Gammaproteobacteria > Xanthomonadales > Xanthomonadaceae > Luteimonas. The sequence continues at coordinate 115,641 of NZ_AWZR01000004.1, forward strand.
TCCTTCGAAAACGGGTTCGGCATCGGCCTGGAATGGCACGACACCGACATCGACGGCCTCGACGACACCGTGCTGGTGTCGCTCTCGAAGTCGTTCTGAGCGGCCACCACCGGCCACAGGAGGCAACTGCATGAAACTGATCATCGCCATCATCCGGCCGTTCAAGCTCGACGAGGTGCGCGAAGCGCTCGGCGAGGCGGGCGTGACCGGGCTCACCGTCACCGAGGTCAAGGGCTTCGGCCGGCAGAAGGGCCACACCGAGCTGTACCGCGGCGCCGAGTACGTCGTCGACTTCCTGCCCAAGCTCAAGATCGAGGCGGCGGTGTCGGACGACGTGTTCGACGCCGCCCTCGAGGCCATCACCCGCGCCGCGGGCACCGGCAAGGTGGGCGACGGCAAGGTGTTCGTCGTCCCGCTCGACCGGGTCATCCGCATCCGCACCGGCGAAATCGACGCCGATGCGCTTTGACCAGACCTCGGAGGCTGAACCCATGAAGACCAAGATGTTCTCCGGGCTGAAGACCCGTACCCGTGCGGCGGCGCTGGCGCTGCTGTTCGGCGTGGCCGCGGCGTTCGCGGCGTCCCCGGTGCTGGCGCAGGAAGCGGAGGCCGATGCGCCGGTCGCCGAAGCGGTCGCGGCGGTGGAAGACGCCGCCGCCGAGGCAGAGGCCGCGGTGGCCGAAGCGCCGGCCATGGAAGCGGCGGCGGAGGAAGCGGCGGACGGGACCGAAGCCGAAGGCCCCGCCTTCGACAGCGGCAACGTGGCCTGGATGCTGACCTCGACCCTGCTGGTGCTGCTGATGGTGGTCCCGGGCCTGGCCCTGTTCTACGGCGGCATGGTGCGCTCGAAGAACGTGCTGTCGGTGCTGATGCAGGTGCTGGTGGTGTTCTCGGTGGTGATCCTGGTCTGGGTCTCCTACGGCTACAGCGCCGCGTTCACCGACGGCAACAACTTCTTCGGCTCGTTCACCGAGAAGGCGTTCCTCAAGGGCATCACCACCAGCAGCGAATCGGGCGGCCTGCCCGAGCTGCTGTTCGTCGTGTTCCAGTCCACCTTCGCCGGCATCACCACCGCGCTGATCGTCGGCTCGTTCGCCGAGCGCATCAAGTTCAAGTCGGTGCTGCTGTTCTCGGTGATCTGGGTGACCTTCGCCTACCTGCCGATGGTGCACATGGTGTGGAGCGGCGGCTTCCTGGCGCACAAGGGCGTGCTCGACTTCGCCGGCGGCACCGTGGTCCACATCAACGCAGGCATCGCGGGCCTGGTCGGCGCGTACTTCCTCGGCAAGCGGCTGGGCTTCGGCCGGGAAGCGCTCAAGCCGCACAACGTGCCGTTCACCTTCATCGGTGCCTCGCTGCTGTGGGTCGGCTGGTTCGGCTTCAACGCCGGTTCGGCCGTGGCCGCGGACGAGATCGCGTCGCTGGCGATGATCAACACGATGGTGGCCACCGCCGCCGGCGTGGTGGCATGGAGCCTGGTGGAGGCCCTGGCCAAGGGTCGCCCCTCGGCCCTGGGCGCGGCCTCCGGCGCGATCGCCGGCCTGGTCGGCATCACTCCGGCCGCGGGCACGGTGGGCCCGATGGGCGCGATCGTCATCGGCCTGGCCGCGGGCGCGATCTGCGTCTGGGGCGTGAACGGGCTCAAGCGCATGCTGCGGGTGGACGACACCGCCGACGTGTTCGGCGTGCACGCCATCGGCGGCATCGTCGGTGCCGTGCTCACCGGCGTGTTCAGCGCCGAGTCGCTGGGCGGCACCGGCATCGAGGGCACGATCGGCGCCCAGGTCTGGGCCCAGACCTTCAGCGTGCTGTTCACCATCGTCTGGTGCGCCGTGGTCACCTCGATCGCGATCCTCGTCGCCAAGGCCGTGTTCGGCCTGCGCGTGACCGAGGAAGAGGAGCGCCAGGGCCTCGACATCGTCTCCCACGGCGAGTCGGCCTACGAGAGCTGATCGCCAGGGCGATCCACCTCCCCCACGAGGTGCAGGCGGGCGGCGCAAGCCGCCCGCCTGTTTTTCTCCGGGCGGCGGTCGGGGCCGCGCGCGACTCGAGCCTGCCGGGCGGCTGCTGGGCCGGCCGCCAGGCGCGCGTGTCCCCGCAGGGTCTTATTCCAGCGGGTAGAGGCCCGCACGCACCGCGCCGCAGCGCACGTAGTGCACGGCCGACGCGTCGTCCGCGCCGGCGCCGGGCTCCCATCGGCTCCAGGTCATGGCGTCGGACCGCAAATCGAGCCTGAAGACCTCCGGCGCGACGGCGTCTGCCGGGACGGAAGGGTCGGGCAAGACGTCGATGCCGACGTCCGCCTCCACCCGCCACGTGGCGTCCGCCACCTGCTCCACGCGCTTGACGAGATGGAACTCCCCTTCGCCGTATTCGGCGTACGCGTGGACCAGGCGCGGTGTCACCACGAGCGCGCCCACGAGGGCGATGGTGTCGGCGTCGACGTCGTCGTCCGGTCCCGGCGCCTGCAGGTAGTGCCCGCACTGCGCTTGCGCGTCGTCGGGGTACCAGACGCCCAGGGCCGGTTCCGGGATCCGGGCGGCGTCGGCCCGTGGCGCCGGCGGGGCCGCGTCGTCCGCTTGCGGCCGGGGCGCACCCTGCACGAGGCTGGGGCAGGCGAGCAGGCCGGCCAGAACCAGTACGGTCGGGCGTGCACGGCGCGACGGCGCGGGGGCCATGGTCGCAGCGGGTGGTGCGTCGTGGTCGCCCGGGCGGAAGGTCGGGGTCATGGGCTGCCGTCCATTGCAGGAAGGGGCGGCCCGCTGCCGTCTCGCACCTGGGGCCCACCCGTCAGGCGTTTCTACCACACCCGTCCGCCGTCGCAGGCGCATCCGGTGGACGACCGGCGACCCGCGCCGGGTGGACACAGGCCCGTTGCTTGCATCGCCGCCGCCGCGCGGCTGCAATGTCCGGATGAAGCTGTCTCACCTGTCGATCCCCGCGCTCGCCTGCGTCCTGGCGCTCGCCGCCTGCCAGCACGGCGCGCCGCGCAATCCGATGGCGACCTGGGTGCCGTCGCCCAACCACGACCTGCGGCGTCCGCAGTTGGTCGTGATCCACTACACCGAGCAGGAGTCCGTGGCCCGGAGCCTGGCCACGCTGCGCACGCGCAACGCGGGCGGCCGGGTCAGCGCGCATTACCTCATCGGCCGCGACGGCCGCATCTACCAGCTGGTCTCCGACCGGTACCGCGCCTGGCACGCGGGCGCGGGCAGCTGGGGCACGATCCACGAGCTGAACTCGGCCTCGATCGGGATCGAGCTCGACAACAATGGGCGCGAACCGTTCCCCGAGGCGCAGATCGAGGCCTTGCTGCGGCTGCTCGAGGACCTGGCGGCGCGCCACCGGCTGCCGAAGTCGGCGGTCATCGGCCACTCGGACCTCGCGCCGGGGCGCAAGATCGACCCCGGTCCGCTGTTCCCGTGGAAGCGGCTGTTCGACGCCGGGTTCGGCATCTGGCCCGATCCCGACGCGCCGCCGCCGCCGGACGGCTTCGATCCGATGCTGGCGCTGCGACTGATCGGCTATGCGATCGACGACCCGGAGGCGGCGATCCGCTCCTACCGCATGCGTTTTCGCGGCGACAACGGCCGGGCACTGGACGCGCAGGACCTGCGGATCCTGCATGCGCTGACCCGGCGCGGCGACGCGCCATGAGGCAGTCGGAGGCGGGGATGCGCCGACTGGCGCCCGCGCGTGCCGGGTGATGCCTGCCGGGTCCGGGCATCCGACGTTCCGCGTGCGGGAGGAGCTGGTGCGGTGGTCGCGGCTGAAGCCGCTCCTACAGTCGGCGGTTCCCTGTAGGAGCGGCTTCAGCCGCGACCGGGGCTTCAGAAGGCGCGATGCCCGTCCGCGCCCTGCCGCACGGGCTTGCTCGACGTGCGGCCCACCGGGGCCGGTCATGCCATTCGCAGCAGCGGGGCTCCGGGCCCCGACGCCCCCACTCAGCCCTTCGGCCCGCCCATCACCGGCAGCACGATGCCGTTGACGTAGGACGACATCACCGGCGAGGCGAGGAACACGAACGCGGGCGACAGTTCCTCCGGCTGCGCGGGGCGGCCCATGGCGCTGTCCCGGCCGAACTCGCCCACTTCGTCGGCGGGCTTGTCGGCGGGATTGAACGGGGTCCACACCGGCCCGGGCGCCACCGCGTTGACCCGGATCCCGCGCGGCAGCAGGTTCGCGGCCAGCGCCCTGGTGAACGCGTGGACCGCGCCCTTGCTGGTCGAGTAGTCGATCAGCTTCGGGCTGCCGAACAGGCCGGTCACCGAGCCGCAGTTCACGATCGACGCGCAGCGCTGCATGTGCGGCAGCGCTGCGCGCGCCATGTGCAGGTAGCCGGCGACGTTGGTCTGCAGGGTTTCCTGCAGGTGCTCGTCGCTGATGTCCTCCAGGCGTTCGGCGTGCAGCTGGAAGCCGGCGTTGTTGACCAGCACGTCGATGCGCCCGAAGCGCTTGGCGACGCGATCCACGGCGCGTTTGCAGAAGGCGGGGTCGCGCACGTCGCCGGGCACGAGCAGCGCCTCGCGGCCTTCGGCCTCCACCCGGCGCGCGGTCTCCTTCGCGTCGTCGTGCTCGTCGAGGTAGAAGATCGCCACGTCCGCGCCCTCGCGCGCGAACAGCACCGCCACCGCGCGGCCGATGCCCGAGTCCGCGCCGGTCACGATCGCCTTCATCCCGGCGAGCTTGCCGCTGCCCGCGTAGTCCGGCGCCTCGAACCGCGGCGCCAGGTCGAGTTCGGCCTCGCGCCCGGGCTTGGCGACGTGCTGCGCCGGCATCTCGACCGGCTGGCGGCGGGTCCCGGCCTGGGTGGCGGCCTTGCGACCGCCCTTGCCCGGGCGGCGCGCGTCCTTGCGCTCGATCGACCGCTGGAGCGCGCGCTGGCGGCGCGCGGTCTTCTTCGCGGCGCCGGCGTCCGCCGACGCTTCCGGGCGCGACCCGGCGCCGGCCTTCTCCGCCGGCTTCGCGGACTTCGCGGTCGTGGACCGGCTGCCGGTGCGCTTCGCCGCGCCGCGCGTGGTACCGGTGGTTCTGCTGCGTGCCATCGCCATCGTCCTCCCCGGTCAGCCGGCCTTGCGGGTGCGCGTGCCGGATTTCGCGGCCATTTTCGCCGGGGCCTTCTTCGCCTTGGCCGCCTTGCGCGGGGCGGCCTTCCTGGCCGCCTTCTTCGTCGCGGTCTTCTTCGCCGGCGTGCGCCTGTTGTCCTTCAGGCTCTTCTGCAGCAGCGAGACGAAGTCGACCACGTTGGTCGCCGCGCCTTCCTCGGGCTCGGGCTCCTCGAGCACCTGGGTGGTCGCGCCCTTGTCCTTGATCCGCTTGCGGATGATCTCGGCCAGGCGCTCGCGGAACTCGTCGTGGTAGTCGCCGGGGTTCCACTTCGCCGCCATCGAATCGACCAGCTGGGTGGCCATCTCCAGCTCCTTGGCGCTGATCCGGTAGTCGCCGGCCTTGCCCTCTGGCAGCTTGTACTCGGACGGGTCCACCAGCTCCTGGGGGTAGCGCATCAGCATCAGCACCAGCGCGTCGCCCAGCGGCATGACCGCCGACAGGTACTCGCGGGTGCGGATCACCACCCGGGCGACGCCGATCTTCTTCGCCTCGCGCAGGGTCTCGCGCAGCAGCACGTAGCCCTTCTCGGCCTTCTTGCCGGGAACGAGCACGTAGGGTTTCTCGTAGAAGCGCACGTCGATGGAATCGGCATCGACGAAGGCCTCGATTTCCACCGACTCGTGGCTTTCCGGCGCGGCCGAGGCGATGTCGGACTTCTCGATCACGACGTAGTTGCCCTTGTCGTACTCGAAGGCCTTGACGATCTCCTTCCAGGGCACCTCCTCGCCGGTCTCGGCGTTGACCCGCTCGAACCGGATCGGGTTGCGGTCGCGCGAGTCGAGCATGCGGAAGGAGAGGTCGTTGCTGCGGGTGCCGGACATCAGCGAGACCGGCACGTTGAGCAGGCCGAAGCTGAGGTTGCCGGTCCAGATCGGTCGGGCCATGCCGTCGCTCGGGGGTGGATCGGGCCTGCCAGCCTGCCGCGGGGCGTGTGGTGGCGCCGTGCAGGCGGTCAGCCGGGCAGGGACTGGCGCAGGCTGTCGAATCCGTCCCAGGGGTGGCCGCGCAGGCGCGACAGCCGCGCCAGGGCGTTGCCGATGTGCCAGGCGTTGCCCGCCTTGACCCGGCCCAGTTCCTCCCAGCGCAGCGGCATCGAGACCGGGGCGCCGGCACGCGCGCGCACCGAGAAGCTGGCCACGCTGGTGGCGCCGCGGCCGTTGCGCAGCCAGTCGATGAAGATCCGGCCCTTGCGCCGGCGCTTGCTGGCGGTGGCGACGTAGCGCAGCGGGTCGGCCTCGCGCGCGGCCTCGGCCACGGCCTGGGCGAAGGCGCGCGCCTGCGGCCAGGGCGCGGGCGGCGACAGCGGCACCACCAGGTGCAGGCCCTTGCCGCCGCTGGTGCGCACGAACGACTCCAGTCCGGCCTGGCCGAGGAAGCCGCGCAACTGGCGCGCCGCGGCGACCACCTCCGGCCAGCCCACCGACGGGTCCGGGTCGAGGTCGAACACCAGCCGGTCGCAGTGCTCGACGTCCTCCACGCGCGCGCCCCAGGGGTGGAACTCGATGGTGTTGAACTGCACCAGCTCCAGCACGCTGGCCGCGTCGGTCGCGTACAGGTAGTCCTCGCGCCCGCCGCCCGATTCCTCGATCGGGACGCGCGAGACCAGGTCCATGCCCGGGGTGGCGTGCTTCTGGAAGAAGCACTGCGCGCGCAGGCCGGACGGGCAGCGCACCAGCGACAGCGGGCGGCCGGCGATCTCCGGCAGCAGCCAGTCCATCGCCGCGGCGTAGTAGTCGGCCAGCTGCTGCTTGGTGATGCCGTCGTCCGGAAACAGCACCTTCTCCGGACTGGATAATTCCGGCGGCGCGCGGCTGCCGGCACGCGACGCGGTGCTGCGCGACTTGCCCTTCGTCGTTGCCGAAGACGCGCCGCGCTTCGTCGTCGCCTTGCCCGTGCCCTTGCGCGTGCCCGCCTGCTTCGCCATCGGTCGTTCCTCCGCTTCGATGCGGTCGCCGCCGGCGTCGGCCAGCGCCGACACCGGCTTGTCCGGCCGCAGGGCCTTGAAGCTGGCCTGGCGCAGCAGGCCGCTGCCGCCGGTGCCGCGGGTGAAGACCTCGACCACGAAGGCCGGGCGCGGCAGCCACCTGGCCTGGCGCAGGTCGGTGTCGTTCGCCGGCACGTGCACGGTGGGCGCGTCGCGTCCCTTGCCGGCCAGCCGCTCTCCGAGCGCGCGCAGCTGCGCGTCGTCGAGGCCGCTGCCGACGCGGCCGACGTAGCGCCAGCCGTGTTCGGGATCGGGCGTGGCCAGCAGCAGCGAGCCGATGCCGCGGCGGCTGCCCTTGGGCGGGGTGTAGCCGACCACCGCGTACTCGGCGCTGGCCAGCGCCTTGGTCTTGCGCCAGTCGTCGCCGCGCCCCGGATGGTAGGCCGCGTCGGCGCGCTTGGAGACCAGGCCCTCGAAGCCGGCCTCGAGCGCGGCCTGGAACGCGGCTGCGCCGTCGCCCACGCCGTGCGAGCTGTAGGCCAGCGCGTCGGGCGCGCCGCGCAGCAGGCGTTCGAGCAGCCGTTTGCGCTCGCGCAGCGGCGCCGCGGACAGGTCCACGCCGTCGACATGCAGCAGGTCGAACAGCACCAGGCGCAAGCGTCCCTGGCGTTCGCCCGACAGCACCTGCTGCAGCAGGTTGAAATCCTCGCGCCGGCCCTGGCCGGCGATCAGTTCGCCGTCGACCAGCAGGTCGCGCACGCCGAGGGCGGCGAGCGCGTCGTCGACCTCGGGCACCCGCGCGGTCCAGTCCAGGCCGTTGCGCGACCAGAGCCGCGGCTCGCCATCGCGCAGCGCGGCGAGCAGGCGGTAACCGTCCCACTTGAGTTCGTGCAGCCAGCGCTCGCCGTCGGGCGGCTTCGCAACCAGACGCGCGAGCTGCGGGCGCGGAGCGTCGGTCGCCAGCGCGCGACGGCGCGCGCCCGGTAGCTTCGCCGCGAGGGCGGCCCAGTCGCTGCGCCGGCGGCCGGCGGCGGACTTGCGCATCGCCTTCGCGGGGCTGGCGGTCTTCTTCGTCGCCTTCGTGACCCGTCCGGCAGGTGTCGCGGTGTTCGCCTTCGCCGGCGTCTTCGCGGCCTTGTTCGCCGTCCGCGCACCACGCTTCGACGCCGGGGGCGGGGTCACGCCCTCGAGCAGGTCGTCCGCCTCCGCATCGCCCGCCCACGCGTCGTCCTGCTTGAACAGCAGCCACTGCGGCTGGCGCGCCGGCTTGCCCGAGCGCACCAGGTGCCAGCCGCCCTTGAGCCGCTCGCCGTGCAGGGTGAAGCGCAGATGGCCCTTGGCCAGCTGCGCGGCGACGTCGCCTTCGGTGGTCCAGGTGCCACGGTCGAACAGGGCGACGTGGCCGGCGCCGTAGTGGCCGGCCGGGATCTCGCCCTCGAAGCCGGCATAGTCGAGCGGGTGGTCCTCGACCTCCACCGCCATGCGCTTCACCGAGGGGTCCAGGCTCGGGCCCTTGGGCACCGCCCAGCTGCGCAGCACGTCGCCGACCTGGAGCCGGAAGTCGTAGTGGCGGTGGCTGGCGTGGTGCAACTGGACCACGAAGATCGGGCGCCGGCCCGGTGGTGCGGCGCGCGGGCGGTCGTCGGGTTCGGGCGTCTGCCCGAAGCGCCGCTTGCGTCGGTAGTCCTCCAGCGCCATGGCGGTGGCGGCGCGGCCGGGTCAGGCCGCGGGCGTCGCCGTCTGGTCGCCGTCGATCTCCAGCCGCACCAGGCCGAGCTCCGCGAAGCGCGGCGCGAGCGCGACATGGTGGTCATCGTCGGCATCGACCACGACCAGGACCTTGCCGGCCTCGATCAGCTCCTCGTAGTTCCTGCGTTCCGGCTCGGGGAGCGTGGCGCCGAACAGGGCCGAGGCCCAGCCGCCGACCAGCGCGCCGGCCCCGCCGCCGGCCAGCATCGCGCCGGCCAGGGTCAGCCCCAGCGGCGGAAAGGTGGCGGCCGCCAGGCCGGCGACCGCGCCGGCCGCGGCGCCAAAGCCCATGCCGCGCGCGGCGGCCGGCAGCATGTCCGTATCGGCCTGCTTGAGGTCGTCGGGCACCGCGCCGACCTCGATGTCCGAACGCGCGATCAGCGACAGCGCGTCGTCGCCCAGTCCCGTGCCGCGCGCGATCGCGACCGCCTGTTCCGCGGTCGCCAGGTCGGGCGCGCAGTGGATGCTGCGCCGGCTCATGCGGCCTGTTCCTGCAGTCCGGCACAGTGCGCGCAGCAGTACACCTGCCCGTCGCGGCCCACGCCGTGCCCGATCACCGTGCAGCCGCAGTGCGTGCAGCGCGGGGCGAGGGCGTGGATGGCGCACTCGAACGAGTCGAACACGCCGCTGCCGCGGTCGGTCTGCACGGTGAACGCGTGCGCGTACTCCGCGCCGCATACGTCGCATCTGGCCATGGGGGCACCTCCGGTGTCGCGGGACCATGCAGGCTGCGCCATCGCGCGGCATGGCGACGTGAAGCGGCGCGGCGCGTGTCGACGCGGCGTGATGGGCGCGTCACGCGCGGCTTCCTATCATCCCGAACGCAACGTCCCGCCAGTGGGCCGCGCCGCCGCCGCGCGGGGCATGCGCCGGGATGCACAGGAGGACTCCGACGATGGCAGCCGCGGCCGTTCGCGCCACCCTGCGTCGCCCCACCGGGCGGGGAGGACGGCGCCATGTTCGCTGAGGCCGATGCGGTGCTGCTGGCGCGGATCCAGTTCGCGTTCACCGTCAGCTTCCACTTCATCTTCCCGGCGTTCTCGATCGGACTGGCCAGCTACCTGGTCGTGCTCGAGGCGCTGTGGCTGCGGACCGGGCGCCAGGTCTACCTGGACCTGTTCCGCTTCTGGGTCAGGATCTTCGCGGTCGCCTTCGCCATGGGCGTGGTGTCGGGCATCGTCATGTCCTACCAGTTCGGCACCAACTGGGCGGTGTTCTCCGACCGCGCCGGGCCGGTGATCGGACCGCTGATGGCCTACGAGGTGATGACCGCGTTCTTCCTCGAAGCGGGCTTCCTCGGCGTGATGCTGTTCGGCATGAACCGGGTCGGCCCGCGGCTGCATTTCCTGGCCACGCTGATGGTCGGGCTGGGCACGCTGCTGTCGGCGTTCTGGATCCTCAGCGCCAACAGCTGGATGCACACGCCGGCCGGCTTCGCGGTCAACGGCGACGGGCAGTTCGTGCCCGCGGACTGGTGGGCGGTCATCTTCAATCCCAGTTTCCCCTACCGCCTGGTGCACACCGTGATCGCCGCCTACCTGACCACGGCGCTGGTGGTGGGCGGGGTCGGCGCCTGGCACCTGCTGCGCCACCGGCGCATGCGGGCGCGCGGCGGCGCGCCGGCGGGGGACGACGGACCGTCGCTGGCCGGCGCGCGCACCATGTTCTCGATGGCGATGTGGATGGCGGCGCTGGTGGCGCCGCTGCAGATCCTGGCCGGCGACCTGCACGGGCTCAACACGCTCGAGCACCAGCCGGTGAAGGTGATGGCGATGGAGGGCCACTTCCAGAGCCATCCCGACGGCGCGCCGCTGATCCTGTTCGGGCTGCCCGACGCGGCCGCGCAACGCGTGGACCACGCGGTGGCGATCCCGAAGCTGTCGTCGCTGATCCTGCGCCACGACATGAACGCGCCGCTGGACGGCCTGGACACCGTCGATCCGTCGCTGCACCCGCCGGTGGCGATCGTGTTCTGGTCGTTCCGGGTGATGGTGGCGCTGGGGCTGGCGATGCTGGCGCTGGGCGCCTGGAGCCTGCTGGCGCGGCTGCGCGGCCGGCTGTACGACTGGCCGGCGCTGCACCGCGCGGCGCTGGCGATGGCGCCGGCGGGCTTCGTCGCGGTCATCGCCGGCTGGATCACCACCGAGGTCGGGCGCCAGCCGTTCACCGTGCACGGGCTGCTGACCACCGCCGAAAGCGCCTCGCCGCTGGACGCGCCGGCGGTCGGCGCCTCGCTGCTGGCCTTCGTCGTGGTGTACTTCATCGTGTTCGGCTTCGGCACCTGGTACATCCTGCGCCTGATGGCCCGGGGCGTGCAGGTGCAGGAACCGGCGCCGGGCGGAGACGAGGGCCCGATCCGCACCGCCGGCATCACCCCGGGTCCGGCCGAACGCATCGCCCGAAGGGAGTAGCGCGATGGACTTCGACATCGTCACCGTGTGGGCGCTGCTGATCCTGTTCGCCGTGTTCGCCTACGTGGTGATGGACGGGTTCGACCTGGGCATCGGGATCCTGTTCCCGGCGCTGCGGCCCGGGCGTGGGCGCGACCAGGCGATCAACTCGGTGGCGCCGGTGTGGGACGGCAACGAGACCTGGCTGGTATTCGGCGGCGGCGGCCTGCTGGCCGCGTTCCCGCTGGCCTACGGCGTGATCATGACCGCGCTCTATCCGCCGGTGGTCGCGATGCTGCTGGCGCTGGTGTTCCGCGGCGTGGCGTTCGAGGCGCGCTGGCGCGACCCCGCGCACCGGCCGTGGTGGGACCTGGCGTTCAACGTCGGCTCGACCGTGGCCGCGTTCGCGCAGGGCGTGATCCTCGGCGCGCTGCTGCAGGGCATCGCGGTCGAGGACCGGATGTACGCCGGCGGCTGGCTCGACTGGCTGACCCCGTTCTCGCTGCTGACCGGTGCCAGCGTGGTGGTCGGCTACGCCCTGCTCGGCGCGACCTGGCTGGTGTGGAAGACCGAGGGCGAGACCCAGGCGCGTGCGCGCCGGCTCGCGCCGCTGCTCGGGCTGGGCCTGCTGGCGGGGATCGTCGGCGTGAGCGTGGCCACGCTGGGGCTGGAGTTCGACTACTGGGACCGCTGGACCCGCTACCCGGTGGTGCTGCTCACCGCGCAGGTGCCGCTGCTCACCGCGATCCTGGCCTACGCCTCGTGGCGGGCGCTGCGCCGCGGCCGCGAGCTGGCACCGTTCCTGCTCACCCTCGGGCTGTTCGCGCTGACCTTCGTCGGCCTGTGCATCAGCGTGTTCCCCTACGTGGTGCCGCGCGCGCTGACCATCCACGATGCGGCCGCGCCGCCGGCCAGCCTCGGCTTCATGCTGGTCGGCGCGGTGGTGCTGGTGCCGGTGATCCTGGCCTACACCGGGTGGGCGTACTGGGTGTTCCGCGGCAAGGTCGGCCACGAGGGCTACCACTGATGGCTGGCGGCGCGACGGGCACGCCTGCGCCGGGGCCGCTGTGGAAGCGGCTGCTGTGGTTCGCGGGGCTGTGGCTGGCCGGGCTGGCCAGCGTCGGCGCGCTGGCCTGGCTGCTGCGGCTGTGGATCGGCTGAGGCCGCGCGCGGCTCAGGCCGCGGCCGCGAGCTCGCGCCAGCGCGGCAGGCGGTCGTACTGGCCGACCGCGCGCAGGTAGGCCTCGTCCGGCTCGCGCCCGTTGACCAGGGCGGCGGCCACGTGCACCGCGCCGGTCACCCAGAAGCTGCCGCGCACCCGCGACGGGCGGTCGTGGAACGCCACCGCCTCGACGATCGGGCCGGGCAGGCCCCACAGGCCGAGCAGGTAGGCGCCGGTCGCGCTGTAGGGCGTGACCGCCGGGTCGATGCCCGCGTTGCGCGGCAGCAGCAGGCCGACCTCGGCCAGCAGGCCGGCGGTCGCGGCCAGGTCGGCGCTGGGGCCGGCCAGCAGCTTGCCCGCCAGCTGCGAGATGCGCAGCGCGCGGTCGCGCAGCTCGTCGGCCTCGGGGCCGGCCGAGAACACCTCGCTCGCCAGCACCAGCTGGCGCAGCGCGTTGTGGCCCAGGCGGGTGACCGCGGTGCGCAGATCGGTGATCTCGCGGCCGCCGGAGTAGTAGGCCGAGTTCGACAGCCGCAGCACGCGCGCGGCGACGGTCGGGTCCTGCCCGACCACGTCGGCGATCTGGGCCGCGGTGCTGTCGGGATCGCGCAGCAGCGCGGTCAGGGCCAGATACTGGCGCGGCGCCGCGGGCAGGGTGCCGACGCGCTCGATCGCCTGCTTGAGCGCGGGATCCTCGAGCAGATCGCGCAGCTCGGACACGCTTTCCACCGCCTCGATCAGCGGCAGCGCCTCGAGCGGCTCGTTGAGCATGCGATGGCTGTTGGTCAGCACGTCCAGCAGGTCCTGGCCGCCGTCGGGCGCCATCAGCTGGATGCGCACGGTCCCCGGGTGGCGCCGCGCCAGCGCGGCCAGCACCGGCAGGCCGCCGCCTTCCGATTCGCGCGCGGAGACCACGAGCACCTCGGGCGCGTCGGGGGCGTCGGGCGCGGGCACGTCCGCCGGGCCGGCCGCGTGGCGCAGCCGCCAGTCCATCCCGTAGTCCGACACTTCCCGGGCGACCTGCGCGACATGCGCGGGATCGCCACCGACCACAACGATCTGCACGGTACTCATCCTGCAACGTTCCCTGGACCGCGAAAGATACCCCGCCGCCCGGGCGGGACACAGCGCGTGCGCGCGGTTCTTCCACCCCGCGCACAGTTCGATGGCGGCGGCCGTCTGGCCACGGCTCAGTCCGCCTGCCCGGCCGGCAGCCGGGCCACCACTTCGGTGCCGCCGCCCGGTCGCGCCGACACGGCGACGCTGCCGCCCAGCTGGGCCGCGCGCTCGCGCATCGTCAGCATGCCCAGCCCGTTGCCGCGCGACGGGTCGATGCCGCGGCCGTCGTCGGTCACCCGCAGCAGCAGCGTGCGTTCCGCGCCCTGGCCCTCGAGCGCCACCTCGACCCGCGCCGCGGTCGCCGCGGCGTGGCGCACCACGTTGGTCAGCGCTTCCTGCGCGATGCGGAAGCAGGCCAGCTCCACCTCGGCGGGCAGGCGTTCGCCGCCCGTCGCCACGTCCAGGTCGATGCGCAGCCGGCTGTTGCGGGTGAGCAGCGCCACCTGGCCGCGCAGGGCAGGCTCCAGGCCGAGCGAATCGAGCTGCGGCGGGCGCAGCAGCAGCGACAGGTCGCGCAGCTTGTGGACGGTCTGGTCGGCGATCGCGATCACCTCGTCGAGGATCTCGCGCCGCGTCGCCGGGTCGTCGCCGAGCGACGGGTCGGTGAGCGAGGTGGCGGCCAGCTTGATCGCGGTGATCGACTGCCCGATGTCGTCGTGCAGTTCGCGCGACAGGGTGCGGCGCTCGTCCTCCTGCACGGTCAGCAGGCGCTGGGCCACAGTCTGCAGTTCCTCGCGCAGGCGGCGCTGCTCCTGCAGGCTCAGGCTGACCTCGTCGTAGGAGGCGCGCGCGCGCGCGGCCAGGGCGTTCATCGCGTCGGCCAGCGGGCGCAGCTCGCGCGGCATCCGGCCCGGCACGACCTGGTCGGAGTCGCTGTCGAGCGCGAACTGCCGCATCCGCCGCAGCAGACCGCTCACGCTGCGGCGCAGGCGCCGCATCCGCACCACGATCACCAGCAGCACGCCGCCCAGCACCAGCGCCAGCAGGCCGAGCAGCGCCGCGGCGGTGCGCCGCATCTCGGCGTCGAGCATACGGCGCGGTTCCAGCACCAGCAGCCGCCAGCCGTTGTCCAGCGGCACCGACACGACGAGCGCGTCGCCGCCGTCGCCGAGTACGCCGTCGAGCTGGCGCACCAGGCTGCTGCCGCGCGCCACCCGCGCCAGGTCGCGCTCGGGCAGCGGGCCGTCGCGGGCGTCGAGCCGGTGCAGCGGCTGCTGCGCCATCCCGTCGCTGGACTGGACCACGGTCAACTCGCGGTCGAGCAGAAGCAGTTCGAAGCCGTGCTCCTCCAGGCCGTGCGCCGGCACCAGCGCGTCGGCATGCATGGAACCGGCGAGCACCCCGGCGAAGGCGTCGTCGCGCAGCAGCGGCACCGCCACCGCGACCCGCGGCGCACGGTCCGGGCCGCGGCCGCGGTAGACGCCCGAGACGTGGCCGCGCGTGGTCTCGCGCGGCACCTGGAAGTATTCGCGGTCGGCCACCGAGCGGTCCGCGCCCTCCGGCAGTGCGGGGCTCTCGATCAGCATGTCGCCTTCGGCGTCGGTGACCAGCAGGTGCGCGAACGCCGGATAGTGGCGGCTCACCCGCGCCAGGTCGGTCTTCCAGCGCGGGATGTCCCCGATGTCGTCGTTGGCGATGCGGCGGTCGGCCAGCACCTGCATCGCGGCCAGGTGCACGCGCAGCAGGCCGTCGAGTTCGCGCGCGCTGGCGGTGGCGGTGGCGGCGAGCCGCGAGGAGTGCTGGGCGTGCACCGACAGCGAAAGCTGCCAGAGCAGCAGCCCCACCAGCACCAGCACCGGGAGCGCCACCGCCAGCAGCAGGAGCCTGGTGAACTCGCCGAGCAGGGCCCAGCCGGGCCGGGTGCTGGAGGTGGTGGCGTGGTCGTCGGGCATGGCGGCCAAGCTACGGCCCCGGTGGCGGGGCCGCAAGCTTGCTCCGGTCCGGGTCAGAACAGCTCTACGCTGCCCGCGTCCATCGACTGCTGGGTCACCGGCTTGTGCGGCGGCCGCTCCCACTCGCCGCGCATCTGGGCGATCCGCTGGCCGATCTGGGCCAGGGCCTTGCGCAGCTCGGGACCGTCCTGGGAGCCGCTGCGGTGGAGCAGCTCCTGCAGCACCGTCGCCTCGCGGTTGATCGCGCCGAGGCGCTCGAGGTGCAGGTTGGCCGCGGCCAGCGCCTGGGTGGCGATGTCCTCGAACTGCAGCGAGCGCACCGCCTCGGCGACCGAGCCGTCGATGGCCTTGCTGCACTCGGCGATCTCGCGCATGCCGGCGCCGAGGTTGCGGTTGATCTCGTCCACGCGCTCGAGCATCGCCGCGGCCTCGTTGCGCGCCTGGCGGCTGCGGTCGAGGTCGCGCGAGGCCATCGTGCTCACGGTCTCGCGCACGCGGGCGATCGCGTCCTTGGAGCTGTGGGCGAGCTTGCGGATCTGTTCGTTGAACGCGGTCGAGCGCTCGGACAGGTTGCGCACCTCGTCGGCGACCACGGCGAAGCCGCGGCCCGCCTCGCCCGCGCGCGCCGCCTCGATCGCGGCGTTGAGCGCGAGCAGGTTGGTCTGGTCGGCGATCGACTTGACGTCCTCGAGCAGCGAGAAGATCCCGTCCAGGTGCTCGGCCATCGCGTCGATGTGGGTGACGGTGGCGCCGCTCTGGCCGCTCACCGCCTCCAGCGCCTCGACCAGCTGCTCCATCTGCTGGCTGGCCTGGACCGCGAAGCGGTGCACGTCCGATCCGTGGCCGCTGCCGTCGCCGCCGTTGCGGCGGTCGAGGATGCGGGCGGCGACCTCGCTCTGCTGGCGCGAGCGGCGGTTCACCGCGTCGAAGCTCGTGCCCAGCTTGGCCACCGACTCGCGGATCAGCTCGCGGGTGCGCTCGATCTCGGCGCGCGAACCCTGGACCTCGGCGCCGATGAAGTTGCGCAGTTCCTCCAGCAGCCGGCCCTGGTCGCGCACGAGCTCGGCGTCGGCGGCGGGCCGCGCGGCGGTCCAGGCGAACCACAGCCAGGCCAGGGTCATGGCCGCGAGGGCGCCCCAGCGCACGGCGGGCGCGAGGTCCAGCGCTTGGGCCACCACCAGGACCAGGGTGAGCGCCAGAGGCGCTGCAAGACGAAGCAAAACGCGCGAATCCATTGTCGGTCCTGTGGGAGGGCGGGACGGTCTGCCTTGGTAACGGCAGCGCGGGCCGCCGCTTTAGCGCGCGGCGCGGTCCGCGTGGGCGGTCGCGGCGTGCTCGCGCAGCGGCGCGAGCAGGCGCGCGGCCACCTGGCCGAGCGGCACGACCTCGTCCACCGCGCCCAGCGCCACCGCGGCGCCGGGCATGCCCCAGACCACGCTGCTGGCCTCGTCCTGGGCGATGGTCACCGCGCCGGCGCGGCGCAGCGCCAGCAGCCCGACCGCGCCGTCGTCGCCCATCCCGGTGAGGAGCGCGGCGCAGGCGTTGCGGCCGGCGTGCGCGGCCACCGATTCGAACAGCACGTCCACGCTCGGACGGTGCCGGCGCACCGGGTCGTCGTCGCCCAGGCGGCAGATCCAGCGCGAGCCGCTGCGCGCCACCCGCAGGTGGCGGCCGCCGGGCGCGACGTAGGCGTGGCCCGGCAGCAGCGGCTGCTGGTCCTGCGCCTGGACCACGGTCATCCGGCTGTGGCGGTCCAGGCGTTCGGCGAACGGGCCGCTGAAGGCGGCGGGGATGTGCTGCACGATCACCGTGGCCGGGGCATCGGCCGGCATCTGTTCGAGCACCTCGCGGATCGCCTCGGTGCCGCCGGTGGAGGCGCCGATCGCGAGCAGGCGTTCGGTGGTGCGGTAGCCGATCGGGCCTTCGCGCACGGCCGGGGACGGCGCGATGTACGACACCCGCGCGCGTGCGGCCAGCTTGACCTTCTCGGCCAGCAGCGCGCCGTACTCGACCAGGCCGCGGGCGACGTCGACGCGCGGCTTGGACACGAAGTCGACCGCGCCCAGCGCCAGTGCGTCGAGGGTCACCGACGCGCCGGACTCGGTCAGCGACGAGACCATCAGCACCGGCATCGGCCGCAGCCGCATCAGGTTGCGCAGGAAGGTCAGCCCGTCCATGCGCGGCATCTCGATGTCGAGCGTGAGCACGTCCGGCGCCAGGCGCTTGATCTTGTCGCGCGCGATGTAGGGGTCGGCGGCGGTGCCGACCACCTCGATGCCGGGGTCGGCGTCGAGCAGCTCGGACATCAGCGTGCGCACCAGCGCCGAGTCGTCGACGATCAGCACCCGGACCGGACGCGCGCCCATCAGAACAGCTCCACCTCGCCGGCCACGGGCGCGCGCGCCAGGCGGCCGTACAGCGCGCGCTCGACGTCGACCACCTCGTTCCGGGTCGCGGGCAGGCGCCTGACCAGGGTGCGGCCGGTGCGCGGGAAGAAGCCGATCTTGCGCGCCTGGTTGTCGCCCAGGTCCTGGGCCAGCACCGGGATCCGCTCGGCGGCGAGGTAGTCGAGCACGAACGTCGCGTTGCGGGTGCCGATCGGATCGCTGTGGAAGCCGCTGAGCACGTTGCCGCCGCCGAACACCTTGGCCTGCAGGCGGCGCCGGTTGGCGCCGCGCTTGAGCAGGCCGTTGATCAGCAGCTCCATCGCGTTCACGCCGTAGCGCGCCGGCTTGCTGTCGTCGTCATGGCCGCCGGGGAGCATGAAGTGGTTCATCCCGCCCAGCCCGGGCACCGGGTCGTACAGGCACGCGGCCACGCACGACCCGAGCAGCGTCACCAGCGCCACGGGTTCGTCGGTGACCACGTAGTCGGCCGGCAACAGGCGGATCGCCCGGGTCTTCAGCGCGGGATCGAAGTAGGTGCCGTCCTGCGGCGCGGCCACCGCGCTCATCGCGCGTCCCCGGCGTCCACCGCGCGGTACACGGTGCGCCCGCACGGGGCGACCACGTCGGCCGCGTGGCCGAAGCTCTCCGAGTGGCCCGTGTACAGGCGGCCTTCGCGCCCCAGCAGCGGCGCGATCCGCCGCAGCACCTGGTACTGGGTGGGCTTGTCGAAGTAGATCATCACGTTGCGGCAGAACACCGCCGCGCACGAGTCCGGGCGCAGGCCGTAGTCCCGGTCGAGCAGGTTGAGCGGGCGGAACTCGACCAGCGCGCGCAGCTCGGGGCGGACCCGGCACAGGCCCTCGTTGGCGCCGGTGCCGCGCTGGAAGAAGCGCCGCTTGCGCGCCATCTCGAGCCCGGCCACGCGCTCGAGCGGGTACACCCCGCGCGCCGCGACCTGCAGCACCGCGGTGTCGATGTCGGTGGCCAGGATCCGCACCGGCGGAGTCGTGCTGTCGAAGGCCTCGCAGGCGGTGATCGCCAGCGAGTACGGCTCCTCGCCGGTGGAGGCCGCGCAGCACCAGACCAGCAGCTGCCGGCCCGGCTGGTGCATCCCGCGCAGCTGGCTGGCCAGCAGCGGGAAGTGGTGGGCCTCGCGGAAGAACGAGGTCAGGTTGGTGGTCAGCGCGTTGACGAAGTGCTGGCCTTCGCCTTCGGCGTCGCGCTCGACCAGGTCGAGGTAGTCGCCGAAGCGGTCGATCCCGCGCGCGCGCAGGCGCCGCGCCAGGCGGCTGTAGACCATGTCGCGCTTGTGCGGGCCGAGGCTGATCCCGGCGCGCGCGTGGATCATCCGGCACACGCGCTGGAAGTCGTGATCGTCGAAGGCGAAGCCGTGCTCGCCGGCGGTGGCGTGCGCGGGCGGCTCGCGCAGTGCTTCAGCCATGGCACGGCTCCACCGCGGCGGCGCGGGCGGCGGTGCGTTCGGCGAGCCACTGGTCGAACACCGGCCGCGGCAGCGCCCTGGAGTACAGGAAGCCCTGCACTTCGTGGCAGCCGAACTCGCGCAGCAGCATCGCCTGCTCGTCCGACTCCACGCCTTCGGCGATCACCTCCATGTCGAAGTTGCGCGCGATCAGGGTGATCGAGCGCACGATGGCCTTGTCGCCGCGGCTCTCGACCAGGTCGCGCACGAACGAGCGGTCGATCTTGACCCGGTCCACGGGCAGCCGGTGCAGCATCGACAGCGAGGCGTGGCCGGTGCCGAAGTCGTCGTAGGACACGCGGATGCCGCGCTTGCGCAGCTGCCCCAGGGTGCGCTCGGCGACGCCGTCCTCGCGCAGGGCGATGGTCTCGGTGAGCTCGATCTCCAGTTGCTCCGGCGCCAGTCCGCTGGCGGCGAGCGCGGCGTCGACCTTGTCGACCAGGGCGTCGTCGTTGAACTGGGCCGGGAACAGGTTCACGCCGACCTTGAGCCGGCGCCCGCCGGCCGGCGGCCAGCTGGCGGCGTCGCGGCAGGCCTGCTGCAGGATCCAGTTGCCCACCGCCGGCGCGATCGCGCTGCGCGCGAGCGCGTCGATGAAGGCGACCGGCATCAGCAACCCGCGCTCGGGGTGGCGCCAGCGCAGCAGCGCCTCGGCGCCCGAGGGCAGGCCGGTGGCGAGGTCGATCTGCGGCTGGTAGTGCAGTTCGAACTCGCCGTCGCGGAACGCGCGCCGCAGCTCGAGGTCGAGGTGCCGGCGGTCGATCGCCTCGGCCCGCATCGACGGCGAGAAGCGGCGCAGCTGCAGGCTGCCCGCGCGCTTGGCGTGGTGCAGCGCCAGCGACGCGAGCGCCAGCAGTCCGTTGCCGCCGTGCTCGCCCTGGGTGGATGCGTCGAGGCTGCCGTCGAACGCCAGCCCGATGCAGGCCTCGACGTGCACGCGCTGGTGGTCGACCTCGCACGGCCGGGCCACGTCGCGCAGCAGGGCGTGCAGCCGCGGTTCGAACCCGTCCACGCCGTTGGGCGCCTCGAACAGGATCGCGAACTCGTCGCCGCCGAAGCGCGCCAGGTGCGCGTCCTGCGGCAGCCAGGCCATCAGCCGGCAGGCGACCACCTGCAGCACGGCATCGCCGATCTCGTGGCCCAGGGCCTCGTTCACGGCGCGGAAGTTGTCCAGGCCCAGCAGCGCCACGCCCAGCCGCGCGCCACTGCGGCGCAGGCTGTCGATGGTGGCGAACAGGGCCTCGCGGGTGGGCAGGCCGGTGAGCGCGTCTCGTCGCACGGCGCGCGCCTCGCGCGCCGCGCCGCCGGGCTCGGCCACCTCGTGCAGGATCAGCGACACGCCGCGCGTGTCGCGGTCGTGCCAGTCGCAGCGCACCGCGTCGACCAGGCGCAGTTCGCCGGTCGCGTCGCGGATCCGCAGCTGGCGCGCGCTCGGCACGTCGTCGCGCGACTGGCCGTCGCCGTGCAGCCAGTGCGCGACCTGTTCCGGATCGGCCTGCAGCGCCAGCGGGACCAGCCGGTCGAGCGGCTGGCCGGGCATGGCCGCCGGACCGAGCAGGTCGCGCGCGGCGGCGTTGGCGAAGACCGTGCGGCCGGACGGGTCGACCACCAGGATCGCGCTGGAACTGGCGTCGGCCGCCTGCCGGCAGCGCGACGGCGCCCCGGCCTCGAGCGCGCGCTCCGCCAGCATGGCCAGCGGGGCGAGCCGCTCGAGGCTGTCCCCGGGCTCGCGCGCGCCGGCGTCGCCGACGCCGAGCACGCCGACCAGCCTGCCGCCGGGCGCGCGCAGCGCGGCCGCGGCGTAGAAGCGCACCCCGTCGCGCGCGGCGACCAGGGGATCCGCGCGCAGGCGCGGATCGACGCTGGCGTCGGCGACGGCGGCGACGGGCGCGTCGGTGCCGACCAGCGTGGCCAGGGCGCTGCCGGCCGCGTCCGCGCCAGGCGGCAGGCCGCGGCCCGCGACGAGGCGCAGGCCCGCGGGCTCGGCCACCCAGAGCATGGCGCTGCGGCAACCCAGCAACCCGGTGGCCACGGCGAGCAACGCCTCGGCCCCGGCCTGGCCGGTGGCGCCCGGCGCGTGCGCGGCGGGCGTGGACTGGAGCGCGGACGGCTCCGCGGAAGCGGTCTTGCCGGGACTGGCGTCAGGGGCGACCAGGGGCTCGAGCATGGCGACGGTTCCGGAACGGGGAAGGGGCGCGGCGGTCCCGGCTCAGGCCAGGGCGCCGGCCGCTTCTTCCGGTGCCGCCACCGACAGCCGGCGGGTACCGCGCGCGTGCGCGGCGCGCGGCGAGGCCGGCGTGGCGGGCGGCGCCCGATGGGCGCGGAACGTGGCCACGGCCTGCACCAGTTCGCCGGCCTGCTGCTCCATGCTGCGCGCGGCGGCGGTGGCCTCCTCGACCAGGGCGGCGTTCTGCTGGGTGGTCTCGTCCATCTGGGTGATGGCCTGGTTGATCTGCTCGATGCCCGCGCTCTGCTCCTGCGAGGCGGCCGAGATGTCGGCGATGATGTCGGTGACCCGCTTCACGCTGGTGACGATCTCGCCCATGGTCTGGCCGGCCTGGTCGACCAGCTCGTTGCCCTGGCGGACCTTGTCGGTGGAGTCGGTGATGAGCTGCTTGATCTCCTTGGCCGCGCCGGCCGAGCGCTGGGCGAGCGAGCGGACCTCGGCGGCGACGACGGCGAAGCCGCGGCCCTGCTCGCCGGCGCGGGCGGCCTCGACCGCGGCGTTGAGGGCGAGGATGTTGGTCTGGAAGGCGATGCCGTCGATGACGCCGATGATGTCGGCGATGCGGTTGGAGGACTCGGAGATNGCGGACATGGTCTGGACCACGCGCCCGACGACCTCGCCGCCGCGGGAGGCGACGTCGACGGCGCCGATGGCGAGCTGGTTGGCCTGGCGCGCGTTGTCGGCGTTCTGGCGCACGGTGGAGGTGAGTTCCTCCATGGACGAGGCGGTTTCCTCGAGCGAGGCGGCCTGCTGCTCGGTGCGGCGCGACAGGTCGTTGTTGCCCGCGGCGATCTCGCTGGCCGCCGCGTTGATCGCGTCGCTGCCGCCGTGGATCTGGGTCACGATCCCGGCCAGCTTGCGCACGGTCTCGTTGGCGTCGGCGGCGAGCTTGCCGAACTGCCCCGGCAGGCCGGCGTCGGCCTGGCGGGTGAGGTCGCCCTCGGCCACCGCGGCGAGCAGGGTGCCGATCTCGCGCAGGCCGCGGTCGGCGCTGTGCATCAGCAGGTTGAGGTTGTCGATCATGTCGCGGTAGGCGAACTCGAAGTGATCGCTGTCGCCGCGGCGCGAGAAGTCGCCGGCCACGGCCGCGTCCACCAGGCCGCCGATCTCGGCCATCATCGATTCCAGCCCCGCCTTCACGCCGTCCACCGCCTGGGTGAGGCCGGCCTTCTTGCCGGGCAGGCGCGGGAACGTGCCGGACAGGTCGCCGCGTGCGTAGGCCCCGATCAGGTCGACGGCCTGCAGCAGCACCCCGATGTGCGAGAACACCAGCGAGTTCACGTGCCCGGCCATGTCGCGGAACGCACCCTCGAACGCCTCTTCCGGCATGCGGTGGTCGATCTCACCGGCGTCGTGCTGGCGCGAGATCTCGCCCTGGGCGTCGGCGAAACGGCGCAGCGTGGCCTGCATCTCGGCCATCGAGCCGAGCAGCACCGCGAGCTCGTCGTGGCCGGTGGCGTGGATGCCGTCGTCGAGGCGGCCGCGGGCGATCCCGCGCGCCACGCGCGTGGCCTGCTGCAGCGGGCCGACGATGCTGCGCGTCAGCAGCCAGCCCAGCAGCACCGCCACCGCGAGCGCGACCGCCGAGATCACGGCCAGCAGCACGCTGGCCCGGCGGTAGTCCGTCTCCGACCGGTCGTAGGCCAGGGCGGTGGCCTCGTCCTGCAGGCGGATGTTGGCCTCGAGCTGTTCGCGCCAGCGCAGCGCCGCCGGCCCGCCTTCGGCCAGCATGAGCTCGCGCGCGGCGTCGTCGTCGCCGGCCGTGGCCAGTTCGACGATGCGGTCGTTGGTGGCCAGGCTCGCGCCATGCGCGGCATCGGCGGCCTCGCGCAGGCGGGCGGCGTCTCCTTCCGCCGGGAACGCGTACAGCGCCTCGCGCGCCTCCTCGTACTGCCGCCGTGCCTCGGCCAGGGCCTGGCGCTCGGCCGCGATCGCGTCGGGTTCGTCGAGCAGGATCAGGTTGCGCACCGACATCGAGACCTGGGAGCTGGCGGTGTGCATGCCGTGGAGCAGGCGCGACTTGGTGCCGTAGGTGTCGACGATCTGCGCCAGGTGGCGTTCGATCGAGCGCATGTTGAGGAACGCCACCGCGGACAGCAGCGCGAGCAGCAGAACGAGCAGGCCGAAGCCGGCGCCCAGGCGCTTGCCGACTTTGAGGTTGTGGAGGAAGGCGAACATCGGGTGGTCCTGTGGGGAGGGCGGGTGGGGCGGAGGCGGCAGCGGCAGGCGTCGCGGTCCGGTTCCCGGCGCCGCGCGACCGCCGCGTGCCGGGTCAGTGATGGAGCACGGCGTCGCGGCGCGCCGGTGCGTGCGGCGCGGATCGACGCGGGAAGATGGCGGCCAGGGCCGGGCGCCGGACGCGCCGACTCGACGCGGACACGGCCGCGGGCGGAAGGGGATGGGGGCGAATCGGCATGGGTGTCCTTGGCGGAGGTCCGCGTCCTTGCGTCGGCGAGCCGGAGCGCCTGTGGGCTGCGTCCCCGTGGTTATCGGTTGCTGCGCTGCGCAATCCAGTCGCGGAACGCGGCGCGCATCACGATTCCCGAAAAAAACCGTGCGCCTTCGCCGCGCGGCGCCAGGTGTCCGTGCCGCCGTCCGCGCGCGGTGCCAGTGGTGTGGTGTGCGCGGCGTGCGTGGGTGCGAAGCAGCGGCCGTGCCGGTGCCGGAAAAGGACAAGGGGCGCCGCAGCGCCCCTTGCCGTGGACCGCCTGTCGCCGCGGTCAGAACTCCTTCCACTCGCCGTCGGCGTCGGCGTCGGCGACCGCGAGCGCCGCGGCACGCGGCCGCGGCGGAGCGGCAGGCGCCGTGCGCGCGACCGGCGCGGACGCCGCCGCCAGGCGCCTGGCCGGCGCCGCCGGCACGGCCGGCGCGGCCGGCGCGGCAGGCACCGCGCCCGCGGCGGGCAGGTCCGTCGCGCCGTCGAGCTGGAAGCGGGCGACGTTGCGCGACAGCTCGCCCGCCTGTTCCTGCAGGCTGCGGGCGGCGGCCGTGGCCTCCTCGACCAGGGCCGCGTTCTGCTGCGTGGCGCCGTCGAGCTGGTTCACGGTCGCGTTGACCTGTTCGATGCCCAGCGACTGCTCGCGCGAGGCGGCGCTGATCTCGCCCATGATCCCGGTCACGCGCTGTACCGAGGACACGATCTCGGCCATGGTCCGGCCGGCGCGGTCGACGCGCTCGGCGCCTTCGCCCACGCGCGCGACGGAATCGGCGATGAGCGCCTTGATCTCGCGCGCGGCCTCGGCCGAACGCTGCGCCAGCGAGCGCACCTCGGCGGCGACCACGGCGAAGCCGCGGCCTTCCTCGCCGGCGCGCGCGGCCTCGACTGCGGCGTTGAGGGCGAGGATGTTGGTCTGGAACGCGATGCCGTCGATCACGCCGGTGATGTCGGTGATGCGGTGCGAGGCCTCGCTGATCGCGGCCATCGTCTCCACCGCCTCGGCCACCACCCGGCCGCCGTCCCCGGCGACGGTGCCGGCGCCGCTGGCGAGCTCGTTGGCGCGCTGCGCGCTCTCGGCGTTGCGGCGCACGATGTCGGTGAGCCGCTCCATCGAGGCCGCCGTCTCCTCCAGGCTCGCGGCCTGCTGGCTGGTGCGCGTGGCCAGGTCGTCGTTGCCGGCGGCGATGCCGGTCGCGGCCTCGTTGATGGCGCGCGTCGCGCGCTGGATCCCGGCCACGAGTTCGGCCAGCTGCTCGACCGCGGCGTTGGTGCTGGCCTTCATCTCGCCGAACAGGCCGTGCATGTCGCTGGTGATGCGCTGGCGCAGGTCGCCGCGCGCGAGCGCGTCGAGCACGGTGGCGGTTTCGCGCAGGCTGCGTTCGGTTGCCTGGATCAGGCGCTCGAGGCCGCTGCCGACCGACAGCATGAAGCCGGTGGCGCCGGCCAGGTCGAAGCGCTGGCTGAAGTCGCCCTCGGCGGCGGCCGCGACCACGCGCTCGAGCTGGCTCTCGAGCGCCAGTTCGACGGTGCGGTCGCGCCATTCGGCGACGGTGCCGAGG
Organism: Luteimonas sp. J29; assembly: GCF_000472505.1. Classification (GTDB taxonomy): domain Bacteria; phylum Pseudomonadota; class Gammaproteobacteria; order Xanthomonadales; family Xanthomonadaceae; genus Luteimonas. The sequence goes on from NZ_AWZR01000004.1 coordinate 141,076, forward strand.
CGTTCGCCCTGGCCGTCGCGCACCGGCGTGGCGGTGACGTCGAAGGTGCGGCTGCCGAACACCGCCCGGTAGCGCAGCGTCGAGTCCAGTGCGCGCAGGCGCGCGCGGTGCGCTTCGGGGGCACGGTCCAGCGCATGCAGCGCGCTGCCGTCGATCGACGCGACCGAGAACCCGGGCACCACGCTGCGCAGGTCGGCTTCGGCCTCGCCGAGCATCTTCCGCGCAGCGGGGTTGGCGTAGATGATCGCGTCGTCCGCGTCCGCCACCAGCACGCTGGTCGACGCCGCGTCCAGCGCCGACTGCACCCGCGCCATCTGCGCGGCCTCGCGGCGCCTGGCCTCGATCTCGAAACCGAGCCGGATCTGCATCGACTTGAGCCCGAGCAGCACGCGGCCGACTTCGTCGTCGCGGTCGATCGCGATGTCGCGGGTGTAGTGGCCGCAGGCGAAGTCGCGCAGGTGCCCGACCGCGTCGTCGAGGCGGCCGACCACGTCCTTCCACAGCCACCACGCGCTGTAGCCCGCGGCGCCGGCGACCACGGCCACCAGCGACCACAGCAGCCACGGCGCTGCGCCGGAGAGCGCCAGCGCGACCAGCGCGGCGCACGCCGCGCCGCCGCCGGCGGCGGCCAGCAGCAGCCGCTGGCGCAGGTCCATCCGCCACAGCGGGTTGAGCGCGCGCAGGCGGTCGGGTGGGGCCACGGCGCCGTGCTGGATGCGCAGCGCGCCGCCGCCGGCACGCATCTGCGCGTACTGGCGCTCGGCCGCCTCGATGGCCTCGCGCGAGGCGCGGCGGCGCACCGACATGTAGCCGACGTGTTCGCCGCTCTCGTGGTAGGGCGTCACCTGGGCCAGGACCCAGTAGTGGTCGCCGTTCTTGCGCCGGTTCTTGACCATGCCCACCCACGGCCGGCTGGCCTTGAGCGTGCGCCACAGGTCGGCGAACGCCTCCGGCGGCATGTCGGGGTGGCGGACGATGTTGTGCGGCTGGCCGACGAGTTCGGCCTCGGAGTAGCCGCTGACCTGCACGAACTCGGGATTCGTGTACACGATCACGCCGCGCAGGTCGGTGCGTGAGACGAGCAGGTCGTCGCCTTCGAGTACCAGTTCCTTGCCGGTGACGGGGAGGTTCTTGCGCATGGCGGGTCCTTGCCGGACGACGATTGCGAGGGAGAGGTTCAGGCCGCTTCGGCGGACACCAGGCCCATGATCTCGTGGCCCATCAGGCGCTCGATGTCGAGCAGGATCAGCATCCGCTCGTCGAGCGTGCCGATGCCGGTCAGGAACTGGCGGTCGATGGTGGAGCCGATCTCGGGCACCGCGCGCACCTGCTCGGGCGCCAGGCGCACCACGTCGGACACGCTGTCGACGACCATGCCGACCACGCGCCCGCCGACGTTGAGCACGATCATCACCGTGAGCGCGTTGTAGTCGGCCCTGGCGAGGCGGAACTTCAGGCGCATGTCGACCACCGGCACGATCACGCCGCGCAGGTTGATCACGCCCTTGATGTAGTCGGGTGCGTCGGGCAGGCGGGTGACGGCGTCGTAGCTGCGGATCTCCTGCACCTGCAGGATGTCGACGCCGTACTCCTCCTCGCCGAGTACGAAGGTGAGGAACTCGCCGCTGCCGGCGAGGCCGTCGGCGGCGGTGGTGGCGTCCTGGAGGGTCTGTTCTGGCGTGGTGGACATGGGGTGGTCCTTGGATCGGATGCGGGGCGGCGGGGGTCAGGCGGCGACCGGCATCGGCGCGGACTGGGCCAGCCCGCCGGCGTCGACGATCAGCGCGACGCGGCCGTCGCCGAGGATGGTGGCGCCGGAGATGCCGGCGATGCGCTTGTAGTTGGCCTCGAGGTTCTTGACCACGACCTGCTGCTGGCCGAGCAGTTCGTCGACCTCGAGCGCGAGCCGGCGGCCGTCGGCCTCGACCACCACCGCGATCGGCGGCGGCGCGTCCTCGCCGCGCGCGGACGGCGGCAGGCCGTACTGCGTGGCCAGGTCGATCAGCGGGATGTAGTCGTCGCGCACGCGCAGCACGCGGGCCTCGCCGGCGATGGTGCGCACGTCGCCGGGGGCGGGCAGCAGCGATTCGACCACCATGCCCAGCGGCACGATGAACACCTCGCCGCCGACCGCGACCGACATGCCGTCGACGATCGCCATGGTCAGCGGCAGGCGGATGGCCACGGTGGTGCCCTCGCCGGCGCGGCTGCGGATCTCGACCTGGCCGCCCAGGGCGGTGATGTTCTTCTTGACCACGTCCATGCCGACGCCGCGGCCGGACAGGTCGGTGGCCTCGTCGCGGGTGGAGAAGCCCGGCGCGAACACCAGGTCCCAGACCTGGGCGTCGGTGGGGTTCTCCGGCACGGCGATGCCGCGCTCGGCGGCCTTGCGCAGGATCCGCTCGCGGTCCAGGCCGCGGCCGTCGTCGCTGATCTCGATCAGGATGTTCGCGCCCTGGTGGGCGGCGCTCAGGGTCAGGGTGCCGGTCTCGTCCTTGCCCGCGGCGCGGCGTTCGGCCGGCGACTCCAGGCCGTGGTCGATCGCGTTGCGGACCAGGTGCACGAGCGGGTCGACGATCTTCTCGATCACGCCCTTGTCCAGCTCGGTGGCCTCGCCGTGGGTGCGCAGCACCACCTTCTTCTCGAGCCGGGTGGCGAGGTCGCGGACCATGCGCGGGAAGCGGCTGAAGGCGAAGTCGACCGGCAGCATGCGCACGCCCATGACCGATTCCTGCAGGTCGCGGGTGTTGCGCTCGAGCTGCACCAGGCCGGCCAGCAGCGCCTCGTTGGCGACCGGGTCCAGGTGCTCGCTGCGCTGGCGCAGCATGGCCTGGGTGATCACCAGTTCGCCGACCAGGTTGATCAGCGCGTCGACCTTGGCCACCGCGACCCGGATCGAGTTGTCGTGGTCGGTGCTGCGGCGCGCGGCCGGGACCGGGATCTCGCCCACCGGCGCGGCGGCGGTCGCCGGCGCGGGCGCAGCGGCGGGGCCGCCGGCCGGCTCCGGCGCCGGTTCCGGCGCGCTGGCGGCGGGCACGCTGGCCACGTCGATCTCGCACTCGTCGGCGACCCAGGCGAACGCCTCGTCGATCGCCGCGCGCGGCACGCTGCCGGGCAGGGTCAGGTTCCAGGCCAGGTAGGCCTCGAACGGGTCCATCTCGGAGAACGGCGGCAGGCGCCCGTCCACGCACTCCACGCCCATCTCGCCGTGGCTGGCGAGCTCGCGCAGGATCCGCAGCGGATCGTTGCCGGTCAGGAACAGCTGCGGGCCGGGGACGAAGGCGATGCGCCAGTCGCCGGCGTCGGCGTCGGCGGCGTCCTTCGCCGGTGCGGGCTGCGGCGCGGCGGCCTTGCCGCCGGCCAGCAGCGCATCGAGCGCGGCGCGGGCCGCGCCGAGCGCGCCGGCGTCGATCTCGCCGCCGTGCTCGCAGACCGCGAGCAGGCCGCGCAGCACGTCCACCGAGGACAGCAGCACGCCGATGGTGTCGCGGTCGAGCACGCGGCGGCCGCCACGGACCTCGTCGAGCAGGGTCTCGAGCACGTGGGTCAGGTCGGTGACCGCGGTGAAGCCGAAGGTGGCGGCGCCGCCCTTGATCGAGTGCGCCGCGCGGAAGATGACGTTGATCGTCTCGGGATCGGTGCCGGCGCCGCCCGATTCGAGCGACAGCAGGCCGCCCTCCATCGCGTCCAGGCCCTCGCGGCTTTCCTCGAAGAACGCGGCGTGGAAGCGGGAGACGTCCATGGTCAGGCCAGGACCTTGCGCACCGTGGCGACGAGCTGCTCGGGGTCGAACGGCTTGACCAGCCAGCCGGTGGCGCCGGCGGCCTTGCCTTCCATCTTCTTGTCCGTGCCCGACTCGGTGGTGAGCATCAGCAGCGGGGTGAAGCGGTACGCCGGCAGCTGGCGCAGCTCGCGGATCAGCGAGATGCCGTCCATGCGCGGCATGTTGACGTCGGTGACGACGGCGTCGAACGAACGGGTGCGCGCGATCTCGAGCGCGGCCTGGCCGTCCTCGGCCTCGCTCACCTGGTAGCCGCCCGAGGTCAGGGCGAAGGCCACCATCTGGCGCATCGAAGTCGAGTCGTCGACGACCAGCAGCTGCTTGGCGCTCATGCGGTTGCTCCGGAGGCGATGTCAGTCGGATGGGCGACGGCCGGGCCGTCGACGCCGAGGCTGGCGGCGAGCGCCAGCTGGCGCGCGGCCTCGGCCAGCGCCGGCGAGGGGTGGACGATGGTCGTGCGCTGGCCGCGCGCGGCGCGTTCGCGGACGAAGGCGTGCAGCAGCTGCAGTCCCGCCGCGTGCACGCGCTCGACCCGGTCGCCGGCCAGCTCCAGCGGCGCCTCGGCGTCCAGGTGCGGCTGCAGCGCCGCCTGCAGGTCGGCGACGCGCTCGATCCCGAGGTCAGGTTGGAGCGTGAGAAGGGTCATGGACGAGGCCACGTCATTGCAGTCCAGTGGATTAACGGCGGCCGCGGCGCCGGCTTGAGCGCCACGTCAGCGGTACAGCGCGTGCGCGTCGAACAGCACCGTGGGCACGTCGCCGACCCGGGCCACGCCCAGCACCACGCCGTCCTGGCCGCCCGGCAGCGGTGGCTCGATCCGGTCGCGGCCGAGCGTGACCACGTCGTCGACCGCGGTGACCAGCAGGCCGATCAGCTCGTCGTCGCGCTCGACCACCACGATCCGGCTCTGCTCGCGGGGCTCGACGCGGCCGGTGCCCAGCCACAGGCCGAGGTCGAACACCGGCACGATCCGGCCGCGCAGGTTCATCACCCCGAGCACGGCGGCGTCGGCGCCGCGCATGGCCACGATCGGCATCAGCCGGACCACTTCCTGGACCCGCAGCAGTTCCAGCGCGTAGCTGGCCTGGCCGACCCGCACCCGCAGCCAGCGCGGCGCGGGAGCGCGCACGTGGGCCGGCGGCGGCTCCGGCGGCGGGGATGCGTGGGCCGGCGCCGGGCCGACGCGTGCTTCCGGCGCGACGGCCGCGGCGGGCGCCAGTGGGCTTGCGGCCGCGGCAGCCGGCGCCGGCGCGACCGGATGCGCAGGCCCGGCCGGCGAGGCGGTCCCGCCGGCCACGGCCGGTGCGCCGGGCGTGTCCACGGTCGCGGCGGCGACGGCCTCGCACGCGCCGGGCGACGCGGCGGCCTCCGCCGTCGGGGTCGGCAGCGTGCCTGCCGGGGCGTCGCCCAGCAGGGTGTCGATGTACTCGACCACTTCGTCCTCGCCCGTGCTCATGCCGCGCGCCTCTGCGCCACTTCGTCCTGCGCCAGCAGCCACTTGAGCGCACGTCCGTAGGCCTCGTAGCCGCGGCCGTCGACGTCGTCGCCGCGGGCGATGGCATGCGCATCGCGCAGCCGGGTGTCCATCGGCACGGCGCCGGGCCAGGCGCGGCCCGCGTACTGTTCGTGCAGTTCGGCCAGGCTGCGCACGCCGGCGCGGGTGCGCCGGTCGAACAGCGTGGGCAGCACGTACTGCGGCAGCGGGCGCCGGCGCGAGCGCTCGACCATGGTCGCGGTGCGCAGCATGTCGGCCACGCCGTGCAGGGCGAGCGGGTCGGTCTGGGTCGGCACCACGAGGCGGTCGGCCGCGGCCAGCGCATTGACCATCAGCAGGCCGAGCGTGGGCGGACAGTCGAGCAGCACGTGGTCGCAGCTGCCCTGGGCGCCGTGCAGGGCGCGGCCCAGCGCCAGGCCCAGGCCGGGCTGGGTCGAACCGCGCCGTTCCAGGGTGGCCAGCGCCGGTTGCGCCGCCACCAGCTGCAGGCCGGGGATGCCGGTGGGCCGCGCCAGCGACGCCAGCGTCGCGCCGCTGCCGGTGAACAGGTCGTGGGTGCCGTTGGGCGGCGGGTTGGCGGGGATGCCGAAGGCGCGGGTCAGCGAGGCGTGCGGGTCCAGGTCCACCAGCAGGACGCGGTGGCCGGCCAAGGCCAGGCCGCGGGCCAGGCACAGGGTGGTGGTGGTCTTGCCGACCCCGCCCTTCTGGTTGGCGATCGCCCAGACGTGCATGTCAGCGTGCTCCTGCAGGGAATCCGTGCGCGCGCCCGGGCGCCGCAGCGAACCCCGGGTCGTGCCCGGCGTCGTCCCCGCCGGCCAGCGCCGGGCCGGCGTCGAGCCCGTCGGATCCGGGCTCGAGCGCGATCTGCGGGCCTTCCTCCGGCACCGCGTCCACGCCCTGCGGCGCGGCCAGGATCACCAGCAGCACGCGGCGGTTGGCGTTGCGGCCCTCGACGGTGGCGTTGTCGGCCAGCGGCTGGAACTCGCCGTAGCCCACCACCGCCAGGCGCGTGGGATCCACGCCTTCGCTGGCGAGCACGTGCACCACGCTGGCCGCGCGCGCGGCCGACAGCTCCCAGTTGCTGGGGAAGGCCGCCGTGTTGATCGGCACGTTGTCGGTATAGCCCTCGACCCGGACCGCGTTGGGTTCGTCGCGCAGCACCGAGCCGAGCTTGCGCACCGTGGCCAGGGCCATCGGGCTGGGCACGGCCACGCCGCTGGCGAACAGGATGTCGCTCTGGATCTCGACCTCGAGGAAGGTCCGGCCGCGGCGCACCGTGACCAGCTTCTGCCGCACCAGCTCCGCCAGCGCGTGCTGGATCCGGCGGCCGAGGGTGTTGAGCTGCGACTCGCCGGCGAGCGCGGCGTCCATCGCCGCCTTGGCGCTGTCGCGCTGGGCCATGGCGCGGCCCTGCAGGCCCAGCGGCACGTCCAGCATCTGGCGCACGCGCACGTTGCTCACCGGCGCGGTCGCGGTGGGGCCGGTCTTGGCGCCCGGGGTGAGCAGCGACGGGCGGTCGAACGACGAGCCGCGCAGCTGGGTCTGGCCGAGCTGGATCGGGGTGATCGAGCGCGGCGGCCCGCCGAACGCCGAGGCCAGCGCGTCGGACACCGCGCGGTACTTGCCCTCGTTGATCGAGGAGATCGCGTACATGACCACAAAGAAGGCGAGCAGCAGGGTCATGAGGTCGCCGTAGGGCACGGCCCACGCCTCGTGGTTCTGGTGCTCTTCGTGGTGGCGCCGGCGTGCCATCGTGGCCTCAGTGCAGGTAGCCGTTGAGGCGCGACTCGATGTTGCGCGGGTTCTCGCCCTGGGCGATGGCGATCAGGCCCTCGATGACCATCTCGCGCTCGGTGGCCTGGGCGCGGATCAGGGTCTTGAGCTTGTTGCCGACCGGCAGCAGGATCAGGTTGGCGCTGCCGATGCCGTAGATCGTCGCGGTGAACGCGGCGGCGATGCCGTGGCCGAGCTTGCTCGGGTCGGCCAGGTTCTTCATCACCGCCATCAGGCCCAGCACCGCGCCGACGATGCCGAGGGTGGGCGCGTAGATGCCCATGCCCTCGAACACCTTGGCCGCGGCCAGGTCGCGTTCGTTCTGGCCCTGCAGTTCGATCTCCAGCATCTGCCGGATCGCCTCGGGCTCGAGCCCGTCGACCACCATCTGCAGGCCCTTGGCCATGAACGGATCGGACTGTTCGGCGACCTGCGCCTCCAGGCCCAGCAGGCCCTGCTTGCGCGCGGTCGTGGACCACTCGACGATCTGCGCGATCACGGCCTGCGGGTCCTGTTCCGGCGGGCGGAACACCCACGGCAGCAGCTTGAGCGCGCGCGCGAAGGTCGCGGCCGAGGTCTGGACCAGGATCGCGGCGATGGTGCCGACGATCACGATCACGAACGCGGCCGGCGACCAGAGGCCGGACAGGCCGGCCCCCTTGAGGATGCTGCCCCCGACCAGCGCGCCGAGCGCGAGCAGGACGCCGATGACACTGAGTCTGTCCATTGCCTGTTTATCGGTCCGTGGGCGGCTGACTTGAACGCGGCCCCGGGGCGCGCGCGCCGCCGCCCGGCAGCGCGTCCACGTCCAGGATCAGGGCCATGCGGCCATCTCCGATCAGGCTGGCGCCGGCGTACCCGGGCAGGCCCCGCAAGGTCGGCGGCAGCGCCTTGATCACCACTTCCTCGCGCCCGCACACCCGGTCCACGGCCAGGCAGTAGCGCTGCTCGCCCGACTGCAGCACCACGCAGGTCGAGTCGGGCAGCGGGGCCGGGTCCAGGCCGAGCCATTCGCGCAGGTCCAGCAGCGGCAGCGGCTGCTGGCGCAGGTCGAGCATGCGTTGGCCGTCCAGCCACAGCACCCGGCCGGGTTCGTGCGACAGCACTTCGACCACGCGCACCAGCGGCAGCGCGTACACGTCGCGGCCGACCTCGACCAGCAGGGTGGGCAGGATCGCCAGGGTCAGCGGCACCCGGATCGAGAAGCGCGAGCCGGCGCCCGGCTCGGACTGGATCTGGACCGTGCCCGAGAGCTCGCGGATCTTCGACTGGACCACGTCCATGCCGACCCCGCGCCCGGACAGGTCGCTGACCTCGGTGCGGGTGGAGAAGCCGGGCAGGAACAGCAGCTGCAGGCATTCGTCGCTCGACAGGCGCGCGGCCGCGTCGTCGTCGACCAGGCGCTTGTCCACCGCGCTGCGGCGGATCTTCTCCGGGTCGATGCCGGCGCCGTCGTCGCGCACCTCGATCAGCACGTGGTCGCCTTCCTGCTGCGCGGACAGTCGCACCACGCCCTGCTCGGGCTTGCCGGCGCGGCGGCGCGCCTCGGGCATCTCGATGCCGTGGTCGATCGCGTTGCGGACCAGGTGCACCAGCGGGTCGGCCAGGGCCTCGACCAGGTTGCGGTCGAGTTCGGTGTCGGCGCCGACCACCTCCAGGTGCACCTGTTTGCGCAGCTGGCGGGCGACGTCGCGGGCGAGCTTGGGGAAGCGCGCGAACACGCGTCCGACCGGCTGCATGCGCGCGGTCATCACCGCGCCCTGCAGGCGCGAGGTGGCGACGTCGAGCGCGGCCACGGCGCGGTCGAGCTCGTCGTCGCGCAGGCGCGGGCGGATCGTCTTGAGCCGGTTGCGCGCCAGCACCAGCTCGCCGACCAGGTTGACCATGGCGTCGAGCCGGCGCACGTCCACGCGCACGGTGTGGTCGGCCGCCTCGTGCGCCTTGGGCGCGGCGGCCGCGGGGCGCGGCGGCGGGGCCGGGGCGGGCGCGGGGGCCGCTGCCGGGGCGGGCGCGGGTGCGGGCGCGGCGGGCGCCGCGCCGGGTACCCCGCCCACGCCGTGCAGGCTGTCGAGCAGGGCCTCGAAGTCGAGGTCGTCGATCGAATCGCCATCGCCCGCGGCCGCGGCCGGGGCTGCGGCGGGAGGCGGCGGTGCGGCGGGCGCGGCGGCGCGCGGGGCGGCGCCCGCGCGCAGCGCGTCGAGCAGCGCCTGCGGCGCCGGCTGGGGCGGCGTGCCCGCGGAGACGCAGGCCAGCATGTCGGCGAGCAGGTCGATGCCCTGCTGGATGCCGTCGAACGCCTCCGCGTCGAGCGGCACGCTGCCGTCGCGCGCGGCGTTGAGCCGGTCCTCGACCGCGTGGCAGACCGCGACCATGGTGTCGAAGTCGAGGAAGCCGGCGCCGCCCTTGATGGTGTGGAAGCCGCGGAACACCGCGTTGAGGCACTCGCGGTCGGCGGGCGCGCCCTCGAGCGCGACCATCTGCTCGCCGAGCCGGTCGAGGATCTCGCCGGCCTCGACCAGGAAGTCCGCGCAGATGTCCGGGGCGATCGAGGACATGGCTACAGCCCCAGCGAGGACAGCAGCTGGTTGGCGTCGTCCTGGGTGGCGGCGGGGTCGTCCAGGCCGGCGACCGCGGGGCCGTGGCCGCGGTTGTCGAGCTGCAGCGGGCGGGTGCCGGGCGCGTACTCGCCCAGGCCCTCGTGCACCGCGCGCACCAGTTCCACCACCCGGCGGATGATCTGGCCGGTGAGGTCCTGGTAGCCCTGGGCGGCGGTCATCTCCGACAGCCGCGAGCGGATCGCGGCCACGGTCGCCTCGTCGTCGTGGCCGTCGCCGCCGAGGGTGCCGAGCAGGATCCCGCAGTCCTGGATCAGGTCCAGGGTGTGGTGGCTGGCGTCCTCGCTGACCTTGACCACGTGCTCCAGGCGCAGGCAGGCCTCGTGCAGCGAGCCGTTGCCGCCGCCGGTGCCGAGCGTGGTCTCGAGCTCGCGCGCCAGTCGCACCAGGCCCTGCACCAGCGGCTGGGTGCGCCACTGGACGAGCTCGTCGACCGCGCGGCGCCAGGCCCCGTCGTCGTCCTGCTCGAGCGCGTCGAGCGCGGCGTGCAGGCAGGCCACCAGCGCCTCGCGCGACTGCGCCGGCGCGGCGGTCGCGTTCATGCCGCCGCCCCCAGGCGCTCGAACACCTTGGTCAGCTTGTCGTTGAGGGTGGCGGCGGTGAAGGGCTTGATCACGTAGCCGTTCACGCCGGCCTGGGCGGCCTCGATGATCTGCTCGCGCTTGGCCTCGGCGGTGACCATCAGCACCGGGATCTTCGACAGCGCCGAGTCGGCGCGGATCGCCTTGAGCAGGTCGATGCCGGGCATGCCGGGCATGTTCCAGTCGGTGATCACCAGGTCGAACGGCCCCTTGCGCAGTTCCACCAGCGCCGAGGTGCCGTCGTCGGCCTCGACCGTGTTGAAGAACCCCAGGTCGTTGAGCAGGTTCTTGACGATGCGACGCATGGTCGAGAAGTCGTCGACGATGAGGATGCGGATGTTCTTGTCCATGCGGACCTCGTGTTGCGGAATGGGTGTGGGGTGCCGTGGCCGGGTCAGGGCAGGTGGTGGTCGTCGTCTTCGCCGTCGTCGCGGTGCCAGTCGGCCAGCCGCGCGCGCAGGCGCACCGCGGCCTGGCCGTGGATCTGGCACACGCGCGACTCGCTCACGCCCAGCACCGCGCCGATCTCGCGCAGGTTGAGCTCCTGCTCGTAGTACAGCGACAGCACCAGGCGCTCGCGCTCGGGCAGTCCCTCGATGGCACCGGCCAGAGCGTCGCGGAACGCGGCCTGCTCGAACGCGCGCTCGGGGCCGGCGCCGGCGCCGGCCACGCGGGCCTCGCCGTCGTGTTCCTCCATGTGCGCGTCCAGGCTCACCAGCTGGCCGCGCGCCGAGTTCTCGACCATGGCGTGGTACTCGTCGAGCGACACGCCCAGCTCGGCCGCGACCTGCTGCGCGGTGGCCGCCTGGCCGGTGCGCTGCTCGACCTCGCGGGTGGCCGCGACCAGGTCGCGGTAGCGGCGATGCACCGAGCGCGGCACCCAGTCGCCGCGGCGGATCTCGTCGATCATCGCGCCGCGGATGCGGATCGAGGCGTAGGTCTCGAACGCCGCGCCCTGGTCGGACTGGAAATTGCGCGCGGCCTCGATCAGGCCGAGCATGCCGGCCTGCACCAGGTCGTCGATCTCCACGCTGGCGGGCAGGCGCGCGGCCAGGTGGTGGGCGATGCGGCGCACCAGCTCGCCGTGCTTCTCGACCACCTCCGCGGGCGAGCCCTGCTGGTTGGCGCGGTACTGCGCGGCGGCGGTCATGTTCATGCCACGGCCCCCCGCACCGGCGCCACCAGGCGCTCGAGGAAGAATTCGACGTGGCCGCGCGCGCCGGCCGGCGACTGCCACTGGCGCGAGCGCCGGGCGATGTCGCGGAACGCCGCCGACGACGGCGCCGACGGGAACGCGTCGACCACCGGCTCCTGGCGCTGGACCGCGCGCCGCAGCCATTCGTCGCGCGGGATCGCGCCCAGGTAGTTGAGGGTCACGTCGAGGAAGCGCGAGCTGACCCGCTCGAGCTTGTCGAACAGCTGCCGGCCCTCGCGCTGGTCCTGGACCTGGTTCGCGAGCACCTGCACCCGGTTCACGCCGCGGTCGCGGCTGAGCACCTTGATCAGGGCGTAGGCGTCGGTGACCGAGGCCGGTTCGTCGCAGACCACGACGATCACGTCCTGCGCGGCCTGGCAGAAGGTCAGCACGCCGTCGGCGATGCCGGCCGCGTTGTCGACCACCATCACGTCCAGGTCGAGGTCGAGCTGGGAGAACGCGTGTACCAGGCCGACGTGCTGGGCCGGGGTGAGTTCGGTCATGTGGCGCTTGCCCGAGGCGGCCGGGACCACCATCAGCCCGTTCGGGGCCTGGATCACGGTGTCGCGCAGCTCGCAACGGTCGGCGAACACGTCGGCCAGGGTGAAGCGCGGCGCCAGGCCGAGCATCACGTCGACGTTGGCCAGGCCCAGGTCGGTGTCCAGCAGCAGGGTGCGCTGGCCGGCCGCGACCATCGCCGAGGCGAGGTTGACCGAGACCGAGGTCTTGCCGACGCCGCCCTTGCCGCTGGCGACGGCGATGACCCGGACCGGGCCGGGGACGCCGGGCTGGCCGGCCACGACGGGCGGATTGGGATCAGGCGACTGCATGGCGGTCCTCAGGGGCGAGGGGGTTATCGGCAGCACGGCGGGTGTTCTCCAGTAGCTGGACGAGGCGTTGGGCATCGGCGGCCTCCAGGTCCGCCGGCACCTGCTGGCCGCAGGCGGTGTAGGCGATGCCGAGGTCGTGGCGGACCAGCACCGAGAGCGCCGAGCCGGGCTGGCAGGTCTCGTCGAGCTTGGTCAGGACCACGCCGTCGGGCTTGGCGGGGCGGTAGCGGCGGATCACCTCGCCCAGGTCCTGGGGATGGGCGTTGGCCGGCAGCACCAGCAGGCTGCGCACCCGGCGCGAGGCGCGCAGCCACAGGATCTGGCTGAACACGGCGCGGTCGCGCGGCGCGTGGCCGGTGGTGTCGACCAGCACCAGCGGGTAGTCCTGCAGCTGCTGCAGGGCGTCCTGCAGGCCTTCGGGGCCCTGGGCCTCGCAGACCGTGATGCCGAGCCGGCGGCCCAGCGCCTGCAGCTGCTCGAGGGCGCCGGCGCGCTGGCCGTCGGTGGTGACCAGGGCCACGTCGCGGGCGCGGTGGCGGGCGGCGAAGCGGGCGGCGAGCTTGGCCGCGGTGGTGGTCTTGCCGGCGCCGGTCGGGCCGACCAGCGCGATCACCCCGCCTTCCTCGATCGGTTCGCCGCGCACGATCGGCAGCATCCGCGCAAGTGCGGCGTGCATCGGGGCGTGGACCTGGTCCGGGGACAGGGTGGGATCGATGCCGGCGGCGACCTCGCGCGCCAGCGACTCGCTGCAGCCGCAGCCGGTGAGCGCGTCCAGCACCGCGGCGCGCGCCGGCGAGCCGCGCAGGCGCTCGATCGAGAGCTGCTCGAGCTGGGTTTCCATCAGCCGGCGCATCCGCGCCAGCTCCTCGCGCATGGCGACGATCGCCGGGTCCTGCTCGGGGCTGGCCACGGCCTGCAGCGCGGGCGCGGCGGCCGGCGCCTGCCCCGGAGCCGGGGCCACGGCAACGGCGGCGGCCGGTTCGGGCGCCGGCGGCTCGACCGGCACCGGCGCCTCGGGCATGGGCAGTTCGGTGGGCAGCCGGTCGAAGTCGTCGCCGGGCTCCTGCCTGTCCGCGGTCGCGGCACGCGGCGCGGCGTCGAGCGCGGCCATCATCGCCTCGAAGCGGCTGGGCGCCGGCGCGGCGGCCGGTGCCGGTTGCGGCGCGGGGGCGGCGGGGGCCGTCGCGGCCTCGGGTGCGGGCGCCCCGGTCCTGGGCCGGACCTGGGCCTGGCTGCGGGGCGGGGTGGCTGGACGATCGGCGCGCGCCCCGGGTGCGGCCGCCGTCGCCGCCGGCGCCCCGGCGGTCAGTTCGGCGAGGGTCGGCGCGTCGTCGATCCGGAACACGGCCCGGGCGCGCGAGAGCAGGCTGTCGCGCACGCCGTCGCGACGGGCGGCCGTCGCCGGTGCGGCCGGGGCAGGCGTGGCCGCCGGGGCCCTGGCGGCCGCCGCGTCCTCGAACCCGGGCACCGCGGCGCGCAGCGCCTGGGTCACCAGGGCCTCGTCGTAGTCGGTGGCGGCCACCACCTCGATGCCGTCGCCACCGGCGCCGGGGCGGGTGGACAGGATGACCGCGTCCGGTCCCTGTTCGTCCCGGACCATGCGCAGGGCGGTGCGCATGTCGGGAGCGGTGAAGCGCTTGATTCGCATGTCGAAAGCCCGTCTGGAGCGGCCTGGAGCCGGCCTGCCCCCTTCCCTGCAAGACCTGGGCCGGAATGCGTCGCGGCGGACGCCGGAAGCTTGGCGTGCCCGCGGCGACGGGAATCCGGCTCCGGCCGGCGGTCAGCAGCGCCCCTTCGACTCCCTCCCCCGCTCGCGGGGGAGGGCCGGGGTGGGGGCAGTCCGGCAGCGGTGCGATCTAGTGCCCCCTCCCAGCCTCCCCCCGCGCGCGGGGGGAGGAGTGGTCGTGCCGCGCCTTGGGCGGATCACCCGCCCCGTGCCGCGCCCCCGCACGGATCACCGCCCCCTGTCGCGCCCTGCGCGGATCACCGGCCCCTGCGCAGAGGCCGCCCACTGGCGCGCACTGCGCACATCACCGCTCCGGCGGCAAGGACAAGAGGAGAGGACGCGGTGCCGGGAGAACAGCGACCCGGCTTCAGCCGACCGAGCCGACCAGGCGCAGGCGCTTGTCTTCGGGCACCTCGGCGTAGGCCAGCACCGCCAGCGAGGGCACGCTGTGGCGGACCAGGCGCGCGACCGCGGCGCGCACGCCGCCCGGCACCAGCAGCACCGCCGGCTCGCCGCGGCTTTCCTGGCGGCGCACGCACTCGCCCAGGTTCTGGTGCAGGCGCTCGGCCAGGCCCGGCTCGAGCGCCGCGCCCTGGCCGCTCACCGAATCCTGCAACACCTGCTCCAGCGCCGGGGCCAGGGTGTAGACCGGCAGCTCCGGCGCCATGCCGTTGATCTCCTGGACGATGAAGCGGCCCAGCGCGACGCGCACCGCCGCGGTGAGCGCGGCCGGGTCCTGGGTATGCGCGCCGTGCTCGAGCAGGGCCTCGACGATCTGCCGCATCTGCCGCACCGGCACGCGGTCGGCGAGCAGCGACTGCAGCACCTTGACCACCACCGACAGCGGCAGCAGCTTGGGCACCAGGTCCTCGACCAGCTTGGGCACGCTGCGTCCGAGCGTGGCCAGCAGGTTCTGCACTTCATCGTGGCCGAGCAGCTCGGATGCGTGCTCGCGCACGATGTGCGAAAGATGGGTCGCGGCGACGGTGGAGGCATCGACCACCGTGTAGCCCAGCGACTCGGCGTGCGCGCGCTGGGCGGGCGTGATCCACACCGCGTCCAGGCCAAAGGCCGGGTCCTTGCCGGGAATGCCGTCGAGCGGGCCGAACACCCGGCCCGGGTCCAGGGCCAGCTCGCGGTCGGGCACCAGTTCTCCGCTGGCGACCGGCACGCCGTGGACCAGCAGCCGGTACTGGCCCGGCGCGAGCTCGAGGTTGTCGCGCACGTGCACGGCCGGGATCAGGAAACCCAGGTCCTGGGTCAGCTTGCGGCGCACGCCCTTCAGCCGCGCCAGCAGCTGGCCGCCCTGGGCCTGGTCGACCAGCGGGATCAGCCGGTAGCCCACTTCCATCGCCAGCGGTTCCAGCGGCCGCACCTCGTCCCAGCTCAGTTCCGCGACCGCGGTCGAGCCGGCGGGGCTGCCGCCCGGGGCCGCGGCGTCCGGCGCCTCGTCCGGCGCCTGCGCGCGGGCGCGCATCCTCCATGCCGCCCAGCCCAGCAGCGCGGCCAGGGCCAGGAACGGCAGGTTGGGCATGCCCGGCACGATCCCGACCAGGGCCATCAGCGACGCCGCCACGGTGAGCGCGCGCTGCTGGCCGAAGACCTGCTTCTGCACGCTCTCGCCCATCTCGTGCTCGCCGGTGGAGCGGGTGACGAGCATGGCCGTGGCGACCGAGATCAGCAGCGACGGCAGCTGCGCGACCAGGCCGTCGCCGATCGCCAGCGTGGTGTAGACCTGGGCCGACTCCGACAGCGATAGCCCGTGCGAGAACAGCCCGATCACGATCCCGCCGACCAGGTTGATCGCCAGGATCAGGATGCCGGCGATCGCGTCGCCGCGCACGAACTTGCTGGCGCCGTCCATCGCGCCGTAGAAGTCGGCCTCCTCGCGCACTTCCTGGCGCCGCGCCTTGGCGTCCTCGCGGGTGAGCAGGCCGGCGTTGAGGTCGGCGTCGATCGCCATCTGCTTGCCGGGCAGGGCGTCGAGGATGAAGCGCGCGGACACTTCGGAGATGCGGGTCGCGCCCTTGGTCACGACCACGAAGTTGATGATGGTCAGGATCGCGAACACCACGATGCCGACCGCGTAGCTGCCGCCGATCACGAACTCGGCGAAGGACTCGATCACATGGCCGGCCGCGGCCGGGCCCTCGTGGCCGTGCAGCAGCACCACGCGGGTCGAGGCCACGTTCAGCGCCAGCCGCAGCAGGGTCACCAGCAGCAGCACGCTGGGGAACACCGAGAACTCCAGCGGCCGGCGCACGTACACCACCGCCAGCATCACCACCAGCGACAGGGCGATGTTGATCGTGAACAGGGCGTCGAGCACCAGCGGCGACAGCGGCACCACCACCATCGCCAGCAGGGCGAGCACCACGACCGGGGCGGCGAGGCCGCCGCGCATCGCCGACAGGATCCCGGCGCCGCGTCCAGGCACGCTGCTCATCGCGCCGGACTCCCGTCACCGCCCGCGTCGGGGTCGGGCGCGCCCTCGGCGCCCACGTCCAGTTCGGCCAGGGACGGCATCGGCCCGCGGCCGGGCGCCCAGGCCCGCAGCTGGTAGACGTAGGACAGCACCTGCGCGACGGCGGCGTAGAGTTTCACCGGGATTTCCTGGTCGATCCGGGCCGTCCGATACAAGGCGCGTGCCAGAGGCGGCGCCTCGACGATCGCGACCCGGTGCCGGTCGGCGATGGCGCGGATCGCCAGCGCCAGCTCGTCCACGCCCTTGGCCACCACCACCGGGGCGCGCATCCCGGGCTTGTACTTCATCGCCACCGCGTAGTGGGTCGGGTTGACCACCACCACGTCGGCCTGCGGCACCGCCTCCATCATCCGCCGCTGCGACAGCTGCCGCGCGACCTGCCGCACCCGCGCCTTGACCTCGGGGTTGCCCTCGAGCTCCTTGTGCTCGTCGCGCACTTCCTGCTTGGTCATCTTCAGCCTGCTGCGGTGCTGGTGGTGCTGCCAGGGCACGTCGATGGCCGCCAGCAGCAGCAGCGAGCCGACCATCGCCAGCACCGCGCCCAGCACCAGGTCCACGCCGCCGGCCACCGCCGCCTCCAGCGAGGCCTGCGACAGCGACAGCAGGCCCGCGAACGCGCGCCACACCACCCAGCCGCCGATGCCGCCGATCAGGGCCACGCGCAGCAGCGAGCGCAACAGCTCGGCCAGGCTCTCGCTGCCGTACATGCGCTGCAGCCCCTTTTGCGGGTTGAGCCGGGCGAAGTCGGGCTTGAGCGCCTGGGCGGCGAAGCGCAGGCCGCCCATCGACGCCGGCGCGATCGCGCAGGCCAGCAGCGCCACCACCAGCAGCGGCAGCACCGGCAGGAACAGGTCGCGCGCCAGCGCCACGACGTGGACCAGGATCCGGTCGTGGGAGCCGAGCAGGGCCGGATCGAGGGTCAGCGCCTGCTTCATCCAGTCGCGCGCGGACGCACCGAGATGGCCGCCGGTGGCCTTGAGCGCCAGCACCGCGCAGCCGAGCACGGCCACGTTGCCGAGTTCGCGCGAGCGCGGGACCTGGCCCTTCTCGCGCGCCTCCCGCAACCGTTTCTCGCTGGGTCGTTCGGTGCGGTCTTCCTTCTGCGGCTGTTCGCTCATCGCCGCCTCAGCCGGTCAGGGCCCGGGCCGCGGTGAACGCGTCCTCGAACAGCCGCCGCACCGCCGGCTCGATCCGGGGCATCAGCAGCATCAGCAGGGTCAGGCCCGCCAGCAGTGAGACCGGCAGGCCGACCGCGATCGGGTTGAGCTGGGCCGCCGCGCGGGCCAGCACGCCGAAGGTGAGGTTGACCGACAGCAGCGCCATCATCACCGGCAGCGCCAGCAGCACGCCCGCGCGCAGGCAGGCGCCGAAGAACGCCGGCACCGCCGCCAGCAGGCCGTGCACGTCGGGGGGCGCCGCGCCCACCGCCACCCCGCCGTAGCTGTCGGCGAGCAGGTTCACCAGGGCCAGGTGGCCGTCGACCGCGAAGAACAGCAGCGCGAACGCCAGGTAGAACCACTGCGCGAGCACCGGCGAGGAGGTGCCGCTCAGCGGGTCGGCCATGGTCGCGAACGACAGGCCCATGCCCACGCTGACCAGCTCGCCGGCCAGGCGCCCGGCCTCGAACGCCAGCCGCAGCATCATCCCGATCGCGACCCCGAGCGCGAACTCGCGCACCACGCCCAGCACGGTGGCCGCGTCCACGCCCATCGGCGGCGGGGCCGGCAGCACCATCGCCATCGACGCCGACAGCGCCAGGGTGATCACCAGCCGCGCGCGTCCCGGGACGCCGTGCCCGCCGACCACCGGCAGCACCTGCAGCGCCGCGCCCACGCGCAGCGCGTACCACAGCACCGCGCCGAGCATGGCGAACAGGTCGATGCCGGTGAGCGCGACGAGCGAGACGGTGTCCACCCGCGCGCCCTCAGCCGATCAGGTGCGGGATGCGGTGGAACAGGTCGATGGTGAACGCGACCAGGCGCCCGAGCAGGAAGTGCCCGGTCGCGGCGAGCACCACCACCAGGCCCAGCGCCTTGACCACGAACTGCACGGTCGGCTCGTTGATCTGGGTCGCGGCCTGGAGCACGCCCACGGCCACGCCCACCACCAGCACCGCGATCAGCGCGGGGCCGCCCAGGGTCAGCGCCATCTGCAGGCCGCGGGAGATCTCGGCGAGCGCGGTTTCCGGGGTCATGGCGCGCGCCTCACACCGGATTGAAGCTGGCCGCGAGCGAGCCGACGATCAGCACCCAGCCGTCGACCAGCACGAACAGCAGGATCTTGAACGGCGCCGACACCAGCATCGGCGAGAGCATCATCATGCCCATCGACATCAGCACGCTGGCGACCACCAGGTCGATGATCACGAACGGGATGTAGACCAGGAACGCGATCTCGAACGCGGTCTTGAGTTCGCTGGTCAGGAACGAGGCGGCGAGTACGCCGAACGGCACGTCCTGCGGCGTGGCGTAGGGCCCGGTCTGCGACAGGCCGGCGAAGGTCATCAGGTCGGTTTCGCGCACCTGGGCGAGCATGAAGCCGCGGAACGGCTCGGACGCGGCCGCCCACGCGGCGCGGAAGTCGAGCTGGTCGTCGAGATAGGGCGCGATGCCGTTGGCCCAGGACTGGTCGAACACCGGCATCATCACCATCATGGTCAGGAACAGCGCCAGCGCCAGCAGCACCTGGTTGCTCGGCGTCTGTCCGGTGCCGAGCGCCTGGCGCAGCAGCGCCAGCACGATGATGATCCGGGTGAACGCGGTCAGGCCCAGCAGCGCGGCCGGCAGCAGGGTGATGCCGGTCATCAGCGCCAGCACCTGCAGCGGCAGGCTCACCGGCTGGCCGCCGACGCTGCCGACCTCCACCGAGGGCAGCGGCTGCGCCGCGGGCGCGGCCTGGGCCAGCGCCTCGAGCGGCAGCAGCGCCAGCGCCAGGCACGCGCCCAGCAGCCAGGCCGTGGGCAATGCGCGGCGGGCGACGAAGTGGCGCAGCGCGCCGAAGCGGTTCATGGCGTCTTCTTTCCGAGGTGTTGCGCCAGCAGCTGGGCGAACGCCGGCGTGGCGCGGGCCGGGGTCTCGGGCAGCGGCTGGTCGAGGGTGTGCAGGGTGCGGGTGCCGCCGGCGCCGACGCCGAGCAGCAGCTGGGTGCCATTGACGTCGACCACCACGAGGCGGTCGCGCGGGCCCAGCGCCAGGGCGCCGACGATGCGCAGGCCCGGATGGCCGGCGCCGGTGCCGCCCAGGCCCGGGATCCGGCGCGCCAGCCAGGCCAGCCCCAGGATCAGGCCGACCACCAGCACCAGCGCGAGCACCGCGCCGCCGAGGCTGCCGGCCGACGCCGGTGGCGCCGGCGGCGTCGCCGGCACCGCCACCTGGGCGGTGGTCTTCGCCGCCGGTGCGGGCGCTTCGTGCACGACCGCGCCTGCCGTGCCCGCGACGGACGCGGTCACCGGCAGCGTCGCGGCGATGGAGCCGGCGACGAGGCTCACCGCAGCCTCTTGATCCGTTCGGCCGGGCTGACCACGTCGGTCAGGCGCACGCCGAAGCGGTCGTTGACCACGACCACCTCACCTTGCGCGATCAGGGTGCCGTTGACGTACACGTCGAGCGGTTCGCCGGCGCCGCGCTCGAGCTCGACCACCGAGCCCTGGTTGAGCTGGAGCAGGTTGCGGATCGGGATCCGCGCCCGCCCGACCTCCAGCGACAGCGAGACCGGCACATCGAGGATGACGTCCAGGTTGAGGTCCGCGGACGGCGAGTCGTCGGCGGTGATCTGGTCGAAGGCGGCCACGGCCGCGGTGTCTTGGTTGGTCATGGCGAGTCGTTGAGCGGGTCGAGGGTGGGAGTGGCGCGCGGCGTGTGCACGCGGGTGATCTTGATGGCGTTCTTGCCGTTGTGGATGCCGAACTCGCCGCTGAACAGCGGCATCTGCTCGACCTTCAGCTGCACGGTGCGTGCCAGCTCGATCGGGATCACGTCGCCCACGCGCAGGCGCGAGAGTTCGCGCAGGCTGATCCGGCGCTGGGCGATGCTGGAGCTGAGTTCGACCTCGGCGTCCTTGAGCTGGTCGCGCATGGCGCGGGTCCAGCCTTCGTCCTTCTCGATCCGGTCGGACTGCACGCCGGCGTCGAGCTGCTCGCGGATCGGCTCGAGCATCGCGTACGGCAGCGCCACGTGCAGCTCGCCGCCGCCGCCCTCGAGCTCGACGTGGAAACGGCTGACCACGATGTAGTCGCGCGGGCTGATGATGTTGGCGAAGTGCGGGTTGACCTCGGAGTTGAGGTACTCGAACTCGACCGGCATCACCGGCGCCCAGGCGTCGACCAGGTCGGCGAAGGTCTGCTTGAGCAGCAGCTGGATCACGCGCATCTCGGTGGGCGTGAACTCGCGGCCCTCGATGCGGGTGTGGAACTTGCCGTTGCCGCCGAAGAAGTTGTCGACCACGGTGAACACCAGCCGCGGTTCGAACACGATGATGCCGGTGCCGCGCAGCGGCTTCATCTTCACCAGGTTGAGGTTGGACGGCACCTGCAGCGAGTGCATGTACTCGCCGAAGCGGACCAGGTCGATGCCGCGCACCGACAGGTCGGCCGAGCGCCGCAGCAGGTTGAACAGGCCCACGCGCCAGGTGCGCGCAAAGCGCTCGTTGATCATCTCCAGGGTCGGCAGCCGGCCGCGGACGATGCGGTCCTGGCTGGCGAAATCGTACGGTCGCGCCTCGCCGGGCGCGGGCGGCGGATCGGTCTCCACCGCGCCGCTGTCGACGCCGTGCAGGAGGGCGTCGATCTCGTCCTGGGAGAGCAGGTCGGCGCTCATCACTGGGTCACCAGGCTGGTGAAGATCACCGCCTCGACCTTGTCGGGCGCACCCTCGGACCGCAGCAGCGCGCGCACTTCCTCGCGCGCCGTGTCCTGCAGCCGCTCCTTGCCCGAGCGCTGCGCGAGCCGCGCCGACTCCTGCTGCCCGAACAGCAGCAGCAGGCGGTTGCGTACCGAGGGCAGGTGGGCGTGGACCGCGTCGATGGTGGCCTGGTCGCGGCTCACCACCTGGACGTCGGCCTGCAGGTAGCGGTTGCCGCCCGGATCGGCGAGGTTGACCACGAACGAGGGTTCGATCGCGACGTACTGCGCGGGCAGGCGGGTCGGCCTGGCCGGGGCGGCCTCTTCGGCGACGGCCTGCTGGCCCTGCCACCACCACCATCCGCCACCGCCGGCGGCGGCCAGCAGCACGAGGACCAGGATCCAGGGCCACACCCGGCGGGAGGGCTGTTCTGCGGCAGGGGACTTGGCGGCGACGGTTGCGGCGGGCACGGGACGGGCTCCGGGGAATCGATGCCCCCTGCGATGCAATCCGCGTGCCGCGCCGACGGCGGGGTTTTGACGCGGGGCGGCCCGGCGGGAATGCCGGACTCTTGACGGCGGTGCGTCAGGCGGGTGGCCCGGCCCCCGGCCTCCCGCCGCAGGTGGGAGGGGGTAGTGCGGTCGGATCCCGCAAGCCGGCGACCTCCCCCGCCTGCGGGGGCGGGTCGGGGTGGGGGCACGCGCTTGCCCGGCCCGCGGCTCGCGGCCGGTGCCCGGTCACCAGCGGATCAGGCGTACGCGTCCACCAGCCCGCGCATCCGCGCCGGCGCCGCCGTGCCCGGCGGGTCGGCGTCCGCTACGGCATCGCCCGTGGCCGCGCGACCGTCCGCCTGGCCACGGGTCCCGGCAGCCCCGGCCTGGCCGTCCCGGTGCTGGCCGACGTCGGTCTGGCCCAGCTCCAGGCCGTGCTGGCCGAGCATCTCGCGCAGCCGCGGCAGGCTGGCCTCGATCGCCTGGCGCACCTCGGCGTGGGCGCTGCTGAACTCGGCCCGGACCTGGTGGCCGTCGAGTTCGATGCGCACGTCGATCCGGCCGACATGCTCTGGATTCAGGCGGATCTCGGCGTGGCCCAGGCGCTGCTCGGCCATCCACGCGATGCGGGCGCCGAAGCCTTCGTCGAAGCCGTCGGATGGCTGCGCCGGCATCGCCATCGGGGGCAGCTGCGGCGCCGGCGGCGCGGCGCGCGGCGGCGGCGCGGGCTGGGCGCCGGCGAGCAGGGTGTCGGGGGCGTCGGCCACGGCGGCAGGGCCGCCCGCGGCCTCGGCGGCGGCCTCCTGCAGCGCCTCGGCCGCGGCGCCGGTGGCCAGCGCGAAGACCGGCACCGCGGCCGGGCCCGCGGCGTCGAGCGCACTGGCCAGCGGCGGGGCGGCAGCGGGACCGGGCGGGACGGGCGCGGGCAGGGAGTCGAGTGCCGGAGCGGCCTCGCCGGCCAGCGGCAGGCCGGGTGTCCCGGTGCCCGCGGGCGCGGCCGGCGCACCGTCCAGGGTCGCGGTCGCCTGGCCGGACAGCGGCCCGGCGCCGCCTTGGCGGCCCGCGAGCATCGCCAGCAGCTGCCCGGGGGCGAGCGGTGCCGGCCCGGCGGCCGTTTCCGCCGCCGCGGCGTTGCCCGGAGCGGCGGGCGGCGGCGGCACCGCCGGTGCGGGCGGTGCAAGCAACAGGTCGGCGAAGGCGGGCGCGGGCGCCCCGGCCTCGTCCTCCACGCGGGCGCGCGCGCCGCCTCCGCGGGGCGCCGGCGCGGCCGGGGCCGAGGCGTCTTCGCTCGCGGTCGGGGCCGTCCCCGGATCGCCGGGCGGATGCATCGGGACCTGCGCCGGAACCGGCGTGGACATGGCCAGAACCAGGGCGGGGCCGGTCACGGCGCCGGGTCCCGGCCCGCGGCCGCGTCGCGTACGCGGCGGCCGCCGAGGTCGTCGAGCTCGCGCTGCACGCGCTGTTCGGCGGCCTTCGATTCCTGGGCGCGGTAGCTGTCGGCCAGCTTCTCGAGCACCTTGGTCTCGCGGCTGGCCAGCAGCAGCCGCGCGCGTTCGACGTCGCTGAGCTGGCGGCTCTGGTCGACGATCCCGGCCTGCTGCACCACCGCGGCGTTGAGCCGCTCGCGGAACGCGAGCCGGTTGACCAGCAGCGCCGGCGACATCGAGGCGTTGGTCGGGGTCGCCGCGTACTCCTCGGCGTAGCGGCGCAGCGCCTCCAGGCGCTGTTCCTGTTCGCCCAGCGCGCGTTCGCGCTCGGCGACGTCGCGCGCGGCGGCGTCCTGGCGTTGCTGCATGATCCTGAGCAGCGGATCGAGCCGTTGCGAGCGCATCGGGGTCAGGCCTCCGGGGGATTGCGTTGGGCCGGCGCGGGGCCGTCGTCGAGCAGGGCGGCGAGCGCGGCGCGGCTGGCCTCGACGTCGGCGGCCTCGGCCACGTCCTGGCCGAGGAAGGCCTGGATCGCGGGCCAGCGCGCGAGCGCCTCGTCCACCAGCGGGTCGCTGCCGCGCTGGTAGGCGCCGATCGCGATCAGGTCGCGCTGCGCCGAGTACGCGGCCATCAGCCGCTTGAGCTTGCGGATCCGCTCGCGCCACGGCGCGTCTGTGATGTCCTGCATCACGCGGCTCACCGAGACCTCGACGTCGATCGCCGGGTACTGGCCGGAATCGGCGATCCGGCGGCTGAGCACGATGTGGCCGTCGAGGATCGCGCGCGCGGCGTCGGCGATCGGCTCCTGCTGGTCGTCGCCCTCGGTGAGCACGGTGTAGAACGCGGTGATCGAGCCGCGCCCGTCGGCGCCGTTGCCGGCGCGTTCGACCAGCGCCGGCAGGCGCGCGAACACGCTCGGCGGGTAGCCGCGGGTGGTCGGCGGCTCGCCCACCGACAGGCCGATCTCGCGCTGCGCGTGGGCGAAGCGGGTCAGCGAGTCCATCAGCAGCAGCACGTGCAGGCCCTGGTCGCGGTAGTACTCGGCGATCGCGGTGGCGCGCAGCGCGCCGTGCAGGCGCGCCAGCGGCGGGCGGTCGGCCGGCGCGGCCACCACCACCGAGCGGCGCAGTCCCTCCTCGCCGAGCGTGCTCTCGACGAAGTCGCGCACCTCGCGGCCGCGTTCGCCGATCAGGCCGACGACGATCACGTCGGCGGCGGTGTAGCGGGTCATCATCCCGAGCAGGGTCGACTTGCCCACGCCCGAGCCCGCGAACAGGCCCACGCGCTGGCCGCGGCCGATCGGCAGCATCGCGTTGATCGCGCGCACGCCCACGTCCAGCGACTTGGTGATCGGCTCGCGCATCAGCGGGTTGATCGCGGCGCCGGTCAGGCCGACCCACTGCTCGGCGCGGACCGGGCCGCGGCCGTCGAGCGGCACGCCGTCGCTGTCGATCACGCGCCCGAGCAGGCCTTCGCCGACCGCGACCTCGCCGCGCCGGCGCGAGGGCACCACGCGGGCGTTGGGCAGCAGGCCCTCGAGGTCGGCGGTGGGCATGAGGAAGGTGCGGTCGCCGGCGAAGCCGACGACCTCGGTGTCGACCCAGCGCCCGCCGGCGGTTTCCACCCTGCAGCGCGAACCCAGCGGGGCGCTGCAGCCGGAGGCTTCCAGGGTCAGGCCAATCGCGCGCCGCAGCACGCCCTCGCGCGCCAGGCCCATCGACGGCGCGTTCGGCGTGGCTGCGCGCAGGCGCTCGGCCAGGCGCAGGTTGCGCGCTTCCTGCCACTGGGCGGCGGCGACGGTGCCGGCGCTCACTTGCGCGCCTCGTGCCGGGCCAGGGTCGCCTCCAGCACCGACTGCAGGCGCGCGCCGAGGGTGCCGTCGATGCGCACGCCTTCGCTGTGCAGGCGCAGTTCGCCGCGCGCCAGGCTGCCGTCGATCACCAGGCGCACGCCGTCGAGGCCGGCCAGGTGCGGCGCCAGCACGCCGAAGTCGTCGTCGTGCAGGCGCAGTTCCAGTTCGCGGGTGTCGCTGCCCACCGCCTCCAGCGCCTCGCGCACGAGATCGGCGAGCAGGGTCGGGTCGGCTTCGTACGCGCGCCCGACGAGGCAGCCGGCGATGCGCACGGCCAGTTCGGCGAGCGCTTCGGCGACCTCGGCGTCGAGGCGCGCCAGCGGCCGGGTGAAGCCGTCGAGCACGCCCTCGATCTGGGCGATCATGCGCCGCACCTCGGCTTGCCCGGCGGCGAAGCCCTCGGCGTGGCCGCGGGCGTAGCCTTCCTCGCGCGCGGCGCGCTCGAGCGCCTGCAGCTCCTCGACGCTGGGCGGGGCCGGCAGCGGTTCGGGTTCCGGTTCGGGCACCGGGTCCAGGCCCGGCGCGGTCCAGCGCACGACCTCGCCGGACAGGCGCAGGTCGGGCGCGGTGAAGGCCGGGGTGGCGCTCACACCAGCACCTCGGCCTTGGCGGCGAGGGTGATCTCGCCGTTCTCGGCCATGCGCCGCACCGCGGCCAGGATCTCCTTCTGCGCCGCCTCGACCTCGGCCAGGCGCACCGGGCCGCGCGCCTCCATGTCCTCGATCAGGATCTGCGCCGCGCGCTGCGACATGTTGGAGGTGATCTTCTGCCGCACCCTGGCCTCGGCGCCGCGCAGCGCCAGCGCCAGCTGCTCGCTGCTGACCTCGCGCAGCACCGCCTGCATCGCGCGGTCGTCGAGGTCGGCGAGGTTGTCGAACACGAACATCAGGTCGCGGATCTGCACGCTGAGGTCGCCATCGACCTCGGCGATCGCGGACAGCAGCGCCTCCTCCTGGCCGGAGTCCATGAAGTTGAGGATGTTGGCCGCGACCTTGACCCCGCCCACCGAGGAGGACTTGATGCTCTGGCTGCCCGAGAACTGCCGGGTCATCACCTCGTTGAGCTCGTTGAGCGCGTGCGGCGGGATGCCGTCGAGGGTGGCCAGGCGCAGCAGCACGTCCACCCGCACCCGCTCGGCCAGGCACTTGAGCACCTCGGCGGCCTGGTCGCCGTCGAGGTGGGCGAGCACGATGGCGATGATCTGCGGGTGCTCGTTGCGCACCAGCTCGGCGATCGCGCGCGGCTCCATCCACTTCAGGGTGTCGAGGCCAGAGGTGTTGCGGCCGTGCAGGATGCGGTCGATCAGGCTGCTGGCGCGCTCCTCGCCCAGCGCCTGGGTGAGCACCGCGCGCACGTAGTCGTCGGCGCCGGCGCCCAGGCCGCTGGGCTGGGCCAGCACGTCGACGAACTCGTCGAACACCCTGGCCACGGTCTCGCGGCTGACGCCGCCGACCGAGGTCATGGCCACGCCGAGCTTCTGCACTTCCTTGGCGCCCATGTGCTTGAGCACCTCGGCGGCCTGCTGCTCGCCGAGCGAGAGCAGGACGATGGCGGCGCGCTGGACCCCGGTCAGGGGCGGTTCGAGCGAAGAATCAGCCATCGGACGCCACCATGTCGCGGACCACCTGGGCCACCCGCCGCGGGTCGGTGCTGACCGCGGTGCGGGCGATTTCGAGCTTGTCGTCGAAGGTCATCGTCGCCGCCGGCAGTTCGCCGGCCGCGGCGGCGTGCGCCTGGGCCGGGGCCGACAGGCTGACGGTCGCGTCGTCCTGGAGTTCGCCGGCGGGGATCACGGTCGCGGTCGGGGTGCGCGCGCCGAGCAGCTGGCGCGAGGCCGGGCGCAGCACGGTGAGGATCAGCACCAGCACCGCCAGCCCGCCGAAGATGATGCGGCCGAACTCGCGTGCGCGTGGGTGCTCCCAGAACGGGATCGAGTCGTCGGGCGCCTCGCCGGTGTCGCGCGCGAACGGCGCATTGACCACCGAGACCACGTCGCCGCGCGTGGCGTCGAAGCCGATCGCCTGCTGCACCAGGGTCTCGATCCGGGCCAGCTCGGCCTCGGTCAGCGGCCGGCCCTTCGCGGGCGCGGCGGCGTCGCCGGCGGCGCCCGGGGCGCCGGGGACGTGGTCCACCAGCACCGCGGCGGTGACCCGGCGGATCCGGCCCGGGGCCTGGCGGGTATGGGTCAGGGTGCGGTCGATCTCGTAGTTGCGCACCGCGCTGCGGCTGCCCGGGCCGCTGGCGGCCGCGGTGGCCGGCGCGGGCTCGGCGGCGGCCGCCGCCGCGGCCTCCGCGGCCTCCGGGGTGTTGCTGGCGCTGCCGGGCACGCCGCGCGCGACCGGTTCGGCGCCGAGGATGCCCGACTCGGAGATCTGCTCGCTGCGCACGATGGCCGGCTGCGGCCCGTAGCGCTCGCTGGCTTCCTCGGTCTGGGCGAAGTCCATGTCCACGCTGACCGTGGCGCTGACCCGGCCCGGGCCGGTCATCGGCTCGAGCAGCTCCTGGATGCGCTGCACGTACACCGCTTCCTGGCGCCGCTGCTGCTCGAACTGGCGCGCGCCCACCGCGTCGTCGCTCTGCGGGTCGGTGTTGGACAGCATGCGGCCGAACTGGTCGACCACGGTGACGTTCTCGGCCGGCAGGCCGGGGATGCTGGAGGCCACCAGGTGCACGATCGCGCTGACCTGGCCCTGCTCGAGGGTGCTGCCGGCGCGCAGCTGCAGCACCACCGAGGCGCTGGCCGGCTCGCGCTGGCGGGTGAAGGCGGACGGCTTGGGCATGGCCAGGTGCACCCGCGCCTCGCGCACCGGGCGCAGGTTGGCGATGGTGCGGGCCAGCTCGACCTCCATCGCGTGCTGGTAGCGCGCGCTCTCGATGAACTGGCTGGTGCCGAAGCCCTGGTCGCCGTTGATCGTCTCGAAGCCGCCGGTGGTGCTGGCCGGCAGGCCGACCGAGGCCAGGGCCATGCGCGCCTCGCCGGCCTGGTCGACCGGCACCGCGAGCGCGCCGGTGGCCGGGTCGAGCCTGAACGGGATGCGCGCGTTGCGCAGCAGCTCCGAGGCCTCGGCGGTCGACTTGGCGTCGAGGCCGGCGTGCACCGGCACGTAGTCCGGCTTCTGGGTCCAGGAGAACAGCCACAGGCCCAGCGCGATGGTCACCGCGACCAGGGCCAGCAGGCCGAGCTGGCGGACCAGCGGGATGTCCTGCAGGCGGCCGAGTTCGCGCAGGTTCTCGGCGGCCTTGGGGAGTGCGATCACGCTCATGGTGGTGGCGGGCTCGGTGGGCGGTGGGTGTCAGGGAAGGGCGTGGGCGCGTCGGCGCCGGGTCAGATCGGCATGTTCATCACGTCCTGGTAGGCCTGGACGAGGCGGTTGCGCACCTCGACCGTGGCCCGGAACGCGACCTGGGACTGCTGCATCGCGACCATCACCCGCGCCAGGTCGGCGCGCGGGTCGCCCAGTTCGAACGCCTGCTGCAGCGCGCTGGCGTTGGCCTGGGTCTCGTTGACCTTGCCGATCGCGTTCGACAGGGCCTGGGCGAAGCCGGGCGCCCTGGCCTGGCCGGCGCCGCCGACGTCGATCGCGTTCGACGGCGCGGCGTCGGCCCGGAGGGCGCCCGTGCGCATCTCGTGCGCGCGGATCTGGGACAGGATCGAGGAGATGGCGTCGGTGCTCATGGCCGGGCTGCCGTTCGTTGCTGCAGGGGGTCAGGCAAGTCCCGTGCCACGGGGCCGCCGTCAGAAAGCCGCCGCGCGCCGCTCCCCGGCCGGCTCGTTGCCGGCGACCTGCTCGCGGTCGAGGCCGTACTTGCGCAGCTTCTCGACCAGGGTGGTGCGGCGCAGGCCCAGCAGCGGCGCGGCGTGGGCGACCACGCCGCCGGCCTGCTCCAGTGCCGCGCGCAGCAGCCCCAGTTCGATCCCGGCCATGTGCCCGCGCAGGTCGATGCCCTGCGGCGGCAGCGTGGTGAGCGCCGACAGGCCGGTCGGGTCCGCGACCGGGGCGGCGGCGCGGACCGGCGACTCGGGGATCGCCGGTTCCGGCGCCGGGTCGAACAGGTCGCCGGCGGCGGCCGCGGCGGCGCGGTAGCGCGCCGGCAGGTCGGCCGCGCGCACGGTCCCGCCCGGGTGCAGCACGGCCAGGCGCTCGAGCAGGTTGCTCAGCTCGCGCACGTTGCCCGGCCACTGGTAGTGGCGCAGCGCGTTGATCGCGTCGGAGGCCAGCGAGACCTGGCCGCGGCCGGACTCGGCCAGCTGGCGGGTGATCGCGGCGACCAGGTCGGGCAGGTCCTCGGTGCGATCGCGCAGCGCCGGCATTTCGATCGGGAACACGTTCAGGCGGTAGAACAGGTCCTCGCGGAAGTCGCCGCTGGCGATGCGCTGCTCGAGGTTGCGGTGGGTCGCCGCGATCACGCGCACGTTGCACTTGATGGTGGTGGTGCCGCCCACGCGCTCGAAGCAGCGCTCCTGCAGCACGCGCAGCAGCTTGACCTGCATCGGCATGCTCATGTCGCCGATCTCGTCGAGCAGCAGGGTCCCGCCTTCGGCCATCTCGAAACGGCCCTTGCGCTGGGTCAGCGCGCCGGTGAAGGCGCCCTTCTCGTGGCCGAACAGCTCGCTCTCGAGCAGGTCCGGCGGGATCGCGCCGCAGTTCACGGCCACGAACGGCTTGTCGCGGCGCGCCGAGCGGTCGTGCAGGGCGCGCGCCGCCACCTCCTTGCCGGTGCCCGACTCGCCCAGCAGCAGCACCGTGGTGTCGTGCGGGGCGACCTGGTCGATCATGCGGTTGAGCTGCAGCACCGCGGCGCTGCGGCCGGTGGGCCCGGACGAGTGCACCTCGCGGCGGGCGTCGTCGTCGATGCGCTTGAGGCTGGCGCGGCGCAGCGCCTCCTGCAGCTGGGCGCGGCGGATCGGGTAGGCCAGCGGCCACACCGCCTGCGGGTGCAGGCGCGCGCGCCAGGGCGCGTCCGCGGCGTGGCCGGGCAGCTCCAGCACCGGCGGATGCAGGGCCTGGGTGGCCAGCCATCCGGCGAACGCCTCCCACGACTTGCCGTCGCCGACGTCGCCGACCACCACCGCGACCCAGTCGCTGGCGCGGGCCCGGGCCAGGTCGATGTCCGCGGCGTCGTCGACGATGCGCGGGTTGAAGTCCATGAAATCGAGCAGGGTGGCCACGCGCTCGGCGCGGGCGTCGTCGTGGTCGATGACCAGGATGCGCGACTCGCTCATGACGAGGCCTCCGGTTCGTTGCCTTCGCCCCCGCGCGCGGCCAGGGCCTCGAGCAGGGGCAGTACTTCGTGGATGTAGGCCAGCTTGCTGACGAAGGCGTCGGCGCCGGCGCGCATGGCGTGCTCGCGGTGCTCGCCGTCGTCGAAGTGGCTGGCGATGACGACGTAGGGGGGGTTGTCCTGGGCCTTGATCAGGCGGGTGGCCTGCAGGCCGCCCATCTCGGGCATGGCCAGGTCCATCAGCACCGCGTCCGGGCGCAGGACTTCGCACTGGGCCACGGCCTCGACGCCGTTGGCCGCGGTCCCGGCCACGGTCAGCCAGGGCAGGCGGCGCAGGTGGCGCATGGCCGCGGAGATGAAGCCGGCATGGTCGTCGACCAGCAGCACGGAAATCTGGCGCATCACACGTACTCCTGGCGGGCCTGGGGCGCGGCACGGTGGCGCGCGCGGGCCGGGCCGATCGACAGCTGGTCACGATACTTGGCCACGGTGCGCCGGGCGATGCGGATGCCCTGGCGCGCCAGCAGGCCGGCGATGACGTCGTCGGCGAGCGGGGCGTTGGCCGGCTCGGCCTCGATCAGGCGCTTGACCATCGCCCGCACCGCGGCGCCGCTGACCTCCGCGCCCTCGAGCCGCACCGCGAACAGGCGCTTGAGCTCGAAGGTGCCGCGCGGGGTCTGGATGTACTTGCCGCTGACGATGCGCGAGACGGTGGACTCGTGCACGCCGATCGCGTCGGCGACCTCGCGCAGGGTCAGCGGCAGGATCGCCTCCGGGCCCTGGTCGAGGAAGCCCTGCTGGCGCTCGACCAGCACCTGGGCGGTGCGCAGCAGGGTTTCGTTGCGCATGTTGACGCCGCGCACCAGCCAGCGCGCCTCGTCGAGCAGGCCGCGCATCACCTGGTGGTCGCTGCCGGCCAGGGCGCGTTCGCAGTGCGGGGCGATGCGGATGCGCGGGGCGGCGCGGCCGGACAGGGCCACCCGCCAGGCGCCGTTGGCGCGCCAGGCGACGACGTCCGGGACGATGTGCTCGTCCTCGGCCGCCACCGGGGCCTGCACCGGGTGCGGGCGCAGCGACAGGACCAGCGACACCGCCCGGCGCACCGCCTCGAGGTCGGCGCCGGTGGCGGCGGCGATCGCGTCCAGGTCGTGGCCGGCGAGCAGGTCGAGGTGGCGGTCGAGGATGCGCGCGGCCAGGGCCCGGGCATCGTCCTCGGGCAGGGCGCGCAGCTGCGCCGACAGGCATTCGCGGGCGTCGGCGGCGGCCATGCCCGGCCAGTCCCCGTGCAGCAGGCGGGTGCGCAGCACGCCGACATCGCCGGCGCGGTGCGGGAACGCGGCGCGGGCCGCGGCCAGGAGTTCGTCGAGCGGCTGCTCGAGGTAGCCGCGGTCGTCGCAGTGGTCCAGCCACCAGGCCGCGACTTCCAGGTCGGCGGCGTCCCAGTGCAGCGACAACAGGCGCAGCAGGCGCAGGCGCGGATCGCTGGACTCGCCGTCGGGGATCCGCAGGCTCGCGTCCTCGTCGCCGCCGCCCGTGCCGCCGCCCGACAGGAAGGCCGGGTCGGGCAGTTCGTCCCAGGCCGCGACCTCGACCGCCGCCGCCTCGGGCGTGGCCTCGTCCGCGTCCTCGTCCTCGACCTCTTCCCGTTCGAGCAGGGGATTGCGCTCGAGCGCCTGGCGCAGCTCCTGTTCCAGCTGCGGGGCGGTGAGCTGCAGCAGCCGGATCGACTGCAGCAGCTGCGGCGTCAGGTTGACCCCCTGGGTGATGCCGATGCGCAGGTTGGCCTTCATCTTCCTTGCCTCCGTGCCGACTCCCCCGGTCGGCGAACGGATGCCATCGTGACGAGGGCGTGACGGAACCCGAATCAGGGCAAACCCGGGTCCGGATCAGGCAAATCCCGGCCCGATGTCGGGGATTCCCCGACATCGCGTCGTGTTTCCGACGCAAGGGGTTCGGAGGTGACGCGAGGTGACGCTTTGCGTCAGCCGCTCAGGGGCGGTCGTGCAGGCGCAGGGCGATGCGCAGCAGCTCGCCGGCATTGCGGCAGCCGAGCGTTTCCATCATCCGCGCGCGGTGGGTTTCCACGGTCTTGACGCTGATGCCCAGGTCGGCGGCGATCTGCTTGGTGGTGCGGCCGGCGCCGAGCGCGTCGAGGATCTCGCGCTGGCGGCGCGGCAGCGCGTCGACGTTGGCCTCCCCGCGGGTTCCGTTGCGCAGCGCCTGCAATTGCGGTGCCGAAACGTGCGGGCTCAGGTAGGGGCGGCCGGCGGCGGCCGCGCGCAGGGCGATCTCGAGCTCGGCCGGCGCCGCCTCCTTGACCACGAAGCCCATCGCCCCGCGCGCCAGCGCCTCGCGCACGTGCAGCGCGTCGTCGTGCATCGACATGATGACCACCGCGGATTCGGGGCAGGTGCGGCGCAGTTCGGCCAGCGCGTCGAAGCCGCTGCGGCCGGGCATCGACAGGTCGAGCAGGATGACGTGCGGCAGCGCCTCGCGGGCGCGGATCACCACCTCGTCGGCGCTGGCGGCCTCGGCCACCACCTCGATGTCCGCGAACGACTCGAGCAGGCGGCGCAGCCCGGCCCGGACCAGCGTGTGGTCGTCGCAGATCAGTACTCGCAGCAACTCGACCCCCTGTGTTTCCTTGCCGCCACGATAAGCCGCGTCGCGCGGCCGGCGCATGGCGGCCCAAGGATACGTGATCGGGATCTCAGATTTCCTGCTTCTGGCGCCGGCTCTCCGCGACCGCGCGGCGATGGATGCGGAACAGGTGGCGTTCGAGCGCGGACTCCAGGCCCGGCGGCATGGGATCGAAGCGCAGCCAGCAGCGCACGCCTTGCGCCCCCGCCTCGCGCGCGATCTCGGTCGCCGGCAGCACCAGGCTCGACGGCAGCCAGTCGGCCGGGCGCACGCGCAACAGCCCGACGCCGCCGGCGGGCGGATCGGGCAGTTCCAGGCAGGCGCCGCGCGCCGACCAGGTCAGCGGCCGGACCGGGTCGCCGTCGTGCTGGCGCACCAGGCTGGCGACCAGGGTGGTGAGCAGGTCGAGCTTGGCCTCGACCCGCGCCAGCGCGTGGTCGTCGCCGTCGGGTTCCTCGGGGCGCTGGCCGTCCTCGAGCACCGCCAGCGCGCGCAGCAGCGCCTCGCCGCTGGCGGCGAGCGCGGGATCGGGATGGCGCGGGCGCGGCAGCACCGCCGCCGGGCGCAGCACCTCGCAGGCGAGGCTGTCGCCGAACAGCAGGGCGTCGGCCTCGGCCGGGGTCACGCCAGCGCCTTCTGCCAGGCGCGCGCGCCGCGCTGGTCCTGGCCGAGCTTCTCGAGCAGGCGCAGGGCTTCGTCGCGCGCGGCGCGGATCTCGTCGGCCAGCGCGCGCTGGGCGTCGAGCAGCGCCTCGAGCGCCTCGCGCGGGGCATGGACGAAGTCCGGCGCGGCGCAGGCCGCGGCCACGGCCGCGTCGTGCTCGCGCAGCAGGGCGCCGGCCAGCTCCCAGTCGTCGGCCGCGATCGCGGCGCGCACCTGGTCGGCGGGCAGGGCCGGGATCATGCGGCCTCCGTCGGCGCGATCGCCAGCCACGCCGATTCGATCTCGCCCAGCAGGTCGTCCACCTCGCGCAGCGGCGCGGGGTCGTTCTGCGCGTTGGCCAGCACCAGGCGGCGCTGGGCGTAGTCGTACAGCGCGGCCAGGCCGTCGGCGATCTCGCCGCCGGCTTCCATGTTGAGCGCGCCGTTGAGGCCGCCGATGATCGCGCTGGCATCGCTGATGGCCTGCGCCTTGCGCGGCAGGTCCCCGCGTTCGAGGCAGGCCGCGGCGAGGCGGGCGCGGTCGCGCGCACCGGCCAGCATCAGCGCGATCAGCTGGTGCGGGCTGGCGTCCAGCGCGGCGCTGGTCACCGCGGTCTGGCGGTACTGGTTGGCAAGGGCGCGCGCGTTCATGGTCAGGTCGTCTTGTTGTTGTTGAGGGCGGCGATCTGCTGGCTGAGGTAGTCGCTGCTGGTCTGGAGCGAGGTCAGCAGCACGTCGAGGGCGGTGAACTGGGCGCGGTAGCGCGCCTCGGCCTGGCTCATGCGGAAGTCGAGCTGGCTGCGCTGGGCCGCCAGGGCCTTGGTCCGCGCGTTGAGGTTGGCGGTGCGCCCGGCCAGCAGGCCCTCGTCGGGATCGACCAGGCGTTGCACCACGGCGTCGAGGCGCCCGGCCATGCCGTCGGCGCCGAACAGCCGCGCCGCGGCGCCGGGGTCGTCGGCCAGGCCCTTGTCGAACGCGGCCTCGTCGAGGCTGAGCGTGCCGTCCTTGGCGATCGCGATGCCGAGCGCCTTGAGGTCCATCACGCCGTCGCCGAGGATGTTGCGCAGGTCGCGGGTGGTGTTGCGCACCATGGCGTCGCCGTTGAGCGCGGCCGCGGTCTTGTTCGCCGCGTTGTACGAGGACACCTGGCCCAGCGCGCCCAGCGCCGCGTTGTAGGCGCTGACGAAGGCCTTGACCGCGCTGCGCTGGGCGCCGGTGTCGCCCTCGACGCGCAGTTCGCGCACGGTGCCCGGTTCGGCCTTGGTGAGCGTGATCGAGACCTTGTCGATCAGGTCGGCGACGGTGTTGGACGGGCTGCTGCGCTCGATGCCGTCGACCTTGACCCGGGCGTCGGAGGCCGCCGCCAGTTCGGCCAGGCCGCCCGGGACGTCCGGGTCGAAAGCGAAGGCGGACAGGCCGCCGTCGCCGCCGCTGGCGGCGATGCGCAGCGCGCCGGCGCTGCCGGTGCCCAGGGCGTTGAAGACCAGGTGCGCGCCGTCGTCGCCGGTGACGATCGTGGCGCTCACGCCCTTGCCGCCGGCCGCGGCGTTGACCGCGTCGCGGATGCCGGCGAGGGTGTTGTTGGATTCGTCGATCACCACCTCGAGGGTGGTGTCGCCGGTGGTGATGGTCAGGGTGCCGGTGCCGATCGCGGCATCGGCGGCGTGGGCGGCCGAACCGAGCTTGTGCGCGCTGGCGAGCGCGATCACCTCGATCTGGTAGCGGCCGGTCGCCGCGCCGCTGCCGGCGCTGGCGGAAAAGTTCGCGTCGGCAGGCACGGTGGCCTTGCGCGCGGAGAGATTCTCGCCCGAGGACAGGCCCTTGATGGCGGTGCCGAGCGCGGAGAACGCGCTGCGCAGCGTGCCGATGGCCGAGATCTGGGCATTGACCTCGCGTTCCTTGCCGGCGATGCGCGCCTCGGGCTGGGCGCGGTCGGCCGCGACCAGTTGCGCGACCATGGTCATGACGTCGAGCTTGCCAACGTTTCCGATGGTGGTCATGGCGCGTGCTGCCCCTGGCGTGGTGGCGCCGTGG
This sequence comes from Luteimonas sp. J29, assembly GCF_000472505.1. GTDB lineage: Bacteria > Pseudomonadota > Gammaproteobacteria > Xanthomonadales > Xanthomonadaceae > Luteimonas. The sequence continues at coordinate 176,703 of NZ_AWZR01000004.1, forward strand.
CCCGCGGGCGGCGTCCTGGCTGCGCGGCGGCAGGCAGGCGGTGCACGTTGGCTGCGGCGGAACGGAGATCCCGGGTCTTGCGGTCAGGCCGGAGAAGGACCGCAGGGCGCGCCCGGAGCGACGCCCTGCGGCCAATGTGCATCAGCGCAGCAGCTGGAGCACGTTCTGCGTGGCCTGGTTGGCCTGGGCCAGCATCGCGGTGCCGGCCTGCTGCAGGATCTGGTTGCGCGAGAGCTGCGCCGATTCCTTGGCGAAGTCCGCGTCCTGGATCCGGCTGCGCGCCGCCGACAGGTTCTCGATCGAGGTCGACAGGTTGGCGATCACCGAGGTGAAGCGGTTCTGCACCGCACCCATGTTGGCGCGCGCGGTGTTGATGTCCTTCAGCGCGGCGTCCATGGCCAGGATCATGTTGTCGGCGCCATCGACGGTCTTGATGTCCAGGGTGGCGAAGCCGGTCTGGCCCGAGCCGGGGACCTGGGTCTCGGTGCTCTGCGTGGTGCCCGCCGCCGGACCGGTCAGGTTGGTCAGGTTGGCCAGGGTGATGTCGGCGTCGGTCGTGCTCAGCACGCCGGCGGCGCTCATCTCCACGTTGGCCAGCGCGGTGTTGGCGGGGTTGGCCTTCGCGGTGTCGAACGCGGTCTTCAGGTCCGCCAGGAAGCCCGCGGCGTCGCGGCCGCCGCTGGCGGTGACGCTGATCGCCACGCCGTTGACCTCGACCGAGGCGGCCGCCGTCGGGTCGGTGCCGGCGAAGGCGGTCAGGGTCTGGGCGTAGCTGGTGGTGCCCACCGAGGTCCAGGTGCCCAGCGCGTCGATGTTGGCGTTGACGATCGCGGCGATGTCGATGGTCTCGCCCTGATTGGCGCCGACCTGGAAGCTCTGGGCCTGGAACGAGCCGTCGAGCAGCTTGACGTCGTTGAAGTTGGTGGTCTCGGCGACGCGCTGGATCTCCGCCTTCAGCTGCTGGACTTCGGCGTCCAGGGCCTCGCGGTCGGACGCCGAGTTGGTGGCGTTGCGCGACTGCACCGCCAGCTCGCGGATGCGCTGCAGGTTGTTGCCGATCTCGGCCAGCGCGCCTTCGGCGGTCTGGGCCAGCGAGATGCCGTCGTTGGCGTTGCGGGCCGCCTGGTCGAGGCCGCGGATCTGGGTGGTGAAGCGCTGCGAGATCGCGAGGCCGGCGGCGTCGTCCTTGGCGCTGTTGATGCGCATGCCCGAGGACAGGCGCTGCAGGCTGGTGGCGAGGTCGGCGCCGGACGCGGTCAGGTTCCGCTGCGCATTGAGCGACATCACGTTGGTGTTGATGACAGTGGACATCGTGGTTCTCCTGGGAGGTTGGGTCCGGCGGCGACGAGAGGCTGCGCCGGTACTTCGCAGGGTGCTGACCGGGTCGGTCCTCGCCGCTGCTGGGATGGGTATCGGCGCCGTCCTGTCAAGCTTTAGGCCCCGGGGACACCCGATCGCGAAAAATCGCTACATGCGGTCGAACAGGGACAGGCCCTGGACCCGCAGCATGGTCTTCTGCGCGGCCTCGATCGCGGCCAGGTGCAGCGCCAGGCGGGTGCTGGCCTCGGCCACGTCGACGTCGCGCAGTTCCGACAGCGACTCCTGCAGGGTCAGGTCGGTGGCGCTGCGCGCGTCGGCGGCGTTGTCGAGCGCGGCCAGGCGCGAACCGGTGTTCGCGCGCAGCGACAGCATGTGGTCCTGCGCGGTGGCCAGGTCGCCCAGCGCCGCGCCGATCCGGTTGCTGCGCCAGGCGCGCGCGGCCGGGTCGGCGGCCGGCGCCTCGAGCGCGTCCACCAGGCCCTGCAGGGTGGCGAACACGTCGCGCACCGGCGCCGGTTCGACGCTGAAGCTGTCGCCGGCGGCGGGCGTGCCGCTGATCGTGAGCTGCATGCCGCCGGCGGTGATGGTGGCGCCGTCGGCGTAGCTGCCGGTGGCCAGTTCGTTGCCGTCGCCGTCGAGCACGCGCCAGGCGTCGGCGGCGGTGAATTCGACCCGCAGCGACTGCCCGGTCCACGCCGCGTGGTCGACCACGCCGCTGGACTGCAGCACGCCGGTGCCGGTGTTGCCGGCCGCGGCGCTGCCGCGGACGATGCCGTCGCCGGTGCGCACGCGCAGGAACACCTCGCTGCCCGGCTCGCCGTCGACCACCCAGTGGTCGGGCGAGACCTCGAGGCTGTTGCGGCCGTCGTCGCCGGCGTAGCTCACCACGCCGCCGTTGTCGGCGAACGGGATCACGCCGTCGCGGGTGCCGGCGAACAGGCGCCGGCCGTTGCCGTCGTCGCGGTTGGCGATCGCCAGCAGCTCGGCGCGCACCGCGCGCAGCTCGGCCGCGATCGACGCGCGGTCGGTGTCCGACAGGGTCGGGCTGTTGGCCTGCACCGCGAGCTGGCGCGCGCGGTCGAGCTGGGTGCCGACGTCGGCCAGCGCGTTCTCCTGGCTGCGCAGCCGGTGTTCGACCAGGGTGGCGTTCCGGTCCTGCTGCTGCAGCGAGGCGAGCAGGTGGTCCATCTGCTGCACGCGGGCCATGCCGGACGGATCGTCGGCGCCGCGCAGCAGCTTCACGCCGCCGACCAGTTCCTGCTGCACGCGCGCCAGGCGCTGCTGCTGCTGCATCAGGCCCTGCAGGCCCTGCTGGTGGAGCGCGGCGGTGGACATGCGCAGTACGGTCATGGTCGTTCCTCAGCGCCGCACGGCGGCCATCAGGGTCTGGAACATCGTGTCGGCGGTGGCGATGATCTGCGCCGCGGCCTGGTAGGCCTGCTGGTAGCGCAGCAGGTCGGCCGCCTCTTCCTCCAGGTTCACGCCGCTCACCGATTCGCGTTCGGCGTAGACCTGCGCGTCGATCGCGCCCTGGGCCTCGAAGCTCAGCCGGGCGTGGCGCGCGTCGGCGCCGGCGCGCGCGGTGAGCCCGGTCAGGCCATCGGTGAGCGAGCGGGTGCCGCCGTCGAGCAGGTCGCGCCGGTCGAGCGCGCCCAGCGCCAGCGCGTTGCCGTTGCCGGTGGAGCGCGGCGGCGTGGGCGAGAGCGTGAAGCGGTCGCCCGCCGCGGGCGTGCCCTCCAGCGACAGGCTCCAGCCCGCCGCGGCGTCGCCGATCGGGCTGCCGGCCACGTGCGCGAACGGGCCGTTGCCGTCGATCGTGTACTGGCCGGCGTCGATGAACTCGATCGTGGCGCCGGCGAAGCCCGCGAACGCGGCCGGGTCGGTGACCATGGCGCCGGCCGCGCGCGCGTCGCCGAGGTTGGACGGGTCGGCGGCCGCCTGCAGCGGCGCGGCGGCGGCGATCGCGGAAGGATCGGAGACCGCGACCCGCAGGCTGGCGGCGGCGCCGGCGGTCGGGCGCAGCGCGAAGCGGTCGCCGGGCGCCGGCGTGCCGGTGACCTCGAAGGCGACGCCGGCGACCCGGAACGGATCGGCCGCGGTGCCGCTGCCGGTCATCGGCACGGCCTCGCCGGTGTCGGCGCGCACCGCCGTCCACGCGCCGTCGAAGCGCAGCACCAGGTCGTGGCCGGTGAGCGCGCCGACGTCGTCGATGCGCGCGCTGATGCCGGCGTTGCCGCCGTTGCCGGCATGCGGGTCCACGCGCGGCGGCGCGAGGCTGAAGAAGTCTCCGCCCGGCGCGCCGGTGTAGTCCACGCCGGAGCGGTGGACGTCGTTGAAGGCGGTGGCGAACGCGGTGGCCATGCGGCCGAGTTCGGCCCGGGCCGGGTCGAGCACGCGTTCGCGGAACTCGAGCAGGCCGCCCAGTTCGCCCGAGACGGTCGCGGACGGCAGGCGCACGTCGCCGCCCGGGGTCTGGAGCGAGAGCTGCACGCGGCCGGCCTGCATCGGGTCGGGGGCGGTGGCGAGTTGCATCGCCCGGGTGCCGACCACCAGCGGCTGGCCGCCGGAGGTGAACACGTTGAGCATCCCGTCCTGTTCGACGGTCGTGGCACCGGTGAGCGCGGCCAGCTGGGTGATGCGCAGTTCGCGCGCGTCGAGCAGGTCGGGCGCGACCTTGCCGCCGGCCTGGTGGATGGTGCGGTTGAGGTCGGCGATCTCGGTGGCGAGGCGGTTGGCGTCGGCCACCGCGCTGTGCAGCCGCTGCCCGGCCTCCTGGTCGAGCGCCGACAGCTGGCCGTCGAGCGTGCGCCAGCGCGCGGCCAGCTGCTCGGCGCTGGTCAGCAGCTGGCTGCGGGCGATGCCCGAGCCGGGCTCGGCGGCGAGCGCATCGGCCGCGTTGAAGAATTCCGACCAGTGCCCGGACAGGCCGGTGGCCGGATCCGAGAACAGGGCATCGACGCGGTCCGACAGCGAGGACAGCTGGCGCAGCCGGCCGAGTTCGCCGCTGCTGTCGATCTGGCGCGCGAACACCAGGCCGTCGGCCAGGCGCTGCAGCGAGGCCGCGTTGACGCCCTGGCCGACCCAGTGCCCGCCTTCGACCTGGGCCGGCCGCGAGGACAGGTCCACGCGCTGCCGGCTGTAGCCGGGGGTCGAGGCGTTGGCCACGTTGTGGCTGACGGTGCCGAGCGCGCGCTGGAAGGCGAGCAGGGCGGAGGTTCCGGTGCCGAGCATCCCGGTCATGGGCTATCCCCTGGTGCCGGCGGCCAGGGCCGCGACGGTGGTGGCGTGGGTGGCGCGGCCTGCGCCGGTGGCGTCGGCGAGCTGCACGTCGGCGCGCGCCGGCGCGGAGATCGCGGCCAGCGCGCGGTTGAGCGTGGCGCCGTTGGCGATCGCGGTGATCTTGGCCGCGTAGGACGGATCGGTGGCGTAGCCGGCCTTCTGCAGCGCGCTGGCGAAGCGGTGCACGTCGTCGCCGGTGCCGCGCGCGGCGGCGTAGCGGTCGCGGCCGATCAGGCGCGCGTAGTCGGCGAAGCTTTCGGCGACCGAACCGTAGGCGCGGAAGTCGGCGCGCTCCTCGACCCGCTTGCCGCCGACGAACTCGTGGGTGCCCGCGTTCACGCGCGCGCCCTTCCAGCCGCCGCTGGCCTTGATCCCGAACAGGTTGAGCGAGGAGCCGTGCTTGCCGCCGGCCAGGCGCCGTCCCCAGCCGGTCTCGAGCGCGGCCTGGGCGACCAGCGCCTTGGCCGGGACGCCCAGCTGCGCCGCCGCCTTCTGCGCCTGCGGCCAGATCGAGCGCACGAAGGCTTCCGGCGTGCTGGCGTCGAATGGCGCGTCGGCGTCGGCCTGCATCGCGGTGTCGGCGGGCCGCGGCGCCGGCGCGGCCTGCGCCGGCGACAACCCGGGCAGCGACACGCCCGAGCGCGCCGCCGCCAACGGCAGCAGCGCCGGCATCGCGCCGCCGGGCGCGAGCGGCAGGGACGGCAGGCTGTCGCCGGGCCGCTGCAGCGGCATCGCGGCCGGCGCGGGCGCGGCCGGCGCGGGCGCCGCGTCGCTGCCGCGCTCGAGCTGGCGCACGATCATCGGCGCCAGGCCCAGCCCGCGGCCCTTGGTGAGTTCGCGCGCGAGCTGCTGGTCGTACATGTCGCGATAGCGGGTGTCGCCGCCCAGCGGGTCGCTGCCCGACGCGCTGCGCATCGACTTGATCAGCATGTGCGCGAACTGCGCCTCGAGCTCGCGCGCCGCCTTCTCGACGTCCGCGCGCGGGGTGGCCTGCGCGGGCGCGAGCGGGATCGGGGTGGCGGCGGGCAGGTGCATGGCCGGTCCGGGCTCAGATCACCTCGAGCTCGGCGCGCAGGGCGCCGGCGCGCTTGAGCGCCTCGAGGATGGCGACGATGTCGCCGGGGGCCGCGCCGACCGCGTTGACCGCGCGCACGATCGACTCCAGCGACGAGCCGCCTTCGAACATGAACATGCGCCCGCCGTCCTGGGTGACCTGGAGCGAGGACTGCGGCGCGACCACGGTGTCGCCGCGGCCGAACGCGCCGGGCTGGCTGACCAGGGCGCTCTCGGTCACCGAGACCGTGAGCGAGCCGTGCGAGACGGCGGCCGGCATGACCTTGACCTCGCCGCCCATCACCACGGTGCCGGTGCGCGCGTTGACGATGACCTTGGCCGCCGCGGCGCCCGGGGTGACCTCGAGCGATTCAAGCCGGGCCAGGAAGCCGATGCGGTCGCCCGGCGGCGGCATGACCTCGATGGTGACGCCGTCCAGCGCGCGCGCCCGGCCCGGGCCGAAGGCGCCGTCAATGGCCGAGACGATGCGCGAGGCGGTGGTGAAGTCGGACTGGCGCAGGTTGAGCGTGACCACGTCCGACGGCGAACCGCCCGGCGCGGCGCGTTCGACGATCGCGCCGTTGGGGATCGTGCCGCCGTTGGGCGCGTTGGTGGAGATGCGCGAGCCGTCGCGGCCCGAGGCGCCGAAACCGCTCACCACCAGGGTGCCCTGGGCGATCGCGTAGACCTGGCCGTCGGCGCCCTTGAGCGGCGCCATCAGCAGGCTGCCGCCGCGCAGCGAACCGGCGTTGCCGATCGAGGACACGGTGACGTCGATGGTCTGGCCGGGCTTGGCGAACGGCGGCAGTTCGGCGTGGATCGCGACCGCGGCCACGTTCTTGAGCTGCGGGTTGATGCCCGGCGGCAGGCTGACGCCGAGCTGGTCGAGCATGGTCTTCAGGCTCTGCACGGTGAAGGGCGTCTGGCTGGTGCGGTCGCCGCTGCCGTCCAGGCCCACCACCAGGCCGTAGCCCACCAGCGGGTTGCCGCGCACGCCGGCCACCTGGGCCAGGTCCTTGATCCGTTCGGCGCGCGCGGGCGCCGGCAGCGCCGCGATCGCCACGGCCAGCAGGCCGGCGACGGCGACGAGGGTGCGGCTCGCGATGTTCGTTGCCATGTCGCGGCCCTCAGTACGGATACGCGGCGGAATTGAAGAACCGCGCCAGCCACCCCATCGCGTTGGAACGCGCCAGGGTGCCGCGGCCGCCGTAGACGATCGCCGCCTCCGCCACGCGGTCGGAGGTGATGCGGTTGTCGGACCCGATATCGGCCACCCGCACCAGGCCTTGAATCTGGACCAGCTCGTCGCCCTGGTTCAGGCGCAGGCGCTTCTCGCCGGCGACGCGCAGGTTGCCGTTGCCCAGGTCCTCGACCACGGTGACGGTGATGTTGCCGACCAGCTGGTTGCTCTGGGCGCTGTCGCCGGCGCCGGAGAAGTCGCGCGAGCCCTCGATCCCGGCCTGCAGCACCGGGCGGCCGTTGACGGTCACGCCGCGGCCGAACAGGGTCGGCGCGGCCATGTCCACGCCGCTGTCCTTGCTCACCGAGGTGGTGGCGTTGGTGCGGGCGCGGGTGCTCTCGACCAGGACGATGGTCAGCAGGTCGCCGACGTGGCGCGCCTTGTTGTCCTGGAACAGGTGCATGCCGCGGTTGCCGCCGCCGGCCGAGGCGTAGATCGAGCCGCCGCCGTCGTTGCGCGCGGCGGGCGCCGCATGGGCGGGCGGCATGGCCGCGGGCGCGGCGGCGTAGCCGCGGGAAGCGGCATCGGGCGCCGGGAACGGGCGCACGTCGCCCATGGTCGCGGCGCAGCCGGACAGGACGAGCGCGGCGGCGAGGGCGGACAGGGTCTTCATCGTCGCGCTCACAGCTTGTTGTTGAGGTAGGCGAGCATCGAGTCGATGGTCGAGATCGCCTTGGCGTTGGTCTCGTAGGCGCGCTGGGTCTCGATCATCGACACCAGCTCCTCGACCACGTTGACGTTGGAGCCTTCCAGCGCGCCCTGCACCAGCAGTCCGGTGCCGTTCTCGCCGGGCGCGCCGGTCTGCGCCGGGCCGCTGGCGCCGGTCTCGATGTAGAGGTTCTCGCCCTTGGCCTGGAGCCCGGCGGGATTGACGAAGTCGGCGATGGTCAGCGCGCCGACCTGCACCGGCTGGGCCTGGCCGGCCAGCTGCACGCTGACCGTGCCGTCGGCGCCGATCGTGATCGACTGCGCGCCCTCGGGCAGCTGCAGGCCCGGCTGCACCGGGAAGCCGGCGTTGGTCACCAGCTCGCCCTGGGCGTTGATCTTGAAGCTGCCGTCGCGGGTGTAGGCGGTGCTGCCGTCGGGCATCAGGATCTCGAAGAAGCCGCGGCCGTTGATCGCCACGTCCAGCGCGCCGCCGGTCTGGGCCAGGCTGCCCTGGGCGAACTCCTTGGAGGTCGCGGCCACGCGCACGCCGGTGCCGACCTGCAGCCCGGTGGGCAGGCTGGTCTGCTCGGAGGTGGCGCCGCCGGGCTGGCGGGTGGTCTGGTACAGCAGGTCCTCGAAGCTGGCGCGGTCGCGCTTGAAGCCGGTGGTGTTGGTGTTGGCGAGGTTGTTGGAGATGACCGCCATGCGCGTCTGCTGCGCGTCGAGGCCGGTCTTGGCGATCCATAGAGCCTGGGTCATGGCGGGATTCCGTCAGTGGAGGTGGGCGCGCTCAGCGCGTGGACAGCAGGGTGTTGGCCGCGCGGGCGGTGTCGTCACCGCTCTGCAAGACCCGTACCTGCATCTCGAACTGGCGCGCCAGCTCGATCATCGAGACCAGCATCCCGGTCGCGTCGACGTTGCTGCCCTCGCGCACGCCCGAGGCCAGGACCTTGCCGTCGGCCGGCGGGAGCGGCCCGGCGCCGGGCGGCAGCCGCATCAGCCCGTCCTCGCCGCGCACCAGGTCGCGCGCGGGCGCCGCCGCGACCTGCAGCTGGCCGAGCACGGCCATCGCCGACATCGGCTCGCCCTGCGGCACCACCGAGACGGTGCCGTCGCCGCCGATCTCGATCGCGTCGCTGGGCGGCAGCGCCATCGGCGCGCCGTTGCGGTCGAGCACCGGCAGTCCGCTGGCGGTGGTCAGCAGGCCGTTGGCGGTCAGGCGCAGGTCGCCGGCGCGGGTGTAGGCCACGCCGCCATCGGCGGCCTGGACCGCGAGCCAGTGGCCGGGTTCGAGCGCGATGTCGAGCGGGTTGCCGGTCACGGTGCGCGCGCCGGGCGCCTCGCTGACGCCCAGGGTGCGCTGCACGGCGGCAACCCGGGAGGCGTGGCCCGGCCCCTGTACCGGGGCGGCCACGGTGCCGCTGAGGGTGGCCTGGAAGCCGGTGGTGTCGGCGTTGGCCAGGTTGTGGGCGACGGCGGCCTGGCCACGCAGGGTGGCGCTGGCGCCGGTCATCGCGATGTAGAGGGACTTGTCCATGCGGGCCTCGGTGTGGCGGTCGGGCCGGCGCGCTGGGCGCCTGCCCGGTGCCGCTGCAACATCCGTGCCGCGGCGGCGCCGCGCGCGCTGCCGGCGGCCGCGGCCGCCGGCGCGCCATGGATCAGCGGATGTTGATCACGGTCTGGGTGAGCGCGTCCTGGGCCTGGATCATCTGCGCGTTGGCCTGGAAGTTGCGCTGCGCGGTGATCATGTTCACCAGCTGCTCGGTGAGGTTGACGTTGGAGGCCTCCAGCGCGCCGCCCTGGATCATCCCGAACTCGGCGGTGCCGGCGGCGCCGCGCCGGGCCAGGCCCGAGCCGTGGGTCTCGGCCCAGGCGTTGTCGCCGACCGGCTGCAGGCCCTGCGGGTTGGCGAAGTTGGTCAGCGCCACCTGGCCCAGCGGCGTGGACACGCCATTGGTGTAGCGCGCGCTGACCACGCCCTCGGCCGAGACCTCGATCGTGCTCAGGCGGCCGGTGGCATGGCCGTCCTGGACCAGGGCCGAGACGCCGAAGGTGTCGCCGTACTGGGTCGAGCGCTCCAGGTCGAGGGTGATCTCCATCGGCCCGGCGCCGCCCGGCGGGGTGTGCGGCGGCAGGGTGATGTTGCCGCCGGCCGGCGCCAGCAGCAGGCCGGCCTCGGAATACTGCAGGGTCTGCGGGCCGCCGACGTCGACGCCGTCGATGCGGGTGTAGACCTGCCACTCGTTCGGGTTGGCGGTGCGCACGAAGTACATCGACTGCGAGTGCGGCGCGCCGAGCGAGTCGTAGATCGTCACCGAGGTGGTGTGGTTGTAGGTGGCCGGATCGTCGGCGCTGAACGGCGCCATCGCCGGCGGGGTGGCGTTGCCGGGCAGGTTCAGGCCCAGCGAGACCGAACTGGTGGGGCGCGGCGGGGCGTCGCCGGTGGCCAGGCGCAGGTCGCTCATGCGGCCGGTGTCGAAGCCCTGGCCGCTGGCGTTGGGCAGGAACACCTGCAGGCGCTGGCCGGTCGGGCTGACCACGTAGCCCTCGCGGTCGGCGCCGAAGTTGCCGGCGCGGGTGTAGGTGATGCCGGCGCTGCCGGACAGGGTGAAGAAGCCCTCGCCGGTGAGCGCCATGTCGAGCGAACGGCCGGTGTAGTCGACGTTGCCCTGGGCGAACTGCTGGGCCACGCGCTGCAGGCGCACGCCGGCGCCGACGGTGTTGGCCGACAGGCCGTGGGCCGAGGCCGCGAACACGTCGCCGAACTCGCCGCGCGAGGCCTTGAAGCCGCTGCTGCTGGCGTTGGCGATGTTGTTGGAGGTGATGTTGAGGTCGGCCGACGCCGCGTTCATGCCGCTCAGCGAGATCAGGAAACTCATGGTGTGCTCCTTTGGGAAGGAATAACCGCCGTGGCGACGGTCAGCCGATGCGGTGGATCGCCGACAGCGGCACGCTGCCCATGCCGGCGAGGTTGAGGAAGAGGCCGTTGGGTTCGATCGAGACGCTCTCCACCCGCGCGCTGGCGCGGATGGGCAGCAGGTCGGCGCCCTGGGCCGAGGGATCGCTGGCGCCGGTCACGGCGCGGAAGCCGTACGTGCCGGCGGGCGCGCCCGCGCCCGCGTCGGTGCGGCCGTCCCACTCGAACGCGGTGGGGCCGGCGGCCGGGGCCTCCACGGTCATCCGCCGCACGCGCACGCCGTTGGCGTCGACCACGTCCATCGTGACCGGCCCGGCCGCGACGGCCACGACCTCGCCCTTGAGGCCCGCGCCCGCTTCCAGCGGCACCTGGTCGACCGACACCAGCGCGTCGTGGCCGACCAGCGAGGCCGCGCGCAGGGTCTGGTCGGATTCCATGATGCTGGCCATCGCGCCCATCGCGCCCTGCATCGCGTCGATGCCCTGGACCGTGGAGAACTGCGCGAGCTGGCCGAGGAACTGGTTGTTGTCCAGCGGCTTGAGCGGGTCCTGGTTCTTGAGCTGCTCGGTCATCAGCAGCAGGAAGTCGGCCTGCCCGAGCGCGGTGCTGCGCGCCGGCTGCTGCTGGGCCAGGCCCAGCGCGGCGTAGTCGGTGCTGGCGATCGTCGTCATCGTGGTTCCTCGCGGCCGCCTCAGCGGCCCATGTTCAGGGTGGCCACCGCGAGCTCCTTGGCGGCGTTGAAGACCTCGACGTTGGCCTGGTAGCTGCGCGAGGCGGAGATCAGGTCGACCATCTGCGCCACCGGGTCGATGTCGGGCGCGTACACGTAGCCCTGCGCGTCGGCGAGCGGGTGGCCGGGCTCGTAGCGGCGCAGCGGCGCGGCCTCGCTCTGGCGGACCTCGTCCACGCGCACGCCGGCCAGGGCCGGATCGCCCTCGATGGGCGTGGCGGAGAACACCGGCAGCCGGGCCCGGAACACCTCGTCCGGGTTGCCGGAGACGGAATTGGCGTTGGCCAGGTTGGAGGCGATCGTGCTCAGCCGGACCGACTGGGCGTTCATCGCCGAACCGGCGACGTCGAAGATCGGGAGGTTGCTCATCGCTGTGCTCCTGTCGCGGCGCTTACTGGCCGGTGATCGCGGTCAGCATCGAGCGCACCTTCGACTCGACGAACGAGAGCGAGGCGCGGTACTCGAGGGCCGCCTGGGCGAAGACCGCGTTCTCGAGGTCGCCGTCGACGGTGTTGCCGTCCAGGCTCGGCTGCGAGGACGGGCGGGTGTAGCGGGCGGCCTCGGCGGCGGCGGCGATCGCATCGCCGGCCTCGGCCGACGGGCGCAGGGCCGCGCCCAGGGCGCTGGTGAAGTCGAGGTCCTGGGCCTGGTAGCCGGGGGTGTCGGCGTTGGCGATGTTGGCGGCCAGCAGCTGCAGGCGCTGCTCGCGCAGGGCCAGCGCGGTGCCGTGGATGCCAAGGAAATCGGACATGGGCCCCTCCGTCGGGCGGATTCACCCGTGGAGAGGCAAGCGGCGTGCCAGAACGCGCCGCGCGCGGCGGGCGCGGCTCAGCCCAGGGCCGTGATCCGGGCCGTAACCCGTTGCGCCAGCTCGCGTTCGGAGTACTTGGGCACGAAGTCGTCGGCGCCCACGCGCTCGACCATGGCCTGGTTGAACACGCCCGAGAGCGAGGTGTGCAGGAGCACGAACAGGTTGCGCAGGGCCGGGTCGCGACGGATTTCCGTCGTCAGGGTGTAGCCGTCCATGGCCGGCATCTCGATGTCGGAGATGACCATGGCGTAGCGCGCGGCCGGGGATTCGCCGTCGCGCACCAGCGCCTGGAGGTGGTCGAGCGCCTGGCGGCCGTCGGACAGCAGCAGCGATTCCAGCCCCAGCTGTTCGAGCACCGAGCGGATCTGGTTGCGGGCCACGCGCGAGTCGTCGACCACCAGCACCTGGCGCGGGCCGCGCCCGGGCGGGAGGGCGGTCAGGGTATCCAGGTCGCTGCCGCGCGGGGCGGATTCGGCCAGCACGCTCTCCACGTCGATCAGCTGGATCAGCTCGCCCTGGTGACGGGCCACGCCGGTCAGGTAGTGGCCGTCGCCGCCGACGTCGGGCGGCGGCTGGATCTGCTCCACGGCGATGTTCACGATCCGGTCCACCCCGGCCACCAGGAAGCCCTGGACGGTGCGGTTGAACTCGGTCACGACCAGGTAGCGCGCCTCCCCGGCCTCGTCGGCGGAGAAGCCGATGGCCCGGGCCAGGTCGAGCACCGGCACGCTGCGCCCGCGCACGTCGGCGGCCCCGGCGAAGGCCCTGGGCAGCTGCGGCAGGGTGAACAGCGGCGGGCGCTGCAGCACTTCCTTGACCTTGAACACGTTGACGCCAAAAAGCTGACGGCCGCCGAGGCGGAACAGCAGCAGCGCCAGCCGGTTGTGGCCGGCCAGGCGGGTGCGCTGGTCGATGCGGTCGAGCAGGTCCTGGCTCATGTGTCCCGGTGACGGCCGCCGCGGCGCGATCTTGAGCCCGGCATTCCGCCGGCCCCGTCCCTTCGTAGGAGCGGCTTCAGCCGCGACCCCGGCGGCCGGCCGCGTCCAGGCGCCGCGCGCCCGGGCGTCGCTTCGGAACGGCCGCAGCGCCCCGGGCCGGAGAGGGTCCGCCCCGGTCCTCGGACGTGCCCCGGCCCGCCGGATGGATCGGGCAGGCCCGCATCGAGCCTGTAGGAGCGGCTTCAGCCGCGACCGGGGAACGACGCAGGCTCCCGGTCGCGGCTGAAGCCGCTCCTGCAAGGGGACGGCACGGGTCGGGGGCGAGTCCGGCACGGGGATTGCACGGGCCGGGCAGGCCTTCGAACCACGGGAGGGACCATGACCGACGCCAGGCACCGACCTTCGCGCCGCACGCGGCGCGGGATCGTCGCGGCCGTGCTGGCGCTGTCGGCCGCCCTGGCCGCGGCCCCGGCGCTGGCCAGCGGCCCGCAGCCGCTGGAGGAGATCGCGGCCGCCGCGGTGTCCGCCGTGGGCGCGGGGGACGCGGAGTCGGCGGAGGCGGTGCTGGCGCCGTCGCTGCGGCTCGCGCGCTGCCGCCAGCCGCTGCAGGCGGTGGCGACCGGTCCGACGACGGCCCAGGTGCGCTGTCCGGACAGCCCGGGCTGGCATCTCTATGTCCCGGTCCGGGTGCGGCGCGAAGCCGAGGTGGTGGTCCTGCGCAGCCCGGCCCCGGCCGGGACGCCGATCACCGCCGACCAGCTCGTGGTCCAGACCCGCGACATCGGGGCCGCCGCCGGCCCGACCTTCCGCGATCCGCAGGCCCTGGTCGGCCGCGTGCCGCTGCGCGCCCTCGCTCCGGGCGCGGTGCCCACCGAGCAGGACCTGTCGCTGGGTCCGCCGCTGCGCCGCGGCGACCCGGTGACCCTGGTGTCCCGGGTCGGCGGCGTCGAAGTCCGGATGCCCGGCCGGGCCCTCGGACCCGCCCAGGCGGGGGGGCGGATCGGAGTCCAGAACGTGTCGTCCGGCCGGACCCTGCGCGGCCGGCTGGTGGCCGAAGGCGTGGTCGAGCTGCTGCCATGACCGCCGGCCGCATCCGAATTGGTGACGGGGCTCAAGTTCCGGGCGGGGGGGCCGTTACAGTGCTCGACCAGCCACCCCCAGGAGCGAGCCATGACCCACAAGATCGACGGCAGCGGGCCTGTCCTGCGACCGCAGGAGGCCACGACCCGACCCGTGCCGACGGCCAGTGCCAGCGCCCAGCGCGGTGCGCCGGTGTCGCCGACCGAGAGCATCCGCCTCACCGGCGAGGCCGAAGGCCTGCAGGCGATGGCGCGCGAGCTCGCCAAGGGGCCGGCCAGCATCGACGTGGCCAAGGTCAACGCGCTGCGCGAGGCGATCGCCGACGGCAGCTACCGCGTCGACGCCCAGGCCGTCGCGTCGCGCATGATCGAACTGGATCGGCAGCTCGGGGGCTGACATGAGCGCCGTCGCCGAGCACCCGCTCGAGGCGCTGGAGCGCGCGCTCGACGCCGAGCGCCGGGCGCTGCTCGAGAACGACGTCGACGCCCTGCTGGCGTCCACCGCCGACAAGGTGGCGGCGCTGCGCCGGGCCGAAGCCGCGCAGCCGGGCACGATCCAGGCCGACCGGCTCGAGGCCCTGCGCGAGAAGAACCAGGCCAACGGCATCCTGCTGTCGCGGCGCAGGCGCGAGGTCGGCTGGGCCTTGCGCCACCTGGGGCGCGTGGAATCCACCGGCGTGTACGATGCCCGCGGACAGTCCGGCGCCCGTCCCCAGGCGCGCTGTCTGGGAGTGGGATGAACAGCGGCCAGACGCAACACACGACGACAGGACCCGACCCGGACGCGTGCAGCCGCCGCGTCCACTGGGCTTTCCGCACCACCGAGAACGCCGTGGTCCTGGTCGACCGCGCGCGCGGCCATGCCTGGCCCAATCCGTCCGCCGAGGCCCTGGCCGGCCAGGCGCTGCCGGGCCAGGCGCCGTCCGCCCTGCTCGACCAGCTGCCGCCCGGCGCCTGGGAGCGGGCCCGCGCCGAAGGCCGCTGGGCCGGCGAGGCCACCATGCCCTCGGGCGCGGTGCTGGAGATCGTGCTGCGCCACGACGCCGCCGATGGCGAGGACGGCCTGTTCCTGGTCACCTTCGACGACGTCACCGCGCGCAAGGTGCGCCAGCAGGAGCTGCAGCAGCGCCACGACGAGCTCGAGGCGGCGCACCGGCGCCTGGCCGGGGCGCAGGAGCAGCTGCTGCAGTCGGAAAAGATGGCCTCGATCGGCCTGCTCGCCGCCGGCGTGGCGCACGAGATCAACAACCCCATCGGCTACGTGCACTCCAACCTGGGCACGCTGCACGAGTACGTCACCGCCCTGTTCAGCCTGATCGAGCAGCAGGACGCCGCGCTCCAGGGCGCGGACCCGGGCGTGCGCGAGGCGATCCGGCTGCAGCGCGAGCGGCTCGACATCGACTTCATCCTCGGCGACCTGCCCAAGCTGCTGGCCGAGTCGCGCGAGGGCATCGAGCGCGTCACCAAGATCGTGCAGGACCTCAAGGAGTTCTCCTACGTCGGGCGCGGCGACGCGATGCGGCCCTCGGACCTGCACAAGGGCCTGGAATCGACCCTCAACATCGTCTGGAACGACCTCAAGTACAAGTGCCGGGTGGAGAAGCACTACGGCGAACTGCCGCTGGTCGAGTGCCACCTGTCGGAGATCAACCAGGTGCTGGTCAACCTGCTGATCAACGCCGGCCAGGCGATCGAGAACCGCGGCACGATCACCATCACCACCGGCGCCGAGGACGGCGAGGCCTGGATCAGCATCGCCGACAACGGCTGCGGCATCGCTCCCGACGCGCTGCCGCGGATCTTCGACCCGTTCTACACCAGCAAGCCGATCGGCCGCGGCACCGGGCTGGGCCTGGCGATCGCCTACAGCATCGTGTCCAAGCACCACGGCCGGATCGAGGTGCAGAGCGAGCAGGGCGTGGGCACCACCTTCCGCGTGGTCCTGCCCGTCGTGCAACCGCGCCAGGGCGGGGACGGCGACGACGGCTCCCGCGGCGACGAGGCTCAGTAGGCCGCGAACTCGGCGTCGCCCTGGCGTTCGTGGGCGCGGAACGCGGCCTCGATGTGGCCGCGCAGTTCGTCGTCGTTCCAGGGCTTGGTCAGGAAGCGGTAGATCGAGCCGCGGTTGATCGCCTCGGTGATCGTGGCCAGGTCGGTGTAGCCCGACAGCACCATGCGCACCGTGTCCGGGTACAGCTCGCGCACCTTGGCCAGGAACTCGGTGCCGCTCATGTCGGGCATGCGCTGGTCGGAGACGATCACCTGCACCGGGTTGCTGGCCAGCAGGTCGAAGGCCTCGCGCACGGTGCTGGCGGTGAGCACCTTGTAGCCGTCGCGGCGGAACAGGCGCACCAGAGCGCGCAGCACGTTGTCCTCGTCGTCGAGCAGCAGCAGGGTGCGCTCGGGCCGGGTGGCGGCGAACGCCGACGGCAGCAGGAAGCGCTTCTGCACCAGCGGGTCGAGCAGCTCGGCCGGCAGCGGCGGGCTGAACAGGTGGCCGAGGAAGAAGTCGCAGTGGTTGCGGCGCAGGAAGCCCAGCTCGGCTTCGGTCTCCACGCCCTTGGCGGTGAGCTTCATGTTGAGGCGGTGTCCCATGGCGATGATGCCGCGCACGATCGCCGCACTGCGCGGGTCGCTGGCCACGTTGCGGATGAAGCTGCGCCCGATCTGCAGCCGGTCGAGCGGGTACTGGGCCAGCGCGGCGAAGCTCAGCCCGCCGCGGCCGAAGTCCTGCACCGTGAGCGTCGCGCCCAGCGAGCGCAGCCCGGTGAGGGTGTCGTGGATCCGGTGCACATCCAGCGCCAGCGCGCTCTCGGGCAGCTCGAACTCGAACGAGGAGGCGTTGAGCTGGTAGCGGTGCAGGCGCTCGCCGATCGCGTCCAGGCAGTCGGCGCGCGAGAGCAGCACGCCGTCGATGTGCACCGACAGGGTCAGGTAGTCCAGGCCGCGTTCGCGCCAGGCGGCGAGCTGCTGCATCGCCGCGTCCAGCACCCACAGCCCCAGCTGGCCGGACAGGCCGGCGCGCTCGACCCGGGCCAGGAACCGGTTCGGCCGCAGCAGGCCGTGCTCGGGCGAGTCCCAGCGCAGCAGGCCGCTCATGCCCACCAGGCTGCCGTCCTGCGCCGACACCTGCGGCTGGAAGTACATCTTCATCTCGCCGTGCTCGAGCGCGGCGACGAAGCGGTCGGCGAAGCCCGGTTCGGTGTTCGCGCGCGCCGGCACCCCCGAGTACAGGCCGACGTTGTTGTGGCCGCCGCGCTTGCTCTCGCGCAACGCGCGCTCGGCGCTGGCCAGCAGCGCGGCCGCGTCGGTGCCGTGCTCGGGGAACACCGCGATGCCGATCGAGACCGTCACCGGCAGGGTGTAGGGCGGAATCGACAACGGGCCTTCGAGCGCGTCGCGGAACAGCTCGGCCAGGGCCTCGCCGTTGGGCTCGCCCTCGCGGTAGGCGATGCAGGCCACGAACTCGTCGCTGCCGAGCCGCCACAGGATCGCGTCCTCCGGCATCGTGGCGCGCAGCCGCTGGGCCACGGCGGCCAGCACCTGGTCCCCGACCTCCTCGCCCATGTTCACGTTGACCAGCTGCAGCATGTCGATGTCGACGTGCAGCAGGGCCACGTTGCGCCGGCTGGCCTGGGCCGTGGCCAGCACCGCGGTCAGGCTCGGCCCGCCGCCGCCGAGCCGGTACAGCGCGGTCACCGGATCCACCGGGACCCCGCCGGATTGCTGGAAGCCGAATGTCATGGCGGCAGGGTATCCGGTCCCGGCGCCTGCTTCACCGCCGATACGCACCGGCGGCCGGGCCCCGCGCGCGGCGGACCGGTCATCGCCTCCATCCCGCGCATCCCGGCGTCGATGCGGGCACTGCACTATATTGGCGCGATGCCCGCGCCGCCCACTTTCGATCCCGCGTTCGACGCACTGGTCACCCCGGTGCTGCGGGCGGACCGGGACGGGCGGGTGGTGGCCTGCAACCAGGCCTTCGCGCGCTGGCTGGGGGTAAGCCAGAAGCGGCTGCCCGACCAGCCGCTGGTGGCGCTGGAGGTCGAGGGCGACGGCCTGCGCCGGGCGCTGGAGGGGCTGGAGGAGGCCGACGGCCCGCGCCGGCTGCGGCGGGTGGCGCTGGCCTTCCTCGGCGGCGAGCCGCGCTTCGCCGACGTCTGGCTGGCCCGCGAGCCCGGCGGCGCGATCCTGCTCGAGGCGCATCCGGTCGACGAATTTCCCGGCGAGGATCCGGCCCAGGCCCTGCCGCTGGCGCTGTCGGCCGCGCTCAAGGGCCTGGCCCACGAACTGCGCAACCCGTTGGCCGGACTGCGCGGCGCGGCGCAGCTGCTGGCGCGGCGCGCGGGCGACGGCGAGTCGCGCGAACTGGTGGACCTGATCGCGTCCGAGGTCCAGCGCCTGTCGCAGCTGGTCGACCAGCTGCTGTCGCCGGCCCCGCCACGCCCGCACGAGCCGCTCAACATCCACGGCGTGCTCGAGCAGGTGGTGCGCCTGGCCGAGCAGGAAGCGGGCTGGGCGGTGCGCCTGGTGCGCGACTACGACCCCAGCCTGCCGCCGCTGCGCGGCGATCCCGACCGCCTCACCCAGGCGGTGTGGAACCTGGTGCGCAACGCGATCCAGGCCGGCGCGGCCAACGTCACCCTGCGCACCCGGGCCGAGTTCGGCGCCCGCATCGGCGAACAGGTGCACGCGCTGGCGCTGCGCATGGAGATCGGCGACGACGGGCGCGGGGTGCCCGAGTCGCTGGCCGAGCAGATCTTCCTGCCGCTGGTGTCGGGCCGCGCCGACGGCAGCGGCCTCGGCCTGGCCATGGCCCAGCAGGTCGCACGCGAGCACGGCGGCTCGCTGGGGTATCGTTCGCGCCCGGGCCACACCGTGTTCACCCTGCTGCTGCCGCTGTCCGACGGCGGCGACGGGCCGGACCCGGGCCCCGAAGGAGACCCCGTGCAATGAAGGCAGGCGATGTCCGCTGAAGGCGATACGGTCTGGGTGGTCGACGACGACCGCTCGGTGCGGTTCGTGCTGGCCACCGCGCTCAGCGACGCCGGCTACCAGGTCGCGGGCTTCGACTCGGCCGACGCCGCGCTGTCGGCGCTGGGCACGCGGCCGCCGCCGCAGCTGCTGTACACCGACGTGCGCATGCCCGGCGAGGACGGCCTGGCGCTGCTGGAGAAGATCAAGCAGGCCCACCCGCAGCTGCCGGTGGTGGTGATGTCGGCCTACACCGACGTGGCCAGCACCGCCGGCGCGTTCCGGGGCGGCGCGTACGAGTTCCTGTCCAAGCCATTCGACCTCGACGAGGCGGTGGAGCTGGCCGCGCGCGTGCTGGGCGAGCGCCACGAGCAGCCGGCCGAGCCGGTGGCCGAGGTCGAACCCGACGACGACGTGCTGGTCGGCGACACCCCGGCCATGCGCCAGCTGTTCCGCGCCATCGGCCGCCTGGCGCAGGCGCCGCTCACGGTCCTGATCACCGGCGAGACCGGCACCGGCAAGGAGCTGGTGGCGCGCGCGCTGCACCGCGAGTCGCCGCGGTCGCGGCAGCCGTTCGTGGCGCTCAACACCGCCGCGATCCCGGCCGAACTGCTGGAAAGCGAGCTGTTCGGCCACGAGGCCGGCGCCTTCACCGGCGCGCAGAAGCGCCACATCGGCCGCTTCGAACAGGCCCACGGCGGCACCCTGTTCCTCGATGAGATCGGCGACATGCCGGCCTCGCTGCAGACCCGGCTGCTGCGGGTGCTGGCCGAGGGCGAGTTCTTCCGCGTCGGCGGGCGCGAGCTGATCCGGGTCGACGTGCGGGTGATCGCCGCCACCCACCAGGACCTCGAGGCCCTGGTCCAGGAAGGCCGCTTCCGCGCCGACCTGCTGCACCGCCTGGACGTGGTGCGCCTGCGCCTGCCGCCCCTGCGCGAGCGCCGCGGCGACATCCCGGCGCTGGCCGAGCGCTTCCTGCACGGCGCGGCGGAGAAGTTCTCCGCGCCGCCCAAGCGCTTCTCGCGGCCGGCGATGGAGCGGCTGCTGGCCTACGACTGGCCGGGCAACGTGCGCGAACTCGAGAACCTGTGCTGGCGCCTGGCCGCGCTGGCGCCGGCCGACACCATCACCGCCTCCGACCTCGACGGCATGTTCCAGGTCGGCGAGCGCACCCACGCCGACTGGGACGGCGCGCTGCGGGCCTGGGCGCTGGAGCAGCTCGCGGCCGGCACCCCCGACCTGCATGCGCGGGCGCGCGAACGCTTCGACCACGCCCTGCTCGAAGCCGCGCTCGAGCACACCGGCGGCCGCCGCGCCGAAGCCGCCGCGCGCCTCGGGCTCGGCCGCAACACGGTCACCCGCAAGCTCGGCACCAGCCGCCGTCCGCGGCGCGGCTGAGCCGTCCGCGGCGCGTTGCCTTGACGGCGGCTGGCTGCGACGCGCGCCGTGCCTTGGCCGCGCGCGCATGCCCGGCTAGGCTCGGGGCTCCCGCGGCAGGCCGTGCGCGCGACGCCACGTCGCGTCCACGCGCACGCCCGCATCGTCACCCCCATGCGAGAGACCGCCATCGCTTCCCGACCCATCGCCCGGGCCCTGGTCCGCAACCTGTCCGTCGCCGCCCTGCTGGGCCTCGCCGCCTGCGCCTCGGCGCCACCGCCTGTGGCCGAGCCGGCGACGCCGTCACCCGAGCCGCGCCAGCTCGCCGACCGCGGCACCGTCTCGCGCGCGGTCGCGAACCTGTTCTCCGCCTCCGGCAGCCTGGTCAGCGGGCGCGTGGTGCTGACCCCGGTCGAGGGCGGGGTGCGGATCCGGGGCGAGGTCGGCGGTCTGGTGCGCAACGGCGCGCACGGCTTGCAGGTGCACGAGCGCGGCGACTGCAGCGCGGTGGACGCGCGCAGCGCCGGCGGCTACTACGATCCGCTCGCCGGCACGCGCCAGGACGGCTCCGTGGCCGGCGATCCCGGCCGGATCTTCGCCGGCCCCGACGGCGTCGCCCGCGTCGACCTGGTGGTGCGCGGCGCGGTGCTCGGCGGTGGCGCGGACAACGACATCCTCGGCCGCGCGCTGCTGGTGCTCGGCGCCACCCCGGGCGCGATCAGCGCGCGCGTGGCCTGCGCGGTCATCACCCCGGTTGAATGACGACGCCGCTAGCGTCCCAAGGTTCCGCCCCAGGTTCGAACGACGACAAGGAGCTTCCCATGCGCCATGCCACCCTGCTGGTCCTGCCCGCCGCCCTGGCCCTGGCCGCCTGCCAGCCGCAATCGACCGCCGACCAGGCCGCGACGCCCGCGGCCGATCCACCTCCCGCCGAAGAAGCCGTCGCCGCTCCGGCGGAGCCGGCGCCGGCGCCCGCGGCCGCCCGCGCCAGCCTGGCGCCGACCGAGGGCAGCAGCGTCGCCGGCAAGGTGGAGTTCACCGCCGTGGACGGCGGCATCCGCGTCACCGGCGAGATCACCGGCCTGCCGGCGGGCGGCCAGCACGGCTTCCACGTGCACGAGAACGGCGACTGCAGCGCCCCCGACGGCACCAGCGCCGGCGGTCACTTCAACCCGGCGTCCAGCGCGCACGGGCGGGTGGGCGAGGGCGAGCACCACGCCGGCGACAGCGACAACCTCAGCGCCAACGACCAGGGCGTGGCCGCGGTCGACAACCTGCTGCGCGGTGCGACCCTGGGCGACGGCGCTCCGACCGACATCGTCGGCAGGGCGGTGATCGTCCACGCCGATCCCGACGACTACGCCACCCAGCCCACCGGCAACGCCGGCGCCCGCCTGGCCTGCGGCGTCATCGAAGCCCGGTAAGCCCCGACCGCACCGACCCCGTCGGCCCTGGACCCCTCCCCCCGCTTGCGGGGGGAGGCCGGGAGGGGCACCCCCACCGCCACACCGGACCCGGCTACACCCCCCGCCCGTCCACGTCCGCCGCCGCCTCCACGTACACCACCTCGATGCCGTGCGCGCCCAGCACCGCGGCCAGCTGCCGCTGCCGGGTCTCGAAGCGGGCGAACATCTGCCGCAGGCGCGCCTGGTCGCCGTCCTCCGGGCGATACCGCGCGCGCCAGGCGGTCGGCGCGAACATCGCCATGCGCACGGTGCCGTCGGCATAGCGCAGCAGCGGCTCGGGCGGCGCGTCGAGCACCGCCTCGCGCGCGGGCGAGAGCAGCGCGGTCTCGAGCAGGGGCCACAGCGGCGCCAGGCCCAGGTGGTCGTACTGCAGCGCCACCATCGCCAGCAGGTCGTGCAGGGTGAGGCTGCGCGCGTGCTCGATCCGGGCGCCGAACGCCTCCTGCAGCAGCAGCGCGGTGTCGGCCGCGGCCATGCCCTCGTCGAGCAGGCGCGCCTCGAACACGCCCGACACCGCCTGCGCCGTCGCCGGCTCGCCCTGGAGCAGGAACGGCAGCACGCGCAGGCTGCCGCCACGCATGCCCGGATCGGCCTGCAGCGGCAGCGGGACGTCGCCACCGGCGTCGGCGCCGAAGGCCACCAGCCGCGGCGGTCCGCCACGGCCCGGCGCGCGCGCCAGAAGTTCGGCCAGGCGCCGGTGCAGCGGCCAGCCCGGGCGCAGCGCTTCGGCGGGATCGAAATGCGCCGCGGCCAGGCACAGGTCCATGTCGCGCACCCGCGGTTCGAGCGCAGCCAGGTCGCGGCCGAGGCACGCCGCCAGCCGCGCCGCGTCCTCCTGGCCCAGCGCCGCCCGTGCCGGCTCGCTGGCGTGGGCCAGCTCGATCGCCAGCACCCCGGCCACCGTCCCGGCGGGCAGCGCCGGTGCGTCGATGGCGGCAATGTGCGATTCGTTCATGGGGCCATTCGCCACGGTACGTTAGACTCGGCCATTATGCCCGCCGCCGGTGGCGGGCCCGTACCCTCGAGAGGCCCCACGATGCTGCAAGGTCGTCCCGTCGCCGTGCTGGGCGGCGTCCGCATTCCGTTCTGCCGCCAGAACACCGCCTACGCGGACGTCGGCAACCTCGGCATGTCGGTGCGCACCCTCGGCGCGCTGGTCGAGAAGTTCGGCCTGCACGGCCAGCAGCTCGGCGAAGTGGCGATGGGCGCGGTGATCAAGCACGCCTCGGACTGGAACCTCGGCCGCGAGGCCGCGCTCTCGTCCGGGCTCTCGGCGCTGACGCCGGGCATCACCATGCAGCGTGCCTGCGGCACCTCGCTCGACACCATCAACCTGATCGCGACCAAGATCGCGACCGGCCAGATCGAGTCGGGCATCGGCGGCGGTTCGGACACCACTTCCGACGTGCCGATCGTGTACGGCAAGTCGCTGCGCCGACGCCTGCTCGCGGCCAACGCGGCGAAGACGGCGAAGGACAGGCTGGCCGCGTTCAAGGGCTTCCGCCTGCGCGAACTCAAGCCCGACTTCCCCGGCGTGGCCGAGCCGCGCACCGGCAAGTCGATGGGCGAGCACTGCGAGGACATGGCGAAGGAGTGGAACATCTCCCGCGACTCGCAGGACGAGCTCGCCGTGGCCTCGCACCACAAGCTCGCCGCCGCCTACGAGCGCGGCTTCTTCGAGGACCTGGTGGTGAGCTTCCGCGGCGTCTCGCGCGACAACATCCTGCGCCCGGACACCACGATCGAGAAGCTGGCCACGCTCAAGCCTGTCTTCGACCGCGTCTCCGGCCGCGGCACGCTCACCGCCGGCAACTCCACCCCGCTCACCGACGGCGCCGCCGCGTGCCTGCTGGCCAGCGAGGAATGGGCCGACGCGCACGGCCACGAAGTGCTGTGCCGGATCCGCGACGTGCACGTGGCCGCGGTCGACTTCGTCCACGGCGAAGGCCTGCTGATGGCGCCGACGGTGGCCGTGGCCGAGATGCTGGCGCGCAACGGGCTCACCCTGCAGGACTTCGACATCTACGAGATCCACGAGGCCTTCGCCGCCCAGGTGCTGTGCACGCTGCGCGCGTGGGAGAGCGAGGAGTACTGCCGCAACCGCCTCGGCCTGTCGGCGCCGCTGGGCCGGATCGACCCGGCCAGGCTCAATCCGGTCGGTTCCTCGCTGGCCACCGGCCATCCCTTCGCCGCCACCGGCGCGCGCATCGTCGCCACCGCGGCCAAGCAGCTCAAGGAACGCGGCGGTGGCCGGGCCCTGGTGTCGATCTGCACCGCCGGCGGCATGGGCGTGGTCGCGATCCTGGAGCGCTGAGCCGCGCCAGCGGGGCCGGCGCGTGGAATCGGTCGAACGGTCCGTCGCGGTCGAAGGCGGCCGGCTCTTCGTACGCCACTGGCGGCCCCGCGCCCGCGCCGCCGGCGCGCCGCCGTTGCTGCTGCTGCACGATTCGCTCGGCAGCGTCGCCCAGTGGCGCGGGTTTCCCGCGCGCCTGGCGGGCGTCCTGCAGCGCGAGGTGATCGCCTACGACCGGCTCGGCTTCGGGCGCTCGACCCCGCGCACCGCGCGCCACCGGCTGGACTTCATCGACGAGGAGGCGCGCCGGCAGCTGCCCGCCCTCGCCGACGCGCTCGGACTGGAGCGCTACGCCCTGCTCGGCCACAGCGTCGGCGGCGGCATGGCCCTGACCGCGGCGGCGTTCGACCCGGAGCGCTGCGCATGGGTGGTATCGATGTCGGCGCAGGCCTTCGTCGAGCATCGGACCGTCGAGGGCGTACGCCGCACGCAGCAGGAGTTCGCCCTGCCGGGCGGCCTCGGCAAGCTCGCCTTCTGGCACGGCGAACGTGCCGCCTGGGTGCTCGATGCCTGGACCGGGACCTGGCTCGATCCCGACTTCGTCGACTGGTCGCTGGATCCGGTGCTGCCGCGCGTGCGCTGCCCGGTGCTGGCGCTGCACGGCGACCGCGACGAGTACGGCTCGGAGGCATTCCCGCGCCGGATCGTCGCGGGCGTCGCCGGGCCGGCGCGGATGGTGCTGCTCGACGACTGCGGCCACATGCCGCACCGCGAACATCCCGACCGGGTGCTGGCCGAGATCGCCGCGTTCGTCTCGCAGGCCGCGGAAGAGGCCCTGCGCGGCTGATCCGCCGCGCTCGGTCGCGCGCGGTCTCCCGACGATCCGGCGCGCGCGTGTCCGCATCGCACGGGGTGGCCGGCGCATCCGTTCCAGGGCGTCGGGTTCTTCGGCGCCGGACTGCCCGTGCTCGACTGGCGTGGCCGTTGCCCGGCGGGTGCGATCGGTAGAATCGCGCCATGTCCCTCCTCCAACTCCAGCGCGTCGACTTCGGCGTCGGCGGTCCGCTGCTGCTCGAACGGGTCGACCTGTCGATCGAGGCCGGCGAACGCGTATGCATCGTCGGCCGCAACGGCGCCGGCAAGTCCACCCTGCTGCGCCTGGTCGCGGGCGAGCTGAAGCCCGACGACGGCGAGGTGCGGCTGCAGTCCGGGGTGGTGGTCGCGCGCATGGCGCAGGAAGTGCCGCAGGATGCGACCGGCCCCGTGTTCGACGTGGTCGCGGCCGGGCTGGGCGAACTCGGCGCGCTGCTTGCCCGCTTCCACCACGCGCTCGAGGCGGGCGACATGGCCGCGATGGGCGAGGCGCAGGCGCGGATCGAAGCCCTGCACGGCTGGGACCTCGACCGCCGCGTGGCCCAGGTGATCGAGCAGCTCGAACTGCCCGCGCAGGCGTGCTTCGAGGCGCTGTCGGGCGGCATGAAGCGGCGCGTGCTGCTGGCCCGCGCGCTGGTGCGCAAACCCGACATCCTGCTGCTGGACGAGCCCACCAACCATCTCGACATCGCGTCGATCGCGTGGCTGGAAGGCTTCCTCAAGTCGTTCGCCGGCAGCCTGCTGTTCATCACCCACGACCGCGGCTTCCTGCGCGCGCTGGCCACCCGCATCGTCGAGATCGACCGTGGCCGCGTCACCAGCTGGCCGGGCGACTACGACAACTACCTGCGCCGGCGCGAGGAGCGCCTGCACGCCGAGGCCCAGGAGCAGGCGCGCTTCGACAGGCTGCTGGCGCAGGAGGAAGCCTGGATCCGCCAGGGCATCAAGGCCCGGCGCACCCGCAACGAGGGCCGGGTGCGCGCGCTCAAGGCGATGCGCGCCGAGCGCGCGCGCCGGCGCGAGGCCAGCGGCAACGTGCGGATGGAGGTCGCCCAGGGCGGTGCGTCCGGGCGCAAGGTGATCGAGATGCGCGGCGTCAGCCACGGCTACGGCGACCGCCGCCTGCTCGAGGATGCGTCCACCACGATCCTGCGCGGCGACCGCATCGGCATCATCGGCCCCAACGGCTCGGGCAAGTCCACGCTGCTGCGGATCCTGCTCGGCGAGCTGCAGCCCGAGCGCGGCGAGGTCGTGCACGGCACCGGCCTGCAGGTGGCCTACTTCGACCAGCACCGCAGCCAGCTCGACGAGTCGCTCAGCGCGCTCGAGAACGTGGCCGAAGGCCGCGAGTACGTGGAGATCAACGGCGCGCGCAAGCACGCCATCGGCTACCTGCAGGACTTCCTGTTCACACCCGAACGCGCGCGTGCGCCGATCACCCGGCTTTCGGGCGGCGAGCGCAACCGCCTGTTGCTGGCCCGGCTCTTCGCCCAGCCGTCCAACCTGCTGGTGATGGACGAGCCGACCAACGATCTCGACATCGAGACCCTGGAACTGCTCGAGGAACTGCTGCTCGATTACCCCGGCACCCTGCTGCTGGTCAGCCACGACCGCGACTTCCTCGACAACGTGGTCACCAGCACGCTTGTGCTGGAGGGCGAAGGCCGGCTGGGCGAGTACGTGGGCGGCTACAGCGACTGGCTGCGGCAGCGCGGGCCACCACCGGCACGGGCGCAGGCGCCGCCGGCTCCGGCGCCGGTGAAACCGGCGCCGCCCACCGCTCCTGCCGCGCCGCCGGGCAAGCGCAAGCTCGGCTATCGCGAGGCGCGCGAGCTCGAGCAGCTGCCGGCACGCATCGAGCAGCTCGAAGCGGAGATCGCGCGGCGCACGGACGCGATGCACGATCCCGGCTTCTACCAGCAGGACGGCGCCGCCATTACCGCCGCGAACCTCGAGCTCGCGCGGCTGCAGGAGGAACTCGACGCGGCCTACAAGCGCTGGGAGGAGCTCGAGTCGCGCTGACGCCGCCGCTCAGGCGCCGAACGCCGCGCCGCGCAGCGCCACCGCCAGCGCGGCCGCGGTCATCGCGCCGAGTCCGACCGCGATCCGGATCCCGAACGCTGCCCCGCCGCTGGCGAAGGCGACCACCGACTTGGCCAGCGCGCTGGCCGCGAACAGTCCGATCACGGCCCAGCGCGCCTGTCCGGCGTCGATGGTGCCGTTGCCGAACAGGGTGGCGACCGTCGCGGCCGCGGCCTGCAGCTCGGCCAGCGCGGTGAGCAGGGCCGCGCCCAGCGCCGCCTTCGGCCCCAGCCACTGGGCCGCGACCTGGGCCAGGAACAGCACGCCCGCGATCAGCGCCGCCAGGCCCAGCGCCTGGCCGATGCGGAACATGCGCGTGTCGGCGGTCGGCGGCGGCGCGTCGGCCTGTTCGCCGCGATGGAATCCCAGCGCCGCGCCGGCCAGCAGCACCGTGCCCGCGGCCACGAGTTCCGGCGCCACCGCGCGCAGCAGCGCCGGCGCCACCGCCAGCATGACCGGCACCAGCAGGCTCAGCGAGGCGAAGTTGGCGAGCAGGGTCGCGCCGACCGCGGACGAGCGCAGCGCCGGCTGCGCGCGCACGCGCTGGCCGAAGCCGGCGGTGGCCGCGGTGGAGGACACGTAGCCGGCGAAGAAGCCCGACAGCAGCAGGCCCCAGCGGCTGCCGATCAGGCGCAGCGCAATGTGGCCCAGGGCGCCGATCGCCATCACCAGCACCACCAGCTTCCACACCGTGGCCAGGTTGATCGCGCCATAGGGGCCGATCGGCTCGTCGGGCAGCAGCGGCATCACGATCAGGGCGAAGGCGAGCAGCACCAGGCCGTCGGTGATCTCGCGGTCGCTGATGTGCTCGCGGCTGATGTGGTGCAGCATCGGCTTGGCGTAGACCAGGATCGCCACCAGCACCGCCAGCGCCGCCGCCGCCACCGGCAGGCGCATCGCGAGCCCGCCGAGCAGGGTGGTGCACAGCATCGCGACCTCGGAGGTCACGCCTGCGTCGCGATGGCTGGTATGCAGGTAGCTCAGCGCGGCGAGCACGCCGGCCAGCAGCAGCACCGCGATGAACGCGGGCAGGCCCAGCCACATCGCGATCGCGCCGGCGAGGGCGAGCAGGGTGTGCGAACGCAGCCCGGCGGCGATCGCCGGGTCGTCCTGCTTGCGGCGTTCGTAAAGCAGGCCGATCAGCAGGCCGGCGCCCAGCGCCGTGGTCAGGGACAGGACGGGCAGGTCGGACGCGCCGGGCATCGCGCCACTATGCCATGCGCGCCGGCCGCGGCCCGCGCGCGGGCCGCGGTGCGCCGTCTTCAGTCGCGCAGCCGCGGCACCCCGTGCTGGTCGCGCTCCTCGAACACCGCCTCGTCGGCGATCTGCTGGTGCAGTGCCCGCGCCGGCAGCGGCGCCACCGGATCGCCGCGGCCGGCGGCCAGCGCGTTCGCGTAGCACTGGCGCGCACGGGCCTCGTCGCCGGCGGCGGCATACCCGTCGCCCAGCGCCTCCCAGGCCTCGGCCCCGCCGCCCTGGGCGAGGGCGCGGTGCAGGCAGTCCTCGGCCCCGGGCCAGTCGCCGCTGGCGTGGGTGAGGCGGGCCAGGGTCAGCAGCAGCGAGGGGCTGGCCGGATGCGCCTTGAGCCACGCGGCGGCGCGGCTTCGCCGCTGCTCGATCCGGCCCACCGGCAACTGGCCGTAGAGGCTCGCCAGACCTTCGTCCCAGCGCGTGTCCAGGGCCTGTTCGATGCTGCCGGTGGCGGCGTCGTCCCAACCGAGCCCGGCGGCGCGGCGGGCGTAGGTGGCGACGACCGCGGGTTCGTTGCGCAACGTGCGCGGCAGCGCGTCCCAGCGTTCGGCCAGGGCATTGCCGTCGGGCGCCTCGCGCAGCGAGGCCTCGGCCCAGGCCAGTTCGCGCTCGGCCAGCACGGTGTCCGGCCAGGCCTGCTGCTGGCGCAGCGGACCGAGCAGGCCCCAGGCCTGGTCGGCCTGGCCGGCACCGCCGAGCGCGTCGGCCCGCAGCGCCAGTCCGCGCGGCGGCAGCGGCTGCGCGGCAGGCGCATCGAGCGCGACCAGGGCGTCGGTGGGGCGCTGTGCGCGCAGCGCCAGTTCGGCCGCCAGCACCGCGCGCAGGGCCGGATGGCGCTCGCCCAGGCCCTCGACGTGGCTGCGCGCGGCCGCAAGATCGCCGCGGCCCAGCGCCGCCTCGACCGCCCCCGCGCGCGCGGCAGCCTCCACCCGCGGGTCGTCCGCCGCCTGCAGCAGCAGCTTTTCCGCGCGCGCCCAGTGGCCCAGGGAGAGCGCCTCGAAGCCGTCCGAGATCCGGGCCCGGGCGCGCCCGTCGCGGTGCCGGCCCCAGGCGCGGAACGGCAGCGACAGCAGGGTCCACAGCAGCCACAGCGCGAACGCGGTCGCGAACAGCAGGCCCGCCGCGACCAGCACCGTGGTCGTGTAGTCGTAGCCGCGCCAGCGCACCAGCACGTAGCCGGGGTCCTGGGCCAGCAGCAGCTGCGCCAGCAGCGCGCCGGCCAGCGCCAGCAGCAGCCACAGCAGCAGGGTCCGGAACAGGGTCATGGCGGGGCTCCTCGGGTTGGCCTCGGCGATGTCGGGTCAGCCTCGCGCGGGCCGCGTTGACGTGGCGTGCACTGCCTGAACGCGCGCTCAGCCCGGGCCGCGCTGGCGACGCAGCTGCTCGAGCGTGGAGCCGAGCGTGGGCAGTTCCGGCGCCAGCGGCTGGTCGCGCAGCGCGCGCAGCGTCCCGCGCTGGCGCTCGCGTGCCGGCGAGGCCGGCCACAGCCGCACCAGCCAGGCGTCGATCCGGCCGAGCGCCGCGCCCAGGTCCTCGCGGTCGCCGCGCGCGATCGCACCCTGGGCCAGGGTCAGTTCCAGCTGCAGGGCGGCCAGGCCGGCGGCGCGGTCGGCCGGATCCGCCGCCAGCGCCCCGGTGCTGGGACGCACCTCGACCAGGCGCCCCATCGCGCGTTCCCACCACGAGGCCGCGGCCGGCGCGGCGGCGGGTTCGCGCGGCAGCGACGGCAGCGCCGCGGCCACGGCGTCCAGGCGCCCGGCCGCCGCCGCGCGCGGATCGTCCCCGAGCGCGTCGAGCGCGGCGCGCTCCTGGGCCAGGGCCTGGCGCACGTCCACCCAGCCCGGGTCGGGGATGCCGTCGAGCAGGCGCGCGGCCAGCGCATACGCGCGGCGCGCGCCCTCGAGGTCGCCGGACAGCAGCAACCGCTGCTGGCCCTGGGCGAGCAGCAGTTCGACCTCGTCCAGGCGCAGCGCGCGCGCCGCGTCCAGTTCGGGATTGGCCAGCCGCCGCACGCTTTCCTCGAGCAGGGCGGCG
The DNA here is from genome assembly GCF_000472505.1 of Luteimonas sp. J29. Lineage (GTDB taxonomy): Bacteria > Pseudomonadota > Gammaproteobacteria > Xanthomonadales > Xanthomonadaceae > Luteimonas. The sequence continues at coordinate 207,068 of NZ_AWZR01000004.1, forward strand.
CGCTGGCCCAGTCCGATCACCTCCTCGCGCAGCAGGCGGTGGGTGGCTTCGCCCTGCTGGATCCGGGCGGCGTGCGCGCGCACGTCCCGGCGCAGGGCGTCGATCCGTTCCTCCAGCGCCTCCAGCCGTTGGCGGTCGGCGGCGGCCGAGCGGGCCTGGGCCTGGCGCGCGGCCTCGAACTGGCGCCAGGCGAGCGCGCCCATGGCGACCAGCGCGACGGCCGGCACCAGCAGTGCGAGGAGCCATGCCGCGCGGCGTGGGCCGGGCGCGGCGCGCGGGGTCGGGGTGGATTCCATCAGCGCGGGGGAAGGGGGCGGTCCGATGGCGCATAACGTGGAATGCCGCTGCGCGCGGCCGCCGCCAGCAGCGAACGCGGGCGTGCGTCGTCGGCCACCACCACGTCGTCGAAACCGGACCGGCGCGCCAGTCCGGCAAGGCGTGCGCTGGCCGCGACGACCCGCGCGCGCCGCAGCCGCGGATGCAGGTCGGGCGGCAGCGCGTGAAGCAGCCGCTGCAGGGCCTCGCCGCTGCCCAGGGCGACGAACGCGGGCGCGCGCAAGGCACGCAGGCGCGCCAGTGCCTGCGGCGATGGCGCCACCGGCACCCGCTCGTACACGTCGGCGCGCAGCACGCGCGCCCCGCGCGCGGCCAGGGTCGGCGCGATCAGGCCGCGTCCGCCCGGCGCGGTCACCAGCGCCACGCTGCGGCCGCGCACGTCGGCGAGGGCGGGCAGGGCCAGCACGCCCTCGCTGTCCATGCGCGCCGGCGCCACGACGCCGGCGACGCCCGCGCGCCGCAGCGCGCGCGCGGTGCCTTCGCCCACCGCCAGCCACGGCTGTCCGCGCCGCGGTCGCAGCCGGCGCAGCGCCGCCGCGGCGCGCACCGCCGCCGGACTGGTGAACAGCACCACGTCCGCCGCGAGTGCCTCGCGCAACGCGGCGCGGGTGGTGGCATCGCGCCGCGCGTCGATCCGCCACGGCGAGAGCGCCAGCACGCGCGCGCCGTGCGACGCGGCCGCGCGACGCATCGCATCGTGCTGGCCGACCGGGCGCAGCGAGATCACGTAGCATGCGCGCAGCTTGCGGGTGGACGTGGCGGACATGGCGCCAGCTTGGTGCCTGCCCCGGCGCCCCGCAAGCCGCCCCTTCCCCACGCTCCCGCTGCGATGACCGAGATCCCCCCGCACGCCATCCACGCGCTGCAGGCGCAGCTGCTGGCCATGCCGCCGGTGCGCGCGATGCAGCCGCGCGTCGCCCGGTGCGATGGCGACCGCCTGCGCCTGGAGGCGCCGCTGTCGGCCAACATCAACGACAAGGGCACCGCCTTCGGCGGCAGCCTGGCGTCGCTGATGACGCTCGCGGCCTGGGGCCTGGCCTCGCTCCGGGTGGAGCTCGCGGGGCTGTCGGCCGAGGTCTACGTGGCCGATGCGCAGGTGCGCTACCTGGCGCCGCTGCGCGACGACCTGGTGGCGGAGGCCTGGCTGGAGGAGGGCGACTGGGACGGGTTCCTCGACACCCTGCGCAGGCGCGGCCGCTCCCGCGCCATCCTCGGCGCGCGGGTGCTGCTGCCCGGTGGCGGGGTCGCCGCCGAGTCGCGCCTGCGCTATGCGGCCATCCTCGGGCCGGTGGCCGGGGCGACGCATGACAAGCCGGCGGCGGATGCCTAGCATGGCCGCGACCACCCGGGGGAAGCGCACGATGCGGCACTGGCTGAAAACCGGAACGTCCTGCGCGGTCGCGCTCGCCTGCCTGCTGGCGGCCTGCGCCACCTCGAGCAAGGACATGTCGGCGCTCGACCGGGCCCAGTACGGCTGGTCGGCGGCGGTGCGCTGGGGCGACTGGGAAGCCGCCTGGGAGCTGGTCGACCCGCAGGTCCGCGAGACCCGGCCGATGACCGACCTGGCCTTCGAGCGTTACCGCCAGGTCCAGGTCTCGTACTACCGCGACCGCGCCTCGCGCCGCAGCGACAGCGAGGCGGTGCGCGAGATCGAGATCGGCGTGGTCAACCGCCACACCATGGCCGAACGCAGCCTGCGCCACACCGAGTACTGGCGCTACGACCCCGAGCGGCGGACCTGGTGGAACGTGTCCGGGCTGCCGGACTTCTGGGAAGGCGAATAGCCGCCCGCGCGGCCCGCCGCCGCCGGGGTCCGCCCCGGGGCGGGCGCTGTGCGACAATCCCGTCCCCTTCGAGGACCCCGATCCGCCGTGGAATTCCAGGAACTGCTGGCCTTCGCCGGCCGCCACCAGATGCTGTCGCTGATCTTCGTCGGCCTGACCGGCGGCATCATCCTGAACGAGATCTTCGGGCTGCTGCGCCCGTTCAAGGCCGTGCGCCCGGCCGAAGTGAGCGTGCTGGTCAACCGCGAGAACGCGCTGGTGGTGGACCTGCGCCCGATCGCCGACTTCGACAAGGGCCACATCCCGGGCTCGAAGAACGTGCAGATGAGCCAGTTCGACCCGGAGAACAAGAAGCTGGCCGCGGCCAGGGCCCTGCCAGTGGTGCTGGTGTGCAAGACGGGGTTCACCGCCGGCGATGCCGCCAAGCGGCTGAAGAAGGCCGGTTTCGAGCGCGTGTACGTGCTCGAGGGCGGCATCGGCAGCTGGCTGCAGGCCGAGCTGCCGCTGGCCCGCGGCCGCGACTGAGCGCGAAATGCGATAATCGCCCCTTACCCATCTTCCGATCCGGAGCAGTCCCAGGATGACCGAACAAGCCCCCAACGGCGGCGCCGCGCCGGCGCAGCAGCCCACCGGCCCGCAGTTCAGCGTGGAGAAGATCTACGTCAAGGACGTCTCGTTCGAGTCGCCCAAGGCGCCCCACGTCTTCAACGAGCAGAACCCGCCGCAGATCAACATGAACCTCAACCAGCGCGTGACCCGCCTGGGCGAGAACGTGTTCGAGGTGGTGCTCGGCGTCACCCTGACCTGCACCGCGGGCGAAGGCGAGGGCAACTCCGTGTACATGGTCGAGGTCCAGCAGGCCGGCGTGTTCGGCCTGGCCGGCTTCGAGCCGCAGGTGGCCGATGCCCTGCTGGGCACCCAGTGCCCGAACGTGCTCTATCCCTACGCGCGCCAGCTGATCAGCGACCTGATCCAGGCCGGCGGCTTCGCCCCGTTCCTGCTGCAGCCGATCAACTTCGACGCGCTGTACGCCGAAGGCCTGCGCCAGCGCCAGGCCCAGGCCCAGGCGGCGGCCGGCGGCGGCGACCTGGCCAACAGCGAGACTGCGGGCAACGCCTGACCCATGGCGACCCCGACCGTCCCGGTCGCGGTCCTCGGCGCCGGGTCCTGGGGCACCGCGCTGGCGGCGCTGGTCGCCCGCCACGGTGTCCCCACCACGCTGTGGGGCCGTGACGCGGCCGTCGTCGCGGCGATCGACCAGCGCCACGAGAATCCGCGCTACCTGCCGGGCATCCCGCTGCCGGAGGGCCTGCGCGCCACCACCGACCTGGCGTCCGCGGTCCGCGGCGCCGGACTGGTGCTGGTGGTCGTGCCCTCGCACGCCTTCACCGAGACCCTGCGCGCGGTCGCGCCGCTGCGCGCGCCGCAGGCCGGCGTGGCCTGGGCGGCCAAGGGCTTCGAGCCCGGATCGGGCCGCTTCCTGCACGAGGTGGCGGGCGACCTGCTCGGGCCCGACGTGCCGCTGGCCGTGGTCACCGGCCCCTCGTTCGCGAAGGAGGTGGCCCAGGGGCTGCCGACCGCGCTGACCGTGCAGGGCGACGACGCGGCGTTCGTGCAGCAGGTCGCCGACGTGCTGCACGGCCCCGAGTTCCGCGCCTATACCGGCAGCGACATGCGCGGCGCCGAACTCGGTGGCGCGATGAAGAACGTGCTCGCCGTGGCCACCGGCGTGGCCGACGGCATGGAGCTGGGCCTCAACGCCCGCACCGGCCTGATCACCCGCGGCCTGAACGAGATGCTGCGGCTCAATGCCGCCATCGGCGGCCGTCCCGAGACCCTGATGGGCCTGGCCGGCCTCGGCGACCTGGTGCTCACCTGCACCGGCGACCTGTCGCGCAACCGTCGCCTGGGCCTGGCGCTGGGCCGCGGCCGGACCGTGCAGGAAGCGGTGCGCGAGATCGGCCAGGTGGTCGAGTCGGTGCAGACCGCCGACGAGGTCATGCGCCTGGCCGACCGCTACGGCCTGGAGCTGCCGATCTCCGAGAGCGTGCGCGACGTGCTCCACGGCGACATCACCCCGGCCGAAGGCCTGGCCCGGCTGATGGCCCGCGAGCGCAAGCCCGAGTATCCCGACGCGCTGTTCCAGCCGCCGGCGCACTGACCGCCGCGGCGCCTCGCGCCCGGCAGGCCCGCCCGCCCGCGGGCACAAAAAAGCCCGGCCGTTTCCAGCCGGGCTACCTGGCGACGTCGCGGAGAGAGAGGAGCGACGTCGTCGTCGGATGACCGGGAACGGGCCGCGCCGTGGCTTTACGGGCCGGGGCCGGTCCCTGTCGGTAGCTTCCGCCTGTCCCGCGGCGCGATGCGTCCGGAGCGGATCGGGGAAGCGGGAAAAAGAATCGCCCGGGTGCAGGGGAGGGAGCACACCGTCGGGGAGAACGGGTCACCCGGGCGACAGGGCGTATTGTCCCGCATCCGGGACCGCATTGCATGAATATTGTACTGGTCAGTACAAGAACTCTCCGTTCCGCACGGGGAACACTGCCCGGTCTCAGGCCTGCGCCAGCGCCCGGTAGTCGCGCGGCGGCATGCCCACCGTGGCCTTGAACTGGCGGGCGAACGCGCTCTGGTCGGAAAACCCGCAGGCCTGGCCGATCGCCGCGATGCTGTCGTTGCCGTGGAGCATGCGCATCGCGGCCTCGATCCGCAGCTTGGTCAGCATCTGCTGCGGGGTGATCTGGAACACGCGGCGGAACTGGCGTTCGAGCTGGGACACCGACACTCCGGCGATCTCCGCCAGCGCCTGTATCCGCAGCGGGGCGTCGAAGTGCGCCTGCATGTGCGCCAGGGTCGCCTGCAGGCGCGCGAACGAGGAGTGCTGGCTGTCGGGCTGGCCGAGGTCGCGCGAAATCCCGATCAGGCCCACGATCCGGCCGCGGCTGCGCAGCGGCTGCTTGAACGTCAGGCACCAGCCGGGGCGGCGGTTGGGATACAGCTGCAGCTCCAGCACGTGCTCGATCGTCTCCCCGGCGAGCACCCGGCGGTCCTGGGCGATGTAGGTGGCCGACAGGGTGGGGGGATACAGCTCCACCACGCTGCGGCCGATGATGTCCTCGCGGCCGCGCTGGCCCAGGCGCTGGACCAGGGTCTGGTTCACGTGCACGTAGCGGCACTGCGCGTCCTTGACGAAGAACACCACGTCCGGCAGCGGGTCGAACAGTCCCTGCAGCAGCGCCGGCGGCAGTTCGAAGTCGATGGCGGCGTTCCTCCCTCGGCGCGTCGCCGGTGCCGGCGACGCCGCGTGCATTATGCCCGCATCGGACTTCCGCCGGGCCGACATGCGGGGCGCAGGGACGTCCCTGCATGGACCCTGGCCGCGCCCGAAACCGGCGCCCTGTGCAGATCACCGCATCGCGGCGAAGTCTATGCCCCGCCCTCGAAGCCCAGTTGCCGCCAGGCCTCGAAGGACACCACCGCGACCGCGTTGGACAGGTTGAGGCTGCGGTTGCCCGGCCGCATCGGCAGGCGCAGGCGCCGGTCGGCCGGCACCGCCTCGAGCACCTCCTCCGGCAGTCCCCGGGTTTCGCATCCGAACAGGAATGCATCGCCCGCCGCGTAGCGGGGCACGTCGTAGCGCACCGCGCCGCGGGTGCTGAGCGCGAACAGGCGCGCCGGGGCGATGCGCTCGAGCGCGGCGGCAAGCGAGTCGTGCACCTGCAGCGTCGCGTACTCGTGGTAGTCCAGGCCCGCGCGGCGCAGCTGGCGGTCGTCCAGGTCGAAACCCAGCGGCCGGACCAGATGCAGGCGCGCGCCGGTATTGGCGCACAGCCGGATCACGTTGCCGGTGTTGGGCGGGATCTCGGGCTGGTGGAGGAGGATGTCGAACACGGCGCGGCCGGGGGCGGAAACGCGGCATTGTCGCCCGCGGCGGCTACCAGGCGAGCGTGTCGCCCTGCCAGTCGAGGAAGCGGCCGCTGTCGCCGGACCCGAGGCCGTCGATCACCCGCAGCATGCCGGCCACCGCCTGCGCCGGGTCCAGTTCCGCGCCCGCGCCGCCCATGTCGGTGCGGACCCAGCCGGGGCTGATCGCGACGACCACGATGCCGCGCCCGGCCAGCGCATGCGCCAGCTGCACGGTGGCCATGTTCAGCGCCGCCTTGCTCATGCAGTAGCTGGGGGTGCCGAAGCGTGCGGTGAGCGCGATCGAGCCCAGGCTCGAAGACAGGTTGGCCACGCGCGCGCCGTCCCCGAGCAGCGGCGCCAGCGCCTGGGTCAGCAGCAGCGGGCCGAGCGCGTTGGTGCGGAAGCTGTCCTCGAAGCCGGCCGCGGCCAGGCTGCCGAAGCGCTCGCCCGGATGCAGGATGCCGGCGTTGTTCACCAGCAGCCCCAGGCGCGCGTCGTCGCCCAGCACCAGCGGCAGTTCGCGCGCCAGTTCCTGGTGGGTGCGCGGCTGGGCGAGGTCCAGCGGCAGCACGTGCAGGCGGCCGGGGTGCTCGCCGGCCAGGGCGTTGAGCGCGGTGGCCTTGCCGGGGTGCCGGCAGGCGGCGACGACGTGGTCGCCGGCGGCCAGCAGCTGGCGCGCGAACTCCAGTCCCAGGCCACGGTTGGCGCCGGTGACGAGGGCATGGCGTCTGGACATGCCGCCAGTGTGCCGCGTCCGCGTTCACGCCGCGTCATCGCGGGCCACGGACGGCGCCTGCGGGACTTTCGGCCCGGGGGCGCGCCGCGCCGCTCCGCTACCATGGTCCGGTTCTCCTTCCCGGACCCGACATGCCGATGCTCCGACCCGCACTGCGCCCCGCCCTGCTCTCGCTCGCCTTCGCCCTGGCCACCGGCGCCGGGCTGATGGCCGCGCCTGCCCGCGCCGCGGACGAGGTCGCCGTCGACATCCCCTACGACACCTTCACCCTGCCCAACGGCCTGCGCGTGGTGGTGCATACCGACCGCAAGGCCCCGATCGTCGCGGTCAACGTCTGGTACCACGTCGGCAGCAAGGACGAGCCGGCCGGGCGCAGCGGCTTCGCGCACCTGTTCGAACACCTGATGTTCCAGCGCAGCGAGCACCACGACGGCGAGTTCTTCGAGCCCTTCGCCGCGGTCGGCGCCACCGACCAGAACGGCACCACCAACACCGACCGCACCAACTACTTCCAGAACGTCCCGACCACCGCGCTGGACATGGCGCTGTGGATGGAGTCCGACCGCATGGGCCACCTGCTGGGCGCGGTCGACCAGGCCGCGCTCGACGAACAGCGCGGCGTGGTCCAGAACGAGAAGCGCGAGCGCGAGAACCAGCCCTACGGCCTGGTCTGGCAGCGGCTGACCCGCGCGCTGTACCCGAACGGGCACCCCTACGGGCACAGCGTGATCGGCTCGATGAACGACCTCAACGCGGCCTCCCTCGAGGACGTGCGGCAGTGGTTCCGCGCCTGGTACGGGCCGAACAACGCGGTCCTGGTGCTGGCCGGCGACATCGACCTGGCGACGGCGAAGGAGAAGGTCGCCAGGTACTTCGGCCACATCCCCGCCGGGCCGAGCATGGCCCAGCCGCAGGTCGACGTGGTGCGCCGGCCCGCGTCCACGCGCGAGGTGATGCACGACAAGGTCCCGCAGCCGCGCATCTACCGCGCCTGGAACGTGCCCGCGGCCGGGGACGCCGAGCTGCCACACCTGCAGCTGTTCGCCTACCTGCTGGGCGGCGTGCGCTCCTCGCGCCTGGACGAGCGCCTGCTGCACCGCGAACGGCTGGTCGACAACGTGAGCGCCTCGGTCGGATCCGGGCAGCTGGGCTCGACCTTCTACATCGTGGCCACGGTCAAGCAGGGCGTCGATCCGCAGCGTGTCGAGGCGGCGATCGACGAGGAGATCGCGCGCCTGGTCGCGCAGGGCCCGAGCGCGGAGGAGCTCGAGCGCGCGCGCACCGCGATCCGCGCCGGCTTCATCCGCGGCATCGAGCGCATCGGCGGCTTCGGCGGCAAGGCCGACGTGCTGGCCGAATGCACCGTCTTCCACGGCGACCCCGGCTGCTTCCGCGAGGAGCTGGCGCGGCTGTCGGGCGCGAGCGCGCGCGACGTGCAGCAGGCCGGCGCGCGCTGGCTGGGCGAGGGCAGCCACACGATCGTGGTCGAGCCCGGCGAGCGCACGCCGCCGGAGGAGGATCCGGCGGTCGAGCCGGCGCCGTTCGAGCTGCCGGCGCCGGATCCGCAGTACTCCACCCTGCCGCCGGCGGTCGACCGCAGCCTCGGCGTGCCGCGCACCACCGAATTCCCCGAGCTCAAGTTCCCGGCGCTGCAGCGCGCGCGCCTGTCCAACGGCAGCACCGTGATCCTCGCCGAGCGCCACGAGATCCCGGTGGTGCAGCTGGCCTACGTGTTCGACGGCGGCCACGCCACCGACCCGGCCGACCGCAGCGGCACCGCCGATTTCGCGATGGGCCTGCTCGACGAGGGCGCCGCCGGGCTCGACCCGCTCGAGTTCTCGCGCCGCGCCGAACGGCTCGGCGCCAGCCTCGGCGCCAGCGCCTCGCAGGACGGCGCCAGCGCCTGGGTCTCGGCGCTCAGGGAGAACCTGGATCCGTCGCTGGCGCTGTTCGCCGACATGGTCCGCCGCCCGAACTTCGATCCGGACGAAATCGAGCGTGTGCGCGCGACCTGGATCGCCGGCATCCGCCAGCAGAAGGCGCGGCCGGCCGGCATGGCCGGGCGCGTGCTGCCGGCCCTGCTGTACGGCGCCGGCCATCCCTACGGGCGCGTGGGCAGCGGCACCGAGGAGTCGATTGCCGCGCTCACGCGCGACGACCTGGTCGCCTACCACCGCCGCTGGGTGCGCCCGGAACAGGCGACGGTGATCGTGGTCGGCGACACCACGCTGGCCGAGATCGTGCCGGCGCTCGAGCGCCACTTCGGCGACTGGGCCGGCGAGGGCGAGCCGGCCGCGCCGGTGGAACTGCCGCAGGTGGACCTGCCCGTCGCGCCGCGCGTGTTCCTGATCGACCAGCCGGGCGCGGTGCAGGCCAACATCTTCGCCGGCCACCTGGTCCCGCCCAGCACCGATCCGGGCTCGGTGCGGCTGGAACTGGCCAACGGCGTGCTCGGCGGCCACTTCACCTCGCGCCTGAACATGAACCTGCGCGAGGAAAAGCACTGGTCCTACGGCGCGCGCAGTTCGCTGGGCGGCGCGCTCGGCCAGCGCACCTGGCTGGTGTCGGCGCCGGTGCAGATCGACAGGACCCGCGAATCGATGGCCGAGATCCAGCGCGAGGTCGCCGACTTCGCCAGCGGCGCGCGGCCGCCGACCGAGGCCGAGGTCGCCCGGGTCAAGGCGGTGCAGACCCTCAGCCTGCCCGGCGCCTACGAAACCGCCTGGTCGGTGCTCGGCACCATCAGCGGCATCGTGCGCTACGGGCGCCCGGACGACTACGTGTTCCGGCGCAAGGCCGAGGTCGAGGCCATGACCCCGGCCGAGGTGGCGGACGCCGCGCGCAACCTGCGCCCGGAGGCGCTGACCTGGGTGGTGGTGGGCGAGCTGTCGCAGACCGAGGCCGCGGCCCGCGAGGCGGGCATCGGCCAGGTGCAGGTGATCGACGCCGACGGCCACCCGGTCGCGCGCTGAGCCGCAGGCGACGACGCGCGTCCCCGGCGCGCGCCAGCTGAACGCCCGCGCTACGGCGGGCGTTGCCACCTGAACAGGGTGGCCGATGCCGGCACAATGCGGCCTCGCATTTCCCCACTGTTCGACGAGGTCCCCAGATGCGCATCCTCCTGACCGTCCCGCTGGCCCTGCTGTTGTCCGCCTGCACCTGGGTGCACATGGCGCCCGGCGCGGCCGCGGTCACCGTGGCGTCGAGCGCGCCGGCGGGCTGCGAGAAGCGCGGCGAGGTGGAGGTGTCGGTGAAGCATTCGATCGCGTTCATCGAGCGCAATCCGATCAAGGTCCGGGACGAGCTCGAGACCCTGGCCCGCAACGAGGCCCCGGGCCTGCAGGCCGACACCATCCATCCGCTGACCGATCCGGTCCAGGGCAGCCAGCGGTTCGCGGCCTGGCGTTGCGGGCGCTGAGGCCCGCCGGGTCCCGCGCAGCGGGCTGCGTCCGGCTGTGCCATCCGGGCGGCCGGAGCCGGGGCTGAAGCCCAAGCCCAAGCCCAAGCCCAAGCGACGCCTCGTCTGTTGACGTCGCTGGCGTGGGGCCGCGCCGGGGCCGGCAGGCCCCTGCGGCGAATGTCCCCCGGCTTCCGCCTGCAGGCGGAAGCCTCCTCCTTGATTTCGCCGCAGGGGCCTGCCACCCCCGACGCGGCGCGGCTGCCGGATGCACGGGGCACGGCATCGGGGCGACACCGGCTGCTCCGTGCCGCAACTGGCGCTCGCCCGCGCCTTCCAGTGAGGCGCCCGGATCCCCCAAGGACGGATGCGGGCAGGCCCGGGGACGAAATCAAGGAGGAGGCGCCGGCCGGAGGCTGGCGCCGGGGGACATTCGTCCCCGGGCCTGCCCGTAGCCGGCCTTCGCCCGGAAGCTTCCGCCCGGATTGGACGGGAGGACCGGGTTCGCGGCGCCAGCCCGTTGTCCCGGAGTCCATCGCATCCGCCCCGGCGTCCGGGCAGGGGGCGCTTCATCCCGGGGGCATGCGCCGGGCCCCCGTTCAGCGGAATCATGCGCACCGGGGCGGGAAGGGGTACCCTATACGGCTCCGTTTGTTGCATAGCAGCACGCCCATGCTCTTCCAGCACGTCGCCATCGCCGGCCTGGCCCACATCGACGCTCCCCGCCGGCTGTCCTCGGCGGAGATCAATGCGCGGCTCAAGCCGACCCTCGACCGCCTCGGGATCAAGGCCGACGTGCTCGGCGAGATCGCCGGCATCCACTCGCGTTACCTGTGGGAAGACAACGTCCAGGCCTCGGACGTCGCCACCCTTGCCGGCGTGAAGGCGCTGGCCGATGCCGGCATCGATCCGGACAAGGTCGGCCTGCTGGTCAACACCTCGGTCAGCCGCGACTACCTCGAGCCGTCCACCGCGAGCATCGTCTCCGGCAACCTCGGCCTGCCCGACACCTGCCAGAACTTCGACGTCGCCAACGCCTGCCTGGCCTTCATCAACGGCATGGACATCGCCAGCCGCATGATCGAACGCGGCGAGATCGACTACGCCCTGATCGTCGACGGCGAGACCGCCAACCTGGCCTACGAGAAGACCCTCGAGCGCCTGACCCGCGAGGACGCCACCGAGGAGCAGTTCCGCAACGAACTGGCCACCCTCACGCTCGGCTCCGGCGCCGCGGCGATGGTCCTGGCCCGCGCCGAACTCGCCCCGGGCGCGCCGCGCTACCGCGGCGGCGTCACCCGCGCGGCCACCGAGTGGAACAAGCTCTGCCGCGGCAACCTCGACGGCATGATCACCGACACCCGCACCCTGCTGCTGGAAGGCATCAAGCTGGCGCAGAAGACCTTCGCCGCGGCCCGCCAGGCGCTGGGCTGGGCGGTCGAGGAACTCGACCAGTACGTGATCCACCAGGTGAGCAAGGTCCACACCGCGGCCTTCACCAAGGCCATCGGCATCGACCCGAAGAAGGTCATGACCATCTTCGGCGAGCACGGCAACATCGGCCCGGCCTCGGTGCCGATCGTGCTCTCGAAGCTGCGCGAGATGGGCCGCCTGAAGAAGGGCGACCGCGTGGCGCTGCTCGGCATCGGCTCGGGCCTGAACTGCTCGATGGCCGAAGTGGTCTGGTAACGCGCGCCGCCGGGCGGTGAAGCGAGGGCCGGCCCGTCCGGCCCTCGTCGTGTCCGGTGTCCGGGCGCGGGACATGTATCAGGATCCGGGGACGATTGAACATGTCGGCCCGGACATGTACAAGAAATCCAATTCTCTATACATGTAGAGCGTGCAATGTCCCTGCCATCCCTGCACGCGCTGGACCCTGCACGCTTCGAGACCGTTGCCATCCTGAAGCGGCTGGCGGCCGCCAGCCGGGCCCTTGCCGAGCTCAAGGGCGTGGCGGCCACCATTCCCAACCAGGGATCCTGGTCAGCACCCTCACGCTGCAGGAGGCGAGGGACAGTTCCGCGATCGAGAACATCGTCACCACCCAGGACGACCTGTACCGCGACGAGGATCCGGCCGACGCCGTGGGCACCGCGGTCAAGGAGGTCCTGCGCTACCGTCAGGCGCTGCGCGCCGGCTACAGCCGGGTCCGCGAGACCGGCCTGCTGACGCTCAACACGATCCTCGACGTCCAGCAGCAGCTCGAATGCAACCGGGCGGGCTTGCGCAGGTTGCCGGGCACTGCCCTGCGCGACGCGGCAGGCAACCTGGTGTACGAGCCGCCGCAGGACGCCAACGAGGTGCGCCGGCTGATGGGGGACCTGGAACGCTTCATCCACGACGATCCGCCGTTCCCCGCCGACCCGCTGGTGAAGATGGCGCTGGTCCACCACCAGTTCGAGAGCATCCATCCCTTCTACGACGGCAACGGGCGCACCGGCCGCATCGTCAACGTGCTTTACCTGGTGAAGGAAGGGCTGCTCGATATCCCGGTGCTCTACCTCAGCCGCCACATCGTGCGCACCAAGCCGGACTACTACCGCCTGCTGCAGGCGGTGCGCGAGGCGGATGCGTGGGAAGACTGGGTGCTGTACATGCTCGACGCCGTGGCCGCCGCCGCGTCCGAGACCGTGGCCACCGTCCAGGCCATCCGCCGGCTGCTCCAGGACACCAAGCAGCGCATCCGCGCCAACTACAGGTTCTACAGCCAGGACCTCATCAACAACCTGTTCAACCACCCCTACACCCGGGTCGAGTTCGCGCAGCGCGAACTCGGCGTGTCGCGCATCACCGCCACGCGCTACCTCGATGCGCTGGCGGCCGATGGCGTGCTGGAGAAGATCCGGGTGGGTCGCAACAACTACTACATCAACCGGCCGTTGTTCGCGCTGTTGAGCGCGGGAGCGTCACCACCGTGAGCGAAGCCCACCACCACGACGCCGACGGGTTCATCGCCAAGTGGCAGGGCGTGCCCGCCAGCGAGCTATCCACGTCGCAGAGCTTCCTGATCGAACTGTGCGAGCTGTTGGGGGTGCCGCGCCCGCATCCAACGCCCGAACAGGACTACATGTTCGAGCGTCCGGTCACCTTCGTGCACGGCGACGGCGGCACCAGCGCCGGCCGTATCGACCTGTACCGCCGCGGCGCCTTCGTGCTCGAGTCCAAGAAGCTGCGCCAGGGCGCCGGCCACAAGGGCTTCGACGATGCCCTGCTGCGCGCGCAGCCAGGCCGAGGCCTACGCCCGTGCGCTGCCCGCCAGCGAGGGGCGCCCACCGTTCCTGGTGGTGGTGGACGTGGGCCGCCGCATCGAGCTGTATTCGGAGTTCAGCCGTTCCGGCGGCACCTACGTCCCGTTCCCGGACCCGAGCAGCCACCGCATCGCGCTGCAGGACCTGCGCAGGGACGAGATCCGCGAGCGCCTGCGCTGGGTCTGGCTCGACCCGATGTCGCTGGACCCCAGCCGCGAGTCCGCGCGCGTCACCCGGGACATCGCCCACCGCCTCGCCCGGCTGGCACGCAGCCTGGAACAGGCCGGCCACGCGCCGGAACAGGTGGCCCAGTTCCTGATGCGCTGCCTGTTCACCATGTTCGCCGAGGACGTCCACCTGCTGCCGGACAACGCCTTCCGCGAACTGCTGCACAGGTACCGCGAACAGCCCGACGTGGCCATGCGCATGCTCGCCCAGCTGTGGCGCGACATGGACGCCGGCGGCTTCTCGGCCGTGCTGGCCCACGACGTGCTGCGGTTCAACGGCAAGCTGTTCAAGAGCCCGGACACCCTGCCCCTGGACGGCGACCAGATCGACCTGCTGGTCGAGGCCGCGAAGGCCGACTGGCGCCATGTCGAACCGGCCATCTTCGGCACCCTGCTGGAACGCGCGCTGGACGCGAAGGAGCGCCACAAGCTCGGCGCCCACTACACCCCGCGCGCCTACGTCGAGCGCCTGGTGCTGCCCACGGTGATCGAGCCGCTGCGGCAGGAATGGGGCCTGGCGCAGGCCGCCGCGGGCACGCTGGCGGGCGAGGGCAAGGCCGACGAGGCGGTGCAGGAACTGCTGCGCTTCCACCATCGCCTGTGCAGCGTGCGCGTGCTGGACCCGGCCTGCGGCTCCGGCAACTTCCTGTACGTGACCCTGGAGCACCTCAAGCGCCTGGAGGGCGAGGTGCTCAACGCGCTGGACGAGCTCGGCTACCGCCAGGCCGGGCTGGCGCTGGGCGGGGACCGCGCCGACGCCCTGGGCGGCGAGACGGTGGACCCGCACAACCTGCTGGGCATCGAGCTGAACCCGCGCGCTGCGGCCATTGCCGAGGTGGTGCTGTGGATCGGCTACCTGCAGTGGCACTTCCGCACCCGCGGCGACGTGAACCCGCCGCAGTCGGTGGTGCGCGATTTCCGCAACATCGAGTGCCGCGACGCGGTGCTGGCCTATGACCGCGTGGAGTTCGTCACCGACGAGCATGGCCGCCCGGTGACGCGCTGGGATGGGGTGACGACGAAGCCGTCGCCCGTGACCGGTGAGCCGATTCCGGACGAAACCGTGCGCGTTCCGGTGGAGCGCTACGTCAATCCGCGCAAGGCGGCGTGGCCGAAGGCGGACTTCGTGGTGGGCAATCCGCCGTTCATCGGCAACAAGCGCATGCGCCTCGCATTGGGCGACGGCTACGTGGAAGCCCTGCGCAGTGCATGGCCGGAAGTGCCCGAATCAGCTGATCTCGTCATGTACTGGTGGCATTACGCTGCGCAGCTGACCCGGCAGGGCGCGCTGGAGCGGTTTGGGCTGATCACCACCAATTCGATCCGGCAAACGTTCAACCGTCGCGTGATCGAACCGCACCTCACGGACAAGAAGCAGCCCCTGTCACTGCTGTTCGCAATCCCGGACCATCCGTGGGTGGATACGGCGGACGGCGCTGCTGTGCGCATCGCGATGACGGTGGGCGCGGAAGGAAAGAGCGCCGGTGTCCTGCGCCAGGTCGTGGAGGAACGGGAGGGCGGGGACGAGGTTGCGGTGACTCTGCGGGAGAAGCGCGGTGCGGTGTTCGCTGACCTCAAGGTGGGAGCCAACGTGGCGGGCGCGTGCCCGCTTCGATCCAACTGCGGAATCAGCAATCGAGGCGTGATCCCGCATGGCGAAGGCTTCATCGTAGATTCGGATGAAGCCATGCGACTGGGATTGGGGACCGTTCCGGGAGTGAATGAGCATATCCGCCTGTATCGAAATGGGCGCGATATTTCCCAGACAAGCCGCGGTGTGATGGTGATCGACATGTTTGGCCTCTCGGCTGACGAGGTACGTGCCAGGTTTCCGGCGATCTACCAGCACCTTCTCGAACGGGTTAAGCCCGGGCGTGACCAGAATCCGCGCGCCAGTCGGCGCGAAAACTGGTGGCTGTTCGCCGAGAACCAGCCGCGAATGCGCGAGTCGATTGCCGGCCTTTCCCGCTATATCGTCACCGTGCAGACAAGCAAACACAGGATCTTCGTACTCCTCGACGGGAGTGTTCTGCCCGATGACAAGCTGATCGCTATTGCTACGGAGGATGCAGCGATCCTTGGTGTGCTGTCTGTTTACAACAAGTCCGCGTGCTTTGAATCGTTCCCCTTCCCGGACCTCCACGCGGCCGACAAGTTCGGCGGCCCTATCGCCCACAGTCCGGAGGACGCCGACCGCAACTGCGGTCCTGTGAACGTCTCTGGCGAGCACCCGACCGAGCGCATTCGCCGCCTGGCCGAGGAACTGGACGCCCACCGCAAGCGCCAGCAGGCCGCGCATCCCGGCCTGACTCTGACCGGGATGTACAACGTGCTGGAGAAGCTGCGCGCGGGCGAGCCGCTGAGCGCGAAGGAGCGCGCCATCCACGAGCAGGGACTGGTGTCGGTGCTGCGCCAGCTGCACGACGACCTCGACGCCGCCGTGCTCGAAGCCTATGGGTGGTCCGACCTGCTGCCGCTGCTGCGCGTGGCGCATGGCAACGAGTCGCCGGCCGATTCGAGGAGGCGGTGCTGGATCGGCTGGTCGCGCTCAATGCCGAGCGCGCCGCCGAGGAGGCGCGCGGCATCGTGCGCTGGCTGCGCCCGGAGTTCCAGAATCCCGCGGGCGGTGGCCAGGCACCGGAGCAGCCGGCCCTGGGCGGCGTGGAGCACGACGGGGGCGACGCGGCGGAGGAGGCCATCGTCGCAGCAGTGGCGGTGCAGGCCGGCAACAAGCCGAAGCCCTGGCCCAGGGATGCGGTGGAGCAGGTGCGCGCGGTGGCCGAGGTGCTGGCCGGCAGCGCGCATCCGCTGTCGGTGGACGACGTGGCGGCCCGCTTCACCGCACGCGGCCCATGGAAGCGGCGCCTGCCGCAGTTGCTCGACATGCTCGTGGCACTGGGCCGCGCGCGCGAGCAGGACGGCCGCTACGAACCGGCATGACCGCGCGGCCGCGCCGCGCGGCAGTCCGCTTCCCGGCTACTGCGCCCCGCAGCACTTCTTGTATTTCTTCCCGCTGCCGCAGGGGCACGGGTCGTTGCGGCCCGGGCCGTCGTCGCGGCGCAACGGGGTGCGCGGGGTGAGCGCCTCGACCCGGTGGCGGTTGAGGTCGGCCAGCAGGCCGGGGACGCTCATGATGATTTCCAGCCGCTCGCGGTAGGTCACCGGCGCGGCGGGGGCGGTGGGGTCGGCCGGGTCGATGACCTCGCCGCTGGCGAGCCGGTCGAGCAGGTCGAGCGCCTCGCCGATCCAGTCGTGCCCGTCCAGCCAGCGGTCCCAGGCCTCCTCGCGCAGGGCCACGCCCTCGAAGAAGCCCAGCGCCCAGTCGTGGCCGACGTCGAGTTCGTCCTCGTGCAGCGCGTCCTCGCCCTCGAGTTCGGGATCCTCCGGCAGCCACATCAGCGGCGCGAGGTGCTCGGGCAGGTCGTCGCCCTCGAAGCGCGCGCGCGCGGCGCACATCGCCAGGTGCGCGTCGAGCAGGCCGTGGACCTCGCGGCGTTCGGCCTCGCTGTCCCAGCGCGGCTCCTTGCCGCCCCAGACCACCGGCCTCCATTCGTCCGCCGGGATGTCTTCGGGCGAGACCGCCAGGGCGGAGAGGAAGCCGTCGAGCGCTTCGAGGTTGAAGCCGCGGAACGGGACCGCGCGCCGGTCGAGCAGGTCGGACAGGCGTTCGATCTGGCCGTCGTCGAGGCCGGGAGGTGCAGCGGTCATGGGCGAAGGCTCGTGCGTTGAAACGTGCATGGTAGCCGCCCGCGGCGGCCTCCCGCCGGGAGACGCCACCGCAGGCCCCGCGCCCCCGCGGTGCTCCTACAGGATCCAGCCGCCGTCGACGGTGAGTTCGGCGCCGGTGACGAAGCTCGCGTCCGGGCCCGCGAGGTAGGCCACCGCGGCGGCGATGTCCTCCGGCTTGCCGATGCGCTTGAGCGGCGTGGCCTCGACGCCGGCCTTGAGCGCCTCGGGATCGACGCCGCCGAGCATCGGCGTCTCGATGTAACCCGGGTGCACCGAGTTGACGCGGATGTGGTCGGGCGCGAACTCGACCGCGGCGGTCTTGGTCATGCCGCGCACCGCCCACTTGGTGCCGACGTAGGCGCCGGACCCGGCGAGCCCGAGCTGCCCGGCGATGGAGCTGATGTTGACGATGCTGCCGCCGCCGGCCGCGCGCATCGGCGCCAGCGCGTGGCGCATGCCCAGGAACGTGCCGAACTGGTTGACCCGGAACTGGCGCTCGACGCCGGCGAGGTCGGCCTCTTCGATGGTCCCGGCCTCGTAGATGCCGGCGTTGTTGACCAGGACGTCGAGCCGGCCGAAGGCCGCGAGCGTGGCCTCGACCACGTCGCGCCAGGCGCCGTCGTCGGTGACGTCGTGGGCGAAGAAGCGGGCGCGTTCGCCGAGTTCCGTCGCCAGTGCCCGGCCTTCGGCCTCGAGCACGTCGGTGATGGCCACGTTCGCGCCATCGGCATGCAGCCTGCGCACGATGGCCGCGCCGATGCCGCGCGCGCCGCCGGTGACCAGGGCGGTCCTGCCTGTCAGTGGAGTCCCCATGTGCGGCTCCCGTCGATGTGTCCGGGTGCCATGCTGGCCGGTGGCGCCGGCCGGCGCATTGATCGGGGTCAACGCGTCGGCGGCCGGGACCGCCGCTGGCGTCGCGTCAGGCGGGCGTCGCCACCGCTTGCGCGGGCTGGCCGCTGCGTTCGAAGGCGACTTCACGCAGCGCGCCGCCGACCAGGATCACCCCGGGCAGGCCCGGCGCGACCCCGGCCGCCGCGCCGGCGAGGCGGCCGAGCGTGGTCAGCGTGCGCCGTTCGCCCGCCTGGGTCGCCGCCTGCACGATCGCGGCCGGGGTGCGCGCGGGCAGGTGGCACAGCAGCGCGCGCGCGAGCGCGTCGATCCTGCGCATGCCCATGTAGATCGCGAGCGTGGTGCCGGTGGCGCAGAGCGCGGCCCAGTCCGGTTCGCCATGGTCGGCGGTGTGGGCGGTGACGAAGGTGACGCCGTGGCAGTGTTCGCGATGGGTGAGCGACACGCCGAGCGACGCGGCGGCGGCGAACGCGGCGCTGACGCCGTTGACGATGCGCACAGGCACGCCGGCGGCGCGCAGGAACGCGATCTCTTCGCCGGCGCGCCCGAACAGCAGCGCGTCGCCGCCCTTCACCCGTACCACGCGCAGCCCCTGCCGCGCGTAGCGGCGCATCAGCCGGCAGATGAAGTCCTGCGGCGTGGAGCGGCAGCCGCCGCGCTTGCCCACGCGCAGCACGCGCGCGCCCGGCGCGAGTTCGACGATCGCCGGGTCGACCAGTTCGTCGAGCAGCAGCACGTCCGCCGCCTGCAGGTCGCGCACCGCGCGCAGGGTCAGCAGCTCCAGGTCGCCGGGGCCGGCGGACAGGAGCACGACTTCGGCCGGGATCGGGCGCGGCAGGTGCGGATCGTTGCTGGCGGGGTCCATGGCGGTCTCCGGTGGCGGGGCGGGGTCATGCGCGGACGGGTTCGGCGACCAGGCGCAGCAGCTGGGGGGTGCAGGAGCCGCAGACCGTGCCGCAGCCAAGGCGCGTGCGCAGCGCGGCGAGGTCGGCGCCGTCGCGCACCGCGGCGCGGATCTGGGACTCGCTGACCTGGCGGCAGACGCAGACCATCGGGTCGCGGGCCACGGTGGCCGTGGACGAGAACGCGGCCAGGCGCGGGCCGGTCCAGGGGCGGTCGGCAAGGGCGGCCTGCAGCAGGGCATCGCCGCCGGGTCGCGCGTCGGCCCACAGCACGCCTTCGATCCGCGAGCTGCCGTCATCTTCGCGCCAGGCCACGCGCCGCAGCAGGCCGCGTCGCGCGTCGCGGTACTCGAGCGTGTCCGGTCCGGTGCCGAGGTCCAACGCATCCTCCAGCCGCTGCATCCACGCCGCGGGCATCGGCTCGGCGGCCGCCGCGCGCAGCACCATCCAGGCTCGGCCGTCGCCGGTACTTTCGGCGCAGGGATGCAGCGCCAGCCCCGCATAGCCGCAGTCGCGCAGCAGCGGCTGCAGCGCCGCGTGCAGCGCGAGCGCATCGCCGCGGCGCGCGGCCAGCAGGTGCCAGCCGAACGCCGCCTTCTCCACCCGCACCGCCGCGTGCTTGAGCTCGGGCTGGCGCGAGCGCGCATCGACCGCGGGCAGGCTGACCTCGTTGACGCCGCCGCACGACAGGTGCTGCCCACTCCAGTGCATCGCCGCGAACACGGTGCCGGAGGCCACTTCGTCCGACAGCTCCAGCGGCAGCACCAGCGCGCCGCGCTTGCTGGCCACGCGCACCAGCTCGCCCGCCTGCAGGCCGCGCCGCGCGGCGTCGTCGGGATGCATGCGCAGCGCCGGCTCGGGACAGTGCGCGAACAGGTGCGGGACCCGGCCGGTGCGCGACATGCCGTGCCACTGGTCGCGCAGGCGACCGGTGAGCAGGCGCAGCGGATAGCGCGCCGACACCGGTTCGGCCACGGGCCGGTAGGGCGTGGGGTGGAAGCGGGCGCGTCCGTCGGGCGTGGCGAACACGCCGTCGCCGTAGCGTCTGGCCTGTCCGCGCGCGGCGCCGGCGGGGAACGGCCATTGCTGCGGACCGTCGCGTTCGAGCACCGCGTAGTCGAGCCCGCCGATGTCGAGGTCGCGGCCGACGGTGAGCGCGCGATGCTCGTCGAACAGCGCCGCGGGCGTGGCGGCGGTGAACAGCGGCGCGGCGCCCGGCGCGGCCAGGCGTGCCTCGAGCCGCAGCGCGACCTCGCGCGCGATCCACCAGTCCGGGCGCGCCTCGCCCGGCCGCGCGACGGCCGCGCGCACGCGCGAGATGCGGCGCTCGGAATTGGTGACCGTGCCGTCCTTCTCGCCCCAGGTCGCGGCCGGCAGCAGCACGTCGGCGAAGGACACGGTGTCGGTGCCGGCGAAGGCGTCCTGCACCACCACGAACTCCGCGCGCTGCAGCGCCTCGCGCACCAGGCCGAGGTCGGGCATCGAATGGGCCGGGTTGGTGCAGGCGATCCACACCGCCTTGATCCGTCCCGCGCGCAGCGCCTCGAACAGTTCCACCGCGGCCAGCCCGGGGCGGTCGGGGAGGGTGCCGGGCGCCAGCTGCCACAGCGCCTCGACCTCGGCGCGGTGCGCGGAGTCGTCCAGGTCGCGGTGCGCGGCCAGCATCGTGGCCATGCCGCCGACCTCGCGCCCGCCCATGGCGTTGGGCTGCCCGGTGAGCGAGAACGGCCCCGCGCCCGGGCGCCCGACCTGGCCGGTGGCCAGGTGCAGGTGGATGAGGGCGAGGTTCTTGTCGGTGCCGTGCACGGACTGGTTCAGGCCCATGCAGTACAGCGACAGCGCCGCCGGGCTGCGCCCGAACCATTCCGCCGCGGTCACCAGGTCCTCGGCGCGGATGCCGCAGATCTCCGCCGCCATGCGCGGCGTGTACTCGCGCAGCAGGCGCTTGAGTTCGGGGAAGCCGGTGGTATGCGCTTCGATGAAGTCCGCGTCCAGCAGCCCTTCCCACACCAGGTGGTGGAGCATGCCGTTGAACAGGGCGACGTCGGTGCCGGGCTGGACCTGCAGGTGCAGGTCGGCCATGGCCGCGGTGTCGGTGCGGCGCGGATCGACCACGATCCAGCGCACGCCGGGGTCGCGCGCCTTCGCCGCCTCGAGCCGGCGGAACAGCACCGGGTGCGCGTACGCGGCGTTGCTGCCGGCGAAGAGCACCGTCTTCGCCAGTTCGAGGTCCTCGTAGCAGGCCGGCGGGCCGTCGGCGCCGAAGGCGAGCCTGTACGCGGTGACCGCCGCGGACATGCACAGGCGCGAGTTGGTGTCGATGTTGGCGGTGCGCAGCAGGCCCTTCGCCAGCTTGTTGAAGACATGGTAGTCCTCGGTCAGCAGCTGGCCGGAGAGGTAGAACGCCACCGCATCGGGGCCGTGGCGCTCGACGATGCGCGACAGCCGCTCGGCCACGGTGTCCAGCGCCAGGCCCCAGTCCACGCGCCTGCGCGGCTGGGCGCGGTCGCCGCGCAGCTGCGGATGCAGCAGCCGGCCCTGGAGGCTGCGCGCGCTGTCGGCCAGCGCCAGGCCCTTGCTGCACAGCCGCCCGGCGTTGGCCGGATGCGCCGGGTCGCCCTCGACGCCGGTGATGCGCTCGCGGCCGTCGGCGTCGCGGGCGCCGTGCACCAGCACGCCGCAGCCGACGCCGCAGTAGCAACAGGTCGAGCGCACCGTGCGCCCGCGCACCGGACCGGGCGCGCCGCCATCCATCAGGCCGTGGCCTCCGGCGCAGGCGCGGCGGACGCCGCGTGCGCTTCCTCCCCGGCCAGCGCGAACAGCGACAGCCACACGTGGCCGTCGCGCAGCTGCACCGGGTAGCGCCGCGCGCAGCCCACGTCCGGGGCGCAGGCCTGGCCGCTGTCGAGCTGGATGTTCCAGCCGTGCAGCGGGCAGGTCACGGTGTCGCCGGCCACGATCCCCTGCGACAGCGGCCCGCCCTTGTGGGGACAGCGGTCGGCGAGCGCGAACACGCGGTCGGGCGCGGGACGGAACAGGGCGATGTCGTCGCCGTCCCCGCGCCGCAGCACGCGTGCGCCGAGCACCGGGATCTCCTCGATCGCGCACACCCGCAGCCAGGCGTCGATCCGGTCCATGCTCAGTCCTCCAGGGTCACGGCGATGGCGCGCGCCGGCGGCGCGGCCGGGCCCACGGCGAGCGGCGCGTACTCGCGCGCCTGCGCGCCGGCCACGCGCTCGGCCCAGGGATCGGGCAGGCCCTCGAGCGCGAACAGCAGCCGCTCGTAGAGCGCGCGGCGGTTGTCGGCGTCCTCGACCACCTTGCGCCGGATGTAGTCCAGGCCCACGCGCTCGATGTAGTGCACCGTGCGGTCGAGGTAGTACGCCTCCTCGCGGTAGAGCTGCAGGAAGGCGCCGGTGTATTCCTTCACTTCCTCCGGCGTGCGTACCTTGCACAGGAAGCGCGCGACCTCGGTGCGGATGCCGCCATTGCCGCCGACGTGGATCTCCCAGCCCGAATCCACGGCGATGATGCCCACGTCCTTGATCCCGCTCTCGGCGCAGTTGCGCGGGCAACCGGAGACCGCGAGCTTGACCTTGTGCGGGCTCCACATGTTGGCCAGCATCGTTTCCAGTTCGATCCCCATCCGGGTGCTGTCCTGGGTGCCGAAGCGGCAGAACTCGCTGCCCACGCAGGTCTTCACCGTGCGGATCGACTTGCCGTAGGCGTGGCCGGACTTCATGCCCAGGTCGCGCCAGACATCGACCAGGTCCTCCTTCTTCACTCCCAGCAGGTCGATGCGCTGGCCGCCGGTGACCTTGACCATGCGCACCTTGTACTTCTCGGCCACGTCGGCGATGCGGCGCAGCTCCGACGGACTGGTCACGCCGCCCTTCATCTGCGGCACCACCGAGAAGGTGCCGTCCTTCTGGATGTTGGCGTGGGCGCGCTCGTTGATGAAGCGGCTCTGGGGGTCGTCGATCGCCTCGCGCGGCCAGGTCGAGAGCATGTAGTAGTTGATCGCCGGGCGGCAGGTGGCGCAGCCGTTGGGCGTACGCCATTCCATGAAGGCGTAGGCCTGGGCGTGGCTGACCAGGCGATGCTCGCGGATCGCCTGGCGGACCTCGCCGTGGGTGCGGTCGGTGCAGCCGCAGATGGCCTTGGTCTTCGGCGTCTCCTGGAAGTTCGAGCCCAGGCAGTTCATCAGGATCTGCTCGACCAGGCCGGTGCACGAGCCGCAGGAACTCGCCGCCTTGGTGTGTTTCTTGACCTCGTCGACGGTGAACAGGCCCTGCTCGCGCACCGCCTTGACGATCGTGCCCTTGCACACGCCGTTGCAGCCGCAGACCTCGTCGGCGTCGGCCATGGCCGCGGCCCGGTCCTGGCCGGCGGTGCCGGATTCGCCCATCGCCAGTTCGCCGAAGGCGAGGGTGTCGCGGCGTTCGCCGATCGCGGTGCCGTCCTTGATCTGCTTGAAGTACCAGGCGCCGTCGCTGGTGTCGCCGTACAGGCACGCGCCGACCAGGCGGTCGTCGCGGATCACGAGTTTCCGGTACAGCCCGGCGCCAGGGTCGCTGAGCACGATCTCCTCGGCGCCGTCGCCGCCCATGAAGTCGCCGGCGGAGAACAGGTCGATGCCGGTGACCTTGAGCTTGGTCGAGACCGTGGATCCGCGGTAGATGCCGATGCCGAAAGTGGCCAGGTGGTTGGCGCAGACCTTGGCCTGCTCGAACAGCGGCGCGACCAGGCCGTAGGCGACGCCGCGGTGCGAGGCGCATTCGCCCACGGCATACACGCGCGGATCGTAGGTCTGCAGCGAATCGTTGACCACGATGCCGCGGTTGCAGTGGATGCCGGCCTCCTGCGCCAGCGCGGTGTTGGGGCGGATGCCGGCGGCCATCACCACCAGGTCGGCCGGGATCTCGTCGCCGTTGGAGAACCGCACCGCCGCGACCTCGCCGGCCTCGTTGCCGACGATCGCGCTGGTCGAGGTGTCGAGGCGGAACTGCAGCCCGCGCGCCTCCAGCGACGCCTGCAGCATCGCGCCGGCCACCGGATCGAGCTGGCGCTCGAGCAGCCAGCCGGCCAGGTGCACGACGGTCACCTCCATGCCGCGCAGCATCAGGCCGTTGGCCGCCTCCAGCCCGAGCAGGCCGCCGCCGATCACCACCGCGCGCCGCTTCACCTTCGCGGCCTCGATCATGGTGCGGGTGTCGTCGATGTCGCGGTAGCCGATGACGCCCTTCAGGTCCTTGCCCGGGATCGGGAGGATGAACGGCAGCGAGCCGGTGGCCAGCAGCAGGCGGTCGTAGCCGGCTTCGGTGCCGTCCGCCGCCAGCACCCGGCGGCGCGCGCGGTCGATGCGCGTGACCTGCTTGCCCAGGTGCAGGGTGATGCCGTTGTCCGCGTACCAGGACAGCGGGTTGAGGACGATGTCGTCGAAGTCCTGCTCGCCCGCCAGCACCGGCGAGAGCAGGATCCGGTTGTAGTTCGGGTACGGCTCGGCGCCGAACACGGTGATGTCGTACATCCCGGGCGCCAGCTTCAGCAGCTCCTCGAGGGTGCGGATGCCGGCCATGCCGTTGCCCACCACCACCAGCCGTGGCTGTTTCATCGTGTTGCCTCGTCGCATTCGTGCGCGCCGTCGAGCGCGCGGGTCATGAAGGTGCTGCAGGGATCGGGGCGGTAGTCGCCGAACGGGCCGCAGGGCGTGAAGCCGAAGCGCGCGTACAGGGCCCGCGCGGGCGCGAACTCCGGCTGGCTGCCGGTCTCCAGGCTCAGCCGCCGGTAGCCGCGGCGGCGGGCCTCGGCGACGACCGTGTCGAGCAGCGCCGCCGCCACGCCGCGCCGGCGCGCCGCCGGCACGGTGCGCATCGATTTCACCTCGCCGTGGACGGGATCGAGTTCGCGCAGCGCGGCGCAGCCGAGCAGGCGGTCGCCGTCCCAGGCGCTCCAGAACGCGATCCCCGGCGCGCGCAGGCGCGCGAGGTCGAGCGCGTGCACGCTTTCGGGCGGAGAGATGCGGCGCATCTGCTCCAGGTGCTCGCGCAACAGGGCGGCGATCTCCGGGCCGGTCAGCGGGTCGCGCACGATCCGCGGCATCGTCCCGGCGGCGACGGCCACGCCGGTGGCGATGCCTGCCGCCGGCGCCGCGGGCGTGGATGCGGGGAACTCAGGCACCGCCGGCCTCCGCGCCGCGCACCCGCCGCGCCGTGCGCGCGTGGGTGGCGTACATCGTCAGGCCGACGAAGGTCAGCCCGCCGACCAGGTTGCCGACCACGGTCGGGATCTCGTTCCAGGCCAGGTAGTCGCCGAGCGAGAACTGCCCGCCCAGCATCAGGCCGGCCGGGAACAGGAACATGTTGACGATGGAATGCTCGAAGCCCATGTAGAAGAACACCATGATCGGCATCCACATCGCGATGACCTTGCCCGACACGTGCGAGGACACCATCGCCCCGACCACGCCGGTCGAGACCATCCAGTTGCACAGCACGCCGCGCACGAACAGGGTCAGCATTCCCGCCGCGCCGTGGGCGGCGTAGCCCAGCGTGCGCGATTCGCCGATGTGGCCGAGGCGCTCGCCGATCGCGTCCGGCGCGGTGCTGAAGCCGTAGGTCACGATCACCGCCATGAACACCGCCACGGTGATCGCGCCGGCGAAGTTGCCGGCGAACACCAGGCCCCAGTTGCGCAGCACGCCGGCCCAGGTGCAGCCGGGGCGGCGGTCGATCACCGCCAGCGGGCACAGCGTGAACACGCCGGTGAGCAGGTCGAAGCCGAGCAGGTAGAGGATGCAGAAGCCGACCGGGAACAGCATCGCGCCCAGCAGCGGCTGCCCGGTCTGCACGGTGACGGTGACCGCGAACGCGGCGGCGAGCGCGAGGATGGCGCCGGCCATGTAGGCGCGGATCACCGTGTCGCGGGTGGACATGTGGATCTTGCTTTCGCCCGCGTCGATCATCTTCGCGGCCAGTTCGGAGGGGCTCACGTAGCTCATGGCGTCGACCTGCGTTGGAGGGGAAGGGGAGGAAAGCGCCGCTAGACGCGCGCGGCGCCGAGCCGGGCCCAGCCAACGCGCCAGCGTTGCTTGACCCCGACCAGGCACACGGAAGCGGCCAGCGCGATCGCGGCGAAGGTCCACAGGCCGGGCGCGTAGGAGCCCGACTGCTGCTTGACCACGCCCATGCCGGCCGCGAGCAGGAATCCGCCCACGCCGCCGGCCATGCCGATCAGCCCGGTCATCAGCCCGATGTCGCCGCCGAAGCGCTGCGGCACGAGCTGGAACACCGCGCCGTTGCCGGCGCCCAGGCACAGCAGGGTGACCACGAACAGGGCCACCGTTGCGACCGGACCGCCCATGCCCAGCGCGGCGCCGGCGACGAGTGCGGTCACCGCCACGTACACCATCTGCAGGGTGCGGGTGCCGCCGATGCGGTCGGCGATCACGCCGCCGATCGGCCGCATCGCCGAGCCGGCCAGCACGCAGGCCGCGGTCGCCCAGCCGGCGACCTCGGGCGCGAAGCCGAACTGGTCGTGGAAGTAGCCGGGCAGGGCGCTGGCGAAGCCGGCGAAGCCGCCGAAGGTGATCGCGTAGAAGAACATGAACCACCACGAGTCGCGGTTGCCGACCAGCACCCGCGCGTAGTCGCCCATGCGCTTGCGCGCCACCGGCACCGGCGCGTCCTTCGCGCACAGCGCGAACACCACCAGCACCACCAGCAGCGGCAGGCAGGCCAGGCCGAACACATTGCGGAAGCCGAACGCCGCCGCCAGCGCCGGCGCGAACAGCGCGGCGAGCACCGTGCCCGAGTTGCCGGCGCCGGCGATGCCCATCGCCGTGCCCTGGTGCTCGGGCGGATACCAGCGCGAAGCCAGCGGCAGCGCGACCGCGAACGAGGCGCCGGCCACGCCCAGCATCCCCCCCAGCGCCAGCGCCTGGGCGAAGCTGTGCACGCCCAGCCACCAGGCGGTGGCGAGCGAGGCGATCACCAGCGCCTGCGCGAGCAGGCCGGTGCGGCGCGCGCCGATGCGGTCGGCGAGCAGGCCGAGGAACAGGCGCAGGACGGCGCCGCACAGGATCGGGACCGCCACCATCAGCGCCCGCTGCTGGGTGTCGAGCCCCAGCACGCCGGCGATCTGCACCTGCATCGGGCCGAGCAGGTACCAGACCATGAAGCTCAGGTCGAAGTAGAGGAAGGCCGCGATCAGCGTCGGGGTGTGTCCGGCCTGCCAGAACGAACGGTTCATCGCACTCTCCGTGGGAGAGCGGCCGCCGCGGCCTGGAGCCGCGTCCCGCGACGGCCGCGGGGAGGGAAGGGCCCAAACAAAAAAGGCGCCATCCGACCGGAGGGGGTGGCCGGAATGACGCCGTTGTCCGCACCCCGGAGCCGCCGTTGGCCCCGGATTGCCTTGAAGTGGTGCCGGCGCGGCATTGCGTCCGGCGTTTATTGCGTCGCAACACGCGTGCCAAGTCGGCGCCGGAGGACGTTGCAGGACCGGGCTGCCCCCGGTCCCGCTCTGAAAAAGCGAGCCGGATCAGGCACCTGCCGCGGCCGGGCGACGCCGGCAGGCGTGCGAGGGTCCGGGCGCATGTCCTGCCGGAAATGCCCCGCAATGGGGAATCGAGCCACGGATGTGCGCCACGATGGTGCGCCTAATGCACCCATACGGTGCAAATGAGGTCCGTGCGCCCCCAGCCCCGGAGCGCGCACGGTGGCGCCCCACTACTCCCAGCGCATCCCGTCGAACAGCACGCTGCGCCGCGTGTCGCCGCGCGGCAGGGGCACGCCGGCCTGCAGTGCGGCCAGGCGGTAGCTGTCGAGCCGGTGCAGTTCGGCCAGGCGTGCGTCGTCGCCCATCGCATCGGGCGACAGCCATCCCCAGCGCCGGAACTGGTGCAGGAACCAGCGCCCGTCGGAGAGCCAGGGGAAGTTGACCTCGCCGTCGCCATGGAAGCGCAGGCGGGTGGTGCGCTGGTCGCCCTCCGGCAGGAGCAGGCATTCGACCAGCACCTCGACCGGCAGGTCGATGGCGCCGTCCGCGGCCAGCCAGTGGGCGGCGCGCGCACGGTGGTCGGCGCTTTCGTCCAGCCAGCGGCAAGCCTCGAGCACGGCGGCGGTGAGGGCGGTGACGGTGTCGGGCTCGAGCGCGGCAAACCCGCGCCGGCAGGCCAGCACCTTCTCCGGATGGCCGGGCCACAGCTCGCCGCTGCGGATCACCCGCGCGCCGATGCCCTGGACCTCGGCCTGCGCCGCCCACGGCTCGCCGACGCTGTAGCCGAGCAGTTCGCCGCCGGCCAGGGCGCCGGGCATCTGCGGCGGCGGCAGGGTCACGGCCTCGATCTCGTGCAGCGGATCGACGTCCTGCGCCGCCAGCCAGTAGTACAGCCACATCGCGTGGGTGCCGGTGGGGAAGGTATGGGCCAGGCGGGGCCGCTGGCGCGGCACCTCCAGGGCCTCGCGCAGGGACGCGCCTTCGCGCAGGCGCCGCGCCGGTTCCGGCGCGAGCACGATGGCCTGGCCGTTGTGATTGAGCACCATCAGCACCGCCATCGGCTCGCACGGGCCGCCGATGCCCGTGTCGATGCCGTACACCATGCCCGCGAGCGCGTGGGTGGCGTCGATCTCGCCCGAGATCAGGCGGTCGCGCACCGCCGCCCACGAGGCCTGGCGCTGCAGCTCCAGGCGCAGCCCGTAGCGGCGGTCCAGGCCCAGGCGCACCGCGACCACCAGCGGCGCGCAGTCCACCAGCGGCATGTAGCCGATGCGCAGGGTCCGCGGCGGGCCGGCGAGGCGACTCATCCGAGCAGCTCCGCCATCGACAGGATGCGGCGCGCCACGTCGACCAGCTTCAGGTTCTGCCGCATCGCCTGCTGGCGCAGGGCGGCGTACGCATCGCGCTCGCTCATTCCGCGTTTCTCCATCAGCAGTCCCTTGGCCTGCTCGATCAGTTTCCGGTCGTGCAGCTGCTGCTGCACGCCTTCGAGCTGCTGGCGCAGGTGCACCTCCTGCTCGAAGCGCGCCAGCGCCACCTGGATGATCGGGCGCAGCCGCGATGGCGACAGGCCATCGACCACGTAGGCGGCGACGCCGGCGCCGACCGCGGCGCGGATCAGCTGCTCATCGTCGTCCGCGGAGAACATCACCACCGGGCGCGGCGCGTGCCGGTGCAGCATCGCCAGCTGTTCGAGCGCGTCGCGCGAGGGCGAGTCGACGTCGAGCATCACCACGTCGGGCCGATGCGCCTGGACCGCGTGCAGCAGCGCGCCGACGTCGGCGACCACGTCCACCACTTCGTGGCCGCTCTCCTCCAGCGCGGCGCGCAGGTCGCCGATCGGCTTGGCCGTATCGCTGATGAGGAGGATGCGCGGCATGCCCGGGGCGCCTCGCTGGCGGCGTGGACGGGTTGGGTTATGTTGCCCCGCAACATAATCGCTCGCGACGCGGTTTGCCAAGGAGGCCGACGATGCCGCTCTATCCGCTGTTCGCCGACCTGGCCGGTCGCGAGGTCCTCGTGGTGGGCGGGGGGGAGGTCGCGCTGCGCAAGGTGGAGGCCCTGCTGCACGCGGGGGCGCGGGTCCGGATCCACGCCCGCGAACTGCACCCGGAGCTGGCGCTGCAGGTCGCCCGGGGCCGGCTGGAGCGCCTCGACGGCGACTTCGACCCGGGCTGGATCGAGACCGCCTGGCTGGTGGTCGTCGCCACCGACGACGCCCGCTTCAATGCCGGGATCGCGGCCGAGGCCACCGTGCGCCGGCGTCTGGTGAACGTGGTGGACGACGCCGCGCTGTCCAGCTTCCAGGTGCCCGCGGTGGTCGAACGCGCGCCGCTGCAGCTGGCGATCTCCTCGGGTGGCGCGGCGCCGATGCTGGCGCGGCGCCTGCGCGAGCGGCTGGAAACCGGGCTCGATCCGGCGCTGGGCGAGCTGGCCGGGCTGTTCGCCGCGCACCGCGAACTGATCCGCGCGCGCCTGCCCGACCTGGGGCGGCGCCGGCGCTGGTTCGACGCGGTGATCGACGGACCGGTGCCGGCGCTGCTGCGCGCGGGCCGGGTCGAGGACGCACGGCGCGCGTTCGCCCGCCAGCTGGACCGGGCCGACGACATCCCGCACGCAGGCCGCGCCAGCCTCGTGGGCAGCGGCCCGGGCGATCCGGGCCAACTGACCATGGCCGCACTGCGTGCGATGAACCTGGCCGACGTGCTGCTGGTGGACGCGGGCGTGGCGCCGCAGGTGCTGGCGCTCGCGCGCAAGGATGCGCCGCGCGACACCGCACCGGACGATCCACGGGCCGCGGCCGCGTGCGTGCGCGACCATGCCGATGCCGGCCGCCACGTCGTCTGGCTGCGTCCGGGCGACGGTTTCCGCGAATCGCCCTGGAACGCCGTCGCGGCCGCGCTGGCCGACGCGCCGTGGCCGTGCGAAGTCCTCCCCGGCATCACCACCCGCCCGTAGGAGCGGCTTCAGCCGCGACCGGGTCGCTGCGAACCCGTCTTCCGTGCAATCCCCGCGCCATGCGGCGCGGTCCGCGCACGGATCGCCGCGCGCAATGCCCTCACTCCGCGACGGCATCCCCCGAGGTGATCAGCTGGCGCAGTTCGTCTTCCAACTGCGCGATGCGCTCGGCCAGCGCGCTGGCCGTGTCGGGATCGACGTGCACCAGGCTGTCGAGCAGTTCCGACAGCCGCAGCAGGCGCTCGCGGTGCCCGCGCACGTCGAGCGGGTTGCGGCGGCCGCGCAGTTCGCGCGCCTCCGCCTGCCCGCCGCCGCGCTGGTGGAACTCGCGCAGCGCCAGGCCCAGGCGCGAGGCGATGCGCAGGTCGGCGTCGCTCCACGGCGCGCTGGTGCCGCGCACGGTCTCGGTCCAGGCCTCGAAGCTGCGGCGCGGCCCGAGGCGCTGGCCGTCGTCGCCGAGCTCCATCGGCTGGTCGGGGCGCCCGGCCCAGCGCACCTCCTCGACCTGCTCGCGGCGGAAGAACAGCAGCCATTCGTCGCGCGCCGGATCGAGTGGCAACGCCAGCACGCCGGCGACGCCGCCGGCGGCCTCGCGGCCAGGGCTCCAGTCGTCGCAGCGGTCGGTGGCCACGGGCGCGCCGGGCGTGGCCGCGCGCCGCAGCCAGGCGAGCAGGTCGGGCATGCGCTCCGGCGGCGGGCAACGGCCGGCCGCGTGCCAGTGGCCGGACTGCAGCAGCACCACGCCGTCGGCCGGGACTGCGCGCTGCAGCAGTTCCAGCTCGGCCGGCAGCGCCAGGCGCGGATCGCTGGCGGCGGACAGGCGCTGGGCGAGCGTGTCGCGCACGCCGCGCGCCTCCTCCTCGAGCCGCGCCGCCTCCTGCTGTTCGCGCGCGGCCACGCGCATCGAGACGAACAGGCCGAACAGGTCGGCCGCGGCGCGGATGCCCGCGGGCACCGGCCGCGGCGTGCGGTGGTGGCAGGCGATCAGGCCCCACAGCCGGCCGCCGGCGACGATCGAGATCGACATCGACGCGGCCACGCCCATGTTCGCCAGGTACTCCAGGTGCACCGGCGAGACGCTGCGCAGCGAGAGCTGACTCAGGTCAAGCGGACCGCCGCCGGGATTGCGGTCGGGCAGGATCGGCACCGGGCGGTAGCGCGCGTCGGGAATCACCCGGATCCGGCTGTGCAGGTACAGCCGGCGCGCCTGCGGCGGGATGTCCGAGGCCGGATAGCGCAGGCCGAGGTAGGAGGGCATGTCCGGTTCGCGCGATTCGGCCACCACCTCGCCCGAGTCGTCGTGGCGGAAGCGGTACACCATCACCCGGTCGTAGCCGGTGAGCTTGCGCACCTGCTCGGCCACGCGCTCGTGGAAGCCCGCCTCGTCGAGGCCCTGGGCGATGCGCGCGATCATCGCCTGCGCCACCAGCGTGGGCGAACGGTCGCCGGCGCCGTGCACGTGCGGCTCGATCTCGATGTGGACCAGGCCTTCGGCGGCGTGCACGCTGACCTCGCACAGCTTCGCCGACGGGCCGATGTTCGCCACCGCCGCGCGCTGTGCGGGGGCGCCCGGGTCGCTGAAGCCGATGGTCTCGGCGATCGCCTGGATCACGTCGTCGGTGATGAACTCGCGCAGCGAGCGGCGCAGCATCGCCTCCGGCGCTGCCCCGGTGAGTTCCTCGACGTTCGCCGAGACGTTGGTGATGGTCCAGTCCGGCAGCCGGCAGCTGACCAGGTAGCCATGCGGCTGGATCGCGCCGGACAGGTGGATCGGCTCGCTGGCGCAGGCCTGCAGGGCGCGTTCGAGTTCCGGGTTCATCGACAGTCCTCTGGCAATGGCATGGGGATGCGGTCGAAGTCGCGCTCGAAACATGTGTACACGAGGGCGAAGGCATCGCGCGCCCCGGCCACCGCCCCGGCGCGTCGCGCGTCATCGCCGGCCTCCTGTTCGCGCAGTTGCGCGAGCAGGGCGTCCCAGTCGCCGCCTTCGGCGTGGCGGGCGAGGAAGTCCGCGCCCCGGCCCGGCCCGAAGCCGAGCCGGCGCGCGTCGCGCAGCAGCCTGCGCGCGCCGAGGCTGCTGCCGGCCATCACGTAGTGCCAGCCCAGCCGCGCGGCGTGGCCCGCGACCGGGACGCAACGTCCTTCCGCCGGCAGCGGCGGCAGCGACAGCGCGGCGAGGTCGCCGGCCAGCCACGCCGACCGGCGCGGCAGCGCGCCGGTGGCGCATTCATAGTCCACGGCGAAGCGGTGCATGCCGAGCAGGTAGCGGCGGTAGGCATCGACCGTGTCCAACCCGCGCGGGAACAGCGCATCGACGCGCGCGTGAAGGTCGGCCGTGGCGGCGCGCAGGTGCGCGCGCAGGCACGGCGCTGCGTCACCGTTCCGGGGCGGTTGGCGGATGCTGGAAGCATTCCCCTCGATCCGCCTAGGGTACAGGTTCTCCGGCGCGGCAGGCGGCGGCCGGGTTCAGCCTGGTGAGCCGGCTACAATGCGCACCCCGTTCCCGCGTACGCGCCCGTGTCCTTCCCCGACTACGACTTCGCCAGCCACCGTTTCGAAGTGCGGCCGGGGATCCGGATGCACTACCTGGACGAGGGTCCGCGCGATGGCGAGGTGGTGCTGGCGCTGCATGGCAATCCCTCGTGGAGCTATTACTGGCGGCACCTGGTGCGCGGGCTGCGCGACCGCTACCGGGTGGTGGTGCCCGACCACGTCGGCATGGGCCTGTCGGACAAGCCCGACGACGACCGCGACGCGCTGCCGCGCTACGACTACACCCTGCAGTCGCGGGTGGACGACCTGCAGGCGCTGCTCGAGCACCTGGGCATCGACGGCCCGCTGACCCTGGCGGTGCACGACTGGGGCGGGATGATCGGCTTCGGCTGGGCGCTCGAACGCATGCCGCGGGTGCGGCGCCTGGTGGTGCTCAACACCGCGGCCTTCCCGATGCCGGCCGGCAAGCCGGTGCCGTGGCAGATCGCGCTGGGACGCGACTACAACATCGGCGAACTGGTGATCCGCGGCTTCAACGCATTCTCGGCGGGCGCCTCGTGGCTGGGCGTGGAGCGGCGCATGCCGCGCGAGGTGCGCCGCGCCTACGTCGCGCCCTACGACAGCTGGGCCAACCGCATCGCCACCGTGCGCTTCATGCAGGACATCCCGCTGCGCCCGGGCGACCGCGCCTGGCCGCTGGTGGAAGCTTCGGGCCAGCGCCTGCGCGAGTATGCCGACCGCCCCGCCTTCATCGGCTGGGGGCTGAAGGACTTCGTGTTCGACCGCGATTTCCTCGCCCGTTTCCGGAGCGACTGGCCGCAGGCCGAGGTGCACGCCTTCGAGGACGCCGGCCACTACGTGCTCGAGGACCGGCACGAGGTGCTGGTACCGGCGATCCGCGGCTTCCTCGACCGCCACCCGCTCTGAGTTCAGGCCGCGATCGGCGGCAGCCGCGGCGCCGGAGGCGGATCGCCGTTGTCGTCGGGGCGGCCGTCATCGTCGTTGCCGGCCGCGTCGCGCCAGCGCCAGTCGGCGGCGGTGAGCGGCGCCAGGCCATGCGCGATCCGGGCCTGGTCGCACTGGTGGCTGGGCCGGCCGGATTCCCAGGAGGCCTCCACCTCGCGGCACACCGACGGCCGCCGCGGGTGGATCGTGCAGCGCGAGTACTCGCCGATGCGCGCGTCCAGGGCGATGCAGCGCACCGGCTCGCTGCGGGTGCCGCGCATGCACAGGCGGTGCGCGTCGAGGCGTTCGGCCAATGCGGCCGGGACGCCACCTTCGGTGGCCTCGTCGGATTCGAGCCAGTGGAACGCGACGCGGTAGCGCGTGCAGCAGGCGCCGCAGGACAGGCAGGGGTGCACGGGTGGAACGGGCGGATCGGGCGGTGCGCGATTTTTCCCGGCGCGTCCGGGCGCGCGCAAGGGGGCAGGGCCGGCGGGCGATAATGGCGGTCTCCGCCGACCCGGACGCCGCCATGGCCCAGGATCCGAGCGCGGGCACGCCCGCCGCGCCCGCCGCCCCATGCAACATCGCCGCCGCCCTGCCGCGCCTGGTCGCGCAGGCGCCCGACCGCGTGGCGATGCGCTGCCCGGGTCGCGACGGGCGCTACGGCCAGACGCTCACCTATGGCGAACTCGACGCCCGCAGTGACGCGATCGCCGCGGGCCTGGCCCGGCGCGGGATCGTGCGCGGCACCCGCACGGTGCTGATGGTGCGGCCGACGCCGGAGTTCTTCCTGCTGATGTTCGCCCTGTTCAAGGCCGGCGCGGTGCCGGTGCTGGTGGATCCGGGCATCGACCGGCGCGCGCTGCGGCAGTGCCTGGACGAGGCCAGGCCCGAGGCCTTCATCGGCATCCCGCTGGCGCAGTTGGCGCGGGTGCTGCTGGGCTGGGCGAAGTCGGCGCGGGTGCGGGTGACGACCGGGCGCTGGGCGCTGCTCGCCGATGCCACGCTGGCCCGGGTCGAGCGCGAGGGTACGGGCGCCGCGCCGCCGCCGGCCGACACCAGGCCGGACGACGTCGCCGCGATCCTGTTCACCAGCGGCTCGACCGGCGTGCCCAAGGGCGTGGTCTACCGCCATCGCCACTTCGTCGCCCAGGTCGGGATGCTGCGCGACGCGTTCGGGATCGCACCGGGCGGCGTCGATTTCCCGACCTTCCCGCCGTTCGCGCTGTTCGATCCCGCGCTGGGGCTGACCTCGATCATCCCCGACATGGATCCCACCCGCCCTGCCGCGGCCGACCCGCGCAAGCTGCACGCGGCGATCGCCCGCTTCGGCGCCGACCAGCTGTTCGGTTCGCCGGCGCTGATGCGGGTGCTGGCCGACCATGGCGCGCCGCTGCCCACGCTGCGGCGCGTGACGTCGGCCGGCGCGCCGGTGCCGCCGGAGGTGGTGGCGCGGATGCTGGAACTGCTGCCCGGGGACGCGCGGTTCTGGACGCCCTACGGCGCCACCGAATGCCTGCCGGTGGCAGTGATCGAGGGCCGCGAGCTGCTGTCGCTGCGCGAGCGCACCGAACAGGGCGCCGGCACCTGCGTCGGCCGCCCGGTGCCGCCGAACGAGGTGCGCATCATCCGCATCGGCGACGACCCGGTCGCGGAGTGGTCCGATGACCTGCTCGTCGCACCGGGCGAAGTGGGCGAGATCACCGTGGCCGGTCCCACCGCCACCGACGCCTACTTCAACCGCGAGGCGCAGACCGCGCTGGCGAAGATCCGCGAGCGCCTGGCGGACGGTTCGGAGCGCATCGTGCATCGCATGGGCGACGTGGGCTGGTTCGATGTCGACGGCCGGCTGTGGTTCTGTGGACGCAAGTCGCAGCGGGTCGAGACCGCCGACGGGCCGCTGTACACCGAGCAGGTCGAGCCGGTGTTCAACGTCCATCCGGACGTGCGCCGCACCGCGCTGGTCGGCATCGGCGCGCCGGGCGCGCAGCGCGCGGTGCTGTGCGTCGAGGCCAATGCCGGCGTGCCCGCGGGCGAGCACGCACGCATCGAGCGCGAGCTGCGCGCGACCGGCGCGCGTTATCCGCACACCGCGCGCATCGACGCCTTCCTGTTCCATCCGCGCTTCCCGGTGGACATCCGCCACAATGCCAAGATCGGCCGCGAGAAGCTGGCCGCGTGGGCAGGCCAACGACTGGGAGGCGCGCGATGAGGATCCTGGTGACCGGCGGCGGCGGTTTCCT
Organism: Luteimonas sp. J29; assembly: GCF_000472505.1. GTDB lineage: Bacteria > Pseudomonadota > Gammaproteobacteria > Xanthomonadales > Xanthomonadaceae > Luteimonas. The sequence goes on from NZ_AWZR01000004.1 coordinate 243,311, forward strand.
CGGCCAGGCCCTGTGCCGCGGCCTGGTCGAACGCGGCCACGAGGTGGTGAGCTTCAACCGCGGACACTACCCCGCGCTCGATGCGCTGGGGGTGCGCCAGGTGCGAGGCGACCTCGCCGACGCGCAGGCGGTGCTCGAGGCCGCGCGCGGCGCCGAAGCCATCTTCCACAACGCCGCCAAGGCCGGCGCCTGGGGCAGTTACGACGGCTATTTCCAGGCCAACGTGGTCGGTACCCGGAACGTGCTGGCTGCCTGCCGCGCGCTGGGGATCGGACGCCTGGTCTACACCTCCACGCCGAGCGTGACCCACCGGCGCACGCATCCGGTCGAAGGCGGGACCGCCGACACCGTGCCCTATGGCGAGGGCTTCAAGGCGCCCTACGCGGCGACCAAGACCATCGCGGAAAAGGAAGTGCTGGCGGCGAACGGCGGCGAGCTGGCCGGCGGCGCGCGCCTGGCGACGGTCGCGCTGCGCCCGCGCCTGATCTGGGGCCCGGGCGACCAGCAGATCCTGCCGCGCCTGGTCGAACGCGCGAAGGCCGGACGCCTGCGCTTCGTCGGCGACGGCCGCAACCGCATCGACACCACCTACATCGACAACGCCGCGCAGGCGCACTTCGATGCGTTCGAGCACCTCGCGCCGGGCGCGGCGTGCGCGGGCCGCGCCTACTTCATCAGCAACGGCGAGCCCAGGCCCACGCGCGAGATCGTCAACGCGCTGCTCGAGGCCGCCGGCGCGCCGCGGGTCGAGGGCGCGATCCCGTTCCCGGTCGCCTACGCGATCGGCGGCCTGTGCGAAGCGCTGTGGCCGCTGCTGCGGCTGCGCGGCGAGCCGCCGATGACGCGCTTCCTCGCCGAGCAGCTCAGCACCACCCACTGGTACTCGATGGAGCCGGCGCGGCGCGATTTCGGCTACGTGCCGAAGGTCCCGATCGCCGAAGGGCTGGAACGGCTGCGCGCCGCCTGGCGCGGCTGAACGGCAGCCTGCCCACGGCACGTCAGGGCGGCGTGAGCATCCCGCGCGGGCGCGTTGATTCCCAGGCGCGCCGCGCCTTCACGACGGACTCACCCCACGCTCACCGGCCCACGACCGCGCGGTGCGTAGCGTCCCGCCTGCACACCATCACTGCGGCCGCGCGCCGCTGCACCGGAGACACCACCCATGCTCAGATACGCCGTCATCTTCTTCGTCATCGCCCTCATCGCCGCCGTCCTCGGCTTCAGCGGCGTGGCGGGCGCCGCCACCAACATCGCCTGGATCCTGTTCGTCGTGTTCGTGATCCTGGCCATCGTCTCGATGCTGCGCGGCCGCCGCGTCTAGCGCGCCACCGCAGGCATTCGAGGACCGGAAGGCCCGCCGCGAGGCGGGCCTTCCTGCGTCCGGCCGACAGCGACGCCGGGAGGCGCCCGGCCGGCGGCTACAATGCGGCATGGCCTCGCCGATGCCTTCCCCCTTCGACGCACTCAAGCCGCTGGCCGGGCGCGCGCTCGAAGCCGCCCTCAACCGCGCGCTGGCGCTGGATCCGGAGACGCGCGACGCGCTCGCCCGGCTCGACGGGCGCCACGTCAGCCTCGCGCTCGAGGCGCCGCCGGTGGCGCTGTCGCTGACGGTGTCCGGCGAGCGCCTGGTGGTCGGGCCGGTGGACGAGACCGTCGAGCCCGACCTCGCGGTGCGCGCCACCCTCGGCGGGATCCTCGCCCAGCTGCCGTTCCTGCGCCGCGACGACGCGGCGCCGGCCGGCCGCGTGCGCGTGGCCGGCGATGCGGAACTGGCGCGCCACCTGCAGCGCCTGGCCACGCGCTTCGATCCGGACTGGCAGCAGCCGTTCGTGTCGGTGTTCGGCGAGGTCGCCGGGGTGCAGCTGGCCAATGCCTTCGGCGGCGCCCTGCGCCAGCTGCGCGCGCTGGGCTCGGGCCTGGCCCGCAGCGCGGCCGAGTTCGTGACCGAGGAATCGCGCGACGTGGTCGCGCGCGCCGAGCTCGACGCCTTCCTCGACGACGTCGACGCGCTGCGCGAGGACGCCGACCGGCTCGCGGTGCGCATCGAGCGCCTGCGCCAGGGGAGTCCGGCTTGAGCACGCTGCTGCGCGCCGCGCGCATCGGCCGGGTGCTGCTGCGCTACCGCCTCGACGACCTGTTCGACGACACCCCGGCCGAGCGCTGGCTCAAGCTGATGCGGCCGTTCGTGCCGCGCGCCGCCGGCGACATCGCCGCGCGCTCGCGCGGCGCGCGCCTGCGCCTGGCGCTGCAGGAGCTGGGGCCGATCTTCGTCAAGTTCGGCCAGATCCTGTCCACCCGCCGCGACCTGCTGCCGCCCGACCTGGTCGACGAGCTGGCCCTGCTCCAGGACCAGGTGGCGCCGTTCGACGGCGACACCGCGCGCTCGATCGTGGAATCCGAACTGCAGGCGCCGGTGGACGTCCTGTTCGCCTCCTTCGACACCGAGCCGCTGGCCTCGGCCTCGATCGCCCAGGTCCACGCCGCCACCCTGCATCCGGTCGGCGACGCGCCGCCGCGCGAGGTGGTGGTGAAGGTGCTGCGCCCGGGCATCGACCGCCGCATCGCGCAGGACGTGGGCCTGCTGCGCAGCCTCGCCGCGCTGGTCGACCGCACCCATCCCAACGCCGACAAGATCCGCCCGCGCGAGGTCGTGGCCGAGATCGAGAACACGCTGGCGGCCGAGCTCGACCTGCAGCGCGAGGGCGCCAACGCCTCGGTCCTGCGCCGCAACTGGCTGCACTCGCCCGATCTCTACGTGCCCGAGCCGATCTGGAGCCACACCACCCAGCGCGTGCTCACGCTCGAACGCGTGCGCGGCATCAACAGCGACGACATCGCCGCGCTCGACGCCGCCGGCATCGACCGCAAGGCGCTCGCGGCCAAGGGCGTGCGGGTGTTCTACACCCAGGTGTTCCGCGACAACTTCTTCCACGCCGACGCCCACGCCGGCAACATCTGGGTCGATCCCGACCGCCGCGACAACCCGCGCTTCATCGCCCTGGACTTCGGGATCATGGGCCAGCTCTCGAGCGCGGACCAGTACTACCTCGCCGAGAACTTCATGGCGATCTTCAACCGCGACTACCGCCGGGTCGCGGAGCTGCACGTCGAGGCCGGCTGGATGCCGGCGCACATCCGGATCGAGGAGCTCGAGGCCGCGGCGCGCGCGGTGTGCGAGCCGTATTTCACCCGGCCGCTGGCGGAGATCTCGCTGGGCGAGGTGCTGGGCAAGCTGTTCCGCACCGCGCGCCGCTACGAGCTGACCCTGCAGCCGCAGCTGATCCTGATGCAGAAGACCCTGCTCACGATCGAGGGCATCGGCCGCCTGCTCGACCCGAAGATCGACATCTGGGCGGTGGCGCGCCCGGTGCTGGAGCGGATCCTGGCCGAGCGCTACAGCCCGCAGCGGCTGGCCGCCGAGTTCCGCCGCCGGGTGCCGGAGATGATGACCCGCGCGCCCGAAGTGCCGCGGCTGCTGCATGCCTGGCTGGAGCAGCAGGTCGAGGGCCGGCACGAGCTGCAGATGCGCTCGCCGGACGTGGTGGCGATCAGCCATGCGCTGCGCGGCATGCAGCGCAGCATCGTGGCCGCGATCCTCGGCGTGGGGCTGCTGATCGTCGCCGCGGTACTGTACGCGCTCGAGGCCGGCGGCCCCGCCTTCCTCGGCGTGCCCCTGTCGTCGTGGGTGGCCGGCATCGGCGGCCTGTGGGCGATCCGCGCCGCGCTGCCCCGCCGCTGATCCGCCCGCGGCGCCTCATGCGCCGCGCCGCCGCTCCCGGCCCAGCCACGCGCCCGCGAGTCCCTGCAGCGGCAGCCCGGCGAGCGCGCCGATGGAGAACCATGCGGGGAAGTCGTCACCCGCGTCCAGCATCCACCAGAGCGCCCCCACGCCAAGCGCGGCGAAGAACGCGAGGACGTGCCGTCCCCTGGCCGCCGGCGCGAGCGCGGCGGCCGCCCACGCCGCCGCGATCCCGCCCAGCCACAGCCAGGCCAGGTCCGCGGCCAGTCGTGCATCGCCGGCCGCGAACGCCGGGATCGCGCCGGACACGCGCGATCCGCCGGCGTTGACCAGCACCAGGGCGACGGTCGCCGCGGCCAGCGCCAGCGCGCTGCGCAGCAGGGTAGTGGGCATGTTCGCCATCGGGCGGTCGGGGATGCGGAGGCTGCAGCGTACACGCGGCAACGGCGAGGACCCGCTCCGGAAGGCGCGGTGGCGGGCGCAGTCGTTGACCTGGCGTGCACGTTTCCTTCGCGCTGGCTGAGCGCCGCGCCGCCTAGGCTTCCGGATCCAACCCCCAAGCAGGAGCAGGTCCATGAGCCAGCTGACAGGCAAGCGCGTCGCCATCCTCGCCGCCGACGGGTTCGAGCAGTCGGAACTGTTCGAGCCGCTGGAAGCGCTGAAGGCGCAGGGCGCGACCGTCGAGGTGGTCTCGCCCGGCGACGGCCCGCTGCAGGGTTTCGAACACTTCGAGAAGGGCCGCCAGGTGCAGGTGGACGTGGGCCTGGACGACGCCGATGCCGGCGACTACGACGCGCTGGTGGTGCCCGGTGGCCTGTTCAACCCCGATGCCCTGCGCGCCAACGGGCGCGCGCTCGAGTTCGCCCGCGGCTTCTTCGCCATGGGCAAGCCGGTGGGCGCGATCTGCCACGGTCCTTGGGTACTGGCCGATGCCGACGTGCTCGACGGCCGCACCGTCACCTCGGTGCCGAACATCCGACGCGACATCGAACGCGCCGGGGCGACGTGGGTCGACGAGGAAGTGGTCGTGGACGCGGGGCTGGTCACCAGCCGCACGCCCGAAGACCTGCCCGCGTTCTGCGCCAAGCTGGTCGAGGAGGTCGCCGAGGGCCGGCACCGCGGCCAGGCGCGCTCGGCGGCGTAGCGCGCATCCCGTCACGACCCTGTAGGAGCGGCTTCAGCCGCGACCGGGCAGCGTCGGGTGCCGGGTGGCCTGCGCAGCCGCGGCGCGACGTGGCCGCGTGTGCCTGCGGGCAGGTCCGGCGCGGTTCCTGTCGCGGCTGAAGCCGCTCCTACAGGGGGCGGGCCAGCAGCAACACGAAGTCGCCGAGCTGCGAGCCGAGCAGGACGGCAATGCTGCGTTCGCGGTCGCCGACCAGGTCCCGGGCCGGCGTGCCGTGGTCCGGCGGCAGGGCGCGGTAGCGGGCGTCGTCGTCGGGCAGCACCTCGCGCACCGCGTAGCCCATCAGCACGTTGACCATCTCGCCCAGCGCGTCGAGCGCGAGCGCGTCGTCGCAGGCCTCCGGCGCCACCCCGAGCAGGGCGCGCGCCAGCGCATGCGCGGTCTCCAGGTCGCAGGCCAGGCCGATGTCGAACGGATGCGTGCCCTCGACCCGGACGTGGACCGTGCACGGCCACATCCCCAGCTGTTGCGGCGCGAGCACCGTCGCCGCCTGGCACTGGGCGCCGAGCATGCGCGGGAACAGCCGCGCGCACAGTTCGATCACGCGCGAGGCGAGCTCTCCCTGCGGATGACTGGCGACCACCCGGTCGAGCGCGTTGCGCGCGTTCACCTGTTCGGCGCGGTGCGCGGCGAGTTCCCGTTCCAGGCGGTCGGCGTCGATCGCGCCCTGTTCCAGCAGCACCTGGCCGATGAGCTTGCGTCCGGCGCGCTGCGCCTCCAGCAGGGCCTCGAGCTGGGCCTGGTCGAGCAGCCCCATCTCCAGCGCGATGTCGCCGAAGCGCCGGTCCTCCACGCGCTGGCGCTGGTGGATGCGCCGCGCCTGGGCCTCGTCCAGCAGTCCGCGCTGCACGGCCAGCTCGCCGAGCAGCGGGTTGGAGGCGCGCTGCGCCTGGATCGCGGCCAGCAGCTGCGGCGCGCTGATCGCGCCGCGCTCGAGCAGGAACTGGCCCAGGAATTTCGCCGCCATCGTCCGATCCCCCGTATGCGTGGCCAGCCGCTCAGGCCAGCGCCTGGTGCAGCACGCGTTCCATCGCCTCGGGGTCGATGGGCTTCTGCAGGTAGGAGCGCGCGCCGATGCGCAGGCACTCCTCGATGTCGCTCTGCGCGCCGAGCGAGCTCAGGATCACCACCCGCGCCTGCGGGTCGTGTTCGAGGATGCGGGCGAGCGCCTGGCGTCCGTCGCATTCGGGCATGACGAGGTCGAGCAGGACCAGGTCGGGGCGCAGCGCCTGGTACCGTTCCAGCGCCTGCAGGCCGTTGCCGGCCTCGCCCACCACCTCGAATCCTGCCTCCTCCAGCTGTCCGGCGGCGAGCATGCGCAGGGCGCGCGAGTCGTCGCACAGCAGCACGGTGGGTCGTGAGGTCATCGGTCTCCTCCCCAGTCCGATCCCGGGCCCGGATGGGCCTTTGTTCCATCGGTAACGGAAGCCGGCGGGGATTCTTTAGCGACGCCGCGGGCCCTCCGTCGCCGCAGGCGGGCGCCGGACGGTGCGCCTCAATCGCTCTCGTGGCGGTAGTTGACCGAGGTGCGGGTCTCGAGCGTGCTCGATTCGATCTCGACGTCGAAGCCGCGACGCAGCAGGTACTTGAGCGTGAGCACCTGGCCGGTGCCGAGCAGGGAGACGCCGAAGCCCAGGTACAGCCGCGGCGAGATCTGCTTGCCGATGCCCAGCACGCTGCCCCCGAGCGCGCGCGATTCGGACACGCCGGCATCGTCCAGGCCCAGCTTCGCGCCGAGCTGGCCGGCGAGCATGCTGCCGCCGGCGGTGAGCGCCGCGGCCGCGGCGTCGAGCTGCTGGCCCTCGGCGGCGCTCAGGTTCGACAGCGGTCGGCCGAGCGCGAGGTAGGACAGCGCCTGCGACTCGTCGCTGGACGGATCGGTCCACACCCGCGCCTGCGGCGAGGACGCACGCCCGGTGACGTTGATGCCGGCGGTGACGCCGTAGGCCTCGACCTTGCGCTCGGCGCGGATGTCGAGCAGCGGGTCCGACACCGGGCCATTGAAGGACAGCCGCCCGCGGGTGATCCGCAGCCGCTGGCCGTAGGCGCTGTACACGCCGCCGACCTCGAGCGTGCCGTTGCCGGTCATCTCGCGCCCGGGCTGGGCGCGCGCGCGCAGGCTGCCGCCGAGGGTGCCGTCGAGGCCGAAGCCGCGCAGGCGCACGTCCTCGCCCATCGCCAGGGTGAGGTCGAGCTGCAGCGGCGAGGACGCTCCGCGTTCCGGATCGACCGGGTCGAGCACCACCACGTCGGGCGAGGCGGACACGCCCTGGTCCAGCCGCTCCAGGTCGATCACCGCGCTGGGCACGGTGACCGTGCCGGTCACGCGCAACGGCTGGCGCGCGGCGTAGCGCAGCTCGACGTCGGGATCGGCGACCACGCGCAGGTCGCGGGTATTGGCCAGCAGGACGTTGCTGCCGTGCAGCCGCAGCCGCAGCGGCGCGCCGGCGTCGCGCCAGCCCAGTTCGCCGTCGACCAGCAGCCGGCCCTCGCCCGAGCGCGCGCCGCCGCTGATGCGCGCGCTGCCGTCGGCCTGCGCCTGCAGGCGCACGTCGCCTTCCTCGAGCAGGATGCCCAGCGCCGGCAGCTCGGTGCTGAAGTCCGCGAGCCGCGCCTGGCCGGCGAGCGCGGGCTGGGCGCGCGTGCCCGCCAGCTGCAGGTCGGCGGTGAGCCGGCCGGCGGGTTCGACGATGTCCGGCGAGAACAGTTCCAGCCAGGTCAGCTCATCGGTGTCGACCTCGATCGTGCCCGACAGCGGCGAGCCCGGATCCCAGCCGGTGGCCACGCGCGCGGTGATCCGGCCGTCGTCGTTGAGGGCCGCGGCGAGCTCGGCCTGCAGCCGCGCCGGATCGAAGCTGGCGTCGAAGCGCAGGTTGCCCAGCTGCAGCAGGTCGCGCCGCGAACGCTGGCTGCTGCGCAGGCCCGCGTCGGCCGAGCGCAGGGCCACGCGGCCCTGCCAGGCGCGGCCGGCGGGACGCACCTCGCCGTCGAGGTCGATGTCGCCGCGCAGGCTCCAGCGGCGGCCGCCCTCGCGCTCGGGCAGGTAGGGCTCGACCAGCGCCAGCGGCAGCTGCACCGCTTCGACCTGCAACCCGCTGCGCGGCCACTGCGCCTGCGCGCACAGCGAGCCGCCGCCCTCGGCGACGAAGCAGCTGCGCGACAGCGACCACGCGGCGCCGGCCACCGCGTAGCTTGCCGGCGACTGCAGCCGCCAGGCCGCGCCGCGCACCGGCGCCAGCTGCAGGGTGGAGACCTCGCCGCGCCAGCCGCTGCCGCGGCGCGCGGCGGTGCCGCGCAAGTCGAGCGTGCCGATCGCGCCGCTGCGCGCGGACGCCTCCAGGCGCAGGTCCTCGACCGCGCCCGCGGCATCGACGTGCAGGGCGTCCAGCGCGAGGCCCGCGTCCACGCCGGCCGCGTCGAGCACCAGCGCACCATCGCCGCGCGACCACGGCAGGCGGCCACGCAGGGTGAGCGACGAGGCGCCGTAGCCGGCCCAGCGCAGTCCGCTGCCCTGCAGGTCGGCCTCGATGTCGGGCGCCTGGCGCGGGCCGCGTGCGCGCAGCGTGCCGCGCAGGCTGCCGGCGGCGTCGGGCAGCAGGTCGGCGAGCTGCAGCGGGGCGAAGCTGGCGTCGAGTTCGAGCCGTTCGCCGAGGCGGCCTTCGGCCTGCACGCGGCTGTCGCCGAGGCCGAGGTCGGCCTTGCCCTCGAAATCGTTGCGAGGCTTCGATGGCGAGGCGCCCTGCATCGCGAACCGCGCCTGGCCCGACAGGCGCCGGCCGCGCAGCGATCCGCCCAGGCCGGTGGCGTCGACCTGCAGGTCGATCCCGCCGTCGGCGCGCTGCTGGCCGGTGCCGGCGAGGCGTCCGTCGACCGCGCCGTCCCAGCCCGACACGAAATAGCCCGGGTCGAAGCCCGCCATCCGCGCCTGGATGTCCCAGGCCAGCGCCGGCGCCCACGCCACCTCGCCGTTCGCCTCGAGCGCGCCGCCGGGCGCCTGCGCGCGCAGGGTGCGCAGCACCAGCCGGTCGAGGTCGCCGCGGCCGTCGAGCTCGACGCTGGCGCGCAGGTCGTCGCGGCGGATGTCGCCGGTGCCCGAGACGGTCCAGTCGGCGCTGCGCCCGGCGATCTCCAGCGCGGCGTCCACGCCGATCGCCGGCGCGGGATCGGCCGGCTGCGGATCCGGGGCCGCCGGCTGGCCGCCGAAGCGCAGGCCCGTGGCTTCCACGGTGAAGCGGAAATCGCCGTCGTCGGGCCGGCTGAAGTCGCCGCGGCCGGTGGCGGTGATGCGGCCTTCGAACACGTCCACCACCAGCGGGTGCAGCTCCAGCACCCGCTCGCGCAGGCGCAGCCTCGACGGCCGCACGACCGCGTGCAGGTCGCCGCGGCGCAACTCGCCCTGCAGGTTGGCATCGCCGCCCTGGCCGTCGGCCTCCAGCGAGAACGCCAGCGGCGTGCCGGGCTCGCCGCTGCCGGCGAGCAGGGACGGATCGAGTGCGTCGGTGCGCGCGCGCAGGGTCCAGCGCTTGCCGCGCAGGCCCACGTGCGCCCGCAGCGGCTCGGGCGCGCGGCCGCCGATGGCCAGGTCCATGTGGTCGAGGTCGCCGCGCGCGATCAGGCCTACGCGCGGCCGCGGCCGCGCGAACGGCGCCGGCAGCACCGCGGTGGCGACGAGGTCGGTGCGGTAGTTGTCGCGCGGCGCGTAGCGGCCGTCGGCGCTGAACAGGCCGCGGTCGCTGTCGACCACCAGCCGGTGCACGCGCAGGTCGTCGCGGCGCGCGTCGAGGCCGCCGCGGATGCTCGCGATGTCGACCAGCGGCGCACCGGCGCGGGTCACGCGCAGGCCATCGACCCGGATCGCGTCCGACTCCAGCGCCAGCGGCAGGTCGATGCGCGGCAGCACCTCCGGCCAGGTCGGCAGCTCGAACTCCGATTCGGTCACCGGCAGGTCGAGCGTGGCCTGTTCGACGTCCAGCGCGTCCAGGCGCAGGCGTCGCCCGACCAGCGGCGTGATCTCCGGGTCCAGCACCACCCGGCGCGCGGTGAAGGTGAGCACGGCGGGGTCCGCGCAGCCGCCGAACGCGACCGGCTTGCCGTCGACGTCGGGGCAGCTGCGCTGCACGTAGCGCAGGTCGTGGATCACCAGCGGCCCGGAGGCCGGGCCTTCGGCGCCCGACCAGGTCAGCTCGGTGCCGGCCGGCAGCAGGCCGGCGATGCGCGCCAGCAGGAAGTCGCGTCCGCCGAACGTGGCCAGCAGCCAGTACAGCAGCGCCGCGCCGAGCACCAGCAGCGCCGCGGTGCCGATCGCGCTGCGCACGGCGAGCACGCGCATGCGCCGCCGCCGGCGTTCGCGCAGCTCGGCGATGCGGCGCTCGCGCTCCTCGGGCGTGATGTCGTCGGGCAGCCGCGGCCGGCGTCGCAGGGCCATCTCAGAACTCCGTGCCGATGCTCAGGCCGACGGTGAACGCCGAGTCCGGGTCGTCCAGCCCGCGCGCGATGTCGAGTCGCAGCGGCCCCACCGGCGAGCGCCAGCGCAGGCCGACGCCCACGCCGGTGTGCCAGTCCGGCCGGTCGTCGAAGGCGCTGCCGCTGTCGATGAACACCGCCGCGCCCCAGTCCTCGAGGAAGTAGCGCTCGTACTCGACGCTGGCGGTCACCACGTTGCGCGCCCCGGTGGCCAGATAGCCGGTCTCGTGCAGGTTGCCGGCCTCGTCGCGTTCGTAGCGGGTCAGGCGCGGTCCCACCTCGCGCCACTCGTAGCCGCGGATGCTGCGGTCGCCGCCGGCGTAGAAGCGCAGGCTCGGCGGCATGTCGACCAGGGCGCTTGTCCAGGTGTAGCCGGCCTCGGCGCGCAGGATCAGGCGTGCGTCGTCGCCGAGGCCCTTGAAGGTGGTGGCGCGCGCGTGTGCCTGCAGGAAGCTGGCGTCCGACCCCGCGCCTTCCACGCCGCTGCGCAGCACCAGGGAACCGCCGACGCCGCTGCGCGGGAACACCAGGTTGTCGAGGTTGCGGTAGTCGGCGCGCACCGAGGGGAAGGTGAAGGTCGCATAGCGGTATTCGGGGTCCACCGCGCGGCCGGCGACGCCGTCGTCGGCGTACAGCCAGCGCTCGCGCAGCACGTGCACCGACGCGACCAGGTCGAGGTGGCGGTTGTAGCGCCCGCTGCGGCTGCCGACCAGTTCCACCCGCCGGGTGTCGATGTAGTCGGTCTGCTCGTCGTAGGCCTGGGCGCTGACCGTGTACCAGCCGTCGCGCCAGGCGAACGCGGGGATGCGGTACTGCAGGGTCAGGGTCTTGCGCTTGCGCGCGTGGTCCACCTGCGCCAGCGCCTTGTGGCCGCGGGTGTTGACGTAGCGCCGCTCCACGCCCAGGCGCACGCCGGGGCCGCTGTCGGTGCCGTAGCTCACGCCGGCGGTGTAGATGCTGCGCTTGGCCGGGGTGAGCTTGACCGTCACCGGCACGCGGTTGTCCACCGCCTGGTCCGGATGCGGAGTGATCTCGATGTCGCCGAAGTAGTCCAGGCGCGAGAGCGAGGTGCGCAGGCGGTCGAGGCGCCCCTGGTGGTAGTACTGGCCTTCCTCCCAGTACACCAGCTTCTCGAGCAGGTCCTGGCGGATGATCGGGCGCTCCTGCTCGATCGTGGTCGGGCCCATGTCGTAGCGCGGGCCGCTGGTCCAGACCAGCTCGATGTCGGCCGCGTGTTCGGCGCGGGTGACCTCGACCCGGCGCGAGGAGAAGTCGGCGTCGAAATAGCCGCGCTCGGTCAGGCGGCGGCTGATGCGGATCTTGCTCGCCTCGTAGTCGGCGTGGTTGAAGATGGCGCCTGGCGAGGGGATGAACGCGTCGATGTCGTCCTGCAGGTAGCGGTCGCGCTGGCCCTCGCCGATGATCGCGATGTCCGAATTGCGCACCCGCACCGGTTCGCCCGGGTCGATGCGCAGGGTGACCGCCACGGTGCCGTTGTCGCGGTTGCGCTCGACCTCGATCGCCGGGGAGTAGAAGCCGAACGGCTCCAGCGCCTCGCGCGCCTCGGCCTCGGCGACCCGCACCAGGTAGCCCAGGCGCCGGCCCGTGACCTCCTGCCCGGCCGCGTCGACCAGCGACAGCGACACGCGCACGTTCTCCTCCATCTCCTCGTCGAGCCCCACGATCGTGACCGGGCCGACGGTGACCGCATGCGCCGCGCCGCAGGCAAGGAGCGCCAGCAGGGCGAGGGCGGCGATGCGGTGGGGGAGGCGCATCGGGGGAGGATACCCAAGCAGTGTCGAAAGACGTTTAACGGATCCAGGCTGGAACGATGGGAAGGTGCATGCGTCGCGCGGGTGCCCCCACCCCGACCCTCCCCCGCAGGCGGGGGAGGGAGCGCAAGCGGAGGAGCGAGCGCAGCGTGCAAGGGAGCGGAAGCGGGCAAGGGGGCGCAAACGGGCGAGCGAGCGCAGCGGGCGAGGGAGTGCAAGCGGGCGAGGGAGTGCAAGCGGGCGAGGGAGTGCGGCGAGGGAGGGGGCGCAGGCGGACGAGGAAGCGCAGCGGGCAAGCGAGCGCATGCGGCAAGGGCGCGCCAGCGGGGGAGGGAGCGAAGGATCGTCGCCGTGCGCGTCGCAGCTCCCACGCCCGCAGCGGCGCCCTCGTGGACAACGGGCGGAGCCGTCCCTCGCGGTCGTCATGGCTGCCCCCCATGCGGGTGCGCATGCGGGCCGTGACGGACGCCGCGCCAAAGCCCTCCCCCGCCTGCGGGGGAGGGNTGGGTGGGGGCAGGCCGGCCGCGCGCCGTGCCCGGCGTCGCTCAGGCCGACAGGTGCTCGATCGCCGCCACGCTGCCCAGCCGCGCCGACAGGCGCTTGAGCAGGGCCAGGCGGTTGCGGCGCAGGTCCGGGTCCTCGGCATTCACCATCACCGCGTCGAAGAACGCGTCCACCTGCGGGCGCAGCGCGGACAGGCGGCCGAGCACCGCGACGTAGTCGCCGCGGGCCAGGGCCCCGTCGGTGTCGGCGATGGCCATGTCCACGGCGGCCGCGAGCGCCAGCTCGGCGGACTCGCGCAGCAGCGCGCGGTCCACGGCCTCGGGGATCGGGTCTTCCGCCTTGCGCAGGATGTTGCCGATGCGCTTGTTGGCCGCGGCCAGCGCCTCGGCCTCGGGCACGGCCGCGAAGTGGCCGATGGCGGCGATGCGGCGGTCGAAGTCGGCCAGCGAGGCCGGCTTCATCGCCGCGACCGCGTTGAACTGCTGCACCGGCACGCCCTTGTCGGCGTAGTAACCGCGCAGGCGCTCGAGGATGAAGTCGTACAGCTCATCGACGCCCGACGACGCGTCGCCATCGCGAAGCGCGGTGAACTCGTCGAGCGCCTTGCGGGCGGACGCAGCTTCCTTCTCGCCCTTGGCATCGCCGACGGCCTTCTCCGCGTTCGCGACGCAGGCGGAGAGTGCGGCCCGTCGTGCCCGCAAGAGATGGTCGCGCAGGTCGAAGTCGAGCCCACCCTCGATCATCGTGCGCGCCAGCCCCAGCGCATTGCGCCGCAGCGCGAACGGATCCTTGTTGCCGGTCGGCTTGAGGCCCGCGGCGAAGCCGCCGGCCAGGGTGTCGAGGCGCTCGGCGATGGCGAGCACCCGGCCCAGCGGCGAGGGCGCGATCGCGTCGGCGGCGAAGCGCGGCTGCCAGGCCTCGTCGATCGCGTTGGCCAGCGCCACGCGCTGCTCGTGCGGCAGGTCGGCGAGCGCGGCGTCCTGCATCGCGTAGTGGCGCCCGGCGATGCCCTGCAGTTCGGGGAACTCGTTGACCAGCCGCGACTGCAGGTCGGCCTTGGACAGCTGCGCCGCGCGCCGCGCCAGCGCCGGGTCCACGCCAGCCTGCGGGGCGATCGCCTCGGCCAGCGCGGCCACGCGCGCGACCTTGTCGGCCACGGTGCCGAGCTTCGCCTGGTAGGTCACCGTCGCCAGGCCCGCGTTCATCGACTCCAGGCCCTGCTTCATGTCCTCGACGAAGAAGAACTTGGCGTCGGCGAAGCGCGGCCGGATCACGCGCTCGTAGCCCTTGCGGATCTCGCCGTCGTCCCTGGGGTCGATGTTGGCGATGCCGATGAAGTGCGCGGTCAGCCGGCCGTCGGCATCGAGGACGGGGAAGAACTTCTGGTTGGCCTCCATCGTCGCCACCAGCGCTTCCTGCGGCACGGCGAGGAACTCCTCGTCGAAGGTGCAGGCCACGGCGCGCGGCCATTCGTTGAGGCAGACCACCTGGTCGAGGTTGTCGGCGTCGATGCGCGCGCGTCCGCCGGCCGCGGCCGCGGCGGCCTCGACCTGTTCGACGATGCGGGCGCGGCGCTCGGCCGGGTCCACCAGCACCTTCGCCCCGCGCAGGGCGTCGACGTAGTCGGCCGGGGTGGAGATCCACACCGGGCGCTCGTGCAGGAAGCGGTGGCCGCGGCTGAAGCGGTCGGCGCGCACGCCGAAGGCCTCGGCCTCGACCACGTCCTTGCCCAGCAGCAGCACCAGCCAGTGCACCGGCCGGGCGAATGCGAAATCGTGGTCGCCCCAGCGCATCGGCTTGGGGATCGGCATCGCCGCGATGGCCTCGGCCAGCACCTCGGGCAGCAGGTCGCGGGTCCTGGCGCCCGGCTTCACCGAGCGCAGCACGAAGCGCTCGCCCTTGGCGTCGCTGGTGCGCTCGAGCGCGGTCCACTCCACGCCGGCCTTGGCGGCGAAGCCGAGCAGGGCCCTGGTCGGCTGGCCGTCGGCGTCGAGGGCGACGTTGACGTAGGGACCGGACACCTCCGACGACTGCTCGGGCTGCTCCACCGCCACGCCAGGCAGCAGGACCGCCAGCCGCCGCGGCGAGTACAGCGGCCTGGCGTCGCCGCGCTCGACCGCGATGCCGCGCCGCTCCAGCGCCGCCAGCACGCCGTCGAAGAACGCCTGCGCCAGCCCGGGCAGGGCCTTGACCGGCAGCTCCTCGGTGCCCAGTTCGACCAGCAGTGGAAGTTGTTCGCTCATTCCTCAACCTTGTGTCGTCTCCCTCCCCGCCCGCGGGGGAGGGCCGGGGAGGGACGCGCCGGCCCCATCCGCCCTTCGGGCACCTTCCCCGGCGCGCGGGGGAAGGGCGGGATCAGGCCGCCTTCGGCGGGGTCTTCAAGCCGGGGAAGCCCAGCTTCTCGCGCTGTTCGTAGTAGGCCTGCGCCACCGACTGCGCCAGCCGGCGCACGCGCAGGATGTAGCGCTGGCGCTCGGTGACCGAGATCGCGCGGCGCGCGTCGAGCAGGTTGAAGCTGTGGCTGGCCTTGCACACCTGGTCGTAGGCGGGCAGCGGCAGGCCGGCCTCGACCAGCTTCAGCGCCTCGGCCTCGCAGGCGTCGAAACGGTGGAACAGTTCGGCCACGTCGGCGTGCTCGAAGTTGTAGGCGCTCTGCTCGCGCTCGTTCTGCAGGAACACGTCGCCATAGGTCACCACGCCCTGCGGACCGACCGTCCAGACCAGGTCGTAGACGTTGTCGCAGTTCTGCAGGTACATGCACAGCCGTTCGAGGCCGTAGGTGATCTCGCCCAGCACCGGGCGGCATTCCAGGCCGCCGGCCTGCTGGAAGTAGGTGAACTGGGTCACCTCCATGCCGTTGAGCCAGACCTCCCAGCCCAGGCCCCAGGCGCCGAGCGTCGGCGACTCCCAGTTGTCCTCGACCAGGCGCAGGTCGTGCACCAGCGGATCGATCCCGAGTTCCTTCAGCGAGCCGAAGTACAGCTCGACGATGTTGTCGGGATTGGGCTTCATCACCACCTGGTACTGGTAGTAGTGCTGCAGGCGGTTGGGGTTCTCGCCGTAGCGCCCGTCGGTGGGGCGGCGCGAGGGCTGGACATAGGCCGCGTTCCACGGCTCGGGGCCGAGCGCGCGCAGGAAGGTCGCGGGGTGGAAGGTGCCGGCGCCGACTTCCAGGTCGAGCGGCTGGACCAGCACGCAGCCCTGTGCGCCCCAGTACGCGTTGAGGCGGGAAATCAGTTCCTGGAACGTCGGTCCGGTCATCGGAGGAGGCGCTGGGGTCGGCGGCTGGCGCGGCGCGCTAGTATAGCGGCGGACCCCGCAGCGGCCGGCGCGGGCCGGCATGGAGCCACGCTTGAACCCAACGCCGTCCCCGCCCACCGTCCCCCTGCCCGCGCGCCTGCCGCCGGGGAAGCTGGCACTGGAACCGGTGATCGCCGCGCTCCAGGCCGACGGGCTGCTGGCGGAGAAGGACGCCGAACATGCGCGCGCCAGCGCCCGCCACGTGCGCGGGCTCGACGCCGTTCATCCGCTGGTGGTGCTGGCCAACCTCAAGCTGCCCTCGGCGCGCCGCGCCGGCGGCGAGCTGGGCCTGGAGGCGCTGACCGAATGGCTGGCCGCGGCCAGCGGCCGCCCCTACCTGCGCATCGACCCGACCCGGATCGTGGTCGCCGAGGTCACCGACCTGGTCTCGCACGCCTACGCGCGCCGGCACCGGATCCTGCCGGTGGAGGTGCATGCCGACCGCGTGCGCATCGCCACCAGCGAGCCGATGGCGCTGGACTGGCTGCCCGACATCCAGCGCCTGCTGCGGCGGGAGATCGAGCTGGTGGTCGCCAACCCGCTCGACCTGCACCGCTACACGATGGAGTTCTACGGCGTCACCCGCTCGGTGCGCGGCGCGCAGCAGGACGGCGACGGCAAGGGCAGCCAGGCGCCGAGCTTCGAGCAGCTGGTCGAGCTCGGCCGCGCCGGCGACGTCAATGCCGACGACCACCACATCGTCAACATCGTCGACTGGCTGCTGCAGTACGCCTACGAGCAGCGCGCCTCCGACATCCACCTGGAGCCGCGCCGCGAGGTCGGCCGGGTGCGCTTCCGCATCGACGGCGTGCTGCACAAGGTGTTCGAGATGCCGCCGCCGGTGATGACCGCGGTGGTGTCGCGGATCAAGGTGATCGGGCGCATGGACCTGGCCGAGCGGCGACGGCCGCAGGACGGCCGGATCAAGACCCGCTCGCCCGGCGGGCGCGAGGTCGAGATGCGCCTGTCGACCATGCCGACCGCGTTCGGCGAGAAGTGCGTCATGCGCATCTTCGACCCGGACACCGCGTTCAAGAGCATCGAGCAGCTGGGCTTCGACCCGGGCGAGGCGGCGACCTGGAACGAACTCACCGGGCGTCCCCACGGCATCGTGCTGGTGACCGGCCCGACCGGTTCGGGCAAGACCACCACCCTGTACTCGACGCTCAAGCGGCTGGCGACGCCGGACGTGAACGTGTGCACGATCGAGGATCCGATCGAGATGATCGCGACCGAGCTCAACCAGATGCAGGTCCACCACGCGATCGACCTCGGTTTCGCCCAGGGCGTGCGCACCCTGCTGCGCCAGGACCCGGACATCATCATGATCGGCGAGATCCGCGACCTGGATACCGCGCAGATGGCGGTGCAGGCCGCGCTCACCGGCCACCTGGTGCTGTCGACCCTGCACACCAACGACGCGCCCTCGGCGATCACCCGCCTGCTCGACCTCGGCCTGCCGCACTACCTGATCGCCTCCACGCTCAACGGCGTGCTCGCCCAGCGCCTGGTGCGCACGCTGTGCCCGCACTGCAAGGCGCCGCGGCCGCTCGGGCCCGAGGCCTGGCACGCCCTGTTCCCCGGTCCGGACGCGCCCCCGGTGCCGGCGGGCACCCAGGGCCCCGTCGGCTGCCTGGAGTGCCGCAACACCGGCTACCTCGGCCGCGTCGGCATCTACGAACTGATGCCGGTCACGCCGCGGCTGCGCGCGCTGATCCGGCCCGACATGGAGCTGGCCGGGTTCACCCGCGCCGCCGTGGACGAAGGCCTGCGTACCCTGCGCATGGCCGCCGCGGAGAAGGTCGCGCGCGGGCTGACCACGGTCGAGGAAGTGCTGACCGTACTGCCGCCGGTCGAGTAGCCGCGCGCGCCTCAGTCGCGGCGGGCGCTCGCCTCCGCGTCGCGCGTGCCGTCCCACCACCCGCGCAGCCGGGTCCACAGCTCGACGACCGGGGACGGCGCGATGGCCTGGATGCGCGGCGCCGATGCCGGGGCCGGGGTGGCAGCAGGAGCCGGCGCGGGCGCGGCGCCCGCCGCCGCGGGTGCCGGTGGCGGCGCGGCCTGCGCCGCGGGCGCCATGCTGGACGCGTGCGCCGGCGCCAGCGGATGGCTGCCGTTGCGGCGCCGCGCCGCGGGCGGCTGGACCTCGCGGACGCTGATGTCGCTGCTGCCCTCGCTCTGGTAGCCCTCGGTGGCCATCACCATGTAGTCGTGGCGGCCAAGCACCAGGCCGCGGCTGGCCCAGTAGTCGAAATGGTTGCCAACGGTGATCGTGCCCGAGACCTCGCCGAAGCCCTTCTTCGGCTCGCGCACGCTGAAGTACTGGTGGAACGTGCTGCTGTTGCCTTCGATCGAGGGCGCGTCGACGCGCAGGCAGCGCCGCACGCGGTAGGTCGCGCCGTCGCTGCGGAAGCTGCCGAAGTCCTCGCCGCCGTCGCAGGTGGCCGGGTTGTAGGACCCGTAGCTCTCGACCACGTAGTACTCGACCAGCGGATCGCGGGTCCAGCCGTACAGGGCGAGGTACGAGTTCCGGGTCTCGTCCACGCCGTAGTGGCCGGCGTACTCCACCACGCGCGGTCCGCCGGGATTCCAGCCCTTGCCGCCGACCCAGTTGTGGGTGCTCCGGTTCCACCGCGAGGCGTAGCGACCGCCCGGCAGCAGGGTCATGGTCGCGTCGCCCGAATCCTTCCAGAACGTGTAGTAGTAGCCGTCGTGGAAGCCGGTGGCGTTGCGCCCGAGCGTCTGCGCCCCGGCCGTCCACGCCGCCAGCGGGGCGATGCAGGCCAGGGTGGCGGCCGCCAGCCGGGATCGTCGCGTCTTCATCGCAATCCTCCGGTCGCCGGGGAACCCCGTGCGGGATCGGAAGCATCGCATGGCCCGGGCCGGCCGGCGACGCGTGCGCCAGCGCGGACCCGTGCCGCCGATGCAGTAGCATGGCGCCAACGTGGCAGGGGCCACATCGAAGCGAAGCAGGCAGGCATGTCGACGCGAACCATGGGGCCGGGCGCGGGGTGGTCGTGGCTGGCGCGGGCGGTCAACCTCGGGCGCAACAACCCGCGCGCGGTGATTGGCGCGGTCGCCATCGTCGCCGCGCTGGCGCTGGTGCCGAGCATCGTCCAGGTGGCGGGGCAGCGGTTGCTGGGCGCGGAGGGGATGGTCGTGGTCGCGGCGCTGGCCACCCTGGTGTCGGTGATCGTGTTCCCGCTGTTGATCGGCGGCGTGCTGCGGGTGATCGACGCGGCCGAACGCGGTCGCCCGGTCGCGGCGATGGCGGTGTTCGAGCCGTTCCGTGGCGGCCAGGGCGGCGGGCGCCTGGTCGGCTTCGGCCTGCTGATGTCGGCGATCTACCTGCTGGTGTTCGCGATCCTGGTCGCCACCGTGGGGCAGGGCCTGCCGGAGTGGTACGCGCAGATGATGCAGCTGCAGGTCGAGGCGGCCGGCCGGCCGATCCAGCCCGACGACCTGCCGGACCCGCCGCCGGGGCTCGGCAGGCTGCTCGGGCTGGGCATGCTGCTGGGCATGTTCCTGGGCGGCGCCTACGCGATCGGCTTCGGCCAGGTCGCGCTGGGCGGGCGCGGGGTGCTCGAGGCGATGCGCGACGGCGTCACCGGCGCGCTGCGCAACCTGCTGCCGATCGCGGTGCTGGCGGTGCTCTCGGTGGCGGCGATGTTCGTCCTGTTCCTGGTCCTGGTGCTGGTCGGCGGGCTGTTGGGCCTGGTGGGCGGCCTGGTGCATCCGGCGCTCGGCGTGCTGCTGGTCGCGCCGCTCTACTTCGGCCTGATCCTGCTGATGTACGTGGTCATGTTCGGGGTGATGTACCACATGTGGCGCGATGTCTGCGGCGCACCCGCGGCGCCGCCGCCGCTGCCGGCGAACCAGGTGGAGCTGTGACCGCCTGACGGGCGCAGGCCGCGGATCGCCTAGAGCAGGGCGTCGAAGGCGCGTTCGATCGCCCGGTGCGCGGACAGGAACAGGCACGCGCCCGCGGCCGCGGCCGCGAACAGCTGCAGCACCAGCCATCCGATCGACCACGCCGGCAGCCGCCCGTCGCGCCGCTGCAGCACCCGCGCGCCGGCGATGCGGTCGTGCAGCGCCTGGTGGCGCGACGGCATGGCTGCGAGCAGGTGGCCGAAGTTCAGGGTGAGCCAGGACAGGGCGCCGGCGACGTGCCGAAGCGCCGCGCGTCCGGGGCCGAGCCGCGCGCCGTCGACGCCTTCCACCCGCAGCCCGAGCGCGCGCTTGCCGGGCGTCGCCTGCAGCGGCGAGGCCTCGAACCCGGCGAACCAGGCCAGCGCGAACGTCGCGGCCAGCAGCATCGGCGCGACCACGACGTCGGTGAC
Source organism: Luteimonas sp. J29 (assembly GCF_000472505.1). Lineage (GTDB taxonomy): Bacteria > Pseudomonadota > Gammaproteobacteria > Xanthomonadales > Xanthomonadaceae > Luteimonas. Next base: position 263,612 of record NZ_AWZR01000004.1, read on the forward strand.
GGCGACGGACAGGGCGGCCACCGCCTCGCGCCAGGCGGGATCGCCCAGCCAGTCGCGCGCCAGCGCCAGCGGGCCGGCGCCGTGCACCAGGGCGTCGAGCGCGGCTTGCGCCATGCGCTGCGCCAGCGCATCGAGCGCGGCCGAGACGCGCGCGGCCGCGGCGGCGATGCGCGTGGCGCACAGGGCGCCGGCGACAGTCAGCGGCACGACCATGTCGAGCGACCAGGCCAGGTAGCGGCGCAGCAGCCCGGCGGGCGCTGGCGCCGGCCCGGCTGCCGTGCTCATGCGTCGCCGGCGGCCGCGTCGTCCGCCTTCGGCGCCAGCACCCGCGCGGCGATGATGCCGGCTTCGTACAGCAGGCACATCGGGATCGCCAGCATCAGCTGCGAGACCACGTCCGGCGGGGTGATCACCGCGGCGAGGATGAACACGCCCACCACCGCGTAGCCGCGCCACTCGCGCAGCTGCGCCGGCGTCACCCAGCCCAGCAGCACCAGGATCACCAGCGCCACCGGCAGCTCGAAGCTGATGCCGAAGGCGAGGAAGATCACCAGCACGAAGTTCAGGTACGCGTTGATGTCGGTCATCATCGCCACGCCCTCGGGCGTGATCGCGGTGAGGAAACCGAACACCGCCGGCAGCACCAGGAAGAACGCGAACGCGCAGCCGGCGTAGAACAGCACCACCGCCGAGACCAGCAGCGGCAGCGCCAGCCGCTTCTCGCGCCGGTACAGGCCGGGGGCCACGAAGGCCCAGGCCTGGTACAGCAGCCACGGCATGGTCAGCAGCAGCGCCGCGAACATCGCCAGCTTGAGCGGCGCGAAGAACGGCGAGGCGACCTCGACCGCGATCAGGTGCGCGCCCTCGGGCAGCTTCTCGAGCAGCGGCTGCGCGAACCAGCCGTACAGGCGGTTGGCGAACGGCAGCAGCGCCAGCAGGGCGATGCCCAGGCCGACGATCGCCCGCAGCAGGCGCGAGCGCAGTTCGACCAGGTGCTCGATCAGGCTGCCCGAGCCGTCGTCTTCTTCAGCGCTGCTGGCCATCGTCCCCGTCTTGTCCATTGCCGATGCCCGGCAGGCCGGGCTGTTGCGGTGGGTCGTCGGTCGCTGCCGGCCCGGCCGGCTCGGGCATCGTTGCACCCGCATCCGTGGCCTCCGGCGCCGGCGCGCCGGCCACCTCGCGGCGCATGGCCTCGATTTCGCGCCGTGCCTCCTCCTCGGCCGCGCGCACCTTGGCCTGCACTTCGGCCTCGGTCTCGCGCATCGTCTCCTCCAGCTTCGCGGCCGCCTGCCGGGCCTCGTCCATGCTGCGCTTGAGCTCTTCGGCCGCCAGCTCGCGCTCGAGCTCGGACTTCACCGAATACCACTGCGCGCGCGCGCCGGACCCACAGCCCCGCGAAGCGCGCCGCCTTGGGCAGGCGATCGGGGCCGAGCACGACCAGGGCGACCACTGCCACCAGCAGCAGTTCGCTGAAGCCGATGTCGAACATGGAGGCGGCCGCGGACCCGCGGCTCAGCGCGAGATGGTGTCGTCCTGCCGGGGCTTGCCCGACACGGTGTCCTCGCGCCGCTCGGGCTGCGACTGGTGGTCGAGTTCGCCGGCCGGCCGGTCGTCGTCGGCCATGCCCTTCTTGAACCCCTTCACCGCCTCGCCCAGGTCGCGGCCGGCGCCGCGCAGCCGCTTGGTGCCGAACACCAGCAGCACCACGACCAGCACGATCAGCCAATGCCAGATGCTGAAACTACCCATTGCGTGTTCCCGCCGAACCGTGAGGAGAGGCGCTCAGGATACTCCAGCCCGCAGGGCCGGACCGTGCGCCGGGTCCGCCGCCGGTTCAGGGGGTCTCGGGCAGCGGCTCGACCAGGGCCGGGTTGTCGTCCACCGGCTCGAACGGGCGCGGCTGCGGATCGGCCGGCGGCTCGAGCAGCGGCGCGGTGCTGGCGCCGGCCGGCTCGGGCTGCGGCCGGGCCGGGGCGGCGGCGGGCGCGGCCTGGCCCGCACCTTCGCTGCGGCGCGCGGCGCGGGCGGCGGCGGTCGCCTCCTCGAGCTGGTCGCGGAACGCGACCACGGCGGCCGACGGCGGCTGCGGCAGGCGGCCTTCCAGGATCATGCGCGGGGTGACGTTGGGCCCGTACACGACCTGGTTGGCGTCGTGGTCGATGCGCAGCACCGCGCCGTCGAGGGCCACGCCGGCGAACAGGCCGCGGGCGCGCGACCAGGACCAGATCTCGGCCTTGAGCTGGCCGTCCGTGGCGGCGGTGGCGTTGCGCCCCACCGGACCGGCGGCCACGCCGGCGTCGGCGCCGAGGGTCACCTTGCCGTTGACGATCGATTCCAGGCTGCGGTCGTTGCGGAACACCAGCACCACGTCCGCCGACTGCACGCCCGCCTGCAGGCCGATGCTGCCGCCGGTCAGGGTGACGAAGCTGGGGTTGGACCAGGTGCCGTCGGCCGACTTCACCGACAGCAGGCCGTGGCCGCGGCGGCCGCCGAACACCAGGCCGACCTTCAGCGTGTCGGGCACGACCACGATCGCGCGCGCCTCGTCGAGCAGCTTGTCCGGGATCGCCGACTCGGGGATCGCCTGGACCTCGTTGAGCACCCGCACCGAGTTGCGCGCGCGCTCGTCCTCTTCGGGACCGGCGACGGCGACGGCGGAGGCCAGCGACAGGGCCAGCAGCGCGGCGGCCAGCAGGCGGCGCGGCGCGGAACGGGTGCGGGAACGGGTCATACGTTGGACTCCACGTTGGACGGCCCGCCGCGCGTCGCGGCGACGGCTCAGGCTAGTGACGGGGCGATGAATCGCGGATGAGTTGCGCCGGCGCATCGCAGCGTCCCCGCGGCCGCCGTGCGCGCGCCGCCGTGCCCTGCCATCCTATGCCGATGCAAACCCCTGCTCCTCCCGCGCCCGGCACCGCGGTGCTGCTGGTCAACCTCGGCACCCCGCAGGCGCCGACCCCCGCCGCGGTGCGCCGCTACCTCGGCGAGTTCCTGTCCGACCCCTACGTCGTGCAGATCCCCAGGCTCGTGTGGTGGCCGCTGCTGCACGGCCTGGTCCTGCCGCTGCGCTCGGCGCGGGTGGCGAAGAAGTACGCCGGGATCTGGATGGAGGGCGGTTCGCCGCTGGCGGTGCACACCCGCGCGCTGGCGGCGCGGATGCAGGCGCTGGCGCCGGACCTGCGCGTGGAGCACGCGATGCGTTACGGCGAGCCGGCGCTGCCGGCGCGGCTGCGCGCGCTCGAGGCCGCGGGCGTGCGCCGGGTGCTGGTGCTGCCGCTGTACCCGCAGTACTCGTCCACGACCACCGGCACCGTGGCCGCCCTGGCCCGGCGCGAGCGCGGCGGCCTGCAGCTGCGCGTGCGCGAGGACTACGCCACCGATCCGGGCTGGGTGGACGCGGTGGCGGCGTCGGTGCGTGCCCACTGGGACGCGCACGGGCGGGGCGAGCGGCTGGTGTTCTCGTTCCACGGCCTGCCGCAGCGGCTGGTCGACGGCGGCGATCCCTACCAGGCGCAGTGCCAGGCGAGCGTGGCCGCAATCGCGCGCGCGCTGGCGCTGGCGCCGGCGCAGTACGTGGTGTCCTACCAGTCGCGCTTCGGCCGCGAACGCTGGCTGGGCCCGGCCACCGACGAGACCCTGCGCGGCCTGGCCGCGGCCGGCGTGCGCGAGGTGGACGTGGTCTGCCCGGGCTTCGCCAGCGACTGCCTGGAGACGCTGGAGGAGATCGCGATCGAGAACGCGCATCTGTTCCGCGAGGCCGGCGGCGAGCGCCTGCGCTACATCCCCTGCCTCAACGATGCCCCCGCGCACGCCGCTGCGCTGGCCGCGCTGGCCAGGCGCGAACTGGCGGACTGGGACGCGGAGGCGTGATGCGCGAGGTCGAGATCACGCTGCCCGGCGGCACCGTGCGCGGGCTGCGCTGGGGCGAACCGGGACGGCCGCCGGTGCTGGCGCTGCACGGCTGGCTCGACAACGCGGCCAGCTTCGTGCCGCTGGCCGGCCACCTCCACGGAATCGAGCTGGTCGCCATCGACCTGCCCGGGCACGGCCGCAGCCACCACCTGCCGCCGGGCGGCGACTATTCGTTCGCGGCCGCGGTGCACCTGGTGCTGGACGTGGCCGATGCGCTGGGCTGGGAGCGCTTCGCCCTGCTCGGGCATTCCATGGGCGCGGGCATCTCCAGCCTGGTCGCGGCCGCGTGCCCGGAGCGGGTGCGCCGGCTGGTCGCGATCGAGGCGCTCGGGGCGTTGCCCGAAACCCCGGAGAACACGGTGCCGCGCCTGCGCCAGGCGGTGGCCTCCACCCGTGCCCTGCGCGGCAAGCGCCTGCGCGCGTTCCCCGACCTCGACACCGCGGTGCGGGCGCGGATGATGGCCCGCGTCGGCGCGATCGCCCAGGACGCGGCGCGGCTGCTGGTCGAGCGCGGCACGCGCCCGGTCGCGCTGGAGGACGGCCGGACCGGCTGGGAATGGAGCACCGACCCGCGCCTGACCGTGACCACGATGCTGCGCCCGACCGAGGAGCAGGTGCGGGCGCTGGTCGCCGGCATCGAGTGCCCGACCCGGGTGATCCATGCCGATCCGCCGCAGCCCTACCTGCCCGAACCCGAACGCAGCGAGCGCGCCGCGCTGCTTCCGCATGGGGAACTGGTGGTGCTGCCGGGCGGCCACCACCTGCACATGGAGCAGCCCGCGGCGGTGGCCGCGGCGATCGGCGACTTCCTGGCCGGCGACGCCTGAGCGTCGGCTACTGCCGCCGTATCTCGCGCAGCTGCACGCCGAGGATCACGCGCTCGTCGCCGACGTTGCGGCTGAACGAGAGGGTGGCGTTGCGCACGGCCCCGGTCCCCGGCTTCTCGAACGCCAGCATGGCGGTGTCGGCCGAGTGCCGCGCCGAGAGCGTCGGCGTCCAGCCCTCGGCCTGCATGGCGGTCTGGGCGTCGGCGAGCAGGGCGTCCACGTCGCCGCGCACGCTCAGGCTCAGCACGCTGGCCCGGGGCAGGGTCATCACGCTGTTCACGCGGTAGCCCTGCGGCAGGTAGACGTCCTCGGGAAAGCCGGGGGGCAGGGGCAGCGAGTCGCTCGTGCCGGCCAGTCCGCCGGCATCCGTGGCGCCGCGCGCGCCCTGCCCGATCGCCGTGGCGATCGGATTGCCCGCCCGCTGGCAGCCGCACAGCAGCGCGATCGCCACCAGGGCGGCCGCGGACAGGCGCATCGTCGGGGTCGGGACAGGGCTCATCGCACTCTCGGGTGTGCTCCGCGGCGGGGGCCACGGTTTCCCGGGACTAACGCGGCCGACGCGGGGGAGCGGCCACCGGGGACCGGTCGCGCCGGGGCGCGGGCCGCCAGGGCGGCCACCCGCTTCAGCCCAGCAGGACGTGCAGGGCGGCCTTGAGCCGCCGGCCTTCCTCGCGGAAGTAGTCGCGCTCCTCGCGCCAGTCGGGGCAGCGCCGCTCCACTTCGCGCCAGAACGCGCGCGAGTGGTCGGCGTGCAGCAGGTGGCAGAGCTCGTGCACCAGCACGTAGTGGAATGCGCTCGGCCGCCCCAGCACCAGGGCCAGGTCCAGGGTCAGGGTGCCGTCCGGCGCCAGCGAGCCCCACTGCGAGGACAGCACCTTCAACCGGATCCGCCGCGGCGGTCGCGGCAGTCCGGGCAGCCAGGCCGGCAGCCAGCGGCCGATGTCGGCCCGGGCCTCGGCTTCGTAGAAGTCGCGCAGTGCGCGCGCGGCCGCGGCCGCGCCGGCGCGCGGCGGCAGCTGCAGGACCACGGCCTCGCCATCGCGCAGGGCGCGCGACGCGCGCCCGGCCTCCCAGCGCAGCGCCAGCCGTTCCCCGCGCAGCGGCACCGCGCCCGGCTCGCCGGGGACCAGCGGCTGCACGTCGTCCTCGCGCGGGGCCAGCTGCAGCGTCAGCCACTCGCGGTGTTCGTGCAGGAAGCGTTCGCCCGCGGCCAGGCTCGTGCGCGGCGGCAGGGTCAGCCGCGCGCCGCGTTCGCCGACGCTCAGGCGCAGGCGGCGGGCGCGTGGATCGCGCACCCGCAGCACGTCGATGCGGCGGCCGTCGGCGAGGATGAAGGCGATGCTGTCGCGCTGCAGGCGCGGGGCGGTGGGGGCTGCCGGGGGCGACAGTCGGAACAGCGAGGGCATGGGGGAATGCTAACCGCTGGCCGCGGCCTACGCATCGGCGCGCGAGAGTTTCAGCGCGCCCTCGAGGACCGTGAACAGGCGCGAGAACTCCGCCGCCATCAGCGCGAAGCGCGCGTCGAGCTCGGCGCGGATGTCGTCGCGTTCGGTGGATTCGAGCTGGTCCACGGCGCCGTCGAGCAGCTTGAACTTGCGCACCACCAGGTCCTCGCCGAGCACGAACGAGACGTGGTCGTCCAGCACCAGGGCCAGGCGCGTGACCTGCTTGCCCGATTCCAGGTGCCTGGCGATCTCGTCGGACTGGAGCTCCTGGCGCTGGCACTTGACCACCGCGCCGTGCTCGGCCGGGTCGCGCAGCTCGCATTCCTCGCCCAGCGACAGGCCCTCGGGCAGCGGGTCGCCGGCGATCCAGCCGGTGAGCACGCTGCGCGGCGCGACCTCGGCGTTGAGCGGCAGCGCCGGGAAGCTGCCCAGCGCGTGGCGGATCTCCGAGACCACGGCCTCGCCGGCCTTGCGGCTGGAGGTGTCGACCACGCACACGCCGTGCGCCAGGTCGAGCAGGGCGTCGGTGCGCGAGGGGCGCACGAACGCGCGCGGCAGCAGCTCGTGCATGAGGTCGTCCTTCATCTGCTTGCGCATCCGCCCGCCGGGACGGCGGCCCTGCTTCTCCTCCACCTCGGCCAGGCGCTTGGCGAGCATGTCGTTGACCACCGACGACGGCAGCAGGCGATCCTCGCCGCCGAGGGTGATCCAGGCCGACTGGCCGACACGGTGCGAGAACGCCTCGCCTTCGCGCCCGAACGGCGGCACGAAGCCGCGCGAGGACAGCTCCAGCGCGCCGACCGGCTTGAGCGGGTGCCCGGCCAGCAGCTCCTCGAGCGAGGACAGGTCCAGCGAGACGGGGAAGCGGAACATGGTGAGATTGCGGAAGAACATCTGCGGGACCGTGTCGGGGAAGGGGGCGTGGATCGGGAACGGGGCCGGGCACCGGCGCCGTGCCGGGGCGGCAGGCGCCGGTGCGGCGTCGCGGCGATGCGGATCAGGAAGGCTCGCCCGGCGGGGCGTGCGGTTCGCCGGCCAGCCAGGCGTGCGCGTCCGGCGGCGGGGCGTCGGGGTCGCGCCGGCCCAGCGAGAGGAAGTCGAACAGCGCCGGGTCGGCCAGCTGCGAGGGGCGGATGTCGCCCAGCGCGCGGGCGATGGTCTCGATCCGGCCCGGCGATTCGCGCTCCCACTGCGCCATCATCTTCTGCACCTGCTTGCGCTGCAGGTTGTCCTGCGAGCCGCACAGGTTGCAGGGGATGATCGGGAAGCCGCGATGCTCCGCGTAGGCGGCGATGTCGGCCTCGCGCACATAGGCCAGCGGGCGGATCACCACGTGCCTGCCGTCGTCGCTGAGCAGCTTGGGCGGCATGCCCGAGAGCCTGGCGTGGAAGAACAGGTTGAGGAAGAACGTCGCCACCATGTCGTCGCGGTGGTGGCCGAGCGCGATCTTGGTGAAGCCGTTCTGCCCGGCGTACGTGTACAGCGCGCCGCGGCGCAGGCGCGAGCACAGCGAGCACATGGTCTTGCCCTCGGGCACCACGCGCGTCACCACCGAATAGGTGTCCTGCTCGATGATGTGGTAGTCGACGCCGAGCGAGCGCAGGTACTCCGGCAGCACGTGCTCCGGGAACCCGGGCTGCTTCTGGTCGAGGTTGACCGCGGTGATCGAGAACGACACCGGCGCCTTCTTCTGCAGCTGCAGCAGGACGTCGAGCAGGGTGTAGCTGTCCTTGCCGCCGGACAGGCACACCATCACCCGGTCGCCGTCCTCGATCATGCCGAAGTCGGCGATCGCCTTGCCGACCTGGTGGCGCAGGCGCTTGGCCAGCTTCGCGCCCTCGCGCGCGGCGGCGCGCGGGTCGCGCCGGGAGGCGGGTTCGGCGAGGGGCAGGACGGTGCTCATGGCGCGATTTTACCGGCGCCGGACGCCGGCGTCCCGGCGCGGGGCGCAATCGGCGCGCGAAAGGGCGACAATGGCGCTCCGTCCATGCCGTTCCCCGGGAGATTGGTGCCGTGACGCGGATGTCGTTGACCCGTTTCCTGATCGAGGCCCAGCGCGAGGGCCGCATCAACCCGCAGCTGCGGTTGCTGATCGAGGTGGTGGCGCGCGCCTGCAAGCGGATCTCGGTGGCGGTGGGCAAGGGCGCGCTGAGCGACCTGCTCGGCGACGCGGTCAGCGGCGCCGGCGCCAGCAGCGTCAACGTCCAGGGCGAGGCGCAGAAGAAGCTCGACGTGCTGTCCAACGAGATCCTGCTCGAGGCCAACGCCTGGGGCGGGCACCTGGCCGCGTGCGCCTCGGAGGAGATGGAGCACTGCCAGCCGATCCCCGACGCCTACCCGCGCGGCAACTACCTGCTGCTGTTCGATCCGCTCGACGGCAGCAGCAACATCGACGTGAACGTGTCGATCGGCACCATCTTCTCGGTGCTGCGCGCGCCGGACGGCGCCGGCGAGCCCGAGGACGCGCATTTCCTGCAGCCGGGCAGCGCCCAGGTCGCGGCCGGCTACTGCGTGTACGGCCCGAGCACCCTGCTGGTGCTGACCGTCGGCCACGGCACCCACGTCTTCACCCTCGACCGCGAGCAGGGCTCGTTCGTACTCACCCGCCCGAACGTGCGGATCCCGGAGTCGACCAGGGAATTCGCGATCAACATGTCCAACCAGCGCCACTGGGAGCCGCCGATGCAGGCCTACGTGGCCGACCTGCTGGCCGGGCGCGAGGGGCCGCGCGGCAAGGACTACAACATGCGCTGGATCGCCTCGATGGTGGCCGACGTGCACCGCATCCTGACCCGCGGCGGGATCTTCATCTATCCCTGGGACCGGCGCGAACCCGACCGCCCCGGCAAGCTGCGGCTGATGTACGAGGCCAACCCGATGGCGATGCTGGTCGAGCAGGCCGGCGGCGCCGCCACCGACGGCCGGCGCCGGATCCTGGACATCCAGCCCGGCGCGCTGCACGAGCGCGTGGCGGTGTTCCTGGGCTCGAAGGAAGAGGTCGAGGCGGCCACCCGCTACCACCGCGAGCACGACGCGCGCGGCTGACCGCCGGAGCGCGCGGCCGGGCCTGCCGGCCGCCCGCGCAGGCGTGTAAGCTGGCCGGGTGATGCAGCCCGTCGATCCCGCCGAACTCTCCCGCAAGCTGGCCGAGCTGCGGCTCGAGCACCGCGACCTGGACACGGCGATCGCCACCCTGCAGGCGAACATCACCAGCGACGAGCTGACCATCAAGCGCCTGAAGAAGCGCAAGCTGCTGCTCAAGGACCAGATCGCACGCCTGGAATCGGCGCTGATCCCGGACGAGCCGGCCTGAGTCGGCCGGATCGCCCCTGGCGCGCGTGCCGGCGGCACCGGCCTGGCGGCCCCCGCCGCGCGGTCGTGCCGGCGGCCGGGTTCCGGCCGGGCGCCGCGTGCCTCAGTCGGCCGGCGGCGCGTCGGCGTCCGGTCGCACCGCTTCCGGGCTGACCTTCTCGATCGTATGCCGCAGCTCGCGGCCGAGGATGACCTTGGCATCCTTGGCCCAGCCTTCCAGGCGCTGGTCGAACACCAGCTTGCCGTTCTGGTCGAGCTTGACCAGGTCGAGCTCGCGCAGCTTCTGGATGAAGCCGCGGAACAGGCTGCGGTCGAAGAACTCCGGCGCCGCCGGGGCGTACAGCAGGCTCAGCCGCTGCGCGGCCAGCTGGCACAGGCCCTCGAGTTCGCCGGCGCCGAGCGTGCCCGGGCCGTTCTTGGCCAGCACCGAAATGGCGATGTAGTAGCGCTCGAACGCCTGCTGCAGCGGATGGCCGAGCGCGCGCAGGCGGAACACCTCGTCGGACTGGCCGGAATTGCGCTGCAGGACCCCGCCGTCGTCCTCGCCCACCTGCTGCAGCAGGCCTTCGCGCACGAACACGTCGATGGTGCGGTCCACGCGCGCGGCGAAGCCGTCCGGGTCCCAGGGCAGGAACAGCTCGCCCTGCAGGAACGGGTACACGCCGCGGCCCAGGCGCAGCAGGGTGTCGCGGGCCATGCGCCGGTTGTGCTGGAAGCAGCAGGCGATCCAGGCCGAGGCGGTGAACAGGTGCAGGACGTTGTTGCGGAAGTAGCTCAGCAGCACCGCGTCCTCGTCGCCGACGCTGAGCACGTCGCCGAGCGGGTGCGGGATCCGCCGCAGCACGCCGATCTCCTCGCCGTGGGCGACGATCTCCTGCGGCGAGTGCGGGGTCACCGTCACCCGGTCGGAGTAGGGCACCTCGGCCAGCAGCATCTTCGACAGGGCGATCTGCGCCAGCAGGTCGGCCTCGCCCATCGCGTGCTTGGGCGTGGACAGCAGCGCCAGCGCCAGCAGGTTGATCGGGTTCACGTCCGCGGCGCGGTTGATGTTGACCTGGATGCGCTGCGCCGCCGCGTCCACGGTGCGCGACAGCCACTCCGGCTTGTCCTCGTCGGAGAGGGCCTTGCCGTCCCATTCGGCCGCGTTCTCGGCCAGCAGCTCGGCCAGCGGGATCGGCTCGCCGAAGTTCACCACCACCTGGCCGTAGTTCTGCCGCAGCACCTTGGGGATGCCCCACAGCAGCGCCCAGATCGACTCCTTCTCCTTCGGCTTGCCGCTCAGCTCGTCGAGGTAGCTGCTGCCTTCCATCAGCTTCTCGTAGCCGATGTACACCGGCTGGAACAGCACCGGGCGCGAGAGCTGGCGCAGGTAGGCGCGCACGGTCATCGCGATCATGCCGCCCTTGGGCTGGAGCAGGCGCCCGGTGCGCGAGCGCCCGCCCTCGATGAAGTACTCGATCGAGTAGCCGCCGGCGATCAGCTGCGCCACGTATTCGGCCAGCACCGCCGAGTACAGCGCCGAGCCGCGGATCGAGCGGCGGATGAAGAACGCCCCGCCGCGGCGCAGGATCGGGCCGATCACCGGCAGGTTGAGGTTGATCCCGGCCACGATGTGCGGAGGCACGATGCCCTTGGTGTAGAGCAGGTAGCTCAACAGCAGGTAGTCCATGTGGCTGCGGTGGCTTGGCACGTAGACCACCTCGTTGCCGGGCGCCACCGCCTTGAGGTGGTCGAGGTGGTGGACCAGCACGCCGCGGTAGATCCGGTTCCACACCGAGGTCAGCAGGAACGAGGCCGACCGCACCACCGGGTGCGAGTAGTCGGCCGCGATCTCGTAGGCCATGGCGTGGGCCTTCTTCCACGCCTCCTCGACCGAGGTGCCGTCGCGGCGGGCCTGGTCGGCGATCGCGTCCTTGACCGGCTGCGAGGCCAGCACCTTGTCGATCAGCAGCCGGCGGGTGGACAGGTCGGGCCCGATCACCGCCTCGCGCAGGCGGTTGAAGTGGGTGCGCAGCAGGCGCGAGAGCTTGCGCACCGCGCGCTCGGGCGGCAGGTCCTCGTCCAGCAGCTCGCGGATGCTCACCGGCGCGGCGAAGCGCACCAGGGTGTCGCGACCGTTGAGCAGGATCGCCAGCAGCCGGCGGAAGCGGCCGACGATCGCCCAGTTCTCGGAGAACAGCACCGAGAACCAGCCCGAGGCCTTGTCCGGCGAGCGGCCGACGAAGATCGACACCGGGACCAGCTGCACGTCCATCGCCGGATCGGCGCGATGGGCCTCGAGCAGCCGGGCCAGCGATTCGGAATGGGTCTTCTTGGCCGGCGCCTGGCCGGTCGCCAGCGCCAGCGCGCCGCCCATGTTGCGCCGGGACAGGGCCACGTAGGCGCGCTTGCGCCCGAGCGGGTCCCCCGGCAGCGGTCGCAGCGGCGCCGGCATCCCGGCCTCGGCGCAGGCGCGGTCCAGGACCAGGGCGTTCGACAGGCCGTAGTCCTCGAGCACGTAGCACACCGGACGCCCGTCGATCAGTTCCGGTGGCGCCGGCGGCTCGATGCGCAACCCGATCCAGGGCTTGAGCACCCAGCCGGCCAGCTTCGCCCACAGCGGGCGCCCGCTGCGCATCGCCGCCACGCGCGGCGGCAGCGGATCGCGCGCAGGCGCCCGGCCCTCGTCGGGCGGCGGCGGGTCGCCCCCGGGCGGCGGGGCGTCGAACAGGTTCGGTTGCGTGGGCATTCCAACCATTATGCCCAAGCGCGTCGGCCGGGCCGGACCCGCGTGGCCGGTCAGCGATGTCAAGGCCAGCTGAACCAGACCTCCGGACTCGAGCGGGAATCGTGATCGGGTTCACCCGCGCCGCGCCGACGGGACTTGCGCATCTTTACGACTTGTTTACAAGCAGGGGTGCGGCGAGGGGGGCGCCCGCAGTTGCAGTGACTTCGCGATCTCAAGGAGAGAAACATGTCGCCCCGACCCAACCCCCTGGCCACGGCCGTCCGCTGCGGCCTCGTCCTCGCCATGCTTCCGCTCGCCGCGGCCGCGCAGGAGGACGCGTCCACGCCCTCCACCCGGACCCTGGACACGGTCCAGGTCACCGGCTCGCGCATCCGCCGGGCCGACCTGGAGACCCAGGTCCCGGTGCAGATCCTCACCCGCGAGGACATCGACCGCAGCGGCTTCACGTCCGTCGCCGACCTCGTCCAGAACCTGACCGCGAGCGGCGCGGCGCTCAACACCCGCTTCAATTCCTCCGGCAACTTCGGATTCCCGCCCGACGGCGGCGGGGTCGGCGCCGGCGCGGCCACGGTCGACCTGCGCCATCTCGGCGCCAAGCGGGTGCTCGTGCTGGTCGACGGCATCCGCTGGGTCAACGAGTCCTCGGCCTCGGGCGTGGGCTCGGCGGTCGACCTCAACACCATCCCGCTCGCGATCATCGAGCGGATCGAGGTGCTGGAGGACGGGGCCTCGTCGATCTACGGCTCCGACGCCATCGCCGGCGTGGTCAACATCATCACCCGCAAGGAGGTCGACGGGCCCAGCGTGCAGCTGCACTACGGCGACTACAGCGACCTGGCCGGCGGCGAGACCTGGGGCGCGGACCTGGGATGGGGCGGCAGCAGCGACCGCGCGCGCTGGTTCGTCGGTGCGTCCTACTTCAAGCAGAAGGAGATCTCCTCGCTCGAGTACGGGCCGGCCAGCGAGCCGGTGCCGGGCACCGGGCTGTCCAACGGCAGTTCGGCGACGCCGCAGGGCCGCTTCGTGTTCCAGGACCCCAACACCGGCATCGTCTACGACATCACGCCCGATGCCGGGGCGACCGCCCCGACCTATGCCGGCGGGCTGCCCGGCTGCCCCACCGACCGCGCCGACGACTTCCATTGCTTCGGCACCGCCGACCGCTTCAACTTCGCTCCCTACAACCTGCTGCTCACGCCGTCCGAGCGCAAGTCGGTGTTCGGCCAGGTCCAGTTCGACTTCAGCCCGACCTTCGGCGCCTACGCGCGCGTGCTCTACAACGAGCGCGAATCGGCCAACCAGGCCGCGCCCGAACCGATCTTCCTCGGCACCGACGCCGGCGTGTACAACGAATGGGCCGAGACGCGACTGGTGATCTCGGCCGCCAATCCCTACAACCCGTTCGGCTTCGACCTGACCACGGTCGGGCCCGACGCCAACCTGTTCCTGCTCGGCCGCCGCCCGGTCGAGGGCGGGCCGCGCCGCTACGTGCAGGAGGTCGAGACCTGGTACGCCGCGTTCGGGCTCAACGGCCTGTTCGACGTCGGCGGGCGCCAGTGGAGCTGGGACGTCAACCTGGTCCGGAGCGAGAGCGACGCCGGGCAGACCAACACCGGCAGCTACAACGTCAGGCGCATCAACGAGGCGCTTGGCGACCCGGCCGCGTGCGCGGCGATCGCCGGCTGCGTGCCGCTGGACCTGTTCGGCGGTCCCGGCACCATCACCCCCGAGATGCTGGCCTTCATCCAGCCGGTGGTCCACGACCGCAGCAGCAACGAGCTGAGCGTGGCCTCGGCCAACCTCACCGGCGACCTGTTCGACGGCTGGGCCGGCACGGTCGCGTTCGCGGCCGGGCTGGAGTACCGCAAGTACGAGGGCGAGTACCAGCCCGACCCGATCACGGTCGCCGGCGAATACAACGGCGTCCCCTCCGGCGCGACCCGGGGCAAGTACGACGTGCGCGAGGCCTACGCCGAGCTGCTGGTGCCGCTGGCGCGCGATGGCTGGCTGGGCAAGAGCCTGGACCTGAGCCTGGCCGGTCGCTGGTCGGACTACTCCAACTTCGGCGGCACGAGCACCGGCAAGCTCGGCCTGCGCTGGCAGGTGGCCGACGAACTCCTGCTGCGCGGCTCGTTCGCGGAAGGCTTCCGCGCACCGTCGATCGGCGAGCTCTACGGCACCCTCAGCCGCTTCGACGCGACCCTCGTGGATCCGTGCAACAACGAGGCCTCGACCACCCCGCAGTGCGTTGCGGACGGCGTGCCGCCCGGCTACGAGCAGACGAATCCACAGATCTCGGTGGTGACCTCGGGCAACATCGATCTGCAGCCCGAAACCAGCCGCAGCCTGATGCTGGGCGCGGTCTGGAGCCCGTCCTTCGCCGACGACGCGGCATGGTCGGATGCACTCGACCTCGGCCTGACCTTCTACCGCCACACCATCGACGGCGCGATCCAGGCGCTGGACGCGCAGACCATCCTCGATCGCTGCGTCGGGACGCGCGACCCGGTGTCCTGCGGGTTCTACGAGCGCAACGAGCGCGGCCAGATCGTGCGCTTCGACAACATCCTCGGCAACGTCGGCACCATTCGCACCGACGGCTGGGACTTCAGCGCCGACTGGCGCCTGCCCGAGCGGGCCTGGGGCCACCTCGCCTTCGCCTGGAAGACCACCTGGGTGACGAAGTACGAACTGGTCAACGAGGCCGGCCAGGCCGAGCCGCGCGCGCCCGGCGTGGAGATCAACAACAGCGCCATTCCCGAGCGCACCTCGACCCTGGCCGCGGTGTGGCGCGGTCCCGGCGGCTGGCAGGCGGCGTGGACGGCGCGCTACATCGACCGCCTGCGCGAGTCGTGCGGCGGCGCCAACGGCTTCGACATCTGCGACGACAGCGTGGCCGACCGCAACGACCTGGGATCGACCACCTACCACGACGCCCAGCTGTCGTGGGCAGGCGATGCCCGGGCGAAGGACTTCCGCGTCACCCTCGGCGTCAACAACGTCTTCGCCAAGGACCCGCCGATCTGCCTGTCGTGCACGCTCAACGGCTACGACGCCTCGACCTACGACCTGCCGGGCCGGTTCTGGTACGCGCGCGTCGGCTTCGGCTTCTAGCGGACCTGCCGCCACGTCCCTTCCCGCGCCCGGGAAGGGACGTGCTCAGCGCTGCAGCGCCGACTCGGGGACGTCGAGGTTGAGCGACAGCGCGAGGTGGTCGGAGAACGCGGCCGGGACCGCGCGCAGGCCCTCGCAGCGCAGGCTGTCGGTGACCAGGATGTGGTCGATCGCGCGCTGCGGCTTCCACGACGGGAAGGTGTGGACCGCGCATTCGGGCGGCTGCAGGCGGGTCTTGCGGAACAGGTTGCCCATCTCCGGGCAGTCGACCACGCAGTTGAAGTCGCCCATCAGCACCGCGTTGGGGAAGTCCTGCAGCAGCTCGGCGATGAAGTCGAGCTGCATCCGCCGCGACTGCGCGCCCAGCGACAGGTGCGCGACCGCGACCGTGAGCCCCTCGCGGCCGGCGCCGAAGTGGCCCAGCAGCACGCCGCGGCCGGAGATGCGCCCCGGCAGCGGGTGGTCGCTCACCTCGACCGGTTCGAAGCGGCTCAGCAGGCCGTTGGCGCTGGACGCCACCGCGCCCACGCGCCGGTTCGGCTGGTGGGTCCAGTAGTCGAAGCCGGCCCGCTCGGCCAGGTAGTGGGTCTGGTTGGTGAAGCCCGAGCGCCAGCTCCCCGGATCGCTTTCCTGCAGCCCGACGATGTCGTGCTGGCCGGCGAGCTGGGCGATCGCGTCCAGCGACACCCGCTTGCCCACCGGCAGCACGTGCGACCAGCTGCGGGTGGCGTAGTCGCTGTAGCGCCGGGTGCTCGATCCCGCCTGGATGTTCGCGCTGAGCAGCCGCAGGCGTTGCGTGGACATGCCGGTCGCGTCAGCCGCCGGCGCGCACCTGCGCGATCACCCGGTCGGTGTTCTCGATCATCTCCTCGAAGCTGCGCCCCTTGATCCGGTAGCGCCCGTTGACGATCACCGTCGGGGTGGAGTTGGCGCGCTGCTGGGCGATGTACTGCTTGGCGCGCCCGAACTTGGCGTTGACCGTGAAGCTGGCCATGGTGCTCACGAACTGGGCCGGGTCGGCGCCGAACTTCGCGTAGGCGCGGGCGATGTCCTCGGGCGAGTCCTGGCCGCGCTCGCCGCGCAGGCTGCGCTCGACGTGGATGGCCTGGAAGATGCCGTCGTGCGCCTTGTCGGCGATGCCCATCGCCTCGGCGGCGTAGTAGGCGCGCACGTAGGGGTCCCAGTTGCCGCCGAAGGCGGCCGGCACGTAGGTGAAGCGCACGTCGGCCGGCAGCCGCGCCTTCCAGCTGTTCACCAGCGGCTGGAACATGGCGCAGGCCGGGCAGACGTAGTTGAACACCTCGACCACCTCGATCTTGCCGTCGAGCGGCTCGAACGGCTGGCCGCCGGCGATCAGGTCGTAATGCTGCCCCTCGATGGCGAAGGTCACGGCCGGGTTCGCGGCCGCCGCGGGCGCGGCGGTGGCGTCCGCGGCGTCGGCGGTCGCCGGCTCGCCGGCTTCCGCGGCATCGGCCGGGGCGCCGGCATCGGCCGGCGCGGCCGGATCGACGGCCGGCTCGCCTTCGATCTCCTCCGCGGGCGCCGGCCCGGCCGCGGCCGTGGGCGCGGCGGCGGGCGCGGGGGCGGCCGGTTCGGGCGCGGCCTGCTGGCAGGCGGCCAGCAGCAGCGCCAGGGCGGCGGGCATCAGGACGAAACGGGAAGCGGCACGGAGGTTCATCGGCAAGGATTCCTGGCACGTAAGACGTAAGGGACAAAGCCTACCGCGGGCCGGCGCACGGGCCGGTGACCGGCCCGGAGGATCAGCGCGGAACTGCGCGCTCCATCGCGATCAGGGCGTCGGCGATGCGCAGGCTGTCCTCCAGCGTGCGGCCCAGCACGCGGTATCTGCCGTTGATGATGAGGGTGGGGGTGCCCTGGATCCCGCTGCGTGCGGCGAAAGCGTAGGCCGCGTTCATCTTTTCGTCAGTCGCCGGGTCGTCCATGAGCGCGGCGACCTGCGCCGCGTCCAGGCCCTCGCCGGCGAGGAAGGCCACCATCTCGCCGCGCGTGGCGTTGTGGCCCGGCAGGGTGTGCTCGCGGTGCACGGCGTCGAACAGGCGCGGATGGAACTCGCGTTCCCGGCCGAGGGCCTCGAGCACGAAGTACGCGCGGGCGTAGGCGTTGCCGGGGTCGTACGCCGCGGGGACGTGGTGCACCCGGACGTCGGCCGCGGCGCGCCGCTTCCACCGGTCGAACATCGGCCGGAACTGGTCGCAGTGGCCGCAGGTGTAGGCGAACACCTCGACCACCTCGACCGTGCCGGGCTCGGGGCGCCAGGGCTGGCCATCCGCGATCCGGACGTAGTCCACGCCTTCCACCGCCGGCTGCGCCGCCGCCGGCAGGGCCGGCAGCAGGGTCAGCACGCACAGCAGCAGGGCCAGGCGGACGGACATCGGCGGCGCACTGGGGCGGGCCGGGGGCCGGCCCGGCGGGTCAGGTGCCCTGGGCCCCGGCGTCGGGCGCGGCCTCGGCGGCCGGCTCAGCGGGCTCGGCCGGAGCGGCCGGGGCCGCCGCCGCCGCTTCCATCGCCGCCAGGGTGGCGGCGTCGGGGCGCTCGTGCAGGCCCTGCAGGTAGCTGGCCAGGGCCTGGATCTCCTGGTCGCTCAGCGGCGCGGCGATGTCGGCCATGATGTCGAACAGCTTGCGGTCCTGCACGCTGGTGGTGCCGTCGCGGTACTCCTGCAGGCGGCGCTCCACGTAGGCCGCTTCCTGGCCGGCCACGGCCGGATAGGCCGGGCCCGGGTTGCCGGCGCCGGCGGGGCCGTGGCAGGCCATGCAGGCCGGGATCCCGCGGCCGGCGTCGCCGGAGCGGAACAGCTGCTGGCCGATCTCGTAGAACTTCATCCCGTCGTACGGGCCGCCCTCGACCACGGTGTCGTCGGCCAGGCCGGCACCGGCGGCCTTGGTGGCGAAGTACGCGCCCAGGTCGCGCATGTCCTGCGGCGACAGCGGGGCGGCGAATGGCACCATCACCGGGGCCTGGCCGCTGTTGCGCTCGCCGCTCTTGAACAGGGCCAGCTGCTGGGCGATGTAGCGCTCGCTCTGGCCGGCGATGCGGGGATACGGCAGGCCGTCGGCCGGGTTGCCGTCGAGGCCGTGGCAGGCGGCGCAGGTCGAGGCGAGGCTGGCGCCGCGCTCGGGGTCGCCGGCCTGGGTGTCGGCCAGGGCGGCCAGCGCGCTGCTGTCCAGGGGCGCGACCTCGACCGGCGGGGACTCCGGCAGCGGCTCGACGGTGGACTGGGCGAACGCGACGGCGCCGGCCACGAGGGCAACGAGACCGGCGAAACCGATGGCGCGGGCGTGGCGCATTGCTTGGCTCCGGGAAAACGGTAACGCGGCCGCTGGGGCGCGGTCGCAAGACCGGGATTATCGCGGCGCCCCACCGGGACGGTCAAACACCCGCACCGCCCGTGAGAAGCTAGGCGCCGGCCCCACGCCCCCAGGAACCCGATGTCGAACCCGTTCGCGCGCGCCAGCTACCTGCTCGCCGCCCACACCGCCAGGCAGCTGCCGCCCGACGGCGGGGCCGAGGTGGCGTTCGCCGGCCGCTCGAACGCCGGCAAGTCCAGCGCGCTCAACGCGCTGTGCCAGCAGAACGCGCTGGCGCGGGTGTCCAAGACCCCGGGCCGGACCCAGCAGCTGGTGTACTTCGCCCTGCCGCCGCACGAGGGCAAGTACCTGGTGGACCTGCCCGGCTACGGCTACGCCAAGGTGCCGATGGCCCTGCGCGAGCACTGGCAGGCGTTCATCGACGAATGGTTCCAGAACCGCTTCGCCCTGCGCGGCCTGGTGGTGGTGATGGACATCCGCCATCCGCTCAAGGACTACGATCTGCAGATGCTGGGCTACGCGGTGCGCCGCGGACTGCCCGCGCACGCGCTGCTGACCAAGGCCGACAAGCTCTCGCGCGGTGCGGCGGGCAATGCCGTGCAGGCGGTGCGCCGCCAGCTGTCGTCCGCCTTCGGCGACACCGTCGGCGTGCAGGCGTTCTCGGCCGAAACCAGGGCGGGCGTGGACGAACTGCGGGCGGTGGTGGCCGGCTGGCTGGACATCGCGCCCGGGGACTGACGGCGGGATCGCGGGGGCCTGCGCTCCCGCCATCCCGGGTCGGGACCGGGACGCAGCTGCGTCCGGTCGCGCCGCATGGCATTGCCCGGCCCCGGATTGCGTGTGTCCGGGAACAGGCGGCCGGTCGCCGCCGTGGGAGACATGCGATGAAGGTTCGAAACAGGGCGCTGGCCGCGCTGCCGGCACTGCTGCTGGCTGCGGCGTCCGCCGGCGCGGCCCCCCACCCCGAACTCGAGGCCGAGCAGGTGAACCTGCACCCGGCCGCGGCCTGGACCGCGGTGGGCGGCCCGGCCGGGCAGCAGCTGGCGCAGTCGTTCACCGTGGGTCGCAAGGCCTACCTCAGCCACGCCATGCTGCCGATGAGCTGCCAGCCCAGGGCCGACGTGCGCGTCACGGTCGAGAAGACCGACCCGGCGGGGCGGCCCAACGGCAGCGTGATCGCCTACGAGGAACTGCCGGGACACCTGTTCACGTCGGCGCCGACGCCCGCCGTCGGCATGCGGATGATCGAGTTCGGCAACCCGCCGCTGGTGGTCCCGGGGACCTACGCGCTGGTGGTGCGGGTCAAGGGCAAGCACTCGTGCGCGGTGGTGGCCAGTCCGCCCGGCGACTGGTACTCGGGCGGGAAAGGCTGGTTCATCGCCCTGCCCAATCCGCCAGAGTGGATCGAGCTGTTCTCCGGCGAGGGCACCCACGAGCTCGCCTTCCAGGTCTACGTGCGGCCGCTGTAGTCAGGCGGCCACGTCGAACAGGCGCCCGACCGCGGAAGCGGCCAGCATCGCGAACACGCCCCAGAAGCCGACGCGCAGCGCGCCTCGCAGCACCGGCGCGCCGCCGAGGGCGGCGGCGGCCGAACCCGAGAGCAGCAGTCCGGCCACGGTGGCGGCGGCGACCACGGCTTCCACGTGCGCGCGGGGCGCCAGCAGGGCCGCGAGTACCGGCAGGGCGGCGCCGGCGCAGAACGCGGCGGCGGAGGACACCGCCGCCTGCACCGGCCGCGCCCGCAGCTCGTCGGTGATCCCGAGTTCGTCGCGGGCATGGGCGGCGAGGGCGTCGTGGCGGGTGAGCTGTTCGGCGACCGTCCGCGCCAGCGCCGGGTCGAGCCCGCGCCGGCGGTAGATCGCGGCCAGCTCGTCGAGTTCGGCCTCCGGATCCTCGCGCAGTTCGCGCCGCTCCACGTCGAGGTCGGCGGCCTCGGTGTCCGCCTGCGACTTGACCGAGACGTACTCGCCCGCGGCCATCGAGAACGCGCCGGCGACGGTGGCGGCCACGCCGGTCACCAGGATGGTCTCGTGGGTCGCGCCGGCGGCGGCGATGCCCACCACCACGCCGGCCACCGAGACGATGCCGTCGTTGGCGCCGAGCACGGCCGCGCGCAGCCAGCCGGCGCGGTGGCTGCGGTGGAGTCCGGGGTTGCGGCTGGTCATGGGATGCGCGGGTCCCAGGTGGCGTCGGGCGCATTGTGGGCCAGCGTGCGGACCCGTGGCGGAACGCGACCCGTTCGCAGGTGCCGCCCCGGCGCGGCCCTATTCGAGCTCGAGCACCAGGGGCGCGCGCGGCGGCAGGGTCAGGACGTCGCCGAGCCCGAGCCGTTGCCCGGTGAGCACGTCGCGCCCGCCCCGCGCGCTGCCGAGCGCGCCGGCAAAGCGGGCAAGCGCCAGGGGCGTGGCCGCGTCGTTGCGGTTGAGCGCGACCATGACCCGCTGGCCCTCGTGCTCGCGGAAGTACACGTAGACGCCGTCCTCCGGCGCGTAGTGCACCAGCCGGCCGTGGTGCACTGCCGCCGCGCCCTTGCGCCAGTTGAACAGGCGGCGCACGAAGTCCTGGATCTCCCGCTGCTCCGGCGACAGGCCCTCGCCGGTGAAGGCGCTGGCCGGGTCGCCGTCCCAGCCGCCCGGCATGTCCGCGCGCAACAGCCCGTCGTGGCGCTCCTTCGGCCCACGCAGCAGCACCTCCGAGCCGTAGTAGAACTGCGGGATGCCGCGGGTGGTGGCGACGAACGCGATGGCGAGCTTCCACAGCCCGAGGTCGCCGTCGACATGGGCGAGCAGGCGCGTGGTGTCGTGGTTCTCCGCGAACACCACCAGCGCGTCGGGATCCGGGTACAGGAAGTCGTTGGCCAGCGCCTCGTACACCGGCATCCAGCCGCTCTCCCAGGTGTCTGGCCGCAGCAAGGCCTCGCGCAGCGCGGTGTGCACCGGGAAGTCCATCATGCTGGTCATGTGCGGCACGTGGCCGCTGGCGTTGGCCTTGCCGCGCTGCCAGTGGGCGACGATGGCCGGGTTGTCGCTCCATTCCTCGCCGACCATGGCGAAGTCCGGGTACTCGTCCATCACCGCCCTGGCCCAGGCGCTGAGGAAATCCGCGTCGGCGTAGCCGAAGGTGTCCTCGCGGATGCCGGCCAGGCCGGCGTACTCGATCCACCACAGCGTGTTCTGGACCAGGTAGCGCGCCAGGTACGGGTTGCGCTGGTTGAGGTCGGGCATGGCTTCGACGAACCAGCCATCGGTGAAGCCGGCGCGGTCGCCCGGCGCGGCGTGCGGATCCTGCACCGTGGAGCGGCGGTGGTTGGTGGGGACGAAGCGGCCGCCGTGGTTGATCCAGTCGCGGCTGGGCAGGTCGCGCATCCACCAGTGCTCGGAGCCGATGTGGTTGAGGACCACGTCCATGACGATGCCGAGGCCGCGTGCGCGCGCCTCGCGGGCGAAGGCGCGGAAGTCCTCGTTGCTGCCGAAGCGCGGGTCGATCCGGTACAGGTCGGTGATCGCGTAGCCGTGGTAGCTCTGCTCGGGCTGGTCGTTCTCCAGCAGCGGGGTCGGCCAGATGCGGGTGAAGCCGAGCGAGGCGACGTAGTCGAGGTGGCGGCGCAGCCCGGCGATGTCGCCACCGTGGCGTCCGTAGGGTTCGGCGCGGTTGGCCGCCTCGCGCATCCCGGGCACGCTGTCGTTGGACGGGTCGGCGTTGGCGAAGCGGTCCGGGGTGACGAGGTAGATCGCATCGCGCGCGTCGAAGCCGCGCGGCGGCGCGGGCTCGCGCGCGTCCAGGCGCCAGGGATGGGAGGCCACGACGGCGTCGCCGTCGAGCAGTTCGATCGCCATCCCGCCCGGGGTGGCGTCGTCGTCGATCGCCACCGTCACGAACAGGTAGTTGGGGCTTTCCAGCGCCGCGGTCCCGAGCACGCGCACGCCCGGGTGGCGGATGCGCGCCTGCAGCGCCGCGATGTCGCGTCCATGCAGCATCAGTTCGACTTCGGCGTGGCGCATGCCCACCCACCAGTTCGCGGGCTCGACCCGCGACAGCGTGGCCGCGTGCAGCGGGGCCAGCCAGGCCAGCAGCAGGCAGGCGAGCAGTGCGACCGGCCTCGTGGCGTGCGTTCCCATCGTCCAGTCCCCTTCGTCCAGGTTGGCCCGAGGCTAGCGGCGCGGTCGCCGCGGGGGCAATGCGCGCGGCGATGAATTCGTATGCATGGCGCCCGGGCGGCGCCCGCGTCGCGCGCGCCGGTGGCACGCCCGCGTTCCAGCGCCGGAATGCCCGCCGGCCCCGCGGCCCCGCATAATGCGCTGCGGCCGTGGCCGCACCCATGGCGTCCCCCTTCCGAGCCAGCGCATGTCCAGCCCCAGCCACGCAGGCGATACCCCGATCACCCGTCGCGACCAGCTGGCCGGCGTGCTGGCCTCCGGCGAGAAGCCGCGCGAGGCGTGGCGCATCGGGACCGAGCACGAGAAGTTCGGCTTCCGCACCGACGACCTGCGCCCGCCGCCATTCGACGGCGAGCGCGGCATCGAGGCGCTGCTCAAGGGCCTGGTCCGCTTCGGCTGGGAAGCGGTCGAGGAAGGCGGACGGACCATCGCCCTGTACAAGGACGGCGCCTCGGTGACCCTCGAGCCGGCGGGGCAGCTCGAGCTGTCGGGCGCGCCGCTCGAGCACATCCACCAGACCTGTCGCGAGGTGGGCAGCCACCTGCGCGAGGTCCGCGCCGTGGCCGACGAGATCGGCCTCGGCTTCCTCGGCATGGGCTTCCAGCCCAAGTGGCGGCGCGAGGACATGCCGTGGATGCCCAAGGGCCGCTACAGGATCATGCGCGACTACATGCCGAAGGTGGGCAACCTCGGCCTCGACATGATGACCCGCACCTGCACCGTGCAGGTCAACCTCGACTACGCGGACGAGGCCGACATGGTGCGCAAGTTCCGCGTCGCGCTGGCGCTGCAGCCGGTCGCCACCGCGCTGTTCGCCGACTCGCCGTTCACCGAGGGACGGCCCAACGGCTTCCTCAGCTACCGCTCGCACATCTGGACCGACACCGATCCGGACCGCACCGGCATGCTGGACTTCGTGTTCGAGGACGGCTTCGGCTACGAGCGCTACGTCGAGTACCTGCTCGACGTGCCGATGTACTTCGTCTACCGCGACGGCCGCTACATCGACGCGGCCGGCAAGTCGTTCCGGGATTTCCTCGACGGCCGCCTCGACGTGCTGCCCGGGGAGCTGCCCACGCTGCGCGACTGGAACGACCACATGACCACCGCGTTCCCCGAGGTGCGGCTGAAGAAGTACCTGGAGATGCGCGGCGCCGACGGCGGTCCCTGGAACCGGCTGTGCGCGCTGCCGGCGTTCTGGGTCGGCCTGCTCTACGACGATGCCGCGCTCGACGCGGCCTGGGACCTGGTGAAGGATTTCAGCCGCGAGGAGCGGCACGCGCTGCGCGACGGCGTGCCGAGGCACGCGCTGGGGCTGCCGTTCCGCGGCGGCACCGTGCGCGAGCTGGCGCGCCGGGCGCTGGAGATCGCGGCCGCGGGCCTGGCGCGGCGCAACCGCCGGAACGATGCCGGCGACGACGAGCGCGAGTTCCTCGCCCCGCTGCTGGAAGTGGTGGACGCCGGCGAGACCCCGGCCGAGCGCAAGCTGGCGCTGTACCACGGGCCCTGGCAGGGCGACATCGACCGGGTGTTCCGCGAGTTCGCCTACTGACCGCGCGGTTGCCGTGGCCGGCGCCATCGCGACGCCGGCCCGGCCGGCGGCTTACGGCAGCAGGTGGTTGCGGACGACGGTCCTGCCGTCCACGCTCACCGAGGCGTAGCCGTTGTGCTTGATGTCGTTGGCGGCGATCCGGCCCTCGAGGTCCAGGCGCAGCGTGTGCACATCGCTGAAGGCATCCGGCGGCGACAGCCGCACCCCGGTCCACGCGTAGCTTCCGTACACGCCCTCGAGCTGGGCCTTGAGCGATTCCTGCACGCCGGCAAGCGCGGCGGCGTCGACCTGCGACAGCGGGACCAGGTAATCGTCGAGGCGGAAATCGGCGGCATTGCCCGACACGCTGATCTCGATGTCGTGCGGTTCGGAGAACTGTCCGGTGTGCTGGTTCCAGCGCGTGCCGACCAGCTTCCGCGCATCGTCCGGGTTCTGGTAGTCGACCGTGCACACGGACATCGTGCCGTCCGCGTCGAAGCGCGAGTTGATCTCGGAGACCGGGACGTCGGGACCCAGGTGCGCGGCGATGGCGCGGAAGCACACGTCCGGGCCGTCGGCCAGGCTCGGCGCCCGGGCCGGCGCGGCGGCTTCGGGTGCAGCCGTGGCAGGGGGGGCGCCCGCGGTGCCGGGCGCCTGGGCATCGGCACCCGGCGACTTGTCGCCGCAGGCGGACAGGGCGAGGGAGAGGGTGGCCGCGAGGCCGAGATGGAACAGGGGGATCTTGCGCATGCTCATTCCTTTGAATGCCAGGGGGTGGATCGGCGCGCACTATAGACGTCGCCAAGGTTGCGCCGGCAACCGATGCTGCGCTGCGTCAGCAAACGCGCTAACGTTTTCCCGATGAACATCCCCGACGGCCCGCTGCGCGAACACCTTGAGTTCGCCGAAACCGATGCGCTGCTGCGCGACGACGTGCGTCGCCTCGGCACGCTGGTCGGCGAAGTCCTGGCCGAGCAGGGATCGCCGGCGCTGCTCGAAGAGGTCGAGAGGATCCGCCGCGCCGCGATCGCGCGCCGCGAGCAGGGCCTGCCGGTCGACGCGCTGGCCGGGGAGATGGCGCGCGTGCCGCTGGAGGACGCCGAACTCGTCGTGCGCGCGTTCTCCACCTACTTCAGCGCGATCAACGTCGCCGAGCGCGTGCACCGCATCCGCCGCCGCCGCGACTACGAACGCATCAGCGACCTGCCGCAGCCCGGCGGCTTCGAGGCGGTGCTGCGCGACCTGCGCGAGGACGGCGTGACCTTCGAGGAACTCGAGGCCACGCTGCCGCGGCTGTGGGTCGAGCCGGTGTTCACCGCGCATCCCACCGAGGCGGTGCGCCGCGTGCTGCTGGAGAAGGAGCGCGAGATCGTCGAGCGCCTGGTCGAGGACATCGACCGCGCGCGCACGCCGGTCGAGCGCCGCGTCGGCCTCGAACGGATCCGGCTCTCGCTCACCGCCGCCTGGCAGACCAGCGACACGCCGGCCGAGAAGCCCACCGTCGCCGACGAGGTCGAGCACGTCAGCTACTACCTCGCCACCGTGCTGTACCGGGTGGTGCCGGTGTACTACGAGGCCTTCGCCGACGCGGTCGAGGCGGTGTACGGGCGCCGCATCCAGCTGCCGCAGGTGCTGCGCTTCGGCACCTGGGTCGGCGGCGACATGGACGGCAACCCGAACGTCAACGCCGACACCATCCGCGCCGCGCTCCACGCGCAGCGCGCCCAGGCGATCGCCCAGTACCGGGCCGACCTGCGCGCGCTGAGCAACATGCTGACCCAGTCGCTGGGCCGGGTGGGGGTGGACCCGGCGGTGGTCGCGCGCACCGACGAGTACATCCGGCTGCTGCCCGAGGCCGGCGCCAGGCTGCGCCCGCGCCTGGCGGACATGCCCTACCGGCGGCTGCTGGACATGATGAAGGTGCGCCTGGCGCTGGCCGGGCAGGGCGATGCGAAGGGCTACGCGTCCGCGCGCGAGTTCATCTCCGACCTCGAGCTGATCGACGCCAGCCTCGCCGCCAACCGTGGCGAGCACGCGGGCCGCTTCGCCCTGCAGCGCGTGCTGTGGCGCGCGCGGACCTTCGGCTTCCACCTCGCCGCTCTCGACCTGCGCCAGGATTCGGCGGTGCACGACGCCGCGCTCGCCGCGCTGCTCGGCGACGAGGGCTGGAGCGCGCGCGAGGCCGGCGACCGCACCGCGCGGCTGCAGGCGCTGCTGGCGTCGCCGCCGGCCGCGCTGTCCGCCGCCGATGGCGTGCTCGCCTCGACGCTGGACGTGTTCCGCACCGTGCTCGACATGCGCCGCAGCCACGGCGTCGAGGCGATCGGCCTGTACATCATCAGCATGAGCCGCAGCGCCGCCGACGCGCTGGCGGTGCTGGCGCTCGCCCGCGTGGCCGGCTGCGTCGAGGACGGCGCGGTGCCGCTGGACATCACCCCGCTGTTCGAGACCGTCGACGACCTCGAGGCCGCGGCGGACGTGATGCGGTCGCTGTTCGAGGACCCCGTCTACCGCGCGCACCTGGCCGCGCGCGGCAACGAGCAGACGGTGATGCTCGGCTACTCGGACAGCGCCAAGGACGGCGGCCTGTTCGCCTCGCGCTGGGCGCTGCAGAGCACCCAGGTGGCGCTGACCGCGCTGGCCGACCGGTACGGCGTGCGGATCATGTTCTTCCACGGCCGCGGCGGGTCGGTCAGCCGCGGCGGCGGCAAGACCGAGCGCGCGATCATCGCCGCGCCGCGCGGGTCGGTGAACGGCTCGCTGCGGGTCACCGAGCAGGGCGAGGTGATCCACCGCAAGTACGGGATCCGCGCGCTGGCGCTGCGCAACCTCGAACAGACCACCGGCGCGGTGCTGCGCGCCACCCTGCGCCCGCGTCCCCGCGACGCGCGCGAGGTGCGCTGGAAGGAGATGACCCGGCACCTGGCCGAGGAATCGCGCCGGCACTACCGCGCGCTGGTCCACGACCATCCCGACTTCCCCGACTACTTCCGCGCCGCCACGCCGGTGGACGTGATCGAACGCCTGCAGATCGGCTCGCGCCCGTCGCGGCGGCGCGACGGCGGGATCGCCAACCTGCGCGCGATCCCGTGGGTGTTCGCCTGGTCGCAGAACCGCTCCGGGCTCACCGGCTGGTACGGCATCGGCCATGCGCTGCAGGCCGGCGTGCAGGCCTACGGCCAGGAGGCGATGTCGGAGATGGCCCGCGAGTGGCCGTTCTTCGCCGCCATGCTCGACGACGTCGAGATGCTGCTGGCCAAGTCCGACCTGGCGATCTTCGAGCGCTACTCGCAGCTGGCCGGCCCGCTGCACGACGTGTTCTACCCGCGCATCGCCGAGGAGTTTCTGCGCACCTGCGACGCGATCCTGCTGCTCAAGCAGCGCGACCGGATCCTGGCCGACGACTACCGGCTGCGGCTGTCGATCCGCCTGCGCAATCCCTACGTCGATCCGCTCAGCCTGCTGCAGGTGGACCTGCTGCGACGCTGGCGCGCCGGCGGCCGCGAGGACGACGACCTGCTCCGCGCCCTGGTCTCGACCGTCAACGGCATCTCGGCCGGCGTCCAGAACACCGGCTGAGCGTCCGCCGCCGCGCGCCCGGGACCGGCGGCGCGGAGCCGACGCGACCCCTGTGTCCCGGATGCGGCCTGCGGCCTTATCCGGGCTACGCCACTTGCCACGTAGCCCGGGTAAGCGCAGCGCACCCGGGACGCTGCGGCCTTGTCCGCGCGCCGCAACCGCTGCGCACGCGCCGGCCGGCCCGGGACTTCCGCGGCGCCGGCCTGTATACTGCCCCCCACTATATTGACGAGTGCCAGCGATGCCGCATTCGCCCGCCGAGAAGCGCAAGGTCCTGGCCCGCATCCGTCGCATCCGCGGCCAGTGCGAAGGCCTGGAGCGCGCGCTGGAGTCGGGCGCCGACTGCGGTCCGGTGCTGCAGCAGATCGCCGCCATCCGCGGCGCGGTGAACGGGCTGATGAGCGAGGTGCTCGAGTCGCACCTGCGCGAGCAGTTCGGGCACGCCGCGGCCAGCGACGCCGAGCGCGCCGCCCGCGTGGCGGAGATGACCGGGCTGATCCGCTCGTACCTCAAGTGAATCCCGGGCCGGCCGCCTCGCGCGGCGGCCGGCCCCCAACGTGCCCAGGAGCAGACCATGAAAACCCGTGCCGCCGTCGCGTTCGAACCCGGAAAGCCGCTGCAGATCGTCGAGCTCGACCTGGAGGGGCCGAGGAAGGGCGAGGTGCTGGTGAAGATCACCCACACCGCGCTGTGCCACACCGACGCCTTCACCCTGTCCGGCGAGGATCCCGAGGGCGTGTTCCCCTGCGTGCTGGGCCACGAGGGCGCGGGCGTCGTGGTCGAGGTCGGCGAGGGCGTGACCAGCGTGAAGCCGGGCGACCACGTGATCCCGCTCTATACCGCCGAGTGCGGCGAGTGCCTGTTCTGCAAGAGCGGCAAGACCAACCTGTGCGTGGCCGTGCGCGCGACCCAGGGCAAGGGCCTGATGCCCGACGGCACCACCCGCTTCAGCTACAACGGCCAGCCCGTCTATCACTACATGGGCTGCTCGACCTTCTCCGAGTACACCGTGGTCGCCGAGGTCTCGCTGGCGAAGGTGAACCCCGAAGCCAATCCCGAGCACACCTGCCTGCTCGGCTGCGGCGTGACCACCGGCATCGGCGCGGTGCACAACACGGCCAAGGTGCAGGAAGGCGATTCGGTGGCCGTGTTCGGACTCGGCGCCATCGGCCTGGCCGTGATCCAGGGCGCGAAGCAGGCCAGGGCCGGCCGCATCATCGCCATCGACACCAACCCCGCCAAGTTCGAACTGGCGCGGCGGATGGGCGCCACCGAGTGCGTCAACCCGAAGGACCACGACAAGCCGATCCAGCAGGTGATCGTGGAGATGACCGGCTGGGGCGTGGACCACAGCTTCGAGTGCATCGGCAACGTCGAGGTGATGCGCGCGGCGCTCGAATGCGCGCACCGCGGCTGGGGCCAGAGCGTGATCATCGGCGTGGCCGGCGCCGGCCAGGAGATCCGCACGCGGCCGTTCCAGCTGGTGACCGGACGCAAGTGGATGGGCACCGCCTTCGGCGGGGTGAAGGGCCGCAGCCAGCTGCCGGGCATGGTCGAGGACGCGATGGCGGGGAAGATCGAGCTCGCGCCCTTCGTCACCCACACCCTGCCGCTGGACCGGATCAACGAGGCCTTCGACCTGATGCACGAGGGCAAGTCGATCCGCACCGTCATCCACTACTGAGGTCGCGACATGGAACGGCTCGAACACCGCGCCTGCTTCGGCGGCTGGCAGGACGTGTACCGCCACCGCTCGGACGTGCTGGGCTGCGACATGACGGTGGGCGTGTACCTGCCGCCGCAGGCCGCGGGCGGCACCCGCCTGCCGGTGCTGTACTGGCTCTCCGGCCTGACCTGTACCGAGCAGAACTTCATCACCAAGGCCGGCGCGCAGCGCTACGCCGCCGAGCACGGGATCATCCTGGTGGCGCCCGACACCAGCCCGCGCGGCGACGACGTCCCCGACGCCGAGGGCTACGACCTGGGCAAGGGCGCCGGCTTCTACGTCAACGCCACGCAGGACCCGTGGGCGCGGCACTACCGCATGGACGACTACGTGGTGCGCGAACTGCCGGCCTGGGTCGAGGCGCACTTCCCCGCCAGCGACGCGCGCGCGATCAGCGGCCACTCGATGGGCGGGCACGGCGCGCTGGCGCTGGCGCTGCGCAATCCGGGCCGCTACCGCAGCGTGTCGGCGTTCGCGCCGATCGTCGCGCCCTCGCGGGTGCCGTGGGGCGAGAAGGCCTTTGGCGCCTACCTCGGTCCGGACCGCGAGGCGTGGAAGCGGTACGACGCCACCGAGCTGGTGGCGACGGCCACGGAGCGGCTGCCGCTGCTGGTCGACCAGGGGGGCGACGACGAGTTCCTCGACGGCCAGTTGCGCCCGCATCTGCTGCAGGCGGCCTGCGAGGCCGCCGGGCATCCGCTGGAGCTGCGCATCCACCCCGGTTACGACCACAGCTACTACTTCATCGCCAGCTTCATCGGCCGCCACATCGCCCACCACGCGGCCGCGCTGTCGGCCTGAGGCGCGGCCCGTCCGCGTCCCGGCCCGGGTGCGGACGGCCTCAACCCGGGCCCGCCCGCGCCGTTAAAGCCCCCATGAGGGCTCGGGGGGAGACGCCATGGCGATATCGCAGGAGCAGGCCGCGACCGGCCTGAGCCCGCTGCCGGACGCGCCGGTGGCGCTGATCCGGCTGGACGCGGAGGGCAGGGTGCTGGCGGTCAACCGGGCCGCGGTCGACCTGCTCGACCTCGGCGGCGCGCTCGCCGACCCCGGCGCGCTGGACAGCCGCTGCATCTGGGGCCTGTCCGCGGCCGACCTGCAGGGCGAGGAAGGCGTGTGGGTGGCCTCCGGCGCCGACCCCGCACGCCGGGTCTGCTACCAGCACGACCGCGACTGCGGCGGCTGGCTGCTGTCGCTGCCCGACGCCGAAACCGCCGCGCTCTGGCGCGAACGCGCCGCCCCGGTCGCCCCGCCCGCGTCCCTGCCCGCGCCCGCGCAGGCCGACGACGCCCAGCGGCTGCTGTCGCTGGTCGGCGATCGCCTGGCGGCCTGCGAACTCGACCTCGCGCTGGACCCCGAACTCGCCGCGCAGCCGCAGGCGCGGCGCCTGGCCGCAGGCTTCGGCAACCTCGCCGAGGCGATCCGCCAGGCCGTGGCGCTGTCGGTGCAGGTCGCGTCCGAGGTCCCGCACGTGGTGGCCGAGAACGACGAGATGGTGCGCCAGTCGCAGGCCCAGGTGGACGCCCTGGCCACGGTCGAGGAGGCCACCCGCGAACTGCTGGCCGGCCTCGACGGCATCGGCCACGACCTGCGCGCGGTCAACGAGGTCGCGGCCAGCGCCGACGACAGCGTGCGCGAAGGCACCGCCGCCGCGCGCGCCCTCGCCGCGGCGATGGCCGCGGTGCAGGAAAGCTCGGCGCGTGCCAACGAGGTCATCGAGGTGATCGACATGGTCGCCTTCCAGACCAATATCCTGTCGATCAACGCCAGCATCGAGGCCGCGCACGCCGGTCCCGCCGGGCGCGGCTTCGCCGTGGTCGCGAGCGAGATCCGGCGCCTGGCCGAGCGCGCCGCCGACGCCGCGCGCGACGTGCGCCGGATCATCGAGGAGAACGGCGTGGCGCTGGGCGAGGGCGCCGAGTCCGCGCGCCGCACCGAGGAGGTGCTCGGCGGCATCGGCAGCCTGCTCGGCCGCGCCAGCGCCGCGGTCGAAGCCGTGGCCCGCGGCGTCGAGCAGCAGGGCGAGGCCATCATCGGCATCGACCGCGCGGTGACCCGGGTGGCCGAGCTCGGCCGCAGCAACCTCGAGCACGCCGCGCGCGTGGCCGAGCGCAGCGAAGCGCTGGGCGCCGGCGCCGGCGAGCTGCGCGACTGCGTCGGCCTGTTCCGCCTGCCCGCCGATCCGCTGCGCGAGGCGCGCCACGCCCGCGTGTACGAACTGGCCAGCGAGACCGCGGGCAAGGTCGGGGCCGCGTTCGAACACGCGCTGGCGCAGGGCTGGATCGATGAGGACGCGCTGTTCTCGCGCGACTACACCCGGATCGAGGGCATCGAGCCGCCGCGCTACGAGACCGGCTTCGACGCCCTGTGCGACGAGCTGCTGCCGCCGCTGCAGGAGCCGGTGGCGACCGCGCACCCGTGGATCGTGTTCGCGATCTGCGCCAATCCCGACGGCTACGTGCCGACCCACAACGACCGCTTCCGCCAGCCGCTTACCGGCGACCCGAAGCGCGACCTGGTCGGCAACCGCACCAAGCGCATCTTCGACGACCGCGTCGGCCGCAGCGTGGGCGCGCACACCGACCGCTACCGCCTGCAGGTGTACCGCCGCGACACCGGGCAGATCATGTTCGACCTGTCGGTGCCAATCCACGTCGACGGCCGCCACTGGGGCGGGTTCCGCGTCGGCTATACCCTCGACTGAACGGCCGGTGGCCACGCCCCGCCCGGGCGTGGCGGCCGCATGTACCATCGGGCCGGCGCAGTCCATCGCGCGGACAGGGGGATTCGATGACAGGCAAGACCGACGGGCGCGCCTGCGCCTGGCTCCTCGCCCTGCTGGCGCTGGCCGCGGCCGGCGCGCCTGCGTACGGCGAGGCACCCGACGGGGCCGGCGCCGGGGCGCCGCAACGCAGCATCGCCAGCGCGCAGGAGTTCCTGCGCCAGGTGCTGCCCGGCAACCGCTACGTCTCCACGTTCATGGCCGGGCTGCTCGAGAAGGCGCGGCGCGAAGGCCTGCGCGGCAGCTTCGAACCGCTGCCGGCGATCGTCGACGCCAACCCGGTGGCCGAGTGCCGCTCGATGCTGCTGGCCGACATCGAGGGCACCGATTTCGTGGTGCGCGACCGCGCCACCGGCGACGGCGCGGTCAGCAACCTCGCCGACCTGGTCAACGATGGCCTGGTCGGCAGCCCGGACGGGTTCGACTTCGGCAGCATCCGCGCGCTGCACCGCGCCGGCCCGCGCGTGCACCTGCGCTTCGCCGGCGAGCAGCTCGATGCCGTGGTGCACATGGAGGGCGAGGAGATCGCCGGACGCGTGTACGAGGCCTTCGACTACCTGCGGCGTCGCTGCGACGCGGCGGCCGCGACCGGGTTCTGAGCCGCCCCGCCCGGCGGGGCGAGCGTGAAGTCGGCGATCGCGAAGCGCCCGTCGCGCAGCCGCCGCCCCGCCGGCGCCAGCGCCAGCGGGGCGTCGAACATCGGCCCGGCGTGGACGCAGGTGTGGAACTCGCCGTTCTCGCCGCAGGGGTCCACGCCGGCGGGGAGGGCGTCGAGCAGGTCCGCGTCGAACTCGCGGCCGGCGAAGTCGCCGTCGAGCTGGTCGGTGTCGACGCAGCTCAGCCGCGCGCGCAGGCCGCCGCGCAGCATCTCGCGCGCGAGCAGGGCGGTGTCGAGCCCGAACAGCGGCGTCTCCACCGTCCAGCCGATGCGCGCCATCTGGGCGACGCGCCACTCGCGGATGTCGGCCAGGAACAGGTCGCCGAACGCCACCGTGCGCAGTTCGGGCCAGCGCGTGGCCGCCGCCCGCAGCGCGTCGGCCATGGCCCCGACGTAGGCGTCGTTGCCGCTGCCGGCGCGCAGCGGCACCTCCAGCAGCGGCAGTCCGGCGGCGCGCGCCTGGGCGCGCAGCACCTCGCGCGCCACCTCCTGCAGGGTGGTGCGTCCGTCCTCGCGCCCCACCGTGCTCAGCAGGCCCACGACCTCGACCTCGCCCCGCTGCCGCAGCGCGTGCAGGGTCCAGGCCGCGTCCTTGCCGCCGCTCCAGGCCAGCAGCAGCGGTGTCCGTCCGGCGCTCACGCCGCCCGGCCCCGCGCCGGCCGCCGGGGTTTTGCATTCGTCCAATCCAGGCGCGGCATCGGCATGCGAGGGTGCTCGTCCATCCGCCCCTTATCCGCGAAGCGATGACCGCGATCAAGCCCGTGCTGGCCCTGCTGCTGCTGGTGCTGGGCCTGGCCGCGCCCGCCGCGGCGGCCGACCTGCCGCGGGTGCTGGTGCTCACCGGCAACGGGCCGACCCGCGAGCACGGCCAGCAGTACCCGCCCTGGGTGCACGAGTTCCAGAACGACGTGGTGGCCGAGGTGCTGGCCGACAGCGTGCAGGTCGACGTCAGCGACGACCTGTCCGTGCTCGACGACGCGACGCTCGCGCGTTACGACGTGCTGGTGTCCAACTCGCTGTTCCTCACCCCGGACGAGGCGCAGCTCCAGGCCCTGCGCCGCTTTGTCACCGGCGGCAAGGCGCTCATGACCCTGCACTGCGGCCTGCTGAGCTTCCTCAACGCGCCGTTCTACGAGGAGATGATGGGCGGGCTGTTCATCGGCGGCCCCGGCCACGGTGCCGGAGACCTTCGAGGTCGTACCGGGGAACCGCGAGTTCTGGTACTACGGCTACGCCTTCCGCCCCGACGCGCCGCATCCGGTCGCGACCGTGGTCGAGCCGTTCACGACCACCGACGAGCTCTACCACTTCCAGCCCAACGACCGGGCGATCGAGGTGATCGCGCGCGCCGAGAACCATCCGGTGATGTGGGAGCGCCCGTGGGGCGCGGGCCGGGTGATGAGCCTGACCCTGGGCCACGACCGCCGCGCCAAGGACAACCCTGGCTACCGCGCGCTGCTGCGCGCGGGCATCCGCTGGCTGGCGGGCTATCCGCTGGTGCGGCCGCTGCCGGGCGCGCGCCTGGACGGCAGCGAACCGGTCGTCGTGGACTTCCTGGACCTGGCGGACCACGCCCGCGTCCGCGGCGGCGCGCCGCTGACCTACGCGCTGGACGGCAACGACAACCCGGGCCTGGTCGAGGCCTCGGTCGCCGCCGACGGGACCGTGGCGCTGCGCCTGGGCGGGGGGTCGGGCAGCGCCCGCCTGCGATTCAGGATCACGGCGCCCGGCGGCCTCGCCACCACGGCCGAGGCGGTGGTGGACATCGACCGCGAACGCGGCGGCAACCTCGCCGGCTACCGCGGGGTGCGCGCCAGCGTGTCGTCGGCGGAGCCGCGTCGCGACGTGATGGATCCCGCGCACCTGGTCGACGGCGACCTGCGCACGCGCTGGAGCAGCGCCTGGGTCGACGAGGCCTGGGCCATGGTCGACCTCGGCCGGACCGACCGCATCTCGCGCGTGGTCCTGCACTGGGACGAGGCCTACTCGTCGGTGTACGAGCTGCAGGTGTCCGAGGACCCGGCCGCCGGCTGGCGCACCGTGCTGCGCGAGGACGCCGGCGACGGCGGCCGCGACGAACTCCGCTTCGCGCCCGTCCAGGCGCGCTGGCTGCGGGTGCTGGGGCTGCGCCGGGCCGATCCGCGCTGGGGCCATTCCCTCCACGAGATCGAGGTCTACAATCGCTGAAGCCTTCCGTGACCGGCGGTGCACGGTGCTTCCCCACGACGACCCGGCCACCCGCCTGGAGTACCGCGAGCTGTTGCCCGGCCCGCGGCTGCGGCCGTACGTGGCCTGCTACTGGATGCTGCGCTCGCCGGAGGCGATGCGGCTGCGCGACCGCACCTTCCCCGACGGCTGCCAGGAACTGATCTTCAACATCGGCGCCCGGGTGCTGCGCTGCGACGACGGTCGCCACTGGTCGCGCAACCCGCCGGCCGAGCTGGTCGGGCAGATGACCCGGCCCTACGACGTGCTCGCCGAGAGCGAGCAGCTGTACTTCGGCGTCAAGTTCCATCCGCACGGCTTCGCCGTGTTCACCCGCGAACCGGTGGACAGCCTGCGCGACCAGTCGATCGACCTGCGCCTGCTGTTCGGTCCCGGCTTCGACGCGGTCCACGAGCGCGTGGCGACGGCGCGCGATTTCGGGGTGTTCGTCGCCGCGATGGAAGCCTGGCTGGGCGGCCTGCTGTGCGAACGGCGTGCCCAGGCCCGGGCGTTCCGCGCCGTGGAGCACGTGGTGCGCGCGTTGTTCGCCCACCCCGACGGCAGTGCGCTCGACCGGGCCATCGCCGAGGCCGGGGTGGGCCTTCGCCGGCTGCAGGGCGCGTTCCGCGAGACCACCGGTCTCAGCCCGCGCCAGCTGCGCGGGATGGTGCGGTTCCAGTCGTGCTTCGGCGGGCTGCAGGCGGGCGTGCCGTACGCGCAGCTGGCGCTGGCCTGCGGCTACTACGACCAGGCCCACTTCAACCGCGAGTTCCGCCACTACGCCGGCATGTCGCCCTCGCAGTGGAAGCGCAGCGGCGCGCCGCTCAACCGCTGGTTCCTCGATCCGTCCAGCCGCGCCTGGCTGTGCGGCGCGGGCGCGCCGGCCTGAGCGCCGTCTTCAGCGCACGTCGCGCAGTTCCCACGCGCTGCCGGCCAGCAGGCGCATGCGGTGCTTGAACACGGAACCGGGGATCGAGGTGTTCGCCACCAGCTCGATGTGCAGGTCGGACTGCGCGCCCTCGACCGTCGCCGACGGATCGGTGGCGCCGAGCGCCGGATCGACCGCGTCCGGGTCTTCCTGCGCGGCGCGCCAGCGCTGGAACAGCGCGTCGCCGCGCAGTGCCTCCTGCAGTTCGCCCGCCAGGCCGTCCGCGCCCTGGGAGCGGAACGCGAACTCGCCGGCGGCGCGGGCACGTTCCGGGTCGGGCAGGCGGATCAGGTAACGGGGCATGGTCGTGCTCGGGAGCGGGGATGGGCCACCAGCCTGGCAGCCGGGTCGTGGACGTGCCGTCGAGCCTCAGCCGAACGCGTGGTCGGGCGCGGCGAAGCCGACGCACACCGCGCCGCTGCCGACATTGACCATGCCGGTCAGGCTCATGATGCTCTCGAAGACCTCGACGCCGCGGTCGGCGCAGGCGCTGCGCAGCGCCTCGTAGCCCGGCATCGCGCGCATCTCGGACAGGTCGCCGCCGTAGCACAGGCACACGGTCGGGGTGAGCAGCCCGGCCTCGACGCGGCGCGCGGCGAACTCGAACATCGCCCGCACCGCCGGGTCGAAGCCGCGGATCTTGGCCACCGGCCCGGTTTCGCCGCGGTTGCAGGCCAGCACCGGCTTGATGTCGAGGGCGGTGCCGAGCGCGGCGCTGAACAGGCCCACGCTGCGGTCGCCCTTGTGGCGGGCGCGGTTGCGGATGTAGTAGAGGTCGCGCGGCACCAGGTAGCCCCAGGTCTGCACCGCCAGTTCCTCGAGCCGCTGCCGGATCCGGCCCGGCTCGTCGCCGGCCGCGCGCAGCCGGATCGCCTCGACCGGCAGCACGCCCTGGGCCGAGAACAGGTTGCGGGTATCGACCACGCGCAGCGCGAACGGGGTGTTGTGGCCCGCGGCCGCGCGGATCGGGCGGTACTCGTTGAGGATCGCGTAGCTGGCCTGGGTGGCGTGGTCGAAGATCGGGCTGCGGGTGCTGGTGACCGTGATGCAGAACACGTGGTCGTAGTCGACCACGAGCTTCTTCAGGAACAGGTCGCGGATCTGCTCGACGCTGAACGGGATGGTCTCGGCGCTGGCCCCGCGCTCGGCGATGTGCGAGCGCAGGTAGGCCAGGGTCTCGGCCTCGTCGCGGTAGTCGACGCGCAGCTCGTCGCCGATCCGGACCGAGATCGGCAGGATCTCCACCTGGTGTTCGCGGAGGTAATCGACCGGCAGGTCGCAGGTCGAGTCGACGACGATTCCGATGCGCATGGCGCCACTCCTTCGCGGGCCGGCCACCGGGGCCGGCCCCTGCATGCGGCCGCGCCGGCGGCCGGCCCGCGCCCGCGCGGGACGCGGGCGGCGGCGCTCAGTCTACGCGCGCCGGGTAGGCGCGGGGCAGGGCGCCCGATTCAGGTTGCGGCGCGGGGCGCAGGTAGCGGTCGCGCAGGTCGGTCTGGCGCGAACGCATCGGGATCGCGCGTCCGCCCAGCCACACCTGGCGCGCGGTGTGGGCCACGTCGAGCGGATCGCCGCTCCACAGCACCAGGTCGGCCGACTGTCCCACGGCAATGGTGCCGATCCGGTCGGACACGCCGAACGCCTGCGCCGGCACCCGGGTCAGGCCCGCGAGCGCCGCGTCCCAGGGCAGGCCGTTGGCCACCGCGTTGCCGGCCAGCTGGCGCACCTTGCGCGCATTGTGCGCCGCGTCGTCGGACTGGCTGAAGCCGACTTCGACGCCGGCCGCGTGCAGGCGCGCCGCGTTCTCGAGCGTGGCGCCGAGGCGGTCGAAGTCGCCCGGCAGGTTGGCGAGGGTGTCGACGAACACCGGCACGCCCGCGCGCGCCAGCTCGGGCGCCAGCTTCCAGGCCTCGGCGCCGCCGGCGATCGCGATCTTCAGCTTGTGCTTCTGCGCCCAGCGCAGCAGCTGGCGGATGTCCGCGGCGCGGTCCACCGCCACCACCACCCGGCCGCC
This sequence comes from Luteimonas sp. J29, assembly GCF_000472505.1. Taxonomy (GTDB): domain Bacteria; phylum Pseudomonadota; class Gammaproteobacteria; order Xanthomonadales; family Xanthomonadaceae; genus Luteimonas. Next base: position 301,860 of record NZ_AWZR01000004.1, read on the forward strand.
GCCGTCGAGGTAGCGGGCGAGCGTGGCGCGGCCGGCGGGGGTGAGCAGGGCGAAGTGCGAATCGGCCGGGATGCGGCCGCGGACCTCGTCCACCAGCTGGTCGAGCAGCATCCACTGGCCGGCGCGCGACGAGCCGCTGAGGCCCGAGGCGCGCGCGCCCAGCGACACGAACAGCACCTTCGGCCCGATCGGGTCCGGGCTGCCGTCCAGGCGCACCGTCGCGCCCTGGCCGCCGATGATCGAACCGCCCGCGGTGGTGCCGGCGTTGAGCAGGGTGAAGCCGATGCCTTCCACGCGCGCCACCGGCAGCAGGATCGATTCGGGGTTGTAGGCGAGGGTGACGTCGAACTCGGGGCGGACGGTGATGTCCTTGGCGTTCTGGCCGAGCGCGAGCGCGCCGTCGCGGGTCGAGGCCTCGCCCGAGACCTCCTCGATGCCGATCGTGGTGATGCCGCCGAAGAAGGCCGGCGTCAGCGGCTGGCCCTGCGCGTCGACCACCTGCGCCGACCCGGCCGACAGGCCGGTGCCGATCGCGGCGATGCGGCCGCCCTGCACCAGCACGTCGGTGTCCTGCAGGGTGCCGCGCGCGGTGGCGGTGTGCACGGTGGCGTTGCGGATCAGCACGTCCTGGGCGGCGGCCGACAGCGGCAGCAGCGCGGCGAGCAGCAGCGCGGCGCGGCGCAATGCGGGGCGGCGGCTCATCGCACACCTCCCTGCGCGGTCGGCTGGCCGAGCATGAAGTCGGTCACCGGCTGGCGCGACGGGTCGTGGCGGTCGTAGAGCTGGGCGCCGTCGATCCAGACCTTCTCGGCCTGGGCGTAGACGCTGAACGGGTTGCCGTTCCACAGCACCACGTCGGCCATCTTGCCCGGCTCCAGGGTGCCGGTGACGTCGCCCACGCCGAGCGCGCGGGCCGCGTTGCGGGTGAGCCAGGTGATCGCGTGCTCGGGCGCGATCTCGATCCCCACCCGGCGCGCGTTCGCGATCACCTTGGCCGCCTCCTGGTTGAGCCGCTGGATGCCTTCCTCCGAATCCGAATGCACGATCGCGCAGCCGCCCGGCGCGCGGTCGACGATGGCGAGGTTCTCCTGGATGCCGTCGAAGGCCTCCATCTTGAAGCCCCACCAGTCGGCCCACAGGGCGCCGCAGATCCGCTCGCGGGCGAGGCGGTCGGCGATCTTGTAGGCCTCGACGCCGTGGTGGAAGGCGGCGATGCGGAAGCCGAACTCGCGCGAGAGGTCGATCATCTGCGCCATTTCGTCGGCGCGGTAGCAGTGGATGTGGACGAGGATGTCGCCGTCCATCGCTGCGGCGAGGGTCTCGAGCTTGAGGTCGCGCCTGGTCGAGGCGTCCTTCTCGCGCTTGCGCGCGTAGTCCTGGGCCTCGATGAACGCGGCGCGGTAGCCGGCGAGGTTGCCCATGCGCGTGGAGGGGCCGCCCTTCTGGCCGTACACGCGCTTGGGGTTCTCGCCGCAGGCCATCTTCAGGCCGTGCGGCGCGCCCGGGAACTTCATGTCCTGGACCGTGGTGGCGGCCACGTTCTTGAGCGTCACCCCGCGCCCGCCGACCAGGTTGGCCGAGCCGGGCAGGATCTGCAGCGAGGTGATGCCGCCGGCCAGGGCCGCGCCGAAGCCCGGGTCCTGCGGCCACACCGAATGTTCGGCCCAGACCTGGGAGGTGACCGGCGCGGTCGCCTCGTTGCCGTCGCTGTGGGCGCTGGCGCCCGGGCTCGGATACACGCCCAGGTGCGAGTGCACGTCGATCAGGCCGGGGGTCACCCACTTGCCGGTACCGTCCACGCGCACCGCGTCGGCGCCCGCGGCCAGGCCGGTGCCGACCGCGGCGACCTTGCCGCCCTCGAGCAGCACGTCGGCGTGCTCGAGCCGGCGGCCGTCGCCGGTGAGCACGGTGGCGCCGGTGATCAGCACCGGCGGCGCCGCGATCGGACGGTAGGTGCTGGTGAAGGCCGTGGCGGCCTCGCCGGACGGGGCGGCGGGCGCGTCGGCGCGTCCGCCGGTGCCGGTGCTGGCGCACCCGGCGAACAGGACCGCGCACAGCGCGGCGGTGAGTGGTCGAAGCATGTTGGCCTCCCGGGGCATCCGGGCGACGTTAGCCGGTCGCCGCCGGGCCGGCCAGCCGCCAAAGGTCATGGTCGTGCCAGAATGCGGCGACGGAGGCGTGATGAAGGACAAACACGAGATCGTCGCCAACTGGCTGCCCCGTTACACCGGGGTGCCGCTGGACCAGTTCGGCAAGTACGTGCTGTTGACCAATTTCTGCGGCTACCTTGGACATTTCGCGCGCCTGGCCGGCGCCACGGTCGTCGGCGCCGACCGGCCGATGCCCAGCGCCACCGCCGACGGCATCACCATGATCAACTTCGGCATGGGCAGCCCCAACGCCGCCACGGTCATGGACCTGCTGTCGGCGATCGAGCCGGCCGCGATGCTGTTCCTCGGCAAGTGCGGCGGGCTCAAGCGCAAGAACCGGCTCGGCGACCTGGTGCTGCCGATCGCCGCGATCCGCGGCGAGGGCACCTCCAACGATTACCTGCCGCCGGAAGTGCCGGCGCTGCCGGCCTTCGCCCTGCAGCGCGCGGTCTCGACCATGATCCGCGACCTCGGCCACGACTACTGGACCGGCACCGTCTACACCACCAACCGCCGGGTCTGGGAGCACGACGACGCGTTCAAGGCGCGGCTGCGGGCGATGCGCTGCATGGCCATCGACATGGAGACCGCGACCCTGTTCGCGGCCGGCTTCGCCAACCGCATCCCGTCCGGCGCGCTGCTGCTGGTGAGCGACCAGCCGATGGTGCCCGAGGGGGTGAAGACCGACGTCTCCGACGCGAAGGTCAGCGCCGAGTTCGTCGAGCGCCATATCCAGATCGGGATCGAGGCGCTGCGGCTGATCCGGCGCCGCGGCAAGTCGGTGCGGCACCTGCGCTTCGACGAGTAGCGCCGTCGCCCGCCGGCGGGGGCGTATGCTGGCCGCCGGTGACGCGCGAGGAGGCGCCATGGCGATCGGCATCCGTCGGAACAGCCGCCGCTGCGGCCAGGGGGCGTTCGAGGTCGACCTCGCCCCTGCGGGCGGCGGCCAGTGCCAGTGCACGATCGGCCGCAGGGCCCGTACCCGGCCGGCGTGGGGGTCGCCGGAAGCGGCGAGGGCGATCCCGTGAGCGCGCGCGACGCGTCCCCCGGGGCGGTGGTCGGGTTCTGGCGCGAGGCCGGCTACGCCAGCTGGTTCAACGGCGGCGAGCATTTCGACGCGCTGTGCCGCGAGCGCTTCGCCGAGGCGCACTTCGCCGCCGCGCGGCGCGAATGCGAGCACTGGATGGGCAGTGCGCAGGGCGCGCTGGCGCTGCTCATCCTGCTCGACCAGATCCCGCGCAACATCTTCCGCGGCAGCGGCCACGCCTTCGCCACCGACCCGCTGGCGCTGCACTACGCGCGGCGCATGGTGGACGCGGGCCTGGACCAGGCCATCGACGCGGAATTGCGCGCCTTCGCCTACCTGCCGTTCGAGCATTCGGAGGACCTCGCCGACCAGCACCGCTCGGTCGCGCTGTTCGACGCGCTCGGCAACGCGGGCTACGCCCGCTACGCGCGGGCGCACCTGGAGGTGATCGAACGCTTCGGCCGCTTCCCGCACCGCAACCGCGCGCTGGGCCGCGACAGCACGCCGGAGGAGCAGGCCTGGCTCGACGCCGGCGGCGGCTTCTGACTGCCGGTCGCCCGCAGGAGCGGCTTCAGCCGCGACCCGGCCATCCGGCCCTCGCGGAATGACCGCAAGCCTGCGCCAGTCTGGTCGCGGCTGAAGCCGCTCCTGCGGGATTGCGCGGGGTCGTGGCTCAGTACTTCGGGATCGACGGATCCACCGTCTCCGACCAGGCCTGGATCCCGCCCTCGACGTTGTAGACGTTGCTGAAGCCCAGCGCGCGGAACTCCTGCGCCGCCTGGCCCGAGCGGCCGCCGCCATGGCACAGGAACGCCAGCGCGGTGTCCTTCGGCAGCGCCTCGATCGCGCCGCGACCCTCGTCGAAGGTGCGGAACGGCACCGGCACCGCGGCGATCGCGCGTTCCTCCGGCGGACGCACGTCCACCAGCACCAGTTCGCCGCGACGCACGCGCGCGTCGGCCTCGGCGGGGCTGATGCCCTGGACCGGCTTCGGGGCGTTCGGGTTCTCGATCACCAGCCCGCGGCCGCGGATGTCGTCGGCGAAATCGATGGTCATGCCGTCGGCGCGGCGCGCGCCGGCGAGGTCGAACTGCACCCGCACCCCGTCCACGTCCACCGCGATCGCGTCCGGGTCGACGGGGCCGAGGTTGAGCCGGGTGCGGAAGTTGCGGTCGATGTCGACCAGCAGCGCGACTTCGCCGCCGGCGTCCTCGATCGCCTGGCGGATCATCTTCAGCGCCGCCGGCGTGATCGTCACCGACGGCGGCGTGCGGTCGGGCGGCGGCAGGCCAAGCGCGGCGTGCAGTTCGCCGGCGTTGAGCATCTGGGCGATGATGTCGCTGCCGCCGACGAGCTCGCCGTCGATGTACAGCTGCGGGATCGTCGGCCAGTCGCCGTAGACCTTGATGCCCTCGCGGATCTCCGGGTCGGCCAGCACGTCCACGTGCGCGTACTCGGCGCCGATCGCGTCGAGCGCCGACACCGCGCGGGCCGAGAAACCGCACTGCGGCATGGACGGCACGCCCTTCATGAACAGCACGGCGCGGTTGGCCTTGAGCAGGGCGTCGATGCGGGCGCGCACGGCGGGGTCGAGGGACATGGCGGCGATCCTTGGAGCGGGCCGACCATGGTAGCGCGAAGCCGTCTTCGCGGCCTGAAACGCGGTGTTGCGGGGCCGCGGGTGGCATGATCCAGGTCATGGAACCGTTGCATCGCCCGCCCCGCCGCCCGCACGCCTGGCTGCCGCTGCTGCTGGCCTCGCAGGCGCTGGTGGCGCTGGCGTGGTGGCAGTGGGGCTGGGGCGTCGGCCTTGCGCTGATGCTGGCCAGCCACGCCGTGGCCTGGTGGGGCGTGCTGGCGCCGAACTCGGCGCTGTACGGCCCGGTGCTCACCCGGCTGCCCGCGCGGGTGCCGACGGTCTGGCTGACGATCGACGACGGCCCGTCGGACGACACCGCCGCGATCCTCGACCTGCTCGACGCGCACGACGCGCGCGCCACGTTCTTCCTGGTCGGCGAGCGCGCCGCCGCGCGCCCGGAGCTGGTGCGCGCGATCGTGGCGCGCGGGCACGGCATCGGCAACCACAGCAGGACCCATCCCCAGGCCCGGTTCTGGGCGCTGGGGCCGAGGCGGATGCGCGAGGAGATCGCCGGCGCCCAGCGCCAGCTCGCGGCCATCGCCGGCCGGGCGCCGCGGTGGTTCCGCGCGGTGGTCGGCCACGCCAATCCCTTCGTGCACGCGCCGCTGCGCGACCTCGGCCTGGCGCGCGTGGCGTGGAGCGCGCGCGGCTTCGACGCGGTGCACGGCGACGTGGACAGGGTGCTGGCGCGGATCGGCCGCGACCTGGCGCCGGGCGCGATCGTGCTGCTGCACGAGGGCGCCGCGCACGGGCGCTGCGTGGAGATCATCGCCGGCGTGCTGCGGCGGCTGGAGGAACAGGGTCTGCGGGCCGTGCTGCCGGACGGGGACGGGCCCGTGCCCGGCGCGGGCATCGCGCCGGCGACGCGCGCCTGAGGCTCAGCCCGGACGCCTGGCCACCACCATCCAGTTGTTGAACGGGGTGTTGCCGAACCACGGCGCGATGTCCACGTCGAGGCCGGCCGCATCGAAGCGCGCGCGCAGTTCGTCGCCGGTGGGGTAGTGCCGCGGCCGGTCCGGCATCCAGCCGGTGAGCGCGGCGAAGCGGTCGCCGGCGCGCGTGCGCCGGATCCGCGCGCCGCCATCGTCGAGCGCGGCGCGCATCACCAGCAGCCCGCCCGGCGCCAGCATCGCGATCGCCGCGTCGAGCAGCGCCGCCTGCTGGTCGCGGGTGAGGAACTGGAGCACGTCGAGGATCGCCACGCTGCCGTGGTGCGCCGGCCAGCCCGCGCCCAGGTCCATGACCTCGAAGCGCACGCCTTCGAGCCCGGCGCGTCCGGCGATGCGGCGCGCGCGCTCGATCTTCGGCGCGTCGATGTCCACGCCCAGGTAGGGCATGGCCTGGCCGTCGCGGCGCAGCGCGTGCGCCAGCAGGCCGAGCCCGCAGCCCAGGTCGATCAGCGGCGCGGCGTGCCCGCGCAGCAGGTCGAGCACGCCCGGGTACAGCGGGTCGGTGCGCAGCTTCGACAGCGCGTAGTAGTAGTGGTAGCGGTTGCCGAGCGGGCGCTCGGGCAGGAAGGCGCGGGCGATGCCCCGGGCGGCTTCCGCATCCATGGGCCGCGGGACGGACCGGTTCATGGCCGCGACAGTAGCCCACGCGCGACCGGAAGCGCCAGCTGCGCCCAGGCCGTGTACATCGCCGCGGAGGGATGCAGGCCGTCGTCGGCCAGCATCGCGGGCTTCGCGCCGTGGGCGCGGCTGTGCGCGGTCACATCGACGAAGGCGACGCCGCGGCCGTCGCAGGTGTCCCGCGCGACGGCGTTGAAGGCGTCGAGCTCGCGCGCGACCTGGTCCAGGTCGCGCCCGGACTGGCGCGCGAACGGGGTCACGCCCCAGTCGGGGATCGACAGCACCAGCACCCGGTCCGCGCGCCCGCCGGCGAACCCGGTCGCGCGTTCGAGCAGGCCGGCGAACTGCTCGCGGTACTCCTCCAGAGGCCGGCCGCGGTACTGGTTGTTGACCCCGATGAGCAGGCTCACCAGCGCGAACGGCCCCATCGGCGCGGCGGCCTCGATGCCGGCCCGCAGTTCGTCGGTGGTCCAGCCGGTGGTGGCGACGATCTGCGGATCCTCGAGCGCGAGCCCTTCCCCGCGCAGCGCGCGCGCCAGCAGCACCGGCCAGCGGCCGGCCGGATCGACGCCCTCGCCGATGGTGTAGCTGTCGCCCAGCGCCAGGAAGCGCCGGGTGGGGCCGGCGTCGCCGGTCACGCGGCCGGTCGCGCCTTCTTCTTCAGCGGCACGACCCTGGTGTGCGCCTGGGCGCGCCGCTCGAGCACGCGCTCGATGCGCGCGAACACCTCGCGCACCACGTCCGGCTGCGGCAGCAGGGTCACGCGGAAGTGGTTGCGGTAGGGCACGTTGAAGCTGGTGCCGGGCACGATCAGCACGTGTTCGGTTTCCAGCAGTTCCAGGGCGAAGGCGTGGTCGTCGAAGCCCTCGGCCGCCGCGCCGACCACGCCCGGGAAGGCGTAGAGCGCGCCCGCCGGCGCCGTCAGCGACAGGTGCGGGCTGGCCTCGCAGGCCTCGACCACCGCGCGCCGGGTCTCGTACAGGCGGCCGCCCGGGCTGCACAGCGGGGTGATGGTGTCGGTCCCGTCGAGCGCGGCCGCGATCGCAAACTGGCCGGGCACGTTCGAGCACAGGCGCAGCGCGCCGAGCAGGTCCATGGCGTGGCAGAACTCGGTGCTGCGCTTCGGGTCGCCCGACAGCACCGCCCAGCCCACGCGCCAGCCGCAGGCGCGGTGCACCTTGGACAGGCCGCCGAACGACAGGCACGGCGCGTCGCCGGCGATCGGCGCCACCGGCACGAACGCGTTGCCGTCGTAGAGGATGCTGTCGTAGATCTCGTCGCACAGCAGCAGCAGGTTGTGGCGGCTGGCGATGGCGGCGATGCGCTCGAGCAGCTCGCGCGGATAGTTGGCGCCGGTCGGGTTGTTCGGGTTGATCAGCACGATCGCGCGCGTGCGCGCCGACACCAGCGCCTCGATCTCCACCGGGTCGGGCAGGAAGCCGTTCTCCGCGTGGCACTGGTAGAACACGGGGCGGCCCTCGTTGAGGATCGTCGCCGCCGACCACAGCGGGTAGTCGGGCGAGGGCACGAGCACCTCGTCGCCGGGGTTGAGCAGGGCGCGCAGCGAGATGTCGATCAGCTCGCTCACGCCGTTGCCGACGAACACCCGCTCGGGCGAGGCGTACGGCGTGCCGCGGGCGACGTGGTGGGCGGCGATCGCCTCGCGCGCCTCGGGCAGGCCCTGCTGGTGGGTGTAGGGATCGGTGCGGTGGATGTGGTCGGCGATCGCCCGCTGCAGGTGCTCGGGCGCGCGGAAGCCGAACGCGCCGGGGTTGCCGATGTTGAGCTTGATCAGCTGCCGGCCCCGGGTCTCGAGCTCGCGGGCCCGCCGGGCCAGCTCGCCGCGGATCTCGTAGCGGACTTCGGACAGGCGTTGGCGGACGGGCAGGCTGGGAGCGGACATCGGCGTGGCGGGGCAGGGGCGGCGGATGGCCGCGGAAAGGGCTGATCATACGCCTGTCCCGGGCCTCCACGGCCTGCGCGGCGGCGGCCCCGGGACAGGGCCTAGAATCGCTCCATGCAAACGCCGTGCACGAACGCTTGAATCCCGACTTCGACGCCCTGCGCGGCATCGGCTGGCCCTGGCCGGGCGCGCCCGGCCCCGGGCCCTGGGCCGAGCTGATGGCCGCGCATCCGCGGGCCCGTCCCGCGCGCGTGGTCGAACAGCATCGCGCCGGTTACGTGGTTGCCGATGCAACCGAGCCGGCCGCGAGCGTCGAATCGCCGCCGCAGTGGCAGCGTCCGCCGGGCTACCGCCGCGGCAAGGTGGCGCCCGGGGAGCGCGCGGTGGTCGGCGACTGGGTGCTGGTCGAGGACGGGCGCATCGTCGCCCTGCTGCCCCGGCGCAACGCGCTCAAGCGCGCCGCCGCCGGCGAGCACTACCGCCAGCAGCTGATCGCCGCCAACGTCGATGTCGCCATCATCGCCTGCGGGCTCGACGGCGACTTCAATCCGCGCCGGATCGAGCGCTACCTGCTGCTGGCCCGGGCCGAGGACGTGCGGCCGGTGGTGGTGCTGACCAAGGCCGACCTGCCCGGCGCCGATCCCGATGCCGCGCGCGCCGCGCTGGCCGACGTGCTCGGCGGCGACGTGCCGGTGCTGGCGGTCAACGCACGCGACCCGGCGACCGCGCAGGCGCTGGCGCCGTGGCTCGGGCCGGGCGTGACCGCGGTGCTGGTCGGCTCGTCCGGCGCCGGCAAGTCCACCCTCACCAACACCCTGCTCGGCCATGAGCGGATGAAGACCGGCGCGGTGCGCGGGCGCGACGCGCGCGGGCGCCACACCACCACCCACCGCGCCCTGATCCCGCTGCCCTCGGGCGCGTGCCTGATCGACACCCCGGGCATGCGCGAACTCAAGCCGACCGGCGAGGAAGACCTGGGCGACGGCTTCGCCGACATCGAGGCCCTGGCCGCCGGCTGCCGCTTCCGCGACTGCCGCCACCAGGCCGAACCGGGCTGCGCGGTGCGCGCCGCGGTCGAGGCCGGCGAACTGGACCCGGGGCGGCTGGCGAACTACCACAAGCTGCGCGGCGAAGTCGCCGGCGCCGCCGACCGGCTCGCCTCGCGGCTGGGGCACAGGCCCGGTGCGCGCGGGCCCGGCCGGGGGCCGGCGCGGCGCTGAGCGGACCCGCGGGGCCCGGCGCACGCACCGGCCGCGCTCGCGCCCGTGCCGCCGGGCGATGACATCCGCGCCGACATTGCCCAGCATGGCGGGGCCCAGGCCGACAGGACGCGCGGATGACCGATCCCATCGCCCACCACGCCGCGCTCGACGCGCGCATGGTCCGCGCCGCGCGCGAGCTGCGGGTGCTGTCGCTGGCCAGCTGGCCGGCCGCGGTGCAGGAGCGCTTCCTCGCGGACTACGCGCGCGGCCGGGCCCGGCTGCCGGCCCACGCATACCCGCGCCGCGACTTCGGCCCCCAGCGGCGCGAACTCGAGGCGATCGCCGCCGAGGCCGACCCGGGCCACCCGCTCGGGGCCTACCTGGTGGAGTCGGCGCGCGACTGGGACCTGGCCGCGCGCATGCTCGAGGCGCTGGGCACGCGCGAGGCCGGCGCGCTGTCGGTGATGCTCTACGGCCATCCGCGCGACCCGCTGCCCGGCGGCGGGCCGAGCGCGCGCGAGGCCGCGGCGCACTTCATCGGCATCGCCGACGAGCTCGACCGCGAACTGGTCGCGCCCGAGGAGCAGGTGAAGATCTCCGCGACCGCGCTCCAGCTGCAGCTGCAGAACCAGCTCGACGCCTTCTTCGGCGGGCGCGTGGTGGCGGTCGAACTCGACCCCGACCTGATCGCCAAGGCCGCCGCCGGCGCGTTCCGGATCCGCCTGCGCGGCGGCGCGGCCTTCAGCGACTACGACCAGGCCCAGCTGCTGCACCACGAGGCGCTGGTGCATTCGCTCACCGCGCTCAATGGCCGCGAGCAGCAGGTCCTGCCGAGCCTGGCCATGTCCTCGCCGCGGGTCACCGCGACCCAGGAGGGCCTGGCGGTGCTGGCCGAGCAGATCACCGGCAGCCTCGACATCGAGCGCATGAAGCGGGTCAGCCTGCGCACCGAGGCGATCGCGATGGCGCTGGAGGGCGCCGACTTCCTGCAGGTGTTCCGGCACTTCATGGACGCCGGCCAGGACGCGGCCGAGAGTTTCTCCTCGGCCCAGCGCGTGTTCCGCGGCGTGCCGGTGGAGGGCGGCACGGCATTCGCCAAGGACACCGTGTACCTGCGCGGCCTGGTCGAGGTGCACACCTTCTTCCGCCACGCCCTGCGCGAAGGCCGCCTGCGCCAGTGCCGGCGCCTGTTCGCGGGCAAGATGACCCTGCACGACGTGGAACGCTTCGAGCCGCTGTTCGAGGCCGGGGTGCTGGCCCCGCCGCGCTGGCTGCCGCCGTGGACGGCGCGCGCGAACGGGCTGGCCGGCCTGCTCGCGTTCTCGCTGTTCGCCAACCGCATCCGCCTCGACCGGCTCTCCGACGGCGGGGCCTGACGCACGCGCGGCACCGCCGCTACAGTGCGCCGCAGCCCACGAGGATCCGCATCCGATGCCCGCCCCGTCGTCCGTCGCCGCCCCGGCCGTGCCGCGCCTACCCTGGTACCGGCAGCTGTACGTGCAGGTGCTGCTGGCGATCGCGGCCGGCGCCCTGCTCGGCCATTTCCATCCGGCGCTGGCCGAGCAGTTCAAGCCGCTCGGCGACGGCTTCATCAAGCTGGTCAAGATGATCATCGCGCCGGTGGTCTTCCTCACCATCGCCACCGGCATCGCCGGCATGCCGCAGCTGCGCACGGTGGGCCGGGTGTTCGGCAAGGCGATGGCCTACTTCCTGTTCTTCTCCACCCTGGCGCTGGTGGTGGGCCTGCTGGTGGCGCACGTGGTGCGGCCGGGCGCGGGCATGGACATCGATCCGGCGACGCTGGACGCCCCCGCGATCCAGGGCTACGTGCAGAAGTCGCACGAGATGACCCTGGTCGGGTTCCTGCTCGACGTGATCCCCGACACCCTGCTGGGCGCCTTCACCGGCGGCAACATCCTGCAGGTGCTGTTCGTGGCGGTGCTGTTCGGCATCGCCCTGGCGCTGACCGGCGAGCGCGGACGCCCAGTGCAGGCGCTGCTGGAGGCGCTGACCGCGCCGGTGTTCCGGCTGGTGCACCTGCTGATGAAGGCCGCGCCGGTCGGCGCGTTCGGCGCGATCGCCTTCACCATCGGCAAGTTCGGCCTGGCCTCGCTGGCCAACCTGGCCTGGCTGGTCGGCACCTTCTACCTGACCTCGCTGCTGTTCGTGCTGGTGGTGCTGGGCGCGGTGTGCCGGCTGTGCGGGTTCTCGATCCTGAAGCTGGCCCGCTACCTGCGCGCGGAGCTGCTGCTGGTGCTGGGCACCTCCTCCTCGGAGTCGGCGCTGCCCTCGCTGATGGAGAAGATGGAGCGCGCCGGCTGCGGCAAGTCGGTGGTCGGGCTGGTGGTGCCCACCGGCTATTCGTTCAACCTCGACGGCACCAACATCTACATGACCCTGGCTGCCCTGTTCATCGCCCAGGCCACCAACACCGAGCTCACCGCCTGGCAGCAGCTGACCCTGCTGCTGGTGGCGATGGTCAGCTCCAAGGGCGCGGCCGGGGTGACCGGCGCGGGCTTCATCACCCTGGCGGCGACGCTGTCGGTGGTGCCGACCATCCCGGTGGCGGGCATGGCGCTGGTGCTGGGCGTCGACCGCTTCATGAGCGAATGCCGCTCGCTCACCAACTTCATGGGCAACGCGGTGGCCAGCGTGGTGGTCGCGCGCTGGGAGAACGCGCTCGACCGCGCGGCGCTGGAGGCAGCGCTGTCGGAAGGTTCGATGCCGCTCGCCGCCGCGCCGGACCCGGCGGCCGGCCGCGGCGACCCGCGCGCCCTGGACACCGACTGACCCGCGCCGGCGCCGGCGCGCCGCGGCGGGCGCCTCGGCATCCGGGTGCGTGCCGTCCGCGTCGCGTCGCGGCCCGCGGCCCGCCGCGCCGCCGCCGCGGGCCTGCCCGCGTCGTGCCGCAATCGGCGGCCCGGCTGCTCCGATCGTGCAGGAAGCCCCGGAGGGGAGGGGCTAGAATCCGGGTTCCGCTTCCCGCCCGCCGACCATGTCCGACGAATCCCCGAACAGCACCGAAAGCGCGGAACACTTCCGCAACGCCGCCCTGGACTACCACCGGCTGGAGCCACGCGGGAAGATCAAGGTCACCGCGACCAAGCCGATGCTGACCCAGCGCGACCTGGCGCTGGCCTATTCGCCCGGCGTGGCCTATGCCTGCGAGGAGATCGCGGCCGATCCGACCCGGGCCAGCGACTACACCGCGCGCGGCAACCTGGTGGCGGTGATCTCCAACGGCACCGCGGTGCTGGGCCTGGGCGACATCGGCCCGCTGGCGGGCAAGCCGGTGATGGAAGGCAAGGGCGTGCTGTTCCAGAAGTTCGCCGGCATCGACGTGTTCGACATCGAGATCGACGAGAAGGACCCCGACAAGCTCGTCGACATCATCGCCAGCCTCGAGCCGACCTTCGGCGGCATCAACCTCGAGGACATCAAGGCGCCCGAGTGCTTCATCGTCGAGCGCAAGCTGCGCGAGCGGCTCAACATCCCGGTGTTCCACGACGACCAGCACGGCACCGCGATCATCGTCGGCGCGGCCGTGGTCAACGCGCTGGAGATCGCGGGCAAGAAGATCGAGGACGTCCGGCTCGCCACCACCGGCGCCGGCGCGGCCGGCATCGCCTGCCTGGACATGCTGGTGGCGCTGGGCCTGAAGCCCGAGAACATCACCGCCTACGACCGAGGCGGGGTGATCCATGCCGGGCGCGACGACCTCGACGAGGCCAAGCGCCGCTACGCGCGCGACACGCCGCACCGCACCCTGGCCGAGATCGTGGCCGGCACCGACATCTTCCTCGGCCTGTCGGCCGGCGGCATCCTCAAGCCGGAGATGGTGGCGACGATGGCGGACAACCCGATCATCCTCGCCCTGGCCAACCCCTACCCCGAGATCCTGCCCGAGGTGGCGCGCGAAGTGCGCCCGGACGCGATCATCGCCACCGGCCGCTCCGACTACCCCAACCAGGTCAACAACGCGCTCTGCTTCCCGTACATCTTCCGCGGCGCGCTGGACGTGGGCGCGACCACGATCAACGAGGAGATGAAGCTGGCCTGCGTGCACGCGATCGCGGCGCTGGCCAAGATGGAGTCGAGCGACCTGGCCACCGCCTACGGCGAGGAAGTGCCGAGCTTCGGCCGCGACTACATCATCCCGCGCCCGTTCGACCCGCGCCTGCTGACCATCGTCGCCACCGCCGTGGCGAAGGCCGCGATGGAGACGGGCGTCGCCACCCGTCCGCTGCCGGACGAGGCCGCCTACCGCGAGAAGCTGTCCCAGTTCCACCACCGCACCGCGCTGGTGATGCGGCCGATCTACGACCGCGCCCGCGCCGACCGCCAGCGCGTGGTCTACGCCGAGGGCGAGAACGAGACCGTCCTGCGCGGCGTGCAGACCGTGGTCGACGAGGGCCTGGCGTTCCCGATCCTGATCGGGCGCCCGGACGTGATCGAGTCGCGGATCAAGCGCCTGGGCCTGCGCCTGCGCCCGGGCGTCGACTTCGAGCTGACCAACCAGGACGACGATCCGCGCTACAACGACTACTGGCGCCACTACCACGCGCTCACCGAGCGCCGAGGCGTGACCCCGGAGACCGCCAAGACCCTGATGCGCTCGCGCCCGACCCTGATCGCGGCGGTGATGGTCGACCGCGGCGAGGCCGACGCGATGATCACCGGCCTGGTCGGCCGCTACCACAAGAAGCTCGGCTACATCCGCAGCGTGTTCGACCTCGACCCGGGCGTGCAGAGCACCTCGGCCATGACCGGCGTGGTCAACGACCGCGGCCTGTGGTTCTTCGTCGACACCCACGTCCAGCCGGACCCGACCCCGGAGCAGATCGCCGAAAGCACCGTGCAGGCGGCCTACCGGCTCAAGCTGTTCGGCATCGAGCCCAAGGTCGCGCTGCTGTCGCACTCGAACTTCGGCAGCCACGACGATGCCAGCGCGCGCAAGATGCGCCAGGCGCTGCAGATCCTGCGCAAGCGCGCGCCCAAGCTCGAGGTGGACGGCGAGATGATGGCCGACACCGCGCTCGACGCCGACTTCCGCCGCAAGATCTTCCCCAACACCACCCTGGACGGTCGCGCGAACCTGTTCGTGTTCCCGAACCTGGACTCGGCCAACATCGCCTACAACATGGTGCGGGTGCTGACCGACGGCGTGGCGCTGGGCCCGATCCTGATGGGCGTGAGCAAGCCCGCGCACGTGCTGACCACCGCCTCGCGGCCGCGCCGGGTGGTGAACATGACCGCGATCGCCGCGGTCGAGGCCCAGATCCGCAAGCAGCGACTGGCGGGGCGCGGGGGCTGAGCGGGGGTTCCGGCGGCGCGTCGAGGCCCCCATCCCGGCCTTCCCCCGCAAGCGGGGGAAGGAGCAGGGCGACCGCTTCGCGATCGGATCCACCCGCCACGCCCCACTCCCTCCCCCGCCCGCGGGGCAGGGCCAGGGAGAGGGCAAGAGCCTTCAGGACATCCAGGCTCCTCCCTCCCCCGCTTGCGGGGGAGGGCCGGGGTGGGGGCAGGCCCGCTTCCACCAGCCGGGCCACCACCCCCGACCCGGCCCCGCTCCCTCCCGCGCTAGCCCCGCTGCGCCACCAGCCGCAGCAGCAACGGCGGCAGCTCGTCCAGCGCATCCTTCGACAGCAGCCCGTCCGCCACCGGCACGCTGTCGCCGGGCGCCAGGCCGCCGGTGAGGAACACGAACGGCAGCGACGGATCGTGCGCCCGCACCTGCGTCAGCGCCTGCGCGCCGGAGAACCCGGGCAGGTTCAGGTCCGATACCACCACCTGCGGCGCGAAGCCGGCCAGCGCGGCCGCCACCTCGATCGCGGTGCAGGCGCGCACGCAGCGCACGTCGATCCCGGCCTTGCGCAGCGCCCACTCCGCCAGCTCGGCGTCGTCCGGCGAATCCTCCACCAGCAGCACGCGCAGGCCGGGCGCGGAGAAGGCGAGGGGAGTGGCGGCGGCCACGACGGCGTTCATCCCTTCTTCGGCGGTTCGTTGAGCACCGCCCAGAAGCGCCCGAGCGTGCGCACCGCGTCGAAGAACTGGTCCACGTCCACCGGCTTGACCACGTAGGCGTTCACGCCCAGGTCCCAGCTGCGGGCCAGGTCGCTCTCCTCGCGCGAGGACGAGAGCACCACGATCGGCAGCGACTTGAAGCGGTCGTTCCTGCGCAGCTCGGTCAGCACCTCGAGCCCGTCCATGCGCGGCATCTTGATGTCGAGCAGCAGCACCGCGAGGTCTTCGTCGGGCCGGTCCTTCCAGCGCCCGCGGCGCAGCAGGTAGTCGAGGGCCTCGACCCCGTCCTCGACATGCACGATCGGGTTGGCGAGATGGGCCTCGCGCAGCGCGTCGATCGCCATCTCGGCATCGTGGGGACTGTCCTCGGCCAGCAGGATGGTGCGCAGCTCGCTCATTGCTTGTTCTCGTTGGCGGCCGCGGTCTCGCCCGCGGCGGGAAGGGTGAAGCGGAAGGTGGCGCCCTCGCCGGGCCGGGCATGGGCCTCGATCCGGCCGCCGTGGCGGGTCAGCACCCGGCGCACGCTGGCCAGGCCGATGCCGGTACCGGGGAACTCGCTGGCCGGGTGCAGGCGCTGGAACACGCCGAACAGCTTGCCGGCGTACTGCATGTCGAAGCCGGCGCCGTTGTCGCGCACCTCGAACTGGTGCGAGCCGTCGGCCAGCTGGTGGTAGTCGACCTCGATCCTCGCCGGCTCGCTGCCGCGGCTGTACTTGACCGCGTTGCCGAGCAGGTTCAGCCACACCTGGCGGAGCATGTTCTCGTCGCCCACCACCACCGGCAGCGGCGCGATCCTCCAGTCGATGACGTGCCCGGGCGACTCGCTGGCGTTGTTGGCGTCGAGCATGGCCCGGGTCTCGGCCACCAGCGACTGCATGTCCACCACCTGCAGCCGCAGCGCGCTGCGGCCCAGGCGCGAGTACACCAGCAGGTCGTCGATCAGCGCCGACATCCGCTGCGCCGACGACACCATGACGCCGAGGTAGTGGCGGCCCTTGTCGTCGAGCCCGTCGCCCAGGTGGCGCGAGAGCTTGTCGCCGAAGCCGGCGATGTGGCGCAGGGGCGCGCGCAGGTCGTGCGAGACCGAATAGCTGAAGGCCTCCAGCTCGCGGTTCACGTCCGAGACCTGCTCGATCTTGCCCTCCAGCTGGCGGTTGAGCTCGCGGATCTGGCGGTCGCTGGCCTTCTGCACGCTGATGTCGCTGGCGGTGACCAGGGCCACGCTCGTGGCCGAGTCCGGCAACGGCATGCGCCTGGCGTTGATCACCATGGTGCGCTCGACGCCGTCGGCCGTGCGCTGCACCTGCTCGTGGTCCCACAGCTCGCGCCCGCGCGCCAGCACGTCGGCCAGCCGGCGCAGGATCAGCTCGTCGTCCCAGGCGCCGCCGCCGATCTCGCGCAGCGGCCGGCCGCGCGCATCGTCGTCGTCCACGCCGTAGAGCTCGGCGAACGCGGCGTTGTGCATCACCACCCGCTGGTCCGCGTCGAGCAGCACGATCGGTTCGCGCACCGTGTCGAGCACCACGCGCGAGCGCATGCTGGCGCGCTGGGCGTCGTCCTCGGCGCGCAGCCGGTGCGACATCTGCCGCGCCGCGTAGACGAGCAGGCCGCCGAGCAGCAGCAGCTGTCCGATCATCGCCGCCCAGGTCGCCACCCGCGCCCGCCGCTCCAGGCGCTGGGCGCGTTCCAAGCGCTCGCCGAGCAGCCGCTCCTCCTCGGACACGATCTCGTCGACCAGGTTGTGGATCGGATAGCGCGCGACCATCGCGTCGATGTCGGCCACAGTCACGTCGGCGGCCGCGGACTCGACGATGCGGTCGGCGTGGGCCTTGCGCAGCAGGATGTTGGTCTGCAGCGAACCGATGCGCACCTGCTGCGCGGGGTTGTCGCGGGTCAGCTCCTGCAGCCGCTCCAGCGCCGGCAGCAGGCGCGCGCGGCTTTCGCTCATGCGCTCGCGCAGCAGCTGGTTGTCCACGCCCGAGGCGATCGACAGCGCCCCCGACTCCATGTTGCGCATGTCGGCGGCGATCGAATGCACCGTGGAGGCGGTCTCGTGGGTATGGGCCACCATCGACCAGGCCGCGTTGGTGTTGTGCGCGGCCTGGCGCAGCAGCAGGAACGGGGTGACCACGATCAGCACCACCGCCAGGCCGAGCGCAGGCAGGCGCCAGTTCGACAGCGGTTGGGGCAAGGCGGAGTAAGGCATCGTGCAGTCAGGACCGGTCGGACACGGGAAACCGGCCGCCGGCCACGGCGCCTCACTCCCCTGCGATGGCGATCATTGCCGACCCGGTCCCGGCGGGCAATCGCCCGAGGCGGTGCGGGCGCATTCGCCCCACCCGGAAGGTGGCGCATCCTGACCGGGCAGGTGTGCACGCCGCGCGAAGACGGCTCGCCACGCGGGATCGGCGGACGGCAGGGATGCCGCGTTGCGCGACCGGATGCGCCCCGGGCGCGTGGGTCCGCGACGCGGGCGGGACGCAGTCTGGCAGGGGCCGGGACGAAGGCGGGCGGCGAAGCGGCCGGGCGATCGGGTGCTGGAGCCGGAGGAGCGGTGGTCGCGGCTGAAGCCGCTCCTACCACCGCCAGGCACACCGTAGGAGCCGCTTCAGCCGCGACCCAAGCCGCCCCCCAGGCCGCACGCCCCGCGCACGCCGCCGTGCACCCGCAATCGACCGCGTCCATCCCCGCCACCGCCACCCGCCGACGGTCCGTACCGCCTGCAACTTCCAGCGTGGCCGCCGGCCCCGCGACGCTGTGTTGCACCCGCGCGCCGCAGTGCGCCAGCGCATGGTGCCGCGCCGCATGCGCGCTGTCCGGGGCCGCGCGGGCGCGCTCGGGCCGCCTGCTAGAATCAGGCGTATTTCCCCCGAACAACAACAAGGATGCGGCCCGCGGGCCGCGGCGGAGCAAGCGATGAACTGGCTGACCGACGTGCTGCACAACGACCCGGACCCGACCGAGACCCGGGAGTGGATCGAATCGCTCAAGGCGGTGATCGACCACAGCGGTGCCGAGCGCGCCCACCAGCTGCTCGAGAACATGGTCGAGCTGGCCCGCCGCGCCGGCGCCCACCTGCCGTTCTCGCCGACCACCGAGTACATCAACACCATCCCGCCGCACCTGGAACCCCGCATGCCGGGCGACCAGACCCTGGAATGGCGCATCCGCTCGATCATCCGCTGGAACGCGATGGCGATGGTGGTGCGGGCCAACCGCAAGCCCGGCGACCTCGGCGGCCACATCGCCAGCTTCGCCAGCTCGGCCACGCTCTACGACGTCGGCTTCAACCACTTCTTCCGCGGCTCCGACGGCGAGCACCCCGGCGACCTGGTCGCCACCCAGGGCCACAGCTCGCCGGGCATCTACGCCCGCGCCTTCCTCGAGGGCCGCATCACCGAGTCGCAGCTCGACCACTTCCGCATGGAGGTCGACGGCCGCGGCGTCTCGTCCTACCCGCACCCCTGGCTGATGCCCGACTTCTGGCAGGTGCCCACGGTCTCGATGGGCCTGGGCCCGATCGCCGCGATCTACCAGGCGCGCAACTGGAAGTACCTCGAGTCGCGCGGCCTGATGCCCAAGACCGACCGCAAGGTCTGGTGCTTCCTCGGCGACGGCGAGACCGACGAGCCCGAGAGCCTGGGCGCGCTGTCGATCGCCGGCCGCGAGGGCCTGGACAACCTGATCTTCGTGGTGAACTGCAACCTGCAGCGCCTCGACGGCCCGGTGCGCGGCAACGGCAAGATCATCCAGGAGCTGGAGAGCCAGTTCCGCGGCGCCGGCTGGAACGTGATCAAGACCATCTGGGGCAGCTACTGGGATCCGCTGCTCGCCAACGACAAGCAGGGCATCCTCAAGAAGCTGATGATGGAGACCGTCGACGGCGAGTACCAGAACTGCAAGGCCTTCGGCGGCGCGTACACGCGCGAGCACTTCTTCGGCAAGTACCCCGAGACCGCGGCCATGGTCGCCAGCCTGTCGGACGACGACATCTGGCGCCTCAACCGCGGCGGCCACGACCCGCACAAGGTGTACGCCGCCTACGACCTGGCGATGAAGACCACCGGCCAGCCGACCGTGATCCTGGCCAAGACGGTCAAGGGCTACGGCATGGGCTCGGCCGGCGAGGCGCTCAACCCCACCCACCAGACCAAGAAGCTGGACGACGACGCGGTGCGCGCGTTCCGCGACCGCTTCAAGATCCCGATCGACGACGACCAGCTCAAGGACGGCAACGTGCCGTTCTACCACCCGGGCGAGAAGTCGGACGAGGTGCAGTACCTGCTCGAGCGCCGCCGCGCGCTGGGCGGCTTCGTGCCCAAGCGCCGCCGCAAGGCCGACGAGCGCCTCACCGTGCCGAAGCTGGAGTCGTTCGAACGCCTGCTCAAGAGCACCGGCGAGCGCGAGATGTCGACCACGATGGCGTTCGTGCAGTCGCTCAACATCATCCTGCGCGACAAGCAGGTCGGCCCGCGCGTGGTGCCGATCGTCTGCGACGAGGCCCGCACCTTCGGCATGGAGGGCCTGTTCCGCCAGATCGGCATCTACGCGCCCACCGGCCAGAAGTACAAGCCGGTCGACCGCGACCAGCTGATGTACTACCGCGAGGACGCCGCCGGCCAGGTGCTGCAGGAAGGCATCACCGAGGCCGGCGCCATGGCCTCGTGGATGGCCGCCGCCACCAGCTACAGCACCAACAACCTGCAGCTGCTGCCGTTCTACATCTACTACTCGATGTTCGGCTTCCAGCGCGTGGGCGACGCCGCCTGGCAGGCGGCCGACATGCGCGCCCGCGGCTTCCTGCTCGGCGGCACCGCCGGCCGCACCACGCTCAACGGCGAGGGCCTGCAGCACGAGGACGGCCACAGCCACCTGCTGTCGGGCGCGATCCCCAACTGCCGCAGCTACGACCCCACCTTCGCCGGCGAGGTCGCGGTGATCATCCAGCACGGCATGAAGCGGATGATCGAGGACCAGGTGGACGAGTACTACTACCTGACCCTGATGAACGAGAACTACCCCCACCCCGACCTGCCGGAAGGCGCGGCCGAGGGCGTCATCAAGGGCATGTACCTGCTCAAGGACGCGGGCAAGCCGAAGAAGGGCGAGCTGCGCGTGCAGTTGCTGGGCAGCGGCACCATCCTGCGCGAGGCCATCGCCGCGGCCGAGCTGCTGGACAAGGACTTCGGCGTCACCGCCGACATCTGGTCCTGCCCCAGCTTCACCGAACTGCGCCGCGACGGCTACGACGCCGAGCGCTGGAACCGCCTGCACCCCGAGGCCAAGCCGCGCAAGGCCTACGTCACCGAGTGCATCGAGTCCCGCCCCGCCGGCCCGGTGGTCGCGGCCTCCGACTACGTGCGCAGCTTCACCGACCAGATCCGCGCCTTCGTCCCGCGCACCTATACCGTGCTCGGCACCGACGGCTTCGGCCGCTCCGACACCCGCGCCAACCTGCGCCGCCACTTCGAGGTGGACCGCTACTACATCGCCCACGCGGCGATCGATGCCCTGGCCAAGGACGGGAAGATGACGGCGAAGGATGCGGCCAGGGCGATCAAGCTGTACAAGATCGATCAGGAGAAGCCGAATCCGTTGGGGGTTTGATTCGCCTCCTACGTAGCGCCGCGGGTCGCTACTCTTTCACGGTAGCGACCGGGGTTCGAATCCCCGTGGGGACGCCAACTTTTTCAAGCACTTAGGGCTGCCGAGAGGCGGCCCTAAGTCTTTTTCGGTAACGCATCGGTAACTCCGGACCGCCCGCCCTCTCGCGCGTTCGAGAACCGCGGTTGACCGCTGCGCGCGTTGGTCCATCGTCTCTGGCAAGCCGCCTCGTTGAGGCGGTCCCCGCATCCAGGAGAACCCGATGAACAAGTACGCCCACATTGCCGAGATGATCGCCGCAGGTAGTCCCTCGGACGCCCAGTGCTTCATGCCGGACGAGGACGACATCAGCGAGTCTGCAGAGGCCGTGCGTCGCCTCGCTGCCTACGCCAAGCTCGCCGTTAGCGATCCGGACGTGCCGCCGATCGATGATGACGAGGCCCGCCGGCTGGAGGTGTTGTCGATCACCTCTCCGTCTATGCGCTCGTGGCTCCGCGTCCTCCATGAGCTGCTGAGGATTCAGGGTTCCCCTACTTCGCCCCAAGACGGTCCCTGATCCGGCCCGCCTCCGGAGACAGGCACCCTACCCTCGCCAGCAACGCGCGGTGCGCGCAGGACGGGACACGGATCGTCCGCAGCCATCCTCCCCTGGGGCTGCACACTTTCCCCGGACCTGTAGGGCCATCCGGCCGCGCCGACGCCCCTAGGGATGGGGGCGCTGCTGGCTACTGTCGAGGGAAGAGCCCTCCAACAGGCGGTCGGACGAGTTAGGGTGGGGAGAGCTTGGCGGTTATCGCCTTGAACAGTTCGATGAGCACTTTGCCAAGTTCCGTTGCAGGGGTGCGGATCTCTGCGGCGCCCGGATCCTCCTGATCGACGCTGATCATTCTGATCAGAGCCATCATCAACGATAGAGGGATGGCAGCGAAGATCACGAGGCAGGCGCCTACAAACGCCCACGCGTGCCAATCTTTCGCATCACGCAAGATGCGCGGAACCGACTCCGCCTCCCAGTGGAGAATCCTGCTCATTACCACCAGCAGGCACAGGACAAAGATAAGCGAAATGAAGCCGATTCCGCCAAAGGCTACCCATCGCATAATGCGATGAGCCTGCATGTTCGAATGCAGCTCGGTCGCATAGCGATCAGCAATGCTTGGTGGAATTTCCGTTCCCAGTGAAGAATTAACGGGAGCCGAGGCCGCCTCCTGTGCGGAGACGGCCATCTCCGCAAACTCCTTGCGCGGTTCGTCGTCGGCCGGGCTTGCCGTCTCCTCAGTCACGCAATTGAAGCCTGCTCTTCTGTGGCTGGTTTCTCGGTGGCAGAAGCGTTCGTGCTGATCTTGCCCTTGTAATGAGCCTCGATTAGTCCGTCATCGATCTCGGCAAAGTACTGACGAGACCCGCCGCGCACGCGCCATACAATGTCCCATGGCGTGCCCACCTGGTGAGTCATCTGCGACAGCTGAATGCCACTAAACGAAGAATAGTTTTCCCAAACGGCATCCACTAGCCGTTGGCTATCACCCGATAGATCCATATCGCGCTGCCACGCGAACGGACCAGTGGCGACTAGGCTCGTGACCGGGCCTCCCCCGTACTTGCGAAGGTTGTCGTACAAAGACTTGATGACCGGCCCGTACTTCCAAGCCTGAACCGTCTCATTAATGAGCGGTTGCCCGAAGTAACCCAAGTGCCAACCATGCGCGATGTAGACGAGCTTCAGCAGCTGCATGGGCGTCAGCGCACGCCCCTCAGCATTAGCCCTGCGAAGGAAGTAATTGGCAACGGTGGACGGCGAGTACATCTGGCCCTCCTTTATCGCTCTATCGCGATACATCTAGCCAACTCTCAGTTGGCATCTTAGCAGAACAACTTGTGGATAAGTTGCATGGATGAGGAGAACGTGCGGCCACCCTGAACGGCCTACAAGGAGTGTGCGTAATGGGCAGTAAGGTATCTGAACGGCTTGTTAATAATCACGGACCCTGATCACATCTTAGGTACGGCGGTAGGTCAGCGATCCTCTGGCCGCCTATTGCGGATCCGCGCCGCCACTATCGTCCCGGCGGCGACAGATCGGCGTGCGCGTCGAGACGGCCCAGGCGCTTCACCGTCCACGGCATGGGCGATCTCCCGAGGGCTA
This sequence comes from Luteimonas sp. J29, assembly GCF_000472505.1. Classification (GTDB taxonomy): domain Bacteria; phylum Pseudomonadota; class Gammaproteobacteria; order Xanthomonadales; family Xanthomonadaceae; genus Luteimonas. Next base: position 325,123 of record NZ_AWZR01000004.1, read on the forward strand.
GGTGGGCTCGTCTTGCTGGCGCGGCTCGTCCGCCTGCGGTGCCTGCTTGTCCGGTGCCATCGCTAACCCTCCCGCCTTCCTCCGAGCGAACGGAGCGCACGGCTCGCCCCGGCCAGTCGCCGGGGCTACGCCTCAGTCCTGCGGCCCGGTCAGGTACTCTATCGGGCTCACGTCCTTGCCGTCGTCGGCGGCCGCGATGGCGTCCAAGGTCTTGTTGATCTGGCTGGACGGCACCCCGAGGGCGAAGCCGGCGAGCGAGATGTGCGCCTTGAAGAACGCCGTGTCCAGCTCGCCCTGCCGGATCTGCTGCAGGGCGCGCCCCACGCTCTCCCAGGCGTCGGCGACCACGCCCTTGGCGTCGTAGCCGCGCAGCTCAGAGACGCCCATCGAGACACCGGGGATGGCGCCGAACAGCGTGCCCGCCGCCTCCGTGGCCGCGGCCGCGATCCACTCGTCCACCGTGGACCCGTCGTCGTCCTCGTTCGACGGCCAGCCGCCGCGGATCAGCATCGCCGCCATGCCCTCCCAGACGTACAGGTTCAGCATGTTGGCGAACCACAGCAGCGCCTCCTTGGGCTTGCGGAAGTCCGTGCGCCGGGTGATCCCCACCATCGCGTTCTGCTTGGTTAGCAGGTAGCCCATCAGCATGGTGGTGCCGCGGATGTACTCGGTCTGGCGGATCCCTTCCGACAGCGTGCCGCGCTGGATGGCGGTCTTGTCGACGAACTCGCCAGAGCCCTGCGTCCGGGACACGATGTCATCGGCGAACGCGCGGGCCTTGGCCAGGTCGCCGCCGAACCGCTCGAGCCCGACCTTTTCCGCGGCAATCCAGGTGGTCACGTCCACCATTGCCTGCACGCGGGAGATCGCGAAGTAGCCGGCCCGGAACATGGCCTCTTGCCCCTGAGGAGAATGGGGTCAGGTTCATTTCCCTCGCATTAGCACTCAATAGCCCGCTGGCGTGACTAGCTCTGAGAACGGGTCATCGAACTTCTTGAACGCCGTCTCGAACACCGCATTCCGGTGGTACTCGAGATAGGTCTTCTGCTTCTGGTCGAAGGCGCCGCAGCGCCGGCCACTGGTCAGGTCGAGGCCGATTCTCTCGGCGACTTCGGACGGCAGGTGCGATGAGCGCACCAGCGTGCCGTTGTCCTCGAACGTGATCCACCCGCGGTCGAACAGCAGGTCGGCATGCGGCGTCAGCAGCAGTCCGTTTGCCCCGTCCACGCGCTCGTCGCCACTGACGCACTTCGACCAGGGCTTGATGTGGCTGGCGCGCAGGAAGCGCAGGTCGGCGACGCCGGTGAGCCGGCACTGCTTCTCGACCAGGAGCAGCCTGCGCTTGAACAGCGATTGCTTGACGCGGATCTCCTGGACCTGCTGGGAGACCGTCGCGGACAGGTCGATCGCCGGGGCGATGCTGTCCGCAACCTTGTTCTGGAACGGGTCGAAGTCGTCCTCGACCGGTTTGAGCCTGAAGACGATGGCCTTGCGCAACGCACCCGAGGTGTCGGGGACACCGTGGTGCTCGTAGGTGCCGATGCAGCGGAACTCGCCCCAGAACCGGTACGGCTGGCCCTTGCCCAGGCTCTGGAACATGAGCAGCCTGCGGCCGTGCCGCAGGTGTTCCCGGATCGCGCGGTTGCCGCGCGTGTCCTGCATGTCGCCGGACTGGCCCTCGCCGTAGTAGTGGAAGACGTTCTGCCCGTCCTCGATCTCCCAGTGGTCCCAGTAGCTGTGCTGGGAGCCGGCCTCGCCGGTGAAGAGGATGACGAACGGCGCGTTGCCCGGGGTGGAGATGCCACCCTGCTGCTGCCCGCCCAGGAGCCCATGGATCTGCTGCCGGCGGTGGTAGAGGGCGCCGACTTCAAAGGGCAGGTCCGTGGGCAGCTGGAGCCGCGGCATGCGCTCCAGGATAGCCGGCGGCCAGGCGAAGGGAAGCCCTGCCGTGGGGCGCTTCGGCACGGCAGGCGCCGTGGGATATGGGGAGTGGGGCGAGCCCCCGCTGGAGCTGCGCGGCCCCGCGGCGGAGTATCTTGTCGGCCTACGTTGCAGGAGGTACCCACCATGACCACGACCCCCTACCGCGCCTGGGCGGCGCCGAAGGCCGGCGCCCCGCTGGAACCGTTCGAGTACGACCCCGGCCCGCTGGGCGACGAGGAGGTGGAGATCACCGTCGAGCACTGCGGGCTGTGCCACTCCGACCTGTCGATGCTGGACAACGAATGGGGCTTCACCGCCTACCCGTTCGTGCCCGGCCACGAGGTGGTGGGGCGGGTGACCGCGCTGGGACCGAACGCCAGGGGCGTGGCGCTGGGGCAGCGCGTGGGCCTGGGCTGGAACGCGCGCAGCTGCCTGCACTGCGACGCCTGCCTGGCCGGCGACCAGCACCTGTGCCGCGAGGTGCAGGCGACCATCGGCGGACGCCATGGCGGTTTCGCCGAGAAGGTACGCGCGCACTGGGTGTGGGTGGCGCCCCTGCCCGACGGGCTGGACGCGGCCGAGTCCGGACCGCTCCTGTGCGGCGGCATCACCGTGTTCGCGCCGCTGCGCGAGCTGGGGATCTCGCCGACCGCGCGGGTTGGCGTGATCGGGATCGGCGGCCTGGGCCACATGGCGCTGAAGTTCTGCCGGGCCTGGGGCTGCGAGGTCACCGCGTTCACCACCAGCGCCTCGAAGGAGGAGGAAGCGCGTGCGTTCGGCGCGCACCGCGTGGTGACCACCGGCGACGCCGCGGCGCTCAAGCAGCTCACCGGGGCCTTCGACCTGATCATCGACACGGTCAACGTGTCGCTGGACTGGCCCGGCCTGCTCAACGCGCTGGCGCCGAAGGGCCGCCTGCACGTGGTGGGCGTGCCGCTGGAGCCGATCGCGGTGCCGGCGTTCGGGCTGATCGGCGGGCAGAAGTCGCTGTCCGGTTCGCCCACCGGCTCGCGCGGCGCGATCGACAGCATGCTCGGCTTCGCCGCCCGCCATGGCGTGGCGCCGCAGACCGAGCACTTCCCGATGAGCCGGGTCAACGAGGCGCTCGACCACCTGCGCGCCGGCAAGGCGCGCTACCGGATCGTGCTGGACGCTGACTTCTGAACGCGGCAGGCGTCCGGCCATGCCGGACGCCTCCATTGCACGCGACGAGGCCATTCCCGATGGGGAGCAAGCGCATGAGCATCCGCCAATCCAGCCCCTGGCATCCCGTGCTGCTGGCGCTGGCCGTTGTCCTGTCCCCGGCCTGCGCCGCCGGGCCGGACCCCGACCTGCAGGCGCAGGTGTTCGCCGCCGAACGCGCGTTCGCCAGGACGATGGCCGAACGCGACCTCGACGGCTTCGCCAGCCATCTGTCCGACGAGGCCACGTTCGTCGAGGGCCAGACGCTGCGCGGGAAGGAGGAGGTGATCGCCGGCTGGGCCCGCTTCTTCGAAGGCGACGCGCCCCCGTTCTCGTGGGAGCCCGACCAGGTGGAAGTGCTGCCGTCGGGCACGCTGGCCCTGAGCACGGGCCTGGTCCGCGACCCGCAGGGCAAGGCGATCGGCCGCTTCAACTCCATCTGGCGCCAGGAAGCGCCCGGCGTGTGGAAGGTGGTCTTCGACAAGGGCAGCCCGCTGGAGCCGAACGACGGGTAGCCCGTCGCGCCGGACCGGTCCGGCGGATGCACGCCGACGGCAGTCCACTCGCGCGACCGGGCCGCCTCGACTGCGACCCTCTGGCCTCCTCCGGCATCCCTCCATGGAGACCCTTGCCGAGGTGGCCGCCATGCATCGCGCCTGCCTGTTCCTCCTCTTCGCCCTGTGCCTGTCGCCGGTGTCCGCGGTCGAGCCGCGCGAGGTGGCCGGCCGCGTGGCCGACGTCATCGAGCGCGAGTACTTCGATCCGGGCCGCTGCTCGGCGATTTCATCGAGCGCCGCGTGTTCCCGTACTTCGATGCCTGGAAGACCTCGGCCGGCGAGGGCGCCACGCCCGCGGAGCGCGCGTTCCGCGAGTCGGTCGCGCGCGGCGAGGAGATCTTCATGATGCGGCCGTTCTACATCCGGGACGTGACCCACCTGAACACGATCATCGGCATGGGCAATCCGATCAAGCGCACCTGCGCCACGTGCCACAACATGCAGCACGTCGGCATCGATGGTGCGCCCGGATGGATGGACCTCGGCACCAACACCCTGCCATACGCGGAGAAGACCGAAGACCTGCCGCTGTTCAAGGTGACCTGCGCGCCCACCGCGCGCCCGCATCCCTACCTCGGCCACACCATCCTCACCACCGACCCGGGCCGGGCGCTGGTCACCGGCAAGTGCGTGGACGTGGGCGCGGTCAACTTCCAGCAGATGCGCGGCCTCGCCGAGCGCGCGCCGTACTTCGCCAACGGCGTGGCGGCCGACCTGATGGAAGTCGTCGAGTTCTACGATCGCCGCTTCGAAATGCAGCTGAGCGCGCAGGAGAAGCAGGACCTGGTCAACTTCATGAGTACGCTGTGATGGCAAGGCGCGCGTGGTGGATCCTCCTGGCCCTGGCGTGTTCGTCCATCCCGGCCGCCGGCGCGCCGCCGGAGCCCGGCCGGCACCTGAGCTTCGTCGCCTGCCCGGTGATCCGCGACACCGGGTTGCCGTGCTGGCTGGTGGAGCACGAGGGCGAGCTGTACTTCCTCGGACTGCAGGGCGACAGCGCGTCGAGCTTCTATTCGCCCCAGTTCAAGCACAAGGCGCTCATCGAGGCGCGGGTCGCGGACGGAGGGCGCGTCTGCGGCGGCATCCCGCTCGCGGAGGTGCAGGTGTCGGTGATGCCGGAGATCGACCTGTCGTGCCAGACGATCCTGCCGGCCGAAGGCTTCTCGCCGCCGGCGTACGAGCGCGGGCCGGGTCCGGCCGTGCGGCCGCATCCGCCGGCGCCGCGCGTCAATCCGGAGCCCCCTACGACACGCGCGAGTTCGACATCGGGTTCCAGTTCGACAGCGAGTTCCTCGTCCGCCGCAACACGCGCAAGGTCGAGGACGCGGTGCGCTACATCGAACTGGCGAAGCCGTCGCGGGTGCGGGTCGAGGCCACCCGCGGCGTGTCGCGGCTGAGCAACGGCGAGGACCTGGTCGAGCCGGCCGGCATCGCCGAGCGGCGCGCCATGCGGATCCGGCGCATCCTGGTCGAACTGGGCGTGCCGCCCGACCTGCTCGACGTGCACTGGTCGGAGCAGCCGCTGCCGGGCAACGGCATCGACGACCATGTCCGGCGCCGCGTGACCGTCACCGTGGAGGTGCCGGAGCCGCCGGCAACCTGAGGCGCGGCGCCATTGCGTACGCCGCGCGGCAACGTCCTGGACCCGGCCCGCTCAGTCGCCGCGTTCGCGCAGCGCCTGCTCGTATGCTGCGTTGATCTCGGCCGTCCGCTGGCCGGCGAGTGCGCGGATCTCCGCGGCCATGGTCGCGACGCGGTCCGGGTGGTACTCGGCGATCCGCCGCCGCCAGGCCGCGGTGATCTGCTGGCGGTCCGCGTCGATGGCGACGCCGAGCACCTCCGACCAGTGGCGGGTGCCGATGTCGACGGTGACCGAGGCGTCGGGATCGGCCGAGCCATTGCGCCCCGCGTCGTCGTCTCCTGCGTCGGACCGGGACAGGAACACGCTGACCAGCCAGTAGCCGACGGCGACCCCGCTCACGGCCACCAGCACTTCCAGCATCATCGCAACAGATCTCCGGCGCGGGCGCGCGCCTCGGCCAGGCGCGCGCTGCGTCCGCCGCTTGCATCGTCGGCCAGGGCGAACAGGTCCAGGCGCGATGCAACCTCCGCGCGCAGGCGCCGGCGCGCGGCGTCGTCCAGGTGCGCCGCGGCGAACGCGAGCGGATCGCCGCGGAAGCCGCGCAGCGCGCACAGGCGCCGGTAGAGGTTGATCGCGTGCGGGGGACAGAGCAGGCCCTCGAGCGCGAGCGCCAGCACCTTCCGCAAGGGCAGGCCGAGCGCCGCGCGCTGCAGCGCGATCCATCCGGCCATCGCCAGCACCAGCAGCCAGGTGCCGCACAGAGCCGCCAGCAGCAGCACCGGATCGCGCGGACCCAGCAGCAGCCACGGCACCACGCCCAGCAGCACGATGCCCACCACGGTGGCGCCGAAACGGACCGGCAAGAGCAGTCGGCCGAAGCGCACCAGGTCCGCCGGCGTATCCACCTGGGCACCGGACGGATGCAGCCAGCTCGCGCGCAGCCGGGTGCGCATCGGCAGAAGCGGGTTGGGCAGGGACAGGAACCGTCCCCGGGCCTCGAAACCGGAACCGGTCGAGACGCGCCAGCCACGGCCGGCGCGCTCCACCAGGACCTCGTCGAAGTGCAGCAAAACGGCCGAGTCCTGCAGGTACAGCGCCACGAGCGCAAGTACGAGCAGGATCTCGGCGGACGCCGCCATCACTCTGCGGCCTTGCCCTTGCCGCCGAACAGCTTGCGGATCGCGACGGCGATGCCGGCCAGGCCCACCAGCAGCAGCTTCCAGAACTTGGCGATCGCCACGCCGATGGCGGCCAGCCAGCCCTTCTTCGACGCCACCGCCACCGCGCCACCGGTGATCAGGGCGGCCAGGCCGATTTCGGCCACGTGGTCGCCCGGGCGGAAGTCGCCGTAGCCTTCTCCGGCCACGTACGAGTAGCCCGGCACCAGGCCCTTGAAGTCCGCGATCGCGCCCTGCAGCGATTCCGGATCGGCGGCGACGGTCACTTCCATCACGCCGCGCCGGCCGAGCAGGCGCGTGTTGTAGTTCACGACCTGCGCGCCGGAGTTCTCGCTCTCGAGCAGAATCGCCCAGGCGAGCGCGCGCAGCTCCTGGTCGTAGCGCGGCTCGGCCGACCAGCCGACCAGCCGCAGCGTGTCCCAGCCGCGGCTGGAGCGTTCCCTGTTCCCATGCTTGAGGCCTTCGCGGACGCTGTCGAGCACGTCGTCGGCGTCGATGGATTCGTCGTCCTTGACGTAGCCGATCTCGTTGAAGTTGAAGAACGCGATCCAGTCGAGGTTTTCGGGCGCGATGACGTACTCGTCATAGCTGGTCGGAGGGTTCTCGAGCAGTTCGTTGAACCGGCGCGTGGCGGCCGCGTCGAGGAACGAATAGCCCTCCGGGACCCGGATCGTGGCATGCGTTCCGATCTTCCCGGTCGTGGGCCCGTGCTGCCACGGCAGCTCGGCGACGGGATTGCGGTCTTCCTGGGCCAAGGCGTTGGCCATGGGCAGCAGGCACGCGGCAACGGCCATGCAGGCCGCAAGCATGAGGCGCTTCATGAGGATGGAGTCCCTGGAGGTTGGCGAGCCGGCTCCCCGATGGCCGCCGGTGTCCCCCTGGCGGCGCTCGCGTCCGGGCCGGATCCATCCGGAGCGCGGCCCGATCATAGCAGCGCAGGCGGCCCCGCCGCCCAGGCGGCCTGCCATCGCGACCCGGCCGACGCGCGCGCGGGAGTAGGATTGGGGCACGCCGTGCGTGGCGACGCGCGGCATGGTTCCGCCGGTCAACGAGGAGGAGCGAGGATGACGCCAGGAGCCGTTCCCACCCGGTCGCACGGGGCCGCCGCATGATCGTCTCGGCGCCCACCGACTACCGCGCCGCCGCCCGGCGGCGCCTGCCTCCATTCCTGTTCCACTACATCGACGGCGGCGCCGGGGCAGAGGACACGCTGGCGCGCAACGTCGCCGACTTGGCCGCGGTGGCGCTGCGCCAGCGGGTGCTGCGCGACATGTCGGGGCTCGACCTGTCCACCCGGCTGTTCGGCGAGCGGCTGTCGATGCCGGTGGCGCTCGGCCCGGTGGGGCTGACCGGCATGTACGCGCGCCGCGGCGAGGTGCAGGCCGCGCAGGCGGCCGCGGCCCGGGGCATTGCGTACACGCTGTCCACGGTGTCGGTGTGCGCGATCGAGGAGGTCGCCCCCGCGGTGGACCGCCCGATCTGGTTCCAGCTCTACGTGCTGCGCGACAGGGGATTCATGCGCAATGCCCTCGAACGGGCGAAAGCGGCAGGCTGCACCACCCTGGTCTTCACCGTCGACATGCCGGTGCCGGGCTCGCGTTACCGCGACGCGCACTCGGGCATGAGCGGGCCGTGGGCGGCGTGGCGCCGCTACGCGCAGGCCGTGGCGCATCCGCGCTGGGCCTGGGACGTGGGCCTGCTGGGCCGCCCGCACGACCTCGGCAACGTCTCGCGCTACCTCGGCAAGCCGACCGGGCTGGAGGACTACATCGGCTGGCTCGCCGCCAATTTCGACCCGTCCATCGCCTGGCGCGACCTGGAATGGATCCGCGAATTCTGGGACGGCCCGATGGTGGTCAAGGGCATCCTCGAGCCCGGGGATGCGCGCGACGCGGTGAAGTTCGGGGCGGACGGGATCGTGGTGTCCAACCACGGTGGCCGCCAGCTCGATGGCACCGTGTCGACCGCGCGCGCGCTGCCGGCGATCGCCGACGCGGTGAAGGGCGAGATCGCGATCCTCGCCGACTCCGGCGTCCGCACCGGGATGGACGTGCTTCGGATGCTCGCCCTGGGTGCGGACGCAGTCCTGCTCGGCCGCGCCTACGTCTACGCGCTGGCGGCGGCGGGCCGCAGGGGCGTGGAGCACGTGCTGGAACTGATCGACCGGGAACTGCGCGTCGCGATGACGCTGACCGGCACGCGTTCGATCGCCGGGGTCGACCGCGGGATCCTGGCCGAGCCCGGTCCGGCGGCGCGCTAGCGTCGCCGCGCGGAATGGCGCGTGCCGTCCGCGCGGCCACCCCGGCGTGCCGCGCGGCCTAGAATGAAGGCCCCCGTCGCATCCTGGAGGACACCCATGGCCACCTGGCTCGTGACCGGCGCCAACCGCGGCATCGGACTGTCGCTGACGAAGCAGCTCGCCGCCCGGGGCGATACGGTCATCGGCGTGTGCCGCAAGGCCGGCACCGTGCTCGCCGCCACCGGGGCCACCGTGGTCGATGGCGTGGACGTGTCGGACGCCGGGGCGGTGGCGTCGCTGCCGGGCCGGATCGGCGACGTGCGCATCGACGGCCTCATGCTCAACGCGGGCATCTTCACCAACGAGACCCTGGACGCGCTCGATGCCGACGCGTTCGCGCGCATCCAGCGCCAGTTCGAGGTCAACACCCTCGGCCCGCTGCGCGTGGCCGCGGCGCTGCAGGACCGCCTGGCCGACGGCGCCAGGATCGGCATCGTCACCAGCCGCATGGGCTCGATCGCCGACAACGGCTCGGGCGCGTACTACGGCTACCGCGCCTCGAAGGCCGCGGTGAACGCGATCGGCAAGTCGCTCGCCGTCGACCTCGCCCCGCGCGGCATCGCCGTGTTCCTGCTGCATCCCGGTCGCGTGGCCACCGACATGCTGGGCGGCCATGGCGACATCGGTCCCGACGAGGCCGCCGCCAACCTCATCGAGCGCATGGACCGCCTGACTCTGGCCGACACCGGCACGTTCTGGCACGCCAACGGCACGCCCTTGCCCTGGTAGGCGAGGCCCTGCCGAGGACGCCTGGCGCCGCGGCGAGGCAGGGGGGGCCGCGTCGACGGCCAAGGCGCGGGGGCGCACCGCGCCACGGTCCGCCTACGGCCCGATGGACGACAGCGGGCGCGACCCCAGCGTGCGCCGGTTGCGGCTGTCCCGTCGCAGCATGACCGTCTGCAGCGCGATCGCGACGGCCAGCGCCGCGGCGATCCAGGCCGAGACGTCCGCGCCCGCAAGTGCATGCCCGGACTGCCGCACGCAGACCGCGACCAGGCCCCACAGGACCGCGGCGACGAAGGCCAGGTTGCCGCGCATGCGATGGTTGAGCCCCAGCAGCACGGTCGCCGCCGCGGCCCACAGGCCCGCCGACCACGGCAGCTGGCGGTCGGCCGGCAGCAGTTCGTAGGCCACGATCACCTGGGCGAGGTTGAGGAACGCCGCCAGCGTGAGCCAGCCCGCGTGCAGCGACAGCGGCGCCCAGGCCCAGCCCAGCGGACGCCCGCCGGCCAGGCGTTCGCGTGACAGCAGCAGCGCACAGCGCGCCAGGCACGCCGTCGCGCCGAAGATCACCGCCAGGCAGAGCCAGAACCACCCCTGCGAGAACAGCGGCATCCACGCCGTGGTAAGGAGGAAGCCGGCCGCCGCCCAGGGCGCGACGCGGCCGAGGGTGGCGTCGCGCCTGCGCCAGCCCGTCGCCTGCCAGGCGGCGTAGGCCAGGTCGAGCAGGAACACCAGGCCCCAGATCGAGAACGCGTAACCGGCCGCGACCAGCAGCGTCGGATGGCGGGCGGACACGGTGCCGTTGTCGGGCCCGAACGCCCCCGCGTTCGACAGCCATGCCACGAGCGGCATGGCGATGGCGGCGGGCAGGACGAGCAGGCGCATGGCAATGACCGCAGGCGTGGCTGGACGTGTGGCTCAGGCCTCGCCGAAGCCGCGGCTGGAATGCGCGGCGGCGCGCGGCGGCGCCGAGACGTCGATGCGTTCGCCGGCGAGGATCGGATCGCCGTGCGGCGCGGTGCGGCCGCCGTCGTCCTCGAGCGGGCGCAGGCGGCCGGCCTGGTGGTGTTGCCAGGCGCGCCAGGCCACGACGCCCACGGCACCGATGGCGAGCAGCTTGAGGATCGACATCGCGTTCTCCTGTGGCGGGATCCGGCCGGCAGCATGGCGACGGCGCGGTGATACGGGCGTGACCGTGCAACGGCGCACGGTCGGGATCGGACAATTGGGCTAGCATCGCGGCAGTCATGGGCACCCCGGGCCAGCGCCCGGCCCGCCGGAATCCGTGCGGCGCCCATGCAGGAGAAGGGGGGAGCAGGGAATGGATGGCGAAGTCCACACCAGGCTGCGCCGCGAGGCGGGTGGACGTCTGTGCGCGCACGTCACCGGACGCAGCACGTTTGCCAATACCCTGGCGTACTGGCGCGCGATCGCCGATGCGCTGGAGCGGCAGCCGGCGCGCGAACTGCTGCTGATCGACGAACTGGTCGGGCAGGGGCTGGACGCCGACCAGTGGCGGCGGCTGGTGGGGGAAGTCGGGCCGCGGCTGGGCGCGCTGCGCATCGCCCACGTCAGGCCGCACGGGCTCGATACCGTCGAGTACTGCGTGCTGCAGGCGATCGATTCGGGCCTGCAGGCGCAGGTGTTCTCCGACCGCAAGAGCGCGAGCCTGTGGCTCAGTTACGGCGAGGGCGCCGGGACGGAGTCGCCGGCGCCCTGAATCGCGCTGCGGTGTGGCGGGGCGCGGCGTCGCGCGCCGCGCCGCGCCGCGCGGTTACTTGCCGGGCGACAGCGGGTTCGACCCGTTGCGACGCCGTGCCACCGAGCTCCCGCCGCCGTCGCCGCCCCCGCCCTGCTTCCAGTGGCGCAGCAGCTCGCGCAGCGCCTCGGGCTTGTTCTGCGAAGGCGCGTTGCCGGCCTGGTTGGCCGAGTTCTCGCCGTGGCAGCCGGTGCAGGTGCGGATCTCGCCCGGCTGCATCGTCACCCACACGCGCTCGCGCACGACCGCCTCGCCGCCGGGGTCGGTGGTCTGCCAGGTCAGCGCCTGGCTGGCCGGCACGAACGCGGCCGAGGACCCGTCGCGCGCGATCACCACGCTGCCCCTCGGCCCGCCCGGATTGGCCGGGTTCGCGTCCACCGCCATCGGCTGCGCCAGCACCCGGCGGCCGCGCTTGTGCGCGTTGTAGGCCCGGACCTGGTTGCCCTGGAAGATCTGGAAGTGCGAGATCGAATACAGCTGGCCGGTGCCGTTGGTGGTCTTCACGCCGCCCGGGACCTGCAGGTTGAACGGCTGCTGGCGGTCGGTCCGGTCGCGGCTGGTCTGGTTGCGCACCACCACCAGCGCCAGGTTGCGCGCCTTCATCCATTCGCGCAGGGCGGCCTCGTTGACCTGCTCCTCGCCCAGCACCGCGCGTTCGGGGGCGGCAAGCTGTGCCGTGGGCGCTGGCGGGCGCTGGCGCGCAACCACTTCCACGGGGTCGAGTTCCCAGAGCAGGCCGTCGTACGACTGCGTGCTGCCGCTGCCGTTCCACCAGCGGACCGACTTGCGGATGCCCGGGGTCAGCGGATCCCCGGCGACGAAGCGGCCGCTGCTGTCCGTATCGAGCTGGTGCAGGCGCAGCTCGATGCCTCGCTGGAACTGCGAACTCGGCGTGTAGGCCGCGACGAACTGGCCGGAGGACAGCGGCAGCGGGTTGCGGAAGCGGCCGCTGCCGGCGGAGACCACGGTGATGGTCATCTTGTCCGCGGTCAGGTTCGGCGCACCGGTGATCCGCACGATCCGGCCCGAGGTGCCTTCGCCGAACTCGCGCGCGTGGACGGCGTAGTAGATGCCCGGATTGCGCGGATCCTCGCGCACGTGGAACAGCCCCGAGTCGATGTTGATTTCGGTGCGGTTCGCGATCAGCGAGGTGTTGACGGTATCCGCCAGGGCGCGGTCGCCGGCGAACGAGCGCTGCAGGTAATTGAACGACAGTTCGTGGCGGCCGATGTGGTTGAGGGTCAGCTCGTCGGTGCCGTCCTGGTTCATCTGCCAGGGCGTGAACAGGTTGTAGGTGAAGCCGTTGACCTGGCCGTAGGCGTTCGTGTTCGAGCGTTCGCGCGGCTCAGGGAAGGTTTCGGTATTGTCGGACGCCCGCGACGCATTGGCAGTCTCGCTCGCGTAGGTCACCGGCTCGAACTTGGAGTAGTTCTGCTGGTCGCGCTGCAGGTGGTCCCAGCGGGTGAAGATCACGCGGCCGTAGCTGTCGATGATCGGCGAGAACACGCCGCTGGGCGAATGATTGAGCACGCGCAGCTCGCCGGTGGCCGGATCGAGGCTGTAGATACCGGTGGTGGTCGGCGTGCTCTCGTACTCGTCCAGCTGCGGATACAGGTGCGACTGGCCGTTGCGCGGGCGGTCGGAGGTGAACAGGATCCGGTCGTCGCTCGCGTACAGCGGCGAGAGATTGTTGTAGCCGGTCGGCTGGTGCGGGACCTTGGTAATGCGCGCGGTCTCGCCCTTGCCCAGGCCGGTCACCTCGTACAGCTGCCACTTGGAGTTGTCGGTGCCGTACACCGAGGTCGGCGCGCCGACCACCATGCTGAAGACCGCCTTGGTCCCGCTCCAGTGCACCGTCGGTTCACGCACGGCGATGGCATTCGCGGTCTGCTGGCCGTCCATCCCGTAGCCCGCCTCCCTGGTCAGGTTGCGCAGGGTGCCGTCGGGGTAGCGGATCATCAGGTCGCCGCCGCGCGGAGCCAGGTCGACTTCCGGGAGGTGGTTGGCGAAGGTCGAGATGCGGCTGGAGAAGGGGTCGCCGGCGAGCGGCACCTGGGTCACGAACAGGATCGGGTTCTGCACGGTCACCGCCTTGGTCGTGGCGGCGGCGGTGGCGCGGGGAGCCTGGGCGGCGGGGATGGCGTCGGACGCCTCCCCGGCGGCCTTTTCCAGCTCGGCCTGGGAGGCCGGCAGCTGGGCGCCGCATGCGGACAGGAGCAGGGCGGCGATGAAAGCAAGGCCCGACCGGAATCCATTCCGGGCAGGGGAAGCGGGAACTGGGGTCATGGACAGGGGCTACCGGGGGATGGTGTCGGAACAGGGACAGGAGTCCGGCCACGGGACAGGGCTGGCCCCGCCACCCGAGAGTCGGCGTCCTGGACGTCTTTTTTCCTTGGATCCCCCGGCGAGGATTCTTGATCGCGCCGAGGTAACTGCAAGCTGAATCGCCCGTTTTGGTGCCCGGTTCATCCGTCGGACAGTGATGCGGTCCACAAAAAACCGCTTGCAATGCGCGAAAAACCGCTGGTTTGGTCTGTGGACGATCGCATCCGCGTCATCACGCGGTCTTAATGTTCTCGTCGCGTTGCGGCGTTGCGCGCGCGCGATTGCGCAGGCGCCAGCCATGCCACGCTGCCCAGCCAGGCGACGATCATCGCGACCACCGTCTTCTGGGCGAGGCCACGCGGCAGGTCCCGCCACGCGGCCAGCACCCACACCGCCGCGAAGCAGGCCAGGGCCCAGGGCAGCAGCCAGCGCGCGGCCGCCCGCCAGCGTGGGTCCAGGCGCAGCCGCAGGGCCTGCAGGACCAGTCCGGTCGTGGCGAACAGGAACGCGCCCTGGGCGCTGATGCCGTGGACCAGCCCCTCCAGCGTGCGCTCGCCGCCGGGCGGGTCGGTGTGCGCGAACGCGGTCACGCACAGCGACGCGCCGGCGAGGCAGAACGCCAGCAGCGGCGCCGCGCTGCGCGCCGTCGCCGGCAGCGCGCGGTACACGCCCCAGGCCAGCGCCAGCATCGACAGGGCCAGGGCGACGTAGGCCGCCTGCAGCACGCCGCCCCAGGGGCCGACCAGGTAGAAGCTCAGCGGGTGCCGGACCGGGTCGAGGTCGGGGCGCAGCAGGTGCAGGCCCACGGCCGTGGCGAGGAAGAGGCCGATCCCCGCCAGTGTCAAGCGGGACCAGGGCGTCGGGGGCGGCGGAACGGGCATGGGCGTCGGTCGGACCAGCGGCGTGGCGGGGCGGCCAGACTAGCGGCTCCGCCGCCGGCGTCGCACCCGCGGCGTTGATCCGGATCATGGCGGCGCCGGCAGGCGCGGGACGAGGATGCGCGCGTCCGTCCCGCCCGGTGGAGGCGTCGTGCGACTTGGTCCGCTGTCCCTGATCGTGCCCGTGGCCCTCGCGGGATTCGTGCTCGCCGCCTCGACGGTGCCTGCGGACGGCTGGCCGACCACCGCGCTGCTCAGTCTGGGCTCGGGCATGGTCGCGGTGTCGCTGATGGCGCTGGCCGCGGTGCTGGGCGCGCGCTGGAAGCCGGTCGAGTCGCTGTTCGGCGGGCTCGACCGCGTGTACGAGACCCACAAGTGGCTGGGCGTGTGGGCCCTGGTCTTCGCTTCGGTGCACCTGCTGTTCAAGGCGGGCGCACCGGGCTGGGAGGTCGCGCCCATCGTGCAGCTGCCCGGGCCGGCGACGCGGTTCGTGCGCCAGGCGGCATTCGTGGCGCTGATGGTGATCGTGCTGCTGGCGCTCGACCGGAAGATCCCGTACCGCACCTGGCGCTGGTGGCACAAGCTGTCCGGGCCGCTGTTCCTGGTGGTGGTCGCGCACTGGCTCAGCATCAAGTCGCCGGTGGCGCTGGCCAGCCCGGCCGGCGGCTGGCTGGCGGGGCTGTCAGGCCTGGCGGTGGTGGCTGCGGCCTGGAAGCTGTTGCTGTACCCGGCGCTGTCGCGGCATGCCACGTACCGGCTGCTCGCCGTGGCCTCGAGCGGGACCGCCGTGTACCTGCGGCTCGCGCCGGAGCGGCGGCCGCTCCCGTTCCGGCCCGGCCAGTTCGCGTTCCTGTCGTTCGAGCACGAGGGACTGCGCGAGCCGCATCCGTTCACCATCGCCAGCGCCCAGCAGTCCGACGGCAGCATCGCGTTCATGGTGCGCGCCTCGGGCGACTACACCGCACGGCTGGTCGCCGAGGCGCGCCCCGGCCTGGTGGCCCGGGTGTACGCGCCGTTCGGCCGCTTCACGCGCGCACCGGAGGACGGGACGGACATCTGGATCGCCGGCGGGGTCGGGGTGACGCCCTTCCTCGCCTGGCTCCAGGATCCCGACGCGCGTGGGCTCGAGCGGGTGACCTTCTTCCACTTCTTCACCCCCGGCCGCGAACTCCCGGCGGGCGTCGACCTGCCCGGGCTGGCGCGCAGCCGCGGCGTCGAACTGGTCGAGGTGGCGGGCGGACCGGGCGACACCCGTTTCCGCCACCGGTTCGCGCAGCTGGTGGCGAACGCGGGTCCGGCGGGGGTCCGGGTCCGGTTCTGCGGGCCGAGGGGGCTGCTGGGCGCGGTGCGCGCCGTGATGCGCGAGTCGGGCGTGCCGGAGAACCGGCTCCAGCACGAACTGTTCGAGTTCCGTTGAGCGCGTCGCCGGGCCCGGACAGCGGGAACCCGCCTTCCGGCGGGTTCTTGCGGGGATCCTGGCAAGATCCTGATTCCGCGAGGAATCTGGTGGCTATGGGTGGACTCGAACCACCGACCCCAGCATTATGAGTGCTGTGCTCTAACCGGCTGAGCTACATAGCCAGGTCGGTCGCGCGCGCATGGCGGCGAGCCGGCTATTGTCGGCACGAGCCCCCCTCGCGTCAACGCCGGCCGCGGCGCGCGCGACCGGGTTGGCACTTTGCGCGCGGCCGTGGCAGAGTCGGACGCAGTGCATTTCTGGAGTCCGCATCGTGATCGATCCGGACGGATACCGCCCCAACGTGGGCATCGTGCTGATGCATCCGGACGGACGCGTGTTCTGGGCGCGACGGGTGCGCCGCGACGGCTGGCAGTTCCCGCAGGGCGGGATGAACAGCGACGAGACGCCGCTCGAGGCGATGTACCGCGAGCTGCGCGAGGAAACCGGCCTGCTGCCCGAACACGTGGCCGTGCTCGGCGTGACCCCGGGCTGGCTGCGCTACCGGCTGCCGCGCAACGCCATCCGCCGCAACGACAAGGTGGTGTGCATCGGCCAGAAGCAGGTCTGGTACCTGCTCCAGTTCACCGGCCAGGAAAGCGACCTGCGCCTCGACCTCACCCCCAAGCCGGAGTTCGACCACTGGCGCTGGGTGGACTTCTGGTATCCGGTGAACCACGTGGTGACGTTCAAGCGTGGCGTCTACGCCAGTGCGCTGCGGCACCTGGCGCCGTTCGCGCGCCAGATCGCCGGTCCGCAGGCGATCCCGGCGGCCAGCGCCGAACTGCTCGAGCGCGGCCACCGGCGCCGACGCCGGGGCGGGAGCGGGCGGCGCCCGTCGCCTGCCCGCGACCAGGCCGAGTGAACGCCTGAACCGGCTGAACGCCGCAAGTCGTTGATCCACAAGCCCGACCCGTCCCGCACGGCCCGACCGGCCGAATGGGACAAAAGGTCTTGTTGACACTCATTCTCATGTTGTGGCGCAATAGCCGCCCGCACCGAGACCGGACCCGCCCCTTGTACGTCTGCATCTGCAACGGGATCACCGACCACGACATCCGTGCTGCCGCCGAGGCAGGCTGCGGGTCGTTGTCCGAACTGACCATGCGCACCGGCGTCGGTGCCTGCTGCGGCACCTGCATGGAGACCGCCGGCGCCCTGCTCGAGGCCTACCGGCCGGCCGCCGCCGGCGTGGTCGCGCTTCCGGTCCTCCAGCGCGCCGCCTGATCCTGCGTCCCGTTCCGGGCCTCCCCGGGCGCGGATACAAATGCACCCGATTCGTGTTCCGCCATGTCCACGGGCGTGGCGCTAGAGTGGTGCGTCCCCGTTCCACGCACGGAGCCAGGCCATGAAGGGCGACGCCGAGGTCATCCGCTATCTCAACAAGGCGCTCTACAACGAGCTGACCGCGATCAACCAGTACTTCCTGCACGCCAAGATGCTGAAGAACTGGGGCCTGGAGGAGCTGGCCAAGCACGAATACGAGGAATCGATCGACGAGATGAAGCACGCGGACATGCTGTCCGAGCGCATCCTGTTCCTCGAGGGACTGCCCAACTTCCAGGCCCTGGGCAAGCTGAAGATCGGCGAGGACCCGGTCGAGATCCTGCGTTGCGACCTGGCCCTGGAGCTCGAAGGCATCCCGCCGTTGCGCGAGGCGATCGCGCACTGCGAATCGGTCGGCGACTACGTCAGCCGCAAGCTCTTCGCCGACATCCTCGAGAACGAGGAAGAGCACGTGGACTGGCTGGAGACCCAGCTCGACCTGGTCGAACGCATCGGCGTGCAGAACTACCTGCAGAGCAAGCTCGACGACTGAGCCGCGACGCGCCCGCGCACGCGGGCGCGCCCCGGCTCATCCGCGCGCGCGCGCGTCGCGGCGGGCCAGCAGCTGCTGGCGGGCGCGGGCGAACTCGTTGGAGATCAGCGCCACCGCCACCGCCGGGCGTTCGAGCGAACGCTCGCGCGCGGCCAGCTCCACGCGCTTGGCCGCCGCCGACAGCGACAGCGCCCCGAGGTTGGCGCTCGACGACTTGAGCGAGTGCGCGGCGTCGCGCAGGGCGTCGTAGTCGGGACCGGCGGCGGCGCGTTCGAGCGCCCGGATCAGGCGCGGGCTGTCTTCGAGGAAGACATCGACGAGGCGGTCCACTTCTTCCCCCAGCATCGATTCCAGGTCGTCGAGGACGCTGGCGTCGAGCACCGGGGCCAGCGGACGCCTGGGCGGCTCCGATGGTGCGGCAGGCTGCATGGTGGCGGCTCCGGAAGCAGGCGCCGGGGGCGGGGACGCCGGTGGTGGTGGTGTCGGGGGAACCGGTGGCGCGGCCGCGCGCACGGGCGCGGCGGGCGCATTGGATGGGGACCCGCCAGGCGCCCGGGCGGGCGTGGCCGGCAGGATGGCCGGGCGCGGCGCGGGGGCGGCAGGCGCGGCCGGGGCCGGCGCCGGCTTCGGCGCGCCGGCCCACGACGCCGGCACCACCGGCTCGATCCGGCCGTCGGCGCCCGCGGGCTGGGCCGTGCCGGTGCGGGCGGGCCGTGGCGCCGGCGTGGGTCGGGCGACAGCGGGTGCGGGCGGGGCGGCGTCGGGCGCCGCGGTATCGGGTGGCATGGCGGGGGTGGGTGGTGGCGCCGGCGCGACGGCTGCCGCAGTGGCCGCGGCGGGGGCTGCGTCGCGGTCCGGCGCATCGCTTCTGGCCTCCGCGGTCGGCAGGCCCAGCAGCTGCGGGTCGAGCGAGGTCGAGGTCGGCGCGTCGATGGCGTCCGCACCGGCCGGCCGTCCGGCCAGGTCGGCGAACTCCGGTGGCACCGGGATCTGGTCCGGATCCCACCAGCGGTGCAGGCAGCGTTCGAGTTCGCTGCGGGTGACCGGCTTGGGCAGGTAGTCGTCCATGCCCGCGTCCAGGCACTTCTGGCGGTCGCCGGCCATGGCGTTGGCGGTCATGGCGATGATCGGCAGGCGGCGCCCGTCGCCGTTGGCCGCCTCGGTCTCGCGCCAGCGCTGGGTGGCCGTGTAGCCGTCCATCACCGGCATCTGGCAGTCCATCAGCACGATGTCGTAGCGCGAGGCCGACATGCGCAGCAGCGCGGCCTCGCCGTTGCTGGCGGTGTCGCAGGTGATGCCGAGCACGCCGAGCAGGCGCTGGCCCACCATCAGGTTGACCGGGTTGTCCTCGACCAGCAGCACCCGCGGCTTGCGCGCGCTGAAGCCTTCCGGCTGCGGCGCGGGTGCGGCGGCCGGCGCGGCCTCGGCGGGCGCCTCGTCGCCGGCCGCCGGTTCGTCGCCGGACGCGTCGCCGGAGGATTCGAACAGGGCTGCGCGCAGGTCGGGATCGGGCGCCTGGCGGCTGAGCAGGGTCACGCTGCGCTGGAGCTCGTCTGGCACCGGATCATCCCCGTAGAGGCACACCAGGCGCAGGTCGCCGTACACGCTCTGGCGGCCGATGTTGCGGTACAGCGCGAGCGCGGTGTTGCGCATCCCGGCCAGGTCGGCGAGCACGATCGAATAGGCCCACGGCGGCCCCTGGTTGGCGGCGTTGCGCAGGCGGTCGAGCGCTTCCTGGGTGGTCTCCACCGAGGTCACGCGCAGGCCCCAGTTGGGCAGCAGCATGCTCAGGCGCAGGCGCAGGCGCGGGTCGGCGCTGAGCAGCAGCAGGCGCCCGCCCTGCTGCACGGTGCGGTCCTCGACCTGCATGTCGCCCTGGACCTTGAGCAGCGGGATCTCGAACCAGAAGGTCGCGCCGTGGCCCGGTTCGGACTCGACCCCGATGCGTCCGCCCATCAGGTCGACGATGCGCTTGGAGATCGCCAGCCCCAGGCCGGTGCCGCCGTACAGGCGCGTGGTCGAGGCGTCGGCCTGGCTGAAGGCCTGGAACAGGCGCGACTGCGCGGCCTGGGAGATGCCGATGCCGGTGTCGCGGACCTCGAAGCGCAGCTGGTGCTGGGAGGGCGTCTCGCCGAACTTGCGCAGCGACACCGTGACCGAGCCGCGCTCGGTGAACTTGACCGCGTTGCTGACCAGGTTGCCCAGCACCTGGCGCAGGCGCACCGGGTCGCCGCGCACCGGCAGGCGCACGCCCGGGTCGATCTGCATGTGCAGGCGCAGGCCCTTGCTCTGCGCGGGGCGCTCCATCAGCTGCATCACGCCCTCGAGCAGCTCGCGCAGGTTGAACGCGGTGGTCTCGAGCTCGAGCTTGTCGGCCTCGAGCTTGGAATAGTCGAGGATGTCGTCGACGATCCGCAGCATCTGCTGCGACGACATGTAGGCGGTGCGCACCAGCTCGGCGTGGTCCGGCGCCAGCCTGGCGTGCATCAGCAGGTCGAGCATCGGCACGATGCCGTTGAGCGGGGTGCGGATCTCGTGGCTCATCGTGGCCAGGAACTCGCCCTTGGCCATCACCGCCGACTCCGCCGCCTGCTTGGCCAGGCGCAGCTCCTGCTCGAGCTGGGCGTGGCGCTCGAGCTCGCGCTGCAGCTCGCCCAGCAGCTGCTCGTCGCGCAGCGCGCGCTCCTGCGCCTCGGCCAGTTCCCGTTCGCGGACCCGGATGTTGTAGAAGACCGCGAGCGCGGCGAAGGCCGCCAGCAGCGCCATCACCAGGGCGATGNCGAGCCACGGGCCGTCCATGCCCAGCGCATGCAGCGCCATGGTCACCACGGCGCCGCCGGCGGCACCGAGGGTGAACCATCGCAGCATCGCGCTGGATGGCTGTCTGGTGCTGATCATCCCCATCAGCGTGCGTCCCTACAGGACCGAGTTGTGGAAGTCGAATTCGAGCTCGCCCGCGGGCCGCTGCACCAGGTTGCCCTGGATGAAGTCGACGCCGGTCATCCACAGCGTGGCCGCCGACTGCGCGTCCTCCACCTGCTGGCCGATGACCTGCAGCCCGAGCCGGTGCGCATGGTCGATCGCGCTGCGCATCTCGTCGCGCACCGCCGCCTCGTGCAGCTGGCTGGAGTAGCGCGCCGACAGGCGCACGTAGCCGAGCGGGAGCTGGCCGAGCAGGGCGTTGGATTCGGGGCTGTAGCTGTACTGGCTCAGGCACAGCTGGACGCCGGCCGCGACCATCTCGCGGCAGAACTCCTGCAGCGACAGCGCGTGCACCAGCGCGTCCTCCTGGCGCACGTCGATCACCAGCGAGTTGCCGTCGACGCCGGCTTCGGCCAGCGAATGCAGCAGCCACTGCGCGTGACCCTGCTGGGCGAGCGTGGTCGGGGCCTGGGTCACGAACAGGCGCAGCGCGCGGTTCTCCTGCTTCTGCCGGTGCAGGGCGCCGATCGCGATCTCCAGTACCCGGCGGTCGACGTCGGCGGTGGCGCCGATGCGCGCGGCGGCGGCCAGCACCTGGCCGGCGGTGTGCTCGGTGCCCTTGCCGTCGCGCATCCGCAGCAGCACCTGGAACTGGGCCTCGTTGCCGCCGGCGACGGCGACGATCGGCTGGAACGCGGTCTGCAGCCGGCCCGAGGCGAGCGCGTCGCGCAGCTCCTGGGCCAGGGCCGCCAGGGCCTGGTCCTCGACCGGCACCGGCCGCTCCCAGGCGGCGATGCCGTGGGCGTGGCTGCGCGCGCCGCGCAGCGCCTCCTCGGCCGCGGCCAGCGCGTCGCCGGGATCGTCGAAGCCCAGGGCGAGGTCGGCGAAGCCGACGACCGCGCGCAGGCGCAGCTTCTCCTCGCCGACGTTGAACGTGTGCCCCCCCAGTCCGTCGCGCAGCTGGCGGGCGAAAGGCGCCAGCTGGCCGGACGCGAGCCCGGACGCCAGCACCAGGAAGGTGTTGTCGTTGAGCCGCGCGGCCGGATGCCCGCCGGCGATCTCGCCCACGCGCCGGCCGGCGTCGGTCAGCAGGGTTTCCAGCGAGGCGTAGCCGAACCGGTCGCGCAGCGCGGCCACGCCCGCGATCTCGACGAAGAACACCGCACCGTCGGTGGCGCCGGGCACGCTGGCGTTGAGCAGCTGCAGCATCTGCGGCCGGGTGTGCAGGCCGGTGGCCGGATGCCGCTGGGTGGCGCCCGCCGGCGCCTGCAGGGCGCGCGCGCGCACGATCCGGGTCTGCACCGCCGAGACCAGGTGCTTGGGCCGCACCGGCTTGCGCAGGAAGTCGTCGGCGCCCAGTTCCAGCGCCTCGAAGCGGCGCTCGGGATCCTCGTCGCCGGTCAGGAACACGATCGGGGTGGAGGCGAAATCGGGCCGGGCGCGGATCAGCGAGGTCAGTTCGGCGCCGTCCAGGCCGGGCATGTGCAGGTCCATCAGCACCAGGTCGGGGCGCAGCTGCTCGAGCGCGCCCATCACCTCGCTGGTGACCGACACCACCTGGACCTGCATGCCGGCGCCGGTCAGCACGCTCTCGGCGAACAGGGCCTGGCTGGGGTCGTCCTCGACGACCAGGACCCGCCACGGCCCGGCCTCGGGGGCCGGCCTTGCGGCAGGCTGGGGCGGCGGGGCGGCGGACGCGTCGGGGCTCTCCACGCACGGCAGCTCCGGCGGCGCGGCATCCCCGCACCAGCGGCGCCAGTATCCGGCGGGCGGGAATTCCGCGCGTTGGCGATTGTCGGCGTCAGACACCGCGGGAACCTTGCCGGAAAGCACGAACACGGGCAACCGCGCGCGCGTGGCACGGCGGACGATCGGGCGGTGAGCCTGCCTGCGCAGCCACGCGATTCATACCTGCGTTTCCCCCTGGAGCCTCGCATTATCGCCGAACCCGGCGCGGTGGCCACGGCAGGTCGGCGCCGCCAGCGCGCCACTGGTCCGCGCGCTGGGCCTGAACTGTGACCGCCGGCTCAGGTGGACGCCGGTCGCGGCGCGCGCCGGAACAGGCGCCGCCAGGCCCACCAGAGCAGTAGCAGCAGGCCGACGCCCAGGGTGACCACCACGCCCAGCACCAGCCACGGCCAGGTCCACATCAGGCCCAGCGCGCCGACCACCACCACGTCCTCGGTGGCCGAGGCGGTCCAGTTGCTCACCGGCTCGGGCGAGGTGTTGAGCAGGGCGCGCGAGCCGGCCTTGACCGCGTGGCTGGCCAGCGCCACGCCGGCGCCGGTCGCCAGCATGCCGGCCCCGAGTTCGCCGTCGGGCGAGAGCGCGGCGGCGGCGAGGAAGGCGCCGGCCGGGATCCGGGCCAGGGTCTGCAGCAGGTCCCAGGCCGAGTCCACGCCCGGGATCTTGTCGGCGAGGAACTCGGCCAGCGCCAGCGCGCCGGACACGCCCAGGACCCAGGGCGAGGTGGTCGCCTCCAGCGCCGGCGGCAGGTCCAGCCAGCCCAGCACCCCGGCCAGGCCGACCCCGAACACGGTCAGGTAGGCGCGGATGCCCGCCAGCCAGGCGAGCAGCACGCCGATGGCGAACAGGTGGGCATCGGTCATCGGGACTCCTCGCGGACCGCAGCCGGCGGTCGCGTCTGCGCCCGAGTATAGGAGCAGGGTGCGCCTTGACGCAGGTGCGCGGGCGTCGCTATACGGGAACGATGACGGAGCCGACTCCCAGCCAGGAGGGCGACCAGCCCACTGGCCCCGCCGCGCAGTCCCCCGCGCCCGCCGAGATGGTGCCGTCCTCGCCGGCGGGCTATGCGGTGGTGGCGGTGTTCGTGGCCGCGCTCGGGTTCGGCCTGTGGGGCGTGTGGGCCACGGTCGCCAGGCCGTCCCCGGGCGGCGTCACCGACCTGGCCAGCGCGCAGGCGCGGATCGAGGCGCTCGAGCAGGAAGTCGCCACCCTGTCGCGCTCGGACCAGATCAGCCGCGACGCCAACCGCGACCTGCAGGGCGCCCTGGCCGAGCGGGAGGAGGAGATCTCGGCGCTGCGCGCGGACATTGCGTTCTACGAGCGCTTCGTCGGCTCGACCGCGCAGCGGCGCGGCCTGGCCGTGCACGAGCTGGCACTGGTCCCGCGCGGCGGCCAGGCCTGGCAGTACACCGTGACCCTGACCCAGAACCTGAACCGCGGTTCGGTGAGCAGCGGCCGGCTGACCCTGGCCGTGGAAGGCACCCGCGACGGCCGCCTGGAGCGGCTGGACTGGGCCGCCCTGCGCCAGCAGCCCGATGCCGAGGGCGTGGAGTACTCGTTCAAGTACTTCCAGCAGCTCGAGGGCGAGGTGGTGCTGCCGCCGGGCTTCAAGCCGCTGCGGGTGGTGGCGCGACTCGCGCCGTCCTCGGGCGCGCCGGTGGAGAAGACCCTGGCCTGGGACGAGGCCGCCAGGGCGCCGGCGCAGGCGGGGGAATGAACGCAGCGTGCCGGCGCGGCGCTTGAAGTCGCGCCGCCCGCGCCCCATCCTGATCGACATGTCCTCGCCCGCACCAGACTACCTTTCGCTGCAGCGCCCGCTGGAGTTCACCCCGGCGGCGGCCGGCAAGGTCCGTGAACTGATCGCCGAGGAAGGCAATCCGGCGCTCAAGCTGCGCGTCTACATCCAGGGCGGCGGCTGCTCGGGCTTCCAGTACGGCTTCGAGTTCGACGAGCAGCAGGCCGAGGACGACCTGGCCGTGACCACCGACGGCGTCACCCTGGTGGTCGATCCGCTCAGCCTGCAGTACCTGATGGGCGCGACGGTGGACTACACCGAGAGCCTGCACGGCGCCCAGTTCACGATCCGCAACCCGAACGCCCGCTCGACCTGCGGCTGCGGGTCGTCGTTCACCGTCTGACCGCCATGGCCGACGCACCGCCGGGCTTCGCCTTCGTCGAAGGCGCGCTCGACCGCGTCGAGTTCCTGCGCACGCAATCCGACCGCCTGGCCGCGCTGTGGCCGGACGCGCGCCTGCTGCGGCTCGATGCCGAGGGCCGCGCGCTGTGCGGCGACGGCGGCACGCCCGTGGACGAACGCGGCGGCGACCATCCGGCGCTGCGGGCCGAGGCCGTGCTGCTGGGCATGGACGGCGGCCGGGCCTGGTTCGCCGCACCCGACCCGGGCACGGATCCCGGGACGCCGCGCGTGGACCTGCGTACCGCCGCCGCCAGCTGGCCGGTGCGCGAGGCGACGGCCTTCGCCCAGGCGCGCGCGGTGCTGCACTGGCGCGCGCGGCATCGTTACTGCGGCGCCTGCGGCACGCAGCTCCGCTTCGAGCGCGCGGGCTGGCTCGGCCGCTGCGACGGCTGCGCCAGCGAGCACTATCCGCGCACCGATCCGGCGGTGATCGTCGCGGTCACCGACGGCGAGCGCCTGCTGCTCGGCCGCCAGGCGGACTGGCCGCCGCGCCGCTATTCGACCCTGGCCGGTTTCGTCGAGCCCGGCGAAACCCTCGAGCAGACCGTGGTGCGCGAGGTGTTCGAGGAATCCGCGGTGCGGGTGCGCCGCTGCCGTTATCTCGCCTCGCAGCCGTGGCCGTTCCCGTCCTCGCTGATGCTGGGCTTCATCGCCGACGCCGAGCCGGACGTGCCGCGCCCGAGCGACGAGGAGCTGGAGGACGCGCGCTGGTTCACCCGCGAGGAGGTGGGCGATGCGCTCGAAGGACGCACCGGCGGACAGGGGTTGCTGCTGTCGCCGCGGCTGTCGATCTCGCGCTGGCTGGTCGAGGCCTGGTACCGCGGCGGCGCGTCCGCCTGAGTCCGGCAACGCCCGGTTCGCCGCCGGCGCCCCGCGGGCCCTAGAATCGGCCCATGTTCGCCACCCTGCTCGCGGTCGTCGTGGCGCT
Source organism: Luteimonas sp. J29 (assembly GCF_000472505.1). Lineage (GTDB taxonomy): Bacteria > Pseudomonadota > Gammaproteobacteria > Xanthomonadales > Xanthomonadaceae > Luteimonas. The sequence goes on from NZ_AWZR01000004.1 coordinate 350,597, forward strand.
GGTGCTGGGACACCTGGCCCGCGACCTGACCGCCACCCTGCGCCATTACGGCTGGTTCGAGGGCTGGCTGGACTGGCTGCACGCGCGACTGGGCGAGGATGGCGCGTTCGGCAGTCGCTGGGGCATCGCCCTGGCCCTGCTCCCGCCGCTGCTGCTGGTGGCGCTGCTGCAATGGCTGCTGGACAGCGTGCTGTTCGGGCTGCCGGGGCTGCTGTTCGCGGTGGTCGTGCTGTTCCATGCCTGGGGGCCGCGCGACCTGGATCGCGACGTCGACGATATCGTCGAGGCCGCGGACGGCGACGGTCGCCGCGCCGCCGCCGCCGCGCTGTGGCCGGAGCACCGGCGCGACCAGGCCAGCCTGCACCCCCCGGCGCTGGTGGGCGCGGTGGCGGATGCGGCGCTGCGGCGCTGGTTCGGCGTGCTGCTGTGGTTCCTGGTGCTGGGCGCGGTCGGGGCGTTGCTGTACCGCCTGGTCGCGGTCGCGGCCGAGGACCGCGTATCGACCCGCCTGCCGCCGCCGATGGTGCATGGCGCGCGCGCGCTGCTGGCGGCGCTGGACTGGCCTGCGGCGCAGCTGGTCACCCTGTCGCTGGCGCTGGTGGGCAACTTCGACGTGGTACTCGGGGCCTGGAAGGAGGCCGGCGGCGCCGACCTGCGCCTGGACACCGGCTTCGTCGCCGCCGCCGTGCGCGCCAGCGTGCGCAGCGAGATCGCCGACGAGGCCGAGGAATATGCCGAGGCCGGCGTGCCGCCCGGCAGCGCGCTGGTGCTCGAACTCGGGCCGCTGCCGGAACTTCGCGACGCGATGAGCCTGGTCTGGCGCAGCCTGCTGCTGTGGCTGGCGGTGATCGCGCTGTTCGTGATCGCCGGGTGGGTCAGCTGAGCGAGGACGCCGCGCTTAGGGCCGGTCGCCGCGCAGCGCGCGCACCTTCGCCTCCAGCTGCTGCGCGGTGACGCCCGGGTCGGTGACCGGCGCGTCCGCGACCACCACCACGTGCGCGCGGAAGCGCCGCGGCACCCGCATCCGCCCCAGCCGCGAATCGCGCCGGCTCCACATGCTGGCCCACATCCCGCACAGGGCCATCGGTACCACCGGCACCGGACGCCCGGCCTCGGCCGCGCGCCGCACGATCCGCTCCACGCCCGGCTTGAACGGCGCGATGTCGCCGTCCTTCGTCAGCGCGCCTTCGGGGAAGATGCCGACGATCTCGCCTTCGGCCAGCGCCGCGTCGATCGCGTCGAAGGCGCGCTCCATCAGCGCCGGGTCCTCGCGCGCGCCGGCGATCGGGATCGCGCGGGCGGTGCGGAAGATCCAGCGCATCACCGGCACCTCGAAGATGCGGTGGTACATCACGAACCGCACCGGGCGCGGGATGGTCGCGGCGAGGATCAGCGCGTCCATGTAGCTGACGTGGTTGCACACGATCAGCGCCGGGCCCTCGTCGGGCACGTGCTTCTCGATCCCGTGCAGCTCCAGCCGGTACAGCGCGCGCACCATCAGCCAGCTGACGAAGCGCATCGCGAACTCGGGCACGATGCTGAAGATCCAGATCGCGACCAGGGCGTTGGCGATCGCCAGCGCCAGGAACAGCTGCGGGATGCTCCAGCCCAGCAGCTGCTGCACCGCGATGCCGATCAGGGCCGCGGCGACGATGAACAGCGAGTTCTGGATGTTCATGCCGGCGATCACCCGCGCCAGCTCGTCCCGCGGCGTGCGGCTCTGGATCAGCGCGAACAGCGGCACCACGAAGAAACCGGTGAACATGCCGATGCCGGTGAGGTCGGCGACGATCCGCCAGCTGCCCGGCGCGTCCAGGAACCCGCGCACCGACAGCCCCGCCGCCAGCGCCGCGCCGGGGCGGGCGAAGTACAGGTCGAGCATGAAGGCGCTCACGCCCAGCGCGCCCAGCGGCACCAGGCCGATCTCCACCGTGCGCCCGGAGAGCTTCTCGCACAGCAGCGAACCCACGCCCACGCCGATCGAGAACAGGGCCAGCGCGAAGATGTACAGCGCCTGGGTGCCGCCGAGGTTGGCCTCGGCGTACATCGGCAGCTGCGCGGTGAGCACGGTGCCGATGAACCAGAACCAGGACACGCCCAGCACCGCGTTGCGCACCGCCGGCTGGCGCCGGGTGAGCTTCCAGATCCGCCAGGACTGGCGGGCCACGTTCCAGTCGATCCGCAGCGCCGGGTCGCCGGCCGGCACGGGCGGGATCCTGCGCGCGACCAGGTTGCCGGCCACGGCCAGCAGGATGATCGCCGCCGCGGCCACGTAGGGCCCCGACGCGCCGGCGAGCAGGAAGATCGAACCGCCCGCGACCATGCCCAGCAGGATCGAGATCGAGGTGCCCATCTCGACCAGGCCGTTGCCGCCGGTCAGTTCCTCGGGCGCGAGCACCGAGGGCAGGATCGAATACTTCACCGGGCCGAACAGCGTGGACTGCAGGCCGGTGCAGAACAGCGCCACCAGCAGCAGCGGCATGTTCTGCAGGACGAAGCCGACCGCGGCCAGCGACATGATCGCGATCTCCATCGTCGTGGTGATCACGATCAGGCGCTGCTTCTCCAGCTTCTCCGCGATCTGGCCGGCGGTGGCCGAGAACAGGAAGTAGGGCAGGATGAAGATCGCCGGCGCGAGCTGGGTGTAGAGCGCGCGCGACCCGGTCGAGATCGTGCCGGCGACGGCCATGGCGCCGAGCAGGCCGATGATCGCCTGGCGGTAGACGTTGTCGTTGAACGCGCCCAGCGCCTGCACGGTGAAGTACGGCAGGAAGCGGCGCTGGCGCAGCAGGTCGAACTGCGAATGGTGGTTGGGCCGGTCGTGCCCGGTCTCGTGCGCCATGCGTCCTCCGAGGGCTGGCCCGGAGTGTAGCGGGCGGGCGGCACCCGGCGCACCGCGGTCCGGCGCCCGCGCCGGTGCGTTCGGCCGCCGTCCACGCCGCGCGCCTGCCCGGTTGCTAGAGTGGCCGCGACCACGCCCGGCGGAGCGCACCATGTCCACGCCCCTGATGCCGGCCGCCTTCCTCGGCCACGGCTCCCCGATGAACGCGCTCGAGCGCAACCGCTACACGCAGGCCTGGCGCGCGTTCGGCGCCTCGGTGCCGCGGCCGCGCGCGATCCTGGCGATCTCGGCGCACTGGTACGTGCCGGCGCTGGCCGTCACCGCGATGCCGCGCCCGCGCACGATCCACGACTTCTACGGTTTCCCGCCCGAGCTGTTCGCCGTGCAGTACCCGGCGCCGGGCCTGCCGGAGCTGGTGGAGGAGGTGGCCGACCTGGCCAGGCCCGACCGGGTCGGCGCCGACCTCGATGGCTGGGGTCTGGACCATGGCACCTGGTCGGTGCTGGTGCACGCCTTCCCGAAGGCCGATATCCCGGTCGTGCAGCTCTCGCTCGACACCCGCAAGCCGCTCGACTGGCACGTCGAGCTGGGCGCGAAGCTGTCCGCGCTGCGCGAGCGCGGGATCCTGGTGGTGGGCAGCGGCAACGTCGTCCACAACCTGCGCGCGATCGACTGGAACCGGCCGGACGATGGCTTCGACTGGGCCCGCCGCTTCGACGAGCGCGCGCGCCAGCTGATGCGCGAGACGCCGCACGAGGCGGCGTCGCTGGCGGCGCACCCGGACTATCGCGCCGCGGTGCCGGTCACCGACCACTTCCTGCCGCTGCTGTACCTGGCCGGGATGGCGGCCGCGGCGGAGCGTCCGGCGAAGACGCTGGTCGAGGGTTACAGCTACGGCTCGCTGTCGATGACGGCGTACACCCTCCAGGCGCATTGCCCGGGCGCGACGCAGGACGCGGGGGGCGCGGCGGCGCTGGCCACCAGCCTGCCGCCGGACGCGGCCAACGTCTGAGGTCGCGCGCGCTCAGCCGATGCGTGGTTGGGCGGCGAACCAGGGCGCGAGCCTGCGCAGCGCCTCCTCGACGTGGGCCGTGGCCGGCGCGAAGCTGAAGCGGATGTAGCGGTGGCCGTCGACGGGATCGAAGTCCACGCCCGGCGCCAGTGCCACGCCGGTCTGCTCCAGCATGCGGGTGCAGAAGCCGAGGCTGTCGCTGGTGAGGTGGCCGACGTCCGCCCAGAGGTAGAACGCGCCGTCGGGCGGCGCGATGCGTTCCAGCCCCAGCGCCGGCAATGCATCAAGCAGCAGGGCGCGGTTGCGCGCGTACGTGGCGCGGTGCGCTTCGAGCTCGTCCGTGCAGTCCATCGCCACCAGCGCCGCCTGCTGGCTGGGCGAGGGCGGGGTCAGGAACAGGTTGCCGGCATGGGCGCGCGCGGTGTCCACCAGGCCGGGCGGCACCAGCAGCCAGCCCAGGCGCCAGTCCACCATGCTGTAGTACTTGGAGAAGCTGTTCACCACCAGTGCGTCGGGCGCGTACTCGAGGATCGAATGCGCCGGTTGGGTGTGATGCAGGCCGTGGTAGATCTCGTCGGAGAGCAGCACGATGCCGCGTTCGCGGCACACGTCGGCGATCGCCGCGAGTTCGTCGCCCGGGATGATCGTGCCGGTGGGATTGGCCGGGCTGGCCAGGATGACGCCGGCGGGCGCGGGGTCCAGCGCCGCGATCGCGGCCGCCGAGAGCTGGTAGCGCGTCCCGGGCCCGCAGCCGATTTCGACCGGCTCCAGGCGTGCGGCGCGTGTGGTGTTGCGGTAGGCGACGTAGCCTGGCCGGGCGAAGGCGATGCGGTCGCCGGCCTCGAAGCGCGCCAGCAGGGCCAGCAGCAACGCGGGCGAGGCGCCGCAGGTGAGGATGATGCGGTCGGGATCGACGTCCACGCCGTAGCGTTCGCCGTAGTGGCGGGCGATGCGTGCGCGCAGCGGTTCGCTTTCCCAGTAGCCGGGCGGGTCGCGGTCGAGCGCCGCGCGCACCGCGGCCAGCGCCGCGGCGGGTGCGGGCGTCGAGGGCTGGCCGAACTCCATGTGCACTACCGGGCGCCCGGCGGCTTCCAGCCTGCGCGCCAGCTGGCTGATGGCGATCGCGCGGAACGGTTCGACGCGACCGCCCACGGCTCAGTGCCCCCGTTCGCGCTCGATCGCGCGCCAGCCGATGTCGCGGCGGCAGAAGGCGTGCTCCCACGAGATCGCGTCCACGCCGGCGTAGGCGCGGCGCTGCGCGTCGGCGACGGTGTCGCCGAGCGCGGTGACGCACAGCACGCGGCCGCCCGCGCTGAGCACGCGTCCGTCGGCCTCGAGCACGGTGCCGGCGTGGAACACCTTCACGTCGTCGGGCACCTCGTCGAGGCCGGAGATCGGCTCGCCGGTGACCGGCGTGCCCGGGTACGGACGCGCGGCCATCACCACGCCCAGCGAGGGCCGCGTGTCCCAGACCGCCTCGGTGCTGTCCAGGCGGCCTTCGAGCGCGGCCTCGACCAGGTCCACCAGGTCCGACTGCAGGCGCAGCATCACCGGCTGGGTCTCCGGGTCCCCGAAGCGCACGTTGAACTCGATCACCTTGGGCGCGCCGTCGGGCCCGATCATCAGCCCGGCGTAGAGGAAGCCGGTGAACGGCGTGCCGTCGGCGGCCATGCCGTCCACGGTCGGCTGCACGACCTCGCGCATGATCCGCTCGTGCACCTCGGGCGTGACCACCGGCGCGGGCGAGTACGCACCCATGCCGCCCGTGTTGGGGCCGGTGTCGCCGTCGCCCACGCGCTTGTGGTCCTGGCTGGTGGCCATCGGCAGCGCGGTGCGGCCGTCGACCATCGAGATGAAGCTCGCCTCCTCGCCCTCGAGGAATTCCTCGATCACAACGCGCGCGCCGGCGTCGCCGAACGCGTTGCCCGAGAGCATGTCGCGCACCGCGGCCTCGGCCTCGTCCAGGGTCATGGCCACGACCACGCCCTTGCCGGCGGCCAGGCCGTCGGCCTTGACCACGATCGGCGCGCCCTTGTCGCGGACATAGGCGAGCGCCGCGTCCACCTCGGTGTGCACGGCGTAGAACGCGGTGGGGATGCAATGGCGCTTGAGGAAGTCCTTGGCGAAGGCCTTGCTGCCCTCGAGCCTCGCGGCCGCGGCGCTGGGCCCGAAGATGCGGCGGCCCGCGGCGCGGAAGCGGTCGACCACGCCGGCCACCAGCGGCACTTCCGGGCCGACCACGGTCAGCGCCACGTCCTCGTCCTCGGCCAGCCGCAGCAGGCCGTCGAGGTCGTCGGCCTTCACCGGCGCGTTGCGGCACTGCGGCTCGGCGGCGGTGCCGGCATTGCCCGGCGCGACGATGACCTCGGACACGCGCCGCGACTGCGCGAGCTTCCACGCCAGCGCGTGTTCGCGGCCGCCGGAACCGATCACCAGCACTTTCATGACGTCCCCTTCAGGTCCCAGGGCGCGCAGTCGCGCGCCGGAAGCGTGGATTCGAAGAACACCTTGTCGTGGCGGTCGACGAAGCGGCGCACGAACACCACGTCGGAGCCGAACAGGGGCGCGAGCGCCGGATGCAGGCAAAGCTCCTGCATCTGCGCCTGCTCGCTCTCGCGCAGTTCGTCGAAGCGCGGGCTCGCGCGGGTCACGTCCGCGTCGCCCTCCGGACTGCGCACCAGCAACACCAGGCGCCGGCCCTCGATGCTGGCCGACTCGGTGACCAGGTCCTCGAAATAGGGTGCGGGCAGCTCCGCGGCGATCGCGTCGCGCGCGTCCTGCATCGGGTGGTCGCCGCAGCCGGCCAGCGCCAGGGCGGCCGCGAGCGACAGGCAGGCGATGCGGGGCGCCGGCGGCATCGTCGGGGCCCCCATCAGTGGCGGAAGTGGCGCACGCCGGTGAACACCATGGCGATGCCGTGCTCGTCGGCGGCGGCGACCACCTCGGCGTCGCGCATCGAACCGCCCGGCTGGATCACCGCCTTGATCCCGGCGGCGGCGGCGGCGTCGATGCCGTCGCGGAACGGGAAGAACGCGTCGGACGCCATCACCGAGCCTTCCACGACCAGGCCCGCGTCGGCGGCCTTGATGCCGGCGATGCGGGCCGAGTACACCCGGCTCATCTGCCCGGCGCCCACGCCGATCGTGCGGTGGTCCTTCGCGTACACGATCGCGTTGGACTTGACGAACTTCGCGACCCTCCATGCGAACAGCAGGTCGTCGAACTGCTGTGCGGTCGGCGCCAGCTTCGTGACGACCCTGAGTTCGTCGCGGGTCACCACGCGGTCGTCGGCGGTCTGCATCAGCAGGCCCGAGCCCACGCGCTTGACGTCGATGAAACCGGGCGACGGCGGCGCCATCGGGATCCGCAGCACGCGCACGTTGGCCTTCTTCTTCGCGTACTCGAGCGCGCCGTCGTCGTAGTCGGGCGCGATCAGCACTTCGACGAACTGGCGGTCGAGGATGGTCTTCGCGGTGGTCGCGTCGAGCGTGCGGTTGAAGGCGAGGATGCCGCCGAAGGCGCTCGTCGGGTCGGTGGCGTACGCCAGTTCGTAGGCCTGGCCGACATCCGCGGCCACGGCCACGCCGCAGGGGTTGGCGTGCTTGACGATCACGCAGGCCGGGGCGTCGAACTGGCGCACGCATTCCCAGGCCGCGTCGCTGTCGGCGATGTTGTTGTAGCTCAGCTCCTTGCCCTGCAGCTGGGTGAAGGTCGCCAGCGACCCCGGCGCGGGATGCAGGTCGCGGTAGAACGCGGCCTGCTGGTGCGGGTTTTCGCCGTAGCGCAGGTCCATGACCTTGACGAAACTGCCGTTGGCCTGGGCGGAGAACGGCGCGCGCACCGGGACGTCACCGGACGCGTCGGTGATCGCGGACAGGTAGTTGCTGATCGCCGCGTCGTACTGGGCCACGCGGTTGAACGCGGCCACCGACAGGGCGAAGCGGGTGGCGGCCGACAGCCGGCCGTCGTTGGCCTCGAGTTCGGCCAGCAGGCCGGCGTACTGGTCGGGCGAGGTCGCGACGGCGACGCGGGCGAAGTTCTTGGCCGCGCTGCGCAGCATGGCCGGGCCGCCGATGTCGATGTTCTCCACCGCCTCGGCCAGGGTGCAGCCGGCGTTCGCCGTGACCTGTTCGAACGGATACAGGTTCAGCACCAGCAGGTCGATCGGGGCGATGCCGTGCTCGGCCATCACCGCGTCGTCGGTGCCGGCGCGGCCCAGCAGGCCGCCGTGCACCACCGGGTGCAGGGTCTTGACCCGGCCGTCCATCATCTCGGGGAAGCCGGTGGCCTCGGACACGTCGCGGACCGGAAGCCCGGCCTCGCGGATCGCCCTGGCGGTGCCGCCGGTGGACAGCAGTTCGACGCCGCGCGCGGACAGCGCACGGGCCAGGTCGACCAGGCCGGTCTTGTCGGAAACGGACAGCAGCGCCCGTCGCACGGGCAGGAGGTCGGCGGTCATCGTGGCTCGCGGCGGGGAAGCGGGGGCGGGAATTATAGCCGCCGCGCCCGCCCGGCCGCGGCTCAGGCGATGCCGTACTCGCGCAGTTTCTTCCGCAACGTCGAGCGGTGGATGCCGAGCATGGTCGCGGCGCGGCTCTGGTTGCCCTCGCAGTGCTCGAGCACTTCCTGGAACAGCGGGATTTCCAGCTCGCGCAGCGCGATCTGGTAGAGGTTGTCGGTGCTGTGGCCGTCGAGGTCGCCCAGGTAGCGGCGCACCGAATTGGCGACGTGGTCGCGCAGCGGCGCACGGGGCGCGTTGCGGGCGTTGCTCTCGGCGTGGTCGGGGACGTTCAAGGGATGCTCGGCGACCTGTGCGATGCGCACCGGGGCTCCATCGCGGGCGGACGAGTCTAGCGCCATGCGGTCGCATCGGACAATGCGAATTCGACCAATGAACAACGCGATCCGATGCTGCGCCGCGTCGAGACCGCCGCGGGCCATGCCACGACCGTCGTGCCCGCCTTCGCCTACGGACGGAAGTCGAAGGCGTAGGCCACCGTGGCCACCGATGGCTCGGCGATGTCGAACTCGATGTCCGCGGCCTGCCCCGGCTCGAGCAGCGCGGGGGGCGCGGCGCCCAGGTATTCGTCCGGTTCGAACGCGCGCGCCGCGACCGGCCGGCCGTTGACGTCGGACAGCACCAGCACCAGCCGCGGCCAGGCCTGGGCCCAGCGCGCGTCGTTGCGGAAGCTGGCGCGCACGCGCAGCGCGTCCGGCTGCGCGGGATGCGGCCGCACCTCGCGCGAGACGAGCGTGATCGCCGCGGGCTCGCGCCATGGAGGCACCTCGCAGCCGAGCACGCCGCAGGCCGTGGCCACCAGCGGACGCCATGCGGCATCGGCGGCGAGGCGTTCGCGGTCGGCGAGGACGATCTGCACCGCCAGCAACAGCACGAGCGCGACGATCGCCGCCGCCGCCGCGAGGCGTCCGCGCCGGGTCGCGCGAACGGTGCCGGGATGCGCGGGGGAGAATGCCGGGGCGGGGGGAACCCCGGCGGGCGCGTCGGTGGCGCGTGCCTCGTCGGCTGGCGGGGCACTCGATGCCGCCGCGTCGACGACTGCCGGTGAGGGCTCCTGGTCCTGCCCCGGATCGGCGATGGTTGCAGGTGCGACTGCTTCCGATGGCGTGTCCACCGCCGCTGCGGTCGTCGCGACCTCCACGGCCTGCGCCTCCGCAGCGCCGGACGATGGCGCGTCCCTCGCCTCGGATGGCGCGGGCTCAGGGGCGGCCCCATCGCGATCGGGCTGCGCGGATGCGTGACCTGCAACCGGCGCAGCGTCGGACTCGGCGCCCGCGCCGGAGATTGCCGCTGGCCCCGTCGCAGCGGGCGGGGCGGGCGCGGCGGCGTGGGCCACGGCGTGCGTGTCCGCGGCGAGCGCCGGCGCCGTGGCCGTGCCCGCGTCCTGCGCGGCCGCCGGTGCGGCCCCGGCCCCGGATGCGGCATCGGCCGCCGATGCCGGGTCGCCGGCGACCGCGCCGCGGCCCGCCGTCCCGGCCGTCGCGGGTTCCGGCGGCAGCGTTGCGGGCGGCGGCGCGGCGGCGGCCGGTGGCGGCGCCGCGATCGGTGCCGGGGTCGCGTCCGGCCTGCGCAGCACGCCGCGGCAGCGCGGGCAATGCTCGGGCGGGAGGTCGGTCGCCGGATCGGTGGCAACCAGCGCGTGGCAGTGCCGGCAGTTGATGAACATGGCGCTATTCAACCACGCCGCCGCGCGGCCGACGCGCGCCGCGGGTCACCGCCGGATGCCGTCGATGCGCACCCAGTCGCCTTCGGTGGCGACGCGCAGCGCGTCGAACCATGCGCCGTAGCGCTGCAGGAGCGTGTCCTGCTGGCCGTCGAGGATCCCCGACAGTGCGATCCGGCCACCGGGCGCGGTGCGCGCCGCGAGTTCGGGCGCAAGCGCGTCGAGCGCCGAGGCCAGGATGTTGGCCACCACGACCGGGTAGGGGCCCGCCGGCGCCTGCTCCGGCGGCCACACGCGCACGCGGCCGGCCATGCCGTTGCGCGCGGCGTTGTCCTGCGTGGCCTGCAGCGCCTGGGGATCGTTGTCGACCCCGTCGGCGCCCTCCGCGCCCAGCGCCACGGCGGCGAGCGCGAGGATGCCGCTGCCGCATCCGAAGTCGAGCACGTCGCGTCCCTGCAGCTGGCCCGTCGCGGCCAGGGCGTCGAGCCACTGCAGGCACAGCGAGGTCGTCGGATGCGTGCCCGAGCCGAACGCGAGCCCCGGATCCAGGCGCACCACCGCGGCGTCGGCGGTGCGCGCCTCGTCGGGCAGCGCGTGGTTCCAGGGCACGATCCAGGTGCGCTCGCCGAAGCGCAGCGGCGCGTACTGGTCCATCCACGCGCGCTCCCAGTCCTGGTCCTCGACGCGGCGGAACGAGGCGCCGCTCCAGTCCAGTGCCGGGTCGAACGCCTCCAGCGCGGCGAGCAGCAGCAGGCCGTCGGCATCGTGCGGGAACAGCGCGCTGAGCGCGATCTCGTCCCACAGCGGCGTCTCGCCCACGCCGGGTTCGAGGATCGCGTGTTCCTCGCTGGTGCCGGCGTCGGCGTCGAGCAGGGTGACCGACAGCGCGCCGACGTCCTCGAGCGCGTGCTCGCGGCGCGGCTGCTCGGGTTGCGGGCAGCGGATGGTGAGTTCGAGGAACGGCATCGCGGCAGTCTAGCGCCGCGCGGCTCCACGGAGCGTGGGCACGCTTCCCGTATACTGGCGCGCCACGTGTCGGAACCGGCCCAGGTGCCGCGCCCTCCCGACGACGAGCCGACCCGATGCGCGAAGACGCCACGATGCCGGCAGCCCAGTCGCGCCGGTTCGAAGCCGGCTGGTACCGGATCTCCTTCCCCTGGCCGTCCGCGGCCGATGCCGCTCCCGCGCTCGTGCTGCGCGCCGGCCAGCCGGATGCGCGGGACCAGCTCTATCCGATGCTGGCCGCCGATGGCCGGGCCGAAGGCATCGTGGCGATCCCCGGCGGGCAATGGACGCTGACGGCGTCGGCGCCCGGCGTCGAGATCGACTGCGAACCGGTCGATCGCGGCACCGCACTGCGCGCGATGTGGGCCGTGGCGGCGCGCGGCACCGGCGACGACGGGAACCTGGTCGCGCGACTGGCAGCGGCGCTGCGCCTGCTGCCGGGGCTGGTGCGCGGACCGCGGGGCGTGGCGGCCGCCCTGGTCCAGGCCTACCACCGTCAGCTGTACCTGGCCGCCAGCCGCCGCCCCGGCGGACAGGTGGTGCGCTACCGCGGCGCGCCGTGGCCCGCGGGTGCCGAGTCCGCGGTCCTGGCGCCGGCCGGGCGCGACGCCGGCGTGCTGGCCGCGAGCGCGGCCGCCAGCGACGGCCTGAAGCTGCAGCGCGTGCCGCCGTGGCGGGACATCGCGGCCGGCTGGTACCTGCTGCGCCTGGACTGCCGCGGCGCCGACGGCCAGGTGCACGCGCTGCTGCTGCAGCCGGACCGCGGCCATGGGCCGGTGCCCAACCTCGGCTTCGTGCTGTCGGACGCTGCGGGCGACGGAGGCTGGCGACTGCTGCTGATGCTCGACCACCCGGCGCAGGCGCTGTGGCTGCGCGCGGCGCGGCCGGACGTCGAACTGGAGCCGCGCAGGTTCGAGCTGGTGCGCGTCGGTCGCCTGCGCGCGCTGTGGGAGCTGCTGCGCGGCTGCGCGGCGCGCACGGGCTGCTGGCGCGCGACGGTGGCCGGCTTCCTGCGCGAAGCGATGGCCAGCGGTCTCGCCGCGGCCGCGGAGTCCCTGCGCCGCCGCTACAACGCACTGCACGACGTCGGCCTCGATCCCTACGCGGCCTGGGTGCGCTGCTACGACTCGCCCGGCCAGGCCGACCTGGAACGGATGCGCGAGCGCGCGGCCGCGCTCGCCGACGGGCCGGTGTTCTCGGTGCTGGTGCCGGTCTACAACACGCCCGAACACTGGCTGCGGCGCTGCATCGAGAGCGTGCGCGAACAGGCCTACCCGCGCTGGGAACTGTGCATCGCCGACGACGCCTCGCCCGATCCGCAGGTGGCCAGGGTGCTGGCCGGGTACGCGGCGCTGGATCCGCGCATCCGCGTGGTCCGGCGCGAGCAGAACGGCCACATCTCGCGCGCCTCCAACACCGCCCTGGAAATGGCGACCGGCGACTACGTGGCCCTGCTCGACCACGACGACGAGCTGCGCCCGCACGCGCTGCTCGAGATGGCCGAGGCGATCGTGGCCGATCCCGGCCTGGAGCTGCTGTATTCGGACGAGGACAAGCTCGATGCGCACGGGCGCCGCTTCGACCCGTACTTCAAGCCGGACTGGGACCCCGACCTGTTGCGCAGCCAGAACTACGTCTGCCACCTGACCGTGATCCGCACCGCGCGCGTGCGCGCGGCGGGCGGCTTCCGCGCCGGCTTCGAAGGCAGCCAGGACCACGACCTGTTCCTGCGCTGCAGCGAGGGGCTGGACCCGTCGCGCATCCGCCACATTCCGCGCGTGCTGTACCACTGGCGGGCGATCGAGGGTTCGACCGCGCTTACCCGCGAGGCCAAGGACTACGCCGGCGCGGCCGGCGCGCGCGCGGTGGACGAACACCTCGCCCGCTGCCATCCCGGCGCCCGCGCCAGCGAACTGTCGCACGGGCACTACCGGGTGCACTGGCCGCTGCCCGACCCGGCGCCGCGCGTGAGCCTGCTGGTCCCGACCCGCGACCGCGCGGACCTGCTGCGTACCTGCGTGGAGAGCCTGCTCACGCGCACCGACTACCCGGACTTCGAGGTGGTGGTGATCGACAACGGCTCCCGCGAGCCCGACGCGCTGGCCTGCCTGGAGGCGCTGGCCGGCCGCGAGCGGGTGCGCGTGCTGCGCTTCGACGCGCCGTTCAACTACTCGGCCATCAACAACTGGGCGGCGGCCCGGTGCGACGGCGCGATCCTGGGCCTGGTCAACAACGACATCGAGGTGATCACGCCAGGCTGGCTGCGCGAGATGGTCTCGCACGCGGTGCGGCCGGAGATCGGCGCGGTCGGCGCGATGCTCTATTACCCGGACGACCGCATTCAGCACGCCGGCGTGATCCTGGGCATCCACGGCGTGGCCGCGCACGTGTACAGCGGCATGCCGCGCGGCTATCCCGGCCACGGCGGCCGCGCGCGCGTGGCCCAGCGGCTGTCGGCGGTCACCGCCGCCTGCCTGGTGGTGCGGCGCGAGGTGTTCGACCGGGTCGGCGGCCTGGACGAGTCGCTGCAGGTGGCGTTCAACGACATCGACTTCTGCCTGCGCGTGCGCGAGGCCGGCTACCGCAACCTGTGGACGCCCTTCGCCGAGCTCTACCACCACGAGTCCGCCTCGCGCGGGGCCGAGGACAGCGACGAGAAGCGCGCCCGGTTCGCCGGCGAGGTCGAAACCATGCTGCGCCGCTGGGGTCCGCTGCTGCGCGCCGACCCTGCCTGGAACCCGAACCTGTCGCTGGACGGCCTCAACGCCGACTACGCCTTCCCGCCGCGCGGCTGAGGCCGGTGGCCGGGACCGCGCCGGGAAGCAGCATTGCACCCCGGTTGATCCCGTTTTTACCCCGCGCTGGCACAATAGCGGGGACCCCCCTTGAACCGGAGAGAACGCCGTGGCCTTTACCCTCCCGAAGCTCCCCTACGCCTACGACGCGCTCGAGCCGCACATCGACGCGCAGACGATGGAGATCCACCACACCAAGCACCACCAGACCTACATCAACAACGCCAACGCGGCGCTGGAAGGCACCCAGTGGGCGGACAAGAGCGCCGAGGAGATCATCGCCAACCTCGACGCGCTGCCCGAGGACAAGCGCGGGCCGCTGCGCAACAACGCCGGCGGCCACGCCAACCACTCGCTGTTCTGGACGGTGATGTCGCCCAACGGCGGCGGCAACCCGGTCGGCGAGGTCGCCAAGCGCATCGACAGCGACCTGGGCGGCTTCGACGCCTTCAAGGACGCCTTCACCAAGGCGGCCCTGACCCGCTTCGGCAGCGGCTGGGCGTGGCTGACCGTCGACGGCTCGGGCAAGCTCGCGGTCGAGAGCACTGCCAACCAGGACAGCCCGCTGATGAAGGGCATCGCCTCGGGCAACACCCCGATCCTGGGCCTGGACGTGTGGGAGCACGCCTACTACCTGAAGTACCAGAACCGCCGCCCCGACTACATCGCCGCGTTCTACAACGTGGTCGACTGGAACGAGGTCGAGCGCCGCTACCAGGAGGCGGTGAAGGGCTGATCCCGGCCCTTCCCGGCGACATCCCCGACGGGCCGCGCGAGCGGCCCGTCGCGTGTCCGGCCGCCGGCCGGGGCGCGGCCCGGGGTGGCCGGCGGGGCCGCCTGGCGGCCGCGGGCTAGAATGGCCGCATGTCGACTTCCTTCGCCAACCAGCTGCTGGTCGCGCTGCCAACCCTGGCGGACCCGAACTTCGCCCGCACGGTCGCGCTGATCTGCCAGCACGACGACGATGGCGCGATGGGCGTGGTGATCAACCGCGCCTCGGAATACACCCTGGGCGAGGTGCTGCGGCAGATGGACATCGCCTGCGACGACGCCGCGCTGCTCGAGCAGCGGGTCCTGGCCGGCGGGCCGGTGCATCCCGAGCGCGGCTTCGTCGTCCACGACGGCGCGCACGGCTGGGATTCCTCGCTCGCGATCGCCGACGGGCTGTGGGTGACCACCTCGCGCGACATCCTCGAGGCGATCGCCGGCGGCGAGGGCCCGGAGCGCGCCACCGTCGCGCTGGGCTGCGCCGGCTGGGGCGCCGGCCAGCTCGAGCACGAACTGGCCGAGAACAGCTGGCTGACCGCGCCGGTGCGCCACGAGATCCTGTTCGCGCTGCCGCTCGACCAGCGCTGGCAGGCCGCTGCCGGCGGGATCGGCGTGGACATGATGCGGATGGCGGGCCACGTGGGCCACGCATGAGCGCGCCGTTGCCCCGCGCCGACGGCACCGTGCTGGGCTTCGACGTCGGCGCGCGCCGGATCGGGGTCGCGATCGGCAGTCCCTACGGCGCCGGCGCGCGCGCGCTGGCGGTGGTGGACGTGCACGACGACCGCATCGACTGGGCCGCGGTCGACCGCCTGCACCGCGAATGGCGCCCGGACGGGATGGTGGTCGGCGACCCGATGACCCTGGACGGCGGCGACCAGCCGATCCGCGCCCGCGCCCGCGCCTTCGCCACCGAACTCAAGGCGCGCTACCGGGTGCCGGTGGCGATGGTGGACGAGCGCTCGAGCTCGATCGAGGCCGCGCAGCGTTTCGCCGCCGACCGCGCCGAAGGCCGGCGCCGCCGGCGCGACGCCGCGTCGCTGGACGCGGTGGCCGCGGCGGTCATCGTCGAGCGCTGGTTCGCCGCCCCCGGGGACGCGACCCCGGTGTGAGCGCGCGGCCCGCGCGCTTGCGGCGCGACGGGGCGCTCCGGGCGGGCCCGGGATGCGGGACAATAGCGGCCATGACCCTCCAGACCGATGCCGACGGCCGCCTCGTCCACCTGCTCACCCTCGAAGGCCTGCCGCGGCCGGTGCTGCTGGCACTGCTCGACCGCGCCCAGGCTTTCGCCGACGGCGCCGACGCGCGCGGCGCGCTCGCCGGCACCGCGGTCTGCACCCTGTTCTTCGAACCTTCCACCCGCACCCGGCTGAGCTTCCAGCGCGCCAGCCAGCGCCTGGGCGCCGACGTGCTGGGCTTCGACGCGGCCACCTCGTCGACCACCAAGGGCGAGACCGCCACCGACACCCTGCGCAACATCGAGGCGATGGGCGTGCGCGGCTTCGTGGTCCGCCACCCCGGCGACCGCGCGGTGGCGGAGCTCGCCGCGGCCGCGGCGCCCGGCACGGTGCTGGTCAACGCCGGCGACGGGCGCCACGCGCACCCGACCCAGGGCCTGCTCGACATGCTCACCCTGCGCCAGGCGTTCGGGGGCGACTTCGGCGGCCGCAGCTTCCTGATCGTAGGCGACCTCCTGCATTCGCGCGTGGCGCGCTCGGACCTGCACGCGCTGCGCACCCTCGGCGCCGGCCGGATCCGGGTGTGCGGGCCGCGGCAGCTGCTGCCCGGCGAGGACGTGCTCGCCGGCTGCGAGGTATTCCACGACTTCGACGCCGCGCTCGAGGGCGTGGACGCGGTGATGATGCTGCGCCTGCAGCGCGAGCGGATGGAGGAGGGCCTGGTCGGCTCGCTCGAGGACTACCACCGCGACTACGGCCTGACCGCCGCGCGCCTGCGCCGCGCCGCGCGCGGCGCCGTGGTGCTGCACCCGGGCCCGATGAACCGCGGCGTGGAGATCACCGACGAGGTCGCCGACGGCCCGCAGTCGCTGGTGCTGCGCCAGGTCGCCAACGGCGTCGCGGTGCGCATGGCGGTGCTGGAGACGCTGCTGGCGCGTCGCTAGCGGCGAGGCGTCCTTGCGCGCGGAGCCGGATCGGCGCGCCCGGTCGTCGTCAGCGCGCGCGCCGCTGCGCGAACAGCCAGTCCCACAGTTCCGGCGTCGCGTAGGCCGGGTCCCAGCTGTTGTGGTTGGCGTCGGGGAACTCGGTGTAACGCGCATCGCGCGCGCCGGCCTCGCGCAGCGCCGCGTCCAGCCGCCGCGAGTACTCGGCCGGGACCAGGTCGTCGCGCGCGCCGTGGAAGATCCAGACCGGCGTGTCGCGCAGCGCCTGCGCCACCTTCGCGTAAGGATCCTCCTCGCCCTCCAGGCCGGTGACCGCCATCGACGGCCGGCGCGGATGCAGCAGCCCGCCGCAGACCGGCACCAGCGCGGCGAAACGGCCCGGCTCGCGCAGCGCCAGGTCCCAGGCGCCGTAGCCGCCCATCGACAGTCCGGTGAGGTAGGTGCGGTCCGGGTCGCCGCCGAACTCGCGCGTGGCGGCTTCGAGCTGGGCGACAACGACGTCGGCCAGCTGGTTCCACTCGGCGCCTTCGGGCGCCTGGGGGAACACCACGATCGCGGGGAACTCCGCGGCCGCGGCGCGGACCCGCGGCCCGAGGCCGACCTCCAGCTGGCGACGGTTGTCGTCGCCGCGTTCGCCAGAGCCGTGCAGGAACAGGATCACCGGGGCCTTCGCGGCCGCGTCGGCGCGCGCCGGCACGAACACCTGGTAGCGATGGGTGCGGCCGTCGAGGGCGAGTTCGCGCTCCACGAACGTGCCGGTGGCGCTGGCCGCGCGATCCGGGGCGCTGGCGCAGGCGCCGAGCATCATGGTCGCCAGTGCGATGGCAGGCAGGCGCAGGGACGTGATCATGCGGGCCTCGCGTTCACGGGGGACCCGCACCATACCGCAACCGCAGCGATGGCCGCATGGCGCGGTGCACGCCGGGTTCAGTGCAGCAGGATCGCCGTGGCCAGGCCCAGGAAGCTGAAGAATCCCATCACGTCGGTGACCGCGGTCACCACCACGGTGCCGGCCACGGCCGGGTCGATGCGCATGCGCTTGAGCAGCAGCGGCAGCAGCACGCCGGCCAGCGCCGCCGAGCAGAAGTTGAGCACGAGCGCCGCGGCGATCACCGCCGACAGCGCCCACGAGCCGAACCACAGCAACGCCACCGCGCCCACCAGCAGGCCGATCAGCAGGCCGTTGATCAGCGCCACGCGCAGTTCCTTCCACAGCAGGATCGAGGCATTGCTCGGGCCGACCTGGCCGAGGGCGAGGCCGCGCACCATCAGGGTCAGCACCTGGACGGCGGCGTTGCCGCCGATGCCGGCGACGATCGGCATCAGCACGGCGAGGGCCACGATCTTCTCGATGGTCGCGTCGAACTGGCCGATCACCGCCGCCGCCAGGAACGCGGTGAGCAGGTTGATGCCGAGCCAGACCACGCGGCCGCGCACCGCGCGCCGGATCGGCGAGAACAGGTCCTCGTCCTCGTCCAGGCCGGCCGCGCCCAGGGCCTGGTGCTCGGCCTGCTCGCGGATGATGTCGACCACGTCGTCGATGGTGATGCGGCCCAGCAGCACGTTGTGGTCGTCGACCACCGGCGCCGATACCCAGTCGTTGTCCGAGAACCGGCGCGCGACCTCGTCGGCCGGGGTGTCGACGTGCAGCGATTCGAGCTCGTCGTCGATGAGCTGGTTGATCGGCGTGGACGGATCGCGCGTCACCAGGTCCTGCAGCGCCACCCAGCCGATCAGCTGGTGGCGGCGGTTGACCACGTACAGGTGGTCGGTGTGGTCGGGCAGCTCGCCGCGCAGGCGCAGAAAGCGCAGCACCACGTCCACCGTGGTGTCGGCGCGCACCGTCACCACGTCGGGGTTCATCAGGCGGCCCGCGGTGTCCTCGGCGTAGGACAGCACCTTCTCCAGGCGCTCGCGGTTGTCGCGGTCCATCGACTGGAGGAGCTGGTCGATCACCGCGTCGGGCAGGTCCTCGACCAGGTCGGCGAGGTCGTCGATGTCGAGGTCCTCGACCGCGGCGACCAGCTCGTCCTGGTCCATGTCCGCGATCAGGCTCTCGCGCACCTCGTCGCCGACGTGGACCAGCACCTCGCCGTCGTCGGCGGGGTCGACCAGGCCCCACACCACCATCCGCTTGTCCGGCGGCAGCGACTCGAGCAGGTTGCCGATCTCGGCCGGGGCCAGGGTATGCACCATCCGCCGCACCGGGCCCAGGCGGCCGCTGTCGAGCGCATCCGACAGCAGGCGCAGCTGGCGCGCGGTCTTGTCGTGGCGGACGGCTTCGGCCATGCGCGGCGGCTCCGGCGTTGCGAGGGCGTGGCGCGCGGGGTGGCGCGGCCGGTCATGCGTTCATGCGCGCATTATCCCTTCGGCCGCCGTGGTTGCCCAGCCTCCGGGCCACCCGTCGCGGGAAGGAGGGCGCGCGCGGGCCTACCGGGGCTGGCGGGTGTGGCGCCGCAGCCAGCGCTCGATCGAGGCGCGGTCGCGGCAGCGCAGGAGCGCGGGCGCCGCCGCGCGCAGGGCGCCGCGGTCCTGGGCGCGGATCGCGCGCCGAACCTCCAGCAGCATGCCCGGATGCAGGCTGAACTCCTCCAGCCCCAGCGCCAGCAGCAGGGGCGTGAGCGCGGGGTCGCCGGCCATCTCGCCGCACACCGCCACCGGCTTGCCGCGCGCGCGCGCGGTGCGGATCACCGACTGCAGCAGGCGCAGCACGCCCGGGTGCAGCGGCGAATACAGCTCGCCCAGGGCATCGTTGCCGCGGTCGGCGGCGAGCAGGTACTGGGTCAGGTCGTTGGTCCCGATCGAGACGAAGTCCACGTCGTCGATGAAGCCGGGCAGGGCGATCGCCGCCGCCGGCACCTCGATCATCGCGCCCACGGGCACGCGTTCGGCGATCTCCCGCCCCTCCGCGCGCAGCTCCGCGGCGACCTCGCGCACCAGCGCCGACACCGCCCGCACCTCCTCGCGGCCGCTGACCATCGGCACCAGGACCCGCAGGGGTCCGTAGCCGGAGGCGCGCAGCATCGCCCGCAACTGGGTGCGGAACACGTCCATGCGCGCCAGCGACAGGCGCACGCCGCGCAGGCCCAGGGCGGGATTGGGCTCGTCGGCCAGGGCCAGCCCGGTGCGGTCGGCCTTGTCGGCGCCGATGTCCATGGTGCGGATCGTCACCGTGCGCCCGGTCATGGCCAGCACCACGTCGCGGTAGGCGCGGAACTGCTCCTCCTCGTCCGGCAGTTCGCTGCGTTGCAGGAACAGGAACTCGGTGCGGTACAGGCCCACGCCCGCCGCGCCCAGCGCGTGCGCGCCGGTGACGTCCTCGCGCGACTCGGCGTTGGCCCACAGCTTGACGTCCAGGCCGTCGAGCGTGCGCGAGGGCTCGCGGCGCAGGCGGTAGAGCTGCTTGCGCTCGCGCTTCTCCTCGCGCAGGCGGGCGCGGTAGCGGCGCAGGTCGGCCGCGTCGGGCTCGACGATGATCTCGCCGCTGGCGCCGTCCACCACCAGCACGTCGCCGTCGTTGATCTGCTGCAGCGCCTGCGGCGCCCCCACCACCAGAGGCAGGTGCAGGCTGCGGGCCAGGATCGCGCTGTGCGAGAGCGCGCTGCCGCCCGCGGTGACCACCGCCAGCACGCCCTGCGACTGCAGCTGGCTCAGTTCCGACGGGGCGATGGTGTCGGTGACCAGGATTTCGCCGGCCACGCCGCGCAGGTCGGCGTCGCGCATGTGCAGCATGGCGTGGATCCGGCCCATGACGTGGTCGATGTCCTCGACCCGGCTGCGGAAGTAGGCGTCGTCCATGCCCTGGAACACCGCCGCCAGCCGGTCGCGCTGCAGGCGCAGCGCGTAGTCGACGCCGTACAGGTCGCGGCGCACCAGGTCGTCCAGGCCCTGCAGCAGTTCGGGGTCGTCGAGCAGCAGGGTGTGCAGGTCGAGGAACTCGCCGACCTCGTGGACCAGGGCTCCGTGCAGGCGCTCGCGCATGTCGCGCATCTCGGCCCGCACCGCGTCGATCGCCGCGTGCAGCCGTTCGAGCTCCGACTCGACCGCCTCCGGCGCGATCCGCTCCTCGGCGACCTCGAGCACATGCGGAAGGCGGACCCGCGCGCGGCCCAGGGCGCTGCCCCGCGACGCGCCGTGCCCGGCCAGCACGTGCCGCATCAGCCGCCCTCGTCGAACTTTCGTTCGAACAGGGCGGCCGCGGCCTCCATCGCCTCCTGCTCGTCCTCGCCCTCCAGCCGCAGCAGCACGGTGGTGCCGTAGCCGGCGGCGAGCAGCATCACCCCCATGATGCTCTTGGCGTTGACCTCGCGGCCCTTGGCCACCAGGGTGGCGTTGCTGCGGAAGCCCGACAGCACCTGGACCAGCTTGGCGGTCGCGCGCGCGTGCAGGCCGAGCTTGTTGGCGATGCGCAGTTCGCGTTCGATCATCGTCGGCCTCAGGCGTCGTCCAGGACCACCCCGTTGCGCGCGCCTGCGGAGGCGACGGCGGGAAGTTCCTCAAGGGGGAGTTCAGGATAATTCATCACCCGCAGCAGCATCGGCAAGCTGAGCGCCGACACGCGGCGTGACGGCGTTCCCAGTCGCGACAGCCGGGCGGCGAGGTTGCTGGGGCTGGCGCCGTACAGGTCGGTGAGGATCAGCACCCCGTCGCCGCCGTCCGCGCGCCGCATCGCGGCGCTGGCCTGCGGCAGCACCGACTCGGGGTCGGCGTCGAACGGCACCTCGAACGTCTCCAGGCGCAGGGGAAGGTTGCCGCGCAGCAGGGTGGCGGCGACCGCGGCCAGCGCGGTGCCGATGCCGGGATGCGTGACGAGGAGGATGCCGACGGCCATGCCCGCAACTTAACAGACGCCGGCGACGCGCCGGAAGCGCCGGAGGCCACGGTCACCGCGATCCCCGGGGGCGCGGTCGCCCGCAGTGGGCCCGGGGCGCGTCGCGCGCGTCAGTCCAGCTCGCGGTGGAAGGTCGCCACCTCGGTCCAGCCGCGCTCGCGGGCGTGCTCGGCCAGGGTCTCGGCCAGGTACACCGAGCGGTGGCGCCCGCCGCTGCAGCCGAAGGCGACCGTCACGTAGCTGCGCGTACCCGACTGCATCCGCGGCAGCCAGGTGTCCAGGAACGCCGCCACCTGCTGCACGTACTCCAGGACCTCCGGGCGCTCCTCGAGATAGCTGCGCACGGCTTCGTCGCGGCCCGAGAGCGGCTTCAGACGCGGGTCCCAGTGCGGGTTGGGCAGGCTGCGCGCGTCGAACACGAAGTCGGCGTCGGCCGGGAGGCCGCGCCGGTAGGCGAACGACTCGAACAGCAGCGACAGCGACGAGTCCCGGGTCAGGCCGAGCTCGGTCAGCACCCGGTGGCGCAGCTGGTGGACGTTGAGTTCGGTGGTGTCCATCACCACGTCGGCCAGCGCGCGCAGCGGCTTGAGCGCCTGGCGCTCGAGCGCGATCGCATCGGCCAGCGCCAGGCCCAGGTGGGTCAGCGGGTGGCGGCGGCGGGTGTCGGCATAGCGCCGCAACAGGGTCCCGTCGCTGGCGTCGAAGAACACCAGCTGCGGCTGCAGCCCCATCGCGCCCACCGCCGACAGCCATTCGGGCAGGTTGGCCAGGTCGCCGCGGTTGCGCATGTCGATGCCGACCGCGAGCTTCTGCTCGGCGCGCTCGGGGTGGGTGGCGGTGCGGACGAACTCGGGCAGCAGTTCCGCCGGCAGGTTGTCCACGCAGTAGAAGCCGAGGTCCTCGAACGTGTTGAGGGCCACGCTCTTGCCGCCGCCGGACATGCCGGTGACGATCAGCAGCGAAGCGGGGTCGCGGCCGTTGCCGGCGGCGGGGGGCTCGGGCGTGGTCACGGCAGCGCTGGCTCCTCGCCGCTTTCCAGGAAATGGGAATGGCGCGCCAGGAACGCCGCGGCCGGGTCGATGCCCTTGGAGCGCAGGATGTGGGTGCGGGTGGCGGCCTCGGTCAGCACCGCGAGGTTGCGTCCGGGCATGACCGGCAGGGTGATCATCGGCACGTCGAGGTCGAGCACGCGGCGGTGGCCGAGGTCGCCGGTCAGGCGCACCATGCCGTCCTCGTGCTGCTGCGGCTCGGCGTCGGGCTTGGCCAGGTGCACGATCAGGCGCAGGTACTTGTTCCGCTTCACCGCGGTGTCGCCGAACATCTGGCGGATGTTGAGCACGCCCAGGCCGCGCAGTTCCAGCAGGTCCTGCAGCAGTTCGGGGCAGGTGCCGTCGAGCACGTCCGGCGCGATCTGGGTGAACTCGGGCGCGTCGTCGGCCACCAGGCGGTGGCCGCGGGTGATCAGCTCCAGGGCCAGCTCGCTCTTGCCCGAGCCGGCCTCGCCGGTGATCAGCACGCCGATCGAGTAGACCTCCATGAACACGCCGTGCAGGGTGACGCGCGGCGCGAGCGCACGCGCCATGTGGTACTGCAGGTGGTTGAGCAGTTCGTGGCCGCGGCGCGGCGAGACCCACAGCGGGGTCTGGCTCTCCTCGGCCGCGCTGCGCAGGTCCTCCGGGCAGGCCTGGTTCTTGCTGATCACCAGCGCCAGCGGCCGGTAGCCGATCACCCGCTCGATCGTCTCCCAGCGCAGGCGCGAATCGAGCCCGTCCAACCAGGCCAGCTCCTCGCTGCCGAGGATCTGTACCTTGTTGGGATAGATGATGTTGAGGTAGCCGGCCAGCGACGGCCGGCGGGCGTTGGTCTCCACCGCCTCGAGCACCCGCGACTGGCCCTGCTGGCCGGCGACCCAGCGCAGGCCCAGGCGCTCGTGCTGCTGCTCGAACAGGTCGAGTGCGGTGAGGCGCTGGCTCATCGGCATCAGGCGGCGGCGCTGGCAGGGGGGCGCGACAGCAGCAGCCGCCGCAGCGCGGCCGCGCCGCGCGCCGCCCGCAAACGCTCGCGGAAACCGGGGTCGGCGAAGTGCGCCGCGATCTCGGCCAGGTGCTGGAGGTGCCGGTCGGGCTCGTCGTCGGGGGCGCACAGGGCAAGCACCAGGTCGACCGGCGCGCAGTCGCGGGCGCCGAAGTCCAGCGCCCGTCCGAGCCGCAGGAACGCGCCGCGCGCGGCCGGGAAGCCCTCGCCGCGCGCGTGCGGGATGGCGATGCCGTGGCCGATCGCGGTGCTGCCGAGGCGTTCGCGCGATTGAAGTCCCTGCGCGATCGCGTCCGCCAGCGGCCCGGGGCCGCCGGCCAGCAGGCCGGCGGCGGCCTCGAGCATGCGCGCCGGCGAGCCGGGGTCGTCCAGCACGACGATGCGCTCGGCGACGAGCAGGTCGGTCCAGGGCATGGCGGGGTCCCGTGGTCAGCCGAAGCTGCCGTCGCGCGCCGGGTTGGCGCCGCGGTGGTGGTCGGTGAGCTTCTTGTGGTGCTTGAGCAGCTGGCGGTCGAGCTTGTCCACCAGCAGGTCGATCGCCGCGTACATGTCCACGCCGGCGGCGTCGGCGTGCAGCGCCTTCCCGTCCAGGTTCAGCGTGGCCTCGGCCTTGTGGTTGGGCTTGTCGAGGCTGAGCTGCACGCGCACCTCCAGCGGGCGTTCGACATGGCGTCCGAGCCGCTCCAGCTTGCTCTCCACGTAATCGCGCAGGGCCGCGGTCACTTCGATGCCATGGCCGTAGGTCTGGATCTGCATCAGATGCCTCCTGTCTCGGGAACCCCAGCATGGCCCAAAGCGGCCCACCGTGGGTTGAGGACAGGTTAACGCAGCGTTACCCCCCGGGCGACCGGTCCGGTCATGGACAGGCCCCGGGGAAACCGGTTCAATTGATCCTTACGCGATCGTGCGAGGCGGCGATCTGCATGGCCTCGCGGTACTTGGCCACGGTGCGCCGGGCTACCGGCACCCCCGATGCCTTGAGCGACTCGGCCAGGCGGGCGTCGGACAGCGGCTTGCGCGGGTCCTCGGCCTCGATCAGTCGCCGGATCATCTGCTGGATCGCCACGCTGGAAGCCTCGCCGCCGCCCTCGGTGTCGATGCCCGAGGCGAAGAAGTCGCGCAGGGCGATGGTGCCGCGCGGGGTGTGGACGTACTTGCGGGCCACCGCGCGCGAGACCGTGGATTCGTGCATCCCGATCTCGGCCGCGACCTCGCGCAGGGTCAGCGGCCGCAGCGCGCGGGCGCCGAACTCCAGGAAGCCGGACTGCTGCCGGATCAGGCAGCGCACCACCTTGAGCAGGGTCTCGCCGCGCGCCTCGAGGTTCTTCAGCAGCCAGCGCGCCTCCTGCAGGCGGCCCTTGAGGTAGCCGGCATCGTCGCCGGCCGCGGTCTGGATCATCCGTTCGTAGGCCTGGTGGATGGTCAGCCGCGGCATCGAGTGCGGGGCCAGCATCGCCTGCCAGACGCCGTTGCGGCGCACGATCACCGCGTCCGGCACCACGTAGCTGTCCGAGGTCAGTTCCCCGACCTGGGAGCCGGGGCGCGGGTCCAGCGAGCGCAGCAGGGCGAGGGCGGTCTCGGCCTCCTCCGTGGTGCAGCCCAGCTGCTCGCAGACCCCGCGCACGCCGAGCTTGGGCAGGCGGTCGATCAGGGTCCGGACCAGGGTCATGGCCAGGGCCCGGCCGGGGGTGTCCCCGGCCAGGGTGTCGAGCTGGATCCACAGGCATTCGCCCAGGTCGCGCGCGCCCACCCCCACCGGGTCCATGCGCTGGATCTGGCGCAGCACGGCCAGGATCTCGCCGTCGTCGGGCGCGTCGCCGGGCGGCAGCGCCGCGGCGATCTCCGAGAACGGGACCCGCAGGTAGCCGTCGTCCTCGATCGCGTCGATCAGGGCGGCGCCGATGCGCAGGTCGCGCGGGGACAGGTGCGAGAGGTTCAGCTGCCAGGTCAGGTGGTCGCGCAGGGTCTCGGACTGGACCATGCGGCTGGCCGGGTCGCTGCCGTCGTCCTCGCCGCCGCGTCCGCCGCCGGACCCGGCGTAGTCGAAGTCGCCGCCGTCCTGCCAGCCGTCGGACCCGTCGTCCCAGTCGGTGCGTTCGCCGGGGTCGGCACCGGCGTCGGCCGCGTCCGCGCCGGGCGTGCTGCCGGACACGGGTTCGGCGGGCAGCGACTGCGCCTCCTCGGCCCAGTCCAGCAGGGGGTTGCTCTCCACCGCGGCGGCGATCTCGGCCTCCAGTTCCACCGCCGGCAGCTGCAGCAGGTGGAGCGCCTGGCGCAGCTGCGGCGTCAGGACGAGGTGTTGTCCGAGCGATGTCTGGAGGCGTGGCTTCATCGTCCCCGGTGTCCCCTGGACGACGTGCACGGCTACAGGCGGAAGGACTCCCCGAGGTAGACCCGGCGCACGTCGGGATTGGCCAGAAGCGCGTCCGGAGCCCCCTGCGCGAGCACGCTTCCCTCGTTGAGGATATACGCCCGGTCGCAAATGCCCAAGGTTTCGCGGACGTTGTGGTCCGTGATCAGGACCCCGATCCCGCGGTGCTTGAGGTGTTCGACGATCCGCTGGATCTCCCCGACCGAGATCGGGTCCACGCCGGCGAAGGGCTCGTCGAGCAGGATCAGCCGCGGCCGGGCGGCCAGGGCCCGGGCGATCTCGACCCGGCGCCGCTCGCCGCCGGACAGGCTGGCGCCGATCTGGTCGGCGACGTGGCCGATCTGCAGTTCGTCGAGCAGCGACTCCAGTTCGCGGGCGCGGCCGGCGCGGTCCAGGTCCTCGCGCAACTCGAGCACCAGCATGATGTTGTCGGCCACGCTGAGCTTGCGGAACACCGACGGCTCCTGCGGCAGGTAGCCGACGCCGCGGCGCGCGCGCTGGTGCATCGGCTCGGCGGTGATGTCGTGGCCGTCGAGCACGATCCGCCCCTCGTCGGCCGGGACCAGGCCGACGATCATGTAGAAGCAGGTGGTCTTGCCGGCGCCGTTCGGGCCGAGCAGGCCCACGACCTCGCCGGCGTCGAGGCTCAGCTGGAAGTCGCGCACGACCTCGCGCTGGCGGTAGCGCTTGCGCAAGCCCTCGGCGACGAGCATCAGTCGTTCCCGTCCCTGTCGGCCTTGTCGGACGCGTCGTCCCGGGCGCGGGCGCGCGGCTCGAAGGTCAGGGTCACGCGGCCGCCCTCGCTGCCGCCGCCGCCCTGCACCTGGCCGGTGCGCATGTTGTAGACGATGCGCTCGCCGGCGATGCTGCCGCGGCCGGGCTGCTGGACCACCGCGCCGCCGGTGAACACCACGGTGTCCTGGCGCAGGTCGTAGTCGACCTGGGCGGCGGTCGCGTTCATGGTGCCGCCGTTGTCCATTTCCTGGCGCAGCCTGACCGGCGAGCCGGTGAGCTTGGCGCTCTGGATGTCGCCGTCGCCCTGGCGGATGTCGGCGCGCGCGGCCTCGATCACCAGCGAGCCCTGCACGATGTGGACGTTGCCGGTGAGCACGCACGGGCCGCCGTCGGTGACGGTGCAGTCGCTGCGGCTGGCCTGCACCTTCATCGGCTGCTGCCGGTCGGAGGACTTGGCCACGGCGGCGTGCGCGCAGCACGCGGCGGCGACCGCGAGGACCAGCTTAGCGGTGGTTCGGGTCATTGGTGAGGCTCACTTTGGACAGGAGCTGGATGCGCTTGCCGGCCAGGTCGGCCTCCATCCCGGTACCGCGCATTGTAGTGCCGGGGGTGGTGATGGTCACGACGGCGTCGGAGGTGGCCCGGTTCTGCTGCGGGTACACGTCCAGCGACTCGGTGCGCATCCGGGTCGGACGGCTGGCGCCCACGGGGCTGTCGGCCACGACGTCGCCGCGCAGCTGCACCAGGGTGCTCTTCTCGTCGACCTGGCCGCGCCGGGCCCGCACTTCCCAGCGGCTGCCGTGCTGGTCGGGCATCAGGAACAGCGGCGTGACCAGTTCCAGGGTGCGTGCACCGGGGGTCTGGCGCAGCTCGGGCGCGCGCAGCGAGAACGACTCCTGCCCCTCCGAGTCGAGCGTGACCAGGTCGAAGTCGCGCAGGATGAAGTCCGAGCGCGGGTCGGCCTCCTCGGCGTCCTCGTCCGGCGCGTCGCCGCGCCAGGCGAACCAGCCGCTGAGCAACGCGCCGGCGAGCAGGGCCAGGATCACGGCCAGGCGCCAGTTCATCGCGCGCCGTCCCCGAGCAGGTCGGCGAGCCGGCCCTGGGCATGCAGGACCAGGTCGCAGAACTCGCGCACCGCGCCCTCGCCGCCGCGCGACGGGGTGACCCAGTGGACCTCGTCGCGGATCCAGTGGTGGACGTTGGCCGGCGCGACCGCGAAGCCGGCCAGCCGCAGCACGCCCAGGTCGGGCAGATCGTCGCCCATGAAGGCCACCTGTTCGCGCTCGAGGCCCAGGCGCATGCGGATCTCCTCGACGCAGGCCAGCTTGTCCTTCACGTTCACGTGCGGCTCGGCGCCCAGCTCGCGGGCGCGGTTGGCGGCGACCAGGCTGTCGCGCGCGGTGACGAAGGCGACCGTGATCCCGGCCTTGCGCAGCTGCACCAGGCCCTGGCCGTCGAGCACGCTGAAGGCCTTGGACTCGCGGCCCATGCTGTCGAACCAGAGCCGGCCGTCGGTCAGGGTGCCGTCGACGTCGAAGCAGGCCAGGCGCACCTTCGCGGCGCGCGCGACCAGGTCGTCGGGGTACTCGGGGCGGAAATGCGGCAAGGACACACCCTCCAGTCAACGGCGCCGGGCAGGACCGGCCGCCAGGTTCAGACCACCCGTGCGCGGAACAGGTCGTGGACGTTGAGGGCGCCGACCACGCGCCGGGCGTCGTCGAGCACCACCAGCGCGTTGATCTTGCGCGTTTCCATCAGCCGCGCCGCCTCGACCGCGAGCGCGTCGCTGCCGATCGTCACCGGGTCGCGCGTCATCACCTCGCCGATGGTGGTGGCGTGCACGTCCACGCGGCGGTCGCCGAGCGCGCGGCGCAGGTCGCCGTCGGTGAACAGGCCCAGCAGCCGGCCTTCCCCGTCGATCACGGCGGTCACGCCCAGGCGCTTGCGGCTCATCTCCAGCAGCGCCTCGCCGAGCGAGGCGTCGGGGCCCACGCGCGGGATGTCGTCGCCGGTGTGCATCACGTCGGCGATGTGCAGCAGCAGCCGGCGGCCGAGCGCGCCGGCCGGGTGCGAACGGGCGAAGTCGTCGGCGGTGAAGCCGCGCGCCTCCAGCAGTGCCACCGCCAGCGCGTCGCCCATCGCCATCGAGGCGGTGGTGCTGGACGTGGGCGCCAGGTGCAGCGGGCAGGCTTCCTCGGGCACGCTGATGTCCAGGTGCACGTCGGCGGCCCGGGCCAGGGTCGATCCGGGGCGGCCGGTCATCGCCAGCAGCACGTTGCCCTGGCGCTTGAGCACCGGCAGCAGCATCAGGATCTCGTCGGACTCGCCCGAGTACGACACCGCCAGCACCAGGTCGGCGTCGGTCACCATGCCCAGGTCGCCGTGGCCGGCCTCGCCCGGGTGCATGTAGAACGCGGGGGTGCCGGTGGAGGCGAGCGTGGCCGCGATCTTGCGCGCCACGTGCCCGGACTTGCCCATGCCGGTGCAGACCACGCGGCCGCTGCAGGCCAGGATCCGTCGGCAGGCTTCGGAGAACGCGCCGTCCAGGCGCGCGCCCACCGCCTCGAGGGCGCCGGCTTCGGTCTTGAACACGCGCCGTCCGCTGGCCGCGAGCGTGCTCGGGTCGGGGAACTCGCTGGGCTTGGGGTCTGGAATGGCCATATCCGGGGCGCGGGGTTTCCGATAACCTAAGTGGTTCATTTTAGGCGCTTGCCCGGCGTGAAAGCGCCCGCCGACCCGATGCGGGCCGCTGCCGGCTCATGCGCGCTTCAGTCAGGAATTCCCTTGAACCCAGACACCATCCGCGATCTGATCCTGCAGGGCCTGCCCGGCGCCCAGGTCCGGGTCACCGGCGACGACGGCGTCCACTTCGAGGCCGAAGTGGTCAGCGAGGCCTTCGCCGGCAAGCCCCTGCTGGCCCGCCACCGCATGGTCTACGCCACCCTCGGCGCGCTCATGGGGCGCGAGATCCACGCCCTGGCGATCGTCCGGGCCCAGACCCCGGACGAGGCCGCGGCCGCCTGATGGACAAGATCGTCGTCACCGGCGGGGTCGCCCTCGAGGGCGAGGTCCGCATCTCCGGCGCCAAGAACGCGGTGCTGCCCATCCTCTGCGCCACCCTGCTGGCCGACGGGCCGGTGGAGATCGGCAACGTGCCCGACCTGCACGACGTGCGCACCACCGCGCGCCTGCTGCGCGGGCTCGGCGCCGAGGTCGAACACGCCGCGGACGCGGCCGCGGTCCGGGTCGATCCGCGTCCGGCCAGCGGCCACGTCGCGCCCTACGAACTGGTGCGCACGATGCGCGCCTCGGTGCTGGTGCTCGGGCCGCTGCTCGCCCGACACGGCGCGGCCGAGGTGTCGCTGCCGGGCGGCTGCGCGATCGGCTCGCGCCCGGTCGACCTGCACATCCGCGCGCTCGAGGCGCTGGGCGCGGAGATCACCGTCGAGCACGGCTACATCAAGGCGCGTGCCGGCCGCCTGCGCGGCGGCGAGGTGAAATTCGACATGGTCAGCGTCGGCGCGACCGAGAACGTGCTGATGGCCGCGACCCTGGCCGAGGGCACGACCACCATCGACAACGCCGCGCGCGAGCCCGAGATCGTGGACCTGGCCGCTTGCCTGGTGGCGATGGGCGCGCGGATCGAAGGCGCGGGCACGTCGCGGATCGTGGTCCACGGCGTGGATGCGCTGCACGCGGCGCGGCACCAGGTGATCGCCGACCGGATCGAGACCGGCACGTTCCTGGTCGCCGGCGCGATCACCCGCGGCCGCGTGGTCGCCACCCACGCGCGCCCCGACACGCTCGACGCGGTGCTGGCCAAGCTGCGCGAGGCGGGTGCCGACATCGACGTCGACGGCGACCGGATCGCGCTCGACATGCGCGGCCGCCGCCCGCGCGCGGTCGACATCGTCACCGAGCCGCACCCGGGCTTCCCGACCGACATGCAGGCGCAGCTGATGGCGCTCGACTGCGTCGCCGAGGGGACCGGCACGATCGACGAGCGGATCTTCGAGAACCGCTTCATGCACGTGAACGAGCTGATGCGGCTCGGCGCGGACATCGACATCGACGGCCACCGCGCCACGGTGACCGGCGTCGAGCGCCTGACCGGCGCGCCGGTGATGGCGACCGACCTGCGCGCCTCGGCCTCGCTGATCCTCGCCGGCCTGGTGGCCGAAGGGGAGACCACGATCGACCGCATCTACCACCTCGATCGCGGCTACGAGCACATCGAGCGCAAGCTCTCGGGCCTCGGCGCGCGGATCCGGAGGATCAGCGCGTGAACGCGCTGCGGTGGCGGCTGTCGCCGCGGCGCAAGGCGCTGCTGGCGACCGTGCTGCTGGCGATGGTGGCGATGCTGGTGCTGCGGTTCATGGGCGTGGCCGGCTTCAACGGCGTGCAGCCGCGCGAGATGGACTGGAACGACGACGGCGTCGCGACGCGCGCCGAGATCCTGCAGGGCTTCACCGTGGTCGGCGTCGAGGAGAGCCGCGAGGGGCCGCGCACCTGCCGGCGCTACGCGCGCCTGGGCCGCGGCGGGGAGCCGTTCCGGGTCGAATGCCGGGTGGTGGTGGCGCCCGACGCCGACGACGCCGGGCGCTGACCGACCCGTCCGCGGTCAGCGCAGCGAACGCAGGGTGAGGTCGATGTGGTCGCGGCCGCCGCGCTGCTGCAGGATGCGCGCCGGGACCGGCAGGCCGTCGACGATCCACGCGGTGATGCTGCGCTCGTCGTTGTTCCACGTCACCTTGGTCGCGGTGTGGGTCTTGCCGCCGACGGTGATCGATTCGGTGCCGGCGGGACGGAACACCTGCTTGCGCGCGCGCCCGTCCTCCACCAGCCGGTACGACAGCGGCTTGCCGGCCTTGAAGTCGCGCACCAGGGCCAGGTTCATCAGCATCCCGTCCACGTCGCCCGGCTGCAGGCGGACCGGGCCGCGGCGGTCGGCCTTCACGTCGCCTTCCCAGGTCGCCTGGCCGCGCGACCAGTCGTAGGTGGCGGTGGTCGAACGCGGCTTGACCAGCATCGCCGCGAGCCCCGATTCGCCGCGCTGCGAATCGTGGCTGGACACCGGCCGCCACTGCTCGCCGTCGACCTCGAACACGGTGTTCTGCTCCAGGCGCGCGCCGGCGCCATTGACCTGGAGGCTGTATTTCCAGCGATTGCCGCCGGCCGGCTCCAGGGTCATGCGCCCGGTGGCCTGCAGGCCCATGTACTGGGCGGCGTAGTCGGCGGTGAACGGCTCGACCGCGGCGGCGGATGCGCTCGCCAGCGCGAGTACGGCGGCCGCGGCGATGGAGCGCAGTGCGGATGTCATGGGCAGGGTCCTCGGATTCGTGTTCATTGCAGGGTGCGGTACTCGACCAGGCGCAGGTCCACGGCGTCTTCGCCGTCCTCGCGCTGGAGGATGCGCACCGGGGTGGGGACGCCGTCGGCGACCCACAGGATGGTCTGGTCGTTGCCGCCGTTGGTGCGTTCCACGCGCAGCGCCTCGTAGCTCAGGCCGGCGACCTCGACCGGCTCGGTCGTGTCCGCGGCGCGGTAGACGTGGTCGCGCGCGCGGCCGCGGTCGACGAAGCGGTACTGCAGCGTGCGCCCGGGCGCGGCATCGCGCACCACGGCGAGGTTGATCAGCAGCCCGCTCATGTCGCCGGGCCGCAGCGGCACCGGCGCGCGCCGGGCCTTGCTGATGTCGCCAGTCCAGCGCGCGATGCCCGAGGCCCAGTCGTAGGTGCCGGTGGTGCGGCGGTTGAACACCAGCGCGGCCTTGCGCGTGGTGCCCTGCGCCAGCGGGCGGTACTCGCCGTCCACCTGGTCGAACACGGTGCTCTGGTCGATGTTCAGGCCGACGATGCCGGCGAAGCCGCGGTCGCCGCGCACGCCCAGGTCGATCCGCCAGCGCGCCGCGTCGCGCACCAGCTGCATGGTCGCGGTGCCCGCGTGCCGGCCGCCGTACCAGGCCTCGTAGGTGGCGAGGAACGGCTCGAGCGTGCGCTGGGATGCGAAGGTACCGGCCTCGTCCGCAGTCGCCCCGGGGGCCGGGACCGCCTGCACCGGCGCAGGCTCAGCCGCCCCTGTGTCCTGGGCGCGCGCAAGCCCGCCCGTGGCCAGGGCGAGGGCGGCGGCGATGGCAAGCGTCAGCGTGGGGGCAGGGCGCATGGCCGGTCATCATGCAAACGCGTCGTTGCACGACAGCTGAAGCGGCGCGGTCAGCGGGCGTCCATCGAAGTGAACGCCGTCTTCACGCAACGCGACGCGCCCGGCCGCGAACAGGCGCAGCGTTTCCACCAGCAGCGGATGTTCGCGCGCCAGCACCCGCGACGCGAGCGCGTGCTCGTCGTCGCCGTCCAGCACCGGCACCCGCGCCTGCGCGATCACCGGGCCGCCGTCGAGGTCGGCGGTGACGAAATGCACGCTGGCGCCGTGCTCGGCCACGCCGGCCTGCAGCGCCTGGCGATGGGTGTGCAGGCCCTTGAACGCGGGCAGCAGCGAAGGATGGATGTTGACCATGCGCCCGCTGCGCGGGGCGACCGCCGCCGCGTCGATCAGGCGCATGTAGCCGGCGCACACGACCAGGTCCGGCGCGCAGGCGTCGACGTGCGCGAACAGCGCCCGGTCGAAGTCCGCGCGTGCGGCGAAGTCGCGCGGCGACAGCGCCTGCGCCGGCACGCCCGCGGCGCGCGCGCGCTCGAGCGCCTGCGCCGAGGCGCGGTCGGAGAACACGCCGGCGAGCTCCGCCTGCAGATGGCCGGAGGCGATCGCGTCGAGGATGGCCTGCAGGTTGCTGCCGCGGCCGGAGGCCAGTACGGCCAGGCGCAGGCGCCGCACCGCGCGGCCCGTCAGCCGATGCGCACGCGCGGGCCGTCGCCGGCGGCGACGACCTCGCCGATGCGCCAGTGCGCCAGCCCGAGCCGCGCGAGTTCGCCGCCGAGCGCGGCCACCGCATCGCGGTCGACCAGCAGCACGAAGCCGATGCCGCAGTTGAAGGTGCGCCACATCTCCTGCGGCGCGACGTTGCCCTCGCGCTGCAGCCAGTCGAACACCGGCGGCAGCGGCCACGCGCCGGCATCGATGTCCAGGCCCAGGCCGTCGGGGACGACCCGGATGATGTTTTCGGTCAGTCCGCCGCCGGTGACGTGGGCCATGCCGTGGATCGACGGGCCGTGCGCACCGCGCAGCAGTTCCAGCACCGGCTTCACGTACAGCCGGGTCGGGGCCATCAGCGCGTCGGCCAGCGGCACGCCGCCGACGTCGAGCGACGCCGGCCGGCCGGCGCGGTCGTAGATGCGGCGGACCAGCGAATAGCCGTTGGAGTGCGGGCCGCTGGAGGCGATGCCGACCAGCACGTCGCCGGCGCGCACGGTCGACCCGTCGCGCAGCTCGGACTTCTCCACCGCGGCCACGCAGAAGCCGGCCAGGTCGTACTCGCCCGGCGGGTACATGTCGGGCATCTCGGCGGTCTCGCCGCCGATCAGCGCGCATCCGGACAGCTCGCAGCCCTTGGCGATCCCGCCGACCACCGCGACGGTGGTCTCGACGTCGAGCTTGCCGGTGGCGAAGTAGTCGAGGAAGAACAGCGGCTCGGCGCCCTGCACCAGCACGTCGTTCACGCACATCGCCACCAGGTCGATGCCGATGGTGTCGTGGCGGCCGAGCTGCTGGGCCAGCTTGAGCTTGGTGCCCACGCCGTCGGTGCCCGAGACCAGGACCGGCTCGCGGTACTTGCCGGACAGGTCGAACAGGGCGCCGAACCCGCCCAGGCCGCCCATCACCTCCGGGCGCATGCTGCGCGCGACCAGCGGCTTGATGCGCTCGACGACTTCATTGCCCGCGTCGATGTCGACGCCGGCGTCGCGGTAGGTCAGGCCGGTGGGGCCGGGAGGCGGGGTGGTCACGGGTGTTCACGAGGGGCCGGGCGGCCCGCGATTCTAGCAGCCGCGGCCGCGCGGCGGCCCCGGACCGGCATGCGCGGCAGGGCTTTGTGGCACCATTCGGGCTCCGTTCGTGGCTGCACAGGGACACCGGATGCGCGGGTTCGTACGAGGGATGCCAGGCTTGGCCTGGGCACTGGCGCTGCTGCTGGTGGCCATGCCCGCGCTCGCCCAGCGGGTCGAGGGCGACCGCGCCGCCGCCGAGGGAATCTACGAGGCCGAGGTGCCGGTGCGCAGCCAGTCCGAGGAAGAGCGCCAGGCCGGCTTCGCGCGCGCCCTCGC
This sequence comes from Luteimonas sp. J29, assembly GCF_000472505.1. Classification (GTDB taxonomy): domain Bacteria; phylum Pseudomonadota; class Gammaproteobacteria; order Xanthomonadales; family Xanthomonadaceae; genus Luteimonas. The sequence goes on from NZ_AWZR01000004.1 coordinate 385,510, forward strand.
CCAGGTCTTCGCCAAGCGCTCGGGCGAACGCTCGGTGGTCGATCGCCCGGGCGTGGTCCAGGAGCTGCGCCGCGCCGCCGACCATGTCGAAGGCTTCGACTACCGCCAGGACGAAGGGGTCAGCGCCAGCGGCACGCCCACCTTCCGCACCACCCTCGTGGTGCGCTTCAAGCCCGAATCGGTGGACGCGCTGGCCGATGCGCTGGGCCTGCCGGAATGGCCGCAGCCGCGGCCCAAGCCGGTGGTGTGGCTGGCGATCGACGACGGCAACGGTCCGCGCCTGGTCGGCCTGCAGCACAACACCGTGGCCCGGCCGCTGCTGCAGCGTGCGATCGAGCGCGGCTTCCGCCTCGGCCTGCCCTCGGGCAGCGCCGCCGAACAGGCCGCCGCGGCCGCGATCTGGCGCGGCGACACCGCCGCGATCGCGCGCCTGTCGGCGCGTTACAGCCCGCCGATGCAGCTGGTCGGCAAGCTCTACCGCCAGGAGGGCGGCTGGAAGGCCGACTGGATCTTCGTCGACAACGGCCGGGTGCTCTCGCGATGGTCGGAGACCGGCGCCGACGCCCGCCGCGCGCTGGCCACCGGCGCCGACGGCGCGGCCGACGCCCTTGCCCGGCGCTATGCCAAGGCGACCGCGCCGCCCGACCCGGTGACCCAGGCGGTCGTGTTCACGGGCGTGCGCAGCAGCCAGGACTACCTGCGCCTGGCCGCGGCGCTGCAGCGCATGTCGGTGGTGCGCGCGATCCGGCCGCAGCGCGCGGCCGGGGACCGGCTCGAGGCCGAACTGGACCTGCTCACCGGCATGGAGGGCTTCCGTCGCATGCTCGACGGGGCGGTGCTGCTGGAAGTCGAGGGCGCCGACGCGCTCGCGCGGCCGGTGTTCCACCTGCGCTGAGGCGAAGGAGACGCCGTGTCGATGGACCGGGAACCGGTGGACGCCAGCGCCGACATCGCACGCTTCCTGCGCAGGCTGCAGTGGGGGCTGGTGGCGCTGGCGGCGCTGTGGCTGGTGGCGCTGCTCGGGCCGATCCTGACCCCGTTCGTGCTCGCCGCCCTGCTGGGCTGGCTGGGCGACCCGCTGGTCGACCGGCTCGAGCGCGCCGGCCGGTCGCGGCCGGTCGCGGTGACCCTCGTGTTCGTGCTGATGCTGATGCTGGTGGTGCTGGTGGTGCTGATCCTGGTGCCGATGGTCGAGCGCCAGGTGGTCACCCTGGTCGAGGCGCTGCCGCAGTACCGGGCCTGGTTCATGGAGACCGCGTTGCCGTGGGTGGAGCAGCGCACCGGGATCGAGATCACCACCTGGCTCGATCCGCAGCGCCTGTTCGAGCTGGTGCGCACCCACTGGGCGCAGGCGGGCGGCCTGGCCACCACCCTGTTCGGCTACCTGTCCAGTTCCGGCTTCGCGTTCCTCGCCTGGATCGCCAACATCGTGCTGCTGCCGATCCTGACCTTCTACTTCCTGCGCGACTGGGACCTGCTCGTCGAGCGCGTCGAGGTGATGATCCCGCGCGACCACCTGGCCACGGTGTCGCGGCTGGCGAAGGAGTCGGACGAAGTGCTGGGCGCGTTCCTTCGCGGCCAGTTCATCGTGATGGTGGCGCTCGGCGCGATCTACGCGATCGGGCTGACCCTCGTGGGGCTCAAGCTCGGGCTGCTGATCGGCATGGTCGCGGGCCTGATCAGCTTCGTGCCCTACCTCGGCGCGGCGACCGGGATCGTGCTGGCGGTGCTCGCCGCGCTGGTGCAGGCGCAGGGCTTCGACCTGAAGCTGCTGGTGCTGGTGGGCGTGGTGTTCACCGTCGGCCAGCTGATCGAGAGCTACATCCTCACCCCGCGCATCGTCGGCGACCGCATCGGCCTGCATCCGGTGGCGGTGATCTTCGCGATCATGGCCGGCGGCCAGCTGTTCGGCTTCGTCGGCATGCTGATCGCGCTGCCGGTGGCGGCGGTGGGGAACGTGCTGCTGCGCTTCGCCCGCGAGCGCTACACCCAGAGCCGGCTGTACGCGGGCGAGGGCCCGAGGATCGTGGTCGGCGTGCAGGCCCAGGCCGTTCCGGTCGCATCCGCATCCGCGGACGACGGCGGCGCGGCCGGCAACGGCAACGGCAACGGCAACGACGGCGCCTGATCCGATGGCGGCACGGCCCCCGACGCCGCAGCTGCCGCTGGCGCTGCGCTATCCGCCCGACCAGCGACTGGAGACGTTCGCCGGCGCCCCCGCGCTGGCAGCCCAGCTCAGGCAGTTCGCGGCCGGCGACGCCGGCACCCGCACCCTGCTGCTGGTCGGCCCGCCGGGCAGCGGCAAGACCCATCTCGCCCTGGCCGCCTGCGCCGAGGCCGAGGGCGCGGGACTGCGCGCGGCCTACCTGCCGCTGGCGTCCGCGCCCGGCCGCCTGCGCGAGGCGGTGGAGGCGCTGCAGGCCTTCGACCTGGTGGCGCTCGACGGCCTCGACGCGGTGGCCGGCGACGCGGGCGACGAACTGGCGCTGTTCGACTTCCACAACCGCATGCACGACGCCGGCCGGCGCCTGCTGTACACCGCACGCGTCGCGCCGGCCGCGCTCGGACTGCGGCTGCCCGACCTGCGCTCGCGGCTGGGCCAGTGCACGCGCGCGCTGCTCGAACCGCTCGACGACGACGGCCGCCGCGACCTGCTGCGGCTGCGCGCGCGGCGCCGCGGACTGCAGGTGGACGAGGCCGCGATCGAATGGCTGCTGCGCCGCGCCGGGCGCGACACCGCGTCGCTGACCCGCCTGTTCGAGCAGCTCGACCTCGCCGCGCTGGCCGCGCAGCGCCGGCTCACCGTGCCGTTCCTGCGCAGCGTGCTGGGCGCCGGCGACTGACCGTCCCGGCCGCGCGCCGGCTCAGGGGCAGGCCGCGTCGACCACGTTCCAGACCACCGGCTCCCAGTAACGGTTGGCGCGGATCGCGGCGATGTCCGGCAGGGTCGTGGTCAGGCGCGCCCCGACGTGGACCGCCTTGCCCGGTGGGACCTCCACCACCAGGACCTTGTAGGCGTGCGAGGTGCGCCGCGCCAGCTGGCGTTCGCGCTCGGACTGGGCGAGCGAGCCGAAGTGGTGGTCGTCGATGCGCTCGCGCACCAGCAGCACGTGCCGGCCGGCATCGACCCGGTGCCGCGGCGGGGACGACAGCACCGGGGTGCCGATCCCGTCGATGCTGACGATCTCGGCGCGGTGGATGGCGCGGGTGTTGCGCGGCACCGCGCCGTCGATCGCGACGTAGCCGCAGCCGGTAGGCCGGCTCGCGGCCGGCGGCGGGTCGGCGGCCGGGACGTCGATCGGCAGGGTCAAGTCGTCGCGCCGCACGACGACCTCGCGGAGGCCGCCCGGTGCGTCCAGCGCCTCGCGCAACGCGGTGCCCGGGGCGGCGGCATCGAGCATGTCGCGGCCGTTGACCGAGACCAGCACGTCGCCGGGGCGCAGGCCGATGCGTTCGGCGACGCTGCCCGGTGTGACCGCCAGCACCGTCGCGCCGTCCACGCCGGCGCGACGGGTGTCGAGGATGATGCCGAACTCGCGGTTGATCGCCTGGGCCATCGCCGGCACCAGCAGGGGCGCCCACGACGCCGTGGCCGCGCAGGCCAGGGTGCAGGACGCGGCGAACGCGAATGCGAGCGCGGCGCGCGCGACGCGGGCACGGATCATGGTGGGCTCCTTCGCCTGGCCGGACCGGATGGCGCGGCGACGACCAGCAGTTCCGCGCGCGCGCGCCACAGCGCGTCGATCTCGTCGTCGCTGGCGCCGTGGTCGTAGGCCGCCTGCAGGGCGAGGTCGATCGCCTGTACCTGCCCCTGGCGGCGCGATGCGTCGGCGGGATCCATCGACCCCGGCGCGGGTCCCGCGCCGGCCGTCGGCGGATCGCCGCCCGGTTCGGGCCGCAGCACCAGCCACGGGACGAGCGCGGCCAGCGCCAGCGCGGCCATGCCGGCCGCCAGCCGGCGCACGCGCCGGCGATGGGCGGCGCGGACGCGGGCTTCGAGCGCCGCGCCCGGGGACGGGGCCGCCAGCGCATCGAGCCGGCGGCGCAGTCGTTCCTCGATGTTCATGGGGCCTCTCCTCCATCGAGTGCCTGCCTGAGCCTGGCGACCGCACGCGAGGCGATCGATTTCGACCAGCTCGCGGTCCGGCCGAAGCGTTCGCCGATCTCGGCATGGGACCAGCCTTCGACCAGGTTCAGCCACAGCACGGTACGCGCCAGCGGGGGCAGCCGTCGCAGCAGGCCTTCGAATTCGCTCGCCTGCTCGGGCGCCGCGCCCGCCGGGTCCTCGAGCTGGTCCGGCAGCGCGTCGTTCCGCCCTGCCTCGCGCCGCAGGCGGTCGACCGCGAGGTTCGTCGCCACGCGCCGGAGCCAGGGCCGCAGCGGCGTGTCGGCGCGCAGCCCGTTGAGGAAGCGCGACATGCGCAGGAAGGTGTCCTGGGTGATGTCGTCGGCCGCGGCGCGGTTGCCGGTCATGCGCCACGCCAGGGCATGGACGGCGTCGACATGGGCGCGGTACAGGCGCGCGAACGCCTCGCCGTCGCCCCAGCGGGCGCGCCGGACCAGCGCATGTTCGTCCTCGGTGGAGAGCGGGGCGTCGTTCGCCATGGCAGCCAGTACGCGCGACGCGGCCGGAGCGTCGCAGCGTCAGCCGGCGGTGGGCGACAGCTCCGCGTCGAGCTTCGCCAGCCGTTCGGGGGTGCCCACGTCGGTCCACGCGCCAGGATGGCGTTCCCCGGTGACGGCGCCGCGGGCCATGGCCGCGCGCAGCAGCGGGGCGAGCCGGAAGCGCGGCGGGGTCCGGTCGGCGCCGGGCGCGTCGCCGACGACCCCGCGCCAGCCGTCGAGCAGGCGCGGCCGGTACACGCCGATGCCGGCGAAGGTAAGTCGCGGGGCTTCGCCGTCGCCGCTGGCGACGCGGCCGTCGGCGCCCAGGACGAAGTCGCCGCGCGGGTTGTGGGGGGGATTGTCGACCAGCACCAGGTGCGCGTCGCCGGCGGGCTCGCGCGGCAGGCGGGCGAAGTCGAAGTCGGTCCAGATGTCGCCGTTGATCGCGATGAACGGGGCGTCGCCCAGCAGCGGCAGCGCGTGCAGCATGCCGCCACCGGTCTCCAGCGGCACCGCCCCCTCGTGCGACCAGGTGATGCGCAGGCCGAACGCGCCGCCGTCGCCGAGCGCTTCCGGGAACCGCTCGGCCAGCCACGCGATGTTGACCACCACCTCGTCCACGCCGGTCGCCGCCAGGCGCTCCAGGTGCCAGGCGATGAGCGGCTTGCCGCCGGCTCGCAGCAGCGGCTTGGGCGTGGTGTCGGTGAGCGGGCGCATGCGCTCGCCCAGGCCGGCGGCGAAGACCAGCGCCTTCATCGCCCGGACGCGCGCTCAGGCATGGATGGCCACCGGTTCCAGCGCCGCCAGCGCCGGCCGCACGCGCCCTTCGATCAGTGCCGCCAGCGGCGCCAGCGACGGGTGGCGGGGCAGCACCGCGTCGAGATAGGCGACGAAGCGTGACGCGTCGGCGACGTATTTCGGCTTGTCGTCGCGGTGCTTCAGGCGGGCGAAGATGCCCAGCACCTTGAGGTGGCGCTGCACGCCGATCAGGTCGAGGTCGCGGCGGAAGTCCTCCAGCGGCGGCACCGGCAGGCCCGCTTCGGAGGCCAGGGCGTGGTAGCGGGCATGCCAGCCGGCCACGCGCGCTTCCGGCCAGCTCAGGAACGCGTCCTTGAACAGGCAGGCCGGGTCGTAGCCGATCGGGCCCAGCACCGCGTCCTGGAAGTCGAGCACGGCGACGTCGTCGCCGCAGGGCATCAGGTTGCGCGGCATGTAGTCGCGGTGCACCAGCACCCGCGGCTGGGCCAGCGCCGCGTCCACCAGCACTCGGTACACGCCGTGCAGCTGTTCGCGTTCGCCGTCGTCGAGCGCGATGCCCAGGTGCACGCCGAGGAACCATTCGTCGAACAGGCGAAGTTCGCGCAGCAGCAGGTCCGCGTCGTAGGCGGGGAAGCCGTCGGGAACGGCGATCGACTGCAGCTGGACCAGGCGCCGCATCGCGAGATCGAACAGCGCGTCCGCGCTGGTGTCGTCGAGGACGTGCAGCAAGGTCTGGCGGCCGAGGTCCTCCAGCAGCAGGAACCCCTGCTCGGCGTCGCGCGCGAGCACCGCCGGCACGCGCAGTCCGCCGGCCTCCAGCAGGTCGCGGATCTCCAGCCACGGACGCACGTCCATGAGGCCGGGCGGCGCGTCCATCAGCACCAGGCTGGGTTCGCGTCCGGTGGTGCGCCAGTAGCTGCGGAAATCGGCGTCGAACGAGGCGCGCTCGAGTCCGGTGTCCGGCTCGGCGAGCGTGCTACGTATCCACTCAATGCGCTGCCGGTCGCGCTCGCTGGAAGGGGTGTCGATCGGGGCCATGGGTTCTCCGGCCGGCGGCGGCCGGCAGGCAAAGGGTAAACTGCCGCGCATTTCCGGGCGAGAGAGAGCATGAAGGTGCAGCCGGTGTTGTTGTCGGGCGGGTCCGGGACGCGGCTGTGGCCGCTCTCGCGCGAGGCCTATCCCAAGCAGTTCCTGCCCCTGGCCGGCGAGCACACGATGCTGCAGGACACGTGGCTGCGGGTGGCGCCGCTGGCCGCGTCCGCGCCGATCGTGGTCGCCAACGAGGAGCACCGCTTCCTCGCCGGCGAACAGCTGCGGCTGGTCGGCGTGGAGCACGCGGACATCGTGCTCGAGCCGGTGGGCCGCAACACCGCCCCGGCGATCGCCGCCGCGGCGCTGCAGGCCACCGCCGGCGGCGACGATCCGGTGCTGCTGGTGCTGCCGTCCGACCACGTGGTGCGCGACGCCGACGGCTTCCGCGCCGCGGTCGCGCAGGCGTTGCCCGCGGCCGAGGCCGGCGCGCTGGTCACCTTCGGCGTCGTGCCGTCCGCGCCGGAGACCGGCTTCGGCTACATCCAGGCCGGGCCGGGCGAGGGCGTGCGCCCGGTGCTGCGCTTCGTCGAGAAGCCGGACGCGGCCACCGCGCGTTCCTACCTCGACGCCGGCGGCTACTACTGGAACAGCGGCATGTTCCTGTTCCGTGCCTCGCGCTACCTGGCCGAGCTCGAACGCTTCCGTCCCGACATCCTGGCCGCGGTGCGCGCCGCGTTCGGCGCCGCCAGGCGCGACGGCGACTTCATCCGCCTCGACCGCGAGGCCTTCGCCGCCGGTCCCTCCGATTCGATCGACTACGCGGTGATGGAGAAGACCGGCGACGCGCGCGTGCTGCCGGTGGACATCGGCTGGAACGACGTCGGCTCGTGGTCGGCGCTGTGGGAGGTCAGCGAGCAGGACGAACACGGCAACGCCCGCCACGGCGACGTGATCGCGGTCGATTCGCGCAACAGCTACGCCTACGCGCGGCGCCTGGTCGCCCTGGTCGGCGTGGACGACCTGGTCGTGGTCGAGACCGACGACGCGGTGCTGGTCGCGCACAAGGACAAGGTGCAGCAGGTCAAGGACGTGGTGGCGAAGCTCAAGTCGGACGCACGCAGCCACGCGGTCCTGCACCGCGAGGTGCACCGGCCATGGGGCAGCTACGATTCGATCGACCAGGACGAGGGCTTCCAGGTCAAGCGGATCAAGGTCAAGCCGGGCGCGCGGTTGTCGCTGCAGTCGCACAAGTTCCGCGCCGAGCACTGGATCGTGGTCCGCGGCACCGCGCGCGTGACCCGCGACAACGACGTGTTCGAGCTCTACGCCAACCAGTCGACCTACATCCCGCTGGGCGCCAGGCACCGGCTGGAGAACCCGGGGACCGAGACGCTCGAGCTGATCGAAGTGCAGTCGGGCAGTTACCTGGGCGAGGACGACATCGTCCGCTACGAGGACGTGTACGGGCGGTCGTAGCGGCGCTGCGGACGACGGTGCGCCGCGGGGCGGCGCAGGCGTGGTGCCCGTACCGGCGGCGGGTCGCGGCTGAAGCCGCTCCTACGGTGCCCGGATCATGGCAGGAGCGGCTTCCGCGACCGGGCGCTGCGCGCTCAGCGCTGTCCCGGATACACCCGGTACTTCAGCAGCCGCACGCCGACCGCGTCGCCGATGGCCGGGGTCGCCACGCCCGGCGCGGCGACCAGGTCGACCTCGAGCCTGCGCGACTGGCCCGGGAGTTCGAGCTCCACGGTGATGCGCCCGGCCTGGCGCGCGAGCGCGGCCACGCGCGCCTGCAGTCCGTCGCCCGGCGCCACGAACGCCGCGTCGTGCGGGCGCAGGTACAGGCTCGCGGGACCGTCGGCGACCCCGTCGGCCTCGAAGCCCGCCGCCTGGCCGTCGACCACGAACCGGCCGCCCTCGACCCGGCCCTCGACCACGCTGGCGCGGCCGATGAAGTCGAACACGTAGGGCGAGGCCGGCGCGCCGTAGATCTCGTCCGGGGTGCCGGCCTGCTCGATCCGGCCCTCGCGTAGCACCACCACGCGGTCGGCCAGTTCCAGCGCCTCGTCCTGGTCGTGGGTGACGAATACCGTGGTCTGGCCGGTCTGGTCGTGCAGGCGGCGCAGCCAGCGGCGCAGTTCCACCCGCACCTTGGCGTCGAGCGCGCCGAAGGGCTCGTCGAGCAGCAGCACGGTCGGGTCGATCGCCAGCGCGCGCGCCAGCGCGACGCGCTGCTTCTGCCCGCCCGACAGCTGTTCGGGATAGCGGTCGCCGTAGCCGGGCAGCTGGATCAGCGCCAGCAGTTCCTCGACCCGGCGCCGGATCGTGGCCCTGTCCGGGCGTTTCGCGCGCGGCCGGCTGCGCAGGCCGAAGGCGATGTTCTCGGCCACGGTCATGTGCCGGAACAGCGCGTACTGCTGGAACACGAAACCGACATTGCGCTCGCGCAGGCTGAGCAGGGTGGCGTCGGTGTCGCCGAACAGCACCCGGCCGCCGTCGGCGGGCAGCAGGCCGGCGATCACCCGCAGCAGGGTGGTCTTGCCGGATCCGGAGGGACCGAGCAGGGCGACCAGTTCGCCGGCGGCGATGTGCAGGTCCACGTGGTCGAGCGCCGCCGTGCCGCCGTAGCGCTTGGCGACGCCTTCGATCCGCAGGTCGACGCCGTGGCCGCGCGTGCCCATGGCGCGATCATCGCCGATTCCGCGGCCAGGCGCAGTGGAGGCTTCCGGATCGGCGACGGGGCGGGGGATGTGCACGGCGTGGTCCTGGGTCAACAGCACGTTCGTGGTCTCCGTGGGAGTGGCGCCGGCCGCGGCGTGGGTGGCGCGGCCGGCGTGGCGGGCGGACGGGGGGGAAGCGGCGAGGGACGGGCTCATGCATGCCTCCGGTGCGAGGCGAGGCCGTCGCTGTGGCGGGACTCCAACCGCGCCCGACGTGCGCCAGGC
>NZ_AWZR01000005.1 GCF_000472505.1 Luteimonas sp. J29
GGCGCAGGACTACGACGACCGCTGGTACCTCACCGGTTCGGTCGGATACAACCTGCAGGACGAAGACCGTCGTACGGACGACGCGTTCGCCGCCGCCCTGGGCGTGGGCCGCTTCATCAGCCCCGAGTGGTCGGTGGAAGGCGCGCTGAACTACCAGAACCCGCAGTTCAAGCACAACAGCGACCTGCTGTGGAGCCAGTACGGCGTGTCGGTGGACTTCCGCCGCCACTTCATCAGCGAGGAGCGCAACTGGGCCCCGTACCTGCTGTTCGGCCTGGGCTACCAGCGTTCGGAAGAGGAGTACGTGGCGACGTCGGGCACCGAATCGCCGCTGCAGCGCGAGGACGGCAACCTGGCGGCGAAGGTCGGCGTGGGCGTGCAGGGTGACTTCTCGCGCCGCGTGGCGGTGCGTGCCGAACTGGCGACCCGCTTCGACTTCGACACCAGCAGCTACGCGGCCGAGAGCGGCACCGACTCGTCGGGCTACCCGCACCAGATGGAGGAGAGCTACTTCTCCGACGTGATCGCGTCGCTGGGCGTGATCATCCCGCTGGGTCCGGAGCCGACCAAGCCGGTGGCCCCGCCGCCGCCGCCGCCGGCGGCCGAGCCGGCTCCGCCGCCGCCGCCGGCGCCGATCACGATCGACCTGAACGGCGTGAACTTCGACTTCGACAAGGCGACGCTGCGTCCTGACGCGGTGCAGATCCTGAACGAGGCGGTGGAGATCCTGCGCCGCTATCCGGAGCTGCGCGTGGAAGTGGCCGGCCACACCGACCTGTGCGGTCCGGACGCCTACAACCAGCGCCTGTCGGAGCGTCGTGCGGCCGCGGTGTACGACTACCTGACCAGCAACGGCATCGACGCCAGCCGTCTATCGGGCCCGGTGGGTTACGGCGAGAGCCGTCCGCTGGAGCCGACCCCGCAGACGCTGCCGGGGTGCAAGAGCGAGGTGAACCGTCGCACCGAGCTGAACGTCCAGAACTGATCCGGACGCACAGTGCAGACCAGGAAGCCCGGCCACGTGCCGGGCTTCCTTTTTGTGCGCGGTCGCCCGCCGTGGCATCCATGCCCTTGTCGTCGCCTCAGGCGCTGCTACACTCCGCCGCAACTGTGCAAGGGGTAGCGACGATGCGTGGACTGGCGATGGTGGTGCTTTCGATGGCGGCGTTCGGCGCGCAGGCGTCGTCGAGCCAGTGCCAGGACATCGCCGCCCGGCCGACGGCGGTGCGTCCCACCGTCCTCACGCCGGTGGCGGCCGGCTTCGCGGTGGTCAATCCGCAGCTGGGTTCGCAGCGTGGCGTGCTGGCGCCCGACTACGACGAGACGCAGTCGGTCGACAACGTGCTCTGGCGCCTGAAGGTGGAAGGCTGCCGCAGCCTGGCCGCGGCCCCCGCCGCGACCGCCACCCCGGCCGGCTACGTGAAGAAGACCGAATTCGACAACACGCCGTACCGGTTCAACATGACCCAGAACGGCCGGCGCATGACGGCCGACGATTTCGACGCGTGGCTGCAGGCCAACGGCTACAGCGCCGGTCGCCGCGTCGATCCCAACGCGCAGCAGCAGGCGCCCGCCGAGGCCGGCGCCGCCGAGGCCGCGCCGCAGCAGTAAGGCGCGAGGGCCGCGGCAGGGTGCCGCGACCCGCCCGGCGCGTGCTCAGCCCCCGAGTACGCCCAGTTCCCGCCCGACCCGGACGAAGGCGTCGATTGCCCGGTCCAGGTGTTCGCGCGTGTGCGCTGCGGACATCTGGGTGCGGATCCTGGCCTGCCCCTTGGGCACCACCGGGAAGAAGAAGCCGATCGCGTACACCCCTTCTTCCAGCAGGCGCTGGGCGAACCGCTGCGCGAGCGGGGCGTCGTAGAGCATGACCGGGCAGATCGGGTGGTCGCCCGGGCGCAGGTCGAAGCCCGCGGCGGACATGCGTTCGCGGAAATAGGCGGTGTTCTCGCGCAGCCGCTGGCGCAGCTCGTCGGCGGAGGCGAGCATCTCGAACGCGCGGATCCCGGCGGCGACCACGTGCGGCGGCAGCGAATTGGAGAACAGGTACGGACGCGAGCGCTGGCGCAGCAGCTCGATGACTTCCGCGCTGGCGGTGGTGAAACCGCCCAGCGCCCCGCCCATGGCCTTGCCGAGGGTGCCGGTGATGATGTCGATGCGGTCCAGCACGCCCTTGACCTCGGCCGAGCCGCGGCCGGTGGCGCCGAGGAAGCCGGTGGCGTGGCATTCGTCGATGTGGACCAGGGCGCCATACCGTTCCGCGAGCGCGGTGATCTCGTCCAGCGGGGCGACGAACCCGTCCATCGAGAACACGCCGTCGGTGGTGATCATGATCGTGCGCGCGCCGTCCGCCTTCGCCTGCTGCAGCTGCTTCTCCAGGTCGGCCATGTCGCAGTTGGAGTAGCGGTAGCGCCTGGCCTTGCACAGGCGCACGCCGTCGATGATCGAGGCGTGGTTGAGCGCGTCGGAGATGATCGCGTCGTTCTCGTCCAGCAGCGGCTCGAACAGGCCGCCGTTGGCGTCGAAGCAGGCGGCGTAGAGGATCGTGTCCTGCTTGCCGAAGAAGTCGGCGATGGTGCGCTCGAGCCGCTTGTGCAGGTCCTGGGTGCCGCAGATGAAGCGCACCGAGGCCATGCCGAAGCCGTGGCTGTCGAGCGCCTGCTTCGCCGCCTCGATCATGGCAGGGTGGTCGGCCAGGCCGAGGTAGTTGTTGGCGCAGAAGTTCAGCACCCGGCGCCCGTCCTCGAGCGTGATCTCCGCCGCCTGCGGGCTGGTGATGATCCGCTCGGACTTGAACAGTCCCGCTTCGCGGATCTCGTCGAGGGTCTCGGCGTAACGGGTGGTCAGGGACATCGGTGGAACCTCCTGTCGCCCAAGGGCAGGGTATGGGGGCGGACGCGTGCGTCGCGGGGCGCCGTGAAGTGTCTGGCCGGGCTCAGGTCCAGCTCAGCACGACCTTCCCGCACTTGCCGCCTTCCATCAGGTCGAAGCCCTTCTGGAAGTCGTCGGCGTGCAGCTGGTGGCTGAGCACCTTGCCGAGCGGGAAGCCCGACAGCACCAGCTGGGTCATCTTGTACCAGGTCTCGTACATGCGACGGCCGTAGATGCCCTGCACGGTCAGGCCCTTGAAGATGATCCGGTCCCAGTCCACGCCCGCGCCCTTGGGCAGGATGCCGAGCAGGGCGACCTTGCCGCCGTGGTACATGGCGTCGAGCATGTCGTTGAAGGCGCGCGGGTTGCCGCTCATCTCCAGGCCCACGTCGAAGCCGTCCATGTGCAGGTCGGCCATCACGTCCTTCAGCGAGGTGTTGGCGACGTTGACCACGCGCGTGGCGCCCATGTCGGCGGCCAGCTTGAGCCGGTAGTCGTTGACGTCGGTCACGACCACGTTGCGGGCGCCGATGTGCTTGCAGATGCCGGCCGCCATGACCCCGATCGGGCCGGCGCCGGTGATCAGCACGTCCTCGCCGACCACGTCGAACTCGAGCGCGCAGTGCGCGGCGTTGCCGTAGGGGTCGAAGAACGCGGCCAGCTCGCTCGGCACCTGGTCGGGCACCGGCCACAGGTTGCTGGCCGGCATGACGATGTACTCGGCGAAGGCGCCGTCGCGGTTCACGCCGATGCCGACCGTGTTCGGACACAGGTGCTGCTTGCCGGCGCGGCAGTTGCGGCAGTGGCCGCAGACGATGTGGCCCTCGGCCGACACGCGCTGGCCGACGCTGTAGCCCGACACGCCCGGACCGAGCGCCGCGACGCGGCCGACGAACTCGTGGCCGACCACCAGACCCTGCCGGATCGTGCGCTGGGCCCACTCGTCCCAGAGGTAGATGTGCAGGTCGGTGCCGCAGATGGCGGTCTTCTCGACCCGGATCAGCACCTCGTTGGGGCCGGGGGCCGGGACCGGCACCTCCTCCATCCACAGGCCCTTGGCGGTCTCGCGCTTGACCAGCGCCTTCATGGTTTGGCTCATCGTGCCGTCCTGGAGGAGGGGGCGGAAAGTATAAGTTGCACCGGCAACCGAGCGCGCCTCCGCGCCGCCCCGTGGGCCGGGCGGGGGCAGGGGGTCTAGAATCCCGACTCTTTCACCTGGAACCGTTCCGGCATGCGTCGTATCGCCCCGACCCTGGCCACGCTGGCCCTGGCCTTCGCCCCCGTTCCCGCGGCCCTGGCCGACGAAGGCATGTGGCTGCCTTCGCAGCTGCCCGACGTCGCCGGGGAGATGCGGGCGGCGGGCTACCGCGGCGATCCGGCCGGACTGGCCGACCTGACCGCGGCTCCGATGAACGCGGTGGTGCGCGTCGGCGGCGGGACCGGCGCCTTCGTCTCGGCGCAGGGCCTGGTGCTGACCAACCACCACGTCGCCTTCGGCGTGATCCAGTACAACAGCGGCAAGGGCCGGGACGGCGTCGAGCGCGACCTGATCGGGGAGGGCTACATCGCCCCGGACCGCACGGCCGAACTCCCGGCCAGCCCCGACTTCCGCGTGCTGGTGACCACCGGCTTCGACCGGATCACCGACCGCGTGCTCGAAGCCGCCCGCGGCCGGACGGGCCGCGCCTACCACGATGCGGTCGATGCCGCCGGCAAGGCCGCGGTGGCCGAGTGCGAGGCCGAACCCGGCTACCGGTGCTCGATGGCGACCATGGACTACGGCCGCGACTTCTACCTGGTACGCCAGCTGGAACTGCGCGACGTGCGCCTGGTCTATGCGCCGCCGAGCGCGATCGGCCGCTACGGCGACGAGATCGACAACTTCATGTGGCCGCGCCACAGCGGCGACTTCACCCTGCTGCGCGCCTACGTCGGGCCCGACGGGAAGCCGGCGCCGTACGCGCCCGGCAACGTGCCCTATGCGCCCCCGTCGCACCTGCAAGTGTCGGTGGAGCCGGTCCGGGAGGGCGACTTCGCCATGCTCGCCGGCTATCCCGGCACGACCTACCGCCATCGCACCGCGTCGGAGTTCCGCGACCAGGTCGAGTCGCAGCTGCCCTGGCGCGTGGACACCTTCGGCGCCCTCGTCGACGTGCTGGAACGGGCCGGTGCCCGCGACCGCGCCGCCGCCACCCTCTACGCCTCGCAGCTGGCCAGCCTGAAGAACAACCTCAAGCGCGCCCGGGGCGAACTCGACGGACTGCGCCGCAGCGACGCGGTGGCCGTGCGCGCGCAGGACGAGGCGCGGATGCTGGCCTGGGTCGAGCGCCAGCCGGACGCGGCGCGGATGCGCCGCGACGTCGCCGCCACCGAGCGCCTGCTGGCGGACGCCAGGGCGACCCGCGAGCGCGACCAGCTGTTCGGCCTGATGCGCAGCCAGACCCAGCTGCTGCGCAGCGCCCTGCAGCTGCAGCGGCTCGCGGTCGAACGCGGCAAGCCCGATCCGGAGCGCGAGAGCGGCTACCAGCAGCGCGACGAAGCACTGATCGAGGGCCAGCTGCGCCAGGTGCAGCGCCGCTACGCGCCCGAGGTCGAGCAGGCCCTGCTGGCCGAACTGCTGCGGCGCTACCACGCGTTGCCGGCCGGCCAGCGCCTGCCCGAGGTCGATGTGGTCTTCGGTGCCGACGAGGCCGCCAGCAGGCAGGCGCTGGCGCGGCTGTACGGGCAGACCCGGCTCGGCGACGAGGAGGTCAGGCTGGCGCTGTTCAAGGCTTCGCCCGAGGCCATCGCCGCCGACGCCGACCCGCTGATGCGCGCCGCCGCGGTCCTGCTGCCGGCGGTGCTGCGGCTCGAGGCCGAGGAGAAGGAACGCGCGGGCGAGCTCCTGCGCCTGCGGCCGACCTACATGCGGGCCCTGGGTGGTTTCCGCGCCTCGCGGGGGCAGGCGGTGTATCCGGACGCGAACGGCACCCTGCGGGTGAGCTTCGGGCGGGTCAGCCCGATGTCGCCGCGCGACGCCGTCGACTACCGGCCGCTGACGACGGTGGCCGGGATCCTCGAGAAGCACACCGGCATCGAGCCCTTCGACGCGCCGCCCGCGCTGCGCGAGGCGATCGCCCGCGGCGACTTCGGCAGTACCGCCGACCCGACGCTCGGCACCCAGACCGTGAACTTCCTCACCAACCTCGACACCACCGGCGGCAACTCCGGTTCGCCGGTGCTCGACGCCGACAATCGCCTGGTGGGGTTGAACTTCGACAGCAACTGGGAGGCGGTCAGCGCCAGCTGGATGTTCGATCCGCGCTACAAGCGCGCGATCCACGTCGACATGCGCTACATGCGCTGGCTGATGGCCAAGGTCTACCCGGCGCCGCACCTGCTCGCGGAGATGAGCCTGCCGGCGCAGTGACCCCGCGTCCCGCATCCTTCAACACACGAACCGAGGAACGACGATGAGAACGACTCTCCTGGCAGCCGCCCTGCTGGTGGCCGGCACGGCCCATGCGGCCGAGGGCATGTGGGTCCCGCAGCAGCTGCCGGAGATTTCCGCGGCGCTGAAGAAGGCCGGGCTCAAGCTCGACCCGAAGCAGCTGGCCGACCTCACCGGCGACCCGCTGGGCGCGGTGGTCTCGCTCGGCGGTTGCACCGCCAGCTTCGTCTCGCCGCAGGGCCTGGTGGCGACCAACCACCACTGCGCCTACGGCGCGATCCAGCTCAACTCGACCCCGGAGAACAACCTGCTGCGCGACGGCTTCAACGCCGCGGGGCAGGGCGACGAGATCACGGCCGGGCCGAACGCGCGCATCTACGTGCTCGATTCGATCACCGACGTCAGCGATCGCGTTCAGGCGGCGATCGCCGCCGCCGACGGCCCGCTCGGGCGCACCCGCGCCCTGGATGCGGTCGAGAAGCAGCTGGTGTCCGAGTGCGAGGCCGAGCCGGGTTACCGTTGCAGCCTCTACAGCTTCCTCGGCGGCAACACCTACCGCCTGTTCCGCAACCTCGAGATCCGCGACGTGCGGCTGGTCTATGCGCCGCCCGGCGGCGTCGGCAATTTCGGCGGCGAGGTCGATAACTGGATGTGGCCGCGCCACACCGGCGACTTCGCCTTCTACCGTGCGTACGTGGGGCCCGACGGCAAGCCGGCGGCGTTCTCGCCGGACAACGTGCCGTACCAGCCTCGCCACTGGCTGAAGATCGCCGACCGCCCGCTGCGCGAGGGCAGCTTCGTGATGGTCGCCGGCTACCCGGGCCGTACCAGCCGTTACGCGCTGGCCGGCGAGTTCGAGGACACGGTGGAATGGACCTATCCCTCGATCGTGCGCCACTACCGCGCGATGGCCGCGCTGGTGGAGGAGCGCGGCAAGGCCGACCCCGACATCGAGGTCCGATACGCCAGCACCGTGCGCGGCTGGGAAAACACGATGAAGAACTACCAGGGCCAGCTCGAGGGCTTCGCCCGGATCGGCGCGGCGGAGCGCAAGCGCGCCGAGGAAGACGCCGTGCTGGCCTGGCTGGCCGGTCGCGGCGACGAGGGCGCGGCGGCGGTCGAGGCGCACCGCAAGCTGGTCGAGCTGGACGAGGCCGAGCGCGCCACCCGCGACCGCGACCTGGTGCTGCGCATGCTCCATAACACCGGCGCGCTCTCGGCCGCGATCACGCTGTACAGGCTGGCGGTCGAGCGCGAGAAGCCCGACGCCGAACGCGAGCAGGGCTACCAGGAGCGCGACCTGCCCACGATCGAGGGCGGGCTGCGGCAGATGGAGCGACGTTACGTGGCGGCGATGGACCGTGAGCTGCAGCGCTACTGGCTGTCGGAGTACGTCAAGCTGCCGGTGGAGCAGCGCGTGCCGGCACTCGACAAGTGGCTCGGCGGCGACGGCGAGGCGGCGGTCGAGGCCGCGCTCGACCGGCTGGCGAAGTCCAGGGTCGGCGAGACCCCGGTGCGCATGGCCTGGTTCGAGGCCGGGCGCAAGGAGCTCGAAGGCAACCGCGACCCGGCGATCGCGTACGCGGTGGCGATGATGCCGACCCTGCTCGAGCTGGAGCAGGAACGCAAGGTCCGCGCCGGCGAGCGCCTGGCGGCACGCCCGGTGTACCTGCAGGCGATGGCGGACTACCGCCGCAGCCAGGGCGGCAGCGTATACCCGGACGCGAACTCCTCGCTGCGCATCACCTTCGGCAACGTGGTTCCGTACACCGGCCTGGACGGCACCCGGCACCAGGCCTTCACCCGGCTCGAGGAGGTGGCGGCCAAGGCCACCGGCGAAGCGCCGTTCGATGCGCCGCAGGCGCTGCTCGACGCGGTCGCGCAAGGGCGACACGGGGGCCTGGCCGACCGCCGCCTGCGCACGGTGCCGGTGAACTTCCTGTCGGACCTGGACGTGACCGGCGGCAATTCCGGCTCGCCCGTCCTCGACGCGCAGGGCCGCCTGGTCGGCCTGCTGTTCGACATGAACTGGGAAGCGGTGGTGTCGAACTGGGTGTTCGACGCCGGCATGACCCGCACCATCTCGGTCGACCAGCGCTACATGCGCTGGATCATGCAGGAGGTGTTCCCGGCGCCGCGGCTGCTGGAGGAAATGGGCGTCCCGGCCGGGCGCTGAGCCCGCGGGCGGCCGGGTTCGCTTAGACTATGCGCCGCGCGGGCGCCGGACGCCCGCGCGCCCGCAACGCGAACCCACCTTCCTGGACCCGCAGCCGCATGAGAATCCTGCTTGCCCGTCACGGCGAGACGCCGTGGAATGCCGAAGGCCGTTACCAGGGGCAGGAGGACATCCCGCTGTCGCCGGTGGGCGAGAAGCAGGCGCGGCTGCTGGGCGAACGGCTGCGCGACGTGCGCATCGACAAGGCGGTCAGTTCGCCGCTGACCCGCGCCTACCACACCGGCCAGCTGGCGCTGGGCGAGGCGCGCGCGCCGATGCTCACCACCGAGATGGGCTTCATGGAGATCGCCCACGGCACCTGGGAAGGCAAGCTCGCCAGCGAAATCGCCGAACTGGACCCGGACCTGCTGCGCGCCTGGCGCGAGGCGCCCGACACCGTGCAGATGCCGGGCGGCGAGTCGCTCAAGCAGGTGCTCGCGCGCTCGTGGGAGGCGCTGGAGTGGTCGGTCGAGGGCCTTGGCGGCAACGACACCCTGCTGGTCGTCGCGCACGACGCGGTCAACCGCGTGATCCTGTGCAACGTGCTGGGCATCCCGCTGTCGCGGCTGTGGTCGTTCCGGCAGGCGCCGACCACGCTCAACCTGCTCGAGGGCGACGACCTGTCGCGCCTGGAGGTGGTGCGGCTCAACGACTGCTCGCACCACACGGCCTTCTTCGGCGAGGCGGTGCACCGGGCGCTCTGAGCGCCGGTCGCTGCCGCGCCCGGCCGTGCGCGCCGCCGTCACGGTCGGCGCGAACCGCGATCGTCCGGCCAACCTGGTCCAACGCCGTGCCTGAGACGCTGACAGACTGGCTTGCCTGGATCGAACGCCAGCATCCGCGGGCGATCGAGATGGGCCTCGATCGCGTGCGCGAGGTCGCCGCGCGCATGCGGCTGGGGCGTCCGGCCCGGCGCGTGGTCACCGTGGCCGGGACCAATGGCAAGGGTTCGACGGTCGCCTTCGTCGAGGCGATCGCGCGGGCGGCCGGGCTGCGCACCGGCGCCTACACCTCGCCGCACCTGTTCGAATACCGCGAACGCGTGCGCATCGACGGCGCCGATGCCGGCGACGACGCGCTCGTGGAGGCCTTCGCCGCGGTGGAGGCGGCGCGCCGCGCGACGCCGCTGACCTACTTCGAGTTCGGCACCCTGGCGGCGCTGTGGCTGTTCGGGCGCGCCGGACTGGACCTGGCGATCCTCGAGGTCGGCCTCGGCGGGCGCCTGGACGCGACCAACCTGGTCGATCCGGACGTGGCCGTCATTACCACGGTCGACCTGGACCACCAGGACTGGCTGGGCCCGGACCGCGAGGCGATCGGCGCCGAGAAGGCGGGGATCGTCCGCGCCTGGAAGCCGGTGGTGCTGGGCGAGGACGACCCGCCCTCGAGCGTGCTGCGCCATGCCTACGCCCTGGGGGCGTCGGCGATCCGCGCCGGCAGCGACTTCTTCTTCGAACCGCTGGACGACGGTGGCTGGCGCTGGCGCGAACTCGACTACGCGCTGGACCTGCCGCCGCTGGCGCTCGATGCGCCGGTGCAGATGCGCAACGCGGCCACCGCGATCGCCGCGCTGCGGGCACTGGACATCGAGTTGCCGGAGCAGGCGTTCGCGCGCGGCGTCGCCCGGACCCGCCTGCCCGGGCGGCTGCAGGCCTTCGCGCACGATGGGGTGGAGGTGCGCGTCGACGTGGGACACAACCCGCAGGCGGCGCGCGAACTGGCCGCGTGGTTGCGTGCGCGTCCCGTGGCGGGGCGCACCCACGTGCTGTACGCGCCCCTGGCCGACAAGGATGCCGCCGGCGTGGTGGAAGCGTTCGATGGCGCGGTCGACCGCTGGTGGCTTGCCGGGACGCCGGGCGCCGGCGCGCGCGGGATCGCGATGGACGCGCTGGCCGCGCGCCTGGGCGGGAGCGCGGCCGGGAACGCACAGGCCTTCCCCGGGCCGCAGGACGCGTTGGACGTGCTGCTCATGGCCGCGGCGCCGGGCGACCGCGTGCTCGTGTTCGGGTCGTTCCACGCCGCCGAAGCCGCGTTGCGCCGGCTGCGTGGCCGGGGTTCAGAAGCCGGCGCCGACGCGGGCGTATAATCCGCGGGCCCGCCGCCCTTGCCGAACCTGGTCGGAACCTGATGGATGCCGGACTCAAACAGCGCCTGATCGGTGCCGCCGTACTGGTCGCGCTGGCCGTGATCTTCCTGCCGATGCTGGTCAAGGGCCCGGCCCCCGACAGCGGGGTCTCCGACCTGTCGATGCGCGTGCCCGACGCGCCGCAGGAGGGCTACCGCACCGTCGACCTGCCGCTGGTGGTGCCGCCCGAGGCGCCGGGCGGCGGGGTGCTGCCGGTGCCCGAGCCCGCCCCCGGGGACGGATTGCCGACGGTCGATACCGCCACCGCCTCGCCCGATGGCGACATGCTGGTCGAAGACGCGCCGCTCCCGGACGATGCCGCGGACCTGGCCACGCCGCCGGCCACGCGCCCGGCCGAACCCGCGCAAGCGGCAGCCCCGAGGCCGGCACCGGAGCCGGCGCGGCCCGACGCCGCCGCCGCGCCGAAGCTGCCGCCGACAGCCGCGGGCGGCGACTACGTGGTGCATTTCGGCGCCTTCTCCACCGAACGCGATGCGCAGCTGATCGTGCGCCAGCTGGGCGAGGCGGGCCTGACCGCCTATGCCGAGCCTTTCACGCTCAACGGGCGCCCGGCCCAGCGCGTGCGCCTGGGGCCGTACGCCTCGCGCGAGGCGGCCGAAGTGGTGCGGGTGCGCGCGGCCCAGGTCCGCAATGACGTGACCCCGCGGGTCCTGGCGCTCGATGCCGAGGCGCCGGCCGCGCCTGCCGCGACGCCTGCCCGCGGCGCCACCGCATCCACCGCGCCGGCGTCCCCGGCGCCGGCGGCCGGGGCGCCTGCGTCCCGCACCACGCCGGCGACCGCCGCGCCGGGCGTCGGCTTCGCCGTGCAGGTCGGCGCCTTCAGCAATGCCGCCGAGGCCGAACGCCTGCGCGAGCGCCTGCGCGGCCTGGGCTTCACCGCCTTCACCGACACGGTGGACACCGAACGCGGCCGCCTGACCCGGGTCAAGGCCGGGCCGGTGCCCGCGCGCGAGGACGCCGAGCGGCTCAAGTCGCAACTGCGCAGCCGCGCGGGGCTCGACGGGCTGGTCCGCCCGCACCCTTGAGCGTCCACGCAACCGCCCTCTTCCCGCAGTCCCGCCAGCAGCCCGAACCGGAACCACAGCCATGTGCGGCATCATCGGCATCGTCGCCACCACCGAAGTCGCGACCGCGCTCTACGACGGGCTGACCGTGCTCCAGCACCGCGGCCAGGACGCGGCCGGCATCGCCACCGCGAACGGCACCCAGCTGCGCGTGCACAAGGGCAACGGCCTGGTGCGCGACGTGTTCGACGCGCGGGCGATGCGGCTGCTGCAGGGCAGGGTGGGCATCGGCCACTGCCGTTATCCCACCGCAGGCAGCGAGGGCAGCGACGAGGCGCAGCCGTTCTACGTGAACTCGCCCTACGGCATCGCCCTGGCCCACAACGGCAACCTGGTGAACACCGACACCCTGCGCCGCGAGGTGTTCGAGCAGGACCGCCGCAATATCAACACCCAGTCCGACTCGGAAGTGCTGCTCAACGTGTTCGCGCACGAGCTCGACAAGAGCCGCACGCTCACGCCCGAGGCCGCGTTCCGCGCGATCGAGGGCGTGAACCGGCGCGCGCGCGGCGGCTACGCCGTGGTCGCGACGGTGCTGGGCCTGGGCCTGGTGGCATTCCGCGACCCGCACGGCATCCGCCCGCTGGTGCTGGGCAAGCGCGAGACCGAGGCCGGCAACGAGTACGCGATCGCTTCCGAATCGGTGGCGCTGGACATCCTCGGCTTCGAGCGCGTGCGCGACATCGGGCCCGGCGAGGGCGTGGTGGTGACCTCGCGCGGCGAGCTGCACACCCGCCAGTGCGCCGAGGCCGGCGTGCACGCCCCGTGCATCTTCGAATACGTGTACTTCGCCCGCCCCGACTCGATGATCGAGAATATCTCGGTGCACAAGGCGCGCATGCGCATGGGCGTGACCCTGGGCGAGAAGATCCTGCGCCTGCGCCCGGATCACGACATCGACACCGTGATCCCGATCCCGGACACCTCGCGCGACGCCGCGCTGGAGCTGGCCAACACGATCGGGGTGAAGTACCGCGAGGGCTTCATCAAGAACCGCTACGTCGGCCGCACCTTCATCATGCCGGGGCAGGGCGAGCGGGTGAAGTCGGTCAAGCGCAAGCTCAACCCGATCCCGCTGGAGTTCCGCAACCGCGTGGTACTGCTGGTCGATGACTCGATCGTGCGCGGCACCACCTCGCAGCAGATCGTGCAGATGGCGCGCGACGCCGGCGCGCGCAAGGTGTACCTGGCCTCGGCCGCGCCGCCGGTGCGCCACCCCAACATCTACGGCATCGACATGCCCACGCCCGAGGAACTCATCGCGCACGGCCGCAGCGAGGAGGAGATCGAGCGCATGATCGGCTGCGACTGGCTGGTCTACCAGGACCTGCCGGACCTGGAGAAGGCCGTGGCCGGGCCCAAGTTCGAGGGCATGCGGTTCGATACATCCTGCTTCAGCGGCGAGTACGTGACCGGCGTGGACCCCGGCTACTTCGACGGCCTGCGCCAGCTGCGCTCGGACGACGCCAAGCGCCAGCGCCGGCTCGCGCTCTGAACCCGGGCCGATGCCGACGCTGTTCGAGGCCGCGCGCGAGTGCCTGGACGCGGCGGCGGTCGACGACAAGATCGCGCTGACCCGCGCCCACGCCGCCGCATTCGCCCGCGGCGAACTCGCGGTGCCGGATGAGGCGCCGCCGCCCGATCCCATCCGCATGCCTGGGCGCCCGCCGCGCCCGCGCCTGGTGCACCCGCGCGAACTGCCGCGCCGTGGCCTGGGCAGCGACCCCGGCCGCGCCGCCTTCCTCCACGCGATCGCCCACATCGAACTCAACGCGGTCGACCTGGCCTGGGATGCGGCCTACCGCTTCCGCGGGATGCCGCCGGACTACTACGCGGACTGGGTGCGGATCGCCGACGACGAGGCCCGCCATTTCCTCCTGCTGCGCGAACGGCTGCGCGCGTTCGGCCACGACTACGGCGACTTCGACGCCCACAACGGCCTGTGGGAGATGTGCGAGAAGACCGCGCACGACGGGCTTGCGCGCATGGCGCTGGTGCCGCGGGTGCTGGAGGCCCGGGGGCTGGACGTGACGCCCGGGATGATCGCGAAACTGCGCTCGCTCGGCGACGACGCATCGGCCGACGCGCTGGAGGTGATCCTGCGCGAGGAGGTCGCGCACGTCGCCGCCGGCAGCCGCTGGTTCCGCTGGTTCTGCGAGCGGCGCGGCGTGGTTCCGGAACCGACGTTCCGCGCGCTGCTGGCCGAATACGCGCGCGCGGTGCTGCACGGCCCGTTCAACCTCGAGGCGCGCGGCGCCGCCGGCTTCAGCGAGGAGGAACTGGCCGCGCTGCAGCAGGCCGCGCAAGACGCCGCCGCGACGCCGTAGGAGTGGCTTCAGCCGCGACCGCGATCCGGACAATTCGGGAAGGCCGGTCCAGGGAAGCCCGACCCGCCCGGTCGCGGCTGAAGCCGCTCCTACAGCCCGTCCTGCGGGGCGAGGGGCAGGGCGCGCAGGTCGTAGCCTCCGTCCGACACGCGCAGCACCGAGCCCTGGGTGTACCAGTCGCCGAGCACGATCCGGCGGCGCGCGCGGCCGCCCGCTTCCAGCGCGTGGATCGCGGGCCGGTGGGTGTGGCCGTGGATCAGGGTGTCCACGCCGTAGCGGACGAAGGTGTCCTCGACCGTGGCCGGGGCGACGTCCGTGATCGTCTCCATCGTGCCCGCCTGCTGCAGTCCGCCCTGGTGGGCCTGGCTGGCGGCGCGCGCGCGGGCCGCGAACTCGAGCCGGGCCTGCAGCGGCTGGGCGAGGAAACCCGCCTGCCATGCCGGATCGCGGGTCTGGGCGCGGAAGGCCTGGTAGGCGTGGTCGTCCGTGCACAGCTGGTCGCCGTGGCTGATGAGCACCGGCGCGCCCGCGAGGACGATCACCGCCGGGTCGGGCAGGATCGCGAAGCCCGCCCGGGCCGCGTAGCCGGCGCCGAGCAGGAAGTCGCGGTTGCCACGCTGGAAGTACACCGGCACGCCGGCGTCGGCGAGCGCGCGCAGCCGTTCGGCCACCACCGCGCCGGCCTCGGACGGATCGTCGTCGCCCACCCAGGCCTCGAACAGGTCGCCGAGGATGTACAGGGCCTCGGCGTCGCGGGCCTCGCCGTCGAGGAAGCCGCAGAACAGGCGCGTGATGTGCGGCCGGGCCGGGTCCAGGTGCAGGTCGGAGATGAACAGCGTCGCCATCGCGCGATTGTAGGCGTCCGCCGGGGCGGTGGCGGCCCCGACCCGGTAACATGGGCGTCTTTCCAGCCCTGCCTGCCCAGATGACCTGCCGTACCCGCTTCGCCCCCAGTCCCACCGGCTTCCTGCACATCGGCGGCGCGCGCACCGCGCTGTACTGCTGGCTGGAGGCGCGGCACCGCGGCGGCCAGTTCATCCTGCGGATCGAGGACACCGACCGCGAGCGCAGCACCCAGGCCGCGATCGACGCGATCCTCGAGGCCATGGACTGGCTGGGGCTGGACTACGACGAAGGCCCGATCTTCCAGACCCAGCGCCTGGACCGCTACCGCGAGGTCGCCGAACGGCTGGTGGCCGAGGGCAAGGCCTACTACGCCTACGAGAGCAGGGAGGAGCTCGAGGCGATGCGCGAGGCCGCGATGGCCCGCGGCGAGAAGCCGCGCTACAACGGCGCGTACCGCGACCGCGACGAGCCCAGGCGCGACGATCCGAACCGGGTGATCCGGTTCAAGAACCCGCAGGGCGGCGTGGTGGCCTGGGACGACAAGGTCAAGGGCCGGATCGAGATCGCCAACAGCGAACTCGACGACCTGGTGATCCTGCGCGCCGACGGCTACGCCACCTACAACTTCGCGGTGGTGGTCGACGACATGGACATGCGCATCACCGACGTGGTGCGCGGCGACGACCACGTCAACAACACCCCGCGCCAGATCAACCTTTACCGCGCGCTGGGCGCGCCGGTGCCGGACTTCGCGCACCTGCCGATGATCCTCGACGAGCACGGCGCCAAGCTCAGCAAGCGCACCGGCGCGGCCGACGTCATGCAGTACCGCGACGCCGGATACCTGCCGCACGCGCTGCTCAACTACCTGGTGCGGCTGGGCTGGTCGCACGGCGACCAGGAGATCTTCTCCATCGAGGAGATGCAGCGCCTGTTCGAGCTCAAGGACGTCAATGCCAAGGCCTCGCGCCTGGACCCGGCCAAGCTCGGCTGGCTCAACCAGCAGTACCTGAAGAACGACGACCCCGCCGACGTCGCCCGGCACCTGGAATGGCACCTGCGCCAGTGCGGCTTCGACCTGTCCGCCGGTCCCGCGCCGGCCGACGTCGTGGTCGCGCTGCGCGACCGCGTGCAGACGCTGCGCGACATGGCCGAGCGCGCCTCGGTCTGGTTCCGCCCGCTCGAGCGCTACGACGACGCGGCCGTGGCCAAGCACCTGAAGGCCGGCGCGGACACGCCGCTCAGGGACGCGCGCGAGCGCTTGGCCGCGCTGCCGGAGTGGACCGTGGAGGCGATCGGTGCCGCGCTGCAGGCCACCGCCGAGGCGCTGGGCCTGGGCATGGGCAAGGTGGCCCAGCCGATGCGGGTGGCGATCACCGGCACCCAGGTCAGTCCCGACATCGCCCATACCGTGTACCTGGCCGGCCGCGAGGAGGCGCTCAGGCGCATCGACGCCGCCATCGCCCTGGTGCCCGCCGGTTGAGAACCGGCCGCGGCGGCGCCATCATCGGCCAATGGGCAAGCGCGCGCTGAACCACGCCACCGGCTGCATCGACCCCGACCACCACGTGCACGACGCGCGTGGATTCGTGCGCGCGGTCGAGCGCGCCTGCCAGGAACGCGGCCTCCGGCTCACGCCGATCCGTGCCCGGGTGCTGACCCTGGTGGCCGAGGCGGGAAGGCCGGTGAAGGCCTATGACCTGCTCGACCAGGTGCGCGCGGGCAAGGGCGTGGGCGCCGACGCGCCGCCCACGGTGTACCGCGCGCTGGATTTCCTGCTTGCCAACGGCTTCATCCACAAGCTGCAGTCGGTCAACGCGTTCGTCGCCTGCCACCATCCCGACAGCGCGCAGCACTCGGTCCCGTTCCTGATCTGCAACCGCTGCCACGGCGCGGTGGAGCTGGAGGACGCGGACGTGGTCGCCGCCCTCGACGCCCGCGCCCGGGCACTGGGCTTCGTGCCGCAGGCGCAGACGCTGGAAGTGCACGGGCTGTGCGCGGAATGCGCGACGGGCAATGCGCCCGCGCGTGGCGCCGACGACTGACACCGCGGCCGGGCCGCGCGTGCGCTAGAAGAAGAACCGGATCCCCGCGGCCACGCTGCGACCCGGCAGCGGCGCCAGGTCGCGCAGGAAGGAGGTGTGCGGCCGCGCCTCGCGGTCGAGCAGGTTGCTGGCGTCCACGAACAGCTCCATGGCGCTGCCGTCGGCGGTGTCCCGGTGCCAGGCGAGGTTGGCGTTGACCAGCAGGTAACCCGGGCTCGGCGCCTCGTGCGCGGCCACGCGGTGCTGCCGCGCGTGGTGGATCGCGCCGATGCCGGCGCGCCATGCGTCGCTTTCGAAGCGCAGCTCGGCGCCGGTGCGGCGGGGCGCGAGCCGCGGCAGGTTGCCGTCCAGCGCGAGTTCCGCAGTGTGGACGTGGAGGTGGTCGCCGTGCGGCACGGCGAACGACACCGTGCGGGTGCCGTCGCCGTCGAGCCGGCCGCGGACGGCGTCGGCGAAGGTGCGCAGGGTCCAGCTGCCGTGGAGGCCTTCGTGCAGGGCCCACTGCAGGTCGAGCTCGCCGCCGGTGAAGCGCGCGTCGGCCTGGTTCCAGGCGCGCACCGGCGTGCCGCCGTCCTCGACGCCGGTGTCGGCGAGGTAGATGAAGTCGCGGTAGTCGATCGCGTACAGCGAGGCGCCCACGCGTACCCGGCCGTGGTGCCAGTGGACGCCGGCCTCGATCCGGTTCGCGGTTTCGCGGCGCAGGGCCGGATCGCCGAACTCCCAGCTGCGCGTGGCCACGTGCAGGCCGTCGGAGTACAGCTCCTCGGCCGTGGGCGAGCGTTGCGCGCGGTCGAGTCCGAACGACAGGTGCAGGTCGTCGCCGACGTGCCAGCGCGCGGCCGCGGACAGGCTGGTGGCGCCGAAGCTGCGCGAGGGACTGCCCGCCCGGGCGCCGTCGGCATCGACGCGGTTGCGGTCGTGGCGCGCGCCGAGTTCGAGTTCCAGCGCGTCGAAGCGGCGGCTGCCGATCCAGAACAGGCCGATGTCGCGCGAGCGCGAACCCGGCACGAAGGCCTCCTCGCCCTCGGCCTCGAACCTGCGCCGCCAGGCCTGCAGGCCGAAGGCGCCGTCCCAGCCAGCCCAGGGGCGGTGGGCGAGTTCCAGGCGCAGTTCGGTGCTGTCGTTCCGGAACACCGTGCCGACCTCGCGGCCTTCGAACTCGGTGTGGTTGTAGGTGGTGCGGGCCAGCTTCACCCGCAGCGTGTCGAAGGCGCCGGGCCCGTCGAGGCCGGCGCGGACTTCCTGGCGGCGCTGGTCCATCGCGACGTGGGTCGCGTCGTGGTCGCCCGCGGGTCCATGCCCGCCTGCTTCGTGCCCGTCCCCGTGGTCATGGTCGTGGTCGTCGTCGTGACCCTCGCCGGGATGCGCGTGGCCGGGAATGCCGTAGCGGCTGCTGAACAGGCTGGCGCCGGCGCCGATGAAGCCGCGCTCGCCCACCCACGACATTCCCAGCGCGCCGCTGTCGGTGCGCACGAAACTGTTGGGCAGGCGGCCATGGACGTCGTGTTCCCCGTGGTCGTGCGCTTCGGCGCGCAGGCTGGCGCTCTCCGCATGGCCCGGGATGCGGTAGTCGCCGGTCTCGCGATGCAGGGCGTCGAGATGGAAGACCACGCGCCCGGACGCCGAGGTCCCGTCCAGGCGCACCAGCCCGGTCCGCTCGTCGCTGCCGCTGGCGGCGCGCAGCTCGGCGCGGCCCTGGAGCGGTTCGGTCGTCGCGCGTTCGGGGACGCGGCCGTCGACGACGTTCACCGCCCCACCGATCGCGCCGCTGCCGTAGAGCAGGGTGGCCGGCCCCTTGAGCACCTCGACCTGGTCGGCGAGGAAGGGTTCGATCGCCACCGCATGATCGACGCTCACCGTCGACACGTCGCCCGAGGCCAGACCGTCGTTGAGCACCTGCACGCGTGCGCCGTCGAGGCCGCGGATCACGGGGCGGCCCACACCCGGGCCGAAGTACGACGACTGGACGCCGGGCAGGCGGCTCACCGTCTCGCCCAGGCTCACCGCGCGGACCTCGTCCAGCCGGCTCCCGGCCAGGACTTCGACCGGCCGAGCCAGGTCCTCGGCGGTCCGCGGGAGGGGATTGGCCCGCACCACCACCTCGTCCAGGTCCTTGATGTCCCCGTGGCGGGGATCGTCGTGGTCGGCGGAGGCGGATGCGGTGGAAGAGAGCGCGAGCAGGATCGCTGCCGCGAGCGCGCACAGGGCGGGATGGTCGTGCATGGGAGGGGGGATGGCGTGGGGTCCAGTGATGTTATACTATTACGATTCCAGTCGCCCGCCGCTGTCAACCCGTCTTCCGTCATGCCCCACCACCACCGCCATCGATGGCTCGACCGCTTCGGCGCCGCAGGCTCGCTGGCCTGCGCGGCGCACTGCGCGCTGCTGCCGCTGGCGATCGCCGCGCTGCCTTCGCTCGGCCTGGCGATGTGGCTCGGCGACGGGTTGGAGCTGGGCTTCGTGGTGTTCGCTTCGCTGCTGGGTGCGTCCAGCCTGCTCTGGGGCTACCGCCGCCACCGCGCCCTGCGCGCGCTCGGGCTGCTGCTGCCCGGACTGCTGGTACTCTGGGCGGGCGTGCTCTACGCGCCGCTGCACGAGTCGGTGGTCCCGCATGCGGTGGCGATGACGTTCGGCGGGACCCTGGTCGGCCTCGGCCACCTGGTGAACCTGCGCCTGAACCACGGCCACGTCCACGACGCCAGCTGCGCGCACTGAGGGCGGCGGGGCCGCATGCTAGAATCCGCGGCCTCGCGCCAGTGCGCGGCGGCCCCCGGGGCCGTATTTCTTTCTGCCGAATTCCAAGCATCCAGGAGCACGACGATGGGCAAGGGCGACCGCAAGACGGCCAAGGGCAAGCGCTACATCTCCAGTTACGGCAAGGCGCGTCCGAAGGCCGTGGCCAAGGCCAGCGGCAGCGCCGCCGCGCCGGTCGCGAAGGCCGCCAGGGCCCCGGCCAAGGCGCCGGTCCGCAAGGCGGTGAAGAAGGTCGCTGCCAAGGGCGAGTGATCCGGTTCCCGTCGTGACCGGAAAGAGCCCCGCATTGCGGGGCTTTTTCATGCCCGCGGTCCGGTCGGCGGATCGCGGGCGGCGGTCGCCTGCGCGGGCAAGGGGCCGGACGGACGCGCGGATGATGGCGGAGCGGGCGTCGGGCAGGCCGCCTGCATCCGGCGCGGCCCGCGCGCGCTGAACGCAGGCCCCTTCACGGAGCCCCCTGCTGTCCGGATCGATGCCCGTTTCGCGTTGGAGTGGGTACCTGCGAAGCCGTGGAGCCGGACCCATCGCCCCTCAAGTCGAGTTCCTGGATGTCGAGGCGTACGACGGGCTGGCGGATGACTGGGCCTGGCTCGAGGCGAGGTCCGACGGGTCGCCGTTCACCAGCTGGACCTGGGTATCGACCTGGCTGCGCTGCCTGCCGGACGGCGTGCGGCCGGTCGCCTGCCGCGTGCACGACGCCGAGGGCCTGCTTGCGCTGGGCCTGCTGGTCCGGACGCCGGAGCGTTCGCTGCTGCGCCTGTTCGGTGCGCAGTCCCTGTACCTGCTGGAGACGGGCGATCCCGGGATCGACGAGGTCACGCCGGAGTACGTCGGACTGTTGCTGCGCCGCGGCCACGAGCGCGCGGGATACGCGGCCTTCTTCGAGGCGGTGGCCACGCGCTGTCGCAGCTGGCGCCGCATCCAGGTCTCGGCCACCGCGCACGCGGAACTGATCCAGCGCGCGCTGCCGGAGGGGCTGCGCGCCTACTGCATCGCCGAACGGCCTGCCTACCACGTGGACCTCGCGGCGATCCGGGCGTCCGGCCGGGACTACCTGCAGCACCTGTCGAAGAAGGCCCGGGCCAACCTCGCCCAGGTGCGCCGCGCCTACGGCGCGCTCGGACCCCTGCGCGTCGAAGAGGCCGGCGATTCCGGACGCGCGATCGAGTGGCTCGGCGAGTTGCGCATCCTGCACGAGCGGCGCTGGGAGTCGCGCGGCCAACCGGGCTCGTTCGCGAGTCCCTTCTTCCGCGCGTTCCACGAACGCATGCTCCGCGACCATGCCGCCAGCGGCTTCGCCCGACTGCTGCGGGTGACCGCGGGCGACCTCGTGGTCGGCTACCTCTACGCCTTCCACTGGCGAGGCGGCTGCTACTACTACAATTCCGGATTCAACTACGGCGCGCTGCCGCGCTACGACAGTCCCGGCATCGCCGCGGTGCACGCCGTGGTCGAACACGGCCTCGGGCAGGGTTGGGACCTGTTCGAGTTCCTGGCCGGCGACCAGGACTACAAGCGCAGGCTCAGCACCGGCGCGACGCGGATGCACTGGATCGACGTGCGCCGGGCCGGCGTGCGGCTGGCATTGGAGGGTGCGGTGACGCGCCTGCTGGCGCGCCGCTCGCTGGGGACGCCCCTCGCAGAAACCCTCGTGGCCTGAGCGCGCGTCAGCGCGCCGTGGCGCCCGCCTCGACTTCGGCCCAGACCCGCAGCAGGTTGCCGCCGAGGATCTTGCGGATGTCGGCGTCGGAATAGCCGCGCGCCTGCAGGCCCGCCACCAGGTTGGGGAAGTCGGCGACCGAGCGCAGCCCGTCGGCGAGTTCCCCGCCGACGCCGTCGAAGTCCGACCCCAGGCCGACGTGGTCGATGCCCAGCAGGCGCACGCCGTGGTCGATCTGGTCGAGCACCGCCGACAGCGGGGTCCGGGGCGTGGGATGGTCGCGGTCCCAGGCTTCCTCGAACGCCCGCGCGTCTTCCAGCGCCCTGCCTTCCGCCGCGGCGGCGGCGTTGCGCGCGTCAAGCGCGGCGCGGGCGCGGTACTTCGCCTGCAGGTCGCTGGCGGCCTGCGGGTTGACGAATGCGGTTCCGAACGGAACCTGGACCACGCCGCCGCGCGCTGCGATGGCCTTCGCCAGCTCGTCGCTGATGTTGCGCTCGAAGCCCGGGGTGAAGTGGCGGAAGGCCGAATGGCTGGCGATCACCGGCACCCGGCTCAGCGCGATCGCTTCCGCCGCCGCCGCGTCGGAGACGTGGGAGACGTCGACCATGATGCCGAGCCGGTTCATCTCCGCCACGAGCTCGCGTCCGAACGGGCTCAGCCCGTTCCACCTGCGCTCCACGCCGTAGGAGGAATCCGCGACGCGGTTGGCGGCGCTGTGGGCGAGGGTGATGTAGCGGATGCCGCGGTCGAAGAAGACCCGCACCAGGGAGAGGTCGTCGCCGATCGGCGCGGCGTTCTCCATGCCCATGGGCAGCAGCACGCGGCCGCCGGCGCGCAGGCGCTCCACATCGCGCGGCGAGGTGAGGATCGCGAAGCGGTCGGGGTGGCGATGCACCAGCGCCTCGACCGCGTCGATCTGCGCGTGCGCCGACTGGCGCGCCTTGCCCTCGCGGTCCTCGCGCGCCGAGGTGTAGATCGACATGAAGGCGACGTCCAGGCCGCCCTCGCGCGCCCTCGGCCAGTCGAACTCGCGGTCGGGCGCGGCTTCGCCGAGGTCGGCCCAGGCGTGGGCCAGCATGCCCGGCGCGTCGATGTGGGTGTCGACGATCACCGCGTCGCGGGCAAGCGCGCGCGCGCGGGCGAGCGCGTCGTCGTCCGCGTGTACGCCGGACAAGGCGGACGCCAGGACAAGGGCGAGGACGAGGCGGGCGGGCAGGGGCATGGGGGACTCCGGGGTGGACGGGATCACGACAGGCGCTGGCCTGCCGCATGGACGAGGCGGGCCAGCCGGCCGCCGAGCCAGTAGCACAGCTCGGCGGGATGGCCGATGTCCCAGCAGACGAAGTCGGCGCGCTTGCCCACGGCGAGGACGCCGCGGTCGTCCAGGCCCAGCGCCTTCGCCGCGTGCACGGTGGCGCCGCGCAGCGCCTCTTCGGGCGTGAGCGCGAAATGGGTGCAGGCCAGCTGCATCGCCTGGCGCAGCGACAGCAACGGCGAGGTGCCCGGGTTGCAGTCGGTCGCGACCGCCATCGGAACGCCCTGGGCGCGGAATTCCGCGATCGGCGGCAGCCGCGTCTCGCGCAGGACGTGGAAGGCGCCCGGCAGCAGCACCGCCACCGTGCCGGCACCGGCCATCGCCGCGACGCCTGCGGCGGAGGTGTATTCGACGTGGTCCGCGGAAAGCCCGCCGAACTCCGCCACCAGGGCCGCGCCGCCGCCGTCGCTGAGCTGGTCGGCGTGCAGCTTCACGGGCAGGCCCAGCGCGCGCGCGGCCTCGAACACGCGGCGCGCCTGGGCGGTGCTGAACCCGATGCGCTCGGCGAAGGCATCGACCGCGTCGACCAGGCCTTCGCCATGCAGCACCGGCAGCCATTCGCACACCGCGTCGATGTAGGCGTCCGCGCGACCGGCGTATTCGGGCGGCAGGGCGTGGGCTCCGAGGAAGGTGGTGCGCACGTCGACGCCCAGCGACTGGCCGATCCGGCGCGCGACCCGCAGCATCCTGCGCTCCGCGTCCAGGTCCAGGCCGTAGCCGGACTTGATCTCGAGCGTCGTCGCGCCGTCGGCCAGCAGTGCGCGCGCACGCGGCAGCGACTGCGCGAACAACGATTCCTCGTCGGCCTCGCGGGTGGCGCGCACGGTGGAGACGATGCCGCCGCCGCTGCGCGCGATCTCCTCGTAGCTGGCGCCATGCAGGCGTTGCTCGAACTCGGCGGCCCGGTTGCCGCCGAACACCAGGTGGGTATGGCAGTCCACCAGGCCGGGCGTGACCCAGCCGCCGCCGCCGTCCACCACGTGGTCGGCCAGGCGTTCCGGATCCCCGGGCAGGTCGGCGCGCGGTCCGGCGAAGACGATGCGTCCGTCGCGCCAGCCCAGCGCGCCGTCCTCGATCGCGCCCCAGCCCGCGTCGCCCCCGAGCGTGGCCAGTCCGGCCCCGACCAGCACGCCGTCCCAGATCTCAGGCATCGCGCGCTCCCGCATCGCGCGGGCCGGGGAAGCGCGCGCGCGCAGCGGCCGGCGGCATCGTCGATGGCGCTTCGAGCATGGCGGCACCCGATGAAAGGGACATCACGGCAAGGTAGCCTAACCCACTCCCGTCGCCCCCGGTCCGTCGATGCCCGCCTCCGTCCCGCTCCCGATCCAGCGCACCGCCTCGGGCTGGCAACTGCCCGGCATCGCCAACCTGCATTCGCATGCGTTCCAGCGCGCCATGGCCGGGCTGGCCGAGCGCCAGACCGACCCCGCCGACTCGTTCTGGACCTGGCGCGAGACGATGTACCGGATGGCCGCGCGATTCGATCCGGACGCGCTGCACGCGGTCGCCTCGCAGCTGTACGTCGAGATGCTCGAGGCCGGCTATACCTCGGTGTGCGAGTTCCACTACCTGCACCACGCGCCGGACGGCCGTCCCTACGCCACGCCCACGGCGATGTCCGACGCGCTGGTCGCCGCGGCGCGCGACACCGGCATCCGCCTGACCCTGCTGCCGGTGCTCTACATGACCGGCGGTTTCGACGGGCGCCCGCTGGGGGAACGCCAGCGGCGCTTCGGCAACGACGTCGATGGCTACCTGCGGCTGTTCGAGGCGCTGCATGCGCAGTCCGACGAGCTGTTGCGCGTGGGCTGCGCCCTGCACAGCCTGCGCGCGGTCCCGGAGGCCGCGATGCGCGCGGTGCTCGCCGCGCTGCCGCCGGACGTGCCGATCCACATCCACATCGCCGAGCAGGTGGGCGAGGTCCAGGACTGCCTGGCGATGCGCGAGCTGCGGCCGGTCGAATGGCTGGTGCGCAACGTCCGGGTCGACGCGCGCTGGACCCTGGTCCACGCGACCCACCTCAACGACGGCGAAGTGCGCGACATCGCCGGAGCCGGTGCGACCGTGGCGATCTGCCCGACCACGGAGGCGAACCTCGGCGACGGGCTGTTCCGTCTGCGCGAATACCTCGACGCGGGCGGGGCCTGGGGCATCGGCTCGGACTCGCACGTGTCCGTGTCGCCGGTCGAGGAACTGCGCTGGCTGGAATACGGCCAGCGGCTGGCGACGCGCCGGCGCAACATCGCGGTGGCGCCGGATTCGCCGGGCGTGGGCACGACCCTGCTGCGCGGCGTGCTGGCCAGCCGCGCGCAGGCGACCGGCTTCGACCGCCTCGAAGGGGACCTGGTCGTGCTCGACGCGGACGCGCCCGCACTGGCCGCCGCGCATGCCGGCGACGTGGCCGAACGCTGGATCTTCGCCGGCAATGTGCCGATGGTGCGCGACGTGCACGTGGCCGGCCGGCAGGTGGTCGCGGACGGCCGGCATCCGCGGCGCGGCGAAATCGCGGCGCGCTACGCGGCGACGGTGCAGGCGCTGTTGCGGGACTGAGGGGCGGCGCGGCGATGCGCGCCTGACCTGGA
Organism: Luteimonas sp. J29; assembly: GCF_000472505.1. Lineage (GTDB taxonomy): Bacteria > Pseudomonadota > Gammaproteobacteria > Xanthomonadales > Xanthomonadaceae > Luteimonas. The sequence continues at coordinate 25,253 of NZ_AWZR01000005.1, forward strand.
TCAATGCGGCACCCACGGCCGGCGGGCGACCCTTCCGCCGTCGCGGGCAAGTGGAGGTGGGTGCATGAAGGTGGATGTCGCGATCGTCGGCGCGGGGCCCGCCGGGCTCTGCTTCGCCCGCTCGCTGGCGGGCAGCGGGCTGTCGGTGGCGGTGGTCGAGCGGCAGCCGCCCGAAGCGATCGCCGGACCCGCCTTCGACGGCCGCGAGATCGCCCTGACCCATGCCTCGCGCGCGATCCTCGAGCGGCTCGGCCTGTGGCAGCGCTTCGATCCGGACGAGGTGTCGGTGCTGCGCGATGCGCGGGTGAGCAACGGCGAGGCCGCCGCCGGGCTGGACGTCAGCGCGGCCGACGGACGCAGTGGCCAGCTCGGCTGGCTGGTGCCCAACCACCTGATCCGCCGCGCTGCATACGACCTGGTCGCGACGCAGCCGGACGTGCAGCTGCTGGCTGGGCGGGGCGTGGCCGGCGTTTCACGCCAGTCCGGCGGGATGGGGCTGGCGCTCGAGGACGGCGGCACCGTGCAGGCGCGCCTGCTGGTCGCGGCCGACAGCCGCTTCTCGCAGGTGCGGCGGATGCTGGGGATCGGCGCGCGCTCGCGCGACCACGGCCGGCAGATGCTGGTCGCCCGGGTCGCGATCGAACGGCCGCACCGGCACGTGGCCTGGGAGTGGTTCGGCTACGGACAGACGCTCGCGCTGCTACCGCTCAACGGCGACCGCGCCTCGGTGGTGCTCACGCTTCCGCCCGCCGACATGGCGCGGATCGTGGCGATGGACGACGCGGCGTTCGGCGCGGAGATGGAGCGGCGCTTCCGCGGCGAGGTCGGCGCGATCCGGGCGCAGGGGACGCGCCACGTGTATCCGCTGGTGTCGGTATTCGCCGACCGCTTCTGCGTACCCGGTGCGGCGCTGGTGGGCGACGCCGCGGTCGGCATGCATCCGGTCACCGCGCACGGCTTCAACCTCGGCCTGCAGGGCCAGGCGACGCTGGCCGAGGTCGTCCTGGAGGCCCATCGCAGGGGCGCGGACATCGGCGCCGCCGAGGTCCTGGCGCGCTACGACCGCCGCCACCGCGCCGCGGCCTGGCCGATGTACGCCGGCACGCGCCTGGTCGTGCGGGTGTTCACCGACGACCGCATGCCCGTGCGCGGCCTGCGCGCGGCGATCCTGGGTACCGTCAACCGGCTGCCGCCGCTGCGCCGGGCGATCGCGGGTCGGCTGACCCAGGCGGCGTAGGCGGCCCGGCCCGGAGGCCGGTCAGGCGACCGCCATCGGGAACAGGTCGAACGCCTCCGGCAGCGCGCCTTCGAGCTTGAGCAGGTACTGTTTGGCCGGCAGACCACCACCGAAGCCGGTGAGCGAGCCGTCGGCCCCGATCACGCGATGGCAGGGCAGCACGATCGGCAGCGGGTTGCGGCCGTTGGCGGCGCCGACCGCGCGCACCGCGGCGGGGCGTCCGACCCGCGAGGCCAGCTCGGCGTAACTGATCGTCGCGCCGTACGGAATCGTGGCCAGCGCGTTCCACACGGCGCACTGGAACGCTGTGCCCCGTGGCGCGAGCGGCAGCTCGAAGACGCGCCTGCGTCCGGCGAAATACTCCTCCAGCTGCCGGCGCGCGCGCCGCAGCAGCGGGCTGTCGCCTTCGCGCCAGTCGTCGCCGCGGCGCACGGGATGGCGGTTGCGCTGGAACTCGATCGCGCGCAGGGCGGTGTCGTCGGCGGCGATGGACAGCGGGCCGACCGGGCTGTCGATGATGGTGGTGAGGACGTTCACGCGGCTTTCCTCCTGTGGCGGGCTACGCGCCGCGGCTGCGGCTGCGCGGGGGCGAGGCCTGCTTCGCGCCAGGCGTGGATGACGGCGTAGGCGCGCCACGGCCGCCACGCCCCCGAGCGCCGTTCCAGCGCGGCCGCGCGCGCGGCGGGCGATGCAGGCACGTCGTCGCCGGCGGGCAGCTGGCGTTGCAGCACCAGGTCGCCGGCGGGGAACGCGTCGGGGTGGCCGAGCGCGCGCATGGCGATGTAGTGCGCGGTCCAGGGACCGATGCCGGGCAGCGAGGTCCAGGTCCCGACGAAGTCCTCCAGCGTGCGGGCCGCGCTGAAATCGACCTGGCCGTCGAGCAGCGCGCGCGCGATCGCGCGGATGGTGCGGGCGCGTGCGTCCGGCACGCCGAGGCCGGACAGGTCGGCGCCGGCGATCTGCGCTGGTCCCGGGAACAGGCATTCCAGGCCCGACGCCGCGAGCGCCGGCGGCAACGCGGTGCCGTGCAGGCGGGCCAGGCGCGCGGCGAGGGTGCGTGCGGCGGGGACGCTCACCTGCTGCCCGAGTACGGCGCGCACCGCGGTCTCGAATCCGTCCCAGCCGCCGGGCAGGCGCAGGCCCGGGCGCCGGCGCAGCAGCGGACGCAGCGCGGCGTCGCGCGAGAGCACGGCGGCGATCGCCTGCGGATCGGCGTCGAGGTCGAACATGCGGCGCACCCGCTCCACCGTCGCCAGCATCCGCGACGGGGCGCAGCCGTGCAGCTCGAGCTTCAGCGCATGCTCGTCCCCGTCCGCGCCACGCGACCAGCGGCTGACGCGGAACCAGCCGGTTTCGCCGGCGTCGGCGAAGGCGCGCGCGTAGCTGTCGTCGTCGACGCGTTCGACGCCCGGCAGCGCGCGCTGGCGCAGGAAGTCGAGGCTGGCGGCGAAGTCGTACGGTGGCCGGTAGGCCAGGCGCAGGGTGACCGCCTCGCCGTCGCCCGCCTCCGGCCGCCGCCGCAGTTCGCGCGGCGCCATCCCGTAGGCTTCGCGGAAACAGGCGTTGAAGCGGCGCAGGCTGCCGAAGCCGGCGGCCATCGCCACCTGCGTGACCGGCAGCGTGGTCTGGGTGAGCAGCTGGCGCGCGAACAGCAGGCGGCGGGTGCCGTGCACCCCGATCGGCGGTGCGCCGAGGCGTTCGCTGAACAGGCGGCGCAGCTGGCGTTCGCCCACGTGCACGCGCGCCGCCAGCGCCGACAGCGGCGCGTCGGACAGGAAGCCCTCGTCGATCAGCCGCAGCGCACGCGCCAGGGTGCCGTCGCCGCGACGCCAGCTGCCGTCCGCCGGCGAGAGCTCGGGGCGGCAACGCAGGCACGGCCGGAACCCGGCGGCCTCGGCCGCCGCGGCGCTGGCGAAATAGCGCACGTTGCGCGACTTCGCCGGCGGCGCCGGGCAGGTGGGCCGGCAGTAGATCCCGGTGGTCGCGACCGCGGTGAAGAACAGCCCGTCGAACCGCGCGTCGCGGCTCAGGCGCGCCTGTTCGCAGATCGGCGGATCGGGGAGCGCGGGGGTCGACATGGGAGCCAGTCTAGCGCCGGGGGTGGCGCCGGACTGGCCGTTTCCGGACATCAATGCGCGGGCGTGCCGGTGCCGTCCGCCACCTCTCCTGGCTCGCGCAGCGCCGGCAGCAGGGCGCGGGGATCGCCGTCGTCGCCGACCGGCTGCAGGCCGAGCAGGCGCGCCAGCAGCGGATACACGTCGACGTTGTCGATGGGCGGCAGCGCGACCCCGCGCCTGAACGAAGGACCGCCGGCGACGAACACCGCGCGCATCGACGGATCCGCCGGATCGTAGCCATGCGAACCGCGGGTCCCTGGCGGCCGCCGCGCGATATGCTCGCGTGGCAGCGCGTCCCAGCCCGGATCCATCTGGCACACGATCGGCGGGACCCGCGGATGGCGGCCGTAGTGCCAGCGTGCGGGCAATTCGTGCCTGCGCCAGCACTGCCAGTGCGCGTGACGGCCGAGCAGCCGGCGTTCGGCATCCGCTTCGCGGCCGGCCTGCGGCCGGAACCCCAGCACCTGGCCGGCGCTGACCAGCACCGCATCGGCCGGGTCGACCATGTCCTCGATCGCGACCACCTGTCCCGCGGGGACCTCGGCCATCCCGTGGTCGGACACGATCACGATGTCGGTGCGCGCCGCCGCGCCGCTGCGTCCGAGTTCGTCGAGCAGCCGGCCGATCGCCGCATCCACCTCGCGCATCGCCGCGCGCAGCTGCGGCGAACCCGGTCCATGCGCGTGCGCCGCGCCGTCGGGGTGCTCGAAGTACAGCAGCGCCAGGCGCGGGCGCGTGTCCTCCGGTTCCGACAGCCAGCCGGCGACGGTGCGGATGCGCTCGTCGATGGGCCGGGTCTCGTCGAACAGGAACCACCGGTCCGGGCGCACGCCCTGCACCGCGGCCTCGCTCCCGGGCCACGCGAGCGCCGCGGTGCGCAGTCCGGCGCGCTCGGCGGTCACCCACAGCGGCTCGCCGCCCCACCAGCGGCCGTCGCCGACCGCGTCGCGCATCTTCAGCGTGAACCGCCCGAGGTCCGGGTCGGACATGGTGTTGTGGACGATGCCGTGGCGGTCCGGCCGCAGCCCGGTGACGATCGTGTAGTGGTTGGGGAAGGTGAGCGCCGGATAGGACGGGCTCATCCAGCGTGCATGCACGCCTTCGCGCGCAAGCCGGTCGATGTTCGGCGTGTCCCCGCGTGCCAGGTCGTCGGGATGTACGCCATCGAGCGACACCAGCAGCAGGCTGCGTGGCCCGGTGGCGGCGTCGTCGGGGGCGGGAGCGTGGGGAAGGGGGTGGGCGCAGGCCGCCAGCCACAGCAGCCACGCCGCCACCGACAGGCGCCAGGCGGTTCTCATCCCGCCATGATAAGGCGTGCGCACGCGATCGCCCCGCGCCGCCTGGCGGGTCGAAGACGCTGACAGGGCTCTGAACCAAGCGACCGCGCTGCTTGATTCGGCGCCGGGCGGGCGTATGTTGGGTCGTTGGCCAGTGTTGGCCGATCCGTGCCGAGGTACCCCCATGACCATCTCCCCGCGCCACTACGCCAACCGCGTCCTGCTCGCCGGCCTCGCCGCCGGGCTGTTGTCGCTCGCCCTGCCGGCGGTCGCGCTCGCCCAGGACGAGGAACCGGAGGAGGAGGGCAGGGCCGCCGTCCGCAAGAGCGACCCGCAGGACCGCTTCTGCATCCGCGAGACCGGTTCGCGCATCGTCGCCACCCGCAACCGCAACCGCAGCGACGAGCAGGAGTGCGTCAGCGCCTCGGGGCGCGTCTATACCCGCAAGGACATCGAAGAGAGCGGGTCGGCGGACCTGCGCGACGCGCTGCGCCGGCTGGATCCCTCGATCCGCTGATCCCGGCGTCGCCGCGCACCGCGCGTCAGCGTCGCGGTGCGCGGAGGAGCGGCAGGCTCGCCGCCAGCAGCGCCGACAGTGCGAGGCAGGCGAGGCCGAAGGCATCGCCCCACAGCCGGTAGGGCGCGCGGGTGTCGCGCAGCGGCACTTCGGCCACCAGTGAAACCGGTCCCTGCGTCCCGACGGCCGAGGCCTCGGCGATGATCCGTCCGCGGTCGTCGCTGACCGGAGCCGGCCCACCAGGCGGCGGCCGCGAGCACGGTGCACGCGGCCGCGACGAGGGCGGTGCGCGGGTCAGGCCTTGAGTCCATCGAGCAGTCTCCCCAGCGAAGCCTTGTAGAACGCCTGGAAGCGGCGGTCGTCGTAGCTGAAGCGCCCGGCGCGGTAGAGCGCGACCAGGCCGTGCGAATGCGCCCAGAGCGTCATCGCGATGTCCCACGGGTCCCCGTCGCGCAGCACGCCGCGCGCCTGCGCGTCGACCACCGCGTCGTGGACCACGTTGAGCGTGGGCGAACGGCGGGCGCGGAAATCCTCGGGAAAGCGGCGGGCGTCGTCGCGGCGCACCGAGAACGCGTAGTCGAACAGGTGCGGATGCGCCAGCGCGTAGTCGAGGTAGATCATCTGGATCGCCACCAGCTGCGCCAGCGGATCGCCGCCCGACTTGCGCGCGGCCCAGTGGCGGGCGATCTCCTGGAAACTGTCGTCGCCGATGCGCTTGAGCAGCGCGTCGCGGCTGGGAAAGTGGCGGTAGATCGCCATCGGGGTGATCCCGGCCGCCTCGGCCACGCGCCGCATGGTGACCGCCCCGGGCCCTTCGCGTTCGAGCAGGGCGCGCGCGGCGGCGAGGATGCGCCGGGCGGTGGGCGGGCGGCTCATGTATACCCTGTATACGACGGCCGGGTTCCGGGTGCAATCGCGCCCCGTGTCGGCCGGTTTCCCCCTGCCGGGGCAGGGTGCGCGGCTGGCGGGGCCCGCGCCGCCGGCGCACACTTTCCGGCTGCATTCGCACGTTTTCCCGGAGTTGCCATGACCAGCCCCCGCCATGACCCGTCCCGTGAGGTCCGCGCGCCGCGCGGCACCGCCCTGCACTGCCGCAGCTGGCTCACCGAGGCCGCGTACCGGATGCTGCAGAACAACCTCGATCCGGACGTAGCCGAGCGCCCGCAGGACCTGGTGGTGTACGGCGGCATCGGCCGCGCCGCGCGCGACTGGGCCTGCTTCGACGCCATCCTCGACGCCCTGCGCACGCTCGGCGACGACGAGACCCTGCTGGTGCAGTCGGGCAAGCCGGTGGGCGTGTTCCCGACCCATCCCGACGCGCCGCGGGTGCTGATCGCCAATTCCAACCTGGTGCCGGCCTGGGCCAACTGGGAACACTTCAACGAGCTCGACCGCAAGGGCCTGATGATGTACGGCCAGATGACCGCGGGCTCGTGGATCTACATCGGCTCGCAGGGCATCGTGCAGGGCACCTACGAGACCTTCGTCGAGATGGGCCGCCAGCACTACGGCGGCAACCTGCGCGGCCGGTGGATCCTGACCGCGGGCCTGGGTGGCATGGGCGGCGCGCAGCCGCTGGCGGCCTCGCTCGCCGGCGCCTGTTCGCTGACCATCGAATGCCGCCAGGAGGCGATCGACTTCCGCCTGCGCACGCACTACGTCGACGAGCAGGCCAGCGACCTGGACGACGCGCTGGCGCGCATCCGCCGCTACACCGTGGCGGGCGAGGCGAAGTCGGTGGCGCTGCTGGGCAACGCGGCCGAGATCCTGCCCGAACTGGTGCGCCGCGGCGTGCGCCCGGACTGCGTGACCGACCAGACCAGCGCCCACGACCCGGTCCACGGCTACCTGCCGATCGGCTGGACCGTGGGGCAGTGGCTGGACCTGCAGAAGACCGACCCGGCGCGCGTGGGCGACGCGGCGCGCAAGTCGATGCGCGTGCACGTCGAGGCGATGCTCGCCTTCCACGCCCAGGGCATCCCGACCGTGGACTACGGCAACAACATCCGCCAGATGGCCAAGGACGAAGGCTGCGCCAACGCCTTCGACTTCCCCGGTTTCGTGCCGGCCTACGTGCGGCCGCTGTTCTGCCGCGGCGTCGGCCCGTTCCGCTGGGTGGCGCTGAGCGGCGACCCGGAGGACATCCATCGCACCGATGCCAAGGTCAAGGAGCTGATCCCCGACGACCCGCACCTGCACAACTGGCTGGACATGGCGCGCGAGCGGATCAGCTTCCAGGGCCTGCCGGCGCGCATCTGCTGGGTCGGCCTGGGCCAGCGCCACCGCCTCGGCCTTGCATTCAACGAGATGGTGCGCAAGGGCGAACTGAAGGCGCCCATCGTGATCGGCCGCGACCACCTGGATTCGGGCAGCGTGGCCAGTCCCAACCGCGAAACCGAGGCGATGCGCGACGGCAGCGACGCGGTGTCCGACTGGCCGCTGCTCAACGCCATGCTCAACGTCGCCGGCGGCGCCACGTGGGTGAGCCTGCACCATGGCGGCGGCGTGGGCATGGGTTACTCGCAGCACGCCGGGGTGGTGATCGTCTGCGACGGAAGCGAGGCGGCCGACCGCCGCATCGCCCGCGTGCTGTGGAACGACCCGGGCAGCGGGGTGATGCGCCATGCCGACGCCGGTTACGACATCGCCGTGCAGTGCGCGAAGGAGCAGGGGCTGAAGCTGCCGATGCTGGGCTGAGCACGCGCGCCGGCCTCAGTCCAGGCCCCCGCCAAGGATCCGGCGCAGGTCGTCGACGTCCTCCCGCAGCAGCGGCGGCAATGGCGTCGGCGGCGGGGGCGGGCCGAATTCGCGCCAGGCCCGGGCCAGCGCTTCCAGCGTGGCCGCGACGCGGGGCATGTCGCCCGGTTGCAGCGGCGTCGCGTCGGGCGCCGTTGCGGTGCCGTTGCGCTCGACCTCCCAGCACGCGGCGAGCACGCGGTAGGCCAGGCGCAGGCAGACCGCCACCGCGGGCCAGAGTCGCTCCGCAGCGTCGCGCTGGGCGCGCGACCCGGCCAGCGCGTCGTCCAGGCGCTGTTCGAGTTCGAACACGCGCCGTTGCAGGTCGCGACGGACCGTGCGCGCCGCGGGAGACGACACGTTGCCGGCCGCCAGCACGCCGCAGGTATCGCGCACCGCGAACAGCGCGTGGGCGATGCCGTCGCCGAGCGTGCGGTCGTCGGCCCTGGGCGGCAGCAGCCGGAAGGCGGCCAGCGCGCAGGCGCAGCCGAGCAGGGTGTCGACACCGCGCGCGAGCAGCAGGCCGGCGACATCGTCGACACGATGGCCGCCGCTGGCGATGGTCAGCGCCACGCCGGTAATGAAGACCACCGCGAGCGCGTAGTGGCGGACGACGATCATCTCGATCACGAACTGCAGCGCCATGACCACCAGCACCAGCCACGCGCCCTCCGGGCGCCACCACAGGATCGCGCCGGCGAGCAGCAGGCCCGCCCAGGTGCCGAGCGTGCGCTCGGCGCTGCGCTGCACGGTGCGGGGCCAGTCGAAGCCCTGGTGGAGCATCAGCAGCGCCGCGGCGATCGCCCAGTAGGCGCGCCCCAGCTCGAACGACGCCGCCAGCGCGCCCGCGAGCATCGTGGCCAGGCCGACGCGCAGCACCACACGCAGTGCGTTCGAACCGGGGGCGAGGGCTTCGCGCAACAGCGCCCATGCGCGCGGATAGCCGTGCGGCAGCTCGTCCTGCGCCAGGCCGCGCGGCCGCGCGATCGCCGGCTTGCCGGCCTCCGCGGTGAGGGCGCGCGCCCGCTCGAGCAGGGCATCGCGGTCGGCCGGCGTGGCCGACGGATCGATGGCGCTGGCGAACACCAGGTGCAGGTCGCGATTGACCGCGCGCAGGCGTTCGAGCTCGCCGCCCCTGCGCGCCGGGATGGGCTGGAAGCCGACCAGCATCTGCCAGCTGTCGAGCAACGCCTGTGCCGCCGCGCGGCGCGCTCCGGGATGGCCGGGGCCGGCCTGGATGCAGGCGGCGACGGCGCGGCCGGCGGCCGCCACCGCGCGGCGCTCGGGACCGCGCAGCTGGACCAGCGCGCCCGCGGTGTGCAGCCCCCAGGCCACCGCGCCTCCGGCCAGGACCAGCAGGCCCGCCTGCGCATGCGACAGGTCGCCGACGGGCAGCGCGGTGCCGGCCGCGCAGGCGAGCACGAACATGTAGGCGCCCGGCGGTCCCAGGCGCACGGCATTGCACAGCCAGGTCGCCAGCATCGCGACCGCGGCCAGGGCCGGGACCACCAGCCAGGGCCGGCCTTCGAGCCAGAGTCCGAACATCACCGCCGCGGCGAATGCGCAGGCGACCAGCGCCAGGGCGATCGCCCGCGACGCGTAGGGGCGCCCGCCACCGTAGAGCGCGGTGAACGCGCCGAGCGTGGCCATGAGGCCGGCGGAGGGGTGGCCGGTCCACACGCCGGCCGCGACCGGGATTCCCATCGCGAGGGCCGCGCGCAGCGCGAACGCCCAGCGCAGCGGCGGCCCCGGCCGGACATGGCGCAGGGTCCGCAGGACCTGCCTCGGGGTCGGGGCAGGAGGTGGGTCCGGGGCGGGAGGAAGGGCCGCAGGCATCGGGCCATCGTAGCGGCCCACGTGGCGTTCAGCGTCCTTTACTGCGGCGCAGCAAAAAATTCCGGACTCTGGTATGATTTAACACGCAACGCGTTGTAATTCCTACAATTATGGAGGACAAGATTAACAATCTGAAGCGTTCCGTCCTGACCCTCATCAGCCGCCGCCATCGCCCCAGGGCGCGCGTGCCTGCCCCCGCCGCGCGGCACAATCCACGCCCGGTGGCGCGACCCCCGGCACCGGAGGCGCCCAGGCTTCCCGCCGCGCCCGCGCACCCGTCCCCCCGCCCCCTCTATACCCCCGGACGCTACCTGAGCAGCCCGTGGCGCCAGATCCGCGCCGGGCACCCACTGTTCCGCATCGGCTGACCGCCGGCCGCTCCGGCCCTGCGGCGGTCCGCTCGCTACTGGAGCTCCAGCGTCGCCAGCAGCTGCAGGCGGCGCTGGTACGCGTCCCAGTCCGCCGGGCTGCGGGTCGGCGCGGTCGCGTCCGAGTACAGGTGGATCCGGTCGGTGTCCTGGCTCCGGGCATGGCTGAGCAGTTCGGCCTTGGCCGGCGTCAGCCCGACCAGCTTCACCGCGTGCGGCGCGTAGTCCACGTGTCCGGTGGTGCGCATGCCCAGCGGCTTGTAGAGGCGGTTGAGCACCACGTGCCCGTGGCCCTCCACGCGCTCGATGCAGTAGGGCAGGAAGATACGGCGGAACTCCTCGGTTCCCTGGTCCATGTCGGCCTCCCCGGTGGCGGTGGCCGCCAGTGTTTCGCTTCGACGGCCGCGCCGCAACCGTGGTCCCCGGAGGGTCGGGGCGCCGGCGTCAGGCGCCGCGATGGCGCAGCAGGAGCAACCCGTACACGACCACGGAGCCGACCACGTACACCGCGTCGACCACGGTCCGCCGCCGCGGGTGGTCGCGGCTGCGGGTGGCGTCGATCAGGAACTGGCGCAGCAGGAAGGTGTAGAGCACGTAGTACAGCATCTGCACCACGTGCACCGGCCAGGCGTGGTCCCCGACGCGGCGGTCGAAGCGTTCGAGGATCCAGCCGATCCGGCATGGATGCCGAGGATGCCGAGCGCGGCGTTGATGAACATCCAGTGCACCTGGTCGCGGCCGAAGATCTGCACGCAGAACGCCGGGTACACGACGATGGCGATGCCGCCGTGCATGTACAGGAAGGCCAGGCCCGGGGGTCTGCCGGCCGTAGGCCATCAGGAAACCCGACAGGCCGAACATGGCCATGTGCACCGCGAAGAAGGGGTACACGAACCGCTTCGGGAGTGTCCGGACACGTTTCCGGCTGGCGTCGGCCATGCGCGTCCCCGGCCGCCATCCGCAGGCGGGCGGCCACGGGGAGGCATGATCGCATCGCCGGCGGCCGCGGCGCAGGCGCCGGCGACGACCCGCTAGCGGTGCAGTTCGAGCACGGTCTCGAAGCCGCCGAAGATCATGCGCCTGCCGTCGAACGGCATCGAGGAGGCATCCCCGGACATGCGCGGATCCTCCATCACCTTGCGGTTGCCCGCGTCGCGAGTGGCCCGGTCGGGCCACTCCACCCACGCGAACACCACGGTTTCGTCGGGCGTGGCCTGGACCGCACGCCGGAAGTCGGTGAGCCTGCCCTCCGGCACGTCGTTGCCCCAGGCCTCGATCACCCGGGTGGCGCCAGCGTCGAGGAACACCGGGTCGATGGCGCGCGCGTGCCCGATGAACGCGTCGCGGTTGGCGGTGGGAACGGCGATCACGAATCCGTCGATGTACGGCATGGCTGTCTCCTGTGCGCGAGGCCGGGGGCCGTATTGGCCGCGCCGGCGACGACGGACGCCGAAGGCGGTCCGTCATGGCTGCGACGGGCGAACGGGCCCGGATTCGACATCGCGGGGCACGCCGCGGCCGGGCATGCAACGGTCCGGTTCACCTGAGGTCAGGTTCCAGGCGCGGTCGCGGCCTACACTGGAACGCCCCACATACGCGCGGTGCGCCGGCCCACGCCTGCCGCGTCGCGCCCGGATGCCTACCCGATGCGACTCCTGCTTTCCGCCGTCTGTCTCCTGGGCCTGCTGCCTGGTTGCAGCGCCCCAGAGCCCGACCGGCCCGGCAGCACCGTGCCGGTCGCGAGCGCCGAGGAAGGCGGCGCGGTCAGCACCGCGCCGGTACCGCTGGCCGACGAGGAGGGTGCCGGCCTGGCGGCCGAGCCCGAGCCCGAGCCCGAGCCCGACGATCCCGGCATCGACTGGGCGCCGGTCGACCTGGCCCCGGGCGTCGCGTCGATCAGCTGCGAACTGGACTACGCCAGCCACGGCGACGGCGAGCCGTTGCCCTCGCTCGAGCGCGAAGCCCTCGACGCGGCGCTGGCGCCCTGCGCCGAGCGCGGCGTGCTGCGCCTGCGCTACGCGGGCAAGATCAACGGCGGATTCACCCAGCTGATGCGGCGGGTGACCCTCGTGGCCGAAGAACTGGACATCGGCAAGCGCGTGCTCGACATCGATTCGAGCGGCGGCATGGTCGAGGACGCGATCCGCGCCGGCGACGGCATCGCCGAGTCGCGCTGGACGATCTGGGTGCGCGAGGGCGCGGTCTGCCACAGCGCCTGCGTGTTCGTGCTCGCCGCCGGCGACATGCGCATGATCAGCGGCCGGGTGGGCATCCACCGCATCATCCGGATGAGTTCCACCGCCACCACGCGCGCCGAACTCAACCGCGAACTGCGCGCGGTGTACGACCGGGTCCGCGACTACCTCGAGCGCAACGGCGCCGCCACCGCGATGGCCGACATCATGATGGCGGTACCCAACCGCAAGCTGCGGCTGCTCACCGCCGGCGAGCTCGGCCTGTACGGGCTGGACGGCATCAACCCGGCCCAGGACGATCTGGACCGGCTGCGCCTGATGCGCAAGTGCGGCGAGGATTTCGTGGTCCGCCGCGACGCGTTCGCGCGCGCCTTCGACGCCAGCTGCAAGGCGCCGGGCACGGACCTGGAGACGCTCAACGCCTGCGGCCTGGAACTGCGCAGGCAGTACAGGTTCCCGGACGAAGTGTGCCCGGCCGAAAGCCCGCTGTCGGAGTTCGACGCGCTGCTGGCGGCCGAGACCCCGGAGCAGGCCGCGCCGCGGCCGCGCGAGGCGCGCGACGACGGAGCCGGCCGGGGCGGCGACGCCGGCGCCCACTGAGCGGTCAGCCGGCCTCGATCGCCTCGTCCGCCGCGCAGCCGAGGAACCCGCCCGACTGCCGCTCCCAGAGCTGCGCGTACAGTCCGCCCGCGGCGACCAGTTCGGCGTGGCTGCCCTGTTCGACGATCGCGCCCTGTTCCATCACGATCAGGCGGTCCATCGCCGCGATGGTCGAGAGCCGGTGGGCGATGGCGATCACCGTCTTGCCTTCCATGAGCCGGTAGAGGTTCTCCTGGATCGCGGCCTCGATCTCGGAGTCCAGCGCCGAGGTGGCCTCGTCCAGGACCAGGATCGGCGCGTCCTTGAGCAGCACCCGCGCGATCGCGATGCGCTGGCGCTGGCCGCCGGACAGCTTCACCCCGCGCTCGCCGACGTGCGCGTCGTAGCCGCGGCGGCCCTCGCTGTCGACCAGCTCGAGGATGAAGTCGTGGGCGCGGGCCTGTTTCGCGGCCTCGACCATCTCCTCCTCGCTCGCGTCGGGACGCCCGTACAGGATGTTCTCGCGCACCGAGCGGTGCAGCAGCGAGGTGTCCTGGGTGACCACGCCGATCTGCGCGCGCAGCGAATCCTGCTGCACGGTGGAGATGTCGATGCCGTCGACCAGGATCCGCCCGCTCTCGACGTCGTGGAAGCGCAGCAGCAGGTTGACCAGGGTCGACTTGCCGGCGCCCGAGCGCCCGACCACGCCGATCTTCTCGCCGGGCCGGACGTGCAGGTCGAGGTGGTCGATCACGCCGCCGGCCTTGCCGTAGTGGAAGCCGACGCCTTCGAAGCGGATGTCGCCGCGCACGCGGGGCAGCGGCGGTGCGCCCGGCGCGTCGTCGACCGTGGGCGGCAGCGAGATCGAGTTGATCCCGTCGTGGACGGTGCCGATGTTCTCGAACAGCATCGACAGTTCCCACATGATCCACTGCGACATGCCCAGGATGCGCAGCACCAGGGCCACCGTCGCCGCGATCGCGCCGGCGCCGATCGCGCCGCCGTGCCACAGCCACAGGCCCAGGGCCACGGTGGCGAACAGCAGCGCCATGTTCATCGCGTACAGCAGGCTGTACACCCGCGTGGCCAGGCGCATCTGCGGATAGACGGTCCCGAGGAAGCCGTCCATCGCCTCGCGCGCGTAGGCCTGCTCGCGCTGCGAGTGGGAGAACAGCTTGACCGTGGCGATGTTGGTGTAGCTGTCGACGACCCGGCCGGTCATCACCGAGCGTGCGTCGGCCTGGGCGCGCGAGATCTTCTCCATGCGCGGCACGAAGTGCCACATCAGCAGCGAGTAGCCGGCGATCCAGGCGGCGAACGGCAGCATCAGCCGCCAGTCCGAGGAGGCGGCCACGGCCAGGGTGCCGGCGAAGAACACCAGCACGTAGTTGCCGATGTCCAGCAGCTTGATCACGGTCTCGCGCACCGCCAGCGAGGTCTGCATCAGCTTGGTCGCGATGCGGCCGGCGAACTCGTCCTGGAAGTAGCCCATCGACTGCCGCAGCAGGTAACGGTGCACGTTCCAGCGGATCCGCATCGGGAAGTTGCCGAGCAGGGTCTGGTGCTGGACCAGCGAGTTGAGCAGCACCATCGCCGGCAGCGCCAGCAGCACCAGCACGCCCATCCACAGCAGGCGCCCGCCCTCGGCGTCGAGGAACGTGGCCGGGGTGGTGCTGCCGAGGCGGTCGACCAGCGAGCCGACGTAGGCGTACAGCGCCAGCTCGGCGATCGCGATGCCGGCGGTGGTGAACGCCATCAGCAGCAGCCAGGGCTCGGCGCCGCGGGTGTAGTGGCGGCAGAAGGCGTAGAGCGAGCGCGGCGGCTGCCGCGGCGGGTCGGCGGGGAAAGGGTCGAGCCTGGATTCGAACCAGCGGTACATGTGGGGGGGCACGTGCGGGTCGGGACCGGATTGTCGCCGATCGTCGGTGACGGGAGCCGCGGCACGGGTGGAACGGCTCATGCCGTCAGCACCGCGATGCGGCCCAGGTGGTGCTCGGCGATGGCGTCGAACGCCCGCGAGAGCGCGCGCAGCGGAAAGCGGCGCGAGACATGCGGCAGCAGCCGGTTGCCGATGGCATGGGCGTGCAGCGCGTCGAGCAGGGCGGGTTCGAACCGGGTGGCGTAGGCGCCGGGACCGGTGCCGCCGCGCGGCGCCGGCGCGACGCCGACGCCCTCGGGCCAGGCGACACGGCTACCGGCGGGCATCGCCGCGACGACCCGCGCGGCCGCTTCGCCGCCCGCGGTGAGCAGGGCCAGGGCACGGGTCCCGGCGAACCGCGCGACCTCGCGCTCGAAGCCGCGACGGCGACCGTCGACGACCTCGTCCGCGCGCAGGCGCGCGGCCAGGCGCAGGCCGTCGGGACCGGACGCGATCGCGAGCGTGCGCAGGCCCATGGCGCGCGCCAGCTGCAGGGCGAGATGCCCGACGCCGCCGCTGGCGCCGAACACGACCAGCGCGTCGCGCGCACCGGCGGCAAGCGCGTCGCGCAGGCCCCGCAGCGCCACCATGCCGTCCACCGGGAGCACCGCCGCCTGGTCCATCGATATCCATGGCGGGACACGGCGCGCGAGACGCCCTTCGAACAGGGCGAAGCCGGCGTGGGTGCCGGGCTCGCCCGCGTGCCTGAGCAGCAGGCCGTAGACGCGCTCGCCGGCCTGGAAGTCGCCCGCGCCGGGGCCGGCCGCGACCACCACGCCGGCACCCTCGGCGCCGGTGACCAGCGGGAACCGCGCCGGACGACTGGAGCGACGGGCGAACACCCTGTCGCGCTCCAGCCGGTCCCAGTGCCCGACGCCGGCCGCGTGCAGGCGCACCAGCAGCTGTCCGGGGCCGGGCGTGGGGACCGGCAGTTCGCGCAGCGCGGGGCGTTCGGATGCGCCATGGCGGTCGAATCCCATGGCGGGCATGGTGCGGGGGAGTGCGCCGGCGGGCGCCGTGGCAGGAAGCATCCGGAGGGCCTTGAACGGGGATGCGTCGCAGGGTAGAACCTCAAGTAATGTTGAGGTCAAGGGGTACGGCATGGCACATCGGTCCTGCGTGGCGGGCGAGCTGACGGTGGGCGAGGTCGCCGCGCGCAGCGGCGTCGCGGTCTCGGCGCTGCACTTCTACGAGGCGAAGGGACTGATCCGCAGCCTGCGCACCGCGGGCAACCAGCGCCGCTATCCCCGCGACGTGTTGCGGAGGATCGCGGTGATCAAGGTCGCGCAGCGCACCGGCATCCCGCTGGCGCGGATCCGCGAGGCGCTGTCGGCGCTGCCGGACGGGCGCGCGCCCACGGTGGCCGACTGGCGCCGGCTGTCGCGGCGCTGGCGGGCGGAACTCGATGCAAGGATCGCGCGCCTGGTCCACCTGCGCGACGAGCTCGACGGCTGCATCGGCTGTGGCTGCCTGTCGCTGAAGCAGTGCCCGCTGCGTAATCCCGGCGACCGCATGGCGCGGCTGGGCCCGGGCGCGAACACGCTCGATCGCGACTGACGCGGCTCAGCGACCGCCGCCGCCGCCCCCGCCGCCCCCGCCGCCGGAGAACCCGCCGCCGCCACTGCCCGAACTGCTGCCTGGCGGCGTCGAGGACGAGGCGATGCGCGAGGTCAGGCCGCTGCCCAGCGCCGAGGCGAAGTTGCCGATGTCGCCGATGCCGTTCCGGCCGCCCTGGAACCAGGCCATGGACGCGGTCGCGGCCGCGGCCGCCGCGGCGCCCACCGCGAGGGTGAACTTCTTCGTCCAGGCCTGCTCCACGTCCAGCGCCACCGCATAGGGCAGCAGCCGTTCGAAGCGCCGCGCGTCGAGCGGTGGTTCGGGCTCGCCGGGTGCCTGCAGGCGCTGCAGGTCCTGGCGCTCGGCCACGCCCAGATAGCGACGCAGGCCCTCGATCTCGTCCAGCAGCCTGCGGCCCTCGGGAGTCGGCGCGCGCACCAGGAAGGCGAACACCAGCGCGACCGCGGCCATCAGCACCACCGGCACCAGCGTCAGCAGCACGCCGTCGCCGCCGCCGAGCTTGAAAGCCAGCACCGAGAAGCCGATCGCGAGCAGCAGCGCGATCGTGGAACTGCCGCCGTTGTTGTTGAACATCGTCCCCTTGAACCTGCGTGCGAGCGCATCGGTATGGCGGCGGATCGCGCCCTGCAGGCGGACGGCGTTGGCCTTGTCGAGCTCCACCGTGGACCCCTGCTCGAACAGGGCCCCGAGCAGCGCCGTCCGGTCGTCCCCGGCGGCCGCGCCGCCGGTGCGGTGCAGGGTCCAGTCGTCCCGGAGCAGGCCCTTGTCGCGCTCGATCCGCAGCGCGCCGTCGACCGCGAGCGCGAGCGCGTCCGCGGTGAAGCAGCGGGTGTCGTAGCCCATCTCGCGCACGTAGCGCAGCCCGGCAGGCGAGATCCCCTTCGGCGGCGTGTAGCGCACCACCACCGTGCCGGGCCGGGGATCGCGTCCCACCTGCCACCAGCGCACCAGGCACCAGGCCAGCAGTACCAGCAGGCCGCACGCGGCAACCAGCGGGCCGCGGTTGTCGGCCAGCAGCCAGCGCCACTTCTGCGCGGCGTCGGGTTCGGCCACGACGCCCTTGGGGAAGGCGACGACGACCGCCATGCCCTCGCCCGGGCCGAGCGGGCGGGTGGTGCGCCAGCGCGCCAAGCCCGGCTGGGCGATTTCCACCACGTAGTCGCGGCCGGTCGCGCCCTGTGCGCCGGTGTAGGCCTCGGCGTG
Source organism: Luteimonas sp. J29 (assembly GCF_000472505.1). Taxonomy (GTDB): domain Bacteria; phylum Pseudomonadota; class Gammaproteobacteria; order Xanthomonadales; family Xanthomonadaceae; genus Luteimonas. The sequence goes on from NZ_AWZR01000005.1 coordinate 42,814, forward strand.
CATCGCTTCCAAGGGCACGGCCACGGGCAGCCGCACCTCGACGCTGCCGGCCAGGATCGGGAATACCCATCCGGTGCCGATCGCGTTGAAGTACAGCTCGTCATGCGTATCGAAAAAGCCGAGCTGGCGCGTGGTCCGGTAGCGCAGGGTCCAGGTGTAGGTGGCGGGCACGGGCAGGAAATCGTCGTTGCCGGTGTTCACCCGCACCCCGTTGCCGCGCCGCTCGGTGAACCAGGGCTCGGGCCGGCCGTCGCGCAGCACCTCCAGCACCTCGAAGCCGACCACCACGCGGTTGCCGTAGCGGTCGCGGTAGCGGGTGGGGAAATCCCGGTAGATGCCGCGGCGGATCTGCGTGCCCTCGGCGCGGACGCGGATGCGTTCGGTGATCTCCAGGCTGCCGTCGGCGGCCACGTCGATGCGCACGTCGTAGCGCTCGATCCGCTCGAACGCGGCCGCCGGCGCGGCCCAGGCGAGCAGGCACAGCAACGCCAGCGTCCCCAGCGCGAAGCGCATCGCGTTCATGGCAGTTGCACCCGCACCGCGGCGCGTTGCGACTCGCCGGCCTCGAAGAATTCCTCGGGCCGGAAGCCGGCCAGGCGCGCGACGAGCAGGTCGGGCACGCGCTGGGTGGCGTCGTTGTAGTCGCGCACCGCGCCGTTGTAGAAGCGGCGCGCGGACTGCAGGTGCTCCTCGACCTCCACCAGGTCCTGCTGCAGGCGCAGGAAGTTCTCGCTGGCCCTGAGGCCGGGGTAGGCCTCCTTGAGCGCGAACAGCCTGCCCAGCGCCTGCCCGAGTTCGTCCTCCACCGCGGCCAGGCCCGGCCGGCTGTCCTGGGCCAGGGCCCGCGCGCGCAGTTCGGTGACCGCCTCGAGCAACGCGCGTTCATGCCCGGCGTAGGCTTTCGTCGCGGCCACCAGGGCCGGCACCAGGTCGTGGCGCCGGAGCAACTGCACGTCGATGTCGGCCCAGGCGGTCCGCACCTGGTTGCGCAGGCGCACCAGGCGGTTGAAGGCGACGACCGACCACGCCAGCACGGCGGCGACGGGCAGGGCCAGCAGCAGGGTCGCGTTCATCGGGTCCGGCTCTCCCCCCGGGTGGGTGTACCGTACCGGACGCTTGCGGGCGGCGCGGCGTGACCGACAGGGTAGCGGATCGGGCCCGGTGGGCTCCATCGGGTCGTCACTGCATCCGGCGGCGGCGGCCGCTACACTCCACCGACCAGACCGAGGAGGCAATGACGATGGACAGACTGCGCCTGTGCACCACCCTGCTGGCAGTCGCCCTATGCGGCGGTGCCGCCGCCCAGCAGCCCGCGGCCCAGCCCGCGCCGGCGGGTGGGCAGCCGGCGATGGAGCAGCTGACCCCCGAGCAGCAGGCCGCGCTGGCCCGGCAGGATGCCGACATGACCCGGGCGGCGCTGCAGGTCATGCAGCTGGTCGATGCGAACCGCATCGGCGAGGTCTGGGACGGGGCCTCGGAGGCCATGAAGCGGATGGTGACGCGCGACGACTTCATCCGCCAGGTCACCATCGACCGCAACCGCCTCGGCGCGGTCGCCTCGCGCTCCGACGCCCACGTCAGCCGCTCGCTGTTCCCCGCCGGCCAGCAGGTGCCCGAAGGCCTGTACATCAACGTGCGCTCGGCGACGAAGTTCGCCAACCATCCGGAGCCGGTGCGCGAGCTGGTCTCGTTCCGCCTCGACGAGGACCGGGTCTGGCGGGTGTCCGGCTACAGCCTGCGCTGACCCGCGCGGGCCGGCGCCAGGCTATTCGACGATGCCCTTGGCCTCGGACGTTCCCAGGACCTCCGGATGGCCGATCCGCCGCTGCCGCTGCAGCAGCGGATGCGCGAACACCACCGCCAGCAGGATCGCGACGCCGCCGTAGAACAGCGGCGTGAGCTCGCGCTGCTCGGAGAGCAGCAGCATCGCGAGCACGATCGCGTACACCGGTTCGAGGTTCAGCGCCATCTGCGCGGAGAAGGCGCTCATGTGGCGCAGTGCGACCAGCGAGAGCGCGAACGGGAACAGGGTGCAGGCGCCGGCGAGCAGCACCAGCCAGGCGGCGTCGGCGGGCGAGGGCAGCACCAGCAGCGGGCCCGCGAACGCCGGCACCAGTTCCTGCACCAGGGGCGCCAGCGCGGTCAGGGCCAGGGTGCCGGCACCGAGCTCGACGGCGGTCACCGTGAGCGGGTCGGCGCGCTCGACCAGGCGCTTGTTGAGCGATCCGAACACGGCCACCAGCACCGCCGACAGGGCACCCACGGCGATCCCGGCGCGCATTTGCGTGGACACGCCGCCGACCACCATCGCCACTCCGGGCAGCACCAGCACGCCCAGTGCCAGGTCGCGCCGCGAGAACCGTCCGCCGGCGACCTTCGGTTCGATGAGCGCGGTGAACACGGTCGCGAACGCCATGCAGGTGGCGGCCACCGAGGCATTGGCCAGCTTGATCGCGCCGTAGAAGGTGAGCCAATGCAGCGACACCAGGACCCCGATGCCGGCGTAGGCCAGCAGCAGCCGCGCGGGCAGCGCGCGCAGGCCGCGCCAGACCCGCGGGACCAGCATCAGCGCCGCGACCACCAGCCCCATGCGCCACCACACCAGCGGCAGGGCGGGCAGGCTGATGAGCTTGCCCAGGATGGCCGTGAAGCCCCACAGCAGCACGCACAGGTGGATCTGCAGGTGGGCCTTGGCGGTGGGGGTCATGCGCGGACGGCGGGCGTGCGTCGGTGCGACAGCATGCCCGCCGCGCGCGCCGGCGTCACTGGCGGCGGTGGCGCGGGCGTCATCGGGCCGCCTGTTCCAGCAGCCAGTCGATGACCCGCCGCACCGCCTGGCGCGGGCGCCGATGGGCCGGGTGGATCACGTGGTAGGCGTAGCGCCCCGGCATGGCCTCGCCCGGAAGCCGCACGAACTGGCCGCCGTCCAGCCAGGGCGCGACGATGCGCTCGCGCGCCAGGGCCGCGCCGAGTCCGAACGCGGCGGCGCGCAGCATGTCGGTGCTGTCGCTGAACACGAAGCGTTCGTCGAAGCGCGCGTTGCAGATGTCGTTGGCGCGGAACCAGTCGTGCCAGCCCTGGTGGCTGAGGTCGGCCACCAGCGGCAGCCTTGCGATGTCGGCCGCGTCGCGGACGCGTCCGACGCCCGGCATCGACGGCGCGGCCACCGGGAACAGCGACTCGTCCATCAGGTGGATCGCTGACAGCCCCGGCCAGCGGCCGGGGCCGTGGCGGATGCCGAGGTCCGGACCGCCGGTGTCGAACCGGGTCAGCGAGATCTCGGTGTCGATCCGCAGGCGGATGTCGGGATGGCGCTGCGCGAAGTCGGCCAGCCGTGGCACCAGCCAGGCGTAGGCGAACGAGTGCAGGGTGGTGAGGCGCACCGTCTGCGCGTCCTCGCGGCGGCTGCGCAGTTCGCGCATCGCATCGTCGATCTCATGGATCGCGCCCCCGGCGACGTCGGCCAGGCGCCTGCCCTCCGCGGTCAGGGCCACTCCGCGGGCGTGGCGGGTGAACAGGGCCACCCCCAGTCGCGATTCGAGCTTGCGCACGTGGTGGCTGACCGCGCTCGCGGTCAGGTGCAGTTCCTCGGCGGCGTGGGCGAAATTCTGGTGGCGCGCTGCGGATTCGAACGCGGCCAGGGCGGAAAACCAGTCGGAGCGGAGCGCCATCGAGCCACAAATCCCGTTTGTGCCTTGGCCCGAAAGTATGCGCTTGTCGCCGCCATGCTGGCAGGCACAATCCAATGACCTCCCCCACGAGGGTCGCCCGAATGTCCTGTCCGAACGTCGCCGCGGCGCCGCCGCGGAGCCTGGAGTCCGCCCGCTGGCTCAACCCCCTGGAACTGGGCGTGCTGGGTGCGATCTGGGGCGCGTCGTTCCTGTTCATGCGCGTGGCCGCCGACGACTTCGGTCCCGCGCCGCTGGTGGAGATGCGCCTCGCGCTTGGCAGCCTGGTGCTGCTGCCGTTCCTGTGGCGCGCACGGTCGCAGTTCCCCTTGCGGCTGTGGCCTAAGCTGGCGCTGATCGGCGCGATCAACTCGGCGCTGCCGTTCCTGCTGTTCGCCTGGGCCGCGCAGCGCGCCCCGGCCGGGATCGGCGCGATCGCCAATGCGATGACGGTGCTGTTCACCGCGCTGGTCGGTTTCCTGTTCTTCGGCGAACGCATCGGCACGCGGCGCGCGCTGGCGCTGGTGGTCGGCTTCGTTGGCGTGGTGGTGCTGGCGAGCGGCAAGGCCGCCGGCATGAGCATCGGCGCCGCCACCGCGGCCGGTGCGCTGGCCTCGCTGCTGTACGGCCTCGGCATCAACCTGGTGCGCCGCCACCTCGGCGGCCTGCCGCCGGCGGCGGTGGCCTCGGCGACGCTCGGCAGCGCCGCGCTGCTCACCCTGCCGGTGGCGATCGCGACCTGGCCGGTGCATCCGCTGCCGGCGGCGGCCTGGCTGTCGGCGGCGATGCTCGGCGTGCTGTGCACCGGGATCGCCTTCGTCATGTACTACCGCCTGATCGCGCGCATCGGCGCCAGCCGTGCCTCCACCGTGACCTACCTGGTGCCGCTGTTCGGCGTGGCGTGGGCGTGGTGGCTGCTCGACGAGCCGCTGACCTGGACCATGGCGCTGGCCGGCATGCTGATCCTGGGCAGCGTGGCCTTCAGCCAGAGGGCCAGGTAACGCGCACGATGCGCACCGCGTTGCCGCCAGGCTTCGCCGGTGTCGTTCCCGGTGCGCGCGATCGCCACGCCTGGTTGAACGGGAAACGAATCTGCGGCGATGTCCGGCCGCAGGGAGCTGTCGTACACTCCGCCCCCGCATCCATCGTCCTGCGGAGGGGTTCCATGCCGTCGTTCCGTTCGTCCGCGCTGGTCGCGGGCCTGCTGTGCGTAGCCGCCATGACGTGTCCGGCGACGGCCAGGGAACTTGCCATCACCAATGCCCGGATCGTGGCGGCGCCGGATGCCGAGCCGATCGCCTCGGGCACGGTCCTCCTGCGCGATGGCAGGATCACAGCGGTGGGCGACTCGACCGAAGTCGCGGTGCCCGAAGGCGTGGAGCGGCTCGATGCCGGTGGCGGAACGGTGGTCGCGGGCTTCTGGAACAGCCATGTCCATCTGATTGCGCCGCCGCTCGACCGGTCCGCGACCCAGCCGGGCGACGTCCTGTCCGAAGCCCTGCTCACCCAGTACCTGCGCTGGGGCTTTACCACGATCTTCGATATCGCGTCTCCCCCGGGCAGCGCATTCGTGCTGCGTATGCGCATCGAGGATGGCGACGTCACGGGTCCGGCCATTCTCACCACTGGCACCCCGTTTTTCCCGGTGGACGGCGTTCCTGCCTACCTGCCCACCGATCTGGGAGGCTGGTCGCTCAAGCAGGCCGAAGTGGCGACGCCTGAGGAAGCCGCCGGGCGCGCGCGCCGGCAGCTGGCCGCAGGCGCGGACGGGCTGAAGATCTTCGCCGGTGCCATGGTCGGCGGCGAGCTCGGCGTGTTGCCGATGGACGACGCCATCGGCAAGGCGGTGGGCGATATCGCGCGTGAGGCGGGCAAGCCGCTGTTCGCGCACCCGGGCAACCAGGCGGGGGTCGATGCCGCGATCGCCGCCGGCACCAGTGTGTTTGCGCATACCGCGCCGCTCATGGGCCCGTGGGACGATGCCCTGGTGCAGCGGCTGCTGGCCGAGGACATCGCGCTCATCCCGACCTTGAAGCTGATCGAGATCGAGGTGCGGAAGGAGGGTGGCACGCCGGAGGTCGTCGAGCGCGTGATGGCCGTTTCCCGCCAGCAGCTCGAGGCGTTCTCCCGCGCGGGAGGCACGGTCCTGTTCGGCACCGACTCGGGCTACATCGACTGGTACGACACCCGCGACGAACTCCGGCAGATGCACGCATCCGGCCTCGACTGGCGCCAGGTGCTGGCCAGCCTGACCACCGCGCCCGCGCAGCGCTTCGGCCAGGCGGGGCGCAAGGGGCGCCTCGCCCCGGGCATGGATGCGGACCTGGTGGTGCTGGGCGGTGATCCGGCCGAGGACGTCGCGGTGCTGGCGGACGTGCGCTACACGCTGCGCGCAGGCAAGGTCGTCTACGCCGCCGGTCCCTGAGCAGCAGGGGGGCGGGCGCCGGGTCCGGCCTGCGTCGCCGCCCGGTGCACGTGCGCCCGCCCGAGCCAGAGGCCGAGCAGCGCCCAGGCGACGGCCAGCGGCACTACCACGGTCGCCAGCCCGCCCAGCGCCAGGCCGATCCGGCCGAGCGCGCCTTCGACCTGCGCCCCGACCACGTCGCCGGCGCGATAGACGAAGGTGTCGATGAAGGCCTTGGCCTTGTACTTCTCCTCGCGGCTGACCACCGTGAACAGCGCCTCGCGCGCGGGGCGGGTCAGTCCGCGCTGGACGGCGCGGTTCATCGCCTCGAGCACGACCAGCATCGCGAACGAACCGTAGATCGCCAGGCCGACGAAGCCCAGCGCGGTGGCGACCGGCAGCACCGCCAGGGCCACCGCCAGCCCGAAGCGGCGGATGATCTGTCCGGTGAGGGTGAGCTGCAGCGCCAGCACCGCGATCTGGGTCCACATGTCGATGCTGCCGAGCAGGCCGGTGCGCGCGTCGAGGTCGCTCTCGGCCGCGGCCACCATCTGCAGCCGGGTGAAGTAGATGAAGGTGGCCACCACGGTCATCGCCAGCACGTAGCCGGCGATGCCCATCAGGTAGGGCGAGGCGAACACCGCGCGCAGGCCCGCCCACGCACTGCCGCCGATGCGGCGTTCCTCGCTGGCGATGTCGGACGCCGCTTCGGCGGCGGCGGAGGCCCCGCGGTCGCTGCGTACGTGCACGAGCACCCAGGCCAGCAGGATCGCCAGCAGCAGGAATCCGGCCGCGACCAGCAGCAGGCTCGGCGTGCCCAGCGGTTCGGCCAGGCGCGAGGCCAGCCAGGGGCCGAAGATCGCGCCCAGGGTGCCGCCCACCGCGACCAGCGCGAACAGGCGCCGCCCCTGGTCGCTGCTGAAGCGGTCGGCCAGCAGGGCCCAGAACACCATGGTCACGAACAGGTTGAACACGCTGAACCAGACGTAGAACACCTGGCCGCTGCGCGTCCCGACCGCGCCGGGCGCGAACACCAGCAGCGCCCAGAAACCGGCCAGGCTCAGGGCGAAGAAGGCGTAGGTGGCGGAGATGAAGTGCAGCCGCCGCAGCCGCGCGACCAGCCCGCCGAACAGCGGGTTGACCGCGAGCGTGACCACGGCGGTGCCGATGAACAGCCAGCGCACGCTGTCGATGCCGCGCTCCATGCCCAGCGCATCGCGCGCCGGGCGCAGCATCATCAGCGCGGTGAGGATGCAGAAGAAGAACGCGGCGGCGACCAGCACCGGCGCCAGTTCGCCGTGCCGGAGGTTGAACAGGTCCGCGAGGCGCCCGCGCATGGGTCAGGCGAACATCGCGACCAGTTCGGCCTGCTGCGCGTCGTCGAGCAGCGGCCCGGTCCCGCCGCGCAGGTTGTCGGCCTGGCGTTCGGGCTTGCCGGTGGCGGGGATCACCGCGGTCACCGCGGGGTGGCTGATCGCGAACTTCAGGAACATCTGCGCCCACGACGTCACGCCGACGTCGGCCGCCCAGCCGGGCAGCTCGCGGTCGCGCACCGCGGCGAACAGGCGGCCGTCGTCGAAGGCGCGGTTGACGATCACCGCGATGCCCAGCTCCTGCGCCAGCGGGAAGATCGTGCGCGCGGCCTGCGGCGCGTTGACCGAATAGTTGATCTGGACGAAGTCCGGCTTTTCCGCGCGCATCAGGCGCGCGGTCTCGGCGTGGCCGCTCTCCAGGTAGTGGGTGATGCCCACGTACTTCACCTTGCCGGCGTCCTTGAGCTCGCGCGCGTAGGGCATGGCCTCGGCCATGTTGCGCAGGTTGTGCACCTGCAGCAGTTCCACGTGGTCGGTGCGCAGGCGCCGCAGCGACGCGGCCCACTGCGCCTCCAGCGCCTCGCGGCTGTCGGCGGCGAGCTTGGTGGCCAGGAAGCAGCGCTCGCGCCAGCCGCCCTGCTCGAGCAGGGCCCCGACCACGTCCTCGGCGTTGCTGTAGTTGGGCGAGGTGTCGAGCAGGCGTCCGCCGCCCTCGAAGAAGATCCTCGCCACCTCGCGCAGGGCGTCGAAGTCGGGCGAGTCCAGCGGCACCTCGTAGCTGCCCGAGGTGCCGACGCCGATCGCCGGGATCGATTCGCCGCTGGCCGGGATGGTGCGCATGACGAGTCCGCCCGCGAGCGGCGCGATGCCGGCGATGGCGCCGACGGGCTTCTCGCGCGGCCGGCCGGGCAGGGGATCGGCGCGGTCCTGGCTGCAGGCGGCGAGCGGGGCGAGGGCGACGCCGGTGGCGGCCAGGCTGACGGAGGCGATGAATCGGCGGCGGCTGGTCATGGCGGATCTCCAGGGAAGGGGGCTGGATGTCGCGTCGGCAACGGGCAGGGTAGGCGCAAGCCGGCGTCCGGATCCAGAGGACATCGTCGAGCTCCACTCAACCCGGGTGCGCGCCCAGCAGGCGTAGCAACCCGATCGCGGCCGCGGGATTGCGTTCCTTGGCGGCATTGATGAAGAAGACGAACACCTCGCGGTGCGCGGCCCCCGGCGCGGGCGGCGCGAGCAGGGGCAGGCCTTCGGGCGCGCCTCCGGCGGCCCAGGTCCGTGCGCGCTGCGCCCAGGCCGCCAGTTCGCGCGCCGGATAGCCGCTGGCCACCTGCGCGCGCGAGCGCATCAGCCGCGCATAGACGAAGTCGGCGGTGGGATCGGCGACATTGGGGTGCTCGTCCGAGTCGGTGTAGACGATGGCGACGCCGTGGCGGCGGGCCAGCGCCACGTAGCCGGCATCGACGAAGGCGGGATCGCGCACGTCCAGCGCGTGGCGCAGGGGGCGGCCTCCCGCGTGGCGCGGGAGAAGCCCGAGGAAGGCCGCGAAGGCGTCGCGGTCGAGGCGGGGGCCGGCGTCGAACTGCCAGACCAGCGCGCCGAGCCGGTCGCCCAGCTCCGCGATCCCGCCGACGAAGTCCTCGATCTGCGGTCCGGTCCGGTCGAGCGCGCGCGACCGGGTGATGCGCATCGGGGCCTTGGCGGTGAACACGAAGCCCGGCGGGGTCTGGTCGCGCCAGGCGGCATAGATCGATGGCTTCTGCGCCCGGTAGAAGGTGCCGTTGATCTCGATCGCGGAGAGCTGGCGGCTGGCGAACTCCAGTTCGCGCCGCTGGACCAGGCCCTTCGGATAGAAGTTGTCGCGCCAGGCCGGGAACACCCAGCCGCCGACGCCCACGCGGATGCCGTTGACCGCGGGCACGCCCGCGTCCACCGGCGGCGTGCTCACGCGGCCCACGGGCGGCCCCCGGCGCTTCCCGGACGGCACCCGGTGGGGGCGCACGGACCCTTGCCGGCGTGTTCCATCGCGTGCTCCGTCGTGGCTGCGACCGCAGTATGGCGAGGGCCGGGTTCGCGTCGCGTGGACGCGACGCAGGACGCATTGGCCACGATCCGCGGCGCGCCCGGACGTGTCGAAAGTCATGGCCGCCATCCGCGCCGACCGGGACTATGCTGGGGCGCAATCGGATGTCCGGAAGCGGAGGCGGGCGATGCAGCGACGTGGTTTCCTGGCCCTGGGCGGACTCGCCGCCGGCGCGGCGCTGCTGCCGCCGCTGGTGCATGGACGCGCGGTGGCGGCCGAACGGCTGCTCGAACGCATCGACGACGGACTCAAGCGCCGGCTGGCCGACGCCGCGCTGCAGGCGGCGACCGACGCCGGCGCCAGCTACTGCGACATGCGCGTCGGCCGCTACCTGCGCCAGTCCCTGCTCACCCGCGAGGCGCGGGTGGAGAACGTGACCAACGAGGAGTCGGCGGGCGTGGGCGTGCGCGTGATCGCCGCCGGCGCCTGGGGCTTCGCCGCGACCAATCGCCTCGACGTGGATGCGGTCGCGAACGCCGCGCGCCAGGCAGTGGCGATCGCCAGCGCCAATGCGCGGATCCAGGCCGGCGGTCCGGTCACGCTGGCGCCCGCGCCCGGGGTCGGCGAAGTGGCGTGGCGCACGCCGATCGCGAAGAACGGCATGGAGGTGCCGATCCGGGACAAGCTCGACCTGCTGCTCTCGGTCAACGCCGCGGCGATCGAGGCGGGCGCGAGCTTCGTCAACTCCAGCATGTTCCTCGTCAACGAGCAGAAGTACTTCGCCTCCACCGACGGCTCCTACATCGACCAGGACGTGCACCGGATCTGGGTCCCGTTCACGGTGACCGTGATCGACCAGGCCAGCGGGAAGTTCCGCACCCGCAACGGCCTGTCGGCGCCGATGGGGATGGGCTACGAGTACCTCGACGCCGATCCGTCGCAGCGGTTCGATCTGCCCGGCGGGGTGGTGGCGTACGGCCGCTCCTACGACATGCGCGAGGACGCGGTGGCCGCCGCGCGCCAGGCGCGGGAGAAGCTCCGGGCGCCGTCGGTCAAGCCCGGCCGCTACGACCTGGTGATCGACCCGAGCAACCTGTTCCTCACCATCCACGAGAACGTCGGCCATCCGCTCGAGCTCGACCGCGTGCTCGGCTACGAGGCCAACTACGCCGGCACCAGCTTCGCCACCCTCGACAAGCGCGGCAGCTTCCGCTGGGGCAGCGACATCGTCAACTTCGTCGCCGACCGCACCCAGCCCGGCAGCCTGGGCGCCGTGGGCTACGACGACGAGGGCGTGCAGGCCAAGCGCTGGGACCTGGTCCGCGACGGCATCCTGGTCGACTACCAGTCGGTCCGCGACCAGGCGCACATCCTGGGCAAGGCGGAGTCGGACGGGTGCTGCTACGCCGACTCGTGGTCGAGCGTGCAGTTCCAGCGCATGCCCAACGTCTCGCTCCAGCCCGGCAAGGCGCCGCTCACGGTGCGGGAGATGATCGCCGGGGTCGAGAACGGGCTCTACATCCACGGCCGCGGCTCGTACTCGATCGACCAGCAGCGCTACAACGCGCAGTTCGGCGGCCAGCTCTTCTTCGCCATCCGCAATGGCGAGGTGCAGGGGCTGGTGGAGGACGCCGCGTACCAGATCCGCACGCCGGAGTTCTGGAACGCCTGCTCGGCGATCTGCGACGCCCGCGACTACCGCCTCGGTGGCTCGTTCTTCGACGGCAAGGGCCAGCCGAGCCAGGTCTCGGCGGTCTCGCACGGCGCGGCCACGGCGCGCTTCGACGGCCAGAACGTGATCAATACCGCCCGGTCGCTGGGCTGAGGCCCGCCGCATGGCGGGGATGTGCCGAAAGTCATTTGCGCCATGCGGCGGCGCCGCACAGAATCGGGTGAAACCATCCCGCCCGGCATGACCGCACCCCACCGGTGCCATCGCCGCGGCGGCGCTGGCGCCACGCCCAACCAACCGGAGAGCGCTCCGTGCAACGACGAGATTTCCTGGCCCTGAGCGGCCTTGGCATCGGCAGCCTGGCGCTGCCTTCCTGGCTCGGCAAGGCGGTGGCCGCCGAGCAGCTGGTCACCACCCTCGACGTGGCGATCAAGAAGCAGCTTGCCGACGCGGCCCTGCAGGCGGCGCGCTCCTCCGGCGCCAGCTACTGCGACGTGCGCATTGGCCGCTACCTGCGCCAGTTCGTGATGACCCGCGAGGACAAGGTCCAGAACGTGGTCAACACCGAGTCGACCGGCGTGGGCATCCGGGTGATCGCCGACGGCGCCTGGGGCTTCGCCGCCACCAACGGCCTGACCACCGACGCGGTGGCCGAGGCCGCCCGCCGCGCCACGGCGATCGCCAAGGCCAATGCCAGGGTGCAGGCCGAGCCGGTGCAGCTGGCCCCGGCGCCCGCCTATGGCGAGGTGTCCTGGCGCACCCCGATCAAGCGCAACGCGATGGAGGTGCCGCTCAAGGACAAGGTCGACCTGTTGCTCTCGGTCAACGCGGCCGCGCTCAACGCCGGCGCCAGCTTCGTCAATTCGACCCTGTTCCTGGTCAACGAGCAGAAGTACTTCGCCTCCACCGACGGCTCCTACATCGACCAGGACGTGCACCGGATCTGGGCGCCGATGACCGTGACCGCGGTCGACAAGGACAGCGGCAAGTTTCGCACCCGCGATGGCCTGTCCGCGCCGATGGGGCTGGGCTACGAGTACCTCGACGGCGACCCGGCGCAGAAGTTCGTCAGCCCCAACGGGGTGGTGAACTACGGCCACTCCTACGACATGGTCGAGGACGCGGTGGCCGCGGCGAAGCAGGCGCAGGAGAAGCTCAAGGCGCCGTCGGTCAAGCCCGGCCGCTACGACCTGGTGCTCGACCCCTCGCACACCTGGCTCACGATCCACGAGTCGGTCGGCCATCCGCTCGAGCTCGACCGCGTGCTCGGCTACGAGGCCAACTACGCCGGCACCAGCTTCGCCACGCTCGACAAGCGCGAGTCGGGGTTCCGCTACGGCAGCGACCAGGTCACGATCTTCGCCGACAAGACCCAGCCCGGCAGCCTGGGGGCCGTGGGCTACGACGACGAGGGCGTCAAGTGCAAGCGCTGGGACCTGATCCGGGACGGCATCCTGGTCGACTACCAGACCATCCGCGACCAGGCCCACATCCTCGGCAAGACCGAGTCGGACGGCTGCTGCTACGCCGATTCCTGGTCGAGCGTCCAGTTCCAGCGCATGGCCAACGTGTCGCTGGCGCCCGGCAAGTCGAAGCTGTCGGTCGCCGACATGATCAAGGACGTCGAGAACGGCATCTACATCATTGGCGACGGCTCATTCTCGATCGACCAGCAGCGCTACAACGCGCAGTTCGGCGGCCAGCTGTTCTACGAGATCAAGAACGGCGCGATCACCGGCATGATCGAGGACGTGGCCTACCAGATCCGCACGCCGGAGTTCTGGAACGCCTGCGTGGCGGTCTGCGACGAGAGCGACTACCGCCTCGGCGGCTCGTTCTTCGACGGCAAGGGCCAGCCGGGCCAGGTGTCGGCGGTCTCGCACGGCTCGAGCACCGCGCGCTTCAACGGCATCAATGTCATCAACACCGCACGTTCGCTCGGCTGACGGCGCAGGAGAAACGAACCCATGACCATCTTCACCGAAGCCGAAGCCAAGGCCATCCTCGACAAGGTCATCGCCCTGTCCAGCGCCGACGAGTGCACCGCGGTGCTCTCGGGCGGCAACAGCGGCAACATCCGCTTCGCCCTGAACAACGTGTCCACCAGCGGCACCGTCGACGACGTCGACCTGGTGGTCTCGGTCGCGTTCGGCAAGCGGGTCGGCACCGCCACCATCAACGAGTTCGACGACGCCTCGCTCGAGCGCGTGGTGCGTCGCGCCGAGGACCTGGCCAGGCTCGCCCCGGAGAACCCCGAGTTCATGCCGGCGATCGGCAAGCAGTCCTACGCGGCCACCGCCACCCACAGCGCGGCGACCGCGGCGATCACCCCCGAGTACCGCGCCCAGGTCGCGGCCAGCTCCATCGCGCCGTGCCGCGAGGCCGGGCTGGTGGCGGCGGGCTTCCTCGAGGACAGCCGCTCGTTCACCGCGATCGCCAACAGCAACGGCAACTTCGGCTACCAGACCGCGACCAGCGCCGACTACACCTGCACCGTGCGCACCGAGGACGGCCGTGGCTCGGGCTGGGTGGGCCGCAACGTCACCGACATCTCGCAGTTCGACGCCGGCCGCGACATCGCCGTCGCGATCCGCAAGGCCCGCGAGTCCGCCGACGCCAGGGCGCTGGAGCCGGGCAAGTACACCGTCATCCTGGAGCCGCACGCGGCCGCGGGGCTGATCTCGTTCATGATGTACTTCTTCGACGCCCGCCAGGCCGACGAGGGCCGCAGCTTCCTGTCGAAGAAGGGCGGCGGCAACAAGCTCGGCGAACAGGTCTACGACCCGCGCGTGAGCATCTGGGCCGACCCGGCCGACCCCGACGTGCCGGTGCTGCCGTGGGACGACGAGGGCCTGGCGCGCAAGCGCATGCCGGTGATCCAGGACGGCAAGGTCGCCAACCTGCTGTACTCGCGCTACTGGGCCCAGCAGCAGGGCAGGGAGCCGGTGGCGGCGCCGGGCAACCTGATCATGGCCGGCGGCACCAAGTCGACGGCGGACCTGGTGCGCGAGACCGAGCGCGGCATCCTGGTCACCCGCACCTGGTACATCCGCATGGTCGACCCGCAGACCGTGCTGCTCACCGGCCTGACCCGCGACGGCACCTTCTACATCGAGAACGGCCAGATCCGTTACCCGATCAAGAACTTCCGCTTCAACGAGTCGCCGGTGATCATGCTCAACAACATCGACGAGCTCGGCAAGCCGGTGCGGGTGAGCGGCGACGAGTCGCGCTTCGCCATGATGATCCCGCCGATGCGCCTGCGCGACTTCACCTTCACTTCGCTGTCCGACGCGGTGTGACGGCTCGCCTCGCCCCATGCCGGCTCCCCGCGCGGGGCGAAGGCGGACGGCCTGCACGGCGCTGCCGTGCAGGCGACCCGGGTGCGCGGGGCGCGGCGCCGCGGCGCAACCGGGGCGCGGGGCTGGCGGGGCGCGCATGAGCGGAACGTCCATGACGCGCGCGCGGTTCCTGCGCCTGGGGCTCGGCGCGGCCGCCGGGGCCTGGTTGGCGGCGCGCGCGCCGGTCGCGCGCGCGGCTTCGTCGGCGGGCTACGATTTCTGGTTCACCCGCCTCAAGTACGACTCGGGCGACTGGGACGTGGACGAGCGCATGCCGTCCAACCTGATCACCGCGCTGATCGATTACACCGGGCTGTGGGTGGATCCGAAGGAGCACGTGGTCGAACTCGCCGACCCGAAAATGCTGTCGGCCCCGTTCTGCTACCTGGCGGGCCATCGCCTGGTCGAGTTCAATCCCGCCGAGCGGCGCAACTTCGAACGCTACGTGCGCAACGGCGGGTTCGTGTTCGTGGACGACTGCAACCACGACATCGACGGACTGTTCGCCAAGTCGTTCGAGGCCCAGATGGCCTCGATCTTCGGCCCGCGCGCGCTGGCGCGGATCCCGAACAGCCATCCCGTCTACAGCAGTTTCTTCCGCTTCCCCGACGGCCCGCCGGCGACCAGCTTCGAGCTCAATGGCTGGGGCGACGACCTGGTGCACGACTACCTCAGGGGCATCAGCATCGACGGCCGCCTGGGCGTGCTCTACAGCAACAAGGACTACGGCTGCGAGTGGGACTACGACTGGCGCAACAAGCGCTTCCTGGCCGAGGACAACACGAAGTTCGCGGTCAACATCGTGGTCTATGCGCTGACCGGATGACGCCGCCGGCGAACGCCTCCCCGCACCACCTGCCTCCTCCCCCCGGATGCCCATGAACGCCCCACTCACCGAATCCGAGATCCAGGCCCGCGTCGCGCGCCTGCCCGAGCTGCGCGCCGCGATCGCCACCGCCATCGTCGGCCAGCACGACGTGGTCGAGCAGCTGCTCACCGGCCTGCTCGCCGGCGGCCACTGCCTGCTCGAGGGCGTGCCCGGCCTCGGCAAGACCCTGCTGGTCCGCACCCTGGGCCAGGCCCTGGACCTGCAGTTCCGGCGCGTGCAGTTCACCCCCGACCTGATGCCGAGCGACCTGCTCGGCACCGAGCTGCTGGAGGAGGACCACGGCACCGGCCGGCGCGAGTTCCGGTTCCAGAAGGGCCCGGTGTTCACCAACCTGCTGCTGGCCGACGAGCTCAACCGCACCCCGCCCAAGACCCAGGCGGCGCTGCTGGAGGCGATGCAGGAGCACACGGTCAGCTTCGCCGGCGTGACCCACGCGCTGCCGGAGCCGTTCTTCGTCCTCGCCACCCAGAACCCGATCGAGCAGGCCGGCACCTATCCGCTGCCCGAGGCCCAGCTCGACCGCTTCCTGCTGCACATCGCGCTCGAGTACCCCGACGAGGCCGAGGAGCGCGCGATCCTGGCGCAGACCACCGGCGCCCGCGTGGCCGAGGTGCCGCGGGTGATGGGCGGCGAGGAGGTGCTGGCGCTGCAGGCGCTTGTGCGCGAGGTGCACGTGGGCGAGGAGGTGCTGGCCTGGATCACCCGCCTGGTGCGCGCCACGCGCCCGGGCGACGGCGCGCCGCAGGTGGTGCGCGACTACGTGCGCTGGGGCGCCGGGCCGCGCGCCGGGCAGTCGCTGGTGCTGGCGAGCAAGGCGCGCGCGCTGCTGCACGGTCGCCTGGCCGTGACCCGCGAGGACGTGGCCGCGCTGGCCGCGCCGGTGATGCGGCACCGCCTGCTGCTGTCGTTCGCGGCCGAGGCCGAGCGCAAGCGGCCCGACGACGTGATCGCCGCGCTGCTGCGCGAAGTGCCGTTCCCGTCCGCCTGAGCCGGCGATGGACGACGACCTGCTGCCGCCGTCGTTGCGGGCGCGGCTGCGCGAGCTGCGCATCGGCTCGCGGCGGATCAGTCCGCTGCGCGGCGGCGGCGTGCACCGCAGCCGCGACCGCGGCGCGGGCCTGGAGTTCTCCCAGTACCGCGGCTACGAACCGGGCGACGAGCCGCGCCGCATCGACTGGAAGCTGTACGCGCGCAGCGACCGCTTCTTCGTCCGCGAGGCCGAGCGCGACAGTCCGTTGACGGCCTGGGTGCTGCTCGACGCCAGCGCGTCGATGGCCCAGGCCGACGAGTCGCGCCCGCAATGGACCCGGCTGGACGCCGGCAAGGCGCTGGCGGCGGCGATCGCAGAGGTCGTGGTGCGCCAGGGCGACCACATCGGGCTGGCCGTCCTGCGCGACGGGGCCATGCGGCTGGCGCCTGCCGCGCCCGGCGCGCGCCAGCGCGACCGGGTGTTGCTGGAGCTGCATGGCGTCGAGGCCCGGGGCGTGTTCCCCGCGGGCGAGCGGCTGATGCCGCTGTGGGCGCGGATCGGCGCCGACGAGCTGGTGGTGTTCATCGGCGACTGCTTCGACGAGGCCTGCATCGCGCTGGCCGAGCGCCTGGCCGGCGCGCGGCGCGAGGTCGTGGTGATCCAGCTGCTCACCGTGGCCGAGCGCGATTTCCCGTTCGACGACGGCCGCATGTTCCGTGATCCCGAGACGGGCGACACGCTGCCCGGCGACGGCCGCGCGCTGCGCGAGGGCTTCCTCGCCCGTTTCGGCGACGCGCAGCGGGCCCTGCATGCGCGGCTGGACGCGGCCGGCATCCGCCACGCGGTGCACGTGCTCGACGAGCCGCTGGAGCGCCCGTTGCGGCAGCTGTTCGCGAACGACGCGGAGGCCGCTGGCGCGTGAACCTGGTCCTGCTGCTGCCGGCCGCCCTGGGCGCGCTGCTCGCGCTGGCGATCCCGCTGCTGATCCATCTTTCGCGTCGCCAGCAGTACCGGCCGACCGTGTTCGCGGCACTGCGCTGGCTGCGCGCCAGCCCGAAGCCGCGCAGGCGGGTGCGTTTCGACGAATGGCCGCTGCTGCTGGTGCGGCTGCTGCTGCTGGCGCTGATCGCGCTGTGGCTGGCCCGCCCGGTGCTGCATGGCGCGCCCGATACGACGCCGTGGACAGTGGTGGCGCCGGGCGTGCCCGACGGACAGGTGCGACAGCTCGCAGGCAACGGCGAGGGCGAGCTGCGCTGGCTTGCCGCCGGCTTCCCGCCGCTGTCGCAGCCGGCCCCGGCGTCGCCGCAGCCGGTCGCCAGCCTGCTGCGCCAGCTCGATGCCGAACTGCCGGGCGGGGCCGCGCTGCGCGTGGTGGTGCCGGAACGGCTGTCGGGACTGGACGGTGGGCCCCTGCAGCTGTCGCGCGAGGTCGAATGGCATGTGGTGCCGGCGGGCGATGTCGCCCCACGGCAGGTTGAAGCTGCCCCGCGCGCGATCGTCGTGCGCCATGCGGAAGGACAGGAGGAAGCGGTGCGCGTCCTGCGCGCCGCGGTGCTTGCGTTGCGGGAGCCCGGAGGAGGCGAACCCGCCTTCGAAGCTGCAGCCGTCGACGAGCCGCTTCCCGGCGGCATGCGCCGGCTCGCCTGGATCGCCCCGGGTCCCTTGCCAGACGCGGCGAGGCGCTGGATCGAGGACGGCGGCGCGGCGCTGCTCGGGCCCGGGACCGGGTTGGAGCTCGCGGACGCGGAATGGCGCGCCGTCTGGCGCGACGACGACGGGACGGCGCTCGTCGAGGAAGCCGCGCTCGGCCGCGGCCGCGTGCTGCGCCTTCACCGGCCGTTGCGGCCGGCCGACATGCCGCAGCTGCTCGAGCCGTCGTTCCCGCATCGGCTGCAGGCATTGTTCGAACCGCCGCCGATGCCGACGCGGGCCTTCGCGCAGGACGTCGCGCCCGTTCGCATCGACGTGGCCTGGCCGGCCGCGCCGCGCGCACTCCAGCCGTGGCTCGCGGTCCTCGTCGCGCTGCTGGCGCTGCTCGAACGCTGGCTGGCGACTTCGCCGCGCCGCGGAGGCCGCGCATGAGCGCCGTGCTGCAGCAGCTGTCGCGCGGCGCGCGCGTGCGGGTGTTCGCCGGCGGCCTGCTCACGGGCCTCGGCATCGCGGTGGCCTGCGCGGCGCCGGCCTGGCACGCGTGGGGCACCGGCGTCGCAGGCATGGTGGGCGTCGCGGTGGCGGCGGCCGCCACGCTGCTGGCGTGGCGCAGGGCGCGCCGATACGACGCGGCATGGGCGGCATCGCGGCTGGACGCCACCCGTCGCGACCTGGAAGACAGCACGGCGCTGCTGCTGGCGGACCAGGACGCGCTCGGTCCGCTGCAGGCACTGCAGCGCGAACGCATCGCGCGGCGCCTGCACGAGCGCCCGCCGGGCGACCTGCGCCCCGCCTGGGCCTGGCGCGCGATCTGCACCGGATGGCTGGTCGCCGCGATCGCCGTGGCGTTTGCGCTGGCCTGGCCGCGGGGCACGCCGACCCCGCCGGCACCTGCCGTCGCCAGCTCAGCAGCGCCCGCGCCGGAGGCGCCGCCGCGGCTGGTGGAAGCGCAGCTGCGGATCGAACCGCCCGGCTACACCGGCATCGCCGCCACCACCACGGACGAACTCGACGTGCAGGCGCCGGTCGGATCGCGCCTGCACTGGACCCTGCGCTTCGACCCGCAGCCCGCCGCGGCGGCGCTTGCGCTGCACGACGGCAGCCGCGTCGAACTGCGCCGCGGGGATGACGCGTGGGTGGCGGAGACGCGACTGGAGGCGTCGCTGCTCTACCGGGTGTCGGCCGAGGGCGAGGCCGCGCAGGGCCGACTGCACCGCATCGACGCGGTGCCGGACGCGGCGCCGGTGGTGCGGGTCCGCATTCCGGAGCGCGGGCTCACCCTGGCCGACCCGCCACCGCGCGCCTGGCCGCTGTCGTTCGAGGCCGAGGACGACCACGGCCTGCAGGCGGAGGCCCGCCTGCTGGTGACGCGCTCCGAGGGCAGCGGCGAGAACGTGCGCTTCCACGAGCACGTGCGCGTGCTGCGCGGCCGCGGCGACCGCCGCGCGCTGCGCTTCGACGCCAGCCTCGATCCCTCCGACTTCGGCCTGCAGCGTGGCGAGGACCTCGTCGCCCGGCTCGAGGTGCGCGACAACCGCTCGCCGCAGCCGCAGGTGGCGCGCAGCGCGAGCGTGATCCTGCGCTGGCCGGAGCAGCCGCTGCTCGGCGCCGAAGGCCTGGAGGGCCTGGCGCGGCAGGTGCTGCCGGCGTACTTCCGCAGCCAGCGCCAGATCATCATCGACGCCGAGGCGCTGATCGCGCAGAGGCCGCAGCTGTCGGAGGACGCGTTCGCAGCGCGTTCGGACGCGCTCGGCGTGGACCAGCGCCTGCTGCGGCTGCGCTACGGCCAGTTCCTCGGCGAGGAAAGCGAAGCGGGCTCGCGTCCGCCGCCGACCAGCGACCTGCCGGTGGCGGACGCGGAGGATGGCGAGGACGGGCACGCGCACGACGACGGGCACGATCATGCGGCGTCGGACCCTGCAACGCCGCAGGGTTTCGGCGATCCGGGCGGCATCCTGGAGGCCTTCGGCCATACCCACGACCTGCCGGAGGCGGCGACCCTGCTCGATCCGGAAACCCGGGAGATCCTGCGCAGCGCCCTGCGCGAGATGTGGCAGTCGGAACTGCACCTGCGCCAGGCCGAGCCGGCGAAGGCGCTGCCGTACGCGAACCGCGCGCTCGAGTTCATCAAGCAGGTGCAGCAGGCCGACCGCATCTACCTGCAGCGCGTCGGCACCCGCCTGCCGCCGATCGACGAAACCCGGCGCCTGGGCGGCAAGCGCGAGGGCATCGCGCCGCGCGCGCCGTCGCCGCCGTCGCGACCGGGCGACGACCCGGTGCAAGCGGCCTGGCAGGCGCTGGGCGAAGGCGGCCCCGTCGCCACGGAGACGCTCGACGCGGTGCAGGACTGGGCCGCCGACCATGCCGCGCTCGTGGGCGACCCGCTGGCCCTGGTGGCGGCGATCGACGCGCTGCGCATCGATCCCGGCTGCGTTGCCTGCCGCGAGGACCTGCGTGGGCTGCTGTGGGCGGCGATGCGCCGGCCCGACGGTGGCGTCGCGCCGCGCGAGACGGGCGGCGAAACGGGGCGGCGCTATCTCGAACTGCTGCAGTCCGGGGAGGGAGCGCGATGACGCCGCAACTGATCGTCGCCTCGCTGCTGGCCATGGCGGTGGTGACGGGCTGGACCCGGTTGCTGCTGGCCTGGCGACGCGATCGCGCGGGTGAGCGGACCTGGCGGCGCATCGCGCTGCTGCTCGCGCAACCCGCGATGGCCGCCCTCCTGTACCTGGTGCTGTACCCGCCGCCGCAGGGTGGCGGCGCCGGCGGGGTGCCGACCGTGCTCGCCGAAGCCGCGGATGCAGGGGCGCTCGCGGACGCCCCCGGTCCCGTGTTCGCGCTGCCCGAGGCGCCGGCCATTGCCGGCGTGGGGCGCGTGCCCGACCTCGCCACGGTCCTGCGCCGGCATCCGGGCACGCGGCGCGTGCGCGTGGCAGGTGCCGGACTGACCGCGCGCGACCTGGATGCCGCGCTCGGGATCGCGATCGAGCCGGTGTTGACCGACCTGCCGCCCGGCGTGTGGCGCGTGCACGTGTCCTCGCCGGTCGTCGCCGGCGCGACGCTGCGGATCTCCGGGCAGGCCGGAGGCGTGCCGGGCGGGCAGGTCGAACTGCGCGACCCGGCGGGACGCCGCGTGGACGCGATGGCGCTGCCCGACGACGGCGCGTTCTCGCTCTCGGCTGGGGTGCACGCGCCCGGCACGGCGACGTTCGTGCTGCGGGTGCTCGATGCCGACGGCGGCGTGGTCGAGAGCGCACCGGTCGCCACGCATGCCGAAGCGCCGCTGGCGCCGCGGGTGCTGCTGCTGTCCGGCGCGCCGAACCCCGAGACGCGCGCGCTGTCGCGCTGGATGCACGATGCCGGCTTCGCGGTCCAGTCGCGCATCGCGCTCGGCGGCGGGGCGGCGATCGCGAGCGGGTCCGCCGAGGTCGACGATCCGCGCCTCGACCTGCTGGTGGTCGACGCGCGCGCCTGGCAGGCGCTGGGCGAGGGCGGCCGTGCGCGCGCCCTGGCCGCGGTCGAGGCGGGGATGGGCCTGCTGCTGCGCGCCGACGTGGCGCTGCCGGCGGCGGCCCTGCGCCCGCTGTCGGGCAAGGAGTTCGCGCTCGCCGGTGGCACCGGCACCACCGCGTTCGCCCTGGCGCCGCCGCGGCTGGCCGACGAGGCCGCGCTGCGCGCGCGACTGGGGACCGGCACGCGCGATGCGCCGGTCGACGTCGGGGCCGCCGCCGGCACGCCGCCGCAACTGGCGCGACGCGACCTGCGCGCCACCGGCGCGAGCGCAGTGCCGCTGCTGCGCGATGCCCAGGGCGATGCGGTCGCGTGGTGGCGGCCGCACGGGCAGGGCCGGATCGGCGTGTGGACGCCGGTCGACACGTGGCTGCTGCCGCTGGCCGGTCGCCGCGACCTGCACGCGGAGCTGTGGAACACGGCCTTCGCGGCGCTCGCGCGGCCGCGGCCACGCGCGGACATCCGCATCGACGGCCAGCCGCGCGCCGGCGAGCGCGTGGCCGTCTGCGGCGTTGGCGCGGACGCCACCGTGTCGGCGCCGGACGGCGTGCGCACGCGGCTGCTGCCCGATCCGGACGCCGGCGGCTGCGCGGCCTTCTGGCCTGCGGCCGGTGGCTGGCATCGGGTCGAGGACGGGGAGTCCGGACTTGCGTTCCACGTGCTCGCGCCGGACGCACTGCCGGGCGTGCGGCTGGCGGCGATGCGCGAGGCCACGCTGCGGCTGGCGGCGAAGGGGCCGGTGGACGGTGATCCTGGTGTCGCCCTGGTCGCGCCGCGCCGGATGCCGTCCTGGCCCTGGTTCCTGGCCTGGCTGCTGCTGGCGACCGCGGCCTGGTGGCTGGAGCGCGCCCGCGCCGGGCGTGCCGTGCCCGGGCGCGACCGGGCCTGACCGGCGCTATGCTGGCGGCGGGTGAGGAGGAGACCACGCCATGCCGACTTACGAGGGAAGCTGCCACTGCGGTGCGATCGCGTTCGAACTCGAAGGCGAGATCACCGAGGGCTACGACTGCAACTGCTCGATGTGCCGCCGGCGCGGCGGCCTGCTCGCGTTCCTTCCGCGCGAGGCGCTGGTGCTCAGGACGCCGGAGTCGGCGCTCGGGACGTACAAGTTCAACCGCCACGTCATCGACCATCATTTCTGCAAGGTCTGCGGCATCTCGCCCTTCAGCGAGGGCGTGCATCCGGCCACCGGCGCGAAGACGGTGGCGGTGAACCTGCGCTGCCTGCCGGACCTCGACCTGGCCTCGGTGAAGGTCGTCCCGGTCGACGGCGCCAAGCTGTGAGGCATGTCCGGCACGCGTCGTGGGTGGCGCGCGCCGGACTGGCCGTCGCCCTCGCGCTGCCCGCCGCGGCGTCCGCCGCATGCCCGCCCGAGGGCATGGATCGTGAGGGGCTGCAGGCGTTCAAGGTACGGCGCTTCGAAACGGCGGACCCGGCGCAGCGGCAGCGGCTCGCGCTTGCGCTGGCCGGATGCCTGGGCGATCCGGATCCCGCCGTGCGCGACGGCATCGCCTACCAGGCGCTGGCGCAGTGGATGCGCGCGGGCGAGCTCGACGTCGCCACCCTGCGCGCGCTGCGCGATCGCCTGCACGCGCTGGTCGACGGCGGCGAGGGCGAGGGCTTCGCGCGTCCGTTCGCGGCGCTGGTGCTGTCGGAAGTGGCGCGCACCGACCGCATCGCGCCGTGGATGACGCCCGGCGAGCGCAAGGCCATGGTGCGCAAGGCGGCCGGCTACGTGGCCACCGTGCAGGACTATCGCGGCTTCGACGATGCCCGGGGCTGGCGCCACGGCGTGGCGCACGGCGCCGACTGGCTGCTGCAACTGGCGCTCCATCCGGCGCTGGAGCGCGACCAGGGCGACCTGGTCCTCGAGGCCGTCGCCGCCCAGGCCGTGCCCGGGACCGCGCACGCCTACGTGTTCGGCGAGCCGGCGCGGCTCGCGCGCCCGGTCCTGGCGCTGGCCCGCAGCCGGCTGTACGACAGGGGCGACTGGCAGGCGTGGTTCGCCGACCTGCCGCCGCGCCTCGGCGATCCCGGGCTCGCCTACGCCGACGAGGAGTGGCTGGCGCGGCGCCACGACCTGGTGGCGTTCGTGCTTGCGCTCTACGTCGGGGCCGACCGGGATCCGGTACTGGGCGAGCTCAAGCCGCTGCTCGTGGAGACGCTCGGGGCGGTGCCATAGCCGGCTCGCGTGCGTTGAATCCCGCCGGCACCGCGGTCACACTCGGCCTTCATTGCCGATGGAGGATGGATCGATGGCGACCCGACGCGATTGCCTGAAGTTCACGCTGGCCACCGCGGCGGCGACGGCGCTGCCGCAGGCCCGCCTGCTGGCGCAGGAGGCCGGGCCCCTGCTGACGCGCGCGGTGCCGAAGACCGGCGAGCAGCTGCCGGTCGTGGGCCTCGGCAGTTCGGCCACCTTCGCCCAGGTGGCGCGCAGCGAGGACGTCTCGGCGCTGCGCGAGGTGCTGCAGGCGCTGGTGGAGGGCGGCGGGCAGGTGTTCGACACCGCGCCCGCGTACGGCGCCTCGGAGGAAGTGGCCGGGCAGATCGCGCACGAGCTGGGCCTCGGCGAGCGGGTGTTCTGGGCGACCAAGCTCAACGCCGTGCCGCGCGGCGGTGGGACCGCCGACCCGGCCGCCGCGCGCGAGCAGCTGGAGACCTCGTTCCGGCGACTGGGCAAGGATCCGCTCGACCTGGTCCAGGTGCACAACCTGGCCGACATCCCGACCCAGCTGGCGCTGCTGCAGCGCTACAAGGCCGACGGGCGCATCCGCCACGTCGGCGTGACCTCGACCAGCAAGCAGGCGTATCCGCGCCTGGTCGAGGTGATGCGCAACGAGGACATCGATTTCATCGGCGTGGACTACGCGGTCGACAACCGCGACGTCGAGGAGACCATCCTGCCGCTGGCGCTCGAGCGCCGGATCGGGGTGCTGGTGTACGTGCCGTTCGGGCGCACGCGGCTGTGGAGCCGGATCGGCGACCGGCCCCTGCCGGACTGGGCGGCGGAGTTCGACGCCACGTCCTGGGCCCAGTTCATGCTCAAGTACGTGCTCGCGCATCCGGCGGTCACCTGCGTGACGCCGGCAACCAGCAAGGCGCGCAACATGCTCGACAACCTCGGTGCGGGCCGCGGCCGGCTGCCGGACGACGCGCAGCGCCGGCGCATGGTCGAATTCATCGACGCGCTGCCGCCCGCGCCGTAGGAGCGGCTTCCGGCGCGACCGGCCTCCTGGCCCATGGCCGCGTGGACTGCACCGCCTGCGGGTCGCGGCTGAAGCGCTCCTGCGGGGGCGCGCGTCGGCGACGCGGGTTACTCCGGCTCGTCGGTCTCGAACTCGACGAAGACCTCCAGGTCGAAGGCGAGCGCTTCCACCGCTTCGCGCACGCGGCGTTCGGTGGAGGGGTTGGGGACCTCGATCTCGATCTCGTGGGTCTCGGTGCCGCGCACGTCGTGCAGTCCGGCCGAGCTGGAGTCGGCGTCGTCCATGTGCGGCATCAGGTCGTCGACTTCCTCGACGTGCTCGATGCCGTCGAGGCTTTGCAGCAGGTTGGCGATCGCACGGACCTGGTCGTCGTTGCCGGCGATGCGCATGCGGAGCAGGGCCATGGTGTCCTCGGGCTGCGGGAAGCTCCAGGGCAGACTAGGGCGGCCTCGGCCAACGCGGCGTGAGGACGGCGCGGGTCAGTCGCGCGGCGTGCGCGAGGGAATCGCGATGTTGCACAGGTCCACGTGGCCGGCCGGGCGCTTGTAGAACGCGTCGCGACGATTGCGGCGCGATTCGACGTAGGCATCGAACGTGGCGGTGTCGGTGCGCAGCACCTCGATCGGCTCTCGCTGCTCCGCGGGCAGCTCGGAGGCCAGGGTGATGGCGCGGATCGGGACGTGCCGCGCCGGATCCTCGAGCATCCCCAGCGGCTCGGGGCCGCGCGGCACCGCGCTGAGCAGCTCCATGCCCCGGATCACGCGTCCGACCAGGGTGATGTTGCGGTCGAGCTGGCGCGGCGACTGGCCGGTCACCACGTAGAGCTCGGCGCCGATGCTGCTGTCGGCCTCGAGGTTGCGCCCGGCGCCGACCGCCCCGTAGCAGTGGGCCATCCACGCGACGCCGTCCGTGCCCTCGCGGGCGGCGGGGAAGCCGGCGACGAACCCGGCTTCGGGCGCCCAGCCGTCACGGTCGGGCAGGGGATGGAAGTCGAGGTCGCGCGCGGGGCGCTCGAACTCGGCCGGAAGCCGGGTGCGCGCGCTGCCGGTCGGCCTGGCCCGTTCCGGATCGTCGGCGTGGGGGTCGCCGAACTGGACCACGAAATTGTCGTGCGAGCGGTAGATCGCCGCCCCGTTCCAGAAGCCCTCGCGGGCCAGGATCCGGATGTTCTCCACGTGTTGCGGGGCGAAGTCCGGAGCCAGTTCGATCACCACCCGGCCGGCGTCCAGGTCCATGTAAAGGGTGTTGGCGGGATCCGGGGTGCGCCAGTCGGCGGGCGTGGAGGCCTCCAGGACCTCCTGGGTCGTGCGCGTGGGCGGCGCGTCGGCACCGGCCACCGCGGCCGGGAGCGCGAGGGCGGCGGCGAGCAGGACGGCAAGTGCGGGCTGGCGGGGCATGGGCGGGCGCCGTAGGAAGGAGTCCGCGGATTGTGGCCTCCCGAACGCGGGGCGACTAATGGCACATTCGCTATAGAGAAGTCCTTAATAGCATGTCCTCCATCCGGAGGATCGCGGCGTGGACACAGGCGAAGACCAGGGCGCGGCGCAGCTGCGCAAGTTCCAGAAGGAGCTCAGCGCGGGCACGGTGGCGCTGACCCTGCTGGCGGTCCTCGCGTCGGGTGAGCCGATGTACGGCTACCAGATCGCCAAGACCCTGGAGCGCTTCGGCGACGGGGTGCTGGCCGGAAAGCAGAGCACCCTGTACCCGGTGCTCCGCAACCTGCAGGCGGCCGGGTTGCTGGACAGCTTCACCGAGCCGTCGGACGCCGGCCCGCCCCGGCGCTACTACCGCATCACCGGCGCGGGGCTGGCGGCCCTGCGCGACTGGGCCGCCGCCTGGCGCGCGACCCGCGACTCCGTCGACGCCGTCCTGGAGGGGACCCGCCCATGAACCGCAACACGCTGCCGACCACGATCCCGGAGTACCTGGAACAACTGCGCCGGTCGCTGGCCGGCGCCGATCCCGCCCTGGTCCAGGACGCCCTCTACGATGCCGAGGAATACCTGCGCTCGGAGCTGGCCGAGCAGGCCGGCAGGAGCGAGGCCGAGGTGATCGCGGCGGTCGCCTCCAGCTACGGCGCTCCCGACGAGGTCGCCGACATCTACCGCGATACCGAGGTCAAGGTGCAGACCGCGCTGCGCCCGCCGGCGCCGCCGAAGCGCAAGTCGGCGCTCGGCCGCTTCTTCGGCGTGTTCGCCGACCCGCGTGCCTACGCCTCGCTGTTCTACATGGCGCTGGCGCTGGCCACGGGGATCTTCTACTTCGTGTGGGTGGTGACGGGGCTGTCGGTGTCGCTGGGCCTGTCGGTCACCATCATCGGCATCCCGCTGCTGATCCTGTTCTTCGGCTCGGTGCGGGTGCTGTCGCTGGTCGAGGGCCGGATCGTGGAAGTCATGCTGGGCGAGCGCATGCCGCGCCGGCCGCTGTACACCGCGCGCGGGCGCACCCTCATGCAGCGCATCGGCGACATGTTCACCGACGTGCGCACCTGGTCGACGATCCTGTACATGCTGCTGATGCTGCCGCTGGGCATCGCCTACTTCACCCTGGTCGTGACCCTGGTGGCGACCTCGCTGGCGTCGATCGCGACGCCGCTGCTGGTGTGGACCGGCGTGGCCGACGCGGGCATCGACGTCAACGGCTGGCAGCTGCTGTACATCGATGGCGACACGGTGTCGACCTCGATCCCGGCGCTGGCCCTGCCGCTGCTGCTGGTGGGCGGGGTGCTGCTGCTGTTCGCCACGATGCACGTCGCCCGCGGCATCGGCCGCCTGCACGGGCTGCTGGCCAAGCACCTGCTGGTCAAGACCGCGCAATACACGTAAGCCAGGGAGCGCGCCGCGCGGCGCCATGCCCCCGTGCGGTCGCTCAGGCGGCGCGCGTGGCCCGCTTGCGCGGCTTCGCCGCCTTCTTCGTCGCAGGCGCCTTCGCGGGCTTCGCATCCGCGACGTGCGCGACGATGAAGTCGCGCACGCGCGGATAGACCTGCTCGCGCCAGCGGCGGCCGCTGAAGATGCCGTAGTGGCCGGCCCCCATCACCGTGTAGTGCTCGCGGTCGGCCCCCGGGATCGAGGTGCACAGGTCGTGCGCGGCGCGGGTCTGGCCGAGGCCGGAGATGTCGTCGAGCTCGCCCTCGATGGTCATCAGCGCGGTGCCGGTGATCTTCGACGGATCCACGCGCTCGCCGGCCACGTCCCACAGCCCGCGCGGCAGCAGGTGCTCCTGGAACACGATCCGGATCGTGTCGAGGTAGTACTCGGCCGGCATGTCGAGCACGGCGTTGTACTCGTCGTAGAACTTGCGGTGCGACTCGGCGTCGTCGAGGTCGCCCTTGACCAGGTTCTGGTAGAAGTCCCAGTGCGACATGAAGTGCCGCTCGGGGTTCATCGCCATGAAGCCGGTGTGCTGGAGGAAGCCCGGGTACACGCGGCGGCCGGCGCCGGGGAAGTGGCCGGGCACGGGGTGGATGACGTTGTTCTCGAACCACCACAGCGGCTTCTGGGTGGCGAGGTTGTTGACCGCGGTCGGCGAGCGGCGCGGGTCCACCGGCCCCCCCATCAGCACCATCGAGCGCGGCACGGGTTCGCCGCGCGCGGCCATCAGCGAGATCGCCGCCAGCACCGGCACCGTCGGCTGGCACACGCCGATCACGTGCAGGTCCTTGGCGCCGATCAGGCGGATGAAGTCCTGGATGTAGGCGACGTAGTCGTCGAGCGAGAACGGCCCGGCTTCCTTGGGCACCATGCGCGCGTCGACCCAGTCGGTGATGTAGACCTTGTGGTCGCGCAGCAGGGTGCGCACGGTGTCGCGCAGCAGGGTGGCGTGGTGGCCGGAGAGCGGCGCCACCACCAGCACCGGCGGCTGGCCGCGCATCTCGGAGATGGTGTCGGCATCGTCGGTGTAGCGCTTGAAGCGCTGCAGGCGGCAGAACGGACGGTTCGACACCGTCTTCTCGATCACCGGGTAGGTCTCGCCCTGCCACTCGATCGAGTGGATGCCGAAGGCGGGTTTCTCGTATCCCTTGCCGATGCGGTAGAGCAGTTCGTTGGCGGCGGCGACGCGCTGGGCGCCGGGCATCGCCGACAGCCAGCTGCCGCGGGCGGAGAACGCACGTGCATTGGCCTCCGCCCAGAAGGTGAGCGGCGCCATCCAGGAACGGGTGAGTTCGTGGAACTGGTACAGGAGCATGGATCAGGCCGGTCGGGGCTGCTGCGACGCAGCATACCGCATCGGGGTGCACGTCGAGTCAAGCCGCTGCGGCTGCAGTCGCCGGGGAAAGGGCGGCGCTTGTTCAGCTTCCGCGGCCGGTCCCAGGCGGCGCGAGCTCCAGCGCGGCGGCGTCCGCGGCAAGCGCCGGCGAGAGCCAGCAGTGCGAGCCCACCTGGCGGAAGCCCAGCGCGGCGAAGCGGCGGCGGTAGAAGGCCGCCGGCCGCGCATGGAACTCGACGTCGTCGCCCTCGGTCTCGTCCTCGCGGGTGAAGCACTCCAGGAAGGCGACGCCGCCGCACAGCTCGGCCAGCCCGGGGAGTCCGCGGTCGAGCTCTCGCAACGGCAGGTAGTGCATCACGTCGCTGCACACCAGCAGGTCCACCGGCGGGCAGGGGCGCAGGTGGGCGAAGTCGGCGAAGCGCGCCAGGTGCAGGTTGCGGTGCGCGCCGTAGCGCTCGATCGCGTACGTGCTCGAGTCGAAGCCGATGTACCGGGCCTTCGGCCGCAGCTTCAGCAGCGGCGCGCGCCAGGCGCCTTCGCCGCAGCCGACGTCGAGCACCGTGCGCAGCGGGCGCTCCAGGTGGTACTCGGCCGTGGCCACCGCCAGCGCCACCTTGCGCGCCAGGCGCTGCGCGCCGCCGATCCCGCGGGCGCGGTACCAGGTGTCGAAGTAGCGGCGGTCGTAGCGCTTGGCCATCGGGGCTGGGGTCCGGAAAACGGGGCGCTACAATAGCGCGACCGTCCGTCCGCGTCCGCGCAGGAGATCCGCTTGAACGCCTACCTCGTGACCAAGTCGCTGCACCTGCTGGTGGTGATGGCGTGGGTGGCGGCGGTGTTCTACCTGCCCAGGATCCTGATCAACCTGGCGGAGGCCGGCGACGACGCGGCGGTGCGCGCGCGCCTGGTGCTGATGGGCCGGCGGCTGTACCGCTTCGGCCACGTCATGTTCGGCCTGGCGCTGGTCGCGGGCGTGGTGCTGTGGCTGGGTTACCGGGTGATCCCGGACTTCCCGACCATGGTCGGCGCCGGCACCGGCTGGCTGCATGCCAAGCTCGGCCTGGTGGTGCTGCTGCTCGCCCACTTCGTGGTGGGCGGGCGCTGGCTGGCGGGATGCGCGCAGGGACGGGCGCTGCCATCGGCGCGCGCGTTGCGCATCTACAACGAGGTCCCGGTGTTCGTGTTGCTGGCCGTGATCTGGCTGGTGCTGGCCAAGCCGTTCTGAACGGGCGCCGGCCGCGTGCCGGCGCCGCCGCGACCATTACTGCATGAACCACCCGTGGCTGACCACGAGGCTCTGGCCGGTGAGTGCGTTGGTCTCGAACGCGGCCAGGGCGAGGGCGACGTTGGCCACGTCGTCGACGGTGGTGAACTCGCCGTCCACCGTGTCGCGCAGCATGATGTCGCGCACCACCGCCTCCTCGCTGATGCCGAACTCCTTCGCCTGCTCGGGGATCTGCTTCTCCACCAGCGGGGTACGCACGAAGCCGGGGCAGATCACGTTGGCGCGCACGCCGTAGGCGGCCGCCTCCTTGGCCACGGTGCGGCACAGGCCGAGCAGGCCGTGCTTGGCGGTGACGTAGGGCGCCTTGAGCTTGGAAGCCAGGTGCGAATGCACCGAGCCCATGTAGATGATCGCGCCGCCCTCGCCGCGCCGCTCCATGTCGCGCAGGCATTCGCGGGTGGTGAGGAACGCGCCGTCGAGGTGGATGGCGAGCATCCGCTTCCAGTCGGCGAGGCTGAAGTCGGTGAGCTTGTTGACGATCTGGATGCCGGCGTTCGACACCAGCACGTCGACCTTGCCCCAGCGTGCGACCACGGCGGCGATGCCCTCGACCACCTGGGCCTCGTCGGTGACGTCCATGGTCACGGCCATGGCCTCGCCGCCCGCGTCGCGGATCGCGCGCGCCGCGTCCTCGGCGTCCGCGGTCCTGAGGTCGGCGATCGCGACCCGCCCGCCGGCCCGTGCATACACCTCGGCGATCCGGCGCCCGATGCCGCTGGCCGCGCCGGTGACCACGCAGACCTTGTCGTCGAGTCGGTTCATGGGGGACTCCTGGGTGGGGCAGGTCAGGATAGCGGCGGAGGCGGGGCGGGCGCGACGGCCCGCGCACGCGACCGCCGCGGCGTCACGGTGCGGCGCCGAAGTCCGCTGGCGCCGGCAGTTCGACCGGCACCCCGTCGGCGTTGCAGGTGCCGGCCTGGCAGAGGCGTTCGCGCAGGCGCGGCGTGGCCTGGACGATGACGTGGTAGATCACGTGCTGCTCCAGCGTGCCGCGGAAGGCATGGCTGCCGGGGCCGCGCGCCCAGATGCCGACGTCGTCGCCGCCGTGGGTTTCCGACGCCATCGGCACCAGTGCCTCCTGCATGTAGTCGGGATCGGTGGTGTCGACGCGGGCCAGGTCGGGCCGGCCGTTCGCGGGCTGGAAGCCGGCGGCGGCGTGGAAGTGGCGCTTGGGCCCCGCCGCCTGGCGCGCGCTGGCGCCGGTGTAGCCCGGGCCGTTGGCGTAGACCAGGGTGGTGTAGGGCAGGCCGAGCATGTCCAGCGCGTAGCGGTCCGGATCGTCGTCCTCGCTGGTCCGGCCGCGCACCTTGTCCAGGATCGGATTGCCGCGCCGCGGATAGCCGACGAAGCCGAGCGTGTGCGAATGGTCCGCGGTGACCACGATCAGGGTGTCGTCCGGCGAGGTCAGTTCCGCCGCGGCACGCACCGCGCGCGACATCGAGGCGGTCTCGTCGAGCGCGCGGTAGGCGTTGCCCTCGTGGTTGGCGTGGTCGATGCGCCCGCCCTCGACCAGCAGCACGAAGCCGCCGGGGTCGCGCGACAGGCGGCGGATCGCCTCGCGGGTCATCGTCTCAAGGTCAGGCTCGCCGCCGGGGTCGCGCGGGCGGTCGTGCTCGTAGCGCATGTGCTCGAACTCGAACAGGCCCAGCAGCGCCGGCGCATCCGCCGCGGCCTCGAACTGTGCCGCGTTCCAGGCGAACGCGCCGCCCGGGTTGCGCTGCAGCCATTCCTGGACGAGGTTGCGCCCGTCCAGGCGCGCGCCTTCCTTGTCGGGATGCTCGGGATCGCGTTCGCCGGCCGGCAGGAAGTGGCGGCGGCCGCCGCCCAGCAGCACCTTGGGGCCGGTGCCGGGCGCGAACTCCAGCAGCTGGCTGGCGATGTCGCGGCAGCCCTGTTCGCGCGCCTTCTCCGGCATCACGCCGTCGGACTCCCAGTTGCGGTCGGGGACGTGCGCGTAGGTGGCCGCGGGCGTGGCGTGGGTCAGGCGCGCGGTGGTCACGATGCCGGTGGACATGCCGGCCGACGCGGCCAGGCGCAGCCAGGACAGCACTTCGCGGCCGCGGCTGTCGGCGCAGTCCGAGCGCACGCCGGCCGATACGCCGATCGCCCCCATGTGCGACTTCACCCCGGTGGCGATCGCGGTCATGGTGCCGGCCGAGTCCGGGGTCTGCGAATCGGTGTTGTAGGTCTTGGAGAAGGCGGTGTGGGGGAACCGCTCCCACGACAGCAGGTGCTCCTCGCCGGGCGTCCCGGCGCGCTGGCCGTCGAAGATGCGCGCCGCCGCGACCGTGGTCAGGCTCATGCCGTCGCCGAGGAACACGATCACGTTCTTCGCCCGGCCCTGCATCGCGCCGTTGGCGGCCGCGCGCGCGGCGCCGCTGCGGTACCACCACTGCGCGGTCTCGCCGTCGGGGTGCTCGATTGCGGGCACCTCCACGACGGGGATCGGGGGCGGGGCGTCGCGGGACGGCGTCGCGCCGCAGGCGGCGAGCAGCGTCGCCAGCAGGGCGGCCGCGAAGGAATGCGACGATCGGGGCAAGGGGCGGGAAGTGCCGGGCATTTCGTGTCCAGTACGTGCGATGGGTGCGGGGCGCGCGCAGGCGCGAGGGCGGAAGTGTCCGTGGCATGGGGGGGCGACGTCCAGCGCCGGCCGCGCGCTTCGGGCTGGACGGATTGCCCGGGTGCGGGGCGCAGGCCGTACGCACCGTCGCCGCCGGACGTCCTGCTGGCGGCACGCCGTCGTTCCGGCAGCCGCGTCGCCACGGCGGGGGTGGTGGGCTAAGGTGGCGTCCTTCGCCGCCCCCCACGGTTCCCGCATGTCCGTCGCCCAGGCCTGGTTCCGGATTCCCTTCTGGCAGCGCGTCGCCGCCGGCTTCGTGCTGGGCGCGCTGGCGGGCTGGGCGATGGGACCGGCGGCGCAGACGTGGTTCGGGCCGCTGGGCGCGGTGTACGTCAACCTGATCAAGATGATCGCGATCCCGCTGGTGTTCTTCGCGGTCGTCAGCGCGGTGGGGTCGCTGGCCGGCCAGCGTTCGATCGCGGGGCTGGCCGGGCGCACCTTTCTGTGGTTCGCGATCACCGCGGTGCTGGCGGTGGCCGTGGGGCTGGCGGCCGGCTGGCTGTTCCGGCCCGGCGTGGGCGTGGACGCGGCCAGCCTGCAGGTCGCGGCCAACTACCGGCCGCGCGAGGTGCCCGGGCCACTGGACGTGCTGCTCAACATCGTGCCGGAAAACCCGTTCCGCGCGCTGGCGGCGCTGGGCGCGGGCAAAGCCGCCGATGGCCAGAACGTCATCGTGCCGAGCAACTTCACCATCCTGCAGGTGATCTTCTTCGCCGGCCTCGTGGGCTTCGCGCTGGTGAAGCTGGGCGCGAAGACCGAGGGCCTGCGCGGGCTGTTCGACCAGGGGCGCGAACTGATGATCCAGGTCACCCGCTTCGTGCTCGAGGCCACGCCGCTGGGCACCTTCGGCCTGATCGCGGCGCTGGTGGGCAGCTACGGCTTCGGCCAGCTGCTGCCGCTGGGCAAGTTCGTGCTGGCGCTGTACGCGGCCTGCGCCTTCCACATCGTGGCGGTGTACAGCGGGCTGCTGCTGGCGCACGGGCTCAACCCGCTGAAGTTCTTCCGCGGCGCGGCGCCCGCGATGCAGGTGGGATTCGTCGCCTCCAGCAGCTTCGCCGCGCTGCCGCTCTCGCTCACCAGCGCCAGCCACAACCTGGGCGTGGACCGCGACTACGCCGGCTTCGCCGTGCCGCTGGGGGCGAGTATCAAGATGGATGGCTGCGGCGCGATCTATCCGGCGCTGGGCGCGGTGTTCATCGCCCAGTTCATGGGCCTGGAGCTGACCACGGGCCAGTACGTGATCATCGCCCTGGCCTCGGTGCTGGGCAGCTTCGGCACCGCGGGCGTGCCGGGGACGGCGGTGATCATGGCCACCGTGGTGATCGGCGCGGCGGGCCTGCCGCTCGAGGCGATCGGCATCCTGTACGCCATCGACCGCGTGCTCGACATGATGCGGACCATGACCAACGTGACCGGCCAGGTACTGGTCCCGGTGCTGGTGGCGCGGCAGACCGGCCTGCTCGACCGGGAGGTCTTCGAGCGCGCCTCGAGCAATGTCGGCCTCGAGGCGGGCGAGAAAGCCGGTAGCGGCTGAGCCCGGCCGGAGCCGCGGGTCCGGGGGCGTCGGGCGGGGACAGCCATGACTTTCCTCCTACGGTGGCCGGCCGCGGCTGCAGTAACGTGGGCCGTCCACATCGGGCAGGAGGTGCCCATGAAGTCCTTGCTTGCAGGCGTGCTGCCGTGGCTGCTGGCCGCGGCGCCGGCGTTCGCTTCCGACGGCGACCGGTGGGAGATCCCGGTCGCGGTGAAGAAGCTCGACAACGGCCTGACCGTGGTGGTGTCCGAGGACCGCAGCTCGCCCGTGGTCGGGGTGAGCGTGGTGTACGGCATCGGCATGCGCCTGGAACCGCGCAACCGCACCGGCTTCGCGCACCTGTTCGAGCACCTGATGTTCGAGGGCTCGGAGAACGCGCCCGAGGGCACCTTCGACCGCGTGATCACCGGCGGCGGCGGCCGCAACAACGGCTCGACGCGGCCGGACTTCACCAACTACATCGAGGTCGCGCCCTCGTCGGCGATCGAGCCGATCCTGTGGCTCGAGGCCGACCGCATGCGCATGCTCGACTTCAACCCGGCCACGCTGAAGAACCAGCAGGACGTGGTGAAGGAGGAGATCCGGGTCAACGTGCAGAACCAGCCCTACGGCGGCTTCATGTGGCTCGACATCGGCTTCCAGGCGTTCGAGAAGTGGGAGAACAACCACGACGGCTACGGCAGCTTCGACGACCTGGAAGCGGCCACGCTCGACGACGTGCGCGCCTTCCACCGCGACTACTACGGCCCCAACAACGCGGTGCTTGGCCTGGCGGGCGACATCTCGCCGGAGGAGGGTTTCGCCCTGGCCGAGAAGTACTTCGGCGGCATCCCGGCGCGTCCGGTGCCGCCGGCGCCCGATTTCAGCGAGGGCCTGAACACGCAGGAGAAGCGCCTGGTCCAGGCCGACAAGCTGGCCCAGGTGCCGGCGGTCGCGATCGCCTGGAAGATGCCCGGGCGCGGCAGTCCCGACCAGCCGGCGATGTCGGTGCTCGGCGCGCTGCTCGCCAACGGCGACGCCTCGCGGCTGTACCAGGGCCTGGTCAAGGGCCGCGAGCTGGCCCTGACCGTGGACGGCCTGTACGGCCTCACCAGCGAGTGGGAATACAACGGGCCGACCCTGTTCACCGTGTTCGCGCTCTACAAGCCCGACAGCGACGGCCACGCCATCGTGCGCGCGGTGGACGAGGAGATCGCGCGGATCGTCGCCGAGGGCGTGGACGACGCGACCCTGGCGCGGACCAAGACCGCGCTGCTGGCCGACTGGTACAACGGCATGGAGCCCTTCATCTCCCGCGCCGACACCCTCGCCAAGCTGCAGCTGCTGTGGGGCGACGCCGGCGTCGCCAACCGCATCCCGGGCTGGATCGAGGCGGTCACGTCGGAGGACGTGCAGCGCGCCGCCAGGACCTACCTCGTGGCGTCCAACCGCAC
Organism: Luteimonas sp. J29; assembly: GCF_000472505.1. Lineage (GTDB taxonomy): Bacteria > Pseudomonadota > Gammaproteobacteria > Xanthomonadales > Xanthomonadaceae > Luteimonas. Next base: position 78,538 of record NZ_AWZR01000005.1, read on the forward strand.
CGTGATCGACCGCGTGCCCGAGGCGCAGCTCGCCGCGCGCCGCGTCGACGCCCCGCAGGCCGAGTGAGGAGAGCGCGATGAAGACGACGATGACACTGGTCCTCCTGGCCGCCTGCGCCGTCGCGGCGCCCGCGATCGCGTCCGGGCCCGCCGAACTGCCGCGCGACCTGCCGCCGTACGCGGCCGACAAGCCGCTGCCGGTGCCGCAGATCGAGCGCCGCACCCTCGACAACGGACTGGAGGTATGGGTGGTGCCGCGCGACGGCGTGCCGCGCGTGGACTACGTGCTGGCGGTGCGCAATGCCGGCCATGGCGCGGACCCGGCCGACGCGCCTGGCTTCGCCGGGTTGCTCGCCGGCATGCTGACCGAAGGCACGGCCAGGCGCGACTCGCGCGAGATCGCCGAAGCGGCGCAGTCGTACGGCGGCAGCGTCGGCGCGAGCGCCAGCAACGACGGTGTGCTGGTGTATGCCGACGCGCTGGCCGCCCACGCCGGGCCGATGCTGGGCCTGCTGGCGGAGATCGTGCGTGGGCCCGTGTTCCCCGACGACGAGGTGGTCCTGGCCAAGGCCAACGCACTGCAGTCGCTCAAGGCGATGCAGGCGCAGCCTTCGTTCCGCGCCTCGCGCGAACTGCTGGCCGCGACCTACGGCGACCATCCCTACGCACGGACCCAGTTCACCGAGGAGTCGATCGCCGCGGTCACGCCCGAGGGGCTGCGCAAGGCGCATGCGCTGCGCTTCCGTCCCGACCGCGCGCTGCTGGTGGTGACCGGCCGGGTCGAGCCGGAGGAAGCGTTCCGCCTCGCCCGGTCGGCGTTCGGCGAGTGGAAGGCGCAGGGCCCGACGCTCGCGCCGGCGCCCGCCGCGCCGCGCGAGGCCACGCCGGCCCGGGTGCTGGTGCAGCGCGGCGGCAGCGTGCAGGCCACGCTGCGCCTGGGACGGCCCGCCATCGCGGCCACCGACGAGGACTACGTGCCCGCGATCCTGACCGGGACCATCCTGGGCGGCGGCTTCAGCAGCCGCGTGAACCAGAACCTGCGCGAGGACAAGGGCTACACCTACGGCGCGAGCGCCGGCTTCTCGACCTCGCGCATGGGTGGCCGGGTGCAGGCGGGCGCGGACGTGCGCAACGAGGTGACGGGCGCCGCGCTGGAGGAGTTCTTCTCCGAGTTCAGGCGCCTGGCCGAGGAACCGGTGCCGGAGCAGGAGCTGCTCGACAACAAGCGCTACGTCGCCGGCGGCTACCTGATCAGCAACCAGCTGCAGCGCTCGGTGGCCTCGACCCTGGCCTCGAACTGGCTGGTCGGCCTGCCGGCGGACTTCCTGTCCGGCTACGTGCCGCGCATCCAGCAGGTCGATGCGGAGCAGATACGCGACATCGCGCGCAAGTACTTCGATCCGAAGGACCTGTCGATCATCGTCGTGGGCGATGCCGCGGCGATCGAGGACCAGCTCGGCGCGTACGGCGAGTTCCGCAAGGTCGAATAACCGGCGGTATCCCGCGTCGGACCCGACCCCCATCCCGGCCTTCCCCCGCAGGCGGGGGAAGGAGCGGGATGCCTGGACACCGTCGCCCGTGACCCCTCCCCCGCGGGTGGGGGAAGGAGCGAGCCACCGATCGCGCTGCCCGATCTCCCTTCTCAGCGGCTGCCCGCGGGCGCGGCGGCAGCCGCCGGTGCGCGTGCCGCCCACCAGGCGAACGCCGCCGCGGTGAAGAACATCAGCAGGCTGTAGACGGCCGCCGGTACCGACATCGCCGCGTTGCCCAGCACGCTCAGCGCGATGAAGATCGCGAGCGTGCCGTTGTGGATCCCGATTTCCATCGCGATCGCCACCGCCTGCCGCCTGGGCAGGCGCAGCGCCAGCGGTGCCGCGTAGCCTGCGCCCATGCTGGCCAGGTTGAACAGCAGGCAGGCCAGCCCGACCACCGCGAACCACGCCAGCAGGGTGCTCCAGGCCTGGACCACCGCGGCGACGATCAGCAGCGCCAGCACCAGCACCGAGAGCAGCCGCACCGGCTTCTCCATGCGCGCGGCGAAGCCCGGCGCGAAGCGGCGCACGGCCATGCCGATCGCCACCGGCATGACGATGATCACCGCCACCTCGACGATCTTCTGCACCGGCGGCGGCACGTACTGGCCGGCGCCGAGGAAATACCCGAGCGACAGGTTGAGGATCACCGGCAGGGTGGCCAGGCACAGCAGGCTGTTGATCGCGGTCAGGGTGATGTTGAGCGCGACGTCGCCGTGGGCGAGGTGGCTGTAGATGTTGGCGGTGGCGCCGCCCGGCGAGGCCGCCAGCAGCATCAGCCCGACCGCAAGTTCCGGCGACAGCCGGAACAGCAGCGCCAGCGCGAACGCGACCCACGGCAGGACGCCGGTCTGCAGGAACAGCCCCAGCAGCACCGCGCGCGGATAGCGTGCCACGCGGCGGAAGTCGTCGACGGTCAGCCCGAGTCCCAGGCCGAACATGATCACGCCCAGCGCGAGCGGCAGCAGCAGGGTGGTCAGCAGGGAAGACTGCATCGGCACGCTCCCTTGGCGTTGGAATCAGGCGGGTGGCGCCGGCGCGCGCCGCGTGGCCAGGTGCGCGGCAAGCCAGGCGATCGGGACCGGCAGCAGCACGCCGGCCACCGTCATCCACGCCGGATGCGGAAGCATGGCCGAATTGAGCAGGACGCCGAGCACGATCATCGCCCCCACGCACAGCGCGGCACCGGTGGCGTGGCGGCGGCTGGTGCGCGCGGCGGCGGCGGCGCCTGCGAAGGACGCGAGGGCCCAGCCCATCAGCACCCAGAGCTTCTTGCCGGTCGTGGACTCGGCCACGAGCCGGGCCAGGTCTTCCTCGCTGTCGAAGTGGACGCCGGGCGGCAGCGGGAACAGCGACATGCCGAGGTACTCGACCAGCAGCATGGTCGCCAGCGCGACGACCAGGCCGAGCAGCAGGGCTGCGATCGTGCGGACCATCCGGTGTTCCTCCCGGCGGACTGCCGGCAGTGTACGCGGTGTCCGCCCGGATCAGGCGGCATCGCCGCAATCGTCGACTCCGCGCCCACCAACGCAAGGGGCCGCGTTGCCGCGGCCCCCACTCTCCCGCGCCTTGCCTTCGGCGCGGCTCAGCTGTCGCTGCCGAGCTGCGCCACGCGACGCGCCTGCAGGAACCTGCTGGCCCAGTAGCCGTTGTCGAGCTGGGAGACGGTGACGTCGCGGCCGGTCCGCGGGGCGTGCAGGAAGCGGCCCTCGCCGATGTAGATGCCGACGTGGTCGACGCGCTTGCCGCGGCGGCCGAAGAACACCAGGTCGCCCGGGACCAGCGAGCCGCGGTCGACCTTGACGCCGTCGCGCGCCATGTCGCGCGAGATGCGCGGCAGCTCGATGCCGAGCGCGGTGCGGAACACGTAGCCGACCAGGCCGCTGCAATCGAAGCCGGAATCGGGGCTGCTGCCGCCCCAGCGGTACGGCGTGCCGAGCAGGGCAAGGCCGCGCTTGAGCAGGGACTGGACGGCGCCCTGTTCCGCCTCTTCCCCCGTGGCGGCGTCGCCGGACGGCGCCGGCTGCGCGGCCCGGGCCCGGATCAGCTGGTCGACGTCGCTGGCGAACAGCATGTCGCGGTCGGCCGAGCGCAGCGGATCGGCGATCAGGTTGCGGGTGACGGAGGCGGAGGCCGGGGCGGCAGGGCCGTCGGCGGAGTCGGCGGCGAGGCCGGGACCGGCGAGGGCGGAAGCGGGAGCGAGGGCCGCGGCGGCGCAGAAGAGGGCGATTCGAAGGCCGGTTCCGGGGCGCCAGGGACGCAGGCGGGCCGGAACGGACGGTGCGGATTCGGTCGTCACGCGGTCTTCACGGGTGCGGATCAGCGGCGAAGTGTGCACGAGTGAAGACGGCGTGATGTTAAATCACGGTTACACAAACCTGTCCAAGTGCGTGATTCCGCTCACAAACAGGCGCGGCCCGGAAGGCGTACGGCGCCGCGGGAGCGCGCAGGAAGCGGGGTTGCGGGCGTCCTGAACCGATCCCGGTGCGGCGACCGGTGCGGCACTCAGTCCAGCACCCGTTTGGCTCCGGTGTAGTGCCGGCGCCAGTAGTCCGCGTCCAGGTGGTCCAAGCGCACGGTGCCGCCGGTGCTGGGGGCGTGCACGAACCGTCCCTCGCCGACGTAGATGCCGACGTGGGTGACCTGGGAACCGCTGCCGAAGAACACCAGGTCGGCCGCGGCCAGCTGGCGCGGCTCGATCTTCGGCCCCTGCCAGGCGGCGAGTTCGCGCGAGGTGCGCGGCAGGCGCAGGTCGAGCACGTCGCGGAAGACGTAGTTCACCAGCCCGCTGCAGTCGAACCCGCCCTCGGGCGTGTTGCCGCCGTAGCGGTAGGGCGTGCCGACCAGGCTGATGGCGCGCATCAGCACCGCATTGGCCGCGGCCGGGTTGCGCGGGGCCACCACCGGCCAGTCGCGCTGCGGCGTGGTGGCGGTGCGCGCGGGGGCGGGACGGACCTGGTCCCGGGCGCAGCCGGCCAGCAGGGCCGCGAGGGCCAGCAGCGCGACCTGCGCGGCCCTGCGCGGGCCGCGGGTTGGCGTTGCTGCGGCGGAGACCGGATAATGCGCGGCTCCGTCGTCCGTGGCGGGGGTGCGGGCGCGGTTCTCTGCCATGCGCGGCATCCTGCACGGACCCTCCCGTCCAGACAAGCCGCGGCCCGCGCCGCGCCAGCGAGCCGCCCCATGAAGATCGAGAAAGACCGCGTCGTCCGTTTCCACTACACCGTCTCCGAAGCCGGCCAGGAGCCGCTGGAGTCGTCGAAGGAGTCCGGGCAGCCGGTGGCGATCCTGGTCGGCCACGGCAACATCATCCCGGGCCTGGAAAAGGCGCTGGACGGGCGCGAGGCCGGCGAGAGCTTCGCCGTCGACGTGCCGGCCGCCGAGGCCTACGGCGAGCGCCGCGAGGGCCTGGTCCAGCGCGTGCCCAAGAAGCACTTCGGCCCGCAGAAGCTCGCGCCGGGCCAGCAGGTGGTGCTCAACACCAACTTCGGCCCGCGCGCGGTGACCGTGCAGAAGGTGGGCCTGAGCGTGGTCGACGTGGACCTCAACCATCCGATGGCCGGCAAGGACCTGCACTTCGACATCGAGATCGTCGAGGTGCGCGAGGCCAGCGCGGAGGAGATCGAGCACGGCCACGTCCACGGCGACGGCGGCCACCAGCACTGATCCCGACGGCCGCGCGCGACACGGCCGGGCCGCGGCGCGATGTGATGTAATCCCCCGGGCACCACGGGGGGAACCATGTCGCGCCTGCTGCTGGCCGCATTCGCGGCCGTGCTGATGCTGTGTCCACCGCCCGCGCCCGCGCAGGCGCAGGCGCCGCCGCCACCGCCAGGCATCGAAGCCGGGGACGCGCAGGCGCCCGTGCCGCGCGCGATCGACGCCGCCGACCTGTCGGCCTATGTCGACGGGCTGGTCGAGTCGGCGATGCGGCGCGACGGCATCGCCGGGGTCACGGTGGCGGTGGTGGATCGCGAGGGCCCGCTGCTGCTGCGCGGCTACGGCATCGCGGCGCAGGCGCCGCAGCGTGCGGTGGATCCGGCCGGCACGCTGTTCCGGATCGGTTCGGTGTCCAAGACCTTCACCAGCCTGCTGGCGCTGGAGCTGGTCGACGAAGGCCGCCTCGACCTCGACGCCCCGGCCAACGACTACCTGCCCGAGGCATTGCGGCTGCCCGACGACGGCCTGCCGCCGGTGCTGGTGCGGCACCTGTTCACGCATACCGCCGGGTTCGAGGATTCGGCGCTGGGCCACCTGTTCGTCGACCGCGCCGACGCGGTGCCGTCGCTGGAGGACTACCTCGCGCGGCACCGCCCGCGCCGGGTGCGCGCGCCCGGCAAGGTCGCGGTGTACTCGAACTATTCGCTCGGGCTGCTGGGCGCGATCGTCGCCAGGGCCCGGGGCGCGGCCTTCGAGGAGCTGGCCGAGCGACGGCTGTTCGCGCCGCTGGGCATGCGCCTGACCACGTTCCGCGAGCCGCTCGCCACGGGCGACGCCAGGCGCGCGGGCGCGGCGCTCGAGGGACGCTGGTCGCAGGGCTACCTCCGCCAGGGCGGCGGCTTCGCGCCGCAGCATTTCGAATACATCGCCCACGTCGCGCCCGCCGGCAGCGCCTCGTCCACCGCGGACGACATGGGCCGCTACCTGCGCATGCTGCTGCGCGGAGGCGAACTGGACGGCGCCCGCGTGCTGGCGCCGTCGGCGCACGCGCGCCTGTTCGGGCCCTCGCTGTTCCGCAACGCGCCCCAGACCGGCGGCTTCAGCTACGGCTTCTTCGACTGGAACCTCGGCGCGACGCGGGTGCTCGCCCATGGCGGCTCCACCGGCTGGTTCCATTCGATGCTGATGCTGGCGCCGGAGGAGGGCGTCGGGATCTTCGTCTCGACCAATACCGACACCGGCCGCGGCCTGGCCACGCAGCTGCCGGCGCGGGTGCTCGAGCGCTACTTCGAGCGCGCACGGGCGCCGGCCGCCCGTGCGGCGGCCGTGGACACCGCCCGCTTCGCCGGCAGCTACACGGGCATGCGGCGCAACTACACCTCCGCCGAGAAGGTGTTCACGGGCACGACGATCGACGTCGAGGCCGCGGGCGACGGCGTGCTCGTCGCCAGCGGCGGTGGCCAGGCGCGGCGGTTGCTCGCCGAGGGCGGACTGGTGTTCCGCGAAGCCGAGGGCGCGGGGCGGGTCGTGTTCCGCGAGGATGGCCAGGGCCGGATCATCGGCTTCCACGATTCGGCCGGGCACGATTCGTTCGAGCGCACCCGGCCCTGGCGCGGCAAGCCCGCGCTCGTGCTGGCGCTCGCGCTCGCGGGGGCGGTCTCGCTGCTGGTGCTGGCCGGCGGCTGGCTGCGCCGCGACCGGCGCGACAAGGCCGGGCCACCCGCGCGGCGCGCCGCGTTCTGGATGTACGTCTCGGCCCTGGCGTGGCTGGGCTTCTGCGCCGGGCTGCTCTGGTACGCGAAGTGCGCGACGGGCGATCCGGAACTGGTGTTCTACCGCTATCCGGGCGCGTTGCTGACCGTGCTGCTGTGGAGCGTGCCGCTGCTGTACCTGCTGGTCCTGGTGGACGCCTGGCACCTGGGCGCGGCCTGGCGCGCGCGCGGCTGGGGCCCGGGTCGCCGGCTGCGACACGTGCTGGCGGTGCTGGTATGGGTCGCGGCGGCGGTGGCACTGTGGGACTGGAACCTGGTCGGCTGGAAGCTGTGACCGCGGCGTCGCCGGTCCCCCCGCCGCTGCCGGCTCCCGCGCCCGTGGACGCGGACCGTCGCCTGCAGGCGCTCGACGCCCTGCGCGGCTTCGCGCTGCTGGGCATCTTCCTGATGAACATCGAGTGGTTCACGCGCCCGCCGCAGCACATGGGCAGCGGCATCGACCCGGCCGCGACCGGCCCCGACCACGTCGCCGCGATGGCCGTGTACGTGCTCGTGCAGGGCAAGTTCTGGGTGCTGTTCTCGCTGCTGTTCGGGATGGGGTTCGCGCTGATGTCCGGGCGCGCGGTGTCCGGACCCGCGTTCCGGCGGGTGTACCTGCGCCGCTGCCTGGCCCTGCTGGGATTCGGGCTGGCGCACGGGCTGCTGCTGTGGAGCGGCGACATCCTCCACGCCTACGCGCTGGGAGGCCTGCTGCTGCTGGCGCTGGACGGGATCCCGCGCCGCGCATGGCCGTGGCTGGGCGCGGGCCTCTACATCATGGTGGCGGGGATGCTCGTCCTGTACGGGCTGGTCCTGGGCCTGCTTCCGCTCGAAGCGCAGCAGGCATTCGCACGGATGGCCGCGGACACCGACCGGGCCGCGGCGGCCGCGGCGGCGGCGTTGGGCGGCGGCAGCTGGCCCGCGGCCGTGGCCGGCAATGCGCACGCCTTCGCCACCATCACCTTGCCGGGACTCGTCGTGCTCCTGCCCATGGTGCTGGGCGTGTTCATGCTCGGGGCGTGGCTGTACGGCACCGGGCGGTTCGCCGACGTGGCGGCGCACTGCGGCTGGTTCGCGCGGCTGGCCGCCTGGACCCTGCCCACGGGCGCGGCGCTGACCGCCGCCTCGCTGGCGGTGGGCACGCACTTCGACGGCATGCGCGAGGCCGGTCCCATGACCCTGGCTTCGGCGCTGCTGATGCTGGCCAGCCTGCCGCTGGCGCTGGGCTACCTGGCGCTGTTCGCGCTGGCGCTGGGCACGCGCGCGCTGGCGCGGCCGCTGCTGTGGCTGGCGCCGGCCGGACGCATGGCGCTGACCCACTACCTGCTGCAGTCGCTGGTGGCCGCGCTGCTGTTCCATGGCTGGGGATTCGGGCTGTGGGGCCAGGTCGGGCGCGCGGGTCAGGTGGCGATCGTGGTCGCGGTGTTCGCGCTGCAGGTGCTGGCCAGCCACTGGTGGCTGGCGCGTTACCGCTTCGGACCGATGGAATGGCTGTGGCGGCGCATCAGCTACGGCGCGCCGCCGCCGATGCGACGCGCCTGAAACCAAACGGGGCGCGTCGCGCGCGCCGTTACACTTCAGGGATGGTGGAACGCACTGACATCCTGGTGGTCGGCGCGGGCGTCTCCGGGCTGGCGAGCGCATTGTGCCTGCTCGGGCGCGGTCGCAGCGTGCGGGTGCTCGATGCCGGCCGCGTTGGCGGCGGCAGCTCGCACGGCAACTGCGGCACCCTGACGCCCAGCCATGCCGGGCCGCTGCATGCGCCCGGCATGGTGGCCCAGGCGCTGCGCTGGATGTTCACGCCCGATGCGCCGTTCTACGTGCGCCCGCGCCTGGATCCCGCGCTCTGGGGCTGGATGCTGCGCTTCGCCGCGCGCTGCAACCCGCGCGACTGGGACGCGTCGGCGAGGGCGCGCGCGGCGATCCTCAATGCTTCGCGCGCGGCGTTCCCGGAGTGGATCGCGCGCTACCGGCTGGACTGCCAGTACTCCGAACCCGGCGCCGACTGCGTGTTCCGCGATCCGGCGCAGCTCGACGCCTACGTGCGCCACCTGCCTGCACTGGCGGCGCTGGGCATCGAGTCGCGGGTGATCGACGGGCGCGAGTACCTCGCCGCGGATCCGGCGCTGCGCGAGGGCCTGGCGGGCGCGGTGCACTTCCCCGGCGACGCGCAGCTGCGACCGGACCGATACGTGGTCGAGCTGGCGCGCGCGGTCACCGGGGCCGGCGGCGTGATCGAGACCGGTTGCGAGGTAACCGCGGCCGAGACGCGCGACGACGGCATGCGCGTGTCCACGTCGCTCGGCGAACGCCATGCGCGCGACATCGTGCTCGCTACCGGCGCCTGGTCGCCGCTGCTGGGGCGTTCGCTCGGACTGCGCTGGCTGCGGCGTGCGATGCAGCCGGGCAAGGGCTACTCGATCACCTACGCGCGGCCGTCGCTGGTGCCGCGGAGGCCGCTGACCCTGTTCGAACGCCGGGTGTGCGTGACGGTCTGGGAGGACGGCTACCGGCTCGGCAGCACGATGGAGTTCTCCGGCCACGACGCCACGCTCAACCGCCGCCGCCTCGATGCGCTCGAGCGCGGCGCGGCCGAATACCTGCGCGAGCCGGTCGGGCCGGCGAAGCGCGAGGAGTGGTACGGCTGGCGGCCGCTGTCCTGGGACGACCTGCCCATCATCGGCCGTGCACCCGGGCACCGGCACCTTTGGCTGGCGACGGGACATGGCATGCTCGGCGTGAGCATGAGCACGGCCACCGGCCGGCTGCTGGCCGAGCTGGTGACCGGGGAGACGCCGCACCTGGACCCCGTCCCGTACTCGCCGGAGCGATTCGCATGAGCCAGCCCGCGTTCGATTTCGACCTCGTGGTGCTCGGCGGCGGCAGTGGTGGCCTGGCCGGCGCGTTCCGGGCGGCGTCGCACGGCGCGCGCGTGGCCCTGCTCGAGCCGGGCGAACTCGGCGGCACCTGCGTCAACGTCGGCTGCGTGCCGAAGAAGGCGATGTGGCTGGCGGCCAGCCTCGCCGGCGACCTGGCCGTGGCCGCGCAGCTGGGCTTCGACCTGCCGCAGACGCCGACCCTCGACTGGCCGACCCTGGTCGCCGCGCGCCAGCGCTACATCCACGGCATCCACGCCAGCTACCGCCGGCGCCTGGACGAGGCGGGGATCGTGCTGGTGCCCTCGCGCGGCCGCCTGGTCGACGCGCATACCGTGGAATGCGACAACGGCAACCGCCTGCGCGGGCGCCACCTGCTGCTCGCCACCGGGTCGCGGCCGCGGCGGCCGGATGTCCCGGGCGCGGAACTGGCCGGCGTCTCCGACGACTTCTTCGCCTTCCACGCGCCGCCGGGCCGCGTGGCGCTGGTCGGCGGCGGCTACATCGCGGTCGAGCTGGCCGGGGTGCTGCAGGCGCTGGGATGTCGGGTCGACATCCTGGCGCGCGGCGAACGGCTGTTGTCGCACTCCGACGCGGAACTGGTGGAGCGGCTGCAGGAGGACTACCGCCAGCAGGGCATCGGCCTGCACCTGGGCCGGGAGCTGGCGGCGATCGAGGGCGGGCCGGGGGCGCTGTGCATCCGCGACCGCAATGGCGGGACGATCGACGGCTGCGCGCACGTGATCCTCGCCATCGGGCGGCAGGCGAACACGGCCGGCATCGGCCTGGAGGCGGCCGGGGTGGAACTCGATGGCGACGGCAACGTCGTGGTCGACGCCTTCCAGCGCAGCAGCGTGCCGCACATCGCTGCCGTGGGCGATGTCACCGGCCGCGCGATGCTCACCCCGGTGGCGATCTCCGCGGCGCGTCGTGCGATGGACCGCGTTTTCGGCGGTCGCGACGATGCGCGGCTGGACTACGACGACGTGCCGACCGTGGTGTTCTCGCATCCGCCGCTGGCCGCGGTCGGCCTGACCGAGGCCCAGGCCCGCGAGCGCCACGGCGACGCCGCGGTGCACGTGTATCGCAGCCTGTTCCGGCCGATGCGCCAGGCCCTGGTCGACCGGCCGCGCCACAGCCTGTTCAAGCTGGTGTGCGTGGGCGACGAACGCCGCGTGGCGGGCATCCACCTGCTGGGCGAGGGGGCGGACGAGATCCTGCAGGGCTTCGCGGTGGCGCTGAAGCGGGGCATCACCCTGGACGACCTCCACGACACGGTCGCGATCCATCCGACCAGCGCCGAGGAAGTGGTGCTGATGCGCTGAGCGCTGCGGCGGGGCGCGCGCCATCACGCAATGCGCGACGGCGCGCATCGCCTCCGTGCGCAGGCAGGGACTCAGGGCTTGCGCGGCACGGACACGCCCTCGCGGGTGTGCTCGATCGGGACGATGCCGCCGTCGGCGTCGTAATGGAGGTGCTCGACTGCCACCGCGCGGCGACCGAGTCCGCCGGCATGGTCGCCGACCGTCAGCACGCCGTTGTGGTAGAAGAAGTACCACTGGCCCTTGAACTCCACGATCCCCGGGTGGATCGTGAAGCTGTTCTCCGCCGGGCCGCTGATCTCGCCGCGATACGTCCACGGCCCGGTGATGGACGGGGCGGTGGCGTAGGAGACAAGTTCGTCCTCCGAGACCGACTTGTCCATCGAGGCGTAGGTCAGGTAATACGTGTCGCCGCGCTTGTGCACCCACGGTCCTTCGACGTACTTGGGCAGTTCGGCCTGCAGGATCGGGCCGTCGAGTTCGATCATGCTGGGCTTCAGGCGCGCGTAGTAGAAGTTGGCGTTGCCCCACATCAGCCAGGCGGTGCCGTCGTCGTCGATGAAGACGGTCGGGTCGATGTCGTCCCAGGTGTGCGGCCCCTGCGGCGTCATGTCGTTGCTGACCAGGGCGGTGCCGCGCGCATCGACGAATGGCCCGGTCGGGCTGTCGGACACCGCCACGCCGATCGCCTTGCCGGGCCGGGTCCGGTCGTGCTCGACCGTGGCGTAGAAGTAGAACTTGCCGTCCCTTTCGATCGCCTGCGAGGCCCAGGCGTCGCGGCTGGCCCACTTGAAGGCGGTCGGCTTCATGACCGGGCCATGGTCGGTCCAGGTCGCCATGTCCGTGGTCGAGTACACCCGCCACTCGACGATGTTGAACATCTCCTCGCCGCGGGCCATGTCGTGGCCGACGTAGAGGTAGAGCGTATCGCCGACGACCAGCGGCGCCGGGTCGGCGGTGTGCCGGTCGGCGAACAGCGGATTGGTGGCGGCGCGCGCCACCGGCATCGCGGTGGCGCAGGCGGCGATGAGGCAGGCCATCGGAAGCAGGCGTTTCATCGGCGGATCCTTTGCGGTGCGCATCCGGGCACGGGATGCGGGGAAGGGGACGGCAGGGGGAAGGCATGCGCGGCGCGGGGATGGCGACGGCCGCGGACGGAAGTGGCGGGCGGGACACGGGCCGGGTGCGGTCGCGGGACCGTACAATCCCGGCCATGGAAATCTTCACCCTGCATCGCGGCACGGCGCCATTGCTGGTGAGCCTGCCGCACGACGGCACCCTCGTACCCGACGACATCGCCGCGCGGCTGACGCCGCAGGGGCGGCGCGTGCCCGATACCGACTGGCACATCGCGCGCCTGTACGCGTTCGCGCGCGAGCTGGGCGCCTCGGTGCTGGTGCCGCGCTTCTCGCGCTACGTGATCGACCTCAACCGCGGCGAGGACGATGTCTCGCTGTATCCGGGCCAGAACACGACGGGGCTGTGCCCGGTCGTGCGCTTCTCCGGAGAGCCGGTCTACCTCGAGGACCAGGCGCCCGACGAAACCGAGGTGCGCGCGCGGGTGGAGCGCTACTGGCGCCCGTACCACGACGCGCTGCGCGGCGAACTCGAACGCGTGCGCGCCGCGCACGGCCGCGTGGTGCTGTGGGAGGGCCACTCGATCCGCGGCGAGCTGCCGTTCCTGTTCGAGGGCCGGCTGCCGGACCTCAACCTCGGCACCGCCGGCGGCGCCAGCGCCTCGCCGCAGCTGCGTGCCCGGCTGGAGGCCGTGCTCTGCGCGCAGGACGCTTTCGACTGGGTCCACAACGGCCGCTTCAAGGGCGGCTTCATCACCCGCCACTACGGCGACCCCGCGCGCGGCATCGAGGCCGTGCAGCTGGAGATCAGCCAGCGCATCTACATGGACGAGGACAGCTTCGCCTACGACGAGGCGAAGGCGACGCGGGCGCAGGCGGTGACCCGACGGCTGCTCGAAGCCGCGCTGGGCTGAGGGCGCGGCCGCCACGGATCACTCGCCCGACAACAGCCGCACTTCGAACACGCGCGGGGTGCGGCGTCCGTCGCGGGCGATGAAGCGCAGCTCGAGACCCTCGGCGCCGGCGCGCGCGGCGAGCGCCTGGGGCAGGGGGATGAGCCGGGTGTCGAAGTCGTCGCGGCCACCGCCTTCGAAGACGATGCGTTCGACCACCTCGCCGCCGGCCTCCACGTCCATGGCCACGTTCCAGTCGCCGCCGAACAGCACCAGCATCAGCGCCCGCGGCGGCGCGGAGGCGTCGCGCCGCGGCGCCAGGCGGTAGCCGAACCAGCCGCGCGCGTCGCGCCAGCGCCGCCCGAGCAGCTGGCCGGTGGCCGATTCCTCGCCGGCGTACCCGTGCTCGATCTCCGGCTGCTGCTCGCCGGGTTGCACCCGGTCGAGGGTGCGCGCCTCCAGCGCCTGGCGCTCGCGCTCGGCGGCCTCGAACGCCGCCAGCACCGCCGGATAGCCGGCCTCGGTCGTGGTCCGCCAGTAGCAGACGTAGCGCGCGTCGTGGATGCGGAAGAAGGGCTCCAGCCGCAGGCCGCGGGCGCTTGCCGGGCGCAGCAGCGCATCGGCCTCGAACGTCAGCGGCGGGGCGCCGGGCACGGGCCGCACGTGCGAGGCCAGCGCGTCGCGCGCGCCCACCAGCATCGGCGCGCCGTCCATCGGCAGGTACGGGCCGGGCGCGATATGGCTGCCGCGGCCGTCGTCGGCGACGAGGCCCTCGAGGTCCTCCTCGCCGGTGCGCGCCGCCAGCAGGAGCGGGCCGTGCATCAGCGCCACCCAGTCGCGATCGGCGAACAGCGGCTCGATCCGCGTGTGCATGGGCAGCTCCACCTCCACCCGGTCGCCGTCCGACCAGGTGCGCGCGATGTCGGCCCACTGCCCGGGCGCGGAGGACAGCGGCCGGGGCCTGCCGTTGATCCGCACCTGCAGCGGCCCCTCGAGCCAGGCCGGATGCCGCAGGCGCAGGGTGAACGCGCGGGGCGCGTCCAGCGCGAGTTCCAGCCGCGTGCGTGGCTCGTCGGGGAAGCGCGTGCGCTGTTCCAGGCGCACGCCACGCTCGCGCCAGTGGACGTGCGCCGGCATGTACAGGTTCACCGACAACGTCTCGCCGTCGTGGGAGCAGGCGAAGGCGCCGTGGCGGGCGTGGTTCTCCAGCCCGCTGCCCACGCAGCACCAGAAGCACTGCGTCGGCTGCGAATAGACCCGGTAGTGGCGCGGCCGGACCGGGGTGAAGTACACCAGCCCGCCGTGCCCGGGATGCTGGGTGGACAGGATGTGGTTGTACAGCACCCGCTCGTAGAAGTCGGCGTAGCGCGGCTGCGGATCGAGCCGGTGCAACAGCGCGGTCAGGCGCAGCATGTTGTAGCTGTTGCAGGTCTCCGGACCCTCGCGCGAGGCCAGCAGGGTCGAGGCGTCGTCGACCGGGTGGAAGTGCTCGCGCACGCTGTTGCCGCCGAAGGCGACGCTGCGGCGCAGGGCCACGGTCTCCCAGAAGAAGCGCGCGGCATCGATCCAGGCCTGGTCGCCGTCGAGCTCGCCGATGCGGGCGAAGCCGATCACCTTCGGGATCTGGGTGTTGGCGTGCAGGCCGTCGAGGCGGTCTTCGCGGCGCAGCAGCGGCTCGAGCAGGGCGCGGTGGCTGAAGCGGCGCGCCAGGCGCAGGTAGCGGCGTTCGCCGCTGATCGCGAAGCAGTCGGCCAGCACCTCGTTCATGCCGCCGTGCTCGGTATCGAGGATGCGCTGCAGGGTGGCGTCGTCGACGTGGGCGACCAGTGCCTCGCACCAGTCGGCGAAGCGCAGCAGCATGTCGCGCGCGTCGCGGCGGCCGGCGAGCAGCCAGGCGTCGCGCAGGCCGGCGTACATCTTGTGCAGGTTGTAGAACGGCACCCAGGCGCCGTCGAGCGAGAACGCCTCGGCCTTGAACTCGCCGCTGGCGATGCGCGTCCAGAGCCGGCGACCGCCCGGCACGCCGCCGAGGTAGCCGTCGCCGTTGGCCTGCTGGCATTCGGCCAGTCCGGCGAGCATCACGTCGAGGCGTTCGTCCGCCAGCGGTTCGCCCTGCGCGGCCAGCGACGCCAGCGCGGACAGCACGTGGCCGGCGGTGTGCCCGTCCAGCCCCATCGATTCCCAGTTCGGGTACTTGTCCGCGCGCGGCGCCAGGCCGGCCTCGATCCGGTACGGCGCCAGCAGGCGTTCGACCTCGAGCGCGGCCAGGTAGCGCAGGTTGCGCGCCTGGGCATCCGCGAACGGACCCGGCCCCAGCCGCACGTCCGCCAGGCCGACCGCCGGCATGGGGCGAGAATGCCCCGGGGCCGCCGCGGAGGCCGGGAGGAGAGGCGCCACCGCAGCGGTGCCCAGGGCCTGGAGGAAGCCGCGCCGGGTGGGCGAGGGCGCCGCGTCGACAGTTCCGTTCCGCGCGCTGCCGTCCATCGCCCGCCGCGGCCTCAATGCGAGTCGCCGGCGACCCCGTCGCCGCTGCCGCCGACCAGGAAGTCGAGGTCGGCGCCGAGGTGGGCCTGCTGCACGTGCTGGACGTAGAGGCGCTCCCAGCCGCGCGCGGGCGGCGGCGGCGCCGTCCACTGCGCGCGCCGGCGCGCGAGTTCGGCCGCGTCCACCTCCAGGTGCAGGCGGCGGCCGGGCACGTCGAGTTCGATCACGTCGCCCTCGCGCACCAGCGCCAGCGGGCCGCCCGCGGCGGCCTCGGGCGAGACGTGCAGCACCACCGTGCCGTAGGCGGTGCCGCTCATGCGCGCGTCGGAGATCCGCACCAGGTCGGTGACGCCCTGGCGCAGCAGCTTCGGCGGCAGTGGCATGTTGCCGACCTCGGCCATGCCCGGATAGCCGCGCGGGCCGCAGTTCTTCAGCACCAGGATGCTGTCGGCGTCGACCTCGAGCGCCTCGTCGTCGATGCGGCGCTTGAAGTCGTCGATGTCCTCGAACACCACCGCGCGGCCGCGGTGCCGCAGCAGGTGCGGCGAGGCCGCCGAGGGCTTGATCACCGCGCCGTCGGGGGCGAGGTTGCCGCGCAGCACGGCGATGCCGGCCTCGGGCCGGACCGGCTCGGCCAGCGGCCGGATCACGTCGCGGTTCCAGCACGGCGCCTCGGCGATGTTCTCGCCCAGGGTGCGGCCGTTGACCGTGGGTGCGTCGAGGTCGAGGTGGGCGGCGATCTCGCGCAGCACCGCGGGCAGGCCGCCGGCGTAGTAGAAGTCCTCCATCAGGTACTGGCCCGATGGCTTGAGGTTGACCAGGCAGGGCAGCCGCGAGCCGATCGCGTCCCAGTCGTCCAGGCTCAGGTCCACGCCCAGCCGGCCGGCGATGGCGAGCAGGTGGATCACCGCGTTGGTCGATCCGCCGATCGCGGCGTTGGCGCGAATCGCGTTGGCGAAGGCCTTGCGGGTGAGCACCTTCGACATGCGCAGGTCCTCGCGCACCATCTCGACGATGCGCCGGCCCGACAGGTGGGCGAGGCGGAACCGGCGCGCGTCCACCGCCGGGATCGCCGCGTTCTCCGGCAGCGACATGCCGAGCGCCTCGACCATGCATGCCATCGTCGACGCGGTGCCCATGGTCATGCAGCTGCCCTTCGAGCGCTGCATGCAGGCCTCGGCCTCGTTGAACTCGTCCTGGCTGAGGGTGCCGGCGCGCACCATCTCCGACATCTCGATCACGCCGGTGCCGGAACCCACCGGCTTGCCGCGCCAGTTGCCCGAGAGCGAGGGGCCGCCGGAAATGCCGATCGTCGGCAGGTCCACGCTGGCCGCGCCCATCAGCAGCGCCGGCGTGGTCTTGTCGCATCCCATCAGCAGCACCACGCCGTCGATGGGGTTGGCGCGGATCGATTCCTCCACGTCCATCGCCGCGAGGTTGCGGTACAGCATCGCGGTCGGGCGGATCTGGGTCTCCCCCAGCGACATCACCGGGAATTCGAGCGGGAAGCCGCCAGCCTCGTACACGCCGCGCTTGACGTACTCGGCCAGCTCGCGGAAGGAGCTGTTGCAGGGCGTGAGCTCCGACCAGGTGTTGCAGATGCCGATCACCGGGCGCCCGTCGAACATCTCGTGCGGGACACCCATGCCCTTCAGCCAGCTGCGATAGTAGAAACCCTGCTTGCCGTCGCGACCGAACCATTGCTGGCTGCGACGGCCCGGTTTCCTGGGAGGGGCGCTCATGCGGTCGGGGATCCTTCCTGCCCGTGGACGTAGGGAGGCCGGCGCGGATCCGACCGGACCCGTCCCCGACCTGTTGCCCCGGCGATGCTACCGGGCGTATCCATGCCCGAAAAATAACAATTCACCGGATATCGATACGGGAGTGGTTATGCGTCTGCCGGCTCGCGCCGGCGTCGCGACGGGGCCGGCCGCGGCGGTGCCGCCGGGGCCGGGTAGATCCGGGCCGCCGCCGACTTGAGCGCGTCGAGCACGGTGCGCGCACCGGGGGAGAGCAGCCAGTCGGTGCGGGTGATGAACCCGAACGAATCCATGCCGCACGACAGCTCCACCGGCAGGATCCGCACCGCGCCGTGGCGGGCGTAGTGGCGGGCCACGTCCACCGGCACCACGGCCAGGTGGTCGCCGTCCTCGAGCAGGCGCGGCACCAGCACAAGCGCGGCGGTCGCGATCACCCGTCGCGGCACGTCCAGGCCGGCGTTCTGGAACATCAGCTCGAAGCGGTGCCGCAGCACGCTGCCCTCGGGCGGCAGCACCCAGGGCAGGGCGGCGAGGTCGGCGAGGCTGGGGGTGCCGCCGGCCAGCAGCGGATGGCCGGGGCGGCAGATCGCGCAGACTTCCTCGTCGGCGATCGGCTCGTAGTGCAGGTTGCGCTTGTCGTGGCGCGGGAACAGGCGCCCGATCATCAGGTCGATGCGGTTCTGCGCCAGCTGCTCGAGCAGCACGTCGCTGCTCTCGATCGACACCGACACGCGCAGGTCCGGGTGTTCGCGGTTGAGCGCCGCCAGCACCGGCGGCAGCAGGGTCATGGCCGGGCCGGAGATCGCGCCCACCGAGACGTTGCCGGCGTGGCCGGCGCGCAGCGCCTCGATCTCGGCGCCGGCCTCGCCGAGGCTGGCCAGGGCGATGCGGGCGTGGCGGATCAGGCTCTCGCCGTACCAGGTGGCGCGCATGCCGCGCGGCAGGCGCTCGAACAGCGGCACGCCGATCAGGTCCTCGAGGTCCTTGAGCAGCTTGGAGGCGGCCGGCTGCGACATGTTCAGCGACTCGGCCGCGCGGTGGATGTTGCCGTGCTCCTCGATCGCGATCAGCAGCATCAGCTGGCGGGTCTTGACGCGGGCGCGGACGAACCAGGGCGGACTGGGCACGGCAGGCATCCTATATCGTCATTGCAATCGATTATCACGATTTTCCTATTTGTTGCATATCCCTCCGCGTGGCCAGAATGGTTCCGTCCGGAACCGCGCGCAGACGCGGCCCGGGCCGACCGCGCCCCGACCGGCCGCGGCACCCTCGGGAGGGGCGATGCAGGACCACAAGCTGTCGGTACTGGAGAAGATCGGGTTCGGCGCCGGCGACATGGCGGTGAACGTGGTGATCTCCTCGATGATGCTGATCATCACGTTCTTCTACACCGACGTGTACGGCCTGCGCCCGGCCGACGTCGCCCTGCTGCTGGTCGTGGTGCGCCTGTTCGACGCGGTCACCGATCCCCTGATGGGCCTGCTGACCGACCGCATCGAGACCCGCTGGGGCCGCTACCGGCCGTACTTCCTGGTGTTCGCGCTGCCGTTCGGCATTTCGGTGTCCCTGACCTTCACCACGCCCGACGCCGCCTACGGCGCGAAGCTGGCCTGGGCCTACGCCACCTACCTGCTGGTGACGCTGTTCTTCACCATCGTCACCATTCCCTACATCTCGCTGATCGGCGTGCTCACCGCCGACCCGAAGGAACGGCTGTCGGCCAACGGCTACCGGCTGTTCTTCGCCAAGGTCGCCGCTTTCCTGGTGACGATCCTGGTCCCGCTGCTGGCCGAGCGCTGGGGCCAGGGGCAGCTGGCCGAGGGCTACCGCTGGGCGATGGGGCTGATGGGGCTGATGGCGGCGGTCCTGTTCCTGTTCTGCTTCTTCACCACCACCGAACGCGTCCGCCACCAGGTCGAGCGCACGCCGCTGCTGCAGCAGGCCCGGCTGCTGCTGCGCAACGACCAGTGGCTGCTGCTGTGCGCGGTGTGCGTGATCGGCACCGTTGGCTACGTGGTGCGCGGCTCGGTCGCGGCCTACTACGCCAAGTACTACCTGGGCGGCGACGCCCGGCTGCTCTCGGCCTTCCTCGCGACCGGCGTGGTCGCCGCGATCCTGGCCATGGTCGCCTCGACCTGGATCACCAAGCGCTGGTGCAAGGTGGCGATGTTCCGCTGGACGCAGCTGCTGGTGGGCGTGCTCAGCCTGGCGATGTACCTGCTGGTGGGCCCCGGCGACGTCGCCCTGGCCTTCGTGTTCTATTTCCTCATCTGCTTCGTGGTCGACCTGCACGCGCCGGTGTTCTGGTCCGCGGTGGTGGAGTCGGTGGACTACGGCCACGCCAGGGCGGGCACCCGCGTGGCCGGGCTGGCGATGGGCGGCATCTCGTTCTGCCAGAAGGCCGGGATGGGCCTGGCGGGGGCGATCGTCGGCATGCTGCTCGCGGGCTTCGGCTACGTGCCCGACCAGCCGCAGAGCGAGACCGCGCTCAACGGCATCGCGCTCATGCTGACCCTGATCCCGGGCGTGTTCCATGCGCTGATGGGCGGGGTGATGTTCTTCTACCGGATCACCGACGGCTACTACCAGGAGATCAAGCGCAGGATCCTGGTCGACGCGCCGGCCCCCTGAGCACTGGATGGTTCCCGCATGCGGATCACGAACCCCTTCATCCCCAACCGCGCCGACCCGCACGTCTCGCTGCACGACGGCCACTACCATTTCACCGCGTCCGTCCCCGAGTACGACCGCGTGGTGCTGCGCCGCTCGCGCACCCTCGACGGGCTGGCCTCCGCGCCGGAGCGGGTGCTCTGGACGCCGCCGCCCGGTGGACCGGCGAGTTCGCTGGTCTGGGCCCCGGAGCTGCACCGCATCGACGGAACCTGGTTCGTCTACTTCGCCGCGGCCCCGTCGCGCGACACCAGGGACGGGCTGTTCCAGCACCGCATGTACGCGCTGCGCTGCACCGATGCCGACCCGATGTCGGGCGAGTGGACGTTCGCCGGGCAGGTGGACAGCGGGATCGACGCGTTCTGCCTCGACGCCACCAGCTTCGAACACCGCGGCGTGCGCTACTACCTGTGGGCGCAGAAGCATCCGGACATCCCCGGCAATTCGAACCTGTACCTGGCGCCGCTGCGCGACGGGCTGCATGTCGAAGGCGCCCCGGTGCTGCTCAGCAGGCCGGAGTTCGACTGGGAGGTGCAGGGCTTCATGGTCAACGAGGGGCCGTCCGTGCTGGTGCGCCACGGGCGCGTGTTCGTGAGCTACTCGGCCAGCGCCACCGACGAGCGCTACGCGATGGGCCTGCTGTGGGCGGACGGGGGCGCGGACCTGCTGGATCCGGCCAGCTGGCACAAGTCGCCCACGCCCGTGTTCGTGTCCGATCCCGCGCGGGAGGTATTCGGCCCGGGCCACAACAGCTTCGTCCTGGCGCCCGACGGCCGCACGGACCTGCTGGTCTACCACGCCCGCAACTACACCCGCATCGAGGGCGATCCGCTGTGGAATCCCGACCGCCACACCTGCATCCAGCCCCTGCAGTGGGATGCCGACGGGATGCCGGTGTTCGGCCGGCCGCTGCGCGAGGCGGAGATCCCGGAGGCGTCGTCGTGAGCGCGCGCTGGCTCGCGATCGCGTTCGCCGTCGTGCTGGCGTGCCCCGTGCTCGCGCAGCAGCCGCCGAACAACGACGACATGATGGAAAGCCCGCCAGTGGCGGCGCCGCGCGAGGGCTACTGGGCCGACGTGCTGGCCCACGACCCGGTGATGGCCCGCCAGGGCGACACCTGGTACCTGTTCGTCACCGGCCCGGGCATCACCGTCTACAGCTCGCGCGACATGGAGACGTGGAAGGCCGAGACGCCGGTGTTCCCGGAGATCCCCGCCTGGGCCTACGACATCGTGCCGAGGTTCAACGGCCATGTCTGGGCACCCGACATCTCCTTCCACGACGGGACCTGGTACCTGTACTACTCGATCTCCAGCGGCGGCAGCAACGCCTCGGCGATCGGCGTCGCCACCAACACCACGCTCGACCCGGCCGATCCCGGCTACCGTTGGGTGGACCATGGCATCGTCCTGCGCTCGGTCCCGCACCGGGACCTGTGGAACGCCATCGACGCCAACCTCGTCGAGGACGACGACGGCACGCCATGGCTGGCGTTCGGTTCGTTCTGGGGCGGGCTGAAGCTGGTGAAGCTGCGCGAGGACCGGCTCGGCCTCGCCGAGCCCCAGGTCTGGCACACGCTGGCCAGGCGCGAGCGTCCGGCCCTGCTCGACGACGCCGACCCCGGACCCGGCGCGGTCGAGGCCCCGTTCGTGTTCAGGCGCGACGGCTGGTACTACCTGTTCGTCTCGTACGACCACTGCTGCCGTGGCGCGAAGAGCGACTACCGGATCATGGTCGGCCGCTCGCGCACCCTCGCCGGTCCCTACCTCGACCGCGACGGCCGGCGCATGGACCAGGGCGGCGCCACCGAAGTCCTGCGCGGCACCGCCCGCTGGCCCGGCCCTGGGCACAACAGCGCCTACACCTTCGACGGCCGGGACTGGCTGGTCTTCCACGCCTACGATACCGGGGATGGCGGACGGCCCAAGCTCAAGGTGCTGCCGCTCGCCTGGGATGCCGAGGGTTGGCCGGTGGTGGACCAGTCGGGGCTGGACAGGTAGCGGCCGTTCCGGGGCACGTGCGTGTCGACCGGCCGCGATCTGGCCGTCCGCATGGAAGGCGTATGATCCGGTGCAGCCCGGTCGACGCCGATCGCGCCGGGCGCGTTCCCGCCAGGCTGTCCGGACCGCCGTGAGCATGGCGGCCTCCGCCGGTCTTCCGGGACCGCCCGGCGGCCGCGGACGCAAGACGCGCGACCGCCCCACGCACCGCTTCCGGGGAGGTGGCATGGACGACGCGCAGGACCACTTCATCGAGCTGCTCGCGCAGCTCATCGCGCGGGCCAACCGGATGCTGGCCGACGGCCGCAGCGTGCCGCCGCTCGGGCTGATGCTGATGCGCGACGGCAGCGTGGAGGTCTCGATCGCCGCGGACGCGGGCGAGGACCAGCTTCCGGAGCTGCTGGACGGGCTCCAGGCCAGCCTCTCGGACAGGGCGATGCACGAAGACGCCGTCGCATCGTGCATCGCCTACGCGGACGGCGACGGCGAACGCATCATCGCGCTGCTGGAGAACCGCGAGCACTGGTGCGCCACCGCGCTGCTGCCGGTGGCCGGCGATCCGCCCGCGGTCGACGGCGAAGCCATCACCATCGAGGACGGCGGGCTCCACGTCTTCCCGGCCAGCCACTGATCGAGGCGCCGGGGCGAGCCGTGATGCCGCGCGCCGGCCCGCCGGGGAGGACGGGAACCGCGCGGGTACAATGTCCCGGGGCAGGTGCGGCCCGGATGCGGACGCTGCGCATCGGCCTGCATCCCGAGTCGCGGAGAACCGAATGAGCGGCATCGCGATCTACCACAACCCGCGCTGCGGCACGTCGCGCAACGCCCTGGCGATGATCCGCGAACGGGGGTTCGAACCCACGGTCATCGAGTACCTGGAGGATCCGCCCGATCGCGACCGGCTGCGCGCGCTGGCGCGCGACTCCGGCGTGGGCGTGCGCGGGCTGGTGCGGGCGAAGGAGCCGCTGTACGCGGAGCTGGGGCTGGACGATCCGGCCCTGGACGACGAGGTGCTGCTCGACGCGATGCTGGCGCACCCGGTCCTGATCAACCGTCCGATCGTGGTGACCCCGGTCGGCACGCGCCTGTGCCGGCCGGCGGACACGGTGCTGGAGATCCTCCCCGGGGCTTGACCGCGGGCGGTGGCGCCTGTTCACAACGGGCGCGATCCGGGCGAAGCTTGCGCCTGTGTTGGCGACGGGGTGCGCGATGCTCTCGGGTGGATGCCTGTGTGGTGCGGTCCGGTACCGGTCTGGAGGGCCTGCGCTGTTCTCCATCGTCTGCCACTGCCGCGACTGCCAGCGCGCCTCGGGCAGCGGCGGGGTGCCGGTGCTGGGCGTGCCGAAGTCGTCGTTCGAGGCCAGCGGGCCGGTGAAGGCGGGGCGCACGCCGGGTGGCAGCGGGCGTAGCGCGGTGCGCAACTTCTGCGGCGAATGCGGCAGCCTGCTGTTCGGCACGCCCGAGTCCGATCCGGACCTGGTGACGATCTACGCCGGCTCGCTGGATGATCCATCCCGGTTCGTGCCCAGCGACGCGCTGTTCGTCGCGCACCGGCCGCCGTGGGCGCGGCTGGAAATGGGCCTGGCCGAGCACCCGGGCATGCCGGGCGCCTAGACCGGCGCGCGGTCCTCCGGGCGTGGCCCGGAGGACCGCAAGGGGCCGCTACTGCAGCTTGAGCACGACGATCGACCGGGCCGGCAGGTCGACCGCCAGGTTGCCGCCTTCGATCCGTGCGCCGTCGAACGCCTTCGGCTGCACCCGGTCGGGGGCGTCGAAGGTGTTGTGCGCGGTGATCGCGTCGGCGGTCAGCACGCGGCCGGACACGCCGGTCGCCTGCACGCCGGCCACCGCCACCGAGACGCTGGCCGGGCGCTGGGCGTCGAGGTTGCTCAGCGCCACGTACACGTGGCCGTCCTGCGCCCGCACCGCCGAGCCGTGCACCGCGGGCACCCTGGTCCCGCCATGGCGGTACTCGGGCGCCTTGAGCTCGAGCGGCAGGTGGGTCGCGTCCTGCCACGGCAGGTACATCTCGAAGACGTGGTAGGTGGGCGTGAGCACCATCTTCGCGTCATCGGTCAGGATCATGGCCTGCAGCACGTTCACCATCTGCGCGATGTTGGCCATCTTCACCCGGTGCGCGTAGCGGCTCATCACGTCGAAGTGGATCGCGGCCACGAGCGCGTCGCGAAGCGTGTTCTGCTGCTGCAGGAACCCGGGGTTGGTGCCGGGGTAGGGCGCGTACCAGGTGCCCCACTCGTCGAGGTACAGGGCGACCTTGTTCTCCGGGTCGTACCGGTCCATCACCTCGATGTGCCTGCGCAGCAGCTCGTCGACCTTCAGCGCGCCCTCGAGGGTGAGGATCCAGGCCGATTCGTCGAACTCGAAGCTCGACTGGCGCGGCGGCCAGCCGCCGGGCACCGTGTAGTAATGCACCGACAGCGCATCCATGTGCTTGCCGGCGATTTTCATCATCACCTCGGTCCAGTTGTAGTCGTCGCCATTGGCGCCGGCCGCGACCTTGGTGATCTGCTGCCCGGCCGGGACCTTGACGAAGGTCTGGAACTGGCGGTGCAGGTTGGCGGCGTGCTCGGGCGTCATGTTGCCGCCGCAGCCCCACATCTCGTTGCCGATGCCGAAGAACGGCACCTTCCACGGCTTGTCGCGGCCGTTGGCGCGGCGCTCCTCGGCCAGCGACGAGCCCTTCTCGTAGGTCATGTACTCGACCCACTCGGCCATCTCGCGCGGCGAGCCGCTGCCGGTGTTGCCGGAGACGTAGGCGTCGGTGCCCAGCAGTTCGGCGAAGTCCATGAACTCGTGGGTGCCGAAGCTGTTGGGCTCCTCCACGCCGCCCCAGTGGGTGTTGATCTTGACCCGGCGCTTCTCGCGCGGGCCGATGCCGTCGCGCCAGTAGTACTCGTCGGCGAAGCAGCCGCCGGGCCAGCGCACCACCGGCACCTTGAGCTTCTTCAGCGCCTCGACCACGTCATTGCGGTAGCCGCGGGTGTTGGGGATCTTCGAGTCCTCGCCCACCCAGATGCCGCCGTAGATGCCGTAGCCCAGGTGCTCGGCGAACTGGCCGAAAATGTAGCGGCTGACGGTCTCGCCGGGCTGGTCGGCGCGCAGGGTCGCGGTGGCGCGCGCCGGTTCCTGGGCCTGGGCCAGGCCCGCGGCGAACAGGGCGGTGGTCAGCGCAAGCATTCGGACGGTGGTCTTGAGCATGGTTCCTCGGCCTCGGGTGTCGATGGGTCGGGTGCGTCGCCGGGCGCGCCGGGCGCCCGGCGCGCCGGGTCAGAAACGGTAACGCAAACCGACGGCGAAGGTGCGGCTGTAGAGCGCGGTGCCGAAGTTGTGCGTGCCGGGGTACTGGTAATAGCTCTGGTAGATCTCGTTGGTGAGGTTGGTGGCGTCGAAGGTCAGGCTGAGCGAGTCGCTGGCCTCCCAGCTCATCTGGAAATCGAGGCTCTTCTCCGCGTCGAAGTACACGCCCAGCGGGTTGGCGAACTGCGGCGCCTCGTAATGGTGCAGGAAGTCGTCGCGCCAGACGTAGGACAGGCGGGCGCCGAAGCGGGCACGCTCGTAGGCGAGCACGACGCTGTAGGAGGTGTCGGAGATGCCGAACATCGGCGTGGTGGTGCTGCCCACCACCTCGCCCGCGGTGTTGGTGATCGGGATCTGCTGGCTGGAGTCCAGCGCGGTGTAGCTGGCCTGGATGCCGAAGCCGTCGAGCAGCCCCGGCAGGTTGTCCGGGAACCACACCAGGCCCAGCTCGACGCCCTCCAGTTCGCCGCTGGAGGCGTTGTCGGGCTGGGTGAGGATGTAGTCGTAGCCCTCGTAGGTCACGCGCCGGCGGAAGTCCGACACCATGCCCTCGATCTCGCGCCGGAACACGGTGCCGTACAGGGCGCTGCCGGGGGCGAAGTACCACTCCAGGCCGAGGTCGTAGTTCTTCGATTCGGTCGGCCGCAGGTTCGGGTTGCCGCCGGTCGCCGTGCCGTAGCCGATGTTGGTGACGTCGTCGGTGTAGATGATGTTCGGGTTGAGCTGGGCGAACCCGGGCCGGCGCAGGGTCTCGCCGTAGGCCAGGCGCGCCATCAGGCCCGGGGTGAAGCTGTAGCGCAGGATCAGGCTGGGCAGCACCTTGGACGCGCTGGCCGAGGCGGTGCCTTCGCCGAAGCGCATGTCGGTGTCGACGTCGACGTAGCGCAGGCCGACCTGGCCGTCGAGGGTCCGCTCGCCGAAATCGAAGGCGAAGTCGCCCTGCACGTAGGCGTTGGTGGTGATCTCCCCGACGTTGAAGTTCTCCGTCATCACCAGCTGGTCGCCGGTGGGGCGGCCATAGAGCTGCCGGTAGAAGTCGGCATTGGCGCGGATGTAGTGGCCATCCGGCACGACCCACGAGGACGGGACGTCGGAGCGGCCGTCGAAGAAGCCCCGGTTGGTGTGCACCAGTCCCGGGCGCGCGGCGAACGAACAGTCGGGCAGGGCGAGGTCGCAGGCGTTGTCCGGACCGACCCGCATGCCTTCGCTGGCGCTGCGATCGTCGTAGCGCACGCCGAAGGACACCTTGTGGAACGGGCCCCAGTCCGCGGCGTAGTCGCCGTCGAAGGTGAAGGTGACCGCGTCGCCCCGGGCGTAGTTGGCGTTGTCGTAGAGCTGGGCCAGGTTCCACTGCGCCGGATCGGCGGTGTCGCTTTCGTCGATGCCCGGCGTTTCCGGATCGTCGTCGAAGCCGAACGCGGGCTTGCCCCCGCCGGCATTGAAGTCCACCCACACGCTGCGGGTGACCCGCTCGGCGCGCATGGCGAAGAAGTCGGTCTCGTACTCGCTGTCCTGGTAGGTGACCTCGGAGCGCAGCTTCAGCCGTTCGCCCACGTCCCAGCGCCCGCCCAGGGCGTAGAGGAAGCTGTCGGTCCGCCCGGTGGACAGGTCGCCGCTGGTGAAGTTGTACGGGAAACCGATGCCGCGGCGGGCACGCACGATGTTGGTGCCCGGGTACAGCTCGATGTTCTGGCCGGGGTTGTCGCCCAGGGCGCCCCACCAGTCGACGAACGAGAACAGCAGCGAGTTGAACGATTCGTTGCGGTAGCCGTTGTAGAACGCTTCGAACACGTACTCCGAGGCGTCGTCCGGGGCCCACTGCAGCGAGACGCTGGCGGCGGGGCGCTCGCGCTTGCCGGTGAGGTCGCTGGCGAACACCGCGTCGCGCGAAAGCACGTACTCGTACTGCTGGCCGCGCACCGGGACCGTGGAGCCCGGCGCGAAGGGCAGGCCGGCCTCGAGTCCCGGCTGCCACACATCGGCGCCGTCGATGATGGTCGGGATGCGCTCGTAGGGCACGAAGCCCTCCGGCGGGTTGTCGGTGAAGAAGGGCACCATCGCGCCGGCGGTCACGCTCTGGTCGCGATAGTTGGTCTCGGCGTACGACACGTTGACCAGCGCGCCGAACCGGCCGCCGCCCACGTCCCAGGTGTTGGACGCCAGCAGGCTGACGTTGGGGTCGGTCTCGTTGTTCTGCTCCTGGTGGATCGCGCGCGCGGCGACCACGAACCGGCGTCCGTCGAAGTCGAACGGGCGGTGGGTGCGGATGTCGAGCGTGCCGGCGATGCCGGTCTCGATATGCGCCGCCGAGCGGGTCTTGAAGACCTCCACGCTGGCCAGCAGGCTCGCCGGCACGTCGGCCAGCGCCACCGACCGGCCCGAGGCGGTGAAGATGTTGCGGCCGTTGATGGTGGTGTTGACGTCGTTGAGGCCGCGGATCGAGACCGTAGACACCTCGCCGTCGCCGCGGTCGGTGGTCTGCACGCCGGTCACGCGCTGCAGCGCCTCGACCAGGTTGTTGTCCGGGAACTTGCCGATGTCCTCGGCCACGATCGCGTCGACGATCTGCATCGAGCCCTGCTTGATCGTGAGCGCGTCGACCAGGCTGCCGCGCAGGCCGCGCACCTCCACGCGGTCGAGTTCGACCGCGTCCGCGCAGGGCGCGGCGGGATCGTCGGCGGTGGGGCAGGTGCGCGGCGCGTCCTGCGCGGTGGCGGGCAGGGCGGCCATGGCGAGTGCCAGCGCGGCGGGCAACGCGGCAAGGCGCAGGGCATGCGGCTGGGTCCGGCGGGTTGGACGGTTCATGTGGGCCTCGATGTCTCGGGATGTCGGGAAACCCCGCGCCGCCGTGCGACGCGGCGGGATCAGGGGAACAACGACCGGGTCGGCGGGCGGCGCCATCGGCGGCGCGTGGGCCGCGGGCCGGACGGGATCGCGGCGTGGGGGCGTGGCATGGCGGCATCCGCGGATGCCGCTCGAATCTGCGTCGTCACTGTCAAACCCCTCCCGGTTCCGTCTGGACGCTGTCGTTCGATTCGTGTCCGTCGCGCGCTGCGCGGCGAGGCGTCCCGGCCGTGTCTGGTGGCGTTGTGTGGCCGGGACGCGAACCGAGAATAGTTTCGGGTTTGATAACCTTCTAATGAATTTATGGCCCAGATGAATATGAAAGCGGATATGTTTTGCGGGACCCCCGCGAGGCATTCGATCTGGCCTTGCACCGATCCCAAAAGCGGGATGGCAGGCCTGCCGGGACGCCCCTAAGCTGCCGCGCGGCGGAGGGTCCGCCGCACGGGAGCAGGCATGGGCGGCATCCGGAACTTCGGACGGCTCGACGATGGGCCGGCGGTCGGCGCATATGCGATCGGCGATCCGGCGCAGGTGTCGGCGGAAATCCTCGACCTGGGCGGGATCCTCGCGCGGCTGCGCGTTCCCGGCGAGCGGGGCGCGGTTGACGTGGTGCTCGGCCTCCCCGACGCGCGCTCCTACGCCGTTGATCCGGCGTATCTCGGGCAGCTGGTCGGCCGCTACGGCAACCGCATCGCCGGCGCGGCGTTCGTGCTCGACGGCCGGCACTACAGGCTCGATGCCAACGAAGGACCCAACCAGCTCCATGGCGGCGCCGCGGGCTTCGGCCGGCGGCTCTGGAGCGTCGCCTCGCATTCGGAGGAGGCGCTGTCGCTGTCGCTGCGCTCGCCGGCGGGCGAGGGAGGCTATCCGGGCAACCTCGAGGTGGTGGCCACCTACCGTGCCGAAGCGGACGGACTGAGCCTGGTGTTCGAGGCGCGGTGCGATGCGCCGACGCCGTTCAATCCGACCCACCATCCCTACTTCAACCTCGCCGGCGACCGCGGCGTGCCGGCCGCGGCCCAGTGGCTGCAGGTCCCCGCGTCGCACTTCCTGCCGGTGGACGCGGCGCTGATCCCGCTCGGCGGCGTGGCGCCGGTGGACGGGACGCCATTCGATTTCCGCGTTGCGCGCCCGCTCGCCGGCGCCGCGCCGCATCCGCAGCTCGAGGCCGGCGGCGGCTACGACCACTGTCTCGTGCTCGACGCCGCGCGCGGCTTCACCGCGGCGCTGTATTCGCCGCACAGCGGGGTGGCGATGCGCCTGGACGCCGACGCGCCTGCGCTGCAGTTCTACGGTGGCCAGGGGCTGGCGCGCCAGCATCCGGGGCTGGGCGACGGCATCTGCCTGGAACCGCAGGACTACCCGGACGCGCCGAACCGGCCCGGGTTCCCGCCGGCGATCCTCGCGCCCGGCCAGCGCTACGTGCGCAGGATCCGGTACCGCTTCGCCCGTCCCGGGCGCGGGCGTGGCTGGGACGAGGTCGCGCGGGCGCTCCGGCTCGACCAGCCCGGCCTTGGCAGCGACGACGCGTCGCCCGCATAGTCGGGCGGACGCCACCTTCCATGCCGGCCGCATGGCCGGCCACGCATCGAGGAATACGCATGGCGACAACCCAATCCACGCACGACGCCCGGCGGATCGGCGAACAGGCCTGCTACCCGAACCTCGCCGGACGCCGCGTGTTCATCACCGGCGGCGGCAGCGGCATCGGCGCGGCGCTGGTGGAGGCGTTCGCGCGCCAGGGCGCGCGGGTGGCGTTCGTCGACATCGCCACCGCGTGCAGCGAGGAGCTGGTGCGCTCGGTCGAGTCGGCGGGCGCGTCGCGCCCCTGGTTCCGCGCCTGCGACGTGACCGACGTGGCGGCGCTGCAGCAGGCCATCGCCGACGGCGCCAGCGCGCTGGGCGGCGACTTCCACGTGCTGGTGAACAACGTCGGCAGCGACGACCGCCACCGGCTCGAGGAGGTCACGCCCGAGTACTGGGACCGGCGCGTGGCGATCAACCAGCGGCCGGCGTTCTTCGCGATCCAGTCGGTGGTGCCGGGCATGCGCCGGCTGGGCGGCGGTTCGATCATCAACCTCGGTTCGACCGGCTGGCAGTGCAAGACCGGCGGCTACCCGGTGTACGCCACCGCCAAGTCGTCGGTGAACGGGCTGACCCGCGGCCTGGCGCGCGAGCTGGGCGCCGACCGCATCCGCATCAACGTGGTCACTCCCGGCTGGGTGATGACGCAGCGCCAGATCGAACTGTGGCTGGACGAGGCCGGCGAGGAAGACCTCAAGCGCAACCAGTGCCTGCCGGACAAGGTCTGGCCGGACGACATCGCCGCGATGGTGCTGTTCCTGGCCTCGGACCAGGCGCGCGCGATCACCGCCCAGGAATTCGTGGTCGACGCCGGCTGGACCTGAGCGGCGGTCGGGGATGACCTCCTTCCCCCGCGTGCGGGGGAAGGCCGGGATGGGGGGCTTCAGCGGCATCGAAGAGTGGAAGGGGCCGGGTGGCCTTCGTTGCCCCCACCCCGGCCCTCTCCCGCAGGCGGGGGAGGGAGTCGTCGGGCGGTCGACCTTCCCCCGCATGCGGGGAGGGAGCCGTCCAACGGGCGGGCACGGAGCGCGCGGGCGGGACGGAACAGGCGGTCCGCAGCCTGGCTCGATATGCCCCTATCCATATCGATTTCCCTCTGAATCGAATTGGATGGATATCCCTCGCCCCGGCAGAATGGGCGTGGCATTCCTGGCAGGACCGCTCAGCAGATGCGATTGATCCAGCTGAAGGACGGGGCCGACGTGCGCGTCGGCATCGTCGAGGAGGACGGCCGGCACGTGCGCGTGCTCGGCGGCGTGGATGGCACCTGGGCCCTGGCCCGGGCCGCGATCGGCGCGGGGAGGAGCCTGGCCGAGGCGGCCGGAGCGCTCCCGGTCCAGGCGCGGCTCGAGTACGCGACGCTGCTCGCCGAGCGGCGCGTGCTTCCTCCGCTGCACCATCCCGACCCGGCGCACTGCATGGTCAGCGGCACCGGCCTGACCCACCTTGGCAGCGCCGCGGCGCGCGATGCCATGCACCAGAAGCTGCAGCAGCAGGCGGAGGAGGGCAGCCTCACCGACTCGATGCGCATGTTCCAGTGGGGCGTGGAAGGCGGCATGCCCGCGCCCGGCGAAGTCGGCGCCCAGCCCGAGTGGTTCTACAAGGGCGACGGCTCGATCGTGGCCGCGCCCGACGCCGAACTCGACTCGCCCGAGTTCGCCCTCGACGGCGGCGAGGAGCCCGAGCTCGTCGGCCTGTACGTCATCGACGACGCGGGCGTGCCGCACCGCCTCGGCTTCGCGATCGGCAACGAGTTCTCCGATCATGTGACCGAACGCCAGAACTACCTGTACCTGGCGCACTCCAAGCTGCGCGCCTGCGCGATCGGCCCCGAGCTGCGCGTCGGCGAGCTGCCGCGCGACCTGCGCGGCACCAGCCGCCTGCGGCGCGACGGCGCCGTGGTCTGGGAGAAGCCGTTCCTCACCGGCGAAGCCAACATGTGCCACTCGCTGGAGAACCTGGAGTACCACCACTTCAAGTACGCCGCGCACCGGCGCCCCGGCGACGTGCACCTGCACTTCTTCGGCACCGCCACGCTGAGCTTCGCCGACGGCGTGCGCACGCAGCCGGGCGACGTGTTCGAAATCGACCTGCCGGAGCTGGGCGCACCGCTGCGCAACACGCTGCGCAGCGTTCCGGCCGGCTTCCGGCCAGGCGGGGTGCGCCCGCTCTAGGCGCACGGGAGGGCCCCCACATGGAACAGCATTTCCGCAGCTACGTCGGCGGCCAGTGGGTCGACGGCAGCGGCAGCCACGCCGACGAGAATCCCGCCGACCTGGCCTCGCCGGTCGGCCGCTACGGCGTGCTCGACGCGGCGGCGACGGCGCAGGCGGTGGATGCGGCGGCCGCGGCGCTGCCGGCCTGGTCGCTGTCCAACCCGCAGCAGCGCGCCGACATCCTCGGCTTCGTGGGCAGCGAGATCCTCGCCCGCAAGGAGGAGCTGGGCCGACTGCTCGCGCGCGAGGAGGGCAAGACCCTGGCCGAGAGCATCGGCGAGGCCACGCGCGCCGGGCAGATCTTCAGGTTCTTCGCCGGCGAGGCGTTGCGCATCCCCGGCGAGAAGCTGGCTTCGACCCGTCCCGGCGTCGAGATCGAGATCACCCGCGAGCCGGTCGGCACCGTCGGCATCATCGCGCCGTGGAACTTCCCGCTGGCGATCCCGGCCTGGAAGATCGCCCCGGCCCTGGCCTACGGCAACACCGTGGTGTTCAAGCCGGCGGAGATCGTGCCCGGCTGCGCCTGGGCGCTCGCCGAGATCCTCTCGCGCGCCGGCCTGCCCGACGGCGTGTTCAACATGGTCCTGGGCAGCGGCCGCACGGTCGGACAGGCCCTGGTCTCGCACCCGAAGCTGGACGCACTGACCTTCACCGGCTCGGTGCCCACCGGCCGTGCCCTGCTGAAGCAGGCCGCGGAGCGGGCGCTGAAGGTGCAGATGGAGATGGGCGGCAAGAATCCGCTCGTGGTGCTGGCCGACGCCGACCTCGACACGGCGGTGGAATGCGCGGTCAATGGCGCGTTCTTCTCCACCGGCCAGCGCTGCACGGCCTCGAGCAGGCTGATCGTCGAGTCGGCGGTCCACGACGCCTTCGTCGAACGGATGCAGGCCCGCCTCGCGCAGCTGAAGGTGGGCGATCCGCTCGATCCGTCGGTGCACATCGGGCCGGTGGCCAGCGGCGCCCAGCTCGAGACCGACCTGTCCTACATCCGGGCCGGGCACGAGGACGGCGGCGAGCTGCTGGCCGGGGGCGCGCGCGTGGACTGTGCCACCGAGGGCCACTTCCTGGCGCCGACCCTGTTCGCGGCCCAGCCGTCGCACCGGATCGCGCGCGAGGAGATCTTCGGCCCGGTCGCGGCGGTGCTGCGCGCCGACGACTACGAGCACGCGCTGGCGCTGGCCAACGACACCCCGTTCGGGCTGTGCGCGGGGATCTGCACCACATCGCTGAGGCACGCCTCGCATTTCAGGCGCCACGCCCAGGCGGGCATGGTCATGGTGAACCTGCCCACCGCCGGGGTGGATCCGCACGTGCCCTTCGGCGGCCGCAAGGCCTCGAGCTACGGCCCGCGCGAGCAGGGCCGCTACGCGGTGGAGTTCTACACGACGGTCAAGACCGCCTACATCGCCCCCTGAGGGCGGGCCCGGTGCCGGCACGCCCCGGCGCATGGCAACATGCTTGGTAGCGCAAACATCAAGATGGCGTACGGGAGGAGATGATGCGGAAGGTTTCTGGAGTGCTGGCGCTGCTGTGCGCCGCGATGCTCGCCGGCTGCGGCGGCGGGGAGGGAGGCGGCGCCGGCGACTCGATCACGGTCGGTTTCAGCCAGGTCGGCGCCGAGAGCGAGTGGCGCACCGCCAACACCCGCTCGGTGAAGGAGGCGCTGGCGCCGCCGGAATTCAACCTGCGCTTCTCCGACGCGCAGCAGAAGCAGGAGAACCAGATCAAGGCGCTGCGCTCGTTCATCGCCCAGGGCGTGGACGTGATCGCGTTCTCCCCGGTGGTGGAGACCGGCTGGGACACGGTGCTGCAGGAGGCGAAGGCCGCCGGGATCCCGGTGGTGCTGACCGACCGCGCGGTGAAGGTGTCCGACGAGTCGCTGTACGCGACTTTCATCGGTTCGGACTTCGTCGAGGAAGGCCGCCGCGCCGCGCGCTGGGTGATCGAGGACAGCGAGGGCAAGCCGGGCCCGATCCGGATCGTCGAACTGCAGGGCACGGTCGGTTCGGCCCCGGCCAACGACCGCATGCGCGGCTTCAAGGAAGTGATCGGGGAAGACGACCGCTTCGTGATCGTGCGCTCGCAAAGCGGCGACTTCACCCGGGCCAAGGGCAAGGAAGTGATGGAGGCCTTCCTCAAGGCCGAAGGCGGCAACATCGACGTGCTCTTCGCGCACAACGACGACATGGCCATCGGCGCGATCCAGGCGATCGAAGAAGCCGGCCTCAGGCCTGGCACCGACATCCGCATCGTGTCGATCGACGGCGTGCGCGGCGCGTTCGAGGCGATGAAGGCCGGCAAGCTCAACGCCACGGTCGAATGCAACCCGCTGCTCGGCCCGCAGCTGGCGCAGCTGATCCGCGACGTGCACGCCGGGCGCGAAGTGCCCCGGCGCGTGGTGGTGGAGGAGGGCGTGTTCACCCAGGACCAGGCCGAGGCCGAACTGCCCAACCGCAAGTACTGAGCCCGGCCCCGATGCGTCGCTGTCGCCTGACCCGCACGCCGGCCCGGTGCCGGCGCGCGCAGCCGCATCCGCGGGGGACGTGGCGGTGAGCCACGTGCTGCACGCGCAGGGCCTGCGCAAGCGCTTCGGCGCCACCGTGGCGCTCGACGGCGCGGGCCTGTGCCTGCGCGCCGGCGAGATCCACGCGCTGATGGGCCAGAACGGCGCCGGCAAGTCGACGCTGATCAAGCTGCTCACCGGGGTCGAGCGCCCCGACGCCGGCACCGTGGAACTGGACGGGCGCCCGATCGCCCCGTCCAGCCCGCTCGAGGCGCAGCGCGAGGGCATCAGCACCGTCTACCAGGAGGTCAACCTCTGCCCGAACCTGTCGGTGGCGGAGAACCTGCATGCGGGCCGCTATCCGCGCCGCTTCGGCCTGATCGACTGGCGCCGGGTGCGCGCCGGCGCGCGCGAGCTGCTGGGCCGGCTGCACCTGGACCTCGACGTGGACCGGCCGCTGGCCTCGTACCCGGTCGCGATCCAGCAGATGGTGGCGATCGCGCGCGCGCTGGGGGTGTCGGCGAAGGTGCTGATCCTTGACGAGCCCACTTCGAGCCTGGACGAGGGCGAGGTGCAGGAGCTGTTCGCGGTCATGCGCCGGCTGCGCGAGCAGGGGATGGCGATCCTGTTCGTCACCCACTTCCTCGACCAGGTGTACGCGGTCTCCGACCGGATCACGGTGCTGCGCAACGGCACGCTCGTCGGCGAGTACACGCCCGGGGAGCTGCCGCAGGCGGCGCTGGTCAAGGCGATGGTCGGGCGCGACGTGGCGCTGGCCGAAGGGCGCGCCGACCATGCCGGCATCGCGGCGGACGCGCCGGTGGTGCTGGAGGCGCGCGGCCTGTCGCGCCGCGGCGCCCTGCATACGGTGGACCTGCAGGTGCGCGCGGGCGAGGTGGTGGCGCTGGGCGGCCTGCTCGGCTCGGGCCGCACCGAACTGGCGCGGCTGCTGTTCGGCCTGGATCGCGCAGACGAAGGCACGCTGCTGCTCGAGGGCGCGCGCGTGGACCTGCGCCATCCCGCCGACGCGGTGGAGCGCGGCCTGGCCCTGTGCCCGGAGGAGCGCAAGACCGAGGGCATCGTTGCCGAACTGTCGGTGCGCGAGAACATCGTGCTGGCCCTGCAGGCCCGGCGTGGCTGGTGGCGCGCGCTGCCGCGGTCCCGGCAGGACGAACTCGCCCGCCACTACGTCGAGTTGCTGGGCGTGCGCACGGCCGGGATCGAGACGCCGGTGGGCGCGCTGTCCGGCGGCAACCAGCAGAAGGTGGTGCTGGCGCGCTGGCTGGCCACCCGGCCGAAGCTGCTGATCCTGGACGAGCCGACCCGTGGCATCGACATCGCCGCCAAGCAGGAAATCATGGGCGAAGTGGTGCGCCTGGCGCGCGAGGGCATGGCGGTGCTGTTCATTTCCGCCGAGCTCGAGGAGCTCACCCGGCTGGGCGACCGCATCGTGGTGCTGCGCGAGCGGCGCAAGGCGGGCGAGCTGCCCGGCGGCAGCGAGGGCGCCCGGGTGCTCGACCTGATCGCGGGACACGCCTGATGGCAACGACCGATCCAGACGCGCAGGCGCCGCTGCCGCTGCATCGCAGGATGCTCGCGCATCCGCTGTTCTGGCCGCTGCTGGCGCTGGCCCTGCTGCTGCTCGGCAACGGCCTGCTCAACCCGGGCTTCCTGGCGCTGGAATGGCGCGACGGACGCCTGTACGGCAACCTGGTCGACATCGCCAACCGCGCCGCGCCGCTGGTGCTGGTGTCGATGGGCATGACCCTGGTGATCGCGGCGCGCGGCCTCGACATTTCCGTGGGCGCGGTCCTGGCGATCGCCGCCACCGTCGCCGCCTGGACCATCGGCCGCATGACCGCCGGCGGCGGGACGGGCCTGGCGCCGCTGTTCGCCGCGATCGGCGCGGCGCTGGCCACCGCGGCGCTGTGCGGGCTGTGGAACGGGGTGCTGGTGGTCAAGGTCGGGATGCAGCCGATCATCGCCACCCTGATCCTGATGGTGGCCGGACGCGGTGTCGCCCAGCTCATCAGCGGCGGCAACATCCTCACCATCTACTACCCGCCGTACTCCTTCCTCGGCACAGGCTTCCTGTTCGGGCTGCCTTTCCCGCTGTACGTCGCCGGCGCGCTGTTCGTGGTCCTGGCGCTGCTGCTCGACCGCACCGCCCTGGGCATGTTCATCCGCGCCATCGGGCACAACCCCGCCGCCGCGCGCGTGGCCGGGGTGCGCGCCCGCGCGATCACGCTGTGGCTGTACGTGTTCAGCGGCTTCTGCGCCGGGCTGGCGGGCCTGCTGGTCAGTTCCAACGTGGCCAGCGCCGACGCCAACAATGCCGGCCAGCTGCTCGAACTCGACGCGATCCTCGCGGTCGCGCTGGGCGGCACCGCGCTGGCGGGCGGCCGCTTCAGCCTCGCCGGCAGCGTGGTCGGCGCGCTGATCATCCAGGCCCTGACCACCACCATCTACGCCATCGGGGTGCCGCCGCAGGTGAACTACGTGGTCAAGGCGCTGCTGGTGGTGGCGGTGCTGCTGCTGCAGTCGCCGGAGTTCCGCGCCAGGGTGCGGGCGCTGGCGCGGCGCCCGGCGAGGGGGGGCGCATGAGCGCGGTGCCGCTGCGCGCGCTGTTGCGGGGCGGCGGCGTGGCGCGCCTGTGGCGCGATCCGCGCTATGCGTCGCTGGCGGTCACGGTGTCGCTGTTCGTCGCGATGTCGGTGGCCGGCGGCGTGCTGTACGACGGTTTCCTGCGCCCGCAGGTGTTCCTCAACCTGTTGATCGACAACAGCTTCCTGCTGATCGTCGCGGTCGGCATGACCTTCGTGATCCTGACCGGCGGCATCGACCTGTCGGTGGGCGCGGTGATCGCCTTCAGCACCGTGCTGCTGGCCAGCCTCGTCCAGCACCACGGCTGGCATCCGCTGCCGGCGATCGGCGCGGTGCTGGTGCTGGGCACCGGGTTCGGCGCGCTGATGGGGGTGCTGATCGAACGCTACCGACTGCAGCCGTTCGTGGTGACGCTGGCCGGCATGTTCCTGGCGCGCGGCGCGGCCACGCTGGTGAGCGTGGACTCGATCGGCATCGACCACGCGTTCCACGTGGCGGTGGCGAGCCTGCGCATCCCGCTGGGCGGGCGCACCTCGATCTCGGCCGGCGCGCTCATCGCGCTGCTCGTGGTGGCCGTGGGCGCGCTGCTGGCGGCGAAGACGCGCTTCGGTC
Organism: Luteimonas sp. J29; assembly: GCF_000472505.1. Classification (GTDB taxonomy): domain Bacteria; phylum Pseudomonadota; class Gammaproteobacteria; order Xanthomonadales; family Xanthomonadaceae; genus Luteimonas. The sequence goes on from NZ_AWZR01000005.1 coordinate 116,246, forward strand.
GCACCGTGTACGCGATCGGCGGCAACGTGCAGTCGGCGCACCTGATGGGCCTGCCGGTCAAGCGCACCCTGGTGCAGGTGTACGCGCTCAGCGGCTTCTGCTCGGCGCTGGCCGGGGTGGTGTACACGTTCTACATGCTCAGCGGCTACAGCCTGCACGCGACGGGGCTGGAACTGGACGCGATCGCCGCCGTGGTGATCGGCGGCACGCTGCTCGCCGGCGGAAGCGGCTACGTACTGGGCACGGTGTTCGGCGTGCTGGTGCTGGGCCTGATCCAGACCCTGATCGCGTTCGATGGCACCCTGAGCTCATGGTGGACCCGGATCGCGATCGGCGTGCTGCTGCTGGCGTTCTGCCTGCTGCAGCGGCTGCTGGCGCGCACCGGTCCCGCGGGCGGTGGCGGTCATGGGTGAGCGGGTGCCACGCCGCCGCCTGGAGGCGCGCGCCCTGCGCGTCCTCGCCGCGCTGGCCCTGCTGGGTGCCTGCCTGCCGCTGATCGCCGCAGACGCGGTGGCGCCTGGTGACGTCGCCAGCCCTGACGGCCGCCTGCGCGTGGAAATGTCGCTCGACGCCGAAGGCAGGCCCACCTGGCGGCTGCTGCGCCAGGGCCGCGAGGTGGTCGCGCCCTCGCCGCTGGGCATGGTGGGGGAGGGCGTGGACCTGTCGCGGGCCCTGGCCTTCGCCGGGGCCGATGCGGTGGAGCCGGTGGCCGACGACTACGAGCTGCTGTCGGGCAAGCGTCGCCACAACGCATATCGCGCCAATCGCCGCGTGTTCCGCTGGCGCGATGCGCAGGGAAACGAACTCGTCGTGGCCTGGCAGGTCTCGAACGACGGCGCCGCCTTCCGCTACGAGCTCGAGCGCGAAGTACCGGGCCTGCGCACCTGGACGCGCGATGCGGCGACGTTCCGCCTGCCGTCCACCGCCCACGCCTGGCTGCAGCCGCTGGCCGAGCCCAAGACCGGCTGGGGGCGCACCAACCCGTCCTACGAGGAGGACTACTTGCAGGACGTGCCGGTGGGCACGCCGAGCCCGATGGGCCATGGCTGGGTGTTCCCGGCGCTGTTCCGCAGCGGGGAGGACTGGATCCTGCTCAGCGAGGGCAGCCTGCGTCGCGGCGACGCCGGCAGCCGCCTGGACGACGGCGCGCGTCCCGGCGAATACGTGCTCGCCTTTCCCGACGAACGCGAGGCGCTGCCGGGCAAGCCGGCGCTGCCGTGGATCGAATCGTTCCCGTGGCGTTCGCCCTGGCGCATCGTGGCGGTGGGCGACCTCGCCACCGTGGCCGATTCCACCCTCGGCACCGACCTGGCCGACCCGCCGGCGGTGGCCGCGCCCTCGGTGCCGGGCAAGGCGTCGTGGAGCTGGCCGCTGCTGGGCGACGACCACACCGTGTTCGAGGTGCAGCGGCAGTTCGTCGACTACGCCGCGCGCATGGGTTGGCGCTACACCCTGGTCGACGGGCTGTGGGACACCCAGATCGGCGAGGACAAGCTCGCCGAACTGGTGGAGTACGCGCGCGGCAAGGGCGTGTCGATCCTGGTCTGGTACAACTCGGCCGGCGACTGGAACGAAGCGCCGCAGACGCCCCGAAGCCGGCTGCTCGACCACGCCAGCCGGATGCGCGAGTTCGACCGGCTCAAGGCCATGGGCGTGGCGGGGCTGAAGGTGGACTTTTTCGGCGGCGACGGCTCCTCGATGATCGCCTACTACCTGGACCTGCTGGCGGACGCGGCGCCCTACGGCTTCCAGATGAACTTCCACGGCTCGACCCTGCCGCGCGGCTGGCAGCGCACCTGGCCGCACCTGCAGACGATGGAGGCGGTGCGCGGCCTGGAGTTCGCCACCTTCGAGCAGGCCAATGCCGACCGGATGGCCGTGCACGCGGCCACGCTGCCGTTCACGCGCAACGTGTTCGACCCGATGGACTTCACCCCGGTGGCGATGGCGAAGCTCAACGACCGGGTGCAACGGCGCACCAGTCCGGCGTTCGAGCTGGCCCAGTCGGTGCTGTTCGTCTCCGGCATCCAGCACTACGCCGAGACGCCCGAGGGCATGGCCCAGGTGCCGGACTACGTGCGCGGTGTCCTCGCAGGCCTGCCGGAGGTGTGGGACGACAGCCGCTTCCTCGACGGGTACCCGGGGAAGTACGCCGTGTTCATGCGCGAGGGCGGCGGCCGCCGGTACGTGGCCGGGATCAATGCCGGACCCGGGCCGCGGACGATCACGCTGGATGCGCAAGCGCTGGGCGGCGGCACCCTGCGCGGCGCGCTGGTCACCGACGGCGGCGATGCCCCTGGCTTCGCCCTGCGGCAGCTGGAGCTGGCGCCGGACGCGCCGCTGGACCTGGAACTGCCCGAGGCCGGCGGATTCGTGCTGCAGCTGGACTGACGCAGCGGCGCGGGCCGCGCCGCGCGGGGAGGTGATCGATGGTGTGGGCGCGACTGTTGCTGATGCTGTTCCTGCTGGCCGTCGGCGCACCGGCCCGCGCGGCGACGGCCACGTGGACCGCCGACAACGGCAACGGCACCTACACCAACCCCCTCTTCTACGACGAGTTTTCCGACCCGGACCTGATCCGCGTCGGCGACTGGTTCTACCTGACCGGCACCACCATGCACGCGGTGCCGGGCCTGCCGGTGCTGCGCTCGCGCGACCTGGTGAACTGGGAATTCGTGTCGTACGCGCTGGCGGAATTCCCTCCGGGCCCCGAATACCGCCTGGAGGAAGGCAGGGACCTGTACGGCCAGGGCATCTGGGCACCGGTACTGCGCCATCACCATGGCCGCTTCCACATTTTCGCCAACATCAACGAGCGCGGGCTGCACGTGTTCACCGCCGAGGATCCGGCGGGGCCGTGGGCGCACACGGTGATCGACCGCAACCTGCACGACCTGTCGGTGCTGTTCGACGACGACGGCCGGGTGTGGGCGGTGTTCAACTACAACGAGGTGCGGCTGGTGGAGCTCAAGCCGGACCTGTCCGGCGTGGTCGAGGGCAGCGAGCGGGTGATCATCCCGGCCGGCCACGGCATGGGCGAGGGCCACCACTTCTACAAGATCGATGGGCGCTACTACATCATCAGCGCCAACTACGCCCCGGTCGGGCGCATGCAGGCCGCGCGCGCCGACCGCCTGGACGGCCCCTGGGAGACGGTCGCCATCAGCGCCAGCGAAACCATGGGCTTCCAGCGCGGCTGGTGGGAGGACAGCGTGGGCCAGCGCTCGCCGATCCCGGCCGACGGCGCCCGGTTCTCGCACCGCAAGCCGGGCGACAACGAACTCGGCGCGGTGCCGCTGCACCAGGGCGGGATCGTGCAGGCGCCCGACGGCAGCTGGTGGGGCTTCTCGATGATGGACCTCAAGTCCATCGGCCGCACCACCTTCCTGTCGCCGGTGACCTGGCACGAAGGCTGGCCGTACTTCGGGCTGCCGGGCAACCTCGGCCGCTCGCCGCGGACCTGGACCAAGCCGCAGGCGGGTGCGGAGGTCCGGCCCCGTGCGCCGTACGCGCGCAGCGACGGGTTTTCCGCCGCGCAGCTGCAGCCGGTGTGGCAGTGGAACCACCAGCCGCAGGCGGGCAAGTGGTCGTTGCGCGAGCGCCCGGGATACCTGCGCCTGCATACCCTGCCCGCGGCAGGCTTCCTGCATGCGCGCAACACGCTGACCCAGCGGGTGGTGGGACCGGAGGCGACCGCCACCGTCGTGATGGATGCTTCGGGGCTGCAGCCGAGGGATATCGCCGGCCTCGGCCTGCTCAACATGCCGGCCGCATGGCTGGCGGTGGCGCGGGAAGACGGCCGGCACGTCCTGCGCTGGTATGCGCAGGACCGGGACCGGCGCGTCGACGTGCCGCTGGAGCAGGCGCGGGTGCACCTGCGCGTGCGTGGCGACCACGACCAGGACCTGGCCTGGTTCTCCTGGAGCGAGGACGGGCGCGTGTTCCACGACATCGGCGAGCCGGTGCGCCTGCCGTACCAGCTCAAGACCTTCCAGGGCGTGCGCTACGCGCTGTTCGCCTTCAACCGGGAGGGTCGCGAAGGCGGATACGCGGACTTCGACCGTTTCGAGCTGGTCGAACCGCTCGCCGACCGCTCGCGCAATATTCCGCTGGGCGAGGTGGTGGTGCTGGAGAACCTGGGCGACGGCAGCATGGCGACGGTGCATCCGCTGGGCGTGGTGCAGCCGCTGCCGCCCGGCGCGGAGAAGGCGAAGTCGCCGGCCGCCCGCTTCCGCGTGCACGACCGCGGTGGCGGCCAGGTGGCGCTGGAAGCGATGGACGGCAGCGGTTTCCTGACCGTGGTCGGCATCGGCCTGTCCGCGGACGTGCGCCTGCTGCCCGAGCATCCGGTCGACAGCCGCTTCATGTGGCAGGACCTGCTGCGCGGCGAGTTCATGCTGCTGTCGATGAAGACCCATCGCTACCTGGGCATCCTCCCGCACAGCGGCGAGCCCTATGCCGCGGACCGGCCCGGGACGCGTCCGGACCGGCGCGACGGGACGGTATTGCGGTGGCGCGTGCACTTGGGCGAGTGAGGCCGGGACCGGGTTCTGCGCGATGACGTCGATACGGTTGGACCGCGCCGGAACCGGGCGGCCTTGCGGCGATGTCCCCCGGCCGCCGACTGCGTCGACGTCCTCCTCCTTGATTTCGCGCAAGGCCTCCCGACCCCGGCGCGCCCGGGCTTGCGGCAAGCACACGCCCGTCGCCCGGACAGGTCGCTTGGCCCGGATATGGCCAATGGCCGCATCCGGGACGCGGGCACAAGGCACAAGGCACAAGGCACAAGGCACAAGGCACAAGGCACAAGGCACAAGGCAGAGGAGAGGCGATCCCGGCTGCGCCAGGTTTGCGCGGACTACGCGCTACTCGTCGAGGGCGCGCGTGCGGCTGGGATGTGCGTGCGGCGCATCCATCCGAAGCGAGCCGTGTCGCGGGCGGGGAGGCCTTGCGATGAAATCAAGGAGGAGGCGGCCGCCGCAGGCGGTCGCCGGGGGACATTCATTGCAAGGCCTCCCCGGTCGCAGCACGGCCCTTCCGGTCACGCCGGAACCGGGACGCTGACCTCACCCGGGGAAACGCCAATGAAGCACCCGCGTCACGCCTCGAGCGTCGCCAGGTCGCCCTTCTGCTCCAGCTGCGCCCCGCGAGGCACATGACATCCCGGGTGGAACGAGGTCGTTGCAACGGCCGAGGTCGATGAGGCGCGCGCGTCACACCTCGAGCGTGGCCAGGTCGCCCTTCTGTTCGAGCCACGCCTTCCGGTCGCTCGCCCGCTTCTTCGCCAGCAGCATGTCCATCAGCCCGCGCGTCTCCACGTCGTCGTCGATGGTCAGCTGCACCAGGCGGCGCGTGTCGGGATGGATGGTGGATTCGCGCAGCTGGGAGGGGTTCATCTCGCCCAGGCCCTTGAAGCGGGTCACGCTGACCTGGCCCTTGATCTTCTCGCGCTCGATCTTCTCCAGCAGCAGCCGCTTCTCCTCCTCGTCGAGGGCGTAGAACACCTGCTTGCCCACGTCGATCCGGAACAGCGGCGGCATCGCCACGAAGATGTGGCCGGCGCGCACCAGCGCGGGGAAGTGCCTGAGGAACAGCGCCGAGAGCAGGGTGGCGATGTGCAGGCCGTCGGAATCCGCGTCGGCGAGGATCACGATCTTGCCGTAGCGCAGGCCGCTGATGTCGTCCTTGCCCGGGTCGCAGCCGATCGCGACCGCGAGGTCGTGCACTTCCTGCGACGCGAGCACGCCGCCCGAGGCGACCTCCCAGGTGTTGAGGATCTTGCCGCGCAGCGGGAGGATCGCCTGGAAGTCCTTGTCGCGGGCCTGCTTGGCGCTGCCGCCGGCCGAATCGCCCTCGACCAGGAACAGCTCGGTGCGGGAGAGGTCCTGGCTGATGCAGTCGGCGAGCTTGCCGGGCAGGGCGGGTCCCTGGGTGACTTTCTTGCGGACGATCTGCTTCTCGGTCTTCAGGCGCGCGCTGGCGCGCTCGATCGCGAGCTGGGCGATCTTCTCGCCGAAGTCCACGTGCTGGTTGAGCCACAGCGAGAACGCATCGTGCGCCGCGTTCTCCACGAACCCGGCGGCCTGGCGCGAACTCAGCCGTTCCTTGGTCTGGCCGCTGAACTGCGGGTCGGTCATCTTCAGCGACAGCACGAACGACACCCGGTCCCACACGTCCTCCGGCGCCAGCTTCACCCCGCGCGGCAGCAGGTTGCGGAAGTCGCAGAACTCGCGCAGTGCGTCGGTGAACCCCGTGCGCAGGCCGTTGACGTGGGTGCCGTGCTGGGCGGTGGGGATCAGGTTGACGTAGCTCTCCTGGACCAGGTCGCCCTCGGGCACCCAGGCCACGGCCCAGTCCACCACCTCGGTGTCCTTCTTCTGCTGGCCGACGAACAGCTCGGGCGGCAGCAGCTCGCGCCCGGCCAGTTCGCCCCTGAGGTAGTCGCGCAGGCCGTCCTCGTAATGCCAGGTGTCGCGTTCGCCGCTGGCCTCGTCGAACAGGGTCACGGTCAGGCCGGGGCAGAGCACGGCCTTGGCCCGCAGCAGGTGGCGCAGGGCGCGCACGCTGAACTTCGGGCTGTCGAAGTACTTCGGGTCCGGCCAGAAGCGCACGCGGGTGCCGGTGTTCCTCTTCCCGACCGTGCCCACCACCTCCAGCGGCGTGGCGCGCTCGCCGTCGCGGAAGGTGATGCGGTGTTCGGCGCCGTCCCGGCGGATGTGCACCTCCACCAGCGACGACAGCGCGTTGACCACGCTCACGCCCACGCCGTGCAGGCCGCCGGAGAAGGTGTAGTTGCGGTTGCTGAACTTGCCGCCCGCGTGCAGGCGGGTGAGGATCAGCTCCACGCCGGGGATCTTCTCCTCGGGGTGGATGTCCACCGGCATGCCGCGGCCGTCGTCCGCCACCTCGCAGCTGCCGTCCCTGTAGAGCGTGACCGAAATCTCCCGCGCATGGCCCGCCAGCGCCTCGTCGACCGAGTTGTCGATCACCTCCTGGGCCAGGTGGTTGGGCCGGGAGGTGTCGGTGTACATGCCGGGCCGGCGCTTGACCGGGTCCAGGCCGGACAGGACTTCGATGTCGGCGGCGTTGTAGCGGGAACTCATCATCGGGGGGCGGTCGACTGCAAGGCGCGCAGGATGCGGGCCGGGAACGGGGCGGTCAAGGATCGCGCCCGTCCGTCGCAGGAGCCGGGACGGGAGCGGCGTCATTGCGGCGGATCAATGCGGGCCGGGGCGCGGTCCGGCCATCCTGCGGGCTCCACAGGGGGCTCGATCCACGATGGCAGACCAGTACGAGGACCTGCAGCAGAGCTACGGCCGCTGCCTGCGCACCGGCCGCTTCATCGAACGCTTCTACGAGGTGTTCATGGACAGCGACCCGCGGATACGGCCGCTGTTCGCCGGCACCGACATGGGCCGCCAGCGCATGGCACTGCGGCGCGGGATCAGCGTGGCGATCTTCCATGCCGCCGGCAGCCCGCTGTCGCAGCGGGCCACCGCGGAAATGGCCCGGGTCCACTCCCGGAAGGGCCGGGCCCCGGTCGATCCGGCGCTGTATCCGGCCTGGATCGAGAGCCTGGTGCAGGTGGTCGCCGAATCCGACCCGGAGGCCGACGAAGCCCTGCTGGCGCGCTGGCGGCAGGCCATGGAGGTGGTCTGCCGCACGTTCGCGGCGCATTACCAGGCCGGTTGAGGCGCCGCGCGCGGCGCGACGGCGCGGCCTGTGGCCCCGGCGCGCGGCCGCAGGCGCGGCGGACCGCCGCGGCATCGCCGTTGCCGCGCCGTTGCCGCGCCGTCCGCGCACGACGGGCTGGGTGCCGGGCGCCGGGACCTGTAGAATGGGGCTTTCCAGCGGGTGCCCACTCCCCATGACTTCCCCCGGCTACGTCACTCCCCTCGTCTTCGTCACCGGCGGCGTGGTGTCCTCGCTCGGCAAGGGCATCGCGGCGGCGTCGCTGGCCGCGATCCTCGAAGCCCGCGGCCTGCGGGTGACGCTGATGAAGCTGGATCCCTACATCAACGTCGACCCGGGCACGATGAGCCCGTTCCAGCACGGCGAGGTCTACGTCACCGACGACGGCGCCGAGACCGACCTGGACCTGGGCCACTACGAGCGCTTCATCAACGTCCGCCTGTCGGGCAAGAACTCGATCACCACCGGCAAGATCTACGAGTCGGTGATCCGCAAGGAGCGCCGCGGCGACTACCTCGGCGCCACCGTGCAGGTGATCCCGCACATCACCGACGAGATCAAGCGCTGCATCGACGCCGCCACCCAGGGCTTCGACGTGGCCCTGGTGGAGATCGGCGGCACCGTGGGCGACATCGAGTCGCTGCCGTTCCTGGAGGCGATCCGCCAGATCCGCGCCGAGCGCGGCCCGGACAAGGCGATGTTCATGCACCTGACCCTGGTGCCGTTCATCGCCGCCGCGGGCGAGCTCAAGACCAAGCCCACCCAGCACTCGGTCAAGGAGCTGCGCTCGATCGGCATCCAGCCCGACATCCTGGTCTGCCGCAGCGAGCAGCCGCTACCCGACGGCGAGCGGCGCAAGATCGCGCTGTTCACCAACGTGACCGAGAAGGCGGTGATCTCGGCCGTCGACCTCGACAACATCCACAAGCTGCCGATGTGGCTGCACGCCCAGGGCCTCGACGGCCTGGTGGTCGAGCGCCTGCGGCTGGAGGACAGGGCGGCGCCGGCCGACCTGTCCGAATGGCTGGCGGTGGTCGATGCCAGCGAGCACCCGATCGACGAAGTCGAGATCGCCGTGGTCGGCAAGTACGTCGACCACAAGGACGCGTACAAGTCGGTGGGCGAGGCGCTGCGCCACGGCGGCATCCGCCAGCGCACCCGGGTCAACCTGCGCTGGATCGAGTCCCAGGACATCGAGCGCGACGGCGCCGAGCGGACCCTGCGCGGCGTGCACGGCATCCTCGTGCCCGGCGGCTTCGGCGACCGCGGCTTCGAGGGCAAGGTGCTGGCGTCGAAGTTCGCGCGCGAGAACGGCATCCCGTACTTCGGCATCTGCTACGGCATGCAGGCGGCGGTGGTGGACTTCGCCCGCCACGTGGCCGGGCTGGAGGGCGCCAACAGCACCGAGAACGACCGCCAGACCCCGCACCCGGTGATCGGCCTGATCACCGAGTGGCGCACCAGCACCGGCGAGATCGAGCGTCGCGACGAGAAGTCCGACCTCGGCGGCACGATGCGCCTGGGCCTGCAGGAGCAGCGCATCAAGCCGGGCACGAAGGCGCGCGAGCTCTACGGCAGGGACGTGGTCGGCGAACGCCACCGCCACCGCTACGAGTTCAACAACCGCTACCGGACCCAGCTCGAGGACGCCGGCCTTGTGATCTCGGCCAAGTCGATGGACGACCTGCTGGTCGAGATGATCGAACTGCCGGGCCACCCGTGGTTCATCGCCTGCCAGGCGCACCCCGAGTTCCTCTCGACGCCGCGCACCGGGCATCCGCTGTTCATCGGCTTCGTGCGTGCCGCGCGCGAGCAGAAGGCTGGCGGCAAGCTGCTCAAGGAAGCCAAGGCCTGAGCCCTGGCGCGATCCCGCCCGTGGCGGGGTGACGGGCGCGCCCGCGCGCCCCTTCCGGTCCGCGGCCCGCCGCGGACCGCCACAACCAAGGTGTCCTCATGGAACTGTGCGGATTCAAGGTCGGCCTCGACCAGCCCCTCTTCCTCATCGCCGGCCCCTGCGTGGTCGAGTCCGAACAGCTGCAGCTCGACGTGGCCGGGCGGCTGAAGGAGATCACCGGCCGGCTGGGGATGAACTTCATCTTCAAGTCCAGCTTCGACAAGGCCAACCGCACCTCGGGCAGCAGCTTCCGCGGCCCGGGGATGGAGGAGGGCCTGCGGGTGCTGGCCGAGGTCAAGCGCCAGATCGGCGTGCCCGTGCTCACCGACGTGCACGAGTACACCCCGATGGACGAGGTGGCCGCGGTGGTCGACGTGCTGCAGACGCCGGCGTTCCTCGTGCGCCAGACCGACTTCATCCGCAAGGCCTGCAGCGCCGGCAGGCCGGTCAACATCAAGAAGGGCCAGTTCCTCTCGCCCTGGGACATGAAGCCGGTGGTGGAGAAGGCGAAGTCGACCGGCAACCAGCAGATCATGGTCTGCGAGCGCGGCGCCAGCTTCGGCTACAACAACCTCGTGAGCGACATGCGCTCGCTGGCGGTGATGCGCGAGACCGGCTGCCCGGTGGTGTTCGACGCCACCCATTCGGTGCAGCTGCCGGGCGGGCAGGGGACGAGCTCGGGCGGCCAGCGCGAGTTCGTGCCGGTGCTGGCGCGCGCGGCGGTCGCGGTGGGCGTGTCGGGCCTGTTCGCCGAAACCCACCCGGATCCGTCGAAGGCGCTGTCCGACGGCCCCAACGCCTGGCCGCTGGACCGGGTGGAGGGCCTGCTCGAGACCCTGCTCGAGCTCGACGCGGTCACCAAGCGCCACGGCTTCGCCGAGCAGGCGCTGCAGGGGTGACCCGGGGCGGCCGTGCCGGCCGCCCGCCGCCCGCCGGCGTTTCGACATCCGCGCGGCGGCGGAGCGCCGCGGCCCGGCGGCCCACGCCACCGCCGCCGTCCGGCGACGCTTTCCCCGGAAACGGATCCGGCGGCCGGACGACCCCGGCCGGCAGGATGCGCCGCGCTCCGCTAAACTCGCGGCCGACTCCATCCTCCTGATGTTTGCGCCTACATGACCAGCATCGCCAAGATCCACGCCCGCGAAATCCTCGACTCCCGCGGCAATCCGACCCTGGAGGCCGAGGTGACCCTGGCCGACGGCTCCTTCGGCCGCGCCGCCGTCCCCTCCGGCGCCTCGACCGGCGCCCGGGAGGCGGTGGAACTGCGCGACGGCGACAAGACGCGCTACCTGGGCAAGGGCGTGCGCAAGGCGGTGGCCAACGTCAACGGCCCGATCGCCGAGGCGCTCGCCGGCTTCGACGCCGCCGACCAGGCCGGCCTGGACCGGCGCCTGATCGACCTCGACGGCACCGAGAACAAGGGCCGCCTGGGCGCCAACGCGCTGCTGGCGGTGTCGCTGGCCAACGCGCACGCCGTGGCCGCCTCGCGCAGGCTGCCGCTGTGGAAGCACCTCGGCGGCGACCGCGCGCCGGTGCTGCCGGTGCCGATGATGAACATCATCAACGGCGGCGCCCATGCCGACAACAACGTCGACTTCCAGGAGTTCATGGTCCTGCCGGTGGGCGCGTCCTCGTTTTCCGAGGCGCTGCGCTGCGGCACCGAGATCTTCCACGCGCTCAAGTCGGTGCTCAAGGGCCACGGCCTGTCCACCGCGGTGGGCGACGAGGGCGGCTTCGCGCCCGACTTCCGCAGCAACGTCGAGGCCCTCGACACCATCCTCGAGGCGATCGGGAAGGCCGGCTACAAGGCCGGCGACGACGTGCTGCTGGGCCTGGACGTGGCCTCGAGCGAGTTCCACGACAGCGGCAAGTACAACCTGGTCGGCGAGAACAAGCGCCTGACCAGCGAGCAGTTCGTCGACTTCCTCGCCGACTGGGTGGCGCAGTACCCGATCGTCACCATCGAGGACGGCATGGCCGAGGACGACTGGGGCGGCTGGAAGCAGCTCACCACGCGCCTGGGCGACAAGGTCCAGCTGGTCGGCGACGACCTGTTCGTGACCAACCCGAAGATCTTCAAGGAAGGCATCGACAGCGGCACCGCCAACGCGATCCTGATCAAGGTCAACCAGATCGGCACCCTGACCGAGACCCTGGAGGCCATCGCGATGGCCGACGCGGCGAGGTACGCGGCCATCGTCTCGCACCGCTCGGGCGAGACCGAGGACACCACGATCTCGGACATCGCCGTCGCCACGACCGCCACCCAGATCAAGACCGGATCGCTGTGCCGCAGCGACCGCGTGGCCAAGTACAACCAGCTGTTGCGGATCGAGGAGCAACTCGGCGCCGGCGCCGCCTACGCCGGTCGCGACGCCTTCGTCTCTCTGCGGCGCTGATCCGCCTGCCATGCGCTGGTTGCGCGTCCTGCTGCTGGCGCTCCTGATCCTGCTGGGCTGGCTGCAGTACCGGCTGTGGTTCGGCGAGGGCGGGACACGCGCGGTCCAGGCGCTCGAGGAGCGCGTCGTCCAGCAGCGGCGGCAGAACGAGGGCCTGCAGCAGCGCAACGCGGCGCTGGCCGCGGAGGTGGCCGACCTCAAGTCGGGCGAGGCCGCGATCGAGGAACGCGCGCGCAACGAGCTGGGCATGATCCGCCCGGGCGAGACGTTCTACCGGGTGGTGGACGACCAGCGCAGCCGCACCGGCGAGGAACCGGAAGAGGAGGCCCGGCCGTGAGCGCGGACCTGGTCGCGGGCGTCTGGGGCATCGTGGTCGCCGCCGGCCGCGGCACCCGGTTCGGCGGCGAGCTGCCCAAGCAGTACGTGCAGGTGGCCGGCCGGCCGCTGCTGCTGCACACCCTCGACGCGCTGCTCTCGCATCCGGGCGTGCGCGGCGTCGCCGTGGTGCTGGCCGAGGGCGATCCGCACTGGCCCGGGCTGGACACGCTCCACGGCAAGCCGCTGCTGGCCTGCACCGGCGGCGACACCCGCGCCGACTCCGTGCTCGCCGGCCTGCAGGCGCTGCCCGTGGAGGTGCGCGCGGACGAGTTCGTGCTCGTGCACGACGCAGCGCGCCCGAACCTGCGCCATGCCGACCTCACCGGACTGCTCGAGCGCGGGCGCGCCGATCCGGTGGGGGCGATCCTGGCCGCGCCGGTGCGCGACACGCTCAAGCGCGCCGGCGACGACGGCGGCATCGACGCCACCGAGCCGCGCGAGCGGCTGTGGCGCGCGCTCACGCCGCAGCTGTTCCGGCGCCTGCAGCTCACCCGCGCGCTCGAGGCGGCGCGCGACGCGGGCGTGGCGGTCACCGACGAGGCGATGGCGATGGAGCGCCAGGGCATGCGGCCGTTGCTGGTCGAGGGCGACGAGGACAACTTCAAGATCACCACCGCCAGCGACCTGGCGCGGTTCGAATTCATCCTGGCGCGGCGCCGGGCGAGGGGAGAGGGGCAATGAGGCACGTCGTGGCGGGACTGCTGGCCGTGGCCGGCGCGGTGGCACCCTGGGGCGCGACCCGGGCGCAGGAGGCCGGCGACCTGCAGTCGTGCGTGATCTCGGCCGCCGGCGCGGACGACCAGCGCACCCTGGTGCAGTGGATGTTCTCGGCGATCGCGCTGCATCCGGACCTGTCGGACATGGCCCAGGTCAGCGACGAGCGGCGCGCCGAGGCCAACCGCGCGATGGGCGAGCTGATGGTCCGGCTGCTCACCGTGGACTGCGCCGACCAGGCCCGGCGGGCGTTCCGGGATGGCTCGGCGGAAGGCGCCTTCGGCGAGGCCTTCGGCCGCGTCGGCGAGCTCGCCGGCGAGGGCCTGTTCAACGATCCAAGGGTCGCCGCCGAGGCCGCCGGCCTGATCCGGCACGTGGACATGAACCGGATCGTGGAGCTGTTCCTGCCGTGAGCGTCCGCATCGGCCAGGGTTACGACGTCCACGCCTTCGGCGAAGGCGACCACGTCATGCTCGGCGGCGTGCGCGTGCCCCACGAGCGCGGCGTCACCGCGCACAGCGACGGCGACGTGGTCCTGCACGCGCTTTGCGATGCGATGCTCGGCGCGCTCGCGCTGGGCGACATCGGCATCCATTTCCCGCCCGCCGACCCGCGCTGGAAGGGGGCCGACAGCCGCGTGTTCCTGCGCCACTGCAACGCGCTGCTGCGCGAGCGCGGCTGGCGGGTGGGCAACGCGGACGTGACCGTGGTCTGCGAACGGCCGAAGGTCGGCCCGCACGCGCAAGCCATGCGCGAGCTGATCGCCGGCGACCTCGGCATCGCCGTCGACGCGATCAGCGTCAAGGCCACCACCAGCGAACGGATGGGCTTCACCGGCCGCGGCGAGGGCATCGCCGCGCTGGCGGTGTGCCTGCTCGTGGCGGCGTGAGCGACGACGCCGGCCGGCTTCCGCGTGCCCACGGCGCGCCGGTGCTGCGGGCGCGCCTGCGCGAGGCGCCCGAGGACTTCAGGGTCGCCGAGATCGATGCGTTCGAGCCCAGCGGCAGCGGCGAACACCTGCTGCTGGCGGTCGAGAAGCGCGCGCTCAATACCGTGTTCGTCGCCCGCAGGATCGCGCGCTGGGCGGGCGTGCCCGAATCGGCCGTCGGCTATGCGGGGACCAAGGACCGCCACGCCCTGGCGCGCCAGCGCTTCACCGTGCAGCTGCCCGGTCGCGAGCCGCCGCCGCTGGAGCAGCTTTCGTTCGAGGACCCTGCCACCGGCGAGGCACTGCGCGTGCTGGAGGCGGTGCGCCACGCGCGCAAGCTGCCGCGCGGTGCGCTGGCCGGGAACCGCTTCGCGCTGACGCTGCGCGGCGTGGAGGGCGATTCGGCCGGGATCGAGGCGCGGCTGCACTCGATCGCGGCCCGCGGCGTGCCCAACGCGTTCGGCGTGCAGCGCTTCGGCCACGGCCGAAGCAACGTGGCGAAGGCGCTGGCGATGTTCTCGGGCCGGCGCGTGCGGCGCGAGGAGCGCTCGATGCTGCTCTCGGCCGCGCGGTCGGAACTGTTCAACAGGGTGCTGGCGGCACGGGTGGAGGCGGGGCACTGGGACCGCGGACTGGACGGCGAGGTGTGGATGCTCGACGGCAGCCGCAGCGTGTTCGGCCCGGTCGCCGCCGACCCGGATCTTGAGGCGCGCCTGGCGGCGTTCGACATCCATCCCACCGCGCCGCTCTGGGGACGGGGCGAACTGCGCAGCGCGGGTGAGGCGCGCGCGTTCGAACTGGCCGCGCTCGACGATCCGGCGTCGCGGCGCCTGCGCGAGGGACTGGAAGCCGCCGGCCTGCGCCAGGAGCGGCGCGCCACGCGGTTGAAGGTGGCGGAGCTGGCGTGGTCGTGGCCGGGGGAAGGCGTCCTGCGCCTGGAGTTCGCGCTGCCGCCCGGCACCTACGCGACCAGCGTGCTCGCAGAGCTGGGCGACGTGGTGGACGTGGCGCGCGACGGCGCCGCGCACCAGGACTAGCCCGTCCGGCGCGGCCGCAACAGGACCAGCACCGCCCCGGTCCCGCCTTGCGCGGGGGGTGCGGAGTGGAACGCGAGCACGTCGCCGCGCTGGCGCAGCAGCCGGTCGCACAGGTTCTTGAGCACGGGCACCCCTTCCGAGTTCAGGCCCTTGCCGTGGATCACGCGCACGCAGCGCATGCCCGCCTGGCCTGCGTCGTGCAGGAAGCGGCGCAGCAGGTCGGCGGCCGCGGCCGCGCTGGCATGGTGCAGGTCGATCTCGTCCTGCACCGCGTATTCGCCCTGGGCCAGGCGCTTGAGCACGCGCGAGGGGACGTCGTCGCGGCGGTGGCGCAGGGTGTCGCCGGCCTCGACCGGCGCTTCGTCGAGCAGACGCAGGAACTCGTCGCGGGCGTCGGCGTCGTCGAGCTCGGCCATGCGCGTGCCCGGGCGTGGCCTGGGACGCGCCGGGCGCGGATCGGCCGGCGGCAGCTCGCGCACGGGGCCGATCGCGGCCCGGAACAGCGCGGCATCGTCGTCGTCCCAGTCGGGCGTGCCGTTGGGCGGTGGAGGCTTTTTCGCCATCGGGCCGCAGTATGCCGCGTTCCACGCGGGCGGCGCGACCGCGTCGTCGCATCCGGTATCATGGGGCCACGGCATCGGCAGCGAGGGTGGTCCCGGAAGGTTCATGCGCGTACTGGTCAGCAACGATGACGGCGTCGATGCCCCCGGCATCCGCATCCTCGCGCAGGGCCTGCGCGATGCCGGCCATGAGGTCCTGATCGTCGCCCCGGACCGCGACCGCTCCGGCGCCAGCAACTCGCTGACCCTGGACATGCCGCTGCGGGTGGAACAGATCGAGTCGAAGGTCTGGCGCGTGTTCGGCACGCCCACCGACTGCGTCCACGTCGCCATCACCGGCATGTTCGACGTGGAGCCGGACATCGTCGTCTCCGGCATCAACAACACCGCCAACCTCGGCGACGACGTCATCTATTCGGGCACCGTCGCCGCGGCGATGGAGGGGCGTTTCCTCGGCCTGCCGGCGATCGCGATGTCGCTGGCGACGGTCAACCACGACGGCCGCTACTACGAGACGGCCGCGCGCGCCGCGGTGGAGATCGTGGAGCGGCTCAAGGCCGATCCGCTGCCGGCCGACACGATCCTCAACGTCAACGTGCCCGACCGCGCCTGGAGCGACATCGCCGGGTTCGAGGTCACGCGCCTGGGCAACCGCCACCGCGCCGAGCCCTGCACCCGCCAGGACGACCCGCGCGGCCGCACCTGGTGGTGGATCGGCGCGGCCGGCCCGGAGATGGACGCAGGTCCCGGCACCGACTTCCACGCCGTGCGCTTCGGCCACATCTCGATCACCCCGATCCACGTCGACCTCACCCGCTACCAGGCGCTCGAGCAGGTGTCGAGCTGGGTCGGCGGGCTGGCCGCGGAGCTGAGGGAGGCCGCGCCGTGATGACGCCGCGCCTGCGCCTGCAGCCCGAGGCGATCGGCGTCGGGATGACCTCCCAACGCGTGCGCGACCGCCTGATCGAGCGCCTGCGCGCCAACGGCATCCGCGACGAACGCGTGCTCAACGCGATCCGCACCGTGCCGCGCCACCTGTTCGTGGACGAGGCCCTGGCCACGCGCGCCTACGAGGACACCGCGCTGCCGATCGGCCACGGCCAGACCATCTCGCAGCCGTGGGTGGTGGCGCGCATGACCGAGGCGCTGTTCACCGACGGCCACGCCCCGCGCAAGGTGCTCGAGGTGGGGACCGGGTCGGGCTACCAGGCCACGGTGCTGGCCGCGCTGGGGCTGGAGGTCCACACCGTCGAGCGCATCGGCGACCTGCTGCGCGTGGCGCGCAAGCGCTTCCGTTCGCTCGGGCTCAACGTGCGCAGCCGCCACGACGACGGCCGCATCGGCTGGCCGGAGAACGGCCCGTACGACGGCATCCTGGTCACCGCGGGCGCGCCGGCGCTGGTCGACGCCCTCACCGCGCAGCTGGCGCCGGGCGGCATCCTGGTCGCCCCGGTCGGCGCGTCGGGCGCGCAGCAGCTGCTGATGCTGCGCAGGGAACAGGACGGTTCGATTTCGCAGCGCGACCTCGGCCCGGTGGTGTTCGTACCGCTGCTCTCGGGCACCATCGACTGATGGCGGCGCGTGCGGCGTCCCCGGTCGGGGAAGGACAGAGCCTCGGCACGCAGATCGAGGGGATGATCGAACGCATGCCCCCCGACTACGTGAGCGTCGGCGAGCTGCTCGACCTGTTCGGCGACGAAGGCCTGCTGCTGGTGACCATCCTGCTGACCCTGGTGTTCCTGATCCCGGTCTCGATCCCGGGCGTGAGCACGGTGTTCGGCGCGGCGATCCTGCTGGTCGGCGTGAGCCGCCTGCTGCGGCGCCAGCTGTGGCTGCCCGGCAAGGTGCGCAACCGGCGGCTGCCCTCGGGGCGCCTGCGCCCGGCGCTCGCCGGTGGACTGCGCTGGGTACACCGGTTCGAGAAGCTGAGCCGGCCGCACCGGCTCTCCGTCCTGGTCGACGGCCGGGCCCAGGACACCGTCAACAGCCTCGCTTTCATCCTCGCCGCGCTGCTGCTGATGGCGCCGTTCGGCTTCGTGCCCTTCAGCAACACGATCCCGGCGCTGGCCTTGCTGGCCTATGCGATCGGCTTCATCCAGCGCGACGGCGGGGCGGTGCTGCTCGGTCACCTGGCCAACATCGGCACCGTGGTCTACTTCAGCGTACTGATCGGCGGTGGCGGCTTTGTGGCGCAGGAACTGTTCAAGCGCGTTGCGGGATGATGCCCGCGCCCCCGGAGCCGGACCGGAAGGACGACACCCACAGATGAGCAAGCGACCGCGCCCGTACACGATCGCCCTGCTGGCAGGCCTGGCCATGCTCGCGCTGGCGCTGGCCGCCTGCAGCAGCAAGGTGGTGCGGACCACGCCCGCCGGCGGTGGTCCGCCGAAGGTCTCGACACCGAAGCCGGGCGCGAGCGTGGTGGTCAAGCGTGGCGACACGCTCTACCGGATCGCGGTGAACAACGGCATCAGTCCGATGGACCTTGCGCTGTGGAACGGGATCGCGCCGCCGTACACGATCTATCCGGGCCAGCGGCTGCTGCTTTACCCCCGCCAGGGCGGGGCGCGTGGCGGCGGCACCGCCACCGCGAGCCGGCCCGCGGCGTCCGGGACCCAGCGGCCGCCGGTGCGTCCGACGCAGGCGCCGCCGCAGCCCACGCAGCCGCCGCCGGCCACCAGCAGCGTGGCCTGGCGCTGGCCCACCGACGGCCAGGTGGCCGCGCGTTTCGCGGCGGGAGATCCCACCCGCCAGGGCATCGACATCGTCGGCCGCAGCGGCCAGCCGGTGCGCGCCGCCGCGGACGGGGTGGTGGTGTATTCGGGTTCGGGCCTGGTGGGCTACGGCGAACTTGTGATCGTCAAGCACGACGAGCAGTGGCTCTCGGCCTACGGCCACAACCGCACCCGGCTGGTGAGCGAGGGTGCGCGGGTCAAGGCCGGGCAGCAGATCGCGGAAATGGGCAGCACGGGCGCGGCACGCGACATGCTCCATTTCGAGATTCGCTACAACGGCAAGCCGGTCGACCCGCTGCAGTACCTGCCGCGCCGCTGAGCGGGGAGCGCAGGCCTCAGCCGGCGAGGATGAAGCCGGCGACGACCCGCCGGCCTTCACTGGCGAGCACGTTGTAGGTGCGGGCGGCGGCGGCGTTGGTCATCGATTCCAGGCCGACGCCGCGCGCGAGGCTGGCGGCCATGGTCGCGGCCGGCGGAAAGGCCTGGGTGGCGCCGCAGCCGAGCAGGATCAGTTCCGGGCCCAGCGCGAACAGCGCCTCCAGCTCGGCCACCGCCAGGGTGCGCACGTCGCGCACGGGCCAGTCCTCGACCAGGCGGTCCGGGGCGATGATGAAGCTGCGCTCCAGCCGGCGTTCGTTCACCAGCGCGCTGACGCCGTCCGCGCCGCGCATGAAGAAATCGAAGTCGGGCCGTTCCTGGATCAGCTGCATGGTCGGTGCCCCGGCCCTCAGGCGCGCGGCAGGACGATCTGGCGCTTGTCCTTCGACGGCCGGTACAGGACCGCGACGTGGCCGATGCGCTGCACCAGGGCCGCGCCGGTGCGTCCGGCGATCTCCTCGACCAGGCGGTCGCGGGCGTCGCGGTCCTCGGCGGCGACCTTGACCTTGACCAGTTCGTGGTGCTCCAGGGCGCCGTCGAGCTCGGCCAGCAGCGCGTCGGTCACGCCCTTGCCGCCCACCTGCAGCATCGCCCGGAGGTCGTGCGCCTGGCCTCTCAGGAATCGGGTCTGGGCGGGCGTGAGGGCGATCGGCATCGGCGGGCGGCGGCACGGGGGACGGGCCGGGCAGGGTATCATGGCGACCGCAGTCCCTTCCCGGGGCCGCGCCTGGCGACCCGCCCAGCCCGGACCCCCGTCCCGGCCGCACCCTCGCCGGCGACGAGACGGAGCAGGCCGTGGCCCGCAGCAAGAGCAGCCATCGCTGGCTGAAGGAACATTTCTCCGACCCCTACGTGAAGAAGGCCCAGGCCGAGGGCATGCGCTCGCGCGCGGCCTACAAGCTCGAGGAGCTGGTGGCGCGCGACCGGCTGCTCAAGCCCGGGATGGTGGTCGTGGACCTGGGGGCGGCGCCCGGAGGCTGGTCGCAGTGGGTGCGGCAGGAGCTCCACCGGCTCGACCCGGCGCGGCCGGGCCGGGTGCTGGCGCTGGACATTTTGGACATGCCGCCGCTGGCCGGGGTCGAGTTCCTTCATGGCGATTTCAGGGAGGATGCGGTCTTATCCAGCCTTGAGACGATGCTGGGGGGCCAGTCCGTGGACCTTGTGTTGTCCGACATGGCCCCCAACAAGAGCGGTGTGGAAGCGGTCGACCAGCCGCGCGCCATGCACCTGGCAGAGCTTGCGATGGACTTCGCCGACCGCCATCTGCGGCCCGGCGGGGCGTTCCTGATCAAGCTGTTCCAGGGCGTGGGGTTCGACGGGTACGTGCGCGACCTGCGCCGGCGCTACGCCAGGGTCGCGATCCGCAAGCCCGCGGCCTCGCGCCGGCGCTCGCCGGAAGTCTATGCCCTCGCCCAGGGCAAGCTGGCGGCAATCAAGTAGCATGGCCCCATTGGAAGACCGGAAGAACCGATGAACGACCTGGTGAAAAACCTCCTGCTGTGGGCCATGGTGGCCGTCGTGCTGATGCTGGTCTTCAACAGCTTCAGCCCCGGCACCGGCGCGACCAGCGAAGTGCGCTACTCGCAGTTCATCGAGCAGGTCCGGCGCGACCAGATCCGGTCGGTGAAGATCGCCGAGGACGAGAAGACCATCGAGTTCGTCACCAAGGGTGGCGAGACCGGCACCGTGATCGCCCCGCGGCGCGACGAAGGCATGATGAACGACCTGATCAACCACAAGGTCGACATCCAGGCCGCGCCGCCGTCGAGCGGGCCGTCGCTGGTGTACATCCTGATCAACCTGTTGCCGGTGGCGCTGATCATCGGCTTCTGGTTCTTCATGATGCGGCAGATGCAGCAGGGCGGCGGCAAGGGCGCGATGTCGTTCGGCAAGTCGCGCGCCAAGATGCTGAGCGAGGACCAGACCAAGGTCACCTTCGCCGACGTCGCCGGCTGCGACGAGGCCAAGGAGGAGGTCGCCGAGCTGGTCGAGTTCCTGCGCGACCCGTCCAAGTTCCAGCGCCTGGGCGGCAAGATCCCGCGCGGCGTGCTGATGGTCGGTCCGCCGGGCACCGGCAAGACCCTGCTCGCCAAGGCCATCGCCGGCGAGGCCAAGGTGCCGTTCTTCTCGATCTCCGGCTCGGACTTCGTGGAGATGTTCGTGGGCGTCGGCGCCAGCCGCGTGCGCGACATGTTCGAGCAGGCCAAGAAGCACGCGCCCTGCATCATCTTCATCGACGAGATCGACGCGGTCGGCCGCCATCGCGGCGCCGGGCTGGGCGGCGGCCACGACGAGCGCGAGCAGACCCTCAACCAGCTGCTGGTGGAGATGGACGGCTTCGAGGGCGGCGAGGGCGTGATCGTGATCGCCGCGACCAACCGTCCCGACGTGCTCGACCCGGCGCTGCTGCGCCCGGGCCGCTTCGACCGCCAGGTGGTGGTCGGGCTGCCGGACGTGAAGGGCCGGGAACAGATCCTGCGCGTGCACATGCGCAAGGTGCCGCTGGCCGAGAACGTGGAGCCGATGGTGATCGCCCGCGGCACGCCCGGCTTCTCCGGCGCCGACCTGGCCAACCTGGTCAACGAGGCCGCGCTGTTCGCCGCGCGCGAGAACGCGAAGGAGGTCCGCATGGACCACTTCGACCAGGCCCGCGACAAGATCCTGATGGGCGCCGAGCGCCGCTCGATGGCGATGAGCGAGGAGGAGAAGACCCTCACCGCCTACCATGAGGCCGGCCACGCCATCGTCGGGCGCCTGGTGCCCGAACACGACCCGGTCTACAAGGTCACCATCATCCCGCGCGGCCGCGCGCTGGGCGTGACCATGTACCTGCCCGAGGGCGACAAGTATTCCTACAACCGCACCGCGATCGAGTCGCAGCTGTGCTCGCTGTACGGCGGCCGGGTGGCCGAGGAGCTGGTGTTCGGGCCGGACAAGGTCACCACCGGCGCCTCCAACGACATCGAACGCGCGACCAAGATGGCGCGCAACATGGTCACCAAGTGGGGCCTGTCCGACGAGATGGGGCCGATCGCCTACAGCGAGGACGAGGACGAGGTGTTCCTCGGCCGCTCGGTCACCCAGCACAAGAACGTGTCCGACGACACCGCGCGGCGGATCGACGAGGTCGTGCGCGGCATCCTCGACAAGGCCTATGCGCGCACCCGCGAGATCCTCACCGCCAACATGGACAAGCTGCACGCCATGGCCAAGGCGCTGCTGGAGTACGAGACCATCGACGTGCCGCAGATCGACGCCATCATGGAGGGCCGCGAACCGCCGCCGCCGATGGGCTGGGTGGAATCCGGCAAGGGCGGCGGCAAGGGCGGAGATGGCGGCGCGCGCCCGCTGCCCCCGATCGGCGGCCCGGCCGAGCAGACCTGATCCGGCTCGCGTCCGCGCACGGGCAAGGAAGGACGGCGCCGGCGACCCCGGTGCCGTTTCTCTTTGCACCGGCGCCGCGCCAGCGGCACGATTACGCCACGCACCTCCATCGGCCTACCGACCCATGTTCGACACCGCTCCCCAGCTCGATTGCGCAGGCCGTGTCCTCCGGCTCGACCGCACCCGGGTGATGGGCATCGTCAACGTCACCCCGGATTCGTTCTCCGACGGCGGAGAGCACTTCGATCCGGACGCGGCCGTCGCCCACGGGCTGCGGCTGGTCGAGGAGGGCGCGGACATCCTCGACGTGGGCGGGGAGTCGACCCGGCCCGGCGCCGAGGCCGTGCCCGTGGAGGAGGAACTGCGCCGGGTCGTGCCCGTGGTGGAAGCGCTGGCGCGCGCGACCACGGTGCCGGTGAGCGTCGACACCTACCGTCCGCAGGTCATGCGCGCCGCGGTGGCCGCCGGCGCCGGCATGATCAACGACGTGTATGCGCTGCGCCACGAGGGTGCCCTCGACGCGGCCGCGGAGCTGGGAGTGCCGGTAGTGCTGATGCACATGCTCGGCGAGCCGCGCACGATGCAGGACGCGCCGGTGTACGACGATGTGGTCGCCGACGTGCACCGGTTCCTGGCCGAGCGGATCTTCGCGGCCGAGATGGCCGGGATCCCGAAGAGGCGGATCCTGGTCGACCCGGGTTTCGGGTTCGGCAAGACCACCGCGCACAACCTGCAGCTGCTGGCGCGCCTGGAACGCTTCACCGAACTGGGCGTGCCGGTGCTCGCCGGGCTGTCGCGCAAGCGCACGATCGGCGAACTCACCGGTCGCGGGGAACCGCGCGACCGGCTGCACGGCTCGGTCGCCGCCCACCTGGTCGCGGCCCAGCGCGGGGCCGGCATCGTGCGCGTCCACGACGTGGCCGCGACCGTCGATGCGCTCAAGGTCTGGCAGGCGGTGGCGGAAGTTCCCGAGCCGCGCCGCGATCCCGGCGCGCCGGCGATCAGCTGGCCGGACGGGATCTGAACACCGGATGCGGTAAACAGGCCGCATCGATTGCATTGGTTCGACGGAGGACGCCATGGCAACGGGCTGGGCAGGCGACGGCGCGGTGCACGACCAGATCGAGGCGACGGTGAAGGACGCGATCGAGCGCGCCCGCAGCCAGCTGCCGCAGGGCCCCGGCCTGGAGCATTGCGAGGAATGCGACGCGCCGATCCCCGAGGCGCGGCGCAAGGCGATGCCGGGCGTGCGCCTGTGCGTCCGCTGCCAGGAGGCCGAGGAGCGCGGGGAGCAGCAGTCGCACAGCGGCTACAACCGCCGCGGCAGCAAGGACAGCCAGCTGCGCTGAACTACAGGCCCTTGCGGCGCAGCAGGTCGAGCTTGGCCGTGTAGTTGGCCTGCATCTGGCCGCTGCTCAGGTCGCGCGCGCGCCGCAGCTCGCGGCCGGCCGATTCGGCGTCGCCCATGTGCAGGAGGGCGCGGGCGAGGCCGTAGTGGAAGCGGTGGTCCTCTTCGTACATGCCGATCGCGCGCCGGTAGTGGCGCGCCGCGGCGGCGTAGTCGTCGCGGCGCTCGGCCTCGACCGCCTGCATGAACGCATGGTAGGGATTGCGCTGGCGCAGCCGCTCGAGCCGCCGGGTGTAGATCTCGGCCGTGGCGTGCTCGCCACGCGATGCGTACAACGCCGCCATGTTCATCAGCGTGCCGTCGTGGGTGCGGTCCAGCTCAAGCGCCCGCCGGAATGCCCGCTCGGCCTCGTCGGACCTGCCCTGGCGCAGGCGCAGCACGCCGGCGTTGTTCCAGGCCGAGGGATAGCGCGGATCGGCGGCGAGCGCGGCATCGATGAAGCGGGCGGCGTCCGCATGGCGTCCCTGGGCCAGCAGCCCTGCCGCGCGGTTGCTGTAGTACACGGCCAGCAGGCGGGAATCGTCCACGCGCTTGGGCGGGTCGCGGCTCAGCACGCTGTCGCTGGCCACATCGACCGTGTATTCGTGGGGACCTATGCGGACCCCGGCATTGACGTGGTTGCTGAAGTACAGCGTCTCGCCGTCGGAGTACCAGGACAGGGTGCGCGCGATCTCCTGCGGGTAGGCCTCGAATCCGGCCGCGCGCGCCAGCGCGATCGTGAGCAGGGTGAACGACAGGCAGTTGGCCTGGCGCTTCTCCCAGACCTCGGCGACGGTGTAGTCGGCGTCGTGGCGGTACTGGATGCCGAGTCCGTCCGGGTCGTGCAGGAATGCGACCAGGCGCTCGAGCCGGCCCATGCCACGTGGCGTGCGGTCGATGACCCGGGTCTTGAGCGCATCGAGCAGCGCGGGCGGCAGTGCCATCACCTCGTCGGGCGACGGCAGCGACGCCTCGACGGCCGGGACTTCGATGGCGGGCGGCGCAAGCGGCATCGCTTCCTGCGGAGCAGGCGATGCGGCCAGTGCGGCCGCGAGCAGCCAGGCGTTCATGGCGGCCTCCTCCAGCGCGTGGCAGCCGGACCCAGTCTACGCCCGGGCCCGGCGTACGCCATGCTGCACCGCGGAAGATCCGGTCGGGGCCTGGCGGCCCCGCGTCAGTTCAGCGCCTGCAGGCCCAGGATCGTCGCCAGTACCACTGCCAGCACCGTCAGTTCGCCACGTGCGTCGCGGCCGCCGTGGCGGTGGCTGCCGTGGTAGCCGTCCTCGTAGCCGCGCTCGAAACCCTGGCGGAAGTAATACGCGTACTGGTCGTAGCTGATGTAGTGGCCGTGGTAGCCGTAGCTTGCGTCGCGGTAGCCGTAGCTGCCGCGCACGTCATAGCGCCAGCCGTCCTGGCGGTCGGCCCGCCCCGCGTGGAGGCCCTCCCGGTAGCCGCGCTGCACGGCCTCGCGCATCAGTTCGGCGCCGTAGCGGTTGGTCTCGTACCAGCGGCCGCCGTAGGAATAGCGGTAGCTGGCCGGCGTCCAGTAGTACGGGTCGCGGTCGTAGTTCCAGCGGGTGCCGCGCCAGCGACGCTCCTGCTCGCGCAGGCGGGCCTGGTACTCGCGCTCGTAGCGGTACTGGGCCATGCGTCGCTGCTGCTGCAGTGCGCGCGCGCGCTCGGCGCCGCGGCGTTCGGCCAGCTGGCGCTGGCGTTCGCGCTCGCGGTGGAACTGTTCCGCGCGCCGGCGTTCGGCCTCGATGCGGGCCTGCGCCCGAGCGCGCTCGATGCGGCCGCGGTCCTGCGCCTGGCGCCGGCCGACTTCCCGGTCGTCGCGGCGCTGGACGCGGGCGGGCTGCGGGCCGGCGGGCTGCGGACGCGACTGCGCGGGCCGCTCCACGCGCTGGCGCGGCGGCGCGTTGCCGGCGGCCTGCCGGGGCGCGGTCGTCGGGGTCCGGCCCGCGGGACGCGGTGCCTGGCGCGATTCGCGTGCGGCGGCCTGCGCCGGCGGACGCGCGGCGGTCGGGGTGGACGTGTCGGGTCCGGACTGGACGCGCACTCGCGCATCCCGGCGCGGCTCCTCGCGGCGGGTGGCGCCCTGGCGCTGCACGACCGTGGCGGGGCGGCTGGCGGGAGCGGCGGGACGTTCCGCTGCCTGCCCGCGGTTGGCCGCGTTGCGGCGCGGACCGGCCTGGCCCTGCGCCTGCGGGGGGCGTTGCGCGGGCCCGGCGCGCTGCGGTCGCTGCGCGCTGCGCTCGGGTGTGGCGGCGCGCCGACGCTCGGCATCGTCGCCGTCGCGGCGCGTGGTTTCGACCTTGCGCGGCTGGCTGCGTTCGTCCGGGCGGGCGTCGCGACCGCCGCGACCGCGCTCCTGGGCGAGGGCGGGGAGGGTGGCCACGGCGATCGCGAGTGCGACGGCGAGGCGGAATGCGCGGGAAAGAGACTGGTTCATGGCGCGGCCCCTGCCGACGGACCGCGCCGGCGTGGGCACAGTGTTGGGGCAGCCGGCATGAACCGGTTCTGAGGCCGGCCGC
The DNA here is from genome assembly GCF_000472505.1 of Luteimonas sp. J29. Classification (GTDB taxonomy): domain Bacteria; phylum Pseudomonadota; class Gammaproteobacteria; order Xanthomonadales; family Xanthomonadaceae; genus Luteimonas. The sequence continues at coordinate 142,266 of NZ_AWZR01000005.1, forward strand.
AGCGGTTCAGGCTCCGGACGGACGCGCGCCGCGGGACTGAATGCCCGCACCGGCGCGGCGGCCGCGCGCGTCAACGCGGCCTGCCGCCGTGCGTGGGGGCGCTTCGCGGTAGTCTTCCCGCCCGGTCGATCACGTGGAGCCAGGGTGGGCACAGGTGGCAAGGCAGGCGGCGGTCCGGCGGGCGACGGGCCGCGGGGGGACGGAGCCGGGGCGCATCCGCGTCCGGTCGTGCGCCTGGGCTGGCGCTATACCGACCTGCAGTTCGAGGGTGGCGTGTCCCAGAGCCGGATGCGTACCTTCCGCCCGGGACAGCTCGCCGTCGACTACACCCGGACCATGATGGCCAGCCTGCTGTGGCAGCCGCGACCGGCGCTGATCGGGATGGTCGGCCTGGGCGGCGGCTCGCAGGTGAAGTTCTGCCACCGCCACCTGTCCGATGCCCGGGTCGAGGTGGCCGAGATCAATCCGCACGTGGTGGCCCTGCGGCGCCGGTTCCGGGTGCCCGACGACGATGCGCGGCTGCGCGTGCACCTGGCCGATGGCGCGCATTTCGTGCGCGACTTCGCCGGTCGCTTCGACATCCTGCTGGTCGACGGCTACGACCTCACCGGCATCCCGGCCGCGCTGTCGAGCCAGTCGTTCTACGATGATTGCCGGCGCGCGCTGGCGCCCGGCGGCGTGTTCGCGAGCAACCTGTATGCGACCGATGCCGATGCCCACATGGCCAGGCTGGCGCGCGCGTTCGGCCGCGACCGGGTCTGGCTGCTGGAGGAGGCGCGCCAGAGCAACCGCGTCGCCTTTGCCTGGGACGGGGACCCGTTCCCCGGTGGGCGCATCGACCTGGCGGCCCGACTCGCGGAGATCCCGCGCGGGGCGGCCCGGCAGCTTGCCGACACCCTGCGCCGCGTCGCGGCGGCCTGGAACGCGCGCTGAGCCGGCGCTTGCCATCGTGCCGCGGGGCGGCGAAAGTTCCCGCTTCATGTCTGCAAGGGGTTCGATGATGCGCCATTCGATGCTGCGGGCCGTGGGCCTGCTGCTGCTCCTGTTCGCCCTGCCGGTGCTGGCCGCCAACGGCGGCATGACGCTGGAACAGCTGGCGACGCTGCGCGCGGTGAGCCAGGCGACGATCAGTCCGGACGGCAGCCGCATCGCCTACGTCCTGTCGGTGCCGCGCCGGATCGGGGTGGACGACGACGGGCCGGCGTGGGGCGAGCTGCACGTGGCCTCGCGCGACGGCGCCAGCCGTGGCTACGTCACCGGCAAGGTCAATGTCGGTGGCCTGGCCTGGGCGCCGGACGGCCGCTCCCTCTACTACCTCGCCAAGCGCCAGGGCGACGAGGCGCGCAGCCTGTACCGGATCCCGGTCGACGGCGGCGAGTCGTCGGTCGTCGCCACCCTCAAGTCCGACATCCGCGGGTTCAGCCTGTCGGCGGACGGCAACCAGGTGGCGTTGCTGGCGCCGCAGCCGGAGAGCGACGAGCTCAAGGCGCTCAGGAAGAAGGGCTTCAGCCAGAAGGTCTACGAAGAGGACTGGCGCCCGGTGCAGCTGTGGATCGCCGGCACCGGCGAGGGCGCCGCGCCGCGGCTGGTGGAAGTGGAAGGCAGCGTGCAGTCGGTGCGCTGGAGCCCGGCGGGCGACCGCCTCGCGCTGCTCGTCGCGCCCCGCCAGCTGACCGACGACACGCTGGTCTTCACCCGGGTGCGGATCGTGTCGCCCGAGGGCCGCGTGCTCGGCAAGGTCGAGAATCCCGGCAAGGTCAGCGACCTGGCGTGGAGCCCCGATGGCGCGCACCTGGCCTTCATTTCGGCCGAGGACGAGCACGACGCGCAGCAGGGCCGCCTGTTCGTGGCCGGGCGCGACGGCGGCGCCTGGCGCGACCTGCTGCCCGGCCTCCCCGGCCACGTGGTGGACGTCGAGTGGCGCGACGCGTCGACCGTGCAGTTCCTCAGCTTCGAGGGCGTGCAGGCGCGGCTGGGCGAGGTCGGCCTCGACGGCGGGGCGCAGCAGACCCTGCTGCCGGCCGAAGGCCCGGTGTGGAACAGCTTCGACCGCAGCCGCGGCGGCGACATCGCGCTCCTGGCGAGCACGCCGCAGCATCCGTCCGAGCTGTTCCTGCTGGCGGCCGGGGAAGCGGCGCCGCGGCGCCTGACCGACAGCAATCCCTGGCTGGCCGACGTGCGCCTGGCCCGCCAGGAGGTGATCCGCTACCAGGCCCGCGACGGACTGGAGATCGAAGGCCTGCTGGTGCACCCGCTCGAGCGCCGCGGCAACGAGCGGGTGCCGCTGATCGTGGTCGTGCACGGCGGGCCGGAGTCGCACTACACCAACGGCTGGCTGACGTCCTACGCGCAGCCGCTGCACCACGCCGCCGCGCGCGGCTACGCGCTGTTCCTGCCCAACTACCGCAGCAGCACCGGGCGCGGCGTGGAGTTCTCGAAGAAGGGCTTCGGCCGTCCCGGCATGGAGGAGTTCGACGACGTGGTCGACGGTGTCGACCACCTCATCGCCACCGGCCTGGTGGACGGATCGAAGGTCGGCATCACCGGCGGTTCCTACGGCGGCTACGCCAGCGCGTGGGGCGCGACCTACTACAGCGAACGCTTCGCCGCCGCGGTGATGTTCGTGGGCATCTCCGACCAGGCCAGCCTGGTCACCACCGGCGACATCCCCTGGGAGCAGTACCTGGTCCACATGGGCACCTGGCCGTGGGAGGACCCGGAGCTGTTCCGCAAGACCAGCCCGATCACCTACGCGAAGCAGTCGAAGACGCCGACCCTGATCCTGCACGGCGAGGCCGATCCGCGCGTGCCGCCGATGCAGTCGTACATGTTCTACCGCTACCTGAAGCTGGCCGGGCAGGCCCCGGTGCGGCTGGTGCTGTACCCGGGCGAGGGCCACGGCAACGCCCGCGCGGCCTCGCGCTACGACTATTCGCTGCGCCTGATGCAGTGGATGGACCACTACCTGAAGGGACCGGGCGGCGAACCGCCGCCGTACGCGATCGACTACGCGCTGCCGGACGGGGACGCGAAGAAGTGAGCCCGGTGCGGCCGGAGGGAACGCAATGAGCATGGCGGCGGCGCAGGCCGCGCCCGCCGCCCCGCCCGCCGGCGCCGACCGGCGCCGCGTGCTGCTGGCCAGCCTGGTCGGCACCACGATCGAGTTCTTCGACTTCTACATCTACGCCACGGCGGCGGTGCTGGTGTTCCCGCACCTGTTCTTCCCGCCGGGCGACCCGGCCACGGCCACGCTGCAGTCGTTCGCCACGTTCGCCCTGGCCTTCATCGCGCGTCCGTTCGGATCGGCGCTGTTCGGCCATTTCGGCGACCGGATCGGGCGCAAGGCCACCCTGGTCGCGGCGCTGCTGACGATGGGCATCTCGACCGTGGTGATCGGCCTGCTGCCGACCTACGCCCAGGTCGGGATCGCCGCACCGCTGCTGCTGGCCCTGTGCCGGCTGGGGCAGGGCGTCGGCCTCGGCGGCGAGTGGGGCGGTGCGGTGCTGCTGGCGACCGAGAACGCGCCGCCCGGCAAGCGCGCCTGGTACGGCATGTTCCCGCAGCTGGGCGCGCCGATCGGCTTCCTGCTCTCGACCGGCGTGTTCCTCGCCCTGACCCACTGGATGGGCGACGAGGCCTTCCTGGCGTGGGGCTGGCGGGTGCCGTTCCTGGCCAGCGCGGTGCTGGTCGCCGTGGGCCTGTGGGTGCGCCTGCGGATCACCGAGACCCCGGACTTCCAGCGCGCGATCGAGCGCGAGGAGCGGGTCCGGCTGCCGATGGCCACGGTGGTCCGCCACCATCCCCTGGCTCTGGTCAGCGGCACCGTGGCCCTGGTCGCGACCTTCGTCCTGTTCTACCTGATGACGGTGTTCGCGCTGAGCTGGGGCACTTCGAAACTCGGCTATCCGCGCGAGCATTTCCTGATGCTGCAGATGCTGGGCGTGCTCTTCTTCGCCCTGACCATCCCGCTCGCGGCCCTGTACGCCGACCGCTACGGTCGGCGCAACGCGATGATCACCGCGACGGTGCTGATCATCGCGTTCGGCTTCGCCTTCGCGCCGCTGCTCGAATCGGGCAGCGACTGGGGCGTGCTCGCCTTCCTCGCCCTGGGGCTCGGCGCGATGGGCCTGACCTACGGCCCGTGCGGGACGATCCTGGCCGAGATGTTCCCGACCGCGGTGCGTTACACCGGCGCGTCGCTGGCGTTCAACGCCGCCGGCATCCTCGGCGCCTCGCCCGCGCCGTACATCGCCACCCGGCTGGGCGAGCGCTACGGGCTGGCCTCGGTGGGCTGGTACCTGGCCGCGATGGGCGTGCTCACGCTGCTTGCGCTGCTCACCGTGCGCCGCGACGCACCGGGCGAACGCCCGTAGGCGCGGCTTCAGCCGCGGCCACCGGGGCGGATTGCGCGCTACCTCCGCGCCGCCACGCCGGGGCGCGGGCAATGCTGCGGCACGCGACGGAGGCAGGCGCCGACGGCGTTCACGATCGGCGCCGCGAGGACGGGAATAGACTGTCCGCCCCTCCGGACACGGGCCCCTGCGTGAAGACCTGGACCCTCCTCGGCATCGCGATCGCCATCGCCGTCGGCAGCGTGCTGCCGCTGCAGGCGCTGATCAACGCCCGGCTCGGCGCGCTGACCCACGGTCCGCTGTACGCCGCGTTCGTCTCGTTCCTGGTCGGGACCTGCCTGCTGGGCGCGGCGCTGCTCGCCATGCGTTCGCCCCTGGTGCCGACGCAGCCGCTTGGCTCGCTTCCGGCCTGGATCTGGACCGGCGGCGCGATCGGGGCGTGCATGGTGCTCGCCGGCACCGTGCTGGTCCCGAGGCTCGGCGCGGGGGCGCTGTTCTGCCTGCTGGTGCTTGGACAGGTGGTGGGCGCGCTGCTGCTCGATCATTTCGGCGTGCTGGGGGCCCGGCGACCGGTCGACCTGGCGCGCCTTGCGGGCGCGCTGCTGGTCGTCGTGGGCACCGCGCTGGTGGTGCGCCCGTGGAAGTCGTGAGCAACGCGCCGGACCTGCCGCAGGGGATGCTGGATGCGCTCGAGGCGGCGTATGCGCGGCCCGCGCGCGCCTACCATCACTTCGGCCACGTCCGCGAGGTGCTGCGCCATTACGACGAGGTTGCGGCGGGGCCGGGGTGGAGCCAGCCATGGGAGGTGCGCCTGGCCGTGCTTTACCACGATGCGGTGTACGAACCCGGGCGCACGGACAACGAGGCGCGATCGGCCGCGTTCGCGCGTGCGCAGATCGCGCGCTGGCTGCCGGAGGCGGGCGTGGATGTCGACCGCGTCGCCGCGCTCATCGAACTGACGGCACGCCACGGCCAACTGGCGCGCAGGGATTTCGAAGGCTCGCCGCTGGCGGCCGACACCTGCCATTTCCTCGACTGCGACATGGCCATCCTGGGCGCGGAGCCGGCCGTGTTCGATGCCTACGACCAGGCGATCGCGGCCGAGTACCGCGGCCACGTGCCCGGCTGGGTGTTCCGGATCAACCGCCGCCGCTTCCTCAAGGGGCTGCTGGCTCGGCCACGGATCTTCCTCAGCGACTTCTTCCACGCACGCTTCGATGCCCGGGCCCGCGCCAACCTGCGCCGCTGCGTCACCGGCAAGCGCTGACGGCCGGCGCACCCGCGGCCGGCTATGATCGGGCCATGGCCAAGCTGCTGCTCAACCTGCGCCACGTGCCCGACGACGAGGCCGACGACGTGCGCGCGCTGCTCGACGCCGCGCGGATCGACTACTACGAGACGCGTCCGGGGCCTTTCGGGATCTCGGCCGGCGGTATCTGGATCCGCGACGACGGCGATTTCCCCGCCGCGAAGTCGCAGATGGCCCGCTACCAGCACGATCGCGCCGGCAGGGCGCGCGCCGAACGCGAGCAGGCATTGCGCGACGGCACGGCCGAGACGTTCCTCGACGTCGTGCGGGCGCAGCCGGTCCGTGTCGTGCTGGTGCTGGTGGCGATCGCGCTCCTGCTCGGGTTGATGGCGCTGCCGGCATACCTGATCTGGCGCTGATCGCGGCGCCGCGGACGGGATACGCGACGTCCAGGGGCGCGCATGACTTCCGGCATGGCCCCGGCGTGCGACCGGCGGGGTAAGGTCCGGGCAGGCGTGGCCCGTGCATCGGCGACCGGGCCGGCGAACTCCCTCCATCTCTTTCGGGGCATCCGATGTCCAGATCCGTTGTTGCGTGCGTCCTGACCCTGATCCTGGCCCTGGCCTGCCCATCGTCCGCGCTCGCCCGGCGCAGCCTGTCGTTCGCGCCGCATGCGGTACCGGAGCAGGGCACGGTGGCGATCGCCGTGGCCGAAGGCCTGCCGGACGAGAGCAGCTTCGCCGTGGTCGATGCGCGCAGCGGCGGGGCGCTGCGCCGCGCGGCGGAACTCGAAGGCTTCCGCGGCAAGTCCGACAGCCTGCTCGACCTGCGCGGCTTCGCCGGTTACGAGCGGCTGCTCGTGGTGGGCACCGGCAAGGGGCCGCTGGCGCCGACCGCGATGCAGGACATCGGCGGACGCGTGGCGCGTGCCACGGCGCGCAGCCGGACCGCGCGCGTCGACCTGGTCTGGGACGGCGACGAGGCCGAGGCCGGCGCGCACCTGGCCTTCGGCGCCGCGCTCGGCCAGTACCGGTTCGACAAGTACCGCTCGAAGCAGGAGGACGACGGCGAGGACGGAGCCGGCGCCGGGGTGCTCGCGATCCGTACCCGCGAAGGCGAGGCCGCCGCCGCGGCCTGGACCGCGCAATGGAAGCCGGTGGCCGACGCCGTGGCCTTCGCCCGCGACCTGTCCACCGAGCCGGCCAACGCCCTGTGGCCGGAGGAATTCGTCTCGCGCGTGCGCGCCGCCTCCGCGGGGTTGCCGCTGCGCATCGAGGTGCTGGACGAGGCGGCGATGCGCCGGCTGGGCATGGGCGCGATGCTGGCCGTGGGCCAGGGCAGCGTGCGCCCGCCGCGGCTGCTGGTGGTGCGATACGACGGCGGGGCCCGCGGCGAGGCGCCGCTGGCCTTCGTCGGCAAGGGCATCACCTTCGACAGCGGCGGCATCTCGATCAAGTCCAACAACAACATGTGGCAGATGAAGGGCGACATGGCCGGCGCCGCCACGGTGGTGTCCACGGTCATCGCCCTGGCCGGGCGCAAGGCGCCGGTGAACGCGGTGGCGGTGGCGGCGCTGGCCGAGAACATGCCCTCGGGCAGCGCGTCGCGCCCGGGCGACGTGGTGCGCACGGCGTCGGGCAAGACCTTCGAGATCATGAGCACCGACGCGGAAGGCCGCATGGTGCTGACCGACGCGCTGTGGTACGTGCAGCGGCAGGACCGCCCGAAGCTCGTGGTCGACGTGGCCACGCTCACCGGGTCGATCATGGCCGCCCTCGGCGGCGACTACGCCGGACTGTTCTCGCGCGACGACGCGCTGGCCGCCCAGCTGCTGGCGGCCGGCGAGGCCAGCGGCGAGGAGCTGTGGCGGATGCCGCTGCGCGACGACTACGGCAGCCGGCTGAAGTCGCCGATCGCCGACATCCGCAACGGCGGCGGCTCGCCCGGTGCGGGCATGGGCGCGTACTTCATCGGCGAGTGGGTCGAGCGCGGACTGCCGTGGGCGCACCTGGACATCGCCGGCTCGGACTGGGCCTCCAGCGCGAAGCCGACCGTGCCCGAGGGCGCCACGGGCTTCGGCGTGCGCCTGCTGGACCGCTTCGTCCGCGACCACCACGAGCCGCGCGGCTGAACGTCCCGCCGGTCGTGGCGGCAACGGACCGCTACAATGCCGGCCGGGCGCTCCGCCCGGCCTGGCCGCCGTCCCGCGTTCCATGATCCGCAACATCGCCGCCTACCATTTCGTCGAGGTCGCCGATCCACCGGCGCTGGCCGGGCGCGTGCGCGGCTGGGCGGAGGACGGCGGGTTGCGGGGAACGGTGCTGGTGGCGCCGGAAGGGATCAACCTGTTCCTCGCCGGCGCGGATGCCGCGGTCGGCGGTTTCCTGGAGCGGCTGCGCGCCGATCCGCGTTTCGCCGCGATGGTGGTCAAGGACAGCTGGAGCGGGTCGGTGCCGTTCGCGCGGCTCAAGGTCAAGCTCAAGCGCGAGATCATCAGCTTCCGCCGCCAGGACGCCTCGCCGCTGCGCGGGCGTGCGCCCGCGGTGGCGCCCGCCGACCTGGCGCGCTGGCTGGCGGCAGGCCACGACGACGCGGGCCGGCGCGTGGTGCTGCTGGACACCCGCAACCGCGAGGAAACCTCCTACGGCGCCTTCGCCGGTGCCGTGCGGCTGCCGATCGACAACTTCGCCGACCTGCCGGCCGCGCTCGAACCGCATCGCGAAGCCCTGGCCGGCGCGACGGTGGTGGGCTACTGCACCGGCGGCATCCGCTGCGAGAAGGCCGCGTTGTGGATGCGCGCCAGCGGCATGGACAACGTGCTGCAGCTCGAGGGCGGCATCCTCGGCTACTTCGAGGCGGTCGGCGGGACCGGCTATGAGGGCCGCTGCTTCGTGTTCGACGCACGCGTGGCGCTGGATCCGCAGCTGCGCCCGCTGGTCGACGGCGCACCCGCGCAGGCGGAGGCGGCATGAGCTGGCTCGGCCTGGTCCTGCTGCTGGTCGGCGCGTACCTGGCGTACAAGCTCGTGGGTGCGCTGCTCAAGATGCTGATGTTCGCGCTGGCGCTGGTCGGCGCGTACTGGTTCCTGGCGCCGCAGCTGGGCTGGCCCACGGTCTCCGACCTGTTCTACGTGTTCGGTCCGGACTTCGGCGGCCGCCGCATCGAGGAGCTCGCCGCGCCGGGCGAGCTGGCGAAGATCGCCACCGAACGCGTGGTCGATGGCGTGGTGGAACGCGTGGGCGGCATGCTGCCGGGCGACGCGCCACAGGCCGACCCGCAGCCGCTTCCGGGAGATGTCGACGCCGATGCGGTCGAGCCGCTGCCCGGCGACGTGCCCGGCGCCGCGGATCAGCCGACCCGGTAGGGCGCGTCGCGGCGCAGGAACGGCAGCGTCGCCATCCTGCGCAGGAAGCCGGTGGTGCGCAGCACCTTCGCGGTCTTCTCGTCGGCGGGGAAGAACGATTCGATCGCCAGCTCCGACAGGGTCACTTCCACCGGCGTACCGAACACGGTCGTCGTGCTGAGGAAGGACAGTTCGCCGACCTCCGAGCGCATGCGCATCGGCACCACCACCGCCCCGGGCTCCGGGAGATCGTCGTGGTCGGGCGCGGGATAGCCGGCGAGTTCGGCGTGCAGTGCCGCGAGCCTGGCGTCGCCGGTCGCCTCGATCTGCTGGCGCAGGCGATGCAGCAGGTGCGCGCGCCACTGGCCGAGGTTGGCGATGCGCGGTGCCACGCCGTCCGGGTGCAGGCTCAGCCGCAGCAGGTTCACCGGTGGCGCCAGCAGTTCCGGTGCCACGCCCTTGAGGAACGGGGCCAGGGCCCGGTTGGCGGCCTGCAGGTTCCAGTAGCGGTCGACGGCGAGCGCCGGGTAGGGCTCGTGCCCGCGCAGCACCAGCGCGATCGCCTTGCGTGCTTCCTCCAGGGACGGGTCGTCGATCCGGCGTTCGCTGTACACCGGGGCGTAGCCGGCGGCGACGAACAGCGCATTGCGTTCGCGCAACGGCACCTCGAGCCGGTCCGAGAGGCGCAGCAGCATCGCCCGGCTGGGCAACGAGCGCCCGGTCTCGATGAAGCTCAGGTGCCGCGTCGAGGTGTCGGCCAGCATGGCCAGGTCGAGCTGGGACAGGTGGCGGCGCTGGCGCCAGTCGCGCAGCTGCTCGCCGACGGGACGGGGGCTGGTGGCGGTCATGCGGCGCACCTTAGCAGTGCCGGCTTGCCGCCTGCATTACCTGGCAGGTTATCGCGCCGATGACCATGGATGGCGACGATGGCCCCGTCCCATCCACAGGAGCAAGGCCATGAACGTCCGTACCCTCTTCGCCCATCCCCGCTTCCTGCCGCGCCTGCTGCGCGTGGACGCCATCGCCAGCGGCGCGACCGCGGTGCTGCTGCTCGCCGGGGCCGACGCGCTCGCGCCCTGGCTGGCGCTGCCGGCCGCGCTGCTGCGTGGCGCGGGCCTGGTGCTGGTCCCGTTCGTGCTGTGGGTCTTCGCCATGTCGCGCCGGCCCACGCCTCCGCGCGGCGCCACCGCGGCGGTGGTCGCGATCAACCTGGCCTGGGTCGCCGCCAGCGCGTGGGTCGCCTTCGGTGGCGCCTGGCAGCCGAGCGCGTGGGGCCTCGCCTTCGTCGGCGCGCAGGCGCTGGTGGTGCTGGCGTTCGCCGACCTGGGCTGGTTCGGCCTGCGCGCCGCGCGCCGCGCCGCGGCGGCCTGAGGCGGTGCGCTATTCGCCGAACTCGCGCGAGGGCAGGGCGATGCGGCGGTTCGGCCGGCCGACGAGATCGAGGAAGTTGTTGAAGACCGCGTCGGCCCGGGCCTGCATCCCGGCGATGTGCTCGCGGGTGTGGGCGCGGATCGCCGCCTCGTCGTGCAGGCCCTCCATGCGTTCGAGTTCGGCGCGGTAACCGGGCGTGGCGAGCCAGCGTTCGATCAGCGGTTCGTCCATCTCCAGGTGGAACTGGAAGCCATAGGCCTTCTCGCCCCAGCGGAAGGCCTGCTGCTCGCAGGTCTCGGTCCGGGCCAGGTGCACGGCGCTGCGCGGGATCTCGAAGTGCTGGCCGTGCCACTGGAACACCGGCACGTCGTCGCCCAGCGGCGCCAGCACCGGGTCGGTGCGCCCGGCCTCGGTGGCGCGAACGCGGTACCAGCCGATCTCCGGCACGCGGTGTCGCCGGACCGGCGCGCCGAGCGCGTGCGCCAGCAGCTGGGCGCCCAGGCAGATGCCGAGCACCGGCTTGCCCTGGCCGAGCATGCGCTCGATCGCGCGCAGCTCGGTGCGCAGGTGCGGGCGGGCCTTCTGGTCCTCGACGTTCATCGGACCGCCCAGCACCACGAGGCCGCGATAGCGGTCGACGTCCGGCTCGGCGTCGGGCGTGCGCTCGAAGTTGACGAAGCGGATCCGGTGGCCACGCCGCCGGATCAGCGGGTCGAGCGTGCCCAGCGGCTCGGCGGCCACGTGCTGGAAGACGAGGATGCGGGACATGCGCCGATTCTAGAAAGGATCGGTACCGGCCGTGCGCGATGGTTGCCGCTGACACCGCCCCGTCACGGGCGATCGACCGGGACAGGGCCGCGTCCGTGAAGGACCGGGGCGCCGTCAGCCGGGTCGCCGCGGCTTCGGCTGGCGGCTCCCGGGCGGCTTGCCGGGCCGGCCGGCGCGGCCGCGCACGGGCGCGGCGTCGACGCGGCGGATGCGCAGCTGCTGGCCGGAGACCCAGACCTTCTTCAGGTGTTCGAGCACCTCGCGCGGCATCCCCTCGGGCAGGTCCACGAAGCTGTGGTCCTCGCGGATGTCGATGCGGCCGATGTAGCGGCTTTCCAGGTCGGCCTCGTTGGCGATCGCGCCGACGATATTGGCCGGCTGCACGCCGTGCACGTGGCCGACCTCGATCCGGAACGTCTCCATCGCGAACCCGGCCGCGGCGTCCGCGCGCGGCTTGCGCACCGGGCGCGGCGACGGGGCCTGCGCGTCCTCCGCGAACAGCGCTTCGGCGTCGTTGCGCGCCGGCTTCGTGCGCGGTGGGGCGGGACGCGCGTCCCCGTCGTGGTCCTCGCGCGCGCGCCGCTCCATGCGCTCGCGCGGGCCGAGGCCTTCGTCGCGGTCGCGGCGCGGCGGCGGCGCGTCGAGCAGCAGCGGCTTGTCGCCCTGGACCACCCGCGCCAGCGCGGCCGCGATCTCGGCCGCGGGCACGTTCTGCTCGCGCTCGTAGCGTTCGACCAGGTCGCGGTACAGGGCGAGGTCGGGGCTGCCCAGTGCCTCGGTGATCCTGTCCATGAACCGGGCGACGCGGCGCTCGTTCACCGTCTCCACGCTCGGCAGCTGCATCGGCTCGATCGGCTGCCGGGTCGCGCGTTCGATCGCGCGCAGCATGCCGCGCTCGCGCGGGGCGGCGAACAGGATCGCCTCGCCGCTGCGCCCGGCGCGGCCGGTGCGGCCGATCCGGTGCACGTAGCTCTCGGTGTCGTAGGGGATGTCGTAGTTCAGCACGTGGCTGATGCGTTCCACGTCCAGCCCGCGCGCGGCCACGTCGGTTGCGACGAGGATGTCGACGCGGCCGTCCTTGAGCTGCTGGATGGTCTTCTCGCGCTGCTTCTGGTCGAGGTCGCCGTTGATCGCGGCGGCGGCGAAGCCGCGCGCGCGCAGGCGTTCGGCCAGTTCCTCGGTGCCCAGCTTGGTGCGCGCGAACACGATCATCGCGTCGAAGGGCTCGGCCTCGAGGATCCGGGTGAGCGCGTCGAGCTTGTTGGTACCGCTGACCATCCACACCCGCTGGCGGATGTTGGCCGCGGTGGTGGTCTGCGACCGGATCGCGACTTCCACCGGATCCTTGAGGTAGGTCTGGGCGATGCGCTTGATCTGCGCCGGCATGGTCGCCGAGAACAGCGCGACCTGGCGCGTGTCGGGGGTCTTCTTCAGCACCGCCTCGACGTCGTCGATGAAGCCCATGCGCAGCATCTCGTCGGCCTCGTCGAGCACCAGGGTGCGCAGCCGCGAGAGGTCGAGCGAACCGCGTTCGAGGTGGTCGATGACCCGCCCGGGCGTGCCCACCACCACCTGCACCCCGCGCTTGAGCGCGGCCAGCTGCGGGCCGTAGCCCTGGCCGCCGTAGATCGGCAGCACGTGGAAGCCGGGGAGGTGGGCAGCGTACTTCTGGAACGCCTCGGCCACCTGGATGGCGAGTTCGCGGGTCGGCGCCAGCACCAGCACCTGCGGACCGCGCGCCTCCGGGTCCAGCCGCGCCAGGGCCGGCAGCGCGAATGCCGCGGTCTTGCCGGTGCCGGTCTGGGCCTGGCCCAGCACGTCGCGGCCCGCCATCAGCGGCGGAATGGTGGCGGCCTGGATCGGGGAGGGGGACTCGTAGCCCACGTCCGCGAGCGCGCGCTGCAGCGGCCCCGGCAGGGAGAAGTCGGAGAAGGACACGGAAGGCGACGGGGCACTCATGGGCAGGATCGCGCCGATGGCGCCACGCTGGAAAGGCCGTCCATTCTACGCCCCGGGGGTCGCGTCCTCGCTGAACGCCGGGGCCGCCGACTCCGCCCGCAGCACCATGTTGCGCCCGCGGCGCTTGGCTTGCAGCATCACCGCATCGGCGCGCGCGACCAGCTGCTCCAGGGTCTCGCCCGGGCGATGGCGCGCCACTCCGCAACTCACGCTGCTCGAGAACGGCCCGGGCAGGGCGGCTACCGCGTGGCGGACACGCTCGGCGAACGCGAACGCGGCGTCCCCGTCGGCGCCCGGCAGCAGGACGACGAACTCCTCGCCGCCGACCCGGGCCACCAGTTCGCCAGCGCTGCAGTGCGACTGCAGGGTGGCCGCGGTCGCCCGCAGCAGCTGGTCGCCCACGGCGTGGCCGAAGGTGTCGTTGGTGCGCTTGAAGTGGTCGAGGTCGAGGTACGCGACGGCCACCGGCCGGCGCGCGCCACGGGCCTGGTCGAACGCGCGGGCTGCGCGCGCCTCCCAGCCTTCGCGGTTGAACAGGCCGGTCAGGGAGTCGACGTGGATCCTCCCCAGCAGGCGCTTGCGCAGGCGGAACACGTCCAGGGCCGTGTCCAGCCAGACCCGCCGGTGGCCCAGCCCGATCCCCACGCCCACCAGCAGGAACCCGGCGTAGGCGGCGAACAGCGTGGCGTCCGCGCGCAGCACGGCCAGCATCGCGAACAAGGGCAGCGAGAACACGACCACCACCGCCGCCGCCGTCAGGCGATGCAGGGCGAAAGGCAGGATGATGATGGTGGTCAGGACCGCGGCCACGTGGGTCAGGCTCATGCGCTCGGGCTCGGCCAGGGTGGTCATCGCGATCCCGGCGCTGAACACGCAGGCATAGGCCACCAGTGCGGCTTCACGCCAGAAGGCGCGAAAGCGCGCGCGCATCACCACCGCCATGGCCACCAGGAGCGAGAACAGCAGCAGGCGCCGGGGCAGGCTGTCCATGGCCAGCGCGGGCGACACCGCGTAGTCGCGCGTCCAGCCGATGAGGAACAGCAGCGGCAGGCCGAAGGTGAGCGCCGTGCGGCTGGCGGCGGTGTTGCGGTAGGCATACGCGAAGAAGCTGCGTCGCTCGGTGGCCGACAGTCCGGCCAACTGTCCGTCCAGCGCGTGCTTCCAGTCCCCGGCGATGGTGCCTCCTCCCCCCCGTCGGCCATGCGGCGATGAGAGCCACCGACGGCGGCTGGAAGCAAGCGCGGACGCGGTGCTATGGTTGGGTGGCTGTCCGACGCGGGCGCAACGCCCGGCAGGGTACGCTGGCGGCATGGACCTGCCCCGGCTGCGCTTCGACAACGCCCTGCCCCGCGACCTGCCCGGCGACCCGGAGGCCGGCCCGCGGATCCGCCAGGTGGCGGGAGCCGCGTGGTCGCGGGTCGCGCCCACGCCGGTACCCGCCCCCGTGCTCCTGGCCCATTCGCGCGAAGTGGCGGACGAGCTCGGCTTCGCGCCCGGGCAGGTCGCGGGCGCCGCCTTCGCCTCGGTCTTCGCCGGCAACGCGCTGATGCCGGGGATGGACCCGTTCGCGACCAACTACGGCGGGCACCAGTTCGGCCACTGGGCAGGCCAGCTGGGCGACGGGCGGGCGATCACGCTGGGCGAATGCGTCACGGCCACCGGCGGGCGCCGAGAGCTCCAGCTCAAGGGCGCGGGCCCGACGCCGTATTCGCGCACCGCCGATGGTCGTGCGGTGCTGCGCTCCTCGGTACGCGAGTTCCTGTGCAGCGAGGCCATGCACCACCTGGGGGTGCCGACCACGCGCGCGCTGTCGCTGGTGGCCACCGGGGAGGCCGTGGTGCGCGACATGTTCTACGACGGCCACCCGGAGGCCGAGCCCGGCGCGATCGTGTGCCGGGTGGCGCCTTCGTTCCTGCGCTTCGGCCACTTCGAACTGCCGTACTCGCGCGGCGACTTCGAACTGCTGCGGCGCCTGGCCGATTTCTGCATCCGGCGCGATTTCCCGCACCTGCTCGGCAAGCGCGCCGGCGAGCCGCTGGACGCATTGCGCGAGGCGGGTGCGTTCGACGAGGCGCTCTACGCCGCCTGGTTCGCCGAGGTGTGCGAGCGCACCGCGCGCATGGTCGCGCACTGGATGCGGGTGGGCTTCGTGCACGGGGTGCTCAACACCGACAACATGTCGATCCTCGGCCTGACCATCGACTACGGTCCCTACGGCTGGATCGAGCCCTTCGACCAGGACTGGACGCCCAACACCACCGACGCGCAGGGCCGTCGCTACCGTTTCGGCTGGCAGCCGCGGGTGGCGCACTGGAACCTGGCCCGGCTGGCGCAGGCGCTGTCGCCGCTGTTCGGCGACGCCGCGCCGCTGCAGGCCGGCCTCGACCGCTATGCCGAGGCCTTCGTGGAGGCCGACCGCGCAGCCACCGCGGCGAAGCTCGGGCTGGCTGCGTGCAGCGACGCGGACGCGGAACTCATGCGCGCGCTGTGCGGGCTGCTGCAGGCGGCGCAGGTGGACATGACCCTGTTCTTCCGCGCCCTCGTCGACCTCGACCTGGGCGCGCCCGCGCTGGACGCCTTCGACGGCGCCTTCTACGACCCGGCGCTGCGCGACGCGCACGCGGAGGCTTTCGGCGCATGGCTCCGGGATTACGCCGCGCGGGCCCGGCAGGAGGACCCGGCCGCGCGCCGGCGGCGGATGCTGGCCGCCAATCCCCGCTACGTGCTGCGCAACTGGCTGGCGCAGCAGGCGATCGACCGCGCCGCTGCCGGCGATCCTTCCGGCATCACCGGGCTGCTCGACGTGCTGCGGCGGCCGTACGGGGACCAGCCCGGGCGCGAGGCCTACGCCGTGCGGCGGCCCGACTGGGCGCGCGACCGCCCGGGGTGCTCAATGCTGTCCTGCAGTTCCTGAGCCCGGCCGCGGTGCTCGCCTCGGCGCCCGCGCCGGGGGACAATGGGGGTCGTCACCAGCCGCCGCCAGAGGAGCGCCGCCATGTCCCCCATCCGGGTTCCCGTCGAGGAGTTCACCACGCCCGATCCGGTTACCGCCGGCCCGGACATGTCGATCGACGAGCTGCGCAGGCTGATGGACGCGCACGGCATCCGCCACCTGCCGGTGGTGCGCGACGGTGCCGTGGTCGGCGTGGTCAGCGACCGCGACGTGCGCCTGGCGATGGGGCTGGACGACGACCGCAGGCAGCTGCTCACCGCCGCCGACATCATGGCCGGCGAGCCGGTCAGCGTCGGCGCGCACCGGCCCCTGGAGGAAGTCGCCTTCCTGATGTCCGAGCGCAAGGTCGGCAGCGTGATCGTCAACGATGCCGACGGCGGCCTGGTGGGCATCTTCACCGCGACCGACGCGCTGAATGCGCTGATCGAGATCATCCGCGGCGGCGGCAGGCCGGGCGCCTGAGCCCCCGGTCCGCCGCCGGCGGACGTCAGCGGTCGAGGAACGCGCCGCAGCCGTGGTAGAGCTGCGCGCCGACCTGGAGCTCGATCGCCGCGGGATAGGTGAAGTCGCTCATGCCGTCGCTGCAGTCGCCGTGGGTGACGCGCAGGGTGACGGCGCTGCCGTCGTCGGCGGTGCCCGACCAGCCTTCGCCGTCGGCGAGCGGCGAGGCGCCGGCGACCAGCAGCTGGCGTTCGCCCATGTCCAGCTCGAGGCGCATCGCCGGTACGTCGCCGCCGTCCACTTCCAGCGCCCAGAACGGCTCGGTACCGGTGCCGCGGAAGGCCACGCCGCGTGCGCGCGCCTCGTCCCAGGGGGACACTTCCTCGGTGGTGACGCACGCGTGGTTCGCGCCATCGAGCGTGAGCGTGGCCTCGTCGCCCTTGTTCCAGAACTCGTTGCCGGCCTCGTCGGCGTAGCGCGCGCCGGATGCCGAGACCGCCTGCGGCAGCACCGTGCGGTCGCCGTTGATCCAGAGGGTGACGTTGCCCGCGGCGTTGTCGAACACGGTGCCGACCAGGAGATCGCCGCAGCGGAAGTTGGCCGCCACGGTGTCCGGCGCTGGCGATGGCGCATCCGCCGGGCGCTCCGGTCCGGCGGGCGCGGGTGCCTGGCGGCAGGCGCCAAGCAGGAGCACGGCGAGGCAGGCGAGGGGAATGCGCATGGCGGACCTCCGTGGCACGGGGACGCCCACTGTCCCGCTTCGCCGGGACGGGCGCAAGGCGCCCCGGGAGGCCGCACCGGACCAGGGGCCGCCCTGTGCCCGGCGGGAATGGCCCGCGCGCTCAGTCCGGCGCGCGGTCGACCCGCATCACCGGATACAGGTCGAGCTGCTCGTCCCAGGACGGGTGGCGTCGGTAGAAGAACTCCAGGCGGGCCGAGGGATCGCCGGCGAAGTCCGGGTCTTCGCGCAGCCGCCGCCCGAACGCCTCCCGGAGTTCCGGATCGACCTCCAGCATCTGCCGGGCCACGTCCTCGGCCACGTAGGCCTCCATGTACTCCTTGCGCTCGAAGGCGTTGTTGAACAGGCCCCACTGCAGCAGCGAATCGGGCGCCTGCGGCTCGAGCAGGGCCATCACCAGCCGCGCCTTGGGCTGGGCGATCGGGACGAACAGGGCGCCGGGCCGCAGCGGACGGATCTCGGGCAGCCAGGCCCCCTCCACCGACAGGCGCTGGTGGCTCTCGACGGGGGTCGCGGCGAAGCGCTTGGCGGTGGCGCGGAACACCTGGACCTCGACCTCGCGCGCCGGTCGCATGCCGCAGTCGGATGGCGCCTCGCAGCCCAGCCGCCGGAAGTCGATTCCATGCGCATCCAGGCGCTCGGCGACCATCGCCGCATGCGCAGGCGGAACCAGGTAGCCGGCGCGCGGCGCCTCCACCACGGTCTTCGGCACCACCACGTCGCGCAGCGGCACCTTCCAGACCTGCGGCGTGGTCTCGTCGTAGCGGGTCATCAGCGCGCCCGACACCTCGGACGGCGTACGGGTATAGGCGTAGCCGCGGAACTCGACGATGCGGCTCTCGTCCGTCGCCGTGTAGTCCAGGGCCACGGGCTGGCCGGAGAGGTCGCGCGCGTCGGCCGCCCGCGCCAGCGCCATCCATTCGCGGCCGTTGCGCGCGACCTGGCCGAGGATCGACACGATGGTGTTGCGGGTGATGCGCACCCGCACCGGGTATTCCTTCCACGAGTGCGTTTCCACCAGCATCGCCAGGCGGTTGCGCAGCAGGAAATAGCCGGTGGAAAAGCGCGGTGGCGACACGCCGTCCTCGAAGCCCGAGGCCGGGTCCTCGTAGTCCTCGAACGAGGGGTAGTAGGGCAGGGGCAGCGAACCCTGCGCCTCGAGGTCGGCGACGGTGCGGTCGCGCAGCGAGCGGCCCGCCGCGCGCAGTCCCTCGTCGCCGCCGTACAGCGGTTCGACCTGGATCGAGATGTCGTGCTCGAACTGGGCGCCGTCGGTGGCGTGCAGGTCGATCGTGGCGATCGGGTCCCATTCCCCGACCAGGCGCAGCATGGCGCGCATCTCGGGCGAATCGGCCTTGGCGTAGTCGCGGTTGAGGTTGAAGTTCTGCGCCGTGGTGCGCCAGCCCATCTGTTCGGGCCCGCGCTGGTTGGGCCGGTTCCAGGGCCCGAAGCGCTCGTGGCCATCGATGTTGAACACCGGCACGAACAGCCAGACCAGGTGCTCGAGCGCGCCAGGCGCGGCCCGGCCGTGGAGCACCTCGCGCAGGGCGAGGAAGCCCGCGTCCTTGCCGTCGACCTCGCCGGCGTGGATGCCGCCCTGCATCAGCACCACCGGGATGCCGCGCTCGCGCGCCGCTTCCGGGGTCAGCGCGCCGCTGCGCGAGACCACCAGCACCTTCATCGGCCGGCCCTCGGGCGTGGTGCCGAAGTCCAGGCAGCGCACCGCGTCGGGATGGCGTCGCTGGAACGCGGCGCACAGGGCCACGGTCTCGTCGTAGCGCCCGGTGCGCTCGAAGCCGCTGCGTTCGGCCAGGGTGTGCAGCGGCCCGGGCGTGGATGCGGCGAGCGGCGCGGACAGGAACAGGACGGCGGCGGCGAGGAACGGCTTCATGCGGGATCCGGCGGCTGGCGAAGCGGCGATGATGCCAGCGGGACGGCTCGCGGCCCAAGTGTCAAGGGCCTGCCCCACGGGCGCTACGGCGCCAGATCGGATAGCCTGCCCGCCTTCGACATCCGGATCCGACGCCCATGACCCAAGGCGCCCAAGCCCAAGATGCAGCCGGCCGCATGCCCGGCCAGATCAAGTACATCATCGGCAACGAGGCCTGCGAGCGGTTCAGCTTCTACGGGATGCGCAACATCCTGGTGCCGTTCCTGATCAGCTCGGTGCTGCTGCAGTACCTGCCCGAGGGCAGCGAACGCGAGGCGATGGCCAAGGAGGTCTTCCACAGCTTCGTCATCGGCGTGTACTTCTTCCCGCTCCTGGGCGGCTGGCTGTCGGACCGGTTCTTCGGCAAGTACAACACCGTCCTGTGGTTCTCGCTGATCTACTGCGCGGGGCATGCGTGCCTGGCGATGTTCGAGGGCAACCGCACCGGGTTCTTCACCGGCCTGTTCCTGATCGCGCTGGGCTCGGGCGGCATCAAGCCCCTGGTGGTGAGCTTCTGCGGCGACCAGTTCGACCAGACGAACAAGGACAAGGCCAAGGTCGTCTTCGACGCGTTCTACTGGATCATCAACTTCGGCTCGTTCTTCGCCTCGCTGTTCGCGCCGCTGCTGCTGCGCCACTTCGGGCCCGCGGTGGCGTTCGGCGTGCCGGGCGTGCTGATGTTCATCGCCACGGTCATCTTCTGGGCCGGGCGCCGGCAGTACGTGAACGTGCCGCCCTCGGGTGCTGACCCGGATTCGTTCATGGCGGTGGTGCGCACCGCGCTGGGCCCCCGCGGTCGCGGCGACGGCAAGGGCGGGACCGCGATCGCGTGGACCGGCATCGCGGTCGCGGCGCTGATGCTGGCGTTGTGGGCGCTGCAGGCGCTGGGCGTCGCCGTGCCGTGGCCGGAGGCGTTCGGCTTCGTGATCACCGCCTGCCTGGCGCTGGGCGTGCTGATCGCCGCGGTCGGCGTGGGGGCCTCGCTGCAACTCGAGCGCGCCCGCGGCCTGCACCCGGACGCCGCCGTGGACGGCGTGCGCGCGGTGCTGCGGATCCTGATCGTGTTCGCGCTGGTGACCCCGTTCTGGTCGCTGTTCGACCAGAAGGCCTCGACCTGGATCATCCAGGGCAACGCGATGGTGATCCCGCACGACCAGTGGTGGTGGCCGAGCTGGCTGGTGAAGGACGCGGCGCAGATGCAGGCGCTCAACCCGCTGCTGGTGATGCTGCTGATCCCGTTCAACAACCTGGTGCTGTACCCCGCGCTGCGCGCGATGGGCTTCCAGGTGACGGCGCTGCGGCGGATGGGGTGGGGCATCGCCTTCTCGGGCGTGGCCTGGATCGTGGCCGGCGTGCTGCAACTGTGGATCGACGGCGGTGCGGAGGTGTCGCTCACCTGGCAGGCGCTGCCGTACCTGCTGCTCACCTTCGGCGAGGTGCTGGTCTCGGCCACCGCGCTCGAGTTCGCCTACAGCCAGGCGCCGCACGCGATGAAGGGCGTGATCATGGCGTTCTGGTACCTCACCAGCACCTTCGGCAGCCTGTGGGTGCTGTTGACCAACGCCGGGGTGCGCAACGATGGCTTCCGGGCGCTGATCGCGCAGTCGGGGATGAGCGAGCCGGCGTTCCTGATGTTCTTCTTCGCCGCGTTCGCCTTCGTCGCCGCGGCCGCGTTCGCGTTGTACGCGCGGCGCTACCCGATGCAGGACAACTACCGCGTCGCCGCCTGACGGAGCCGCCCATGCGACAGCCCATCGTCACCTACCTGCTGGTCGCGGCCACCGTGTTCGTGTCGTGGCGCGCGTTCGGCGACCGCAAGCTGCTGGAGCGGCTGATCCTGTGGCCGCCGGCGATCAGCCGCCATGGCCAGTACGACCGGCTGCTCACCCACGGCTTCATCCACGCCGACCTGCAGCACCTGCTGTTCAACATGATCACGCTGTTCTTCTTCGGGCGCGCGATCGAGCCGGTGTTCGTCGGTCGCATCGGCCAGCTCGGGTTCGCGCTGTTCTACCTGTCGGCGATCGTGGTGGCGATCATGCCGACCTATTTCCGCCACCAGCGCGACGCCGGCTACCGCAGCCTCGGGGCCTCCGGGGCGGTCTCGGCGGTGCTCTTCAGCTTCATCCTGTTCGCGCCGTGGAGCCTGATCTTCGTGCTGTTCCTGCCGGTGCCGGCGATCGTGTACGCGGCGCTGTACGTGGGCTACTCGATCTGGATGGACCGGCGCGGCACGGACAACGTCAACCACAGCGCGCACCTGTGGGGCGCTGCCTACGGCGTGCTGTTCACGGTGATGATGGAGCCGCGCGTGGCCAGCACCTTCCTGGCCAGGCTGCTCAGTCCTTCGTTCTGACGCCGCGTCGCGGCGCGCGCGTCGGCACGGGCGCGCGCGATGGCGCGCCCGGGTTCGTCGCTCAGTGGGCGGTGGTGCGGACGATGCGGCCGTGGCCGTGCGCATCGTCGTCGTTGACCTGGTAGGTCTGTTCCAGGCCGCCGTAGACCAGCGAGTCGAGCTGGCTGAACTCGAGGCTGTCGACGTCGCCGGCGCGCACGAGTTCGAACAGGCGGGCGATGGCCTGGTGCTGGGCCTCTGGATCGATCATGGTCCCCCTCCGGGATGCTGTCTCGGTCAGGAGCTACGAAGCAGGATCCATGCCAGATCGAAACGTGATTCCCATCAAGGAATTTCGGACGTGGTGCGTCACCCCGGGACCGGAAACGGCCTGCCGTTGACGGCCACTCCGGTCGGGTTGGCCCACAATGGCCAGCAGGCGACATGCCCTGGAGCAGCCATGGAACCGATCCGGATCGACCACCTGGAAGGCCACCACTTCGAAGCCGCGCTGCCCGAAGGGCGGGCGGTGCTGGAGTACCGGATGTCCGGCGGACGCATGGTGATCCTGCACACCGACGTGCCCGAGGCGCTGCGCGGGGGCGGCCTCGGCGGCCGCCTGGTGCAGGCCGCACTCGACCACGCGCGTGCCCACGGGTTGCGGGTGGAGCCGCGCTGTCCCTATGCCGCCGCCTGGATCGGGCGCCATCCGGAGTACGCGTCGCTGGTGGTCGAGGGCCCGGGCTGACCCGGCGACGGGCAACCCGTCCAGGTCCCGAAGGGTCGCGGAGAACCTTCGATACACCGACGTATGGACGCCGGCCAGGAATCCGTAGGCGGGCCGTTCACACTTGGGACGGAAAGTGCGCTATGGTGCACGCACTGTTCAAGGCCGGGATCACGGTACATCGTGACTCCGATGCGGTAGATCAAGTGGCAAGGCCGTCCCCCTTGGCGGCTGCTCCAAGCGATCCGCTCCATCGTTCGCGTTACCCCTTGCTGGACACAGTCCAGGCTTCCCGCAGGGAACCTGGTATCCACCCAACTGTTTCGTATCAAGGAGTAGCAACATGTCCGAACGTCAGACCGGCACCGTCAAGTGGTTCAACGACGCCAAGGGCTTCGGCTTCATCACCCCGGAAAGCGGCCAGGACCTCTTCGTCCACTTCCGCTCGATCCAGGGCACCGGCTTCAAGACCCTGCAGGAAGGCCAGAAGGTCTCCTTCAAGGTCGTGCAGGGCCAGAAGGGCCTGCAGGCCGATGAAGTGCAGGCGCTCTGAGCGACCGACCGCTTCACGCCAAGTTCGAAGCAAAGCCCCGGGTGCGAACCCGGGGCTTTTTTCTTGCCTGCGCCGCGCGCAGCGCCCGGGGATCGACGGGGCCAATGCCAGGGGCGGGGTTCATCCGGGGTCCCCCGGGTCGCGCCGCCCAGCCCGCATCGACCCGGATGCGCCTGCGTCGCGACGTCCGCCGGGCAGCGCGCGGCCGGCCGGTGCATGGGGCGCCGTCGCCACGTCCCATCGCGTCGGGGAGGGACTGTCACACACGTGGGGAGGTGGACGTCCTGGAGCCCGGATCCAGGTCCACGCCCGCGGGAAACCGACGGCGCGGGACCCCGCCGGGCGTCTTGACCTGACGTGCACCCGGGCGTTGTTACAAAAACGTTAGATGCGCGTATGCTTGCGCGCCTTCCAACCAGCTCGACACGGGGAAACGCGGGAACATGGATCGGCTTGAACGTGCGGTTGCTGTGCTGCTGCTGTTGGCCCTGGCCGGATGCCGGGACCAGGCGCCGTCGCCGTCGCCGACCGGTTCCGCACCGCCCCCGGCGGTGCAGGCGCCCGATGCCCCGGCGCCGCGCGAGCCGGTGGTGCTCGAGGACCTGGTCGAAACCAACCCGCGCTACATCATCGGCATCAGCTATCCGCCCGAGGTCAACCGCTATCCGGGGCTGGCGGCCGAACTCAAGGCCTATTCCGATGCCGCGCGCCAGGACCTGATGGACGCGGTGGCGGCGCTCGGCGACGATGCCGACGGCATGCTTTACGACCTCGCCCTCGAGTACACGGTCGTCGCCGACACGCCGGAGATCTTCGCCGTCGCCGCGGACGGCAGCAGCTTCACCGGCGGCGCCCATGGCGCGCCGCTGATCGCGCGCTTCGTGTGGCTGCCGCGCCACGACCGCCTGCTCACCGCCGACGCCCTGGTGCCGGACCCGGCGGGATGGGAAGAGATCGCCCGCCATGCGCGCGAGCAGCTGCACGCCGCGCTGTCGCAGCGGGTCGACGCCGACGAGCTGGAACCGGCCGAGCGCGCCCGGGTGGTGCGGGCGGCGGGGCGGATGATCGAAGAGGGCACCGCGGCCGAGGCGGACAGCTTCTCCGAGTTCGAGCCGGTGCTTGGCCCCGACGGCCGCATCGTGGCGCTGCGCTTCGTGTTCCCGCCGTACCAGGTGGGCCCGTATTCGGACGGCGTGCAGGCGGCCGAGGTGCCGGCGCGGGTGCTGCTGCCGCACGTGGCGGCCGAGTACCGCGCGCTGTTCGCGGAGCCCGACGCGGCACAGTAGACTGGCCAGCGCAGGTGCCGGCGCAACCCTGGCCGGCACGGGGACGGAGCATGCGCCAGGACCGGTTCCGGACACGACTTCAATCCCTGCTCGCCAGCGCCGACGTGCGCCTCGACGGCGACCGGCCGTGGGACATGCGCATCCTCGACCCGGGCGTGCCGGCGCGCCTGCTGGCGGGTGGCTCGCTCGCGCTGGGCGAAACCTACATGGACGGCGGCTGGGAGGCCGGTTCGCTCGACGGCTTCCTGCAGCGACTGCTCGAGGCGGGCCTCGACCGGCGCGTGGTGCGCCTGGCCGACGTGCGCCTGGCCCTGCTGGCACGGCTGGTCAACCTGCAGGCCGGACGCCGCAGCCTGGCGGTCGGCGAGCGCCACTACGACCTGGGCAACGACCTGTACGCGGCCATGCTCGGCCGGCGCCTGGTGTACAGCTGCGGCTACTGGCGCGACGCCGACGACCTGGACGCGGCGCAGGAGGCCAAGCTCGACCTGTGCTGCCGCAAGCTCGGCCTGCGCGAGGGCATGCGCCTGCTCGACATCGGTTGCGGCTGGGGGGAACTGCTGCGCTACGCCGCCGAACGCCATGGCGTGTCCGGCGTGGGCGTGACCATCTCGCGCGAGCAGGCCGCGTACGCACGCGAACTGTGCCGTGGCCTGCCGGTCCAGATCCTGGTCCAGGACTATCGCGAACTCTCCGGGCGCTACGACCGCATCATCTCGATCGGCATGTTCGAGCACGTGGGCGTGCGCAACTACGCGTCCTATTTCGACGTGGTCCGCCGCTGTCTCGCCCCGGACGGGCTGTTCCTGCTGCACACCATCGGCGCCAATACCAGCCGCACCCACACCGATCCGTGGATCGAGAAGTACATCTTCCCCAACTCGATGCTGCCCTCGGCCGCGCAGGTCACCAGGGCGCTGGAAGGCCGCTTCGTGATCGAGGACTGGCACAACTTCGGCGCCGACTACGACCGCACCCTGCAGGCCTGGCGCGACAACATCGAACAGGCCTGGCCGCGCTTGCCCGACCGTTACGACGAGCGGTTCCGGCGGATGTGGCGCTACTACCTGGCGGGTTCGATGGCCTCCTTCCGCACCCGCCACATCCAGCTCTGGCAGATCGTCCTGTCTCCCGACGGGGTGCCGGGGGGCTACATCGCGCCACGCTGATCAGCGCGGCGCGCCGGCGACGGGGTAGCGCGCGAGCAGGGCGCGGAGCACTCCGTTGGTCCAGC
Organism: Luteimonas sp. J29; assembly: GCF_000472505.1. Classification (GTDB taxonomy): domain Bacteria; phylum Pseudomonadota; class Gammaproteobacteria; order Xanthomonadales; family Xanthomonadaceae; genus Luteimonas. The sequence goes on from NZ_AWZR01000005.1 coordinate 167,506, forward strand.
CGAAGCCGTCCTGCAGCGGGTATTCGCCGCCGCCGGCCTCGGCTTCGCCGGTCACGTCGTATTTCTCGACCAGCTTGCGCTGGCGCGCGAACAGCTCGAGGTTGCGCCGGATCCAGCGCGTGGCGACCTCGCGCGCGAACTCGTGCTCGCCGTAGCGCTCCAGGCCGCGGATCGCAAGCCATTGCAGCGGCGCCCAGCCATTGGGCAGGTCCCACTGCTCGCCGCTGCGCACCGTGGTCGTGGCCAGGCCGTGGCGCTGCAGCAGGCGCTCGCGCAGGACGCGCGCCACCGACCTGGCCTGCGCTTCGTCGGCGATGCCGAAGTACAGCGGATACACCGTGGCCAGCGTCACCTGGCCGGTCGAGGCCATGCCCTCAAACAGGTGGTCGGTGAACACGCCTTCGTCGTCGTCCCAGAGCAGGCGCCGGATCGCATCGGCGCGCCTGGCCGCGCGCGCCTGGTACGCGGCGGACGCGTCGGCATCGCCCGCCGCCGCGTGCGCGCGCGCCAGGGTCGATTCGAGCGCGTGCAGGAGGCTGTTGAGGTCGGGCGGCAGCAGCTCCACGGTGCGGATCGTGTGCAGGCTGCTGCCGTCGGCCAGCCAGCGCGAGCTGAAGTCCCAGCCGCTCTCGGCCCCGGCCCGCAGGTTGCGGTAGACCTCGGGCGCGGGACGCGGGGAGGCCGCGGCGGTGGCCACGTCCATGATGTGGCTCTCGTCGCGCGGGGTGTCGCAGTCGTCCCAGTAGCGGTTGAGGAGGGTGCCGTCGGCCAGGCGCACGACGCGGCGGTGCGCGGCGCCCGGCGCCAGCGACTCGGCGCCGTCCATCCAGAACGCGTACTCGCGCTCGAGCGCGGGCAGGTAGGTGGCCAGGACGCCCGGCCCGTCGTGGTCGGCCAGCAGGACCACCATCGCGGCGAAGAACGGCGGCTGCGAGCGGCTCAGGTAGTAGGTGCGGTTGCCGTTGGGGACGTGGCCGTAGCGCTCGATCATGGCCGCGAAGTTGGCGACCATCGAGCGCACCAGGTCGATGCGGCCGCTCTCGAGCAGGCCGAGCATCGTGAAGTAGGAATCCCAGTAGTAGATCTCGTCGTAGCGCCCGCCCGGCACCACGTACGGCGCCGGCAGGGGCAGCAGCGAGCTGCGCGCGTCGCCCGGCGCGGGCTGGCGCTCGAGCTCGCGCCACAGGCGGTCGATGTGCGCGACGACATCGTGCGCCGGATCCGTCCGGTAGTCGCCGCCGGCCGGGCGCGGAAGCTCGAAACGCTCCGCGATGAACGCCTCCAGGTCGAACCCCGGCGCGTCGCGGCGCGCGGCGTACTCCGCCGCGATCGCCGCGGGCGCGGCCCTCGGGATGGCGTCCACCATCGCCTTGGGATCGGGCAGGGCACGCTGGGCGTCCGCGAACAGCGGGCCATAGACCTCGGGAAACCCGGCCACGCAGTGCCGGGCCGCGGCCGGCGCGCAGGCCAGGCCCAGCAGCAGCGTCGCAAGCAGGCGATGGAAGCGGTTCATGCCAAAGCCTCCTCCAGTGCGGTGGTGATGTCCGCGTCGACGCGCAGCCCGGCCAGGTCGTCGGCGCGGGTGCGACCGCGGTTGAGGATCGCGACCGGCAGGCCCAGGTCCACCGCGGCGCGCACGAAGCGCAGGCCCGACCAGACCATCAGCGACGAGCCGGCCACGAGCATCGCATCGGAGCCGTGCAGGGCCCGTCGCGCCTGCTCCACGCGCGTGCGCGGCACGGCCTCGCCGAAGAACACCACGTCGGGCTTGAGCAGGCCGTCGCAGCGGGCGCAGCGCGGAGCACGGAAGCCGGCGACCGCCTCGTCGGCGATATCCGCGTCGCCATCGGGCGCGGCGCGTGCCATGCCGGCATGCCAGCCGGGGTTGGCGGCCTCGATCCGTCCCTGGACCGCCTCGCGCGACGTGCGCTCCCCGCAGCCCAGGCACACCACCGCGTCCAGGCGCCCGTGCAGGTCGAGTACGCGGCGGCTGCCGGCGCGCTGGTGCAGGCCGTCGACGTTCTGGGTCAGCAGCAGGTTCACCCGGCCGCGGCGCTCGAGCTCCGCCAGCGCATGGTGGGCGCGGTTCGGCCGCGCGGCCAGGAACCGCGGCCAGCCCACGCTGCTGCGTGCCCAGTAGCGTCGGTAGGCTGCGTCGCTGCCGACCAGCGCTTGCAGGGTGATGGGCGGGGTGCGCTTCCAGTCGCCGTTGGCGTCGCGGTAGTCGGGGATGCCCGACGCCGTGCTGCAGCCGGCACCGGTGAGCACGAACACGCGCTGGTGGCGGCCGAGCCAGTCGCGCAGCGAAGCGGCCGCGGTGGCGACGGAAGGTGCGGCGGGCGCGGGCATGGGGCGATGCTAACCGGCGGCCGCGGGCCGCTCCAGGGGCGATCGCGCCGCGCCTGGTGGCGAGACCATGGCCAAGGCGCGGGCTGTCGGCGCCGGACACGCAAACGCCGCCGGGGTTGCCCGGCGGCGTCGCGTTGCATCCCGGCGCGGGTGCTCAGTCCGCGGACGGCGCCGCGTCCAGCCCGCGCTTCTTGAGCAGCGGTTCGATCCGCGGCTCGTGGCCGGTGAAGTCCACGAACAGCTGCCTGGCGTCCTTGGCCCCGCCGCGCGAGAGCAGGGTCTCGCGCAGGCGGTCGCCGTTCTCGCGCTTGAGGCCGCCGTTGGCCTTGATCCACTCCACGGTGTTCGCATCGAGCACCTCGGACCAGATGTAGGCGTAGTAGGCCGCCGCGTAGCCGCCCATGATGTGGCTGAAGTACGGCGTGCGGTAGCGCGGCGGGACCGGTGCGTAGTCCAGACCGGCCTGCTCGAGCGCCTGCGCCTCGTACTCCATGACCTGGGCCGCGGACGGCAGCCGGTCGGCCGGCAGCTGGTGCAGGTACTGGTCGATGACCGTCGCCCCGAGGTACTCGGTGGTGGCGAAGCCTTCGTTGAAGGTGGCCGAGGCCATCTTGCGGTCGAGCAGCGCCTGCGGCAGCGGCTCGCCGGTCTCGTGGTGCCTGGCGTAGTTGGCCAGGATCTCGGGCCAGTCGGCCCACATCTCGTTGACCTGCGAGGGGAATTCGACGAAGTCGCGCGGCACGTTCATGAAGAAGTACGGGTACTTCACGTTCGAGAACATGCCGTGCAGCGCGTGCCCGAACTCGTGGAACGCGGTGGTGACCTCGTCCCAGGTGAGCAGGGTCGGCTGGCCTTCCGGCGGCTTGGGGATGTTGAGGTGGTTGGCGACCACCGGCAGCGTGCCCTCCAGTCCGGACTGGCCGACGTAGGAGTTCATCCACGCGCCGCCGCGCTTGGACGGACGTGCGTACGGGTCGAAGATGAAGATCGCCAGCTGCTTTCCATCCTTGTCGAACACGTCGTACGTCCACGTGTCGGGGTGGTACTTCGGCAGGTCGGTCCGCTCCTTGAAGGTGATCCCGTACAGCCGGGTGGCGGCGAAGAACACGCCGTTCTCCAGCACGTTCTTCATCTCGAAGTACGGCTTGAGCTGGTTGTCGTCGAACTCGTATTCGGCCGCGCGCACCTTCTCGGTGTAGTAGGCCCAGTCCCAGGGCTCGAGCTGGAACGACGGCTCGCCCTTGGCGGCCTGCTCGCGGTCGATCATCGCCTGCAGCGCGGCGCCCTCGCGGCGCGCGTTGGCCACCGCGGCCGGCACCAGGCGGCCGAGCATGTCGTTGACCGCCTCCACCGTACCCGCGGTCTCGTCGGCCAGGGTGAAGGCGGCCGGCGTGTCGTAGCCGAGCAGGCGCGCACGCTCGCTGCGCAGCTTCAGCACCTCGGCGACGATGCCGGTGTTGTCCCACTGGTTGCCGCGGCTGCCGCGCGCGATCGAGGCCTTGTGCAGGCGTTCGCGCAGGGCGCGGTTCTCCAGCTGCGCCATCGGCGGCTGTCCGGTGGTGTTGAGCAGGGTGATCAGGTACTTGCCCTCGTGCCCGCGCGCCTTCGCGGCGGCCGCAGCGGTGGCGATCTGGGCGTCGGTCAGGCCGGCGAGCTCGGAGGCATCGTCGACCAGCACCGCGGAATCGTTGACCTCGTCGAGCACGTTGTTCGAGAACTGCGTGCCCAGCGCCGCCAGGCGCGAGTTGATCTCCTTCAGGCGCGCCTTGTCCGCGTCCCCCAACTCGGCGCCGGCGCGCACGAACTGCTTGTGGTACTCCTCGACCAGGCGCACGCCTTCCTCGTCCAGGCCCAGCTCGTGGCGGCGCTCGTAGACGGCCTTGACCCGCGCGAACAGGTGCGGATCGAGCATGATCTCGTCGCGGTGCGCGGCGAACTTCGGCGCGAACTCGTTGTTGATCTTCTTGCGGGCGTCGTTGGTGTCGGTGCCGTTGAGGTTGGCGAAGATGCGGCGGGCGTTGGCCAGCAGCTTGCCGGACTTCTCCAGCGCGAGGATGGTGTTCTCGAACGTCGGCACCGAGCGCTGGTTGGCGATCGCCCGGATCTCCTGCAGTTCCTGGGCCATCCCGGCCTCGAACGCGGGTGCGAAGTGCTCGTCGCGCAGCTTGTCGAACTGCGGATAGCCCAGCGGCAGCGGGCTCTCGACCAGCAGGGGATTGGCGGACTGGGCGTCGGTGGCGGTCTGGGCGTTCACGGGCGCTGGCTGGGTGTCCTGGGCGGAAACGGGGGCGGAGACGACGGCGGTCAGGGCGACGGCCAGGGCCGCGGCGAGCGGATGCTTCATCGGTCGTTCCTCTGCAACTCGTGGAGAACCCCAAGGTTAGCCGATCGCGCGTGACGGCCGGCCATGACGAACGGCACATGGTGTCCGCGCGCCTTCGCGGCGCTAGACTCGGGCCTGGCCGGGCGCGCCGGCCGACGAGCCGCAGGCGCGGCAATGGGGGCACTCATGGCCAGAGGCAGGTTTCCCCGGGCCGGGGCGGGGCTGGCGATCGCGTTCGCGTTCGCGTTGGCCGGCGAGGTCGCCGCCGCGCAGACGCTGCGCTACGTGGCGCTGGTGGACGGCGGCACGCAGGCCGGCCACCAGGTCGTCGTCGAAGGCGACGACGGCGTGACCCGCTCCGAGTTCATCTTCAAGGACAACGGCCGCGGCCCGGAGCTGAAGGAGGAGTTCACCCTCAACCCCGACGGCACCTTCCGCAGCTACCGGGTCACCGGCACGTCGACGTTCGGGGCCCCCGTGGACGAGACGTTCACACTCGCCGACGGCGTCGCGCGCTGGACCTCGACCTCCGGCCGCGGCGAGCAGCCGGTCGGGCCCGGCGCGCAGTACTCGCCGCTCGGCGGCAGCCCGGCCGCGACGTCGGTATCGCTGGCCGCGCTGGCCAAGCGTCCGGACGGGCGCCTGCCGCTCATTCCCAGCGGCGTGCTGAGCGCGCGCAAGGTGGCCGAAGCCGAGGTCCGCAAGGGCGGCGATCGCCGCACCGTGCAGCTGCTGGCGATCACCGGCGTCGGATTCAGCCCGAGCTTCGCCTGGGCGACGGACGAGGCCCGGCCGCGCCTGTTCGCCTACATCTACCCCGGCTTCGTGCAGATGATCGAGGAGGGCTGGGAGTCCAACGCCGACGCGCTGGAGGAGGTGCAGAAGCGGGCCGAGTCCGAGGCGCTGGTGGCCATGCACGGCCGGCTGGCGCACCGCCTGCCGGGCAGCACCCTGATCCGCAATGCGCGCGTGTTCGACAGCGAGCACGCGCGCCTGGGCGAAGCGTCCGACGTGCGCCTGCGCGACGGCAGGATCGACTCGGTGGTCCCGGCGGGCACCGACGCGGACGCCGCCGACCACGTGATCGACGCGGGCGGGCGCGTGCTGCTGCCGGGCCTGTTCGACATGCACGCCCACGTCAGCCGCTGGAGCGGAGGCCTGCAGCTGGCCGCGGGCGTCACCTCGCTGCGGGACATGGGCAACGACAACGCCACCCTGCAGCAGGTCATCGCCGAGGCCCGTGACGGGACCCTGGTGATGCCGCGGATCGTGCCCGCCGGATTCCTCGAGGGCGAGAGCGCGCAGTCGGCGCGCAACGGATTCGTGGTCGCCGACCTCGAAGGCGCGAAGAAGGCGATCGACTGGTACGCCGACCACGGCTACCGCCAGCTCAAGGTCTACAACTCGTTCCCGAAGCAGATCCTCGCCGACACCGTCGCCCACGCCCACGCCCGTGGCCTGCGGGTGAGCGGCCACGTGCCGGTGTTCCTGCGCGCGCAGGACGCGCTCGACGCCGGCTTCGACGAGCTCAACCACATCAACCAGATCATGCTCAACTTCATGGTGCGGCCCGACACCGACACCCGCACACTGGAGCGCTTCTACCTGCCGGCGCGCGAGACGGCGGACCTGGACCTCGACTCGAAGCCGGTGCAGGACTTCATCGCCCTGTTGGCCGAGAAACAGATCGTGATCGACCCGACCCTGGCGACCTTCGAGTTCCTGCACCAGCGCGAGGGCCAGATCACGCCGATCTTCGCAGGGGTCGAGGATCACCTGCCGCCGGACGTGCAGCGCAGCCGCCGCGCCGCCGAGATGGACATCCCCGACGACGCCACCGGCGCGCGTTACCGCGAGTCCTTCGACCGCATGGTCGAATTCGTGGGCCGCGCCTGGCGCGCCGGCGTGCCAGTCGTCGCCGGCACCGACGAGGTGCCCGGCTTCACCCTGCACCACGAACTGGCGCTGTACGTGCGCGCAGGCCTGAGTCCGGCCCAGGCGCTGCAGGTGGCGACCTGGAACGGAGCCAAGTACTCGGGCGTGCTCGACACGCTGGGCAGCATCACGCCCGGCAAGGTCGCCGACCTGGTGCTGGTGGACGGCGATCCCACCGCCGACATCGGCGACATCCGCAAGGCCGCCACGGTGATCCAGGGCGACGTCGCGTACTACCCGGCGGAGATCCATGCCGAACTCGGCGTGCGGCCGTTCGCCCAGCCGTTGCGTGCAGTCCCGGGGACCACGAAGTGACGAACGCCTTCGACTTCACCGCCACCGGCATCGACGGGCGTCCGCGGCCGCTGTCGGAGTTCGCCGGCAAGGTGCTGCTGGTGGTCAACGTCGCCTCGAAGTGCGGCTTCACGCCGCAGTACGCGGGCCTGCAGCAGCTGTGGACCGACTACCGCGAGCGCGGCCTGGTCGTGCTCGGCTTCCCCTGCGACCAGTTCGGGCACCAGGAACCGGGCGACGAGGCGCAGATCAAGGCGTTCTGCACGCTCGACTACGGGGTCGATTTCCCGATGTTCGCCAAGGTCGAGGTAAACGGGGCGAATGCGCATCCGCTGTGGGCCTGGCTCAAGCGCGAGAAGGGCGGGCTGCTCGGCATCGACGCGATCAAGTGGAACTTCACCAAGTTCCTGGTGGGCCGCGACGGCCGGGTGCTGTCGCGGCATGCGCCGGCGGTGGCGCCGGATGCCCTGCGCGGGCCGATCGAGGCCGCGCTGGGCTGAAGGCCGGGGCGGGCCTGCCTGCCGTCAGGTGACGATGGTGACCGGCACCTTCGTGCCCGCCAGCACCTTCTGCGAGACCGAGCCCAGCAGTACGCCCTTGATGCCACCCGCGCCGCGCGAGCCCATCACGATGATGTCGGCCTTCTTCTTCGCGACCGTGTCGAGGATGGCCGGGGCCACGTCGCCCACCCGCTCGACGAACTCGACGTCCACCTTGCGCCGCTTCAACAGCCTGCGGGCTGGGCCGAGCAGGCGCGCGAACGACTCGGCATGGTGCGCCGCGGCCGCCTCGGCGCCCATCTTGCGCGCGGCGCCCGGGAACAGCGAATCGTCCACCGCCATCACCACCAGCTTGCCACTGCGGAACGCCTTGCACAGCGCCAGCGCATGCTGGAGCGCACGGGTGCTGGCGTCGCTGCCGTCGACCGGGACCAGGATCTTCATCGTCGGACATCCTCCTCAGTGCGGATGATTCTACGCCGGCGCGGCGCGGGCAGGGATGCGGCCCGGCGAGTCACTTCTCGACGAAGGCGCGCTCGAACACGTACTGGCCAGGCGTGCCGATCCGCGGCGCCGCGCTGAAGCCGCGCCGGTCGAGGATGGCCCGGAAGTCGGCCAGCATCTGCGGGCTGCCGCAGATCATGGCGCGGTCGTGCTCCGGGTCGAGCGGCGCGAGGCCCAGGTCGGCGGCCATGCGGCCGCTGTCGAGCAGGTGGGTGAGGCGGCCACGCTGGTCACGGCCCTGCCACTGGAACGGCTCGCGGCTCACCGCGGGGTAGTACAGCAGCTGGCGCGAGATCTGCTCGCCCAGGTATTCGTGCCGCGGCAGCTCGTTGACGATGTAGTCGCGGTAGGCCAGGTCGGCCGCGCCGCGCACGCCATGGGCGACGATCACGCGCTCGAAGCGCTCGTAGGTGTCGGGATCCTTGATCACCGACAGCCACGGCGCCAGGCCCGTGCCTGTGCCCAGCAGGTAGAGGTTGCGCCCCGGGTGCAGGTCGCTGATCAGCAGGGTGCCGGTGGGCTTGCGGCCGACGAGAAGGCTGTCGCCCGGCTGGATGTGCTGCAGGCGCGAGGTCAGCGGCCCGTCGGGCACCTTGATGCTGAAGAACTCCAGCTGCTCTTCCCAGTTCGCGCTGGCGATCGAATACGCCCGCATCAGCGGCCGCCCGTCCACTTCCAGTCCGATCATCACGAACTGGCCGTTGTCGAAACGGAAGCCGTCGTCGCGGGTGGTGGTGAAGCTGAAGTAGCTGTCGGTCCAGTGGCGGACGTCCAGCACCGTCTCGGTGCCGAAGGCGGAAGACATGCGGGAGGGGAGGGTGTGGAGGGAGTTTCGCCCGCATATTGTATCCGCCGGGGGCGGCCGGCCGGGGCGGCCGCACGTGGGCAACTTGTCCACGTGCCGCGTGGCAGGCTGGGAACATGGACAGGCTCTGGACCATCGGTCACTCCACGCGGACGCTCGAGGCCTTCGTGGCCATGCTCCGGGAGGCCGGGATCGCCTGCGTGGCCGACGTCCGGCGTTTTCCTGGCTCGCGGCGGCACCCGCAGTTCGGGGCCGAGGCGCTCGCGGCCGGCCTGGCCGGGGCCGGGATCGGCTACGGGCACATGCCCGCGCTGGGCGGGCGGCGCCGGCCGCGCCCGGACTCCCCCCATACCGGCTGGCGCCACGCGGGCTTTCGCGGTTATGCCGACTACATGGACACGCCGGCCTATGCCGCCGCCCGCGAACGCCTGTTCGCGCTCGCGCGCCGGACGCCGACCGCGGTGATGTGCGCCGAGGCGACCTGGTGGACCTGCCACCGCGGCCTGATCGCCGACGATGCCAAGGCCCGCGGCTGGACGGTCATCCACCTGCTCGCGCCGGGCGATGCGCGCGAGCATCCGTGGACGTCGGCGGCACGGCTGGTCGACGGACGCCTCGACTACGGCGCGCCGGACGACGACCAGGGGCGGCTTCCGCTCTGAGCGGGCGGGGTGCGGTCAGCGGTAGCCGGCCGCCTGCAGCTCGAACAGTTCGGCGTAGCGACCGCCCTGGGCCATCAGCTCCTCGTGGGTGCCGCTGGCCTCGACCCGTCCGTCGGCGAGCACCAGGATCCGGTCGGCCATGCGCACGCTGGAGAAGCGGTGCGAGATCAGCACCGCGGTGCGGCCGTCGGACAGCTCCTTGAAGCGCCGGAACACCTCGTACTCGCTGCGCGCGTCCAGCGCCGCGGTGGGCTCGTCGAGGATCATCACCTGCGCGTCGCGCATGTAGGCGCGCGCGATCGCGATCTTCTGCCATTGGCCGCCGGACAGGTCCACGCCGTCGCGGAAACGGCGGCCGATGACCTGGTCGTAGCCGGCGGGCAGCGCCTCGATCACCTCGTCGGCCATCGCGCGCCGCGCTGCGTCCCTGATCCGGTCCATGTCGCCCATCCGGTCGATCTGGCCGACGCCGATGTTCTCGGCCGCGGTCAGGTGGTAGCGCACGAAGTCCTGGAAGATCACCCCGATGTTGGCGCGCAGCTCGTCCAGGTCGTACTCGCGCAGGTCGTGCCCGTCGAGCAGGATCCGGCCTTCGTCCGGGTCGTACAGGCGCGCCAGCAGCTTGACCAGGGTGGTCTTGCCGGCGCCGTTCTCGCCGACCAGGGCCAGCACCTCGCCCGCGCGCAGCTCGAAGTCCATGTGCCGCACCGCCCAGCGCTCGGCGCCGGGGTAGCGGAAGCCCACGTCCTCGAACACGAAGCCCTGGCGGATCGGCTTCGGGAACGGGCGCGGATCCGGCGGCGAGGCGATCTCCGGCTCGATCTCGAAGAACGAGAACAGGTCGTCCAGGTACAGGGCCTGGCTGGCGACCTGGGAGAATCCGATCAGCAGGCCCTCGAGCAACTGGCGCAGGCGCCGGAAGCTGCCGGCGAGGAAAGTCAGGTCGCCGATGGTGAAGTCGCCGCGCACCGTGCGCCAGGCGATGTAGGCATAGGCCACGTAGTAGCCGAGCGTGCCCAGCGCGGCCAGCAGCGTGCCCCAGAACGCGCGTCGCCGCGCCAGCGCGCGGTTGGCGAGGTAGAACCTGTGGGCCAGCGTCCGGTAGCGGTCCACCAGGAAGCGGTGCAGGTTGAAGATCTTCACTTCCTTGGCGGTCTCGACGCTGGCGCCGGTCTGGCGCACGTACTCGAGCTGCCGGCGTTCCGGCGTCCACTGGAAGTTGAGCGAGTAGCCCAGGGCGCTGAAGTGGGCCTCGCCGAGGAACGCCGGGACCAGCGCGATCGCCAGCAGCACCATCAGCCACGGCGCGTACACCAGCAGGCCGATGGCGAAGCTCACGACGGTGATCGCGTCCTGCACCTGCCCGAACAGCTGGCCCATCAGGTTCATCCGGCCCATGGTCTGGCGCCGGGCGCGGTCGAGCTTGTCCTGCAGCTCCGGGTCCTCGAAGTCCTCGAGGTCCAGGGTCGCGGCGTGCTCCATCAGGCGCACGCTGGTGGCATTGGTGAACAGTTCCGAGAGCAGCGAGTCGGCGTAGTTCACCAGCCGGCCGAGCAGGTCGGAGAGGATCGCCACCCCGAACTCGATCGCCAGCAGCCATGCCAGGTGGTCGAGCTGGCCGCTGCGCCAGGCCTCGCCGATGGAGTCGAACGAGAGGCCCAGCCCGACCAGCCGGATCGCCTCGTCGATGATCAGCTTGCCGATGTACAGCGTGAGCACCGGCATGAACGCGCGCACCAGGCGCAGGCCCATGCTGGCCATCGTCAGCCACGGGCTGGTCGCCCAGATCTGGCGCAGGAACGGTGGCAGGTTGCGCATCGCGTCGAAGCGCTCGCGCAGGCTGGGCCGGCTCGCCGAACGGGCGGGCTTGGGGGTGGCGTCGGCGCTGTGGCTCATGCCCGCATTGTGCATGGGGCGGCGCAGGGTGTCGTCAACGCCAGGGGCGTGGGGCTCCGCGGACGTGGTCCGCAGGCCGCAACCGGTTGATCAGGCCGGGCCGCGACGGCGGCCGTGTCCTGCAAGAGCGGCTTCGGCCGGGACCGTGCCAGCACGGCAACCGCCGAGCCCGTCGTGGCTGAAGCCGCTCCCGCGGGTGGCATCGGGGGCGGCGATGCTGGGTCAGAGCACTTCGGAGGCGTAATCGGCCAACCGCGAACGCTCGCCGCGGCGCAGGGTCACGTGGGCGCTGTGGGCCCAGTTCTTGAAGCGGTCCACGGCGTAGGTCAGGCCCGAAGTCGTCTCGGTGAGGTAGGGCGTGTCGATCTGCTCGACGTTGCCCAGGCACACGATCTTGGTGCCGGGTCCGGCGCGGGTGATCAGGGTCTTCATCTGCTTGGGGGTGAGGTTCTGCGCCTCGTCCAGGATCAGCCAGCGGTTGAGGAAGGTGCGTCCGCGCATGAAGTTGAGCGAGCGGATCTTGATCCGCGAGGCGAGCAGGTCGTTGGTGGCCGCGCGGCCCCAGCTGCCGCCTTCCTGGTCGCGGGTGAGCACCTCGAGGTTGTCGGTGAGCGCGCCCATCCACGGCGTCATCTTCTCTTCCTCGGTGCCGGGCAGGAAGCCGATGTCCTCGCCGACGCTGACCGTCGCGCGGGTCATGATGATCTCGCGGTAGCGCTGCTGGTCCATGGTCTGGGCCAGGCCGGCGGCGAGCGCGAGCAGGGTCTTGCCGGTGCCGGCGGTGCCGAGCAGAGTGACGAAGTCGATCTCCGGGTCCATCAGCGCGTTGAGCGCGAAGTTCTGCTCGCGGTTGCGCGCGCTGATGCCCCACACCGCGTGCTGGCTGCCGCGGAAGTCGTCGACGATCTGCAGCACCGCCTTGCCGTCCTCGACCCGGTCCACGCGGAACTCGGACTGGTCGTCGCCCGGCAGGTACAGGTACTGGTTCGGGTACCAGTCGCAGTCCTGGGCCGTGGCCACCTCGTAGTAGGTGCGACCGCGGTCGGTCCACGAGCGCAGGTCCTTGCCGTGGCGGGTCCAGAAGTCCTCCGGCAGCGGCGTGGCGCCGGTGTAGAGCAGGCTGAAGTCGTCGAGCGCGCGGTCGTTCTCGTAGTCCTCGCTGACGATGCCGGCGATGGCCGCCTTGATCCGCAGGTTGATGTCCTTGGAGACGAACACCACCGGGTACTCGGGTTCGTCGCGGCGCAGCTGCAGGATCGCGCCGAGGATCCGGTTGTCCGGCGCCACCGCGCCGAACGACGTCTTGTCCTCGGCCGGCATCGTGGTCTGGAAGCGCAGCTTGCCGATGCTGGCCGCGCCGCGCAGCTGCAGCGAGCGCGGGCGCTCGAGCACCAGGCCTGTGGCGATCTTGTCCGCGCCCTGCGACTCGATCAGCTCGTTGATGAAGCGGCTGACCTGGCGCGCGTTGCGCGCCGCCTCCGACATTCCCTTCTTGCCGTTGTCCAGCTCCTCGATGACCTGCATCGGCAGGAACACGTCGTGCTCCTCGAACCGGAACAGGGCGGTCGGATCGTGCATGAGGACGTTGGTGTCCAGCACGTACACGCGCTTGCCTTGGGTCATCATCGGGCGGATCGCCTCCGATTGGCGGTGGAGCGGGGACGGCCGCGCGCCGCCGCGGCCTGCGGGGCAGGGCGGCGGGGCGTGGCCGGGCAGGGGGGGCTCACGTGTCGCGTGCGGCCTTGAGCGCGTCGAGCACGGCCCGGGCGTGGCCGGCGACCTTGACCCCGCGCCATTCGGCGACGAGGCGGTGCGAGGGGTCGATCAGGAAGGTGCTGCGCACCACGCCCAGCACCTTGCGGCCGTACATGTTCTTCTCGTGGATCACGTCGAACGCCCGGCACAGCTTCTCGTCCGGGTCGCTGACCAGCGGAAAGCGGAAGCCCTGCTTCTGGCAGAAGTTGTCGTGCGACTTCACCGAGTCGCGCGAGACCCCCAGCACCGCCGCATCGAGCTTGCGGAACTCCGGCAGCAGCGCGTTGAACTCTAGGCCCTCGGTGGTGCAGCCCGGGGTGGAGTCCTTGGGGTAGAAGTACAGCACCAGCCACTGTCCGGCGTAGTCCGCGAGGGTGGCGCTGGCGCCGCCCGAGAGCGCGAGGGGCATCGCGAGGAGGGACTTGGGAAGGATCTTGCCGACGGCGGTCATGCTGCTGTGGGTCGCTCCTGGTTCGACGGGCGTCCTGTGGCGGCGGGCGCTCAGAACTTCATCGGGTCCATGATCGCGTCGAGGTTGAGGTGGTCGCAGAACTCGAGGAAATCGTCGCGCAGCGCGGCGATGTGCATGTTCGCCGGCACGCCGATGGTGACCTGGGCCGAGAACATGTCGGCGCCGGTCTGCATCGCGCGGTAGCGCGAGCAGTGCAGGCTCTCGATCGTGATGCCCTGGCGGTCGAAGAAGTCGGCCAGCTGGAACAGGATGCCGGGCTTGTCGGCCGCCACCACCTCGACGATGTACGGCAGCAGGTTCGACTGCACCGGCTTGGGCCCGGTGCGGTACCACACCAGCTTCAGGTCTTCCTCGCGCTCGAGCCGGGCGAGCATCGCCTCGAGCTTGGCCACCGCGTCCCACGACCCGGTGGCGAGCGCGGTGACGGAGACGTCCCGGCCGACCGTGGACAGCCGGGTGTCGACGAGGTTGCACCCGCTGTCGGCGATGCGCCTGGTCACGGCCAGCAGCGGCGAGGCCGGATGCGTCGTGTAGGCGTTGATCAGCAGGTAGTTCTCGTTCGGCGAAGGCCGGGATGCGTTGTCTGGATCGGTCAAGGCGGCGTCCGCGGCGGTGATGGATCTGTCGTGGAATGCGGTGTGAACGGCGGCCCGTCGGGGCCTGGAATCGCGGCCAGCATACTTGCCCGTGCTTCCAAGCCGCAAGTAACATGCCCGTGCCCGAATCCTCCTTGCCGCGCCCGGCGCGCGGCCACCGCACGAGACTCTCCCACTTGCGACTTTCCGGCAGCATCACAGCGCTGGCGACGCCGTTCACGGCGACGGGCGGGCTCGACCTCGACGCCTGGCGGCGCCTGCTGCTGGCGCAGCTCGCGGGCGGGACCCAGGCACTGGTGGTAGCCGGTTCCACGGGCGAGGCGGCCATGCTGTCGGAGGAAGAATACGAGACCCTGCTGCGCACCGCGGTGGAGGTGGCCGGCGGCCGCGTCCCGGTGCTCGCGGGCACCGGCCACACGGCTACCTCGCGCACCATCGAGGCCACGCGCCGTGCCGCCGCGCTGGGCGCCGATGCCGCCCTGGTCGTGACGCCGCCCTACGCGCGCCCGACCCAGGCCGGCCTGCTGGCGCACTATCGCGCCGTGGCCGGGGAAGGCGGGCTGCCGGTGGTCATGTACAACGTGCCTACGCGCACCGGCTGCGACCTGCAGCCGGCCGCGGTCGCCAGCCTGGTCGGCCATCCGCGGATCGCCGGCGTGAAGGAAGCGGTCTCCGACCCACGCCGGCTTCGGGAGTGGCTGGCACTGCGCGTCGAGGGATTCGCGGTGCTGTCGGGCGACGATGCCAGTGCCGCTGCCGCCATGCTCGGCGGTGCCGACGGCGTGGTGTCGGTGGTGTCGAACGTGGTGCCCGGCGCGATGCGTCGCCTGTGCGAGCTGGCGCTGGCCGGACGCCGCGACGAGGCATTGGCCTGGGACGCGCGGTTGCAGCCCCTTTACGCCTTCGCGTCGATCGAGCCCAATCCGATCCCGGTCAAGGCGCTGCTGGAGCGGCTTGGTTTCGGCGCCGGCCCGCGCCTGCCGCTCACGCCCCTGTCCGAGGCCCACCAGGCCGCCGCCGCGCGGATGGCCGCCACGGTCGAAGCGCTCGAACGCAGCCTCCGCGATCCGCTCGCGGCCTGACCCTTTTCCCGCAGGAGACACCCGATGCGTCATTCCCGTTCCCTGATCCGCCTGCTCGCGGTCGCGCTGGTCGCCGCCGCCGTGCTCGGCGCCAGTGGCTGCAAGTGGTTCCGCAAGGGCAGCGAGCTGTACGCGGGTCCGCCCGAGACCCGGCCGCTGGAAGTCCCCCCCGACCTCGATCGCCCCGACACCTCGGGTGCCATGCAGATACCGGGAACCGGCAGCGTGACCCGCTCGTCGATCGCGGCCCCGGCCAGTCCGCAGCCCAACGGCTTCGCAGTGGCCGGCGACCAGGACGCGGTGTTCACCCGCGTCGGCGAGGTGCTGGCGGCGACGCCGGGCCTGACCATCGTCAACCGCGCCCAGCTGCTGGGCACCTACGACGTCGATTACGAAGACGCGAAGTTCCTGATCCGCGTCACCCGCACCGACAGCGGCGCCTACGTGGCGGCGGTCGATCCGCGCGGCCTGCCGGCGGCCGGCGAGCCGCCGCAGAAGCTGATCGCGGCGCTGCGGGCCGCCCTGGCCCCGTAACGGCCCGGGCCGCGGCGCGACGCACCCGCCGTCGCCGGCGACGGACCGACCTGGCGGGGACACCGGGCGAGGCCGGACGGGCATTGCGGCCGCTCCGGGCCGACTGACCGCGGCCCCGCGTTCCCGGTCTGGGCGCCGGCATGGTGCTGCTGGCCGGCTGCTGCACCCTCGGCGCCGCGCTCGTCCGGACGGTGCCTGTCGACCTGGCCTCGAGCCTGGTCTGGCCGCTGCGCGCGTGGGGCGTCCGCGCCGTGCCGATCCCGTTGCTCCGGCCCGGGCTCCGGGTCCCCGGTTCGCAGGCGGGTGCCGTAGCGCGTTGTCCCTCGCTGCGAGGGCATTCGCGCTGGCCTGCCCGATCGCCCTGGACGTGCTCGAGGGCGCCCCGCCTGCGCCAGGCCTGGTCTGTCAGCTGCCCCGGAACGCGACCGCGCAGGCGCGCGTGGTGCTGGCCCCGCGGCTCGTGGACATGGGCAGGCGCGCGGGTGCCGTCGCGGCCGCACCCGACCGCGTTTCGCGCGGCGGTGCCGTCCAGCGGGGGCGCTGGCCGCGTCCGGCGAGGCCGCGGCCGAGTGGATCGGTTGCGGGCTGGTGGCGGTGCAGCCGCACCCGGTCGGCGCCCTGGAGCGCCAGCTGGTCGACCGGGACCGGACCCTGGCACCGATGCCGGGGCGGCGCAGCCAGGCCCGGTTGGCGCCGGGCGCGGGTCTCAGCGTTCGAGCAGGGGCAGCTTGCCCGGCTTGCCTTCCCACTCCTTGGCGTCGGGGAGCGGATCCTTGCGCGCGGTGATCACCGGCCACTCCTTCGCCAGCTCGGCGTTGAGCGCCACGAAATGCTCCTGCCCGGCGGGGACGTCGTCCTCGGGGTAGATCGCGTTGATCGGGCACTCGGGCTCGCACAGGGTGCAGTCGATGCACTCGTCGGGGTCGATCACCAGGAAGTTCGGGCCCTCGTGGAAACAGTCGACCGGGCACACCTCGACGCAGTCGGTGTACTTGCACTTGATGCAGTTCTCGGTGACGACGAAGGGCATTGCGCGGGGTTTCCGTGGGGCCGGGAGGAACCATGGAATTCTAGAACAGCCTCGCATCCGGCGCTGCGAAGCGTTCGCATCCGCGGGCGCAGGGCGCCGCGGCGGGGCTGCGAAAAAAAGGAAGCCCGCTTTCGCGGGCTTCCGGGAAGATGGCGCTCCCTACGGGATTCGAACCCGTGTTTTAGCCTTGAGAGGGCCACGTCCTAGGCCTCTAGACGAAGGGAGCGGGGGTTGTGCGCGGACCGGGCCGGCAGGACCGCCGGTGGCGTGGACCGCCCCGCGAAGGGCCGGTGGGCCAGCGCGGCTTGCTAGTATAGCAGGCTTGCGGCCGCGCGATAGCGGTGCCGACTGGAATCCCCTGGCCTGATGCCGACCCAAGACCCGTCCCCGAGCGCGCTGAGGATCATCCCGCGCGACCAGCACCCGATTTCGCGCCGGGCGATCAGCCCGAATGCGCTGCGCGTCCTGTATCGACTGCACGAGTCCGGCTACCGGGCCTGCCTGGTGGGCGGGGCGGTGCGCGACCTGCTGATCGGCCTGGCGCCCAAGGACTTCGACGTCGCCACCGACGCCACGCCCGAGCAGGTCAAGCAGCTGTTCCGCAACTGCCGCCTGATCGGCCGCCGCTTCCGCCTGGCGCACGTGGTGTTCGGCCGCGAGATCATCGAGGTCGCCACCTTCCGCGCCAACGTGGACGACGGCAGCGGCGACCGCCAGGTGGTCGACGGCGGCATGGTCCTGCGCGACAACGTCTACGGCACGATCGAGGACGACGCGGTCCGCCGCGACTTCACCGCGAACGCGCTCTATTACGACATCTCCGACTTCTCTGTGCGCGACTACGTCGGCGGCTTCGAGGACGTCAGCAACCGCGTACTGCGCCTGATCGGCGACCCCGAGGCGCGCTATCGCGAGGACCCGGTGCGGATGCTGCGCGCGGTCCGGCTCTCGGCCAAGCTCGGCTTCGACATCGAACCGGGCACCGCCGCGCCGCTGCCGGAACTGGCGCCCCTGCTCGCCGAGGCCGCCCCGGCGCGGCTGTTCGAGGAGTGCCTGAAGATGTTCCTGGCCGGGCACGCGGTGGCGAGTTTCGAAGGGCTCGACCGCCACGGCCTGCTGCCGGCCCTGTTCCCGGAAACCGCGGCGGCCCTGGCCGCCAATCGCAGCGGCGCGCTGCGGCGGATGCTGGTCGAGGGGCTGCGCAGCACCGACCAGCGGGTGGCGCGCGACGAGCCGGTCTCGCCCGCGTTCCTGTTCGCGGTGCTGCTGTGGCCGGCGTACTGCCGGACCCTGATCGGCCTCCAGGCGCAGGGCCTGCACGCGCCCGAGGCCGAGCGCCGCGCGGCCGACCGCGTCACCCTGCACCAGCTGGAGCGGGTGGCCCTGCCGCGCCGGTTCTCGCTGCCGATGCAGGAGATCTGGCTGATGCAGGGTCGCTTCTCGCAGCGCCAGCGCAAGCGGGTCACGCGCACGCTGTCGCATCCGCGCTTCCGCGCCGCGTTCGATTTCCTGGTGCTGCGTCGCGCCGCGTCGCCCGCGCACGAGGAAGACATCGCGTTCTGGCAGGAGGCGCAACAGGACCCCGACGCGGCGATCGCCTCGCATCCGGCCGACGTCGCGGCGGCGGAGGAGGGCATGGCGCCGCGCCGCCGCCGCCGTCGCCGCCGGCGCAGCCACGCCGCAGGGGAATGACCGCGATCCGGGCCTGCGTCGGCCTCGGCGGCAACGTCGGCAACGTGGCGCGCACGCTGGCCGGGGCGTTCGACGCGCTGGGCAGGCTGCCCCGGACCAGGTTGCTGCGCGTCTCCCGCCTGTACCGCACGCCGGCCTGGGGCCACACCGGCCAGCCGGACTTCCTCAATGCCGCCGCGGTGCTCGACACCGCGCTGCCCGCGCGCGGGCTGCTCGACGGCCTGCTCGCGATCGAGCGCGGCTTCGGCCGCAAGCGCGATCCGGACGGGCTGCGCTGGGGGCCGCGCACGCTCGACCTCGACCTGCTGCTGTACGGCGAGGCGATCATCGACGAGCCGGGCCTGCAGGTCCCGCACCCGCACCTGCACGAACGCGCCTTCGCCCTGGTGCCGCTGGCGGAAATCGCGCCCGACGCCCGCATCCCCGGCCACGGCGACGTGGCCGGCGTCCTGTCCCGGTTGGATGCCGCCGGCATCCAGGCGCTACCCTAGCGCCATGAACGCACCCGCCCCCGAGAAGCCGATCACCGTCCCGCAACTGGCCGAGGCCAAGGCGGCCGGTCGCAGGCTGGCGATGCTGACGGCCTACGATGCCGGCTTCGCGCGCGTGTTCGACGCCGCCGGCGTGGACATCGTGCTGGTCGGCGACTCGCTCGGCATGGTGGTCCAGGGCCATGACTCGACCCTGCCGGTGAGCGTGGACGACATGGTCTACCACGTCGCCGCGGTGTCGCGCGGCCTGCGCCGCGCGCTGCTGCTGGCCGACCTGCCGTTCCAGGCCGACGCGACCCCGGAGCGCGCGCTCGACGCGTCCACGCGCCTGCTGCAGGCCGGCGCGGGCATGGTCAAGCTCGAGGGCGCAGGTCCGCACAAGCTGGCCGCGATCCGGTTCCTGTGCGCGCGCGAGATCCCGGTCTGCGCGCACCTGGGCCTGACCCCGCAGTCGGTGCTGCGCTTCGGCGGCTACAAGGTGCAGGGGCGCGAGGCGGCGGCGGCGGAGCAGCTGCGTGCCGACGCGCTCGCGGTGGCGGAGGCCGGCGCGGCGATGCTGGTGCTCGAATGCGTGCCCTCGGCGCTGGCCGCGGAGATCACCCGCGCCTCGCCCATCCCGACCATCGGCATCGGCGCCGGCCCGCACTGCGACGGCCAGGTGCTGGTGCTGCACGACATGCTCGGCCTCGACAGCGGCCACCGGCGGCCGAAGTTCGTGAAGGACTTCCTCGCCGGGGGCGGATCGGTCGCCGGCGCCGCGCGCGCCTACGTCCAGGCCGTGCGCGACGGCAGTTTCCCCGGGCCCGAACACGCCTACGACTAGCGCCCGACCCATGATCGAGATCACCGGCGAGATCGACCGCCTGCGCGCGCGCGTCCGGGAATGGAAGCGCGAGGGCCTGCGCGTGGGCTTCGTGCCCACGATGGGCAACCTGCACGCGGGGCATTTCTCGCTGGTCCGGCTGGCGCGCGCGCATGCCGACCGGGTGGTCGCCAGCGTGTTCGTCAACCCGACCCAGTTCGGCCCGAACGAGGACCTCGAGCGCTATCCGCGCACCCCGGAGCGCGATGCCGAGGGGCTCGACGCCGCCGGCTGCGACCTGCTGTGGATGCCGTCGGTCGAGACCATGTACCCCTATGGCGCCGGCCAGGAGGTGCGCATCCGGGTGCCCGGCGTCACCGACGTGCTCGAGGGCGCGCACCGCCCGGGGCACTTCGACGGCGTCGCCACCGTGGTCGCGCGCCTGTTCAACCAGGTGCAGCCGGATGTGGCCGCGTTCGGGCGCAAGGACTACCAGCAGCTGGCGGTGATCCGCTACCTGGTGCGCGACCTGGCGTTCCCGGTCGAACTGCTGGCGGGCGAGACGGTGCGCGAGGTCGACGGCCTGGCGATGAGCTCGCGCAACCAGTATCTCGACGAACGCGAACGCGCGCTTGCGCCACGCCTGCACCGGGTCCTGACGTCGATGCGCGAGGCGATGCGCGCGGGCACGGCGCCGGCCGACGTCGAAGCACGGGCACGGGCCGCGCTGGTCGGGGATGGATTCGAGGTCGACTACGCGGTGGTGCGCCGGCCCGACCTGACGGACGTCGGCGCCACGGTCGAACCCGGCACGTACGTGGCCCTGGTCGCGGCGCGGCTGGGCCGCACCCGGCTGATCGACAACCTCGAGTTCGAGCTGGGCTGAGCGGCCGCTGCGGGCGGCCGCGTTCGCTCCTATACTTGCCCGCTGTTCGCGGGCGCGGTCGTTGGCGCCCGTTTCGGCGGCAACGGTTTCGCCGTGCCGCGACTCCTCCCACCCAGGCAGCAGGCAGACGACCATGTCGGATTTCGCGATCCTCCGTTCCCACGCCCGGCGACTCGAATCCAGCCCGATCGCGCGCCTGCTGGAGGAGGATCCGGGTCGCGCACGATCGCTGGCGATGCGGGTGGGGCCGCTGTACGCCAGCTTCGCCCGCCAGCGCTACGACGCGCCCGCGCTCGATGCGCTGCATGCGCTGGCCCAGGCGCGCGATTTCCCGGGGGCCATGCGCCGCCTGCTCGACGGCGAACAGGTCAATCCCACCGAAGGGCGCGCGGCGCTGCACAGCGCGCTGCGCGGCGACGGTTCGCAGGCGCCGTATGCCCGCGAGTGCAGCGCCCAGGCGCGCCAGGCGCGCGAGCGGATGGCGGAGCTGGTGCGGCAGGTC
Organism: Luteimonas sp. J29; assembly: GCF_000472505.1. Lineage (GTDB taxonomy): Bacteria > Pseudomonadota > Gammaproteobacteria > Xanthomonadales > Xanthomonadaceae > Luteimonas. The sequence goes on from NZ_AWZR01000005.1 coordinate 188,616, forward strand.
GTCGACAGCGGCGTGACCGACGTGGTCAGCGTCGGCATCGGCGGCTCCGACCTCGGCCCGCGCCTGGTGGTCGATGCGCTGGCCGAACCGGGCGCGACGCCGCGGGTGCATTTCCTGTCCAACGTCGACGGCAACGCCGCGCGCCGCGTGCTGGCCGGGCTGGATCCGGCGAAGACGGCGGCGATCCTCATCTCCAAGACCTTCGGCACCCAGGAGACCCTGCTCAACGGCCGCATCGTGCGCGAGTGGCTGGGCGACGACGTCCGGGTGTACGGCGTGAGCGCCAATGTCGAGCGCGCGGCCGCGTTCGGCATCGCGCCGGAGCGGATCCTGCCGATGTGGGACTGGGTCGGCGGGCGTTATTCGCTGTGGTCGGCGGTGGGCTTCCCGATCGCGCTGGCGATCGGCATGGAGCGCTTCGGCGAGCTGCTGGCCGGCGCCGCCGAACTCGACGCGCATGCCGGCAGCGCCGCGCCGCGCGAGAACCTCGCGGTCATGCACGCGCTCACCGCGCTGTGGAACCGCAACGCGCTCGGCCTGGCCACCCAGGCGGTGCTGCCCTACGACGAGCGGCTGAAGCTGCTGCCCAACTACCTGCAGCAGCTGGTGATGGAGAGCCTCGGCAAGTCGGTCCGGATCGACGGATCGGCGGTGGGCGAGGAGACGGTGCCGGTGTGGTGGGGCGGTCCGGGGACCGACACCCAGCACAGCTTCTTCCAGGCGCTGCACCAGGGCACGCAGGTGGTGCCGGCCGACTTCATCGGCGTGGTGCGCAGCGAGGACGGCTACGGCGAGAACCATCGCGCGCTGCTGGCCAACCTGCTGGCGCAGACCGAAGCCCTGGCCAACGGCCAGGACAACGCCGATCCGCACCGCGCCTACCCGGGCAACCGTCCGAGCACGCTGCTGCTGCTCGACGCGCTCACCCCGCATTCCCTGGGCATGCTGATCGCGCTCTACGAGCACAGCGTGTACCTGCAGTCGGTGGCCTGGGGCATCAATGCCTTCGACCAGTTCGGCGTCGAACTCGGCAAGCAGGTCGCCAACCGCCTGCTGCCGGCGCTGGAAGGCGAGGCCGAAGCGGACGACCCGGTCACCCGCGCGCTGCTGGCGGAGATTTCCGCCCGCGCCTAGGGGCGCCGGATGGGCGCGGTCCCTGTCACGTGGCTGCAGCGCCTGCGAATGCTGTTTCCTGCCGGCGGGCGGCGCGCCCCGAGGATCCCATGATGCCTTCTTGCCGGATTGCGCTTCTCGCCATGCTGCTGGTGTCCTGCAGCACAGCCACTGCCACAGCCACGGCCCCGGATGCATCGCAGCCGGAGGCCGAGGTGTATGTGGAATTCCTGTGGCAGAAGACGCCGGAAGGCGCCATCGCCAGGCAGATCGCCCACTCCTTCGCCCTGGACGGTCGATTCGACCACCAGGTCTGCGTGGCCATCCTGGAAGAGGGCATCGATGTCCAGGGCATGACGCTGCAGGCGGTGGATCAGTCCGGCGCGGTCGTGGCCGGCCGGGCCCATCGTGATTTCGACGGTCGCAAGAAGTGCGTTCCGGCCGATCTGCCGGCTGCCGCGGTGCCCGGGCAATGGACGTTCAAGGTCTATCTCGATGGCATCGATCTCGCGGTGGGCGAGCGCATGATCGATGTGTTTCCGACCGTGGATGCACTCGTTTCCCGGGCTCCCGCGGACGTGCCGTACGTGCTTGGCCGCCCGAACTACGATTCCTCCATTCCGCCCGGGGACTTCCACGGTGAAGTGTCTTGGATCATGCACGTCACCAGGTCGGGATCGGTCAGCCGGGTGGAGATCGAGACCGCGGAAGGCGTCGGCGCGAAGATGCGGGACCGGGCGCTGGCGGCAGGATTCCTGACCCTGTTTCCACCCGATCCGGCTCGCGCGGAGAACGCGACGTTCCGGCGGCAGGTGTCGTTTCGCAACAGCGAGTAGCACGGCGCCTGCCCGCCCGGGGGCGGCAGGACCGGTCCGGCGCGATCTGCGCAGCCACCGTAGGAGCGGCTTGAGCCGCGATCGCCGAATCGGGCGTCGACGAACCGGATGCATCCATCGCGGCTGAAGCCGCTCCTACAGGCGGTTTTCGGTGACGATCTAGGCGGCGGCGTGCTGGCGCAGCGCCCATTCGACGTGTTCGCGCACCACAGGGTCGTCGGCGTCGCGGCGCGAGTGCAGGGCGGCCAGCACCTGGGGGGTGGTGGGCGCGTTGCCCAGCGCCACGGCGATGTTGCGCAGCCAGCGCCGGTAGCCGCTGCGGCGGATCGCCGAGCCTTCGGTGCGCTGCAGGAATTCTTCCTCGCTCCAGGCGAACAGCTCGTCGAGCGTGGCCTCGTCGAGGCGGTTGCGGGCGCGGAAATCCGGTTCGTCGGTGCGGCGCGCGAACTTGTTCCAGGGGCACGCCAGCTGGCAGTCGTCGCAGCCGAAGATGCGGTTGCCGATCAGCGGGCGCAGTTCCTCGTCGATCGGACCTTCGTGCTCGATGGTGAGGTAGGAGATGCAGCGCCGCGCATCGAGCCGGTGCGGGGCGACGATGGCGCGCGTCGGGCAGACCTCGATGCAGCGCACGCAGGTTCCGCAGTGCGCGCTGGCCGGCGCGTCCACCGGCAACGGCAGGTCGACGTAGATCTCGCCGAGGAAGAACCACGAGCCGCCGTCGCGATCGATCAGGCAGGTGTGCTTGCCGATCCAGCCCAGGCCGGCGTCGCGCGCCAGCGCGCGTTCGAGCACCGGCGCCGAATCCACGAACACGCGGTGGCCGAAGCGGCCGATGCGTTCGGCGATGCGGTCGGCCAGGCGCTGCAGCCGGGTGCGCATCAGCTTGTGGTAGTCGCGGCCGAGCGCGTAGCGGGCCACGTACGCGCGTTCGCCATCGGCCAGGGTGGCCCAGGCCTGGTCCGGGTCCTGGCCGTAGTCCAGCCCGACCGAGATCACCCGCACCGTCCCGGGCACCAGTTCGGCGGGGCGCGAGCGCCGGTCGCCGTGCCGGGCCATCCAGTCCATTCCCCCGTGCAGGCCCCGGGCCAGCCAGTCGCGCAGGTGGCGCTCGTCGCCCTCCAGGTCGACCCCGGCGATGCCGCAGCGCTGGAACCCCGCCTCGCACGCGAGGCCGCGGATCCACCGGGCCAGCGCGTGGAGGTCGGACGGCGTGGCGTTGGCGACGGGATCCTGCACGCGCGAAGTATAGAATCCGGGCCAATGGACACCCCCGCCGGCCCGCGAGGCACCCCGCTGTACGACGCAGCCGCGTTGCGTGCGCTGGAGTCGGAGATGGCCTCGCGCCTGGGCGACGGATTCGGGCTCATGGCGCGCGCGGGCCAGGCGGCCTGGTGCGAACTGCTCGCGCACTGGCCCGGGCTGCAGCGCATCGTGGTGGTGTGCGGACCCGGGAACAACGGCGGCGATGGCTATGAACTGTGCCGGCACGCGCACGAATCCGGACGCGATGCGCGCGTGCTTCGGCTCGAGTCCCACGCGCCGCGGACCGACCTTGCCCGGCGCGCCAGCGAGGCGTTCCGCGAGGCCGGCGGGCGCGTCGCCACCCCGGGCAGCGGCTTCGCAGGCGCGCAGCTGGTGGTCGATGCGCTGTTCGGAATCGGGCTGTCGCGGGCGCCCGACGCCGACACCGCCGCGCTCATCGAGGCCATCAACGGCTCCGGCCTTCCGGTGTTTTCGCTCGACGTGCCCAGCGGACTGGACGCCGACCGCGGCAGCGCGCCCGGCGCCGTGGTGCGCGCCACCCACACCCTGCAGCTGCTGGGGCCGCACACGGGGCTGTATACCGGCGACGCCCTGGACTGCACCGGCACGCTTTCGCTGTCCACGCTCGGCGCGGACGATGCGCTGGCGCGCGCGCCGGCCGCGGCCTGGCGACTGGGGCGCGAAGCCCTCGACGGCTGGCTGTCGCCCCGGCGGCGCAACGCGCACAAGGGCGACAGCGGCCACGTGCTGTGCGTAGGCGGCGACACCGGACACGGCGGCGCGGTGATGCTCGCCGCGGACGCGGCCCTGCGCTGTGGCGCCGGCCTGGCAAGCGTCGCCACGCGTTCGGCCCACGTGCCCGGCCTGCTCGCGCGCAGGCCCGAAGCGATGGCCCGTGGCGTGGACGGCGCCGCGGCGCTGGCGCCGCTGCTCGCGCGCGCCGACGTCGTGGCACTGGGCCCGGGCCTGGGCCAGGGAAGCTGGGGCAGGGCGCTGTACGGCGCGGTCCTGGCCGCGGGACTGCCGCTGGTCCTGGACGCCGACGCCCTGAACCTGCTGGCCGCTGCCCCGCGCGAACTGGCCGCGGACACCATCCTCACGCCGCATCCGGGCGAGGCGGCGCGCCTGCTTGGCATGGAGACGACACAGGTCCAGGCCGACCGGTTCGCCGCCGCCGCTCGATTGGTCGAACGCTACGGATGCGTGGTGGTGCTGAAGGGGGCGGGCACCGTGGTGGCCGCGCCCGGCCAGTCGCCGCGCGTGGTGGCCGCGGGCAATCCCGGCATGGCGGTCGGCGGGATGGGCGACCTGCTCACCGGCTGTATCGCCGCCCTGCGCGCGCGGGGCATGCCCGCGTTCGAAGCGGCGAGCCTGGGCGCGTTGCTGCATGCGCTCGCCGGCGACGCCGCCGCGCGCGATGGCGAGACCGGGCTGTTGCCGTCCGACCTGCTGCCCTGGCTGCGCGCGCTCGCCAGCGGCAGGAGCGTCGGATGAGTGGACTGCGGCTGGCCGACGAGGCCGCGACGAATGCCCTGGCAGGTGAACTCGCCCGGACCGCGCCGCCCGGCGCCGTGGTGTACCTGCATGGCAACCTCGGTGCCGGGAAGTCCACCCTGGCCCGGGCATGGCTGCGGGCGATCGGGGTCGAGGGCACGGTGCGCAGCCCGACCTACACCCTGGTCGAGCGCTACCCCCTGGCCGGGGGAGGGGAGGCCCTGCACCTCGACCTGTACCGGATTGGCGCCCCTGGCGAGCTCGAATTCCTGGGCCTGGACGAAGCCGGGGCAGCCCTGTGGCTGGTGGAATGGCCGGAGCGCGGCACGGGCGCGCTTCCGCCCGCGGACCTGCATGTCCGGCTCGAACCCGACGGCGCCGGCCGGCGCGCCCGGCTGGAGCCGGGGACCCCGGCCGGGGCGGCATGGCTGGCGCGACTGCGGCCCGAGGGCCGACTTGCGCCCGACAGCTGAACCGGAGCCATAGGAAACGACGGCAGGTTGCCGATTTGAAAGGGAAACTGCGTTGCAAATATGGCCCATCAGTGATTGACTACGGCCCATGCGCGCGCGGGGAGCCCACCTTCAACAGTTGCTTCTAGGCCTGGCCCTCCTCGCGGCCCTGGCCTGGAACCTTGCGCATGGCGCCGAAATCCGCGCCGTCCAGCTCGGGAGCGGTCCCACCGGCACCCGCGCCGAGATCCAGGTCGATGCCGAAGCCGAGTACCGCCTGATCCAGCTCCAGGACCCGGACCGGCTCGTGGTCGACCTGCCGGCGAGCCGCCTGGCCGGGGCCCTTGCCCTGCCGCCCGCGGCGGGCGTGGTGAAGAGCGTCCGCACCGGCCAGCCGGTGGCGGGGACCACCCGCATCGTGTTCGACCTGGCCACGCCCGTGGTGGCGCTCAAGCCGCGCTTCGAGGCCGGTCCCGGCGGGACCCGCCTGGTCATCGAATGGCCGGGCGACGGCCATCCGGATCCCATCGCCCAGCTGGCCGCCACGCCCCCGGCCGGACAGGCGCGTGCGGCCGGCGCCAATACGCAGTCCCCGGCTTCGTCTGCGGCGGCCTCCCCGGCCCCCGCTGTCGCCGACGCCCAGGGCGCGGGCGACGAGGCGGCTGCGGTCGACCAGGCCGCGGCTTCGGCGGAAGCCACCGCGCGCCTGCTCGCCGAACTGCGCGAGTCCGGCCAGCTGGGCTCCGCGCCCGCCACTGCGGAGGCGACCGCCGCGACCGCCCCGCAGCCGGGTGGATCGGCGCCGATCCCCGCCGCGACCCAGGTCGCCCGGCCTGCGCCCGAGGCAACAACCCCGGCCGCGACGGCGTCCGCCCAGGCCTCGACGCCGCCCGCCCCGGTGGCGCGCGCCGCGACTGGCGGCCGGCCGCTGGTGATCGCGATCGACGCCGGCCACGGCGGCCAGGACCCGGGCGCGATCGGTCCCAGCGGCACCCGCGAGAAGGACGTGACCCTCGCGATCGCGCGCGAACTGGCGCGCCAGGTCAACGCCACCCCCGGGCTGCGCGCGCACCTGGTGCGCGACCGCGACGTGTTCATCCCGCTCAACAACCGCGCCCGCATCGCCCGCCAGGCAGGCGCCGACATGTTCATCTCGATCCATGCCGACGCCGCCGAAAACCGCAATGCCAAGGGTTCGTCGGTGTACGTGCTCTCGCTGCGCGGCGCGTCGTCGCAACGTGCGCGCTGGCTGGCCGAGAAGGAGAACGCGGCCGACCTGATCGGCGGCGTGCGTGCCCCGTCCAACGACAGCGTGCTCGCCAACGTGCTGCTCGACCTCACCCAGAGCGGGCAGATGAAGGCGTCGGAGGACGCCGGCCAGCACGTGCTCGCCGGCCTCAAGCGCATCGGCAACAACCACAAGCCGCACATCGAGCGCGCCAACTTCGCGGTGCTGCGCACCTCCGACATGCCGGCGATGCTGGTGGAAACCGCGTTCCTGTCGAATCCGGAAGAGGAAAGGCGGCTGACCGACCCGGGCTTCCAGCGCACCGTGGCGCGCGCGATCCTCGACGGGGTGGACACCTATTTCGCGAGCCAGCCGCCGCCCGGCACCCTGTATGCCGCGCGCGCCGCGGCCAACCGCGTGGCCAGCGTCGGCGGCAGTCCCTGACGCGGGACGCCGGCCGCCTCGCGGGCGAGGCATGGGCCGCCGTCGGCACACGTCCCCGCGATCCCTGCAACCTGGGCGCCCTGCAGCGACGGTTCCGCCTCGCGTCCTCGCCGACATGTGACGTCCCGGCCGGATCGCGCCCGACGCGCGCCGGCGCATCGCCGCGCGCCCGGTATCATGCAGGGATGCCGATCCAGCAGTTGCCCGACACCCTGATCAACCAGATCGCCGCCGGCGAAGTGGTCGAACGCCCCGCCTCGGTGGTCAAGGAACTGGTCGAGAACGCGCTGGACGCGGGTGCGCGCCGGATCGAGATCGACCTGGAGGAAGGCGGGGTGCGCCTGGTGCGGGTGCGCGACGACGGCAGCGGCATGTCCGCCGCGGAGCTGCCGCTCGCGGTCTCGCGCCATGCCACCAGCAAGATCGCCAGCCTCGACGACCTCGAGGCGGTGGCCACGCTCGGCTTCCGCGGCGAGGCACTGCCTTCGATCGCCTCGGTCAGCCGCTTCCTGATCGGTACCCGGCGCGCGGACGATCCGCACGGCGCGGCGCTCGAGGTCGATGGCGGCCGCGTCGGCGAGGTCATGCCGAAGCAGCTGCCGCCCGGTACCGTGGTGGAGGTCCGCGACCTGTTCTACAACGTACCGGCGCGGCGCAAGTTCCTGCGCGCCGAGCGGACCGAGTTGGGCCACGTCGAGGAATGGCTGCGTTCGCTGGCCCTGGCGCGCCCCGACGTCGAACTGCGCGTCTCCCACAACGGCAAGCCGTCGCGGCGCTACCGCGCGCTGGCCGATGCCGGCGCGGGACTGTTCACGGACGAACGCCTGTCCGTGACCCTGGGCGAGGAGTTCGCGCGCCACGCCCTGCGCGTGGAGCATGCGGCCGCCGGCCTGCGCCTGCATGGATGGATCGCGCAGCCGGCCTATTCGCGCGCCAGCGCCGACCAGCAGTACCTGTTCGTCAACGGTCGCGCGGTGCGCGACCGGGGCGTCGCCCATGCGATGAAGCAGGCCTACGCCGATGTGCTCTACCACGGCCGCCAGCCGGCCTGGGTGCTGTTCCTGGAGCTGGACCCGACCCGGGTCGACGTCAACGTGCACCCGGCCAAGCACGAGGTCCGCTTCCGCGATCCGCGGCTGGTGCACGACTTCGTCTATCGCACCGTGCACGATGCGCTCGCGCGGACGCGCGCCGGCCACGCCGGGCCGCCGGCCGCGCATCCCGCTCCCTTCGCGGCCACCGCCGCCCGGGGACCGCACGATGACGCCGCGACGGCGCGTCCATCCTGGGGCGCGATGCCTTCGCAGCCGGCGATGCCGCTGCAGGTCGACGACGCGCGCGCGGCCTACGCCGCACTGTATGGCGCCGTCGCGCCACAAACCTCCGGCGCGCCACAGGCGCCGCTGCCTCCCCCGGATGCCTCCGCCGGCATTCCGCCGCTGGGCTACGCCATCGCGCAGCTGCACGGCATCTACATCCTCGCCGAGACCGCCGACGGCCTGGTCGTGGTCGACATGCATGCCGCGCACGAGCGCATCGGCTACGAGCGCCTCAAGGCGGCGCACGACAGCGAAGGCCTGCGCGCGCAGCCGCTGCTGGTGCCGCAGACCGTGGCGGTGTCAGAGCGCGAGGCCGACGTGGCCGAGCAGGAGGCGGCGACACTGGCCGAACTGGGTTTCGAGGTCGACCGCAGCGGTCCGCAGTCGCTGCTGCTGCGCAGCGTGCCGGCGTTGCTGGCGCACGGCGACACCGAGGCGTTGCTCCGCGACGTGCTGGCCGACCTGCGCGAGCACGGCGAGAGCCTGCGCGTGCGCAGCGCCCGCGACGAACTGCTCTCCACGATGGCCTGCCACGGCGCGGTGCGGGCCAATCGAAGGCTCACCATTCCGGAGATGAACGCGCTGCTCCGGCAGATGGAGGAAACCGAGCGCTCGGGGCAGTGCAACCATGGGCGTCCGACCTGGGCGCACTTCCCGTTGGCGGAGATCGACCGTTGGTTCATGAGGGGGCGTTGAGCATGGAAAGGATGCGGCTGTGGTCGTGCGTGCTGCTTGGACTGGTGCTGGCGGGATGCGGCGGGCCGCCGGGCGGAAGCGAACCCGGGGTGGACGCGACGGCTGCGCCCGTGGTGGCCGATCCCGGGTTCGTGGCCGAGCAGGACGCCTGGCGCGCCGAGCGCCGGGCCGAGCTGCGCCGGCCCGACGGCTGGGCCAGCCTGATCGGGCTGCACTGGATCGAACTTCCGGCGCACTACGTGGGCAGCGGACCCACTGCGGGGATCCGCCTGGCGAAGGGTCCCGAGCGCATGGGCCTGCTGCAGCAGCAGGGCGGGAAGGTGTTCCTCACGCCGGACGCCGAGGCGGGACTGACCGTCGATGGCGAGCCCGCGCAGGGGCGCTTCGAGCTGCTTCCGGACTCTTCGCCGACGCCGACCGTGGTCGGCTTCGACGAAGGCAAGGGGCTGTTGACGCTGATCGATCGGGGCGGGCGCAAGGCCCTGCGGGTCAAGCACGCCGAAGCCGAGGGCCTGGTTCGCATGGGCGAGCTGGACTACTGGCCGGCCGACCCCTCCTGGCGCATCCAGGCCCGGTTCCAGCGGCATCCGCCGGGGCGGACGATCCAGATCGTGGACATCCTCGGGCAGCAGGGACCGCAGCCCAACCCGGGCGTGGTCGAGTTCGAGCGCGACGGCATGCTGTACCGGCTCGAGGCGCTCGAGGGCGAGGATGGCGGGCTGTTCCTGATCTTCGCCGACCGCACCAGCGGGCACGAGAGCTACGCCGCCGGGCGCTATCTGTACACCGCGGCTCCCGATGCGGATGGAGGCGTGGTGGTCGACTTCAACCGCGCCTACAACCCGCCGTGCGTGTTCAGCGACTACGCCACCTGTCCGCTGCCGCCGCCGGAGAACCGCCTCGACCTGGCGGTGACCGCCGGCGAGAAGAAGTACGTGCGGCCCTGAACCCGGCCCCTGGTCACATGGCGCGGCCGTTGCGCGTCCAGTCGACGGAGCCCCACCGACAAGGAGTACCGATGCATCCGATCCGCAGACTGTCCACCCGTGCACTCCGCCGCGTCGTGGCCGCGTTCGTCCTGGTGGCCTTCGCCGCCGCGGTCCACGCCGACGCGACGCGCGAGCCGCCGGTGCCACTGCTGTGGAAGGTGTCCGACGACGACAACGCGGTGTACCTGCTCGGTTCGTTCCACCTGCTCAAGCCCGACGACTATCCGCTCTCGCGCGACATCGACACGGCGCTGGCCGACGCCGACGTGGTCATGTTCGAGATCCCGCCGGAGGAGCTGGGGTCGCCGGCGCTGGGCATGCGCATGGCGCAGGCGGCGATGCGTTCGGATGGCACCCTGCTCGACAGCGACCTGCCGGAGGAGACACGCGCGGCGCTGGCCCGCTGGATGGAAGGCAACGCCACGCACCTGCAGGCGCTGCAGCTCACCCCGCAGGCGATGCAGATGTTCGAGCCCTGGTTCGCGGGGCTGATGGTGGCGGTGGTGGAGATGGGCAAGGCCGGGCTCGATCCGGCCCTGGGCCTGGACATGCACCTCGCCCGGCGCGCGACCCAGGCAGGCAAGTCCATGGGCGGCCTGGAGACCGGCACCGAACAGATCGCGTTCCTCGACGGCATGGCGCTGGAGGAGCAGGTGCAGTTCCTGCAGGAAGCGCTGGCGGGTGCGGAGCTCGGCAGCGAGGAGATCGAGAAGCTGCACGCGGCTTGGCGCAATGGCGACGTCGATACGCTGTGGGCGTCGATGGCCGTGGAGATGCGCGAGCGGTTCCCGGGGCTGTACCGGCGGATCAACGTGGCGCGCAACGACGCCTGGGTGGAGCGGCTCGACGCGCGCCTGCGGTCGCCGGGCACCGAGGACACCCTGGTCGTGGTCGGCGCGTTGCACCTGCTCGGCGAGGACGGCGTGGTCGAGAAACTGCGCGCGCGAGGTTACGAGGTCGAGCGCATCTGCTCGGCCTGCGCCACCCGGTAGCGGGATCGACGGCGGCGGCACCCACGGCTGCCGCCACGCGCGTCAGCCGGGTTGCCCGGCAGGCAGCATCACGATGCAGTCGACCGGGCAGGCGGGCAGGCACAGCTCGCAGCCGGTACACAGTGGCGCGAGCACGGTGTGCATGAGCTTGCTTCCGCCGACGATGGCGTCGACCGGGCAGGCCTGGATGCAGCGCGTGCAGCCGATGCAGTCGGCTTCCACCACGCGTGCCACGAGTGGCGGCTTGTGTTCGCCGCGGCTGCGGTCGTAGGGCCGCGGCTCCACGCCGAGCACGTGCGCCAGGGCGCGCGCGCCGGCATCGCCTCCGGGCGGGCAGCGGTCCACGCCGGCCTCGCCGCGGGACATGGCTTCGGCATACGGCCGGCAGCCGTCGAAGCCGCACTGGCCGCACTGGGTCTGCGGCAGCAGGCGGTCGAGGCGTTCGACCAGGTCCGGTCGCGGCCCGCTCATGCCTGGCGCACCCCGCCGTACCAGCGCTCGTGGATGCCGGCCGCGGACGCCACGCCGGGCCGGAAGCCGGGCAGCCACGGCCCGACCGTCGACCGTGCGCGCGCCAGCCGCCGTGGCGTGGCCACGGTGCGCAGGAACCGCGCACGGGTGTCGTAGCGGGCGAGGGCGTGGTCGAAGTCGAACAGCGCCAGCTGCATCGGCCGGGTCAGCGCACCGGCATCCCGGGCTGCGCGCCGTCGTCCACGTCCAGCAGGGCCAGCGCACCGCCGTCGAAGCCGGCGGACAGGATCATCCCTTCGCTCACCCCGAAGCGCATCTTGCGCGGGGCGAGGTTGGCGATGAACACGACGTGGCGGCCGACCAGCTTCCCGGGCTCGCCGTAGCTGGCGCGGATGCCGGAGAAGATCTGGCGCTGGCCGAGTTCGCCGGCGTCGAGCAGGAACCGCAGCAGCTTGTCCGAGCCTTCGACGAAGCCGCACTCGAGCACCTTGCCGATGCGCAGGTCGAGCTTCGCGAAATCGTCGATGCCGACGTACTGCGGCGTCTCGGCGGGCGCGGCGGCCTTGGCGGCAGGCGCAGCGGCCTCGGGCCTGGTGGACAGGGTGTCGCGGGAGGCGTCGGTCATGGCGTCGATGCGCTTGGGGTCGATGCGGGTGAACAGGGGGGTGTAGGCGGCGAGGGTGCGGCCGTCGAGTTCGACGAAGCGGCCCGGCGCAAGCTCCACGCCGCCCAGGTACTGCTCCACACGCGCGGCGATGCCGGGCAGGATGGGCTTGAGCATGCCGGCGATGTCGGCGAAGGCCTGCAGCGCGGTGGCCAGCACCAGGTGCAGGTCGGCGCGGCGCGCGGGATCCTTCGCCAGCGACCACGGCGCGGTCTGGGCGATGTATTCGTTGACGCTGTCGGCGGCGGCCATGGCGTTGCGGGCGACCGCGGCGAAGTTCCCGCGCTCGTAATCGCCGGGCGCGCACGCGCACGCGCTGCGCACGCCTTCGCGCATCGCGCGCGCCTGCGCGTCCCAGCCGTCGCTGGTGCCGGCGGGCGTGCCGGGCGGCAGCACGTTGCCGAATCCGGTCTCGAGCAGCTTCGCGCAGCGGCTGGCGATGTTGACGAACTTGCCGACCAGGTCGCTGTTCACGCGGGCCACGAAGTCCGACAGGTTCAGGTCGAGGTCGTCGACGCCGCCGGAGGACTTGGTGGCGAAGTAGTAGCGCAGCGCCTCCGGGTCCAGGCCGCTGTCGAGGTAGGTGCGCGCCATCACGAAGGTGCCCCGCGATTTGCTCATCTTGGCGCCGTCCACGGTCAGGTAGCCGTTGACGTGCAGCTGGTCGGGCAGGCGCAGGCCGTTGCCGTGCAGCACCGCCGGCCAGAACAGGCCGTGGAAGTTGACGATGTCCTTGCCGATGAAGTGGTGCAGTTCGGCGTGCGCGCCGGGCCGCAGCAGCTCCTCGAACGCGACTTCGTCGAAGCCGGCCTTGCGGCCGCTGCGGGCCAGCGCGAGCAGGCTGGAGAAGTAGCCGATCGGCGCGTCGAGCCAGACGTAGAAGTACTTGCCCGGATGGCCGGGGATCTCGAAGCCGAAGTAGGGCGCGTCGCGGGAGATGTCCCAGTCGCGCAGGCCGCCCTCGGCGTCGATCCACTCGCGCAGCTTGGCCTTCACGCCCGGGACGGCGACCTCGCCCTCCAGCCAGTCGCGCAGCACCGTCGTGAAGTCGCCGACCTTGAAGAAGAAGTGCTCCGATGCGCGCAGCTCGGGCGTCGCGCCGGACACCACCGAGCGCGGGTCCTTGAGTTCGGTGGGCGAGTAGGTGGCGCCGCACGCCTCGCAGTTGTCGCCGTACTGGTCGGGCGTGCCGCAACGGGGGCAGGTGCCCTTGACGTAGCGGTCGGGCAGGAACATCGCCTTGACCGGGTCGTAGAGCTGCTCGATCGAGCGGCGTTCGATGTGGCCGCCTGCCTCGAGCGCGCGGTAGAAGCGCTCGGTCAGTTCCCGGTTCTCGGGCGAGTGGGTGGAGTGGTACCAGTCGAAGTCGACGCGGAAGTCGGCGAAGTCGCGCTCCTGGCTGGCCTGGGTACCCCTGATGAATTCCTCGGGCGCCACGCCGGCCTTCTCCGCGGCGAGCATGATCGGCGTGCCGTGGGTATCGTTGGCGCAGACGAAGTGGACGGTGCCGCCCGCCAGGCGGCGCGCGCGCACCCAGATGTCGGCCTGGATGTAGCCGACCAGGTGGCCGATGTGCAGGTGCCCGTTGCCGTAGGGCAGGGCGCTGGTGACGATGGCGGGGCGGTGCATGTCGACGGGATCGGCGGGGAGCCCGGATTATCGCATGCCGCATGCGGCACGGCCGGCGCGGCGCCGGCCGTGCGGGGGCCTCGCGGCCCCGGAACGACGGGACGCGCGGCTACTGCCGGATCCACACCTGCGACTTGCAGATGAAGGCCACGCAGCCCGACACCTGGAGCCGGCTGCCGCCGTCGATCAGCTCCATCTTGGACTTGTACACCTTGCCCTCGTCGGGCTTGAGGATGGTGCCGCCGGCGTACTCGCCGCCGCCTTCGGGCTTCATGCCGCGGATGATCTCCATGCCCGTGATCGGCTGGTTGCGGCGATCGTCCTTGCACTTGTCGCAGGTCGGATTCGGCCGGCTCGGGTTGAGCAGTTCGACGATCCGGCCGGTGAGGGTGCCGTCGGCGGCCTGGGTGATCTCCACGATCGACTTGGCCTGGCCGGTCTGGTCGTCGATGGTCTTCCAGCGGCCGGTGGCCGGATCGGCGGACAGGGCCGGCAGCGCGACGGCCAGCAGGGCGCCCGCGGCGACGCGGCAGAGGATCTTGTGCATCTGGATCTGTACTCCCGAAAAGGAACCGAACGAAGAAGACGGGTGGCCGGCCGGGCCGGCATACCACTTGTAACGCATCGCGGGTCGCGCCGGCCGGGCGGGCGTCGCCGCGTTCAGGGCGGCGACATGGATGATCGCGCGTCCCGCGGGAATCGCGTCAGGGCGGGGATCCGGGCCGATCCGCGGGTTCCCCGGTCGGCGCCGGTTCGGCCGCCGGTCCCGCGTCGGTCGCCTCGCGTACCTGCTCCACGGCGCCCACGCTCACTTGGCCGATGCGCACGTTGGTCCAGATCCGGTCCTGCCACTGGCGGTACTGCACCGGGTCCCAGTATTCGGGCCGGTAGTACTGCGATGCGTCCATCGTGCCCACGCCGGGGACGTGGACCTGGACCTGGCTGGTCTGGGAGCCGAGGCGGCTGCCGGTCATCTTCCTGAGCTCGCGCTTGAACACCTGCGCCAGGCGCGGCCCGGTAACGTCGTCGCCGTACTCGGCGCGGATCGACGGCCCCAGGGCGCGGGCGCGGTCGCGCTCGTGCTCCTGCAGCTGCGACCAGTACATGTCGCGCTTGCGGACGAAGCTGGTGTAGCCGCGGTCGGCGGCGAGCTCCATCCACACGTAGGCCGCGGCCCGGTCGAGCTCCGTGCCCAGGCCGATCCAGAGCATTTCGCCGACGATCGCCTGCGACGGCTTGTCGCCGTACCAGGCCGCGCGCTTGAACTCCGCGAACGCGCGCGGGTGGTCCTTCTCGCCGTACGCGTCGAGGCCGCGGGTGCGGTGCAGCAGGTCGGGATGGCCGTCGAGGAACCCGGCCGCGACCAGGAACGGATCGATCGTCGGGTCGGTGTGGCGGGCGTCGCGCGCCAGCGCGGCGGCGGGCAGCAGGAGCAGGAGGAGGACGAGGCAGGCGATGCGCGACTTGGGCATTGGCGGTTTGCTGGGATGGTGGGATGCCGTGGCGGCAGGTTATCGGAACGGTGGGCGTTGGCGCCGGCCGGAAGTCACGCCCGGCCCCGTGCCACGCTCCATCGGACGGGCAAAAAAGAAGCGGCGCTTGCGCGCCGCTTCCAGTGCTGCATGACAGCAGGTGTTGCGATCAGAACTTGTAGTTGAAGCGGGCGAACAGGGTACGGCCGTACAGGTCGTACTGGGTCGCGAACGCCGGGATGTTGCCGTAACGGGTGGCGACGCCCGTCGACACGGTCGGCGGCTCGTCGTTGAACACGTTGCGGATACCCACCAGCATCGACCACTTCGGCTGGTTGTAACGCAGCGAGACCGAGTGGTACAGGCGCTCCTCGGCCCAGATGTCGCGCTGGGCGCCCTCGAAGCCCTGGTAGGTGAACGTCGGGTCGAGATCGAAGTTGCTGGTCTCGCCCACGTAGTCCATGAACCAGGTGTAGGTGAAGTCGCCACGGGTCAGGCCGGCACGCAGGTTGCCCACGAGTTCCGGGTAACCGATGTAGCCGGTCAGGTCGTCGCGGGTCTGGCCGCTCTCCTCCGCGCTGTCGAACAGCAGGTAGAAGTTCTCGGTCGTGTAGGTGAACGACGCCTCGACCTCCAGCTTGCCCCACGCGAAGTCGTTGTCGTAGCGGGCCAGCAGGTCGTAACCGCGGGTCTTCTGCTTGTTGATGTTGATGTAGGTCGCGAAGACGTCCGTGATCATGTGCGCCTGCGGACCGGTCGCCGGGTTGCGGATCAGGTTGTTGCAGAACGCGTTGGGGAACGTCGGCGAGCCGTAGCAGCCCTGGACGATGTTGGCCGCGCTCAGGGTGCTGATCTGGTCGCGGACGTCGTACTCGAAGTAGTCGAGGGCGACGCTGAGCGGGGCGAAGGTCGGCGTCCAGACGATGCCCGCGGTGCGCGCGGTCGAGCGCTCAGGGGTCAGGAAGCCGGCGCCGCCGCCCTGGAAGATCTCGGCCGACGAGCTGCCGGCGGCGGTGTAGTCCTCGGGGATGCCGACCGCGGCGCAGTTGGTACGGAGATAGTCGTTGCTCGACTCACCCCACCGGATGCACGGGTCGATCTGGCTCTGGGCCAGGAAGCCCGACAGGTTGCCCAGGTACAGCTCGTACAGGCCCGGGGCGCGGTACGAGGTGCCCTTGGTGGCGCGCAGGCGCACCGACGGGACGATCTGCCAGCTCAGGCCGGTCTTCCACACCTTGTCCGATTCGCCGACGGAGTCGTAGTCGAACCAGCGGCCCGACACGTTCCACATCAGCGACTCGAAGCCCGGGACGCCCTTCAGCAGCGGCACTTCGAGCTCGGCGAAGATCTCCTTCACCTTGTCGTCGCCCTTGGTCACCTGGGCGCTGCTCTGGCCCCACAAGTCGCCCGACAGCTCCATCTCGCTGGGCTGGTCGTGGATACTGAAGTCGCGGTACTCGACGCCGATCGCGGCGCCGACGGCGCCGGCCGGCAGGTTGAACAGCTCGCCGGTCACGACCGCGTTGAACACCAGCTGGTCGTACACGGTGTTGCCGGTGTGCCACTTGCCCACGGCCGCCACCAGGTCGTCCATGCACTCGCCGCTCAGGATGCACGGCTGGAAGTAGTCGATCCGGGCCTCGCCGCTGTTGGCGCGGGTCAGGTCGCCGGTGAGGGCGGTGGAGATGGCACCCACGCTGTAGTCACCGTCCGAGCGCGAGTACGACAGGTCGGCCTGCCACGCCCAGGTGTCGGTGAAGCTGAACAGGCCGTCGAGGCCGGTGTTCACGTAGATGTAGTCGACCTCGATGCTCTGGTCGGAGGGGTACGGCATGATCGGCGTCGCATAGCCGGACGGCACCGGGCCTTCCACGGTCGGGAAGAACTGGCGCATGCGGTGGGTGTCGGTCGTGCGGCGGTTGAGCAGCAGTTCCGTATCCCAGTTCACGTTGCCGAAGCTGAAGCTGGAGCTGGCGAAGATGTTGTAGCGCTCCTGCTTGTCGATCAGCTGCACGTCGTCCCACAGCTCGCTCTGCAGCACCTGCATGTGGCCGGCGCGCGGCGAGTTGGCGTAGTTCGTCACGATGTTCGGGACGTAGCCCGGCAGCGTGGTGCCGATGGTCGAGCCGTCGCGCGACGGCACGTAGCGCACGCCCGTGAAGTAGTCGTCGAAGCCGTTGATGATGCCGTTGTTGGTGCAGCCTTCCAGGCGGGTGCCGGCGTTGATCGAGCGGTCTTCGCGGTCGATGCGGTTGCCGTTCTGGTCCCACACCAGGTCTTCGGCGCAGCGCAGGAAGCGGCGGTCGCCGAAGCGCAGCGGTTCGTGCAGGTAGTACTCACCGGCGACGACGATGCTGCCGTTGTCGAAGTTCCAGCCGTTGGCGCCCGAGATGCTCCACACCTCGCCGCCGCCGGCGAACGGGACGCGCATGCTGGCGGTGATTTCCGGCGCGTCGATGTTCTTGCGGGTGATCAGGTTGACCACGCCGGCGACAGCGTCCGAGCCGTAGATGGACGAGGAGCCGTCCTTCACGATCTCGACGCGCTGCAGGATCGAGGAGGGGACCACGTTGAGGTCGAACGCGCCGACTTGGCCGCGGGTACCGGCCGGACCCGGGCGGTGGCCGTTCAGCAGCACCAGCGAGCGGTTGGCGCCGAGGCCGCGCAGGTCGACCGACTGGGTGCCGGTGCCGCCCTCGACGACGAAGCCGGCGAACTGGTGGCTGATCTGGGTCGAGCCGGCCGCGACGCTGGACTTCTGGAGGAATTCGGCGGTGTCGACCTGGCCGACGGCGACGTTGGTGTCGGCGGTGATCACCTGCACGGGCGAGGTGGTGTCGTACTCGACACGGCGCAGCAGCGAGCCGGTGACCGTGATCCTCTCCAGCTCGGTCGCGCGGGCATTGGTCTGGGCGGTGGCTTCCTCGGACTCGTCCGTTTCCTGGGCCATGGCCGCCGGGCCGTAGAGGCATGCTGCAACTGCTACGAACAGCGGCAACTTCTTGAAAATACTGCGCTTGCTGTTGATTTCACGCATTTGGATGGAACCCCGTGGAGTTGAACGGACGAACACGTTGTTACGTCCCCGTTAACCGAGTATATGTCTTGACGCCCGGTTCACGCAATATTTACTTACTCGGCGAACCAACCGGGCAAACCGGCGGTCCAACCACCGTCTGTTCGTGTCTCGATGACGGGCATTGCCGGCCTCGCGGACCGCTGTTTCCGCCAGCTGCCGGCGGTCGGCCGGAGCCGTGCGCGGCGACGTGCCGGGGGCTGAGTGACCCTGCGTTCCTGCGATACGGTTGCATCTGGAACAGGCTGTTCCAGTGGCAGGACCGGGGGATGGCCGGCGGCGGGTGCCGTGGCGGGGACAAAACGCGAAGGGCCCCGGTCATTCCGGGGCCCTTCCACTGTCTCCCTGCCGTGCGTGCTTACAGGCCGCCCGGGCCGCAGTCCTTGCGCAGGAACTCTTCGATCAGCCCCAGCGTCTTCTCCTGGTGGCGCGGATACCACGGCATGCTGTGCGGCATGTCGGGGATCAGCTCGAAGCGGGCCGGCACCTTGTCCTTGATCGCCGCGTAGAAGCCGCTGGCATGCTGCGACGGCGTGCGCACGTCGCGGTCGCCCACGAACAGCAGCACCGGGATGTTGGCCTTGTCGGTGTTGCGCATCGGGTCCATGCCCTTCAGGGTCCGGCCCTGCAGGATGCGCTGCACGAAGTTGTCGCTCCACGCGCGGCCGATGCGGGCCAGGTCGGTCACCGGGGCGCCCGAGATGGCGCACTGGTACGGGCTGTCCGGGCGCACCGCCGCGGCGGCCGCGGCGAAACCGCCGTAGGAGTAGCCGAAGATCGCGATGCGGTCGGGATCGGCGATGCCCTCCTTGACCAGCCAGACCGCGCCGTCGTCCTTGTCGTCCTGCATCTTCTGGCCCCACTCGGCGTCGCCGGCGAGCCACAGCTTGCGGCCCAGGCCGGCGGAACCGCGGTACTGCGGACGCAACACGGCGTAGCCGCGCGAGGTCAGGAACGGCACCCAGCCCGACGCGTCCCAGCCGCCGTAGTCGCGCGCCCACGGGCCGCCGTGGGGGTGGATGATGGCCGGGAGCGGGCCGTCAGCCGGCTTCCAGCCGGCGGGCAGGTCGAGGATGGCGGGGATCTTCAGGCCATCGCGTGCCTCGTAGGTCACCCAACGCTGCTCGCCGATCGACGAGGGCTTGATCCAGGGACGCTGGTTGCCCAGCTCGACCACCTGCTTGCGGTCGAGCAGCACGCCGTAGGTCGGCGGGTTCTGCGGGCCGCTGGCGGTGAACAGGACCCGCGAGAGGTCGTCGTTGTAGCCGGTGATGCCGACGTTCTGGCCGGGATAGGCCTGCTTCAGGGCGGCGTGGATCGCCGCCATCGTCGGCTCGATGTAGGTGGCCTCGCGCACGGGGCCGTCGACCACGAAGCCGAGCACCTTGTTGAAGTTGCTGGGCTGGGTACCGAGGATCAGGCTGGCGATCGAGAACTCCGGGTGGGCCAGCAGCGGCTCGTCGTCGAACTTGCGCGCGGCCGGGTCGTACATCCAGGCCTGGACCAGGTCGGAGAACAGGTCCGTCAGCACGTAGAACTTGTTGGTTTCCTCGTCGATGCCGACGATGTTGACCGCGTGCCGCTCGCTGACCTTGCGGGTGAGGTTGTCGTGCACTTCGAACTCGCCGCTGGCCGGGTTCTTGACCAGGACGCGCTGCTCGAAGTCGCCGCCCGAGATCGGCTCGATCTCGGTCCGGGTCAGGAGCGAGCCGTCGCGCGGGTTGAACAGGCCGGGGCTGGAACGGCCGCCACCGCGGAACAGCAGCGATGTCTCGCCCGTGCGCAGGTTGTACAGGTAGTAGTTCGCCGCCAGGGTGGCCGAGTTGAGCTGCTGGATGATGACGTTCTCGGGATCCAGCGGCAGCGTGTTGATCAGCGCGGCGGTGCCCTGGATCTCGAGGCAGCGCTGCATGTCCTCGGACACGCCCAGCCGGCGGGTGTTGTCGGCGAAGGCCTCGGAGAACTTCTTGTGCCCGGTATCGGCCAGGTAGGCCTTGGTCACGAAGGTCCTGGTGGCGCCGGTGCTGCGGCCCTCGCCGCAGCTGGCGAGCTGGCCCGTCCACTCCTGGCGACCGATCACCAGCATGCGGTCGGCCTTCATCGCCGAGGCGGCGATGAACTTCATGCGGTCGCCGGACGGGGTGATGATCGGGCCGCGATCGAGGTTGTCCAGGTCCCAGGTGGCGACGCCGGTCTCCTTGTTGTCGGATCCGGGCATGGCCACGATGGCGACGATGGTCTTGCCGTCGGAGCTCATCGACGCGTAGTCGATGTTCGGCAGTCGCGCCAGCGCGTCGATGGGAATCGGTTCCACGGCCGGCGCGGCCGCCGGCAGCAGGCCAAGCGACAGGGCTGCCGCCTGCAGGAATCTGGAAAGTCTCATCATGCCCCCGGAATCATGGATCAGGATCGTAGGAAACGCGCCGGCTCCGTGGCCGGGCGACGGCGACGCCCCCGCTGGCTGGCGGACGCGCCGGTGCAGATCATAGCGTTTGCGACCCTCCAGGCGGCAATCGACGCCGGTCCGGGCGCGTGAAGACGCGTCGCCACAGGCGCGGGCAGGATCGCGGAGAAGCGGGCGCGCTAGACTGGAGCGCCCCCGCAACCGGTTCCAATCCCCGCATGGCCATCCACGCGCACGCGGTGCAAGGCGGACTCAAGCCGCTGCCGGACATCCGCAACATCATCGCCGTCGGCTCGGGCAAGGGCGGCGTCGGCAAGTCGACCACCGCCGTGAATCTCGCCCTGGCGCTTGCCGCGGACGGCGCGCGGGTGGGCGTGCTCGACGCCGACGTGTACGGGCCGAGCATCCCGACCATGCTCGGGCTGTCCGGGCGCCCCGACAGTCCCGACGGCAAGACGATCGAGCCGATGCGCGCGCACGGGATCGAGGCGATGTCGATCGGGCTGCTGGTGGACCAGGACACGCCGATGATCTGGCGTGGGCCGATGGCGACGTCGGCCCTGACCCAGCTGCTGGGCGACACCCGCTGGGGCGGCGGCGAGGGCCTGGACGTCCTCGTCGTGGACCTGCCGCCCGGCACCGGAGACATCCAGCTCACCCTGGCGCAGAAGATCCCGGTCGCCGGCGCGGTAGTCGTGACCACGCCCCAGGACGTGGCCACGCTGGACGCGCGCAAGGCGCTGCGGATGTTCGAGAAGGTGGGCGTGGCGGTCTTGGGACTGGTGGAGAACATGGCCCAGCACGTGTGTTCCAACTGCGGGCACGTCGAGCACCTGTTCGGGCAGGGCGGCGGGGAACGGATGGCGGCGCAGTACGGGGTGCCCCTGCTGGGCTCGCTGCCGCTGGAGATCGGGATCCGCGAGCAGGGCGACGCCGGGGTGCCGATCGTGGCCGCGGCGCCGGAGTCGGCGGTCGCCCGGGCCTACCGCGACACTGCGCGCCGGCTGCTGGAGGAGCTGGACAGGCGTCCGCGCGCGCCGCGGGGCATCTCCGCCTCGCTGGTCTGACGCCAGCCCCTGCGCCGCGCCGGCCCCGCGGTTCCGGCCGGCGGTGGCGCCCCCTACAATGCCGCGACTGGCCGCACCGGCCGCAGGGAACACCGCATGAGCATCAAGAGCGATCGCTGGATCCGGCGCATGGCCGAGCAGCACGGCATGATCGAACCGTACGAGCCCGGCCAGGTGAAGGAGGCCGAGGGCGGCCGCATCGTCAGCTACGGTACCTCCAGCTACGGCTACGACGTGCGCTGCTCGCGCGAGTTCAAGGTGTTCACCAACATCAACTCGACGATCGTCGATCCGAAGCACTTCGACCCGAAGAGCTTCGTCGATATCGAGGCGGACGTGTGCATCATCCCGCCGAACTCGTTCGCGCTGGCGCGGACGGTCGAGTATTTCCGCATCCCGCGCGACACCCTGGTGGTGTGCCTGGGCAAGAGCACCTACGCGCGCTGCGGGATCATCGTCAACGTGACCCCGCTCGAGCCGGAGTGGGAAGGCCACGTGACCCTGGAGTTCAGTAACACCACGCCGCTGCCGGCGCGCATCTACGCCAACGAGGGCGTGGCCCAGATGCTGTTCTTCCAGTCCGATCCGGACGACGTGTGCGAGGTCTCGTACAAGGACCGCGGGGGCAAGTACCAGGGCCAGACCGGGGTCACCCTGCCGCGCACCTGAGCCGGCGGCTTCAGTCGACCGCGCCGGCCGCGAGCGGCACGTCCACCGGCGTGCGCAGCGCCACCTCGATGCACAGCCCGAGCGCCCGTTCCAGCAGGGCCGGCGAGAACGGGCCATCGCCGTCCGCCGGCGGCACGTGCACGAATCCGCCGCGGATGCCGCCGCGGTTGCGGAGCTGGTGCATCAGGCCGTAGAAGACGTGGTTGCAGACGAAGGTGCCCGCGGTCTGCGAGACCTCGGCCGGGATGCCCTCGGCCTGCAGCGCGCGCAGCATGGACTTCAGCGGCAGGGTCGAGAAGTACGCGGCCGGGCCGCCGCGGACCACCGGCACGTCGACGGGCTGGCGGCCCGCGTTGTCGGGGATCCGTGCGTCGTCGACGTTGATCGCGACGCGTTCGAGCGACAGCGCCCTCCGGGTGGCCGCAAGCCCGGTGCACAGGACCAGGCGCGGCCGCACTTCGCGCATCGCGCGCCTGAGCGCATCGCGCGCCACGCCGAACTCGACCGGCAGCTCGCGCGCGACAAGGACGTGGCCGGCGATCTCCCGGCCGTCGAGCGCGCGCACCGCTTCCAGGCTGGGATTGCGCGGGGCGTCGCCGAACGGGCCGAAACCCGTCAGCAGGACCTTGCGCTTGGAATGGCGCTTCGCGTTCACCGGAACACGATGAAGTACATCAGCGCGATGTTGCAAGCCAGCAGCGGCAGCGCGGTGGCGACCTGCTGGCGGATCACCGCGTTGGGATCCTTCAGCTCCAGCAGCGCGGCGGGCACGAGGTTGAAGTTGGCGGCCATCGGCGTGAGCAGGGTCCCGCAGTAGCCGCTGAGCATGCCGATCGCCGCCAGCGAGGCGGGGTCGGCACCATGCCGCTGGACCAGCAGTGGCAGGCCGATGCCCGCGGTCAGCACCGGGAAGGCGGCGAAGGCGTTGCCCATGATGATGGTGAACAGGGCCATGCCGATCGCGTAGGCGGCGACCACCACGAAGCGGTTGTCGACCGGGATCGCCATGCGCACGAGTCCGGCGACGGCGTCGCCCACGCCCGCCGCGGCGAACACGCTGCCCAGCGTGGCCAGCAGCAAAGGGAGCAGGGCGGCCCAGCCGACCGCATCGATCAGGCGGCGCGACTGCTCGACCGCGCTCCACGGCGACTGGCGCGTGAGCCGGCAGGCGGCGATCGCCGCCACCACGCAGGCGATGCCGAGCGCGACCAGGGTGGTGTGCTCGCGCCCGAGCAGGAAGCGTTCGCCGATGCGCAGGTCCTTGAGCACCACCGCGAACAGCACGCAGACCGCGGGGATGAGCAGGGCGGGCCAGAACAGTCGGTTGCCAAGCCGTCGCGCCTCCGCCTCGCGGTCGGCCGTCGAGGTTTCCTCGTAGCGCCCGCGCGCCAGGCCGCCGAAGCCGGCCAGGCAGGCGAGCAGCACCACGACCGCGCCGACCAGCGCCGGCGGCAGGCGGTCGGCGGCCAGGAACATCGCGCCCAGCAGGCCCCAGAACAGCGCGGTGGTGTGCCGCCGCGGATTGTGGCGGTCGCGCAGGCCGAGCGCCGCGACCGCGAGCAGGTAGGCGCCGGCGAGCCAGTAGACGAGGTCGAGCGTGATCATGCACCGTCCCCGCCGTCGCGCGGGGCGCGCAGCGCAGCGGCCTCGCGGGCCAGGCGTGCATCCATGCGCAGCAGGCGGCCGGCGTGGATCAGGAACGCGCAGATCGCGGTCGGGACGCCCCACAGGGCGATGTGCAGCGGTTCGAGGTCGATGCCGTGTCCGGCGAAGAAGCCCTGCATCAGCAGCACCGCGCCGAAGGCGATGAACACGTCCTCGCCGAAGAATCGGCCGACGTTCTCGCTGGCGGCGGTCATCGCCTTGATCCGCTCGCGCACCTCCTCGGGCAGTGGGCCGTGCAGGTGATCGGCCGCGCCGACGGCCATGGGCGCCATCAGCGGGCGCACGGTCTGGGCGTGGCCGCCGAGGTCGACCAGGCCCAGGGCCGAGAGCAGCTGGCGCCCGGCGAGGTAGGCGGCGAGCGCGCGTCCCGCGGTCGCGCCGCGCAGGCGCCCGATCCATTGCTGCGCGCGTTCCTTCAGGCCGTGCCGCTCCAGCAGTCCGATCGCGGGCAGGGTGAGCAGGAACAGCGCCAGGTAGCGCTGGCGGGTGAAGGCTTCGCCGATCAGCGCCAGCACGTCGCCAGGCGCGATCCCCGCGAGCAGGCCGGTGGCGATGCCGGCGACCACCACCACCAGCGCCGGGTTGAGGCGCAGCGCGAAGCCGGCGACGACGACCAGGATGCCGAGCAGCGGCCAGTAGTTCACGGCGCGTCCCCCGGGGCGCGGACCACGATGCCCTCGGCTTCCAGCGCCTCGCGCAGGGCGCGGGCGAAGGCGGCGGCGTCGTGGCGGTCGCCGTGCAGGCAGAGCGTGTCGGCGCGCAGCGCGATGCGGCTGCCGTCGATCGCGTGCACCGCGTGCTCGCGCACCAGGCCGCGCACCTGGGCCAGCGCGCCCTCGAGCGTCTCGATCACCGCCCCGGGCTGGCCGCGGGGCGCCAGCCGGCCGTCGGCGGCATAGCCGCGCTCGGCGAACGCTTCCTCGGCGATCTGCAGGCCGGCGCTGCGTCCCGCCGAGGCGAGGTCGGAGCCCGCGAGCGCGTACAGGCGAAGTCCGCGATCGATCTCGCGCACCGCGTCGGCGATGGCGCGCGCGGTGTCGAGATCCCGCGCGGCCAGGTTGTACAGCGCACCATGCGGCTTGACGTGGCGCAGCCGGCCGCCTTCGGCGTCGCAGGCGACCGCCAGCCGCCGCACCTGGGCCAGCACCAGCGCGTGGACCTCGCCGGGGGCGAGCGCAAGCTCGCGGCGGCCGAAATGCGCCCGGTCCTCGAACGAGGGATGCGCACCGATCGCGACGCCGTGGCGCAGGCACAGCGCGACGGTTTCGCGCATGCTCGCCTCGTCGCCGGCATGGCCGCCGCAGGCGATGCTGGCCGAGGAGATCCAGGGCACGATGGCGGCGTCGTCGCCGCAGCCCTCGCCCAGGTCGCAGTTGAAGTCGATGCGGTCAGGCACGTGCGCGTCTTGCCTCCAGGGCCAGCGCGATTCTATGCAGGCGCTGGCGCTGCCGGGCAAGCGCGGCGCGCGCCTCGGCGGCGGTGCAGGGAGCGAAGCGCACGCCATCGCCGGGCCTGAGCTGCGCCAGCAGCGGCCAGTCGGCGCGGATGGCCTGGCCGATGCGCGGATAGCCGCCATGGGTCTGCGCATCGGCCAGCAGCACGATCGGCTGGCCGCCGGGCGGCAGCTGCACGCAGCCGGGCGCGACCGGCTCGGAGACGCGTTCGCCCGGATCGGCCAGCGCCAGCGCGGGGCCCTGCAGGCGCAGGCCCTGCCGGTTGCTGTCGGGCGCGATCTTCCACGCCTGGCCGTGCAGCGAACGTTCGCCGGTGGTGGCGTCGGGCCCGGGAATCACGCGCACCACGCGGTCGGGCGAGGGCCGGGGGCGATCGTCGAACGCGGTGTCGATCCACCAGGCCGGCACGTGCAGGCACGGCGCGTCGACCTGACCCGCCAGGGGCAGCTGGTCGCCGGCGCGCAGCGGTCGGCCGGCAAGCCCCTCGAAGCCGGCGCGCAGGTCGGTGCTCGCGCTGCCGAGTACGCTCGGCAGGCGCAGGCCGCCCAGGACCGCGAGATAGCTGCGCGCGCCGTCCAGGCAGCGGCCGAGCCGGAGTTCGCAGCCCGCGGGAACATCCACCGGCCGCGCCATCGGGATCGCCTGGCCATCCGCGCTGGCCTCGATGGTCGCGCCGCACAGGGCGATGCGCGCCGGAACGTGGAAGCGCAATCGCGGACCGGACAGGGTGATCTCGAGCGCCGGCGCATCGCCCGGATTGCCGACGAGCAGGTTGGCCAGGGCCAGCGCCCAGGGATCGAGCGCCCCCGACATCGCGATGCCCAGGTGGCGAAGGCCCGGCCGGCCCGTGTCCTGGGGCAGGGTGCAGACACCCGGGGCCAGCACCTCGATGCCGCGCGTGCTCATGCGCCTGCCCCCGCGAGGGCGTGGAAGCGCGCCGCGTCGATCGCGACGAAACGCACGCGCTGTCCGGCCTGCAGCAGCGTCGGTGGCGTGCGCGCGGCGTCGAACAGGCGCAGGGGCGTGCGCCCGATGACGCGCCAGCCGCCGGGGCTTTCGCGCGGATAGATCCCGGTCTGGCCGCCGCCGATGGCAACGCTGCCCGCCGGCACCCGCGTGCGCGGCCGGGCCAGGCGCGGTACCGCCAGGCGCGGGTCGAGTCCCAGCAGGTAGGGGAAGCCGGGCGCGAATCCGATCATGGCCACGCGGTAGTCGCCACCGGCGTGCAGGGCGACGACCTCGTCGCGGGCGAGCCCGGCCTGCGCGGCGACCTCGTCGAGGTCGGGCGCGAACGCGCGGTCGTAGCAGACGGGGATCTCGACGGCAGGGAGGACGCCGACGGCGTCGTCTTCCGAGTCGGCGTCCGTGTCGGCGAGCGCGCGCAGCCACTGCGCGACCGCGTCGATTCCGTCGTCGCTCCCGGCGTGCGCCCCGTCGACGAACACGGCCAGGCTGGCGTAGGCGGGCACGACCTCGCGCAGCCAGGGCGGTGCCTCGCGCTCGATGCGCCGCGCCAGCGCGTGCACGCGGGCGTTCACCGCCGGGTCGATGCGACGGGCCAGGCGCAGCAGCAGCGCGTCCTCGCCGAGCGGCTCGATCCCGATCCGGCTCACGCCTGCCCGCGCAGTGCCGCGTCCAGCGCCCGGACGCGGTCCACGAGCGCCTCGGGCGTGTAGGGGCGGGCGGTCACCCGGCCCCAGACCGGCGCCGGCCAGGCCGGGTCGTCCTCGAAGCGGGCGATCACGTGCACGTGCAGCTGCGGCACCAGGTTGCCGAGCGCGGCGACGTTGAGCTTGAACGGACGGACCGCGTCGCGCAGCGCGCGGCAGGCCAGGTCGATCTCGTCGCTGAGCTGGCGCCGCTGCGCCGGTTCGAGGTCGATGAGCTCGCGCGCGCCGGCCACGCGGGGCACGAGCACCAGCCAGGGATAGTTGGCGTCGTCCATGAGCCGCAGTTCGCTCAGTTCCAGCGTGGCCAGCGGATGGCTGTCCGTGGCCAGCTGCGGATGCAGCGACCAGGGGCCCGGGTCATGCGCGTGCCGGGTCATGCGGGCTCCTCCTCAGCGCAGTGCCGATTCGAGGAACGCCAGCGTGCGCTTGCGCGCGAGCGCGGCGCTGGCGGGGTGGAAATGGCGCGGGTCGACGTCGCGGTTGAAGGCGTGGTCGGCCTCCGGATAGACGTGGATGGTGGCCTCGGGCCAGGCGTCGCGGTGTGCCTGGATGTACTCGGGCGGGGTGCTGGCGTCGCGGCCGCCGAAGTGGAACAGCATCGGCGCGCGCAGCGGCTCGCCGAGGAAGTCCCGCGAACGCGCGCCGTAGTACGCGACCGCCGGCAGCCCCAGCCGGGTGTTGGCCAGCAGCGCCATGCTCCCGCCCCAGCAGAAGCCGACCGCCGCCACCTGCAGGCCTTCGCCCTGGAGCTGGGTGGCCGCGGCCCGCAGCACCGCGACCGCGCGCTCGGTGCCCAGTTGGCCGACCAGTTCGCGGCCGCGGGCGAAGCCGGCCTCGTCGTAGCCCAGCTCGACATTGCGGGCCACCGGGTCGAACAGGGCCGGGGCCAGGGCCACGTAACCGGCCGCGGCATAGCCCTCGGCGACGCTGCGGATGTGCTCGTTGACGCCGAAGATCTCCTGGATCACCAGCACCGCGCCCAGCGCGGCGGCCCGGTCGGGCGGGTCGGCCCGCCAGGCGGTGATGGCGCCTTCCGGCCCGGGGATGACGGTGTCGCGGCCCATGGCGTCGCCTCCATCGCAGGAGTGCCCGATTCTAGCCGAGGCTATACTTCGCGCCCCGTGACGCCGCGTGGCGCCGCTCCGACTTCTCCCCGGCGCCCGCGCCCGGGGCCCGCCGACCTCCCGGCCGCTCCATGCCCCGTCCAGCCGGCGCCGGACGCGTGGACAGGCCGCCGCCCGCTTCCTACATGACTGCCGAACCGATGAAATCCGCCGAACGTGCGCCGCGAGTGGGCGTGGTGTCGCTTGGTTGCCCCAAGGCCCTGGTCGACAGCGAGCGCATCCTCACCCAGCTGCGGGTCGAGGGCTACGAGCTGGTGCCGACCTACGAGGACGCCGACGTGGTGGTGGTCAACACCTGCGGCTTCATCGATTCGGCCGTGGCCGAGTCGCTCGACGCGATCGGCGAGGCCATGGCCGAGAACGGCAAGGTGATCGTGACCGGCTGCCTGGGCAAGCGCTCGGAACTGATCCGCGAACAGTTCCCGGACGTGCTGTCGATCAGCGGCCCGCAGGACTACGCCAGCGTGATGGGCGCGGTGCACCAGGCGCTGCCGCCCAGGCACGATCCGTTCACCGACCTGCTGCCGCGGCGCGCGACCGAGGACGAGGTCGGGATCAAGCTCACGCCCAGGCACTACGCCTACCTCAAGATTTCCGAAGGCTGCAACCACCGCTGCAGCTTCTGCATCATCCCGTCGATGCGCGGCGACCTGGTCTCGCGTCCGGTCGACGAGGTGCTGCGCGAGGCCGAGCGCCTGGTCGTGCGCGGCGGGGTGAAGGAACTGCTGGTGATCTCGCAGGACACGTCGGCCTACGGCGTCGACCTGCGTTATGCCGAACGCGAATGGCGCGGCAAGGCGTACCAGACGCGGATGAAGGCGCTGTGCGAGGGGCTGGCGGAACTGGGCGTGTGGACGCGCCTGCACTACGTCTATCCCTACCCGCACGTGGACGAGGTGGTCCCGCTGATGGCGCAAGGCCGGCTGCTGCCGTACCTGGACATCCCGTTCCAGCACGCCAGCCCGCGGATCCTGAAGCGGATGAAGCGGCCCGGCGCGGTCGACAGGGTGCGCGAGCGGATCGCCCGCTGGCGCGACATCTGCCCGGAGCTCACGATCCGCAGCACCTTCATCGTCGGCTTCCCCGGCGAGACCGAGGCCGAGTTCGAGGAACTGCTGGATTTCCTGCGCGAGGTACGGCTCGATCGCGTGGGCGCGTTCGCCTATTCGCCGGTCGAGGGCGCCAGCGCCAACGCGCTTCCCGACCCGGTGCCCGAGGAGGTGAAGCAGGAGCGCCTGGCCCGGTTCATGGAAGTGCAGGCGGAAATCTCGGCGCAGAAGCTCGAGGCCAGGGTCGGCACCGTGCAGCGCTGCCTGGTGGACCTCGTCGACGGCGAGCTGGCGATCGCGCGCTCGATGGCCGACGCGCCTGAAATCGACGGCGTGGTGCAGATCCAGAATGGCTTCGAGGCCGGCCTGCAGCCCGGCGATTTCGTCGATGTCGAGATCATGGGCAGCGACGAGCACGACCTGTACGGCGAAGCCGTGCCTGCGCTCAGGGTGCTGGACTGATTGCGCCCGCGACGCGGTTCAGCCGTCGTAGCGCACGTCGATGATGAAGAAGCGTGCCGGCCCGGCCGGCAGCCGGGCCTCGAACTCGTCGTCCACGCGCTTCTTCAGCATCGCGCGCGCCAGCGGGGAATCGATGCTGATCCAGCCGCGCGCCGGGTCGGTCTCGTCGGGTCCGACGATGCGGTAGCGCGC
Organism: Luteimonas sp. J29; assembly: GCF_000472505.1. GTDB lineage: Bacteria > Pseudomonadota > Gammaproteobacteria > Xanthomonadales > Xanthomonadaceae > Luteimonas. The sequence continues at coordinate 218,510 of NZ_AWZR01000005.1, forward strand.
GGTTTCGCCGCTGGTCGCGTGCTCGACCTCCACCCAGGCGCCGAAGAACACCGCTTCCGGGTCGGACGGCACCGTGTCCACCACGCGCAGCGCCTCCAGGCGCTTGCTCAGGTAGCGCACCCGGCGGTCGATGCCGCCGAGCTGCTTCTTGCGATAGGTGTACTCGGCGTTCTCCGAACGGTCGCCCTCGGCCGCCGCGGCCGCCAGCGCCTTGACCACCTCGGGGCGCTGCACGCGCCACAGGTCGTCGAGCTCGGCCTTGAGCCGCGCGTGGCCCTCGCGGGTGATCAGCGCGGTGCTCTTCTCGGGCGGTGGACGCCAGCGACCCATGGCTCAGCGTTGTCCGTTGGCGGATGCATGGGGCAGGGTGGAACGGCACTGCATGCGACGGCCCGCTACTTCAGGATGCTGCCCAGCAGTCCGCGCACGATCCGGTTGGTGATGGTGCGCGCAGCCTGCTTGCCGGCCGCCTGCACCACGCCCTGGCGGCGCTTGGTGCCGAACAGGAACTCGTTGACCGCGCGGCCCATGCCGCCTTCTTCCTGCGGCGCCGCGTCCTTGCCGCCCCTGGCCGGCGGCGCGCCGGCGTGGGTGGTCGCGGCCTCGGCGCGGCGGGCGAGGATCTCGGCCGCCGACTCGCGGTTCACCGCCTTGTCGTACTTGGCGCCCACGGGGCTTGCGGCGCGCACCTGCGCACGCTCGGCCTCGGTGATCGCGCCCATCCGGCAGCGCGGCGGCGCCACCAGAGTGTGCTCCACCGGCATCGGGATGCCCTTCTCCTGCAGGGTCGACACCAGCGCCTCGCCGGTGCCGAGCGAACCGAGCGCGCGCGCCACGTCGAGGTTGGGATTGGCGACGAAGGTCTCGGCCGCGGTGCGCACCGCCTTCTGGTCGCGCGGGGTGAACGCGCGCAGCGCGTGCTGCACCCGGTTGCCGAGCTGGCCGAGGATGTCGGGCGGCACGTCGTCGGGGAACTGGGAGCAGAAGTACACGCCCACGCCCTTGGAGCGGATGATCCGCACCACCTGTTCGATCCGCCGCTGCAGCGCCGGTGGCGCGTCGTCGAACAGCAGGTGGGCCTCGTCGAACACGAACACCAGGCGCGGCTTGTCCAGGTCGCCGACCTCGGGCAGGCTCTCGAACAGTTCCGAGAGCAGCCACAGCAGGAAGCTCGAGTACAGGCGCGGGCGCAGCACCAGCTGGTCGGCGGCGAGGATCCCGATCACGCCACGGCCGTCGGGGGTGGTGCGCATCAGGTCGGACAGTTCCAGCGCCGGCTCGCCGAACACCTGGTTGCCGCCTTCCTGCTCCAGGCGCAGCAGGGCGCGCTGGATCGCGCCGATCGACTGCGCGCTGACCAGGCCGTACTCGGCCGACACCGTCTTGCGCTCCTCGGCCAGCAGGTTGAGCAGCGCGCGCAGGTCGTCCAGGTCGAGCAGCAGCAGGCCGCGGTCGTCGGCGAGCTTGAACGCGATGTCGACCACGCCGGCCTGGGTGTCGTTGAGCTCGAGGATGCGCGAGAGCAGGGTCGGCCCCATCTCGCTGACCGTGGTCCGCACCGGGTGGCCGAGCTTGCCGAACAGGTCCCAGAACACCACCGGGCTGGCGGCCGGGGCCCAGTCGGGGATCCCGATCTGCCCGATCCGCGCCTGCAGTTTCTCGTTGCTGCTGCCGGGCACCGCGAGCCCGGCGACGTCCCCCTTCACGTCGGCCAGGAACACCGGCACGCCGATCCGGGAGAAGCCCTCGGCCAGGGTCATCAGGGTGACCGTCTTGCCGGTACCGGTGGCGCCGGCCACCAGGCCGTGGCGGTTGCCGTACTTCGGCAGCAGGTGGACGGGACCGCCGTCGGGCGTGGTGACCGCCTTGCCGACCAGGATGGGTTCCATGCGTTCGATCCGTGTGGGACGTCGCAGATTCTAGGCGCAGGCGGCCGGGCCTCCCAGATGCCGTCCCGGTTTCCTTGTTCCCCCGAGGTGCAGCGGATACCCTGCGGGCCGCTTCGGTCCCCACCCGGTGGTTGATGTCCATCCTCGTCCGTACCGCCTGCTGGCTGCTGCCGGCCGTCCTCCTGTCCGTCGCGATGTCCGCGCCGGCGCACGCGCAGTCGCGCCGTGCCCAGGCGGCGATCGACGCCCTGAACGAGCGCATGCTCGCGGCCGAGACCCGTTACCGCGAGGCGCTGGTGAAGATCCGCAACGCCGACCCGGCCGGCGTGGACGAGGGCAATGCCGCGCTCGAGGACATGGAGGACGTGCTGGTCGAGTGCGGCCGGATCAAGGGCTGCAACAACGCCGGCCTGCTGGCCAGCTTCAAGCGCCTGCTCAAGGCGCAGGCCGACGCGGCCTCGGCCACCGGCGGCGAGGCGGAGGACGTGGACACCACCGTGATCGACGATTCCGGCGTGGCCGGCGTCGAGGTCCCCGACAGCGCCAGCGCCGCCGCGCTGCTGGCCGCCGAGGACCGCCGCTTCCTCGAGCAGGTGAAGATGAACCCCGCGGTGCAGGCCGCGATCCGCCGCTGGCTGACCGACATGCGCACCTCGCTGATCACCAGCCACGAGAACTACCAGTACATGCAGCACATGATGTCGCCGGCGTTCAAGCGCCGCGGCCTGCCCGAGGCGCTGCTGTTCGGGATCCTGGCCAAGGAATCCAACGGCCGGGTGCATGCGCGCTCGCGCGCCGGCGCGGTCGGCCCGCTGCAGTTCATGCCCGCCACCGGCCGCCGCTTCGGCCTCGGCCCCGACGGCACCGGCTTCGACACCCGCTACGACCCTCGGGCTTCGGCGGACGCGGCCGCCGCCTACCTGTCCGAACGCTACGCCGAACTCGGCAACCAGATCGAACTGTGGCTGGCCGCGTACAACGGCGGCGAGGGCCGCGCGCGGCGCGTGTACCAGGAAACCGGCGGACGCAGCTTCTGGGACGCCGACGTCTACAACCAGTTCCCACCGGAAACCAAGGACTACGTGCCGATGGTGATCGCGGCGGCGTGGCTGTACCTGCACCCGAAGGAATACGGCCTGGCCTTCCCGCGGGTGGACGCGCGCCCGGCCTTCATCCAGCTCCAGCGCCCGGCCTCGATCTACGAACTGACCATCTGCCTGGGCAATGGCGGCACCCGCGACGGCTACATGCGCGTGCTGCGCAACCTCAACCCGCAGTACGAGGCCGACGCGATCATCCCGGCCGGCACCCGGCTCAATGCCACGGTGCGCATGGCCGGGCTGTACGAACGCTGGTGCACGCGCGGTGCGCGCGCCGAGCTGGCGCGCACCCTGGTCGAGAGCGACGCGGCCACGGCGATCGTGCGGGTGGGCGACATGGAAACCGTGACCCGGCCCGATGGCACGGTGCAGCAGCGCCCGGTCGCGCCCGCGCCGCGCGCCGCGCCGGCGCGGCCGCGCACCCACCGCGTGGCCTCCGGCGAGACGCTGGCGGCGATCGCGCGCCGCTACCAGTGCAGCGTCCGCGCCCTGGCCTCGGCCAACGGCGTCCGGCCGCCGGCTTACATGCTGCGCGCCGGACAGACCCTGAAGCTGGAAGGCTGCCGCTAGCGGCGTGCCGCCGGCCGGGCGTCGCTCATTGCGCAGGCGTCTGTGCGTCGTCCTCGCGTTCGACCGGAGCGGCCTCGCGCAGCGCGTCCAGCGCCTCGCGTTCGGCCTTGCGCACCGCGGCCACGTCCAGCGGCCTGATCGTCTTGATGTGGCAGCGGATCTGGATCGGCGAGAGGCCCGGGCCGGCGGGGGTCACCGAATCGAAGCGCGACGCGATCGTTCCGCCGCGGCTGGTGACGCCGATGGCGTGCGCATGGGGCAGGTCGGTGCAGGGGCCGGTCAGTTCGAGCAGGTAGGCCCGGTTGGCGTGGGTGTGCAGCACCAGTGCCTCCGTGCCCACGGGGCTCCAGCCGCTGAAGCGGCCGGGATGCAGGATCGAGTTCACCGGTTCGCCGGCGTGCGCCCGGAGCAGGGCCAGCCGGTCGACGCTGTCGATCCGGGGCCCGGTGGCACAGCCGGCCAGCGCAATCGCCAGCGCGATGGTGGAAGCAATCAAGCGTCTCATGTCCGGCTCCTGTGCGGGTAAGGGTCGCTGCGCCGGTGGCGGACGCCGCCGGCGCCTTGCCGTGAATCTATCCCTGCATACGCACGAGAGCGCGGCCTGGTCGCAATGGCCGTTCAGCTTTCCGTCGCGCCGCGGCATCGCGCTGGACCGCGGCCCGGGTCGCGGCGGCCACGCGACGGGCGGACACGGTGGCGGCAAGGATCGGGAGCCCGCGCCGGAGGCACTGCGGCAGGCCCGGCTGCCAGCCGGCCAGGAATGGCGCGCTCTTATGCGGTCGTGCGCCGCGCCAGGGCCTGGCCCAGACGGACCGGCGTCTCGGCGCGCAGCGACGGCTCGAGTTCGGCCACGCCGTCGGGCAGCAGCACGATCACGGTCGAACCGTAGTTGAAGCGGGCCATCTCCTCGAACCGCTCCAGCACGATGTTCTCGCCGGTCCAGTGCTTCGAGGTGATGCGATCGCCGTAGGCGGGGATCTCCTCGCCGCTCCAGACCGTCTCCACGCCCGAGACCAGCAGGGCGCCGACCATCACCACGGCCATCGGGCCGAAGTCGGTGTCGAAATGGCAGACCAGGCGCTCGTTGCGCGCGAACAGGCGCGGCACCGAGGCCACCGCGTCCGGACCCACTGAGAACAGGCGGCCGGGCACGTGCACCGTCTCGCGCAGGCGCCCGGTCCAGGGCATGTGCACGCGGTGGTAGTCGCGCGGCGACAGGTACACCGTCGCGAACCGCCCGTTCGCGAACGGACCCGCCGCCTCTTCGCTGGCGAGCAGTTCGGCGGCGGTGAAGGAGCGGCCCTTGGCCTGGAAAATCCGGCCCTGTTCGATCCGGCCGCACTGGCTGATGCGACCGTCGGCGGGCATCAGCAGCGCGCGCGGGTCCGGATCGGGCGTACGCGCGCCGGGCTTGAGCGCGCGGGTGAAGAAGGCGTTGAAGGTGGGGTAGGCGGCCGGGTCGGATTCGGCCGCTTCGTCGAGGTCGACCTTGAAGCGACTGACCACCGTGTCGATGAGCCAGCGCCGGATCCGCGGCGAGTCCGAATAGGCCAGCGCGCGCGCCAGCGACGACAGCAGGCGGTGCGGCAGCACCCAGGTCAGCGCGGTGACCAGGCTCACGGACGTGTCCCGGACAGCGCCAGCAGGTCGGCGGCGATGCCCTCGGGGTCGTCCACCGCGCTGCCGGTGATCACGCCGGCCATGCGGCCGCGCGGGTCGAGCACCGCCATCGAGGCGCTGTGGTCGATCGAGTACTGGTCCGCGGGTGCGCCATCCGGTGGCGGCACCTTGGCGAAGACCATCGACAGCGAGCGGGTGAACGCCTCCAGGGTCGGGATGTCCGCGGTGGCGGCGAGGGTGTCGCGGTGGAAGGCGTGGGCGTATTCGCCGATGCGGTCGGGCGAATCGCGTTCGGGATCGACCGAGACGAACAGCACCCGCGGCCGGGTCGAGTCGGGCAACGCCTCCCACTGGCGCTGGGCCACGGCCAGGCGCGCCAGGGTGGTCGGGCACACGTCGGGGCAGAAGGTGAAGCCGATGAACACGAGCGTCCAGTGGCCGTGCAGCTCGCCCGGGAGCAGCTGGGTGCCGTCGGACTGCTGCAGGGCGAACTCCGGCAGCTCGCGCGGCTGCGGGAACAGTTTCACCGTGCGCAGTGCGGGCTGCTGTTCCGGCGCGGGCGCGAAGAACTGGCGCGAGGCCAGCAGGCCGAGCCCCGCGGCCAGGGCCACCAGCAGCACGATGACGATGGGACGGTTGAACATGCGCGGATCCGTGTGGGGCCGGCCATCATACCCCCGGCACCGCTATACTTTCCGGTCCGCCAGGGCCAGCGCAGGGCGATGCGACCGTCCGGCGGGCCTCCGCCGCTCGAGCGTGCCGCCTGCCCGGTCCGCGCCGCGATGGCGGGTCGCCGATCCACCGTATCCGTCGCCCACGATCCCGGACCCGCGCCATGACCGATGAGCTGCAGACGATCATCGACCTGATCCGCTACGGCGCCAGCCGCTTCCAGGCCGCCGGCCTGACCTTCGGCCATGGCTACGACAACGCCCTGGACGAGGCCACCCAGCTCACCCTGCACGCGCTGCACCTGCCGCACGACCTGTCGCCGGTGTATGGACAGGCGCGCGTCACGCTGGCGGAAAAGGAAGACGTGCTGGCGCTGTTCCTGCGCCGCATCGAGGAGCGCGTGCCGGCCGCGTACCTGACCGGCGAGGCCTGGTTCGCCGGCCTGAGCTTCAAGACCGACCGCCGCGCGCTGGTCCCGCGCTCGCCGATCGCCGAACTGATCGAGGCCGGCTTCGAGCCATGGCTGGGTGGGCGCGACGTGCGCCGCGCGCTGGACCTGTGCACCGGCTCGGGCTGCATCGCCATCGCGATGGCCCACTACAACCCCGACTGGCACGTGGACGGCGCCGACATCAGCGAGGACGCGCTGTCGCTGGCGCGGGAAAACGAAGCCCGGCTGCTGGTGCGCAACACCCGCTTCATCCGCTCCGACCTGTTCTCCAACCTGCAGGGCGAGCACTACGACCTGATCGTCAGCAACCCGCCCTACGTCACCAACGAGGAGACCGACGCGCTGCCGCAGGAGTATTCGTACGAACCCGAGCTCGGCCTGCGCGCCGGCGACGACGGGCTCGACCTGGTCCTGCGCATGCTGCGCGACGCGCCGCTGCACCTCACCGAGCAGGGCCTGCTCGTCTGCGAGGTGGGCGAGGCCGAGCGCGCGCTGACCGCGCTGCTGCCCGAACTGCCGCTGGCGTGGGTGGAGTTCAAGGTCGGGCAGATGGGCGTGTTCGTGGTCGAGCGCCACGACCTCGTCGCCCACCACGCGCGGATCCGCGAACTGGCGGATGCGCGCGAGGCTGGGGCATCATCGGCCGCCGACCCGGCGCCGCCGGCGACCGGCGGCCTGTTCTGAACCGCGAGGAAGCGAGTTGAACACGTTCGGCCATCTGTTCCGCGTGACCACCTTCGGCGAGTCGCACGGGCCGGCGATCGGCTGCGTGATCGACGGCTGCCCGCCCGGGATCGCGATCGCGCCCGAGGACTTCGCCCACGACCTGGCGCGGCGCGCCACCGGCAAGACCCGCCACACCTCCGCGCGGCGCGAGGCCGACGAGGTCGAGATCCTCAGCGGCGTGTACGAGGGCGTCACCACCGGCACCCCGATCGCGCTGCTGGTGCGCAACACCGACCAGCGCAGCAAGGATTACAACGCCATCGCCCGCCAGTTCCGCCCGGGCCATGCCGACTACGCCTACTGGCAGAAGTACGGCATCCGCGATCCGCGCGGCGGCGGCCGCAGCTCGGCGCGCGAGACCACGATGCGGGTGGCCGCGGCGGTGGTGGCGAAGAAGTGGCTGGCCCGGCGCGGCGTGACCGTGCGCGGTTGCCTGGTCCAGATCGGCGACGTGGTTCCGCGCGCGCACGACTGGAACGCGGTCGAAGGCAACCCGTTCTTCTGGCCCTGCGCCGAACAGGTGCCCGAGCTCGAGGCCTACATGGACGCGCTGCGCAAGTCCGGCGACTCGGTGGGCGCGAAGGTGGTGGCCGTGGCCGACGGCGTGCCGCCGGGCTGGGGCGAGCCGGTGTACGGCAAGCTCGACGGCGAGCTCGCCGCGGCGATGATGTCGATCAACGCGGTCAAGGGCGTGGAAATCGGCGACGGATTCGCCAGCGTGGCCCAGAAGGGCACCGTGCACCGCGACGTGATGACCCCGGACGGATTCCTGTCCAACCACGCCGGCGGCGTGCTCGGCGGGATCTCGACCGGGCAGCAGGTCGTGGTCTCGGTCGCGTTCAAGCCCACGTCCAGCCTGCGCCTGCCGGTGCAGGGCGTGGACGTGGACGGCAACGTGGTGGACATCGTCACTACCGGCCGCCACGATCCCTGCGTCGGCATCCGGGCCACGCCGATCTGCGAGGCGATGCTGGCGCTGGTGCTCATGGACCAGGCGCTTCGCCACCGCGCCCAGTGCGGCGACGTGGGCGAGGTCCCGCCGCGCATTCCCGCCGGGGCCGGTGGCTGAGCCGCGGCCAAGGGTCTGGGTGTCGCAGCCGCTGTTCGACGACATCGTCGGACGGCTGGGCGAGTACTTCGACGTGGACGCGACCGCGGAGGTCACCGCGTGGAGCCCGGCCCGGGTCGCGGAGAAGCTGCGCGACGCGGCGGGCGCGGTGGTGACCCTGAACGAGCGCATCGGCCCGGCCGAGATCGCGCAGGCGCACGGACTGCGCGCGGTGGCCAACGTCGGCGTGGGCTACGACAACCTCGACGTGGAGGCGCTGCACGCGCGCGGCATCGTCGCCACCAATACGCCCGACGTCCTGACCGAGACCACGGCCGACCTCGGCTTCGCGCTGGTCCTGGCGGCGGCGCGGCGGATCACCGAGGGCGAGCGCTGGCTGCGTGAAGGCCAGTGGCGGCAGTGGTCGTTCGACACCCTGCTGGGCCACGACGTGCACGGCGCCACGCTCGGCATCCTCGGCATGGGCCGGATCGGCCAGGCCATCGCCCGGCGCGGCGGGCACGGCTTCGGCATGCGCGTGCTCTACCACAACCGCAGCCGCCTGCCGGCTGGTATCGAAAGCAACTGTCGTGCGGCCTACGTCGACTTCGATACACTGCTGCGCGAATCGGACCACCTCGTGCTGGTCCTGCCGTATTCGCCGCAGACCCGCCACGTGATCGACGCCGCCGCCCTCGCGAAGATGAAGCCGACCGCGACGCTGACCAACATCGCGCGCGGCGGCCTGGTCGACGAGGATGCGCTGGCCGACGCGCTCGCCGGAGGCCGCCTGGCCGCGGCGGCGCTGGACGTGTTCGAGGGCGAGCCCCGGGTCAACCCGCGGCTGCTGGCGCTGCGCAACGTCGTGCTGACCCCGCACGTGGGCAGCGCCAGCCACGCCACCCGCCGGGCCATGGCCGCGCTGGCCGTGGACAACCTCGTCGCCGCCCTCGGCCACGGCCCGCGCGCCGGCGATCCGCCGACGCCGATCGCCGCCAAAGCGACCGCCAAACGATAGGGGAGCCCCAGGCCCGGCCGCGTCCGCGCGGGCTCCCCCGAACCTCCCGCGATGGCGCGCGCCTCCGGTGCGCCGCGCCAGCATGCCCGGATCCGATTTCCACCTACCTTTTCCAGCGGATAGCCCATGAGCACCCCCAGCAACCGTCGTTTCAACGTCGCCGTCGTCGGCGCCACCGGCGCCGTCGGCGAAGTGATGCTGTCGATCCTCGCCGAACGCGATTTCCCGGCCGCCAGCGTGGTCGCGCTCGCCTCCGAGCGCTCGGCCGGCAGCACCGTGCAGTTCCGCGACCAGGACCTCGTGGTCCAGGACCTGGCCACCTTCGACCCGGCCGGCATCGACATCGCCCTGTTCTCGGCCGGCGGCGAGACCTCGAAGCAGTACGCGCCGGAGTTCGCCGCCGCCGGCGCGGTGGTGATCGACAACTCCTCGGCTTTCCGCTACGACGACGACGTCCCGCTGGTGGTGAGCGAGGTCAACCCCGAGCAGGTCAAGAGCCGCCCGCGCGGGATCATCGCCAATCCCAACTGCTCGACCATGCAGATGCTGGTGGCGCTGGCGCCGCTGCACCGCAGGTACGGGATCGAGCGCATCAATGTCGCCACCTACCAGTCGGTGTCGGGCGCCGGCCGCACCGCGATGGAAGAGCTGGGCAAGCAGACCGCGCAGTTGCTGGGCTTCCAGGACATCGACCCGCAGAAGTTCCCGGTCCAGATCGCCTTCAACCTGATCCCGCACATCGACAGCTTCCTCGACAACGGTTTCACCAAGGAAGAGATGAAGCTGGTCTGGGAGACCCGCAAGATCCTCGGCGACGACTCGATCCAGGTGAACCCGACCGCGGTGCGCGTGCCGGTGTTCTACGGCCATTCCGAGGCGGTGGCGATCGAGACCCGCGAGAAGGTGACCGCGGAGGAGGCGCGCGCACTGCTGGCGTCCGCACCGGGCGTGGAGGTGGTCGACGAGCGCCGCGCGGGCGGCTATCCGACCCCGGTCACCCACGCCTCGGGCAAGGACGCGGTGTACGTCGGCCGCATCCGCGAGGACATCTCGCATCCGCGCGGCCTGAACCTGTGGATCGTGTCCGACAACATCCGCAAGGGCGCCGCGCTCAACGCGGTGCAGCTGGCCGAGCTGGTCGCGGCCGAGGGCTGATGCATGCGTGGCCGGCGCGGGTGGGACCGCGTCGGCTACCTCTTCCGGGCGTGCGTCGGGCGAGCGCGGACTGCGACCGGACATTGCGGAGGCGGCGCCGGGCCGGATAGAGTCGCCGCCATGCCTGCGCCGCCGTCCCCGTCCACGACCCCGCGCAGCCGGCTGGCGACGCTGCTCGTCGGCCTGCTGCTGTCCGTGCTCGCGTGGCCGGCGTTCGCGCTCGGCCTGGGGCAGGTGGAGGTGCGCTCGCGCGCGGGCGAGCCGCTGCTGGCCGAGATCCCGATCATCTCCAGCGATCCGTCGGAGCTCGAGTACCTCGAGGCGCGGCTGGCGTCGCCCGAAACGTTCCGCCGCATCGGTCTGGATCCGCCCACCGGGCTGGTCTCGGACCTGCGGTTCAGCATCGCGCTCGATGCCCGCGGCCGTCCGGTGGTGCGCATCACCACCGAGCAACCGGTCGAGCAGCCGGTCCTCAATTTCCTGGTCGAGGTCGAGTGGGGCCAGGGGCGCCTGGTGCGCGAATACTCCGCGCTGGTGGCCACGCCCGATACCGTGGCCGCGCCCGCGCAGCCGCCGATCCAGGCCCCGCAGGCCGCGCCGTCGAACGTGATCGAGCGGTTGCCCGATGCGGCGCCGCCGGCCGAGGACGCGACCGCGGCCGGGGAACCCGCGGACACGCCGGCCAGCGATGCCGACACCGTGGCCACTTCCGCCGAGCCCGTCCAGGCCGAACCGGCGCCGCCGCCCCGCGCGCAGGCGCCGGCGCCCGTGGCCCGTGCCCCCGCGCAGGCGCCGGCGCCGGGTGGCGAGTTCGGGCCGGTGCAGCGCGGCCAGACCCTGAGCGAGATCGCCGCTTCGCTGGCAGCGGGCAGCGGCTACAGCCTGAACCAGGTGATGCTGGCCCTGTTGCGCTCGAATCCCGAGGCCTTCATCGGCGGCAACATCAACCTGATCCGCCAGGGCGCGGTGCTGCGCATCCCGCCGAGCGATGCCTGGTCGGAGACCAGCGTGGCCGAGGCCAACGCGATCGTGCGCGAGCACGTGGCGCGCTGGCGCGAGATGCGGCGCCCGGTGCCGCAGCCCGATGCGGTCGCGGCCGGCGAGGCCGCTCCCGCCGGCCAGACCGGGGATGCGCGGTCGGGGGCCTCGGCGTCGTCCGCACCGCGCGTGGCCGACGCGAGGCTGGAGATCGTGCCCGCCGCGGCCGAAGGCGCCGGCGGGACCAGCACACAGACCGGCACCGCCGCCGGTGGCGAGGGCGACATGCTGCAGCAACAGGAACTGGTCCAGACCCGCGAGACACTCGCCGCGCGCGAAGCCGAGCTCGAAGAGCTCAAGTCGCGGCTGGCCGAACTCGAACAGCTCCAGCAGCAGCAGGCCCAGCTGATCCAGATGAAGGACAGCGAGCTTGCCGCCGCGCAGCAGCGGCTGGCCGAAAGCAACGTCCGGTCGCCGGAGGCCGGGGCGCTGCCGTGGCTGTGGCTCGGCATCGGGCTGGTCGCGGCGGTGCTGCTGGCCGCGTGGCTGCTCTCGCGGCGGCCGCGGCCGGCGCCGGCGCGCAAGGGCGTGCCCGGGTTCGCGGCCGCGCCCGCCGGCGCGCGCGAGCCGACCGTGAAGCCTGCCGGAAAGGCGCCCGTCGCCCCGGCGCCCGGCCCCGTGCCGCCAGAGCCCGAGCCGGAGCCCGCCCCGCCGCCGGCGCCGCAGAAGGCGCCCACCTGGACCGCGCCGCCCGCGGCCGCGACCGGGGCGTCCCCGACCTGGCACGTGGGCGGTGGCGCGCGTACCGAGGCCCCGTCCGGCGCCGAGGTGGTGCCGCTCAACGCCGGTCCGGCCGGGCAGGACCGGATCGAACTGGCCCGTGCCTACCTCGACCTGGGCGATACCGACACCGCGCGCAGCCTGCTGCAGGAAGTGGCCGACTTCGGCGATCCGGGTCCGCGCGACGAGGCCCTGCAGCTGCTGCGGGAACTGGCCTGAACGGTGTGCAGCGCTACGCGCTGGGCGTCGAGTACGACGGCAGCGGCTTCCGCGGCTGGCAGCGCCTGAGCAAGCCCGGCCAGCCCGACCCCGACACCGTGCAGGGCGTGCTCGAAGAGGCGCTGTCTTCGGTGGCGGCCGCGCCGGTGTCCACGGTGTGCGCCGGCCGCACCGATGCCGGCGTGCACGCGCAATGCCAGGTGGTGCACTTCGACAGCGAGGCCGCGCGCGACCCCCGCGCCTGGACCCTGGGCGCCACCACGCGTCTGCCGCCGTCGGTGAGCGTGGTCTGGTGCCGGCCTGTCGATGCCGCGTTCAACGCACGCTTCTCGGCGGTGGCGCGCCGCTACCGCTACCGGATCCTCAACCGCCAGGTGCGCCCGGCGCTGGGCCGCCAGTGGCTGGCCTGGGTGTGGTCGCCGCTGGATGCGGACGCGATGCACCGCGCCGCCCAGGCACTGGTGGGAGAACACGACTTCGAGGCCTTCCGCTCGGCCGAATGCGAAGCCGCCCACGCGCGCCGCGAGCTGCAGCACATCGCGGTGGCGCGCGATGGCGACATCGTCACCGTCGACGTGCAGGCGAATGCCTTCCTGCACCACATGGTCCGCAACATCGTCGGCTCGCTGCTGGAAGTGGGGCGGGGCGCGCGCCCGGAGGACTGGATCGCCGAACTCCTGGCCGGGCGCGACCGCACGCGTGCCGGCCCGACCGCGTCGCCCGGCGGCCTGGTGTTCCTCGGCCCGCGCTATCCGCGCACCTGGCCGTTGCCCGAAGAGGTGCTGGTCGACGCGGCGACTGCACGCCGACCCGCAAAGCGGTAGGCTCTGGCGCAGTCCCACGGGCGAACCGGCCGCATGCCATTCCAACCGTTCCGCACCCGCATCAAGTTCTGCGGCATGACCCGGCCGGGCGACGTACGCCTGGCGGGCGAGCTGGGCGTGGACGCGGTCGGTTTCGTGTTCGCGGCGCGCAGCCGGCGGCGGGTGGAGCCGGCGCAGGCGCTGGCGATGCGCGAGGCGCTGGCGCCGATGGTCGATGCCGTGGCCCTGTTCATGGACAACCCGGCCGAGGAAGTGCGGCAGGTGGTGACGACCATGCGGCCGTCGCTGTTGCAGTTCCATGGCGACGAGGACGAGGGCTTCTGCCGCAGCTTCGGGCTCCCGTACCTCAAGGCCGTGCCGATGGGCGCCGATGCGTCGCCCGACCCGCTGGAGCTGCATGCGCGCTACCCGACCGCGGCGGGGTTCCTGCTCGATGCGCACGCGCCGGGCGAGCCGGGCGGCGGTGGCCGCGCCTTCGACTGGGCGAAGGTGCCGCGCGGGCTGACCAAGCCGATCCTCGTGGCCGGCGGCCTGACCCCCGACAACGTCCACGACGCGATCGTGGCCACGCGGCCCTGGGGCGTGGACGTGGCCAGCGGGGTGGAACTGCAGGGCGGCGCGCCGGGGATCAAGGATGGCGCGCGCATGCGCCGCTTCGTCGAGGAAGTGCGGCGCGCCGATTGCGGCTGATCACGCCCCGGCGCGATCCGTCGCCGCGAGCTGCGCGCGCAGCCAGCCGGCAAGGCGCTCGAGTTGCGGATCGTCGCCGGCGCGGGTGCACAGGCACCAGTGCGCGCCGGTCTCGACGAAGCCCCAGGGGGCGACCAGCCGCCCGGCCTCCAGTTCGGCGGCCACCAGCGGCTGTGGCGCGATCGCCACGCCCAGTCCGGCCAGCGCGGCCTCCAGCAGGTAATAGAGGTGTTCGAAGCCGGTGCCCATGCGCAGCGCCGCGGGGTCGATGCCCTGGCGTCGCGCCCATTCCGGCCACGCCTGCGGACGCGAGGCGGTGTGCAGCAGCGCTTCCCCGATCAGCGCCGACGGAGGCCGGCCCGCGATGCGGGCGGCCGCGGGATGGCGCGGATCGACCACGGGTCCGACCCGTTCGGGGGCGAGCACGTGCACCCGCCACTGCGGCGGCCATGGGGGTGCGCCGATCAGCAGGGCGGCGTCGAGCCCGGGCAGGGCGGGGGCGAATGCCCCTTCGTGCGGCGACAGGTGCAGCTGCAGGCCGGGCAGGTCGGCGCGCAGCCGCTCCAGGCGCGGGATCATCCAGCGCGCCAGCAGGCTGCCCGGGCAGCCGATGACCCGCGTGCCGGGTTCGCCGCCGCGGCGCAGGCCGCGCACCGTGGAGCGGATGCCGGCGAAGGCGCTGCCGGTCGCTTCGGCCAGGCGCCGGCCGGCCTCGGTCAGCCGCAGGCGGCGGCCGTCGCGGTGGAACAGGGCGACGCCCAGCTCCTCCTCCAGCAACCGGACCTGGCGGCTGATCGCCCCATGGGTGACATGCAGCTCGCCCGCGGCCCGCGAGAGGCTGCCCAGGCGGGCGGCCGCCTCGAAGGCGCGAAGCGCGTTGAGCGGGGGCAGGTCCGGCGCCGCCATGTGTGATCCAGAATCACAAGGACGTCAGATAATATCGATTTATCGGGCGGCTGGTGTGCGCTAGAGTCTCAAGGACAGCAGTTCCGGGAAGGATTCGATGAGCAGCCCCGCCCCGCCGGATTTCCACGCCTGGCCCGACGCCGCCGGCCATTTCGGCCGCCACGGTGGCCGCTTCGTGGCCGAGACCCTGATGGGGCCGCTGGAGGAACTGGCCGCCGCCTACGACGCCGCGCGCGCCGATCCGGCGTTCATCGCCGCGTTCGAGAAGGACCTCAAGCACTACGTCGGCCGGCCCAGCCCGATCTACCACGCGCAGCGCCTGAGCCGCGAAGTGGGCGGCGCGCAGATCCTGCTCAAGCGCGAGGATCTGAACCACACCGGCGCGCACAAGATCAACAACACCATCGGCCAGGCGCTGCTCGCCGCGCGCATGGGCAAGAAGCGGATCATCGCCGAGACCGGCGCCGGCCAGCACGGGGTGGCCAGCGCCACCGTCGCCACGCGACTGGGCCTGGAATGCGTGGTGTACATGGGCGCCACCGACATCGAGCGGCAGAAGATCAACGTCTACCGGATGAAGCTGCTCGGGGCGGAAGTGGTGCCGGTGACGTCCGGCTCGGCGACGCTCAAGGACGCGCTCAACGAGGCGATGCGCGACTGGGTGACCAACGTCCACGATACCTTCTACATCATCGGCACCGTGGCCGGGCCCGATCCGTACCCGCGCATGGTGCGCGACTTCAACGCCGTGGTCGGGCGCGAGGCGCGCGCGCAGGTGCTGGCCGAGTACGGCCGCCTGCCGGACGCGATCACCGCCTGCGTCGGCGGCGGCAGCAATGCCATCGGCCTGTTCCATGCCTTCCTCAACGACGCCTCGGTGCGCATCGTCGGCGCGGAAGCGGCCGGCGATGGCATCGACACCGGCCGCCATGCCGCCTCGCTGTCGGCGGGGCGGGTGGGGGTGCTGCACGGCAACCGGACCTACGTGATCTGCGACGACGACGGCCAGATCATCGAGACCCATTCGATCTCCGCCGGCCTCGACTACCCGGGCGTGGGCCCGGAGCACGCCTTCCTCAGGGACACCGGCCGCGCCGAGTACGTGGGCGTGACCGACGCCGAGGCGCTGGAAGCCTTCCACCGCCTGACCCGCACCGAGGGGATCCTGCCGGCGCTCGAATCCAGCCACGCCGTCGCCCAGGCGATCAAGCTGGCGCGCGGGCTGCCGCGGAACGCGCTGGTGCTGTGCAACCTGTCCGGTCGCGGCGACAAGGACGTGCACACCATCGCCGCGCGCGAGGGAGTGGAGATCTGATGCCGGCCTTGCTGGCGCTCCTGCTGCTGGCGCACGGTGGCGGGAGCGCGTCGCCCGCGGACTTCGATTGCGTCGCAGGGGTGTGCATCGACCAGCCGCTCGACCTGGCGGCCGGGGGCGGCTGGCAGGTCGAGGACTGGCCCGAGCCGCACGCCTGCACCCGGGCGTCCGGTGGCCGCCTGCCCGCGGGTGTCGGCGTCCTGCTGCTGGACGGGCGCGTGGCGCGCTTCGAGATCGGCCTGTCGGACGACGGCGAGGCAGCGCCCGAGGCGCCGTTCGGCCTGCGCCGCGGCATGTCGCTGGCCGAGGCGGGCGCGCGCCTGCCGTCCGACGGGATCGACGTGGACTTCCACAAGCACGCCTGGCCGCCCGGGCTTTACCTCGACTGGCGCGATGCCACGCGCGACCGCGCGCTGCGCCTCGAACTGCCCGGTGCGGAGGTCGAGGTGATCCTCTGGGGCCGCGCCGAGGCGGTCCGGCTGACCGAGGGCTGCGCGTGAAGACCTCCCTGCCTGTCCCGACCTTCCACCGGATCGATCGCCCATGAGCCGCATTCCGCAGCGATTCGCCCAGCTGGCCGCGCGCGGCCGCAAGGCGCTGATTCCCTTCATCACCGCCGGCGACCCGTCGCTCGAGGCCACGGTGCCGGTGATGCATGCCCTGGTCGAGGCCGGCGCCGACGTGGTCGAGCTGGGCGTGCCGTTCTCCGACCCGATGGCCGACGGCCCCACCATCCAGCGCAGCTCGGAGCGGGCACTGGCGCGCGGGGCGGGGATGGCCTGGGTGCTGGAGGCGGTGCGACGCTTCCGCGAACGCGATGGCGACACGCCCGTGGTGCTGATGGGCTACCTGAACCCGGTCGAGATCCGCGGCGCGGAAGCCTTCGCCCGCCAGGCCGCCGAAGCCGGGGTGGACGGGGTGCTGCTGGTCGACCTGCCGCCGGAGGAGGCGCCCGAGTTCCGCGCCGCCTTCGCCGCCCACGACGTGGACCTGGTGCTGCTGGCCTCGCCGACCACGCCCGACGCGCGCCTGTCCATGCTGCTGGCCAACGCCCGCGGCTACCTCTACTACGTGAGCTTCGCCGGGGTGACCGGCGCCTCCGAGCGGCTGGACCCGGCCGCCGCCAACGCCCACCTGCGGCGGATCCGGGCCGGCAGCCGGGTGCCGGTGGTGGCCGGCTTCGGCATCCGCGACGCGGCCAGCGCCGCGGCCATGGCCACCGACGCCGACGGCGTGGTGGTCGGCAGCGCCCTGGTCGCGGCGCTGGCCGATGCCGCCGATGCCGCGGAGGCCTCGCGTCGCGCCACCGCCTTCCTCGCGCCGCTGCGCGCCGCCCTGGACTGAGGCCCGCGTCCGTCCCCCGGCGGGACCGGCCCGTGCGCTAAACTGCGCCGCTTTAGCGGTCCTTCGATGGGAGCCGACCAGGCATGAGCTGGCTGAAGAAACTGGTGCCGCCGCGCATCCGCACCGACAGCGCTGCGACGCGCAAGCGCAGCGTGCCCGAGGGGCTGTGGGAGAAGTGCGAGCGCTGCGGCGCGGTGCTGTACGGGCCGGAGCTGGAGGAGAACCTCGAGGTCTGCCCGAAGTGCGCCTTCCATCGCCCGATCCGGGCGCGGGCCCGGCTCAAGGCCTTCCTCGACCCGGGCGAACTGCGCGAGATCGGCGCCGAGCTCGCCCCGACCGACGTGCTCCGCTTCCGCGACCAGAAGAAGTACGCCGACCGGATCCGCGCCGCGCAGAAGGCGACCGGCGAGCTCGACGCACTGGTGGTGGTCGAGGGCACCCTCAAACGGATGCCGATGGTCGCGGCCGCGTTCGACTTCGCGTTCATGGGCGGCTCGATGGGCTCGGTGGTCGGCGAGCGCTTCGCCCGCGGCGCCGAACGCGCGCTGGAGCTCGGCGCCGGCTACGTGTCGTTCTCGGCCAGCGGCGGCGCGCGCATGCAGGAGAGCCTGTTCTCGCTGCTGCAGATGGCCAAGACCTCGGCCGCGCTCGGCAAGCTGCGCGCGGCCGGGCTGCCCTACATCTCGGTGATGACCCATCCGACCACCGGCGGCGTCTCGGCCTCGTTCGCGATGCTGGGCGACGTCAACATCGCCGAGCCCGACGCGCTGATCGGATTCGCAGGCCCGCGCGTGATCGAGCAGACCGTGCGCGAGACCCTGCCCGAGGGCTTCCAGCGCTCGGAGTTCCTGCTCGAGCACGGGGCGATCGACCAGATCTGCGACCGCCGCCAGCTGCGCGACCGTATCGCCACCCTGATGGCGATGATGCTGCGCCAGCCGATGCCCAGGGACGAGGCCGCATGAGCCGGCGCTGGTTCGGAACCGACGGCATCCGAGGCCGGGTGGGCGAGGGCGCGATCTCGGCCGACTTCGTGCTGCGCCTGGGCAACGCCTACGGCCATACCCTGCGCGAGGCCGCCGAGGCGCGCGGCGACCGTCGCAAGCCGCTGGTGGTGATCGGCAAGGACACGCGCATCTCCAACTACATGTTCGAGGCCGCGCTCGAGGCGGGACTGGTCGCGGCCGGCGTGCACGTGCAGCTGATGGGCCCGATGCCGACCCCGGCGGTGGCGCACATGACCCGCTCGATGCGCGCCGACGGCGGCATCGTGATATCGGCCTCGCACAACCCGCACTACGACAACGGCATCAAGTTCTTCTCCGCCGAGGGCGAGAAGCTCGACGACGCCACCGAGCTGGCGATCGAGGCGGCGCTGGACCGCCCGTTCACCACCGTCGCGTCCGAGCGCCTGGGCAAGGCGGTGCGCACCCGCGACGCGGTGGGGCGCTACGTGGAGGCGTGCAAGAACTCGGTCCCGCGCAGCTTCAACCTGAGCGGCATGCGCGTCGTGGTCGACTGCGCGCACGGCGCCACCTACCAGATCGCGCCGCTGGTGCTGCGCGAACTCGACGCCCAGGTCGACACCATCGGCGTCGAGCCCAACGGCATCAACATCAACGCCGGCGTCGGCTCCATGCACCCGGAGGGTCTGTGCGAGCACGTGCGCGCCACCGGCGCCGACCTCGGCATCGCCTTCGACGGCGACGGCGACCGGCTCCTGTTCGTGGACAGCGACGGCGTGGTCCGCGACGGCGACGACCTGCTGTACGTGCTCGCGACCGACTGGAAGGAAAGCGGCCGCCTGCGCGGGCCGGTGGTCGGCACGATCATGACCAACTACGGGCTCGAACTCGCGTTGGGCGAGGCCGGGATCGAGTTCATCCGCACCAGGGTCGGCGACCGCTACGTGCACCAGGCACTGCTCGAGCACGGCGGCATCCTCGGTGGCGAGGCCTCCGGCCACCTGCTGTGCCTGGACCGCGCCACCACCGGCGACGGCATCATCAGCGCGCTGCAGGTGCTCGAGGTGCTGCGCCGGCGCAGGACCACGCTGCAGCAGGCGCTCGCGGGCGTGCGCAAGCTGCCGCAGAAGACGGTCAACGTGCGCTATTGCAACGGTGCGCGACCGGCCGAGTCGGACGCGGTGCAACAGGCGCTGGCGAAGGCGACGGCCGCGGTCGAGGGCCGTGGGCGCGCGTTCCTGCGGCCGTCGGGCACCGAACCGGTGGTCAGGGTGACGGTCGAGGCCGACGACGAGGCCCTGATGCTGTCGACCCTGGAGACGCTGGCCGCCGCGGTCCGGGCCGCCGCCGAAGCCTGAGGCGGGCACGTTTTCACGGCGTCCGGCGCGGCGCCGTGGCCCAATTGGCATGCGCGCCGGCAGTTGCAGGACACCACCATGAGTTCCAGGATCCCGACCCTCGACATCCGCCGCTACGACAGCGACCGCGACGCCTTCGTGGCCGAGCTGGGCGCCGCCTATCGCGAGTGGGGCTTCGCGGGCATCAGCCACCACGGCATCCCCCAGTCGCTGGTCGACGACGCCTACGAGGCCTTCCGCCGCTTCTTCGCGCTGCCCGAGGAGGTCAAGCGCCGCTACCACATCCCGGGCCAGGGCGGCGCCCGCGGCTACACGCCGTTCGGCGTCGAGACCGCGAAGGGCTCGCAGCACTACGACCTCAAGGAGTTCTACCACATCGGCCGCGAGCTGCCGCGCGACTCGAAGTACCGCGAAGTGATGCCGCCGAACGTGTGGCCGGCCGAGGTGCCCGAGTTCCGCGAGCACGGCCTGGCGCTGTACAACGCGCTCGACGCGCTCGGCTCGCGGGTGCTGTCGGCGCTGGCGCTGCACATCGGCCTGCCGGCGGACTACTTCGCCGACAAGACCGACTTCGGCAACTCGATCCTGCGCCCGATCCACTATCCGCCGATCACCGCCGACGACATCCCCAACGTGCGCGCCGGCGCGCACGGCGACATCAACTTCATCACCCTGCTGGTCGGCGCCTCGACCGCGGGCCTGGAGGTGCTGTCGCACAAGGGCGAGTGGGTGCCCTTCACCTCCGAGGGCGACACCATCGTGGTCAACATCGGGGACATGCTCGAGCGCCTGACCAACCACGTGTATCCCTCGACGATCCACCGGGTGGTGAATCCGCCGGGCGAGGAAGCGCGCAAGCCGCGCTACTCGGTGCCGTTCTTCCTGCACCCGAACCCGGACTTCCTGATCGACGTGCTGCCCTCGTGCATCACGCCGGACAACCCGAGCCGCTATCCCGAGCCGATCACCGCGCACGCGTTCCTCGAGCAGCGGCTGCGCGAGATCAAGCTCAAGTAGCTGGCGCCCGCGGCGCCCGCCACGGCGCGACGGGCGACCGACAGGCTGGCATGATGCCCGCCGACCCGTCGCGCCGGAGCGCCGCATGCGCACGCTGACCCGCCTGTCCGCCGTCCTCCTGTCCCTGCTGCTGCCGCTGGCGGCGCCCGCCGGGGCGGCCGCGGACCGCGTGGAAGCGCCCGCGAACGGCGCCCGCTGCGACGAGGCGCTGCCGCCCCGGGCCCGGGCCACGCTGCCCGATCCGTTCCTGCGGCCCGACGGTGGCCGCGTTGCCTCGCGCAGCGAATGGGCCTGCCAGCGCCGCATCCTGCGGGCGACGGCCGAGGCGCATGTCTACGGCGCCCGTGGGCCGGAACCCGAGCGGGTGGAGGCGCGCATCGACGGTGACGCGATCACCGTGCGGGTCGGGCAGGGCGGCCGCGAGGTGGAGTTCGGCGCCCGGCTCCGCCTGCCGGAAGGGCCCGGGCCGCACCCGGCCATGATCGTGGTCGGCGGCGTGGCGGGCGTGGACGATGCCCTGCTCGAGGCCGAGGGCGTGGCCCGGATCGACTTCGACGCCACCCAGGTGGGCGCCGAGACCGGCACCACGCGGGAGCGGCGTGGCGCCTTCTTCGAGCTGCACGACGGGGCGATGGATGGCACCGGCACCCTCATGGCCTGGGCCTGGGGCGTGAGCCGGCTCGTTGACGCGATCGCGGCCCACCGCGACCTGCTGCGCGCCGACGCGGTCGCGGTGACCGGCTGTTCGCGCTGGGGCAAGGGTGCGCTGGCCGCGGGCGCGTTCGACGAGCGCGTGGCCTTGACCATCCCGATCGAATCCGGCGCTGGCGGCGTGCCGGCCTGGCGCCTGCTGGGGGAGGGGGCGCAGCCGCCCGCGAGCGCGTTCGGCGAGCAGCCCTGGCTGGGCGAGGGGTTCGCCGCCCATCTGCAGGAGATCGGCTCGCTGCCCATCGACCAGCACGGCGTGCTCGGACTGGTCGCGCCGCGCGGCCTGCTGGTGCTCGACAACCCGCATGTCGACTGGCTCGGCGCCCCCGCCGGCCACGCCTCCGCGCTGGCGGCGGCGGAAATCTGGCGCGCGCTGGGCGCCGAAGGGAACCTCGGCTATCACGGGGCCGTCGCCGACGGCAGCCACTGCGCCTGGCGGGACGAGTGGACCGCGCCGGCGCGCGACGCCATCCGGCGCCACCTCAAGGGCGAAGCCGCCGCCGACCTGCCGCTGGTCGCGGCGCCCGGCAGCGCGGCGGACCTGGCGCCGCTGCGCGACTGGGAGGCGCCCGCGCTGCGCTGAGGCGCGGGGAGGGGCGGGGCGCCCTCAGCCGGCGCTGCGGATGCGCCGCGAGTTCTTCGCCATGCGCCTGAGCAGGAAGCGCTGGGGCAGGTGGCGCACGAGCGCGTGCAGCACGCGATAGAGGGCGCCCGGCACCACCAGCACCCGGCCGCGCTCCACGCCCTCGATGCCGGCGCGGGCGACCGCGTCCGCTTCCAGCCACAGCCAGCCGGGCAGCTTCGACATCATCTCCCGGGTCCCGGTGACGTCGTGGAATTCGGACCGGGTGAAACCCGGGCACAGTGCGCAGGCATGCAGGCCCGCGTCGGCGTTCTCCAGCGCCAGCGATTCGGTGAACTTGACCATGAACGCCTTGGCCGGCGCATACAGCGTCTGCCCGTCGGCCGAGGGGACGAGGGCCGCGAACGAGGCGACGTTGAGGATCCTGCCCGCTCCGGTGGCGCGCAGGGCGGGGAGCAGCCGCCAGGTCAGCTCGCAGACCGCGGCCACCATCACCTGCAGGAAGGCCGCGTGCGTGTCCCAGTCGCTGAGCCGGTAGCGGCCCGGCACGCCGTAGCCGGCGTTGTTGACCAGGATGCGCAGAGGCAGCCCCAGTGCCGCGACGGCGGCCGCCAGCCGCTGCGGTGCCCCGGGATCGGCCAGGTCCGCCGCCAGCACCCGGACATCGACCTGTCCGCGCAGCTCGGCCGCCAGCGCCTCCAGGCGGTCGGCGCGGCGCGCGGTCAGGACCAGCGGGACGCCGCGGCGCGCGTACTCGCGCGCGATCGCCGCGCCGATGCCGCTCGAGGCCCCGGTGACGAGTGCGTATCCCTGCTGCGGTGGCGGCATGCGGCCCTCCAATCGGCGTGGTGGTCGGATATCCTGTGCGCCGTTTCACGCATTGGGGGGCGACGTGCGCCGCAGGATCGTAGCCGGAAACTGGAAACTGTACGGGACCCGCGACTTCGCGACCGCGCTGCTCACGGACGTGGTCGCGGCGCTGCCGGTGGACGGCGTGGACGTCGTGGTGCTGCCGCCGCTGCCCTACCTCGGCGACCTGATCGAGGACTTCGAGGCCTATCCGGTCTCCTTCGGCTCGCAGGACGTCAGCCACAACGAGGAGGGCGCCTACACCGGCGAGGTGTCGGCGCGCATGCTCGTCGACGTGGGCGCGCGCTACGGCCTGGTCGGGCATTCGGAGCGCCGCCGCTACCACCACGAGAGCAGCGAGCTGGTGGCCCGGAAGTTCCTCGCCGCCTCCAACGCCGGCCTGGTGCCCATCCTGTGCCTGGGCGAGACCCTGGAGGAGCGCGAGGCCGGGCGCACCACCGAGGTGATCGCCGCCCAGCTGCAGCCGGTCCTGGACCTGGCGGGCGTGGCGCGGTTCGCTGGCGCGGTGGTGGCCTACGAGCCGGTCTGGGCGATCGGCACCGGCCGCACCGCCAGCCCGGAGCAGGCCCAGGAGGTCCACGCCTTCATCCGTGGCCAGGTGGCGGAGCGGGATGCTAGAATCGCTGATTCGCTGCCGATCCTGTACGGCGGCAGCGTGAAGCCGGCCAACGCCGCCGAGCTGTTCGCCCAGGCGGACATCGACGGCGGACTGATCGGCGGCGCCTCGCTGGTGGCCGGGGATTTCCTCGCCATCGCCCGCGCGGCGGCCCGCTGAGCCGGACCCGCAAGCCTTCCCCGAGTACGTCGCAATGCTGCTGGTCATCCTCAACGTGGTGTTCGTCCTGGTCGCGATCGCGATGGTCGCGCTGATCCTCATGCAGCGCGGCGCCGGCGCGTCCGCCGGCTCCGGCTTCGGCGGCGGTGCCTCAGCCACCGTGTTCGGCGCGCGCGGATCGGCCAACTTCCTGACCAAGGCCACCAAGTGGCTGGCGATCACCTTCTTCGCGATCACGCTGTTCATGGCGTGGTACGCGACCCGCCAGGCCACGGACGTGACCGCCGGGACCGACCTGGGCGTGATGTCGCAGGTGCCGGCCGCTCCCGTCGCGGCCCCGGGCGCCCTGGAGGTGCCCACCGCGCCGGCGCCCGCCGCCGGCGTTCCGGCCGCGCCGGAGCAGGCCGCGCCGCAGCAGCAGGAGTCCGCGGTCCCCGGGGCGCCTGCCGAAGGCGGGCAGGCGGACGGCGATGCCGGGGCGGAGGACCCCGCTGCTCAAACGCAGTAGGAAGGCTTACAATTGCGTGCTGCCGCAATCGTTGCAGGCGGCAGCGTTTGATCCTTGCCCAGGTGGCGGAATTGGTAGACGCACTACCTTGAGGTGGTAGCGGCTTCGGTCGTGGGGGTTCGAGTCCCCCCTTGGGCACCATTTTTCATCGGCGCGCCGCCGCACGGCGGCGCGTCGAGCAACGGCCGCGGCGACGCGGCAAGCAGCCGAGAGAACAACGAGTGCTGGCCGAATACCTGCCGACCCTGCTGTTCCTGATCGTGGCCACCGGTATCGGCATCGCCCTGCTGATCCTCGGAAACCTCCTCGGGCCCAAGCGCCCGACGCCCGAGAAGCTCTCGCCGTACGAATGCGGCTTCTCCGAGTTCGAAGACGCGCGGATGCGCTTCGACGTGCGGTACTACCTGATCGCGATCCAGTTCATCATCTTCGACCTCGAGATCATCTTCATCGTGCCGTGGGCGACGGTGTTCCGCGAGCTCGGGCCGCTGGGCCTGATCGAGATGGGCATCTTCGTCGGCATGCTGCTGCTCGGGTTCATCTACGTGTGGAAGAAGGGAGCGCTTGAATGGGAGTGATCCGGGCGATCCGCGGCCTGGCCGATTCGGCGAGCAATCCGCTGCCGGAAGGCCGCCTCGACGACATCCTGCGTCCCGAAGGCGAGAACCCGCTGCTCGAGCACGGCTTCCTGACCACCAGCACGGACGTCCTGCTCAACTGGGCGCGCACCGGTTCGATGTGGCCGATGACCTTCGGCCTGGCCTGCTGCGCGGTCGAGATGATGCACGCCGGCGCCGCGCGCCTGGACCTGGACCGCTACGGCGTGGTGTTCCGCCCGTCGCCGCGCCAGTCCGACGTGATGATCGTGGCCGGCACCCTGGTCAACAAGATGGCCCCGGCGCTGCGCAAGGTCTACGACCAGATGCCCGACCCGAAGTGGGTGATCTCGATGGGCAGCTGCGCCAACGGCGGCGGCTACTATCACTACTCCTACGCGGTGGTGCGCGGCTGCGACCGCGTCGTGCCGGTGGACGTCTACGTGCCGGGCTGCCCGCCGACGGCGGAGGCCCTGGTCTACGGCATCCTGCAGCTGCAGAAGAAGATCCGCCGCGCCACCAACTTCGGTGAACAGAAGACGGGGCTGCGCAATGGCTGAGGACCTGGGCAGGGAGACCGCCACCGCATTCGCGGAGCGCCTGCGCGCGCGCTTCCCCGGCGCCGAGGTCAGCCTCGCGCTGCCGCGCGGCGAGGTCGGAATCGTCACCGCCGGCGACTGGCTGGAGACCTGCGTGGCGCTGCGCGACGAGCTCGGCTTCGAGTCGCTGATCGACCTGTGCGGCGTCGACTACCTCGGCTACGGCACCGACGAGTGGGACACCGACGCCTCGTCCGACGGCTTCAGCCGCGGCGTCGAGGGCAAGGGGCCGGGGCGGTTCCGCTTCGGCGAGTCGCCGACCCGGCAGCTCGACGACCCCGAGGGCGAGGCCCCGGTGCCGGTGCCGCAGCGGCGCTTCGCGGCGGTGGCGCAGCTGTTGTCGGTCCAGCACAACCGGCGCCTGCGCGTGACCTGCTTCGCACGCGCCGACGACCTGCCGGTGGTGTCCTCGCTCACCGGCGTGTGGCCGGTCGCCAACTGGTTCGAGCGCGAGGCGTTCGACCTGTACGGCATCGTGTTCGAGGGCCATCCGGACCTGCGCCGGATCCTCACCGACTACGGCTTCATCGGCCACCCGTTCCGCAAGGACTTCCCGCTGATCGGCAACGTCGAGGTGCGCTACGACCCCGAACGCAGGCGCGTGGTGTACGAGCCGGTGACTTCGGTGGAGCCGCGCGTGAACGTGCCGCGCGTGATCCGCGACGACGCACGCTACCTGACCGCGGCCGCCGAGCAGATGGCCCGCCGCGCCGGAGGCGACCGATGAATGCAGTCCCCCGCGATCCCGGGCATCAGGCAGGCGCCGGCCAGGAGATCCGCAGCTACACGATGAACTTCGGCCCGCAGCATCCGTCCGCGCACGGCGTGCTGCGCCTGATCCTGGAAATGGACGGCGAGGTGGTGCGCCGCGCCGACCCGCACGTGGGCCTGCTCCACCGCGGCACCGAGAAGCTGGCCGAGTCCAAGCCGTTCAACCAGTCGATCGGCTACATGGACCGGCTCGACTACGTGTCGATGATGTGCAACGAGCACGCCTACGTGCGCGCGATCGAGACCCTGATGGGGATCGAGGCGCCCGAGCGCGCGCAGTGGATCCGGACCCTGTTCGACGAGGTCACCCGGATCCTGAACCACCTGATGTGGATCGGCTCCAACGCGCTCGACCTGGGCGCGATGGCGGTGTTCCTGTACGCGTTCCGCGAGCGCGAGGAGCTCATGGACGTGTACGAGGCGGTGTCGGGCGCGCGCATGCACGCGACCTACTACCGCCCCGGCGGCGTCTATCGCGACCTGCCCGAGCGGATGCCGAAGTACCGCGAGTCGCCGTGGCGCAAGGGCGAGAAGCTCAAGCGCTTCAACGAGTGGCGCGAAGGCTCGATGCTGGACTACCTGGAAGCCTTCGCGAAGGACTTCCCGGCGCGCGTCGACGAATACGAGACGCTGCTCACCGACAACCGCATCTGGAAGCAGCGCACGGTGGGCATCGGCGTGATTCCGCCGGAGCAGGCGCTGGCCTGGGGCATGACCGGCCCGATGCTGCGCGGCTCGGGCATCGCCTGGGACCTGCGCAAGAAGCAGCCCTACGCGCGCTACGACCAGGTCGAGTTCGACGTCCCGGTCGGCGTCAACGGCGACTGTTACGACCGCTACCTGGTGCGCGTGGCCGAGATGCGCCAGTCGGCGCGGATCATCGAGCAGTGCGTCAAGTGGCTGCGGGCCAATCCCGGCCCGGTGATGGTGGACAACTACAAGGTCGCTCCTCCCTCGCGCGAGGAGATGAAGAACGACATGGAAGCCTTGATCCACCACTTCAAGCTCTTCTCCGAAGGCTATTGCGTGCCTGCCGGCGAGACCTATGCCGCGGTCGAGGCGCCCAAGGGCGAGTTCGGCTGCTACCTGGTCAGCGACGGCGCCAACAAGCCGTTCCGCGTGCACCTGCGCGCACCGGGCTTCGCCCATCTCTCGTCGATGGACGAGATCGTGAAGGGCCACATGCTGTCGGACGTGGTGGCGATGATCGGCACGTACGACATCGTGTTCGGCGAGATCGACAGGTAAGGCAGGCGATGAAAGCGACAGGCAACTTCGAGAACGCGCGCAACGTCGACCCGATGGTCGTCCTGAGCGACGCCACGCGTGCCCACATCGACCACTGGCTGACCAAGTTCCCGCCGGACCGCAAGCGCTCGGCCGTGCTGCAGGGCCTGTTCGCCGCGCAGGAGCAGAACCAGGGCTACCTGACCGACGAACTGATCGCCGCGGTCGCCAAGTACCTCGACCTGCCGCCGGTGTGGGCCTACGAGGTCGCGAGCTTCTACTCGATGTTCGAGACCAGGCCGGTCGGCCGCAACAACGTGGCGTTCTGCACCAACATCAGCTGCTGGCTCAACGGTGCCGAGCAGCTGGTCGAGCACGCCGAGAAGAAGCTCGGTTGCAAGCTGGGCGAATCCACCGCCGACGGCCGCGTCTACCTCAAGCGCGAGGAGGAGTGCGTGGCCGCGTGCTGCGGCGCGCCGGTGGTCGTGATCAACGGGCATTACCACGAGAAGCTCACCCCCGAGAAGGTGGACGAGCTGCTGGACGGGCTGAAGTAATGGCGGGTCATTCGCACTACTCCGAGGGTTACGGCCCCGTCGGCCCCGCGCCGAAGGAGCACCAGGCCGTCTACACCACGCTGCACTTCGACAAGCCGTGGTCGTACGAGAACTACCTCAAGACGGGTGGCTACCAGGCGCTGCGCAAGATCCTGACCGAGAAGATCCCGCCGGCCGACGTGATCGAGATGGTCAAGCAGTCCGGCCTGCGCGGCCGCGGCGGCGCGGGCTTCCCGACCGGCCTGAAGTGGAGCTTCATGCCCAAGGGCGAGATGCAGAAGTACATCCTCTGCAATTCGGACGAGTCCGAGCCGGGCACGGCCAAGGACCGCGACATCCTGCGCTACAACCCGCACGCGGTGCTGGAGGGCATGGCGATCGCCTGCTACGCCACCGGTTCGACCGTGGCCTACAACTACCTGCGCGGCGAGTTCCACCACGAGCCCTTTGAGCACATCGAGGAGGCCCGCGCCGAGGCATACGCCAACGGCTGGCTGGGCAAGAACATCCTCGGCTCGGGCATCGACATCGACATCTACAACGTGCTCGGCGCCGGCGCCTACATCTGCGGCGAGGAAACCGCGCTGATGGAGTCGCTGGAGGGCAAGAAGGGCCAGCCGCGCTACAAGCCGCCGTTCCCGGCCAACTTCGGCCTCTACGGCAAGCCGACCACGATCAACAACACCGAGACCTACGCCTCGGTGCCGGCGATCGTGCGCAACGGGCCGGAGTGGTTCATGAACCTGGGCAAGCCGAACAACGGCGGCTGCAAGATCTTCTCGGTCTCCGGCCACGTGGCGCGGCCGGGCAACTACGAGATCCGCCTCGGCACCCCGTTCAGCGAGCTGCTGGAGCTTGCCGGCGGCATCCGCAACGGCAACCGTATCAAGGCGGTGATCCCGGGCGGTTCGTCGATGCCGGTGCTGCCGGCCGAGGTGATGATGGGCCTGACCATGGACTACGACGCGATCCAGAAGGCCGGTTCGGGCCTGGGGTCGGGTGCGGTCATCGTCATGGACCACACCACCTGCATGGTGCGCGCCTGCCAGCGCATCGCGCGCTTCTATTTCAAGGAAAGCTGCGGCCAGTGCACGCCGTGCCGCGAGGGCACCGGCTGGATGTACCGCATGCTCACCCGCATCGCCAGCATGGAGGCGACGCTCGACGACCTGCACACGCTGCGCGCCGCGGCGGGGCAGATCGAGGGCCACACCATCTGCGCCTTCGGCGAGGCGGCTGCCTGGCCGGTGCAGGGCTTCCTGCGCCACTTCTGGCATGAATTCGAATACGCCATCGTGAACAAGCGCTTCTACGTCGACGACGAGCTCGCCGGCACGCTGGCACGTCCCGCGGAGGCGCTGGCATGAGCGCTCAACCCGTCAACCCGAACCTGCCGCCCGACCACGTTACGATCTTCATCGACGGCGTGGAGCTGGCCGCGCCCAAGGGGTCGATGATCATCCATGCCGCCGACAAGGCCGGCATCCCGATCCCGCGCTTCTGCTACCACGACAAGCTGTCGATCGCGGCCAACTGCCGCATGTGCCTGGTCGACACCGAGGTCGGCGGCCGTCCGGCGCCGAAGCCGTCGCCGGCCTGCGCGACGCCGGTGATGGACGGGCTGAAGGTCTTCACCCGCAACGACAAGGCGCTCAAGGCGCAGCGGAACGTGATGGAGTTCCTGCTGATCAACCATCCGCTCGACTGCCCGATCTGCGACCAGGGCGGAGAGTGCGAGCTGCAGGACCTGTCGCTGGGCTATGGCCGCTCGGTCAGCCGCTTCGTCGAGCGCAAGCGCGTGGTGGCCGACGAGGACCTGGGCCCGCTGGTCGCCACCGAGATGACCCGCTGCATCCAGTGCACGCGCTGCATCCGCGTGACCGCGGAGATCGCCGGCACCTACGAGCTGGGCGGCATGTACCGCGGCGAGAACCTGCAGATCGGCACCTGGGACGGCAAGCCGCTGACCACCGAGCTGTCGGGCAACGTGATCGACGTGTGCCCGGTCGGCGCGCTCACCAACAAGGTGTTCCGCTTCCGCGCCCGCCCGTGGGAGCTGATCGCGCGCGAGTCGCTGGGCTGGCACGACGCGCTGGGCAGCAACCTGTTCCTGCACGTGCGCCGCGGCGAGGTGCTGCGCGCGGTGCCGCGCGACAACGAAGCGGTCAACGAATGCTGGCTGTCCGACCGCGACCGCTACTCGCACCAGGGCCTGTACGCGGACGACCGCGCGGCCAGGCCGCTGCTGCGCGTGGCTTCCAACGGCGACGAGGGCGACTGGCGCGAGGCCAGCTGGGACGAGGCGCTGGCGAAGGCGGCGCAGATCCTGCGCGAGAACGGCGCCGACAACCTCGGCGTGCTGGTGCACCCGGGGACCTCGAACGAGGAGGGCGCGCTGCTGGCGCGCCTGGCCGAGGGCCTGGGCACCGGCAACATCGACCACCGCATCGGCCAGCACGACCTGTCCGATGGCGCCGTGGCCGAGCCCTTCGCGATGCCGGTCGCCGACATCGAGAACGCGGACGCGATCGTGATCGTCGGTTCCAACCTGCGCCACGAGGTGCCGCTGCTGCACCAGCGCGTGCGCAAGGCCTGGCGCCGCGGCGCGAAGGTGCACGTGGTCGGCCCGGTCGACTTCGAGTTCACGTTCGACATCGCCAGCAAGGCGATCGTGCCGCCGTCGAAGGTGGCCGGTGCGCTGGCGTCGGCCGAGCTGGCCGAGGCCGTGCGCGGCGCCGGCAGCGTCGCGGTGATCGTGGGCGCGGTGGCCGAGAACGGTCCGCACGCGAGCGCGATCCGCGCTGCAGCGGCCGCGTTCGCCCGCGCCAGCGGCGCGTCGCTGTGCCGGATCCCGCAGGGTGCGAACGCGCTCGGCCTGGCCCGCCACGGCGTGCTGCCGTCCGGACTGGACGCCGGCGCGATGCTGGCCCGTCCGCGCGGCGCGTACGTCATCTACGGCATCGAGCCGGGCCTGGACTTCGCCGACCAGGCGGCCGCGATGAAGGCGCTGGGCGGCGCGCAGGTGGTGGCCTTCAGCCACTTCGCCTGCCAGTCGACCCGGCGCGTGGCCGACGTGATCCTGCCGATCGCCACCCTGTTCGAGAACGACGCGACGATGACCAACCTCGACGGCCGCGACCAGCGGGCGAAGGCCGCCGGCCGCCTGCCGGGCGAGGCGCGCCAGGGCTGGGCCGTGCTGCGCGCCCTCGGCGGCGCGCTGCAGCTGCCCGGGTTCGATTTCACCGACCTCGACGGCCTGCGCCAGGGCCTGCAGGCACGCGTGCCGACGCCGCGTCCAGGCCAGGCCGGGGAGCCGGCCACGGGCGATGGCCTGGAGCTGGCCGTGTCGCAGGCGATCTACCGGGTCGACGCACTGGTGCGCCGCGCGCAGGCGCTGCAGGCGCATCCGCTCAACGCCGGGCCGCGGGTCAGCCTGCATCCGGACGACGCCGCCGCCTCCGGCCTGGGCCAGGGCGCGATGGCGAAGGTGGCGGGCGCCGCCGGCACCGCCACGCTGCCGGTCAACGTCACCACGCTGGTGGCGCCGGGCTGCGCCTGGATCGAGTCGGGCTATGGTCCGACCGCGGGACTCGGCGCCGGCCGGGTGAAGGTGGAGGCCGCATGAGCGCGACCAATACCGCCTCCCTGCTGACGGCCTGGACGGCGCCGCTGCACGACCTGCTTGCGTCGCTGGGGCCGGTCGGCGTGGTGCTGTGGATCGTGCTCAAGATCCTCGCCATCGCCGTCCCGGTGATCCTGGCCGTGGCGTTCTACGTGGTCTGGGAGCGCAAGCTGATCGGCTGGATGCACGTGCGCCACGGGCCGATGTACGTGGGCTGGGGCGTGCTGCAGGCCTTCGCCGACGTGTTCAAGCTGCTGTTCAAGGAAGTGATCCAGCCCAGCGCCGCGCACCGGTCGCTGTACCTGCTCGCGCCGCTGATCACCCTGGCGCCCGCGTTCGCCGCCTGGGCGGTGGTTCCGTTCGACGCGCAGCTGGTGCTGTCCAACGCCAACGCGGGCCTGCTGTACCTGCTGGCGATGACCTCGCTGGGCGTGTACGGCATCATCCTCGCCGGCTGGGCCTCGAACTCGAAGTACGCCTTCCTCGGGGCGATGCGTTCGGCCGCGCAGGTGGTGAGCTACGAGATCGCGATGGGCTTCGCCCTGGTCGGCGTGATGGTCGGCGCCGGCAGCCTGAACCTGTCGCAGATCGTGATGGCGCAGTCGGGCGACGCCGGGCTGTTGGAGTGGTTCTGGCTGCCGATGCTGCCGCTGTTCGTCATCTACTTCGTGTCGGGCGTGGCCGAGACCAACCGTGCGCCGTTCGACGTGGTGGAAGGCGAATCGGAGATCGTGGCCGGCCACATGGTCGAGTATTCCGGGTCGGCGTTCGCGCTGTTCTTCCTGGCCGAGTACGCGAACATGATCCTGGTCAGCTTCCTGACCGCGATCTTCTTCCTCGGCGGCTGGCTGTCGCCGGTGCCGGCCGGCTGGATCCCCGACATCCCGGTGGTGCGCGTGGTCCTGGGCGACGGCTGGTGGTGGCTGTTCGCCAAGGTGTTCTTCTTCGCCAGCTGCTTCATCTGGTTCCGCGCCTCGTTCCCGCGCTACCGCTACGACCAGATCATGCGACTGGGCTGGAAGGTGTTCATCCCGCTGAGCATCGGCTGGATCGCGGTGGTGGCGTTGATGGCGTATTTCGGCGTGTTCGAGGCAGGGCAGTGATGGGCAAGTTCGTATCCTGGTTCCGGAGCCTGCTGCTGCTCGAGCTGCTCGGCGGCTTGTGGCTGACGCTCAAGTACCTGTTCCGGCCCAAGTACACGCTGATGTACCCGATGGAGAAGACGCCGCAGTCGCCGCGCTTCCGCGGGCTCCACGCGCTGCGCCGCTATCCCAACGGCGAGGAGCGCTGCATCGCCTGCAAGCTGTGCGAGGCGGTGTGCCCGGCGCTGGCGATCACCATCGACTCGGCGCCGCGCGAGGACGGCACCCGCCGCACGACGCGCTACGACATCGACCTGTTCAAGTGCATCTACTGCGGCTTCTGCGAGGAGTCGTGCCCGGTGGACTCGATCGTCGAGACCCACGTCCACGAGTACCACTTCGAAAACCGCGGCGAGAACATCCTCACCAAGCCCAAGCTGCTGGCGATCGGCGACCGCCTCGAGGCGGAGATCGCCGAGCGCCGCGCCGCCGACGCCGCCTACCGATAAGCGACCGACCATGGATTTCGCCCTGCTTGCATTCCTCGCCTTCGCCGTCGTGGCCGCCATCGCGGCGGGCGCGGTGATCAGCGTCAAGAACCCGGTGCACGCGGCGCTGTTCCTGGTGCTGACGTTCTTCAGCGTCGCCTGCACCTGGATCCTGGCCGGCGCCGAGTTCCTCGGCGTGGCCCTGATCCTGGTTTACGTCGGCGCGGTGATGGTGCTGTTCCTGTTCGTGGTGATGATGCTCGACATCGACATCGTGCCGCTGCGCGAGGGCTACGTGCGCTACCTGCCGGTCGGCCTGCTGGTCGCGGTGGTGATGCTGGTCGAGGTGCTGACCCTGATCGGGGTCAAGGCGCGCACGGTGCCGTTCGGCGCCGACCCGGTGGAGACCGCCGGCGGCAGCAACGTGGCCTGGGTGGCGCGGCGGCTGTTCACCGACTTCCTGCTGCCGTTCGAGGTCGCCGCGCTGATCCTGACCGTGGCCGTGATCGCGGCCGTGGCGCTGACCCTGCGCCGCCGGCCCGGCACCAAGCACCAGGACCCGTCCGAGCAGTCGCGGGTGCGCGCGGCCGACCGCGTGCGCCTGGTGAGCATGCCGGCGGAGAAGCGGGTGGAAGAAGCAAGCGGCGGGGAGGCGCAGCAGTAATGGAATTCCTCGGACAGGGCCTCGGGCTCGGCCACTACCTGGCGCTCGGCGCGGTGCTGTTCTGCATCAGCGTCGCGGGCATCTTCCTCAACCGCAAGAACGTCATCATCCTGCTGATGTCGATCGAACTGATGCTGCTCGCGGTGAACGTCAACTTCATCGCGTTCTCGCGCCACTTCGGCGACCAGGCGGGACAGATCTTCGTGTTCTTCATCCTGACGGTGGCCGCGGCGGAAGCCGCGATCGGCCTGGCGATCCTGGTCACGCTGTTCCGCAACCGGAGCACGATCAACGTCGCCGAGATCGACACGCTGAAGGGGTGAGCGCCGGCGCTCGCGGGCCACTGGCTCGCGCCGGCGCGGACGCCCGGCCAGGATGGCCGGGGAGGCCTCCCAGGAGGCCGCGCTGTTCGGCCATGGAAGGTCGCGGTGACAACCAGGACCCGGGATGGCGCGGGCCGCGGCCCGGGGCGGAACGTCGCCGGGCAGGGAAAGTGGTGAAGGCGGCATACGTACGACAGGCAACGGACCAGACATGGCGATTTCCACAACCCACCTGCTGATCATCGTGCTGGCACCGCTGCTGGGCGCGATCGTGGCCGGCTTCTTCGGCCGCCAGGTCGGGCGCGCCGGCGCGCACACGGCGACCATCCTGGGCGTCGCGCTCAGCTGTGCCTTCTCCTGCTACGTGCTGTACCAGCTCGTGGGGCAGGGCGCGGGGCCGTACAACCAGAACGTGTATACGTTCTTCGAGGTCGGCGGGTACTCGGCGCACGTCGGCTTCCTGGTCGACAGGCTGACCGCGATGATGATGGTCGTGGTGACCTTCGTCTCGCTGTTGGTCCACGTCTACACCATCGGATACATGGCCGAGGATCCCGGCTACCAGCGCTTCTTCGCCTACATCAGCCTGTTCACCTTCTCCATGCTGATGCTGGTGATGTCGAACAACTTCCTGCAGTTGTTCTTCGGCTGGGAGGCGGTGGGCCTGGTGTCCTACCTGCTGATCGGGTTCTGGTTCAGGCGGCCGACCGCGGTGTTCGCCAACCTCAAGGCGTTCCTCGTCAATCGCGTGGGCGACTTCGGCTTCCTGCTCGGCATCGCCGCGGTGGTCTGGTACTTCGGGACCCTCGACTACGCCAACGTGTTCGCCAGCGCCGGCCAGGTGCTCGAGGGCCGCACGATCGAGGTCCTGGCCGGGCACGAATGGTCGGTGGCGACGATGATCTGCATCTGCCTGTTCATCGGCGCGATGGGCAAGTCCGCGCAGGTGCCGTTGCACGTGTGGCTGCCCGACTCGATGGAAGGCCCGACCCCGATCTCGGCGCTGATCCACGCCGCGACGATGGTGACCGCGGGCATCTTCATGGTCGCGCGCATGTCGCCGATCTTCGAGCTGAGCGCCACCGCGCTGAACTTCGTCCTGTTCATCGGCGCCACCACCGCGTTCTTCACCGGCCTGATCGGCATGGTCCAGAACGACATCAAGCGCGTGGTCGCGTATTCCACGCTGTCGCAGCTGGGCTACATGACCGTCGCGCTCGGCGTGTCGGCGTACTCGGCGGCGGTGTACCACCTGATGACCCACGCCTTCTTCAAGGCGCTGCTGTTCCTGGCGGCCGGTTCGGTCATCATCGGCATGCACCACGAGCAGGACATGCGCAGGATGGGCGGCCTGCGCAAGTACATGCCGGTCACCTTCTGGACCAGCGTGGTCGGCACCCTGGCCCTGGTGGGCACGCCGTTCTTCAGCGGCTTCTACTCGAAGGACGTGATCATCGAGGCGGCCAGACTCGGCGCCGGGCGCGCCGGATGGATCGGCACCTACGCCTACTGGGCGGTGCTTCTGGGCGCGTTCGTGACCTCGTTCTACAGCTTCCGCCTGCTGTACCTGACCTATTTCGGCGAGGAGCGCTTCCGCCACGCGGCGCATGACGCGCATGGCCACGACGCGCACCACGACGACGGCCACGGCCACCATGGCCCGCACGAGCCGCACGAGTCGCCGTGGGTGGTGACGGTGCCGCTGGTGCTGCTGGCGATCCCCTCGGTCCTGGTCGGCTTCTTCACCGCCGGTCCGATGCTGTTCGGCACCGACTGGACCGGCCACCACGAGGCCGTGCCGTTCTTCGGCGACGCCATCCGCGTGCTGGCAGCCAACGACGTGATGTCGGCGCTGAAGGAAGAGCTGTGGCACGGGCCGACCGGGCTGGCGCTGCACGGTTTCGTCGCGCCCGCCTTCTGGCTGGTGCTGGCGGGCTTCCTGCTGGCCACCCTGATGTACGTCTGGCGGCCGGAGCTGCCGGCGAAGGTGGCGCACGCGCTGCGCCTGCCGATCCGCATCCTCGAGAACAAGTACGGCATGGACGACCTGTGGATCAAGGGCTTCGCCGGCGGGGGCCTGCTGCTCGGCCGCGGCTCGCGCGAGGTCGATTCCAGGCTGATCGACGGACTGTTCGTCAACGGCGCCGCGCGCCTGGTCGGATTCACCGCCGCTCTCGTGCGCCGCATGCAGACCGGATACCTCTACCACTATGCGTTCGCGATGATCGTCGGCCTGATCGTGCTGCTGGCCGTGCTGATCCGCCATTGGACCTGATCCCGTGCAGAACTGGCCCCTCCTCAGTCTCCTGATCTGGCTGCCGATCCTCGGCGGCGCCGCCGTGCTCGCGCTCGGCGAGACCCGCGCGCAGGCCGCGCGATGGACCTCGCTGGTCGTGGCGCTCGCCGTGTTCGCCCTCAGCCTGCCGCTGTTCACCGGCTTCGACCATGCCGCCAGCGGCATGCAGTTCGTCGAGCGGATGGCGTGGATCCCCGCCTACGACATCCAGTACCACCTCGGCGTGGACGGGATCTCGATCGCGCTGATCATCCTCACCACGCTGACCACCGCGCTGGTGCTGGTGGGCGCGTGGACCGCGATCGACCGCCGCGTCAACCAGTACTACGCCTCGATGCTGATCCTCGAGGGTCTGATGGTCGGCGTGTTCTGCGCCGTGGACGCGCTGCTGTTCTACGTGTTCTTCGAGGCCATGCTGATCCCGATGTTCATCATCATCGGCGTCTGGGGCGGCCCGCGGCGCGTGTACGCGTCGATCAAGTTCTTCCTGTACACCTTCCTCGGCTCGATCTTCATGCTGGTCGGCCTGGTGTACCTGTACCTGAAGGGCGGCAGCTGGCAGCTCCCGGACCTGTACGCGCTGCCGCTGACCGCGACCGAGCAGACCTGGCTGTTCTTCGCGTTCCTGGCCGCGTTCGCGGTCAAGATCCCGATGTTCCCGGTCCACACCTGGCTGCCGGACGCGCACGTCGAGGCGCCGACCGGCGGCTCGGTGATCCTGGCCGCGATCATGCTGAAGATCGGCGGCTACGGCTTCCTGCGCTTCAGCCTGCCAATTACCCCGGACGCCGGCCACGAATGGGCCTGGCTGCTGATCGCGCTGTCGCTGATCGCGGTGGTGTACGTCGGCCTCGTGGCGCTGGTCCAGGAGGACATGAAGAAGCTGATCGCGTACTCGTCGGTTTCGCACATGGGCTTCGTCACCCTCGGCACGTTCATCGCCTTCGCGCTGGTGCGCGACGTGGCGGGCGGCACCGACGCCGCGCGCCTGGGCCTGCAGGGCGCGATGGTGCAGATGATCTCGCATGGCTTCGTGTCCGGCGCCATGTTCTCGTGCGTGGGCGTGCTCTACGACCGCATGCACACGCGCATGATCAAGGACTACGGCGGCGTGGCCAACGTGATGCCGTGGTTCACCTTCTTCATGGTCCTGTTCGCCATGGCCAACTCGGGCCTGCCGGGCACGTCCGGCTTCGTGGGCGAGTTCATGGTGGTCCTGGCCAGCTTCCAGCACCATCCGCTGATCGCCTTCGTCGCGGCGCTGACCCTGATCATCGGCGCGGCCTACACCCTGTGGCTGGTGAAGCGGGTCATGTTCGGCGAGGTCGCCAACGCCCACGTCGCCCAGCTCCAGGACATCAACACCCGCGAGTGGATCGTGCTCGGCGTGTTCGCCGCCGGTACCCTGCTGATCGGCGTGTGGCCGGCGCCGCTGGTGGAGCTGATGGACCCGGCGATCGCCGAGCTGGCGAGCCACCTCGCCGCGAGCAAGCTTTGAGGACCCGCACGCGATGACCGCTGCCAACTTCCCCGCGCCTCCCGTCCGCTCCTTCGCCGAGCTCGCGCCGCTGACGCCCGAGCTGGTGGTGGTGTTCGGGGCCTTCGCGCTGCTGATGCTGGACCTGTTCCTGGACGACCGCCGCCGGGTGGTCACGCACGCGCTGGCGATCGTCACCCTGCTGGTGGCCGCGGCGCTGCTGTGGTTCGACGTGGGCGGGCAGGGCACCACCCTGGCCGGAAAGTTCGTGCGCGACGACGGCGCCGACGTGCTCAAGCTCGTCATCCTGCTGGTCAGCGCCGCGTCGATGGCCTACATCTGGCCGTTCCTGCGCGAGCGCGACCTGTACAAGGGCGAGGTCGCGGTGCTGGTGCTGTTCGCGGTGGCCGGCATGATGCTGCTGGTGTCGGCCGGCAGCCTGACCATGGTCTACGTCGGCCTGGAGCTGCTGGCCCTGTGCTCGTACGCGCTGGTCGCCACCGACCGCGACAGCCCGCTCGCCTCCGAGGCGGCGATGAAGTACTTCGTGCTCGGCTCGCTGGCCTCCGGCCTGCTGCTGTACGGCATGAGCCTGCTCTACGGCGCCACCGGCACGCTCGACCTGGTCCGGATCCGCGACATCGCCGGTTCGCTGGCCGGCGAGGACCGCACCCTGCTGCTGACCGGCACCGTGTTCGTGGTGGTCGGCGTCGCGTTCAAGTTCGGCGCCGCGCCGTTCCACATGTGGCTGCCCGACACCTACCACGGCGCACCGACCCCGATCACGATCTTCATCAGCTCCGCGCCCAAGCTGGCGGCTTT
This sequence comes from Luteimonas sp. J29, assembly GCF_000472505.1. GTDB lineage: Bacteria > Pseudomonadota > Gammaproteobacteria > Xanthomonadales > Xanthomonadaceae > Luteimonas. The sequence goes on from NZ_AWZR01000005.1 coordinate 257,123, forward strand.
CGGCATGGCCTGGCGCCTGCTGGAAGTGGGACTGGGCCCGGCGCACGACGAGGTCCGGCTGCTGGTTGCGGTGGTGGCGGCGCTCTCGCTGGCGGTGGGCAACCTGTTCGCGATCGCGCAGGCGAACCTCAAGCGCATGCTGGCCTACTCGACCGTCTCCCACGTCGGGTTCCTGTTCCTGGGCCTGGCCGCTGGCGGCGAGGAGGGCTACGCCGCGGCGATGTTCTACGCCATCAGCTACGCTGTGATGTCGGTGGCCGCGTTCGGCGCGATCGTGCTGCTGGCGCGGCGCGGCTTCGAGGCCGACCGGATCGAGGATTTCCGCGGCCTGGCCGCGCGCAGCCCGTGGATGGCGGGGCTGGTGCTGCTGGTCATGGCCTCGCTGGCGGGCGTGCCGCCGCTGCTGGGCTTCTGGGCCAAGGTCGCGGTCCTGCGCGCCGCGCTCGAGGGCGACCTGCTGTGGCTGGCGATCGTGGGCGTGGTGTTCGCGGTGATCGGCGCGTTCTACTACCTGCGCGTGATCAAGGTGATGTACTTCGAACAGCCCGCGGGCGAGCCGATCACGATCCGTGGCGGCGCCCTGCAGGCGGTGTTCGCGGTGAACGCGCTGGCCCTGCTCGGCCTGGGCCTGGCCTGGGACCCGATCATGGCCTGGTGCCAGTCCGCGTTCTCCTGAGCGACCGGCGGCTGAAGACAGGCCCCGCGGACGGGGTTGTCAAACCGGCCGCCTGTCGCCATAATCTCGCGTCTGCTGCGGGGTGGAGCAGTCTGGCAGCTCGTCGGGCTCATAACCCGAAGGTCGCAGGTTCAAATCCTGCCCCCGCTACCAACGCTAGCTGCGATGCGGCGGCCTCGGCAACGAGGTCGCCGTTTTCGTATCTGACGGTCACGCGCTCGCCGACGACGTCGACCAGCGCGGCCCGGGCCTGCGGCGATCGCCGCACGTGGCCCGCCAGATCGGCCAGTACGCGCTCCCAGCGCTCCCGCAGCCGCGGGACCATCCGGGCCGGGCTGGCCTTCACGGCGGCCTCGGCTTCGCGTACGGCCGCCTCAGCGGCCTCGAGGTCGGCCTTGGTGCTGGGCGTGATGATCCCGGCACGGATGGCCGCCATGACGTTGCCGTGCCACTTCCGGGCTTCGGCCAGCCGTCTGGTCGCCTCTCCGCCGCTCTGGCGCAGGTGCGCCTGCACGGCGCGCTGGTACTCTGCGAAGGCCTCGGGGGCGCTCAGGCGCGCGCGTACGGCCGCCAGGAGGCCGTCCTCGGCCGCGGCCCGGGCAACCCGCAGCCCGGCGCAGGTGCCTCGCTGCTTGGCGTTTGCGCAGCCGTAGTTGTAGCGGTCGACAACCACCATGGGGCCGTTGCACAGCCCGCAGCGCAGGATGCCGGACAGGACGTGCTGCGGCGGCCGACCGGCGCTGCCGCCGGTGGCGCGGCTCTGCAGCCGCAGGCGGCGCTCCACGGCCGCCCACGTGCCGGCGTCGACGATGGCCAGCTCGGGGTGCTCGGTGACCACCCACTCCGACTGGGGACGCTCCTGGCGCACGCGTCGGCCGGTGTCGGGGTGCTTCACCCAGCGGCTGCGGTTCCAGACCTGCCGGCCAGCGTAGATGGGGTTGGCGAGGATGCCGATGCCGCGGCGCACGTCGCCGGCGACGGCCGACGCCGCCCAGGTGCGGCCGCGCGGCGAGGGCACCCGGTCCCGGTTCAGGCCGGCGACGATCTCGCGCGGCGACCGGCCGGCCAGGTACTCGGCGTAGATCCGGCGGACGATCTCGGCCTGGTCCTCGCGGATCTCGCGCTGGCCGGTGGCGCTGACGCGGTAGCCGTACGGCAGGCCGCCGGCGCTGGCGCCGTCGAGCGCGCGGCCCATGAGGCCGCGATGGGTCTTCTCGCGCAGGTCGTCGAGGTAGAGCTCGCCCATGAGGCCGCGCAGGCCCACCTCGGCCTTGTGGCCCTTCCGGCCGGTGTCCAGGCCGTCGCTGACGCCGATGACGCGCACGCCGGCGAAGGTGAGTCGGCGCGTGGCCTTCGTCGCCTCGACGCTGTCGCGCGACAGGCGGGTGAGGTCGTCGACCAGGATCACGTCGAACCGCGGCGCGTCGGCGAGCAGGCGCAGGTATCCCGGCCGGTCGTTGCGGGCGCCGGAGACGGCGGCGTCGGTGTAGACCACCGGCTCCGGCCAGCCCATGCGCGCGGCGTACTGGCGGCAGTTGCGCAGCTGGTCCTCGAGCGAGGCCTCGCGCTGGGCGTCGGACGAGTAGCGGGCGTAGGCGGCGACGTGCACGGCAGCGACCCTACGCCCTGGTGCCCGTAGCGGGCAAGGCGGGATTTTCCGCGCCGGGCTCCGAGCCGGGGTCGTTGGCTGCCTCGGCGCGCAGATAATCCTCGGCGTCCAGGCGCGCGAGGGCCTCGATAAGGCGGAGGACGGGGTCGTCGGACGTCATGCCAGCACGGGGCCGTATTTCATGGCCAGCCAAGCCGCAGCGCGGGCCTGTGCGGGCCAGGGCAGACCCTCCTCGGCCCACCGATCGACCAGCGCCTCGAGGGCACCCATCAGCTGCGTCTCGGAGAAGTCATGCGCTTCGAGAACGAGCCTAATCGGCTCGGGGCGCTCGTTGGTCTTGTCAGCCATTGGAAACCTCCATTGCGTTGTCGGGCAGGCGCGCCCGGATCTCGGCCTCGACCCGGGCGTAGATCGCGCGGATCCGCTGCACCTTCTCCAGCCCTCGCTCGTCGCACGGGAACAGGTGGTGGACCTGGCGCGAGCAGTCGCGGTGCACCACCTCGATCGACACGTCGTCCGCGAGGCTCTGCTCGCCGATCGCGATCAGTGCCAGATTGGCCGGGTCGATGAACTCTCGGGAAAGCCAAGTGATCACGCTGCGCGCTCCGGGGGTCATTCGTTCCGCTTGATGGGGTAGAGCGATCGGCCGGGCCACGCGCGGCGCGTGCTTCGCCACGGTCATGCCTTCGTCTTGGACTTCTTCGGCTTCTTGGCGGGCTGCTTCGCGGGCGCCTTCTTGGCCGCGGGCTTCTTCTTGGCCGGGGCCGTCACCGGCTTCTGCTTCGCGGGCGCCGCCGGCGCCTTCGCCTTGTTCTGGGCTGCCTTGGCGGCCGTGCCGGGCTTGGCCAGCTTGTAGCCCGGCCCGCGCAGCGGCTTCGGCAACCAGCCGCTGCCGGCGAGCAGCTTGGCGGCCTCGGCGATGGCCTCGTTCTTCTTCATTGCGGCGACTTTCTCGCCGGCGGCCTTGCCATGGACCTCGGCGACGGCCTCGGCCGCGAGGGACTTGGGCACGTGGTTGAGGTAGTGCTCGGCGTCGGGCTTCCAGAACTCGCGCATGTCGAGCTTGGTCAGCTGGGCGAGGGCGCGTGCCTGGTCCTTGGTCGGGTCGAGGGTGGCGGCGGCGACCAGCGCGAGCAGCTCGTGCAGTTCGTCGACCGACTTCGTGGCGACCCATGCCTGGATGTCGGCCGCCTTCTTGGGCAGCTTGGACTTGAGCGCCTTGAGCTTGGCGTCGACAGCTTGGCTGGCCGGCGATGAGACCACGTCGGCGAGCTCGACGCTCTTGCCGTGCGTGTCCGTGCGGTGCGGATTGTCGAGGCGGATCGCGAACACACGCTGGCTAGTACTCCCCGGGTCCAGCAGCGCCGTCAGCAGGTGGGTCAGCAGCAGCTCCAGTGCGAGGCCGTGGTCGTTCGTGAGGGCATCGCGCAGGGCGGCGCGGTGGTGCATGTGCAGTCGGTCCTCCATCGCGCGGCTCAGGGCCGCGCGCTTCCCTGCGTCGGCGCCCTTGGACGCCTTGTCCGGCGTGCCGGCGACCTTGCCGTCGGTGGCGATCTTCTGGCCCGGCTGCAGGCGGGCGTACTCGACGAGCATTTGGCCGCGGAAGTGGTCGATACGCACCAGGCAGCCGGATCGCTCCATCACATGCGTCGGCCACGTGAGCGCCTGCTCCTGGCGGCTTTCGAGGTCATCGACGAGCTCCTGGAGGTCGTCCAGTTCGCCGTTCAGTGCAGCTTCGCGTGCGGGGTCGTCGATCTCGTCGACGTCGATGGCTTCGATTTCCGCGATGCGGGCCCGTGCTTCGGCGAGCTTGCGCTGATCGGTTTCGGGAAGTGGCCGCGTCTCGGCAAGGTCGTCGGGGAAGCCTTTGGGGTAGGCGTTGAGTTCGCTGTAGTCCAGCGAGAGATGGGCCTCCACCCACGACCAGCCCTCGTCGCGCAGCGCCTGCGCCTTCGCCTCGAGGCGGTCCATGGCCAGCGATTCGAGCAGCTGGCGGTCGCACAGCCAGGTGTTGCGCTCGTCGAACAGGTCGCGGCGCACGGCGCCGCCGGCGGCCTCGTAGGCCTCGATGCCGACGAACTGCGCGACCGCGGAGCTCGCGCGCACGTCGCGGCTCGTGATGCGAGAGCGGATGTTGTGCTCCATCCGCTCCCAGTCGTGCTTGACCCCGAACCACGCCTGGTGCTGGAGCTCGTGGTCGTCGGTGAGCGCGAGCGCGCGCAGCTGGTCGAGTTCCATGCCGCCTTCGCGGAAGATCTGGAACAGCTGCGGGGAGACGTTGGCCAACTTGAGGCTGCGGTCGACCACGATGCGGGCGACGCCGAAGTGCTGGGCGATCTCGTCGCGGCTCTTGCCGGCGTCGGCCAGGGCCTTGAAGGCGTCGAACTCGTCCGCCGGGGCCAGGCGCGTGCGCACCAGGTTCTCCGCGGCGGAGGCCTCGATCGCCTGCCCGTTGGTCTCGACCAGCACGCGCACCGGGTGGTCGGCGGGCACCTTGCCCTCGGACTGCAGGCGCTGCAGCGCGACCAGGCGCGTGCCGCCGGCGAGGACCTCGAACACGCCGGGTTCGTTGGTGGCGGGCTCGACGATGAGGTTCTGCAGCAAGCCGTGGTGGAGGATGGAGGCGGCCATGGATTCGATCGCCTCGGGATCGCGGCGCTGGCGGGTGTTCTTCGGGGAGAGGCGCAGCTGGTTGAGGGCGACGGTCTGCACGGCGGGTTCGGTGGACATGGGTTCTCCTGGGGGCCGCGCAGTGCGGCGATGTCGGGTCAGGCGGCGGCAGGCGCCGCAGTGTTGGTAGAGGACGGGGTGATGCGAATGCCGGCGGAGACGTCAGAAGCCGAACAGGTCGCGGAGGAAGTCATCGTCCCGGCGAGCCGCTGATGGTGATGCGCCCGGCTTGCGCACCTCTTCGGTGAGTCGCCGCAGGGCGCGGACAAGCTTCAGCACGTCGCGCGCCATGGCATCGCGGTTGACGGTCATGCCGTCGAGGTGGCGCAGGGCGCGCGCTTCGATGTTGTCGAGTTCGCTCATGGCGCTGTCAGCTCGCGGCGGTCGCGCTCGCCGTCGAATCGTTCGCGGCTTGCAGGGTTCGCTTGATCTCGTCCAGCACGCGCGCCTGGTCATCGGCGGTGCGCAGCTGGCGCTCGAGGCGGGCGACGTAGGCCTCGAGTTCTTCGATGCGCTGCTCGTCTGCACGCCAATCGGCGGCGCGTTGGCGGAACTCTGCGGCGTTGACGGGGAGGCCCTGGGCGTCGTTCTGGTCGGCGACGCTGTCGAGGAAATCGGGGCCGGTGAGGCGGTCGCTGTTACTCATCGTCGATCTCCAGGGCGGGTGCGGCGCTGGACGCTTCGTCGCCGGCCCAGGTGCGCCGGAGCGGGCCGTTGGCGGGTTCGATGCGGGTGAAGAACTGCGTGGGGCCGAGGCGCTCGATCTTTCCGCCGCGCGCCTGGAACTCGGCGATGTCGGCGGCGATGCGCTCGCTGGCGGCGCGCTGCCTTTCTGGCACCCCGTCCAGCGCACAGGTCACTGGCGCTGGGCGCACCGGCGGGCGCGAGCGGGCGATCGACGTGATGGCCGCTCGCACCTCGGCGGTAGGCGGTGGGGGCATGCCGCGGGGCACGTCGCGCACTGGGGGTGCCTTGAGCTTCGGGCGCGGCTTCGCCTTCGGAGCCCGGGCGGGCTTCGCCCGGGGCGTCTTCGGGGCTCTGGTACGCCGCTTCTCGGCGGCGGCAGCCTGCCGAGCGCGCTTGAGCTCGGCCTTCCTGGCTTCCCTCGTCGCAAAGAGATCGGCCAGGGCCTGGTCGGCGGCTTCCTGCGTGAGCGCGTAGCAGGTGAACCAGCCGTCCTGGGCGCGGGCGATGTGGCCCTGCTGGAACAGGACGGACAGGCACGCGGACATGCGCGAGGACGTGGTGCCGGGGTCCACCTTGGCGCGTAGCTCCGCGACCGTGTAGCCGCGCCCGTCGGCGAGCAGCTCGCGCACGCGATGGGCGCGGCCGGTTTTGGTGGGGCGCCGGCCGCGGCGGCTCTTCGGAGCGCGGCCCGCGCTGTAGTACAGCCGGCCGTTCACCTTGTTGGCCCGCACCAGGCCCTTCTTGTGCATCGCGGAGAGCGACGCGCAGAACTTGTTGAGCTCGCCGCGCGGCTCGACGGCCTGCATGATGTCGCGGGCGGTGGCGGGGATGTGCTGCGTGGCCAGCCATTCGCGGATCCGGGCGCTGCGATTCATCGCCGGTCCTCGTTCGCCGCCGCCAGCAGCTCGCGCGCAACGGCGCAGCCTTCCTCGGTGAGCGTCATGCGGCTCGGGCAGTGGGGGTCGTCCAGTTGCACCAGGTCGGCGCGCTGCAGGCGCAGGGCCATGCGTTTGGTGACGCTGTGCACGATGGTCGGGCCGCTGTGCGGGTTGCGCTTCGGTGCGGCCACGAAGGCGTTGCCGATGCGCGGCAGCGAGTGTCCCGGCGCCTGGTAGGCGGCGATGAGGGCGCTCCGCTCGAGCGGAGTGACGTCCATGGTCGCGGACACGTAGGAATCCTTTGCCGGCCGAGGCCGGCGGTTGGGGTGTTCTGTGGGTTCAGCGGATCACGCCGGCGAAGACGGCGAGCGCGAGGGCGACCAGGAGCATGGCAATCGACAGGGCGATGCCGTAGCGCGGCCGCGGCGGCTGCACGCTGCGGCTGCAGCCGGCGTTGTCGAACGCCCGCTGGTGGATCGCCAGGAGCCGTGCGGCGGTGGACTCGGACAAGTGCATGTCAGCCTCCGGTGAAGATGTGCCAGATGAAGAGCCAGCCAGCGACGCCGCCGACCAGGAAGGCGACGCGGAGCGCGCAGGCGGCCGTGTCGCGCGCGGCGAGAATGTGGTTGAAGTCGGGGTTGCGGCGGCGGTCATCCACGGCTGCTCGCCTCCCTCGCGTCGTCCTCCCGCGCTGTGGGCCAGGACGGGGAACTGCAGTCCGCGATGTCGGCGTTGCCGTGCTCGATCACCGGCATGCCAGTGAGCCGCGCGTACTCCTCACGCAGCCGGAAGTCGATTGCGTCGAGCCGGCGTTGCTTGTCGCCGACGGTGATGAGGGCCCGCGCATTGGAGCCATTCGGGGCCTCGCGGCTGAGGAAATCGGAGATTCCGTTGAGGTGTTGCCGCTGCGACCTTACGCACTCGCGCAGCGCCACGACCTCGTCGGTGGTCAGCGGGGGGAACATGGGGCACCTCCTGGCGCTCGGGGGAGCGCGTTGTAGGCGGAGACGTAGGCGCGCACGCGCTGGTCGTACTGCGCGGCCAGGTGTTCGCGCTGCTGGTCGTCGCGCGCGTCGGACACCATGCGGCGCACGACGTCTCGACGGGTTTCGGGCATGCCCATGAAGTCCGACATCCAGACGGCGTGGCGGACGCGGGCGAGGTTGATGACGAGGGCGCTTGGGCCCTGGGAGCTCACCGCGGGCCTCCGCGCAGTTCCGCCCGCGCACTGCGCTGGTGGGTCCGCTCGTCGTTGGCGGCGCCGGCGCGCCGCCAAGCGGCCGCCTGGCGGGCGGCCTGGGCACGTTCGCGGAGGAGCTCGCGCTCGGTCTCGATGCGCCGGATGGCGGCGCGATGGCCGGCGGTGACCAGGGCGGCGACGGACATGCCGCCGATAACCAGGCCCCAGATGAGGCCGAGCAGGATGTCGGGGTTGGACAGCGGGTTGTACATGGACGCCTCCTGGGTAGGAGGCGGCCGGCAGGTCGCTGGGAGGAGGCCCTTCGCCGGTGGGGAGGCCGGCGTGCGACCTGCCGGTCGCCGCCCCGGCGGGTGCCGGGACGAGTGCAACCTTACGGGCATCCGTATCCCGTGTCAACGGGAATCCGTAACTATCTGCTAGGATGGCCCCCGCGCCATCCCGCGCGCCTTCGAGAAGCCACCATGGAGACGAACGAACTTCACCCCGGGGCCCGCCACCAGCGCTGCCGCGAGCAGGCCGAAGCCCGGCTGTCGGCAGCCAAGGCCGAGGGCCTGGCCGCCGTGGCCATCACCCCGGAAGCGCTGGCAGCGGTACATCGCGCCTTGCGCAATGCCGCGATGGACGCATGGGCTGCCAGCCGGGCCATGCACCGTGCAGGGCTCCACGGTCACCCCGCCATTGCCCGCATCGAAGCGCTCGCGCGCCAGGCCGAAGCGCTGCAGCAGGCGATGGCTGTGGAGATGTACCTCTAACCGTTCTCGGGGAGCCAGCCGCACTCTTCCAGGGTGCGGCGGCGTTCCTCGGTGCTGTCGTGGGACGCGACCGCCTCGACGTGGGCGGTGAGCTGGCCGGCGCGGATCCTGTAGCGCACCTGGGTCACCACGGCATACTCGTGGCCCTCCATCTCGTCGCGCAGGGCGGCCGGCACTTCGACAAACTCGCCCGCGCGCGGAACTGGCCCGTCGAGCGCGTGCTCCCGCACCGTGGTGCTGCCGTTGTGGCGGACGAAGTGCACGACCATGCTCATGGCGACGCCTCCGGGCTCTGGCGGCACACGTGGTTCACCAGCTCGAGCCGCAGCTCTTCAATGCCTTTGTCCGTGTCGCTGGCCAGCATGACGGAGGTGCCCGCCACCATGAAGGGCTTGAAGCCAACGTAGCCGCCGTAGGCGTTTTTCGCGTTCACTTCGCCGCAGACGATGACGCCCTGCTTGCCGGGGCGGACGAACACGTCCCGGTACTGCGCGCTGCCGGGGTCTCGCAGTTGGCGTTCCACGGCTGATTTCGCTTCCGCAATCGCTGCCTCGTCGTCCGCGGCGCTTGCGGCCATGCACACCCCGAGCAGCAGAACTCCTGTCCAGCGCATCCCCTTCTCCCTTTCGTGTCAGTCTTCCCAACTGCCAATCCAGCGCACCCGCCCGATCACTTCGAAATCTTGGTCGAACTCGATCGGCACGGGCTTGCGCCACTTCGGGTCGCTGGTGTTGTCGCTCACCAGGAACCATTGATCGCCGTACTGGTGCAGCCGCTTCACGTAGAAGCCGCCGTGGTGGCGCACCACGTAGATGCCGCCATCCCGGGGCTTGGTGTCATCGGTATCGAACAGCAGGGCGTCGCCATGGTGAATGCGCGGCTCCATGCTGTCGCCGCTGGCGTAGAAGATGCTCAGCTTGCGGGCGAAGAGCCCCTTCCGGCGCAGGCTGCTCGCCTTGAACTTCAGGCTGTGGGTCTCGGCGTACTCCTCCGGCGTCATGCCGTCGCCGGCGGCAACTTGCTGGCCGTAGGCGGTTATGTCCGCCCAGTTGCCATCGGTGTCCGGTTCTTTCGGTCCTTTGCCCGTCTCTAGCCACTCGACGCGACGGTGTAGCGCCTTGGCTAGGGAGTGAAGGGACTGCCCCTTCTTGGTATAGCCGAGCTCGAGGTCGCTTATCGCAGTAGGCGACATGCCGGCGCGCGCCGCCAGCTGAGCGCGGCTCCACCCGTACGACTCTCGTTCCTCACGAACCCGTTGTCCGATGGTCTTCCCGTCCATGGAGGAATTGAAACGGGAACCCGTAACGGAGGGCCGTTGACAATGATCAACGGATATCCGTAGGATGCTGGGCATGAGCATATGGGCCACCATCGTTTGCGATCTGGAGGGGCAGGGCTGGTCCCTGACCGAGCTGGGCAAGGCCATCGGGCTATCGCCCCAGGCCGTCAGCGACATCAAGCAGGGCCGCACCAAGGCCCCCAGCGGCATGGCCGCTGTCCGCCTGCACGAGATCCACCAGCGGATCGTGCAGCCCGCAGCCAACGACGACACCGCCCCAACCGAGGGCGAGGGCACGGGCAATGGCTGAGGGCGGCGAGCAGGTGGTGATCAACCTGATCCGGGAAGGAAAGGACCGGATCCGGGAGGCGCTGGACCGTTCGGGTTGGTACCGGCGATCGAGCGCCACGAGTCCAGGAAGTCTTGGGCCGACTCGGCCATCGCTGCAATGTCTGGGTTGGGGTGAGCTCCCAGGTGGTCCAGGCAGAGGACGGCCTGCATGAGCTTGTCCAGGCTCTCCCAGAACGGCTGGTTGTCGCGCTGCTCGCGCAGAAGTGCCAGCAGCGCCACCTCCATCGCCAAGGTCTTCGCGGCCAGCAGCTGGCTGGTCGGCAAGTCGGGTTGTGCCATGTCCGCCTCCGGTGTCGGGTTGGGGTTCAAGCGCCTGCCAGCCTACATCGGGGGCGGGCGCCATCCGGAAGAAGACGGCGGCCACGCGCGTGCGCCGGCCGTCCTGGATTTCCCACAGGGGGGGAAGCGTCGTGTCGCTGCAAGTGACTGTGTCCATGAAAAAATTTTGGCCGGTGGGAGTCTCTCAACTCCACTCAACTCGGTTGAGCGGCGATGAGTAGCCAGCTGGCGATGCCGCTGCCGCTGCGGCCGGAAGAGGTGGTGCGGGAGAAGACGCTGGGCGACGCGATCGCCCTGTGCGCCAAGGCCGGCGGGTACGCCCTCGACAAGACGCTGCAGCTGGAGCTGGAGGTGGACAAGGCCCAGTTCTCGCGCTGGATGTCCGGCACCGAGGGCATCGTGTGGCCCAAGCTGGACCGGCTGATGACCACCTGCGGCAACGACGCGCCGCTGCTGTGGATGCTGCACCAGCGCAACTACGACCTGCACAGCCTGCGCCACCAGGAGACCGAGGTGGAGCGCCAGAACCGTCTGCTGCGGGAGGAAGTGGCGGCCCTGCGCCGCGTGCTGCAGGCGGGAGTGGCCAACGATGCCTGACGCCATGGACGCCGTGCAGGCCGACGTCGACGCGCGCGTCGAGGACGCGCTGCGCCGCCACCGCGCCACCGTGCGCGAGCGGCCGGAAGGGCTGACCCATTGCGAGGTTCTCGACTGCCGAGAGCCGATCGAGGAGGCGAGGCGATTGCTGGGCGCACGCCTGTGTTCCGACTGCCAGCGCGAGGAAGACATTCGCGCGGCCCAGTTCGCACCCGGGAGGGGACGGTGACCAATGTTCACGAGACGATGCCACCAACGGGTGACGCATCGACCGCCGAACGCGGCGACGCGCCGCGCCATGGACCAGGTGCTCGGCGCGCTGGCGGCTCCGCCGCCGGCGATGTCGGCGGACGAGGCCATGGCCGAGCGCGAGCGTCTGCGGCTCGAGACGGAGTCGCATCGGCGGCGGCAGGGAGTGTTGAGGCTGAGCGGCACGTGATGCGCCGGCGGTCCTTCAAGCAGCTGGTCGCCGACTACCAGGCGATGCCAGGTGGCGACCTCAACCGCGAGATCGCCTACATGAGCGAGATCATCCCAGTGCTGCTGAAGCATCGCGCAGCGGCGCTCACTGCGCGCCGTCGTCAACGGCGGACTCCGCGCGCGTGATGGCTGCGCGATCCCCGCACCCCTTGGCGGGTGGAAGTCGGCCCGCGGTTCCGCGGGTTACTGAGCTGCGTCGATCGGAAGGCTCGATCGATGGGGCCGGTCGCGGGTCCTCCTGGCGGCCCCCGCACGAGGGTAATTCGGACCCCGCGCAGAGGGTAGTTAGCGAGGTCGCGGGTTACTGAAATGGCCGCCTCGAACTACGACGACGTCGTCCGCCAGCTCACCGAGGCAGGCCTGATCCTCCCTCGCGGGGGGCTCGAGGTCGGCACCGGGCGCACCGTCCGCTGCCTGGTCGAAAATGGCGGCCGGGAGAAGCGCGGGTGGTATCGCCTGCACGAGCTCCCGTCCACCTCGAACCCTGGCGACTTCATCATCGTCGGCAGCTTCGGCATCTGGCGCGGGAACGACCCGAACAGCCGGAAGGTGGAGCTGTCGAAGCGTGACCCGCTCACCGCCGAGCAGACGGCCGCGCTCAAGCGCCGCCTGGCCGAGGACCGCAAGCGAATCGAGCGCGAGCGCGCCCGGGAAGCGGCGCGAGCCGCGGCCACCGCGGCGAAGGTCTGGGCGAAGCTGCTGCCCGAGGGCGAGTCGCCCTACCTCAAGGCGAAGGGCGTCGGCGCCCACGGTCTCAAGTTCACGAAGCACGGCACAGCCGTGCTGCCGCTGGTCGACACGGTCGGCAAGATCCACGGCCTGCAGTTCCTGCGCACCGCCGCCCAGGCTAAGGAGGGGCGGCGACCGGCAAAGGAGTTCTGGCCGGTGGGCGTGGCGAAGAAGGGCCACTTCCACCTGCTCGGTCACCAGCCGCACTGGATCGTCCTGGTCGCGGAGGGGTATGCCACGGCCGCGTCGCTGTACGAAGCGACCGGCTTCCCGGTGGCGGTGGCCTTCGACGCCGGCAACCTGCTCCCTGTCGCCGAGGCGCTGCGCCGCCGCTACAAGCAGGCGCGGATCCTCGTCTGCGCCGACGACGACTGCTTCACCGACGGCAATCCCGGCGTGACCGCCGCGAGCGCGGCCGCCATGGCTGTGAGCGGAGCCTGGCTCGCGCCGAAGTTCGCCGACGAGGCCGCGCGCCAAGCGCGGTACGCCGCGAACGGGCACAAGCTGACCGACTTCAACGACCTCCACGCGCTGGAAGGCGTCGCCGCGGTGGGTGCGCAGGTCCGTGCCCGCCTCTCGGAATTGCGCTGGGACCCACCGCAATTGCGCGCGGTCTCTTCCTCCGCAGCCGGGGAGGGGGGCGATCGCCTGCGCGTGATCCAGGACCTCGACACGCTGCTCGAGCGGTATGCCACGGTGTACGGCAGCAACGGCGGCGTGTTCGATCGGGATGAGCACGCGCTGGTGGCGGAGCAGGACGTCCGGCGCGTGACCATCCGCTCTGACCTGTTCAGGTCCTGGATGGAGCATCCCGACCGCGCGATCGTCCGCATGGACGAGGTCGGCTTCGATCCGGCGGAAAGCGACCCCAGGATCACCTGCAACCTTTGGGGCGGCTGGCCCACCATGCCGAGGAAGGGCAAGTGCGACCTGCTGCTCGAGCTGCTGCAGTACATGTGCAGCGGCGAGCGCAACAGCCGCGAGCTCTACGACTGGGTGCTCAAGTGGGTCGCGTACCCGATCCAGCACCCCGGCGCGAAGATGAAGACCACCATCGTCGTGCATGGCCCGCAGGGCACCGGCAAGAACCTGTTCTTCGAGACGGTGATGGCGATCTACGGCAAGTACGGCCGGATCCTCGACCAGGACGCGCTCACCGACAAGCACAACGACTGGGCCAGCCGGAAGCTGTTCCTGATCGCGGACGAAGTGGTCGCGCAGGCGCACAGATTCGAGGTCAAGAACAAGCTCAAGACGTTGATCACCGGCACGTGGATCCGGATCAACCCGAAGCACATCGCTGCCTACGACGAAGCGAACCACGTCAACCTGGTCTTCCTGTCCAACGAGTCCATGCCGGTCGTGCTCGAGGAAGACGACCGCCGGCACTGCATCATCTGGACGCCGCCGAAGAAGCCGCCCGAGTTCTACGCCGCGCTGCTGCGCGAGATCGAAGAGGGTGGGGCGGCGGCGCTGCACGAGTACCTGCTCCACCTCGACCTGGGCGACTTCAACCCGGGCACGCCGCCGCCGGAGACGGAGGCCAAGCGCGAGCTCATCGACCTGGCGCAGGATAGCCCGGTCGAGTTCGTCGATGCGCTCTACCGCAGCGACATCGAGTACCTGCGTCCGGTCCCCGGTTTCAGCGCTACTTGGTACGACTGCTACAAGATCTGGTGCACGCGGGTAGGGGTCAAGCCGGCGAGCCTGAAGCGTTTCGTCGACGCCCTGCGCCGCCGCCGCGGGATCGACTCCAAGCCCGAGCGGTACACGGCTGGGCAGGGGATGAAGGCGCAGCGGATGATCACCTTCGGCCTTGAGCCCCCGGAAGGACAGTCCAGGCAGGAGTGGCTAGGTGCGCAGATCGAGTCGTTCACCACCATGGTGAAGGACTTCCGAGGGACGCAGCTGTGACCGGCGTCCATGCAACGCCAATTTGCCGTTGCAGCGACGCCTTGTGCAACGCCAGAAATGGCGTAACCACGCCGTTGCAACGCGTGCAACGGCAAATCGGCCTCACGTGTGTGCGCGAGACGCCGCGCCCCCAGAGCGCCCGCGCGCGCATATGCGCGCGCGTAGGGCATCGCGTTGCAGGCGTTGCAGGCGTTGCAGGCCCGTACCTGCGCCATTCCGCGCTTCGCGTTCCCGTTGCACCAGGCGTTGCACGCGGCTCGTTGCCGTCGCGCGCGCGATTTCCACTGTCCTAGACCAGAAAAAGGAGAGGAAGATGACCGGTCCACATCAGCGCTGCAGCGATCCGTACATGAAGGCCGACCTGGCAGTCGCCGCGCAGCGCATGTTCAATGCCGCCCTGCGCACGGCCCGGGCGTCTCGCATCGCGCCTGCTCAGGCGCTCCGGGTCGCGAACGATTTCGTCGTCCGGCAGCTTGGCTTCGACTGGATCTCAGAGCTGGGTATCGCAGCGGAACTGGAAGAGCTGGCGCCGGCCCACGAGCCGGTCACGATCACCGGGCGGGCCTCCAGCGTCGCCGAGTTCATGGAAGCCCTGTTGGCCGGCGAACTGGCACCGCTGAAGCCCATGCCGGGGCTCACCACGGCCTGGTATGGCGCTTACACCGCCTGGTGCTCGCGCTCAGGGAAGCGGGCGGCCCCACTCAAGCGCTTCGTCTACGAACTGGACCACAGCTACTCCTTCCGTACGGCGCGCAAGGGCCTGCGCGAGGCGGGAGTGCGCAGCCACCCGAAAAGCGTGCTGTGCTTCGGGATCGAGGCGCCGCGCGGTGTCCTGGAGTCAGAGTGGCTGGCCGACCAGGTGCGCAGCAGCTGCGAGCTGTTCGCGGCGGCCGGGTTGCGGATGAACTGACAGATGTCGACCGCCCCGGAAACCCTCGGCTTCCGCGAGTTCGCCACGCGCTACGGCTGGAAGGCCAGCTACGTGACCGAGCTGCGCAAGGCCGGCCGCCTGGTGCTGACCGAGGACGGCCGCCGCGTACGCGTCGCCGAGAGCCTGCGCCTGATCGAGGACACCCGAGACCCGGCGAAGGCCGCCGTCGCGGCCAGGCACGCCGCCGCCCGTGGCGCCGGCGCCACGGTGATCGAGGCGCCGGAGCGGGACGCGGCTGTCGATGTCGAGGGCGGCGAGGACGAACGGGGCGTCGCGCCGAGCGATCCCTTGGCCCTGCGCCGAGCCCGCGCCGCCGCCGAGCGCGAGGAGGCCCTTCTCCGCAAGGCCCTGCGCGACGAGCAGCGCGAGCTCGGCGAGCTGCTCCAGCGCGAGGACGTCGTTGCCACGATCGCCGACGTGATCACCACCCTCCGCACCAACCTGGAGAACCTGCCGACCACGCTGTCCGCGAGCCTGGCCGCGGAGACGGCGGAAGAACGCTGCCGGCTGATCCTCGCCACCGGCATCGAGCAGGCGCTCGAGGAGCTGAGCCGGAAGTTCCGGCAGATCGGGGGCGCATGACGTACCTGGCCGCCCAGCCCATCATCTTCCAGACCGTCGCGAGGGCGATCGCGCCGCGCAAGCCCATGCGCGTGAGCGAGTGGGCGGCGCGCTACCGCGTGCTGTCGAGCAAGGGCAGCCAGGAGCCGGGGCCGTGGCGCAACGAGCGCAACCCGCTACTGGTCGAGATCATGGACTGCTTCAGTGCGCGCAGCCCGGTGCGTGACGTGGTCGCGCGGCTGCCAATCCAATTCGGCAAGTCGGAGCTCGAGGCCAACGTCCTCGGCTACACCATGTGCGAGAACCCGATGCCGATCATCGTGGCGCTTCCGGCCGAAGTGTCCATGAACAAGTGGATCGACCAGAAGCTCAACCCGCTGATCGAGGAGACGCCCGCGGTGCAGGCGGTGATGACCAGCCTGTCGAGCCGCGAGGCGTCCAACCGGCGCAGCTTCAAGGACTTCCAGGGGGGCCAGCTCTACATCGAGCACGCGGGCAACCCGGTGCGCCTCAAGCAGACCAGCGCGGGCCTGGTGCTGGCGGACGAGTTCTCCAGCTTCGCCACCGCGCTCAAGACCGGCGACGACCCGGGCGAGCTGCTCGACGGCCGCACCACCGCCTTCCAGTCCAAGTACAAGCGGCTCAAGGTGGGCACGCCCGAAATCGTCGGCCAGTGCCGCATCAGTGAGCTGTACGAGAAGTCGGACCAGCGCCGCTACTACGTGCCGTGCCCTGATTGCGGGCACGAACAGCCACTGGACTGGAGCGGGGTGCAGTGGACACCGGACGGCTCGCATGCCTGGTATGCCTGCCGCGAGTGCGGCGCGGTGATCGAGGAGCACCAGAAGACCGCCCTGATCGCCGCCGGCCGCTGGGTGCCCGAGAACCCCGGCGCCGCCATCCGCGGCTACCACGCCAACGCGCTCTACTACCCGATCGGCCTCGGCCCGCGCTGGGTGGAGCTGGTGCGCATGTGGCGCGACGCCCAGGGCGACCCGGCCCGCCTCAAGACTTTCATCAACGACCGTCTCGCCGAGCCGTGGGAAGACCCGGCGATGCGCGCGGTCAAGTTCAACATCATCGCCGAACGAACGGAGCCGTTGCCGCTGCGGCCGGTGCCCAACTGGGTGTTGGCCGTCACCGCCGGCGTCGACACGCAGGACAACCGCCTGCCGGTGCAGATCGTGGGCTGGGGCCGCGGCATGACCTGCTGGCCGATCGACTACATCGAGCTGCCCGGCGACCCCGCGGACGACGAGGTCTGGACCGCGCTGACCGCGCTGCTCAATGCGCCCATCGAGCGGCAGGACGGTGCGCTCCTGCGGCTCGACGCATCGGCCCAGGATATGGGCGGCCACCGCACCGAGGCCGTGAAGGCGTTCGTGCGGTCGAAGCGCGTGCGCCGGCACATCGCCGTCTTCGGCGCCACGGCGAACAACGCGCCCCCGCTGGGCAAGCCGCGGCTCCACGACATCAACTGGCGGGGGCAGGTCGACAAGCGCGGCGTGCATGCGTACCAGGTCGGCACCGTCGCCATCAAGCACCACCTCTTCTCGCTGCTGTCCACGGACGCGGACAAGCCGGCCGAGGAGCGGAAGATCCGGTTCAGCGACGAGCTGAGCCCCGACTACTTCGGCGGCCTGGTCTCGGAGACCTACAACCCGCGCAAGAACCGCTTCGAGAAGATCCGCGGCACGCCGCGCAACGAGCCGCTGGACACGTGGGTCTACGCCTACGCCGCGGCGCTGCACCCCGAGCTGCGGATGAACCGCTGGACCCGCGCGAACTGGGACGCGCGCGAGGCGCAGGTGCTGGCGACCATCCGCCGGCCCGCCGCCAATGATTCCCGTGAAACACCGCCCACGCAGGCCGTCGCCGCCCGGCCCGCGAATGATTCCCGTGGAACACGACCGCGCCGCCGCGGCGCCGTCGTGGACCCCGACTGACTGGAGACCGTTATGGCCAAAGACGCGAACGCGGATGAGCTGGTTGATCAGCTCCGGGACCAGTTCAACAAGCAGATCCAGGACACCATCCGCGGGCTGCCGCCGTACCAGTCGCTGCAACTGGCGGACTCCCTCTGCCGGATCCAGCTCGACGTGCTGGCCGGTACCCGCGTGCTGTTCAAAGCGAAGCGGAAGGTGGACAGGGAAGCCGTCATTGAGGCGTGGCGGAAAGGGGCAACGATCGAGACGCTTATGCGGGACTTCAACATCAGCCAGAGCTACGCCTACGAAATCCTGCCGGCAAAGTCTCGCCGTAAACGCCGCCAGCAGAGGGGGGGCGGCTGATGCGCGCCATCATCCTGGCCGCCGGCGAGGCCTCGCGCTGGGGCAACTACCTCGGCGTGCCGAAGCACCTGGTCCCGGTCGGCGGCGAGCCGGTCCTGCACCGCACCGTGCGCCTGCTGCGGGAAGCGCGCCCAGGCCTGGACATCGTCATCGTCGCCCGGCCGGAGGACCTCGACCGCTACCTGGTGCCGGGCGCGGTGACCGTGGAAGCGGACCTCGACCCCGCGCGCTTCGACGCGGACAAGTTCCTCAGCTCGCGCCGCTACTGGAACTGGCAGGGCGAGACGGTGCTGCTCTACGGCGACGCGTTCTATACCCGCGACGCCATCGCCACCATCCTGTCCACGACGCCCGACGACGGCTTCCTGCTGTTCGCGCGGTTCGGCCCCTCGGCGATCACGGGCGCAAAGTGGGCGGAGCCGTTCGCGTTCCGCCTGCGCGGCGAGGTTCACCGGCGGTTCGAGGGGGCGGGGGACGAGCTGATCCGGCAGTACCGCACGCGCAAGCTGCATCGCATCGGCGGCTGGGAGTTCTACGCATCGCTCACCGGTGCCGACCTTTCGATGCCGGGCGAGTTCGCGGGGCACGGCGTGTGGATCGACGACTGGACCGAGGACTTCGACTACCCGCAGGACTTCGACGAGTGGGCCCGCCGGATGGTGATGGGAGGGCAGTTCCATGTCCTGTGACGTCTGCATTCCCTGGCGCGGCACCACGCCCGAGCGCGTGCGCATCTTCGAGACGGTGCGCACGTGGTGGGAGTCCAACGGGTTCCGCGTCGTGACCGGCGACTCCGGGCATGCCCGGTTCAACCGTGCAGCGTCGCGCAACGCGGCAGTCGAGCTCGCGACCACGAACGAGGTGATCGTCGCCGACGCCGACACCGTGCCGGCGGACATCGAGACCGTCCACCGCGCGGTGGTCCTGGCGCAACATGCGATGGTCTTCCCGTTCCGCGACTACATCTGCGTCGAGGCCGGCGACCTCAGTCACTCCCGCGTGAAGTGGGGCAAGAACGACTCGCCCGGCGGCATGTTCGCCATCAATCGCGCCGCCTACCGCGCGCTCGGAGGGCAGGACGAACGCTTCACCGGGTGGGGCTTCGAGGACGATGCCTTCCTCCTGGTCGCCCGCGAGCTGCATGGCGTGATCCAGCTGCGCGGCTGCGTCTACGCGTACGACCACGCCGAAGACCGCGACTGGAGCGACCGGAACCCGGGTCACGCGCTGCTGCAGGAGTACCGCGCCGCCGCGGCCAGCGGCCGCCTGCGGGAGTACCTGGAGGGCCGCCGCGCATGATCGGCATCGCCATCACCACCTTCAACCGCCGCGCCATGTTCGAGGCCACGCTGCGGCGGATCCTGGCGCTGGCGCCGGCGGACGCTCCGATCGTCGTCGTCGACGACGGGTCCACCGAGCCCGTCGCCGTGCCCGAGCGTGTCACGCTGTACCGCTTCGACTCGAACCAGGGCATCGCCGCCGCGAAGAACAAGTGCCTCGAGCTGCTCTGCGAGACCCGGGCCAACGACTTCTTCCTGTTCGACGACGATACGTGGCCCACCGCGCCCGGCTGGTGGCTGCCGTACGTGGAGAGCGACCAGCCCCACCTCATGTACCAGTTCGCGTCGTCGCCCGGGCACTGGGCGATCGACGAGGTCGGCGGTGACCCCCACCACCGTGCCTTCGACAAGCCGCGCGGCTGCATGCTCTACGTGCGCCGAGGCGTGCTGCGGGTGGTCGGGGGCCTGCATACCGCGTTCGGCAAGCACGGCGCCGAGCACGGCAATTGGTCCGACCGGATCTTCGCCGCCGGCCTCACGCGCTGGCCGTACGCCGACGTCCGCGCGCCGGCGCTGCACTGCCGCGACCAGGATGAGGCCGGTATCTCGTCCGTGGACTACCGCGAGCACCAGCAGTGGCGCAACGTCGACGCCTCGGCCCTGGCGGTCTATGCGCCGTTCCGGAGGCCCATCCCGGTGCTGGTGCCGCGCCGCGCCGACCACGGCGAGCGCGACGCGCTCTGGCGCCACGTCCGCCAGCTCTACTGGGACGCGATGCCGGGGTTCACCGTGGTCGAGGGCGCGCACGAGGAGGGGCCGTTCAACCGATCGGCCGCGGTGAACGCCGCCGCGGCCGCTGCCGGCGACTGGGAGCTGGCAGTCATCGCCGACAGCGACAGCTGGGTCGGCCGCCTGCAGCTGCGCGACGCGATCGCGCTGGCCCGTCGCACCGGTCGCATGGTCGCCGCGTTCGACCAGGTGTGCGAGCTGGCCGCGCCCACCACGCGCCGGCTGCTCGAGGAACGCGCCCTGTCCCTGGAGGACGGCTGGGCGACGGAGAAGGTGCGTACCGAGCAGCAGGACCCGACCACCGTCCAGTCCACCATGCTGGTGGTCCCGCGCCGGGTCTGGGATGCGGTGGGCGGCTTCGACGAGGGCTTCATCGGCTGGGGCTGCGAGGACAATGCCTTCTGGCGCTCGGTCGAACTGATCGCCGGAGCGCCGCTGCGCGTGCCCGGGCCGGCCTGGCACCTGTGGCATTCGCCAGGCCGGCCGGCGAGCCGGCACGAGCCGCACTACGTCGGCAACCTCCGGCGCTGGGGCAGGTACGCGGCGGCGCGCACCCCCGAGGACATCGCCTGGATCCGCGATCGGGTGCCCGTGTGACCCGCGTCGTCGTCGTCGCCCACCACGCCCGACGCCAGCAGGCCGAGGCCTTGGCCGAGTCCCTCGAGGCGCAGCTGCTCATGGACGAGGAGGGCAGGGGCGCGTGGTGGAACCATCGCCGGGCCCTGCGCTGGGCCGCCGACCAGGACGAGCGCGTGGTCATCATGGAAGACGACGCGCTGCCGGTGTCGTTCTTTCGCGAGCGCGCCGCGGCCGTGCTCGCCCGGTGGCCGGAGGAGCTGGTGAGCTTCTACCTCGGCACCGGCCGGCCGCCGCAGTACCAGGCGCGCATCCAGCGGCTGCTGGCCGACTGCGACGACCACATCGTGCTCGACACCCTGATCCACGGGGTCTGCTACTCGGTCCCCCCGGGCGGACTGCACCGGCTGCTGGCCGAGCCCACCGGCTACCAGGTCGATCTCAGTATCGGGGGCGTGTGGGGCCGGCCGGTCGTCTACACCGTGCCCTCCCTCGTGGACCACGCGGACGGGCCGCCGGTCGAGCGCCACTTCGACCGCCAGCCCCGGACGGAGCCTCGCCGCGCCTGGCGCCTGCCGCCAGGCTGAAATTTTTCCACTGCTCTCCATGACAGTGGAAAAGCGGGCTCCTACCTTGGGTGTCCATGTCGAGCACCCAAGCGCGTCTGGACCGCTATCTGGAGGCTGAGGCCCGCATCCTGACTGCGGGTTTCAGCGTCCAGTACGACGTCCGCCGCCGCCAGGAGGCCGAGCTCTCGGAGATCCGGAAGGCGATCGCCGAGCTCAAGGCCGAACTGGCCGCCGAATCCGCCGGGAGCTCCTCGCGCAGCAGCCTGCGCTACCGGACGGCGGTGTTCTGCCGTGGCTGACAAGCCCGCTACCGCCGTCCGCATGAACGCGCTCGATCGCGGCATCGCCGTGTTCGCGCCGCGGGTCGCGGCCCAGCGCATGTTCGCCCGCATGGTGCTGGCCACCTACGAGGGCGGCCGCAGCACGAAGCGCCGCAAGAAGAGCCGCGACAACAGCACCGGCGAGCGGCTGGTCGCGCGCGACGCGGCCACCGTCCGGGCCACCGTCCGCGACCTCGAGCGCAACCACGATCTGGTCGACGGCGCCCTCAGCGCGCTCACCCGCAACATCGTCGGCCCCGCCGGCATCAGCATCGAGCCGACCCCGCGCGTCGGCACGCGGGGCGACAACTACGACGACATCCACGACGACTTCGCGCGCGACCTGCTCAACGCCTTTCGCGAGTGGAGCAAGGCCCCGGAGGTCACCCGCACGCTCGACTGGGTGCAGGCGCAGGAACTGGCGTGCAGGTCCTGGTTGCGCGATGGCGAGTTCTTCGCCCAGCTGGTGGAGGGCAACAGCGCCTACATCCGACACGCCAGCAAGGTGCCGCTGTCGCTGGAGCTGCTCGAGTCGGACGTCGTCCCGAACGAGTACAACGACGAGGGCCGCAGGATCCTCGCCGGCATCGAGCGCAATGAGTGGGGCCAGCCGCTGGCCTTCTGGTGCTGGAAGCAGCACCCCGGCACCGGCGCCGTGTTCACGTCAGCCGAGCTCAAGCGCGTCCCGGCCGAGCGCATGCTGCATGTTGCGGTGCGTCGCCGCCTGTCCGGCCTGCGCGGCATCAGCCTCTTCGCACCCGCCATCGACCGCCTGCTCGACATCAAGGACTACGAGGAGAGCGAGCGCATCGCGGCCCGCATCGCCGCGCGCATGGCCTGGTACATCAAGCGCGACAAGGACATGACCGGCTGGACGCCGGACGCGAACTTCAGCCCGCAGGACGACGACCGCGACTTCACCCTCGAGGCCGGCGCGATCTTCACCGAGACCCTCCCTGGCGAAGAGATCGCCATGATCAATGCGAACCGGCCCAACTCGGGGCTGGAGCGCTTCCGCATGGCCATGCTGCGCGCGGCCTCGCGCTGCCTCGGCCTGAGCTACTCGTCCATGGCCGGCGACTACGACGGTACCTACAGCGCCCAGCGCCAGGAGCTGGTCGAGGCCTACGACGGCTACCGGATGATGACGGCCACCTTCGTGGCCCGCTTCGTGCGCCCCGTCTGGGAGAACTTCGTGCGCATGGCGATCGCCAGCGGTCGCGTGCGCGTGCCCGCGGAGGTGAACCCCGAGACCGTGGCCCAGGCCATGTTCCGTGGCCCGAAGATGCCGTGGATCGACCCGCAGCGCGAGGCGCGCGGCATGCGCGAGCTGTGCGAGCTGGGCGTCGAGTCCCGCACGGCCATCATCGCCGAGCGCGGCGGCCGGGTGCAGGACAAGTTCGAGGAGATCGCGCGCGAGCGGAAGTTGGCCGGCGAGCTCGGCATCCCGCTGGACGCCGGCAACGCGGCCGCCGCGCCGCCCGCCGAGGGCGACGACCAGAACACCGAAGACAACGACCAGCGCCGCCGCGAGGAGCGGCAGGCGCGCATGCGCCTGGTGCGCACCACCGGAGACCTCAGCTGATGATGCCGAAGCGCCACGCCCTGTCCGCCGCCCTCGCCGCGTCCCTGGCCGCCACCACCCTCGCGCCGCAGGCGGCGCCCCGCGACAAGACCGGCCGTCCGCACATCGAACCGCAGATGGCCCTGCGCCCGGTGGCCGCCGATGGCAGCGCGTACGAACTGCTGATCTACGGCGACATCGGCGACAGCTGGTGGGGCGAGTCCGTCACCGCGCAGTCGGTGGCGGAACAGCTCAACGCCCTGGACAAGTCGGTGTCCACGATCAACGTCCGGATCAACAGCTACGGCGGCAGCGTGGCCGACGGCCTGGCCATCTACAACGCGCTCAAGCGCCACCCGGCGACCAAGGCGGTCACGATCGACGGGGTCGCCATGTCCAGCGCCTCGCTGATCGCGATGGCCGGCGACACCGTGTCCATGCCCCCGACCTCGATCCTGATGATCCACGCGCCCTGGGGCGGCTGCATGGGCAACGCCAAGGAGATGCGCCAGTACGCCGACGTGCTGGACACCTTCTCCGAGGCGATGGCCGACGCCTACGTGCGCAAGTCCGGCAAGAGCCGCGAGGACATCCTCTCGCTTCTGCAGGATGGCGACGACCACTACTACACCGGCGAGGAAGCCGTCGCCGAGGGCTTCGCCGACGCGGTCAGCTCCGACGACGCAGGCAACGACGAGCCCGACGAGCTCGCGCGTGCCTTCGCTGCGCAGCTGCTGGATCGCATCAGCGCCCGCGGTGCGCCGGCGCGCTACGCCGGCATGGTCGTGACGGCCGCGCTGCGCGGTGCGCCGCGCAAGGCGCCGGCCGCACCGGCTGCCCGCACGGCCACGCTCGCCGTGGCCGTCGACGCCAGCGCCGTCCGCGAGGCGGTCGCCGACGCCCTCGCCGAACTCAATCCGCCGCCGGCCTCCGGCGCGCAACACCTGCCGGCGGCCGCCGGAACCAGCAACTCCGAGGAAAATGCCATGTCCCAGATCGACCCGAAGGCTGTCCTGCAGGCCGACAAGGCCCGCCGCGAGGCCATCCGCAACCAGTTCGCGCCGTTCGCGGCCCGCTCCGACCTCGACCAGGGCGCGCTGGCCGCGCTCCAGCGCGAGTGCGAGGACGACACCGACGTCACCGCCGAGGCGGCAGGCCAGCGCCTGCTCGACTTCCTGGGCAAGGTGAACCCGGCCACGCCCACGGCTGGTGCCATGCGTGCCGAAGCCGGCGAGCTGCAGGAGGGCCAGACCTACCGCCAGGGCGCCATCGGCGCGCTGATGCACCGCATCAACCCGTCGGCCAACGGCCACGACGAGCGTACGCGGCAGTTCCTGGGCTTCTCGCTGCTCGACATGGCCCGCGACTGCGTGGAGCGCACCGGCATGCGCACGCGCGGCATGAGCCGCCGCGAGATCGCGGTGCGCGCCCTGCAGTCCACCAGCGACTTCCCGGTGATCCTGGAGAACGTGGTCACCAAGACCCTGCGCGACGCCTACAACGAGACCCCGCGCACCTTCCTGCCGTTCTGCCGCCGCGCCACGCTGCCGGACTTCAAGGAAGTGACCCGCGCCCAGATCTCCGGCGCCCCGGACCTCAAGGAAGTGCTGGAGGGCGAGGAGTACGGCTACGCGGCGATGACCGACGGCGGCGAGAAGTACCGCGTCCGCAAGTACGGCCGCATCGTGGCGCTGACCTGGGAGGCCATCGTCAACGACGACCTGTCGGCGCTGACCCGCATCCCGACCGCGTTCGGCGCCAGCGCCGCCGCGAAGGAGTCCGACATCGTCTACGGCATCCTCACCGGCAACCCGAAGATGTCGGACAACGAGGACCTGTTCAGCGCCGCCCACGGCAACGTCGGCACGCCGACCGCGCTGCAGGCGGCCCTGGACGCCGACGCGGCGCTCGACCCGATCGCCGAGGCGCGGCAGATGATGGCGCTGCAGAAGGGCCTCGAGGGCCGGTACATCACCGTCACCCCGCAGTTCCTGATCGTGCCGCCCGGCCTGGAGAAGGCGGCGCTGCAGCTGACCACCGGCAACTTCGTGCCGGCCAGGACCGAGGACAAGAACGTCTTCGGTCCGTCGCTGACCGCGATCAGCGAGCCGCGCCTGCACGCCTCGAGCACGATCGCCTACTACCTGGCGGCCGCCCCTGGCCTGATCGACACCATCGAGTACGCCTACCTCGAGGGCAACGAGGGCGTGTTCACCGAGAGCCGCTGGGGCTTCGAGGTCGACGGGCTCGAGGTGAAGTGCCGCCACGTGTTCGGCGCCGCGGCCATCGACCACCGCGGCCTGTTCATGAACGCCGGCAGCGCCGGCAGCTGACGGCCGTGGGGCGCGGTGCCGCCGCGCCCCAGGCCCCGGCCTCGCGGTCACGCCGCACCCGAATCGATTCCACCCCGGAGCAAGCACCATGAACAACTTCAAGCAGCAGGGCGGCACCATCCGCTACACGGCCGGCAGCGACATCGCCAGCGGCGCCGTGGTCGTCGCCGGCATCCTGGTCGGCGTGGCCATCGCCGACATCGCCAACGGCGCGCAGGGCGCCGTGCAGATCGAGGGCGTCTTCGAACTGCCCAAGGCCACCGGCGGGGCCCTCACCCAGGGCGCCCCGGCCATCTGGGACATCAGCGACAGCAAGGTGATCGGCACCGGCGCCGGTGCCGGCGACATCGTCGGCTTCGGCGTGGTCCTGGAGACGGCCGGGTCCGACGCCGAGACGGTCCTGGTCAAGCTGACCCCGGGCGCCGGCACGGTGCAGGGCGGCGGCTGACGGCCACTGCATGCGCTGCGCCGGGGGAGCCCGGCGCAGCAGGTTTCCATCGGATCGGACAGGGGCGATGAGCGGAAAGGACATGCATGCCGAGGACGCGGTCGAGAACAAGCTCGCGAAGGTGGCGGTGAAGACGATGGTGATCTTGATGCCGTTCGTGTTCACCAGCGTCGTCGGGCTGGTCTCCTGGCAGCTGCGCGAGATCAAGGCCGAGCAGCAGGCCACGCGCACCAAGCAGGACGAGCTCGGCCGCGCCGTGGGGTCCATCGCCAGCGACGTCCGCGACCTCAACACCCGATTCGACCTCATCGCCGTGAAGAAGGTCGACGCGCTCGAGAAGCGCGTCGAGCGACTCGAGCAAGCCACCCGCACGCCATGACCGACCCCTTCCGCAAGTTCATCGACCGGCTGCTCTCGCACGAGGGCGGCTATACCGCCGACCGCCGCGACCCCGGCAACTGGACGGGCGGCCGCGTGGGCGTGGGGCAGCTCAAGGGGACGAAGTTCGGCATCGCGGCGAACACCTACCCGCAGCTCGACATCAAGAACCTGACCCGCGACCAGGCGGTCGAGATCTACCGACGCGACTTCTGGGAAGCGGCCAAGTGCGATCGCCTGCCGCCCGCCGTCGGCTTCCAGCTGCTCGACGGCGCCGTCAACAGCGGCATTCCGCAGGCCACGCGCTGGCTGCAGCGCGCCGTGGGCGTCGCCGACGACGGAATCCTCGGCCCGGTCACGCTGGCCGCGATCCGCGCCGCGGACCCCAACGACCTGGTGCTGCTGTTCAACGCGCAGCGCATCGAATTCATGACCCGCCTGTCGACCTGGGCGGTCCACGGCGCCGGATGGATGAGGCGCATCGCCACCAACCTCCGCTACGCCGCCACCGACAACTGAGGCCTCGCCATGTCCAAGCTCATCTTCACCGTCATGCTCCTGACCGTCCTCGCGGCGGCGTGGGTGTTCTACGCCAAGTTCACCCGCAAGGGCGCGGTGCCGCTCGACGTCGCCTTCCGCAGCTTCACCGTGTGGCTCTCGCTGCTCGGCGCGGCCTTCGGCCAGTTCATCGTCGACTTCCTCGCCTGGCTGGCGAGCATCTGGGAGCCGCTGCAGGCGCAGTTCGGCAGCCTGCTCGCCGTCGAGTCCGCCGGCATGGCACTGCAGGTCCTGAGCGGCATCTTCTTCCTGCTGCGCATGAAAGGCCAGGGTTTCCCGGGCTTCAAGTTCCCGGCCATCCCCGATCCTACGGACCAGGCGGGCGCCTGAGCCATGGGCCTTCTCGCCAATCTCTCGGTGAAGCCGCTGCTGTGGGCCAACGGCCTGCAGCTGGCGGCCATCGCCGCGCTTGGCGTGGCCCTGTGGGCGCAGGGCGTGTGGTGGGAGGGCAAGGTGGCCGACGTCGGTGCCGACCGCGACCACTGGAAGGTGGTAGCCGAGGCGCGCGGCGTCCGCGTCGACGAGCTCTCGGCCGCCAACTTCGCCTTCGAGTCGGTCAACGGCACGCTGCGCCGGTTGCTGGATGAGGCGAGGGGCGAGGCGGCCCGGCTCGGCGAGGAGGGGCGGGAGGCCGTGGCCGCCGCCCGTGCCGCAGAGGCGGATGCCACCCGCACCCTCGACGTCTGGATGGCCCGCTACGCCGACCAGGTGCGCATCGGGGATTGCGCCTCCGCCTGGCGCGCGGTGCAGGCGCATTGCCCCGCGATGGAGGGCTACTGACATGCGTGCGATCGCCGCCGCCATCGCCGTCGTCGCGCTGCTCGCCGGGTGCGGGCACGGCCGCCAGAACGTGCGCGGCGACCTGCCGGATCCACGCACCGCGGTCCAACCCGAGCTGCAGGTGGTCGAGCGATACGTGTACGTGCCGGTGCCGGCGCACCTCACCCGGCCCGAGCCGGTCGCCGAAGGGTCCCTGGCCGAGTGCCCGATCGTCGCGCGCAAGCGCCGCGCCGCGCTCGAGCGCGCCAACGCCCGCTTCCGGGAGATCGCCACCATCCAGGGCACGGAGGTGGAGCCGTGAGCCGCATCCGCCGCGGGCCCATGCGGCCCGGCTTCGAGCCCTACCAGGACCGCAGCGGCCAGTGGCGCTGGCGGTTGTTCGCCGCCAACGGCCAGGTAGTCGCCACCAGCAACGAGGCCTTCGCCTCGCGCGCGGGCTGCCTGCGTGCCATCCGCGCCGTGCGCGCGCTCATCGGGAGCCTGCCGTGAGCGTCCCGCTGCGCATCGAGGTCGACCCCGGCCGCATCTTCGACCGCCAGTTCACCGAGCTGGAGCAGAAGCAGCTGCCGTTCGCCGCGCGCCAGGCGGTGAACCAGACCGCGTTCGGCATCCGGGAGGCGTGGAAGCGCC
Organism: Luteimonas sp. J29; assembly: GCF_000472505.1. Taxonomy (GTDB): domain Bacteria; phylum Pseudomonadota; class Gammaproteobacteria; order Xanthomonadales; family Xanthomonadaceae; genus Luteimonas. The sequence continues at coordinate 285,233 of NZ_AWZR01000005.1, forward strand.
AGGCGGCCAAGGTGTTCGACCGGCCGACGCCGTTCACCGTCAACGCGATCCTGTACCGCAAGGCGGGTGCCGTCGGAGGCGGCCGTGACGTCATGGGCGGCGTGGCCCACCGCGCAACCGGCAACGCGGCGGCCGAGGTGTACATCCGCGACGAGGCCCACAAGGGCACGCCGCCGTCGAAGTACCTGCTGCCGCAGGTCGAGGGCGGCGCGCGCCGGCACAAGGGGATGGAGCGCCTGCTGCAGGCCAAGGGCATCCTGCCCGCCGGCATGTTTGCCGTGCCCGGCCGCGGCGCCCAGCTCGACCAGCACGGCAACGTGCGCAGCGGCCAGGTGCGGCAGATCCTGTCGCAGCTGCAGGCCGGCCGCGAAGCCGGGTACATCTCCAACGAAAGCGAGCGCAGCCGGGGCCGCCGCCTGCGACGCAACGCGAAGCAGGGCCTGCGCGGTGGCAACTATTTCGCCCTGTCCAAGCGCCGCGGGCGCCTGCTGCCCGGCCTGTACGAGCGCATCGTCACCGGGTTCGGCAGCGCCGTGCGATCCATCTTCGTGTTCACGAAGGCACCGCAGTACCGCCCGCGCTACGACATCTACGACCTCGCGCGGCGCGAGTGGAACAAGCTGATGCCGTTCCACTTCAACCGCGAGCTGCGCAAGGCTGTCGAGACGGCCAAGTTCCGGGGGCGCGGATGAGCCAGGCCGCGTTTCTCCGGTCCTTCGACTCGGCGGCATTCGCGGGGTTCCTCGCGTCCGGCCTCGCCGACGCCGCGCGCTACCTGTCGCCGGCTGCCCTCGAGGCGATCGCGGCGCACGACCCGGAGGACCCGGACGCGCCGCCGCTGCCGGAGCCGCAGCCGTGCACGGTGCTGGTGGACCGCAATGTCGCCGACTTCGGTGACGACGGCGCGCCGGTCAACGTCGGGCGCATTCGCGTCACCTTCCTCGGCGCCGAGGTGTCGCCGGAGCGGCAGGGCCTCGTGACGCTGCTGGACGACGCCGGCAACGAGGCCGAGACATTCGAGCTGGCGCAGCGCGTCGCCACGGACGAGAGCGTGCGCGCCTGGTGGGTCAAGGGGGTGGACGATGCCTAGCCCCCGCGACACCTACCTCACGGCCGTGGTCGAGTGCCTGCAGCAGATCCGCACGAGCAACGGCTTCCTCACGGACATCGGCGCGAACGTGACCCGCGAGCCGGCCCCAAAGGTGGCCGACGACGCCGAGTTCGTGACCGTGGTCTGGGGGCGCCAGGATCGCCCGGCCGACCCGGGCCTCGCGCGCACGTCCCGGCTCACCACGCTGCAGATCATGGCGAAGGTGCCAGCCGCCCTCGACGACGCGCAGGAGCGCATCGACCAGGTGCTCAGCGACATCGAGCGGGCCCTCGATGGCCAGCTCACCAGGTTTCCGACCGGCTACCAGTTCCCCCAGTACCAGTCCGCCGAGCCGCTCAACGGCGCCGCGGCGGATGGATGGGCGGGGGTGGTGGTGACGGCCACCGGACACATCCCCAAGCGATAACCGCCGCCCCGCGGCACTACCGGAGATAGGACCATGAAAGACTACAGCTACCTGGGCAGCGGCATCGTGCTGATCCGCGAGTGGAACAGCAACGCCATCTGGGAGGAGCTCGGCAACACGTCCGCGTTCTCGATCAATCCGCAGGTCAACACGCTGCAGCTGGCCGACTACCAGAACCCGGGCGGCGGCATCCAGAACCGCGTCGACCGCATCACCGACTGGCAGCTCAGCCTGACCTTCCACGACATCAACACCGCCAACCTCGCCCGGTTCACTCGCGGCAAGGCGACGCCGGTGAGCGCGGCGACGGTGTCCGCCGAGGCGCACCACGCCTACAAGGGCAGCTATGTGCCGCTCAAGTACCCGGCCACCAAGATCAACTCGGTCACCGGGCCCAGCGGCTCGCCGAGCTACACCGTGGACGAGGACTACTTCCTCGACCGCGGCATGGTGTTCATCCCCGCGACCTCGAGCATCCCGAACGGCGACGGCGCGACGCCCAACATCGAGGTCAACTACGACCACGCCGACATCGGCCACGTCGAGGCCGGCGTGACCTCGCAGAAGTTCTATGAGCTGCACCTGCAGGCGGCCAACGAGGCCGGCGCGGGCAAGCTCGTCCAGGTGCGCGCCCACAAGGTCAGCGGCGGCATGCTCGAAAGCCTGTCGCTGCTGGGCGACGAGTACGCCTCCGCCACGGTGACCCAGTCGCTGGTCAAGGATTCGGCGAAGAAGACATCGGCCGACCACTCCGAGTACTTCTACTGGAACCAGGAGGAGGACGCCGTCAGCGGTAGCTGAGGCCCTGGACCATGACGAAGCCCAACGACCTGGACATCCTCGACCCGGCGCCTGTCGAAGTGGTGTACCGCGGTGAGCGGCTGGAGATCCGGCCGCTCACCGTCGGGCAGATTCCGAAGGTGGTGCGCCTGGCGCGCCCGATCATCGACGAGCTGCTCGCCGCGGACCTCGACGGCACTGGTGGCGACGGTGGCGACATCGTCGACCTGGTGCTGCGCATGGTCAGTGACCACGGCGAGGCCGCGATGCAGGCGGCAGCGGTGCTTACCGGCCGGCCGGTGGACTGGATCGAGGGCGGCAACGCGGCGGAGTTCGCCCTGTTGGCGCGCGCGGTATACGAGGTCAACCGCGATTTTTTCGGCCAGGCGCTCGCGCCGCTCCTGAGCGGGTGGACGGGCGCGGCCTACCGGTCGGGGAGTGGGGATGGGCCGACATCGTCGAATCCCTCGTCGAGCGCGGCCACAGCCTGAGCGACATCAAGGGCTACACGCTCGCGCAGCTGCGGGCCTTCGCGAAAGCCGGTGAACGGGCCCGCCGGATGGATCTGGCGGACCAGTTAACCATCCAGCGCGCCGCGGCGCACTACGAATCGAAAGACATTTCCGCCCTGCTGAGCAAGTTGACGGCCTGATGCAACGGTACTGCGATCCACCGCATCATCGAAAGCAGCTTCTGGCTTCCCCTGGCCAGATGGCGGTGTGCCTCACGACTGCTGCTGCGGCGCAGCGCGTCTCCCTTGACGCGCGCCGCATTCTCCGTCCTCAGAGCGAGGCATAGCAGATGGCGAACGGTCCGAGCCTGCGCGTTCGAATCTCCGCTGATCTTGCAGATCTCAAGCAAGGGCTCGGCCTGCTGCGTAGCGAGTTGGCGACGGTGCGCAAGCAGGCGGCCGCGGCGATGCCCAACCTCGGCAGCAACGCCGCGGTCGCGGGCGTGCGTCGGCTGCGGCAGGAGCTTGTTGGCCTGGCCGGCGCCTACATCTCGCTGCGTGGCGTCGGCGCGCTCAAAGGCTTCGCCGACGAGGCGACGATGATTCGCGGGCGGGTGCGCGCCGCGAAGGGCGATTACGAGGCCCTGCTGGCGCTGGCGCAGGAGACTCGATCGCGCTTCGAGGGCACGGTCGACCTGTACGCGCGAATGGAGCGTGCCACCCGCAACCAGAACGTCAGCCAAGAGCGGCTGATGCGGATCACCAAGGCGGTGAACCAGGCTGTCAAGTTGTCCTATGTCGATGCCGGCACGGCGAACGCGGCCATCACCCAGTTCGCCCAGGGACTTGCCGCGGGTGTGCTGCGCGGACAGGACCTCAACAGCGTGATCGCCGGTACGCCCGTCCTGGCGGAGGCCATCGCCAAGGGCTTGGGCCGACAGGTTGGCGAGATCAAGAAACTGGGCGAACAGGGCAAACTCACCACGCAGGAAGTGCTGAAGGCGCTGGAGAGGCAGGCCGATGCGCTTGAGAAGGAGTTTTCGGCGGTTCCCGTCACGATCTCCGACGCGCTCACCCAGATCCGGAACAGCTTCGTCGACTACGTCGGCGATCAGGATGAAGCGACTGGCGCGAGCCGGCGCTTTGCCGAGACGCTTCAGGACATCGCCAAGGACCTGCCCAAGTACCTGGACCCGCTGCTGACCGCGTTGAGGCTGGTGCTGGAGAATCTCGAGGCGCTGGCGGTTTTCATGGTCGTGCGGTTCGCGGGCGCGGCCATCCCCGCAGTCATCGCCGGGGTCGCATCGCTGGTGGCCTGGTTGAAGGCCGCCGCCACTGGCGCGACCACGCTGCGGGGTGCCCTGATGCTGCTTGGCGGGCCGGTGGGCGTGGCTGTGGCGGCGCTGGCGACTGGCGTCTATGTGCTCTCGAACCGCCTGTCGGAATCCGAGAAGGTGCAGCGCGAGCACAACAAGGCAATCGAAGAGTTCAACCGGCTCTCCGGCACGAGCAAGAAGGCGGCGTCGGAGTATGCGGTTGAGCAGCGCAAGCTGGCCCTGGCGACCCTGGCGGCGGCCCGCGCCCAAGTCGAGCAGCTGAGGGCTACGGCGGTCTCGGGCATGGGTGGCGTTGTGGGCTCGGCAGGTGCGCCGGCCACCGCGCTGCACGGACTGGGCGAGGCCCAGAAGAAACTGAAGGCCGCTCAGGCCGCAGCCGACGAGTGGGCGCGCAAGCTGGTCGAGCTGTCGCTGGCGATGAACGAAGAGTGGGACGCAGCCAACGCGCCCACTCCCCCCATCGATGAGCCCGCCAAGGCGATCGCCCGTTCCAACGCCCTGATGCGCGATACCGTCGCGCGGGCGCTTGCTGAGCTGGAGCGCCGATACAAGGAACACGAGGTTGGCATCAGCGAGTACTTCGCGGCGCGCCAGCAGTTGCAACAGCAGGCCATCGACCTGCAGATCGAGCAGGCTCGCAACGAGCTGGCCATCACCAAGGACCTCGGCAAGCGCCGGGACCTGGAAGAGCAGATCGCCATCCTGCTGCGCGACCGGGCAGACCTCGCGCCCACGGCCGCCCGCGAGCAGAAGGCGGCCGAGGAGGAGCTGGCCAAGCAGCTGGGCGAGGTGAAGCTGCGACTATTGGAGCTCGATGGCGAGACCGCCCGCGCGGCAGGGGCCAAAATCGAGGAAGAGTACCTCGAGCTTTTGCAGCGTCTGGAGGCGGCCAGCGACGAGACCGGCAAGGCGCTGGTGCGCAACCTCGTCGATCGGCTGAAGGCCAAGGCGCAATTCGACGGCCTGGCCGAGACGTTCGACCAGGTCACCGGGCGGCTGGCATCGCGCGAAGGCTCCATCAGCGCGCAGATGGAGGTCGGGGCGCTCGGCATGGGCGAGGGCGAGCGCCGGCTCAATGCCGAGCGCGAGGCCGCGCTGGTGAAGCTCCGGGAGCTGCGGGGGGAGACCGTGGCCTACCTGAAGACCCTGGCCCCCGACAGCAAGGAAGCCGGCGACGCGCTCGCCTTCCTCGACCAGCTGGACACGGAGCTGGCCAACATCACCGCCAGCCGGCGCCGGCTGGCCATGGCGCTCGAGGACCAGGCGGTCAGCGCCTTCGGCGACTTCCTCGGCGACCTCGTCGAAGGCACGAAGTCGTTCAAGGAAGCCTTCACCGACATGGTGCGCAGCTTCGTGGCCGGCGTGGCCCGGATGATGGCGCAGGAACTGGCGCTGCGGGCGATCCGTTCGCTGATCGGCGGATGGGGTGGCGGCGCCAGCGCCGGCGTGGGGCATTCCGGCGGCGTCGCGGGAATGCTGGGCACGGTGCGCCGCAACGTCAGCCCTCTCATGTTCGGCGCCGCGCCGCGCTACCACAACGGAGGCGTCGCGGGCCTCGCTCCGGACGAGGTGCCGGCCATCCTCCGCCGCGGCGAGGAGGTGTTGACCCAGTCGGATCCGCGGCATCGCTTCAACGGCGGCATGGGGGGCGGCGGCGACCGCACGGTGTTCAAGACCCCCATCGTGGCGATCGGCGACCGTGCCGTGGCGGACGCGCTGGCCAGCGCCGCGGGCGAGGAAGTGGTCCTCACCCACGTGCGCAACAACTGGGACACGCTGGTCAATGGCCCTCGCTGAGCCCGTCCCCTGGCCCTTCTACGCCGGCGGCGAGTTCACCGAACAGCTGACCTCGCGCACGGACATCCTCGGGGCCGCCACCGGCCCCGAGCAGCGTATCCGGCTGCGGCCGGAGCCTCACGTGCAACTGGCGTTCGATGGCCTGGCCGAGGGCGACGAGCGGCGCTGGCTCGAGAACCTGCTGCACCAGAACGGCGACGGGCAGTGGTGGGTGCCGTGGCCGATGGAGGGGCAGGCGCTGGCCTCCACGCTCTCCCTGGGCGCCTCCACGGTTCCGATCGACACGCGCTGGCGGCACTACGTCGCCGGCGGCCACGCGCTGCTGGTGGGGGCGGCGTCGCGCCAGTGGGAGCTGGTCGAGATCGACGACCTGACCGACTCCTCGCTCTCGCTGGTCGAGCCGACGGCCGCGGCGTGGCCGGCCGGCACGCGGGTCTACCCGGTGTTCCTCGCCCGGCTGGCGGGGATGCTCGAGCTCCCGCGGTTCACCGGCGACGCCGGCCGCTACCAGGCCACGTTCCGGGCCGACGAGGCCGTCGCCTGGCCGTCCAGCACCGGCAGCGTCACCTACCGCAGCCTGCCGGTGCTGGATGTGCCCGTGGAATGGACGGCGGACCCGCTGGACGTGCCCGAGCGCGAGCTCGGCACGGTGGACAACGGCGTGTCGCTGCCGTTCGTCCACGACCAGGCGGGCCAGCCCCGCAACCGCATCCGGATCCAGTGCACGGCGCGGGGACTGGAACAGGCCGCGGCGCTGCGGTCGCTGCTGTACGCACTCGGCGGCTGCTGGGGCGCCATCTGGGTGCCGAGCCTCGCCCACGACTTCCGCATCGTGGCCAACGTCGGCAACGGCGCCACGACCATCGACGTCGCCTGGGCCGGTTTCAGCGCGGGCGCACTCGCGCAGAACCGCCGCGACATCCGGATCACCCTCTGGAACGGCACGCAGATCTACCGGCGCATCACCAACGCGGTGCAGCAGAGCTCCAGCGTCGAACGGCTGACGCTCGACAGCGCGATCACGACCGGATTCAACGCCGCGGCCGTGGCGCAGGTGGCGTTCCTGCAGCTGTGCCGCCAGGAAGCGGACGTGAACGTCCTGCGCTGGTGGACGGCCGACGTCGTGCGCACCACGCTGGAGTTCCGCGGGGAGGCGAATCATGGCCTTTAGCCTGTTCGAGCTCTCGCGTTTCCTGGGCCGCAAGGTGGCGCTGTACACCTTCGTGCTCGGGCCGCTGGTGAGGCGGTACAACACGACCGATCGCGAGCTGACCATTGGCGGGGAGGTGTACAAGCCCGGCCGCGGCATCAGCCACTCGGCCATCCGCGACACCGCAAGCAGTGGCAAGGCCGAGGTGAAGATCACCATCCCGGCGGTGCTCGACCCGGCCGCGACCGGCACCCCGCCGACACAGGAGCTGCTGGGCTGGTGGCGCCCGTACCCGCCGTCCAGCCGGGTGACGGTGACCATCGCCGAGACGCACCTGGGCGACCCCGACGAGGAGATCTTCGAGGTGTGGTCGGGGCGCGTGATCGGGCCATCGTTCCGCGACCTCGAGATGGTGCTGACCTGCGACCCGTCGCACAGCAATCCGCGCACCTCCGGCCGGGCCCGCCGCATCTCCCGCAACTGCGGCGTGCCGCTCTACAGCCAGGGCTACGGCATGTGCAACCTCGACCCGGAGCCGATCGCTACCGCGGCCGTGGTGGCCGACGTGACCGGCAACGACGTCACGCTGTCGTTCCCGGCCACGCCGGCGCGGCCGATCAGCGGCGGCCCGCTGGAGTGGGTGGACGGGAACGATGAGCCGCAGGCGGCTGAGATCGTCTCGATCGACGGCAACGTGTTCACCCTGGACGACGCGGGCAACCTCGCCGTCGACGACGCGGTCACCGTCTACACGGATCCGCTGTGGTTCGTGGCCACGCTGGGCGTGGACGCCGTGGGCCTCACGCTCACCGCGCCGGAGTTCGGCACGTCCCCGTTCGGCCTCGAGGGCGGGATGATCCGCTGGGCGCGCGACAACGGGCTGGTGGAGACGCGGAACATCCTGGCCCACACCGGCACGTCGATCACCATCGACTACGGCCATGCCGACCTGGTCGCCGGCCGCGAGCTGCGCACCTATTGGGGCTGCCCGCACAACCTGGAGGCATGCACGGCGCGTGGCAACGCGATCCACTATCCCGGCTTCGTGTGGCTGCCGACCGACGACCCGATGGGGAGGTCGCAGGCGTGGGGCTGACCGATCGCATGCGCGCGCGTGCGCACTGGTGCTGGTGGATGGCGCGCTACCTGGTGCTGGACAAGCACCGCGAGGAGATGCGCCTCACCGCGTTCTGGGCGGCGAACGTGGTGGCCACCCTGTCCGGCCTGCTGCTGCTGGCCGACTGGCTGGGCCTGCGTCCGCCGCCGGCGCCGGGCGAGCCGCGCGCGGCGTGGTGGGTGCAGCTGATCCTGTTCGTGGTCTCGCTGCTCATCAGCTACGCGATGCGGCCCAAGGTGGAGCCGCCGAAGCCGGCCGAGGGCCAGCAGCCGGTGGTGGAGGACGGCGCCGCGCTCGATCGCATCTACGGCCGCGTGTGGACGGACGACAGCAAGTGGACCGCATGGAAGAACGGACAGCCCGAGCCGATCCGCAAGAAGCAGGGCAAGAAATGATCGTGACAATGCAGCACCTGCGCACCGTGCCGTACTTCGGCGACAAGCCGGGGTTCTGCCTGCCGCTGTCGCGCCAGTGGTTCGCGCGGCATGGGCTGGACTTCCGCGCGTTCGTGCGCGAGGGCATCGAGGCCGAGCGCCTGCTGGCCACCGGCGACGGCATGGCCGCCGCGCTGGTGCAGTGGGCGCGCGAGTGCCAGGAGCGCGACGATGGGTAGCAGCAAGAAGACCACCGTCAGCTACTGGTACCACCCGTTCTTCCAGCTGGTGCTGCACGAGGGCCCGTTCGACAAGCTGCTGGAGATCCGCGGCGGCGACGTGCCCGTGTGGCAGGGCGAGATGACCGCCAGCGGCAGCATCGAGATCGCCGCCGGCAACGCCTGGGGCGGCGAGGAAAAGGAGGGCGGCATCGAAGGCACGGTGGACATCAGCTTCGGCGAGATGGACGCGCAGCCGAACCCGTTCTTCCAGACCGCGATGGGCCACGACCCGTCCGGCCACAACGGCTACGCGCTGCTGCAGTTCAACAGCGGCCGCTACGGCGCCGGCAACCCGTACCCCAAGCCGATCTCCGTGCTGACGGAGCGGATCTATGAGGGGTGGCTGGATGATGTGTGCTGGTATCCGGAGAAGGCGGGGATCTCGCTTGGTTCCCGCTCCGTAGCGGTCGCCATTGCGCTCGATTGCTCGGGGTCCATGAACACCGTAACCGGCAACGGACAATCCCGCGCCTACAATGCGAAAGTCGCGATCGCTGGTGTGCTTGATTTCCTGGCCGGCCGGCTGGGGAGTGATCGAGTCGATTTGATGGGGGTCGGTTGGGGGCGCACCGCTAGTACCAGCGTCTGGCGAAGCGTTACCGGCAGCGACATCGACGCCTTGAAATCGTGGTTCAACAGTGTTGCCACGAACCAGTCGCAGACCGATTTTGCGGTAGCCACCGCCAGCGCTGAAGCCTTCTTCGCCGGTACTTCGCCCGCTGCGCGGAAGATCTTCATTTTCGTCACTGATGGCGAGCCCAGCCGGGAAGGACTTCCCTTTCCGTTGCCCGAGAATGACGCCGTGGATGTTTGCCAGGAGGCCGCAGACGCCCTGTTTGCCATTCCTGGTGTTCAGTCCTATGGCTTCAATATCGACCTGACGGAGACACGCTGGACCGCATTTCTCGATAACACTCCGGCCGATGGCATTCCTGTAATCGACGGCGCCGACTCCAATGCCCTGCGGCATGCAGTCGTCGGCGCGATCGGCGGCGGTATGGGAATGAACCCAGCCCATGTGGTCTATGACAGCCTCACCTGCCTGCAGGGCGAGCCGATCGGGACCATCGACGAGGCCAGCTTCCGGGCTGCCGCGGATCGGCTCTATGCCGAGGGCTTCGGCATCTGCACCCGCTACAACCACGCCGCCGAGACCATCGAACAGTTCCGCCAGCGCATCCTCGATCTGATCGGCGCCGAGTGCTCACGCTACAACGGCAAGTGGTACCTCGACCTCATCCGCGAGCTGTCGCCGGAGGAAATCGCCGAGCTGCCTGTGCTGACCGATGACGACATCCTCGAGTGGCAGGAGGATCCCACCAACCGCGACGATGCCGTCAACCAGGTCGCGGTGAAGTGGTTCGACCCGGCCACGAAGCAGAGCCGGCTCACTGCCCACGTCCACGCGCTGGCCGCCATCAACGCGCTGGGCACCGTGAACCCCGAGGTGCGGGACTATCCCGAGGTGCCATACGAGCAGCTGGCCAATCGCCTGGCCCTGCGCGATCTGCGCAACAAGTCGATCCCCACGCGCCGGCTCAACCTCACCACCAACCGCAGGCCCTACAACTGGCGCAAAGGCCACGCGTTCCGGCTGCAGGCGCCGCGCCGCGGCATCGCCGAGATGGTGTGCCGCGTGGGCGAGATCGACCGGGGCACGCTGCAGAGCGGCGCGATCCGCCTGGTGGCAGTGCAGGACGTGTTCGCCATGCCGTCCACGGCCTACATCGTGGGCCAGCCGCCAGTGCCGCCGCCCAGCCAGGTGCCCGAGCCGATCGAGCACCAGCTGCTGTTCGAGGCCCCCTATGTGGAGCTGGCCGGCGTGCTCTCCTCGGCCGACCTGGCCGCGCTGGACGAGGATGCCGGCTACGTGATGGCCATCGGCGTGCGGCCCGGCAACGGGCAGGGCTACGCGCTGCTGACCCGGCCCGCCGCCGGCGAGTTCGAACGCGCGGGCGTGTTCGACTGGTCACCGTCGGCCGTGGTGGTGGAGGGCGCGGGGTACACGGACACCAACTTCACGCTCGCCTCGGGCAGCCTGCTGGCGCGCGTTGAGCCGGGGACTGCCGCGCTCTGGGGCAGCGAGATCGTGCGGGTAGATGCGCTGGACCCGGTGACCGGGGCCGTCACCCTGGGCCGCGGCTGCGCCGACACTGTCGCCGTGAAGCATGCGCCGGGCGAGCGGATCCACTTTTTCGACACGTGGGCGGCCAGCGACCGGATCGAGTACGTCGCAGCCGAGACGGTCGAAGCGAAGTTGCTGCCGCGCACCGGCACGCAGGAGCTGGCCCCGGGCGACGTGCCCACGCTGGACGTCACACTCGACCAGCGCGCCGCGCGGCCTTATCCGCCGGCGAAGCTGCGCGTCGCCGGTCTGTCGGATCCAACGGTGCTCATCGGCGACGTTGCGGTCGCCTGGGCTCATCGCGATCGCGTGGCGCAGGCAGACCAGCTGGTGGACGCCGAGGTGGCCAGCGTGGGCCCCGAGCCCGGGACCACGTACACCCTGCGCGCATATCTCAATGACGTGCTCGACGACGAGCAGACCGGCATCACCGGCACGACCGCCACCTGGTCGCCCAGCGGCGCAGGGCAGGCGCGCATCGAGCTGTTCGCGCTGCGCGACGGCCTGGAGAGCTGGCAGGCGCAGGTGCGTGAGTTCGCGGTCGGCGCGCCGCTGCTTGCCGAGGACGGCAGCCCCATCACCGCCGAAGACGGCAGCCCGATCATCATGGAGTAGCACCATGCCCTACATCTCCGAAATGCCCAGCCCCAACCTGCCGCTCGACGGCATGGAGCTGATCCCCGTCCTGCAGGGCGCCGGCCTGCCGGGCAATCGCGGTCTGCCGCTGCTGGCCCACAACCCGGCCTTCGGCGGCGCGGTCCTCGCCCTGCGCGTGCCGCTTGCGGCCGACCTGTCGTCGACCAGCGAGGCCGACCCCGGTGCCGGTAAGATTCGCTGGAATAACGCGGATCCCGACGCGGCGACGGAGCTGTACGTCAGCGACGAGGATGCCGACGCCGGCGACCTGGCTTCTGCGCTCGCGTCCCTGGCCGTCGGCGGCTTCGTCTACGTGCAAGCAGCGCCCAGGGCAGACCGCGGCAACCGGCAGCGGTGGCAGGTGACAGGAAAGGCAGCGGGCAGCGGCTACACCACGCTCGAGGTGACCCTGCAGTCCAGTGCCGGGGCGTTCACGGATGGCACCGAGCTGGAATTCACCGTGCAGCAGCCGGCGCCTTCCCCCGGTGTCGATCGCAACGTCGTGACGGCGATCAGTTCCAGTGGCGGGACGGTCGTGCTGGACGCTTCGCTCGGCGACTACTTCACGACGACCCTGACCGAGGCGGTCGACACGGTCTCGGTCACGAACGTGCCGGCCGCCTGCACGCTCGGCCTCTGGATCACGCAAGCGGCGGCGCAGTACGCATGGACGTGGCCGTCGTCGTTCAACTGGGGAGCCGGTAACAGTGCACCGGTTGTCGCTGATTTGGCCGATGGAGACGAGCTGTTCGTTGTGATCTCGACATCGGATGCGGGCGCCACCTGGGATGCCAGCGCGAGGGTGCGCGCGTGAGCAGCCTGCTGTCCCAGCACGGCCTCATGCTGCGGCGACGCCTGTTCGAGATCGCTTGGGATCCGACCAACACTGCTGCGAGCATCACGCTCAGCAATGGCAACCGCACTGCCACAGGCAATGCGAACAGCGGTGGCCTCTCACGCTCGATGACCAGCAAAGCGACAGGCCGGTGGTACGCCGAGGTGCGCAACGATGCCTATTCAAGTGCCGGCACGAACGGTTGCGGATTCGTCGGCCTCGTTGTTCCCGGTGAGCCTGTCACCAATTGGGTGGGGCAGGGGGGCGGGTGTGCTGCCCTGTGGCGCGTGGGGAGCACTCTGCGCCGAGCCCTGGCCGGTGTCGAAACGTCCTTGTCTCTCACCGCCAGCGTCGGCGACGTCTACATGATCGCATGGGATGCTGACGACGGCCTAGTCTGGTACGGCCGGAACGGATCGTGGATGGCATCGGGCGACCCCGCGTCGGGAGAGAACCCGATGCAATCTCACGCGTCACTGGCTGGTGAGCATTACCTCGCGACGGGGCCTCGAAACTCGGGGAATCAGAACACGTTGCGGTCAACGCCAGGGTATGCGGTTCCTGCCGGGTTTACGTACTGGTCCTAATGGTAGGAATCGGCCTACACGTTGGCGCGCCATCGCCCGACTGCGCAGCCCCGTGCGGCGCGGCATCCTGCACCCGCCAGCAACACCCCCTGCCGCTGTGACGCCTGACCGATGGACGGGCAATGCGCGAGGGGCGGGCCGCGTCCGGGGCGGCTGTTGGCGCCATCAGTGCGGAACCGCAGGCTGCAGCAGCGCGTCCAACGCGCCGCGGCGCTCGCGCACGAGACGTTCCAGGTCGATCCAGACTCCCGGCGCCGGCGGCAACGAGTACCAGGTCAAGCGCTGCGAGATCATTGACGACATCGTGTACTTCCGCGCGGACAACCCGGCAGGAGACCACAACTGGGCCAAGCCGAAGCGCATGGACAACAAGCGCCACCCCATCCAAATCATCGGCCGGGTGCGCTGGATAGGGAGTTGGGAGGGCTGATGGACCCGAAGGATCGGCGGCGGCACCTCCACGCGTCCGCGCGAGCTGCGGTCGCCTATGGCATGGCCGTCGGGCTGTGGCTGGGCGTGAGGGCTTCGCATGCTGGATGGCTTGAGTGGGCCGCCTTCACCGTCGCTCTCATGTTCGCGCCAGCCATCGCCATGTCGCGGATCGACGCAAAGTACAGCTACACCGACTAAGAAAAAGCCCCTCTGGAGAGGGGCTTGGTGCTATGTTACGGGACAAGATGCATTAGCCACATGCGGCCATGCGCTCTTCAGGCTCGTACACGCCGGCTTCCGCTTCCGGCACACCAGTGGCTGCAGTTGCCATGGAGCTCGCGAACCGCTCCTGTGCCACGAGCTTGTACTCATGGCTGGCCCAGCGGACCAATATCCTCCGGATCAACGGCTGATAGCCCAAGCCTTCGCGCTCGGCGAAGTACTTGAGATCATCGATCAATGCCTTTGGCAGCCGGATCGAGATCATCTGCAACCCCATGGCGTCGTCGACGGAGCGATCATGCTCCGCAGAGGAAGCAAACGCGTGCTCGATCGCAGTGCCCAGCTCACCGGTTTCCCAAGGGCACTTCTCGACTTGAGCTTCGATTGTCCTCTTCTTCGTCTTTGCCATCTCTATGCCCCTTTCATTGAGTGCTGTGCACACAGTTGCTCGTAAATAGCAGCAGACCCATCATTGGGTTGGAATGCCGTCTTGATTGCGTAAAAGTCTTCGTACTCGACGTAGCAAACCTTCAATGGCCTACCACGATCAGTGGTCGACATGAACCACCACGTCGGTGGATCGGTATCGTGGCGTTCTCTGGGATCTCGGAACGAAGGGCCGACCCGGTTCAGGAAGCATTCGCCCACCTCTGCCTGAGTGACGTTGTGCTTGGTCAACAACTTGTCGCGTACGCGCTGCGAGATCTTGAAGGACTTCATCCCTGTGCCCGGTCCCGATTGGGTCATGGATTGTATATACGCCCCATCTGTATATACAAGACCAACTCGGCCTAGACCGTGATCTGGCGCTCATCTAGGTGAGGGACCTTCCTGAGCGGCTGCCGTCAGCGAGGCGTGAATGCCAGTCTAGCGGTCACGCCATCTCCAATAGCATCAATGGTTTACGAAACAAATCGACAACTCTTAACGTCCCTCGGCACCATGTCTGGCGGATGAGCGGTAGCAAGTAGCAGCGATCCGCAGCATCCCGTTCGAGACCGCCCTACGGCACCCGACAGCCCGAGCGCCCTGGGCAGCGCCCTGCCCTCCTGCCCAGCTATGTAGAACTTCGGGGTACCGTTCGTCGGGAAATTTGATGTCTGAGACATCATCGTCACCCCAGCCGGCGGGCCATGTCGGCGGCCTGGCGCTCGCGGGAGATTCGGGCGAGGGTGGGGCGGCTGAGGGGCTGAGCGCCAGAATTACGCCAACCCATGAAAAAACCCCGCGGCTGCGGGGTCTCTTGGTGCCCAGGAAGGGCATCAGGCCGCCTCGCGGTGCTCGTAGTAGGGATGGCGCTTGTCGTCGAAGATGGCGTGGAGCGCGTCGAGATTGCGCGGATCCGGGTTGAGCCAGGCCTCGACGTGCTCGGGCTTGATGTTGATGATCGTGCGGTCGTGGCCGGCCGCCGCCACCTCTGGCTCCGGGTCGTCGGTGATGGCGGCGAACGAGAGCAGCTCGGGCTCGGCGCCCGTCGGATCCGCCCAGTGCGACCAGAGGCAGGCGATCAGCATCGGCTCGCCGGTGCGCGGGGTGAAGGCGAGGACCTGGTTCTTGCCGTCCGGGCCCTCCACGTTCTCGTAGAACACGTCGGCCACCATGAGGGCATGGTGGTGGCCGAAGAGGCCGCCCCAGAACCCCTCGAGGTTGTCGCGCCGGGCGTTGTAGGTGCCGGGGAACTTGCGGTCGTAGAACGCCGGCTTGCCGGCGGGGCGGCACTGGTAGCGCATCGGCCGCACCCACCGCCGGCCGCCCTCAGCGACGATCACCGGGCAGTAGATGCCGGGGTAGATCCGCCAGTCCTGGTCGCTGACCTTGCCCTTTAGGGTGTCCAGCCGGCGCTGGGCCGCGGCCACCTTGTTGGCACCGATGCGGGCGTCCTCCCGGGCCTTCTTGGTGTCCTTGGCCTTCAGGGCGCGCTCGGCGTCCGCCACCCGGCGGCGCTGGGTGAACAGCTCCTGCGTCAGCTGGTCGATCTCCCAGGCGTCCCAGCGGCGGATGAGGTCCGCCAGCTCGGGCGGCCCGTCCTCGAGCAGCTGCCGCTCGATCGCCCGCGGCACCTTCGGCCGCTTCCGCGGGTCGCGCCCCTCCTTCCACCAGTACAGGCGGACGTAGGCATCGATGTCCATCCGGGCCCCGGTGGACCGGACGAACTGCTTGAATTCCTTGTGGACCTGGGCGGAGTAGCACATGGGGCAGCTTCGAGGGGCTGAGAGTCGTGTTCCGACCCGACATTACCACCTCGCGTGGTTGCCGCTTGTGCGCGACTATCCTCGATCTGCTAGCCTGCGGTCGCCTTCTGGGGAGAGGGGACTTGCTACATGTCCAAGCGGGATGAGGATCGGTACGAGATCGACCCGGACGACGGCCTGAAGCGTGAGATCGTGGGCGAGTGGAGTGCAGAAAAGCACCTTCGGCTGCGTCGGTACATTGACATCACGCGCGAAACTCGAAAGAAGTACAGCTCAAACCGGCCAGCGTACGTGGACCTCTATTGCGCCACTGGCCGCGCACGGATTCGAGAGACGCCTGATGTAGTCGATGGAAGCGCGGTGGTTGCGGCGACAATGCTTGATCCTCCCGCCGGCTTCACCGACCTCTATTTCGGTGATCTTGAGCTGGAACACCTCAACGCCTGTCAAGCGAGGTTGCAGGCGGCGAACGTGCCTCAGAACCTCTACCCGCTACACGGTCCCGCGGCGGAAACAGCGAAGCAGGTTGTCAAGCAAATCAACCCCTACGGGCTGCACCTGGCTTTCCTCGATCCCTATAGCATTGGGGCATTACCCTTCTCCGTCATCGAGACTTTAGGGTCGGTGAAACGCATGGACCTGATCATTCACATTAGTGAGAACGACCTCCAGCGCAACGTCATCGGCAAACGAGAATTCAAGCGTCTAGATCCCTTCTGCCCGGGCTGGGAGGGACACGTCGACCGTAGCGCGCCAAACCATGTGATCAAGAGGCAGATCCTTGAGGCGTGGAAGGCAAATCTGGCCTCGCTCGGGTACAAAGTCAGCGATAATATCGAACGAGTCCGTGGCGACAGAAATCAGCCGCTGTACTGGCTTGTTCTGGCGGCGCGCAATGATTTGGCGAATCGATTCTGGTCCGCTGTCAGCAATGTGAGTCCGCAGAGAGGCTTCCATTTTTAGGAGGGGCCATGACAACGCGATCGCGAATTGAGTGGACAGAGAGCACTTGGAACCCGGTTGTGGGTTGCACGAAGGTGTCGCCCGGCTGCAAGCACTGCTACGCCGAAGTGATGGCGCGTCGCCTGCAGGCGATGGGCGTGCCCGGTTACGAAGCCGGGTTCAAGAAGGTCAAGGTGCTGCCGCATCGACTGGCCGAGCCGCTGCAGCGGTCGAAGTCGACGCTCTACTTCGTGAACTCGATGAGCGATCTCTTCCACAAGGACGTCCCGGACGCGTTCATCGACCAAGTGTTTCAGACGATGTCTGCCGCCCACTGGCATACCTTCCAGGTGCTGACGAAGAGGGCCGAGCGGCTCGCCGCCTTCACCGCCGGCCGTGAGATCCCGGCGAACATCTGGCTGGGTGTCTCGGTCGAGAACCGGCGCCACGGAGTCCCTCGGATCGCCCAGTTGAAGAAGGTGCCGGCTGTGACCCGATTCCTGAGCGTGGAACCGCTGCTCGAGGACGTAGGAGAGCTGGATCTCGAAGGGATCCAGTGGGTCATCGTCGGAGGCGAGTCAGGGCATGGTGCCCGGCCGATGCATCCGGCCTGGGTCGACAGCATCCAGCGCCAGTGCGAGGCCCAGCGGGTCGCCTTTTTCTTCAAGCAGTGGGGCGCCTTCGGTGCCGACGGCGTCCGGCGCTCGAAGAAGGCGAATGGCCGCGACCTCCGGGGCCGGGTTTACGACGAGATGCCGGCCCACGCCTGAAGCTGGGCCGCTTGGCTGGCTTCCCGGCGGGTAGACGCCGAGGGCGCCGCCCGCTATGATTCGCGGCTCGCGCGGGACAGGACCACGCGGAGCGGCTCTCGCAGCCAGCGCCCGAATCCTGCCCCCGCTACCAGTTTCACCGGGTCGCCGGAAGCGCTGAGGCTTCCGCCGGACGCCGGGAAACCGGGCTTATCGAGGTGGCTGCTCGCCTCGATGCCGATATCCGGCCTCCGCGGCCGGACATTCAGGACAAGGGGCCCGTCGGGCCCCTTGTTGTTTTCCAGGCCCGCACGAGGCGCGGAACGGACGAGGACGTGACGGACAAGGCGACACAGATCGGCACGCTGCTCGCCCCCACGGTGGAATCGCTGGGGCTGCAGCTGCTGGGCGTCGAGTACCTGCCCGCGCCGGGCAGCGCGGTGCTGCGCCTGTACCTGGACGTGCCCGACGCCGAGGCCGGTTCGCGCCACGTGACGATCGACGACTGCGAGGCGGTGAGCCGCGAGGTGTCGGCCCGGCTCGACGTCGAGGATCCGATCTCCGGCAACTACACGCTGGAGGTCTCCTCCCCGGGGGTCGACCGGCCGCTGTTCACGCCGGCCCAGTTCGCCCGCTTCACCGGCGAGAAGGCCAAGGTCGGGCTGAAGCTGCCGCAGGACGGGCGGCGCCGGCTGACCGGGACCATCGTCGCGGTCGAAGGCGAGCGGATCGAGTTCGAGGTCGACGGCCAGCCGCTGGCGGTCGAGGCCGGGAACATCGAGAAGGCGCGGCTGGTGCCGGACTGGGAGGCGCTGGGGCTGGCGCCGGCCGGGGAGGCCAGGCCGGGCAAGCCCGGTCGCAAGGCGCGCGCGGCGAAGCCGGCGCGGGATTGAGGATGCATGGGTCGCGCCCGCCATCGCGGTGGGCGCGGCCGGGCGGTGGCGGGGCATCCCGCGCCGCCGGATGACGGGATCAGCGGTATTTCAGAGGTCTGACAGAGATGAGCAAAGAGTTGTTGCTGGTGGTCGACGCGGTCGCCAACGAGAAGGGCGTCCCCGAATCGGTGATCCTGGAGGCGATCGAGGCCGCGCTGGCCACCGCCGCCAAGAAGCGTTATCCCGACCAGGACGTGCTCACGCGCGTCTCCATCGACCCCAAGGACGGCAGCTACGAGACCTTCCGCCGCTGGGAAGTGGTGGCCGACGACGCGGTGATGGAGTCGCCCGACCGCCAGATCCGGCTCATGGACGCGCGCGACGAGGTCGAGGGCGTCGAGGTCGGCGACTACATCGAGGAGCAGATCGAGAACGTCGAGTTCGGCCGCATCGCCGCCCAGGCCGCCAAGCAGGTGATCGTGCAGCGCGTGCGCGAGGCCGAGCGCCAGCAGGTGGTCGACGCGTGGAAGCACCGCGTCGGCGAACTGGTGACCGGCGTGGTCAAGCGCGTGGAGCGCGGCAACGTCTACGTCGACCTCGGCGGCAACGCCGAAGGCTTCATCCCGAAGGACAAGGCGATCCCGCGCGACATCGTGCGTCCGGGCGACCGCATCCGCGGCTACCTGTACGACGTGCGCAGCGAACCGCGCGGCCCGCAGCTGTTCATCAGCCGCGCCGCGCCGGAGTTCATGATCGAGCTGTTCAAGCTCGAGGTGCCGGAAGTCGGCCAGGGCCTGGTCGAGATCAAGGCCTGCGCCCGCGACCCGGGCGACCGCGCCAAGATCGCGGTCATCGCCTACGACAACCGCACCGATCCGATCGGCGCCTGCATCGGCATGCGCGGTTCGCGCGTGCAGGCGGTGAGCAACGAGCTCAACGGCGAGCGCGTCGACATCGTGCTGTGGTCGGACAATCCCGCCCAGTTCGTGATCAACGCGATGGCCCCGGCCGAGGTGCAGTCGATCGTGGTCGACGAGGACAAGCACTCGATGGACCTGGCCGTGGCCGAGGACAAGCTGGCCCAGGCGATCGGCAAGGGCGGCCAGAACGTGCGCCTGGCCAGCCGCCTGACCGGCTGGCAGCTCAATGTCATGACCCAGGAGCAGGTCACCGCCAAGTCGGAGGCCGAACAGGCCGCCGCGCGCGCCCTGTTCCAGGAGAAGCTGGAGGTCGACGAGGAGATCGCCAGCATCCTCGTCGCCGAGGGCTTCAACACCGTCGAGGAGATCGCCTACGTCCCGGTCGGCGAACTGCTGGCGGTGGAGGGCTTCGACGAGGACATCGTCGAGGAACTGCGTGCCCGCGCCCGCGACGCCCTGCTCAACGAGGCGCTCGCGGTCGAGGAGGAGCTCGACGAGAACGCGCCGGCCGAGGACCTGCTGGCGCTGGAGGGCATGGACGACGAGACCGCGTACGCGCTGGCCGCGCACGGGGTGCGCACCGCCGAGGACCTGTCCGACCTGGCCGCCGACGAAGTGGCCGAGTTCGGTATCGAGGGCCTCGATCAGGAACGCGCCGCGGCGCTGATCCTGGCCGCGCGCGCCGAGGAGATCGCACGCCTGGAGCGCGGCGAATGACCACGCGATGAACGCCGCCCTGCATCGCTCAGGGCTTAGAATCCGCGTTTCCCTTGCTCTCGGCGAGGGGGCGCCAAACAGAGCATAGGAACCGAATGTCGCAACAAACCACCATCCGCAAGCTCGCCGCCCTGGTCAACACGCCGGTGGAGAAGCTGCTGGAGCAGCTGTCCGAGGCCGGCATGGAGTTCAGCGACCCGGACCAGGTCGTCACCAGCACCGAGAAGGTCAAGCTGCTCGGCTTCCTGCGCCGGACGCACGGCAAGGCGGGGCAGGCGGCCGAGGTCGCGACGCCCAAGAAGATCACCCTGAGCCGGACCCGCAAGCAGGAGCTGACGGTCGGCGGCGGGCGGAACAAGGCGACCGTCGACGTGGTGGTGCGCAAGAAGGTCACCCTGGTCAAGCCCGAGCCCGAGGCCGAGCCCGTGCCCGTGCAGGCCGGGGCCGCCGGGGCGCCGGTCGACGACGAACAGGCCGAGATCCTGCGCAAGCTCGAGGAATCGCGCCAGCGCAACCTCCAGGAACAGCAGCGCCTGGCCGAGGAAGACCGGCGCCGGGCCGAGGAGGCCGAGCGCAAGCGCCAGGAGGAGGAGGCCGAGCGCCTGCGCCGGGAGGCCGAACTGGCCGCCGCGGCCGCCGCGCCGGCCGAGGAGGACCCCGCGCCGCGCAAGACCGGGGGCCACGGCCATCCCAAGCCGGCGCCGCGCAGCGACGACCGCGGTGGCCACCGCCACAAGGCCGCCCGCGGCTCGCACGTCATGGTCGCCGGGGTCGAGGACGACGAGGCCACCGCGCGCTTCGCCGGCCAGCTGCACCTGAGCGCGTCCGACCGGGCGCGCCGCAGCAGCACCCGGGCCAAGTCCAAGCCGCGCCGCCAGATCGAGCAGTCGCGCAGCGGCGCCGGTCCGCACGGCTTCGAGCGCCCGACCGCGCCGGTGGTGCGCGAGGTCGCGATCGGCGAGGCGATCACGGTCGCCGACCTGGCGCAGAAGCTCGCGATGAAGGGCGGCGACGTGGTCAAGGCGCTGTTCAAGATGGGCGTCATGGCCACCATCACCCAGACCATCGACCACGACACCGCGGTGCTGGTGGTCGAGGAGCTCGGCCACAAGGCGGTCGCCGCGCAGGCCGACGACGCCGAGTCCGAGCTGCTCGCCCATGTCGAGGAAGTGCAGGGCGAGGCCCGTCCGCGTCCGCCGGTGGTCACGATCATGGGCCACGTCGACCACGGCAAGACCTCGCTGCTGGACTACATCCGCCGCACCAAGGTGGCCACGGGCGAGGCCGGCGGCATCACCCAGCACATCGGCGCCTACCACGTCGAGACGCCGAAGGGCGTGATCAGCTTCCTGGATACCCCGGGCCACGCGGCGTTCGCGTCGATGCGCGCGCGCGGCGCCAAGCTGACCGACATCGTGGTGCTGGTGGTCGCGGCCGACGACGGCGTCATGCCGCAGACGATCGAGGCGATCCAGCACGCCAAGGCGGCCGGCGTGCCGCTGATCGTGGCGATCAACAAGATCGACAAGTCCGACGCCGACCCCGAGCGGATCAAGAACGAGCTGCTCGCCCACGACGTGGTCGCCGAGTCCTTCGGCGGCGACACCCAGATGGTGGAGCTGTCGGCCAAGACCGGCCAGGGCGTGGACGACCTGCTGGACGCGATCTCGATCCAGGCCGAGGTGCTCGAGCTCAAGGCGGTGGCCGACGGCCGCGCCTCGGGCACGGTGATCGAATCCTCGCTGGACAAGGGCCGCGGCCCGGTCGCGACCGTGCTGGTCCAGCGCGGCCGGCTGGAGAAGGGCGACTACCTCGTGTGCGGCGTGCAGTACGGCCGCGTGCGCGCGCTGTTCGACGAGACCGGCTCCCAGGTCAAGTCGGCCGGCCCGTCGATCCCGGTGCAGGTGCTCGGCCTGTCGGGCGTGCCCGACGCCGGCGACGACTTCGTGGTCGTCGACGACGAGCGCCTGGCCAAGGACGTGGCCCAGCAGCGCGAGGCCAAGCGCCGCGAGCTGCGCCTGGTCCAGTCCGCCGGCAACCGGATGGAGGACATCATGGCCCAGATGGGCCAGGGCGAGACCCAGCAGGTGCTCAACCTGGTCGTCAAGGCCGACGTGCAGGGTTCGGTGGAGGCGCTGCGCCAGGCGCTGACCGCGCTGTCCAACGACCAGATCCGGATCAACGTGATCGTGTCGGGCGTGGGCGGCATCACCGAGTCCGACGCCAACGCCGCCGCCACCGCGAAGGCGACCATCATCGGCTTCAACGTGCGTGCCGACGCGGCCGCGCGCAAGGTGATCGAGACCCACAACCTCGACCTGCGCTACTTCTCGATCATCTACGACGTGATCGACCAGGTGAAGCAGGTCGCGTCCGGCCTGCTGGGCGTGGAGATCCGCGAGGAGATCATCGGCGTCGCCGAGGTCCGCGAGGTGTTCCGCAGCTCCAAGTTCGGCGCGGTCGCCGGCAGCATGGTGGTCGAGGGCGTGGTCAAGCGGAACAAGCCGATCCGCGTGCTGCGCGACAACACGGTCATCTTCGAGGGCGAACTCGAGTCGCTGCGCCGGTTCAAGGAGAACGTGGACGAGGTCCGCAGCGGCACCGAGTGCGGCATCGCGGTGAAGGCGTACAACGATGTCCAGCCGGGCGACCAGATCGAGTGCTTCGAGCGCATCGAGGTGCAGCGGACGCTGTAAGGCGCCCGCCGCACCGCGCCCGCGGGGCCGCGGATCCGCCAGGGTCCCGGCCCCCGCGCCCGGGCAGGAGCGAACCCCATGAACAGGTCATTCCATCGCACCGACCGCGTCGCCGCCCAGCTCCGCAGGGAGCTGGGGACGCTCGTGCGCGAGGCGGTGGCAGAGCACGGATTGCCCTCGGTGTCGGTCTCGGACGTGGAAGTGACCCGCGACCTGGCCCACGCCAAGGTGTTCGTGACCGCGCTGCAGCCCGAGCGCGCCCGCGAGGCGCTGGACGGGCTGCGCGGGGCGGCGCCGGAGATCCGCTTCCGGCTTGCGCGCCTGGTCAAGATGCGGCACGTGCCCGAGCTGCATTTCCACTACGACGATTCGGTCGACCGCGGCGAGCGCATCGACGCGCTGCTGCGCGACCTCGGGCCCGGCCCGGCCGGCGACTGAGCGGTCCGCCCGCCGCGGAGGGCGCACGGACGCCGCCCGCTGGCGCGGCCGGCGCCTCACATACAATCGCCCGATGGCCCAACGTCCCCGCACGAAGTTCAGGAAGCTCGACGGCCTCCTGCTGCTCGACAAGCCGCGGGGGCTGAGTTCGAACCAGGCCCTGCAGCGGGTGCGCCACCTGTTCCGCGCCGAGAAGGCGGGCCATACCGGCAGCCTCGATCCGCTCGCCACCGGCCTGCTGCCGGTGTGCTTCGGCGAGGCGACCAAGATCGCCGGCGGCCTGCTCGGCGCGCGCAAGGCCTACGACACCGTGGCCCGCCTGGGCGTGGTCACCGACACCGACGACGCCGAGGGCCAGCCGCTGCGCGAGCGCCCGGTGCCGCCGCTGCGCATCCCCGACATCGACGCCGCCCTGCGCGGCCTGACCGGCCGCATCCGCCAGCGTCCGCCGATCTACTCCGCGCTCAAGCGCGGCGGCGAGCCGCTCTACGCCAAGGCCCGCCGCGGCGAGGTGGTGGAGGTCGAGGAGCGGGAGGTGGAGGTGCACGAGTTCGCGCTGCAGTCGGCCGGCGACCTGCTCGACGACCTGCACGGGGTGCCGCCGCAGCTGCGCCTGCACGTGGAGTGCGGCTCGGGCACCTACGTCCGGTCCCTGGTCCGCGACCTGGGCGAGGCGCTGGGCTGCGGCGCCCACGTCGCCGAACTGCGGCGACTGTGGGTGGATCCGTTCAGGGAGCCGCGGATGTGGACCCTGGACGAACTGGGGGCGCTGGCCGCCCGCGGCGACCGCAGCCTGCTGGCCTGCCTGCTGCCGGTGGAGCGGGGCATGGCCTCGTGGCCGCCCGTGGAACTGGACGAGGCCCAGGCCCGGCGGCTCGGGCGGGGGCAGGCGGTCGACGGGCCGTTCCACCCGCCGGGCAGCGTGGCGGTGTACGGGCCGGACGGGCGGGCGCTCGGCCTGGGGCTGGTCGAGGACGGCCGGCTGCGCGCGCAGCGGCTGTTCAGCTGGGCGGCCGAGGCGCCGCGCCAGCCGGCCTGAACTTGTGGCTGTCCCGCCGAGCCGGTACACTTCCACGGCTTTTTCAAGCACTTTCAGACCAGCCGGGAGTCGTCGCCATGCGTGGCGTCCCCGTCCATCCATGACGAACCACGCGGTGCGCCGCAGCGTCCAGTACGCCGCGCCGTGTCTGCGGGTTTCGTGACCAAGAGGCGAACATGTCCATCGACAACAGCAAGATCATCCAGGAACACGCGCGCGGACCCAACGATACCGGCTCGCCGGAAGTGCAGGTGGCGCTCCTCACCGCCCGCATCGTGCACCTGACCGAGCACTTCAAGACCCACAAGAAGGACCACCACAGCCGGCGCGGCCTGCTGCAGATGGTCAACCGCCGCCGCAGCCTGCTGGACTACCTGCACCGCAAGGACCCGGCCCGCTACAAGGCGCTCATCGAGAAACTCGGCCTGCGCCGATAAAGTCGAGCTCCGCCGCGGCGCAGTGATGCGCCGCGGCTCTTTTTTGGCCACGCCGGGCGCGGCCGCCCGACCGGGACAGGGGTCCCGGCCGGTCCATCGAAAGAGTCATCAAGGAAAACCCAAGTGGCAAAAGTTACCAAGAGCTTCCAGTACGGCAACCGGACGGTCACGCTCGAAACCGGCGAGATCGCAAGGCAGGCCGGCGGCGCGGTGATGGTCTCCTGCGAGGGCACCGTTCTGCTGGTCACCGCGGTGGCCGCCAAGACGGCGCGCGAGGGGCAGGACTTCTTCCCGCTCACCGTCGACTACCAGGAGAAGTTCTACGCCGGCGGCCGCATCCCGGGCGGCTTCTTCAAGCGCGAGGGCCGCGCGACCGAAAAGGAGACCCTGATCTCCCGCCTGATCGACCGCCCGATCCGCCCGCTGTTCCCTGATGGCTTCCGCAACGAAGTCCAGATCATCGCCACCGTGATGTCGATGAACCCCGAGGTGGACGGCGACATCCTGGCCCTGATCGGCGCTTCCGCGGCGCTGTCGCTGACCGGCGCGCCGTTCAATGGCCCGATCGGCGCGGCCAAGGTCGGTTACCGCAATGGCCAGTACCTGCTCAACCCGACCACCAGCGAGCTGCAGGATTCGGACCTGGAGCTGGTGGTGGCCGGCACCGCGAACGCGGTGCTGATGGTGGAGTCGGAGGCCAACGAGCTGTCCGAGGACGTCATGCTCGGCGCTGTGATGTTCGGCCACCAGCAGATGCAGGTCGCGATCGCCGCAATCAACGAGCTCGTCGCCGAGGCCGGCAAGCCGAAGTGGGACTGGCAGCCGCCGGCGGCCGACGAAGGCCTGGTGTCGGCCCTGCGCACCGCGATCGGCGAGCAGCTGGCCAAGGCCTTCCAGGTGCGCGACAAGCTCGAGCGCCGCGACACCATCTCCGCGATCAAGAAGACCATCCTCGACGCGCTCGCGCCCGAGGCCGAGGCCAACGCCTGGGCGTCCGGCGACCTGGCCAAGGAGTTCGGCGAGCAGGAATACCAGACCATGCGCAACGCGGTGCTCAAGGACCGCGTCCGCATCGACGGACGCGCGCTCGACCAGGTGCGCCCGATCGAGTGCAAGGTCGGCATCCTGCCGCGCGTGCACGGCTCGGCGCTGTTCACCCGCGGCGAGACCCAGGCGATCGTCGCCGTGACCCTCGGCACGGCCCGCGACGGCCAGATCATCGACGCGGTGTCGGGCGAGTACAAGGAACATTTCCTGTTCCACTACAACTTCCCGCCCTACTCGGTGGGCGAGGCCGGTCGCTTCGGCGCGCCCAAGCGCCGCGAGATCGGCCACGGCCGCCTGGCCAAGCGCGGCGTCGCCGCGGTGATGCCGACGATGGAGGAGTTCCCGTACACGATCCGCGTGGTCTCGGAGATCACCGAGTCGAACGGTTCGTCCTCGATGGCGTCGGTGTGCGGTTCGTCGCTGGCGCTGATGGACGCGGGCGTGCCGATCAAGGCCCCGGTGGCCGGCATCGCCATGGGCCTGATCAAGGAAGGCGACGACTTCGTGGTGCTGTCGGACATCCTCGGCGACGAGGACCACCTGGGCGACATGGACTTCAAGGTGGCCGGCACCGAGAAGGGCGTGACCGCGCTGCAGATGGACATCAAGATCCAGGGCATCACCGAGGAGATCATGAAGGTGGCGCTGGCCCAGGCCAGGCAGGGCCGCCTGCACATCCTCGGCGAGATGGCCAAGGCGCTGACCGCGCCGCGCACCGAGCTGAGCGAGTTCGCGCCGCGCCTGCTGACGATCAAGATCCACCCCGACAAGATCCGCGAGGTCATCGGCAAGGGCGGTTCCACGATCCAGGCGATCACCAAGGAAACCAACACCCAGATCGACATCCAGGACGACGGCACCATCGTCATCGCGTCGGTCAACGCCGCCGCCGCCGAGGCCGCCAAGGCGCGCATCGAGCAGATCACCTCCGACGTGGAGCCGGGCCGCATCTACGAGGGCAAGGTCGTCAAGATCATGGACTTCGGCGCGTTCGTGACGATCCTGCCGGGCAAGGACGGCCTGGTGCACGTGTCGCAGATCTCGAACGAGCGCGTGGAGAAGGTCTCCGACAACCTGCGCGAAGGCGACGTGGTCAAGGTCAAGGTGCTGGAGGTCGACAAGCAGGGCCGCATCCGCCTGTCGATGAAGGCCGTGCTGGAAGGCGAGGGCGTCTCGGACGAGTAAGCCGTCCGGACCCTCGGCAGTGCAACAGAAGAGCGGGCCCCGGCCCGCTTTTTTGTTGCCGCGGTTCCGACCGTTCCCCCCGTAGGAGCGGCTTCAGCCGCGACCGACGACGCCGGACGCCGTCGTGCGCGTTCCCTCGAACCTCCGGACTGCGCAGCCGTCGCGAGGCGAGCTGATGCTCCTGGACGGCCCCCGTAGGAGCGGCTTCAGCCGCGACCGCGAAGGCCGGGGCACCGTGATCCTTCGTGGCTCCGTCGCGCTGTCCTGTTCTCGCCTCCGGAACGGGCCACGGCGAGGGCGGCCAGGCAGCGTCCCGTCTCCCGACTCCGGCGGACGGATGGCGGCGTCGCAGGACCGGATGGCCCCGGATCCGGACGGGCTTTCGAAGCGGGATGGCATCAGCATCACCGGGCCGCGGGTGGCTGGCCCGGGTTCGCGGACCAGCAGAACATGGATGTCCTGTGCCCGAGCCAGTCCTGACCGCGCAGGGAGCGATCCCGGGCCCGTCGGCCGTGGTGTCGCTGCGGAGGCGAGGCATCTCGGATGCAGACAGCAGTGCGGCTCCGCCATCTCATCGCCTGAGACGAAGGGCGCCTACAACTGCATCGTTATCCACAGCTTGTTCCGTCGCGCCTCCACAGCCCCTGCCGCTACGATGACTGCCACAGAACAACGATACGGCCGAGCCGACGGCCCGTCCCTGGGAGTCACCCCGCTGATGTCCGCACGCCCCGGTTTCCGTCAGGAAGGCCGCATCGACAATCGCGTTGAGCAGCTGCGCGTCCCGCCGCAGTCGATCGAGGCCGAACAGGCCGTGCTCGGTGGCCTGATGCTGGCCCCGGAGGCGTACGACAAGGTCGCCGACCTGCTGACCGATGGCGACTTCTACCGCCGCGACCACCAGCTGATCTACCGCGCCATCCGCGAGCTGGCCGAGAAGAACCGGCCGTTCGACGCGGTGACCCTGGGCGAGTGGTTCGAATCCCAGGGCCTGGGCGAACAGGTCGCCGGCGGCGCCTACCTCGTTGAGCTCGCGACCACCACGCCCTCGGCAGCCAACATCCGCGCCTATGCCGAGATCGTGCGCGACAAGGCGATCCTGCGCCAGCTGATCGAGGTCGGCACCGGGATCGTCAACGACGGCTTCCAGCCCGACGGCCGCGACAGCAGCGAGCTGCTGGCCAAGGCCGAGCAGGAAGTGTTCGCCATCGCCGAGGCCGGCGCGCGCGGGCGCCAGGACTTCACCCCGATCAACAAGGCGATGCAGGAGGCGTTCGACGTCCTCCAGACCCGCTTCGCCAGCGGCGGCGGGATCACCGGCCTGCCGACCGGCTACACCGAGTTCGACGAGATGACGGCGGGCCTGCAGCCCACCGACCTGATCATCCTCGCCGCGCGCCCGTCGATGGGCAAGACGACGCTGGCGCTGAACATGGCCGAGTACGCGGCGATGAAGACCCGCAAGGCGGTGGCGGTGTTCTCGATGGAAATGTCGGCCAGCCAGCTCGCGCTGCGCCTGATCTCCTCGGTCGGCCGGGTCAACGCCACCCGCCTGCGCACCGGCCAGCTGGAGGACGAGGACTGGAGCCGCGTGACCAGCGCGATCCGCCTGATCAAGGACGCCAAGGTGTTCATCGACGACACCCCGGCGCTCTCGCCCGACGTCCTGCGGGCGAAGGCGCGCCGGCTCAAGCGCGAGCACGACCTGGGCCTGATCGTGATCGACTACCTGCAGCTGATGCAGGTGCCGGGCAACAGCGAGAACCGCGCCACCGAGATCTCGGAGATCTCGCGCTCGCTCAAGGCCCTGGCCAAGGAGCTGAACGTGCCGGTGATCGCGCTCTCGCAGCTCAACCGCTCGCTCGAGACCCGCACCGACAAGCGCCCGGTGATGGCCGACCTGCGCGAATCGGGCGCCATCGAGCAGGACGCGGACGTGATCATCTTCATCTACCGCGACGAGTACTACAACAAGGAAAACTCGCCGGACAAGGGCTTGGCCGAGGTCATCATCGGCAAGCAGCGTAACGGCCCGACCGGCTCGGTGAAGCTGCGCTTCTTCGGCGAGTACACCCGCTTCGACAACCTCGCCCACGACTCGGTCGGCAGCTTCGAGTAGCGCCCCGGGCGGGCGTCATGGCGCTGGAAGCGTGGCGCTGCACTCGAGCAGGGATGCCAGCACCGCGTCGGCGATCCCGGCCATCAGCCCCCGGGTGAGGGCGGCTTCGAGTTCGCCGGCGCCTTCCGGCACTGCGGCCAGCGCCACCACCTCCACCCGGTCGTACGCGCGAATCGCCAGCCGGGATTCGGCAATGCTCCGGACCGCGCCGGGCGAGTCGAAGAAGCGCATCTTCAGCGGGAACGGATCCTCGCCCTCCCGGGGGTAGGTGACGTTGGTCATCCGCGTGCGGATGACGGGGCCGTGCTCGAGCTCGACCACGTCGTACTGCAGCAGTTCCGGGACCACACTGGCGCCGGCCTGCAGGCCTGCCAACTGCTGGTGGTGTTCGTCCTCGCGAGTCCTGCCAGCCGGGAGGGTCGAGGTGGCGACGTACACCTCATAGGGCGCGTCGTACGCCACCTTCACCAGCGAGACCGCGTTGCCGTGGAACAGCGCCGACACCCGCTGCCGGGCCTTGCCGGCCAGGGGGAACGTCGTGCAGTACACGTCGGCGAAGCGGAAGCGGCCATCCCAGGTTTCGGGAGCGACATCGACGACGGCACCGTCGATGAAGTGGGCGTCGCCGTCCAGGCGCTGCGGCCCGGCCCCGGCGGTAGCGATCAGGGGCAGGAGGGCGGAGAGCAGCAGGGCGCCCGCGCGGGCGCGCGCGTCGAATCCATTCATTCACGAGTCTCGTCCTGAGATCCGGATCCAGCCTAGCGCGAATCCGCAGTCGCGGCCAGTCAGTCCCTTGGCAGGGCCGCTAGAATCGGCTGAATGCCCGCGCCGGCACGTTGCCGGACGGGGTCGAGGAACCCCGCGTGACCACCGCCTTCACCCAGCGCCCGACCCGAATCCGCGTCGACCTCGATGCGATCTCCGACAATCTGCGCGCCATCGGCGCGCACGCGGGCGTGCCGGTGATGCCGATCGTCAAGGCCAATGCCTACGGGCACGGACTGGTGCCGGTGGCGCGGCACCTGCAGGCGCAGGGCGCGACCCGCTTGGGCGTGGCGTTCGTGGAGGAGGGCATCGCCCTGCGCGAGGCGGGCATCACCCTGCCGATCCTCGTGCTCGGCGGGATCTTCGGGCCACAGGTCGCGCTGTTCCTGCGCCATGACCTCGAGTTGACCGTGTCCTCGATCGCCAAGCTGCGCCAGGTGGAGGCGGCGGCCGAGGCGCTCGGGCGACGCGCGGCGATCCATCTCAAGATCGACACCGGCATGGGCCGCATCGGCGTGCGCCACGATTCGGCCGGTCCGTTCGTCGAGGCCGCGCTGGCCTCTCGCTGGTGCGAGATCCGCGGCATCTACTCGCACCTGGCCTGCGCCGACGATCCGGACTCCCCGATGACCGCACGCCAGCTCGAGCGTTTCCTCCAGGCGTGCGCGCACTTCGAGCGGGTGGGGGCGCCGATGCCGGTGCGCCACCTGGCCAACTCCGGCGGTGTGCTGCATTTCCCCGGCACCCGCCTGGACATGGTGCGGCCCGGGATCCTGCTCTACGGCGTCCTGCCCGACGCCGCGTCGCGCCCCGTGGTCCCGGTGCGCCCGGCGCTGTCGCTGGTGTCGCAGGTGGTGTACTTCAAGGTGGTGCGCGCCGGCGGTACGGTGAGCTACGGCGCGACCTGGACCGCGCCGGCGGACACCCGCGTGGTGACGGTCCCGATCGGCTACGGCGACGGCTGGCCCCGGGCGCTGTCCTCCCATGGCCAGGTGCTGGTGCGCGGGGAGCGGCATCCCGTCGTCGGCCGCGTGTGCATGGACCAGTTCATGGTGGCGATCGGCGCGTCGAGCGCCTGCAACGAGGACGAGGTGGTGCTGATCGGCCGCCAGGGCGACCAGGAGATCCGGGTCGAGGAGGTCGCCGCCGCCGCCGGTACCATTCCCTACGAAGTGCTGGTCCAGCTCAACGAACGCATCCCGCGCGACTACGTGGGCGCGGATGCCTCCGCCGGCTGACGCCACCTGCCCACCGGACACGGGATCGCGCATGGCCAACGCCCTCGTCTGGTTCCGCAACGACCTCCGGCTGGCCGACCAGCCCGCGCTGGCCGCCGCGCTGGCGGCCGGACAGGTGCCGGTGTGCGTCTACATCCACGAGCCGGAGGAAGAGGGCGACTGGGCGCCCGGCCCGGCCTCGAACGCATGGCGGCACCATTCGCTGGCGGCCCTGGACGCCTCGCTGCGCGCGCGCGGCTCGCGCCTGCGGATCTTCCGTGGCCCCAGCCAGCCGGTGATCGAGGCGCTGGTCGCCGCCTGCGACATCGAGGCGGTGTACTGGACCCGGCGCTACGAACCGGCGATCGAACGCCGCGACGCCGCGATCAAGCGCGCGCTGCGCGAACAGGGCGTGCACGCGGAAAGCTTCAACGGCGCACTGCTGTTCGAACCCTGGGAACTGGCGACGAAGCAGGGCGGGCCGTACCGCGTGTTCACGCCATTCTGGCGCGCCGCGCTGGCGCACTGGCGCGCGCACCGGCTGCTCGACGCGCCCGCCTCGATCCCCGACCTGGAGGGCGATCCTGACGGCATCCGGCTCGAGACGCTCCGGCTGCCGCCCGCGCGCGACCCGGACGCGCTGCTGCGCCACGGCTGGAAGCCGGGCGAGGCCGGTGCCCATGAGGCGCTGGAGCTCTTCATCGAGGGTGCGCTGCACGGATACCGCCAGGGACGCGACCGTCCCGACCAGGTCGGCACCTCGCGCCTGTCGCCCCACCTGCACTTCGGCGAGATCGCACCGTGGCGGATCGTCGCCGCGCTCGAGGCGCGGCGCAGTGCCGCCAATGCCGCCGACATCGACGCCTTCGTGCGCGAGCTGGGCTGGCGCGAGTTCGCCTGCCACCTCCTGCACCATTTCCCGCACACACCGGACGCGGACTTCAATCCGCGCTTCGACCGGTTCGAGTGGGCACCGCCGCAGCGCCGCCTGCTGCAGGCCTGGCGCCTGGGCCGCACCGGCGTGCCGATCGTGGATGCCGGTATGCGCGAACTGCGCGAGAGCGGCTGGATGCACAACCGGGTGCGCATGGTCGTGGCCAGCTACCTGTGCAAGCACCTGCGCCAGCACTGGCGCGAGGGCGCGCGCTGGTTCTGGCAGCACCTGGTCGACGCCGACCTGGCCAGCAACACGCTCGGCTGGCAGTGGGTGGCCGGCACCGGCGCGGACGCGGCCCCGTATTTCCGCGTGTTCAACCCGGTGACGCAGGCGGCGAAGTTCGATCCCGGGGGGCGGTACGTCGCGCGCTGGGTGCCGGAGCTGGCGCGACTGCCCATGCCCGCCCGGCACGCGCCGTGGACCGCGCCGCAACTCGCGCGCAGGCTGGCGCCGGACTATCCCGCGCGCCCGGTCGTGGGGCTGGAGGAGGGGCGGGAGGCGGCGCTCGCGGCCTGGCGCGCGCTGGCGGCATCGCGGCGGGAGGAGGATCAAGGCGACGCGTCGGAGGAAGGTGCGCCAACCTGAACGGCCGCGATCCGCGTCCGATGCGCCCGCGCCGGCCGTCACCATCCGTTGCCGGATCCCATGCTGGAATGCGCGGCGAACCCAACCGGCGGGTCGTCCCCGCACCAGGAGTGGCACATGCGTTACAGGAACCCGATCATCGCCTCCGTCCTCGCCAGCTCGCTCGTGCTGGGTGGTTGCGCCACCTACACCGGCCAGACCAACGCGCCGGACGACCCCAACCGCACCCGCAACAACGCCCTCATCGGCGCCGGCATCGGCGCGGTGGCCGGCCTGCTCAGCGGAAGCGACGCCACCGAGCGGCGCCAGCGTGCGCTGGTGGGCGCGGGCGTGGGTGGCCTGGCGGGCGGCGCGATCGGCGCCTACCAGGACCGCCAGGAAGCCGAGCTGCGACGCCAGACCGCCGGCACCGGCATCGAGGTCGACCGCGAAGGCGACACCATCAAGCTCAACCTGCCCGATGGCGTGACCTTCGACTTCAACCGCACCGAACTCAAGCCGCAGTTCTACCCGGCGCTCAACAACGTCGCCGCGACCCTGCGCGAATACGACCAGACCATCGTCGAGGTCAGCGGCCACACCGACAATGTCGGCACTGCCGCCGTGAACCAGCGCATCTCCGAGGAGCGCGCCCGGAACGTGGCCGACTATCTGATCGGACAGGGCCTGCGCCGCGAACGTTTCGAGGTCGCCGGCTTCGGTTACCAGTACCCGGTGGCCGACAACAGTACCGAGCAGGGCCGCGCGCTCAACCGCCGGGTCGAGATCCGGATCGTCCCGCTGCGCTCCTGACCGGATCCGCCGGTCGCAGACCGGGCAGGGCCGCGCAGGCGGCCCTGCCTTTCCCGTTGGCCTCCAACAAGTCTTCGCTCAGACGGGTTCGGAGGGGGCGATGGCCGGCGCATCCGCCGGCGGTGCGTCACGGATCGTACCGGGTCGTCGCGATCCCGGCCGTGGCCGGACCGGACACGCGGAAAGGCCCGCTTGCGCGGGCCTTTCCGGTCTGAAGATGGTGGAGGTGGGGGGAATTGAACCCCCGTCCGAAGGCACTCCATCCCCGGTACTACATGCTTAGCCCGCCGTTGGATCTCGTCCCCGGGCAGCACGGCGTGCGAAGCGCGCCCGGGAACCAGCCTGTGAGTTCAGCCGTGGCAGACAGGCGGCCGCCGCGGCTGGTTCCCGTGATGATGACCCTACATCCACGAGCACGGGCACAAGTGGGTTCGGGGCTTACGCCTTAAGCGGCGAGAGCGTAGTTGTCGTCGTTGGCAACTATGAGTTTGCCGCTGGATTAACGAGGAAAGCTGCCCCCTCGGCATGCACCAGGTGATTTCGCGACCCCCGTCGAAGCCAGTGCACCCCCGGGAGCGTCGATCACGCTGACACCGGCAGTATAGGGGCGGTCCGGGCCCACGCAAGGGCGGCCGCGGCGCGCGTTCAGGCTCCCTAGGCGCGGGCGTGCCGCTATCCTGTGGCCATGAGCCGCACCCAGCCAGGGGACAGCACGCCCGGGCCCGCCCGCCCGTCCGCGCGGCGGGGGTACCTGCTCGCGCTCGTGATCCTGGCCGGCTCGCTGCTGCTGGTCTGGATGTACGCGCGTGCCGCCGGCGAACGCGAGCAGCGGGCGCGCCAGGCCGAGTTCCAGACCCGCAGCGGCGAGGTGCTGATGCTGCTGCGCCAGCGCCTGCTGCACTACGAGCTGGCGCTGCGCGGCGGCGTGTCGCTGTACTGGTCGGTGTCGCGGCCGACCGAGCGCCAGTGGCGCGACTACGTCGGTGGCCTGGACATCGAGCGCCAGTTCCACGGACTGCTCGGCCTGGGCTACGTCCCCTACCTGCGGCGCACCGACCTGGAGGCGCTGCAGCTGGCGATGCGCGACGAGGGCAAGGGGCTGTTCCAGATCCGGCCGCACGGCGTGCGCGAGATCTACGGCCCGATCCTGATGCTCGAGCCGCAGTCGATCGGCAACATGAGCGCGGTCGGATTCGACATGTTCTCGCATCCGGTGCGCCGGGCCGCCATGGAGGCCGCGCGCGACAGCGGCGAGGTGCGCCTGAGCGCCCCGGTCGAATTGATCCAGCGCGGGGGCGACGGCCGGCGCAACGGCCTGCTCATGTACGCGCCGATCTACGCCAACGGCATCCTGCCGGGCAACGTCCAGGCCCGGCGCACCGCGATGTCGGGCTGGATCTACGCGCCGTTCCACGTGCGCACGTTCGTCGAGAGCGCGCTGCACCAGCTCGACGCGGCGCA
Source organism: Luteimonas sp. J29 (assembly GCF_000472505.1). Classification (GTDB taxonomy): domain Bacteria; phylum Pseudomonadota; class Gammaproteobacteria; order Xanthomonadales; family Xanthomonadaceae; genus Luteimonas. The sequence goes on from NZ_AWZR01000005.1 coordinate 319,987, forward strand.
GGAGTTGCGCATCGTCGACGTCGGGCCGGGTGGCCAGGCCAGCGAGGTGTTCGTCTCCCCGGGCTTCAGGGAGCAGTCGGACGACCACGTGCTGGTCCACTCGGAGACGATCGATCTCTACGGCCGGACCTGGCGCGTCGACTTCCAGTCGCCGCAGGCCGGGGGCGGCGCGGGCGCCGCCTCGGACCTGCACGCCAACGTGGGGGCCGGGCTGATCGTCTCGTTCCTGCTGTTCGCGGTGGTGCTGACGCTCGCCCATACCCAGTCGCGCGCCGAACGCCTGGCCGAGGCGATGAGCGAGTCCTACCGCCGCAGCGAACAGCGCTTCCGCAACGCCATGCTGTACTCGGCCAGCGGCATCGCCCTGCTGGACGGGCAGGGCCGGATCGTCGAGGCCAACCCGGCGCTGGCCCGGATCCTGGGCGTCGCCCCGGAGGGACTGCCCGGGACCGCGTTCGATGCCTGCTTCGTCGATCCCGAGACCGGCGCCACCACAGGCGACGGCCACTCCACGGCGACCCGCAAGCTGCTGCGCAGCGACGGCGATATCCGCCTGGTCGAGCTGGTGCGCTCGCCGGTGCCGGGCGACGTGGGCAGCGACGTCGCCACACTGGTGCAGGTCGAGGACGTGACCGACCGCCTGCGCGCCGAGCGCGAGGTGCGCCTGCTCAACCGCACCCTTGAGGCGCGGGTCGCGCAGCGCACGCGCGAACTGACCCTGGCCAACCACGAGCTCGAGTCGTTCGCCTACAGCGTGTCCCACGATCTGCGCGCGCCGCTGCGCACGGTGGAGGGGTTCAGCCGGCTGCTGGGCGAGCGCTTCGGCGCGTCCATCGGCCCGGACGGACAGGACTACCTGGCCCGGGTGCGCAAGGCCGCCAACCGGATGGACGAGCTGATCGACGCGCTGCTGAAGATGTCGCGGATCACGCGCGAGCCGCTGCAGCAGGCGCAGGTGGACCTGAGCCGCCTGGCCACGGAGGTCATCGGAGAGCTGCGCCAGGCCGAGCCGGGGCGCATGGTGGAAACGGTGGTCGAGCCCGGGATCGAGGCCTGCGGCGACCCCGCCCTGCTGCGCAACCTGTTGCAGAATCTGATCGGCAACGCCTGGAAGTTCACCGCGGGCCGCCCGCACGCCAGGATCGAGTTCGGCCGCGACCCCGAGGCGCAGCCGGCGCCGGGGATGGTGGCGCTGCGGGTGCGCGACAACGGCGCCGGGTTCGAGCCGGCCTACGCCTCCAAGCTGTTCCGGCCGTTCCAGCGCCTGCACGGCAGCGACGAGTTCGAGGGCCACGGGATCGGCCTGGCGACGGTCAAGCGCATCATCGACCGCCACGGCGGCAGCATCACCGCCGAGGCCGCGGTCGGGCAGGGCGCGACGTTCCGTTTCGTGCTGCCCGAGCGCCACCACGAGTCGCATCCGGACGGACACGACGAGGCGGACTGAAGCCGCGGCGCCGCTTCAGGCGTTGCGGTTGTGGGCCCGCATCACCCGCTGGCGGTCGCGTGACCAGTCGCGGTCGCGCGCGGCCTGGCGCTTGTCGTGGGCCTGCTTGCCCTTGGCCAGGGCCAGTTCCACCTTCACCTTGTTGCCCTTCCAGTACATCGCGGTGGGCACCAGGGTGTAGCCCTCGCGCTGGACGCGGCCGATCAGGTTGTCGATCTCGCGCCGGTGCAGCAGCAGCTTGCGGGTGCGGTGGGCGTCGGCGACCACGTGGCTCGAGGCCTGGATCAGCGGGGTGATCTGGGCGCCGAACAGGTACAGCTCGCCGTCGCGGACGATGGCGTAGGCCTCGCCGATGCTGGCCCGGCCGGCGCGGATGGCCTTCAGCTCCCAGCCCTGCAGCGCGATGCCCGCCTCGAACCGCTGCTCGAGGTGGTAGTCGTGGCGCGCGCGCCGGTTCAGGGCGATGGTCCGGTCGCCGTTTGCCTTATCCTTGCCGCTCTTTTTTCCCATCCGGCCATTCTCCCCGAACCTGGCCGGCGACGCGAGCACATGACCACCATCGAACGCAGCGCCCTGGTCGAACACTCCGCCAACCGGATGTTCGCCCTGGTCAACGACGTCACCGCCTACCCCCGGCGCTTCGCGTGGTGCAAGCGGGCCCAGGTGCTGGAACAGGGGGAGGGCCGGATGCTGGCGCGGCTGGAACTCGGGCTGGGCGGTTTCAACACCTGGTTCACGACCGAGAACACGCTCGACCCGCCGCGCCGGATCGACATGGACCTGCGCGACGGCCCGTTCCGCCGGCTGCGCGGCCGGTGGCTGTTCCATGCGCTGGACGAGAGCGCGTGCAAGGTGTCGCTGTCGCTGGACTTCGAGCCCCAGCGCGCGCTGATGCTGCCGGTGCTCTCGGTGGGGATGCGCGGGCTGGCCGACCGCATGGTCGACGACTTCGTGCGCGTGGCCGACCGGGGCGACTGACGATGCGGGTGCAGGTGGTCCGGGCGTGGCCGGAGCGGTTCGAGGCCGAGGAGCTGGAGCTTCCCGCCGGGGCCACGGTCGACGATGCGCTGCGCGCCACGCGGCTGCCGCGCGAGGGCGTGGCGGGCGTGGCGGTGCACGGCATGCGCGTGCGCGGCGACGCGCCGCTGGCCGATGGCGACCGGGTGGAACTGCTGGGGCCGCTGCTGGCGGACCCGAAGGAAAGCCGTCGCCGGCGCGCGCAGGCGCAGGCGGGACGCAGGCCGCGCTAGCGGCGGCGGTTGCCCTTTTCCTTCGGCAGGTTGCCGAAGCGGCGCATGCGCTCGGACAACTCCTTGTCCTGCTCGGGGAAGTAGTCGCCTTCCCAGCGCGCGAGGCGGTCGTTGTCGAAGTACAGGGTCAGGTTCCGGACCTCGGTGTCGCCGCGGCGGCCGAGGCGCTGGCTGGCGGTGTAGTCCCAGCGCTGGTGGTGGAACGGATCGGCGATCGACGGCGTGCCCAGCAGCAGCAGCACCTGCTGCTTGTCCATGCCCGGCTGCAGCTGGTCCACGGCGTCCTTCTCGATGAGGTTGCCCTGGTAGATCGGCTGCTTGTAGAGCATGCCGCAACCGGCGGTGGCCAGGGCGATCAGGGCGATGGACGCGATGCGTGCGATGGTCATGGAGCGCGGGCCTGCGGAAGGGCGGCGGGACAGCCGCGATGATACACTCCGGGCGCCTCGACACCGGCATCCCAGGCAGCTGGCGTTTAACCGCCTGTGAACGGAGACCCCATGGAATCGATGGATTTGCGCAAGGCCGGCCTGAAGGTGACGCACCCCAGGATGCGGATCCTTGCCCTGCTGGAGCAGAAGACGCCGCGCCAGCACATGACGGCCGAAGACATCTACCGCCAACTGCTCGAGCAGGGCGACGAAATCGGCCTCGCCACGGTCTATCGGGTGCTGACCCAGTTCGAGGCCGCGGGCCTGGTGATCAAGCACAACTTCGAGGGCGGCCACGCCCTGTACGAGCTCGACCGCGGCGACCACCACTACCACATGGTCGACATGAACTCCGGGCAGATCACCGAGTTCGAGAGCCCGCAGATCGTGGAACTGCTCAACCGGATCGCCGACGAGCACGGCTACATCCTCGACGAGCATTCGCTGGTGCTCTACGTGCGCAGGAAGCGCTGACCGCGCGACGCCCGCCCGGGCGCCGCGCCGCGAACCCCGCACCCTGGACGGGCGGCCGTTCCTGCCGCCGTGGTCAGGCCTCGTGGGCGGCCAGCAGGCGGCGCGCGGCGGCGCGGGCCTCGCGCGACACTTCCACGCCGCCCAGCATCCGCGCCAGCTCCTCCTGGCGCTGCTTCGGGCCCAGCAGTTCCACCGTGCTGTGGGTCGCGCCGTCGCGTTCGGACTTTCTGACCCGGTAGTGGGCGTGGCCCTGCGCGGCCACCTGGGGCAGGTGGGTCACGCACAGCACCTGGCGGCTGGCGCCGAGCGCGCGCAGCTTCTGGCCCACGATCTCGGCCACGGCGCCGCCGATGCCCGAATCGACCTCGTCGAAGACCATGGTCGGCACCGCGTCCGACCCCAGCGCCGCGACCTCGATCGCCAGCGAGATCCGCGACAGCTCGCCGCCCGAGGCCACCCGCCGCAGCGGACGCGGCGGCTGGCCGGCATTGGCCGACACCAGGAACTCGACCCGCTCGCCGCCCTGCGGATCGGGCCGGTCGCGCCCGAGCGGCTCCAGGGCGACCTCGAAGCGGCCGCCGCCCATGCCGAGTTCGGCGATCAGCGCCGTGGTGGCGGCGGACAGGCGTTCGGCCGCGGCGGCGCGGGCACGGCCGAGGGCGTCGGCCGCGTCGCGCCAGGCCTTCGCGGCCGCGGCGATCTCCTCGTCCAGGCGCTGCAGGCGGGAGCCGGCATCGAGCAGGGCGTCGCGCTCGGCCTCGAACGCCTCGCGCCGGCCCTCCAGTTCCTCCAGCGCCACCCGGTGCTTGCGCGCCAGGTCGTGCAGGCGGCCGAGGGTCGCGTCGAGCTCCTCGAACCGGGACGGGTCCAGGTCCAGGTCGTCGCGGATGCGCTGGAGCAGCAGCCCGGCCTCGCCGATCTGGATCGCGGCGGAGTCGAGCAGGGCATCGACCTCGTCCAGCCTGGGCTCGTGGGCGCGCTCGCGGGCCAGGCCGCCGCGCAGCTGCTCCAGGCCCTGCAGCACGCTCGGACCGTCGTCGCCGGCCAGGGCGGCCAGGGCGCCGTCGCAGGCGGCGATGAGCCCGGCGGCATTCGCGAGCCGGCGATGGCCGGCGACCAGCGACTCGATCGCCTCGGGGCGCAGGTCCTCGCGCTCGAGCTCGCCGATCTGGTGGTCGAGCCAGGCCAGGCGCTCGCTGACGTCGCCGGTGCGCGAAAGCGCCTCGCGCTCGCGTTCGAGCGCGCTCCAGCGGGCCGCTGCCGCGCGCACCGCGGCCAGCTCCGCGGCATGGCCGCCGAAGGCGTCGAGCAGGGCCAGCTGGCTGGATTTCTCCAGCAGCGCCTGGTGCTCGTGCTGGCCGTGGATCTCTACCAGCAGCCCGGCCAGCTGCGAGAGCTGGGCGAGGGTCGCCGGACGGCCGTTGATCCACGCCCGCGAGCCGCCGTCGGCGCGCAGGGTGCGGCGCAGGGTACAGGCCTCGCCCTCGTCGAACTCCTGCTCGCGCAGCCAGGCCAGGGCCTGGGGCGCGTCGGCGGTGTCGAACTCGGCGTGCAGCTCGGCCCGTCCGGCGCCGTGGCGGACCACGCCGGCGTCGGCGCGAAGGCCCGAGAGGAAGCCCAGCGCGTCGACCAGCAGCGACTTGCCGGCGCCGGTCTCGCCCGAGATCACGGTCATGCCCGGGCCGAACTCCAGTTCGGAGGCCGGGACGACGGCGAAGTCGCGGAGGGTCAGGCGCCTGAGCATGGGCCGCTAGTGTAGTCGCCGCCATCGCAGGAGCCGAGACGGTGGACCGCCCGCCCGGAGGCCGTCTTCCCCGCCGACGCGTTCAGGCTCGCGGCGGCCGGCTTGCAGGGCAGGGTGCGCGGGGATTTAATCGGGGACGATGGCCGCCAGGACCGCCCACGACCGACTCGATGCCCGCGCGCGGCAGCTGCTGCGTACCCTGATCGCGCGCCACATCCGCGACGGCGAGCCGGTCGGCTCGCAGACGCTGGCGCGCCACTCGGGCCTGGACGTGAGCCCGGCGACGATCCGCAACATCCTCGCCGACCTGGAGGAGCAGGGCCTGCTGTCGGCGCCGCATACCTCGGCCGGGCGGGTCCCGACCGCGCAGGGCTACCGGGTGTTCGTGGACTCGCTGCTGCAGGTGCAGCCGTTGCCCAATGCCGAGGTGGTGCGGCTGCGCGGGGAACTCGCCGGCGGCGGCAGCGGCAGCACCCAGGCCCTGCTCGGCAACGCCTCGGAGCTGGTCTCGGCCATGACCCACTTCGTCGGCGTGGTGTCGGTGCCGCGGCGCGAGCAGTTCGCGTTCCGCCACATCGACTTCGTGCCGCTGGACGCGCAGCGGGTAATGGCGATCCTGGTGTTCGCCGACAGCGATGTGCAGAACCGGATCATCCAGGTCCGGCGCCCCTACGACGCGGCCGAGCTCGAGCGGGTGGCCAACTACCTCAACGCCCACTTCGCCGGCCGGTCCATGGCCGAGATCCGCGCCACCCTGGTGCGCGAGCTGCAGGCCGCGCGCGACGAGATGGAGGCGCTGCTCTCGCACACGGTCGAGCTGGCCGAGCAGGCGCTGGCCCCGGTCGACAACGACGACATGGTGGTGGCCGGCCAGAACCGGTTGATCGGGGTCCAGGACCTGAGCGACCTCGACCGCCTGCGCGAGCTGTTCGAGGCCTTCGCCCGCAAGCGCGAGATCCTGCAGCTGCTCGAACGCACGATCCGCGCCCCGGGGGTGCGGATCTTCATCGGCGAGGAGACCGGCCTGGCCCCGCTGGAGGGCGTCTCGCTGGTCACCGCGCCGTACGGCCGGCCCGGCAAGGTGCTGGGGGTGCTGGGGGTGATCGGCCCGACCCGGATGGCCTATGACCGGGTCATCCCGGTGGTGCAGGCCACGGCCGAGGTCCTGGGGGCCGCCTTGAATCCGGATCCGCCGGCCCCATAGCTGGGCGGATCGGCGGCCTGACGACCGCCCAGCAGCCAGGACATGACCACCGAACCGACGCAAGACGCCGCCGCGCACGCGGCAGACGAACAGCCTACGCCCACGCCCGAGGAGCGGATCCAGGCCCTGGAGTCCGAGCTCGAGCAGCTCCGCGCCCAGATGCTGGTCGACCGGGCGGACATCGAGAACCAGCGCAAGCGCCTCGAGCGCGACGTGCGCAACGCCTGCCGCTTCGCCAACAAGCAGCTGCTGGGCGACCTGCTGCCGGTGTTCGACAGCCTCGAGGCCGCGCTCAACGCCGCCGCCGCCGAGGACCCGATGCGCGACGGTGTGGTCCTGACCCTGCGCGAACTGTCGCGCGTGTGCGAGAACAACGGCCTGGTCGAGGTCGCCCCGGCCCCGGGCGATGCGTTCGACCCCGAGCGCCACAACGCGATGAGCGTGGTCCAGACCGCCGAGGTCCCGGCCGGAACCGTGTTCCAGGTGTTCCAGAAGGGCTACGTGCTCCACGACCAGCTCCTGCGGCCGGCCCTGGTGTCGGTGGCGGGGGAGGAAGGCGCCTGAATCCGCGGCGCGGCGCTTGAAGCGGCGCCGCTCCAGCCCCAGATACGCAGCATCGGCGGCCTGCCGCCAACAGAACAGATTCCAGAGGGAAACCCATCATGGCAAAGATCATCGGCATCGACCTGGGCACGACCAACTCGTGCGTGGCGATCATGGACGGCGGCAAGGCCAAGGTCATCGAGAACAGCGAGGGTGACCGGACCACGCCTTCGATCGTCGCCTACACCAAGGACGGCGAGGTGCTGGTCGGCGCGTCCGCCAAGCGCCAGGCGGTCACCAACCCCAAGAACACCTTCTACGCGGTCAAGCGCCTGATCGGCCGCAAGTTCACCGACGCCGAGGTCAAGAAGGACCTCGGCCTGGTGCCGTACGCGATCATCGAGCACGACAACGGCGACGCCTGGGTCGCGACCAGCGACGGCAAGAAGCTGTCGCCGCAGGAGGTCTCGGCGCGCATCCTCGAGAAGATGAAGAAGACCGCCGAGGACTACCTCGGCGAGAAGGTCACCGAGGCCGTGATCACGGTCCCGGCCTACTTCAACGACTCCCAGCGCCAGGCGACCAAGGACGCCGGCCGCATCGCCGGCCTCGACGTCAAGCGCATCATCAACGAGCCGACCGCGGCCGCGCTGGCCTACGGCCTGGACAAGTCCGGCGGCGACCGCAAGGTGGCCGTGTACGACCTGGGCGGCGGCACGTTCGACATCTCGATCATCGAGATCGCCGAGGTCGACGGCGAGAAGCAGTTCGAGGTGCTGGCCACCAGCGGCGACACCTTCCTCGGCGGCGAGGACTTCGACAAGCGCGTGATCGACTACCTGGTCGAGGAGTTCCAGAAGGACCAGGGCATCGACCTGCGCAAGGACCCGCTGGCCCTGCAGCGCCTGAAGGACGCGGCCGAGCGCGCCAAGATCGAGCTGTCGAGCTCGCAGCAGACCGAGGTCAACCTGCCTTACATCACCGCCGACGCCTCGGGCCCGAAGCACCTGAACATCAAGCTGACCCGGGCCAAGCTCGAGGCGCTGGTGGACGACCTGGTGAAGAAGACCCTCGAGCCGTGCCGCACCGCGCTCAACGACGCCGGCCTGCGCGCCAGCGACATCAGCGAGGTGATCCTGGTCGGCGGCCAGACCCGCATGCCCAAGGTGCAGCAGGCGGTCTCGGAGTTCTTCGGCAAGGAGCCGCGCAAGGACGTCAACCCGGACGAGGCGGTCGCGATCGGCGCCGCGGTCCAGGGCGGCGTGCTGGCCGGCGACGTCAAGGACGTGCTGCTGCTCGACGTGACCCCGCTGAGCCTGGGCATCGAGACCCTGGGCGGGGTGATGACCAAGATCATCGAGAAGAACACCACGATCCCGACCAAGGCCTCGCAGGTGTTCTCCACCGCCGAGGACAACCAGTCGGCCGTGACCGTGCACGTGCTCCAGGGCGAGCGCGAGCAGGCCCGCTTCAACAAGTCGCTGGCCCGCTTCGACCTGACCGGCATCGAGCCGGCGCCGCGCGGCATGCCGCAGATCGAGGTGTCGTTCGACATCGACGCCAACGGCATCCTGCACGTATCGGCCAGGGACAAGAAGACCGGCAAGGAGCAGAAGGTCGAGATCAAGGCCGGCTCGGGCCTGTCCGAGGAGGAGATCCAGCGGATGGTCGCCGACGCCGAGGCGCACCGCGAGGAGGACAAGAAGTTCCAGGAGCTGGTCACCGCCCGCAACCAGGCCGACGCGCTCGTGCACTCGGCCCGCACCGCGGTGAAGGAGAACGGCGACAAGGTGCCGGGCGACGTGATCGGCCGGGTCGAGTCCGCGATCGCCGACGTCGAGGCGGCGATGAAGGGCGACGACAAGGGCCAGATCGAGGCCAAGACCCGCGCCCTGGAGGAGGCGGCGCAGTCGCTGTTCGCGGCCGCGGCCGCGGGCCAGCAGGGCGCCCCGGCCGGCGGTGCGGCAGGCGGTTCGACCGCCTCCGGCGACGACGTGGTGGACGCCGAGTTCACCGAGGTCAAGGACGACGAGAAGAAGTAAGCCCGCGGCGCCGGTCGGCAGGACCGGGACCCGCCGGGCGCGACGCGCCTGGGGTCCCGGCCCCCGGCCCGGCGCCCGTCCGCGGGACGCCCGCAGGCCCGACCCCCGACCCGATTCCCGAACCCCGGTGCGATGAAACGCGACTACTACGAGGTCCTCGGTGTCCCGCGCGACGCCAGCGAGGCCGACATCAAGAAGGCCTACCGCCGCTGCGCGATGAAGTACCACCCGGACCGCAACCCGGGGGACAAGGCGGCGGAGGCCGCGTTCAAGGAATGCAAGGAGGCCTACGAGGTCCTGTCGGACGGCGGCAGGCGCCGCATGTACGACCAGCACGGGCACGCGGCGTTCGAGCACGGCATGGGCGGCGGCGGTGCGGGGCCGGGATTCGGCCCGGACATGGGCGACATCTTCGGCGACATCTTCGGCAACATCTTCGGCGGCGGTGGCGCCCGCGGCCCGCGCCGCGGCGCCGACGTCGGCTACGTGATGGAGCTGGACCTGGAGGAGGCGGTCTCGGGCGCGGAGAAGCGCATCGAGATCCCGACCCTGGCCGAGTGCCGCGACTGCGACGGCACCGGCTCGGAGGACCGCAGGCTCGAGACCTGCACCACCTGCATGGGCCGCGGCCAGGTCCGCTTCCAGCGCGGCATCTTCTCGATGCAGCAGCCGTGTCCGCACTGCCACGGCCGTGGCCAGGTCATCGTCAATCCGTGCCGCACCTGCCACGGCAACGGCCGCATCGAGCAGAAGAAGGTCCTGTCGGTGAAGATCCCCGCCGGCGTGGACAACGGCGACCGCATCCGCCTGGCGGGCGAGGGCGAGGCCGGGCCCGCGGGCGCCCCCCCGGGCGACCTGTATGTCGAGGTGCGGGTGCGTCCGCATCCGATTTTCGAACGCGACGGCGACGACCTGCACTGCGAGGTGCCGATCCGGATCTCGCAGGCCGCGCTCGGCGACACCGTCCGCGTGCCCACGCTCGACGGCGAGGCCGAGATCCGGATCCCGGCCGAGACCCAGACCGGCAGGGTGTTCCGGCTGCGCGACAAGGGCGTCAAGTCCGTGCGCAGCCGTGCGCGCGGCGACCTCTACTGCAAGGTGGTGGTGGAAACCCCGGTCAACCTCACCGCCGAGCAGCGCGAACTGCTGGAGAAGTTCGAAGCCACCTTCGTCGGCGACGGCGCGCGCAAGCATTCGCCCAAGTCGAGCACCTTTGTCGACGGCGTGCGCGGATTCTGGGAGCGCATGACCTCCTGAGCCCGGTCGCGCCGGGCTTGCCGGCGACCGGGTGCGCGGCTAGCCTGCCGCCATGGGCAATCCCGTCCGACTCCTCATCCACGGCGCATCCGGCCGCATGGGGCGCGCGCTGCTGCGCCTGGCGGCCGAGCGCGCCGACGTCGCCGTGGTGGCGGCGGTGCAGCGGCGGGTGGACCAGCGCGTGGTCGACGGGATCCCCGTGTTCGCCGCCTCGGAACTGGCGGGGGCCCCGGACTTCGACGTCGCCATCGATTTCAGCCTGCCGGAAGGGTTCGATCCCGTCCTGGCCCTGTGCCGGGCGCGCGGATGCGCCCTGGTGTCGGGCACCACCGGTTTGTCCGATGCCCAGCGCGAGGCGCTGGAGGGCGCGTCCACGGCGATCCCGGTGCTGTGGCAGGCGAACTTCAGCGTGGGGGTGGCGGTGCTCGACGAACTGGTCGAGCGCGCCGCGTCCGCGCTGCCGGGCTGGGACTGCGATATCGTCGAGTCCCACCACGTGCACAAGCGCGACGCCCCCTCCGGCACCGCCCTGGCCCTGGGCGAATCGGCCGCGCGGGGCGGGGCCGTGCCCCGCTACGCCAGCCTGCGCGCCGGGGACATCGTCGGCGAGCACCTGGTCCAGTTCACCGGCTCCGGCGAGCGGATCGAACTGGTCCACCGCGCAGGCAACCGCGACATCTTCGCCCAGGGGGCGCTGGTGGCCGCCGCGCGGCTGGCCGGCCGGCCGCCCGGGCGTTACGGGCTGCGCGGACTGCTGTTCGCCGGCTAGTCCTCGACGAGCAGCTGCTCGAAGCGGGCGAGGGCGGCCTTGCCGCGCACGTCGCCGATGACCGTCCGGGCGCGCTCCAGGAGCTGTTCGAGCACGTCTTCGCTTTTCGCCTCCTCGAGCCTGAGCGCCAGGTCCTCGCCCATCGGCCCCAGCATCTCGTTCACGGCATGGGCGGCGCGGCGTCGACGGTCCCGCAGATCGCCTCCCGCGGCCGCCGCGGGCGCGGGGCCGGAGGCGGCCGCGGCGGCGGCCGGGGCTGGGCCGGGTGCGGGAGCCGGAGCAGCGCCGGCGACGGGGGACACCAGCCCCTTGGCCTGGAGGCTCTCGAGCAGGGCCAGCGCATCCTGGAGGCCCGACACCTGGCGCAGCTCGTCCACCGAGCGGTGGCCGTCGACCAGGATCAGCAGGCGGCGCTGGCGGATGTCGAGGCCGGCCTTGCGCTCCCCGATCTCCTGCTGGCCGGCCGCGGTCTTCGCATACACGGTCTTTCCGTTCATTGCCCCCCCCGGACGCACGGTACCGTTCGCAACAAACTTAGCGAGGGCCCGGCCGGTTGTACAGCGGGTTTTCCTTTTCCGGTCCCGGCCGGTATCATTCCCGCTCGCCTGATTCCCCCCGCTTCCGGACCGGCTTCCCCCCGCTCCGGCGGTTTTTTGCAACCCCACGTAGGCGAAGCCAGTGACCCAAACCGCAATCCTCGTCCTCGAAGACGGCACCGTGTTCGAGGGCGTATCCGTGGGCGCGCCCGACCTGTCGATCGGCGAGGTGGTGTTCAACACCGCCATGACCGGCTACCAGGAAGTGCTCACCGACCCCTCGTACGCGCGCCAGCTGGTGACGCTGACCTATCCGCACATCGGCAACACCGGCTGCACCGACCAGGACGACGAGGCCGCGCGTCCGTGGGTGGCCGGGCTGATCGTGCGCGACGTGCCGCGCCGGCCCAGCAGCTGGCGCGCGCAGGCCGCGCTGCCCGAATGGCTGAACGAGCGCGGCATCGTCGCCATCGCCGGCATCGACACCCGCCGCCTGACCCGCCTGCTGCGCGAGCGCGGGGCCCAGAACGGCGCGCTGATGGCCGGCGACATCGACGTCGACAAGGCGCTCGAGGCCGCGCGCAAGTTCCCCGGTCTCAAGGGCATGGACCTGGCGAAGGAAGTCACCACGCCGGAACCCTATACCTGGACCGAGGGCACGCTCGATCTGGACAGCGGCGAGTTCCGCCGCGTGCCGGCGCGCTTCCGGGTGGTCGCCTACGACTTCGGGGTCAAGCGCAACATCCTGCGCCTGCTGGCCGAGCGCGGCTGCGAGCTGACCGTGGTCCCGGCGCAGACCCCGGCGTCCGAAGTGCTGGCGATGAGGCCCGACGGCGTGTTCCTGTCCAATGGCCCCGGCGACCCGGAGCCGTGCGACTACGCCATCGCCGCCATCCGCGAGATCATCGCGGCCAGGGTGCCGGTCTTCGGCATCTGCCTGGGCCACCAGCTGCTTGCGCTGGCGGCCGGGGCGAAGACCGTGAAGATGGCCAACGGCCACCACGGCGCCAACCACCCCGTGCAGTCGCTGGAGGACGGGAGGGTGATGATCACCTCCCAGAACCACGGCTTCGCGGTGGACGAATCCAGCCTGCCGCCGAACGTGCGGGTGCTGCACCGCTCGCTGTTCGACGGCACCAACCAGGGCATCGAGCTGACCGACGCCCCGGCGTTCTCGTTCCAGGGCCACCCCGAGGCCTCGCCCGGCCCCTGCGACGTGGCGCCGCTGTTCGACCGCTTCATCGCCACGCTCGAAGCGCGCGCCTGAGCGCGCAGGGGCGGCACGGCTCCGCGCCGCGGGGCCTGTGACCGCCGGACCACGGCCGCGCACGCGCGGCGCCGCCGGGCCTGGCCCGGACCAGACACAACGGCCGCCCCCGGGCGCGTCCGCGAAAGACCGAGGAACGAATGCCCAAGCGCACTGACATCCAGACCATCCTCATCATCGGCGCCGGCCCGATCGTCATCGGCCAGGCCTGCGAGTTCGACTATTCGGGCGCGCAGGCGTGCAAGGCGCTGCGCGAGGAGGGCTACCGGGTGGTGCTGGTCAACAGCAACCCGGCGACCATCATGACCGACCCGGAGATGGCGGACGCGGTCTACATCGAGCCGATCAACTGGCAGACGGTCGAGAAGATCATCGCCAAGGAGAAGCCCGACGCGCTGCTGCCGACGATGGGCGGCCAGACCGCGCTCAACTGCGCGCTCGACCTGGCCGACAACGGGGTGCTCGAGAAGTACGGCGTCGAGCTGATCGGCGCCTCGCGCGAGGCCATCCGCATGGCCGAGGACCGCGAGCTGTTCCGGGTGGCGATGCAGGAGATCGGCCTGGAGTGCCCGCGGGCCGAGGTCGCCAGGAGCTTCGAGCAGGCGGTCGAGATCCAGGCGAAGGTCGGCTACCCGACCATCATCCGGCCGTCGTTCACGCTCGGCGGCAGCGGCGGCGGCATCGCCTACAACCGCGAGGAGTTCGAGGAGATCGTCAAGCGCGGCCTCGAACTGTCGCCAGTGCACGAGGTCCTGATCGAGGAGTCGGTGCTTGGCTGGAAGGAGTTCGAGATGGAGGTGGTCCGCGACAAGGCGGACAACTGCATCATCGTCTGCTCGATCGAGAACCTCGACCCGATGGGCGTGCACACCGGCGACTCGATCACCGTGGCCCCGGCGCAGACCCTGACCGACAAGGAATACCAGCGGCTGCGCGACGCCTCGATCGCGGTGCTGCGCAAGATCGGCGTGGACACGGGCGGTTCGAACGTCCAGTTCGGCGTCAACGCCCAGACCGGTCGCGTGGTGGTGATCGAGATGAACCCGCGCGTGTCGCGGTCCTCGGCGCTGGCCTCCAAGGCCACCGGCTTCCCGATCGCCAAGGTCGCGGCCAAGCTTGCGGTGGGCTACACCCTCGACGAGCTGCGCAACGAGATCACCGGCGGCCGCACCCCGGCCTCGTTCGAGCCGACCATCGATTACGTGGTCACGAAGATTCCGCGCTTCGCGTTCGAGAAGTTCCCGCAGGCCGACGCGCGCCTGACCACCCAGATGAAGTCGGTGGGCGAGGTGATGGCGATGGGCCGCACCTTCCAGGAGTCCGTGCACAAGGCCCTGCGCGGGCTGGAGACCGGCAAGGTCGGATTCGACCCGACCGGCCTGGACCTGTCCGACGAGAACGACCTGGCCGCCCTGCGCCGCGAGCTCAAGGAGCCAGGCCCCGAGCGCCTGTTCCACCTCGCCGACGCGTTCCGCGCCGGGCTGTCGGTGGACGAGGTGTTCTCGCTGTCGTTCGTCGATCCCTGGTTCCTCGACCAGATCGAGGACATCGTGCGCGCGGAGAAGGAGGTCGCGGCCGCCGGCATCGACGCGCTCGACGGCAGGCGCCTGCGCACGCTCAAGCGCATGGGCTTCTCCGACGCGCGCCTGGCCCAGCTGGTGGGCACCGACGAGTCGGCGATCCGCGCCCTGCGCCGCGCGCACGGGGTGAAGCCGGTGTACAAGCGCGTGGACTCGTGCGCGGCGGAGTTCGCCACCAGCACCGCCTACATGTACTCCACCTACGAGGAGGAGTGCGAGGCGGAGCCGACCGACCGCGAGAAGATCATCGTGCTCGGCGGCGGCCCGAACCGGATCGGCCAGGGCATCGAGTTCGACTACTGCTGCGTGCACGCCGCGCTCGCCCTGCGCGAGGACGGGTACGAGACCATCATGGTCAACTGCAACCCGGAGACGGTCTCGACCGACTACGACACCTCCGACCGCCTGTACTTCGAGCCGCTCACGCTCGAGGACGTGCTCGAGATCGTCGAGCTGGAGAAGCCCAGGGGCGTGATCGTGCAGTACGGTGGCCAGACCCCGCTCAAGCTGGCGCGCGCGCTGGAGGCCAACGGGGTGCCGATCATCGGCACCTCGCCCGACTCGATCGACCTGGCCGAGGACCGCGAACGCTTCCAGAAGCTGGTCGACGAACTGGGCCTGAAGCAGCCGCCCAACCGCACCGCGCGCAGCGCCGAGGAGGCGCAGGTGCTGGCGCGCGAGATCGGCTACCCGCTGGTGGTGCGCCCGAGCTACGTGCTCGGCGGCCGCGCGATGGAAGTGGTGCATGCCGATGCCGACCTGGCGCGCTACATGCGCGACGCGGTCAAGGTGTCCAACGACTCGCCGGTGCTGCTCGACCGCTTCCTCGACAACGCGGTCGAGGTCGACGTCGACGTGATCGCCGACAGGGACGGCAACGTGCTGATCGGCGGCGTGATGGAGCACATCGAGGAGGCCGGCGTCCACTCGGGCGACTCGTCGTGCTCGCTGCCGCCGTACTCGCTGCCGGCCGAGGTCCAGGACCGCCTGCGCGGGCAGGTGATGGCGCTGGCCAAGGCGCTCAACGTGGTCGGCCTGATGAACACCCAGTTCGCGGTCCAGACCGAGGACGACGGCAGCCACACCATCTTCCTGCTGGAAGTGAACCCGCGCGCGTCGCGCACCGTGCCGTTCGTGTCCAAGGCCACCGGCCTGCCGCTGGCCAAGATCGCCGCGCGCTGCATGGCCGGTCGGACCCTTGCCGAGCAGGGCGCGACCCGGGAAATCGTGCCCGACTACTACTCGGTCAAGGAGGCGATCTTCCCGTTCGCCAAGTTCCAGGGCGTGGATCCGATCCTCGGCCCGGAGATGCGTTCGACCGGCGAGGTGATGGGCGTGGGCCGCAGCTTCGGCGCCGCGTTCGCGCGCGCGCAGGAGGCGGCGGGGATCAAGGCGCCGCCGCCGGGCAAGGCCTTCGTCTCGGTGCGCGACCCGGACAAGAAGCGCGTGCTGCCGGTGGTCCGCAACCTGGTCGAGCGTGGATTCGGCATCGTGGCCACCTCGGGCACCGCCGCCTGGCTGCGCGACAATGGCATCGAGTGCGAGCAGGTGAACAAGGTGATCGAGGGCCGCCCGCACATCGTGGACCTGATCAAGAACGGCGAGATCGCGTATATCGTCAACACCACGGAGGGACGGCAGGCCATCGCCGACTCGTTCTCGATCCGGCGCGAGGCCCTGCAGCAGCGCGTGACCTATTCCACCACCGTGGCGGGCGCGCGCGCGCTCCTGCATTCGCTGGACTACCGCGGAAGCGGGCCGGTCTGGTCGCTGCAGGAGCTGCACGCAAGCCTGCGCACGGCCGTCTGAGGAACCAGCCATGAGAGCACCCATGACCCTGGCAGGCGCCCAGCGCCTGCGTGCGGAACTCGAGGAACTCAAGTCGGTCAAGCGACCGGCGGTCATCGCCGCGATCGCCGAGGCGCGCTCGCACGGCGACCTGAAGGAAAACGCCGAATACCACGCCGCGCGCGAGCAGCAGGGCTTCATCGAAGGCCGCATCCAGCAGCTCGAGAGCGAGCTGTCGCACGCCGACATCATCGACGTGACCAAGCTGGACGTCGGCGACAAGGTCGTGTTCGGCGCCAAGGTGACGATCGTCGACGTCGAGACCGACGAGGAACGTCGCTACCAGATCGTCGGCGACCTCGAAGCGGACATCAAGCTCGGCCTGATCGCGATCTCCTCGCCGGTGGCGCGGGCGCTGATCGGCAAGCACGCCGGCGACACGGTCACCATCGAGGCCCCGGCCGGCGCGCGCGAGTTCGAGATCGTCGACGTCAGCTACCGCGACTGACGCGCGATGGCCCGGGTCACGCTGCTGCTGCCCGCGTCGCGCCGGCTCGGCGCGCCGTCGGCCGCGGTTGCGGCGGCGCTCGGGCGCGCGGACATGGCGACGGCGCCGGGCGAAGGCCGGCGGGCGCAGCTGCGGCGCTGTTTCGACCTGCTGCCCGACCGCTGGCCGGTCGCCGCGCTCACCCGCCAGCTCGACGCCGGCGACGCCGCCGGCGCGACCTGGCTGCGCGCCGACCCGTGCCGGATCCAGGCCGACATCAACGGCGCGCGCCTGCTCGACCACGGCGACACGCTGGGCCTCGACGCGGAAGACGCCGCGCGGCTGCTGCCCGCGCTGCGGACCTTGTTCGGCGACGCCGGCATGCCGATCGACGCGCCGGTCCCGACCCGCTGGTACCTGCGGCTGGCGCCGTCCACGCCGCTGCCCGCGTTCACCGCGCCCGACGACGCGCTCGGCGCCGACGTGTTCGAGCACCTGGCCGGGGGACGCGACGGCCGCCGCTGGCGGAGCCTGCTTACCGAAGCCCAGGTGATCCTGCACAACCATCCCTGGAACGCGCAGCGGATCGCCGCAGGCAAGCGGCCGGTGAACTCGCTGTGGTTCTGGGGCGGTGGGGAACTGCCCACCCAGGTGCGTTCGCCGCATGCGTGTTTCCACCCCGGCGACGACCTGGCCGCCGCGCTGGCGGCCGCCGCCGGCACCGGCGCGCCGTTGCCGCCGCGGTTCGAGGCGGGCGAGGGCGATGTGGCCTACGACTTGTCCACGCTCCGCGACACGCCCGTGCTCGAGCGCGACTGGCTGCTGCCGGCGCTGGACGCGCTGCGCGCCGGACGCATCGCCTCGCTGGTGCTCGATACCGCCGACGGCACCGTGTTCACGCTCGCGCGCGGCCAGCGCTGGCGCTTCTGGCGCCGGCCCCGCGCCGGCTTCCAGGCCTGATGGCCGTGCGCATCCGCAGGCGCGGGGCGGTCGCGCCCGCCCCGGGCTGGCCCGACGCGATCCCGCCGCTGCTGCGCCGCATCTACGCCGCGCGCGGCATCGACGACCCGCGCCTGGCCCAGCCGCGCCTGGCGCAGCTGCCCGCGCCGGACGCGCTCGGCGGCGTGGTCGAGGCGGTGCGCCTGCTGGCCGACGCGATCGCCCGCGACACCCGCATCCTGGTGGTCGGCGACTTCGACGCCGACGGCGCCACCGCCTGCGCGGTCGCGGTACGCGGCCTGCGCATGCTCGGCGCGCGCGACGTCGTCCACGCGGTTCCGAACCGGGTGGTGCACGGCTACGGGCTGTCGGTCGGCCTGGTGGAGGAACTGGCAGCGCTGGATCCCGGGCTGCTCGTCACCGTCGACCACGGCATCGCCTGCCACGCCGGCGTGGGGGCGGCGCGGGCACGCGGCTGGCAGGTGCTGGTCACCGACCACCACCTGCCCGGCGAGGCGCTGCCGCCCGCGCACGCGATCGTCAATCCCAACCTGCGCGGCGACCTGTTCGCGTGCAAGGCGCTGGCCGGGGTCGGGGTCATCTTCTACGTGCTGCTCGCGTTGCGCGCGCGATTGCGCGAGGACGGCGCATTCGCCGGGCGCGAGGAACCCGACCTGGCGCGCCTGCTCGACCTGGTCGCGGTCGGGACCGTCGCCGACCTGGTTCCTCTCGACGCCACCAACCGTGCCCTGGTGTCGGCGGGCCTGCGGCGGTTGCGGACGGGGCAGGGCTGCCCCGGCCTGCAGGCGCTGGCCGAGGTGGCGGGACGCCGCCTCGGGACCTTGACCGCGGCCGACATCGGTTACGCCATCGCGCCCCGGCTCAACGCCGCCGGGCGGCTCGAGGACATGGCGCTGGGCATCGAGTGCCTGCTCACCGACGATCCTGCCCGCGCGCACGAACTGGCCGCCGTGCTGCACCGTATCAACCAGGAGCGGCGGGGCCTGCAGCAGGCCATGGTGGACGACGCCGAGGCGGTGCTGGCGGCGCTGCCGTCGTCCGGCGCGGAACCGCCGCTGGCCGTCTGCCTGTTCGACCCGGAGTGGCATGCGGGCGTCGTGGGCCTGGTCGCCTCGAAGATGAAAGAACGCCTGCACCGGCCGGTGGTCGCCTTCGCGCCGGCCGAACCCGGCGGCGACCAGCTCCGCGGGTCGGCGCGCTCGATCCCGGGCCTGCACATCCGCGACGTGCTGGCGGCGGTGGACAGCGCCCATCCGGGCCTGGTCGAACGCTTCGGCGGCCACGCCATGGCCGCCGGCCTGAGCCTGCGCCGCGAGGCCTTCCCCGCGTTCGAACAGGCCTTCGCCGCCGCGGTCGCCTCGATGCTCGACCCGGCGCTGCTCCGGGCCGAACTGCTCAGCGACGGCGAGCTGCTGCCCGGCGAGTTCGACCGCTTCCATGCCGAGGCCATCCGCGACGGCGGACCCTGGGGCCAGGGCTTCGCCGAGCCGCTGTTCGACGGCACCTTCCAGGTGCTGGACTGGAAGCCGGTCGGCGACCGCCACCTGCGCCTGCGCCTGCGCGCCGAAGGCGTGGCCGCGCCGCTGGCGGCGATCCATTTCGGCGGCCTCGACCTGCCGCCTGCCGGATACTGCCGGCTCGCGTACCGGCTGGCGCCGGACGACTGGCGCGGCGGCGATGCGATCCAGCTCGTGGTCGAACACCGCGAGCCGGCCTGAGCCGGCCTCAGCCGCCGCCGGAGGCGGTCCGCGGCGCCTGCCGGTGCCCGCGCTCCGGATCGCCGGCGGCCGCCGCCGGGCCCGGCGCCAGGCGCTTGAGCCCGAACAGCGGCCTGAGCAGGGGCACGCGCCGGATCGATTCGTAGCCGGCAAACGCGAGGGCGAAGGTCAGCACCACCAGCAGCGGCGCTTCCAGCAGCGGCGGCAGCGCCAGCGGTCGCAGGTGCCATGCAAGAAGCACCGTCAGCGTCTGGTGCAGGATGTAGACCGGGAACACCGCCTGCGAGAGGTAGCGCAGGGCGGGGCCGTCGCCCGGCGCGCACCGGCGGGCGAAGCCGAGGATGGCCACGATCGCGCACCACTGGTCGAGGCCCCAGAGCCCGCGCACCGCCAGGCGCAGCGCCTGCGGGGGATCGGCCTCGGCGTAGATCCGGAAGTAGCCCGCGATCGCCACCCAGCTGCCCAGCCACAGCCAGAGCGCCGGCCAGCGCGCGCGCTCGATCGCCGCCCAGGTCGCTTCGCCGCGCGCGACCAGGAACCCGAGCAGGAAGACCGGGAAGTACTGGGCGTGGTTGTACCAGTCGTCGACCAGCGCGTGGGTCGAGCCGAAGCGTCCGACCAGCAGCAGCCGGGCCGCTGCCAGCCACAGCGCCGGCAACAGCAGCACCGCGGGGGCGGAGGCGAGCAGGGCGTCGAGGCGGGCGCCGGCGCGCTCGGTCGCCTCCGGGGCGAGGCGCAGCAGCAGCCACAGGGCCACGGTGTAGACCCAGAGGTAGGCGACGAACCACAGGTGGTTCCAGGTCGGCAGCACCAGGCAGTCGTCGCCCCGGCAGAAGCTTCCGTCGCCGGCGAGGTAGCGGCCCCAGAACGCCAGGTAGCCGTCGTGGTACCCGCTCGGCAGCTTCTCCACCACCTCGTAGTACGACTGCGGCGGCACCACCACCAGCATCCCGAACGCGAGCGGCACCAGCAGCCGCCACGAGCGCGGTCCGAGGAAGCGCACGCGCCCGTTCGCGGCCGCGGCATCGCGCCTTGCGCGGGCCAGCAGGAAGGCCGTGGCCACGCCCGAGACCAGGAACAGCAGCGACAGCCGCCACGGCGAGCTGAGCATCATGAACGGCTCGAGCGCGGGGCCGGCCGCGGGGCTGTTGATATGCCAGTCCCAGGTCACGTAGTACATGCCCACGTGGTAGAGCACCAGCAGGCCGAAGGCGAGGACGCGGACCCAGTCGAGATCGTGGCGGCGTGTCATGGCGCGGTATCGTGGACGTCGCCGCCAATCTCCGCCCCGGCGCGGACGGCGGCAAGCGCGAAGTGACCGGCCGACCGGGCGCGGGGACGAACCGCGGCTGCACCGGGACCGGCCGGGAGCGCGGCGCCCGTAGAATTCCCGGCATGGCGCGCGCACCCACGCTCTACGAACGCTACCTGCCCTGGCGGCGCTGGGCGGAGGCGGGCTTCGTGTTCCTGGTCGTGGCCGGGAACGCCGCGGCCAACAGCGTGACGGTCTGGATGGATCTGGACCGGTACCCGCACAATCCGTTCCGGCCCTGGGAGCCGGCGGTCTGGGAAGCCAGCAGCGCGGTGATGTGGTTCGTGATCATCCCGCTGGTCGCGCGCCTGGTGCGGCGTTTCCCGACCCACTGGGACAACTGGCGGCGGCGGCTGCCGCTGCACCTGGCCGCGAGCGTGACGGTGTGCCTGGTGCACGTGGCCGGGATGGTGGGGCTCCGGATCCTGGCCTACCGCTGGCAGGGCGCCGACTACGACTTCGGGCCGTGGCCCCGCGAACTGGCCTACGAGTACCTCAAGGACGTGCGCACCTACGCCATGGTCGTGTTCCTGGTCGAGGCCTACGGCTTCGTGCTCAGGCGGCTGCAGGGCGAGGCCAGCCTGCTCGGGGCGCCGGACGAGGGCCCGGCGGTGGAGCCGGTCGAGCGGCCCGAGCGGTTCCTGGTGCGCAAGCTCGGTCGCGAGTTCCTGGTCGCGGCCGGCGACATCGAGTGGCTGCAGGCCTCGGGCAACTACGTGAACCTGCGCGTGCGCGGCCACGACTATCCGCTGCGCAGCACCCTGGGCGGCATCGCCGCGCGGCTGGACCCGGAGCGCTTCGTGCGGATCCACCGCAGCTACATCGTCAACCTCGACCACGTGGCCTCGATCGAGCCGCTGGACACCGGCGACGCGCGCCTGCACCTGAAGGATGGCGGCGAACTGCCGGTCAGCCGCAGCCATCGCGCGGGGCTGCGCGAGCGCTTCGGCGGGCCCTGACCCAGGCCCGCGCCGCGGCCCGACGCCTGCACCGGCGCGGGCGGATTGCTAGAATCGGCGGCTGTTTAACCTGCGGCACTTTCCCCATGATCGAACTCAATCCCGTGCGCCAGCGCATCGCCGACCTGAGCGGCCGCCTGGACGCGCTCAGGGGGTTTCTTTGACTACGATGCCAAGCGTGAACGGCTCGAGGAAGTAGAGCGCGAACTCGAACATCCCGACGTCTGGAACGACCCGGTCCGTGCCCAGGCGCTGGGCCGCGAGCGTTCGATCCTCGACAAGACCGTGAACGGCATCCGCCGCCTGAGCGAGGGCCTGGCCGGCGCCGGCGAGCTGCTGGAACTGGCCGAGGCCGAAGGCGACGAGGAGACCGCGCTGGCCGTGGTCGCCGACGTCGACGGCTACCAGAAGGGCGTCGAGCAGCTCGAGTTCCAGCGCATGTTCTCCGGCGAGATGGACAGCGCCAACGCCTTCGTCGACATCCAGGCCGGCGCCGGCGGCACCGAGGCCCAGGACTGGGCGGAGATGCTGCTGCGCATGTACCTGCGCTGGTGCGAATCGCGCGGCTGGAAGACCGAGCTGCTGGAGGTGTCGGGCGGCGAAGTGGCCGGGATCAAGTCGGCCACGTTCCGGGTCGAAGGCGAGTATGCCTACGGCTGGCTCAAGACCGAGACCGGCGTGCACCGGCTGGTGCGCAAGTCGCCGTTCGATTCCGACAACCGGCGCCACACCAGCTTCACCTCGGTGTTCGTCTCGCCCGAGGTGGACGACGACATCGACATCGACATCAACCCGGCCGACCTCAAGACCGACGTCTACCGCTCCTCGGGCGCCGGCGGCCAGCACGTCAACAAGACCGAGTCGGCGGTGCGCATCACCCACGTGCCCACCGGCATCGTGGTGGCCTGCCAGACCGAACGCAGCCAGCACGCCAACCGCGACCGCGCGATGAAGATGCTGGCGGCCAAGCTCTACGAGCTGGAGATCCAGAAGCGCAACGCCGAGAGGGACGCGGTCGAAGCCACCAAGTCCGACATCGGCTGGGGCAGCCAGATCCGCAACTACGTGCTCGACCAGAGCCGGATCAAGGACCTGCGCACCGGCATCGAGCGAAGCGACACGCAGAAGGTGCTCGACGGCGACCTGGACGAGTTCGTCGAGGCCAGCCTCAAGGCCGGCCTGGAGGCGGGCGCCAAACGCAGCGACGCGGTCTGACGCGCGGCCCGGCCCCGCCGCGTGCCCCGTCCAGCCCGCGCGACCGCCCCGCCTGACCGGCGGCACCCACACGACCCATCCCACAGGCAACCCACCGTGACCGAGTCCAAGCCCGACAGCCCGCAGCCCGCCGACGAGAACGCGCTGATCGCCGAGCGCCGGGCCAAACTCGCCGCGCTGCGCGCGCAGGGCGTGGCGTTCCCGAACGATTTCCGCCGCCGCGACCTCGCCGGAGACCTGCAGGACGAGTACGGCGATGCGGAGCGCTGGACCGGGGAGGCGCTCGAAGGCCTCGGCCGCCGGGTGTCGCTGGCCGGACGGATGCTGGCCAAGCGGGTCATGGGCAAGGCCGCGTTCGCCCAGATCCAGGACGTCAGCGGCCGGATCCAGCTGTTCCTGCAGTCGGCCGGCCTCGGCGAGCGCTACGACGCGTTCAAGGGCTGGGACGTGGGCGACATCGTCGGCGCCGAGGGCACCCTCATGCGGACCCGCACCGGCGAGCTGTCGGTGAAGGTCGAGAGCCTGCGCCTGCTGACCAAGTCGCTGCGCCCGCTGCCCGACAAGTGGCACGGCCTGGCCGACGTCGAGCAGCGCTACCGCCAGCGCTACGTCGACCTGGTGGTCAATCCCGAAGCGCGCGAGGTGTTCGTCAAGCGCTCGCGGATCATCGCCGCGATCCGGCGCTGGCTGGACGCGCGCCGCTTCCTCGAGGTCGAGACCCCGATGATGCACTACATCGCCGGGGGTGCCGCTGCGCGTCCATTCGTGACCCACCACAACGCGCTCGACCTGGACCTGTACCTGCGGGTGGCGCCGGAGCTCTACCTCAAGCGCCTGGTCGTCGGCGGCTTCGAGCGCGTGTACGAGATCAACCGCAATTTCCGCAACGAGGGCGTGAGCACCCGGCACAACCCGGAGTTCACGATGCTCGAGCTGTACGAGGCCTACGTCGCCTACGAGGAGGTCATGGACCTCACCGAGCACCTGATCCGCGACGTGGCCCGCGAGACCCTCGGCACCACCGACCTGCACTGGGAAGGGAACGCCATCGACGTCGGCGCCCCGTTCCGGCGCTGGCGGCTGGAGGAGGCGGTGCGCGAGCTCAACCCGCAGATCAGTCAGGCCGACTGCCGCGACCGCGAGGCCCTGGCCCGCCACTGCGCGGCGCTCAAGGTGCCGGTCAAGCCGTCCTGGGGCTGGGGCAAGCTGCTGCTGGAGATCTTCGAGAAGACCGTGGAGCACGGGCTGGTCCAGCCGACCTTCATCACCCACTACCCGGTGGAGGTGTCGCCGCTGGCGCGCGAATCGGACACCGAGCCCGGCATCACCGACCGCTTCGAGCTGTTCATCGGCGGCCGCGAGATCGCCAACGGGTTCAGCGAGCTGAACGACCCCGAGGACCAGGCCGCCCGCTTCCGGGCCCAGGTGGAGGCCAAGGCCGGCGGCGACGAGGAGGCCATGCACTACGACGCCGACTACATCCGCGCCCTGGAGGTCGGCCTGCCGCCCACCGGCGGGCTCGGGATCGGCATCGATCGCCTTGTGATGCTCTTCACGGATTCGGCCTCGATCCGCGACGTCCTGCTGTTCCCGTACATGCGGCCGGAAACCTGAACGCGGGCAGGGGAGGGCCGGGAGCGGTCGACCGGCCTGCCGGCGCGCCGATTTGCGTTCATACTGGGGGTGGAGCACAACTGGAGGGACCCGGGAGTGGGCACAGGACTTGCTTGCAATTCCACAGCGCGACTGCCCGCCGGGGTGCCTGCGGGAGCGCGACCTGAGCCGGAAGCATCCATGAATATCGTCATCGTCGACGACCAGACCTCGGCCCGCACCATGCTGCGGCACATCCTCGAGGACATCAGTCCCGAACTCGAGGTGCTGGACTTCGGCGATCCCCAGGCCGCCCTGCGCTGGTGCGAGGAGAACCGCCCGGACCTCCTGCTGCTGGACTACCGCATGCCGGTGATCGACGGGCTCGAGTTCGCCCGCCGCTTCCGCAAGCCGCTGCTGCACCGCGACGTGCCCATCGTCCTGGTCACCGTGGTCGGCGACGAACCGATCCGCCAGGCTGCGCTGGACGCCGGCGTGATCGACTTCCTGGTCAAGCCGGTGCGCCCGCGCGAGCTGCGCGCGCGCTGCCGCAACCTGCTGCAGCTGCGCCAGCAGTCCGAATCGATCAAGCAACGGGCGCTGTCGCTCGAGCAGCGCCTGCTGTCGAGCATGCACGAGGTGGAGGAGCGCGAGCGCGAGACCTTGCACCGGCTGGCCCGCGCGATCGAGTACCGCGACGCCGGCACCAGCGCCAACCTCGCCCGGCTGGCCGCCATTGCCGGCCTGATCGCCGAGCAGCTGGGGCTGTTCGAGGACGAGGTGCGGATGATCGAGTTGGCCGCGCCGCTGCACGACATCGGCAAGATCGCCATCCCCGATTCGGTCCTGCTCAAGCCGGGCCCCCTGGACGAGGACGAGCTCGCGGTGATGCGCGAGCATCCGCGCATCGGCCACGAGCTGCTGTCGGGCAGCCAGAACCGCTTCATCCAGATGAGCGCCACCATCGCGCTGCGCCACCAGGAGCGCTACGACGGCAGCGGCTATCCCGATGGCCTGGTGGGCGACCAGATCCCGCTCGAGGCGCGGATCGTGGCGGTGGCCGACGTGTTCGACGCGCTGATCTCCAAGCGTCCATACAAGCGCGCCTGGACCATCGACGAGGCGCTGGACTACATCGGATCGCAGTCGGGCAAGCTGTTCGATCCCGGCTGCGTGGCCGCGCTGGTCGGGAACCGCGACAAGGTCGAGGAAGTGTGCCAGCGCTTCCCGCCGGGCGCCAAGGCGCCGGCCGCGGGGTAACCGCCATGTCGCTGATCGGCACGATCCGCTCGAGGCTGGCCAACCGCCAGGACAGCGAGCACGGCCAGGCCAGCGTGCGCGTGGTCATGCTGCTGGTGGTCTACGCCTACCTGGAGCTGTTCGTGCGCGGCGTCCCCGGCGTCGAGCAGCCGCTGAACCTGTCGCTGGCGATCCTGGCCACCGACTTCGTGCTGGCGGTCGGGATCCTGGCCTGGATCGTCGCCCGGCCCGGGATCTCGCACCCGCGGCGCATGCTCGGCATGGCCCTGGACTACGGCCTGATGGGCACCGGCATGTACCTGCTCGGCGCGCTGCTGGCGCCGATGTACGTGATCATCATGTGGGTCACCGTGGGCAACGGCCTGCGCTACGGCCCCCGTTACCTGTACCTGGCGATCGCCGTGGCCTGCGTTGCCTTCGGCCTGGTGCTGCTGGGCACGCCGTACTGGCGCGAGAACATCTGGCTGGGCGGCGGCCTGCTGATCGGCCTGATCGCGATCCCGCTCTACCTGAGCTCGCTGCTGCGCGCCCTGGTCAAGGCGACCGAGGCGGCCAAGGCCGCGAGCGAGGCGAAGAGCCGCTTCCTGGCAAACATGAGCCACGAACTGCGCACGCCGCTCAACGGCATCGTCGGCATGGCCGAACTGCTGATGGCGTCCAGGCTCGACAGCGAGCAGCGCGACAGCGCCCAGGTGATCCAGACCTCGGCCCGTTCGCTGCAGCTGATCGTCGACGACGTGCTGAACCTGTCGGCGATCGAGGCCGGCCGCTTCAACCGGATCGACACCGACTTCGCGCTGCGCGAGCAGCTCAAGGGCATCTACGTGATGCTGATGCCCAGCGCCCAGGCCAAGGGCCTGTCGCTGGAACTCAACGTCGCCGAGGACGTGCCCGACCTGCTGCACAGCGACGCCAACCACCTGCGCCAGATCCTGGTGAACCTGCTGTCGAACGCGATCAAGTTCACCGACGAGGGCGGGGTGGTGCTGGAGGTGGCGCTGCTCGAGACCATGGGCAGCGACCAGGTGCGGCTGCGCTTCTCCGTCCACGACACCGGCATCGGCATCCCGGCCTCCGCCCTGGGCCGCCTGTTCCAAGCCTTCGAGCAGGTCGAGAGTGGCCATGGCCGGCGCTTCGGCGGCACCGGCCTGGGCACCACGATCGCCAAGTCGCTCATCGAACTGATGGGCGGCTCGATCCGGGTCGAGAGCCAGCTGGGCGTGGGGTCGCACTTCCACGTCGAGCTGCCGCTGCGCCTGGCCGAGGTGCAGATCGCGGCCGAGTCGGGCACGCAGGACAACGTCATCGCCTTCACTGACCCGTTCGTGCGCCATCGCGCGCGGGTGCGGTCGCTGCGGATCCTGGTCGGCGACGACCAGCCCGCCAACCTGATGGTGATGCGCCGGCTGCTGGAGAAGGCGGGCCATCGCGCGCACATCGTCAACGCCGGCGAGGACATCCTCGACGCGCTCGAGGGCCAGCAGTTCGATGCGGTGATCACCGACCTCCACATGCCCGGCATCAGCGGCCTGGAAGTCATCAAGCAGGCGCGGTTCCTGGAGGCCGGGCGCCGGCGCACGCCGTTCATCGTGCTCAGCGCCGACGCCACCAGCGAAGCCCAGGCCGAGTGCGAGCGGGCGGGCGCGTTCGCCTACCTGACCAAGCCGATCGCGGTCGACCGCCTGCTGCAGAAGCTGGCCGACATCGCCGAAGGCAATACCGATGTCGCGCAGGCGGCGCCCGCCGGGCCCGCGGCTGCGCCGGCCGAGCCGCAGCAGGCCGTGGTGTCCAGGCACATCCTGGACGAACTGCGCGAGATGGGCCTGGGCGAGGAGTTCGTGCAGCGCTTCCTCGCCGAGTGCGCGCGCGACGCGCGCAAGTGCATCGTCGACATCGAGCGCGCCGCCGAGGGCGGACGCTGGGACGAGTTCCGCGACGCCTGCCACGCCCTCAAGGGCACCGCGGCGAACATGGGCGCGATGCAGCTGAGCGAGAGCGCCTCGGCCGGCATGCGGATGCCGGTGGACCAGCTGGTGCGCAACTGGCGCAACC
Source organism: Luteimonas sp. J29 (assembly GCF_000472505.1). Taxonomy (GTDB): domain Bacteria; phylum Pseudomonadota; class Gammaproteobacteria; order Xanthomonadales; family Xanthomonadaceae; genus Luteimonas. The sequence goes on from NZ_AWZR01000005.1 coordinate 347,875, forward strand.
TCGACAACGCGCTGCGCCAGCAGCTGGAGCAGGCCCTGGCCGCCCTGCGCGAGGAGGGCGACCTGGTCCAGCTCGAAGCCGACGCCTGAGGCGTCGGCCGGGGGGATCAGCGGGCGAGGTGGCTGCCGCGGCCGGCCACGTTCTCCTGCGGCCCCGGGCGGCGCAGCTGGGCGCGGACCAGGCGCTCCATGGTGCGCAGCTGGCGGTCGTTGAGCTGCAGCGCGGTATCGACCCAGATCCGGGTGATGCGCATCAGTTCCTCGTGGCTCACCGGGTGCGCGCCTTCGCGGACGCGGTGCAGCGCCAGTCGGGCGCCGGCGATGCGGCGGTTCTGGCGCACCAGTTCGTGCACGGCGCGCACGCCTTCGCCCTTGGGCACGAGGACGTCGACCACGCCCATCCGGTGCAGCTCGTCGCTGCTGTACATCACTCCGTTGAGCATCATCTCCTCGGCCAGCTTGGGGCTCACGCGCTGCGACAGCAGCGAGTAGGCGCCCATGCCCGGGAACAGGCCGAACAGAACCTCGGGGAAGCCCATCTGCACGCCCTTCTCGGCGACGATGGTCTGGCAGGCCAGGGCCAGCTCGAACCCGCCGCCAAGCGCGTCGCCCTCGACGAGGCCGATGGTGTGCACGTTGGGGTGCATCCGGGTATGCAGCAGGTGGATGCTGTCCACGCACTCGGTGGCGTAGTGCAGCAGGCCCTCGCGGTCCTTGGCCTGGATCAGCTTGAGGAACAGGGCGAGGTCGCCGCCGAGGTTGAAGACGTGGGTGTCGGACCCGAGGACCACGTGGGCGAGGTGGGTCGGCGACTCGGCGGCCGCCTGCTCGACCTTGTCGATCGCGCTGCGGGCGAACAGGCGCAGCTCGCGCAGCATCTTCGGGGAGAAGCAGGCTCGATATGACGGGTCCGCGAACGCCTGCTGGGCATGCATGAAGCACCAGTGGGTATCGTTCGAGGCGTCGTGCTCGACGCGGATGGTGTTGAAGGAATGATCGCGGTGCAGCAGCTCGACGTTCGTCATGAGGGTCCCCTGAGGGGCCGCCGGCTTCACGTCGGACGTCTGGGCAAGCGGCGGCCCGAAGGAAGTTGACAAGTCCGACCGCGCGATTCTATGCACCCATTCAGGGGCGCTTGCAAGCAATTTCTGCCCTTGTGCGGCAGAAACTGCCCCCAAACGACGGGGCAACGGGGGGGGGGCCCCTTCCAGGGCGCCCGGCCGGCCCGGCCGGGTCAGTTCGCTTCGTCGCGGAGCGCCCGCCTCAGGATCTTGCCCACGTTCGTTTTGGGCAATTCGTCACGGAATTCGATGATCTTGGGCTGCTTGTAGCCCGTCAGGTTGGCCCGTGCATGGGCCTTGACCTGCTCCGCGGTGAGGGAGGGGTCCTTCTTGACGATGACCAGCTTCACCACCTCGCCGGACCGCTCGTCGGGGACGCCCACGGCGGCCACTTCCAGCACCCCGGGCATCATCGCGATGACGTCCTCGATCTCGTTCGGGTACACGTTGAACCCGGAGACCAGGATCATGTCCTTCTTGCGGTCCACGATGTAGAAGAAGCCCTGCTCGTCCATCCGCGCCATGTCGCCGGTGTGCAGCCAGCCGTCGGCGTCGATGGCGGCCGCGGTCTCCTCGGGGCGGTTCCAGTAGCCCTTCATGACCTGCGGGCCGCGGATGCACAGCTCGCCGACCTCGCCGACGGGCAGGATGTTGCCGTCCTCGTCCTTGATGCAGGCGTCGGTGGAGGGGATCGGCAGGCCGATCGAGCCGTTGTACTCGGCCAGGTCCATGGGGTTGATGCAGGCGGCCGGGGAGGTCTCGGTCAGCCCGTAGGCCTCGACCAGGGTCACGCCGGTGACCTTCTTCCAGCGTTCGGCCACCGCGCGCTGCACGGCCATGCCGCCGCCCAGGGTCAGGTGCAACTTCGAGAAATCGACCTTGTCGAAGCCCGGGGTGTTGAGCAGGCCGTTGAACAGCGTGTTGACGCCCGTGATCGCGGTGAACGGCTCGCGCTGGAGCTCCTTGACGAAGCCCGGCATGTCGCGCGGGTTGGTGATCAGGATGTTCTTGGCGCCGAACTTGGTGAAGACCAGGCCGTTCGCGGTGAGCGCGAAGATGTGGTACAGCGGCAGGGCGGTGACGATCACCTCCTCGCCGGGGCGGGTGTTGCCGCCGACCCAGGCCGAGGCCTGCTGCATGTTGGCCACCAGGTTGCGGTGGGTGAGCATCGCGCCCTTGGCCACGCCCGTGGTGCCGCCGGTGTACTGCAGGAACGCGATGTCCTCCGGAGAGATCGACACCTCGGGCAGCGCGTGCCTGGCGCCGAGCGACAGCGCGTCGCGGAAGCGCACCGCGGACGGGATGTCGTAGTCGGGCACCATCTTCTTCACGTACCGAAGCACGAAGTTGACGATGGGACCCTTGGGGAAGCCCAGCATGTCGCCGAGCCCGGTGGTGATCACGTGCTGCAGCGGGGTGTCGCCGAGCACCTCCTGCACGGTGTGGGCGAAGTTGTCCAGGACCAGGATCGCGGCGGCACCCGAGTCCACCATCTGGTGCTTGAGCTCGCGCGCGGTGTACATCGGATTGACGTTGACCACGGTCAAACCGGCACGCAGCACGCCGAAGGTGGCGATCGGGTACTGCAGGCAGTTGGGCATCATGATCGCCACGCGATCGCCCTTCTTGAGCCTGAGTTCGCCGAGCAGGTAGGCGGCGAACTGGCTGCTCAGGGTGTCGACGTCCCCGTAGCTGATGCACTTGCCCATGTTCGAGAACGCCGGCCGGTCGCGGTAGCGCCGGATCGACTCGTCGAGCATGGCCGGGATGGAGGGGTACTCGTCGACGTCGATTTCCGCGGGAACCCCGGCGGGATACTGGGCGAGCCAGGGGCGTTCGATCGTCATTCCATCCCTCCGCGGAACCGGTGCATGTGTTGTCTGGGGATACTGTCTGGTATGGATTGGAGCATAGGCCTCGGGGGCTGGCAAGGCGCGAACGCGCGCGGTCCAGCGGGGCGCGGAAGGGCCGCTCGGCTACAGTAGCGGCCATGGAAACGGAGCGTTCCCGACCCGGTGGCGGACGGCGTGCGGCGGCATTGGCGGGGGCGTGCGCGCTGCTGCTGCTGGCCATGCTGGGCGGGTGTTCGCGGCCCGATCCGGAGGCCGCGCTGCGCGATGCCTTCGCCGAGCTGCAGGCCACGATCGAACGTCGTGATCCTGCTGCAATGCAACAGCACCTGGCCGACGACTTCATCGGCAACGACGGGCTGGACCGCGACGGCGCGCGCCGCCTGGCGGCGCTGCTGGTGCTGCGGCACCGTGACCTGGCGGTCGATACCGGACCGCTGCGGCTCGAACTCGGCGAGGGACACGCCGTGGTCCGCTTCACCGCACTGCTGCGCGGCGGATCCGGTGGGCTGCTTCCCGACGCCGCGCGCGTGTACCAGGTCGAGACCGGCTGGCGCCTGGAGCAGGGGCGGTGGCGGCTGGCGAGCGCCCGCTGGACGCCGGTCGTGGACTGAGCCCGCCGGCCATCGCGGCCGGCGGGCCGTGCAGGCGCGCGGCTAGGCGGCGGCCAGCTGCCGCAGCACGTAGTGCAGCAGCCCGCCGTGCCGGAAGTACTCCACCTCCTTCGGGGTGAGCAGCAGCACGTGGACCTCGAAGCGCACCTGGCTGCCGTCGACCTTGCGCGCGACCACCGTGGCCGTGCGCGCGTTGCCGTCCTCCAGGCCGGTGATCTCGTACACCTCGGTGCCGTCCAGACCCAGGGTCTGGGCGTTCTCGCCGTCGTGGAACTGCAGCGGCAGCACGCCCATGCCGACCAGGTTGGAGCGGTGGATGCGCTCGAAGCTGGCGGCGATCACGGCCTTGACCCCGAGCAGGTTGGTGCCCTTCGCCGCCCAGTCGCGCGACGAGCCGGTCCCGTACTCGTGGCCGGCGATCACCACCAGCGGGGTGCCGTCGGCCTTGTACTTCATGGCCGCGTCGTAGATCGACATCTTCTCCGGTGGGTTGCTGCCGAAGTAGAGGGTGTTGCCACCTTCCTCGCCGCCGAAGAACAGGTTCTTGATCCGGATGTTGGCGAAGGTGCCGCGCACCATCACGTCGTCGTTGCCGCGCCGCGAGCCGTAGCTGTTGAAGTCCGGCGGTGCCACGCCCTTCGACTGCAGGAACCTGCCTGCGGGCGAATCGGGCTTGATCGCGCCGGCGGGCGAGATGTGGTCGGTGGTGATCGAATCGCCGAACAGGCCCAGCACGCGCGCGCCATGGATGTCGTCGATCCGGCCCACCTGCATCGTCATGCCCTCGAAGTAGGGCGGGTTCTTGATGTAGGTGGAGTCGGCGCTCCACTGGTAGAGCTCGCTGTTGGGGGCGTCCATCGAGTTCCAGCGGCTGTCGCCCTTGAACACGTCGGCGTAGTTCTGGCGGAACAGCTCCGGTCCCACGGTGGCGGCGATCAGGTCGCCGATCTCCTTGTTGCTCGGCCAGATGTCGCGCAGGTAGACGTCGTTGCCGTCCTTGTCCTTGCCCAGCGGTTCCCGGGTCAGGTCGATGTCCACCGTGCCGGCGATGGCGTAGGCCACGACCAGCGGCGGCGAGGCGAGGTAGTTCATCTTCACCTCGGGATGGATCCGGCCTTCGAAGTTGCGGTTGCCCGAAAGCACCGAGGCCACCGCCAGGTCGTTTTCGGCGATGCCCTTGGACACCGCCTCGGGCAGCGGGCCGGAATTGCCGATGCAGGTGGTGCAGCCGTAGCCGACCAGGTAGAAGCCCATCTTCTCCAGGTCGTCCATCAGCCCGGCCTTCGCCAGGTAGTCGGTCACCACCAGCGAGCCCGGCGCCAGCGAGGTCTTGACCCACGGCGCGGGCCTGAGGCCGCGCGCGGCGGCATTGCGCGCCAGCAGGCCGGCCCCGATCATCACCGCCGGATTGGAGGTGTTGGTGCAGGAGGTGATCGCTGCGATGACCACCGAGCCGTCCCGCAACTCGTGCTGGCAGTCGTCCAGGCAGATGGTGGACACCGGCTTGGCCGCCAGCCGCGGTGCCTGGGGCTGGCCGCCGCCCTCGCGCTCGAAGCGCACGACCTGCGGATCCGGGCCGCCGTTGCGGCGCGCGATGAGCGGGCCGAGGTTCTCGTGGAAGTTGGCCTTCATGTCCTCCAGCAGCACCCGGTCCTGGGGCCGTCGCGGGCCGGCCAGCGATGGCTTGACCGTGGCCATGTCGAGTTCGAGCACCGAGGAGTACCGCGCCTCGGGCTGGCCCGGCTCGTGCCACAGCCCCTGGGCCTTCGCGTAGGCCTCCACCAGCGCGATCTGTTCCTCGCTGCGGCCCGACAGGCGCAGGTAGCGGATCGCCTCGACGTCGATCGGGAAGATGCCGCAGGTGGCGCCGTACTCGGGCGACATGTTGCCGATGGTGGCACGGTCGGCCAGCGGCAGGTGCTGCAGGCCGTCGCCGAAGAACTCGACGAACTTCCCGACCACGCCGTGCTGGCGCAGCATCTGGGTCACCGTGAGCACCAGGTCGGTGGCGGTGGCGCCCTCGGGCAGGCGGCCGGTGAGCTTGAAGCCGACCACCTGCGGGATCAGCATCGACGAGGGCTGGCCCAGCATCGCGGCCTCGGCCTCGATGCCGCCCACGCCCCAGCCCAGCACGCCGATACCGTTGATCATGGTGGTGTGGGAGTCGGTGCCGAACACGGTGTCCGGGAACGCCCACCGGGTGCCGTCGATCTCGCGCTCGAACACCACCCGCGCCAGATGCTCCAGGTTCACCTGGTGCACGATGCCGGTGTTGGGCGGCACCACCTTGAAGTTGCGGAAGGCGTTCTGCCCCCAGCGCAGGAAGCCGTAGCGCTCGCGGTTGCGCTCGAACTCGATCCGGCCGTTGAGGTCCAGTGCCTCCGGGCGGCCGAAGGCATCCACCTGCACCGAGTGGTCGATGACCAGTTCCGACGGGATCTGCGGGTTGATCTGCTCGGGCCGGCCGCCGAGCTTGACCACCGCGTCGCGCATCGCCGCCAGGTCGACCACGCAGGGCACGCCGGTGAAGTCCTGCAGGACCACGCGCGCGGGCATGAAGGCGATCTCGGTCTCCGGCTCGGCCGCCGGGTCCCAGTTCGCCACCGCCTCGATGTGCCGGGGCTGGACCGTCACGCCGTCCTCATGGCGCAGGAGGTTCTCCAGCAGGATCTTCATCGAGAACGGGAGCCGGGCGATGTCGAAGCGCTCGCCCAGCCTGGGCAGGCTGGCGTAGGTGTAGGTCTTGCCGTTGACCTCGAACGTGGCGCGGGTGGCGAAGGAATCGGCCATGGGGGGCTCCTCTGGCTGGCGGGCGTCAGGTCTGTCCCGAGTCTACGCCGCTTCGCGTCGCGGCCCGATTACGCGGCTGGCGGCGGGGTCGGCCCAAAGTATGCGGGCTGGAGTATGGATGACAAGGTATGTATCATGTTCCCATATCGTTTCATCCATGGAGCCAGGCGATGGAAGCCACCGTGGCCGAGCGGGGCCAGATCACCCTGCCCAAGGCCGTGCGCGACGCCCTGGGCCTGACCAAGGGCAGCGTGCTCAAGGTCGAACTCGACGGCAGCCGCATCGTGCTCAGCAAGCACGTCGACGACGCGATCTCGCGGGTGCGCGGCAAGTTCGCGCTCGACGCGGCCGGCGAACCGGCCAAGCCGCGCGGATGATCGCGGTCGAGGCCCCGGTCCTGGTCGAGCTGCTGGTCGACGGGCCGCGCGCGGACGCCGTCGAGTCCAGCCTGCGCCAGGCGCTGGGCGGCGGCCGGGTGGTGGTCTGCGACGTGGCCCTGGCCCAGGTCAGCGCGGCGTTGCGCAACGGCGCCGAGGCGCTCGCGGCGCTGGAGGAGATGGGGGTGCATTTCAGCGCGCTCGAGCCCAAGTCCGCGCTGCGCGCCGGCGAGATGCTGCGTCGCCACCGCCAGCGCGGCGACGGCCACCGCCCGCTGGCCGATTTCCTGGTCGGTGCGCATGCGCTGCTGCAGTGCGACGGGCTGATCACCTTCGACGCGGCCTTCCACCGCGAATACTTCAAGGGCCTGAAGGTGATCGTGCCGCGGGCCTGAACCACGCCATTCCCGATTCCGCTCCTCTTTTCCGACTTTCCGATTCACCTGCTCCTGGAGAGCCCCATGCTCGAAGCCTATCGCCAACACGCCGCCGAGCGCGCCGCCCTCGGCATCCCGCCGCTGCCGCTGTCCGCGCAGCAGACCGCGGACCTGATCGAACTGATCAAGAACCCGCCGGCGGGCGAGGCCGAAATCCTGCTCGAACTGCTGGTGCACCGGGTCCCGGCCGGCGTCGACGACGCAGCCAAGGTCAAGGCCTCGTACCTGGCCGCGGTCGCCTTCGGCACCGAGGCCAACCCGTTGATCAGCCGCGAGCGCGCCACCGAGCTGCTGGGCACGATGCTGGGCGGCTACAACGTCTCGCCGCTGATCGATCTGCTCGACGACGCCGGGCTCGGCCCGATCGCCGCCGACGCGCTCAAGCACACCCTGCTGGTGTTCGACGCCTTCCACGACATCGAGGAAAAGGCCAGGGCCGGCAACGCGAACGCGAAGGCCGTGCTGCAGAGCTGGGCGGATGCGGAGTGGTTCACCAGCAAGCCGGAAGTGCCGCAGAGCCTGACCGTCACCGTGTTCAAGGTGCCGGGCGAGACCAATACCGACGACCTGTCGCCGGCCCCGGACGCCACCACCCGCCCGGACATCCCGATGCATGCGCTGGCGATGCTGAAGAACAGGCGCCCCGATGCGCCGTTCCAGCCCGAGGAGGACGGCAAGCGCGGCCCGATCGGCGAGATCCTCAAGCTCAAGGAGAAGGGCCACCAGGTTGCCTATGTGGGCGACGTGGTCGGCACCGGTTCCTCGCGCAAGTCGGCGACCAACTCGGTGCTGTGGTGGACCGGCGACGACATCCCCTACATCCCGAACAAGCGCGCCGGCGGCGTGTGCCTGGGCGGCAAGATCGCCCCGATCTTCTACAACACCATGGAAGACGCCGGGGCCCTGCCGATCGAGCTCGACGTGTCGAAGATGGAGCACGGCGACGTGGTCGAACTGCGCCCGTACGAGGGCAAGGCGCTCAAGAACGGCGAGGTGATCGCGCAGTTCCAGGTCAAGAGCGAGGTGCTGTTCGACGAGGTGCGCGCCGGCGGCCGAATCCCACTGATCATCGGCCGCGGCCTGACCGCGAAGGCGCGCGAAGCCCTGGGCCTGCCGGCCTCGACCCTGTTCCGCCTGCCGCAGCAGCCCGCCGATACCGGCAGGGGCTACACCCTGGCGCAGAAGATGGTCGGCCGCGCCTGTGGCCTGCCGGAAGGCAAGGGCGTGCGCCCGGGCACCTACTGCGAGCCGAAGATGACCTCGGTCGGTTCCCAGGACACCACCGGCCCGATGACCCGCGACGAGCTCAAGGACCTGGCCTGCCTCGGCTTCTCGGCCGACCTCGTCATGCAGTCGTTCTGCCACACCGCCGCCTATCCCAAGCCGGTCGACGTCAAGACCCACCACACCCTGCCGGAATTCATCTCCACCCGCGGCGGCATCTCGCTGCGCCCGGGCGACGGCGTGATCCACAGCTGGCTCAACCGCATGCTGCTGCCCGACACCGTCGGCACCGGCGGCGACTCGCACACCCGCTTCCCGGTGGGCATCTCGTTCCCGGCCGGCTCGGGCCTGGTCGCCTTCGCCGCGGCCACCGGCGTCATGCCGCTGGACATGCCGGAGTCGGTGCTGGTGCGCTTCAAGGGCCAGATGCAGCCGGGCGTGACCCTGCGCGACCTGGTCAACGCGATCCCGTACTACGCGATCAAGCAGGGCCTGCTGACCGTCGCCAAGCAGGGCAAGAAGAACATCTTCTCCGGCCGCATTCTCGAGATCGAGGGCCTGCCGCAGCTGAAGGTCGAGCAGGCGTTCGAGCTGTCCGACGCCTCGGCCGAGCGTTCGGCCGCCGCCTGCACCGTGCGCCTGGACAAGGAGCCGATCATCGAGTACCTCAACAGCAACATCACGCTGCTGAAGTGGATGATCGCAGAGGGTTATGCGGACGCGCGTACGCTGGCGCGCCGCATCCGCAAGATGGAGGAGTGGCTGGCCAACCCGCAGCTGCTCGAGCCCGATGCCGACGCCGAGTACGCCGCCGTGATCGAGATCGACCTCAACGAGATCGTCGAGCCGATCGTGGCCTGCCCGAACGACCCGGACGACGTGAAAACCCTGTCCGAGGTCGCCGGCACCAGGATCGACGAGGTGTTCATCGGCTCGTGCATGACCAACATCGGCCACTTCCGCGCCGCGGCCAAGCTGCTGGAAGGCAAGCGCGACATCCCGACCCGCCTGTGGGTCGCGCCGCCGACCAAGATGGACGCCTCCGAGCTGACCAAGGAAGGCCACTACGGCACCTTCGGCGTGGCCGGCGCGCGCATGGAAATGCCCGGCTGCTCGCTGTGCATGGGCAACCAGGCCCAGGTGCGCGAGGGCGCCACGGTGTTCTCCACCTCCACCCGCAACTTCCCGAACCGCCTCGGCCGCAACACCAACGTGTTCCTGGGCTCGGCGGAGCTGGCGGCGATCTGCTCGCGGTTGGGCCGGATCCCGACCCGCGAGGAGTACATGGCCGACATCGGCGTGATCAACGAGAAGGGCGCCGAGATCTACCGCTACATGAACTTCGACCAGATCGAGGAGTACCGGAAGACCGCGGAGAGCGTCGCCGCCTGACGCACGCGGCCGGTTGCGCGCAGCCGGCAGCGATCGACGGCCGGGCCGGCATGGCGCCGGCCGTCCTCTTGTTCGACGCGCCGGCCGCAGCGCCGGTGCCAGGAGAGAGCCGACCGCATGATCCGCTCCGACCGCCTTGCCCCTGCAGGCAGGCTGTTCGCCATCGCTGCGTTCGTCGAGGCCGCCACCTGGGCCGGCCTGCTGCTGGGCATGCTGCTCAAGTACGGCACCGGCACCACCGACGCCGGCGTCTGGCTGTTCGGCCGGCTGCATGGCGCGGCTTTCCTGCTCTACGCGGCGGTGGCAGTGGTGGCCGGCACGAAGCTGCGCTGGCCGATGTGGGCGCTGCTGCTGGCGCTGCTGGCAGCGGTTCCTCCGCTGGCCACACTGCCGCTGGAGACCTGGTTCCGCCGGCGCGGGCTGTTGTCCGGGCGCTGATCCCGGTGCACCGCGCCCGGCCACGCCGGGGCACCTGCGAAGGGCCGATCGCCGCGCCCGGCCTACAGCCAGCCCTCGATCGCCTCCTGCATGGCACGGCGGCGCAGGAAGAAGTCCCACACGCTGCCGCCCAGCTGCCGCCAAAGCACTGCCGAGCGCAGCGCCGCGAGCAGGATGGCGCGGATCTCGGCGACCACGCCAGGCTGCGCCAGGTAGTGCGGGTTGCCCTGGACCATCACCCGTGGCCGCAGGTGGCTGACGGTTTCGGCGTAGAGCGCGCCGAGCGCGGCGATCACGTCCGGATGGCTGCTGCCCAGTTCGAGCGCCTTCGGCCGGAGTTCGAGGATGCCTTCGTGGACGCGGTCCGCGATCGGGCCCGCGCTGGCGAAGCGGCGCTCGAGCTGGGTCACCGACAGCGCCAGCCGGGGCAGCTGCGGGTCGTCGCCCTGGCTGGCGAGGTAGTCGCGCAGCAGCAGCAGGCCGTCGCGCACGCGATTGGCGCCGCCGTACACGTCCTCGACCGATTCGGCGTCGATCCGGAACACGCTGTCGAGCGCGGTGGCGAGGACGCGGGCGTCGGCCTGGCCGGTCTCGGCCGTGCGCCGCACCTGGCGCAGGGCCTGGCCCAGCCCGGCGAGGGCGAGGACGCGGTCGTCGTTCATGCCGCGGCCTCGCGCAGGCGCCGTTCCAGGGGCGCGTCGGTGGCGGCGATGACGGCGCCGCCCAGGCAGGCCTCGCCGTCGTACAGGACCACCGACTGGCCCGGGGTCACTGCCCGCTGGGGGCGGGCGAAGACCACCTCGATGGCGCCGCTGGATTCGTCGATGCTCACCTGGCAGGGTTCCTCCGGTTGCCGGTAACGGGTCTGGGCCGTGCACTCGAAGCGGCGCGCGGGCGGCGCGCCGTCGATCCAGTGCGCCGGTTCGCTCCACAGTCGCGTGGACATGAGATAGGGGCTGTCGCTGCCCTGGTCAACCACGAGCACGTTGCGCGCCACGTCCTTGCCGACCACGTACCAGGGCGCCGCGTCGAAGCCGCGCATGCCGCCCAGCTGCAGGCCCTCGCGCTGGCCCAGGGTGAAATAGAACACGCCCGGATGGCGGCCCAGCACGCGACCGTCCGGGGTCTGGATCTCGCCCTCGCGCGCGGGCAGGTATTGCGACAGGAAGCTGCGGAAGTCGCGCTCGCCGATGAAGCAGATGCCGGTCGAATCCTTCTTGCCCGCGGTCGGCAGCCCGGCCTCGCGCGCGATCCGGCGCACGTCGGCCTTGGGCATGTCGCCGAGCGGGAACAGGGTGTGCGCCAGCTGCGCCTGGCCCAGCTGGTGCAGGAAATAGCTCTGGTCCTTGCCGCGGTCGCGCCCGCGCAGCAGGCGCCACCGGCCGTGCTCCCGCGCGAGGCGGGCGTAGTGGCCGGTCGCGATGTGGCGCGCGCCCAGTTCGCGCGCGGCGTCGAGGAAGTAGCGGAACTTGATCTCGCGGTTGCACAGCACGTCCGGGTTGGGCGTGCGGCCGGCGGCGTACTCGGCCACGAAGTGCTCGAACACGCCGCTCCAGTACTCGGCGGAGAAATCGCGGAAGTGGATCGGGATGCCGAGCCGGCCGCAGACCGCGACCGCGTCCCGGCGGTCCTCCTCGGCCCGGCACTCGCCGCTGCCGTCGTCCGCCCAGTTCTGCATGAACAGGCCGGCGATCGGGTGTCCGGCGTCGCGCAGCAGCAGGGCGGCGACCGAGGAATCGACGCCGCCGGACATGCCGACGATGATCTCCGCCGCGCTCATCCCAGCTGCGCGACGAGGTCCAGCGGGTGCCGGCGCCCGGCCAGGAAGTCGGCCACCACCCGCCACACCAGCGGGCTGCGGTGGCGGTCGGCCGCCGCGCGCAGCTCGGCGGGGGTCAGCCACAGGGCGCGCTCGATGCCCTCGTCCAGGGCACGCGCCGGATCGTGGGCCACCGGCTCGGCGGCGAAGGCGAAGCGCAGGTAGTGGGCCCCGGTGTCGGGGACCTTCCACTGGTAGGCGCCGACGAAGGCGGTCAGGCGCACGTCCCAGCCGGTTTCCTCGCGGGTTTCGCGCAGGGCCGCCTCGACCAGCGATTCGTCCGGCTCCAGGTGGCCGGCGGGCTGGTTGAGCACCAGCCGGCCCTGGACCCGTTCCTCCACGCACAGCAGGCGGCCGTCGTCGACGACCACCGTCGCCACGGTGACGTCGGGCTGCCAGAACCTGCCTTCGCGGTCGCTCATGCGGTGCCTTCCCTCAGAGTTCGTCCAGGTCGCCGCTGAGCTCGATTTCCTTGTCGTCCGCGATCTCGGCGACGATGTCCATGGCCGCCTCGAGCTGGGCGCCGTCGACGCTGTCGGGCAGCTTGATGACGTAGTAGAGCACGTCCCCGGCGACCTCCCAGGCCCCGATCTTCTGGCGGCGGCTCTCTTCCAGGAGCTCCAGCGCCCGGGCGCCCCCGATGCGGTCGCGGTCCACCCGGCCGGCCGGGGCGAACACCTCGCGGACGCGGAAGCCGCCGATCGACTCGGTGCGCCCGGACACGAACACCAGCTGGGTCCGGCCTTCCTCGGCGTAGTTGTAGGTGACCTTGTAGTCGCCGTCCTCGTCGACGACGTAGCGCACGCCGCGGGCGTCCAGGCGCGCGGCGACCGAGGCGTCGGCCAGCGCCGGGGCGGCGACCAGGCCCCCCAGGACCAGGGCCGAGGACAGGGCGAGAACGTTGCGGAGCAGCATTGGAGGATCCCCCGGTTGGACGTGTGAAACGCATTGTCTCGCGCCCGGCGCGGGCCCGTCCATGCCGGTGCGGATGGACTTCCGCCTCACGCGACCTTCGTATAATGGGCGCCATGACCCGGAAGCATTCGCCAGACCATGAGCAGGGCACGGTGGTCGAGACCGGCCGTCCCGAACTGGCGCGTCCGCCGCTGTATTCGGTCCTGTTGCTGAACGACGACTACACGCCGATGGACTTCGTGGTCGATGTCCTGGTGCGGTTCTTCGCCATGGATCTGGAGAAGGCCACCCAGGTCATGCTCCACGTCCACACCAGGGGCCGTGGGGTCTGCGGGGTCTACAGCCGGGAGGTCGCCGAGTCCAAGGTGGCCCAGGTGAACGAGTACTCCCGCCTCAACCAGCACCCCTTGCTCTGCACCATGGAAAAGGCCTAAAAGGGACCAGGGCCAAGGGCATGGAAAAGCCGGGTTCGCGGCCCCATACAGGTGGCAGTTCCCTGGAGTCCCAGCCCCATGTTCAGCAAGGATCTCGAATACAGCATCGGCCAGTGCTACAAGCGGGCCCGCGAGGCGCGTGACGAGTACATGACGGTCGAGCACCTGCTGCTGGCGCTGCTCGACAACCCGTCCGCCGAGGCGGTGCTCAAGGCCACCGGCGCCGATTTCCACCGCCTGCGCAGCGACCTCGAGCAGGCCATCCTGACGTCCGTCTCCAAGCTGCCGGACGACGACACCCGCGACACCCAGCCCACCCTGGGCTTCCAGCGCGTGCTGCAGCGGGCGGTCTACCACGTCCAGTCCTCGGGCAAGAAGGAGGTCACCGGCGCCAACGTGCTGGTGGCGATCTTCGGCGAGAAGGACTCGCACGCGGTGTACTTCCTGCACCAGCAGGACATCACCCGCCTGGACGTCGTCAACTACATGTCGCACGGCATCGCCAAGACCGGCGGCGAGGATCCGGCGCACACGGGCGAGGACGGCGCCGCGCGCGCCGATGGCGGCGAGGGCGAAGGCAAGGGCGATGCCCTGGCCGAGTTCGCCACCAACCTCAACGCGATGGCGGTCGAGGGGCGGATCGACCCGCTGGTCGGACGCGCCGAGGAAATCGAGCGCACCATCCAGGTCCTGTGCCGCCGGCGCAAGAACAACCCGCTGTACGTGGGCGAGGCGGGCGTGGGCAAGACCGCGATCGCCGAGGGCCTCGCGCGCCGGATCGTGGACGGCGAAGTGCCCGAGGTGCTGGCCAACGCCACGATCTACTCGCTCGACCTGGGCGCACTGGTCGCCGGCACCAAGTACCGCGGCGACTTCGAGAAGCGCCTGAAGGCGGTGCTGACTGCGATCAGGAAGCATCCGGGCGCGATCCTGTTCATCGACGAGATCCACACCATCATCGGCGCCGGTTCCGCCTCGGGCGGCACCATGGACGCCTCCAACCTGATCAAGCCGGCGCTGGCCTCGGGCGAGCTGCGCTGCATCGGCTCGACCACGTTCCAGGAGTACCGGGGGATCTTCGAGAAGGACCGCGCGCTGGCGCGGCGCTTCCAGAAGATCGACATCGCCGAACCGACCGTGGGCGAGGCCTACGAGATCCTGCGTGGGCTCAAGGCCCGCTACGAGGAGCACCACGAGGTCCAGTACGAGGACGAGGCGCTGCGCGCAGCGGTCGACCTGTCGGTCAAGCACATCGGCGACCGGCTGCTGCCGGACAAGGCGATCGACGTGATCGACGAGGCCGGCGCGCGCCAGCGGCTGCTGCCCGAGCATGCGCGCAAGACCCTGATCGACGTCGAGGAGGTCGAGCAGATCGTCGCCAAGATGGCCCGGATCCCGGCCAAGCAGGTCAGCGCCTCCGACCGCGACGTGCTCGCGCACCTGGAGCGCAACCTGAAGATGGTGATCTTCGGCCAGGATCCGGCGATCGAGACCCTGACCTCCGCCATCAAGCTGGCCCGCTCGGGCCTGGCCAACCCGGACAAGCCGATCGGCAACTTCCTGTTCGCCGGTCCCACCGGCGTGGGCAAGACCGAGGTTACCCGCCAGCTCGCGCTGCAGCTGGGCATCGAGCTGGTGCGCTTCGACATGTCGGAGTACATGGAGCCGCATTCGGTCTCGCGCCTGATCGGCGCGCCCCCGGGCTACGTCGGCTTCGACCAGGGCGGCCTGCTGACCGAGAAGATCGTCAAGACGCCGCACTGCGTGCTGCTGCTCGACGAGGTGGAGAAGGCGCACCCGGACATCTTCAACATCCTGCTGCAGGTCATGGACCGCGGCGTGCTGACCGACACCAACGGGCGCGAGGCGAACTTCCGCAACGTGATCCTGGTGATGACCACCAACGCCGGCGCGGCCCAGGCCGCGCGCCGCTCGATCGGCTTCACCCGCCAGGACCACAGCACCGACGCGATGGAGGTGATCCGCAAGAGCTTCACCCCGGAGTTCCGCAACCGCCTCGACGCGATCGTGCAGTTCCAGCCGCTGGGCATGGAGCACATCCTGCGCGTGGTCGACAAGTTCCTGATCGAGCTCGAGTCGCAGCTGCACGAGAAGAACGTCAGCCTCACCGCGACCCCGGAGGCCCGCGACTGGCTGGCCGCGCACGGCTTCGACCCGCTGATGGGCGCGCGGCCGATGGCGCGGGTGATCCAGGACCGGGTCAAGCGCCCGCTGGCCGACGAACTGCTGTTCGGCAAGCTGGTCAACGGCGGCCGGGTCAGCGTCGACGTCAAGGACGACGAGCTGGTGGTCGAGACCTTCGCCGAGCCGGAGAAGCTGTTGCCGGCGACGGTCTGAGGCGGTCCTGCGGCGCCCCTCGGCTGCGGCGACCGGAAGCGGGAACGGGAAGGGCGGCCAATGGCCGCCCTTCTTCGTGTCGTGCCCGTGGCCGGCCCTGATCGGCGTCGGCGACGGCCGCGACGGCGGCGCGCGTCAACCGCGCTTGCGCGCCTCGATCCACTGCGTAACGCGGCGCTCAAGCAGGTTCAGGGGCAGCGCGCCGCCGCCCAGCACGGCATCGTGGAAGCCACGGATGTCGAAGCGGTCGCCGAGCTCGGACTCGGCCTTCCGCCGCAGCTCCTGGATGCGCAGCATGCCGATCTTGTAGGCGGTCGCCTGGCCCGGCCAGGTGATGTAGCGCTGGATCTCGGAGCGGATCGCCGCCTCCGGCGTGGCCGAGTTGGCGCTGAAGTAGTCCACCGCCTGCTGCTCGGTCCAGCCCTTGGCGTGCAGGCCGGTGTCGACCACCAGGCGTACCGCGCGCCACAGCTCCGATGCGAGGCGGCCGTACTCCGAATACGGGTCCTCGTAGGTGCCGGGCATCTCGCGCGCCAGCCATTCCGCGTACAGGCCCCAGCCCTCGGAGTAGGCGGTCGAACGGGCCTGGGTGCGGAACTCGGGCACGCCGGTCAGTTCCTGCGCGATCGAGATCTGCATGTGGTGACCGGGCAGGCCCTCGTGGTAGGCGATCACCTCCAGTTCGGGCTTCGGCATCGCGTTCATGTCCGACAGGTGCGCGTAGTACACCCCCGGACGCGAGCCGTCCGGCGTCCCCGGGAAGTAGTGCTGCGCGGCGCCGGGCTGCTCGCGGAACGGCTCGACGCGCTTGACCACCAGGTCTGCCTTCGGCAGCAGCCCGAAGTACTGCGGCAGCACCTTCTTGATGTTGTCGATGGCGCGGGTGGCGTCGTCGATGTAGGCCTGCCGCCCCTCGTCGGTGTCGGGATACTTGAACTTCGGATCGGTGGCGATGTGGCGGAAGAACGCCTTCAGGTCGCCCTCGAAGCCGACCCGCTCCATCAGCGCCTCCATCTCGCCGTGGATGCGCGCCACCTCGTCCAGGCCGATCCGGTGGATGGCCTCGGCGTCGAGGTCGGTGGTGGTGTGGATGCGCAGCTGGTTGGCGTAGTAGGCCGCGCCCTCGGGCTGGGTACTGCCGACGCCGGAGGGGTTCTCCGCGGCATTGGCGCGGTCTTCCCCGGCCCAGGCGATCAGCGCGTCGTAGGCCGGCCTGATGTTGTCCAGCAGCGCCTGGCGGGCCTCGGCCTTGAGCTCGGCGGCGCGCGCCGCGTCGATCGCGTTCGCGGCCACCAGCGCGTCCGCCTTGGCCTGCAGGTCGGCCCACAGCGCCGAGTCGGCGCCGTCGTCGAACGGCGCGCCGGTCACCACCGCGCGCGCCTCGGTCAGCACGCCGTCGTAGGCGAAGCGGGGCATGCGGTAGCCGTCGGCGGCGTTGCGCCGGGCCATCTCCAGCAGCTGGCCCATCGCGCGCTTCGCCTCGGCCAGGCGGGCGATGTAGGCCCGGTAATCGGCCTCGCTCCCGACCTTGTGGAAGTTGATCAGGAAGGTCGGCAGGAACGACTGAGCGCCCTGCATCTGGTTGAACACGTAGACGTTCCGGCGGAAGCGGCTGGCCGCCGCCGCCTGTTCGTACTGTTGCTTCCACAGGTCGTAGGAGAGCCTGGCCTCGTCGTCGAGCGCGTCGCGGTCGAAGCTCGCTTCCATTTCCTCGACCGAGGCTCTGTGCCAGGCCAGCTGCGCGTCCTGCGCCTCCTCGGACATGTCGTCGAGCCGGTCGTAGAGCTCCTTGCGGCCCAGGAAGGTCAGCGCGATCGGGCTGAAGCGCAGCTGCTCCTCGTACTTGGTCGCGAACCAGGCATTCAGGCGCTGGCTCTCGTCCTGCACGGCCTCGGCCGTGGCGGGAGCGGCGGCGGACTGGGCGAGGACGGGCGCGGACAGGGCCAGCGCCACGGAAAGGGCGAGGGTACGGGCAAGGACGGGCCTGCGCATCGGACGGGACTCCTGGGGAAAGCCCGCAGGATAGGCGCAGCGCGGCCACCTCCGCCATGCGACCGATGGCACGGGGGCCGGGGACGGGGGTACTGCCCGCGGCAGGGGGCGCCGATGCGCGGCGCGGTGGGTCCGGCGAGGGCCGGCCTACTTCATGCGGTAGGTGATGCGACCCTTGGTCAGGTCGTAGGGGGTCATCTCGACCTTGACCCGGTCACCGGTCAGGATGCGGATGTAGTTCTTGCGCATGCGTCCGGAGATGTGCGCAATGATCTCGTGGCCGGTATCGAGCTTCACCCGGAACATCGTGTTCGGGAGCGTCTCGGTGACCGTGCCTTCGAATTCGATGACGTCGTCTTTCGCCATTCGTCCTGTATGCCGGTGGTTGCGGGTGCGGCGTGGCCGCGAAAATAAGCAGGCCATTGTCGCACGCGGCCGGCGACCGATGCAAAACGGGAGCGGGGGGCGGCCCGGCAGGCGCGGGTTCAGCCCCCGGCAAGGAGCCGGACCGGCCGTTGGCCGAACGTCCGGGTCCAGCCGCCCGGCAGTTCCGGTTCGGCCACCAGCGCCCGGACCCGGGCCAGGAATTCCGCCCGGGGCACCGACACCGCCCCCAGGGTGAGCAGGTGCTGGCTTTCGACCTGGGCGTCGATCCACGGCCAGCCCCGGCCGTGCAGCCAGGCGGCCAGCGCGGCGAGCGCGGCCTTGGAGCCCCCCGAGGCGTCGCTGAACATGCTCTCGCCGAAGAACATCCGGCCGATGGCGACGCCGTAGATGCCGCCGACCAGCGCCGCGCCCGGTTCCGGCCCGGCATAGACCTCGACGCTGTGCGCGTGGCCGAGCGCGTGCAGCCGGACGTACGCCTCGCGCATCTCCCGGGTAATCCAGGTGCCGCGCTGGCCGCGGCGCGGCGCCGTGGCGCAGCGCGCGACCACGCGTTCGAACGCGGTATCCGCGCGCGCCACCCAGGGCGAGGCGCGCAGGGTGCGACGGAAGCGCGAGGAGAGGCGGACGCCGTCTGTCCGGAATACCGTGCGCGGGTCCGGCGACCACCACAGGATCGGCTGGCCGTTCGAGTACCAGGGGAAGATGCCCTGGCGATAGGCGTTCAGCAGCCGGGTGGGCGACAGGTCCCCGCCGACCGCGAGCAGGCCGTCGGGCAGGCCGGGCACGCGGTCGGGCTCGGGGAAGGGGGCGTCGGGATCGTCGCCCAGCCAGGGGATCTGGAGGCTCACGGCGGCATTCTAGTGGGCCGGGGTGGCCGTGCCGCGGCGGGTCGCCGCATGCCGGCCGCTAGCCCCTGCGGAACGGGCTGCGCGCGGCGAGCCAGCGGCGGTGCTGCCCGATTGCGGCGCGTTCCCGGTCGCACCAGTCGGCCAGCGCGTCGCGGAAGCGCGGATCGGCGATCCAGTGGCGGCTGCGCACCGGCGTGGGCAGGAAGCCGCGCGCGATCTTGTGCTCGCCCTGGGCGCCCGGCTCGAACACGTGCAGGCCCTCGCGCAGGCAGTATTCGATGCCCTGGTAGTAGCAGGTCTCGAAATGCAGGCCGGGCAGCTGCACGTGCGCGCCCCAGTAGCGTCCGTACAGGGTGTCCGCGCCGCGCAGGCACAGCGCGCCGGCCACGGGTGCGCCGCCGTGCACGGCGAACACCAGGACCAGCTGCCCGGGCATGGTCGCGGCGAGGTGGCGGAGGAAGTCGAGCGTCAGCGCCGGCGCATTGCCGTATTCGGCGAAGGTCTGCAGGTAGAAGCCGTGCATCGCCGCGAGTTCGGCATCGCCGGCATCGCCGCCGTGGACCACCCGGAACCCCACTCCGGCGCGCGCGACCTTGGCCCGCTCCTGGCGGATGTTCTTGCGATGCTTGTGGTCCATCGCCGCGAGGTAGTCGTCGAAGCACGACCAGCCGGCATCGTTGCGCCAGTGGTACTGCAGGTCGGCGCGTTCCAGCCAGCCGGCGTCGAACGCGGCGTCTTCCGATCCAGGATGGAAGTTGACGTGCGCGGACGACAGGCCCAGTCGCGACGCTTCCGTCACCAGCGCCTGCGCGAGGCGGATGCGCAGCTCCGGGTTCGGCGCGAGGAGCCGCGGCCCGGTGACGGGCGAGTAGGGTACGGCGCACAGGAGCTTGGGGTAGTAGTCGAGGCCGTGCCGGGCATAGGCGTGGGCCCAGGCGTGGTCGAACACGAATTCGCCGTGCGAGTTGTCCTTGAGGTAGGCCGGCGCGGCGGCGAGCAGCCTGTCGCCCTCCCAGAGCGCGACGTGGTGGGGCGCCCAGTCCCATTCGGGGCGCAGGCATCCGGTCTGCTCGAGGCCGGAGAGGAAGGCGTGCGCGACGAACGGATTCGCGCCGCCGTGCAGCGCGTCCCACGCGGCGGCGGGGACTTCGGACAGCCGCGGATGGATCCGGACCTCAGCCATGGCGCAGCGGTCCGCGTTCCGGCCGCATCACCCCCGCGTCGCCGGGCGGGGGCAGGCGTGGCGAGGCCTCAGGCCTCCTTGTCCAGGAACCGCTCGGCATCGAGCGCGGCCATGCAGCCGAAACCGGCCGAGGTGATCGCCTGCCGGTAGTGCTGGTCGGCGACGTCGCCGGCCGCGAACACGCCCGGCACCGAGGTCGCGGTGGCGTTGCCGCCGAGCCCGGAGCGGATCTCGATGTAGCCGTTGTCCATCGCCAGCTGGCCTTCGAACAGGCCGGTGTTGGGCGTATGGCCGATGGCGACGAAGAAGCCGTGGACGTCGATCTCGCGCGTGGAGCCGTCGAGCACCGACTTCAGGCGCATGCCGGTGACGCCGGCGTCGTTGCCCAGCACTTCGTCGACCACGTGGTGCCAGACCGGTTCGATCTTCCCGGCCTCGACCTTGGCGAACAGCTTGTCCTGCATGATCTTCTCCGCGCGCAGGGTGTCGCGGCGGTGCACCAGGTAGACCTTGCGCGCGATGTTAGACAGGTACAGCGCTTCCTCGACCGCGGTATTGCCGCCGCCGACCACGGCCACGTCCTGGTCCTTGTAGAAGAAGCCGTCGCAGGTGGCGCAGGCGGACACGCCGCGGCCCTTGAACTTCTCCTCCGACTCGAGGCCCAGGTACTTCGCGGTCGCGCCCGTGGCGATGATCAGCGCGTCGCAGGTGTAGGTGCCGCTGTCGCCGACCAGGGTGAACGGGCGCCTGGACAGGTCCGCGGTGTGGATGTGGTCGAACACCACTTCGGTCTCGAAGCGCTCGGCGTGCGCCTGCATCCGCGCCATCAGGTCCGGTCCGAGCAGGCCGTGCGGGTCGCCCGGCCAGTTGTCGACCTCGGTCGTGGTCATCAGCTGCCCGCCCATCTGCAGGCCGGTGATCACCACCGGCTTGAGGTTGGCACGCGCGGCGTAGACGGCGGCGGTCCAGCCGGCGGGGCCGGAACCGAGGATCAGCAGGCGGACGTGCCGGGGCGGAGAAGCGCTCATGTATACTCGCTGTCGATGGAGTTGCGGCGTAACGGGGCACATAGCTTGGCGGCGCGGCGGCAGCAACACAAGGCGCGCACGCATGCGCCGCGCGGAACGCTGCGTATGCGGTCCGCGACCCCGGCGCGAGCGCCCGGTGTGCGGCCCGGTGGCCATCGCGCGACGTGTCCGTCGCGCTCCCGCGGCTGACCGGAGGCACGCATGCGCATCGGCGTCCCGAGGGAGACCAGGATCATGGAGGGGCGTGTCGCCCTGGTCCCCGCGGCGGCCGGCGACCTGGTCCGGCGCGGGCACGAGGTCTGGGTCGAAAGCGGCGCCGGCCTGGCTTCGGGTTTCGACGACGCGCAGTACGAGCGCCTGGGCGTGCGCATCGCCCGCGACGCGGCCGAGCTCTACGGACGCGGCGAACTGATCGTCAAGGTCAAGGAGCCGATCGAGGGCGACCTCGCGCTGCTGCGGCGCGAACACCTGCTGTTCTGCTACCTGCACCTGGCGCCGGATCCCGCGCTGGCGCGCAGGCTGCTGGACATCGGCCTGACCGCGGTCGCGTTCGAGACCGTGGAGCTCGACGACGGAACCCTGCCGCTGCTGGCGCCGATGTCGGTGATCGCCGGGCGGATCGCGGTCCAGGTCGGCACCCACCACCTGCACCAGCCGCTGGGCGGCAAGGGCGTGCTGCTGGGCGGCCTGCCGGCCACGCCGCGCGGCCGCGTGGTCGTGCTCGGCGCCGGCCAGGCGGGCGGCGCCGCGGCCGCGCTGGCCGCAGCCAGCGGCGCGCAGGTCGTGGTGTTCGAGAAGCGCCCGGACCGCCTGGAGTCGATGATGCGGCTGGGCGCCAACGTCACCGCGCTGTATCCGTACGAGGACCAGGTGGCGCGCGAGGTGGCCGCAGCCGACCTCGTGGTCGGCGCGGTCCTGGTGACCGGCGCGGTCGCGCCGAAGGTGGTCGGCCGCGACATGGTCCGGGCCATGGAAGCCGGCAGCGTGGTCGTGGACATCGCGATCGACCAGGGCGGCTGCGTCGAGACCTCGAGGCCCACGACGTGGCAGGATCCGGTGTACGTCGAGGAGGGGGTGGCCCACTTCTGCGTCACCAACATGCCCGGGGCGGTGCCGCGGACCGCATCGCAGGCGATCAGCGCGGCGATCCTGCCCTGGGTGGACCGGCTGGCCTCGGGCGGCTGGCGCGAGGACGCGGCGCTGGCCAGGGGCCTCAACGTGGAGCAGGGGGCGCTCCGTCATCCGGCCCTGCAATCCATGAAACTATGAATTAAGATCAAGCAATTGGGTCCTCTTCCTAAGGCAGTGCATGACGGTGGCTCGGGCGGTTCCTGAACGCGGCAGGCGCCAGCGCGCGTCGACGACGGAGGTCGCGCCGCCGGATCCGCGTCGCCAGCGGCTGCTGCGCGACATCGCGATGATCCTGGTCGCGCCGCTGCTGCTGTACCTGCTGGTCTGCCTGGTCACGTACTCGCCCGACGATCCGGGCTGGTCCACCGCGTCGGGCAGCGTCACCGCGCCGCTGTCGAACGCCGGTGGGCCGGTTGGCGCGTGGATCGCCGACGTGCTGCTGTACCTGACCGGCTACGTCGCCTACCTGCTGCCGCTGGTGCTCGGCGCGGTGGCCTGGATCGCCCTGTACGGGATGGACTCGGACGGCGACGGGCAGGTCGACTTCGGGCCTGCGCTGCGCCTGGTCGGCATCGTCGGCTTCCTGGTCGCGGCCACGGGCCTGCTGTACCTGCGCATGGGCGCGGTGGCGGGGTTGCCGGCCGGCGGCGGCGGCGTGCTCGGCCGCCTGGTCGGCAATTCGCTCAACCGCGGCTTCGGCGCGCTGGGCGGCAACCTGTTCCTGCTCGCGCTGCTGCTGGTGTCGGTGACCCTGGCGACGGGGCTGTCGTGGCTGGCCGTGGCCGACCGGATCGGCGCGTGGGTGCTGAAGCTGCCGGAGCTGCTGCGGCGCGGGCGCAGGCAGGCGGCCGACCACATCGAGGCGCGCGAGCGCCGGGTCGAGCGCGAGGAAACCCGCCGGGTCGAGACCGAACTGCGCGCGCGGCGGGAGAAGGTGAAGATCGAGCCGCCGCCGGCCCCGGTCGTGGAGAAGAGCGAGCGCGCCAAGCGCGAACAGCAGATTCCGCTGTTCCACGTCGGCGACGGCACCGGCCTGCCGCCGCTGGCCCTGCTCGACGATCCCAAGCCGCAGCCCAAGGGCTACGACGAGGAGACCCTGGAAACGCTCTCGCGCCAGATCGAGTTCAAGCTCAAGGACTTCCGCATCGACGCCCAGGTGGTCGGTGCCTATCCCGGTCCGGTCATCACCCGCTTCGAGATCGAGCCCGCGCCGGGCATCAAGGTCAGCCAGATCAGCTCGCTGGACAAGGACATCGCGCGCGGCCTGTCGGTGAAGTCGGTGCGCGTGGTCGACGTGATCCCGGGCAAGTCGGTGATCGGCCTGGAGATCCCGAACACGAGCCGGGAGATGATCTACCTGTCCGAACTCCTGCGCTCGAAGGAGTACGACAAGGCGCCGGGCCTGCTCACGCTCGCGCTCGGCAAGGACATCGCCGGCCGCCCGACCGTCGCCGACCTGGCGCGCATGCCCCACCTGCTGGTCGCCGGCACGACCGGATCGGGCAAGTCGGTGGCGGTCAACGCCATGGTCCTGAGCCTGCTGTACAAGGCCTCGGCCAAGGACCTGCGGATGCTGATGATCGACCCGAAGATGCTCGAGCTGAGCGTCTACGAGGGCATCCCGCACCTGCTGGCGCCGGTGGTCACCGACATGAAGGAGGCCGCCAACGGCCTGCGCTGGTGCGTGGCCGAGATGGAGCGCCGCTACAAGCTGATGAGCGCGGTCGGCGTGCGCAACCTGGCCGGCTTCAACAAGAAGGTGCGCGAGGCGCAGGAGGCCGGGCAGCCGCTGCTCGACCCGCTGTTCCGCCCGGGCGGCGGGGAAGGCGATGTCGCGCCCCCGCTGGAGACGCTGCCGTTCATCGTCATCTTCATCGACGAATTCGCCGACATGATGATGATCGTCGGCAAGAAGGTGGAGGAGCTCATCGCCCGCTTGGCGCAGAAGGCGCGTGCCGCCGGCATCCACCTGATCCTGGCCACCCAGCGCCCGTCGGTGGACGTGATCACTGGCCTGATCAAGGCCAACATCCCGACCCGCATCGCGTTCCAGGTGTCGAGCAAGATCGACTCGCGCACGATCCTGGACCAGTCCGGCGCCGAGACCCTGCTCGGCCACGGCGACATGCTCTACCTGCCGCCGGGCACGGCCATGCCCGAGCGCGTGCACGGCGCCTTCGTCAGCGACGAGGAGGTGCACCGCGTGGTCGAGCACCTCAAGCAGAGCGGCGGCGGCCCGGACTACATCGAGGGCGTGCTGGACGAGGCGCAGACGATGTACGACGGCTCGGCGGTCGGCGCGACCGGCCTGCCGGAGGCCGGCGGCGGCACCGGCGACGAGACCGACCCGCTGTACGACGAGGCGGTGAAGATCGTCACCGAGACCCGCCGCGCCTCGATCTCCGGCGTGCAGCGCCGGCTGAAGATCGGCTACAACCGCGCCGCACGCCTGGTCGAGGCGATGGAAGCGGCCGGCGTGGTGTCCGCGCCCGAGCACAACGGCGACCGCACCGTCCTCGCCCCGCCGCCCCCCAAGTAGGAGCGGCTTCAGCCGCGACCCGCGCGCCGGCCCGATCGTCCGCACTCGCCGCACGCCCGCGGCCCACCGGCGGCTACCCGTGCCCGTGGCGTGCGCTGGCTCGCCTGAACGGATCGCCGCGACCTCCCCCTGCGCCCGTCCGCCTCCGGCCCGTTCCTGCGTTGTTGTGACTGGATGGGACGGGTGCGCTGCATGTTCAGCTTCGGATTTGCAGACTTGCGCCTCCCATCACCCGAGGACGCCTGAATGATCCGCAATTGCCGCTGGCTGCTCATCGCCATCATCGCGCTGGCCGGCGTCGCGCATGCGGGCGCGCGCGACCGGCTCGACAGCTTCACCCGCGGCCTGAAGGGCCTCGAGGGACGCTTCACCCAGCACGTGTTCGACGAGGGCGGGCGCGTGCGCGAGACCTCCAGCGGCCGCGTGGCGCTGGCCGCCCCGCGCCTGTTCCGCTGGGAGTACCAGGATCCGTATCCGCAGTTGATCGTCGCCGACGGCACCACGGTGTGGGTGCACGATCCCGACCTCGAGCAGGTCACGCGCCGCCCGCAGGGCGGCGCCGAGCAGGACAGCCCGCTCGCCGCGCTGATCGACCCGGCGCGCCTGGACCGCGACTACATCATCGACGACGAAGGCGAAGCCGACGGCCTGCAGTGGCTGCTCCTGCGTCCGCGCAAGGCCGGCGAGGACGCCTCGTTCGAGTCCGCCCGCCTGGGCTTCGGCGCACAGGGGCTGGCGCGGATGGAGATCGTCGACGCGCTCGGCCAGCGCACGGAGATCCGCTTCAGCGGCTGGAAGCGCAATCCGGCGTTCGCCGCCGGCACCTTCAGGTTCACGCCGCCGCCGGGCGTCGACGTGGTTGGCGAAGGCTGACCGCACGGCGCGCCGGGACGCGAGGTTCAACGCATGCACGCTCCAATCCGGACGACGACCCGGCACGGCAGGCTCAGGGGGCTGCTCGCCGTCGCCTGCCTGGCCGCGGTGCCGGCCCTTGCGCAGTCGTCGCCGGTGGCCGCCCCGCCGGGGCCGCCTTCGCCGGTGGCCCAGCGCGCGGGTAGCGCGACCAGCGGCGACGAGGCGCTCGACAACGCGGTGGCGGCGGTGGTCGTGGCGGCGCTGGCCGAGCAGCTCGACACCGCCTCGATCGAAGTGAGCATCGACTCCTTCGACGTCGCCATCTCCAGCCTGCGCGACCGCCGCGTCAGCGGGCAGGGGCGGCTGCGCCTGGGCGAGGACGCAGAGTGGATCGGGTTCCGCTACAGCACGCTCTACGACACCCTGTTCAACAGCGCCGGGTATCCGCAGCTGACCATCGGCGGGGTCGCCGCCGGCGAACGCCTGGTGCCCAACGACGCGGTCCTGGTGCGGCAGCTCGAGGACCGGATCGCGGGCGAACTCGACCGCCAGTTCGGCGTGCCGACCGCACGCCTGCAGTTCGACGACATCAGCACCGTCGAGGGCGGGCAGCGACTGTTGCGCATCACCGCCGAGGGCGTGGCCGACTTCGGCCGCAGCGGCATGACCCCGGTCCGGATCGAGGCGCTCTACGACCTGGTCGCCAATGCCTGGCGGCGGGTGAACTACGAACTCGGGGGCACGACGCGCTGACCGGGGCCTCGCGGGCGAGGCTCCGCCCGCGCCAGTCGCGCCGGTCGCGGCCGGCGCCGGCCGGCGTCGGCCAGGGAACAGCGCTGGAAGCGCATGCGGCGCTGGCCGGCATCAGTGCCGGTCGCGTCGCGCCTCGCTGTCGCGCGAGCGGTCCCCGTCGTCGGCCAGGAACGGCAGCAGCCGCACCAGGAGACCGCGCAGGCCCGTCGCGCGTCGCGCGGGGGCCGGCATGGCCACGTCCCCGTCCGCGGTCGCGGGCGTCGCCGACGCACGTGCGGCCGCGGAAACAGCCGCGGGCACGGGAGGCGGGGCGGCGGCAGTGGTGGCCGGGGCGGCCGGTGGCGCCAGCGGCGTCCCGCCATTGCGGCGCACGCGCCGCGGCTGCAGGGGCGCCATGCCGTAGCCCGCGCGCAGCCAGTCGTTGATCGCGCCCGCGGTCAGCGCCGGGTTCCAGGTCGCCTTGGATTGGGCGTGGAACGCGTCCAGCAGGCCCTGGAAGCCGTCGAGGCCGAGGGTGGTGGCGTAGCCCTCCAGGTCGCGTTGCGGCGCCGGGAAGGCCGGCATCGAGCCGGTCGCCCCCTGGTCGCCGGTGTCGCTGCGCCACTGCGCGAGCGTGCGCAGGTTGCCGTCGACCTGGAACGCCTGGCTGGCGCCGCTGACGTAGCGGTTGGTGCCGGCGAAGGTGTAGCCGCCGCCGGCGAGCCGCACCAGCCGGCTGTTGCTCGGACTGACCACGGTATTGTCGCGGTACACGACGTTCACGCCGTCGCCGAGCTGGACGCTCGGGGTGCCGGTGCCGGTCGCGAATGCCAGCACGTTGCCGCTGATCGCCACGTCCTCGAAGCGCGTGCCCGAGTCGGTCTTGAGCGCGTAGGCATTGGTGATGCCGGAGCGGTTGTGGATCACCAGGTTGCCGGTCACCTCGCCGCCGAGCCAGTCGATCAGGTCGATGCCCCAGGCCAGGGAGCGGTTGGTGGGCCGGCTGCGGCCGATGTCCACCAGCACGTTGTCGCGGAACACCATGTCGCGGAAGCGCGCCGGGCCCTCGGAGTTGCCGCCGACGCTGACGCCGATCTCGCCCTCCACGTACAGGTTGTCCTCCATCACCACGCCGAGGGTCGGGTCGCCGGTATCGCCGGTCCACTTGTTGCCGATGGACGAGGCGCGCAGGAACAGGTTGCGCTGGAAGATCACGCCCTTGGCGAAGGAGAAGTACGTGTTGTGGTTGAACATCGTCGCCTGGCCTTCGGCCTGGGCGTTGTTGCCGTCGCGCGACTGGATCCGCCAGCCGTTGTGGTCGAACAGGTTTTCCTGCAGCAGCACCGAGGGTTGCAGCGGCTGTCCCGAACCCGTGTGGTACAGGCCCTGGGCGTGGGCGCTGGTGGAATAGTTGCCCGAGATGATGCTGCGCCGGATCACGAAGCGGGTGATGGGCTCGTTGCCGTCCCCGACGCCGCCGGTCAGGACGTTGTTGCTGTAGGCGCGGAACACGCAATCCTCGATCAGCACGTCGCGCACCTGGCGCCGGTCGCCGCGCAGGCGGGTGAACACGCTGATGCCCGAGGAACCGTCGAAACCCGTGAAGTAGGGGCCGTCGCTGTCGCGGGTGTGGGCCCAGAAGCGGAGGCCGACGATCGCGACGTTCACCAACTGGTAGTTGCCGATCGCCTTGTCGGTGCCGGTGCGCAGCTCGGGTCGCGGACCCGCGCCCCACGTCGTCGCGACCGCGCGCTCGGCCGGCGAACGGCCGCGCTTGATGTCGAGGCGCTCGTTCCAGACCCGGCCGGCGCGCAGCAGGATCCAGTCGGGCTGGTCCTCGCGCAGGTTGGCATGGGCGGCGGCAATGGTCCGGAAGGCGCGGATCGGGCCGCGTGGCGACTGCGGGTCCGCACCGATCTCGGGATCGGCGGGCAGGTAGATGCGCGCATCCGCGTCGTTGCCCTGCTGCGAATCCACGTACACCAGGCGGCTGTCGGCGGAGGGCGAAAGCCGGGTCCAGCCGGCCGCGTCCTGGGGCGGCAGCTGGAAATCGGAGACGGTGACCGGATCGGCGGCCGGGGCGGGGGCCGCCGCCAGGGCGACGGCGAGGGCGAAACAGGGGGCGAGGGACCGGCGCAGCCGGGCGAACAGGGACATCCGATATCCTCCTGCAGGCAAGCGGGGGCACTGCGTGCAATTCCCGACCGGCGCCGCCGGGGGATGCCAGGGCGGCGGGCGGCGCGGTCGGGCGGACGGTACCACGCTGCGCAGGCCGCGGGATGCGGGATGCGTCGCGGATCGCGCGCTGCGCGGACGCGCCGTGCCGAGGGCGCCGGTGCAGCCGCCCGGCCGGCTTGGTAAGGTGCCCGGTCCCTCCAGTCCCCCGACACGATCCGTGCCTCGCGCCAGGCGCCCAGCGCCCAATCCAGACGACTCCGGCGACCTGCTCGGCGCCGCCCCGGGCGCGCTGCAGCCGCTCGCCGAGCGCATGCGGCCGCGCAGCCTGGACGAAATGGTCGGCCAGCGCCGGCTGCTGGCGCCCGGCTCGGCGTTGCGGCGCTCGGTCGAGGCCGGCGCCGTGCATTCGATGATCCTCTGGGGCCCGCCGGGCTGCGGCAAGACCACGCTCGCGCTGCTGCTGGCACGCTACGCCGATGCCGAGTTCCGCTCGGTGTCGGCGGTGCTGTCCGGGCTGCCGGAAGTGCGCCAGGTGCTGGCGGAGGCGGCGCAGCGTTTCGCCGGCGGGCGCCGCACCGTCCTGTTCGTGGACGAGGTGCACCGGTTCAACAAGGCGCAGCAGGACGCGTTCCTGCCGCACATCGAACGCGGCACGATCGTGTTCGTCGGCGCCACCACGGAGAACCCCTCGTTCGAGCTGAACTCTGCGCTGCTCTCGCGCTGCCGGGTGCACGTGATGGAGGCGGTGTCGGCCGAGGACATCGAGGCCGCGCTGCGGCGCGCGCTGGACGACGGCGAGCGCGGGCTGGGTGGGCGCGGCCTGCAGGTCGAGGGCGAGGGGCTGCGCATGATCGCGGTCGCCGCCGACGGCGACGTCCGCCGCGGCCTGACCCTGCTCGAGATCGCCGCCGAGCTGGTGGGCGAGGGCGGCACCATCGATCCGGCGGTGCTGGAGCAGGTGCTCGCCGACCGCACCCGCCGTTTCGACAAGGGCGGCGAGCAGTTCTACGACCAGATCTCGGCCCTGCACAAGTCGGTGCGCAGCTCCAACCCCGACGCCGCGCTGTACTGGCTGGCGCGGATGCTCGACGGCGGCTGCGATCCCGTCTACCTGGCGCGGCGCCTGACCCGGATGGCGGTCGAGGACGTCGGCCTGGCCGATCCGCGCGCGCTGCAGATGGCGATCGACGCCTGGGACACCTACGACCGCCTCGGCAGCCCCGAGGGCGACCTCGCCCTGGCGCAGGTGACGATCTACCTCGCCAGCACCGCGAAGTCGAACGCCGCCTACCGCGCGTTCGGCGCGGCCCGCCGCGACGTGGCGCGGTACGGCACCCAGGAGGTGCCGCTGCACCTGCGCAATGCGCCCACGCGGCTGATGAAGGAACTCGGCTACGCGAAGGGCTACCAGTACGACCATGACGTCGAAGGCGGGGTCGCGCTGGACCAGACCGGCTTCCCCGACGCGATGGGCGAGCGCGTGTACTACGAGCCGGTCGAGCGCGGCATGGAGATCCGGCTCAAGGAGAAGCTCGACGGGCTGCGCGCGGCGCGCGAGCGGCAGCGCAAGGCGCCGCGCCACGGGGGCGGGGCCGCGGGCCAGGACGGCTGACCGCTGCGGCCGGATGGATCCACGGCCGCGGGGCGGCCAACCAGCGCGCCGCTTCCGGGCCGGTACCTGGTCGTGGCGCGGCCAGGGATCGCGACCGCCGGGCTTGCCGCCGCGCCGGGGGCCACGTAGAATTCGCGTCCCGTTTCCCGCGCCCCCGCTGCCGCGGAAGCGCGACACCGGGCGGTTAGCTCAGCGGTAGAGCATTGCCTTCACACGGCAAGGGTCGCAGGTTCGATCCCTGCACCGCCCACCAGACGAGAACGATCAAGGCCACCTGCGAAGGTGGCCTTTTTCGTTGCCGATCGTGCCGATGGCGGCGGGCCTAGTAGTTCCGGCACTGCCGGAAGCGCACGTTGCGGCCGCTGTCGGGCGGCGGCGTGAGCTGGATCCGCGACGACGCCAGTTCGTCGTAGCGCTCCATCAGCGGGCAGATGCGGGTGAAGGCGTCGCCGTCGATGGTGTTGAGGATCACGTGCAGGGTGGACTCGGTCGACCAGAACGCGCGGTCCACGTCGGGAAGTGTGGAGATCGCCGCGGCCACGTCGGCCCGCTGCCGTTCGATGGGCGCCGGCGCGGCGGGCTCCCCGGGTGCCGTGGTGGCCTCGCCGGGATCCGCGGGCGCCGCTGCGGCCGTCGCCGCAGGCCTGGGGACCGGTGCGTCGGACTGCGGCGCGGGCGCGGGCGCCGCCGGTTCCGCGGCGGGTGCGGCCGCCGCCGGCCCGGGCGTCGGCACGGGACGCGAAGGGGCGGGCAGCGCCAGCCAGGTCGCGACACCGGCCAGCAGCGCCGCCAGCCACGACAGCAGGATCCGCTGGCGTGCCAGGCGCGCCGCCTGGTCGCGGATCGCCGCCAGTTGCTGGGCCGGCAGGAAGTCGCGCAGCTGCGGCCACAATGCGGGGCCGTCCAGCAGCTCGATCCGCTGCAGGGCGGCGACCGGACGCACCTCGTCGCTGATCCGTCCCTGGGTGACCAGGAACGCCCCGGCGGCGTCCTTGAGCTGGATCGCGCGCGCCAGTTCGTTCACCGTCAGCCGTCCGAGCACGAACGCGCTGCCGTGCTTGCACGAGAGCAGCCAGCGCTCCTGGTCGCGCACGAGCACGAAGTCCTGGTCGTCGCCGCTGTTGTCCTCGTCGATCAGGCGCGTGAACCCGCGCCGGCCGAGCGCGTCGAGCACCATGTGGATGAAGCTGCGCCAGGACACGCCCGACAGGGCGGTGATGCCGGCGCGGGTTTCATCGCGGCGGCGCTGGACGAGGTGGAAGTAGACCGTCGCCAGTCCACCGACGAGCAGCGTCACGGCGATCGCGATGAGCCAGTTCGACATGGGTAACGGGGTACGGGGGGCGTGGAGAGGATAGCGGAATCACCGCCGCCGGAGAGGCGCAGGCGCATGACGACGAGGCCTGGCCGGGTTCCAACCGATACCGCCGCCCCGCGCCGGCGTGGCCCGGAGGCAGGGTCGGCGAGCGGACGGGGAAGGGCGCCGGGGCGCCTGGACGCAACCGTATTCAGAACCGCTCGGCCAGCACCCGCCGGATCTCGGCCTCGATCGGGGCGCGCATCGCCGAAAGCAGGAATCCGAGCGACGCGGTCACGTGCAGCAGCTGCGGTTCGAGCGCGATGCGGCCGTCCACGCCTGGACGGCTGAAGCGCAGGGTGTCGCCGTGCCAGTCGCATTCGACGCCGAAGCGCTGCACCAGCGAGTCGGCGACCTGCTGCACGGCCTGGCGCGCCTGCTCCATCGACAGGTCGTGGCTGTGGCGGATGTCGATACCGGCCATGGGGCGGGGAAAGTCCGGGGGGCGGTCATTCTGCCAGACGCGACGTCGCGCGCAGCGTGATAGATTGCCGCGCCTATGGAGTCCGTCAGACTGCGATTCGCCGGAGAGGCGTCGAACGACCGGCCGCTGGCGATCGGCGTGCACGGGCTCGGGCGGCGCGCGGGCGGCACGGTGGAACTGATCGAGGGCGGCAACGAGCCGGTGCGCCTGTGCGTGGACCGGCGCGGCGTCTGGCTGAACGTCGACGAGGGCGGGCCCGGCGTGCACGTCAACGGGCGCCAGGTGCGGCGGATGGCGATGCTGCGGATCGGCGACGCGATCTACGTCGACGGGACCGAGCTGCGCCTGGTGTCGGCGATCCCGGTACAACTGCCGCCCGACGACCTGCCGCCGCCGCCATCGGACGGCATGCCGAACCTGCGCGTGGTGCTGCGCGGCGTCGGCGGGCGTTACCACGGCCGCTGCTTCACCCTCGAGCGGCCGCGCCTGGTGGGTCGCAGTTCGGAAGCCGACATCCGCATCGACGACCCTGCGTTCGCCGACCGCCACGCGCGCCTGGAGCTGGCGGGCGACCAGGTGGTGCTGCGCGACCTGGGGTCGGCCGAAGGCAGCGTGGTCAACGGCGAGCCGGTGCGCGACGCGCTGCTGTCGCCCGGCGACCAGGTCGTATTCGACGGCCACCACCGCTTCGTGGTCGAAGCGCCGCAGCGCCGGCCGCGCGCGGCCGAAGCCCGGCCGGCGGCGCCCGACGCCTCCAACGACGACGAGGCCGCGCCTTCCACGGCGCCGGGCTGGCGCCTGCCCTGGCTGCTGCTGGCCGCGATCGGGATCGCCGCGGCGCTTGCGGCGCTGCTGCTGTTCGGCTCAGGCTGAGGCGCGGCGCGGCGCACGTCGCGCCAGGCGGGTCCACAGGCGCCAGCCCAGCAGCAGGGCGAGGATGCAGGCGTACAGCAGCGGCTCGCGGTAGTCCGATTTCACGATCCACCAGAAGTGCAGCACGGCGAACACGGCCACCGCGTACACCAGGCGGTGCAGCCGGCCCCAGTGGCGGCCCAGGCGCCGCATCCAGCCCCGGGTCGAGGTCAACGCGAGCGGGACCAGCAGCAGCCAAGCCGCGAAGCCGACGGTGATGTACGGCCGCTTTGCGATCTCCCCGAACACCATCGCCCAGTAGCCGGCCAGGTCCAGTCCGAGCCAGGCGGCGAAGTGGAGGCTGGCGTAGGCGAAGGCGTACAGCCCGAGCATGCGCCGGAAGCGCAGCAGCACCGGCTGCCCGGTGAGCTGCCGCAACGGCGTGACGGCCAGGGTGAGCAGCAGCAGGCGCAGGGCCCACTGGCCGAGCGCGTGCTCGATCGCCGCCACCGGGTCCGGGCCGAGCGCGTCGATGTCGATGCCGCGCAGGACCAGGCCTGCCTTCCAGGCGAGCAGCCCCAGCGGCAGCAGGGCCAGGAGATGCACCGCGAGCTTGGCCGCGACCAGCGGCAACGAGGCCTGCGCGTCCGGCCCCCGGCCCGGCCGGGCGCCGGCACCTTCGACCGCGCGGGCGCGCGGGCCGCGTTTCAGTACCACTTCTTCAAGTCCATGCCCGAGTAGAGCGAGGCCACCTGGTCCCCG
Source organism: Luteimonas sp. J29 (assembly GCF_000472505.1). Classification (GTDB taxonomy): domain Bacteria; phylum Pseudomonadota; class Gammaproteobacteria; order Xanthomonadales; family Xanthomonadaceae; genus Luteimonas. The sequence goes on from NZ_AWZR01000005.1 coordinate 381,463, forward strand.
TAGCCGTTGAACATGCGGGTCGGGATGCGGTCCGCGACCAGGCGGTTCGCCGTGCCGGCGATGCGGCGCTCGGTCTTCTGGCTCCAGCGGGGGTGGTCGACGTCCGGATTCACGTTGCTGTAGAAGCCGTACTCGCGCGGCTGCAGCCGGTTCCAGGCGGTCGGCGGCATGCGTTCGGTGAAGCGGATCGCGACGATCGACTTGATGCTCTTGAAGCCGTACTTCCACGGCACCACCAGCCGCAGCGGCGCGCCGTTCTGCTGCGGCAGCGGCTTGCCGTACAGGCCGGTGGCCAGGAACGCGAGCGGGTGCATGGCCTCGTCGATCCGCAGGCCCTCGCGGTAGGGCCAGTCGATCGAGCGGAACCGCACCCCGGGCATCTGCTCCGGGTCGGCCAGGCTGGTGAAGGCCACGTACTTCGCCCTCGAGGTGGGCGCGAACTTGCGCAGCACGTCGGCGAGCGGGACCCCGAGCCAGGGAATCACCATCGACCAGCCTTCGACGCAGCGCAGGCGGTAGATGCGCTCGGTGGGGGCGGCGCCGCGCAGCAGGTCGTCCAGGTCGACGATGCCCGGCCGATCGCATTCGCCCGACACCTCGACCTGCCAGGGAGAGGTGCGCAGGGTCCGCGCCGCCCGGGACGGGTCCGACTTGCCGGTGCCGAACTCGTAGAAGTTGTTGTAGCTGGTGACGTCCTCGTAGCGGGTGAGCGGTTCGTCGGTGCTGAAACCGGCGCGGGCCTCGGCCGGCGTGACCCGCGCGGTCGAAGGCGAGGGCGGCTCGGCCTCCGCGCAGCCCGCCAGCGACAGCAGCGGCATGCCCGCCATCGCGCCCAGCAGTTCGCGGCGCCTGCGGTACACGGTTTCATCGGTAACGGCCGATTCGGGAATGGCGAGCGTGCGGCGCAGGGACATGGCTGGTTTCCTCCGGAACTTCTGTTGGAACGCGCAACGCACGGAAAGTTGCGTCCCGGCGGGAAACGCTGGTGCACTGCGGCATACTAGGAGCCTTCCCGTCCCCGCATTATTCGTCGACCGATGGCGCGTGCATACAACTTCAGTCCCGGACCCGCGGCACTGCCCGAAGCCGTCCTGCGCCAGGCGCAGCAGGACATGCTCGAGTGGGGCGATGCCGGCGCTTCGATCGTCGAGATCAGCCATCGTGGTCCCGAGTTCCTCGAGGTCGCGCATCGCGCCGAGGCCGACCTGCGCACCCTGCTGGCGATCCCCGACGACTACGCGGTGCTGTTCCCGGCCGGTGGCGCGACCACCCAGCAGGCGCTGATCGCGCTCAACTTCGCCGATCCCGGCCAGCGCGTGGACTACGTGATCACCGGCCACTGGGGCCGTACCGCGCTCAAGCAGCTGGCGACGGTGGACGTGAACATCGCCGCGAGCAGCGAGGACGACGGGTTCCGCACCATCCCCGCGCGCGAGTCCTGGCGGCTGTCGAAGGACGCGGCCTACGTGCACGTTACCGCCAACGAGACCATCCACGGCGTGGAGTTCCGGCCGGCGTGGGGCCCGGTGCCCGACACCGGCGACGTGCCGCTGTTCGCCGACTTCAGTTCCAGCATCGCCTCCGAGCCGATCGACGTCTCGCGCTACGGGCTGATCTACGCCGGCGCGCAGAAGAACCTCGGCCCGGTCGGCATCACCGTGGTGATCGTGCGCCGCGACCTGCTCGCGCGCGCCGGCCATCCACGCGCGGACATCTTCAACTACGCCTCGCAGCTGCGCGCGGAATCGATGCTCAACACGCCGCCGACCTGGAACTGGTACGTGCTGGGCCTGACCGTGCGCTGGATGATCGAGCAGGGCGGCACCGCCGAATTCGACCGCCGCAGCGCCGAGAAGAGCGCGCTGCTGTACGACGCGATCGACGGCTCGGGCGGCTTCTACCGCAACGACGTGGATCCGGCGGTGCGCTCGCGCATGAACGTGCCGTTCTTCCTGCCCGACCCGGCGCTCGACGCGCCGTTCCTGGAGGGGGCGCGCGAGGCCGGCCTGATCGGGCTCAAGGGCCACCGGGTCACCGGCGGCATGCGCGCCTCGCTCTACAACGCGATGCCGGTCGAGGGCGTGCGTGCCCTGGTGGCCTACATGCGGGAGTTCCAGACGCGCCATGGCTGACAAGCGCAGTTCCAGCAAGGCCGCGCGCGGGCGCGGCACGCCGGCCCGCAACGCCGCCCCGGTCGCGGCCAGGGGCAAGCGCGGCGCGACCGGGTCCGCGCCCGCGCGCGGCAAGGGGGCCGGCGCCGAGCAGTCCGACCGCGCCTCCGCGGGCGAGATGAAGATCGACGCCGAGGCGTCGGCGCGCAGCCGGCGCGAGTTCGCCAAGCAGGCGCAGCCCGACCTGGCCGCGGTGCGCGCCCAGATCGACGGCATCGACCGCGAGATCCAGGCGCTGATCGCCGAGCGCGCGCTGTGGGCGCACCAGGTCGGCAAGGCCAAGGGCAAGCTGGCCGCGGCGATCGACTACTACCGGCCCGAGCGCGAGGCGCAGGTGCTGCGGCGCGTGGTGGACCGCAACCAGGGGCCGCTCAGCGACGAGGTCCTGGTGCGGCTGTTCCGCGAGATCATGTCGGCGTGCCTGGCCCAGCAGGAGCCGCTCAAGGTCGGCTACCTCGGCCCCGAGGGCACGTTCTCGCAGCAGGCCGTGCACAAGCACTTCGGCCACTCGGCGCGCGGCCTGCCGCTGGTGAGCATCGAGGAGGTGTTCGACGAGGTCGCCGCGGGCAACGCCGATTTCGGCGTGGTGCCGGTGGAGAACTCGGGCCAGGGCACGATCCAGTCCACGCTCGACATGTTCCTGACCTCGCCGCTGAAGATCTGCGGCGAGGTCGAACTGCGCGTGCACCAGTACCTGCTCTCGCGCACCGGCCGGATCGAGGACATCGAGCGGGTGTACTCGCACGGTATGTCGCTGGCGCAGTGCAAGAACTGGCTGCGGCAGAACCTGCCGGACGTGCACAAGGAAGCGGTGTCGAGCAACGCCGAGGCGGTGCGGCGCGCCAAGAAGTCCGACGATGCCGCGGCGATCGCCGGCGAGAACGCTGCGCACGTCTACGGCATGAAGGTGGTGGCCGGCCCGATCGAGGACCGCAACGACAACACCACGCGGTTCCTGGTGATCGGCCGGGCCTCGTTCCCGCCGTCTGGCAACGACCGCACCTCGCTGATGGTGTCGATCCGCGACCAGCCCGGCGCGCTCTACCGCATCCTCGAACCGCTGGCGCGGCGCGACATCAGCATGAACCGGATCGAGTCGCGGCCAGCCCATGGCGCGCTGTGGCAGTACGCATTCTTCATCGACGTCGCGGGCCATGCCGACGAGTCGCCGCTGAAGGACGCGCTGGCCGAGATCGACGATTTCGCCGGCGACGTGCGCGTGCTCGGTTCGTACCCGGTCGCCGTGCCCTGACAGGCCGTGGCGCGGGCCGGGCCGCCGGCCCGGCCGGGCGCGCGCGTCCCCGATTCCCATCGCATCTTCTCTTGGACAGGACCAGATGAGCAGCAGCACCAAGGGCACGGACTGGATCGCAACGCGGGGCACGCCGCTGCGCGGCGAGATCGCGGTGCCGGGCGACAAGTCGGTGTCCCATCGCGCGATCATGCTGGCGTCGATCGCCGAGGGCACGTCGCGCATCGAAGGCTTCCTCGAGGGCGAGGACGCGCGTGCGACCGAGGCGATCTTCCGGCGCATGGGCGTGCGCATCGAAGTCCCGGGCCCCGGACGGCGCGTCGTCCACGGCGTCGGCCTGCACGGGCTGCAGGCGCCGGACGGACCGCTGGACTGCGGCAACGCCGGCACCGGCATGCGCCTGCTCGCCGGCCTGCTGGCCGGGCAGGCGTTCGACACCGTGCTGGTGGGCGACGCCTCGCTGTCGAAGCGGCCGATGCGGCGCGTGACCGTGCCGCTGGCGCGCATGGGCGCGCGCATCGACACCGGCGAAGGCGGCGTGCCGCCGCTGCGCATCCACGGCGGCGCCGCGCTGCAGGGCATCGAGATCCGCACCGAGGTGGCCAGCGCCCAGGTCAAGTCGGCACTGCTGCTCGCCGGCCTGTATGCCGCCGGCACCACGACCGTGCACGAGCCGCATCCGACCCGCGACTACACCGAGCGCATGCTGCACGCGCTGGGCTGGCCGATCGGGTTCTCGCCCGGCCATGCACGGCTCGAGGGCGGGCACCGCCTGCTCGGCCGCGACATCGTGGTGCCGGCCGACTTCTCGTCGGCGGCGTTCTTCATCGTCGCCGCCAGCCTCATCCCCGGCTCGGAGCTGGTGTTGCACCGGGTCGGCATGAACCCGCGCCGGACCGGGCTGCTGCACGTGCTGCGGGCGATGGGGGCCGACATCGAGCAAACGCCGGCAGGGGAGCAGGGCGGGGAGCCGGTGAGCGACCTGCGCGTGCGCCACGCCCCGCTGCACGGGATCGAGGTCCCGGTTGAGCACGTGCCCGACATGATCGACGAGTTCCCCGCGCTGTTCGTCGCCGCGGCGTGCGCCAAGGGCCCGACCGTCGTCCGCGGCGCTGCGGAACTGCGGGTCAAGGAGTCCGACCGCATCGCCACCATGGCCGCCGGACTGCGCACCCTGGGCGCACGCGTGGACGAGACGCCCGACGGCGCGACCATCCACGGCGGCGCCCGCCTGGGCAGCGGCGAGGTGGACAGCCATGGGGATCACCGGATCGCGATGTCGTTCGCGATCGCGGCGCAGCTGGCCGCGGGCGAGGTGCGGATCCGCGACGTCGAAAACGTGGCGACCTCGTTCCCCGGGTTCGACGCGCTGGCGCGCGGAGCCGGCTTCGGGCTGCGCATCGCCGATTGACCGCACCCGCGGCCGGCTCGCGCGGCGCGACGGGCGACTGCCCGCCGCGGCGAGGGTCAGCGGTTGGCGATACGGAAGTCCACCGGCACCTGGACGGTGGATGCCACGGGCTTGCCGTCGCGGATCGCCGGTTCGAAGGTCCAGCCGCGCACGGCGTCGACCGCGGCGCGGTCGAGATCGCGCGAGCCGCTGCGACGCGAGATCGTGATTTCGCCCGGGCGGCCGTCCGCACCCACTTCGACCTCCAGCACCACCGTGCCTTCTTCGCCGGCCCGCCGTGCGGCTTCCGGATACTCCGGTGCGGGGTGGTTGAGCGGCAGCGCATTGCGATCGGGCAGGCGCGGCGCGGAGGCGGCGCGCTCGCGTGCGGTGGCGTCGCGCGAGTCCGGCGGCACGGACACCGGCGAGCGCGATTCTTCCGGCACGGGTTCGCCGATCTGGACCGGCGCGGGCGCGGTCGGCTGGGGATCCTCGCGGCCGAGGAAGTACCAGGCCGTGGCGATCACCACCAGCAGCAGCAACAGCCACAGCAGCAGGCTCGCGCCATGGCGTTCGCGGGGCGGCGGCGCCCCGGGCGGCAGCCCGTCATCGTGCACCGGGCGGTCGGGAGTGGGATCGGACATGTTTCGGTTCCTCGTGGAGATGCGCGCACCATTCCACGAGCGGGGTGCACGGGCCGTCGCGGCGACGTGCAGGAGCGGTGATCCGGACTCAGCGCTGCGCGTCGAAACTGATGACCTGCTGAACCGTCGCCGGAACCGCGACGCCGTCGCGGGTGGCGGGCTCGAAGCGCCAGCGTTGCACCGCGCGTACCGCGGCACGGTCGAGGTCGCGGTGGCGGCTGCTTTCGACCACGCTGACCTCGCGCGGACGGCCGTCGGCGCCCACATCGATGCGCAGCACGACCTGGCCGGTCCGGCCTGCACGCAGGGCCGCGCGCGGATAGTCCGGCGCCGGCGCGGAGACCGGGCGCGGCACCGTGGTGGTGCCGGCGGCAGGCGTCGCCGGTGCGTCCGGCCCGGCGGGCAGCGTTGACGGATCGACCATGCCCGGCGGCGGTTCGGGCGCACCGGCATGCCGGTCGATGCGCACCGCCTCGCCGTCGCTGTCCCCGTCCATGCCGCTGGCCGCGGAATCGCTGGCCGGAAGCGGCGCGGGCAGGGGCTCGAACACCTGGCCCGGTGCGCCGGCCGGGCCCTCGCCGGCGCGATAGAACTCGAACTGGTCGCGACGGTTCGCCAGCATCAGCAGGAACAGCAGCAGCCCGGCCAGCACCGCGCCCGCCACCAGCCACCAGCCGCGGCCGGCCGGCAGGTAGGCGGCGATCTTCCGCCGCCAGGGGCGTGGGGTGGACGGCGTGGACATGCGGCCGGCCTCTCGTGCGGGACGTTGCCGCGATTCTGGCACAGCCCGCCGGCGCCGCCCGGCCCAGCGGCGCAGGAACCGCGCAAACCGGCGATAATCACCGCTTTCCCGCCGCCGTTCCCGCCATGCTCGATCCCATCCTGCTCCGCCAGCACCTCGACGACACCGCCGCGCGCCTGCAGCAGCTGCGCGGCTTCGCCCTGCCGGTGGAACAGCTGCAGTCGCTGGAGGCCGAGCGCAAGCGGATCCAGGTGCGCACCCAGGAGCTGCAGAACCTGCGCAACACCCGCAGCAAGGAGATCGGCCAGCTGATGGGCACGGCGGCGCGCCTGGACAGGCAGGGCGACGCCGATGGCGCGGCGAAGGCGCGCGCCGACGCCGAGGCGATGAAGGCCGAGGTGGCCGGCCTCGGCGACGAGCTCAAGGCCAGCGAGGCGCGGCTGGACGCGATCCGCGGCGAGATCGAGGCAATCTCGCTGGGGGTGCCGAACCTGCCCGATCCCTCCGTGCCCGCCGGGGCGGACGAGTCGGGCAACGTGGAGCGGCATCGCTGGGGCACGCCGCGCACGTTCGACTTCGAGGCGAAGGACCATGTCGAACTGGGCGCGCGCCATGGCTGGCTCGACGGCGAGACCGCGGCCAAGCTGTCGGGCGCGCGCTTCACCGTGCTGCGCGGCCAGCTGGCGCGTCTGCACCGCGCGCTCGCCCAGTTCATGCTCGACCTGCACACGGGCGAGCACGGCTACGAGGAAACCAACGTCCCGCTGCTGGTCAACGCCGACTCGATGCGCGGTACCGGCCAGCTGCCGAAGTTCGAGGAAGACCTGTTCAGGACCCCGTTCGGCGAGGACGCACGCTACCTGGTCCCGACCGCCGAGGTGCCGCTCACCAACATCGTGCGCGACGCGATCGTCGAGGCCGGGCAGCTGCCGCTGCGGATGACCGCGCACTCGCTGTGCTTCCGCTCCGAGGCGGGCAGCGGCGGGCGCGACGTGCGCGGCATGATCCGCCAGCACCAGTTCGAGAAGGTGGAGCTGGTGTCGATCACCCGTCCGGAGGAGAGCGACGCCGAGCTCGAGCGCATGACCCGCTGCGCCGAGACCGTGCTGGAAAGGCTCGGGCTGCCGTACCGCCGCGTGCTGCTGTGCTCGGGCGACATGGGCTTCTCCGCGCGCAAGACCTACGACCTGGAGGTCTGGCTGCCGTCGCAGGGCACCTACCGCGAGATCTCGTCTTGCTCGAATTGCGGCGACTTCCAGGCCCGCCGCATGCTGGCGCGCTGGCGCAACCCGGACACCGGCAAGCCGGAACTCGTGCACACGCTCAACGGTTCCGGCGTCGCGGTCGGGCGCGCCCTGATCGCGGTGATGGAGAACGGCCAGCAGGCCGACGGCTCGATCCTCGTGCCCGAGGTGCTGCGCCCGTACATGGGCGGCCTCGACCGCATCGCCTGAGCCGTGGCGGCCCGGGGCCGGCCGCGCCCGCGCTCGTCGGCGCGACCGGCCGCGCCCGTCAGGCGGCTTCGGCGACCGCCTCGGGCAGGCTGTCGAGGGCGCGCGCGAGCGCGGTGGTGCGATGCTCCGGCGAGATGGCCACGCCGTCGGCGCGCACCACCTCGACGTCCACGCCGAGGAACCCGAGCACGTGGCGCAGGTAGGGCTCGACGAAGTCCGATGGCTGCCCGGCGTGTTCGCCGCCGGCCGAGACCGCCGCGATCACCCGCTTGCCCACGGCCAGGCCCTCGGGGCCGTTGGCGGTGTAGCGGAAGGTGCGGCCGCGCACCGCGATCCGGTCGATCCAGGCCTTGAGCGTGGAGGGAATGCTGAAGTTGTACATCGGGGCCCCGAGCACGACCACGTCGGCGTCGAGGAACTCGCGCAGCGTTTCCTCGGCCCGGGCGGCCTCCACCGGGTCATCCCCGGACAGGCTCCCCGGGGACAGGTGGGGCAGGGGATCATGGGCGAGGTCGCGGCGGATGACCTCCAGCCCGGGCACCCGGGCCTGCCAGCGTGCGACGATGGCCCCGGTGAGTTCGCGGCTGACCGACTGGTCACCGGTGACGCTTGAATCCACATGCAACAGCTTCATTTCCTTGATTCCCGTTTCTCCGGCTGGGCCGGCATGCGGCACACGATATGGCGTTGCGGGAATGGAATAAACGTGGTCAAATACGACTCATTGTTCCGAAAAAGGAGCGAACGTGCAGGACCTCAATGATCTGTACTACTTCGCGGTCGTGGTCGACCACGGCGGATTCGCCGCTGCCGAGCGCGCCCTCGGAATCCCCAAGTCGCGGCTGAGCCGCCGCATCAGCCAGCTCGAAAACGAGCTCGGCGTGCGCCTGCTGCAGCGTTCCACCCGCCGCTTCGCGGTCACCGACGTCGGCCAGAGCGTGTACCGCCACGCCCAGTCGATGCTGGCCGAGGCGACCGCCGCCCGCGAGGTGGTGGACCGGCTCAGCGCCGAGCCGCGCGGCGTGGTCAAGGTCAGCGTGCCGGTGGGCATCGCCCAGCAGCTGATGCCCAAGCTGCTGCCCGAGTTCCTCGCCCGCTACCCGGAGGTGCGCGTGCAGATGCACGTGAGCAACCGGCGCGTGGACGTCATCAACGAAGGCTTCGACGTGGCCATCCGCGTGCGCACCCGGCTCGACGACGACGGCAGCCTGGTGCTGCGCACCTTCGGCCAGATCCAGGAGCTGCTGGTCGCCAGCCCGCGTTACCTGGACAAGGCCGGGCGCCCCAAGGTGCCGGAGGACCTGGCCTCGCACACGTCGATGACGATGGGCGAGGAGGACGGTCGCCACCGCTGGGAACTGCAGGGCCGCGATGGCGAGGTACGCCGGGTCGAACTGAAGCCGCGCGTGTCCGGCTTCGATTTCCCGATGCTGATGGACCTCGCCCGCCAGGGTCTGGGCATCACCATGTTGCCCGAGACGATGTGCGCCGACGCGGTGCGCAGCGGCGCGCTGGAAGTGGTGCTGCCCGACTGGCGCCTGCCGCAGGGCGTGGCGCACGCGGTGTTCGCGTCGCGGCGCGGCATGCTCCCGGCGGTGCGCGTGTTCATCGACTTCCTGGCCGAGAAGCTGCCGCCGCTGATCGAGGAGTCCAGCCTCAACTGCCGCAGCTGCGGCAACGGGCAGGACGCCGCCCAGGCCGTCCGCCCCGCGCAGCGTCCGGGGCCGGGCGTGCAGGCCACGATCTCCTGAGCGGAACGCATCGCGTCGCTGCGACTGGTCGAAACCCGGTGCGGCGATCAGGGTCAGCTGGAACGGAGGGGAACCGATGGGGGTTGTTGGCAAGGCGCCGGGATGGCAGCGGGCTGTGTCCGCGCTGCTGACGCTTGGCTTCGCGTGGGCGTTCGCCACCCGCGCGCTCGACGGCGGGCTGGGTGCATGGCCCGAGGTGGTCGTCATGCTCGTGGCGTTGTATGGAGGTTACCTCTTTGGGTACTTTGCCTGGCGCGGCCGTCTGCCCGGCCGGCTGGCGGGCATGCATGGCCGGCGACCTCGCGGCGGTGGCGACGCCTGAGGACTCCCTGAGGACTCTCCGAGGTCAACACCAAGTCGCGGCACGGCCCGCTCCAGGCGCTGTGCGAAGATGTGGCCGGGTGGTTCAAGGCAGCGGTCTTGACCCGGAGGCCGCAGGCCGGAGGGAACAGCGGCGCAGCCGCTGGTCAAACCGCCGAAGACGGCGCGCCAGCGC
>NZ_AWZR01000006.1 GCF_000472505.1 Luteimonas sp. J29
CACTGCCTCGCGCCCTCTCCGAACGCCCGGCGCGCTGCGCCGGGCCGGACGTCAAGGAAGGTTTGCGGGACCGCTTGCGAGGCACTGCCTCGCGCGTCCTCACCGCACCTTCGGCACCCGCACCACCCGCGTCCCGCTCGCCCGGTCGTGCCAGGTCAGCCGGTCGCGGTCGAACCACCCCCACCACAGGCCGAGCCCGGCCGCCAGCACCGACACCGTTCCCACGGCGTAGCGCAGCCACAGCGCCTTGCGGGTGGGCGCGGTGCCGTCGACGGCCACGACCCGGATCCGCCACGGGCGCATGCCCAGGGTCTGGCCACCGCGCCGCCAGCTGGCAGTGGCGTAGAGCCCGGTGACCACCCAGCAACCGGCCCACAGCAGCCACTGCAGCAGGCTGAACGGCGCGATGTTCTCGTGCGGGTCGTGGTGGCCGAGCCAGGTGTAGGCGAGCGTGAACACGGCCGACAGCAGCAGCCACAGCGCGACCACCGGCAGCAGGTCGTAGACCAGCGACAGCAGCCGGCGACCGACGTAGGCGGACGGTCGGGACGGGACGGGGGAGGCGGCGTCGGCGGGCATCGCAACAGGATAGCGGCTCGCGCGGTCGGCTAAGCTGGCGCCATGTCGAGCACCACCCCCGCCGAACGGCGCCGGCGCATGAACGCGCTGCCGCCCCTGCGCGAGTCCGACGCCGACGCGATCAACGGTTTCCTCGATGCCCTGTGGGCCGAGACCGGCGTCGCGCGCAATACCCTCGACGCCTATCGCCGCGACCTGGAAGGCCTCGCGCGCTGGCGCGACGGCGCCGGTGGCGGCCTGGCGATGCTCGACCGCGGCGCCCTGTTCGACTACCTCGCGATGCGCTCGCGCGAAGGCTATTCGCCACGCAGCAATGCCAGGCTCCTCACGGCGCTGCGCGCGTTCTTCGCCCACCTGCGCCGGCGCGGCGTGCGCGAGGACGACCCGGTTGCGCTGGTCGAGCCGCCGAAGCAGCCGAAGCCGCTGCCCAAGGCGCTTGGCGAGGCCCAGGTCGCGGCCCTGCTCGCCGCGCCCGACGTCTCCACGCCCTCCGGCCTGCGCGACCGCGCGATGCTGGAACTGATGTATGCCTGCGGCCTGCGCGTGAGCGAGCTGGTGCAGCTGCCGGCCACCGCGGTCAACCTGCGCCAGGGGATGCTGCGCGTCACCGGCAAGGGCGGACGCGAGCGGCTGGTGCCGATGGGCGAGGAAGCCCAGCACTGGCTGGAGCGCTACCTGTCCGAAGCGCGGCCCGCGCTGGCCGGCCGCCGCAACCTGCCGGCGCTGTTCCTGGGGCCGGACGGCCATCCGCCGAGCCGGCAGCAGTTCTGGGCCACGGTGAAGCGGGCGGCGGCCGCGGCCGGGATCGATCCCGCGCGGATCAGCCCGCACGGCCTGCGCCACAGCTTCGCCACCCACCTGCTCAACCACGGCGCCGACCTGCGCGCCCTGCAGATGCTGCTGGGCCACAGCTCGCTCTCGACCACGCAGATCTACACCCTGGTCGCGCGCGAGAAGCTGCGCCAGCTGCACGCGCGCCACCATCCGCGCGGCTGAAGGCGCGCCGCCTGTTGCACTGCCGCAAGGCACCCGGCGGCTTCGATGTTAGCGTTAACATTTTCGGCCCAGGGGAATGCCATGACACGTTCCATCCGTCCGCGGGCGCGCGCGAAGCGCCGGCTGCTGTCGTCCGTCCTCGCCGCGGCGCTGCTGCTGCCGGGCGCCGGCATGGCGCAGTCGCTGGAGCTCAACGAGCTCGAGTACTTCCATACCCGCGGCCTGGACGTGCTGGCCTTCAGCAACTACTACGACGGCCTGTTCAGCGATGCCAAGCATGCGGGCGTGGAGCTGATCCACCACGGCGCGCGCACCGCGACCAACGGCGACGTGCGCCTGTCGCCCACGCCCGAGCAGTGGGATCCGGTGGCGCAGATGGTCGACCGCAAGGTGGACCGGCGCACGGGCACCGTCACCACCCGCCTGGCGTATCCCGACCACGGCTTCGAGTACGACATCCGGGTCTCGCCGGCGGAGCAGGGCGTCCGGATCCAGGTGGTGCTGGACCGGCCGCTGCCGCGCGCGCTCGAGGGCCAGGCCGGCTTCAACCTCGAGTTCCTGCCGTCGGCCTACTGGGGCAGGAGCTGGGTGAGCGACACCGGCAGCGGCCAGCTGCCGCTGTACCCCGCCGGGCCGACCGCGCGCGGCGACGACGGCAAGCCCGTGCGCCTGCCGATGGCCACCGGCCGCAGCCTCACCCTGGCGCCAGAGGATCCGCAGCGCCGCATCACCATCCGCTCGACCAGCGGCGAACTGGGCATCTACGACGGCCGCAACCAGGCCCAGAACGGCTGGTACGTGGTCCGCGGCCTGCTGCCGGCGAAGCGCAGCGGCGTCGTGCTGGAGTGGACGCTGGAGGCCTCGACGGTCCCGGGCTGGACGCGCCCGACCGTGATCGGCCATTCGCAGGTCGGCTACCACCCGGCGCAGCGCAAGGTCGCGGTGCTCGAGGCCGACCGGTATGCGGACGCGCCCGGTCGGGTCCGCCTGCTGCGGATCGGCGAGGACGGCAGCGAACGCGAGGTCCATGCGGCCGACGCCGCACACTGGGGCCGCTACCTGCGCTACGAGTACTACACCTTCGATTTCTCGCACGTGCGCGAGCCGGGCATCTACGTGCTCGAAGGCGCCGGCCAGCGCAGCAACGCCTTCCGCATCGCCACGGACGCCTACGCCAATGCGTGGCAGCCCACGCTCGACGTGTTCTTCCCGGTGCAGATGGACCACATGTTCGTCAACGAGGCCTACCGCGTCTGGCACGGCCGCTCGCACATGGACGACGCCCGCCAGGTGCCGCCGAACAAGGAGCATTTCGACCTGTTCGGGCAGGGACCGGACCTCGATTCGCCGTTCCAGCCCGGCGAGCACATCCCCGGCCTGAACTACGGCGGCTGGTTCGACGCCGGCGACTTCGACATCCGCACCCAGACCCACTACGCGACGGTGATGGGGCTGGTGGACGTGTGGGAAGAGTTCCGGCCGCTGCGCGACGAGACCAGCATCGACCAGGAGAAGCAGCACGTGGAGATCCACGTGCCGGACGGCGTGCCCGACCTGCTGCAACAGATCGAGCACGGCACCCTGGCGCTGATCGCCCAGCATCGCGTGTTCGGCCACGCCATCCCCGGCATCGTCGAGCCGGACCTGGGCCAGTACACCCATCTGGGCGACGCGGCCAGCAAGACCGACGGCAAGGTGGACGACCCCAATGACCCCGATTCGCCCAACGACGACCGCCTGGCGTTCACCACCAACACCACGGCGCTCAACTACGGCTCGGCCGCGGCGCTCGCCGCCGCCAGCCGCGCCCTGCGCGGCTACAACGACGCGCTGGCCGAGGAATGCCTGGCGACCGCGATCAGGGTGTGGGATTTCGAGCATTCACGCGAGCCCAACCTGTTCCGGGTCGGCAACACCACCGGCGGGGATCCCCAGGACGAGGAGCTGCGCGCCGCCGTGCAGCTGCTGGCCACCACCGGCGATGCGCGCTACGCCGAGCGCATCCGCGAGCTGTGGCCGGTGATTGACGAGCGCTTCGGCTTCAACGGCCCGCTCGTCGTGCAGGTGCTCGACCGCATGGGCGAGGGCTTCCGTGCCCAGGTCCGCGAGCGGGCCGAACGCTTCCGCGCGGAGCGCGCGAAGATGGCGGAGGAAAATCCGTATGGCGTGCTCATCACACGCGGCGGCTGGGCCGGGAACGGCGCGGTGATCGGCATGGCCAACGGCAACTACCGCCTGCACAAGGCCTTCCCCGACCTGTTCGACATCGAACCGACCCTGCAGGGCCTGAACTACCTCTACGGTACCCACCCCGACTCGAACATCTCGTTCGTCTCGGCGGTGGGCGCGAAGTCCAAGCAGGTGGCCTACGGGTCCAACCGCGCGGACTTCAGCTTCATCGCCGGCGGGATCGTGCCGGGCGTGCTGGTGCTCAAGCCCGACTTCCCCGAGAACAAGGAGGACTGGCCGTTCTTCTGGGGCCAGAACGAGTACGTGATCAACCTCGGCGCCAGCTACATCTACCTGGTGCACGCGGCGCAGGCCCTGCTCGAGGGGCGGTAGCCGGGCGGCGGGGCGGGGCCGCGGCGCGGCCCCGCGACGGCCGTACGCAGCGGCGCGGCCAGCCGGCAGGAGCCGGCCGCATCGCGGCCGGGCTCAGCCGGGCAGCGAATTGGCCAGTGCGAACACCAGTGCCAGCACCAGCGCGGCACGCAGCAGCAGGATGCCGGCCTGCTCCCCCAGCCTGCGGAACCTGAAGTCCGGAACGCGCATCGACGTCGTCCTCGCCCGCCTTCCCCACGGGCATGCACGAAGCAGCAAGCAGGATCCGTGCCCGGCCGAAGCGCGAACGGGAGCACGGAAATCGGGGCCTGGAGTGACGCGGCGCGTCGGTTCCCGCCCGTTCGACTGCCGCGGCCTGGCACGGCGGCGCCTGCGCGTCGGGGCCGGAACGGACAAGCCCCCTGGACGGGGGCTCGGACCGGATCTGGCGGGGAGGGGGGGATTCGAACCCCCGAGGCGCTATAAACGCCTGCCTGATTTCGAGTCAGGTACATTCAACCGCTCTGCCACCTCCCCGGGAATGCGGGTGTCGCGCGGTCCCGGCACCGGATGCCGGGGGCGCAATGATACGGGCCGGGCTGCCCCCGGACAAGGCGCGAGGCTAGACTGGCCGTCCCCTCCGTTGTGGGAACAAGCCCCCCATGTCCGAGATTTCCGTGCCCGTGTCTTTCGGCGAGCTGCTCGACAAGATCTCGATCCTGCAGATCAAGTCCGAGCGCATGACCGACCCGGACAAGCTGGCCAACGTGCGCAAGGAACTGGCGGCGCTGGAGAACACCTGGATGGCCCATCCGGCCGCCGGCAGGGACATCGCCCGGCTGCGCGCCGAACTCAAGGCCGTGAACGAGCGGCTGTGGGACATCGAGGACCGCATCCGGCTCAAGGAGCGCGACCAGGCCTTCGACGACGAATTCATCCAGCTGGCGCGCAGCGTGTACTTCGAGAACGACGTGCGCGCCAGGGTGAAGAAGGAGATCAACCTCGCCCTGGGCTCGGCCTACGTGGAGGAGAAGTCCTACCAGGACTACGGCACCGGCTCGGGCGCCTGAGCGCCGGCGGTCAGCCCTGCGCCGGACTGCGGCGCGACGCCGCGGTGTCGGCGTAATCGGGTTCGCGGAAGGGCAGCAGCAGCTTTTCGAGCAGGCCCGGCTCGCTCGGCCCGATCCCGGTCTGTTCCACCGGCCCTTCCGAGTACGTGCCGAACAGGCGATCCCACAGGATCGCGTTGCAGGCGTAGTTGGTGTTGCTCTGCTCGAACACCAGCGAGTGGTGCCTGCGGTGCTGGTTGGCGTTGGTGAATACCCAGCGCAGCAGCGGCGTGTCGATGTCGAGGTTGGCGTGGGCGATCGAGGTGTTCACCACCGCCAGCACGGTCGCCCCGGCGAGGGCGTCGGCGCCCGCCCCGAACAGGCCGGCCAGCAGCACGGTCGGCAGGGCGAGCAGCAGGACCTCGAACGGGTGGTTCGCGCCGGTGTTGAGCGCGTGCAGGTTGTGGAAGGCATGGTGGAAGCCGTGCCCGCTGGCCCGCCACAGCCAGCCCCAGCGATGCACCGCGCGGTGGATCCAGTAGTAGATGAAGTCCGAGGCCAGGAACAGCAGCAGCACCTGGACCAGCAGCGGCCAGTCCGTCGGCCAGCCGAGGCCGAGTGCCTCGCGGGTCCTGGCCAGGGCGGGCAGCAGCGTGCGGCCGTACCAGGTCAGCACCAGCTGCAGCATCACCAGGGTGAGCAGGTAGAGGCCGACGAGCGTGGCCTTTTCGGCGGGACGCTGGCGCCAGCGCGGCACCGCCGGCACCAGCCGCTCCAGCACGGCGAGCACCAGGTGGGCGCCGGCCAGCGAAAGGATCGCGGCCGTGCCCTCGTCGAGGTCGAGGACGATCCACAGCGCCAGCGCGCCAGCCAGCAGCAGCGGCTGGGCGGTGTTGCGGACGGCCCGGCGCAGCCGGGGCCTGGGCGACAGGGGCTGGTTCGCGTGCATCATCGTTCCAGCGCGAGGTCGGCACGGTGACGCTAGCGCCGCGCACCGCCCAGCGCATGTGCCGGAGGCCACACCCCGGCGCGGCCGCCGGGACGGTTCAGCCGCGGTCGGCGACGTAGCGCTCGAACGCGGCCACCGCGTCGTCGACGGTCACCAGCTCCATCACCCCGTCGAACTCGATCTTGGTGCCCCACATCAGCTCGGCCGCGGGCTTGCCCAGGTACTTGCGGGCCGCGTCGTCGTAGCGGTCCACGCAGTAGCGGCGGTCGGAATAGGGGCCGCTGCGGGCAGGATTGCTGGCCGCGTGCAGGCCCAGCACCTTCGTGCCCATCGCATTGGCGATGTGCATCGGGCCCGAGTCGGGCGTCATCACCAGGTCGGCGCGGGCGAGCAGGGCGGGCAGCTGCTTGAGGGTGTCCTTGCCCACCAGGTCCAGCGCCGGGGCCCGCATCGCGGCGAGGATGGCGTCGGCGGTCTCGCGCTCGAGCCGGCTGCGCCCGCCGCACAGGACCACCCGCCAGCCGCGGGACGCGGCGTGGTCGGCGACCGCGGCGTAGCGGTCGGGGTACCAGTTGCGGCGCACGTGGCTGGAGCAGGGCGAGATCACCAGGGCGGGCGTGCCGTCCTCGGGCCACTGCGCGCGGGCCCAGTCGTGCGCCTCGCCGGGCACCGGCAGGTCCCAGCGCACGGTCTGCTGGCGCAGGCCCAGCGGCTCGCAGAAACTGCCGATGGCGTCGAGCACGTGGATGCCGGGGCGGTCGGGGATGCGCTCGCGCACGAACAGGCCGTGCAGGTCCTTCGAGCGCGAACGGTCGTAGCCGATCCGGCGCCGCGCCGGCACGAACGCCGAGAGCAGGTTGGCGCGGGCCGCCACCTGCATCTGCAGCAGCGCGTCGAAGCGGCGACCGTGCAGCTCGCGGCGCAGGGCACGCATGCCGGCCAGGCCGCTCTTCTTGTCGTAGACGAGGAACTCGACCCCGGGCAGGCCCTGCAGCAGCCGGTGCTCGCCGGTGCCGATCACCCAGGTCAGCGCCACCTCCGGCCAGGCGTCGCGCAGGGTGTGCACCAGGGGCAGCACGTGGGTCACGTCCCCCAGCGCCGACAGCCGCAGCAGGCAGATCGAGCGGGGGGCTTCGGGAGGATGCGTCACGGCTTGCTAGACTCGCTGGATGGTCATGGCCGCGTTCGACGCCAGCGAAAGCCTGACGCCCTTCCACGACACGCGTGGCAGCGGGGAATACGGGGCGATTCTGTTCGACTCCACGCAGTTGCGGCAAGTCGACCCGCGCTGGTTCGACCCCCGGGAGTGGGGCTCGCGCGCGCAGGAAGTCGGCGGCAGCGGCCGCGGCGGGGCGTGGTTCATCGAGGCCAGCCACGGCCCGCTGGTGCTGCGCCAGTACCTGCGCGGCGGCATGGCCGCGCACGTCAGCCGCGACCGCTACCTGTGGCGCGGCGCGCACCGGACCCGTGGCTTCGCGGAGTTCCGGCTGCTGCGCGAGCTGCTGCGGCGCAAGTGCCCGGTGCCGGTGCCGGTGGCCGCGTGCTACCTGCGCGGCCGCGCCACCTACCGGGCCTGGATCATCCTCGAGCGGCTCACCGGGGTGCAGTCGCTGGGAGCGCTGGCGCTCGCGGATCCGGAAGGCGCGCCGTGGGAGGCCGCGGGGCGGCTGGTGGCGCGCTTCCATCGCGAAGGGCTCGACCATGCCGACCTCAATGCCCACAACCTCCTGTTCGACGACGCCGGCAAGGGCTGGATGATCGATTTCGACCGTTGCCGGATGCACATCCCCGCCACCGCCTGGCGCGAGCGGAACCTGGCGCGGCTGCAGCGCTCGCTGCGCAAGCTGGCGGGAGCGGAGGGGCGCGAAGCGGTCGACGCCGGATTCGCGCGCCTGCGCCAGGCCTACGACGCGCGCTGGGCGCGGGGGATCTGATGGCCGCGCCGGCCTGGACGCTGCGCTTCCAGGGCGTGGGCAACGCCTCGGCCACGGCGCTCGGCGCGCCCATGGCCACCATCGAGCGCGACGGGGCCCCGTGGCTCACGATCGACTGCGGCAGCGAGGGCCTGACCGCCTACCTAGACCACTACGGCGAACCGCCGCGCGCGATCTTCGTCACCCACGTCCACCTGGACCACGTGGGCGGTTTCGAGCGCCTGTTCGTGTCCGAATACTTCGACCCGGCGCGGCGCGGGCGCATGCCGCTGTACGTGCCGGCGCCGGTGGTGCCGCTGCTGCACCGGCGCGTGGCCGACTACCCGAACGTGCTGGCCGAGGGCGGGGCGAACTTCTGGGACGCGTTCCGGCTGGTGCCGGTGGGCGAGGCGTTCTGGCACGACGGACAGCGGCTGGAGGTGTTCCCGGCGCGCCACCACTGGCCGGACACCGCCTTCGGCCTGCGCCTGCGCGGCAGCCTGGCCTACACCGGCGACACCCGGCCGATCCCGGAGCAGCTGCAGCGCCACGCCGGCGCCGGCGAACTGGTGGCGCACGACTGCGGACTGCACGGCAACCCGTCCCACACCGGCATCGAGGACCTGGAGCGCGAGTACCCGCGCGAACTGCTGTCGCGCTGCGTGCTCTACCACTACGGGTCCGCGGCGGACGGCGAGGCGCTGGCCGCGCGCGGCTTCCGGGTGGCGCACCCGGGCGAGGCCTTCCCGCTCGCCGATCCCGCGCCGCCGGGCGCCGGGGGATGACCATGCCGCGGGCGCCCGCCGGGCCGATGGACCTGCTGGGCCGGCCGCTGCGCGACCTGCGGCTGTCGGTGATCGAGGCCTGCAACTTCCGCTGCGGCTACTGCATGCCCGCCGACCGGGTGCCGGACGACTACGGCCTGGATGCCGCCAGCCGCCTCTCGTTCGACCAGATCGAGACCCTGGTGCGCGCCGCGGCGCGCCTGGGCGTCACCAAGCTGCGCCTGACCGGCGGCGAGCCGCTGCTGCGCAAGGGGCTGCCGGCGCTGGTGGCGCGGCTGGCCCGGATCGGGGGCATCGAGGACCTGGCCATGACCACCAACGGCGCGCTGCTGGCGCCGCACGCGCAGGCCTTGCGCGAGGCCGGGTTGCGCAGGCTCACCGTGAGCCTGGATGCGCTCGACCCGGCCGCGTTCCGCGCGCTGTCCGGGCAGCGCGGCCGGGTGGAGGACGTGCTCGCGGGCATCGCCGCGGCCGAACGGGCGGGTTTCGGTCCGCTCAAGATCAACTGCGTGGTCCAGCGCGGCGTCAACGAGGACCAGGTGCTGCCGCTGGTCGAGCGCTTCCGCGGTACCGGCCACGTGCTGCGCTTCATCGAGTACATGGACGTGGGCACCTGCAACGGCTGGCGCCGCGACGGCGTCGTGCCCTCGTCCGAGCTGCGCGCGCGCATCCACGCGCGCTGGCCGCTGCGGCCGCTGGACGCCCAATACCGTGGCGAGGTGGCCGAGCGCCATGGCTTCCTCGACGGCGGGGGCGAGATCGGGTTCGTCAGCTCGGTGACAGCGCCGTTCTGCGGCGACTGCCACCGGGCGCGGGTGTCGGCGGACGGGCGCCTCTACACCTGCCTGTTCGCGGACGCGGGCACCGACCTGCGGGCCGCGATCGAAGCCGGGGAGGCAGCCGTGGCCGCCCGCCTTGCGGAGCTGTGGCGCGCGCGCGCCGACCGCTACAGCGAGATCCGCGGCAGCGGCCGCACGCCCCGGCGCCGGGTGGAAATGTTCCTGGTCGGTGGCTGAGGCCTGCCGCCCGTGGCGGGTCCGCGGGCAGGGCCTGCGCCAGCGCGGCTGCGCGGCTACCATGCCCGCATGAGTCGCGCCGCGAAGCCGAAGCTGACCCACCTCGACGACGAGGGCCGTCCGGCCATGGTCGACGTCTCCGCCAAGGCGGCCACCACGCGCGAGGCGCGGGCCGAATGCCGGGTGCGCTTTCCGGCCCCGGTCGCCGCCGCACTGCGCGGGTCCGGGTTGCGCAGCGCCAAGGGCGGCATCGTCGACACCGCGGTAATCGCCGGGACGATGGCGGTCAAGCGCACCCACGAACTGATCCCGTTCTGCCATCCGCTGCCGATCGACGGCGTGCGCATCGCCATCGACTGGCACGGCGAGCGCGAGCTTCGGATCGAGTGCGCGGTGAAGACCACCCACCGCACGGGCGTCGAGATGGAGGCCCTGACCGGCGCCACCGTCGCCGCGCTCACCGTGTACGACATGTGCAAGGCGCTCTCGCATGCGATCGTACTCGGCCCGGCGAAGCTGCTGGGCAAGCGCGGCGGCAAGCGCGACTTCGGGAGCGTGGGCTGATGGCCAGGGTGACGCTGCTGTACTTCGCCAGCCTGCGCGATGCCGCCGGCGCGGCGTCGGAACCGCTGGAAACCGCGGCGCCGGACCTGGTCGCGCTGTATGCCGAGGCGCAGGCGCGGCACGGCTTCGCGCTTCCCGTCGAACGCCTGCGCGTGGCGGTGGACGGCGCCTTCGCCGACTGGCGCGACGCGGTGCGCGACGGCAGCGAGGTCGCCTTCATCCCGCCGGTGTCCGGCGGCTGAGCGGGAGCCGCGCGCATGCCGTCGCCGCGTTTCCGGATCGCCGATGCACCGTTCGACATCGCGCCGCTGCACGCGCGCCTGCAGCATGAGTGCGCCGGCGCGTGCGCCAGTTTCGAGGGCCGGGTGCGCGACCACAACGATGGCCGCCCCGTGCGCGGCCTGCGCTACGAGGCCTATGTCGAACTGGCCGAGGCCGAGGGCGCACGCATCCTGGACGAAGCGCTGGCCAGGTTCGACATCCTCGAGGCCTGCGCCGTGCACCGCACCGGCGAGCTGGCGATCGGCGAGCTCGCGGTCTGGGTCGGCGCCAGCGCCGCCCATCGCGACGCCGCCTTCGAGGCCTGCCGCTGGATCATCGACGAGGTCAAGGCGCGCGTCCCGATCTGGAAGCACGAGCGCTACGCCGACGGCGAAGCGGACTGGCTGCATCCCTGCCAGACGGATCCATCCGAGCCATAGGTCCTGCACCCCCCCGGTACGGGCGAAGGAGAGTGAACAACCGCGCCACGCCAACAGATCGCTCCGCCGAATCGCATTGAGACCGTCGCCACGGGCAACACATCCGACAGCCCGTCCAACCCTCCGCCAGAACCGCCTCCGCGACCACGCACACAAGTCCAGGATTCCGAAACCACTGCCATGCGCCACCCGACCGCCCGCCTCGCCCTTCTCCTGCTCGCCTTCGCGACCACGAACTCCACCGCGCAAGACCTCCTCCTCGTCGGCAACAAGACCGACGACACGCTCTGGCAGCTCTCGCTCGACGATGGCACGCGCGTCCGCGAACTGGCCAGCGGCGCCGGCCCGCACGAGATCGCGGTGTCTCCTGACGGCCGTGTCGCCGTGGTCACCGATTACGGCCAGGAGGAGCCCGGTCGCTCGCTGACACTGGTCGACGTCGCCACCGGCACGGTGCTGCGGTCCATCGATCTCGGCGGGCACCGCCGTCCGCACGGCGTCCGCTTCCTGCCCGATGGCGACGTGCTCGTCACCACCGAGCGCAGCCATGCGCTGCTGAAGGTGGACCTCGACGCGGGCGAGGTGGTGCAGGCGATCGACGTCGGCGACGGGCTCGGCCACATGGTCGCGCTCTCGCGCGACGGGGCGATCGCCTACGTGAGCAAGATCGTCGCCGGCGCCGTGGTGCGCGTGGACCTGGCCGAAGGCCGCGTCACCCACGAGCGCCCCGCCGGCAAGGGCGCCGAAGGCATCGAGGTCGCGCCCGACGGCACGGTATGGGTGACGAACCGCGGCGAGGACACCGTCACCGTGCACGATCCGGACACGCTCGAGGTGCTGGCCACGCTCGCCAGCGAAGGTTTCCCGATCCGCGTCGTCTTCACCCCCGACGGCCGCCACGCGCTGGTCAGCAACGCCACCGCCGCGACGCTGTCGGTGTTCGACGTCGCCACCCGCGCGCCGGTGGCGACGGTCGCGCTCAAGCCGCAGGGCGAGGCCTTCCGCGACACGATGCTCGGTCGCGACGCGTTGCCGATCGGGATCGCGGTCGATCCCGCCGCGCCGCGCGCGTACGTGGCAATCAGCGGCGCCAACCGCATCGCCGTCGTCGACACGGCGGAATGGAAGGTCGTCGATGCCTGGGAGACCGGCAACGAGCCCGACGCGCTGGGCATCGTCCGCGGAGGCGCGCGATGACGACGCGGCGGGGCCGGGCGATCGCCGCGTGCGCCGTCGTCCCGGTCCTGCTGGTGGCCTGCCGCAGCGTGCCGGTGGAGCCGCCGCCGCCCACCGGCAGCGTCGAGGTGGGCCTGGTGACGCCGCCGCCCGGCGCCACGCGCATGGAACTCGCTGCGAGCCAGCGCTTCGTCTACCCGAACCTCGAGGAACCGGTGGCGATGCCGGTCTATCCGCCCGAACTCCTGCCGCTGCGGCTCGCACCGCTGGACCTGTGCGTGGAGGTGGTGATCGGCGAGGACGGGCTGGTCCGCGAGGTGCGCCGGCGCATCGATGACGCCTGCCCGGGCGAGGCCGGGCCGCACGAGGCGCGCTTCGCGCAGCTGCTCGAGGACGCGGTGCGCCAGTGGATCTTCGAGCCGGCGCTGGTCTGCAGCACGCCCGACGGCCGCCCGTCGGAGGACGCCTGCGCGGAGCCGGACGTGGTCGAGACGCCGGTGGCGCTGCGCCTGTCGTACGTGTTCGGATTCAGCCAGCGCGATGGCGAACCCGTCGTCGAACTGCGCGGCGGCCGCCAGGGCGCTGCGGAGGGGCGCTAGCGCGCGGCTACGGTCCGGCGCGCTAGCGCGCCGGCGCCGGGCATGGTCGCGAACCCTGCTAGAATCCGCATCCCGGCCACGCATCGCGTGGCCGGCGTCTCAATGGTGGCCCCGTCGGCCCCTCGCGACGCTAGGTCGAAAACCCCGCCAGGGCCGGAAGGCAGCAACGGTATCGATCGACGCGGGTGCCGAGGCAAGCTGGCGGGGCCATCGCCATGTGTGGCCTTGGTTGTTGCTAGTGCGCATGGGCGGACAGGTGCTCGCCCATGGCGACGGTGGCAGGCCGCGGCGCCCTGGTGGGACGGGGGCGGTGGCTTCGCCACCGTGCCACCCGCTGCGCGGGTGGTCGAACCCCACTTGGGGTCCTCATCGCAACCTCTCTCCGCCAGATACGCAAAACGCCCCTTGCGGGGCGCTTCGCGTATCTGGCGGAGAGAGGGGGATTCGAACCCCCGAAGCGCTGTTTAGGCGCTTACACACTTTCCAGGCGTGCTCCTTCAACCACTCGGACACCTCTCCGGGAGGTCCCGGCGGGCGGCGTCCGGCCGCGCGCAGGGGCCGGAAATTCTAGCCGTCGCCCGGCTTTACCACAACCGAACGGGCGCGGGCCCGGGCCCGGCCGGAGGCGGCCGGACCGGACAAGCGGTGCCGTGGCACGGCACAATGCACGCATGTCCTACCTCGTCCTCGCGCGCAAGTGGCGCCCCCGGCGGTTCGCCGAACTGGTGGGCCAGGAACACGTGGTCCGGGCCCTGAGCAATGCGCTCGAGTCGGGCCGCGTCCACCACGCCTACCTGTTCACCGGCACCCGCGGCGTCGGCAAGACCACGATCGCCCGCATCTTCGCCAAGAGCCTGAACTGCGAGAAGGGCACCGGCGCCGACCCCTGCGGCGAGTGCGAGACCTGCCTGGCCATCGATGCCGGGCGCTACATCGACCTGCTCGAGATCGACGCCGCCTCCAACACCGGCGTCGACAACGTGCGCGACCTGATCGACAACGCGCAGTACATGCCCTCGCGCGGCCGCTACAAGGTGTACCTCATCGACGAGGTGCACATGCTCTCCAAGCCGGCGTTCAACGCGCTGCTCAAGACGCTGGAGGAGCCGCCGGAGCACGTGAAGTTCCTGTTCGCGACCACCGACCCGGAGAAGCTCCTGGTCACGGTGCTGTCGCGCTGCCTGCAGTTCAACCTCAAGCGCCTGGACGAGGAGCAGATCGGCGGACAGATCGCGAAGATCCTGGAGGCCGAAGGCATCGCCGCCGAGCCGGGCGCGGTGCGCCAGCTGGCGCGCGCGGCCGACGGCAGCCTGCGCGACGGCCTGTCGCTGCTCGACCAGGCCATCGCCTACAGCGGCGCCGGCGCCGCGGGCAAGGTGCTGACGGCCGATGCGGTGGCCGGGATGCTGGGCACGGTCGACCGCGCCCGGATCGGCGCGCTGCTGCAGGCGCTGGCCGACGGCGACGGTGCGGCGCTGATGGCCGCGATCGCGTCCCTGGCCGAGATGTCGCCGGACTGGGCGGGGGTGCTCGACGCGCTCGCCGCCGCGCTGCACCGGATCCAGGTGCGCCAGCTCGTTCCCGAGGCGGTCGTCGACGGCGACGGCCTGGACGTGGACGGGCTGGCCGCGTCGCTGCGGCCCGAGGTGGTGCAGCTCTGGTACCAGATGGCGCTCGCCGGGCGCCGCGACCTGCCGCTGGCCCCGGGGCCGCGCGCCGGCTTCGAGATGAGCCTGCTGCGGATGCTGGCGTTCCGGCCGGTGGAAGGCGCGGGGCAGGGGGCCGGCACGTCCGGTGGCGGCTCGGCCGGACGCGGCTCCCCGCGCGATGCCGCGACCGCCGCCGCGGCGGCCGCCCGAGCGGCGCTGGCCGACGAGTTGCCGCCGCGTGCGGAACCTTCCCGGCGCAGCGCTCCTGCGTCCGCGGCGCCGGAACCCGCGCCGCGGCCGGAGCCCGCACCCCCGCCGTCTGCCGCGCCATCGCGGCCGTCGGGCCCGGCCCCGGACGCGGGCGCCATCGAGATGGCGCCGAAGCCGCGGGTGACGGACCTGGACGCCGCCGGCTGGCTCGACCTCGTCGCCGGCCTTGCCCTGCGCGGCCCGGTGCGCGAACTCGCCGCCCACGCCGCCTTCATCGACTGGCGCGACGGCGTGCTGCGCCTGGGGCTCACGCCCGCCGACGACCACCTCAAGACCCCGTTCCTCGTGAACCAGCTGGCGCAGGCGCTCGCGCCCGCCCTCGGTGTCGCGCCGCAGCTGCGCTTCGAGGAAACCGCCGCCGCCGAGGCCGAGACCCTGCACGCGCGCACCGAGCGGCAGCGCGACGCACGCAAGGCGGCGGCCGAGCAGGCGTTCCTGTCCGATCCCGACGTGCAGCGGCTGATGCAGGAGCGCGGCGCCAGGCTGGTGCCCGATTCGATCCGACCCTTCGACCAAGGCTGAAACGACATGCGTGGAAACATCGCCCAGCTGATGCAGCAGGCGCAGAAGATGCAGGAGAACATGCAGAAGGTGCAGCAGGAGATCGCTGCGCTCGAGGTCACCGGCAGCGCCGGTGGCGGCATGGTCACCGTGACCCTGTCCGGCGCCAAGGAGTGCCGCAAGGTGCGCATCGACCCGAGCGTGCTCTCGGACCCGGAGATGGCCGAGGACCTGATCGCCGCCGCGTTCAACGACGCCTCCAACCGCATCGACGCCGCCTCGCGCGAGAAGATGGCCGCCGCGACCGCGGGTCTGCCGATCCCGCCGGGCATGAAGCTGCCGTTCTGATCCAGTGCGGGCGAAGGCCGTGCGGCGCCACGCGGCGCCGGCGCGCGGCCCGTCCCCCGAGCCGCCACGTCGATGTCGTCGCTCCTTGAACAGCTGATCGAGTCCTTCCGGATCCTGCCCGGCGTGGGCCAGAAGACCGCGCAGCGCATGGCCTACCACGTGCTCGAACGCGAGCGCGAAGGCGGCCGGCGGCTGGCCGAGGCGCTGGCCGAGGCGGTCGAGCGCGTCGGCCACTGCGAGCGCTGCCGGGATTTCAGCGAGGCCCCCGTGTGCGCGACCTGCGCCAGCGCCGCGCGCGACCGCCACCAGCTGTGCGTGGTCGAATCGCCGGCCGACCGGCTCGCGATCGAGCAGGCCACCGGCTATCGCGGCCTGTATTTCGTGCTGCAGGGCCGCCTGAGCCCGCTCGACGGCGTCGGCCCGCGCGAGATCGGCCTCGACCGCCTGGCCCAGCGCCTGGCCGAGGGCGAGGTGCGCGAACTGATCGTCGCCACCAATCCCACCGTCGAGGGCGAGGCGACCGCGCACTACCTGGCGCAGATCGCGCGCCAGCACGCGGTCCGGCCCAGCCGCCTCGCCCACGGCGTGCCGTTGGGTGGCGAACTGGAGTACGTCGACCGCGGCACCCTGTCGCACGCGTTCGGCTCGCGCAGCGAAATGGACTGAGCGCGGCGCCTGCGCGTTTGCCGCCCGGCGCGGCGAAGCGGCAGAATCGGATCCCGACTCCGACGCCCGCATCGCCATGCCCACGATCTTCCACCGCATCATGCGCCGGGAACTGCCGGCCGACATCGTGTTCGAGGACGAACACGTCATCGCGTTCCGCGACATCGCGCCGCAGGCGCCGGTGCACGTGCTGTTCGTGCCCAAGGAGGACTTCGCCACCCTCAACGACGTGCCCGCCGACCGCCCGGAGGTCGTCGGCCGCCTCGCCATCGCGGCGGCCTCGTATGCCAAGGCCCAGGGCTTCGCCGAGGACGGCTACCGCATCGTCATGAACTGCAACGGCGATGGCGGCCAGACCGTGTACCAGATCCACCTGCACCTGCTGGCCGGCGCGCCGCTCGGCCGGTTCGGCACCGGCGCCTGACCAACCGCGCCGTCCTCCCCCGCCTGCGGGGCAGGGGCGGATGCAGGCGAGCGGGAAGGGTCTCGAGGAGAAAACGAAGAACGCCCGGCGCGGGCCGGGCGTTCGAGCGGATGCGCGGAATGTCCGGAGGCTACTGCCGCGCGGCGCCAGCCGGGTTCAGTGCCGGGACGGTGCCCCAGACCACAGGGCCTTCGTTGACGCCGGCGGCCTGCTTGCCGGGCCACAGCCTGGTGGCCTCCACGTCGATCCTGGCGAACCGGTACGCGCGGCGGTCGAGCGCGCGCTGCTCGTAGCCGCTGATCCGGCCGGTGAAGCTCACCTCGCGTCCGGCGACCAGTTCCGACGGGTCGTCGAAGCCCGTGCTGCAGGCGAGGAAACGGCCATATCCCATGTCCGATACCGGGCGCCCGCTGGTGGCGAGGCGGTTGGATTCGACTTCCACGCAGACCGAGTCGCCGCGGGATTCCACCTGGACGACGCGACCGCCCCAGTGCACGGGCGTGCCGGTGTAGTCGGACTTCAGCGCCGAGTGCGCGTTGATCCGGTTGAGGTCACCTGCATGGACGTTGGCCGGCTGCGAAGCGTAGGCGGCAAGCAGCAGCGGCAGTGCGACGGCGGCGATGCGATGCATTTTCATGGCAGAAGTCCCTTGTGCCAGTGGGTCGGGCGAGGCCGGAGGGCATGCGCCTTGGGACCTGTGTACCCCACCACGGCGGGGGCGTCAACCCGACGGCCGGCCCCTGCGGCCAGCGGGTGCGGGGTGCCGGGGGCCTCGATCCGGACTCACCGGGGGCGGTGCCGGCGCAGGTCTAGCGCCAGCTGGCGCGGGTCCTCGCCAGCCGCCGGACCATAGCGCCAGCGCACGAAACGCCGGCCCAGCGCCCTGAGCGCGTCCGCATCCCGGGGTCGCAGGCGCGCGACCCGTTCCACCCAATGCAACGCCGGTTCGTGCGGCGCGCGGGCCAGGTCCAGCCGGGCATACCGGCCCCCCAGCCTGCGCCACGCGCGCAGCACCGGATCGCCGCTGCGTTCGGCGCGCGCGGCCAGCCACAGCATCCAGGCCACGGCCAGGCCGGCGGCCAGCGCGAACAGCGCGATCAGCCCGCGCGCACCGGTGCGCTCGAGTCCGACCGGCCGCAGGATCGCCGCCTGGCGCGCGGCGTCGAACCCCAGCACCAGGTCGTTCCAGCCGCGTCGCAGCCAGTCGCCGAGGTCGAACATCGGCACGATCCCGGGCAAGGCGGTGAACCCCCCACCGGCGATGCGATCGTCGATGGTGTCGTAGATGCGTTCGGGGGCCACCGCCGCGGTCGGGTCGACCCGGACCCAGCCAGGGCCCTCCAGCCAGACTTCGGCCCAGGCGTGCGCGTCCTCGTTGCGCACCACCCAGTAGTCGCCGAACGCGTTGCGCCGCCCGCCGGCGTAGCCGGTGACCACCCGTGCCGGGATGCCGGCGGCGCGCATCAGGATCACGAAGGCCGAGCTGAAGTGCTCGCAGAAGCCCTGCTTCCAGTCGAACAGGAACTCGTCCGCGGAATGGCGTCCCGGCAGCGGCGTGGACAGGGTGTAGCCGAACTCGGCGCGGATCATGCGCATCGCCCGCTCCACGATCGCCGCGTCGTTGCCCGGGCCGTTATCCGCCCGCCACTGGCGCGCGAGCGCGACGGTGCGCGGGTTGTAGCCCGGCGGCAGCTGCAGCGCGCGCCGGCGCAACGCCTCGGGCAGTTCGGGCTCGAAGCTCGCCGGTCGCCGGGCCTGCATGCGCCAGCGCGTCACCGAGGTGAGCGGCGCCGGCGCTTCCAGGACGAGGTCCCAGGACTGCGTCGTGCCCGCGGGCGTGGCCTGCGGCAGTTCCAGCGCCACCACCGTGGCGCGTTCGGTGGGCTCGATCTCCACCAGGTAGTCCCACGCCGGGCCGGCCGGCGTGGCGGCGGCGGGCGGCAGCGCGCGGGTGTCGCGCGCGCGGCGCCAGGTGCGTCCATCGAAGTCCAGCAGCACCGGGCCGCGCCAGTACATCTGCGATGGGGGCGGTGCCTCGCCCTGGAAGCTGACCCGCAGCGCGGGGCGCTCGTCGTTCATCATGTCCAGCCACTGGCCGGGTTCCATCTCGTCCGACAGCCCCGGCAGCGACAGCACGCGATCGGGCACGCCCCACAGCGGGGACGGGATGCGCGGGAACAGCCAGAACGCCGCCAGCGCCAGCGGCAGTCCGATCGCCGCCAGGCGCAGCACCGCGCCGAGCCGGCGCGCGGGCGCGACCGGCGCCAGGTCGCCCGATTCGTCGTCGGCCAGCTGGTGCAGCGCGCCCAGCGCCACGATCGCGCCGGCCATTCCGAGCAGCAGCGACAGCGGACCCTGGTCGAGCAGGAACGTGGCGAACGGCGCGAACAGCGCGAAGCCCACCAGGCTGCGCGCGTCGCGCATCGAGCCCAGTTCCGCCGGCTTGAGCGCCAGCATCGCGGCCAGCAGCGCGCACGCCACGTCGCGCCCGAGGCCGAAGCGGTAGATGGCGAGCACGGCGGCGACCAGCCCCAGCGCCAGCAGGGTACGCAGCCACGCCCGCAGCGGCGCGCCACGCGACAGGCAGGCGGTGGCCAGCGCGACTGCGACGGTGACCGCGGCCAGCAGCCCCGGCAGCCGCGGCAACAAGGGCAGCAGGCAGGCGCCGGTGGCGGCCAGGGCCCATGCGCGACCCGCCGCGGTGAGGGTTGCAGGCTCAGCGCGACGCATCCGCGTCCCCCGGCAGCAGGGCCAGTGCGCGCAGGCAGGCATGGCGGTGGCCCGGGCCGCGGCCCGGCCCGATGTCGGCTTGCCCCGGCAGGCGCAGGCGGTAGCGGCGCAGCTCGCGTTCGGCCTCGTCGACCCAGCGCGCCAGGCGCCGGATCCGGGCTTCGCGGCCCAGCGTCGCGAGCATGTCCCAGTCCAGGACCACGTCGGTGCCAAGTGGCTGCTCGAACTCGCGCACCATGAGCGTGCCGCGCCGCGCGGAGGCCTTCCATGCGACCGCGCGCCGGCTGTCGCCGCGGCGCCACTCGCGCAACTGGTGCACGTCCTCGCCCGCCGGATGCAGCCGCGACCGCAGTCCGTCGCCCTCGGCCAGCGGCAGGGGCGGGCCGGCCGGCTCGGGCGCCGGATACACCAGCAGCGGTGCGTCCGCCCACGCATACGCCCAGGCACGCGCCAGTCCCAGCGGGCGCGTGGTCGAGATCCGGATGCGGCCGGGGTCGAACCAGCCGCGGCGCGAGGTGGGCAGGGCCAGCACCGCTTCGCCGGCGCCGTCGGCCAGCGACAGGGTGGCAGTGCGCCCGGCGCACGCCACCTGCAGTCCTCGGCGGGTGCGGCCGGGCGCGGCGCGTGCGTGCACGCGCAGCTTCAGCTCGGTGCCGGCCGGCACCGGCTCGGCGCCGATCGCATGGACTTCGAGCCCGGCCAGCTGCAGCTGCGCGTGCAGCAGGCCTGCGACTGCTGCCCCGGCCAGCACCAGGCACAGCAGCAGGGCCGGGTTGTTGTTGTAGTTCAACGCGCCCAGGCCCATGGTCGCCAGCAGCGCGCAGAAGAACGCGCCGAAGCGGGTCGGCAGCACGTAGATCGTGTGGCGGTCGAAGCGCACCGGCAGCGTGGCCGGTGCGCGCCGGCGCACCCAGCGGTCGAACCGCGCGCGAGCGCGCCGGCGCAGGGATGCCGCGATCATGCGCGCCGCGCACCCGGTGCGCGTCCGTGCCGATCGCGTCGCGGGCGGGCCGGAACCACGGTTCCGCGCATGGCTCAGTCCACGGCCACGTCGCGCAGGATCGCCTCCGCCAGCGTGGCGCCGTCGCCGGCGTCGTTCTCCGGCACCAGGCGGTGGGCCGCGACCGGGACGAACAGCGCCTGCACGTCCTCGGGCAGCACGTGGTCGCGCGCATGCAGCAGGGCATGGGCGCGGGCCGCGCGCAGCAGGGCGATGCCGGCGCGAGGCGACAGGCCCATGCGCACGCCGGGCGCATGGCGGCTGCGGCCCAGCAGTGCCTGCACGTAGCCGACCAGGGCTTCGCTCGCGTGCGTGGCGAGCACGGCGCGCCGCAGCCGCATCACGTCCTCGGCGCCCAGCGCCGGCAGCGCCTGGGCGATGAGGCCGCGGCGGTCTTCGCCGGCGAGCAGCGCGCGCTCGGCGGCTTCGTCGGGATAGCCCAGGGTCAGGCGCAGCAGGAACCGGTCGAGCTGGGAATCGGGCAGGGGATAGGTGCCCGACAGGTCCACCGGGTTCTGGGTGGCGATCACGAAGAACGGCTCGGGCAGGCGGTGGGTGGTGCCGTCCACCGTCACCTGGTGCTCGGCCATGGCCTCGAGCAGCGCGCTCTGGGTGCGTGGCGGCGCGCGGTTGATCTCGTCGGCCAGCAGCACGTTGGTGAAGACCGGCCCCGGGTGGAACTCGAAGCCGCGGCCCTGGGTGTCGTAGATCGAGACGCCGACGATGTCCGAGGGCAGCAGGTCGGACGTGAACTGCACCCGCTGGAACCCCAGTCCGAGCGTGGCCGCGAGCGCGTGGGCCAGGGTGGTCTTGCCGAGTCCCGGCAGGTCCTCGATCAGCAGGTGGCCGTCGGAAAGCAGGGCGACGAAGGCCAGCCGTACCTCCCGCGCCTTGCCCAGGACCAGCTGGTTCACCTGCGCCTGGGCGGCCGTCAACGCTTCTTGATCGCGCTCGGTTAGCATGGCCGGTTCCTGGATGGCGGCAGACACGACGCTCTCCTTTTCCAATCGGGTCGAGTGTAGCGGGGGTAGTGGCGCCATGCGCGAAAACGGGGTGACGCGTGCTGTCTTCATCGCGCTGTGGCTGGCGATCGTGCCGGCCAAGCTGCTGGTGGCCGCGCGCCTGCCGCTGTTCGTGGACGAGGCGTTCTACTGGCAGGAGGGCCACCACCTGGCCTGGGCGTACTCCGACCTGCCGGGCCTGACCGCATGGACGATCCGCCTCGGCGACGCGCTGTTCGGCGACGGCGTGCTGGCGGTGCGCTCGCTGTTCCTGCTGGTGTCGCTGGCGCTGCCCTGGCTGGTGGTGTCGCTGGCGCGGCGGGAATGCGGCGCGAACGCAGGATGGACCGCCGGCTGCGGCGCGCTGGTGCTGCCGCTGTTCGCGATGCTGGGCGTGATGGCGCTGCCCGACGTGCTGCTCGCCGCGGCGACGCTGCTGGCGCTGGACGCACTGACGCGGATGCTGCGCGAAGTGAGCCACGGCGACGCGGCGCAGCTCGCGCTGGCGCTGGCGGTCGGCGCCCTCAGCCACTACCGCTTCATCGCCGCGCTCGGGGCGGGGTTCGTCGCCCTGCTGCTGATGCCGCAGGGGCGCGCGCTGCTGCGCGATCCGCGGATGGTCGTCGCGCTGGCGGTGGGCGCCGCGGCGTGGATGCCGCTGCTGGCGTGGAACCTGGAGAACGCCGAAGCCGGGCTGCGCTTCCAGCTGGTCGACCGCCATCCCTGGACGCTGCACCTAGACGGGATCACGTTCCCGGCCGTCCAGGGGATCCTGGTGACGCCGCTGCTGTTCGTGGCCCTGCTGGTCGCGGCATGGCGCTTCCGCGACGCCGAAGCGCCGGGGCAGCGGCTGCTCGCGCTGAGCGGCGGCATCGTGGTGCTCGGGTTCTTCGCCTTGGGCTTCTTCGCCGACACCGAACGGGTGAGCTTCCACTGGCCGCTGCCGGGCTACGTGGCGCTGCTTCCGCTGCTGCCGGCGGTGCTCGAGCGCTGGCCGCGCGGCTGGCGGATCGCCACCTGGGCGCTGGCCGGATGCGGGCTCGTGGCGGTGCTGGGCTACTACCTCGCGGTGTCCTCGCCGGCGGCGCGCGAGCGCATGGCCGCGCTCAAGTGGTATCCGTCCAACTTCGCCGGCTGGAACGAGCTCGCCGACGAAGTGCGCCGCGCGCGCGCCGGGCTGCCGCCGGATGCCCGGCTGGTGGCCGACAACTTCAAGATCGGGGCCGAACTGGGGTTCGCCCTGCGCGAGACCCGGATCCCGGTGCTCGACCACCCGCTCAACCGCGCCCACGGGCGTGCGCCGCAGCTCGCGCTGTGGGGCCTGGACGCGCGCCGCGAGACATTGGCCGGCGCGCCGCTGCTGCTGGTGGTCGGCGCCACGGACGTGCCCTACCGCGACCTGCTGCAGCGCTACCACGCCCTGTGCCGCCGGTTCGGGCCGCTGCCGCCGCCGCGCGTGCTCAACATCGACCACGGTCGCCAGCGCTTCGTCCTGCTGGCCTGGCCCGAAGGCCTGCCCGAGGTGCAGGATCCGGTCGCGTGTTCGACCCCGGCGATGGCCTGGATCGACCGGCCGGTCGCGGGCGCGCGGGTCGCCGGCACGCTCGAGGTGTCCGGCTGGGCGTTCAAGGACGGGCCCGGCCTCGACCGCGTCGAGGTGCTGGTCGACGGACGCCCGGTGGCGGAAGCCGAATACGGCCTGCCGAGTCCCGGCACGGCGCTGTACTGGCGCATTTCCAGCGACCCCAACCATCCCGACGTCGGCTTCCGTGCGCGCGTGGACGCCAGCGACCTGCGTCCGGGGCGGCGCTGGCTGGGCCTGCGCCTGCACGGTCGCGACGGCAGCGTGGAGGACTGGAGCGAGCTGCCGCTCCTGGTCGAGCCCGCTGCAGTGGCCGGCGACTGAGCCTGCGTCCCGGGGTCAGGGCAGCGCGACGCCCTGCGCGCGCAGCAGCCGCGCGGTGGCGATGAGCGGCAGCCCGACCAGCGCGGTCGGGTCGCGCGAGTCGATGGCGTCGAACAGCACGATGCCGAGGCCTTCGGACTTGAAGCTGCCGGCGCAGTCCAGCGGCGATTCGGCGTCCACGTAGCGCGCGATCTCGTCGCTGGACAGGCTGCGGAAGCGGACCGTGGTGGTGTCGAGCGCCTGCTCGACGCGGCCGTCGCGGGCCAGCGCGACCGCGGTCAGGAACACCGCCTCGCGCCCCGACATCCGCTGCAGCTGGGCGATCGCGGCCTCGCGGGTGCCGGGCTTGCCGAGGACCCGGCCGTCGCAGCTGGCCACCTGGTCGGAGCCCAGGACCAGCGCGCCCGGGCGAAGCGCCGCCACGGCCGCAGCCTTGGCCGCCGCCAGGCGCAGCGCCAGGGTCGCCGGCGGTTCGCCGGGCAGGGGCTGCTCGTCGACCTCGGGCCGCGCGGTGTCGAACCGCAGCCCCAGGCGCGCCAGCAGCTGCGCGCGGTAGCGGGAGGTGGAGGCCAGCACCAGTGGCGGCATGCGCGGTCCTTCAGTGCAGCGATGCGCGGGCGCGTTCGATCTGCAGGAGCTGGTCGTCGATGCTGTCGCGCGCGGCGTCGATCGAGGCGCGCACCGAATCGAGCTGTTCGAGCGAGGCGTCGTGGCCATGGCGCTGCAGCCACAGGCGCTGGCGCAGCATCTCCTGCATCGCCTCGCGCACCGGGTTGCGTTCGTCGCCGGCGATCGCCTCGATCTCCGAACGGGCCAGCCGCAGCCGGTCTTCGAGCGCGTCGGCCGAGTCCAGCAGGCGGGCCACCGCACGGGTCCGCTGCTCGCCGCGGCGCCGGAACCAGGTCGCGAACGCGACCGCGAGCGCGACCAGGAGCAGGGAAAGTGCGAAAATGGTCACGCCGAGGCTCCCGATGCGGGAGGTCCAGTCTGACCCGTGGCGTGGGCACGGGCAAATCCGCCGCGCCCGCCGGGCCGGTTTGACAGCCGGGCGCCGCATCCTTAACATTCATCGGCTTATGTCCGCGGAACTGCCCGAAATCCTGGACGCTTGGCGGATGGTCGCCGGGCGACGGGAGTTCGAGGGGCGGACCGCGCTGTCCGCGCTGCCCCGGCTGCGCGACGCGCTGTCCGACGCGGAGGGCGAGGTGGAGTTCGCGCTGTCGTTCGACCACGACGCCCTGCGGGTCCCGTACCTGGAACTGAAGCTCGCTGCGGAGCTGCCGCTGCAATGCCAGCGCACCCTGCAGCGGTTCCTGTTCACGGTGCGGACGGTGCAGCGGCTCGGCCTGATCCGCGACGAGGCGGACGAGGCCGCGCTGCCCCCCGGCTACGAGCCGCTGCTGGTCCCGGCCAGCGGCGAGATCCGGCCACTGGACCTGGTCGAGGACGAACTGATCCTCGCCATTCCGGTGGTCCCGGTGAAACCGGGCACCGAGACGGTCGAGCGCGATTGGCCGGTGCCGCCCGAAGAACAGGCGAGGACCAGTCCGTTTGCCGGGCTGGCCGCGCTGAAGAAGCCAAACTGAACCCCTGAAGTACCACGCGCCGCCACGGCGCCGAGCAGTCGCCACAACAGATTACGTTTCCGGAGCAATCCCATGGCTGTGCAGAAGTCCCGCGTCACCCCCTCCCGTCGTGGCATGCGCCGTTCGCACGACGCGCTCACGGCCAAGCAGCTGGCGACCGACCCGACCTCGGGCGAAACCCATCTGCGCCACCACGTCACCGCCGACGGCTATTACCGCGGCAAGCAGGTGATCCAGCCCAAGACCCGGATCGTCGAGGAAGACTGATCCCCGGTCCGGGTCCGCGCGGACCCGGCGACCACAGGCAAGCCGGCGGTCGGCCACGGCCCCCGGCCCCCGCGGCGCCCCGCGCCCGCACCGACCCGAGGTCCGTCCCCGAGATGACCGAGCGCATCTATTCCCGCATCGCCGGTACCGGCAGCTACCTGCCGTCCAAGGTCCTGACCAACGACGACCTGGCGAAGATCGTCGACACCAGCGACGAGTGGATCTCCACGCGCACCGGCATCCGCGAGCGGCACATCGCCGCAGAAGGCGAGACCACGGTCGACCTCGGTCTCCAGGCCGCGCAGCGCGCGCTCGGGGCCGCCGGCGTGGACGCAACGGAGATCGACCTGATCGTCTTCGGCACCACCACGCCGGACCTGGTGTTCCCGTCCTCGGCCTGCCTGCTGCAGCAGCGGCTGGGCATCGCCGGGTGCGGTGCGTTCGACGTCAACGCCGCATGCTCGGGGTTCCTGTACGCGCTGTCGGTCGCCGACAAGTTCATCCGCGCGGGCGACGCGAAGACCGTGCTCGTGGTCGGCGCCGAGACCCTGACCCGGATGGTCGACTGGACCGAGCGCACCACCTGCGTGCTGTTCGGCGACGGCGCCGGCGCGGTCGTGCTCAAGGCCGATTCCGAGACCGGCATCCTCAGCACCCACCTGCATGCCGACGGCAGCAAGAAGGAGCTGCTGTGGAACCCGGTCGGCGTCTCGGTGGGTTTCGACACCGGCGCGCACAACGCGGGCGTGCGCATCCAGATGGCCGGCAGCGACGTGTTCAAGTACGCGGTCAAGGCGCTCGACTCGGTGGTCGAGGAAACGCTCGAGGCCAACGGCCTGGACCGCCACGACATCGACTGGCTGATCCCGCACCAGGCCAACCTGCGCATCATCGAGGCCACGGCCAAGCGCCTGGACATGCCGATGGAGCGCGTGATCGTGACCGTGGACCGCCACGGCAACACCTCGTCGGGCTCGGTCCCGCTGGCGCTGGACGAGGCGGTGCGCTCGGGCAAGGTGCAGCGCGGCCAGCTGCTGCTGCTCGAGGCCTTCGGCGGCGGCTTCACCTGGGGTTCGGCGCTGCTGCGGTACTGATCGATGCAGCGGCGGCGTCCAGGACGGGCGCCGCGATGGCAAGGCAACAGGAGGACGCCGGATGGGAAAGGAAGGTCAGGTCAGGCGCCTGGACGTCGAGGGTGGCGTCGCTTGGTTCAAACGCTACGGCAGCGCGCGGCGCGCGTTGCGCATGCGGGCGATGGACTGGACGGCGATGCGGCTGGGCGTCACCCCGCTGCGCGCCCCGCCGCGCCATGTCGGGCCTGACGGGCGCCGGGTCGAACAGCGCCGCCTGACCGAACTCGCTTCGCTCGACGTGAACGTCCCGCGCGTCCTGGCGCAGGGCGACGACTGCCTGCTGCTGAGCGACATGGGCCAGACGCTCGCCGACCGCCTGCGCCGCAGCGGGCCCGACGAGGCCCGGACGCTGGTGTCGCGCGCGGTCGAGGCGATCGCCGCCGTGCATGCGCGTGGCGCCTACCTGGGCGCGCCGGTGGCCCGCAACCTCACCGTGGATGCCGATGGCCGGATCGGCTTCATCGATTTCGAGGAGGACCCGGGCGAGGTCATGCCGCTCGCCGATGCGCAGGCGCGCGACTGGCTGGTGTTCAGCGCTGGCGTGTCGCGGCACGTGCCGTTCGACGAGCAGGAACTCGCCGGGCTGCTGGCGGCGGGACTGCGGCGCGAACGGCCACCGTCGCGCAGCGCGCTGGCCTGGACGGTCGAGCGGCTGGGCTTCCTGCGCCGGCCGACCGCCTGGCTGGGCGGGCGCGCGGCCGGCATCGGCAAGGCGCTGGGCAGCCTCCGGCGTGCGATCGGGAGCAGCGGCGGGAGCGTACTCGCGCTGGCCGCGGCCCTGGCGCTCGACCTTCTGCACGACGGCGACATCGAAC
The DNA here is from genome assembly GCF_000472505.1 of Luteimonas sp. J29. Taxonomy (GTDB): domain Bacteria; phylum Pseudomonadota; class Gammaproteobacteria; order Xanthomonadales; family Xanthomonadaceae; genus Luteimonas. The sequence goes on from NZ_AWZR01000006.1 coordinate 27,165, forward strand.
TGCTGGTCCTGCTGGCGGGCATGCTCGACTGATTCCGCCTCGACCCTACGGTCGGGTACAGACAATCCCAAGGCCGGCCCGTTACCATCTGCGGCCGTTTTTTCCCGCGCCGAGCCGTCGTGACCGATCCGCAACTCGCCTTTGTGTTTCCCGGCCAGGGGTCCCAGTCGATCGGGATGCTGGCCGGCCTCGCCGGGGCGCACGCCGTGGTCCGCGCCAGCTTCGAGGAAGCCTCGCAGGGTGCGGGCGTCGACCTGTGGGCGCTGGCCCAGCAGGGCCCCGAGGATCGGCTCAACCAGACCGAGTTCACCCAGCCGGCGCTGCTCGCGGCCGGGGTCGCGGTGTGGCGCGCCTGGCAGGCGGCCGGCGGTGCGCAGCCCGCACTGCTGGCCGGGCACAGCCTGGGCGAATACGCGGCGCTGGTCGCGGCCGGTGCGCTGTCGCTCGCGGATGGCGCACGCCTGGTGCGCCTGCGCGGCCGGCTGATGCAGGACGCCGCGCCCGCCGGCACCGGCGCGATGGCGGCGGTGCTGGGCGCCGAGGACGCGCTGGTGGACGAGGTCTGCCGCGAAGCCTCGCAGGACGGCGTCGTGGTGCCGGCCAACCACAATTCGCCGGGCCAGATCGTGATCGGGGGCCACGCCGCGGCGGTCGACCGCGCGCTGGCGCTGCTGGGCGGGCGTGGCGTGCGCAAGGCGGTGAAGCTGGCGGTGAGCGTGCCTTCGCACACGCCGCTGATGCGCGAAGCGGCCAACCGCCTCGGCGAGGCGATGGCCGACGTCGCCTGGAACGATCCGTCGATCCCGGTGGTGCAGAACGTGGACGCCGAGGTCCACCAGGGCATCCAGGCGATCCGCGACGCCCTGGTGCGCCAGCTCTACCTGCCGGTGCAGTGGACCGGTTGCGTGCAGGCGCTCGCCGCCGCGGGCGCGACCCGGATCGGCGAGTGCGGCCCGGGCAAGGTCCTCACCGGCCTGGCCAGGCGCATCGACAAGGGCCTCGACGCGCGCGCACTCGGCGCGCCGGAGGACTTCGACGCGGCGCTCGACGCATGGCGCGGCTGACGCCGCCGGCAGGCCGGGGTTTCCGGCGTTGCCGCGGTTTGGGCGACAATGCGCGCCGCGACCCCACCATCCCACGACAGGCGGACAGGCAATGACCCAGCAACTCCAGGGAGAGATCGCACTGGTGACCGGCGCAAGCCGCGGCATCGGCGCCGCGATCGCCGACACGCTGGCGGCCCAGGGCGCGATGGTGGTCGGCACCGCGACCAGCGAGGCCGGCGCGAAGGCGATCGGCGAGCGGCTCGCCGCGCACGGCGGACGGGGCCGCGTGCTGGACGTCTCCGTCCCGGGACAGGTCGAGGCCCTGATCGACGCGATCGGCAAGGAAATCGGGCCGCTGACGATCCTGGTCAACAATGCCGGCATCACCCGCGACGGGCTGCTGATGCGCATGGGCGACGAGGACTGGCAGGCGGTCATCGACACCAACCTCAGCAGCGTCTACCGCGCCTGCAAGGCCGCCATCCGCGGGATGATGAAGGCGCGCAAGGGCCGCATCATCAACATCGCCTCGGTGATCGGCGCCACCGGCAACGCCGGCCAGACCAACTACGCGGCGGCCAAGGCCGGCATCATCGCCTTCAGCAAGTCGCTGGCCAAGGAAATCGGCTCGCGCGGCGTGACCGTGAACGTGGTCGCGCCGGGTTTCATCGAGACCGACATGACCGCCGCCCTGCCCGAGGACGTGAAGCAGGGCCTCGTGGGCCAGATCGCCCTGTCGCGCCTGGGGCAGCCGTCGGACATCGCCAATGCGGTCGCCTTCCTCGCCGGGCCGGGCGCCGGCTACATCACCGGAGAGACCATCCACGTCAACGGCGGCATGTACATGCCCTGATCCGGCCGTTCCCCGGTGTCGCCGCGATCGCTGGCGGCATCGATAAGTTGCCGATTTTCAAGGGAAAGCGTAGCCCCGTCCGGGAATGCGCCTGCCCGAACCCGGGGTCGCGCCGCGGCAACGCGCTATCCTCGCCCCGGCTCAGACCTTAAACTTGTCACCGTAACATCCTCCGCGGAGCTACAGCCAATGAGCAGCATCGAAGAACGCGTCAAGAAGATCGTCGTCGAACAACTGGGCGTGAAGGAAGAGGAAGTCAGCGCCAATGCCTCCTTCGTCGACGACCTCGGCGCCGACTCGCTCGACACCGTCGAACTGGTGATGGCGCTCGAAGAAGAGTTCGAGTGCGAGATCCCCGACGAGGAAGCCGAGAAGATCACCTCGGTGCAGCAGGCGATCGACTACATCAAGGCCCACGTCAAGGCGTGACGCCCGCGGAGCGCCACGCCTGGCTTCGCGCCGGGCGTGGCCGCGCCGGCGCAATCGATCCGGCCCGCGCGGCCGGAGCTGGACAACCCCGGGGCCGCGATGCGGCCTCGCGCGTTTTGCGGCGCCCGGCCGGGGCGCGACGCCACCATGAATCGAGAGGAGAGAGTCGAACATGACCAAGCGCCGCGTCGCCATTACCGGCCTCGGCATCCTGTCGCCGCTCGGCGTTGACCTGGCGTCGAGCTGGGACGGCGTCGTCAGCGGCCGTTCCGGCATCGGCCCGATCACCCATTTCGACGCGTCGGCCTTCGCCACCCGGATTTCGGGCGAGGTGAAGGGCTTCGACGCGAGCCGCTGGATCCCGGCGAAGGACATCAAGAAGATGGATCCCTTCGTCCACTACGGCGTGGCCGCGGCGTTGATGTCGATCGCCGATTCGGGCCTGGAGATCCGCGAGGACAACGCCGACCGCATCGGCGTGGCCATCGGCGCCGGCATCGGCGGACTGAAGGGCATCGAGGAAACCGCGGTCAAGTACCACGACGGCGGGCCGCGCAAGATCTCGCCGTTCTACGTGCCCAGCACCATCATCAACATGGTCGCCGGCCATGTCTCGATCATGACCGGCGCCAAGGGCCCGAACATCGCCGTCGTCACCGCCTGCACCACGGCCACCCACAACATCGGCCTGGCCGCGCGGATGATCCAGTACGGCGACGCCGACGCGATGATCGCCGGCGGCGCCGAGTTCGCGACCACGCCGACCTCGCTGGGCGGCTTCTGCGCGATGAAGGCGCTGTCCACCCGCAACGACGACCCGCAGCGCGCTTCGCGTCCGTGGGACGCCGGCCGCGACGGCTTCGTGATGGGCGACGGCGCCGGCGTGCTGGTGCTCGAGGAGTACGAGCGCGCGAAGGCGCGCGGCGCGCGCATCTACGCCGAGCTGGCCGGTTTCGGCATGAGCGGCGACGCCCACCACATGACCGCGCCCAGCGAGAACGGCGAGGGCGCCGCGCGCTGCATGGTCGCAGCGCTGCACGACGCCGGCATCGACCCGTCGGAAGTCGGCTACATCAACGCCCACGGCACCTCGACCCCGCAGGGCGACCTGGCCGAGACCATGGGCATCAAGTCGGTGTTCGGCGCGCACGCCCCCAGGCTGATGGTCAGTTCGACCAAGTCGATGACCGGCCACCTGCTCGGCGCGGCCGGCGGCGTGGAGGCGGTGTTCTCGGCGATGGCCCTGCACACCGGCGTGATCCCGCCGACGATCAACCTCGAGAACCCGTCCGAGGGCTGCGACCTCGACTACGTGCCCAACACCGCGCGCGAGGCGCAAGTGGACGTGGCGCTCTCGAATTCGTTCGGCTTCGGCGGCACCAACGGCACCCTGGTGTTCCGGCGGGTCTGAGGCCCGCCCGCCCCGCCGTCGCCGGCACGGGCACGCGGCGGCGGCGTGACCGCGCCGTCCCCCATCCGATCGCGCGTGACCACCCCCGATCCACCGCAGGCGCCCGACGTGCTGACCAGCAGGCCGCTTCCGCCCGAGACCGACCTCCTGGCGCTGCACCGCGTCGATCCGGGCCGCTACCGGTTGCTGCTGCAGTCCGTCGCGCACGGCACCGCGCAGGCGCGCTGGGACCTGCTGCTGCTGGCCGACGGCGGTGCGCTCACCCTGGGTCGCGACGGCGTCACCCGCGACGCGTCCGGGGCGACCGTGCCGGGCACGTTCCTGCAGGCGCTCGATGCCGCGTGGCGCGCCGTGCGTACGACGCGCGAGGAGCCGCGCTGGCCGTTCCGCGGCGGCTGGGCGCTGCTGCTGGGCTACGAGCTGGCGCGAGAGCTGGAAGCGGTACTCACCCTGCCCGATGCACCCGGCGCCCTTCCGGTGGCGCAGGCGTTGCGCTGCCCCGCGGCCGTGCTGCGCGACCACGCCAGCGGCGACTGCGTCGCGGTCGCCGAGGCGGGACACGGCTGGATGCTCGACCAGGTCGAACGGGACCTGGCGGCGGCCGCCCGGATGCCCGACTGGCCGGCCTGGGTGCCGCCCGCGACGGTGCACGAGGGTCCTGCCGGGGACTTCGTGGCCGGCGTCGCGCGCGTGATCGACTACCTCGCCGCGGGCGACGTGTTCCAGGTCAATCTCTCGCGCGCCTGGCGCGCGGAATTCGCCGAGGCGCTGGACCCGGCGCGGCTGTACGCGCGCATGCGCGAGGCGAGCCCCGCACCGTTTTCCGGCCTGTACGCCGGCGACGGCTGGGCGGTGGCCAGCGCCTCGCCCGAGCGCCTGGTCTCGATCCGCGGCGACCTGGTCGAGACCCGTCCGATCGCGGGCACCCGTCCGCGCGTGCCCGGCGACGACGACGAAGCCCGCGTGCGCGAACTCATCGGCCATCCCAAGGAACGCGCCGAACACGTGATGCTGGTGGACCTGGAGCGCAACGACCTGGGCCGCGTGTGCGTGCCCGGCAGCGTCGAGGTCGACGAACTCATGACGATCGAGAGCTACGCCCACGTGCACCACATCGTCAGCAACGTGCGCGGCCGCCTGCGCGCCGACGCCGGCCCGGGCGACGTGGTCGCCGCCACGTTCCCGGGCGGCACGATCACCGGCTGCCCCAAGGTGCGCTGCATGCAGGTGATCGCCGAACTCGAGCGCACCGGCCGCGGCACCTACACCGGCGCGATGGGCTGGCTCAACCGCGACGGCGACCTCGACCTGAACATCCTGATCCGCAGCGCCGAGGTGGAGGGCACCGAGGTCCGCTTCCGCACCGGTGCCGGGATCGTGGCCGACTCCGACCCGGCGCGCGAGCTCGACGAGACCCGGGCGAAGGCGCGCGGCCTGCTGCAGGCGCTTGCGGCCGGCCCCGGCGGGGCCACGGTATCCTAGGCCGATGATCCCGACCTCCCCACCGACGGAGCAGGCGCATGGCATCGGCTAGGCGCACGCTCGGCGTGCTGTTCGTGCTCTCGGCGCTGGCCGCGGGGGCCGTCGCGTACTGGCTGTACGACCGCTACACGGGCTTCGCCGACGCGCCGCTGTCGGGGATCGAGGCGGGAACGACGCTGCAGGTCGAGCGCGGCGATTCGTTCCGGCGGGTGCTGGCCAGGCTGCGCGAGTCCGGCGTGCGCGACGGCCACGACCTCGAGTGGCAACTCCTGGCCAGGGAGCTGGGGACGGACGCGCGGATCCAGGTCGGCGAGTACGCGCTGGAGCCGGGGATGACGCCGCGCACGCTGCTCCAGCGCATGCGCGACGGTCGCGTCATCAGCTACCGCTTCACCATCGTCGAGGGCTGGAACATGCGCGAGCTGCGCGCGGCCCTGGCCAGAGCCACGTCGCTGGTGCAGACCATCGGCGAACTGGACGACGCGGCGCTGATGGAGAAGCTGGGTCGTCCCGGCGTGCACCCCGAAGGCCGGTTCCTGCCCGAGACCTACGTCTACACGCGCGGCGACAGCGACCTCGACGTGCTCCGCCGCGCCAATGCCGCGCTCGAGCGGGTGCTGGAGCAGGCGTGGGCCCAGCGTGCGCCCGACCTGCCGCTGGCCAGCCCCGACGAGGCCCTGGTGCTGGCCTCGATCATCGAGAAGGAAACCGGCATCGCCGAGGAGCGAGCCCGCATCGGCGGCGTGTTCGTGCGCCGGCTGAAGCTGGGCATGCGGCTGCAGACCGATCCGACCGTGATCTACGGCATGGGCGCCAGCTTCGACGGCAATATCCGTCGCGCCGACCTGCTCGCCGACACGCCGTACAACACCTACACCCGCGACGGGCTGCCGCCGACGCCGATCGCGATGGCGGGCGCGGACGCGATCCGCGCGGCGACGCAGCCGGCCGAGGGCGACGAACTGTACTTCGTCGCGGTCGGCGACGGCAGCGGCCGCCACGTGTTCTCGCGCACCCTGGCCGAGCACAACAACGCCGTGCGCGAATACGTGCGCCGCTACCGCGAGAGGTTCGGCCCGCGATGAGCCGTCCCACAGGCGCCACATCGGCGGCCGCCGGCCCGGACGGCATCGAGGCGCATCCGCGGCTGGTTTCGCTCGAAGGCGGCGAGGGCGCCGGCAAGACCACCGTGCTCAACGCGCTGCGCGAGGCGCTGCGCGAAGGCGGCGCCGACGTGGTGATCACGCGCGAACCCGGCGGCACGCCGCTGGCCGAACGCATCCGTGGCCTGCTGCTCGACCGCGAACACGGAACGCCCACCGCCGATGCGGAGCTGCTGCTCATGTTCGCGGCCCGCGCCCAGCACGTGCACGAGACGATCCGGCCCGCGCTCGCCCGCGGCGCCTGGGTGCTGTGCGACCGCTTCACCGATTCGAGCTACGCCTACCAGGGCGGCGGGCGCGGCATCGACCCGGCGTGGATCGCCGAACTCGAGCGGCGCGTGGTCGGCCTGCGCCCCGGCCTGACCCTGCTGCTGGACATCGACGTCGCCCGCGGACGCGCCCGCACCCGCGGCCGCGACCTGGTGCCGGACCGGATCGAGTCCGAGCGCGACGACTTCTTCGAGCGCGTGCGCGCCGCCTACCGCGCGCGCGCCGCCGCCGAGCCGGCGCGCTTCCGCGTCATCGACGCCTCGCGGCCGGCCGACGAGGTGGCGCGCGAGGCGGTGCGCCTGCTGCGCCAATGGCGGGACGGCGCATGATCCCGGAACTCGCGCCCTGGCAGCAGCGCGCCTACGACCAGGCGGTGGCGACCCTGGCCGAGGGCCGGCTCGGCCACGCGCTGCTGCTGTGCGGGCCCGCGCGCCTGGGCAAGCGCGCGGTCGCCGAAGCGCTGGCGCGCTACGTGCTGTGCCAGTCGCGCGGCGCCGACGGTCGTGCCTGCGGCACCTGCCGCAGCTGCCGCCTGTTCGAGGCGCGCTCGCAGCGCGACCCGGTCGAGGTGCGGCCCGACGGATCGCTGGCGCATCCCTGGGGGCACAGCGCGCATCCGGACTACATCCTGGTCGGCTACGAGTGGCGGCTGAAGCCGTCGCCGCCGAAGCCGCGCACCGAGATCGTGATCGACCAGGTCCGCGAGCTGTCCGAACGGCTGGCGCTGTCGGCCGAGCACGGCGCGCGGATCGCGATCGTCGAACCGGCCGACGCGGTCAACTACAACGCCTGGAACGCGATCCTCAAGACGCTCGAGGAACCGCAGCCCGGTCGCTACCTGTGGCTGGTGGCGTCGAACCCGTCGCGCCTGCCGGCGACCATCTGCAGCCGCTGCCAGCGCCTGGAGATGCGCATGCCGCCGCGCGACGAGGCGCTGGCCTGGCTGCGCGCGCAGGGACACGCCGAGTCCGCGGCGCAGTCCGCCCTCGACGCCGCGCGCGGCCATCCGGGGCTGGCGGACGCCTGGCTGCGCGACGGCGGCCTCGCGCTGCGCAAGGAGGTCGCCGCCGACCTCGCCCGGATCGCGCGCGGCGAAGCGGCCCCGATCGAGACCGCGCAGCGCTGGGCCGCGGACGAAGATGCCCCGCAGCGCCTGTACCACGCCGCCGACCTGGCACTGGCCGAGGCCGCGGGGTTGACCGATCCGGCGCGAATCCGGAAGCTGGCGGAGTGGTTCGATGCGGCCAACCGCACCCGGGACCTGCTGCGCACCACGGTGCGCGCGGATCTGGCGATCGCGGAGCTGCTGGTCGCGTGGCGCGCCGGTCCGGCGCAACATGCGCCGGGACAGGAGCGAGGGCGTAACCGATGAGCAGCACCCCGGGCGGCGCACGGCAGGGCATCCTGTCGCTGGCGCTCAAGGACAAGGCGACGCTGTACAGCGCGTACATGCCGTACCTCAAGCACGGCGGCATCTTCGTGCCGACGCCGCGCCGCTATTTCCTCGGCGACGAAGTGTTCCTGCTGCTGACCCTGCCCGAATCCAACGACCGCCTGCCGGTCGCCGGCAAGGTGGTCTGGGTGACGCCGACCGGCGCCCAGGGCGCGCGCACCGCCGGTGTCGGCGTGCAGTTCTCCGACACGCCCGAGGGCGAGGCGGTCAAGAACCGGATCGAGACCCTGCTCGCCGGCAGCCTCACCGCGGAAAAGCCCACCCACACGATGTGATGCGCGCCGTGGCCGGCCGCCCCACGCGACCGTGGATGCTGCTGCTCGCCGCGCTGCTGGCGTGCGCGGCGCCGGCCTGCGCGGCGCAGGGCCAGACGCAGCGCGAGGAGCCATGGCTGTGGCTGGACGACGGCCACGTCCGGCTCGCGATCGCGCCGGACCTGGGCGGCCGCGTGGTGCACCTGTCGCTGCCGGACCGGCCCAACCTGCTCAAGGTCGGCGCCGCGCTGGCGCAGGTGCCGCCGCCCGAACCGGCGGCCGACGGGATCGACATCCCCTACCTGGGCCACGTGCTGTGGACCGGCCCGCAGTCGGGCTGGTGGCTCGACCAGGACGTGCATGCGCAGCGCCGCGACGCCGCCGCGCCCTGGCCGCCGGACCCGTGGCTGGCCTACGGCCGCAACCGCGTCGTCGAACGCTCCGCGTACGCGGTCGCCCTCGAAGGCGTCGACAGCCCGGTCAGTGGCCTGCGCGCGCGCCAGCGCTATCGCCTGTCGGGACGGGCGCCGGCCACGGTCGAACTCGAGGCCGGGGCGGTCAACGTCCGCGACCGCGAGATCGAACGCGACCTGTGGTTCAACACCCGCCTGCCCGCCGCCAGCCGCGTGTTCGTGCCGGTGGCCCGTCCGGAGGACGCGCGCCTGCGCGCAGACGGCGACGACTTCTTCGCGGGTCCCGTCGCCTGGTGGGAGGACGGGCTGTTTTCGCTGCAGGCCGATCCGCCGCCGCAGGGCAAGGGCGGGCGTCGCGGCAAGGTGTTCATCCGTCCCTCCGCGGGCTGGATCGCCGGATTCAACGCCGGCCAGCTGCTGCTGATCCGCTTCGACCTGCAGCCCGACGCATCGATCCATCCCGAGCACGGACAGGTCGAGGTGTACCAGCAGTGGCACCACGACGACCCCGATGCCGGCCTGCTCGAACTCGAGGTGCACGCGCCGCTGCGCATGCTCGCGCCGGGCGAATCGATGCGCGCGGCCGAGACCTGGACGGTGCTGCCCTACGACGGGCCGGAGATGCTCGAGGCCCAGCGCGCCGCGCTGCTCGAGGCCCTGGGCGAGGTCGGGCTCGCGCCCTGAGGCGCCCGCGCGGCGCGAATCCCGATGTGCCTGCGGCGCAGGCGCGGTAGTCGAACCGCCGGACGTCGTCGCACGGACCGGGGTCGCGCGCGCTCCCGCGCCCGTGGCGCGCGGCGCCTGCTTGCGTTAGTCCGCCTGGCCGGCGTCCGCGCGCAGCGCCGGGTTGTCCCAGCCCGGGCGCGGCGCGAAGCGGTCGCCGTAGCGGTCCTGCAGCGCCTTCAGGCGCGCCAGCACGTTCTCGACGCCGAGCTCGCGGATGGTCTGGATCGGGCCGCCGCGGAACGGCGCGTAGCCGGTGCCGAAGATCACGCCGGCATCGAGCAGGTCCGCGTCCTCGACCACGCGCTCGTGCAGCGCGGCCACCGCCTCGTTGAGCAGCGGCAGCACCAGGCGGTCCTCGAGGTCGCCGGGCGCCTTGTAGTCCTTCGGCACTTCGGGCTTCTTCGGCTTGCCGTTCTCCCAGGCGTAGATGCCCTGGCCGTCCTTCTTGCCGCGCTTGCCGGGCTCGGGCGGCTGCGACAGCGCCGGCGGGATCGCCAGGCCGAGGAACGGCGCCAGTTCCTGGCCGACGCCGTAGGCGACGTCGAGGCCGACCGTGTCGATCAGCTCGATCGGCCCCATCGGCATGCCGAACTTCACCGCGACCTTGTCGATCACCGGCGCCGGGATGCCCTCGGCGTACGCGGTTGCCGCCTCGAGCATGTACGGGAACAGCAGGCGGTTGACCAGGAAGCCGGGCGTGCCGGCGACCGGCACCGGCAGCTTGTCGAGGGCCTTGCAGAACGCGGCCAGGCGGCGTTCGGTCTGCGGCGCCATCGCGTCGTGGCGCACGATCTCCACCAGTGGCATCAGCGCCACCGGGTTGAAGTAGTGCAGGCCGGCGAACTGCGCCGGGCGCGCGATGTGTTCGCGTAGCTCCTCGAGCGGGATCGAGGAGGTGTTGGTGGTCAGCAGCGCGTCGCGCTTGAGCCGCGGTTCGACGTTCGCGTACAGCTCGCGCTTGGCATCGGCGCGCTCGATGATCGCCTCGATCACCAGGTCGGCATCGGCCACGCCGGCGCCGGCGAGGTCGGACTTCAGCCGCGCGGCCACCGCCGGGCGCTTGCCTTCGTCCTTCACCCGCTTGGCGAACAGCTCCTGCGCGCGGGCGATGGCGCCGTCGATGAACTTCTGTTCGCGGTCCTGAAGCGTGACCTCGAAACCCTTGTACGCGGCCCACGCGGCGATGTCGCCGCCCATCACGCCGGCCCCGACCACGTGCACGCGATGGATGCCGTGCGGATCCTTGCCGCCCAGGCCCTTGAGCCGCTCCATCAGGAAGAACACGCGGGTGAGGTTGCGCGCGGTCGGGGTGCCGGCCAGCTTCACCACCGACCTCTGCTCGGCCTTGAGCAGGGCCTGGATCCCGCCGCCGCTGCGGCGCCAGGTCTCGATCAGCGCGTAGGGTGCGGGGTAGTGGTCCTTGCGCGCCTTGCGCGCGACCTGCCTGGCCAGCACCGGCGCGAGCACCTGCCGCACCGGCCAGGTATTGGTGAACCAGCCCAGGAAGCGCTGGCGGAACGGACGCTGCGTGCCGCGCAGGGCCAGCTCGGCCGCGGCATCGACCAGCACCGCCGGCTCGACCACCTTGTCCACCACGCCCATGGCGCGGGCCGCGGAGGCGGACAGGTTGCGCCCGGTCAGCATCACGTCCATCGCCGCCGGCGCCCCCACCAGGCGCGGCAGGCGCACGCTGCCGCCCCAGCCGGGGTAGATGCCGAGCTTGACTTCGGGCAGGCCGATCCGGGTCGAGGGGTCGTTGCTGGCCACGCGGTAGTCGCAGGCCAGCGAGATCTCGGTGCCGCCGCCCATGCAGAAGCCGTGGATCGCGGCCACCGTGGGGCAGGGCAGCTCGGCCAGGCGCTGGAACGCCTGCTGGCCGCGGCGGATGGAGTCGCCGATCGTGCCCTTGCGGTCGAACTCGGCGAACTCGCGGATGTCGGCGCCGGCGATGAAGCCCTTGTCCTTGGCCGAGCGCAGGACCAGGGCCCTGGGCGGGTCGAGCGCCAGGCGTTCGAGCAGGGTCTCGAGTTCGATCAGCACGTCCTGGCTGAAGGTGTTGACCGACTCCCCGGCGCGGTCGAACGCCAGGACCAGGACGCCGTCGGGGCGCTGCTCGACCTGCCAGTGGCTGAAGCGCAGACCATCGAGGCCAGCAATCATGCGGGACCATCCGTTAGGGTATGGGAAGCCCCTTATGATCCAGAGGGTGTCGCGCCGCAGTCAAATCCGCCCGCCGGGCGGTCGCGGGCCGGCCGCCTTGCGCCGCGCCCGGGGCGCCCCCAGTTCAGGCGGCAGGCCGGAACTTCCGGCCCGTTCCGCGGTCCCAGGTCCCGGTCGCCAGGCCGGGCGGTTTGCGTAAGGCAGGAGCGCCAGGCCGGATGGCCGAGATCGATACCCAACAACTGGACCTGGAGCTGGTCAGGCGCGTGCAGCGCGGCGACAACGCCGCGTTCGACCTGCTGGTGCGCAAGTACCAGCACCGGATCGCGGCCCTGATCGGGCGCTACGTGCACGACTGGAGCGAGGTCCAGGACGTCGCCCAGGAGACCTTCATCCGCGCCTATCGCGCGATCGGCAACTTCCGCGGCGACTCCCAGTTCTACACCTGGCTGCACCGGATCGCGGTCAACACGGCCAAGAACCACCTGGTGGCCGGCAACCGCCGCCCGCCGGGGGCGGACGTGGACGTGGAGGACGCCGAGCAGTTCGATTCGGGCATCCGCCTGCGCGATGGCGACACGCCCGACCGTGAACTGATGCGCCAGCAGATGGAACAAACGGTGATGCGCGCGGTCGAAGCATTGCCCGAGGAGCTCAGGCTCGCGATCACGCTGCGCGAGGTCGACGGCCTGAGCTACGAGGAGATCGCCCAGCGCATGGGTTGCCCGATCGGCACGGTCCGGTCGCGCATCTTCCGTGCGCGCGAGGCGATCGACCAGGAGCTCAGGCCCCTGTTGGACAGCGATACCAGAGCGGAGCGAGCGGCACGATGATCCACGTCGACGACAACGAGCCGGTGCAGATCAGGCCCGATCCCGACAAGCTGTTCCTGTACCACCGGCAGCAGCTGTCGGCGATGCTCGACGGCGAACTCTCGCCCGACGAGGCGCGCTTCATGCTGCGCCGGCTGCAGCACGACACCGTGCTGGCCGCGTACTGGGAGCGCTGGCAGCTGTGCGGCGACGTGCTGCGCGGCCAGCGCAACGACCTGCTGCCGCCCGATTTCGCACGCCGCGTGGCGGACGCGCTGGCCGGCGACACCGCCGCCGAGGCCCAGTCTCCCGCGGGCCGGACCGGCCCGCGCCTGGGGCGCTGGGGTGGCGGGGCCGCGATCGCGGCATCGGTGGCCCTGCTGGCCGTGTTCGCCACCCGCCAGCTGCCGGCGCCAGGCGAGGTCGCGCCCGGGCCGGCGCAGGCCGCGCCGCTGGTGGCCGAGGCCGGACGGACAGCCCCGGTCGTCCCGTCCCCTGCCGATCGGGAACCGGTTCGCGACGCCGTCGCCGATGCCACGCCGGCGCCGGCGCCGGCGCCGGTCCTGGCCGAGGTTCCCGAAGCCGGGGCCATGCTGGCCGCCTCGGCTGCGGCCCTGGCCGAGACGCCACGCCGCGCCGCCGAGCGCCGTGCCCGCGCGCAGTCGCCGGCGGTGGCGCGCGGCACGCGCGCAGAGCCTGCACCGGCACCGTCGCAGGCGACGCCGGCGGTCCCGGACGAACCGGCCACGTTGCTGGCTGCCGTGCCGTCCGGCGGGCCGTCCGCGGAGACGTCCCACCCCTTCCCGATGCCATCGGCCGAGCCGCGGCCGTGGCCGCGCTCGCTGCTGCCGTCGCCCAGCGGCTATGCCGTTTCCGGCGGTGGCCTGGCCCCGCGCGAGCGGGTGTTCGAGCCGTTCCTGCCCGCGCCGGCGCCGGTGCTGCGCTGGCCCCCGCCCGACGACGTGGCCGAGGCGCCCGCCGCGGACGGACGCCGGCCCTGAGCGCGAACGTGCATGATGTCGGCGCCGCGCGGATGCGCGGCGTCCCGGGCGCGGGCGCTGGATCCGCGTCGCCGAGCAGTACCGATCGAACCCGAGAACCTGTCCGATGAAAACACCGGTGTCCGCCTTCGCCCTGATCCTGCTGGCTTCCGCCGCGACCACCGCGGTGGTGCTGCCGATCGCCACCGCGCAGACCGCGCCCGAGGCAGCGGTCCCCGCGGCCTCCCAGGCGACCGCGGCGCCAGCCGCGCCTCTGGTCACCGGCCTGCCGGACTTCACCCGGCTGGTGGAGGAGGTCGGTCCGGGCGTGGTGAAGATCGACACCACCATCGGCTCGCGCCGCAGCCAGTCCGAGGAGGAGGCGCTGGAGGAGCAGATCCCCGAGATCTTCCGCCGCTTCTTCGGTCCCGGCTTCCAGATGCCGGGGCCCGGTGGCCGCGGACAGGCGCCGCGCGGGCGGGCGATGGGGACCGGCTTCATCATCTCCGGCGACGGGTACATCCTCACCAACCACCATGTGATCGACGGCGCGGACGAGGTCAAGGTCACGCTGACCGATCGCCGCCAGTTCGACGCCAAGGTCGTGGGCAGCGACGAGCGTTCCGACGTGGCCGTGCTCAAGATCGACGCCTCCGGGCTTCCGACGCTGCGCATCGGCGATTCCTCGAAGGTCAAGGCGGGGCAGTGGGCGGTGGCGATCGGATCGCCGTTCGGCTTCGAGCAGACCGTCACCGCCGGCATCGTCAGCGCGGTGGGGCGCAGCAACCCGTACGCCAACCAGCAGTACGTGCCCTTCATCCAGACCGACGTCGCGATCAACCAGGGCAATTCCGGCGGCCCGCTGCTGAACACCAGCGGCGAGGTGATCGGCATCAATTCGCAGATCTTCAGCAACTCCGGTGGCTACATGGGCGTGGCCTTCGCTATCCCGATCGACGTGGCCATGAACGTGGCCGACCAGATCAAGAAGACCGGCCGGGTCCGCCGCGGCCAGCTCGGCGTGATGTTCCAGGCCAACCCGATCACCACCGAGCAGGCGCGCGGCTTCAAGCTGCCCGACACGCTCGGCGCGCTGGTGAGCGAAGTGGTCCCCGGCAGCGCCGCCGAGAAGGCCGGCATCGAGGTCGGCGACGTGATCCGCAGCGCCGACGGTGTGGTGATCCGCCAGCCCGGCGACCTCCCGCCGATCGTGGGCAACAAGGCGCCGGGCACGAAGGTCAGGATCGTCGTGTTCCGCGACGGCCGCGAGCGCAGCTTCGACGTGGTCCTCGACGAACTCGACGACGAGCCGGTCGCCGGTGCGCGCGGCGCCGCCCCCGGTTCGAAGTCGCCGACGCCGTCCGCCGACACCAACGTGCTCGGCCTGGCGGTGCAGGAGCTGGGCGAGGCGCAGCGCCGCCAGCTCGGCCTGCAGGGACGGGAAGGCGTGCAGATCGCCCGCGTCCAGGGCCGCGCCGCGCGCGAGGCGGGCCTCGCGCCCGGCGACGTGATCCTGCGCGTGGGCCGCACCCCGGTCGACAGCGTGGCCGCGTTCGAACGCCAGCTGCGCGGCGTGAAGCCGGGGCAGACCGTGATGCTGCTGGTGCGCAGCCGTTCCGGCGGCACCGCCTACGTCGCCATCACGCCCGAGGCCGGGGAATGACCCGGCCGGCCTGACCGGGCGGCGGCCGGGTGCCGCCGTCCCCGCCTGCCCGGCGCGGCCAGGGGCCCGCGGGCACCCTCGCGCGCGGGCGCCTCGCGGGGGGGCGACGGTCGCTATGCGATAATCCCGCGTCGTCCACCCGATCGAGCGAGCGGCTGCCGCCACCCCCATGTCAGACCCGATGCGGCAGATCCGCAACTTCTCCATCATCGCCCACGTCGACCACGGCAAGTCGACCCTGGCCGACCGCATCATCCAGCTGTGCGGCGGCCTGACCGAGCGCGAGATGGAAGCGCAGGTGCTCGACAACAACCCGATCGAGCGCGAGCGCGGGATCACCATCAAGGCGCAGTCCGTGTCGCTGCCCTACAAGGCGCGCGACGGGCAGACCTATCACCTCAACTTCATCGACACCCCCGGCCACGTCGACTTCTCCTACGAGGTCAGCCGCTCGCTGGCCGCCTGCGAGGGCGCGCTGCTGGTGGTCGACGCCGCCCAGGGCGTGGAGGCGCAGTCGGTGGCCAACTGCTACACCGCGGTGGAGCAGGGGCTGGAAGTCGTGCCGGTGCTGAACAAGATCGACCTGCCGACCGCCGACATCGACCGGGCCAAGGCCGAGATCGAGGCGGTGATCGGCATCGACGCGTCCGACGCGGTCGCGGTCAGCGCCAAGACCGGGCAGAACGTGGAGGAGGTGCTGGAGGCGATCGTCCACCGCATCCCGCCGCCGAGGCCGCGCGATACCGACAAGCTGCAGGCGCTGATCATCGACTCCTGGTTCGACAACTACCTGGGCGTGGTCTCGCTGGTGCGCGTGATGCAGGGCCAGATCAAGGCCGGCGACAAGCTGCTGGTGATGTCGACCGGCCGCACCCACCAGGTCGACGGCGTCGGCGTGTTCACCCCCAAGCGCAAGGTCACCGGCAGGTTGTCGGCCGGCGAGGTGGGCTGGGTCACGGCCTCGATCAAGGACGTGCACGGCGCGCCGGTCGGCGACACCCTGACCCTGGCGTCCGATCCGGCGCCGGCCCCGCTCCCCGGGTTCCAGGAGATGCAGCCGCGCGTGTTCGCCGGCCTGTTCCCGGTCAACGCGGAGGACTACCCCGACCTGCGCGAGGCGCTGGAGAAGCTGCGCCTCAACGATGCGGCGCTGCGCTTCGAGCCGGAGAGCTCGGAGGCGATGGGCTTCGGCTTCCGCTGCGGCTTCCTCGGCATGCTGCACATGGAGATCGTGCAGGAGCGGCTGGAGCGCGAGTACGACCTCGACCTGATCACCACGGCGCCGACCGTGGTGTACGAGGTGCTGAAGACCGACGGCACCGTGATCCCGCTGGACAACCCGGCCAAGCTGCCGCCGGTGAACCAGATCGAGGAGATCCGCGAACCGATCATCCGCGCCAACATCCTCACCCCCGAGGACTACATCGGCAACATCATCAAGCTGTGCGAGGACAAGCGCGGCGTGCAGCTGGGCATCCAGTACCTGGGCAGCCAGGTGCAGATCAGCTACGAGCTGCCGATGGCCGAGGTGGTGCTGGACTTCTTCGACAGGCTCAAGTCGGTCAGCCGCGGCTACGCCTCGCTCGACTACCACTTCGTCCGCTTCGAGGCGGGCCCGTTCGTGCGCGTGGACACGCTGATCAACGGCGACAAGGTCGACGCGCTGTCGATCATCGTCCACCGCAGCCACGCCGACCGCCGCGGCCGCGAGCTGTGCGAGAAGATGAAGGACCTGATCCCGCGCCAGCAGTTCGACGTGGCGATCCAGGCCGCGATCGGCTCGCAGATCATCGCCCGCACCACGGTCAAGGCGCTGCGCAAGAACGTGCTGGCCAAGTGCTACGGCGGCGACATCACCCGCAAGAAGAAGCTCCTCGAGAAGCAGAAGGAGGGCAAGAAGCGGATGAAGCAGGTCGGCCGCGTGGAGATCCCGCAGGAGGCGTTCCTCGCCGTGCTGCAGGTGGACAACAAGTAGGGGATGGCCTGAGATGATGAAATGGTTCGAGCTGGGGCTGGTCGTCCTGACCTTCGCGACCGGCATCACCTGGCTGCTCGACCGGCTGGTCTTCGCCAGGCGGCGGGCCCGGCAGTCGGGCCTGCTCGAGCCGAAGGAGCCGGTGCTCGTCGACTACTCGCGGGCGTTCTTCCCGGTCCTGTTCGCAGTGCTGGTCCTGCGCAGCTTCATCGCCGAGCCGTTCCGGATCCCGTCCAGCTCGATGATGCCGACCCTGCTGATCGGCGACTTCATCCTGGTCAACAAGTTCAGCTACGGCATCCGCCTGCCGGTGACCAACCGCAAGGTGATCGAGATCGGCGAGCCGCAGCGCGGCGACGTGGTCGTGTTCCGGCCGCCGCACCATCCCGACCAGGACTGGATCAAGCGGATCGTGGGACTGCCGGGCGACGTGGTGGCCTACCGCGACAACACCGTGTACGTGAACGGCGAACCGTTCCAGTACGGCCCGCCCCGGCCCTACCAGGGCGTCGGCCGTGGCAGCGACATGACCGGCGCCGACCTGATCGAGGAGACCATGCCCGGCCGGACCCACCAGATCCTCGAGACCCGGCGCCCGGGCGGCTTCGATCCCGGGGAGGGGGAGTGGCGGGTCCCGGAAGGCGAATATTTCGTGATGGGCGACAACCGCGACAGGAGCGACGACAGCCGGTTTTGGGGTACGCTCCCCGAGAGCCAGCTGAGGGGCAAGGCTTTCCTGGTCTGGATGAACCTCGATTCCAGCGCGCCTGGCTGGGTCGACTGGGGCCGGATCGGAAGCAGCATCCCGTAGGTCGACCGGGGCGGCTGGCGCGAAAAGGATCAACGGGGGACGGACATGAACATGCGTCGCAGGCAGGGCGGAATCACGCTGCTGGGCTTCATCATCGTCGCCGGCGTGGCGGGCTTCTTCGTCTTCATCGGGATCAAGCTGTTCCCGATGTACTCCGAGTACTACGCGGTCAAGTCGGCCCTCAAGGGCCTGGCGGCCGAACCGGGCGTGGCCAACTACACCCCGGCCCGGATCCAGCAGCTGTTCTTCCGCCGGCTGGACATCAGCTACTCGTCGCACGTGAAGAAGGAACACGTGAAGATCGAGCGGGTCGGCGCGGGATGGCAGGTCGACGTGGTCTACGAGGTCCGCGAGCCGCTGGTCGGCAACCTCGACGCGGTGGGCCGCTTCCACGCCACCCAGATGCTCGACGGATCCGGTGGCGGCGCCAACTGACCGGGCGCCCGACGCGTTCGCCGGGCACGTCTTCTCCACGCCTTCCCTGCTGGCCCAGGCGCTGACGCATCGCAGCGCCGGGGCGCCGCACAACGAACGGCTCGAATTCCTCGGCGACGCGGTCCTCGGCCTGATCGTGGCCGAGGCCCTGTACGCGCGCTGGCCGAAGGCCGACGAAGGCTCGCTGACCCGGGCCCGCGCCGAGCTGGTACGCGAGTCCGCGCTCGCCGCCGTGGCCCGACGGCTGGAGCTGGGCGAGCAGCTGGTGCTGGGCCCGGGCGAGATGAAATCGGGCGGGCACCGGCGCGATTCGATCCTGTCCGATGCGCTGGAGGCGGTGATCGGGGCGATCTACCTCGATGCCGGCTACGAGGCCTGCCGCCGCGTGGTCCTGCCCTGGTTCGAGGAAGCGGTCTCGGCGGTGCCGGCCAGCAAGGTCGGCAAGGACGCCAAGACCCGGCTGCAGGAATGGCTGCAGGCGCGGCAGAAGCCGCTGCCGCAGTACGTGCTCGAGCAGGAGGCCGGCGAGGAACACGCGCGGGTCTTCACCGTGCGCTGCGTGCTGTCCGACCCCGCCCTGGAGGGCGAGGGCAGCGGCGGCTCGCGCCGGGCCGCCGAGCAGATGGCGGCCGAAGCCGTGCTCGGGCGCCTGCCCGGCCAGTGAGGATTTGCCCTCGCCCCGCGGGGGCGCGGACAATCCCCGCATGAACACCCAGACCCACCGGGCCGGCCACGTGGCGGTCGTCGGCCGGCCGAACGTCGGCAAGTCCACCCTGGTCAATGCCCTGGTCGGCGCCGAACTGAGCATCGTCTCCAACCGGCCGCAGACCACGCGCCACCGGCTGCTCGGCATCGCCACGGTGCCGGGCGGGCAGCTGGTGCTGGTCGACACTCCCGGCATCCACCGCGAGGGCGGCAAGCGTCCGTCGTCGGCGCTCAACCGCGTGCTCAACCGCGCCGCGCGCGGCGCGCTCGAGGGCGTGGACGCGGCGGCGCTGGTGGTCGAGGCCGGGCGCTGGGACGAGGAGGACGCACTCGCCTTCGACACCCTGCGCGACAGCGGCCTGCCCGTGGTGCTGGTGGTCAACCAGGTCGACCGCATCGCCGACAAGGCGAAGCTGCTGCCGTACCTGCAGCAGGTCGCCGAAGGCCGCGACTTCGCCGCCGTGCATCCGGTCTCGGCGCTGCGCCGGCAGGGGCTCGAACCGCTGGTGGCCTCGCTGCTGTCGCTGCTGCCCGAGCAGGAACCGCTGTACGGCGAGGACGAGATCACCGACCGCAGCCAGCGCTTCCTCGCCGGCGAACTGGTGCGCGAACAGCTGATGCGCCAGCTCGGCGACGAACTGCCCTACGCGACCACGGTCGAGATCGAATCCTTCACCGAGGAACCCTCGCCCAGGGCGGGCGTGATGTACCGCATCGGCGCCGTGATCTGGGTCGAGCGCGACGGCCAGAAGGCGATCGTGATCGGCAAGGGCGGGGCGCGCCTGCGCGAGATCGGCCGCCGTGCGCGCGAGCGCATGGAGCAGCTGTTCGGCGCCAAGGTGTTCCTGCAGACCTGGGTGCGCGTGCGCGAGGGCTGGTCCGACGACGAGTCCGCGCTGCGCACCCTCGGCTACGGCGACTGAGCGCGCCGGCGATGCGCGCCGCCATGCGCTGACATGCGCTACTCGGGTGAAACCGCCTACGTCCTCCATGCCCGGCCCTGGCGCGAGTCCAGCCTGCTGGTCGACCTGCTGACGCGGGCGCACGGGCGGATCGGCGTCATCGCCCGGGGGGTGCGCGGGCCGCGCCGGCAGATGCAGCTCGCGGCCCTGCAGCCGCTGCAGCACGTGCGCTTCGACGGCGTGCAGCGCGGCGAACTCGGCTACCTGTCGTCGGTGGAGGCGCTCGACGCGCCGCCGCTGCTCGCCGGACATGCCAGCCTGGCCGCGTTCTACATCAACGAGCTGGTGCTGCGGCTGGCGCCCGGCCACGATCCGCACCCCGAGCTCTACGCGCTGTACGGCGAGGTGCGCGCGCGGCTGCACGATGCCGGCGACCTGGCCTGGACGCTGCGCCGCTTCGAGCGCGACCTGCTGCAGGCGCTGGGCGTGGGGTTCGACTTCCGCGTCGATGGCGACGGCGCTCCGATCGATCCGGCCGCGCGCTACCGGCTCGAGGCCGAACACGGGCCGCGCCGGGTGCTGGGCGAGCGCAGCGGCGAATCGCGCCAGCGCCACGCCACCGGCGCCGCGCTGCTCGCGCTGGCGGCGGACGTGCGTCCCGGCGCCGAGGACCTCGACAGCCTGCGCCTGGCGATGCGCGAGCTGGTGTCCCGGCACGTCGGGCCGCGCGGACTGCGGTCATGGCAGCTCGCGGCGGACCTGGCGCGGGTGTCGGGACGCGTGCCGGCTCAGGACGCCGAGAGCGTGTCCTGAGCGGCGTCGAGGAAGGCACGCAGCGCGGTGCCCGAGCCCGGTGCGGCCTGCAGCCGCAGCGTGGCTTCGAGCAGGCGCGCGGCGCCGACGAATCCGCAGCCCGAGCGCAGCCGGTGCAGCTGGTCGCGCACGGTGCCGACGTCGCCCCGCTCGGCCGCCGCCGCCACCGCGTCGCGCGTGGCCGGAAGCTCGGAGACGAACAGCTGGCGCAGCCCGGACACGTTGGCCTGGCTGTTGCCGAGCGCGGCCAGGGCGCGCACGTCGTCCCAGACCGGCAGTCCGTGGAGTCGCGCATAGACCCCGGCGTCCTCCGCGGTCGCGGCGGGTCCGCCCCGGCCGAGGGCGCGGCGCAGCGCGGCGGTCCAGTCGGCGGCCGGCATCGGCTTGACGAGCACGTCGATGAAGCCGGCCGCGCGCAGTGCCTCGTGTTCGCTGCGCTCGTGCGAGGCGGTGTGGGCGAGGGCGGGCGTCGCGAGGCCGCGTCCGCGCAGCAGCGACAGCAGTTGCGCGCCGCTTCCGTCCGGGAGCCGCGCATCGAACAGCCAGAGATCGTGCGTGCACGCCGTCGCCGCTTCGATCGCGCCGGCCAGGTCGCAGGCCACGTCCACCTCGGCGGGCAGGGCCCGCGTCGCGGCCAGCAGGAAGGCGCGACTGGTGGGATCGTCCT
Source organism: Luteimonas sp. J29 (assembly GCF_000472505.1). Taxonomy (GTDB): domain Bacteria; phylum Pseudomonadota; class Gammaproteobacteria; order Xanthomonadales; family Xanthomonadaceae; genus Luteimonas. The sequence continues at coordinate 48,588 of NZ_AWZR01000006.1, forward strand.
CGACCAGCAGGATCCTGGGGTTCATCCTCGCCTCCCTGCGCAGCGGATATGCTCGACCCATGCCCGCGCGCATCTTAACGCTGTTGCTGCTGGCGCTCTGCGCCTGGCCGGCGCAGGCGCGCACCGCGACGGCGCGGATCGGCTCGCTGGAGGTGGCGGGCGCCGAACTCGACGGCGTGGTCGTGCGCCTGTCGTGGCCGGCCGGCGCGGCGCACGGCGAGCTGTCGATCCAGGCCGCGCGGATCGCGGCGCCCGCGCTGGGCCCGGAATACCGGCAGGTGCGGTGGCGCTGCCCGCTGTCGCACGATGGCGCGGGCGCATGGCATTGCGCCGGGCCGCTTCAGGGTCGCGGCGGCGCGCGCATGCACCTGTCGGTGGACCTGTCGTCCGTCTGCACCGGTGCCCGCCTGTCGCAGGGCAACGCGCGGCTGCAGCTGCGGCGCGAGGCCGTGGCGCCCGACGTTACCCGCCTCGACCTCGTCCGCGTGCCGCTCCTGTGGGCCCAGGCATTGCTGCAGCGTGCGTGGACGCAGGCAAGCGTCGGGGACGGCGTCGCCGACGGGACCATCGTCGTGCACACGCCGCCACGCCAGCCGCTGCATGTCGAGGGGCGCCTCGACGTCGACGGCCTCGCCCTGGACACCACCGACGCCGCGGTCGCGGTGGCCGGACTGGACGGCGCCATCGGCTTCGACTGGCTGCAGCCGGACACGGGCCCGGCGCGGATCGTGGCCAGCGGCGAGGTCCGCGACGGCGAAGTGCTGGTCGGGAACACCTACGTGGCGATCGCCGGGAGGCCGGCCGGATTCGCGCTGGAGGCGCGGCAACAGGCGGACGGTGGCTGGCGGCTGCCGCGCCTGGCGTTGCGCGACGGCGACGCGCTGCAGGTCGAGGGCGATGCGAGCTTCGCCGCCGATGCGAGCCTGCGCGCGCTGTCGCTGCAGGCCCGCAGCGCCCGGCTCGCGGCATTGCCCGAACGCTACCTGTCGGGCTGGCTGGGCCTGGCGGGCCTGTCGGGGCTTGAACTGGACGGCGCCGCGGACGCGACGCTGCAGGTCTCCGGCGGCATGCTGCAGGCGCTCGACGCGCGCCTGCACGACGTGTCCATGCGCGATCCGCGCGATCGCCTGCGCATCGAAGGCCTCGCGGGCGAGCTGCGCCACCGCGCCCGTGGCGCGGCGCAAGGCCGGCTGTCCTGGCGCGAGGGCGCCCTGTACGGATTGGCGTTCGGGGCGATCGAACTGCCGCTCGCCAGCCGCGACGGCGTGCTGCGCCTGCGTGCCCCGGCGTCGCTGCCCATGCTCGGCGGCGAGCTGCGGCTGCTCGATTTCGCCCTGGATCCCGGCGGCGCCGAAGGGTTGCGCCTGGGGTTCGGGCTCGAGCTCGACGGCCTGGACGTCGGCCAGCTGAGCGCAGCGCTCGGCTGGCCGGCCTTCCGCGGCAGCCTCGATGGGCGCATCCCGCAGGCACGCTACGCCAGCCAGCGGCTCGACTTCGACGGCGGCCTGTCGATGCGGGTGTTCGATGGCCGCGTCGACGTGTCCGCACTGTCGATGGAGCGCCCGTTCGGGGTCGCGCCCACGCTGTCGGCCGATCTCTCGCTGCACGGCCTCGACCTGGAAGGCCTGACCGGCGCCTTCGACTTCGGCAGCATCACCGGGCGCCTGCATGGCCGCATCGACGGCCTGCGCCTGGTCGACTGGACCGCCACCGCCTTCGACGCCTGGCTGCACACCGAACCCGCGCCGGGCGTGCGCCAGCGCATCAGCCAGCGCGCGGTGCAGGACATCTCCAGCGTGGGCGACGCCTCGTTCGTCGGCAGCCTGCAGGGCCGGCTGGTGGCCCTGTTCGACGACTTCGGCTACCGCCGCATCGGGATCGGCTGCCGGCTGGCCAACGAGGTCTGCCGGATGTCGGGCCTGCATTCAGCGGGCGCTGGATTTACTATCGTCGAGGGTTCGGGCGTTCCCAGGCTGCAGGTGGTCGGGTTCAATCGCAATGTGGATTGGCCGACCCTGGTGGAACGCCTGGCCGCCGCGGCCGCCGGCGATGTCGCGCCGGTGGTGGACTGACCGGCCGCCCGGCCGGCTGCACTGGAAAGGGAGCCAACCATGCGTCGCCTGCTGGGAATACCGGTCCTGCTCGCCCTCGCGCTGTGCGCGTGCGTCACCATCAATGTCTATTTCCCGGCCGCCGAGGCCCGCGAGGCCGCGCGCGAGTTCGTCGAGAAGGTGATCGGCGAGGAGGGCGACGCGCCGGCGCCCGAGGCCCCGCCGCCAGGCGACGGCGGAATGGCCGTGCACAGGCTGCGCTTCGATCCGTTCGTGCTGCTGGGCATCGGCAGCGCCCAGGCCCAGGACACGCCCGACATCACGATCCGCACGCCGGCGATCCAGGCGATCCAGGCGCGGATGGAATCGCGCTTCAATTCGGTGCTGCGCCCGCACTTCGACTCGGGGGCGCTGGGCTTCGTCGACGACGGCACGATCGTGGTGCGCGACGCATCGAAGCTGGCGATCAAGGACCGGGTCGCGGTAAACGCGGCGGTCGCCGACGACAATCGCGACCGCAACGCGGTGTACCGCGAGATCGCCGTCGCCAACGGCCATCCGGAGTGGGAGCCGCAGATCCGGCAGGTGTTCGCGCGGCAGTGGATCGCCAGCGCGCGCCCGGGCTGGTGGTACCGGCAGGGCGGGGCCTGGAAGCAGAAGTAGCGGCTGCCGCGGGGCGCGGCGCCATGCCGCGTCCGGTGCGCGGCGGCGACATCTGCGACAATCGCCGGCCCCGCATGCACGCCTGACCCTCGTGGCCCGGATCGACCAGACGCCCTTCGAACTCGAGATCATCGACCTCAGCCACGACGGCCGCGGCGTCGCCCGCCGCGAAGGCGGCAAGACCGTGTTCGTCGCCGATGCCCTGCCGGGCGAGCGGGTGCTGGTGCGCCAGACCGCGCGTTCGCGCAACTTCGACGAGGCCGCCACGCTCGAGGTGCTGCAGGCCTCGCCCGACCGCGTCGTGCCGCGCTGCGCGCACTTCGGCGTGTGCAGCGGCTGCGTCCTGCAGCACCTGGAGGACTCGAAGCAGATCCTGGCCAAGCAGCGGGTGCTGCTGGAGAACCTGGAACGCATCGGCCACGTGTCGGCGGGCAGCGTGCTGCCGCCACTGACCGGCGGCGCCTGGCACTACCGGCGCAAGGGCCGCTTCTCGGTGCGCCGGGTGGAGAAGAAGGACAAGACCCTGGTCGGCTTCCGCGAGCGCGACCCGCGCTTCGTCGCCGACCTGCACGAATGCCACACCGTGGTGCCGGGCGTGGCCGAGCTGGTGGTCCCGCTTTCGAGGCTGGTGGACGGCCTGCAGGCGCGGCGCGAGGTGCCACAGGTCGAGTTCATCGTCGGCGACCCGGAACCGGAGTTCGACGGCGTGGCCCTGGTGTTCCGGCACCTGCAGCCGCTGTGCGAAGCGGACCTGGCGGCGCTGCGCCAGTTCGGGCAGCGGCACCGGGTGGCCATCCACCTGCAGCCGCGCGGCGTGGACTCGGTGCATCCGCTGTGGCCGCACCGGCCGCGGCACGCGTTCCGGCTCGCCCCCTGGGACATCACCCTGTCGTTCCGGCCGCTCGACTTCATCCAGGTCAACGCGCGCCTGAACGAGGCGATGATCGCGCGCGCGCTGGAGCTGCTCGACCTGCGTCCGGGCGAGCGCGTGCTCGACCTGTTCTGCGGGCTGGGCAACTTCACCCTGCCGATCGCGCGCAGCGCCGCAGAGGTCGTGGGCGTGGAAGGGGAGGCCGGGCTGGTGGCGCGGGCGCGCGACAACGCCGCGCTCAACGGCCTGGGCAACGCCGCGTTCCACGCCGCCGACCTCACCCGGGACCAGCGCGGCACGCCGTGGATGCGCCAGGGCTTCGACAAGCTGCTGCTCGACCCGCCGCGCTCGGGCGCGATCGAGGTGCTGAAGCAGCTGCCGCTGGAGCGTTTCGGCCGCATCGTCTACGTCAGCTGCCACCCCGGCTCGCTGGCACGCGACGCGGGGTACCTGGTGAACGAGCGGGGGTGGAGGCTGGTGAGTGCGGGGGTGATGGACATGTTTCCCCACACGGCCCACGTCGAGAGCATTGCGCTGTTCGAACCCGCATGAAAGCATGCGTGGGGTGGTAGGGAGTGCGTCGCGCGTGGCGACGCGTTCATCGTCCGGGCACACGGCCCATGTCGCGGCGCGGACATGTTTCCCCACACGGCCCGTGGCGAGAGCATTGCGCTGTTCGAGCACGACTGACATGGCCCTTGAGATCGAACGCAAGTTCCTGGTGACCGGAGAGGGCTGGCGCGAGGCCGCGCATGCCGTGCTGCCGATGGCGCAGGGCTACCTCAACGACGTCGGCGCCATGGACCGCGGCGAGCAGCACGCCTCGATCCGGGTCCGGATCCAGGGCGACGAGGCCTTCCTGAACATCAAGTCGCGCGAGATCGGCCGCAGCCGGCAGGAGTTCGACTACCCGGTCCCGGTGGACGAGGCGCGTGCGCTGCTGGCGCTGTGCGTGGGCGGGGTGATCGACAAGCGCCGGCACCTGGTGCGCCACGAGGGCCACGTGTGGGAGGTCGACGAGTTCCTCGGCGACAACGCCGGACTGGTGGTGGCCGAGATCGAGCTCGGGAGCCCCGACGAGGCGTTCGCGCTGCCGCCGTGGGCAGGGCGCGAAGTCACCGACGAACCGCGCTACTACAACCTGGCCCTGGCCTCGCATCCGTACGCGCGCTGGAGCGCGGACGAACGCCGTGGCCCCGGCTGAGCCGTCCGGAGGACATGCCATGGCCGCCGAAGCCCGCCCGCTGAGGATCGACATCTGGTCGGACGTGGTCTGTCCCTGGTGCTGGATCGGCAAGCACCGCTTCGCGCGCGGCCTGGCCCTGCTGGGCGATGCCGCGCCGCGCGTGAACGTGCGCTGGCATCCGTACCTGCTCGATCCCGATGCCGGGACCGATCCGGTGCCGCTGCGCGAGGCCTACGCGGCGAAGTTCGGCGGGGCAGGGCGCACGGAGCAGATCCTCGCGTCCACCCAGGCCGCGGCGCGGGCCGAAGGCCTGCCGATGGACTTCGACCGGGGCCAGGTGCGGGTGACCACCCTGCCGGCGCACCGGCTGCTGTGGCTGGCCGCGCGCGAGGGCGACGCGGACGCGGTCGGCGAGGCGCTGTTCCGGGCCCACTTCGCCGAAGGCCGCAACCTGGCCGACGCGGAGGTGCTGGTGGCGGCCGGCGAGGCCGGCGGATTGCCCGGCGAACGCGTCCGGACGCTGCTCGCCGGGAGCGAGGGCGCGGCCGAGGTCCGCGCCGCGGTCGCGCGGGCCCAGGCGATGGGCATCCGTGCGGTGCCGACGTTCGTCCTCGACGGTCGATTCGCGGTCCAGGGCGCGCAGCCGCCGGAGCTGTTCGCGCGGGCCCTGCGCCAGGCGGCGGACGGGGCGGGGCCGGACGACGGCGCGCAGGGCACGGGCGCGGACTGCGGGCCGGACGGCTGCCGCGCGTGAAGGCCGCGGCGTGGCGCGGGGTCTCCGCGCGCGCGCCCATCTGCCACAATGTGCCGGTGCGCGACCGCGCACGTGAAGGAGATTGCCCGGATGCTCGTGATCGGCATTGCCGGCCTTGAACTCGGCGCCCAGGAGCGCGACTGGCTGCAGAACGACGCCTGCGCGGGCGTGATCCTGTTCAAGCGCAACTTCGCCTCGCGTGCGCAGGTGACCGAGCTTTGCGCGGCGATCCGCGAGGCCGCGCCGCGGCCCGTGCTGATCTGCGTCGACCAGGAAGGCGGGCGCGTGCAGCGCTTCCGCGAGGGCTTCAGCGACCTGCCCGCGCTGGAAGGCTTCGGCCGCCTGTACCGCGAGGACCCGGAGGGCGCGCTGCGCCTGGCCGAGCAGCACGCCTGGCTGATGGCCAGCGAGATCCGCGCCACCGGCCTGGACCTGAGCTTCGCGCCGGTGGTCGACGTCGGCCACGGCAATCTCGCGATCGGCGACCGTGCGTTCTCCGAGGACCCGCAGGTGGTGGCCGAGTTCACCCGCGCCTACGTTCGCGGCATGCACGCGGTGGGCATGGCCGCCACGCTCAAGCACTTCCCCGGCCACGGCACGGTGCGCGAGGACACCCACTTCGACACCGCGGTCGATCCGCGCACGCTCGACGAGATCCGTGCCCACGACCTGGTGCCGTTCGTCGCCGGCATCGAGGCCGGGGCCGACGCGGTGATGCTGGCGCACGTGGTCTATCCGCAGGTGGCGCCGGAGCCGGCCGGTTACTCCTCGCGCTGGATCAACGACATCCTGCGCGGCGAGCTCGGCTTCCGCGGCGTGGTGTTCTCCGACGACATCGGCATGGCCGCGGCGTTCTCCGCCGGCGGGGTGAAGGCGCGCGTGGACGCGCACCTGGACGCCGGCTGCGACGTGGTCCTGGTCTGCCACCCGGAGCTGGTCGAGGAATCGCTGGCCGCGGTCGCGAACCGCAGCCTCAACACGATGGCGCTGGTCGGCCTGCTGGGACGCGGCGGACTGGGCTGGGATGGCCTGCTGGCCGACGACCGCTACGGCGGCGTGCAGGCGCAGCTGGCCGCGCGCATGGGGCAGACGGCATGAACGTACCGAAGTTGTCCGAAATCATGGAGTCGGCCGAACTGCTGTTCGACCGCGACGAGCTCGAGGACGCGATCGAGGACATCGCCGACGCGATCGTCCCCGACTACGCCCGGGACGGGCAGCCGCCGCTGTTCGTCACCGTGATGCACGGCGGCCTCCCGTTCGCCGGGCAGCTGGCGTTCGCGCTCGGCGAACGCGGGCTCGACGTCGAATTCGACTACCTGCACGCGACCCGCTACCGCGGCGCCACCACCGGCTCGCGCCTGGCCTGGCTGCACCGCCCGGCCACGCCGATGCGCGGCCGCCGCGTGCTGCTGGTCGACGACATCCTCGACGAGGGCCACACGCTCAAGGCGGTCAAGTACTGGTGCGAGGACCAGGGCGCGATCGACGTGCGGATCGCGGTGCTCGCGACCAAGGCCCACGACCGCTGCGTGGACGACATCTGCGCCGACTACAGCGGCGTCGAGGTGCCCGACCGCTACGTGTTCGGCTACGGCATGGACTTCCACGAGCAGGGGCGCAACCTGCCGGGGATCTACGCACTCGGCGACTGACGTCCGCCGGCGCGCCGCGTCCGACCGCCCGCCACCCGCGAACCGAACTGCCATGACCTCCGACCAGATCGAACTCGCCGTCATCGGCGGCACCGGCCTGTACGCGCTGGCCGAACTGCGCGACGTGTCCAGCCACCAGCCCGACACCCCGTACGGCACGCCGTCGGGCCCGGTGCGGGTGGGCACGCTCGGCGGCCGCAGGGTCGCGTTCCTCGCCCGCCACGGCGAATCGCATTCGGTGCCGCCGCACAAGGTGAACTACCGGGCCAATCTCGCCGCGCTCAGGGTGCTGGGCGCGCGCCAGGTGCTGGCGCTCAACACGGTCGGCGGCATCACCGAACGCTTCGGGCCGCGGGTGCTGGCCTGCCCGGACCAGCTGATCGACTACACCTGGGGCCGGATCTCGACCCTCTGCGAGGAACCGGGCACCGAAGTGCTGCACGTGGACTTCGGCGACCCGTACACGCCCGCGCTGCGCGCGCGGGTCCTGGCCGCGGCGGCCGCGGCGGGCGTCGCGGTGGTGGATGGCGGCTGCTACGGCGCCACCCAGGGCCCGCGGCTGGAGACGAAGGCGGAGATCGCGCGCATGCGCCGCGACGGCTGCGACCTGGTCGGCATGACCGGCATGCCCGAGGCCGGGCTGGCGCGCGAGATGGGCCTGGATTACGCCTGCCTGGCGATCGTGGCGAACTGGGCGGCGGGTGCCGGACCCGATCCGGATGAAACCATCACCCTCGAGGACGTGCTCGAAAACGTGGCGGCGGCGTCGGCCGGCATCCCGGCGCTGGTGTCGGCGCTGCTGGCCCGGTGATTGCATGGAACCCTGATGCTTTGCATACTCGGGCGGTCCGGGGAGGGCGGCTGCGGTTTGGCCGACCGGGCGCCACCAGCCATCACGAGGTTCGACGAGTCATGCAATACGGCACAGTGAAGTGGTTCAACGACGCCAAGGGGTTCGGGTTCATCGCGCCGGAAGACGGCAGCGCGGATGTGTTCGTCCACTACTCGGCGATCGACGCCAAGGGCTTCCGCAGCCTGCAGGAAGGACAGCGCGTCCAGTACGAGGTCACCCAGGGCCCGAAGGGCGCGCAGGCCGCCGGGGTCCAGCCGGTCGCCTGAGGAATCCGACAGGCACGATTTCAAGCCCCGCTCCGGCGGGGCTTTTTTCTGGGCGGGGCGCCGGCGGGGCGCGGGGGGACGGATGAAGCGCCGCATCGCGATCATCGGCTACGGCAGCGCCGGGCAATGCGCGGCGGTGCTGCTCGAGCGCGACGGCCACCACGTGGAGGTATTCGAGCGGGTGCCGGCGCCGGGACCGGTGGGCGCCGGGTTCCTGCTCCAGCCCAGCGGGCTGCAGGTGCTGTGGCGGATGGGGCTGCTCGAGGCGGTGCTCGCCCACGGCGCGCCGGTCGAACGGCTGTACGGCGAAACCGCCGCCGGACGCGCCGTGATGGACATGCGCTATGCCGGGCTCGATCCGCGCCTGGTGGGGGTGGGCCTGCAGCGCGGCGCGTTGTTCTCGATCCTCGCCGGGGCATTCGCCGGCCACGGGCAGGTCCGGGGCGGGACCGCGATCGCCGCGCTGGAGGACGAAGGACGGGTGCTGGTCGACGGCGCAGGCCGGCGCCATGGTCCCTACGACCTTGTGGTGGTGGCCGACGGCGCGGACTCGCTGCTGCGCGGCCAGGTCGGCCGGGTGCGCCGGGACCGCCCCTATCCCTGGGGTGCGCTGTGGTGCCTGCTGCCCGCGGCCGGCTGGCCGCACCTGCGCGAACTGCGCCAGCGCTATGCCGCGGCGCGACGGATGGTGGGCTTGCTGCCGGTGGGCACGCGGCCGGGCGAAGAGGTCGCGCGACTGGGATTCTTCTGGAGCCTGCCGATCGCGCAGTTCGATCGCTGGCACGCGGATGGCGTCGACGCCTGGAAATCGTCGGTGCTGGACCTGTGGCCGGAGGTCGAGCCGCTGCTGTCGGGCCTGTGCGAGCCGGCGCAGCTCGCCCGTGCCGGCTATCGCGACAGCGTGCTGGCGCGCTGGCACCGGGGGCGGGCGGTGCTGGTCGGGGACGCCGCGCATGCGATGAGCCCGCAGCTCGGGCAGGGCGTGAACATGGCGCTGCTCGACGCGATGGCGCTCGCCGACGCGCTGCGCACGCGCGGCGACGTGCACGATGCGCTCGCGGCGTTCGAGCGCGGGCGGCGCCGGCACGTGGCGATCTACCAGCTGTGGAGCCGCTGGCTGACGCCGATGTTCCAGTCCGAACTGGACATGGTGGCCCGCCTGCGCGACCTTGGGCTTGGTCCCGTCGGCCGGCTGCCGCTGGCACGCATGCACATGCTGCGGGTGCTCGGCGGCACCCAGCAGGGCCTGTTCGGCCGGCTCGCGCTGGACGAGGCGTTCGTCGAGGCGCTGGCCCGCGGGACCGCCCGGCAGGTGCAAGGAGGACAGTGATGGACGCCACCCACGTCGTCGAGAACCAGCCGCCGGAATTCGCGCCGCGCGACCTGTGGCGCGACGACGCCGCCCTGCGCGAGGCGCTGGCGCGCGAGGGCGGCGGCGCCTTCTCCGACGTCGTGGCGCGCTACGGCGCGCTGGCCGGCGGCGAGCTGCTGGCGCTGTCCTTCGACGCGCACCGCGACCGGCCACGGCTGCGCACGCACGACCGCCATGGCCACCGCATCGACACGGTGGAGTTCCATCCGCACTACCACCAGGTCATGGACGCGGCGATCGCCGGCGGGGTCGCCGGGCTGTCGTGGGCGCGGCCGGAGCCGGGCGCGCACGTGGCGCGCGCGGCGCTGTCCTACCTGCACTACCAGGCCGAGCCGGGCACCAGCTGCCCGCTCACCATGACCCACGCCGCGGTACCGGTGCTGGCGCGCGAGCCGTCGCTGCGCGAATGGGTGGCGAAGGTGGCGGCCTGCCGGTACGACCCGCGCGACGTGCCGGTGGCCGGCAAGCACGGCGTCACGCTCGGCATGGGCATGACCGAGAAGCAGGGCGGCAGCGACGTGCGCGCCAACACCACCACGGCGACGCCGCAGGCCGATGGCGGCTACGTGCTGCGCGGGCACAAGTGGTTCTTCTCGGCGCCGATGAGCGACGGCTTCCTGGTGCTGGCGCAGGCGCCGGGCGGGCTCACCTGTTTCCTGCTTCCGCGGCGGCTGCTGGACGGGACGCTCAACGGATTCCGGCTGATGCGGCTCAAGGACAAGCTGGGCGACTGGAGCAATGCGTCGTCGGAGATCGAGTTCGACGCGGCACGGGCGCATCGGATAGGCGAGGAAGGGCGCGGGGTCGCGACGATCATCCAGATGGTGATGCTCACCCGCCTGGACTGCATGCTCGGGTCGGCGGGGCTGATGCGCATGGCGTTCGCGCAGGCGCTGCATCACTGCCGGCACCGGCGCGCGTTCGGGCGGCGGCTCGTGGAGCAGCCGCTGATGCGCAACGTGCTGGCCGACCTGGCGATCGAGGCCGAGGCGGCGCTGGCGCTGTCGATGCGGGTGGCCGGCGCGGTGGATGCCGCGCCGCGCGACGCAGCGCAGGCGGCGTTCGCTCGGATCGCGACGGCGATCGGCAAGTTCTGGATCTGCAAGCGTGCGCCGGGCTTCGTCAACGAGGCGCAGGAGTGCCTGGGTGGCGCTGGATACGTGGAGGAATCGCTGCTGCCGCGGCTGTACCGGCAGGCGCCGCTCAACTCGATCTGGGAAGGCAGCGGCAACATCCAGTGCCTGGACGTGCTGCGGGCGCTCGCGCGCGAGCCGGAGACGGGCGCGGCGCTGCTGTCTTTCCTGGATTCCGCGGGCGGGCGGGACGATGCCTACGACGCCGGGCTGGAGAGGGTGCGCCGTCTGCTGGCAACGCCGCCGGGCGAAGCGCACGCGCGTTCGGCGGTGGCGGCATTGGCGGTGCAGCTCCAGGCGGCGGCGCTGCTGTCGGCGGGGAGTCCGCTGGCGGACGTGTTCTGCCGCAGCCGGTCTGGAGGCATCGGGCCGGGGGTGTATGGAGTGCTGGCGCCGGAGGTCGATTTCGATCTGGTGCTGGAGCGGGCCGGGGGCGGGTGACCTGGTCGGGCGGGGGCGCCCCGGGCAGGGTCGGAAGGCGAACTCGATGGTTTCGGCGCGACGGTTGGGTCGCGCCGCGGCCAGCGGGCCTGCTCCGCGAATGTCCGGCGCGCGCGGCGCACGCCTCCCCCTTGAGTCCGCTGCGCAGGCCAGCCGGCCACGGCGCATCTGGGCTCGGGCAACGTCGGGCGGGCGGAGGCGAATGACCGTGCTCCCTCCCCCGCAGGCGGGGGAGGAGGTAGACGGGGGCGCCCGGCTCCCTCCCCCGCGAGCGGGGGAGGGTTGGGGTGGGGGGAGGTCGCCAGCGCATGTCATGGGACCGCGGTGCCCCCCTCCCGGCCTCCCCCCGCAAGCGGGGGGAGGGGTAGACGGGGGCGCCCAGTTCCCTCCCCCGCGAGCGGGGGAGGGCGGCCTGCGGAACGGGAAAAGCCGGCCGCGGAGTCCCGGCGGCCGGCAGGGGGCAGGACGATCAGGTGCGACGGATCACTTCGACAGGAAGTCCAGCAGGTCCTGGTTGAGCCGCTCCTTGTGGGTGTCCGTGATGCCGTGGGGGCCGCCCTCGTAGACGACCAGCTCGGCGCCCTTGACCAGCGCCGCGGAGGCGCGTCCGGAGAGGTCGATCGGCACGATCTGGTCGTCGTCGCCGTGGATCACCAGGGTGGGCACGTCGATCTTCTTCAGGTCCTCGCGGAAGTCGGTGGCCGAGAACGCGGCGATCGAGTCGTAGGTGTTCTTGTGCCCGCCCTGCATGCCCTGGGCCCAGAACGACTGGACCAGGCCCGGGTTCGGCGTCGCGCCGGGGCGGTTGAAGCCGTAGAACGGGCCGGACGCGATGTCGAGGTACAGCTGCGAGCGGTTCTCGATCGAAGCCTTGCGCAGTCCGTCGAACACCTCGATCGGCAGGCCGCCGGGGTTGTCGCCGGTCCTGAGCATCAGCGGCGGGACCGCGGACACCAGCACCGCCTTCTTCACCCGCGAGGTGCCGTGGCGGCTGATGTAGCGGACCACTTCGCCGCCGCCGGTGGAGAAACCGACCAGGGTGACGTCGCGCAGGTCCAGGGCGTTGATCACCGCGGCCAGGTCGTCGGCGTAGTGGTCCATGTCGTTGCCGTCCCACGGCTGGCTCGAGCGGCCGTGGCCGCGGCGGTCGTGGGCGACGACGCGGTAGCCCTTCGAGGCCAGGAACAGCATCTGCGATTCCCAGCTGTCCGAACTCAGCGGCCAGCCGTGGCTGAAGGTGACGACCGGGCCGTCCTTCGGGCCCCAGTCCTTGAAATAGAGGCGCACGCCGTCCGCGGTAACGACGTAGTTGCCGTCGATGGTGGCGGCGGAAGCGGCCTGCGGGCCGGTGGCGGCAGCCAGGGCCAGGGTGCCGGCTGCGACGGTACGGGCAATGGTGTTCATGGCGTTGTCTCCGTGCAGTTGGGGGAGGGGGCCGGCCGGATCGCGGGCGGTGGTGGCGCCTGCGTGGTGTCGTCGACCGGCGAGGCATACTCTGGGCGCGTTGCCGGGACATCTGGTGATGTAAAGTCCTGAAAAGTTGACAGGGAGTCCGCCCATGACCGACCGGTTGGCTGCATTGATGGCGCACTTCCCGGTGCGGGCCCGGGTCTTCAACACCGGTCCGCTGTGCGGCATCAACACCGTCGTGGACGACGGGGAACACGGACAGCTGCACCTGCTGCGCGCCGGCGTGCTCGATCTCGTCCATGGCCGCGAGCAGATCCGCATCTCCAGGCCCAGCCTGCTGCTGTATCCGCGGCCGATGGCGCACCGCTTCATCACCGACGCCGAGCGCGGGGCCGACATGGTGTGCGCGCATCTGTCGTTCGAGGGAGGCGCGGGCAATCCGGTCGTGGCCAGCCTGCCAGCCTTCGTGTGCGTGCCGCTGGAGGAACTCGATGGCGCGGAGTCGCTGCTGTCGATCATGTTCGACGAGGCGTTCGGCGCGCGATGCGGGCGCATGGCCATCGTCGAGCGGCTGTTCGAGGTGGTGATGGTGCAGGTGCTGCGCCACCTGCTGCACGGCGGCGAGATCCGCGTCGGCATGCTGTCGGGGCTGGCGCATCCGCGCCTGCGGCATGCGCTGGTGGCGATGCATGAGGCGCCGGCGAAGGAGTGGCCACTGGAGGAACTGGCCCGGATCGCGGGCATGTCGCGCAGCGTGTTCGCGGCGACCTTCCGCGACACGGTCGGCGTCACCCCCGGGCAGTACCTGCAGTCCTGGCGGATCAGCCTCGCCCAGCAGGCGCTGCGGCGAGGCCGGCCGCTGAAGATCGTCGCTTCGCAGGTGGGCTACGGGAGCGAGGCCGCGCTCTCGCGCGCGTTCAAGGCGCAGACCGGGCACTCGCCGCGCGCGTGGCGCAAGACCAGCGTGGCGCCGCTGGCCGCCGCCGGCATGGGCCGATGAGTGGCACTGTCGCCCGTCCCGCGTCGCCGCAGAGGACCGCGCCCGGCGGCCCGCAGACGGCCTTGCGGAACATCGGCGCGGCCGGCCACGGACACCGGCTGTGGCGGCGGGTCCGCGCTCCCGCCGTGCGCATGGCGCCGGCGGAATGTGCGCGCGCGGCTCCGCCGCCCGCGCAAGGGGCCTCGGGTCAGGCCGCTTCCGGCTCGCCGCGCGCCCGGGCGAACGCCGCGGCCACGGCTTCCATCGCGGCGATCCAGGGGCCGGGCCCGTGGCTGACGCGGGCGACGCCGAGCCGCGCCAGCTCCTCGAAGGACGGGCAGCCCCGGACCCACATGATGTTGACCGGCAGCGGCGATCCCTGCACCACGCGCCGGATCAGTTCGGGTGCGACCAGGCCCGGCACGAACAGTCCGTCCGCGCCCGCGGCGGCATAGGCGCGGGCGCGCGCCAGCGCTTCGTCGACCAGGCCGGCATCGTGCGTGTCGGCCGGACGCTGCAGGAACAGGTCGGTGCGGGCATTGATGAAGAACGGCAGGCCCGCGGCTTCGGCCGCGGCGCGCGCCTGGGCGAGCCGGGCGGCCTGTTCTTCGACCGGACGCAGGCCCGACGCCAGCCCGTCCTCGAGGTTGCCGCCGACCGCGCCGGCCGCGATCGCGCGCGCGACGGTCTCGGCCGGGTCGTCGTAGCCGCGTTCCAGGTCCACCGTCAGGGGCAGTTCGCTCACCTTCGCGATCCGGGCAACCGTGTCCAGGGTCGCCTCCAGCGGCAACTGCTCGCCGTCGGGCAGGCCGTGTACGGCGGCGATCGCCCAGCTGCTGGTCGCCAGCGCCTCGGCGCCGCAGCCGGCGATGGTCCTGGCGCTGCCGGCGTCCCAGGCGTTGAACAGCAGCAGTGGCCGCGGGCCCTTGTGCAGGGCGCGGAAGACGTGGGCGGACGGGGTGCGTGGATGCATGGTATGGCTCCTGGCCGTGAAGTCGCGGCACAGGCTGCGCGCGGCGGCGACCGGCGGCAATGACGCGCAGGTCATGCCGCCATGACCCCCGGGTCATGGCGGACGCGTCGCGGCCGGCCGTATCCTCGCGGCATGGATGCAGCGCGCCAGCGACCGGGCAGCGACCTCGTGCCGACGCCGATCGGCGCACGGCTGCGCGAGTGGCGCACCGCGCGGCACCTGAGCCAGCTGCAGCTGGCGTTGGCCGCGGAAACCTCGGCCCGCCACCTGAGCTGCATCGAAACCGGCAAGTCGCGGCCCGGACGCGAACTGCTGGCGCGGCTGGCCGACGCGCTGGAAATGCCGCTGCGCGAGCGCAACGCACTGTTGCTGGACGCGGGCTTCGCGCCCCAGTTCCCCGAGAGCGCGCTCGGCGCGCCGGTGCTGGCGCGCATCGACCAGGCCATCGACGCGATCCTCGCCCAGCAGTCGCCGTACCCCGCCTTCCTGATCAACCGTCGCTGGGACGTGTTGCGCGCCAACGATGCCGCCGCGCGGGTCAACCGGCTGATGCTCGGTGGCCGCGACAGCGCCCACGCCAACATCATGCGCCAGTTCTTCGACCCGGCCGACCTGCGCGCGGCGGTCGCCAACTGGGAGGAGGTGGCCGGCGAACTGATCCGGCACCTGCACGAACAGGTCGCGGCCGTGCCGGGCGACCGCGTCGCGCGCGAACTGCTCGAGGAGATGCTGGCCTATCCCGGCGTCCCCGCGCGCTGGCGCACGCGCGACCTGTCGTCGCCGCCCTCGCCGCTGCTGACCACGACGCTGCGCCGCGACGGGGTCGAACTGCGCTTCTTCTCGACCATCACCACCTTCGCCATGCCGCGCGACATCACCCTGGACGAGCTGCACATCGAATGCTGCTTCCCGATGGACGACGCCACCGCGGCCCACTGCCGGGCGCTGGTCGACGGGTCCGCCGGCGCCCGGTTCAGTCGATGAACTGCAGCTTCGCCAGCTCGGCGTAGAGGCCGCCCTGGGCGAGCAGCTGGTCGTGCGTGCCCTGGGCGACGATGCGGCCGCGGTCCATCACCACGATCCGGTCGGCCTTGAGGACCGTCGCCAGCCGGTGCGCGACCACCAGGGTGGTGCGGCCTTCCATCAGGTGCTCGAGCGCGGTCTGCACTGCGCGCTCGCTCTGCGCGTCGAGCGCGGACGTCGCCTCGTCCAGCAGCAGGATCGGCGCGTCGCGCAGCAGCGCCCGGGCGATCGCGATGCGCTGCTGCTGGCCGCCCGACAGGCGCGCGCCGCGTTCGCCCAGCTGTTCGTCGTAGCCGGCGGGCAGGGCGCAGAGGAAGGCGTGCGCCTCGGCGGCCCTCGCGGCGGCCTCGACCTCGGCGTCGCTCGCCTCCAGGCGACCGTAGCGGATGTTCTCGCGCGCGCTGGCGGCGAAGATCGCCGGCTGCTGCGGGACCAGCGCGATCGCCCCGCGCAGTTCGACCGGATCGAGGCTGGCGATGTCGACGCCGTCGACCGTGATCCGCCCCGACTGCGGGTCGTGGAAGCGCAGCAGCATCGCGAACACGGTGCTCTTGCCCGCGCCCGACGGACCCACCAGGGCCACGGTTTCGCCGGGCTGGACCTCGAGGCTGAAGTGGTCCAGCGCCGGCGCGTCCGGACGGGTGGGGTAGTGGAAGGTCACGTCGTCGAAGCGGATCGCGCCGCGCAGCGGCTGCGGCAGCGTCGCCGGCTGCGCCGGCGCCGCGATGCCGCTGCGCTCGGACAGCAGCTCGCCGATCCGGCCCATGCCGCCGGCCGCGCGCTGCAGTTCGTTCCACACCTCGGCCAGCGCGCCCACCGAGCCCGCGCCCAGCAGCGCGTACAGCACGAACTGGCCGAGCGTGCCGGCCGTCATCTCGCCGCGGATCACGTCGTGCGCGCCCAGCCACAGCACCAGGATGATCGCGCCGAAGATCAGCGAGATCGCCACCGCGGTCACCAGCGCCTGCACCGTGATCCTGCGCCGGGCGGTGGCCACGGCGAGCGCCACCGCCGCAGCGAAGCGTCCGCGTTCGTACTCCTCGCGCGCGTGCGCCTGCACGGTGCGGATCGCCCCCAGCGCCTCGCTCGCCAGCGCGTTGGCGTCGGCCACGCGGTCCTGGCTCTGGCGCGAGATCTTCTGCAGCCTGCGGCCACCCAGCACCAGCGGCAGCACCAGCAGCGGGATGCCGACCAGCGCCCAGATCGCCAGCTTGGGGCTGGTGACCAGCAGCATCGCCACGCTGCCGACCACGGTCACCAGGCTGCGCAAGGCCACCGACATCGTCGTGCCGATCACGCTGCGCAGCAATTCGGTGTCGGCGGTGAGGCGAGAGACCAGCTCGCCGCTGCGGGTGCGCTCGAAGAACGACTGGTCGAGCCCGACCAGGTGGCCGTAGAGGCGGTTGCGCAGGTCGGCGACCACGCGCTCGCCCAGCAGCGAGACGAAGAAGAAGCGCGCCGCGGTGGCCAGCGCCAGGGCGATCGCCACCAGCAGCACCAGGGCGAAGGTCGCATCGATGTTGCTGCCGCTGCTGAAGCCGCGGTCGATGATCTGGCGCACCGCCACCGGCAGCGCAAGCGTCGCCGCGGAGGATCCGGCCAGCGCCAGCAGCCAGGCCGAGAACAGCGCCTTGTGGCGCATGACGAAGGGCCACAGCGTGCGCAGCGAGCCGATCGGCGCCCTGGTGGCGGTCGTGCCGGCGTCGCCGGACGGATTGCCGTGGGCGCCACCGCGCCGGTCGTGGGTGAACGCCATCAGCCTTCGTCGTGGAACCGTGCCCGGTCACGGGTGGCGTCGCGGAGCCGGGATTTCAAGTCGGCGACGGAATCGGCGGGGAGTTCGAGCTCGGCGCGCATGCCGTCGGCGTCGAAGGCCTCGCCCAGTTTCACCGCCGAGAACTGCGGCAGCAGGTGGTGGAGCTGGGCGATGTCGGCGAACGGAACGTGCACCGCGACGGTCGCGGTCTCCACCAGCGGCAGGCGCGGCGCCAGGCGCAGGCACTCGGCCGCGGCGCCGCCGTAGGCGCGCACCAGCCCGCCGGCGCCGAGCTTGATCCCGCCGAACCAGCGCGTGACCACGACCACCACCCGGTCGAATCCCTGGCCGTCGATCGCGGCCAGGATCGGGCGCCCGGCGGTGCCGGCCGGTTCGCCGTCGTCGCTGCTGCGGTAGTCCTGGCCCAGCCGCCAGGCCCAGCAGTTGTGGGTGGCGTCGGGGACCGACACCTCCTGCACGAACGCGGCCGCCTCCGCCGCCGACGCGACCGGCGCGGCATTGGCGAGGAAGCGGCTGTGCCTGACTTCGAGCGCGTGGCTGGCCCGCTCCGCCAGCGTGTCCAGGCTCATCGGTCGAGCAGCGGGCGCAGGTCGTCGGGGACCATGGCCTGCGGATGGCGGCGCACGAACTCCTGCAGGCTGGCGCGGGCCTCGTCGAGGCGGCCGTCGTCGCGCAGTTCGCGGATGCGCTGCAGCCAGGCCTCGCGCACGCCGGGCGAGTCGGCCGATGCGGGCGGCTCGTCGTCGAGTGGCTGGTCGGCGGCCATGTCGATCGGCGGCGGCGCCATCGCGGGTGCGGCCTGGCGCATGCGCGGGCGGGCCGCGGCCTGGTCGACGGCGGTCGGCGCGGCGGCCGCCGGAGGCGGTGGAGGCGGTGGAGGCGGTGGCACGAACAGCTCGGCTCCGGCTTCGGCCTCCGCGGCCTGCTCCGGCGCAGGCGGGGCGGGAGAAGGCATGGGCGGCGGCGGCGCGGGAGGCGAAGGCGGCGGCACGGCGGCCTCGGCGCGTCGGGCTTCGGCGCGCTCGGTCGCGGCCCGGGCCGCGGCGGCGCGGGCCGTGCGCTCCGCGGACTCCCTGGCGTCGCGCTCCGCGGCATCGGCCACTGGCGGCTCGGCGGGCGGGGGCGGCTGGGCCGGGGCGTCCGCGGCCTGCTTGCGTGCAGACTGGGCCTGTGGTGGCGCCGGGGTGGACGCGGCAGCGGGCGCCGCGGTGGCGTCCCCGCCGTCAGGGTCGGCTCCGGCGGCCGGCATCGCCGGGGCCGCCAGGGGGCGTGCGGCGGGCGCCGGGGGGCCGGCGACGGCGGCGGCTTCGGAGGGCCGTTCCACGACCGCGTCCGGCACCGGCCGCAGCTGCCAGGCCACGCCCAGCGCCAGCGCGAGCGAGGCGGCGATGCCGAAGCCCACCGGCCAGCGCAGCCGACGGCGCCGCGCATGCGGCGCCGGGCGCGGCTGCGGCGGCGCGCCGGAGCCGGCGGCTTCGGCCCGGGCGGCGGCGAGGATCGCGGCATCGAGGGCTGGCGAAGGCGCCGCCTTCGCGTCGAGCTGCGCCAGGCGGCGCGCCAGCTCGCGCTCGGCCGGGTCGAGCGGTTCGTGCGGCGGCCGGTTCACGGCACCACCTCCGGGCCCAGCCGGGCGCGCAGCTTGTCCATCGCGTAGCGCAGGCGCGATTTCACCGTTTCCCGCCCCACGCCGGTCACTTCCCCGATCTCCTCCAGGCTCAGTTCCTGCTCCAGGCGCAGCATCACCACCTCGCGCTGCTCGGGCGGCAGCGCGTCGAGCGCGAGCTGCAGCTGGCGGCGCTGCTCGAACTCCGACAGCCGCCGCTCCGGCGTGTCGGGATCGGGCACCCGGGCGGTGCGCTCGCCGGCGTCTTCCGGCGCCGCCGGCCGGTGGCGCAGGGCGCGCCAGTGGTCGGCCAGGCGGTTGTGCGCGATCCGGTACAGCCAGGTCGCGAACGCGGCCTCCGGCCTCCAGCCCGCGCGCGCGGCGATCACCTTCTGCCACACGTCCTGGAACAGTTCGTCGGCCAGCGCGCCGTCGCGCAGCTGCCCCAGCAGGTAGCGGTACAGGCGCAGCCGGTGGCGCGCGTAGAGCTGCTCGAACGCCGCCACGTCGCCCCGCGCATAGGCCAGCATCAGCGCTTCGTCTGCGGGTTCGGGGGCGGTGGCGGGCGCGGCCTCGTTCACCGGCAGCAGGGTAAGCCCTGCCCCGGACGGAGTGAAGCCGGCGCGGCCGCGCCGGCGTGGCGGGGCGGCCGCCGGCCGGGCGGCGATCGCGGTCGACATGGAGGTGCCAACGGACGGGCGGCGGGAACGGGGTTTGCCGGGGCAGGGCCCGAATGCCGTTATGCTTTGGAATTGGAGGTGTTTCACTTGTGAATATCCTGGCCGTCGAGGCGAGCGCGAGCGGTTCCCGGGTGCACCAGGGGCTTGCCGGCATCGCGACGCTGCTTGCGCGGACGCTGCCGGCCGGGGCATCGGTGGCCGTGGGCTGGCACGACCCGCTGCTGGGCAGCGGCACGTCGACCAGCGAGCGCGCGGGCAGCCGGCAGGTGCGGGCGGTGGAGGCGCTGCTGGGCGGAGCCGCGGCGTCCGGCGCCAAGGGCACGGAACTGAGCGACGCGTGGACCCTGGACGCGACCCGGATGGCGCTGGTCGTCGACGCCGGGGACGGACTGCCCGACGGCCTCCGCGACGGCTGGCTGGCGCTGGCCCGCAGCACCATCGACGCGACCTTCGCCAGCGCCCGCGCGCAGTCCCGGATCGAGGGCCTGCGCAAGTCCGAGCGCCTGCGCCAGGCCCTGTACCAGATCGCCGACCTGTCGGGATCCAACCTCGACATGCAGGAGATGCTGGCCCGCATCCACGCGATCGTCGGCACCCTGATGCCGGCCGAGAACTTCTACATCGTGCGCTACGACGACGTGCGCGACACGGTGCGGTTCCTGTACTTCGTCGACCAGCGCGACCCGTGGAAGGCCGACCCCGACCAGGAAATCCCGCTCTCGGACATGCCCAACAGCCTGACCGTGGCCATGCTGCGCCACGGCCGCCCGCTGCTGGGCCCGTCCGACCGGGTGCGGCGCATGCTCGGCGTCGAGCGCGACCCGGCGCACGGCCCGGACAGCGCCGACTGGCTCGGCGTGCCGATGCGCCGCGACGGCTACGTCGGCGGCGCGGTGGTGGTGCAGAGCTACGACCAGCCCGAGCGCTACACCCACGAGGACCGCGCCCTGCTCGAGTTCGTGGCCCAGCACATCCTCACCGCGCTCGACCGCAAGTCGGCGCGCGAGGAGCTCGAGCGCCGGGTCGAGGAACGCACCCGCGAACTGCAGCACGCCAACTGGGTGCTGGAGGCGGAGATCGTCGAGCGCGAGCGCGCCGAGCGGCTGCAGCGCGCGCTGTTCCGGATCAGCGAGCTGTCCACCACCGCCGGGAGCATCGAGCGCTTCTACGCCGAGGTGCACGGCGTCATCGACGAACTGCTCGACGCGCGCAACTTCTACATCGCCCTGCTCAGCGACGACGGCCGGCGCCTGGAGTTCCCGTATTCGGTGGACGAGCGCGACCCGGTGCGCAAGCCGCGCCCGCTCGGCCACGGCCTGACCGAGTACGTGCTGCGCACCGGCCGCGCGCTGCTGGTCGACCGCTACGGCATGGCCCAGCTCGAGGAAGCCGGGCAGCTGCGCAGCCACGGCTCGCGCGCGCACTGCTGGCTCGGCGTGCCGCTCTCGCGCGACGGCACCACGGTGGGCGTGATCGCGGTGCAGAGCTACACCGCCGGCACCGGCTTCACCACCGCCGACCAGGAACTGCTGACCTTCGTCGCCCACCACATCGACAGCGCGCTGGCGCGCAAGCGCGCCCAGGAGTGGCTCAAGGCCGCGCACGCCGAGCTCGAGTCGCGGGTCGAGGCGCGGACGCGGGAACTGGAGCAGGCCAACCGCGAGTTGCGCGCGCAGATCGGCGAGCGCGTGCGCGCGCAGCAGCGCCTCACCCACCAGGCGCGCCACGACCACCTCACCGGCCTGCCCAACCGGGTATTCCTGCTCGACCGGCTCGACAGCATGATGCTGGAGATGCACCAGGCCGGCCGGCAGCCGTTCGCGGTGCTGTTCCTCGACCTCGACCGGTTCAAGCTGATCAACGACTCGATGGGCCACGCCGCCGGCGACGCGATGCTGATCGAGGTCGGGCGCCGGATCCGCGGCGCGATCGGGGCCAGCGACATGGTGGCGCGGCTGGGCGGCGACGAGTTCGCGATCGTGCTCGATTCGGTCGCCGACGCCGACGCCGCCGACGCGGTGGCGGCGCGGATCCAGCAGAAGCTCGGCCGCTCGATGTGGGTGGCCGGGCGCGAACTGTTCCCCTCGGCCAGCATCGGCATCGCCCTGTGGCAGCCGCGCTACCGCCACGCCGACGAGCTGCTGCGCGACGCCGACGCGGCCATGTACCGGGCCAAGGCGCGCGGCCGCGACCGCAGCGAGCGCTTCGACGAGGAAATGCGCGCCGAGGCGATCCGCCTGCTCGACCTGGAGGCGGACCTGCGCCGCGCGATCCAGCGCGATGCGTTCGATCCCTACTTCCAGCCGATCGTGCGCCTGGCCGACGGCGCCGTGGTCGGGCACGAGGCGCTGCTGCGCTGGAAGCACGAGCAGCACGGCCACCTGCCTCCCTCGGAGTTCCTGCGAGTGTGCGAGGACAGCGGCCTGATCGAGCAGGTGGACTGGCTGCTGTACCGCCGGGTGGTGGACTGGATGGGCCGGCACCCGGACGGCTACGTGTCGATCAACGTCTCGCCGCGGCACTTCCACGCCGACGACTTCGCTGACCGCCTGCTGGAGATGGCACGCGAGGCCGGGGTCGATCCGCGGCGGCTGCGGATCGAGATCACCGAGGGCGCGCTGCTCGACGACGCCCCGCGCGCCGCGCGCATCCTGGGCACGCTGCGCGAGAAGGGCGTGGTCGCCCTGCTCGACGACTTCGGCACCGGCTTCTCGGCGCTGTCGTACCTGCACCGGTTCCCGATCCAGGCGCTGAAGATCGACCAGAGCTTCATCGCCGGCCTCGCCGGCGACACCCAGACCGAGAGCCTGGCCCTGGTGCGCGCGATCCTGGCGCTGGCCTCGACGCTCGGCATCGAGACCATCGGCGAGGGCGTGGAGACCGAACAGCAGCGCAAGGTGCTGGCCGACCTGGGCTGCACCTACGGCCAGGGCTTCCTGTTCGGGCGGCCGATGCCGCCCCGGGAAGGGCAGCGCCGGCGCGCCCGGCCGTCCGCGCTCAGCGTGCGATAGCCACGGGCGGTTCGTCCGCGGCGGTGCCCGCCACCAGCCGGCGCGCCCGCTCCACCAGGTCCACGAACTCCGCGCGCAGGCCCCAGCGGTCCTCGCCGCGCGACGCGCGCGCGGTCGCGGCGATGTCGCTCCAGTCCCAGTCGCCCAGGTGGGTGCCGCCGCGCAGCGCGTCGGCGAAGGCCGCGACGCTGGCGGCGAAGCGCAGGCTTGCCGATGGCGTCGTGCCGATCGCGCTGCGCAGGATCGGGGTTTCGACCAGGCGGCTGTCCGCCTCGTCCGGGCGCTTGTAGCGCAGGCGCAGGTGCGCCAGTTCGTTCGCCGCCGCGCCCCCCGCCGAAGGCGCCGCCGCGGTGCCGTAGCGCAGCGGCGGCAGGCGCTCTGCGCCGGAGCCGACCAGGGTGAGCTCGTACAGCGCGGTCACCTCGTGGCCGGCGCCGATGTCGCCGGCATCGACCCGGTCGTTGGCGAAGTCCTCGCGCGCCAGCATCCGGTTCTCGTAGCCGACCAGGCGGTACTCGGCCACGGTGGCCGGATTGAACTCGATCTGGATCTTCACGTCGCGGGCGATGGTGAGCAGGGTCGAGGACATCTCCTCGACCAGCACCTTGCGCGCTTCCTGCAGGGTGTCGACGTAGGCGTGGTTGCCGTCGCCGGCGTCGGCCAGGCGTTCGGCGAGGTGGTCGTTGTAGTTGCCGGTGCCGAAGCCGAGCGTGGTCAGGGCGATGCCCGACCTGCGCTGGTCGGCGACCATGGTCTCCAGCGAGCCGCCATCGACGGTGCCGACGTTGAAGTCGCCGTCGGTGGCCAGGATCACCCGGTTCACGCCGCCTTCGACGAAGGCGCGGCGGGCCATGGCGTAGGCCAGGCGGATGCCGTCGCCGCCGTTGGTGCTGCCGTGTGCCTGGAGTCGGTCGAGCGCAGCCAGGATCTCGTCCTTGCGGTCGCCGGGCGTGGGCGGCAGCACCAGGCCCGCGGTGCCGGCATAGGCCACGATCGAGACGCGGTCCTGCGGACGCAGCTGCCCGGCGAGTCCGGAGAGCGCCCGCTTGAGCAGCGGCAGCTTGTCGTCCGAGTCCATCGAACCCGAGGTGTCGACCAGGAACACCAGGTTGGCCGGCGGCAGCACGTCCTTCGGCACGTCGTAGCCCTTGATGCCGACCATCAACAGGTGCCGGCGCGCGTCCCACGGCGCCGGCGCGACCTCGGTGGTGACCCGGAACGGGGTTTCGCGCGACCCCGGCGCCGGATGGCCGTACGCGAAGTAGTTGATGAACTCCTCGGCGCGCACCGCGTCGGCCGGCGGGCGCATGCCGCGCCGCAGGAAGCCGCGCACGTTGCTGTAGCTGCCGGTGTCCACGTCGATCGAGAAGGTCGACACCGGCTGCTCGGCCGTGCGCTGCACCGGATTGTCGCCGGGTCGCTCGTAGCGGTCGGTCACCGCCGGCGGCGAGGACGGGTGCGGAGCGTAGGCGACCGGTGGCGGAGGCGGCGCGGGCGGAGCGAACGAGTCCATCGCGGACGCAGGCGCGGCCCTCCTGCTCGCGGCCTGGCTGCGTTGCAGCTGGCGGATCTCGGCCTGGCGCGCGCGCATCGCGTCGTGGGCGGCGGCCGCAGCCACTCCGGGTTCGCCCGGCGCGGCGACCTCAATGCCGGAGGTGGACGGCGGCGTCGAACGGCAGGCGGTGGCGAGCAGGGCGGTGGCGAGTGCGGCGGCGAGGGCGTTGCGGATCATGACCGGTCTCCCGTTGGGGTCGGGAACGGCAAACGGCCGACCGGGGCGAACGGGGTTCGACCCGCGCGCGGCACCGGCCCGGTCAGACGGGCAGGGCCTGCACCCGCGACAGCAGCCGCTCGAACACGGCGAACACGTCGGCATCGAGCTGGTGGCCCACCGCTTCCCCGAGCCGGCGCATCGCGGCCCGCGCCGGCATCGGCGCGCGGTACGGACGCCGGCTGGTCAGCGCGTCGAAGGCGTCGACCACCGACAGCACCCGGCACTCGAGCGGGATCTGCGTCCCGCGCAGCCCGTCGGGGTAGCCCGAACCGTCCACCGCCTCGTGGTGGTGGCGGATCAACCGCGCCACGCGCGTGGCGTCCTCGCGCGCCGTGGCCAGGAACAGGCGCTCGCCGCGCGCGGGATGGGTGCGCATCACGTCCCAGTCCCGGGCCTCGAGGGCGCGGTTGGCCAGCAGCACGCCATCGGGAATCCCGATCTTGCCCACGTCATGGAAGCGCGCGGCCAGGGCGAGGTCGCCCAGCGCCTGCGGGCCGAGGTCGCAATGGGTGCCGAGCAGGGCAGCCAGCTGGCTGACGCGGCCGCAGTGGGCGTCCGTGTCGGGGTCGCGCTGGTCGAGCGCGGCGGCGAGCACGTCCAGTGCGGCATCGTCGACGGACGGCGCGCCCGCGCATGCGGCGGGGAGGACTACGGACATCGGGGCGGTGTGGGTGGGGCGTGCGGGGGTGACGAAGCGGAGCCGCGCAGCGAACCGTCGCATTGCCGACATCGACCCGCGCATTCTACTGCGCCGGCCATGGCGTCGTCGGCCGGGGATAATGCCGGCATGCCCGCCCTCCGCCCGCCCGCCATCGCCCTGATGGGACCCACCGCCTCGGGCAAGACCGCGCTCGCGCTGGAGTGGGCCGGGCGCCATGGGGGCGAGATCGTCAGCGTCGATTCGGCGCTGGTCTATCGCGGCCTGGACATCGGCGCGGCCAAGCCCGACGCCGCCGAGCGCGCCCGCGTGCCGCACCACCTGCTCGACCTGCGCCAGCCCTGGCAGGCCTATTCGGCCGCGGAGTTCGCCCGCGACGCGCGCGCCGCGATCGAAGACATCGTCGCCCGCGGCCGCCTGCCGGTGCTCGCCGGCGGCACCGGGCTGTACTTCCAGGCGCTGCTGCGCGGACTCTCGCCGATGCCCGAGGCCGACCCGCCGACCCGCGCCGCGATCGCGCGCGAGGCCGCCGGACGCGGCTGGGCGGACATGCACCGGGAGCTGGCCGCGGTCGATCCGGTCGCCGCCGCGCGGATCAAGCCCGGCGACCCGCAGCGCATCCAGCGTGCGCTGGAGGTGTACCGGCTCAGCGGGCGTCCGATCAGCGAGTGGCAGCGCGAGGCCGCCCCCGCGCCGCGGCTGCCGGTGCGGGTGCTCAAGCTGGTGGTCGCGCCGGACGACCGCGCGCGCCTGCACGCGCGCATCGCCGCGCGCTTCGACGCCATGCTCGCGGCCGGGTTCCTCGACGAGGTGCGCGCGCTGCGGGCCCTGCCGGAACTGCGCGGCCACCCGGCGCCGCTCGACCTGCCGGCGATCCGCGCGGTCGGCTACCGCCAGGCCTGGGAGCACCTCGACGGCGCCACCGATGCGGCGCAGTTCCGCGAACGCGCCATCGCCGCCACCCGCCAGCTGGCCAAGCGCCAGCTCACCTGGCTGCGCGGCGAACTCGACGCACTGTGGTTCGACCCGGAGCGGCAGCGGGCGGCGCTGGACGACGCGGTGGGCCGCTTCCTGGGCCGCGGCTGAACCCCGCGCCGGCGCACGCGCCGCCCGGTCCATCCGCGCCCGCGGCGCCCCGTGCCGCGCCGTATGCGGGTTTTGTGAACCCGGCCGCCCGCCGAAACCCCGGTTGTGTACCATCGGGGATGCTGCCGCCGCGGGGGATGTTGCGGGTCGGGCGGCGCTGCCGGGAACCCGCGACCGTGCGCCGGCAGCCCACAACAATAACCAAGCTGGGGAAACACCATGTCCAAGGGGCAATCCTTGCAGGATCCTTTCCTGAACGCGCTGCGGCGCGAACGCGTGCCGGTGTCGATCTACCTCGTCAACGGCATCAAGCTGCAGGGGGTGATCGAGTCCTTCGACCAGTTCGTGGTCCTGCTGCGCAATACCGTGAGCCAGATGGTCTACAAGCACGCCATCTCCACCGTGGTGCCGGCGCGCAACGTGCGCGTGGGGCCGGGCGGCGGCGTCGTCCAGGCTTCCGGCGAGAACGGGGAGTCGCCGGCCGAGACCGCCTGAGGCGCCCGCGGTTGAAGTCGGGGCCGGCGGCCTCCATGTCCGGTGACTGAGCCAACCGCCGAGCCCCGATGCCGACCCAACTGTTCGAACGCTCCCGCAAGGGCGAGCACGCGCTGCTGATCCAGCCCCATGCCGGGGGCGCCCCCGACGATGCCGAACTCGAGGAGTTCTCCGAGCTGGCGCGCTCGGCCGGCGCGACCGTGGCCGGCGTCGTCACCGCGCGCATCGACCGGCCCAACCCGGCGACCCTGGTTGGCAGCGGCAAGCTCGAGGAGATCCGGGCGGTGTGCGAGGCGACCGGCGCCGACCTGGTGCTGGTCAACCACCCGCTCACTCCCGGCCAGGAACGCAACCTGGAAAAGGCGCTGGAGCGGCGCGTGGTCGACCGCACCGGCCTGATCCTCGACATCTTCGCCCAGCGCGCCCGCAGCCACGAAGGCAAGCTGCAGGTCGAACTGGCCCAGCTCAAGCACATGGCCACCCGCCTGGTGCGCGGCTGGACCCACCTGGAGCGCCAGCGCGGTGGTTCGATCGGCCTGCGCGGTCCCGGCGAGACCCAGCTCGAGACCGACCGCCGGCTGCTGCAGAAGCGCATGGACATGCTGCAGAAGCGGTTGGAGAAGGTCGAAGTGCAGCGCGGCCAGATGCGGCGCGCGCGGGTCCGCAGCGAACTGCCGCGGGTGGCCCTGGTCGGCTACACCAACGCCGGCAAGTCCACCCTGTTCAACGCCCTGACCGGTGCCGGCGCCTACGCCGCCGACCAGCTGTTCGCCACCCTCGACCCCACCGTGCGCCGGGTGGTCCTGCAGGGCCGGCCGCTGGTGCTGGCCGATACCGTCGGTTTCGTGCGCGACCTGCCGCATGAACTCGTGGCGGCGTTCCGCTCGACCCTGAGCGAGGCGCGCGAGGCCGACCTGCTGCTGCACGTGATCGACGCCGCCGACCCGCTGCGCGAGGAGCGCATCCAGCAGGTGGACGCGGTGCTGGCCGAGATCGGCGCGGGCGACATCCCGCAGCTGCTGGTGTTCAACAAGATCGACCGGATCGAGGGCGCGCAGGCGCGCCGCGACCTGCCCGAGCCCCTGGCCGCCGAGGCAGGCGCCGGGGCCGTCCCCGGCGGCACCGTGGCCCTGGCCCGCGAGCGGGTCTGGATCTCGGCGCGCGACGGCCTTGGCCTCGACCTGCTGCGCGACGCCCTCGGCGAGCGCCTGGCCAGGGGCCGCGTGGTGGGCGAACTGGCCCTGCCGCCGGATGCCGGCCGCCTGCGCGCGCGCCTGCACGCGCTCGACGCGGTGCGCGACGAATCCCACGACGAGCACGGCTGGAAGCTGCGCGTGGACCTGTCCGAGGCCGACGCCGCACGCCTGGCCACGCTGCCCGGCGGGGCGGCGCTGCGTCCGCTGCTGCCGGAGGTGGCCGCGGACTCCCTGTAAACTAGCCGTCCCGCCGCCCGCGGAACCACGGGCCACGGCCGCGCCAGAAGGCGCCCCGTGGCCGGGCCACCGCGCCGCGACGGGGCAGACGCACCGCCGGGCCAGTCCGGCGGCGCGCCCATCCCGACTGGAGCAGGCATGGCCTGGAACATCCCCGGCAAGAACAACGACGAGCGCCCCGGCAACCAGGGCCGCAATCCCTGGCCCCCCAGGCGGCGCCGCGGCAGCAACGGCCTCGGCGACTTCGGCGACCGCCTGCGCGGGGTCTTCGGCGGCGACGGCGGCGGCAGCCCGCTGCGCTGGATCGCGATCCTGCTCGTGGTGTGGCTGGTCTTCAACTGCTTCGTCCTGGTCGGCGAGCAGCAGCGTGGCGTGGTGCTGCGCTTCGGCGAGGTGGCCCGGGTGATGCAGCCCGGCCCCAACTTCAAGCTGCCGTGGCCGATCGAGACGGTGGAGAAGGTCGACGCCACCAGCGTGCGCACCTTCACCAACACCCTGCCGGTGCTGACCCGCGACGAGAACATCGTCATCGTCTCGTTCAACGTGCAGTACCGCGTCAGCGACCCCGAGCTGTTCCTGTTCGGCACCCAGAACGCGATCCGCGTGCTCGAGCAGGTGTCGCAGAGCGCGGTGCGCGAGCAGATCGGCCGCGCCGACCTGGACACCGCGCTCAACGCGCGCGGGCCGCTGTCGGTCGCCGCCTCGACCGCGCTGCAGGCCTCGCTCGACGCCTACCGCACCGGCCTGGTGGTCACCGAACTCAACCTGCAGGACGCGCGCCCGCCGGAGGAGGTCAAGCCGGCCTTCGACGAGGTCAACAGCGCCCAGCAGATGAACGAGCGCCTGGTCAACGAGGCCCGTGCCTACGCCGCGCGCGTGGTGCCGGAGGCGCGAGGCGACTCGCAGCGCCTGCGCACCACCGCCGAGGGCTACAAGACCGCGGTCGTGGCCCGCGCCACCGGTGACGCGCAGCGCTTCACGATGCTGCTCGACGCCTACCGCCAGGCGCCCGACGTCACCCGCCGCCGCCTGTGGCTGGAGACGGTCGAGCAGGTGCTGGCCGAGAACCGCAAGGTGGTCGGCGGCGACGGACGCCAGCTGATCTACGTGCCGATGACCCAGCCCGCCGGGCAGTCCGGCAGCCGCCGCGACGACAGCCAGCCGCCGGTGCTGCCGCAGGAAGTGATCGTGCCGCAGTCCGGCGCGACGCCCGACGCCGCCCTGCCGCGCCCGACCCGCGGCGCGCGCGCCGAAGGAGGTAGCCGATGAGACTGAACCTCGCCATCCCCGCCGTCCTGGTGGCGGCGCTGCTGCTGCTCGGCTCGGTCTTCGTGGTGCGCGAGGGCCAGACCGCGCTGGTGCTCAACCTCGGCCGCGTGGCCCGCACCAACCTCGAGCCGGGCCTGCACTTCAAGATCCCGCTGGTGGAGACCGCGCGGGTGTTCGACCGCCGCTTCTACGCCTCGGACTTCTCGCCCGAGCGCTACCTCACTTCCGAGCGCAAGGACGTGAGCGTGGACTTCGTGGCGATCGGCGTGATCAGCGACGTGGCCGACTTCTACCGCGCCACCGGCGGCAACATGGACATCGCCAACGACCGTCTGGCGCCGATCATCAAGGACTCGATGCGCAACGAGATCAACGCCCGCACCCTGCAGCAGCTGGTGTCGGGCGAGCGCGCCGAGATCATCGCCAACCAGCTCGAGGGCATCAACAAGGCCGCCGCGACGCTGGGCATGCGGGTGATCGACATCCGCCTCAAGCAGATCGACCTGCCCACCGACAGCGACGTGATCTCGCAGGTCTACGACCGCATGCGCGCCGAACGCCGCCAGGTCGCCTCGCGCCTGCGCGCCGAGGGCGAGGAGCAGGCGCGGATCATCCGCGCCCAGGCCGACCGCGAGCGCACCGTGCTGCTGGCCGAGGCCGAGCGCGACGCGCAGCGGCTGCGCGGCGAGGGCGATGCCGAGGCCACCCGCATCTACGGCGAGGCCGCCCAGCGCGACCCGGCGTTCTACGCGTTCCAGCGCAGCCTCGAGGCGTACCGCAACGCGTTCGAGAATGGCGAGTCGGTGATCGTGCTCGAGCGCAACGACCCGTTCCTGCAGTACATGCGCAGCGACCGCTGACGCGCGCCTCCGCCTCCCCGGCCGGGGAGGCCGGCCGGGACGGCGCCGCCGGCGCCGTCCACGGCGCCCATCTGCTCCGCCAACCAGGACCCGACCCGTGAAAGACCTCTGGGCCGCCCTCTGCCTCGTCGCCGTCCTCGAAGGCCTGATGCTGTTCGTCGCCCCCGGCGGCTGGAAACGGGCCGCCGAGCAGATGCTGGCCCTGTCCGACGCCCAGGTCCGCCGGATCGGGGGCGTGGTGCTTGCCCTCGGGCTCGTAGCGCTGTATTTCGTGCGCCACTGACGCGGCACTGGCCCCGGGGCCGGGAAACCCGGATAATGCGCAAAAGCCGGAGGGGCCCGATCCACGCGAGACGGTCCCCCGGCTTTTTCCATGCTTGCGCCCAGCGGTGCCGGACCGGCGTCGCCGGGCCTGGTGAGATCCACTCGAAGTGGTCGCGGCCCGGGGTCGCTTCTACAGGAGTCTTGCGGAAATGGGACAGTCGGTCGTCGTGTTGGGTGCCCAGTGGGGCGACGAGGGCAAGGGCAAGATCGTCGACCTGCTCACCGAGGAGGTGGGTGCGGTGGCGCGCTTCCAGGGAGGCCACAACGCCGGCCACACCCTGGTCATCGGCGGCCACAAGACCGTGCTGCACCTGATCCCGTCCGGCATCCTGCGCCCGGACGCGCTGTGCATGATCGGCAACGGCGTGGTGCTGAGCCCGGCCGCGCTGCGCAAGGAGATCGACGAGCTCGAGTCCAACGGCGTCGAGGTGCGCTCGCGGCTGAAGATCAGCCCGGCCACGCCGCTGATCATGCCGTACCACATCGCCCTCGACCAGGCGCGCGAGAAGGCCGCCGGCGGCAAGGCGATCGGCACCACCGGCCGCGGCATCGGCCCGGCCTACGAGGACAAGGTGGCGCGCCGCGGCATCCGCATCGCCGACCTGCACTATCCGGAGCAGCTGGCGGAGAAGCTGCGCGCCGCGCTCGACTACCACAACTTCGTGCTCACCAAGTACCTGGGCGTCGAGGCGGTCGACTACCAGGCCACGCTCGACGAGGCGCTGGCCTTCGGCGAGTACATCGAGCCGATGAAGTACGACGTCGCCGGCCTGCTGCACGAGCTGCGCAAGGCGGGCAAGCGGGTGCTGTTCGAGGGCGCGCAGGGCGCGCTGCTCGACATCGACCATGGCACCTATCCCTACGTCACCAGCTCCAACACCACGGTCGGCGGCGCGCTCGCCGGCACCGGCGTGGGCGCGGATGCGATCGACTACGTGCTCGGCATCGCCAAGGCCTACGCCACCCGCGTGGGCGGCGGCCCGTTCCCGACCGAACTCGACGACGAGATCGGCCAGGGCCTGCGCGACCGCGGCGCCGAGTACGGCGCCTCCACCGGCCGGCCGCGCCGCTGCGGCTGGATGGACATCGTCGCGCTCAAGCGCGCGGTGGCGATCAACGGCATCACCGGCCTGTGCATCACCAAGCTCGACGTGCTCGACGGCATGGACAAGCTCAAGGTGTGCATCGCGTACGAGTACCGCGGCAAGCGCACCGAGTATGCGCCGCTCGACGCCGCCGGCTGGGAGGAGATCACCCCGGTCTACCTCGAGTTCCCGGGCTGGGAGGAGAACACCCACGGCATCACGGAGTGGGACCACCTGCCGCCCGCGGCCCGCGCCTACCTGCGCGCGCTGGAGGAACTGGCCGGCTGCCCGCTGGCGATCGTCAGCACCGGCCCGGACCGCGACCACACCATCGTCCTGCAGGATCCGTTCGCCTGACCGGAACGCGGGCGGGCGTCGCCGCCCGCCCGGCTTGAACCGCGACTGAGCGCCGTCCGCCGGGCCACGCGGCCGCGTCCCCGGCTCACGCGGCCACAACGGGCCCGCTGGTCCACTTCCCCGGTGGCCAGCCCAGCACCCGCATCCAGACCGACCGAGACGCTCGAAGCGCGTTCGCGTGCCCGGCTGGGCCAGGGGCTGCCGCTTCCAGGACGCGGCGACACGCTCGGGCGCTGGCGGGCGCTGGCGGCGATCGGGGCCGAGGACCTGGCCCTGGCCAAGGTCCTGGAGGCGCACCACGACGCGCTGGCGATCCTGGCCGAACTCGATGCCGGGCCGCCGCCGCCCGGCACCCTGCTGGCGGTCTGGGCCGCGGAAGGCCCCGAGTCCACGGTCACGCTGCGCGAAGGCCCGGGCGGGCCGCGCCTGACCGGGCGCAAGCCCTGGTGCTCGGGCGCGCGCTTCGTCGATGCCGCCCTGCTCGCCGTCCGGGAGGGCGAGCAGCGCCAGCTGGTGCTGGTCGACCTGCGCCAGCCCGGGGTGCGCGTGCCGCCCTCGGGCTGGGACGCGGTGGGCATGTCCGCCATCGAAAGCGGACCGGTCGATTTTGAATCGGTGCCGTGCCGGCGCATCGGCGCGCCCGGTGCATACCTCGCGCGACCCGGCTTCTGGCATGGCGGCGCCGGCGTGGCCGCGTGCTGGCTGGGCGCGGCGATCGCGATCGCGCAGCGCATGGCCGATCCCGCGCGGGTCGAGCGCGATCCGCACCTGGCGGCCGCGCTCGGGCGCGTGGACATGGCGCTCGGTGCCGCAGCCGCGCTGCTGCGCGAACTGGCCGCGCGCATCGACGCCGACCCCGGCGAGCCGCACCTGCGCGAAGTGGTGCGCCTGCGTTCGGTGGTCGAGCGCGCCGGCCACGACGTGCTCGATGCCGCCGCCCGCACCATGGGGCCCGGGCCACTGTGCCTGGACCGCGAGCATGCGCAGCGCTGCGCCGATCTTTCGGTCTTCGTGCGCCAGAGCCACGCCGACCGCGACTGGGCCGCGCTCGGCCGCGAAGCGGCCATGCGGGAGGCGCCTTCGCGATGGGCGTTGTAGCGCTGCCGCGCATCGTCGGGCTGGGCCGGCGCGAGGCCGACTGGCGCCGCTCGCGCTGGCTGGCCGCGCTCGACGAGCGCACGCCGGCGGAACTGCTGCTGGGCTGGCAGCGGGTGGTGCTGGTGTCGCCGCACCCCGACGACGAAACGCTTGCCTGCGGCGGACTGCTGCGCGCGGCCGGCGCGATGGGGCTGGACGTCCATCTCGTCTCGGTGACCGACGGCGAGGCCTGCTACCCCGGTAACGCGCGCTGGACACCCGAGCGCCTGCGTGCGGTCCGCAGCAGCGAGGTGGCGCACGCGCTCGCCGCCCTCGGCGTGCGCGCGCAGGTGCACCGCCTCGGACTGCCCGACGGCGACGTCGACGGCCACCGCGAAGCGCTTGAAGCGACGCTGCGATCGATGTTGCGCCCCGGCGACCTGGTGCTCGCGCCCTGGGAGCAGGACGGGCATCCCGACCACGACGCCGTCGGCCACGCCGCGATCGCCGCGGTCGCCGGCAGCGACGCGCGCCTGCTGCGCTACCCGGTCTGGGCCTGGCACTGGCTGCAGGCCGACGCGCGCCAGGCGCCGTTCGAAGCGGTGCGCATGCCGCTGCCCCACGCCACGATCGCGCGCAAGCAGCGCGCGATCGCCTGCTTCGCCTCGCAGCTCGGCCTCGGCGTCCCCGGGGTCGCCAGCCCCGTGCTGCCGCCGCATGTCGTCGAGCGCTTCGAGCGCCCGTTCGAGGTCTATCTCACGTGAGCCTGGCGCGCTACTTCGAGCAGCTGTGGCAGGGCGGGGACGATCCGTTCGGCTACCGCAGCCGCTGGTACGAAGCCCGCAAGCGCGACCTGCTGCTGGCCACGCTGCCGCGACCGCTGTTCGAACGCGGCTGGGAAATCGGCTGCGCCAACGGCGAACTGACCCGCGAGCTGGCCGGGCGCTGCCGGGCCCTGCTCGGCACCGACCTCAACCCCCGCGCGGTGGCCGTGGCGCGCGAGCGCTGCACCGGCCTGCGCCATGTCGAACTGCGCTGCATGGAACATCCGCGCGAATGGCCCGACGGCCGGTTCGACCTGGTCGTGGTCGGAGAGATGGGCTACTACCTCGACGACACGGCGCTCAAGGCTTTCGCCAACCGGATCGAGACATCGCTCGAACGCAACGGCGTGCTGCTCGCCTGCCACTGGCGCCACGGCTTCGACGCGCGTCGGAGCGACACCGTGGGCGTGCACGCGCGCCTGGCCGCGATCCCCGGCCTGCACCGTATCGCCCACTACCGCGACGGCGACTTCCTGCTCGACTGCTGGAGCGGCGACGCCACCTCGGTGGGCCAGCGCGAGGGCCTGCGGTGATCGGCGTGCTGGTGCCTGCGCACGACGAGCAGGCGCTGATCGCCGGCTGCCTGCGTTCGATCCTGGTCGCCGCTCGCGCGCCAGGGTTGCGCGGCGAGCCGGTGCAGGTGGTGGTCGCGCTCGACGCGTGCAGCGACGGCACCGCCGACATCTGCGCCGCGATGGGCGTGCGCACCGTGTCGCTGGACGCGCGCTGCGTCGGCCGGGCGCGCGCCGCCGCGGCGGCGCTGCTGCTGGAGCAAGGCGCGCGCTGGCTTGCCTCCACCGATGCCGACAGCCAGGTGCCGCCCGACTGGCTCGCCGCGCAGCTCGCCTGCGGCGCCGACGCGTTCTTCGGCACCGTGCGCGTCACCGACTGGCTCGACTTCGCCCTGCGCGTGCGCGACGCCTTCCACGCCGGCGAACACCACGTCGACGGCCACCCGCACGTGCACGGCGCCAACCTCGGCGTGGCCGCGCACGCCTATCGCGCGGTCGGCGGCTTCCCGCCGCTGCCGGCCCACGAGGATCGCGCCCTGCGCGACGCCCTCGACCGCGCCGGCTTCGCCGTCGCCCGCCACGCCCAGCCGGCCGTCACCACCAGCGCCCGACGCGACGCCCGCGCCCGCCACGGCTTCGGCGACTACCTGCTGTCGCTCGAAGCGGCGGCCTGATCCCCGGGCATTCGCCCCCTCCCCGCAGCGTCCTCCACTTCCTCCCCGGCTGGCGGGGGAGGGGCGGGGCGTTTGGCCCGTCGGGGAGAAGGGCGCTGCCGGCCTTTCGCACCCGCGACTGGCCCGCGCCCTGTCCGGCGTGCACGCGGGCCCGGCCGAACGCTGGCCGCTGGGGCGACCGGCGCAAGAGGCCGGCATGTCGCGCAGCACCTTCGCCTTCCACGCAGTAGTCGCACCACCTCCGCCGACCAGGTCCTGCACAGGCGCCTGGGCCGCGCCGCCGCGCGCCTGCGCAGGGGCAGGGCGGCCACGGCCGTGGCGCCGGTGTCGGGGTTGGCGGACATGGCCGCGCTGTCGAAGGCGTTCCCGAGGCGGTCCGGGGTGTCGCCGAGGGGATGGATGCGGGAGGGAAGCTGGCGCCGACGTCCCAAGGACCGCGAGACCAGGGCCGGCCGTCCCAGCTTTTGCGACGCGGCCGGGGCAACATTCCGGCATCCACAGGGGAAAACCGCATGAGCCACGACATCCAGCCACTCGCGCGCGTAGTGGACGCGATCGCCTTCGCCGCCCACGCCCACCGCGCCCAGCGCCGCAAGGACGCCGACGCCACGCCCTACATCAACCACCCGGTCGCCCTGGTGCGCATCCTCGCCGTCGAGGCCGGCATCGACGACCCCGACGTCCTGTGCGCCGCCGCCCTGCACGACTACCTCGAGGACTGCTGCGGCCGCGACGGCCAGCCCAGCCCCGAGGAGGGCCGCCGCCAGCTGCGCGACCGCTTCGGCGAGGCCGTGCTTGCCTACGTCGAGGCCGTCACCGACGACAAGACCCTGCCCAAGGCCGAGCGCAAGCGCCTGCAGGTGGAACACGCCCGCCACGCACCCCACGGCGCCCGCCTGGTCAAGCTTGCCGACAAGATCGCGAACCTGCGGGACCTCATCGAGTTCCCGCCGGCCGATTGGCCGGCGTACCGGCGGCGGGAGTACTTCGAGTGGGCGGCTGAGGTGGTTACCCAGTTGAAGGGAACGCATCAGGCATTGGAAAACCTGTTCGAGCACCTGGTGGCATTGCGGCCGAGAGGTGCTGGGCTCTGATCGGAGCGGAACCTGCTGATTCCAGTCCGGTGCCCGTCCGACTGCGGTGACAGATGACAAGGCCTAACGGCAGAACGTGACGGGCAGCGTCAGACTGGCTGACGGATCCCTGACAGGCCCTGCCCGACGTCGTGGCACAGGTTTTGCTTGGTCCTCTCCGCCAACTATCGGGGAGGTGTTCCTATGGGTGCTCTCATGGAAGAGCTGATCCGCAGTCTGTCTGCCCAGACTGCGACCGACGTCTTCATTCTGCTCGTGATCGGCGTTTTCGCAGTCGCGGTGTTCCAGGCGTCCAAGCGGAGGCATTCCAGGTTCCTGGTCCATGCCCCGAGCGTCATGACGTCCCTGGGCATCCTCGGAACGTTCCTCGGCATCGTCATCGGCCTGCTCGAATTCGATGTCAACGACATCGACGGAAGTATCGGCCCCTTGCTCGAGGGCATGAAGACGGCATTCCTGACCAGTCTGGTTGGAATGACGTTTGCAATCCTGTTCAAGGCGGTGGACGCCTGGAAGTTCGCACCGGAGCGAGAGGCTGCCAGTGCTCCGGACGAGGTTACCCCAGCCCATATTCTTGCCGCGCTGGACAGGCAGGGCGAGAGCCTGTCGGCCATCGCACAGTCGCTCTCCGCCTCGGAGGAAGGCTCGGTGGTCGGTCAGCTCAAGATGGTTCGCGCTGACCTCGGTGACCACGCCAATCGGGCGAGATCGGAGCGTCAGCAGTTCCAGGAGAAGTTGTTCCGGCAGATGGAGGACTTCGCCAAGATGCTGTCGGAATCCGCCACCAAGGTCGTGATCGAGGCCCTCCAGCAGGTCATTTCCGACTTCAACCGGAATCTGACCGAGCAGTTCGGAGAGAACTTCAAGGCGCTGGATGAGTCGGTCAAGAAGCTCGTCGTGTGGCAGCAACAATACGCCGTTCAGGTTGAGCAGATGGGGCAGCAGTTCGCGCTGGGGGTCGAGGCTCTCCAGACGACAGGCGGTGCGATCGGACAGATCAAGGAAGACTGCGCACGCATTCCTGCCTCGATGGACGAGCTGCGAGAGGTCATCGAAGTCAATCAGCATCAGATCCGCGAACTTCAGCGCCACCTCGAGGCATTTGTCGCCATGCGGAATGAGGCCGTGTCCGCCGTGCCGGAGATTCGTGCGCAGATCGCGAACATGGTCGAGTCGCTGGACGAGGCTGCTTCGGATATGTCGACCGCGCTGACAGATCGTTCGGAGCAGTTCGCGACGCATGTCGAGCGCAGCACGGTCGCCATGAACGAAATGGCCAATGCAGTCTCGAACGAGGCCGAGCGGATCGGAAAGGAACTGGCGGAGTCCGTTAGCGAGATGTCGGCAACGGCCAGGGAGATGGTGCGCTCCCTGGAGAAGGCCTCGCAGGATGTGCATGAGCAAATTACCGCCTGCACTGAAGAAATGGCCGAGCTCATCCGGAGAGAGACGACTCGCGTCCTGACGGGCGTCGAGCAGCAGGTTGTCGCTGCGGTCGACAGGACCGGTGAGGCGGTCAACACGCAGCTGGAGGCTCTGGATCGGGCCGTGGCGCAGGAGCTGGAACGGGTGTTCAATCGTTTCGGACGGTCGCTTGCACAGATCTCGGATGGGTTCACCAATGACTATGCGTCGCTTGTGCAGCGTCTTTCCGAGCTGGCCAGGGTGGCGTCGTGATGCGTGCCGACATGTCCCAGATCATCGGCGACAATCCCGTCGGAGAGACGGACTCCGACCACTGGCTCAGTGTGTCGGACCTGATGTCAGGCCTGATGATCGTATTCCTGTTCATCGCCATCTCGATGATGCACTTCGTGCGAATCGAGCGTGACAGTATCAAGGAGATCGCGATGGCGTATCGCGATACCCAAGTGAGTCTTCACCGGGATCTGCTGGCGGAGTTCGGAGAGGACCTGGACCGATGGCAGGCCGAGATCGACGAGCAGACGCTGGAGGTCAGGTTCCTGAATCCGGAGATGCTTTTCGACAGCGGAAGAGCCACCATCCGGCGTCCGTTCCGGGACGTGCTCTCCAATTTCGTACCTCGATACATGGCCGTGATTCTCCGGTACAGGGATCGGATCGAGGAGGTTCGCATCGAGGGTCACACGAGCAGTGACTGGGCGCGGGGTGTCTCCGTGGACAATGCCTACTTCAACAACATGGGCCTATCGCAGGCGCGCGCCAATGAAGTGCTTCGGTACGCCTATGAAGTAACACCTTCGGATGAGGATCGCAGTTGGATGCGGGCGGCAGTTGCGGCCGTGGGGTTCTCCTCGGCCCGTCCGGTAATAGCGCCCGACGGGAGCGAGGATGTCTATCGCTCGCGAAGAGTGGCGTTCCGCGTGGTCACCGACTCCGAAACGCAGATCAAGCGCATTATCAACGACCGGCCTGGCAGGTGAGCCATGCGTTTGGACGTCGACTTCAGTGCGATCGAAGCGATCGCCGCTCGGTTCAGGTCCGAGCGAAAGTTCGAGATCAAGTCCGATGACGAGATGCCTCTGGAGCGTATCGACATCGAACTTGTGAAGGGTATCGAGATCCAGCTGTCCGATCTCGAGAGTGTCGACGGTTTGCTCGCCTACAAGGGCCGCCATGTCATTCTGTACATCCGCGACCACGCGGGCGGCTTCGACGACGCCATCCGGGATCCCGAGAATGGGAAGAGGTTCCACGTTGCGGACTGCGAGACCTTGGAATACATGCGGTCCCAGGGGAGATTCGAAAGGTACGTCGTCACCCAATCGACGACTGGTGACTTTGAGATCTCTGGAACCAGCTATGCGACGGGGCGGATCGCAAGTGGCGTCGCTCGTCTGAAGGTCTGCAAGAATTGCCTGCGAAAGCTCAATTATGATTCGTACGCACTTGCTCGGAGTTCTGAACGGAACAAGAAGCGTGATGCCTTCGATCTGCTGAAGTTCTTTGAAACCTATAGCACAAGATTCCGCCAGCTTCCGCGCGGCCTGGCCGACAGGCAGGAAGCGTCGGGGTACAGCCCA
Organism: Luteimonas sp. J29; assembly: GCF_000472505.1. Lineage (GTDB taxonomy): Bacteria > Pseudomonadota > Gammaproteobacteria > Xanthomonadales > Xanthomonadaceae > Luteimonas. The sequence goes on from NZ_AWZR01000006.1 coordinate 87,816, forward strand.
TCGTGGCCGGAAACTTCAAGAAGGCTGCGCGAGGCGGCGTCCTTCACGTGCGAGGGCTGCACGGTTAGTCTTAGAGACCATCCGGAGCTGCTGCATGTCCACCACGTGAACGGCATCAAGAACGATGACAGGCGCTCGAATCTCCGCGTGCTTTGCAAGGATTGTCATCGGAAGGAGCCCATGCACGGACACATCTTCATCTCCAGAAAGGAGATGAGCATCATCACGCGGCTCCGGACCGAGCAAGGCGTCAGGCCGCGAGACTGGGAAGAGGCCCTCAGGCTGGCCGATCTCGCCATGCGCCCGACTATGGAGGTGGCACGGCATCAACAGTGGGGAGTACCCGAGTTTGATGTGGAGGTGCCGAGCACCAGGGGCCGAAGCCGGCTCGACGTGGTGTGGAAGGAGGACAGGCGTGCGATCGTGTATGAGAAGCCGTCCGAGCAGATCCCGGGATGGAGGATCGACACGGCCGGCGCCTTGCTCGACGAGCTGTCGTCGTCCCTGCGAGGTTGAAGCTGGCTAGGCGGCCGACCATTCCACGGAAAGTTCTTCCGCCTGCCTGAGGACGATTTCGGTCGCCTCCTCCTGCTTGTCAGGCGGGTACTTGTAGCGACGCAGGAGGGTCCGGACCATGACGCGCAGCCTGGCGCGCACTGTCTCGCGCTTGGCCCAGTCGACTGTGACGGAGTTGCGCAGGCTCTGTGTCAACTCGACGGCGATTCTCCTGAGGATTTCGTCCCCGAGTTCGCGAACGGCAGACTCATTGGCCGCCAGCGCATCGTAGAATGCGACTTCGGCCTGGTTGAGTCCCAGGCGTTCGCCGCGCTGGGCGGCTTCCTGGAACTTCTTGGCCATCTCGATCAGTTCTTCAATGACCTGGGCGGTCTCGATGGCACGGTTGCGGTAGCGGGTCAGGCTTTGCTGCAGCAGTTCGGAGAACTTGGTGCTCTGGACCACGTTGGTCTTGAAGCGTGACTTGATCTCGCCCTTGAGCAGGCGCTCCAGCAGCTCGACCGCCAGGTTGCGCTCCTTCATCTGGCGCACGTCTTCCAGGAACTCGTCGGACAGCACGCTGATATCCGGCCGTTTCAGGCCGGCGGCCGAGAAGATGTCGATGACCTCGTCGCTGACGACCGCGCGGCTGATGATCTGCCGCAGCGCATGCTCCTTCTGCTCGTCGGTCAGCTTCCTGTCGGTGCCGGCGTGCTTGGTCAGCGCTGCCTTGATCGCCTCGAGGAAGGCCAGCTCGTCGCGATAGGTCAGTGCCGCATCCAAGGTGCAGCACAGCGCGAAGGCCTTGCTGGCGGCAAGCACGGCGTCGGCGAAGCGCTTCTTGCCGTCTTCCAGTCCAAGGATGTGGTTGGCGACGGTGGGGAGCAGCTTCCAGGCATTGGTCCTGAATCCGGAATAGTCGACGCCGTGCAGCATCGAATGCAGCACGTCCATCTGCTCCTGCAGCACGGCCAGGGCTTCGTGCGCATCGATGGTGGGTTTGCCGCGGCCATGGGCCTGCGTGTAGCTCGCCAGGGCGGCCTTCAGCTCGTTGGCGATACCGATGTAGTCCACGACCAGGCCGCCAGGCTTGTCCTTGAACACCCGGTTCACGCGAGCGATCGCCTGCATCAGATTGTGGCCGCGCATCGGCTTGTCCACGTACATGGTGTGCAGGCAAGGCGCGTCGAATCCGGTCAGCCACATGTCGCGGACGATGACGAGCTTGAACGGATCGGAAGGGTCCTTGAAGCGCTTCTCCAGCTGCTTGCGGATGTCCTTGGTGTAGATGTGCGGCTTCAGCAGCGCCTTGTCCGAGGCCGAGCCGGTCATCACGATCTTGATGGCGCCCTGCATCGGGTCTTCGCTATGCCACTCGGGGCGCAGCGCGACAATGGCGTTGTACAGGTGGACGCAGATGTCGCGGCTCATGGCCACGACCATGGCCTTGCCGTCCATTGCGGTCAGCCGGTTCTCGAAGTGGTTCACGATGTCGGAGGCCACCTTCTGGATCCGCGGCGGCGCGCCGACCAGCTGCTCCAGTGCGGCCCAGCGGCGGAGCCGGGCGACCCTGGACCTCTCGTCTTCTTCGTCTTCGGTCAGCTCGTCCACCTCATCGTCCAGCTGGCTGACGTCCTCATCCTTCAGATCCAGCTTCGCGAGGCGGCTCTCGTAATAGATCGGCACGGTGGCGCCGTCACGCACCGCCTGCTCGATGTCGTAGATGTGGACGTAGTCGCCGAAGACGGCGCGGGTGTCGCGGTCGTCCATGCTGACCGGGGTGCCGGTAAAGGCGACGAAGGTGGCGCCGGGCAGGGCATCGCGCAGGTGCTGCGCATAGCCGTAACGGACTGTGCTGCCTCGCGGGTAGGGTGGCGTCGCCTCGGCGACCTTGCGTGCCTCGCCGTCGTTCGCCGCGGGCCCTGCCTCCTTCAGGTCTGTAGGGACAAGGCGCGCCTCGAACCCGTACTGGCTGCGATGGGCCTCATCGCAGATGACCACGATGTTGGAACGTTCCGAGAGCACGGGGAAGGTGTCTTCGTCCTCGCCCGGGGTGAACTTCTGGATCGTGGTGAAGATGATGCCGCCGGAGGGGCGGTTGGCCAGCAGGCGCCGGAGCTCGGGGCGGGTATCGGCCTGCACCGGGGTCTCGCGCAGCATCTCGCTGGCGGCGGCGAACACGCCGAACAGCTGGTTGTCCAGATCGTTGCGGTCGGTGACCACCACCAGGGTTGGATTGCCCATGCCGGGGTGCGCCATCAGCGTACCGGCCAGACAGGTCATCTCGATGCTCTTGCCCGCGCCCTGGGTGTGCCAGACCACGCCGCCCTTGCGCGTTCCGCCGGGAGCGGAAGCCTTGAGCACGCTTTGCACGACGGCACGTACCGCGTGGAACTGGTGGTAGGCGGCGATCTTCTTGACCAGCCGGCCGTCGTCCTCGAACAGGACGAAGTGGCGGATGTACTCCAGCAACAGGTCGCGCTGGAACAGACCATGCACCAGGGTCTCCAGCTCGCACATCGGGCCGAGCGGGTCCGTGGTCACGCCGTCGATGGTGCGCCAGGCCATGAAGCGCTCGCGATCGGCGGTCAGCGAACCCATGCGGGCCTGGACGCCGTCGCTGATGACTTGCAGCACATTGCTGTGGAACAGCTCGGGGATGTCCTCCTGATAGGCCTGCAACTGGTTCCAGGCGGCCCAGATGTCGGCGTCCTCGTCGCCGGGGTTCTTCAGTTCCACCACCACCAGCGGCAGGCCGTTGACGAACAGCACCACGTCGGGGCGCCGGGTGAGCTTGGGACCCTGCACGCTGAACTGGTTGACGGCCAGCCAGTCGTTGGCGGCCACGTTTTCGAAATCCAGGAGCCGGACCCGGGCGCCGCGGGTCTCCTCATTCCTCTGGAACTGCACCGGCACGCCGTCCACCAGCCAGCGGTGCAGCTGGCGGTTGGCATTGGCCAGGCCCGGCACGTTCGGGCTCAGCACCTGGCGCAGCGCGTCGTCGCGCGCACCGGGTGGGATGTCCGGATTGAGCCGGGCGATGGCGTCGCGTAAACGGCCCGCCAGGATCACTTGCCGGTAGGTGTCTCGTTCGGTGCCGGGCGTCCTCGCATCAGGCGGGGAAATGTCGGGGCCGTGGGCGATGTTCCAGCCAAGCGCCGACAGCCACCGCAGGGCGGCCTGTTCCACCATGTCCTCATTGAGAATCATGCCATCCCTCGCGTGCCCCCTGCGTCGTGCTCAGGCGCAGGCGCAGGCGCTGAAGCCCCTGTCACGGCCCCCTGAGGCAGATAGTGCCGTGCAGCCGCCCAGACTCCAAGTCGAGCGGTACCGCGTCCAGCAGATGGCCGTCCCCGACGTCGAAGAGCGGGATGACTCAGCCATCGAGAACCCGTCCGGCGTCGATTCCATAGGCTTCCTGAAGCACGCCGGTGATGCGCCCGGGCGACTTCAGCTTGATGAGGAAATTGCAGCCCTGATTCTGCGGCAGCCAGCGGGGGCAGCCAAGAAAGTATTCGTCAAGGAAGTCGTCATTACTGGCCGACTTCCGCTGCAGGCGCAGCGATTCGCCATGGACGGGGCAACGATAGTGCGACAAACCGATGTCGGATGCCTTGTTCTGCGCGCGTATGGCATCGAGTGCTTGCCGCAATCGCTGGCGGCGCCCGGGATCCAGGATCCTTCTTCGCACCTCGTCGGCCTTCATCTGGAACTCCGGACGGGTGACATCCATGAAGATCCGGAAGTCATCGTTCGACAGGCGCTCGATGTGACGGCAGGCATGCCTGCCGGATCCGTCCACGATGTACCAGCCCGAGCACCCCCAGAAGAAGTCCCGGATGCCGGGTGTTCCCACGCGGCGATCCCACTGCAGCGTCATCGCCCGTTGGCAGACACGGCACTTCTTGCCGTAGGTGGTCTGCCCCGTCAGCATGTCGATCAGGTGTGCGTTCTGCTCGGTCACCGTCGTGGATTGGTACTTGTTCTCCGGGTCGACCACATCTTCGGCAAATGACCCCGCTTCCAGATCATCCAGATCCTGGATCAGAGCAGCACGACGCGCCTTCAAGCGTTGCCATTCCGCCTTTTCGCGGTCGGTCAGCCGGCCGTTGTCGCGATAGGCCTTGCGCAGGCGCGCAATGCGCGCGTTGACCTCCTGCAGCTGGCGCTCGACGACCTCCTGTTCGGATCCCGCGTCGCCGCGTGCCCGTTGAATCCGCCGGGCGAGTTCATCCACGGTATCCCGCGCCACCTGCATGAGTTTGCTGGCGACAGGCGCAGTTGCGGCCACTGCTGCCTTGCCCGCACGCACCACCCCCCTGATGAGGGGATTGAACGTTTGCCCCAGCACCTGCAGCCAGCTCACGATCTGGCCTCCGCCCAGCCCAACAGATACGCAGACCGGGTGCCTTGTCTTTGGGTGGAGTGGCGTACGAGCTCACGCATGGCCTGGGTATTTCGCGCACGATCGAAAAACATGCCAGCGACCACGCCCGCTGAAGCTCCCAATAGCAGGCTGTCTGCCATCACCTTCACCAGTGCGCCGGTACTGCTGGCAACCAGTCCGCGGGCGGCGCGTTCGGAGGCGATCGCAACTGCGTCATCGAAACGCTGTCGCCCCACCAGCACCCCATATCCCTGGGTGCCCGCGATCACCAGAAGTGGAATCAACGGGTTGAAGACCTGCCAGAACTGGTCCAGCGTGCCGGGTGCCAGCTGGGCGTAGGTGTCGGAGATCGTCGTCCGAAGGTCCGCCTCGGACATATCGACATCCACTAGTCGGGTGTCGGACACGGCATGATCGGCGACTTCGTCCGTGGCGACGATCCGTATATCCGGATACCTGTCCAGCGCCTCCTTCACATAGCCGGCGCTGGTGGTGGCCTTCATCTGCAGGAACTCCACCGTGCGCCCATCCGCATCGACGATGCGCACGTCCCAGCCGGCCTGGTTCATCGACTCTGCCACCACTGCCTGCTGACCCGGGAGAAGCTGCAGGTCTCCCACGGTCTCTCCCGCATTGAGGCGGTCGACGACCAGATACTCGAAGTACTTGCCCTTGGCCGCGTTCAGCATACCCAGCCACTGCGCTTCGGAGTAGGAGTGCAGGGCATCGGGGTCGAACGACGGGTTGGTGTCGCGGATTGCCTGGACCGCCAGCCCGTCCAGCGCCTCCCGGTCCATGTAGGCAAGGGAGGCGGCAACCGCGGCCAGGTCCATCAGGCGAGTGCGCCGCAGCCCATGGTGGCGGCGGACGATCCGGTCGAGTGCATCCGGGTCATCGCTGGCGTGCGCACGGTATCTGGAGGCCAGGGCGCGCAGGTAGCGGACGTCCATCGTCAGCGCCCGATGATGATGCCTGGCGGATCCGTGGGGTCCGCGTCGTCGTAAAGGCTGCTGGCAATGGCAGCCAGCTGGCCCTCCAGGCGCGCCACGCGTTCTTCCAGGGGGGCGGCGCCACCCTGTCCGGGCGGTGCCTGCTCCAGGCGCGTCACGCGCGCCTCCAGCTGCGCCAGAACCGCGTCCATCCCGGACAGGACTTGCTCGATCCGGGAAAAGTATTCCCGCAGCTCACCCTGCAGGTCCGAAAGGCTCAAGCTCATCTGAGTTCCCCTTGAAGCGTCCCCGGCGCCAGCCGGGCCCGTTTCCCCGGGGAGCCGGCAGTCCGACGTTATCGCAGAATGCCGGCTTCGACCACCACCGGCGGAGCGGCGGGCACGCAACTGTGGATTCAGGGGGGCGGGCCGATAGCCTCGATCACGATGCCGCCGAAGCGGGCTTCGTCGGCGCGGCAGCGGATGCCGCGGATCCAGCAGTCGTCGCTGTCGTAGGGCTCCCCGGTGTCAGCGTATTGCGCAGCGTAGCCGCCGCTCAAGTCGACATTCAAGAACTCCAGGCGGCGACCAGCGCGATCGGTGGCTTCGGAGAAGCAGTCGGGGCAGACGTGGCGTGGGTAGCGCGACGAGGGCTGTACCGCTGTGCCGCAGATGGGGCAGGCCTGGGCGCTCATGCCACGGCCTCGATGGCGGCCTCGGCTTCCGGCAGGCGGAGTTTGCCGGAGATCAAGCGGGGGAGCAGCGTGTCCCTCAAGGCTGCAAGCGTGCGCGCGGTGCCGATGTTTGCGTGGATACGTTCAAACAGCGGGGCAACCATCGCATTGAATGCCACGGCTACGTTCTCCGGCGGCAAGACCACGTCGAACTTGCCAACATCGTGCCAACTTGTTCGCGGCATCCGGGCCCCGTTGGAGAGTTGTGTCGCATACGAAATGAGCGCATCGCTGGACGCATGCATGGCCAAGAAGCCTAGCCATTCCCCTGCCTTCGGGCGCAACACCAGAATGTCCGTTGAGCACACACCACGGCACGGAGCGAGACCAACCTTGTGGAAATAGGGCCTGAGCTTTCCGAACAAGACGTCACTTCGCTCAAACCAGAACTTGCCGCTCCCGAGACCATCTGCAGTGCCGACGTTGTCAAGAGCAATACTCCTGCGCGGCATGTGTTCCAGGCCAATGTATGTTGTATCCGCAGGCATTTGTCCTGGCTTCGCCTGCACTCGCGGATTGGTGCAAATGGCGTCTAGCTTGCCGGATACCCACCCCTTCGGAATCACCCCCAGCGCCGATTCCTCGAACTCGGCGGGGAACAGCGCCGCCGTGGCGGCGTCCATGCCTCCGGGCTCGCGGCCATCGGCCTTGGCGCGCACCGGGTCGAAGTCGATGAACCAGCTCTTGAACAGGGCTTGGGCGATGGATTCGAGGGTAGCGTTGGTTTGGCGCAGGAGGTCGATGCGGTCGTCGAGGCTCCCGAGCAAATCGGCGACTTCAATCTGAGTCACAAAGTTCGGCAATGGAATTTGAACTCGCCGCAGTTCTGACTGCCGGATGCCCTGTACGGTGGTGCCAGAGGCGCGGCCGAATATGTCGGCGCGGACGTTTTCAGTCTGCAACGCGTAGTACAGGAAGCGTCCGTGAAGTCGGCCGGGCTTTGGACGGATGGCGAACAACCGTTGACCGAGAACCCAATCGACGTCCTTATCAATAAACGCGAGTTCGCCCAACGGTGCCTCAGACGTCATGACTACGTCGCCGCGACGAAGTGGTGTCCTCATCCACTTTTGGTAGATGCTTTCGTTGACGTATCGAGGCTCGTCTGCGTCAAGTTGAACCCGGCCGCCTTTTACAACCTTGGCAGAGATGACGCGGTGGCCGGCAGGAGAGAACTCGCCGCCGAGCTTGAGAGGAGTGATTCCGCGCCGGTCCAAGATGTCTTCGACAATCTCTTCGAGCGGGAACCAAGGTACCTCAGACTGCATAGCCCAAGCCTCCCAACTTCTCGCGAATGAGCAAGTCCAGTTCCGCCCCCTTCGCCATCTGCTCGGCCAGCTGCGCGGTCAGGCGGTCCATCTTCTCGCTGAACGCCTCGTCGTCGTCCTCGGTTTCCTCGGCGCCCACGTAGCGCCCCGGCGTCAGCACATGGCCGTGCTCGGCGATCTCGGCCAGCTTCACCGAGCGGCAGAAGCCTGGCACGTCGGCATAGGGTTCGTCGGCGCCAGCCTCGCCATCGGCGCGCCATCGGTGCACGGTGGAGGCGATGCGGGCGATGTCCTCCTCGTCGAACACGCGATTGACGCGGGTGGCCATGCGGCCCAGCTTGCGGGCGTCGATGAACAGCACTTCGCCGCGGCGGTCGCGGGCCGGCTTGCCGCCGGGTGCTGGTGCGCCGCTCTTGTCCTTGGCCAGGAACCACAGGCAGGCCGGGATCTGGGTGTTGAAGAACAGCTGCGGGGGCAGGGCGACCATCACATCCACCACGTCGGCCTCGACCATCGCGCGGCGGATGGCGCCTTCGTTGTTCTGGTTGGAGCTCATGCTGCCGTTGGCCAGGACCACGCCGGCCTGGCCGCGCGGGCTCAGGTGAAACAGGATGTGCTGCAGCCAGGCGTAGTTGGCATTGCCGGCGGGCGGCGTGCCATGGACCCAGCGCTTGTCGTCGACCAGACGCTCGCCGCCCCAGTCGCTGATGTTGAACGGTGGGTTGGCCAGAATGTAGTCGGCGCGCAGGTCCGGGTGCTGGTCGCGGTGGAAGGTGTCGGCCGGTTCCTTGCCCAGGTCGGCGGCCAGGCCGCGGATGGCCAGGTTCATGGCCACCAGACGCCAGGTGGTGGGGTTGGCTTCCTGGCCGTAGATGCTGATGTCGTCGGCCTTGCCGCCGTGTGCCTCGATGAACTTCTCGCTCTGCACGAACATGCCGCCCGAGCCGCAGCAGGGGTCATATACGCGCCCGTGGTGCGGGGCCAGCACCTCGACCAGCACCTTGACCACCGAGGCCGGCGTGTAGAACTGGCCGCCCTTCTTGCCCTCGGCGCTGGCGAACTGGCCGAGAAAGTACTCGTACACCTCGCCCAGCAGGTCCTTGGCGCGGTGGCCTTCGCCGAAGCCGATGGTGGAGACCAGGTCCACCAGCTCGCCCAGGCGGCCGGGCTCCAGCTGCGTGCGGCCGAAGCGCTTGTCGAGGATGCCCTTCAGGCGCGGGTTGTCGGCCTCGATGGCCTCCAGCGCCTGATCGATGCGCACCCCGATGTCGGCCTGCTTGGCCTGGGCGCGGATGGCCTCCCAGCGGGCGCTGGCCGGCACCCAGAACACATTGGCCATCGTGTAGTAGTCGCGCTCCTCCAGCGCCTCGGCGTGGTCGGCCGGGTCGGGCAGGTGGAGGTCGCTGGATGCGTCGGCGAACGCGGCCTGCAGCACGGCACGGCGCTCGTCGAAAGCATCGCTGATGTACTTGAGGAAGATCAGGCCGAGCACGATGTGCTTGTACTCGGCCGCGTCCATGGAGGACCGCAGCTTGTCGGCCGCGGCCCAGAGGGTCTTCTTGAGGTCCTGGTTCATCTTTCCCCGGTGTTCCCGTGCGGATCACACCGCCACCATCACGAATGGCGGTGATCAGGGGCAAGATTATGCGCTGGCGCGCGGGGCGGGGAAGCCCAAGACCCTGGCGGGGCGGTCAAGAACCCGCCTCGGAGCCAGGTCACGCTGTCTGACACAGCGGACTGGGCAGGTGGCCCGAGTCAAGATCCAGCGGCAGTACATGGAGGATGTGACCAGCGCCGTAGTCGAACGGTCGCAGAGGCGCGTCGAACGTCTCGCAGGCGGGATAGACCAGCGCCAGCTCGCCAGCGCCGCTGCGGTACCGGTGGGCGTAGGCGAACATCTGGTAGAAGTCCGCCTGGCTCAGGCCGTAGTGATTGGCCGCGTCCGAAGCATCGAGGAGCTTCCACTTGGCATCGACGACCCAGGTGGAGCCCTGGTACTCGATCAGGAAATCCGGGCGCAGCTGGAAGACGGATCGCCCGTCATGACGGCACAGTGACTGGCCGGCGGCCTGGGTACGGAGGCGGGCACTGTGGGGCAGGCTACGGCGCAACGTCCGCTCTACATAGCGCTCGAATACCTTCTCCATTGGAAACAACAGGCTGAGCCCGGTCCACTGGCCCAGCGAGGACAGAGGGTTGCGGTCGTCGAGGATCAGCTCGCACCAGGTGCGGATGGCGCGATAGTGCTGCATCAGGCGATCGCTGCTCCAGCGACGGAAGTCGCCGGCCACGTCGTGGCTGGGCTGGATGTCCGCCAGCTGGTGCCCCAGCTCGTGAGCCAGCCGCCAGTTGCCCGGATCCCGGGTGGCCCAGGATGCTTTGGCCAGCGCCGCGGCGATCAGGCGGTTCTCCGGGCGGTTCGGGTCGTAAACATGGTGCTCCACCTGAAACAGGTGCCGCCGTGGCGGCGGTTGGCGTACCTGTCGGGCGACCAGCAGGCGACCACGCAGAAATCGGGCCTCTTCCTCCACAAGCCGGTAGTCGAAGCGCAGGCCGCGACGGGCCAGTGCGTTCAGCTCCTGCAGGAAGCACTGGATGATCCATTCGCTCACCGGCGCGTCGAAGGTTTCCAGCGCCGAAGGCGCGGACTCGCGGACCGGCAGATCGAGGGCTTCGCGCAGCATCCGGACCAGCACCCGTCTGGCCGCGACCACGGTCGTCAGGCCATGGGTTTGCTTGGGCAGGATCTCGATGCGCGTACCGCACGGTGTTTCCAGGACGCCGACATAGTTGTCCAGCCGGAGCCAGCGGCGACCTTCGATCTGTACGAGCGGAGCGCTGCCGCGGTGGCGCACGGATTCTGCGCAGAGCCATTCGAACGCAGATGCCGGCACGCTGGCCACGTCGAGACTACCAGTCGATACCGGGCCGACGGTCAATCTTGCGTGTTCGCGGACCGTAATCGTGTTCACGCGGTGGCCGGGTCTGCGTAAAGGATCAACCGATAGGCATCCACCTGTCCGAAAGCATCCGGATTGATCTCCCAGACGGTGCCGGGGCGCGGAAGTTCGATGTCCGCTCCGAGCAGGGCTTCCGGATCATGATCGGATTGGCGCACGAACTGCAGCGGATGCGGTTTGCGGTGGTCATTGAGCACCCAGGCGATCCGCTGCCAGTCCTCGAAGAAGTACTCCTGCAGGAGAGGCAGGACCTGGCGTCTGAAGATACTGGCCAGTACCTCGAGACTGGGGTCCGCGCGAAGCGGCATGAAGTAGGCATGGCCGAGCGTGTAGTCCCGGCCCATGAGAAGTTCGATGCGCCGATTCATCGTGGATAGCAGGCGGTCCACTGGCACGCCTTCCACATCGATGCCTGAGAGGGCTGCGACATCCGGCAGCATCTCGACGAACTCGAACCGGCGCCGCAGGGCGACGTCGAGTCCTGCGAGCGACCGGTCGGCGGTGTTCATGGTGCCGATCAGGTGCACGTTCGCCGGAACGCTGAAGCGATCCTTGGAATAGGGTAGGGTCACTTCGAGTGCTTCGGGGCATCCGGCACGCTTGGACGGCTCGATCAGGGTGATGACTTCGCCGAAGATGCGCGAGACATTGCCGCGGTTGATCTCGTCGATGATCAGGACGCGAGGCTGCGGTTCTCCGGAACCCGCCTCCTCTGGAGCGAGCAATGAGCTGAGGCGGTCCAGGTTGATAGACCCCGGTCGAAGTTCATAGATGGTCATCTGGCTGAACCGGTTTTCCATCAGGTCCGCGTAAGGACGAGGCGGATCGTATCGGCGCAACCAGTTCACGGGTCGAGCCTGGACGTAGGTGCCCACGTCATCCCGGGTGAGGAACTGATACTCCCCGGTGACCTCGCCGATTGCCCTGAACTTGAGGTTGCCATGGGTCACGACGATGAGGTCGCCCTTGCGCATCTCGCGGATGAAGAGATTGAGCGCGGTGATGTCGTAGGAGGAATTGTCGATGTCAGGCTTCAACGCCTTCACGCGATCCAGGATCTCGGCACGTGAACCGACGCCTGTCAGGTCGGCGCCGGCGCCGAAGCCAAGCAACGCATACCCTCCTGACATGCAGGCTTCGTAGACGTGTCCTTCCGCTTGCGCGTCGCCGAGCGAGACCTTCCAGATGCGTCGTCCGCTGATGTCGACGGGCGACCCTGTTGCAGCTGTCGTGCGGCTCCGCGCGGCCTCGCACAGTTCCTTGAAGACCCCATCCTCCACCTCGTACCGGATCTCGCCATCCTCGGCCTTGGCGCGGATGCCTTCGATGAAGTCCTCGTAGCTGAAGCTCTGGTGGAAGGTCACGAATCGTACCTGGCCGGAATGCGCAAGTTCGTCGAAACGTGCCTTCAGTTTTCCGCGATCCGCAGCGTTCCGCCTTAGGAACTCGGGGTCAAGAAGTGCCAGCGTCTCGTTGATCGTGTGATAGGTCTTTCCTGTCCCCGGTGGGCCGAAAAGGATCTTGTTGGTGGGTGTTGATTGCGGCACCTGGACGTGCTCCCCTGGTTGTCTCCGATGATCAGGCACGGACGCGTCATACCAGTCGCAGAGCGACTGAAGCTGCGCGATTGAGCTGACACCTACAGCGTAGGCGGCGTGACCCTTGGCCAGGCTCTTTGCATGAGCAGCCAGATGGTGATTGCGATTCTTCTCGGGCGGATATGGTTCGACGTTTCCGCTGAGATCGGGAGGCGGCTGCCTGGAGACGAACACCATGAGGTTCGTCTTGGCCGATGGATTGGGCCCCGGATCGAATGCCAGTGCGCGGCCGGCCACATTGCGGAACGCCGTGATGTGGCTGGTCCCGCTGCGGGTGCCCGGGTAACGGGCCTCCAACCACTGTGTGGCGATGGCGGCATTGAAAGACGGCTTCCCTACCTGCCTGATCGCGGTCTTGTTGGTGCTGGTGGCGAACGGATCCGGGTAGATCTCCCAGACTCCGTGGATGGCCGGGTCGTAAGTCACGTAGTACGAGCCTTCGCCCACGCCTACCTTGAACAGACGGTCGTAGCGATGTCCGCTGTCCGTTCTGCGGGGCTCCTTTCCCGTATGATAGGAGGCCCGTGAGGGCGCGTTGACCGAGACGGCGTTCAGATCGGCCGTTACCGTACTGAAGGGAATGTCCGGCCGGAACTTCTTGAGATGTTCCCAGACTTCGTATCGGTTCGCCTGGCCTCCGAGTTCCGCGACTGCGTCGGCAGCCTGCTCCCACTGTGGCTTCGTGATATCGACCATCGCGACTTCTTCCCCAGATACAACCGCCGTGCGGCGGCCCCCCGGCGAGTATCCTGACATGACGGCCGCACCTTTGGTGCAGCTGAGTCCTCTGTCAGACGGGGGATGCCGCGAATGGGAAACCGGCGGGCGCTGGAGTCGATCGTTCATTTGCGGTGCCCTGGCTGCGCTCGCGCAGTTCTACCGACGCGCACGCCTGGGGCGAAATGCGACTCTCCTTCGCGATGCCGTATGTCGGGACTCAAGCAGCCCCAAGCCGATCCAACGGGATCCGCAAATACCGCACCCCATTCCCCTCCGCCGGCGGCAGCGCCCCGCCGCGGATGTTCACCTGCAGCGCCGGCAGCAGCAGCTTGGGCACCGGCAGGCTGGCGTCGCGGTTGGTGCGCAGGCGGACGTAGGCGTCCTCGTCGACGTCGCCGGCCAGGTGGACGTTGCTGGCGCGCTCTTCGGCCACGGTGGTGGCGGGGGTGGCGTCGCGGCCGGCGGGCGGGTAGTCGTGGCAGAGGTAGAGGCGGGTATCGGCGGGCAGGTCGAGCAGGCGGCGCAGGGAGCGGTAGAGGGTGGCGGCGTCGCCGCCCGGGAAGTCGGCGCGGGCGGTGCCGGTGTCGGGGGCGAACAGGGTGTCGCCGATGAAGGCGGCATCGCCGACCACGTAGGTGATGCTGTCCTCGGTGTGGCCGGGGGTGGCGATCACGCGGGCGTCGAGCGTGCCGATGCGGAACTCGTCGCCGTCGGCGAACAGGTGGTCGAACTGGCGGCCGTCGACCGGGAAGTCCGGTTCGAGGTTGAAGATCTCCTTGAAGCGCGCCTGCACGCCGGTGATGCCCCGGCCGATGGCCACCTTGGCGCCGGTCTGCTCGCGCAGCCAGGCGGCGGCGGACATGTGGTCGGCGTGGGCGTGGGTCTCGAGGATCCACTCGACCGCCAGGCTGTGCGCGTGGGCGGCGTCGAGCAGCCTGCGCGCGGAGTCGTACGCGATGCGGGCGCTGGCCGGCTCGAAGTCCATCACCGGGTCGATGATCGCGGCGTGGCCGCCGTCGTGGTCGTAGACCAGATGCGAGAAGGTGCCGGTGGCGGGATCGTGGAAGCTTTCGACCTGTGGGTTCATGGCGGGGCCTGCGTGGGTCGGTGGCGGCGGTGCGGGCGCAGCCGTCGCGTGTGCATCCCGGCCGTGGCCGGGTGTCCGGTCCGTTCCCTGGGCCTGCTTCCTGCGCTGGAGCCGGCGTTCGCGGCTCGCCGGGGGCTTCCACGGCCGGTCGCCCGGGGCCGGCCCTTGCCGCGGAGTATAGGCGCGGGGCCCGGGCGCGCCGCGGCGTTCCCGCCGTCGATCGGCGGGCGTAGCGTGAGGCCCTGGTCTGCAACAATGGGCCGGCGGCAACGACCCCGGCGGCCTTGGGCGGGGAAGTGGCGCGCCTGCTTTCACGCCGTCGTGACTGCGTTCTGCTGGAGTTGCCGGCAGCCACCGGTCGACCCTGGAGAGATGCCATGATGCCCCCCGATCCCACTCCGCCCGGCGAGGCCCCACCCGGCCTCCGCACCTCCATTCTCGCGCCGGTCTTCGTTCCCACCGCGGTCGTGGTGCTGGCGCTGGTGGCGCTGTCGTTCGCGGCACCGGACACGTCGGCGGCGCTGTTCGGGCGGGCGCAGGCCTGGGTGGCGGACGAGGCGGGGTGGTTCACCATCCTGGCGGTGGCGGGGTTCCTGGTGTTCGTGGTGGGACTGGGGGCGAGCGGGCTGGGGCGGATCCGGCTGGGGCCGGACCACAGCCGGCCCGACTACAGCTATCCCACCTGGTTCGCGATGCTGTTCGCGGCGGGGATGGGCATCGGGCTGATGTTCTTCGGCGTGGCCGAGCCGATCATCCATTTCGCCGATCCGCCAGTGGGCGATGCGCTGTCGGTGGCGGCGGCGCGGCAGGCGATGCGGATCACCTTCTTCCACTGGGGCATCCACGCGTGGGCGGTCTACGCGGTGGTGGCGCTGTCGCTGGCCTATTTCTCCTACCGGCACGGGCTGCCGCTGCGGATCCGCTCGGCGCTGTACCCGCTGGTCGGCGAGCGCATCCATGGCGGCATCGGCCACGCGGTCGACACCTTCGCGGTGCTGGGCACGATCTTCGGCCTGGCCACGTCGCTGGGGCTGGGCGTCATCCAGATCAACTCGGGGCTGAGCTACCTGTTCCAGACGCCGGTGGGCGTGGGGGTTCAGGTGCTGCTGATCGTGGTGATCACGCTGATGGCCACCGGCTCGGTGTTCTCGGGCCTGGACCGCGGGATCCGGCGGCTGTCGGAACTGAACATGGTGCTGGCGCTGGCGCTGATGGGCTTCGTGCTGCTGGCCGGTCCCACCGTGCACCTGCTGCAGGCGCTGGTGCAGAACACCGGGATGTACCTCTCGAACATCTTCTCGATGACCTTCAACCTCTACGCCTACCAGCCCAGCGGCTGGCTGGGCGGCTGGACGTTGTTCTACTGGGGCTGGTGGATCGCGTGGTCGCCGTTCGTGGGCATGTTCATCGCCCGGATCTCGCGCGGGCGCACGGTGCGCGAGTTCGTGGTCGGCGTGCTGCTGGTGCCGCTGGGCTTCACCTTCCTGTGGATGACGGTGTACGGCAACAGCGCGCTGTACCAGGTGATGGGCGAACTTGCGACCGCCGGCACCTCGCGCCTGGTCGAGGCGGTGCGCGCCGACACCTCGGTAGCGCTGTTCCAGTTCCTCGAGTCGTATCCGCTGGCCACGGTCACGTCGGCGGTCGCCACATTGCTGGTGGTGGTGTTCTTCGTCACGTCGGCCGACTCGGGCGCGCTGGTGATCGACATGCTCTCGTCCAGGGACGACCGGGAGTCGCCGGTGTGGCAACGGATCTTCTGGTCGCTCACCGTGGGGGCGGTGGCCATCGCCCTGTTGCTGGCCGGCGGGCTGGAGGCGCTGCAGGCGGCCACGATCGCCAGCGCGCTGCCGTTCACCGTGGTCATGCTGCTGATGTGCTGGGGCCTGCTGCGGGCGCTGCGGATGGATGCGGCGCGACGCCTGACCCTGCGCAGCGCGCGGGTGGCACCCCTGGCCGGTGGCGTGGGCGACTGGAAGACGCGCTTGCGCACGCTGATGCAGCATCCCACGCGCCCGCAGGTGATGCGGTACCTTCGCGAGACGGTGCGGCCCGCGCTCGAGGCGGTGGCGGCGGAGCTGCGGCTGCAGGGGCTGGAGGTGCACGTGGGCGAAGGCGAGCACGGCGGCCCCTGGCTGCGCGTGGGCCATGGCGAGGAGATGGACTTCTTCTACGGCGTGCGCCCCGTGGCCTACGAACCCGCCGAATTCATGCTCGCCGACCCGCGCCGCCGGCCGCGCGAGGACGAGCAGCCCTTTCGCGCCGAAGTGCACCTGCGCGAGGGTGGGCAGGACTACGACGTGATGGGCTGGAGCCGCGACGAACTGATCCACGACGTGCTGGACCAGTACGGGCGCCACCTCCACTTCCTCAACGCCGTGCGTTGAGCGCAGCAGCGCGCGGCAACCAGCCCCTGGTAGGAGCGGCTTCAGCCGCGACCCGCACGTTCGGAGATCCCGGTCGCGGCTGAAGCCGCTCCTACAGGCGTGGGGTGGATGTCGCCGGGCTCCACGATGGCCGCGGCCACGCGCGGGCGCGCGCGGTCGCGGTGTCGACGCGACCGTCCGCGTCGCGGGCGGGCGGACGCGTCGCGGCCGTGCAGGCTCAGCCTGTGAGACGGGCCGCCACGACACTGGCCCGCCCATCCAGGGCAGGTCCATCGATGAACGCCATCGTCCACGCCAGGCCGCTGCCTGCGCCCGCGCCGTCCGGCGGCCAGCTGGCGCGCCGGCTCGCCGACCGCTATTCCGACCGGGTCACCGGGCAGTTCACCATCCCCGGCCGGGCGCCCGACCTGCGGCCGCTGCCGCGCGAGCTGCCGCCGGCGCTGGCCGCGGCGCTGCAGGCGCGCGGGATCCGCTCGCTGTACGCGCACCAGGCGCGGGCCTGGGAGGCGGCGCGGGCGGGGCGGCACGTGGTGGTGGCCACGCCCACGGCCTCGGGCAAGTCGCTGTGCTACACCCTGCCGGTGGTCAGCGCGGCGCTGGAGCAGGGCGCCAAGGCGCTGTACCTGTTCCCGACCAAGGCGCTGGCGCAGGACCAGGTGGCCGAGCTGCTCGAGCTCAACAAGGCCGGCGACCTCGGCCTGCGCGCGGCCACCTTCGACGGCGACACGCCGGGCGATGCGCGCCAGGCGATCCGCCTGCACGGCGACGTGGTGGTCAGCAACCCGGACATGCTCCACCAGGCGATCCTGCCGCACCACACCAAGTGGGCGCGGTTCTTCGAGAACCTGCGCTACGTGGTGATCGACGAGGTGCACACCTACCGCGGCGTGTTCGGCTCGCACGTGGCGAACGTGATCCGGCGGCTCAAGCGGGTATGCGCGTTCTACGGCGCGAGGCCGCAGTTCATCCTGTGCTCGGCCACGATCGGCAACGCGGCCGGACACGCCGCGGCATTGATCGAGGACGCGGTGGAGGCGATCACCGAGAGCGGCGCGCCCAGCGGCGACAAGCACATCCTGCTGTGGAACCCGCCGGTGGTGAACCCGGACCTGGGCATCCGCGCCTCGGCGCGCTCGCAGGCCAACCGGATCGCGCGGATGGCGATCAAGGCCGGGCTCAAGACGATGGTGTTCTGCCAGTCGCGGCTGATGGTGGAGGTGCTGACCAAGTACCTCAAGGAGGTGTTCGACAGCGATCCGCGCAAGCCGCGCCGGATCCGCGCCTACCGCGGCGGCTACCTGCCCACCGAGCGGCGCGAGGTGGAGCGCGAGATGCGCTCGGGCCGCGTGGACGGCATCGTCAGCACCTCGGCGCTG
This sequence comes from Luteimonas sp. J29, assembly GCF_000472505.1. GTDB lineage: Bacteria > Pseudomonadota > Gammaproteobacteria > Xanthomonadales > Xanthomonadaceae > Luteimonas. Next base: position 105,756 of record NZ_AWZR01000006.1, read on the forward strand.
GAGCTGGGCGTGGACATCGGCAGCCTGGACGTGGTGGTGCTCAACGGCTACCCGGGCTCGATCGCGCAGACCTGGCAGCGCTTCGGCCGCGCCGGGCGCCGCCAGCAGCCTTCGATCGGGGTGCTGGTGGCGAGCAGCCTGCCGCTCGACCAGTACGTGGTGCGGCATCCGGAGTTCTTCGCCAGTGCCACGCCCGAGCAGGCGCGCATCGCGCCCGACCAGCCGCTGATCCTGATGGACCACATCCGCTGCGCCGCCTTCGAACTGCCGTTCGTGGAGGGCGACATGTTCGGGCCGGTGGAACCGGGGCCGTGGCTGGAGGTGCTGGCCGAGAGCGGCGTGCTGCACCAGGAAGGCGGGCGCTGGGAGTGGATCGCCGACAGCTATCCGGCGCAGGCGGTGAACCTGCGCTCGGTGGCCGACGGCAACTTCGTGGTGGTGGACCGCACCGACTCGCGCCAGGCGATCATCGCCGAGGTCGATTACTCGGCGGCCGCGCTCACGCTGTACGAGGGCGCGATCCACATGGTCCAGTCCGAGCCCTTCCAGGTCGAGCGCCTGGACTGGGAGGGGCGCAAGGCCTACGTGCGCAGGACCCACGTCGACTACTACACCGACGCCATCGACTACACCAGGCTCAAGGTGCTCGACGAGGCCGAGGGCGCGCCGGCGGGTCAGGGCAGCGCGCACCACGGCGAGGTGCACGTGCTGCGGCGGGTGTCGGGCTACAAGAAGATCCGCTTCCACACCCACGAGAACATCGGCTACGGGCCGGTGAACCTGCCGGACCAGGAGCTGCACACCACCGCCTGCTGGTGGCAGCTGCCGCAGCACGTGCTCGAAGCGCGCTTCGCCTCGCGCCAGGAGGCGCTGGACGGGTTCCTGTCGGCGGCCTACGCGCTGCACCTGGTGGCGATGGTGTCGGTGATGGCCGAGGGGCGCGACCTGCAGAAGGCCGTGGGCAGCGGCGACGGCGCCTGGTTCGCCACCGCCGACCAGGGCGGGCGCGGCCAGCTGCGCTCGGGCGACAGCGGCGAGGAGCTGGCGGATCCCACGCGCGGGTTCACGCCGACGCTGTTCCTCTACGACAACTACCCGGGCGGCGTCGGGCTGTCGCTGCCGCTGTTCGAGCGGCGCGAGGACCTGCGCCGGCAGGCGCTCGAGCTCATCCGCGCGTGTCCCTGCGCGCACGGCTGCCCGGCCTGCGTCGGCCCGGTGCTGGCCTCGAGCGAGGTGGACGGCAGCTCGGTCAAGGAGGCCGGGACCAGGGTGCTGGAACTGCTGGGGGAGGCGGCTTGAGCGCGCTGGCGAACCGGTTGGCGGGATTGCGGCGACAGGCGGGCGCAGCGTCGATGGCGCCGGCTGGTGCCGCGGTGCCGTCCAGTCCTCCGCCAGCGCCGCCGATGCCGCAGCCTGCGTCGGCTTCCGACCAGCTGGCGCAGCTGCGCAAGCTGCTCGGGCTGCGTCCGGCCGCGCCGGCGGTCGTGCGCAGCCTCGATCGCCGGCTCGACGGCGCGGAGCTGGCGCCGGGCCTGCGCTGCATCGAGACCTGGGTCCCGTTCGAGCGGCTGCCGGAGCGGCTGGACCTGTCCGCGCTGGGCATGGACGCTGTCGAGACCCGGCGCATCCTCGCCTTCGACACCGAGACCACGGGTCTGGCCGGTGGCACCGGCACGCGCGCCTTCATGATCGGCGCCAGCGACTGGCGCGATGGCGGCCTGCGCATCCGCCAGCTGTTGATGACCACGATGGGCGCCGAGCAGGCGATGCTGCGCGAGTTCGCCGCGTGGCTGGAACCGGGCACGGTGCTTCTGTCCTACAACGGCAAGTGCTACGACCGGCCGCTGTTGAGCACGCGCTACACGCTGGCGCGGCTGCCCGACCCGGTGCTCGGCCGCGAGCACATCGACCTGCTGCATCCCGTGCGCCGCCTCTACCGCGGGGTGTGGGAGAACTGCCGCCTCGCCACCGCCGAACGCCAGCTGCTGGGCGTGGTGCGCGAGGACGACCTGCCGGGCTCCCAGGCCCCGGCCGCGTGGCTGTCCTACCTGCGCGGCGGTAGCGCCGAGCGACTGCGCAAGGTGGCCGAGCACAACGCCCAGGACCTGCGCAGCCTCTCCGGCCTCCTGGCCCACTTCCACGCCCTCGCCCAGGGCGGCGAAGCGCTGCGCCAGGCGTACCGGCCCGAGACCCGCTGACCGGCGCGCCGGCGGGGGCGTCCTGCCTCGCGCGAAGACCGCTTGCCGCCGCCCCGCCAGGCACCGCGTCCTGGGCCTGCGGGAGGGACGCGGACGGCTACGAGTGGAGGCGCAACGCCCCATCTGGCCTCCCGCCATCGCCAGTGCCATCCTTCCAACGACGACAGTCCAGGAAGCCGGCATGTCCCCAGGCATTTCCAGCCCGGGCCGATGGCGCACGGTCGCGCCATGGCTCATCGCCGTTCTCGCGACGACCGCGCACGCCCAGGACCCGGACCTGCCGCCGGTGGAATGGCCCGACATCCCCGCGCACGCCGCCGACGCCGACGGCTTCGCGCCGCCACGGTGGCGCGTGGAGCACGCGGTCGCCGGCCGCCTCGACGCCGACGAGCGCGAGGACCTGCTGCTGGTGCTACGCATGGACGATCCCGCCAATGTCATCGTCCACGACGGCCCCGGCGAATCGCCGTTCGACAGCAACCCGCGCATGCTGGTGCTGGCGGTCGCCGACGGCGACGGCTACCGGCGCGTCGCGGTCGACAACGCGCTGGTCCCGCGCCAGCCGTCACCGGTCTTCGACGATTTCCTCGCCGACGCGCCGGCCATCGCCCCGAGCCGCGTGTTCAGCGTCTCGCTCCGGTCCTGGGCCAGCGCGGGCAGCTGGACCACGACCACGCGCAGTTTCGCCTTCCGCCTGCAGGACGGCTGCGTGCGGCTGGTCGGCTTCGACGAGGAATCGCTGCATCGCGCCTCGGGGGAGATCACGCGGCGCAGCTTCAACTTCCTCACGCGCAGCGCCTGGGAAAGCAGCGGCAGCATTGAGCGCGACGACGAGGACGCACGCAGGGCGATGCGGCTGCCGGCGGACGTCGTCTGCCTGGCGGACGTGGGGGACGGGTTCGCGTTCGAGCCTGGCGTGGAAGGCTGAAGCGGCTCGACGGCGAGGGCGCGCCACTGCCGCGTGGATGTCCGGCGGGGCATGGTGGCGGTGCTTGCCGCCTGCTCCAACGGAGCCCGGGCGGCTGGGCCGAGGCGCCGGTCGGCGATCAGCCGTTGCTCGCGGCCACCATCGTGTCGGCGGCAGGCGCCGCATCCGAAGCGGTCCCGCCGGTATCCGATGGCGCGAACGACACCGCGGCGATGAAGCACGCCGCGAACGCCAGCAGGATGGCGTAGCCGACCGCCACGTCCAGCCGGCGCCTGCGGCGCGCGGTGCCGTCCTGTCGGGCCTGGGGATCGTTGTGCATGGCCGGCTCCATCCTGGTGGGCCGTGCAGACTGCGATGGCAGGCGTCGCCAGCTCGTGAATGGCGGCGGGACGGCCGCGCGGGGAGGTCTGCCCGCCGCCCCTTGCGGAACAAGAATTATTCGCATTTAATACGGATCTCCGGCCGGACCTGCCGTCGCGTGACGACGGCGGCCGGGCTGGCGGCGACGCCAGCGGACCGGTCTGCAAGCCCCCCAGCCGCGGCATGCCAGGGGCGATGACATCGCCACCTCCCCCCGGGAAGACCATGCCCCGCACGACCTCCTCGCGGCCTGTCCGCGCCCATTGCCGTCCTCCAGCCGGCCGTTCGGCCGCCGTCCCCGCCCGCATGCGCGTGGGCCTGATTGCGGCCTGCATGCCGGGACTCGCCCTTGCGGCGGGCGTCCCGGACGCCACGGCCGAATCCAGCGCCACCGACCTCGACGCGGTCCTCGTCGTCGCCCAGCGCGCCAGCCGGGTCAGCAACGGCGCGCTCAACCTCGACCTGGAGATCCGCGACACGCCGCAGTCGATCAGCGTGGTCGACGCCGCGCAGATGCGCCGCTTCGGCGCCGACAGCGTGAACGAGGCCCTGCGCCTGGCCACCGGCGTGCGCGTGGACGAGTGGGAGACCAACCGCACCAGCTACGGCGCGCGCGGCTTCGACATCCTCAACACCCAGGTCGATGGCGTCGGCATGCCCAACAGCTGGGGCATCGCCACCGGCGCCATCGACGCCTTCGGCTACGAGAAGGTCGAGGTGATCCGCGGCGCCAACGGCCTGCTCACCGGCGTGGGCAACGCCGCGGGCACGATCAACTACGTGCGCAAGCGTCCCACCAACGAACGCCAGGGGCTGTTCGGCCTGTCCTACGGGTCGTGGGATACGTTGCGCGCCGAGTTCGACTACTCGACGCCGTTCACCGTCGACGGCACCTGGGCCGGGCGCGTGGTCGCCGCGCACGAGGACGGCGACTCCTGGCTGCGCGCCAACCACGACCGCCGCGACTTCGTCTACGGCGTGGTCGATGGCCAGGTCGGCCGGAACGGCACGCTGGCGCTGGGCTGGTCGTACCAGCGCACGCGCTCGGACGGGATCATGTGGGGCGCGCTGGTGTTCGTGGACGCCGACGGCCGTCAGCTCGAGTGGCCCACCAGCGCCACCACCACCCAGGACTGGACGTACTGGAACACCACCACCCACACCGCCTTCATCGAGTACCGGCACCGCCTCGGCGACGACTGGCAGCTCAAGCTTGCCTACAACCATCGGCGCTTCAGCGGCGACGAGCGCATGTTCTACGCCTACGACGGCGCGGGCGCGGGACTGGAGCCCGGCACCGGACTCGGCCTGGTCGGCTACCCGTGGGGGGGCGACGACCGCGTCGTGGCGCGCCTGGGCACGGCGACGCTGGACGGTCGCTTCGAGGCCTTCGGCCGCGCGCACGAGCTGGTGGTCGGCGTGAGTGCCTCGCGCAGCAGCGACGATGGGCGCGAACGCGCGGCCGATCCCGACGCGCCGGCCTGGGGCCCGCTGCCGCCGTTCCCGTATCCCACCAGCGCGCTGCCCGAGCCGGCCTGGGGCGAACCGGTGCAGTACTCCGCGCTCAACCAGTCGCTCGAGCGCGTGTTCGGCACCACCCGCCTGGCGTTGACCGATCGGCTCAAGGCGATCCTCGGCGTCAACCACGCGCGCTACCGTCGCCATGGCCGCTCGTACGCGCTCGACTTCGACCAGTCCACCCGCCACACCAGCCCCTATGCCGGACTGACCTTCGACTTCAGCGAGCGCCTGCTCGGCTACGTGAGCTGGTCGGACATCTATCAACCACAGGACCAGGTGGACGCGGACGACCGCTACCTCGATCCGAGCAGGGGCGTGAACGTCGAGGCCGGGATCAAGGCCGACTGGCTCGACGGCCGCCTGCTGACCACGTTCGCCGTGTTCAGGGCCGACCAGGACGGACTGGCGACCCCCACCGGCGAATACAACGAATACGGCTCGTACGTGTACGCGCCGGTGGACGTGCGCTCGAAGGGCGTGGAACTCGAAGCGGTGGGCCGGCTCGGCGAGCACCTCGATGTCGTGTTCGGCGTCACCGCGCTGGAGCTGGACGGCCTCGACGGCGAGGACACCTATCCCTGGGTGCCGCGCCGCACGGCCAACCTGCAGCTGGCCGGGCGCGTGCCTTCCGTCCCGGCGCTGGGCTGGGGCGTGGCCGGGCGCTGGCAGTCCGGCGTGTGGAATACCGAATCGAGCGGGTTCCGCGTGCGCCAGGACGCTTACGAGGTGGTGGATGCGTTCGTGTCCTGGGAGCTGCGGCCCAACGCCACCTTGCGACTGAACGTGCGCAACCTGGGCGACCGGAAGTACATCAACACGCTGCGCTACAGCGGCTACTACGGCGCGCCCGCGAACTACACGCTGAGCTTCGACTGGAGGTTCCAGTGAGCACGCCTGCCTGCGCCCCATGAGCCACGACGAGGCCACCGCCATGTCCCGCGCCAGCCCCGCCATCGCCAGCGCCACGGGCCGCCGGCGCAGATTGCGCTTCGCCTCGCGCGTGCTGGTCGCGGTGCTTGGGGGCTACGCCTTCGCCTGGGGCGTGGTCGCGGCCGGGACGGCGCTGATGTACGCCGCGGGGATGGGCTTCCACGACGCCGAGTTCCTGTCCAGCCTGCTCGGCGTGCTGGCGCTCCTGGTGGCGTTGCTGTGGGCGTTCGCGGTGCGGCGCGAATGGCTGGCGTGGGTGGTGCTGCCGGGCGGGGGCACCGTGCTCGCAGGCGTCGCGTCGCTGGTGCAGGCGTTGCTGGCCTGAGGAGGAGGGAACATGTTCCAGGGATTCCGCCAGGCGATGGCATGGGTGCACACCTGGTTCGGCCTGGTGCTGGGTTTCGTGCTGATGGCGGCGTTCTTCTTCGGCGCGCTGTCGGTGTTCGACCGCGAGATCGACCGCTGGGCGATCCCTGCGACGCGGTTCGAGCCGCAGCCGATGCCGTCGTTCGACGCGGTGCTGCGGCCGGCGTTCGAGCGCATCCAGCCCACGCCCGAGGCGATCGAGGCGATGCGCCCGAGGGTGGACGGGTCGATGCCCGCGCAGTACGACACCGTCGGGACCTGGAGCGCCTACACCACCCACCGCGATCCGGTGCTGCAGCTGTTCGCCGGCTTCGTCGTGCCCAATGCCAGGCACGCGGGCGACCTGCTGTGGGCCGACGCCACCATCGACCCGCGCGACGGCCGGCCGCTGCCCGACGACCGGCTCAAGGTCGGCAGCGGCTTCTTCTTCCCGCTGCACTACGGGCTGACGCTGGACTGGCGGAACCTCGGCATCTGGATCGTGGGCCTGTCGGCGCTGGTGATGCTGGCCGCGCTGGCCACCGGCGTCGTGATGCACCGGCACCTGTTCCGCGAGTTCTTCACCTTCCGGCCCGACCGCGCGCGGCTGCGCTCGGTGCTCGACCTGCACAACCTCACCGGCGTGGTGGCGCTGCCGTTCCACTTCTTCTTCGCGCTGACCGGACTGCTGATCTTCGCCGCGACCTACTACTTCCCGGTCGGCCATACCCAGTTGCACGAGCTGCACGACCTCAACGCGCGCCTCGAGGCCGGCCGCACCGGGTTGCCGCACGAGCGCGCCGGCGTGGCGGCCGGGCTGGCGGACGTGGACGCGATGGTGGCCGACGCGCGGCGCCGCTGGGCCGAGGACGGCAAGGCCGGCGACGTCGGCTTCCTGGTGCTGCAGCACGTGGGCGATGCCAACGGCTACGTCAGCGTGTACCGCGCGGGCACCGACCGCATCGCCCTGGTCGGCGATGGCATCCACTACCGGGCCGCGACCGGGGAGCTGATCCGCGAGGATCCCGCGCCCACCCCGGTGGAGCGGATGGCGCAGTTCCTGACCGGGCTGCACCTGCAGCACTTCCGCCACTGGCTGCTGCGCTGGCTGTACGTGCTCGGCGGACTGGCCGGCGCCGTGTGCATCGCCACCGGCTTCGTCTTCTTCGTCGAGAAGCGCAAGCGCCAGCATGCGCGCCAGGGCCGGCAGGGCGCACGCGTGGTCGATGCGCTCGCGGTGGCGGCGGTCACCGGCATGGTGCTGGCGGCCCTGGGCATCCTGGTCGCGAACCGGCTCCTGCCCGAGGACCTGCCGGCGCGCGCGACCTGGGAGCGCTGCGCGTTCTGGGGCACGTGGATGGCCGCACTGCTGCATGCGGCGTGGCGCAGCGCGCCGGTCGCGCAGGGGCTGCCCAATCCGGCGTGGCGCGAACAGGCGACGGCGATCGCCGTGCTCGCGGTTTCGGCGGCCGTGCTCAACTGGATCACCACCGGCGACCACCTGCTGCGCACGCTGGGTGCGGGCAACTGGCCGGTGGCGGGAGTGGATCTTGCGCTGCTGGCGACGGCCGCGATCGCCGCGGCCGGCGCATGGCGATTGCGGCGGCGGGCGAGGGCGGTCGCCACGCCGCGGCATGCGGTCGGTCCGGAGCCGCGCCATGCATGACTCCTCCGGCGCGTGGCTGCTGTTGGCCGCCGTCGCCTGCGCGCTGGCGGGGATGGGCTGGCTGGCGCTCTCGTTGCCCGCGCACGTGCAACAGGCATGGGGGCGGAATGCGCCCGCAGGCCTGTTGCGGCTGCATCGCGCGCTCGGTGCCGCGGCGGTGGCGCTTGCGCTGGTGCTGTGCCTGGGCGCCGACCACGCGAGCATCGCGGTCCTGGTGTGGGCCATGACGCTCAGCGGCGCCGCGCTCGCGGTCGCGTTCGCGCTGGCCTGGCGGCCGTGCTGGCTGCGCGCGCTTGCGCCATGGATGCGTGGGCGGGTGCGCTGACGAGGTCGAGCGTCCTGGCCAAGGTGGCAGGCGGCGGACGTTGCCCCTGCCGGTCGACAACACCACCTGCACGTCGGTGAATCCGCGCAGGAAACGCATTCAGGAAAAAGTCCGCGCGCCACACGTGCCACTCACGTCGCGGCGCGCACCTTGTCGGTCGGCCGGCATCCGCCGGACGCACGCAACGACACACCGACAGGGAGCACTTCGATGACGAACCAGAACGACGACAGGCATGCACACGGCGACGCCAACCGCGATCCGATCACCGGCACCCCGGGCGCACACCCGGTTGGCACCGGCGTGGGCGCGACCGCGGGTGGGGTGGCGGGCGCGGCGGTCGGCTCGGTGGCCGGGCCGGTGGGCTCGGCGGCAAGTCGATGGCCGAACGGGTGAACCCGACGGTCGAGGACGCCTATTGGCGCGAGCACTACAGCGCCGAGACCTACCACGATCCGCAGTACGGCTACGAGGACTATGCGCCGGCCTACCGCACCGGTTACGAAGGCCGCGCGCGGTTCGCCGACCGCGACTTCGAGCAGGCCGAGCCGGACCTGCGTGCCGAGTACGAGCGCGGCCGCGGGAGCTCGCGCCTGGAGTGGGACCGCGCGCGCGACGCGACCCGTGCCGCGTGGCACCGTGTCGAGCGCGCGCTGCCGGGCGACGCGGACGGCGACGGCCGCTGAGTTGCGCCGCGCCTCGCGCGCGGCCGGGGCCCCGCGGATTGCGGGGCCCTTTTTCGTTGCCGGGGGCATGGTTCGCCCCCACCCCGGCCCTCCCCCGCGAGCGGGGGAGGGGGTGTGACGGCGGTGGGGGTGACCGGGCAGGCCCTGCCCCTTGCCCCGCCTGCGGGGGAGGGAGTGTGACGGGCAGAGGCATGGGGCGGCCGGGCAGGCCCCGGCCCTTCCCCCGCTTGTGGGGGAGGGCCGGGACGGGGGCCGTGCCGGACGCGAGGACTTGCGGCGCGCGTCGGCTGGAGCTTGCCCCCACCCCAACCCTCCCCCGCGCGCGGGGGAGGGGGGTGTAACGGTCGATGGAGGCGACCGGGCAGTCGCTGCCCCTTCCCCCGCTCGCGGGGGAAGGCCGGGATGGGGGCACTCTCCGGCGCGAACATCCGCAGCAAGGCCACCGGACCTTGCCGCCCCTGCGTTCCACCTCGCGACAACGCCCGCCGTGCGATGGTTCGGGGCGATCCGCACGCCGTCCGCGCCATGCACCTGGTCCAGCTGTTCCTTCCCCTCCGCGACAACGACGGCGCCGCCTTCCCGCGGACGCTGTTCGACGAGGCGCGCGCCGAGCTGACCGAAGTGTTCGGCGGCGTCACCGCCTTCGTCCGCTCGCCCGCGCTTGGCGCATGGGAAGACGACGACGGCGCGGTGCGGCGCGACGAGGTGGTGCTGCTGGAAGTGATGACGGCGCACCTGGACCACGGCTGGTGGGCGCACTACCGCTGGCAGCTGGAGCAGCGCTTCGACCAGGACGAGGTGCTGGTGCGGGCGATGCAGGTCGAGCGGCTGTAACCCGGCGGCAAGGCCCGCGCCATGCGGCATCATGGCGCGATGCACTCCACGCCAACCTCCGCGATCACGCGCGCGGGCATCGCCCGCCAGGCCTGGCCGATCATCCTGGCCAATGCCGCGGTGCCGCTGCTGGGGCTGGTGGATACCGCGGTCATCGGCCATTACGGCGATACCGCGGGGCTCGGCGCGCTGGCGCTGGGCGCGCTGCTGTTCAACGTGCTGTACTGGAGCTTCGGCTTCCTGCGCATGGCCACGACCGGCTTCATCGCGCAGGCGGACGGCGCCGGCGACGAGGCGGAAGTGCGCGCCACGCTGGCGCGCTCGCTGCTGCTTGGGCTGGCGCTGGGCGCCTGCCTGGTGCTGCTGCAGTGGCCGCTGGCGGCGGCGTGGTTTGCGCTGATGGACGCCAGCGACGCCGTGGGCGGGCAGGGCACGGCCTACTTCCAGGCGCGGATCTGGGGCGCGCCCGCGGCGCTGGCACTGTATGCCTTCAGCGGCGCGCTGATCGGGCTCGGCCGCAGCCGGACGCTGATGGCGGTGCAGCTCCTGCTCAACGGGCTCAATGCGGTGCTCGACGTGTACTTCGCCGGCGTGCTCGACATGGGCGCGCGCGGGATCGGGCTGGGTACGGCGATCGCCGAGTGGGCGACGTGCGCGGTGGCGGCGCTGGTGCTGTGGTGGGCGCTGCGGGCGCGGCACCGCGACCGGGAGCCGTTCCTGCCGCTGGCGCGGCTGCGCGACGCTGTGCGGCTGCGGCGGATGATGGCGGCCAACGGCGACATCATGCTGCGCACGCTGTGCCTGCTGGCCGGGTTCGGCTGGTTCACCAGCCAGGGCGCGCGCCTGGGCGACGCCACGCTCGCCGCCAATCACCTGCTGCTGCAGCTGGTGTCGTTCAGCGCCTTCTTCCTCGACGGCTTCGCATTCGTGGCCGAGGCGCTGGTGGGCGCGGCGGTTGGCGCCGGCGATCGCGCGCGGCTGCGGCGCGCGGTGCGGCTGTCGAGCGAACTGGCCGGGGCCACCGCGGCGGCGCTGGCGCTGGCGATCTGGCTGGGCGGCGCGGCGGTGGTGTCGCTGCTGACGTCGTTGCCGGACGTCGTGGCCGGGGCGCGTGCCTTCCTGCCTTGGGTGGGGCTGTACGTGCTGCTGTCGGTGGCCGCGTTCCAGCTCGACGGCATCTTCATCGGCGCCACCTGGACGCGGGCGATGCGCAACGCGTCGGTCGCGTCGCTGGCGGTGTTCGTGCTGTGCGGATGGCCCGCCGTGGCGCACTGGGGCAACCACGGCCTGTGGGCCTCGTTCGTGGTATTCGTGGTGGCGCGGGCGCTTGCGCTGCTGCCGTACTACCTGCGCCTGGAGCGCGCGGTCACGCCGGTTTGCGCGCGCTGAGGAAGGTCCACAGGTCGCGGTAGGACGGCACAAGCACGCCCTGCTCGCAGCGGTCGGTGAAGTGGGCGTCGACCGCGTCGCGGATCAGCGGCAGCAGTTCGCGCCGCGTGGCGCGGTCGTCGGCGTCGCGCAGGCCGTGGCCGCAGCACTGCATGCTGAGCACGCCGCCGGGGCGCAGGGCGCGCGCGATGCGCGCGACGATGCCGGCGATGAAGTCGGCCCGGCTCTGGCCTTCGCGCACCGGGTCCATGGTCAGGTCGTAGATCACCGCGTCGAGGTCGCGCGCCTTGTCGATCCAGGCGAACGCATCGCCGACCACGACGTTGGCGTGGGGACTGTCGAAGGCGTCGCCGCACAGGGCGGGCAGGTACTGGCGGGACAGTTCGATCACGCGCCGGTCGATCTCGACCATGGTGATCGCGGGCGGGGGCGCGTCGAGCGGCGCGAACGCGCGCAGCAGCTCGTTGAGCACGCCGCCGTCGCCGCCGCCGAGGATCGCCACGCGCGCGGGGCGGTGCAGCTCCAGCAGCGGGCTGGCCATGGCCACGCCGTAGGCGGTGTCGGATTCGGAGATCTGCAGGTCGTCGTCGAGGAACAGCTGGCCGCCGAAACGGGGATGGCGGGTGACCACGACGTGCTGGAAGCCGGTGTGCTCGTCGGCCAGCAGGTTGGCGGGGGCCGGCCGGGCCGGCGCGGGATGGGGCTGGAATCCGGCGCGATGGCCGATGGATGCGTGCATCGGGACTCCTGTTCGGGTGGAGGAAACCCCCCATCCTCGCGGCTGGGGGCCGGGGGTGCAAGTTGGCTGCCAGAGGATGGCCGGAATTCGCCGATGTTCGGCGATCATGCCGTCATCATGAAGGCATGGCGATCAATCCTGCAGTGACGCCTGCAGGGCGGTGGCCAGGGCGGCATCCCCGCTGACCAGATCGCGCCAGCGAAGTTCCACGCCGCGGCGGTGGCCCTTCGGGGCGAGCCTCAGGCCGTCGCGGTCCATTCGCAGAGTGTATGCCCGGCCGTCGATGTCCAGTTCACGACGAAGCGGCCGGTCGCCGAGGGGCGTGGTCATCGGGCGTCTCCCGGGGGCAAGGCGTCGGCGCCGCCGGGCCGGCGGCACCGGGGGTCAGGCGGCGCGGGTGCCCGGATCGCCGGCCGGCAGGGCGAAGGCGCGCGGCCCCGGGGTTTCGGCATGCGAGGCCGGCAGCGGCGCCATGAGTTCCGGCGGGCAGGCGGCGAAGCCGTATTCGGCCAGCACCCGGGCGGCCTTCAGTTCGAAGGCGAACGCATCCTCGGGCTGGCAGCGCGCGCGCAGGTCGCGGATGTCCGAGCGCACGCGTTCCCAGAACCGGTCGTCGTCGTCCGGCAGCGCCATGCAGGCCTGGAGCCGGCGGGTGAATTCGTCCACGCATTCGTCGAGGACGCTGCGCGCCCGCGGCGGAGCCGCGGCAGGAAGCGCGCGCGAGCCTGCAGCGGACGCGTGCAGTGACGCGGCGGTGCGGTCTTCCATGGGGCCGGACATTGGGGATGGGTCCTTCGGGATTCAAGAGGGGGTCAGGCAGTCGAACGGCGCCTGTACGGGAGCCACTGTGGGCGAAGGCGCGGAAGCGCGCCGTGAAAGCCGCACGCCGGGGTTCAGATGGATGAACCCGCCGGGCCGCGCGGTCGTGGCCGCGGCATCGCGTCCGGGCGCCCGGGCGTGGCGGACCGCCGCATACGCCCCCGTCGCGTCGCCTGCGGCGACAATGGGGTTCCACCCACGACCGCCCCCGCCTTGTCGCCGCAACGCCTGCTGCCGCTGATCATCGCCACCGCGCTGTTCATCGAGAACATGGACTCGACGGCGATCTCGACCTCGCTGCCGCAGATCGCCGCGGACCTGGGGGTGGAGCCGGTCGCGCTCAAGCTCGCGCTCACCACCTACATGCTGGCGCTGGCGGTGTTCATCCCGGTGAGCGGCTGGATCGCCGACCGCTTCGGCGCGCGGCGCGTGTTCATCGCCGCGATCGGCGTGTTCCTGCTCGGGTCGCTGGCGTGCGCGGCCAGCAGCGGCCTCGGGCAGCTGGTGGCGGCCAGGTTCCTGCAGGGCGTGGGCGGGGCGATGATGGTGCCGGTCGGGCGCCTGGTGCTCCTGCGCAGCGTGGAGAAGTCCGAACTGGTGCGCGCGCTGAGCTGGCTCACGATCCCGGCGATGCTCGGGCCGATGCTCGGGCCGGTGGTCGGCGGCGCGATCACCACCTACACCCACTGGCGCCTCATCTTCCTGGTCAACCTGCCGATGGGCGTGCTGGGCATGTGGCTGGCATGGCGCCACATCCCCGAACTGCGCCAGGCGGTGGGTCCGCTGGACGTGCGCGGGTTCGCGCTGTCGGCGGCGGGACTGTCGCTGGCGATGTTCGCGCTCTCGGCGATCGGCCGTGGCCTCGTGCCGGGCGCGGTGCTGGCGGCTTGCGGCCTGGCCGGTGCCTCGCTGCTGGCGCTGTACGTGCGCCATGCGCGAAGCCATCCGCAACCGCTGCTGCGCCTGGACCTGCTGCGCGTGCCCACCTTCCGCGCCTCGGTGCTGGGCGGCTCGCTGTTCCGGATCGGCACCGGCGCCACGCCGTTCCTGCTGCCGCTGATGCTGCAGCTCTCGTTCGGGCTCGACCCGCTGCAGTCGGGCCTGGTGACCTTCACCTCGACCGCGGGCGCGATGGTGATGAAGACGGTGGCGCCGGCGATCCTGCACCGGGTGGGTTTCCGGCCCGTGCTGCTGTGGAACGGGCTGGCGGCCTCGCTGCTGCTGTGCGGGTTCGGGCTGTTCCGTGCCGACACGCCGTACGCGCTGATGGTCGGCGTGCTGCTCGCGAGCGGCTTCCTGCGGTCGCTGCAGTTCACCAGCCTCAACGCGCTTGCCTACGCCGACATCGACCAGGCGCGCATGAGCCAGGCCAGCAGCCTGGCGGCCATGGCGCAGCAGCTGGCGCTGGCGCTGGGCGTGACCGTCGGTGGCTTCGCGCTCAGCCTGGCCGGCGTGGTCACCGGCCGCGAGGAGGACGCGGCGATCAACTTCACCTTCGCCTTCCTCACCGTCGGCCTGCTGTCGATGGGTTCGGCGTGGCAGCTGCGCCGGCTGCCCGCGAATGCCGCGGCGGAAATGGCCGGCCGCGCCGAGCCCGGCAAGGAAGTCACCGAGCCCAAGCCCGAGGCGCGTCCGCAGGCGTGATCCACCCCCGCGTGCCCAGCCGCCGGCGGCCACCGCCCGGTCGCGGTCGTCGTGCGTGGCCCGGTACAGGGCGGCGTCGATGCGCTCGAGTTCGAGGTCCAGGCTGGTGTCCGGGCCGAGTTCGATCTCGCCGTATCCGATCGAGACGGTGACCGCGAGCTCCCGCCCCGACGTGGGCACCGGCGCGGCGCGCAAGGCGTCGAGCAGGCGTCCGGCGATGTCCGTCGCGCTGGTCTGGCCGCCGATGCCGGGCGCGAGCAGGATGAACTCCTCGCCGCCCCAGCGCGCGACGACGTCGCGATCGCGCATGGTGGCCGCCAGGCGCCTGGCCACCTCGCGCGGCACGTCGGCGCCCGCGGCGTGGCCGAAACGGTCGTTGATGCCCTTGAAGTGGTCGAGGTCGAGCAGGACCAGCATCGCCCGGCCCGGCGCCATGGACTTGAGGGACTCGAAGCGGCGGAGGAAGTGCAGCCGGTTGCGGATGCCGGTGAGGGCATCGTGCGCGTTCTCGTGGTCGAGCTGCGCGTTCGCTTCGGCCAGCCGCCGGCTGGAGCGTCGAAGCCGCAGGTACGACCACGCCAGCACCAGCGCGACGATGCTCACAGAAACCCGCGCGCGGCAGGTAGGCCGCGTGGGCGACCGCCCGGCGCCGTGGCGCGCCGGGCTTCCGGTCGCAACGGGATCGCTGGTCCAATGGTGGCGGATGGGCGTGGTCGCCCACAGTGCACGGCACGCGCCGCAGGAGAACGCATGAGCTATTGCGAGGAGTTCGCGACGCGCGCACCGGCACGGGCCGAACTCGAGGCCGCGCCGGGGCTGCTGCTGCTGGAATTCGGCGCGCCCTGGTGCGGGCACTGCCGCGCGGCGCAGCCGCCGCTGCGCGCGCTGCTGGAAGGCCGCGACGACGTCACCCACGTCAAGGTCGAGGACGGCAAGGGCCGCCCGCTCGGCCGCGCCTTCGGGGTGAAGCTGTGGCCGACCCTGGTGCTGCTGCGCGACGGCGATGAGCAGGCGAGGGTGGTGCGGCCGCGGGTGATCGACGATCTGCAGCCCCTGGTCGACGTGCTGGCGGAGGCCGGCGACGGCGCCACGCCGGGCTGACCTCGAGGCGCCCCGGGACTTCCCGGGCCGGTTCACCTTGGTGAATCCGCCAGGCCGACGGCGGCACCGCAAAACGCGACGGCGGATCTCGCCTCCTGCGACCGATGGGTGTACAAATGTACACCATGAGCCCCGCCGACGCCCTTCCCCCGCAACGCGCCGCCGTCCTGGCCTTCCTGCGCCGGGAACTGGCCGCCGGCCGCGCCCCGAGCCTGGCCGAGATCGCCGAGGCCTTCGGCTTCGCCTCGCGCAACGCTGCGCAGAAGCACGTGCAGGCGCTGGTGGCCGACGGCCTGCTCGAGCTCGAACCCGGGCGCAAGCGCGGCCTGCGACTGCCCGGCCGCCCCGACCAGCTGCCGCTGCCGGTGCTCGGCCAGGTGGCGGCGGGCGTGCCGATCGGCGCCGACATCGGCAGCGACGAACTGCTGCTGCTCGACCGCGCCCTGTTCGCCGAGAAGCCCGACTACCTGCTGAAGGTGAAAGGCGATTCGATGCGCGACGACGGCATCTTCGACGGCGACCTGGTGGCGGTGAAGCGCACCGGCGAGGCGCGCAGCGGCCAGGTGGTGGTGGCGCGGATCGACGGCGAGATCACCATCAAGCGGCTCGAACGCGGGCGCAGCCGGATCCGGCTGCTGCCGCGCAATCCCGAACACGCGCCGATCGAGGTCCAGCCCGGGCAGGACTTCGCCATCGAAGGCGTGTACTGCGGCCTGGTGCGGCGGGGCTGACATGGCGGCCGTGGTCGCACTCGAGGACCTGCTCGCCGCGCGCACCCTGTGGCACGCCGGGCGCAGCGCGCGCCAGGCCGCCGACGGCGAGCCGACCGGCCACGCCGCGCTCGACGCGTTGCTGCCCCAGGGCGGCTGGCCGCGCCGCGCGCTGACCGAACTGCTGCTGCCGGCCGACGGCGTGGGCGAACTGGCGCTGCTGATGCCGACGCTGGCGCGCTGCACCCGCGCGGGGGAGCGGGTGGCGGTGATCGCGCCGCCCTACGTGCCCTATGCGCCGGCGTGGCAGGCGGCGGGCCTCGACCTGTCCCGGCTGTGCATCGTCGAGGCCGCGCCGCGCGATGCGCTGTGGGCGTTCGAACAGTGCCTGCGCAGCGGCGCCTGCGGCGCGGTGCTGGGCTGGCCGCAGCAGGCCGACGCGCGCGCGCTGCGGCGGCTGCAGGTGGCGGCCGACAGCGGCCGCTGCCTGGGCTTCGCCCTGCGCGATCGCCGGCATGCGGCCAATGCGTCGCCGGCCGCGCTGCGGCTGGAGGCGGTGCGCGGCGAGCGCGGCATCGCCTGGCACGTGCGCAAGTGCCGCGGCGGCCCGGTGCCGTCGGCGCCGTTCGTGCCGGAGCCCGATTCCATCTTCATCGGCGTGCCGCCCGTGGCTCCTTTTCCCGCCCGCGAGCCATCTGCTCCCTCCCCCGCAAGCGGGGGAAGGAGTCAAGGCGACGCGTGCGTTGTTGCTCCCTCCCCCGTGCGCGGGGGAGGGCCGGGGCGTGGGCAAGCCGGCATCGTTGCCCCCCGCGCCTCCGCCTCGCCCCCATCCCAACCTTCCCCCGCAAGCGGGGGAAGGAGCCAAGGCGATGCGTGCGTTGTTGCCCCCTCCCCCGTGCGCGGGGGAGGGCCGGGGTGGGGGCAACCCCGCGTCGCGGCCTCGCACGCCTTCGACGCGCGCCCATCCGCTTCAAGCGACAGTGCGCAGCACGAGCTCCTGCTCGTCCAGGCGCCTGCGCCGTCCGCGCGTGACTGACGTCGATGCTCTGGGCCTGCGTACTGCTGCCGCAACTGGCGCTGGATGGCGTCCTCCGCCGTTTGCCTGAGCCCGACGCACCGCTGGCCCTGGTGACCGGGCCGGCGCAGCTGCGCACCCTGCACGCAGTGAACCCCGCCGCCGCCGCGGCCGGGCTGCGTCCTGGCATGCGCCTGGTCGCCGCGCACGCGCTGCTGCCCGACTTCGCCATGGTCGAATATGACCCTCAGGCCGAGGCGCGCTGGCAGCGCTTCCTCGCCGCCTGGGCGTACCGGCACAGCTCGCTGGTGAGCGCGCAGTGGCCGGGCTGCCTGGTGCTGGAGGTGCGCGGCAGCTTCCGCCTGCTCGGGCCGTGGCCGCGGATCGAGCGCCGCCTGCGCGAGGAGCTGCAGGCGCTGGGCTTCGTCCACCGCATCGCGCTCGCGCCCACGCCACGCGCCGCGCATGTGCTGGCCGGCCTGCGCGACGGCCTGGCGCTGATGCACCGCGACGCGATGGTGGCCACGCTCGACCGGGTGCCGGTGCGCCGCGCGCGCCTGCCCGGCGACTGCGGCGAACGCCTGCAGCGCATGGGCGTGCGCGACCTCGGCGCCCTGCGCGCGCTGCCGCGCGACGCGCTGCGCCGGCGTTTCGGCCGGGAATTGCCCGACCACCTCGACCGCCTCTACGGCGAGGCCGACGATCCGCTCGACTGCTACCAGCCCCCGGACCACTTCGACGCGCGCCTGGAGCTGGGCTACGAGGTCGAAAGCCACATGGCCCTGCTGTTCCCGCTGCGGCGGCTGGTCGGCGACCTGTGCACATTCCTGTCGATGCGCGAT
This sequence comes from Luteimonas sp. J29, assembly GCF_000472505.1. Lineage (GTDB taxonomy): Bacteria > Pseudomonadota > Gammaproteobacteria > Xanthomonadales > Xanthomonadaceae > Luteimonas. Next base: position 123,808 of record NZ_AWZR01000006.1, read on the forward strand.
GGCGGCGTGCAGCGCTTCGTGCTGCGGCTCGAACACGAGGTCGGGCACACCGACGTCGAGGTGGGCCTGCTTTCGGCCGAGCGCGATCCGGCGATGCTGTTCGAGGTCACCCGCACCCGGCTGGAGAAGGTGCGGCTGGCGCGGCCCGTGGTCGGCGTGCGCCTGGTCGCGCGCGAACTGCCGCCGTTCGCGCCGGCCTCGCGCGACCTGTTCGACGCCCGCAACCAGCAGCAGCTGCCGTGGCCGCAGCTGCGCGAGCGGCTGCGCGCGCGCCTGGGCGACGAGGCGGTGTACGCGGTGGCACCCTCGGGCGACCCGCGCCCCGAGCGCGCGTGGCGGCGGGTGGCCGAAGGCGCGGTCGACATCGACGAGGCGCCGCCGCGTCCGCCGCGTCCGTGCTGGCTGCTGCCGCGTCCGATCCCGCTGCGCGACCCGCGCCCGCGCATCGTTTCCGGGCCCGAACGGCTGGAGAGCGGCTGGTGGGACGGCGAGGACGCGCGCCGCGACTACTACGTCATCGAAACCTCGCAGGGCCAGCGCGCCTGGGCCTTCGCCCCGCCGGGCGAGCAGGGCCACTGGATGCTGCAGGGGTGGTTTTCGTGAACGCGTTCCTGCTCCCTCCCCCGCGTGCGGGGGAGGGTTGGGGTGGGGGCAGGGCAGATGCTCGCGTCATCCAACGCGCGCCTGTGGCGCGCCCCCCATCCCGGCCTTCCCCCGCAAGCGGGGGAAGGAGTGGAAGCAGGTCGCACGCGCTGTTGCTCCCTCCCCCGCGTGCGGGGGAGGGTTGGGGTGGGGGCAGGGCAGATGCTCGCGCCATCCAACGCGCGCCTGCGGCGCGCCCCCANCCCGGCCTTCCCCCGCAAGCGGGGGAAGGGGTGGAAGCGGGCCGCACGCGCTGTTGCTCCCTCCCCCGCGTGCGGGGGAGGGTTGGGGTGGGGCGGGCCGGCAGTGAGCGCCTGGAGGAGCCTCGGGTGCCTGCGCCATGACTGACCAAGACGGCATCGATCGCGACACGCCCGGCGGTCGCCCGCCGCGCGCCTGGGAAACCGCGCGCCGCCTGCGCGGGCTGGCCGCGGCCGCCAACGACGACGCGCCAGTGGAGGACGGACTGCCGGCCTACGCCGAGCTGCACTGCCTGTCCGACTTCTCCTTCCTGCGCGGCGCGGCCAGTGCCGAGCAGCTGTTCGCGCGCGCAGCCCAGGTCGGCTACGAGACGTTGGCGATCACCGACGAGTGCTCGCTGGCCGGCATCGTGCGCGCGCTGGAGGCCTCGCGCGCCACCGGCGTGCGCCTGGTCGTCGGCAGCGAGTTCGTCCTCGACTGCGGGCTCAAGTGCGTGCTGCTGGTCGAGACCGCATCGGGCTACACGCGGCTGTGCGAACTGGTCACCCACGCCCGCCGCGCGGTCGAGGGCAAGGGCTACCGGCTCGCGCGCGCGGACGTCGAACGCCGGCTGTCGGATGTCGACCCGTCGGTGTGCGGCCTGTTCGCGCTGTGGATCCCGGGGCGCACGCCCGATCCGGAGCAGGGCCGCTGGCTGCGCCGGGTGTTCGGCGAACGCGCCTTCCTCGCCGTGGAGCTGCACCGCGAGCAGGACGACGCGGCGCGGCTGTCGCGGTTGCTGGCGATGGCGGCGGCGCTGCGCATGGTCCCGGTGGCGGCCGGCGACGTGCACATGGACGTGCGCCGGCGCCGCGTGCTCCAGGACACGATGACCGCGATCCGCCACAACCTGCCGCTGGACCGCTGCGGCGCGCACCTGTTCCGCAACGGCGAGCGCCACCTGCGCACGCGCCGCGCGCTGGCCAACATCTACGGCGCGGTCGAGGGCGGCGCCGCGCTGCTGGCCAACGCGGTGGAACTGGCGCGACGCTGCACCTTCGACCTCGGCCGCGACCTGCGCTACCGCTATCCGGTGGAGCTGGTGCCCGAGGGCCACACCCCGTCCACCTGGCTGCGCGAACTCACCCTGCGCGGCATGCGCGAACGCTGGCCGGAGGGCGCGCCGGCGGACGTGGCCCGCCAGGTCGAGGACGAACTGGCGCTGATCTCGGAGCTGGAGTACGAGGCCTTCTTCCTCACCGTCGAGGACATCGTCCGCTTCGCGAAATCCAGGGGCATCCTCTGCCAGGGCCGCGGGTCGTCCGCGAACTCGGCGGTGTGCTACGCGCTCGGGATCACCGTGGTGAACCCGGCCGAGAGCCGCCTGCTGATGGCGCGCTTCCTGTCCAGGGACCGCGGCGAGCCGCCGGACATCGACGTCGACTTCGAGCACGAGCGGCGCGAGGAGGTGCTGCAGTACGTCTACGCCAAGTACGGCCGCCACCGCGCCGCGCTGGCCGCGACCGTGATCCGCTACCGCGGCAAGAGCGCGGTGCGCGACGCGGCCAAGGCGTTCGGCCTGCCGCCCGACCAGGTCGCGCTGCTGGCCGAATGCTTCGGCTGGGGCAACGGCGAGACGCCGATGGAGCAGCGCCTGCGCGAGGCGGGATTCGATCCGGGCAATCCCGTCATCCAGCGCGTGCTGGCGGTGACGATGCAGCTGCGTGGGCATCCGCGGCACCTGTCCCAGCACGTGGGCGGTTTCGTGATCAGCGACGCGCCGCTGGCCACCGTGGTGCCGGTCGAGAACGCCTCGATGCCGGGGCGCAGCATCATCCAGTGGGACAAGGACGACCTGGAGACGATGCGGCTGCTCAAGGTCGACTGCCTGGCGTTGGGCATGCTCACCTGCATCCGCAAGGCGGTGGACCTGGTCGCGAAGCATCGCGGCCACGTGGTGGATCTCGCGCGGCTGCCCACCGACGACCGGCCCACCTACGCCATGATCCAGGCCGCCGACACCGTGGGCGTGTTCCAGATCGAGTCGCGCGCGCAGATGAGCATGCTGCCGCGGCTCAGGCCGGAGCGGTACTACGACCTGGTGGTGGAAGTGGCGATCGTGCGGCCAGGCCCCATCCAGGGCGACATGGTGCACCCCTACCTGCGGCGCCGGCAGGGCAGGGAGCCGGTGACCTATCCCTCCGAGGGGGTGAAGGAGATCCTCGGCCCGACCCTGGGCATCCCGCTGTTCCAGGAACAGGTGATGGAGCTGGTGATCCACGCCGGCTACACGCCGAGCGAAGCCGACAACCTGCGCCGCTCGATGGCCGCCTGGCGCCGCGGCGGCGACATGGAGCCGCACCGCGTGCGCATCCGCGAGCTGATGGAGGAGAAGGGCTACGCGAGCGAGTTCATCGACCAGATCTTCGAACAGATCAAGGGCTTCGGTTCCTACGGCTTCCCGCAGAGCCACGCCGCCTCGTTCGCCAAGCTGGTCTGGATCAGCAGCTGGCTCAAGCGCCACGAGCCGGCGGCCTTCGCCTGCGCCCTGCTCAACTCGCAGCCGATGGGCTTCTACTCGCCGGCGCAGATCGTGCAGGACGCGCGGCGCGGGCATCGGTCCGGGCGCCCGCCGGTGGAGGTGCGCCCGATCGATGTCGCCTGCAGCGACTGGGACTGCACGCTCGAGGGCGGGCATCCGCGGCGCGGCGTGGACGATGGCGGGCAGCCGGCGATCCGGCTCGGGCTGCGCATGGTGGCGGGCCTGTCGGAAGACATGGGCAAGGCGATCGTCGCATCGCGCATGGAGCGACCGTTCGCGAGCATCGCCGACCTGTGCCTGCGCGCCGGGCTGGACGCGAAGGCGCGCGGCGTGCTGGCCGAGGCCGGCGCGCTGTCCGCGCTGGCCGGGCACCGCCACGCCGCGCGCTGGGCGGTGGCGGGGATCGAGCGCCGGCGCCCGCTGCTGCCGGGCAGTCCGGAGGAGGACGCGGTGGACCTGCCGGCGCCGTCGCCCGGCGAGGAAGTGGTGTCGGATTACCGCAGCACCGGCCTGACCCTGGGCCCGCATCCGCTGTCGCTGCTGCGCGAGCGGCTGCGCGGGCGCAGCGTGCTCGATTCGCGCCAGCTGCGCGAACTGCCGCACGGGCGCGGCGCCTTCGTCGCCGGCATCGTCACCCAGCGCCAGCGGCCCGGCACCGCCAGGGGCACGATCTTCGTCACCCTCGAGGACGAGCACGGCATGGTCAACGTGGTGGTCTGGCCGCACGTGGCGCTGCGCCGGCGCAAGGCGCTGCTGTGCGCGCGGCTGCTGGGCGTGCGCGGGCGCTGGGAGCAGGTGGACGGCGTGTGCCACCTGATCGCGCGCGACCTGGAGGACATGACCCCGCTGCTCGGCGGCGTCCACCCCAGCTCGCGGGACTTCCACTGATGGGCGCGCTGCGCACCGCCTCGCTCGCCGGCGACCTGTTCGCGCCGCCGGTGCTGCAGCTGGTCGAGGACGCGCAGGGCGGGGCGCGCTACTGGACGTCGGTGGTCGATCCCGATACCGCGCGGCGCTGGTTCGATGCGCTGGTCGAGGGCGCCGACTGGCACAGCCTGCGCCGGCCGATGTACGACCGCGTGGTCGGCGTGCCGCGGCTGCTGGCGTCGTACGCCATCGACGAGCTGCCGCCGCACCTGCCGCTGGCCGCGATCCACGAGGTGGTGCGGCGCCACGTGCCCGCGCCGTTCACCTCGATCGGCATGAACCTCTACCGCGACGGCAACGACAGCGTGGCCATGCATGGCGACAAGCTGCACCTGCTGGGCGAAGGCCATCCGGTGGCGGTGTTCTCGCTCGGCGCGCCGCGGCGGATGCTGATCCGCGCGAAACGCAACCACGCCGACCGCGTCGCCGTCGACCTGGTGCCCGGCAGCCTGCTGGCGATGAGCCACGCCATGCAGACCACCCACGAGCACGGCATCCCCAAGGTGCGGGAAGCCGGTCCGCGGATCAGCGTGGTGTTCCGGGCGCGCGGCCGGTGAGCCGAGCGCCCGGAGGCATGCGTCAGGCAGCCTGCTCCCGGTCGGCCAGCCACACCTGCCGGTACGACGGCCGGGCCGCGAAGTCCTGCAGCCAGCGCTGCACGTTGGCGTGGCGCGAAGCGTCCACGCCGCAGTAGGTGCTGTAGGTGACGACGCTGGCCACGACCAGGTCGGCCAGCGAGTAGTCGTCGCCGAGCAGGTACGGCGCCTTCGCCAGCTGCGCGTCGAGCCGGCCGAGCGCGGCGTCCAGCCGCAACAGCGCCTCGGCGGCGAGCGGCGGATGGTGCAGCGAGGCGTCCACGCGCGGGCTCTGCGAGAAGTTGAGCACGTTGATCAGCGCGCCGTAGCTCACGTAGGCCCAGGTGGTCCAGGACAGCGCCGCCAGGCGCTGCGGCGAGCCGGCCGCGGGCCACAGGCCGCGCTCGACGCCGTACCGGTCGCCGAGCCACTGCAGGATCGCCAGCGCCTCGTACAGCGGGGTACCGTCGACCACGAGGGTCGGAACCACGCCGTGCGGATTGACCGCCAGGTACGCGGGCGACTTCTGCTCGCCCCTGGCCAGGTCGAACAGCACCAGTTCGAACTCGACCCCGAGTTCGACCAGGGCGTGGTGGACCGGGGTGGCGCTGGACATCGGTGCGGCGAACAGCTTCAGGGTCATGGCGTCGCTCCTCGGGGCTGGATCGGAAGGGAGCCCGGCGCTCCGGCCGGGCAGCACCAAGGTAGCCGGCCTTGCGGACAGTTCCGGTCCGCAAGCCGTGGCATCCTGCGCCCATGATCGAGACCTCCTCCCGCCTGCTGCGGCTGCTCGCCCTGCTCCAGTCGCGTTCGTTCTGGCGCGGCCGCGAGCTGGCCGAGCGCATGGACGTGACCGAACGCACCGTGCGCCGCGACATCGACCGGCTGCGCAGCCTCGGTTACCCGGTGGAGTCGAGCGCGGGCACCGCCGGCGGCTACCAGCTCGCCGCGGGCAGCAACCTGCCGCCGCTGCTGCTCGAGGACGACGAGGCGCTGGCGGTCTCGCTCGGGCTGCGCATGGCCACGGCCGGCACCGTGGTCGGCATGGAGGAGGCGGCGCTGCGCGCGCTGGCCAAGCTCGAGCAGGTGATGCCGGCGCGGCTGCGCACGCGGGTGCGCAACCTGCATGCGGCGGTGGTGCCGCTGGGCCCGGGCGGTCCGGGCATCCCGCATGCGCTGCTGGTGGCGCTGGCCAATGCCTGCCGCGCGCTGCAGTGCCTGCGCTTCGCCTACGAGGACCAGCAGGGACGCAGCAGCGAACGCGACGTGGAGCCGCATGCGCTGGTGTCCACCGGTTCGCGCTGGTACCTGCTGGCCTGGGACCGCGGCCGTGGCGACTGGCGGACCTTCCGCGTCGACCGCATCGGCGGCCTGCCGCACGCGCCTGGCGACCGCTTCCTGCCGCGCAAGGTGCCCGGCGGCGACGCGGCGGCCTTCGTGGCGCGCGCGATCACCACCCAGGGGCATGCGCTGCGCGCGCGGGTGGAACTGCATGCGCCGCTGGGGCGCATGCGCAGGTGCATCCCGCCGTCGGCCGGCAGGCTCACCCGCCTGGACGATGGCCGCTGCCTGCTGGAGACCGGCGCGCAGCGCCCCGACCTGCTCGCCTACCACCTGGTGATGCTGGACGTGCCGTTCGTGGTGCTCGAACCGGTGGAACTCGAGGAGCACATGCAGGCGCTGGCGACGCGGCTGTCGCGTGCAGTGCGTGCGTCGCGCGGTCGACGCGCGAATCCGGTGCTTGCATGAGGCGTGGGCTCAGCAGGCGTGGTGGCGCACCCAGGCGAGGTAGGCGTCCATCCAGTCCTGCAGGAACTCGCGGCTGCCTTCGGCGATGCCGCCGTTCCCGGTGAGCACGTCGTCGGCCTTGAGGAAGGCTTCGGGCTGGCCGAGCGTGGGCATGTCGAGGTAGGCGAGGATCGTCCGCAGGTGCTGCTGCGCCACCGCGGTGCCGATCGCGCCGATCGACACCCCGATGATCCCGGCCGGCTTGTCTGGGAACGCGCTGTCGCCGTAGGGCCGCGAGGCGTGGTCGAGCGCGTTCTTGAGCACGCCCGGGATCGAACGGTTGTATTCGGGAGTGACGAACAGCAGGCCGTCGGCGTCGCGGATGCCCTGTTTGAGCCGCACCACGGGCGCGGGCGGGGAGTCGTCGTCGTCCTGGTTGTACAGCGGCAGGTCGTCGATGCGCAGGCGACGGAACTCCACGTCTCCGGGCGCGAGCGTCTGCAGCGCATCGGCAAGGCGTGCGTTGAACGAATCGGCGCGCAGGCTGCCGACGATCACGGCGATGTTCAGGGTCATGGCGTTGTCCTCGGGTGCGGGCGTCGACTGCATGGCGACCGCGCCAGGGCACCATGCGGCCAATGCCGTGAACGCCGCGTCTGGGCTGTGCGTTCGCGCGCCTCCGCCGCAGGACGGGCGGCGAGGGCGGGCCGCGGACCGCCGCGCGCCGCGTCGCCCACGTCGCCAAGGCCTTCGACCCGCGCATCGTGCGCAGGCGGGCGCGGCACGGATCCTGCATGCGGCGCGCGCCAGGCCGGGCTGGAACGTGCCGCGGGGCAAGCGGGCGGCGGTATGCGCCGCCCGGCGTTCAAGGACTGGCGGGTCGCTGCCGTTCACGACTGCATGCAGGAACGTTCCGGACACCCGCTGATGCCCGGTCCGCTGCGTGGGCGACGGATCCACGCCGCAGACACCGGCACGTGCCGTGGCGCGCTTGCGCATGCGGCGCGCGCTTGGCATCGTGGCCCCGGGCCACGGAGGACGTGAGCGTCATGGCAGACGACCTGCACGCGCCGGGAGGAGGGTCGGCTGCCACCGTACGGCGCGTCGGCGTCGCGGTCGGCCTGCTGCTGATGGCGGGCCTGGCGCTGCTGCTGCAGCAGGACCGCCAGGCCAGGGTCGCCGCCGCCCATCGCCAGTCGCTGGCGCTCGCGTCGGGCGTGGACCGCCTGCTGCATTACGGACTGCGCAACCTCGAGCGCGCGCTCAAGGGCATCGCCGCGGACGCCGCCACGTGGAAGTCGGCCGCGCCGGACCAGCGCGATCTGCTGCTCGCGGCCGCGATCGAGGGCGTGGCCGCGCGCCAGCCGGAACTGCACTCGATCGTGCTCGTCGACGCGCAGGGCAATGCACTTTCCGAAGGCGAGGGGGATCCCGGCTTCCCGCAATGGCGCGACGGCGGCGGCGATGGCCTGGCCGTGGGGCCGCTGCGCGCCGGTGGCGAGGGCGAGTGGTGGCTGAGCCTGGCGGTCCGGCACGAGCCCGGCCGCTGGCTGCTTGCCCGCCTGCGCACCGCCGAGCTGGAACGGATGATCCGCGGCCTGGACACCGGCGCGCGCGGACACGTCACCATCCTCGATGCGCAGGGCGTCCTGCTCGCCCGGGTGCCGTCCGGCGAGGCCGGACCGTTCACCGGCCAGCGCGCGCCGCTGCCGCCGTCCCTGCGCACCGGCGGGAGGACCGGCCTCGAGCGCGGCGTCAGTCCGTTCGACGGCGTCGAGCGGGCGCGGGGATTCAGCGCCGCGAGCGGCTTCGACCTGGTGGTCGCCGCGGGGATCAGCATCGACGACGCGCTGGCGGGCTGGCACCGGTTGCTCGGCATCGCGGCGCTGCTGGCCCTGCTGTACTGGATCGGCCTGGCCTACCTGGTGCGGCGCCTGGGCCTGGCCGAGCGGGCGCACGCCGGCCTGATCGAGGAGCTCGAGGCGCAGGCGGACTGGCTCGACCAGGCCCAGCGCGCCGCGAGCACCGGCGTGTGGCGGATCGAGTCCGACGGCGAACACGCGCGCATGTCGCCGCACACCGCGCTGATGTACGGGCTGGATCCGCGCGACGGCGTGTATCCGCTGTCCGACGTGTTCGGCGCCATGCACGAGGAGGACCGCCCGCGGGTGCAGGAGGAATTCCGGCGCACGGTGGAGGCCGGCGTGCCGTACCTGTCGGAGCATCGCGTGGTGCTCCCCGACGGCAGCGTGCGCTGGGTCACCGCCCGCGGCGGCATCGCCGGCGGCGATGGACGCACCGGACCGCGCATCACCGGGACCGTGGTCGACGTGACCGACCGCCACCTGGCGCGCGCGCGCGTGGCGCGCGCCGAAGCCCAGTTCCGCGCACTGTTCGAGCGCAACCCGCTGCCGTTCTGGGTGTTCGACGAGGAAACGCTGCGCTTCCTGGCCGTGAACGACGCGGCGGCACGCGCCTACGGCTACGACGTGGACGAATTCCTGTCGATGACCATCCTCGACATCCGGCCGCAGGACGAGGCGCCGCAGGTGGTCGAGACCATCCGGTCGCGCCGCCCGGGGACGGAGACCGACGGCGTATGGACCCACCAGCGCCGCGACGGCAGCCGGTTCACCGCGCGGGTGTTCAGCAGCAGCATCGAGTTCAATGGCCGGCCCGCGCGGCTGGTGCTGGCCGAGGACATCAGCGACCGCATCGCCTACGAGCGCGAGCTCGCCTGGCGCGCCACCCACGACCCGACCACCGGCCTGCAGACGGTGGCCTCGCTCATCGGCGAGCTGGACGCGATGTCGCTGCGCGATTCCAGGGTCCGCTACGCGGTGGCGTTCGTGCGCCTGCGCGAGATGGAGCGGTTGGCGCCGACCCTGGGCCAGCGGATCAGCGAGAAGCTGCTGCGCGGGATCGCGGCGCGGGTCGAGGCGCTGGGCCGCGACTACGGGATGGCCGGCTACTGGCCGGGGCAGTCGTTCGTGGTGGTCACGCTGGATCCGTCGCGGTTGCCGGCGCTGATGGCGGCGCTCGAAGCGATGGTCAACGCCCCGGTCGAACTCGAGGGCGGCGCGCATCCGATCGAGGCCTCGATCGGCATCGCCGAAGGCCCCGAGGCGGGCGAGGCCGCCGAACAGGTGGTCGGGCACGCCGCGCTGGCCGCGATCCAGGCCTGGCGGGAGCAGGTGCCGACCCTGTCCTACGACCGGACCATGGCGGTGCAGGCGGCCGAGCGCCTGGTGCTGGCGCGGCGGATCCGCACCGCGCTTGACCAGGAGGAGTTCGAACTGCACTTCCAGCCGATCCAGCGCCTGTCCGACGGCAGGATCGTGGCGCTGGAGGCGCTGCTGCGCTGGCGCCAGGGCGAAGGCTACGTGCCGCCGGACGTGTTCATCCCGCTGGCCGAGGCCTCCGGCCTGATCGTGCCGATCGGGCGCTGGACGCTGGAACAGGCGGCGAGGGCGCACGTGCGGCTGGCGGAGTGCGGCCTCGCCGACGTCGCGATCGCGGTCAACGTCTCGCCGGTGCAGCTGCTGGCCGACAACGTCCTGGCGACCATCGACGACCTGCGCAGGCGCCATGCGATCCCGCGCGGCGCGCTGCACGTCGAGCTCACCGAGAGCGTGCTGTTGCGCCGGCCGCAGGTGGCGCGGATGCGGATGCTGGAGCTGCGCGTGGCAGGGGTGCGGATCTCGATCGACGACTTCGGCACCGGCTTCTCGAGCATGGCCTACCTGCGCAACCTGCCGCTGGACTACGTCAAGATCGACCGCGCGTTCGTGCGCGACGTGCACGTCGACCCGCGCAACGCGTCGATCTGCCGGGCCATGTTCGCGCTGGCGCGCGGCCTCGACCTGGGCACCATCGCCGAGGGCGTGGAATCGGCCGACGAGCTGGCCTGGCTGCGCGCGAACGGCTGCGACCAGGCGCAGGGCTACCACATCGGGCGCCCGGTGCCGCTGGAGCAGGTGATCGGGCTGATCCGCGCCGCGGCCTGAACCGCGGCGCGGGCCGCCCGGCCGGCGCCGTCAGGCCCCGGCAGGCGCCTCCTTCCACGCATCGACCGGGATACAGGCGCAGAACACGTTCTTGTCGCCGTGCACGTTGTCCACGCGCGCCACCGGCGGCCAGTACTTCTGCCGGCGCAGCACCGGAAGCGGGAACACCGCCAGTTCGCGCGGGTAGGCGTGGGTCCACTCGCCGGCGGTGGCCATGCTGGCGGTGTGCGGCGCGTTCTTGAGCGGGTTGTCCTCGCGGTCCAGGCGTCCGTCCTCGATCGCGCGGATCTCCTCGCGGATCTGGATCATCGCGTCGATGAACCGGTCCAGTTCGTGCAGCGACTCGCTCTCGGTCGGCTCCACCATCAGCGTGCCGGCGACCGGGAAGCTCAGGGTCGGGGCGTGGAAGCCGAAGTCGATCAGGCGCTTGGCCACGTCCTCGGCGGTGACGCCGGTGGCCTTCTCCAGCGGGCGCAGGTCGAGGATGCACTCGTGCGCCACCAGGCCGTTGCGTCCGCTGTAGAGCGTGCGGTAGTGCGGCGCCAGCCGCCTGGAGATGTAGTTGGCGTTGAGCAGCGCCACCTGGGTGGCCTTGCGCAGGCCGGCCGCGCCCATCATCGCGATGTACATCCAGCTGATCGGCAGGATCGACGCGCTGCCGTGGGCCGCGGCCGAGACCATGCCGACCGCGCCGCTCGCGTGCTTGTGGCCGCGCGGCAGGAACGGCGCCAGGTGCGCCTTCACCGCGCACGGCCCGACGCCCGGGCCGCCGCCGCCGTGCGGGATGCAGAAGGTCTTGTGCAGGTTGAGGTGGGAGACGTCCGAGCCCCACTTGCCCGGCTTGGCCAGGCCGACCAGCGCGTTCATGTTGGCGCCATCGGTGTACACCTGGCCGCCGTGGGCGTGGACGATCTCGCAGATCTCGACCACGTCCTCCTCGAACACGCCGTGGGTGGACGGGTAGGTCATCATGATCGCGGCCAGGTTGGCCGAGTGCTGCCCGGCCTTGGCGCGGATGTCGTCGATGTCGATGTTGCCGTTGGCGTCGCAGCGGGTGACCACGACCTTCATCCCGGCCATCTGCGCGCTGGCCGGGTTGGTGCCGTGCGCGGATTCGGGGATCAGGCAGATGTCGCGATGACCCTCGCCGCGCGAGGCGTGGTATGCGCGGATCGCGAGCAGGCCGGCGTACTCGCCCTGGGCGCCCGAATTGGGCTGGAAGCTGACCGCGTCGTAGCCGGTGATCTCGACCAGCATCGCCTCGAGCGATTCGACCAGTTCCTGGTAGCCACGGGTCTGCGACGGCGGCGCCAGCGGGTGCACGTTGGCGAACTCGGGCCACGTGATCGGGATCATCTCCGCGGTGGCGTTGAGCTTCATGGTGCACGAGCCGAGCGGGATCATGGTCCGGTCCATGGCCAGGTCCTTGTCGGCCAGGCTGCGCATGTAGCGCAGCAGCTCGTGTTCGCTGTGGTGGGTGTTGAACACCGGGTGCTGCAGGAACTTCGATTCGCGCAACAGGCCGGCCGGCAGCGCGTCGGGCGCCTCCGCGTCGATCGCGTCGATCGAGGCATCGGTGAGGTCGGCGCCGAACACCTTGGCCAGCGCGACGAGGTCGGCGCGGGTCACGGTCTCGTCGAGGCTGATGCCCACCCGGCCGGCATCGATCTTGCGCAGGTTGATGCGCTGGTGGCTGGCGTAGGTGTGGATCTGCTCGGCGTCCACGCCGGTGACGTGCAGGGTGTCGAAGAAGCCGTCGTCCACCCGGACGCCAGCGCGGCGCAGCGCCTCGGCCAGGACCACGGCCTGGCGGTGCACGCGGCGCGCGATCCGCACCAGTCCGTCGGGCCCGTGGTACACCGCGTACATCGAAGCCATCACCGCCAGCAGCACCTGCGCGGTGCAGATGTTGCTGGTCGCCTTCTCGCGGCGGATGTGCTGCTCGCGGGTCTGCAGGGTCAGGCGGTAGGCGGGGTTGCCCTCGGCGTCGACCGAGACGCCGATCAGGCGGCCGGGCATCGAGCGCTTGAACGCGTCGCGGCAGGCCATGAACGCCGCGTGCGGGCCGCCGAAGCCGAACGGCACGCCGAAGCGCTGGCTGTTGCCGACCACGATGTCGGCGCCCCATTCGCCCGGCGGCTTGAGCAGGGCCAGGGCCAGCAGGTCCGTGGCCACGGCGACCACGCCGCCGCGCGCGTGCACCGCCTCGGCCAGCGCGGCGTGGTCGCCGACGTGGCCCCAGGTGTCGGGGTACTGCAGCAGGACGCCGAAGCTGTCGACCGTGGCCGCGTCCGCGACCGGGCCCACCACCAGCTCGATGCCGAGGCCGTCGGCGCGGGTGCGCACCACCTCCAGGGTCTGCGGATGCACGTGGTCGGCGACGAAGAACACGTTCGACTTCGCCTTCGACGCGCGCCGGGCCAGGGTCATCGCTTCGCCGGCGGCGGTGGCCTCGTCCAGCAGCGAGGCGTTGGCGATGTCCATGCCGGTGAGGTCGGCGCACATCTGCTGGAAGTTGATCAGCGCCTCCATCCGGCCCTGGGAGATTTCCGCCTGGTACGGGGTGTAGGCGGTGTACCAGGCGGGGTTCTCGAGGATGTTGCGCAGGATCACCGGCGGGGTGCGGGTGCCGTAGTAGCCCTGGCCGATGAAGCTGCGGAAGACGTCGTTCTTCTTGGCGATGGCGCGGATCGCGGCCAGCGCCTCCTCCTCGGTCTGCGCGCCCGGCAGGGCCAGCCCGTCGCCGGACTTGATGCTGGCCGGGACGATGGCCGCGGTCATCGACTCGAGCGAGTCGTGGCCGATGGCCTGGAGCATGTGCGCGATCTCGGCGTCGTTGGGGCCGATGTGGCGCTCGATGAAGGCGTCGTGGTGTTCGAGGTCGCGCAGGCTGGGCTTGGACATGGCGGAAGGCACCTGGGTTCGGGGACGCGGGACGGCGCGCGTGCAGGGCGCAGGCGGTCGTCTGCGGTGGTGCCCCTCTGTCCTTCTGCCTGAGAGTTTGGAACCGCGTGGGTTGGCCGCGTGGTTCGTGCCCCTTCGGCGCCGGTTCCGGCAGTGCCGGGCGGTCTCTCCAGAGTGTTGGTCGCGTGCGGTGGTATCGGGCCTGAGCGATTACGGGCGTTTGCGCCTTCGGCAGCGGGGCCGGGGCCCGCGCTTCTCCCACCGCAGCGGCGTGGATTATACCCGCCGGCCCCTGCCGCCGGGGTCGGCGCGGGGGATCGGCGCGGGGGATCGGCGCGTGGCTTGTTAATCTTGTGCGTCCCCCCGAGCCGTCGCGGTCCCCGCGTGAATCCTGTCGTCTGTTCCCCGTCCCGGCCCGGCGCGGCGCGCCGAGGCCTCCGCGGCGTGCCCGGCCGGTGCGCCGGACGCCTTGGCCCCGCCATCGGCGGGGCAGCCGCGGCGCCGGGAGGCGGGCGATGAGCGCGCGCATCCCCGGGCAGCGCACCCTCGCCCTGCTGCTGGCGGGGCTGGCCATGTTCGGCCCGTTCTCGATCGACATGATCTTCCCGGCGTTCCCGGCGATGGGTGTCGACCTGGGCGCGGACAAGCTGGCGATGCAGCAGACCATCAGCATCTACCTGGTCGCCTACGCGCTGATGAGCCTGGTCCACGGCCCGCTGTCGGACCTGCTCGGGCGGCGACGGGTGATCCTGACCGGGCTGGTCGTCTTCGCCTTCGCCTCGGCCGGCTGCGCGCTGTCCACCGACATGCCCACGCTGCTGGCGTTCCGCGCCCTGCAGGGGCTGTCGGCCGGCGTGGGCCTGATCGTCGGTCGCGCGGTGATCCGCGACGTGCTGCATGGCCACGACGCGCAGCGGCTGATGAGCCAGGTGTCGATGATCTTCGGCGCCGCCCCGGCGATCGCGCCGATCGTGGGCGGCTGGCTGCTGGGCTGGGGGCGGTGGACGCTGATCTTCTGGTTCCTGGTCGGCTTCACCGGGCTGCTGTGGCTGGCGACCTGGCGTTGGCTGCCCGAGACCCTGCCGCCGGACGCGCGGCTGGCGCCGTCGCCGCGGCGGCTGCTGCGCGACTACGCGTGGATCGCGCTCAACCCGCGCTTCCAGCGCCTGGCCGCGGCCGGTGCGTTCAACTTCGGCGCGCTGTTCCTGTACATCGCCTCGGCACCGGCGTTCGTGCTCGACCTGCTGCGGCTGGACGAACGCAGCTTCGGCTGGTTCTTCATCCCGACGATCAGCGGGATGATGGTCGGCGCCTACGTGTCGGGGCGCACCGCGGGACGGGTCAGCGGGCCGCGCCTGGTGGAGATCGGCTTCGCCTGCAGCGCCGTGGCGATGCTGGCCAACATCGCGTACAGCGTGCTGGCCGCGCAGCCGGCGATCCCGTGGGCGGTGCTGCCGATGGTCGGCAACGCGTTCGGCATCGCCCTGGTGTTCCCGATCGTGACCCTGTCGATCCTCGACATGTACCCGCGCCACCGCGGCTCGGCCTCGTCGCTGCAGGCGTTCACCGGGCTGGTGCTCAACGCGGTGCTGGCCGGCGTGGTCTCGCCGCTGGTGAGCCACGACCCGGTCATGCTGGCGGTGCCGGCGGCCGGTTTCGTGCTGCTGGGCTGGGCGATGTGGCGCTGGGAATCGCGCCGCGCGGCGCCGCCGTCCGCGGGCCAGGCGCCGCCGGTGGAACTGGAGCCGACCGGGCAGCTCTAGGCCGCGCGCCGCATCGGCGCGGGCGCGTCAGCGGCGCGGGTCGAGCGGATGGGCGCCGTTGCGGCGCCGCGGTGCGGCCGGCACCGGCGCCAGGTACTGCTGGATGCGCGGGAACACCAGGTCCAGGCGCGAGTACCAGTCGCGGTTGCCGGAATCGGCGAGGCTGCCGGAGTTCGGGCATGCCGCGTATCCGCCGTACAGGCCGCCGTGCAGGCGGTAGCTGCCGTCGTTGCCGCGCACGAACAGGCCCGACCCGCTGCTGCCCCCCTCGGTGGTCCCGGACAGCCAGCCCACCGCGCGCATGCCCGGCTCGTCGTCGGCCGGCACGTGGCGGCCGAACGACACCTTCTTCGCGTCGCCCGACGGATGGTGGATCGCCACCACGTCCGCGCCCGTGGGCAGGCCGGCCGCGTCCCAGCCGGCGAAGGTCGCGCCCGCCGGCGCCGGGTTGCGCAGGCGCAGCAGCATCGCGTCGGTGTGCTCGTCGTCGAACAGGACGTCGGCGCCGCCGCCGAGGGTGGCGCGGCTGGTGGACGTGCCGCTGTTGCACGAGGCCGCTTCGTAGTTCCAGTAGGTCGTCAGGCTGGCCGCCACGCGCGCCATGTCCTGCGCCGGCACGTCGCCGGAGCCGCCGGCGAAGCAGTGCCGGGCGGTCCAGAAGTAGGGGACCTGGGTGGACGGGTCGGTGTCGTTGAGCAGGGTGCCGGTGCAGATGTAGGCACCGATGGCCGTGCCGTTGCTGCGGTAGAGGTTGAACACCATGTGCGCGACGGCGTCCTTGGCCCGGACGAAGTCCGCGCCGAGTTCGCCGACCTTGCACGCCGTGTCGATGTTGCAGGCGCCGGACTCGCCGAGCTTCTCGAGGATCTTGAAGTCGCTGCGGCTGTTGGTCACCAGGTGGGCGACCTGCGGCACGGCGATGCGCGGCGCGCCGGGGTCCGAGCCGGCCGGGACGAAGACCTCGATGGTCTGGGTCTCGCCGTCGGTGGCCGGGGTCCAGTACAGGCCGCCGGGGTCGAGCGCGCGCAGCGCCTCGGCACCGGGTATCCGCACGATCTCGCCCAGCGGCAGTTCCGAGCCGCGCACGCGCAGCTCGGCGTCCGCCGGCAGTCCCTGCAGCGACAGCCCGGCCCGCAGGCCCATCGCCACCGGCGACGTCACTTCCAGGGTCGCCACCCGGCCGCCCGCGACCGCGCGCCACTGCAGCTCCAGCGGGACGGCCTTGCCGGCCGGCGCCGCGCGGCCCACGCCGATCTGGACCGGCGTCGGCCGGCGCCGGTCGCGGGCGCGGTTGGCGTCGTCCAGCGCCACCAGCTGCGCCAGCGGGACCTCGGGAAAGCGCACCCGGGTCGCCAGCGACGGGTCGAAGGCGGCGTCGCGCCAGGCCAGCTTCGCCGGCGGCGCGGACCGGCTGCGCTCGCCGTCCACCCGCGGCAGGTCGGCGGCGAAGGAGGTGGCCGCGCAGGCGGCCACGCAGAGCGCGAGCAGGAGTCTGGACATGGCGTTCGGACGGGTTCGGGAAGGAGCTCGGGCGCGCGGGGCGGGCGCTGGAGCCCGCCCCGCCGACGGGTCAGCCGTTGTCGGCGGCGGGCGCGGGGGCCGGCGCGGGCGCCGGCGCCTGCCAGCCGCACGAGCGGCCTTCGTTCTGCTGCTTGAGCCACTCCTGCAGCGGCGCGAAGTACTCGAGCACCGCCGAGGCGTCCATGGTCTCGCCGCCGGTCAGCTCCTTCATCGTCTGCTGCCACGGCTGGCTGGCGCCCTTGGACAGCATCGCCCAGAACTTCTCGCCCGCGGCCTTGTTGCCGGCGAAGGTGCACTCGTACAGCGGACCCTGGTGGCCGGCCGCGTCGCACAGCGCCTTGTAGAACTGGAACTGCAGCACGTGCGAGAGGAAGTAGCGGGTGTAGGGCGTGTTGCCCGGCACGTGGTACTTGGCGCCCGGGTCGAAGAAGTCCTCGCCGCGCGGCGCCACCGGCGCCACGCCCTGGTACTTCGCCTTCAGTTCCCACCAGGCCTGGTTGTAGCGGTCCGGGGTGATCGAGCCGTCGAACACGCCCCACCGCCAGCGGTCGATCATCAGACCGAAGGGCATGAACGCCACCTTCGCCAGCGCCATGCGCATCTGCGCGTTGACCAGGGCCTCCTGGCTGGTCTGCTGGTCGCCGACCAGGCCGATCGACTTCAGGTAGGCCGGGGTCATGGCCAGCTCGATCGTGTCGCCGATCGCTTCGTGGAAGCCGTCGTGGGCGCCGGCCTGGAACAGCGGCGGCAGGTGGTTGTAGGCCAGGTAGTAGTACACGTGGCCCAGCTCGTGGTAGATGGTGAAGAAGTCCTCTTCGTTGGGCTTGATGCACATCTTGGTGCGCACGTCGGGCGACTTGCCGTCCTCGCCGCCCATGTTCATGTCCCAGGCGCTGGCGTGGCAGACCACGTCGCGGTCGCGCGGCTTGATGAACTGGGTCTTCTCCCAGTAGCTCTCCGGCAGCTTCGGCATGCCGAGCGAGACGTAGAACTCCTCGGCCTGGCGGGTCATCTGCCTGGCGCTCTCGAGCTGCGCGGCGCGCACCACCTCGGCGCGGCGCTCGCTGTCGATCAGCGCGTTCTCCCTGGCCAGGCGCGCGTTGAGTTCGGACTGGTAGCGGCGTTCGAGCGCGCCGCCGACGTCGAGGTCGGCGCCGGCCTGCTGCTGGCTGTAGGGCGCGAGGATGTCCCAGAGGTTGCCCCAGTCCTGCTGCCACATGTTGCCCATCAGGTGCGCCGGCAGCAGCCCGTCGACCGAACCGCGGCCCGGGTACTGCGCCTCCAGGCGGGCGCGGGCGTAGCAGTGCAGCTGTTCGTACAGCGGCTTGACCTGGCCCCACAGGCGGTCGGTCTCGGCCGCGAGTTCGACCGGCGACATGTCGTAGCCCGAACGCCACATCTCGCCGGCGTCGGCGTAGCCCAGTTCGCGCGCGCCCTCGTTGACCAGCTCCACGAAGCGCACGTAATCCTCGCGCATTGGCCGCGAGATCGAATGCCAGCCCTGCCATGCGTCGAGCTGGGCCTCGTAGCTGCGGTCCTTGGCCAGCACGTCTTCCAGCGCGCCGAGCTGGCGGCAGCTGGACGGATCCTCCGGGTTGGAGCAGTAGGTGCCGGCGCCGTACATGCCCTCCATGCGGGTGGCGATGCGGGTGAGCTCGGCCAGCTTCTGCGGGTCGCGCGGCGCCGGCATCGAGGTGCCGAGCTTGAGCAGGTTGATCGCGCGCGCGGTCTCGGGCGACATGTCCTGGCCCTCGAACCTGCGCGCCTGCTCGATCCACGCGTTGAGCGAGGTCAGGAACTTCTCGTTGGCCTTGGCCGCGAGCAGCTGGCTGTCGTCGATGATGTAGGTGTTCGACAGCCACTGCGCCGCGGTGAGTTCCGGGTACATCTCCTTGAGTTCGGCATTGACGCGGGCGATGAACGCATCGGCGGTCTCGTCCTGCGGCGCGGGCCGGGTCGTGCCGGGCGCGGCGGCGTCGGTCGCGGTGGGTTCGCGCTGGCAGGCGGACAGGGCGAGGCTGGCGGCGATCGCCAGGACGAGCATGGGTCGGTGGTGTTTCACGGCGTTTCCCGCGGGATGCACGAAGGCGTTGCGCGCAGGCTAGGGCGCGCGCGGGGGACGACGCAAGTGCGATCGGGCGCAGGCCGCGCCGCGGCCGCGCTCAGGCGCGCGGGATGCGCAGGCGGCGCTCGCCGTCGACCAGCCCACGGGCCTGCAGCCAGGCCCACGCCGCGTCCGCGTCGCGCTCGACGTAGGCGCGCGCGCTGCCGAGGCGGAAGGTGTAGCCCCAGGCATCCATGTCGGCGAGGATGCGGTCGCGCCCCACTCCCGGGATGGCGTCGCCGAGCAGCGCCTGCAGCACGCACACCGCGTCTTCTTCCTCGACCGAATCGGTCGCGTCGGTGTGCACGGCCCGGCGCCGTTCCGGCGGCAGCACGACCAGGTGGCAGGCCTCGTGCAGCAGCGAGTGCAGCGGGGTGTCGCCGCGCGCGTACACGACGCAGCCGACGATGCCGGCCTCGGGTTCCCCCCAGTAGCTGCCGGGGATCGGCGCGTCGTCGGCCACGCGGCGCAGCTCCAGCCCGTAGCGCGCGAGCAGCCCGGCGACGTGCGATCCGTCGACGTCGCGCAGCAGCAGGACGCCGTGGGCTTGGGGAAGGGGCGCGGTCATCGGGGCTGGCGGCCGGGGTCGCGGGGATGGCCGGCGCCGCGCCTGCGGTCGCCGGATCTTGGGGGCATCGCCCGCGGCGCGGGCGTGCGGGCGGCGGCATGCCCGCCGCCGTGCCGGGGTCAGGCGGTGGCGGGCCGGTTCTCGGGCAGCGCCACCGAGATGTCGAGCACGTCGTGTTCGCCGTCCTTGACCAGGTCCACCTTGACCGCGTCCACGTCGACGCTCACGTACTTGCGGATCACCTCCAGCAGCTCGCGCTGCAGCAGGGGCAGGTAGTCGGGCGCGCCGCGGCTGGTCCGCTCCTGCGCGACGATGATGCGCAGGCGGTCCTTGGCGATCGCCGCCGTGTTCTGCCTCGGCTTGAGGAAATCGAACAGTCCCATCGTCAACCTCCGAAGAGCTTGCTGAAGAAGCCCTTCTTCTCGGCCTGGGTGAAACGCATCGGCCGGTCTTCGCCGAGCAGTCGCGCAACCGCGTCGTCGTAGGCCTGGCCGGCGCTGGATTCGCCCGCCAGGATCACCGGTTCGCCCTTGTTGGAGGCGTCGAGCACGTCGGGCGACTCGGGGATCACGCCGAGGGTCTTGATGCCCAGCACCTCCTCGACGTCGGCGATCGAGAGCATTTCCCCCTTCTCCACCCGGTCGGGGTTGTAGCGGGTGAGCAGCAGGTGCTCCTGCACCCGCTCGCCGGCCTCGGCCTTGCGGGTCTTGGAGGCGAGCAGGCCGAGGATGCGGTCGGAGTCGCGCACCGAGGACACCTCGGGGTTGACCACCACCACCGCGCGGTCGGCGAAGTACATGGCCAGGAACGCACCCTTCTCGATGCCGGCCGGGGAGTCGCAGATGATGTATTCGAAGCCGTCGTCGGCCAGTTCCTTGAGCACGCGCTCCACGCCTTCCTTGGTCAGCGCGTCCTTGTCGCGCGTCTGCGAGGCGGCCAGCACGTACAGGTTCTCGAAGCGCTTGTCCTTGATCAGCGCCTGCCGGAGCGAGGCCTCGCCCTGGACGACGTTGACGAAGTCGTACACCACGCGGCGCTCGCACCCCATGATCAGGTCGAGGTTGCGCAGGCCCACGTCGAAGTCGATGACCGCGACCTTCTTGCCGCGGCGGGCGAGGCCGTTGGCCAGGCTGGCGCTGCTGGTGGTCTTGCCGACGCCTCCCTTGCCCGAGGTGACCACGATGATTTCAGCCAAAACACGTCTCCTGTGTGTGCCGCCGTCAGTCGAGTGCGGCGATCTTGAGTTCTTCGTTCTCCAGCCAGACCTGCACCGGCTTGCCGTGCAGTTCCTTCGGGATATCTTCCAGTACTTTGTAGTGGCCGGCCACGGCGACGAGCTCGGCGTGGAAGGCGCGGCAGAAGATGCGCGCGCCCGCGTTGCCCTGGGCGCCGGCCAGCGCGCGGCCGCGCAGCGGGCCGTAGATGTGGATCGAGCCGTCGGCGATCACCTCGGCGCCGGCGCCGACCTGGGAGAGGATCGTCAGGTCGCGGTTCTCGGCATAGACCTGCTGGCCCGAGCGCACCGGCGCGGCCTGGACCAGGCCCGGGGCGGAGGCCGCGGGGCGGGGCGCCGCCGCGCGCGCGGCCGGGGCGGGTTCGGGCGCCGGCCGGGCGGCCGGGCGCGGCGCTACGGTCTCAGTCGCGCCTGCGACAGGCTCGTACTGGGCCCGGAACTTGGCCAGCAGCGGGAGCCCGAGCTCGACCGCCAGGGCCTCGTTGTCGCTGCTGCCCCAGGCCAGCGCCACCGGCAGCACCCCGGCCTCGCGCAGGGCCTCGATCAGCGCCCTCGCGGTGGCCGCGTCGGGGGTCGCCGTCAGGCCGCCGAAGTCCAGGATCACCGCGGCGCGCGCGAACAGCTTCGGCGCCCGCGCGACCCGCTCGCGCATCTCCGCGGCCAGGCGCGCGATGTCGAGGGTGCGCACGCGCAGGTTGGCGATCCCCACCTGGCCGATCTTGAGCTCGCCGGCCGGTTCGAAATCCATCGCCGCGCTCATGCGTCGGCCACCGCGGCCGGTACCCGCGGACGCGAGATCCACGGCAAGTCGGGCAGGTTGTCGCCATAGGTGGCGCGCACCCACTCGTAGCTGCACATTTCCTTGGCCATCATCGAGGCGCGGATGCCGTTCTCGGGCATCACGTGCTGGCCGATCTCGTGGAAGCCGAAGCTGCCGTGGAACACGCGCACCGGGTCGGCGTCGTGTTCGAGGAACACCTCGCAGGTCAGCAGCGGGTAGCGCAGCTCGGCATGGCTCTGGGCGTCGGCGTAGAACGCCCGACCCACGCCGCCGCCGCGGCGGCGGCTGCTGACCACGATCCGGTCGATGTAGAAGAACCGCTCGCAGTGGGCCCGGAACCAGTGGAAGTTGCTGCTGTCGTGGTCGGCTTCCGAGCCCATGCCGACGAGGAAGCCCACCAGGGCGCCGTCGCGCTCGGCGACGCGGAAGTATTCGGCGGTGTCGTAGAACCTGCGGATGCGCGCGGTATCCAGCGGCAGGATCGTCGGGCCGGCGGCGTTGTTGAGGGTGAGGACTGAATCCAGCTCATGCTCCCGCACGTCGCGGATGACGATCGACATTCCAGAACTCCAGGGGACTGCAGGGGGCGCGGGCGTCGCGCGGAACGGGGCAGCGGGCCATGGCCCGCCGATGCGCCGCCGGATGCGCGCCGCCCGGGGGTGGCCGCGCGCGCCGGCCGCGCCTCCCGGCGCGGAACGCCCACCGGCACCACCCACCGGTAGACGGCGCGGGCGCCGTGCGACGGTCAATGCGATGCCGGTCGCGATTATCGCACGGCCCCCGCCGCGCCGCGACCGCGCGCGGGGCCGTCGCGCATGACTTGTTGGGGGGTCTCCGGCGCCCGGAAAGCGCCTACCATGCCCGCATGCTCTCGCGCCTCGACCACGCCCGCCTGCTGCGCTACGCCGGCCTGTTCACCTGGGCGGTGATCGTGCTGCCGCTGTGGCTGATCTCGCGGCCGGTGGAGGAGGGCGAGCCGGCCGGCATCGGTGCCGGCTGGCCGGCCTGGATCGCCTGGGCGATCTTCGGCTTCGGCTTCGCCTGGCTCAGCCGCGCGCTCGATTCGCGCCGGGTCAACCTGGTCGACTACCTGCTGCTGGGCCTGATGATCGGCAGCGCGGTGGCCCTGAGCTACTACAGCAACAGCGGACTGGGCGTGCTGCTGCTGATGGTGGCGGCGTGCGTGCTGCCCTGGCTGCTGCCGCTGCCGGCCAGCATCGCGGTCCTGGTCCTGAGCGAGATCGTGGTGATCCCGGTCTATACCCGGGCGCTGGGCTTCATGTGGTTCGAGGCGGTGATGCAGTCGGTGCTGTACGCCGGCTTCACCTGTTTCGTGTTCGCGACCGGCTACGTGGCCCGGCAGCAGGTACTGGCCCGGGACGAGCAGCGGCGCCTGAACGCCGAGCTGCGCGCCACCCGGGCCCTGCTGGCCGAGAGCGTGCGGGTCAACGAGCGGACCCGGATCTCGCGCGAGCTGCACGACCTGCTCGGCCACCACCTGACCGCGCTGAGCCTGAACCTGGAGGTCGCCAACCACCTGGTCAGCGGCCAGGCCCAGGAGCACGTCACCCAGGCCCACACCCTGGCCAAGCTGCTGCTGAGCGACGTGCGCGAGGCGGTGAGCCGGCTGCGCGAGGACGACGCCATCGACATGCGCACGACCCTGCTGCCGCTGGCCGACAACGTGCCGGGGCTGCGGATCGACATGGACATGCCGCTCACCTTCCTGGTCGACGACCCGGAGCGGGCCCACGTCCTGCTGCGCTGCACACAGGAAATCATCACCAACGCCGTGCGCCACGCCGAGGCCACCCTGCTGCGGCTGCGCTACAGTTTCGACGGCGACGCCGTGACCCTGGAGGCGCGCGACGACGGCCGCGGGGCCGAGGTCGCGGTCGCCGGCAACGGCCTGCGCGGCATGCGCGAACGCCTGGCGGCGTACGGCGGGTCGCTCGAGGTCGAGACCGCGCCCGGCAGCGGCTTCACCGTGCGCCTGCGCCTGCCGATGGACGGCGCGGTGCTGGCGCACGACGGCGCCGGCCCCGCGGCCGGGGCGTCCGAGGACAGTGCGCCGGGCCAGGAAGGCGCCCACCGACACCACCCGCTGGAGGTCCCATGATCCGAGTCTGCCTTGTCGACGACCAGACCCTTGTGAGGCAGGGCATCCGCTCGCTGCTGGCGCTGGACGACGGCATCGAGGTCGTCGCCGAGGCCGGCGACGGCAAGCAGGCGGTGGAGCTGATCCCCGAGGTCCGCCCCGACGTGGTGCTCATGGACATGCGGATGCCGGTGATGTCGGGCCTGGAGGCGCTGCAGGCGCTCTCGCGCGCCGGCCAGCTGCCGCCGACCATCATCCTGACCACCTTCGACGACGACCAGCTGGTGCTGGCCGGCATGAAGGCCGGGGCCCGCGGCTATCTGCTCAAGGACGTGTCGCTGGAACAGCTGGTCGGCGCGATCCGGACCGTGGCCGCGGGCGGCTCGCTGGTCCAGCCGGCGGTGACCCAGCGCCTGCTCTCGGGCCTGGAGCACATGCGCAACGAGTTCGTCAGCCTCGACCGGCCCGACCCGCTGACCGATCGCGAGACCGAGATCCTGCGCCTGATGGCCGGCGGCTTTTCCAACAAGGAGATCGCCAACTCGCTGGGCGTGGCCGAGGGCACCATCAAGAACCACGTCTCGAACATCCTCTCCAAGCTCGGCGTCCGCGACCGCACCCGCGCCGTGCTCAAGGCGTTCGAGCTGCAGCTGGTCTGACGCGGACGGCAGGCCGGCCCGCCGCGACGCGGCGGGCGGTCGCGGGCGGCTGCCGGACCGGTCGCCGCGGGCGGTCCCCGGGTGGAAGGGGTGGCGTCCCCCCGGGAGAAGCCCCGACGCTTCGGATCCTTCCCCTGCGCGGGCGCACGCCTGCGACAAAAGTACCCGCAGCGGGCAGATGCCGGTCGGTGGAACCGGGCCCGGCACCGGTTGGCGCGGCCTGCGCGGCGGATGGTTGCGAGGCCAACCGATCCCCCGCGCTGCCGGGCGGGCCCGGACGGGTCGCGGGCCGTGCAGGGTTCTTGCTAGCATTGGCCACTTGCGCCCGCGACGGCGGGAAATGGTCCCGGAGAACCCTGAATGACCCGTTTGATCGAGATCCTGATTTCAATGGCGATCGTCGCCGTGCTGTTCGTGCTCGTGGGCGTGTTCCTGCCGTCGAGCCGCACGATCACCGAGAAGGTCGAGACCAACCGGCGGGCCGCGATCGTCTTCGACACGCTGAACGCGACGCACCGGTTCCATGAGTGGAACCCGCTCGCCCTGCGCGACCCGGCGATCAGGATCACCCGCTCGGGTCCGGAGTCGGGCGTGGGCGCGCGCCTGGACTACGAGTCCAGGCCGCTGGGCAAGGGCAGCTGGGAGATCGTGGAGAGCGAACCCGACAGCCGCGTGGTGTACGCCCTGGAGAACCGCGACCGCGGCGCCAACAAGCGCATGGAGTTCAACCTGCGGCCGACCGGGCGCGGCGGGCGCAACATCGAGATCACCCAGACCTACACGGTGGACTACGGCTGGAACCTGCTCGGCCGCTACGCCGGCATGTACGTGCGCGGCCACGTGGGCGAGGACATGAAGATCGGCCTGTCCAAGCTCACCAGCATCCTGGCCGCGGTTCCCAACGTCGACTACCGCGCCGAGGGCGTGCCGCTGACCAACCTGGGCGTGGTCGAGCTGCCCGCCGAGAACCTGCTGGTCGTCTCGGCCGGCGCCATCGAGCGCAACAACGAGGCCATCAAGCGTTCGATGAAGTCGAACAGCGAGTGGATCAAGCGCACGATGGAAGCCAACGACCTGGTCGCCGCCGGGCCGCTGCGCATCGTCTCCACCGAGCTCGGCCGCGAGAACTACACCTTCGACGTTGTCCAGCCGGTCCGTCGCAAGGGCGCGGACGATGCCGGCGGCAACGGCGGCAACGAGGAAGGCGAAGGCGAGGAGGCGCAGCCCGTCGCCCAGGCGCCGGCCGTGGACGAGGGCGAGCTCGAGGTGAAGATTCCCGAGGGCGCGCCGGTGCAGTACGTCCGCACCGAGCCGGGCCAGTTCGCGCACGGCGAGTACAAGGGCTACATGGCCGAGCTGGAGAACGTGCGCAACGCGGTGCGTGCCTGGGCCGTCACCCACGGCCGCGACGTCACCGACCGTCCGTTCGAGTTCTACAAGAACGGCATCGACAACGCGTTCACCGCGGACGGCGAGTTCGAGGTGTTCTGGAGGCTCCGCGAGTAATCCGCGCCGCCATGCATGCGTTCGCCACGCGCCGCATCCCCCCGGGGGTGCGGCGCGCTGCGTTCAGGGGGAGCCCGCGGTGAAGGCGGTGCCCGCACCGCTGGTGCGCTGGCTGCGCGCCAAGGGCGCGCTGATGGCCGGCGCCGGGGTCGCGCTGGCCGCGTATGCCTCGCACGCCGCCGCCGACGGGGACCGTGCTGTGCTGCAGGCCGCGGCGGTGATGGCCTTCGGCCACGGCGTCGCGATCGCGGCCCTGGCGCGGCCACGGATGCCGCGGGTGGCTGCGCTGGCGGTCGGGTTGCTGCTGGCCGGCAGCCTGGTGTTCGCGGGCACCCTGGCATGGCGGGTGCTGGGGGGCGGCAGTTCCGCCGCGGCCCCGTTCGGGGGCGGGATGATGATCCTGGGGTGGCTGCTGTACGCAGCCTCGCCGCTGGAGGACTGACGCCGATGCCACGGCACGCACGCGGGTTCGACACCGGCGGCGCCTGGGAGCACCTGCTGCGCCGCGACCG
Organism: Luteimonas sp. J29; assembly: GCF_000472505.1. Classification (GTDB taxonomy): domain Bacteria; phylum Pseudomonadota; class Gammaproteobacteria; order Xanthomonadales; family Xanthomonadaceae; genus Luteimonas. Next base: position 150,059 of record NZ_AWZR01000006.1, read on the forward strand.
CAGGCTGGCGAAGTGGATGCGGCGGCTGGGCCCGATCCCGCCCGAGCCGCGCTGGCGCCGCCCGTTCGACCCGGTGGACGCGCTGGCGCGGGCGATCCTGTTCCAGCAGCTCAGCGGCAAGGCCGCATCGACGATCGTGGCGCGGGTGGAGGCCGCGATCGGCAGCCGCCGCCTGCACGCCGACACCCTGGGCCGGATCGACGATGCCACCCTGCGTGCCTGCGGCGTCTCGGGCAACAAGACCCTGGCCCTGCGCGACCTGGCCGCGCGCGAGGCGCGCGGCGAGATCCCGACCCTGCGTCGCATGTCGACCATGCGCGAGGACGAGATCGTGGCCGCGCTGGTCCCGATCCGCGGCATCGGCCGCTGGACCGTGGAAATGATGCTGATGTTCCGCCTCGGCCGGCCGGACGTGCTGCCGGTCGACGACCTGGGCGTGCGCAAGGGCGTCCAGCGGGTGGACGGACTCGAGGCGATGCCGACCCCGCGCGAACTGGCCGAACGCGGCGAGCGCTGGGGTCCCTACCGCACCTACGCCTCGCTCTACCTGTGGCGCATCGCCGACCTGGCCGCCGGGGCGGCGGCGCCGACCAACCGTTCGCAGGACTAGGGCGCGGCGGCGGGCAGGGCATCGCACCGGTCGACCGGGGCCGCGGCGCCCCGTGCCCGGCCGGGCGTCATTGCACCGCGTCGGGACCGACGAACCGCCAGTGCCACGGCTCGTACACGATGCCGTGCGGGTTGCCGCGCGGGTAGCTCATGGCGAATCCGTGCGCGGCCGCGTGCCGCGACAGCCAGTCGAACGCGGGCGTGGCCTCGAACGACTCCTCCGCCGGCGGCTCGCCCGGCGTGCCGATGTCCAGCGCGTCGCCGGCGTGGTGTTCGCTGAAGCCCGGCGCGGCGTTCACCGCCAGGATCTCGGCCACCGCGAGGCCGCGCGCCAGCTTCCGTTCGAAGATGCCCAGCTGGTAGTCGTGGCTGCGGTAGCCCGAGATCGCCTCCAGCACCACGCCGTCGCGCGCCGCGGCCTCGCGCAGGCACTGCCACGCGCGCGCGGCGCCGGGCAGCAGCCACAGCGGCCGCCGGTAGCGGTCGAACCCGGCCAGGGCCAGGAACTCGGGCTCGGCGACCACGTCCAGCCCGGTGTCCGCGGCGTAGGCGTCCGGGTCCAGGCCGAGCGCGTGGAGCCGCTGGGCCAGCCGGTCGGGCGGCAGCACGCCCGGGTCGAGCCTGCCGCGCAGGCGCGGTGGCGCATCGAGCAGGTCCAGCGCTTCGTCGATCCCCGGCTCGCGCGCCAGCCGAGGCACCAGCGGCATCAGGCCCGCGTCGAGCACGGCCGCCAGGTACTGGCCGTCGCGCTTGCGGCGCAGGACGTGGCCGGCATGGGCCAGCACCCGGGCATCGGCGCTGGCGCGCGCGCGCAGCAGCCAGGCGGGCCACAGTTCGATCCGGGGCGTGTTGAGCAGGAAGCGGGAGCGGGTACGCATCCGTGCAGCTTAGCCGCCGCGTGCGGCGCGGGCGATGCGCAGCCTCGCCAGCATGGCGCGCGGGTCGCGCGCACCGAGCAGGAGCATCCGTCCGCCGCGTTCGGGCAGGACGAGCACGCGCTCGCGCGAGCCCAGCAGGCAGAACGCACGGCGGCGGTTGCGCAGCAGGTACCACCCGGCGCTGAGGCCGGGGAGGTCCATGTTGCGTCCGCCGGTCCAGGTGCCGAGTTCGGGATGCGCGCGCAGGTCGAGGATGCGCGCGTGGTCCAGGTCCAGCGCCTCCAGCGGCACGCGCCGGGTGAAGAAGGTCGCCGCCACCACCAGCTCGCCGCGGTCGAGGGTGATCGACCAGCGTCGCAGCGCCAGCCCGGGCAGGGCCAGCAGCGCGGCGAGCGCGAACGGCAGCAGCTGCCAGCCCGGCGCGGGCGGGAGCCGGCCGCCGGTGCCCGCCAGCCCGACGACCGCCAGTGCGGTCGCGAGCCCGGCGAGGAACAGGCGCGACACCGGCGGCACGGGGTCCACCGGGAAGTCGTGCCGCGCCTGCGCGGCGTCCTGCCGGTGGGCGGGGCCGGCGTCCCTTCCGAGCCTGGCGTCGGTCATGGCACCGAGGTGGCGGCCGGGCGCTGCCATCGGCGCTACTGCGGCCCGCCGCTGGCGGGGACGAAGTGCAGGCCGGCGACCCTGCCGTCGCCGTCGAAGGCGACGGTGGCGTCCAGCGACGCCTGCTCGCGGTGGATCCGGTAGACCACCACGGTGTAGCCGTCATGGCGCACCACGCGCGGCGGGGCGCGCTCGACGACGGCACCGGTGGCCTCGATCTGCCGCTGCACGTCGGCCAGCTTGTCGGGCCCGAGCGCGGCCTGCATCTGCGCGTTGAAGTCGGCGCCCGCGCCTTCGAAGTCGCCCGACTCCATGCGCTCGAGCACCTTGTCGGCCAGGGCGATCGCGTCCTGGTCGGCGATCCCGGCCTCCGCGGGCGGGGCGGGGTCCTGGGCCAGGACCGGGGCGGAAACGGCCAGCGCCAGGCACAGCGCGGCGGCGAAGCGGTGGATCCTCATGGTGTGCTCCTTGTTCGGCGACGGATGCGGTCTCGACGTGGGCCGGGTCGCCGATGTGACCGGCCGGCGCCGAAGGCGTGCGTGCGCCCGGCGCACGGTCATCCGGGCGGATTGCCGGGTTCCTCCCCGCGCACGGGCAGGCGTCCCGCCTTGCGCAGGGCGTCGCGCAGCACGTACTCGATCTGGGCGTTGACGCTGCGCAGTTCGTCGTCGGCCCACTTCTGCATCGCCTCGAGTACGGCCGGACTGATGCGCAGCGGATAGGCCTTCTTCTCCGCCATCAGCCGCCGCCCCCGGGCCAGTCGCCCCGGCGCGCGCGGGCCACGGCGAGGGCCATGGCCAGCACCAGCCCGTTGACCACCAGCACCAGGACCGCCACCAGCGCGAGCATCCGCGCCTGGTCGGCACCCCATGCGGCCATGCCGGCGGCCATGGCCAGCATCGCCACCCCGACCATGCGCATCAGCCGCGCCAGGCGGTCGTCGAGGGCGCGGCGCCGGCGCTCGTCCATGCCGCGCGCGCCGCGCGCGACCGGCACGCGGCCGTCGCGCAGCCAGCCGGCGCTGACGAAGGCGGGCAGGGCCAGCAGGGCGAAGACGGCGGCGGCCAGGTAGTGGGGCTGCATGGCGCTCAGTACAGGGATCCGGCGTTCACGACCGGCTGGGTGCCGCGGTCGCCGCACAGCACCACCAGCAGGTTGCTGACCATCGCAGCGCGACGCTCGTCGTCCAGGCGCACGGTGCCGTTCTTCTCCAGCTCGGCCAGGGCCATCTCCACCATGCCCACCGCGCCGGCGACGATCCGGGTGCGGGCCGCGATCACCGCGTTGGCCTGCTGGCGCTGCAGCATCGCCTGGGCGATCTCGGGCGCGTAGGCGAGGTGGCTGATGCGCGCCTCGAGCACTTCCACGCCGGCCGCGTGCAGGCGTTCGTCGAGCTGCTCCTTGAGCCGCTCGGAGATTTCCGCCGGGTGGCTGCGCAGCGAGATGTCGCCTTCCTCGTGCTGGTCGTAGGGGTAGCTGGTGGCCATCGCGCGCAGCGCGGCCTCGGACTGGATGTGGACGAAGCTCTCGTAGTCGTCGACGTTGAACACCGCCTCGGCCGAATCGACCACGCGCCAGACGATCACCGCGGCGATCTCGATCGGCGAGCCGTCCAGCTCGTTGACCTTGAGCCGGCCGCTCTCGAAGTTGCGCACCCGCAGCGAGATCTTGCGCTTGGCGTAGAAGGGGTTGTTCCAGCGCAGCCCGTCCTGCTTGACCGTGCCGACGTACTTGCCGAACAGGCTCAGCACCGCCGCCTGGTTGGGTTCGACCTTGTAGGCGCCGGTGACGAGGAAGGCGCAGACCACGGCGAGCGCGATGCCCGGGACCGGCTGCCCGCCGGGCGCGGCCATCCACGCGATCCCGGCAATGGTGGCCGCCAGCAGGATCAGTACTACCGGGATGCCGGGCAGGGAACGGATCGGGTTCTCTTTCATGGCAGGTTTTCCTGGTCTGGTTGCGGGGCCGGCCGGACAGGCACGGGGACTTGCAATGAAGTGATATCACGATGATATCTGTTTGCCAAGTCCCCGGCCGGTGCGCCCGCCGCCCGGCCGGCGCCGGGGCGGCGGCGCTGGCTAGAATGCGCAGCCCACCGCCCGGACCCGTGCCCATGTCCTGCACCCTCGGTACCCCGCTCTCGCCCTCGGCCACGCGCGTCCTGCTGCTGGGATCCGGGGAACTGGGCAAGGAGGTGGCGATCGAGCTGCAGCGGCTGGGAGTCGAGGTGATCGCCGCCGACCGCTATGCCGACGCGCCGGCGATGCAGGTCGCCCACCGCAGCCACGTGCTCGACATGCTTGATGCCACCGCGCTGGCCGCGCTGGTCGAGCGCGAGCGCCCGCACCTGGTGGTGCCGGAGATCGAGGCCATCCACACCCGTACCCTGGTCGAGCTCGAGCGCGACCACGGCCAGCGCGTCATCCCCACCGCGCGCGCGGCCTGGCTGACCATGGACCGCGAGGGCATCCGCCGCCTCGCCGCCGAGACCCTGGGCCTGCCGACCTCGCCCTACCGGTTCGTCGACACCGAGGACGAGTACCGCGAGGCCGTCGCCGCCATCGGCCTGCCGTGCGTGGTCAAGCCGGTGATGTCGTCCTCGGGCAAGGGACAGAGCACGGTGCGCCGCGAGGAAGACATCGCGCCGGCGTGGGCGTATGCGCAGACCGGCGGGCGCACCGGCGCCGGCCGCTGCATCGTCGAGGGCTTCATCGACTTCGATTACGAGATCACCCTGCTCACCGTGCGCCATGCCGGCGGCACCTCGTTCTGCGCTCCGATCGGCCACCTGCAGCGCGACGGCGACTACCGCGAGAGCTGGCAGCCGCAGTCGATGCGGCCGCGCGCGCTGGAGCGGGCGATGCAGGTCGCGCGCGCGATCACCGACGACCTCGGCGGCTGGGGGGTGTTCGGCGTGGAGCTGTTCGTGAAGGGCGACGAGGTCTGGTTCAGCGAGGTCTCGCCACGCCCGCACGACACCGGCCTGGTCACGCTGGTCTCCCAGGACCTGAGCGAGTTCGCGCTGCACGCGCGCGCCATCCTCGGCCTGCCGGTGGGTGCGGAGGATGGCGGCTTCGTCCCGCAGCGCGGCCCGTCGGCATCGAGCGCGGTGCTGGCCGAAGGCCACGGCGTGCCGGTGTTCAGCAACCTCGAGGCGGCGCTGCGCGCGCCCGACACCGCGCTGCGGCTGTTCGGCAAGCCGCGGGTCGACGGCCAGCGCCGGGTCGGCGTGACCCTCGCGCGCGCGGACTCGGTCGACGCCGCGCGCGCGGTCGCGCGCCAGGCCACCGCCGCCCTCGCCATCGAGCTGAAGTGATCGCGTCCGTGGTCCGGACCCCACCGACGGAGCAGCCATGAACGGCAGCAGCGGCTATGCCGTGTTCTTCCATCCGCAGGCGATCGAGGCGCTCGGCGACCCGATCAAGCCCTACCTGCAGGGCGCCGATGGCCCGGACCCGCACGTGGTCTGCAGCGAGATCGACACCGCCGGCGCCTTCGTCGAGATGACCATGGCCGGCCGCACGCCGGAGGGCCGCGACGTCAGCCTGGAGCTGCTGGTGCCCAGCGGCATGGTGCGGATGATCGTGTCGAGCCAGCAGGTCGGCGGCTTCGGCTTCCGTCCGCACGCGCCTTCGCCGCCGGGCGACGCCGCGTAGCGCAGGCGCGGTAGCACCGCGCCGCTAGTCGGGCAGCAGGTCGATCCAGACCGCGTGGTGGTCGCTGGCGGCGGCCAGCGCTTCGTCCGGATGCCCGGGCGGCGGCCAGAACACGCCCGACCCGGCCAGCCGGAACCCGGTCGAGGGCAGGACGTAGTCCACGCGCAGGTTGCCCACGCGCGGACCGAAACGGCCGGTATCGTGCGCGTGCGGCGCCCGGTGGTCGGCGTTGGCGCCGCCGTCGAACCCGGCAGCCGCCTCGGCGCCCTCGCTGCGCGGCGGCGCGTGCGGCAGCACGCGCGGGTGGTGGACGAGTCGCTCGATCACCGCGTTGTCGCCGGCGCCGTCGTGCGGATCGTTGTTGAGGTCGCCAAGGACCACGAAGCGCTCGCCCTCGGCCAGGCCGCCGCAGCGGCCGGCGTCGTCGCACAGCCACGCGTCCTGGCCGGCGGCCGGGCCCACGTACTCGAGCCAGAACCGGATCTCGTCGTGGTTGCGCAGCAGGTTGCGGCGCTCGGGCCCGTCGAAGGCCGGCGGCGTGGGATGCGAGGCGAGCACGTGCACGCGGCCCAGCGGGGTGTCGACCGGGACGTCCCAGTGCGACTTCGACGACAGCCGCAGCTGCTTCCAGACCTGGTCGTCGTGGAACGGCGCGCCGGTGTCCGGATCGACCGGCCGCCGGGCGCCCGGCATCGCGCTCCACTTCAGCAGGCGGAAAGTGCGCGCCGCGTCCGCGTCGATCGGGTAACGCGACAGCAGCAGCATGCCGTACTGGCCCGGGTGCAGGCCGTAGCCCCAGGCGTCGTTGCCGCGCTCGCGGCCGTCGCCGCCGACGCTGCCGTTGCCGTCCAGGTCCAGGCCGCTGCGCTCGCCGGTGTTGACCGGGGCGAGGTAGCGATGGGGATAGCGGAGCGGTTCGCCGCCGCCGGGCTGCGCCTGCTCCAGGTAGCGGCGCTGGAACAGGTCCGCGGCGCGGCCGTCGGGGTCGTGGTCGAACTCGTTGAGCAGGACGATGTCCGGGCGGATCCGCTGCAGCACCGCGGCGATGCGCTGGGCCTGGGTGCTGCCCAGTTCCAGCCGCGCCACCAGTCCGCCCGGGTCCTCGTCGTGCAGCGAGACGTTGTAGGTGGCGACGCGGAGCGGGGCGGTGACGGGCATGTCGGGTCCGGACTGGGAGGCGCGGCCATGGACGTTGACGCGGACGCAGGCGGCGAGGGCGATCGCCGCCAGCACGGCGAACGGGGCGAGTGCGTGCTTGCGGTTCATGCGGCTGCGATCTCCTCGAACGGGCGCCAGCGGCGGCCGTCGAACCCTTCGAGCGGTCGGAACCTGCGCTTGTAGTCCATCTTGCCGTGTCCGGCGATCCAGTAGCCGAGGTAGAGGTGGCGGCGGCGGTCGCGCGCCGCCCATTCGACCTGGCGCAGGATCGCGAGCGTGCCCAGGCCGCGCGCGGCGTGGTCGGGGTCGTAGAAGGTGTACACGGCGGACATGGCGCGCTCGTCGATGTCGGTCACCGCCACGGCGAGCAGGTGGCCGTGCTCGCGCAGCTCGAGGAAGCGGGTGTTGGCCCAGCTGCCGACCAGGAACTGGTCGAACTCGTGCGCGCCGTGGCCGTCCATGCCGCCGCCGGGGTGGCGCGCGGACAGGTAGCGCTGGTACAGCGCCAGGCGTTCGGCATTGCGTTCGGCCGGCAGCACCCGCGCCTCGACCGTGCGGTTGCGCTGCAGGCAGCGGCGCTGGCTGCGGTCGGGACGGAAGTCCTCGACCGGGATGCGGACCGCCACGCAGGCGCGGCAGCCGACGCAGTGCGGGCGGTAGACGATGTCGCCGGAGCGGCGGAAGCCCCATTCCAGCGCCTGCGGGTAGAAGGCGGCGATGCGTTCGTCGCGCGGGTCGAACACCAGGTCGCGGGCGATGCGCCCGGGCCAGTAGCCGCAGGGGTGGTCGCCGGTATGGAACAGCCGCAGGTGTTCGTTCTCGCGCATTGCGGCGCCAGCATACTGCGCCGGGTCGCAGCGGGCGCGACCGCGCAGGTGTCCGCCAGCTGAACCGGTCCGGGCGCGGGTCAACGGTTCCGGCGGCGGGCGCGTTGACGGGGGCACGGCGGCGCTGGAGCCGCAGTCCCCGAGGAACCCGCACATGAAGCACAGGACCCTGTTCACCGCGCTTGCGATCGCCCTGATGGCCGCCGCCGGCGCCAGCGCCGCGGAGCCGGCGAACGCCCCGCAGCGCGGGACCAAGCCCACCCTCGACGCCAACGGCGACGGCGTGATCGATCGCGCCGAAGCGGCGAAGTTCCCGCGCCTGGCGGCGCGTTTCGACCAGCTCGACCGCAACGGCGACGGCCGCCTCGATGCCAGCGAGCGTCCGCGCCACGGCCACGGCATGCGCCACGGCCGCGGCGGCCACCGCGGTGGCCACTTCGGCCACTTCCAGGATCCGGCCCGCCTGGACACGGACAACGACGGCCGCCTGTCGAAGGCGGAGGTCGAGGCCGCCGGCCAGGGCCGCGGCAAGCGCGGCAACCGGATGCTCGAGCAGTTCGATGCGATCGACGCGAACCGCGACGGCTACCTGGTCCGCGCCGAGATCCGCGCGTGGCACGCGCAGCAGATGAAGCAGCGCAGGGCCGGCATGGAGAAGCGCTTCGAGGAGCGTTTCGCCGCGGCCGACCTCAACGGCGACGGCAAGCTCAGCCGGGTCGAGGTCGACGAGAAGATGCCGCGCCTGTCCCCGCGCTTCGCCTGGATGGACGACAACCGCGACGGCTTCCTGAGCCGCGACGAGCTGCGCCCGGCGCGCCGCTGATCCCCGGTTGCATGGCGATTGCAGCCCGCATCCCCGGATGCGGGCTTTTTTCTGCCTTGCGTCGTGCGGCGGCCGGCCCCTCCAGCCGCCTTCGGGGACCCAGGGCCAAGGCGTGCGCCCTCAGCCGAAATGCAGGTGCGCGATCACCAGCGAGCCGATCACGATGATGTTGTTCATCATCAGCCCGGCGCGGCCCCAGGTGAGGCGGTAGGCCAGCAGGCGCTGCTTCGCGCCCACCGGGTCGCGCCGCATGTCGCGCTCGAACATCGGCGCCATCCTGCGCGGCAGCATGACCAGCAGCTGCCAGTTCATGGCCAGCAGCGCGACCGCGATGACGATGAAGGTCCGGCTGGCGTCGTGGAACGCGAAGTGGGTGGCGACGATCAGGGCCACCATCACCAGCGAGAACAGCATGTAGCGGCGCGAGAACCGGAGCAGCATGTCGCGCTCCTGGTCGTTGTCGGCGAAGTCGAGGATGATCCCGCGCGCGAACCAGGCCGCGACCAGGCCGCCCAGCAGGCCACCGGCGGCCGCGCCGGCCACGCCCAGCGCGAAGCGGGCGGCCAGGCTGCCCGCGATCGAGCGGGTGGCCAGACCGACCCCCGCCGCGGCGGCCGGCTTGCTGATGCCGAGCGCGGCGGTGACGCCGACCGCGAACGCGGCCGACGGCGCGCTGGAACGCGCGAATTCGCTGAAGCGCCTGAGCAGGTCCTCGCGCACGCTCTGGCGCGCGCGCGACAGCCGCTTGCGCACCGCCGCGTCCGACAGGCCCAGCAGCGACGCCACCTGCTTGGAGCTCTGGCCTTCGCGGTAGTACAGCAGCAGCACTTCGCGGCTGTCCTCGGGCAGCTCGGAGATCAGGTCGGCGGCCACCGCCTCGCGCTCGGCGTCGAGCGCCTGCTCCAGCGGGCAGCCGTCGGGATCGGCGGCGTGCTGGATCGCGATGTCCGCCGCCTCGCCCTGGAGCATGCGGTTGCGGCGTCCGCGCAGGTGGTCGTGGGCCAGGTTGCGGGTGATCTGGCGCAGCCAGGGCAGGAAGCTGGACGGGCTCTTGAGCCGCGCCAGGTTGTGCCAGGCCGACAGGAAGGCCTCCTGGGCGATGTCCTCGCTGGTGGCCACGTCGCGGGTGATCGCCAGGGCCACGGCGGTCACCGTGTTCTGGCTGGCGGCGACGATGCGGCCGTAGGCGTCGCGGTCTCCGTTCACCGCGGCGGGCAGTTCGCGCTTGATCAGCAGGTCGATGGCTTCGGTGGACATGGGCGGCCCGTTGCGATGGCTTGCCGAACGTGACGGTGCGGGGAGGGAAACGTGACCGGTCAGGGGGCGCCGAGCACCAGCCACCGCGTCCCGTCGCGGCGGACCTCCAGCCGGCGTTCGGCCGCCACGTGGTCCCCGCGGGTGGTGGACAGGGCGACCGTGCCGGTGCCCGAGCCGTCGGTGCGGTAGTCGTCCACGGCGACGTGCAGCCAGTCCCCGGCGCCGGTGCAGGCGTCGGCCGGGCGCGGGTCGAGGCCGGCCTCGCGGGCGGCCTCGAGTGCGGTGGCGCCGGCTTCGTCGCCGTCCAGCGACAGGCACAGGGTGGCGGCGGGCTCCACGGCAAGCTCCATCGCGGCGAGGGTGGCGGCCAGCGCGGGCGGGGTCGGGATGCGGTGCACGACTTCGGCGTCCACGGCGAAGGGCTGCAGCGCCGGATCGATCGCCGCGGCCGGCGACGGCGCCCGGGCCGGTTCGGGCAGGTCCCAGCCGGGGTTGCGGAACTGGTTGAGCCACAGCGCCAGCGCCACCGCGGCCACGACCAGCAGGGCGAAGCGCACCCGCGCGCGGCGGGTCGGCGAGGACTCGCGCAGGCGCGCGGCGTGGCCGGTGGAGGGCAGGAAGCTCGACGGATTGGCCGGCGAGGCCTCGAGCAGGCCGGCCTCGCGCAGCAGCTGGCGCGCGCGCGGCTGGTCGTCGGAGCGGACCACCCACACCGTGGCGCGCGGGGCGGGCTTGTGGTGGTCGCGGTAGCTGAAGTTGCCGCGGATCCCGCTGCGCAGGCCCTGCGGGTTCTCCACCCGCACCTCGATGCCTTCGTCGGCGAGCAGCTTCGCCACCGCCTCGGCGTTCTCGATCCGCGCGCTGCTGAAGACCTGGCGCATCTCAGCCGGTTCCCTTGACCCGGATCATGCCTTCCTGCGCGGTGCTGGCGACCAGGCGCCCGTCCTGCGAGAACACCTGGCCGCGCGCGAGCCCGCGCGCGCCCTGCGCGCTGGGGCTGTCGATGGAGTACAGCAGCCACTCGTCGGCGCGGAAAGGACGGTGGAACCACAGCGCGTGGTCGAGCGAGGCCATCTGCACGTCGGGCTGGTAGTAGCTGATCCCGTGCGGGTAGGTCGCGGTGCCGAGCAGATGGAAATCGGAGGCGTAGGCGAGCAGCGACCGGTGCAGCTCGGGCGCGTCGCCGACGCGCTCGCCGAGGCGGAACCAGACCTGGTCGAACGGCGGCCTGCGCGCCGGGCGCAGTTCGTTGCGCGGATGCACCGGGCGGAATTCGAACGGACCGGTGCGGTCCAGCCAGCGCCGCACCTTGGTCGGCAGCGAGGCCAGTACCCCGGGATCGATCCGCGGCGCCGGCTCGACCTCGTCCGGGCCCGGCACCTGCGGCATCGGCGGCTGGTGCTCGACACCCTCTTCCTCGGCCTGGAACGACGCGGCGCAGAAGAAGATCACCTTGCCGTGCTGGATCGCGGTGACCCGGCGCACCGAGAAGCTGCCGCCGTCGCGGGTGCGGTCGACGTGGTACACGATCGGGTGCTCGATGTTGCCCGCGCGCAGGAAGTAGGCGTGCAGCGAATGCGCCGGACGCGGCTGCGGCATGGTCGCCTGCGCCGCCGACAGCGCCTGGCCCAGTACCTGGCCGCCGAACACGTAGCGGGTCCCGATGTCGCGGCTCTGGCCGCGGAACAGGTCTTCTTCCAGGCGTTCGAGCGAGAGCAGGTCGATCAGTTCGGAAACGGGCGAATCCATGGCGGGTCCGGCGGGAAATCGCCCGCGATTATACGGGCCGCCCCGCGCCGGGCCGGTTCAGGGAATGCGCTGCAGTCCGCAGCCCGCCAGCACGCGTGGCCACGGGAACAGCGGCCCCGGATCGCGCTTGCGCGCCACCGTTACCGCGGGATCGTCACTGGCCGGCACCCGTTCGGTGTCGAGGTCCTCGTGGCCGGCGATGTGGCGCAGCGCGGGCAGGGTGGCGCGCAGGTGGCCGAGCAGCGCCAGCAGCGCCTCGACCTGGGCGTCGGGGTAGGGCTCGTCCATCGCCTGGTGGGACGCGGCCAGCCAGTCCGGCCAGCGGCCGCGGTTCACCAGTTCGATCCCGACCGAGCGCGCGTTGTGGCCGCGCACGTGGTGGGCGACGCGTTCGGGTGGCACGTACTCGACGATGCGGCCGTCGCGGTCGATGTACCAGTGGCCGCTGTTGCCGGTGCCGCTGCCGGGGTAGCGCACCTGCTCGCCGAAGGCGCGCGCGGTGGCGAGGTCGGGCAGTTCCGTGCAGTGGACGACCACCAGGTCCACGGCGTCGAGGCCACGGGCCTGGAGCCGCGTTGCGTAGGGCAGGTGGTCGACGTGGATCGGCGGGACGCCGGTCGGTTGCGGCATGCCGCGATGCTAGCATTGCGCGATGCAGATCCCGCCTCCCGGAACCGCGATGCACGCCTTGATGACCCGGTTCCCGCGCGAGGGGCAGTTGCGCTGGATCGGGCTGCGTCCGGCGCGCGACGTGCCGATGCGCGAGGTGCCATCGGCCGAGGCGCGTACCGGCGCCGGACTGGTCGGCGACCGCTACGCCGGCGGCAGCGGCAAGCGCGGCGTGACCCTGATCCAGGCCGAACACCTGCCGGCGATCGCGGCGCTGGCCGGACGCGACGCGGTCGCGCCGGCGATCCTGCGCCGCAACCTGGTCGTCTCCGGCATCGCGCTGGTGGCGCTGCGTGGCCAGCGCTTCCGCGTCGGCGGGGTGCTGCTGGAAGGGACAGACAGCTGCGACCCGTGTTCGCGCATGGAGCAGGCGCTCGGCCCGGGCGGCTACAACGCCCTGCGCGGCATGGGCGGCCTGTGTGCGCGCGTGCTCGAGGGCGGCACGCTGCGGATCGGCGATGCGGTGGCGTGGGTGGGGGCATGAGCGCGCGCGGCCACTGCATCCTCTCGCACGGTTTCGAAAGCGGTCCCGACGCCACCAAGGTCACCGCCCTGGCCGAGGTCGCCGAGCGCCTGGGCTGGACCCACGAGCGTCCCGACTACACCGACCTCGACGCCAGGACCGACGTCAGCCGCCTCGGCGACGTGGCCGCGCGCGTGGCGCGCCTGCAGGCGCTGGCGCAGGCCGCCGCCGCGCGCGGGCCGCTGGTCCTGGCCGGTTCCAGCCTCGGCGCCTGGATCTCGGGCCAGGTGTCGCTGCGCGTGCCGGTGCGCGCGCTGTTCCTGATGGCGCCGCCGACGCGCATGGGCGAGGCGCCGCCGCTGCAGGCCGCGGAGGTGCCGACCTCGATCGTGCACGGCTGGCGCGACGAACTGATCGACGCGATGCACGTGGTCGAATGGGCGCGCGCGCGCCGCGCGACCCTGTTGCTGGTGGACGACAGCCATCGCCTCGAGGCGAACGTGGAGACCTCCGCGCAGGCCTTCGCGCGCCTGCTCGAACGCCTGCCATGAGGTTCTTCGCCTCCTGCGCCAAGGGCCTGGAGTACCTGCTCGCCGACGAGCTGGCCGCGCTGGGTTGCCGCCGCGCCACCGCCGCGGTGGCCGGGGTCAACGCCGAGGGCGAGCTCGCGGTCGCCCAGCGCGCGGTGCTGTGGTCGCGCCTGGCCAGCCGCGTGCTGTGGCCGCTGGCCGAGTACGACTGCGACGGCGAGCAGGCGCTGTACGACGGCGCCCGCGCGCTGCCCTGGCACGAGCACCTCGATGCGGGCATGACGCTGGCCGTGGACGCGCACGTCTCCGGCGGGGCGATCACCCATGCGCGCTTTGCGGCGCAGCGGCTCAAGGACGCGGTGGTCGATGCGCTGCGCGCGCATTCGGGCGCGCGCCCCGACGTCGACGTCGGGGCGCCCGACCTGCGGCTGAACCTGGTGGTGCGCAAGGGCCGCGCGATCGTGTCGGTCGACCTCGGCGGCCCGCTGCACCGCCGCGGCTGGCGCATCGCCCAGGGCGACGCGCCGCTCAAGGAGACCCTGGCCGCGGCCGTGCTGCTGCGTGGCGGCTGGCCGCGGCTGTACCACGAGGGTGGCGCGCTGCTCGATCCGATGTGCGGCAGCGGCACCCTGCTCATCGAAGGGGCGCTGATGGCGGCCGACGTGGCGCCCGGGCTGTCGCGCTACGACGGCCGCGCGCCCACGCGCTGGCACGGCTTCGATGTCGCGGGCTGGGAGGCGCTGGTCGACGAGGCGCTGGCGCGCGAGCGCGCGGGCCGCGCAGCGTTGAAGCCGGTGTTCGACGGCAGCGACGCCGATCCGGCGGCGATCCGCGCGGCGCGCGAGAACGCGACCGTGGCCGGCCTGCGGGACGCGATCCGCTGGCAGGTGCGCGACGTGGCCAGCCTCGGTGCGGGAGACGTCGGCGCCGCGCCGCGCGGCCTGGTCGCCTGCAACCCGCCCTACGACGCGCGCCTGGCCGCGGACCCCGCGCTGTACCGCAGCCTCGGCGTCGCGCTGCGCCGCGCCGTTCCGGGCTGGCGCGCCAGCCTGCTGTGCGGCGACCGCGAACTGTCCTTCGCCACCGGCCTGCGCGCGAAGAAGACGTACGCGATGTTCAATGGCGCACTCGAGTGCACGCTGGTCGTGTGCGATCCGGTGCAGCCCGAGCGCACGCAGGCCGCCCCGCGCGAGCTGTCCGAGGGCGCGCGCATGGTCGCCAACCGCCTGCGCAAGACGCTGCGCGCCTCCCGCGCCTGGCGCGAGCGCGATGGCATCGACTGCTTCCGTGCCTACGACGCCGACATCCCCGAGTACGCGGCCGCGGTCGACGTGTACACCGAGGCCGATTCGCGCGCGCGCTGGCTGCACGTGCAGGAGTACGCCGCGCCGCCGGAGATTCCGGAGGCGGTCGCGCGCCGGCGCTTCGGCGAGCTGCTCGCCGGCGCCGCCGATGCGCTGGAGGTGCCGCGCGAGCGGATCGCGGTGAAGACCCGCGCCCGCGGCAAGGGCGGCAGCAAGTACGGCCACATGGCCCACCGCGGCGAGTTCATCACCGTGCGCGAGGGCGACGTGCGGCTGCAGGTGAACCTGTTCGACTACCTCGACACCGGCCTGTTCCTCGACCACCGCCCGCTGCGCCTGCGCCTGGCGGCCGAGGCGCGCGGCAAGCGCTTCCTCAACCTGTTCTGCTACACCGGCGCGGCGACCGTGCACGCCGCGGCCGGCGGCGCCGCGCAGACCACCAGCGTCGACCTGTCGGCGACCTACCTCGAATGGCTGGCCGACAACCTGCGCGGGAACGGCATCGGTGGCACCCGCCACCGCATCGCCCAGGCCGACGCCATGGCCTGGCTGCGCGCCGACCGGGGCCAGTACGACCTGGTGTTCTGCGACCCGCCGACCTTCTCCAACTCCGCGCGCGCCGGCGACTTCGACGTGCAGCGCTCGCACGTGGAGCTGCTGCGGCTGGCGGTCGCTCGGCTGGCGCCGGGCGGGGTGCTGTACTTTTCCAACAACTTCCGCCGTTTCCGGCTCGACCACGACGCGGTGTCCGCCTTCGCCGAGGTCGAGGACATCAGCGCCGCCACCATCCCGCCCGACTTCGCCCGCAACCCGCGCATCCACCGCGCCTGGCGCGTGGCCCCGCGCTGAGGCTGGCGCGGCGCACGGCTGGCAAGTACCGTTCCACCGGCGTGCGTTCCGCCCGCGCGCGAAGGCGCCCATATCGGCTGCCACCTTCCGAGAGGGACCTGCCATGAACGCATCCGTGCCTGCCAGCGACGCCCGCGTGGTCCGCAAGGTCCGCGGCATGCCCGCATCCGACGGCGCCGGGGTCAAGCTGACCCGGGTGATCGGCGGCGGCATGCTGCCCGACCTCGATCCGTTCCTGCTGCTCGACGAGTTCGCCACCGACCGGCCGGACGACTACCTGGCCGGCTTCCCCGACCATCCGCACCGCGGCTTCGAGACCGTGACCTACATGCTCGAGGGGCGCATGCGCCACCGCGACAACCACGGCAACGAGGGCCTGCTGGTCCCCGGCGCGGTGCAGTGGATGACCGCCGGCCGCGGCCTGGTGCACTCGGAGATGCCCGAGCAGCAGGAAGGACGCATGCGCGGTTTCCAGCTGTGGGTGAACCTGCCGGCCAGCGACAAGATGACCGCGCCGCGCTACCAGGAATTCCCGCCGGAGCGGCTGCCGGTGGCGTCGCCGGCCGAGGGCGTTGTGGTGAAGCTGATCGCGGGCGAGGTCGAAGGCGTGCGCGGCCCGATCGTGCAGCCGGCGACCGATCCGCTGTACCTGGACGTCAGCCTCGCGCCGGGCGCGCGCTGGGCGCATGGACTCCCGTCCGGGCACAACGCCTTCGCCTACGTGTTCGAAGGCGCTCTCGCGGTCGGCGAGGGCGAGGACGCCCGCCCGGTGTCGGCCGGCGAGCTCGCGGTGCTGGGTGGCGGCGAGCGGCTGGCGCTGGCGGCGGGCGCGGAGGGCGCGCGCCTGATCCTGGTGGCCGGCCGTCCCCTGCAGGAACCGGTCGCGCGCTACGGACCCTTCGTGATGAACACGCGAGAGGAACTCATGCAGGCGTTCGTGGATTACCAGGAAGGCCGTTTCTGAACGTCTGCCAGGTCCGGATGTCCGCCGGACATCCGGGACCGGCACGCAACTTGCGAGCCAACCGGGGCGTGTGGGAGCGCGCGCCGGCCCGGCGGGCGGAAGGCAGGGGGTATAGTGGATCCGGAAATGGAGTTCGCCCCCCTGCCGGACGTTGAACGCCACGGTGCTGTCGCAGTGCAGCACATCCCCCATGCAGAGCTGTGGCCTCGTGGTCCCTTCGCTACATGGAGTGCCTTCCGATGAAACCGATACTGCTGATGCTCGCGGGCCTGCTCTGGGCGGGCCATGCCTTCGCGCAGGACGCGGCGGAGAACTGTCCCGAGCTGCCGCCCGATGCGGACGTGACCTGGGACGTGGTCAACGGCCCCGATTTCCTCTTCTGCCGGGCGATCCGGGTGTCCGACGGTTCCCAGGCGCTGTCGGTCATGCTCGGTCGCGAGGCGACGTTCCGGCCGGACCGCAACCTGCGTGCGAACGAGGCGAGGATCGACGGGCACAAGGTGCGCTGGTACCGCGGCGAGGTGGCCACGCGGCGCGACGTGCACGTGCGCGAGACCGTGGTCGAACTGGGCAAGCGCAGCACCGCGCACATCGTGGTGCGCGCCGATTCCGAGGACGCCCTGGCGCAGAACCTGCGGTTGGCCGAGCGCATGCACTTCCGTGCCACCGCGATCGGCGGGGACTGATCCGCGCCTGTTTTCCCGTGTTTTCCGGCCCGCCCGGCCGGTGGACGGCGCGCCCGGGGCGGCCCGCGCCGCGCGGCCCGGCATGCGCGCCGCAAGCGCGCGCACGCGATCGCGCGGGCCTGTCAGTTGCTGCCGATGCGGCTGTCGTTGAAGCGCATCTGCTCGGCGAGGCGGAGGCTGTCGGCCAGCTGCGCCTCGTCCTCGACCCGCAGCATGATGTGCGCCTTGAGGTCCTTGCCCAGTTCGATCAGCGTCTCGCGCACGATGGCTTCCTCGTTGGGGAGCTGGCCGCGGTACCAGCGCACCTTGTGCCCGTCGATGCGGCCGGCCTCCTCGCGCAGCGACATGCGCTCGCGAAACGGCGAGTCGGCACGCAGCATCACCGAGAAGGCCTGGAAGCCGTCCTCGCGCACGGCCTTGCAGAACAGGAAGTCGTCGCCGGCGACGGTTTCCCAGGCCAGTCCGGTCGTGGCCGGCAGTTCCGGGCAGGTGGTCGGCAGTTCGGCCAGGGCCTGGAGCGGCAGCAGCGCCGCCATGCAGAAGAGAAGTCGTCTGGTTCGCATGGTGACCGTCCTTGAGTGGTGGCCCGACCATGCCATGCCGCCGTTCATGATGCAACGCACAAAAGTTTGAAGTGCGTCACTGTCTTGCGCTGTCAGGCCAGTCGCCGCGTGCGGGACCGACGCGGCGGGTCAGCCGGCCGTCCGGGTTCGGGCGGTTCTCAGGGGGCGGCGGCGTCCTGGCGCGCGACCTGGAGCGAGGCCCGGCCCGCGGCATCGACGCGGACCACGCTGAGCCGGTCGTACTCGTCCTCGTCCATCGGCTCGGCCGGGCAGGCGCACAGCGCCGACACGATCTCCGGAACGGTATTGCTGTGACCGGCCACGAGCACCGTGCCGCGCGGATGGTCCGCACGCAGCCTGGACGCGAACTCGCCGGCCGCCAGGTGCGCGTCGTACGCCACCGGCTCCAGCCCATGGCGGCGGGCGGCGGGTCCGATCGTCTCCTGTGTGCGCCGGTAGCCCGTCGCGTAGGCGGCGACCAGGGGTTCGGCGGCCATGCGGTCGGCGAGCCGGTCGGCGCGGGCCCGTCCGGCCTCGGACAGGCCCGGGTCGGCGCCTCCCGCGGAGTCCTTCTCGGCGTGGCGGACCACAACGAAGGTCGCGCCGGCGGCGTCGTCGGGGGGCGGGGTCGCGGCGCAGGCGGCCAGTGGCAGGAGCGTCGCCAACAGGGCGGCGCGGAGGCGGATCGGGTGCATGCCGCCATTGTGCGGCATTCCCGGCCCGGTCCGGGCGCCTCAGTGGTGCCGGCGGGGGCGCCA
This sequence comes from Luteimonas sp. J29, assembly GCF_000472505.1. Classification (GTDB taxonomy): domain Bacteria; phylum Pseudomonadota; class Gammaproteobacteria; order Xanthomonadales; family Xanthomonadaceae; genus Luteimonas. The sequence continues at coordinate 168,402 of NZ_AWZR01000006.1, forward strand.
GCGGCCCTGCTCGTCGCGAGCGTAGTTGCGCTTGACCGCGGCCCAGGCCACGCGGCGCGCGGCTTCCTCGCGGGTGGCTGCGACGCTCCCCCCGTCGGGGTCGATGTAGTGGTCCCAGGCGCTGTTGAACGCTTCCAGCCAGGCCAGCTGGGCGGGCCGTGGCACCTGGTCGCGCACCGGCGCGGGCAGTTCCTTCAGGTGTATGTAGGGCACCGTGATGCCTCCGGGAGGGGGGGCGGGGATTCTCGCGCCGCGCCGGTGAGAACCGGGTGAGGCTGGACGTGGCTCAGGCCACGCCCGCCGCCGGCGCGAGCGCGATCAGCAGGCCGCGCGCCGCCTTGAGCCGGGTGTCGAAGTCGGGCAGCTCGAGGGTGATTCGCAGCTTGTCGGGGCCGTCCATGCGGTAGTGGCGGGGTTGGCCCTGGATCAGCCGGATCACCGCCATCGGGTCGACCTGCGGCTTGTCGACGAACTGCAGCCGCCCGCCCGACTCGCCCAGGTCCAGCTTGCGGATGCCCAGGCGGGTGGCCTGGAGCTTGAGTTCGGCGGTCGCGAACAGCTGCCTGGCCGGCTGCGGCAGCAGGCCGAAGCGGTCGATCATCTCCACCTGCAGTTCGCGCAGCTCGCCCTCGTCGCGGGCCGAGCTGATCCGCTTGTACAGGGTCAGGCGGGTGTGCACGTCGGGCAGGTAGTCCTCGGGGATCAGGGCCGGGACGTGCAGTTCGACCTCGGCGCCGCGGTCCACGGGCTCGTCGACGTCGGGCAGCTTGCCCTGGCGGATCGAGCGCACCGCGCGTTCGAGCAGCTCGGTGTAGAGGCTGAAGCCCACCTCGGCCATCTGCCCGCTCTGCTCTTCGCCCAGCAGCTCGCCGGCGCCGCGGATCTCGAGGTCGTGGGTGGCCAGGGTGAAGCCGGCGCCGAGCTCGTCCATCGAGGCGATCGCGTCCAGGCGCTTCTGCGCATCGCTGGTGATCGAGCGCCCGTCGGGCACCACCAGGTAGGCGTAGGCGCGGTGGTGCGAACGGCCGACGCGGCCGCGCAGCTGGTGCAGCTGGGCCAGGCCGAACTTGTCGGCGCGGTTGATGATGATGGTGTTGGCGTTGGGGATGTCGATGCCCGACTCGATGATGGTCGAGCACAGCAGCACGTTGAAGCGCTGCTTGTGGAAGTCGAGCATCACCTTCTCCAGCTCGCGTTCGGGCATCTGGCCGTGGGCGATGCCGATGCGCGCGTCCGGCACCAGTTCCTGCAGCTGGCGCTGCATGCGGCCGATGCTCTCGACGTCGTTGTGCAGGAAGTAGACCTGGCCGCCGCGCGCCAGCTCGCGCTGGAAGGCCTCGCGCAGCATCGCGTCGTCCCAGGCGTGGACGAAGGTCTGCACCGCCAGCCGGTGCGCGGGCGGGGTGGCGATGATCGACAGGTCGCGCAGCCCGGCCATGGCCATGTTGAGCGTACGCGGGATCGGCGTGGCGGTGAGGGTGAGCAGGTGGACGTTGGCGCGCAGCGCCTTGAGCGCCTCCTTCTGGCGTACGCCGAAGCGCTGCTCCTCGTCGACGATCACCAGGCCCAGGTCCTTGAACCGCACGTCCTTCTGCAGCAGGCGGTGGGTGCCGACGATGACGTCGATCTTCCCTTCCGCCAGCTTGTCGAGTTCGGCCTTGATCTCCTTCGTGCTCTTGAACCGCGACAGCACCTCGACCCGGATCGGCCAGTCGGCGAAGCGGTCGCGGAAGTTGCGGTAGTGCTGCTCGGCGAGCAGGGTGGTTGGCACCAGCACCGCGACCTGCCTGCCGGCCGCCGCGGCGACGAAGGCCGCGCGCACCGCGACCTCGGTCTTGCCGAAGCCGACGTCGCCGCAGACCACTCGGTCCATCGGCTGGCTGGAACCCAGGTCGCGGATCACCGCCTCGATCGCGGCGTGCTGGTCGGGCGTTTCCTCGAACGGGAAGGCCGCGGCGAAGGGCTCGTACATGGCGCGGTCGAGCGGCAGCGCGAGGCCGGCGCGGGCCTGGCGCCTGGCCTGGATCTCGAGCAGCTCGGCGGCGACGTCGCGTACCTTCTCCTGCGCCTTGCGCTTGGCCTTGCTCCACTGCTCGCCGCCGAGGTTGTGCAGCGGTGCGGTCTCGGGCGAGGCGCCGGAGTAGCGGCTGACCAGGTGCAGCTGCGCCACCGGCACGTAGAGGCGGTCGCCCTTGGCGTACTCGATGTCGAGGTATTCGCCGGGCTGGCCGCCGGCCTCCAGCGTCACCAGGCCGCGGTAGCGGCCGACGCCGTGGTCCTCGTGCACGATCGGCGCGCCCTCGGCGAGCTCGCCCAGGTCGCGGATGATGGCTTCCGGCTCGCGGCCGGCGCGGCGCCGGCGACGCGGTTGCGCGGCGCGTTCGGGGAACAGCTGGCGCTCGGTGAGGATCGCCAGCAGCGGATCGTCCAGTGCGAAGCCGTCGTCGAGCGGCGCGACCGCGATCGCGAAGCGCGACGCTCCACCGCCGGCGACGAATGCCGTGAAGTCGGGAACGACGTCCGGCTTGAGCCCGGCGGCGTCGAGCATTTCAAGCAGCGCCTCGCGGCGGCCCGCGGAATCGGCGGCCACCAGCGTGCGGCCCGGATAGCTGGCGAGGAAATCCTTCAGGGCGGTGCCGGGCGCGGACTCGCGCAATGCCAGCGGCAAGGTCGGCGCCGGCTGGTCGCCGAGCGCGGCTGCCTGCGCATGCCGCGGATGGCCGGCGCCGCACAGCTCGATGCGGCTGCCCTGGTTGAGCCGCTCGCGCAGCGCGTCAGGCGGCATCCACAGCTCGTTGGGCGGCAGGATCGGGCGCTCGATGTCGTGGCGCAGCTGCTCGTGACGCTCGCCGGCCTGGGTCCAGAACGCGTCCGCCGCCTCCAGCGCACCCTCGTCGACGAGGGGCAGGGTGCCGTCGGGCAGGTAGTCGAACAGGGTCGCGGTGTCGTCGAAGAACAGCGGCAGGTAGTACTCGATGCCCGCCGGCGCGATGCCGGCGCGCAGATCCTGGGCGAGGGCGCTGCGGCGGGTGTCGATGTCGAAGCGTTCGCGCAGCACGTCGAGCACGTCGCCGAGCGCCTCGGCGTCGGTCGGGACCTCGCGGCCGGGCAGCATGCGGATCGCCTCGACCCTGTCGAGCGAGCGCTGGGTCTCGGGATCGAAGGCGCGGATCGATTCGATTTCCTCGTCGAACAGCTCGATCCGGAACGGGCCCGCGGCGCCCATCGGGTACACGTCGAGCAGTCCGCCGCGCACCGCGAAGTCGCCCGGGTCGTAGACCTGCGGCACGTTGCGGTAGCCGGCGCCCTCGAGCCGCCGCTTCTCCGCATCGAGGTCGAGGGTCTGGCCCACCTTCATGTCGAACGCGCCGCCGACCGCGTAGCGCAGCGGCGGCAGGCGCTGGAGCAGGGTCTGCACCGGGACGATCACGACCGCGGCGCGGTCGAGCGACGGCAGCCGCAGCAGCGTGGCCAGGCGCTGCGAGACGATGTCAGGATGCGGGCTGAAGCGGTCCCAGGGCAGGGTTTCCCAGTCGGGGAACAGCACCACCGGCAGGTCCGCGTCGCGGCCGAGCAGGGTGTGCAGGTCGGCTTCGAGCTGGTGCGCGGCATGGGTATCGCGCGCGACCAGCAGCAGTGGCGCGCCGTGGGCCCGCGCCGCGCGCGCCGCGTGCCAGGCCAGGGCGCTGCGGCTGGCGGGAACGCGCCACCAGGCGCGGGGCTGGCCGCTGCGGGGCAACGGCGGGGCGGGGGACTTCGCGGGCATCAATGGAATCCGGACAAGCACGACTGCGCCGGCAACGGCGTTGCCAGCGTGCGAAAGCGCGGATCTTACCGTGCCCGGGCGTGGGGGTCAGGGCATGTCCGCCCGGTCGTCACGTTTCCTCGCGCAGCCACTGCAGGCGGTGCGCGCCGCGCCCGGGCGCCAGCGCGGCCTGCAGCGCGGGCAGCAGGGCCTGGAGCGTGGCGTCCAGGCGCCAGGGCGGATTGCACACCAGCACGCCGCTGCCGTTCATGCGCAGCACCGATTCCTCGGCCCGCACCATCAGTTCGGCCAGCAGCACCGATTTCGCCGGCAGCTGCGCCGCGCGGCGCAGGAACGGCCCGAGCGCCGCGCGCTGCTTGACCGGGTACCAGAGCATGAACATGCCCTGCGGCCAGCGGGCCAGGCCTTCGCGCAGGGCGGCCAGCACCGGGTCGAACTCCCCGCGCTGGGCTTCGTACGGCGGATCGACCAGCACCAGGCCGCGACCGATCCGCCGTCCGCCGTGCCTGGGCGGCAGCAGGGCGCCGACCGCGGCATAGCCGTCGCGCTGGTGCACGCCGATGCGGCGGTCGCCGGCGAAGCAGCGCCGCAGCGCGGCGGCCTCCTCCGGCTGCACTTCGCAGCACGCGATCGCGTCCTGCGGGCGCAACGTGTGGGCCAGCAGCCAGGGCGAACCCGGGTAGGCGCTGCCGCCGTGGGCTGCGCGGCAGGCGGCGATCGCGGCGCGGTAGGGCTCGAGGGCCGGGGGCCGCGCATCGTGGCCGAGCAGGGCCTCCACGCCCTCGTTGGCTTCGCCGGTCCGGCGCGAGGCCTCGTCGTCGAGGAAGTACAGCCCGCGCCCGGCATGGGTATCGAGTGCGAAGCACGGCGCCGGCTTGGACGCCAGCGCCTCGCACAGCGCCAGCAGCACGCTGTGCTTGAACACATCCGCGTGGTTGCCGGCGTGGAAGGCGTGGCGGTAGTTCATCGGGGCGCAGACTCGAAAAGGCGTGCGGCGCGGCGGACGAGCGCCGGCGTTGCGGGCATGATGGCATCGCGCGCCGTCCACGGTCAGCTCCCCGCCCGCGCACTCCGCCCGGGTTCCATGCCTGCGACCCCTGGTCGCGAGCGGGCCTGCCATCGTCGCACGTGCCATGCGCATCGCGCAGGGAGGGCGCCAGGCCCGGCGCTGCCAGGCCGGCCGCGACGGCCGGAGGACGATGCGCGGCCGCTCGGCGTGGTGTTGCCGTTCCAGGTCCCGGCGCCGACGGGCGGTAGAATCGCCGCCATGCAAGCGCTCGGCGGCCTCGTCCTCCACCGCATGACCGGTGATCGCGCGCGGCGGCATCTGGCCGATGTCGCCGCGCTGCGCATCCGCGTGTTCGCGGATTGGCCGTACCTCTACGCCGGCGACCTGGACTACGAGCAGGACTATCTGGCCGCCTACGCCGCCTCGCCACGCGCCGTGTTCGTGCTGGCCCTGGACGGCGAGCGCGTGGTCGGCGCGTCCACCGGGCTGCCCCTGGTCGATGAAGCGGCCGCGTTCCAGGCCCCGTTCCTCGATCGCGGCCTCGATCCGGCCCCGGTGTTCTACTTCGGCGAGTCGGTGCTGCTGCCGGAGTATCGCGGTCGCGGCGTCGGGCACGCGTTCTTCGATGCCCGCGAGGCGCACGCGCGGGCGCTGGGCGGATTCACCACCACCGCCTTCGCCGCGGTCGACCGCGATCCGGACGACCCCAGGCGCCCGGCCGGCCACCGCGACAACGAGGCGTTCTGGCGGGGCCGTGGCTACGTGCGCCAGCCCGGGCTGACCATGGCGCTGGACTGGGACGAGGTGGGTGTGGGTCCGACGACCCACGCGCTCACGTTCTGGACCCGTCCGCTGGAGCCGGCGGGGTGAAGATCGCCGTCGCCCGCCATGCCATCGGCGCGCCCGGCTCGTTCGACGAGTTCGCGCGCAGGCAGCGGCGCCTGCTTGGGGACGTGGCCGCGCAGGGCGCGGAGATCGCGGTGCTGCCGGAGTACCTGTCGCTGGAGCTGGGCGCCAGCTTCGAGCCTGCCGTGGCCGGTGACCTTGCCGCATCGCTGGCCGCCATCCAGCGCTACCGCGACGACTGGCTGGCCCTGTTCTCGGGCATCGCCCGCGACACCGGCATGCTGGTTGCGGCGGGGACCTTCCTGCTCGATGTGGGCGGTGGGCGCTACCGCAATCGCTGTGACCTGTTCGCGCCCGACGGCGGCCACGGCTGGCAGGACAAGCTGCAGCTGACCGGCTTCGAGAAGCGCGCGGGCATGATCGACGGGGGCGACGCACTCAAGGTGTTCGAGCACCGCGGCCTGCGGTTGGCGGTGGCGGTCTGCTACGACAGCGAGTTCCCGCTGCCGGTGCGTGCGCAGTACGAGGCCGGTGCGCGGCTGCTGCTGGTGCCCAGCTGCACCGACAACGCCGCCGGCGCGACCCGGGTGCGGGTGGGCTGCCTGGCACGGGCGCTGGAGAACCGCTTCTTCGTCGCCCAGTCGGTGACCGCCGGCGAGGCGCCGTGGAGCCCCGCGCTCGACGTCAACACCGGCGAGGCGGCGGTGTTCGCGCCGATGGACGCAGGCTTCCCGGCCGACGGGGTACTCGCGTCCACGAGCGGCGAGGGAGAGTGGGCGCTTGCCGACATCGACCCGCTCGCGCTGGAGGCCTCGCGCGAAGATGCGCAGGTGGCGAACGACCGCGACTGGCCGGGGCAGCTGCTGCCGCCGCTGGCGGGCGCACGGGTCGAGCGGTTGGATTGAGGCGCGCCGGGGCACGGCGCCAGCGGGCCGATGCGCAGGCGCAGGCGGGGACCCGCCGGACGGGAGGACGCAGGCCGGAGGCCACCTCAGGCGGCGATCCCCTCACCGGCCCATGCATGCCGCATGCATATCCTGGCCAGCAGCCGGTCCAGTTCCGCGGTCATCTGCTGTGGCGACAGCGCCCGGACCGCGTTGCGGGCCGCGACGCCCATCGCGCGCAGACGCGGCAGGTCGCCGCCAAGCTCCGCCGTCGCGGCCAGGAACCCGAACGGGTCGCCCGGATCGACCAGGACGCCCTGCCTGCCGTCGACGAGGTGTTCGCGCGCAGCGCCACGATCGAACGCGACCACCGCGACCCCGCTGGCCATGGCCTCCAGGGTGACGTTGCCGAAAATGGTGTCCAGGCAGGGTTGTATGCACAGGTCGGCGCTGGCCAGGAGTCGCGCCAGGGCGTCGCGCCCCAGGAAGCCGGTGAAGGTGCACTCGGGGAATTCCCGCTCCAGGCCGCGACGCATGGGACCGTCGCCGGCCACGACCATGCGGGCGCCCGGACACGATCCGCGGAGCACCCGGTATGCCTGCAAGGCCAGCCGTATGTTCCGCCCCGGTGCAAGCCGTCCCACGTGGATCAGGAGCGGGGCCTCGGGCGACGCGCCCAGGGCCGCGCGCAGTTCGGGGCTGCGCTTGCACGGGTGGAAATGGTCGGGATCGACGGCTCGCTGCAGCAGGCACGGCCGCGGGAAGCCCGCGGCATGGAGCGCCGTCCACGCCACCCGGGTCGGGACGAGGGTGGCGTCGCCCTGTTCATGGAAGCGGCGAAGCCTCGCCAGGGCCGATGGGAGGCGGGCGCACGCGTCGGCACCTTGGAGTCGGCCATCCGGCCAGGCGTGGAAATCCGTGGCGACCGGCAGGCGCAGGCGGCGGGCGACGTGCACGGCCGACCAGCCCAAGGGTCCCTCGGTGGCGACATAGACCGCATCGGGGCGCGCGCGTGTCCACGCCTCCATCAGGCGTCGTCCAGCCAGGGAAGGGATGCGGTTCCGCGGCCAGAAGGCGCGGGGCGCATGGCTGCGCGCGGCAGTTCCCTGTCCCGGCTCGACGCAGGAGACGCGATGGCCCCGTTGCCGCAGCCCACGATGGAGCAACTCGACGGTCTCGCCCGCCCGGCCGGGGGAAGCAGGGCAGGTGTCGGTGACGATGGCGTAGTGCATGCGGGCCTCCTCTCCGGCCCCATTCATGCTAGACACAGACGATGACGCGCATATGGCGCATGCATGACCCGCCCATGACGCACGGTGCCGACGGCCTGGCTGCGCGTCGGCTCAGGTGGTGGCGATCTCCAGCTGCACGCCCAGCGCCGCGATCTGCGGGGGCTCGCCTTCCAGGTCGGCGCGCAGCAGGGGGCGGTTGTGCAGCCAGCGCCGGTCCAGGCCCAGCACCATGCGCGGGCCGTCGACCAGCAGGTCCAGCCGCGGGATCTCCTCCGAGTCGCGCGAACGGTGCAGCAGGGCCGCGATGCGCAGCAGCGCGGCCGTCCGGCGCGCCGACGGCAGCAGGCGGTCGGGCAGCGCGTCGAACGCTGACTTGGGGATCTTGCGCCGGTGGGTACGCACCAGGGCGGCAAGGAACTGTTGTTCCTGGCGCGAGAAGCCGGCGATGTCCGAGTGCTCGATCACGTACGCGCCGTGGACCTGGTACTGGCTGTGCGCGATCGCCAGCCCCAGTTCGTGCAGGCGCGCGCCCCAGGCCAGCATCAGCAGATCGTCGGGATCGAGCTTCCACGCCGGCGCGGCCTGTTCGAACAGGCGGATGGCGGTGCCTTCCACGCGCGCGGCCTGGGCCTCGTCGATGCCGTAGCGCTGGGTGAGGGCGAGGATCGAGGCCTCGCGCGGGTCGTGGCCGCTGCCGCGGCCGAGCATGTCGTACAGCACGCCCTCGCGCATCGCCGCCTTGCTGACCGCCATGCGTTCGAGGCCGAGTGCGTTGAACGCGGCCTCCAGCACCACCACGCCGCCGGCGATGATCGCGCGGCGCTCGGCGGACAGGCCGGGCAGGTCGATGGCATCGATGCTGCCGGCCTCGAGCAGGCGGTCGCGCACCTGCGGCAGCGCCTGGGCCGTGACGGCGCCCTTGGTGAGCTTCATCGCGACGCAGATCTCGCTGATCGCCTTGTTGGTGCCCGAGGCGCCGATCGCCTCGTTCCAGCCCAGCGCGCGGTAGGCGTTGGCGAACTGCTGGAACTCGGCGCCGACCTCGATCACCGCCTCCTGCCACTTCCTGGGCGACAGCCTGCCGCTGCCGAAGAAGCGGCGCGTCGTCGCGATGCACCCCACCTGCAGGCTCTCGCGCTCGATGGTCTGGAAGCCGCGGCCGATGATGCATTCGGTCGAGCCGCCGCCGATGTCGATCACCAGCCGCAGGTTGCCCGGCTTGGGCGGCTGGGCGTGGGCCACGCCGAGATAGATCAGGCGCGCCTCCTCGCGACCGGAGATCACCTCGATACCGTGCCCGAGCGCGGTCTCGGCCGGCACCAGGAACGACTGCGGCGCGGCCATCAGGCGCACGGTGTTGGTGGCCAGGGCGCGCACGCGGTGCGGCGGGATGTCGCGGATGCGCTGGCCGAACCGGGCCAGGCAGGCGATCGCGCGTTCGCGCACCTCGCGGTCCAGCCCGCCCTTGGCGTCCAGCCCCTCGGCCATGCGCACGGCCTCGCGCAGGCGGTCCACGATGCGCAGCTGGCCCAGGGTGTAGGCGGCCACGACCATGTGGAAGCTGTTGGACCCGATGTCGATCGCGGCCAGCATGTCGCCGTCGCGCAGCGGCGCCACCAGCGATCCGGCTCGGGCGAGGGCATCCATCATGCGCAGATTTTCGCGAGCAGCGCGGACTGCGCCGAGTGCGGAGGGGCGTCGTCGGAAGGCAGGACTTTGCGGTAAACGCCGTCCGCATGCAATTCCCATGCGTTCAAGGTGTCGGCCAGGCAGTTGTCCAGCACCTCCTCCCTGACCCGCGCCGCCAGCTCCGGATCGAGGATCGGGAAGCAGGTCTCGACCCGCCGCAGCAGGTTGCGTTCCAGCCAGTCGGCGCTGGCGCAGTACAGCTCGGGTTGGCCGTCGTTGCCGAACCAGTACACGCGGTGGTGTTCGAGGAACCTTCCGACGATCGAACGCACCCGGATGTTGTCGGAGATGCCCGGCACCCCCGGGCGCAGCGAACAGGCGCCGCGCACGATCAGGTCGATCGAGACGCCCGCCTGGGAGGCCGCGTACAGCGCGCGCATCACCTGCGGCTCGTTGAGTGCGTTCATCTTGGCGATGATCCGCCCGGGACGGCCGTTTCGCGCATGCCCGGCCTCGCGCTCGATCCGCGCCAGGATCCCCGCGTGCAGGGTGAACGGCGACTGCAACACGCGGCTGAGCGAGATCGCCGGCGCCAGGCCCGAGAGCTGCTGGAAGATCATGTGCACGTCGTTGCCGATGTCCGGGTCCGCGGTGACCAGGCCGATGTCGGTGTACAGGCGCGCGGTGCCGGAATGGTAGTTGCCGGTGCCCAGGTGCACGTAGCGCCGCAGCTTGCGGCCCTCGCGACGCACCACCAGCAGCATCTTGGCGTGTGTCTTGTAGCCGACCACGCCGTAGACCACCTGCACCCCGGCCTCCTGGAGGCGGTCGGCGAGGCCGAGGTTGGCCTCCTCGTCGAAACGCGCGCGCAGCTCGACGACCACCGTGACGTCCTTGCCGTTGCGCGCGGCCTGGACCAGGTGCTCGACGATGGGCGAGTCGCGCCCGGTGCGGTAGAGGGTCTGCTTGATCGCAAGGACGTTCGGGTCCTCGGCCGCCTGCTTGATCAGCTCCAGCACGGGCGCGAACGAATCGTAGGGATGGTGCAGCAGCAGGTCGCCGTCGGACACGAGGTCGAAGATCGCCTCGGTGCCCTTGGGCATGCGCGGCTGGAACGGCGGGAACTTCAGTTCCGGCCGCTGCACCAGGTCGTAGACCTGGATCACGCGGTTGAGGTTGACCGGCCCGTCGATGCGGTAGACCGCGTTCTCCGGCAGGTCGAAGTTCTGCAGCAGCGTGCGCACGATCGGCCGCGGGCAGTCGGCGGCGATCTCCAGGCGCATGGCGCGCAGGTAACCGCGCTGGGCGAGTTCGTCGCGCAGCGCCAGGGCGAGGTTCTCGACCTCGTCCTCGTCGACGAATACCTCGGAGTTGCGCGTCACACGGAACTGGTAGGCGCCCTTGACCTGCATGCCCGGGAACAGCTCGTGCACGAACTCCGACAGCACCGCCGACAGGAACACGAAGTCGTACTCGCCGCCCGAGGCCTTCTCCGGCAACTGGATGATCCTGGGCAGCGAACGCGGCGCGCGCACGATGGCAAGGTGGCCGGCCCTTCCGAAGGCGTCGCGGCCCTTGAGCACGACCACGACGTTGAGCGACTTGTTGAGGATCTTCGGGAACGGGTGGGCCGGGTCCAGCCCCAGCGGCGAGAGCACCGGCAGGATCTCCTTGCGGAAGTAGGCGCGCAGCCAGCGCGTCTGGCGCGCGTTCCACTGGCCGCGGCCGAGTACCCGCACGCCCGCCTCGGCCAGCGCCGGGCACAGGACCCGGTTCCAGCAGTCGTACTGCGCGTCGACGAGTTCGGCGGCGCGTTCGTGGATGCGGCGGAGCACCGTCGTCGGTGCCATGCCGTCGGGCGGCGTGGGTACGGTGCCGAAGTCCTGCGCGTGGCGCACGGTCGCGGCGCGGATCTCGAAGAACTCGTCGAGGTTGGTGCAGGAGATGCACAGGTAGCGCAGCCGCTCCAGCAGCGGCACCGACTCGTCCATGGCCTGGGCGAGGACGCGGAAGTTGAAGTCGAGCTGGGACAGTTCGCGGTTGAAGTAGAGCGAGGGATCGCGAAGCGGGTCGCCCTCGTCGCCACTGGTGGCCGGGGGTTCGGTCGCCGGCGCGGGCGCGCCGCGGCCGCGCGCCCGGGGCGGACGTGTCGGGCGTTGCACGGGTCGGTTCAAGGCTCGGCTCCGGAAGGAAGGGCGGCGCGCGGCCGGACCCGCGCGGCGCCGAAGTGACAGGAAAAGATGCTGCCGCGCCCGACTTCGCTGGAGATCCCCAGCCGGGCATCATGCAGGTTCAGCACGTGCTTGACGATGGCCAGGCCCAGGCCGGTGCCGCCGGACTCGCGCGAGCGGCTGGTGGACACGCGGTAGAAGCGCTCGCTCAGCCGCGGAATATGCGGGGCCGGGATGCCCTGGCCCGTGTCCTCCACCGCGAGCGCCGCGCCGTCGCCTTCGCGCGCGAAGCGGATCGTGACGGTGCCGCCGGTGGGCGTGTAGCGCACCGCGTTACTGACCAGGTTGGAGAACGCGCTGTGCAGCTCGCGCGCCGAACCGACGAGGTCCAGGGCCGCCAGGTCCTCGACCACGATCCGGTGCCGGCCCTGGCTCAGGGCCTCGGCCTCGCGCCGCAGCGCCGCCAGCATCGGGGCCACTGCCACCGCGTCGTCCTCCACTCCCTCCTGGGCTTCCAGCCGCGACAGGGTCAGCAGGTCCTCCACCAGCCGGGTCATGCGCTGCGACTGGCGCTGCATCTCGCGCAGCATCGGCGCCCATTCCGGCTGCTCGTCGGGATCGAGCATGTCGAGGTAGCCGTGGACCACCGTCAGCGGCGTGCGCAGCTCGTGCGAGACGTTGGCGACGAAGTCGCGGCGCACCTGTTCCAGCCGCATGAGCTTGGTGACATCGCGCGCCACCACCAGCCACAGGTCCTCGGAGTACGGGATCAGGCGCAGGTTCAGGCGCACGTCCGGCGCGACCGGGGACGGCACGTCGGGCAGCGGTTCGGCATTGCGGCCGGCGGCGAGCCAGTGCGCGATGCGCAGGCCCTGCAGTCGCTCGCCCAGCGGCGCCTCCACGTCGCGCGGGTATTCCAGGCCGAGCAGGGTGGTGGCGGCGGCGTTGAACCACTGCACCCGCTGGCTGTTGCGCTCGATCACGACCACCGCGTCGGGCAGGGCCGCGGCGACCGCGCGGTAGGCGTGCAGCATCGCCACGAGCCGGCGGTTGCGTGCGCGCATGCCATCCTGGTTGCGGCGCAGCAGGCGCTCCAGCGCGTCCCAGGCGCCGGCGCCGGTCGGACGCGACGCGCGCTGGTGCGACTCCAGCCGCGCCAGGACGCCACGCAGCTTCCAGCAGTGCCAGCCGGCGAGGCACAGCGCGGCGACGGCCAGCGCCGGCCAGGGGTGCCCGCCGAGCAGGCCCGCCAGCATCGCGATCGCCAGCAACAGGGCCTGCCGGCCCAGCGTGTGGTTCCAGGCGGATCGGGTCGGGGCGGACATGTCTTTGGCGTGGCCGGTGGCGGAGCGTCGGGTCATGGGCGTTTCCCCGATCTTAGCCCCGGGTGCCGCGCCTGGCCCCGGGCCCACGCGCCGCGCGCGCTCAGGGCGCGGCCGAGAAGCGGTAGCCCGCGCCGCGCACGGTCTGCACCATGCCCTCGCAGCCGGACGGCTCGAGCGTCCTGCGCAGGCGGCGGATGTGCACGTCGACGGTGCGCTCCTCCACGTACACGCTGCCGCCCCAGACGTGGTCGAGCAGCTGCGCGCGGGTGTACACGCGTTCCGGGTGGGTCATGAAGAAGTGCAGCAGCCGGTACTCGGTCGGACCGATCGGAACCGGTTCGCCATGGGCGAACACGCGATGCGCCGCGCCGTCGATGCGCAGGGCGCCCACGCTGACGTTGCCGTCCTCGTCCTCGCCGCGCGCGCGGCGCATCACCGCGCGGATGCGCGCGAGCAGCTCGCGCGCCGAGAACGGCTTGACCACGTAATCGTCGACGCCGGCCTCGAGCCCGCCGACGCGGTCGTCCTCCTCGCCGCGCGCGGTGAGCATGATGATCGGCACCTCGCGCGTGGGATCCTCGCGGCGCCAGCGGCGGGCCAGTTCCAGGCCGCTGGTGCCCGGCAGCATCCAGTCGAGCAGGATCAGGTCCGGCACCCGTTCGGCGATCGACGCCTGCGCCTCGCGCGCGTCGCCGGCATGCGCCGGCTCGAATTCGCCCTTGCGCAGGGCGAACGCCACCATCTCGCGGATCGCGGGCTCGTCGTCGACGATCAGGATGCGCTTCTGCAACTCAGGCTCCTGCCCAGTCACGGCCATAGCGGCCGGCGTCGGCATTGGACGACAGATTCATGACGGTATTGTGACAGCGGCTGGGGTCGTCCGGCCGCGGCGGCTCAGAAGCGCCGGTTGAGGTCCGGATCGCGCACGCCCTGGCGGCGCAGTTCCAGCACCACCGGCGTGATCTGGGCGATGCGCGCGTCGATCCTGGCGCGGGCGTAGTAGTCGAGGTCCTCGCGCTTCTTGAGCGTGTTGAGCTGGACCAGCGCCTGCTCCTCGCGGCCGCTGAGGAAGGCCGCCTCGGCCCAGGCCTCGCCGGCGCGCACCGGATCACCGGCGATCTCGTTGGCCCGGGCGAAGGTGCGCTGGAACGCGGGATCGCTGACGTTGCCGGCCATCAGCGGGCGCAGCACGTCGCGCGCCCGGCGCCCGGCCTCGGGAGTGTTGCGCGCCACCAGCACCTCGGCATACGACAGGGCCACGGCGGGATGCCGCGGCATGCGGTCGAGCAGGGCCTCGAAGCGGCGGTCGGCAGCCTCGTGGCGCCCGGCGTGGGCCTCGGCTTCGGCCAGTCCGATCGTGAGCCAGACGTCGCCCGGATGCTGCTCCAGGAGCGCCGCGAACGTGGCCACCGCCTGCTCGGCGCGGCCGGTGCGCAGCTGTGCGAAGGCCAGTCCGTAGCGCTGGGCGTCGTCGAGCGGACGCGCGGCAGCGAGCCGCTCGTACTCGCGCAGGGCCGCCTCGGGCGTGTTGGCGCTCAGCACCCGCAGGCGCTCGCGCGCCCAGCCGAACTCGTCGCGGCGGGCCGCGGCCAATCCACCGTCCAGGGACAGGCCCGGGGGCAGCAGCGGGTTGTCGCCCAGGCGCGGGCCCTCGGGCACCGTCGCCCCGCCGATCGGGATGCGCTGGGTGACGGTGGCGGTCGGGGTCGACACGGTGCCCTTGACGGCGCTCGCGCCCAGGCGCTCGGCGCGGTCCTTGGCCTCGCTGATGCGCACGGTCGTGACGGGATGGGTCTTGAGGTAGTCCGGCAGCCGTTCCCGCTCGCCGCCCTGGTTGGTGCGGGACACGGCGTGCATGCGTTCGAACATGCTGGCCATCGCGCCCGGGTCGTAGCCGCTGCGGGCGAGGGTGCGGATGCCGATGCGGTCGGCCTCGGACTCGTTGGAGCGGGTGTAGTTGATCTGGCGCTGCGCGGCCAGGCCCTGGGCGGTGGCGATGGCGGCCATCGAGGCGTCGTCCGCCGAGTTGCCGCCGGCCGATTGCGCGATCGCGATCGCGCCGAGCATCGCCAGCAGCAGCGGGATGCTGTCGCGCTGCGCCCGTTCCACGCTGCGCAGCACGTGCGCCTGGGTGACGTGGGCGACCTCGTGGCCGAGCACGGCGGCCACCTCGTCCTCGGTCTCGGCCGCCAGCACCAGGCCCGCGTTCATGCCGATGTAGCCGCCCAGCGTGGCGAAGGCGTTGATGCTGCGGTCCTTCATCATGAAGAAGGTGAAGGGCTGCTCGGGGTTGTCGCTGGCCGCGGCCAGGCGGTTGCCGGTGGACTGCAGCCAGCTCTCGACCAGCGGGTCCTCCAGCACGTAGCCGTAGTGGCGCAGCTGGGCCAGGAGCATGCGTCCGTACTCCGCCTGCTGCGCCGGACCCAGCACGGTGCCGGCCGAGGACCCGATGTCGGGCAGCCGGCTCTCCTGGGCGCGGGCGCCGGCGCCACCCGCCAGCACCAGCAGGGCGGTGGCAAGCAGGGTGCAGAGTCTGGCGAGGCAGGCGGGCATGGCGGTCCGGTGGCGTGGAAGTGGCGGGATCGCCCTGGGCAAGCATGCCGGGGCGTCCCGCGCGGGGAGTGAATCCGATGTTAATCGTTTGCAGCGTTCCATCGCCCGCGGTGGAAAAGCGCCGGCGGGGTACCCAACATTCGACCCATCCCCGCAAGCAAGGTTCCGACCGATGGATGCCCAAGAGCGCGCCCAGCCGCCGATCACCCTCTACACCAGCGCCATCTGCGGCTACTGCACGGCGGCCAAGGCCTTCCTGCGCAGCCGCGGACTGGAGTGGAACGAAGTCCGCATCGACCTCGACCCGTCCGAGCGCGAGCGCATGGTCGCGCGCACCGGCCGCACCACCGTGCCCCAGATCTTCGTCGGCGACGTGCACGTGGGCGGCTACGACGACATGATGGCCCTGCACCGCCAGGGCAGGTTCGATCCCCTGCTGGCCGGCTGAAGCGGCCCGGCGGGCCCGGTGGGGCCCGCCCCGCCGGGGCGTCCGGGCGGCCCGGCGCGCGGCGGGCCCGCTCCCGACCGACCTTGGTCGAGTTGGGGCCGGCCGGCGCTTTCGGGCATAATTTCATCTTCAACCAACTCCTGCGCCGCGCGCTCCCGCGCGGCGCGTTTGCATGGAAGTCCCCCACCCATGACCCAGACAATCACGGTCATCCGCGGCGACGGCATCGGCCCGGAGATCATGGACGCCACCCTGCACGTGCTCGACACGATGCAGCTCGGGCTGGCCTACGAGGAGGCCGACGCGGGCCTGGTCGCGCTCGAGAAGCACGACGAGCTGCTGCCCCAGGCGACCCTGGACTCGATCACCCGCAACCGGATCGCGCTCAAGAGCCCGCTGACCACGCCGGTGGGCGAGGGCTTCTCCTCGATCAACGTCGAGCTGCGCAAGCGCTTCGACCTGTACGCCAACGTGCGCCCGGCGAAGTCGTTCCCGAACACGAAGTCGCGCTTCCCCACCGGCGTCGACCTGGTCACGGTGCGCGAGAACACCGAGGGCGCGTACATCGGCGAAGGCCAGTCGATCACCGAGGACGGCGAGACCGCGACCCTGGTGCAGAAGATCACCCGCAAGGGCTCCGACCGGATCGTGCGCTATGCCTTCGACCTGGCCGTGCGCACCGGCCGCAGGAAGGTCACCGTGGTCCACAAGGCCAACATCCTCAAGACCACCTCGGGCCTGTTCCTCAAGGTGGCGCGCGAGGTCGCGGCCCAGTACCCGCAGATCGAGTGCAACGAGATGATCGTCGACAACACCTGCATGCAGCTGGTGATGCGGCCCGAGCAGTTCGACGTCATCGTGACCACCAACCTGTTCGGCGACATCATCTCCGACCTGTGCGCCGGCCTCGTCGGCGGCCTGGGCCTGGCCCCGGGCGCCAACATCGGCAAGGACGCGGCGATCTTCGAGGCCGTGCACGGCACCGCGCCGGACATCGCCGGGCAGGGCAAGGCCAACCCCTGCGCGCTGCTGCTGGGCGCCGCGCAGATGCTCGACCACCTCGGCAAGCCCGAGTACGCCACCCGCCTGCGCGACGCCATCGTCGCCACGCTCGAGGCGAAGGACAGCCTGACCCCGGACCTGGGCGGCAGCGGCAACACGATGTCGTTCGCCAAGGCGATCGCCAGCCGGATCTGATCCGGCGTCCGCCGTTGGCGCACTGGACGGGACGCTTCGGCGTCCCGTCTTCGTTCCGGCGCCGGACATGCGCCCACGGCCGGCGCGGTGATGCCGGTGCCGGCCGGGCCGGGCGATCGACGCGGCGGGCGGGTGCGCGCCGCATGACGGGCCTGCAGAAACGCCGCACAATCGCCCCCTTTCCCGGATCCCGCGCGATGACCCCCACACGCCCGAGCGCGCTGGCGCTGATCCCGCTGCTGCTGTTCCTGGCCATCTTCTTCGGTGCCGGCCTGTACTACACGGCCGCCGGCGAGGAGATGGGCTTCTACCAGCTGCGCGCGCCGGTGGCGATCCTGCCGGCGCTGGCACTCGCGGCGCTGGTCGCCTGGCGCCGGGGCGTGCGCCCGGGCGAGACCCTGCTCCAGGGCATGGGCGACCCGAACATCGTGCTGATGTGCCTGATCTTCCTGCTCGCGGGCGCGTTCGCGCAGGTGTCGAAGACGATCGGCGCGGTGGACGCGGCGGTCTCGCTGGGCCTGGCCATCCTGCACCCGTCGCTGCTCGTACCCGGGCTGTTCCTGATCGCCTGCGCCGTGTCGCTGGCGGTCGGCACGTCGATGGGGACCATCGCGGCGGTGATGCCGATCGCGGTCGGGGTCGCCGACGCCGCAGGGCTCGACCGGGTGCTGGTGGCCGGCGCGGTCGTGGGCGGGGCCATGTTCGGCGACAACCTCTCGGTGATCTCCGACACCACCATCGCCGCCACCCGGACCCAGGGCGCGCAGATGCGGGACAAGTTCCGCGAGAACCTGCGCATCGCCTTGCCCGCGGCGCTGGCCACCCTGGTCCTGCTTGCCTTGGCCGGCGAACCGGCCCCCGTGCAGGCGCCGGCCGCGGCCCCGGCGTGGCTGGCCCTGCCATACCTGGTGGTGCTGGCGCTCGCGGTGGCGGGGCTGGACGTGCTGCTGGTGCTCGGCATCGGCCTCGCGCTGTCCGGGGCCTTCGGCCTGCTCGCGCTGGAGGGCTACGGCCTGGAGCGATTCGCGGCGGACATCTGGACCGGATTCGAGGGCATGGTCGAGATCCTGCTGCTCGCGCTGCTGGTCGGCGGCCTGGCGGGGCTGACGAAGGCCAGCGGCGGGCTGGCCTGGCTGGCGCAGCTGATCGCGCGCATCGCGCGCGGCCACGTGGGCCGCCGCACCGGCGAGTTCAGCATCGCCGCGCTGGCGGCCGCGGCCGACACCTTCACCGCCAACAACACCGTCGCGATCCTGGTCGGCGGCGGCGTGGCGCGCGACATCGCCGCCCGCCACGGGATCAGCCCGCGCCGCGCAGCCAGCGTGCTCGACATCTTCGCCTGCGTGCCGCAGGGCCTGCTGCCCTACGGTGCGCAGCTGCTGCTGGCTTCGTCGCTGGCGGCGGTGTCGCCGATCGCGCTCGCGGGCGGGGTCTGGTACTGCTGGCTGCTGGCGCTCGTGGCGATCGGGTTCATGGCCTGGCCGCGCCGGCCAGGGGCGGATCCGGCGCCGGCGGCCACGCCGCCCTGAGCGCCGGGCGGGCACGAAAAAGGCGCCACCGGGGCGCCTTTTCCGCTTCGACCGCGGTGCGGCGTCAGTCGCGCGACTGCAGCTTGGCCAGCAGGCGCAGGAACTCGATGTACAGCCACACCAGGGTGACCATCAGCCCGAACGCCGCGTACCACTCCATGTACTTCGGCGCGCCATGCTCGACGCCGCTCTCGATGAAATCGAAGTCCAGCACCAGGTTCAGGGCCGCGATCACCACCACGAACAGGCTGAAGCCGATGCCGATCAGGCCGTTGTCGTGGATCATCGGGATGTCCTTGCCGAACATCCGCAGCACGATCGTCGCCAGGTACACCAGGGCGATGCCGCCGGTGGCCGCGACCACCCCGAGCTTGAAGTTCTCGGTGGCCTTGATCAGGCCGCTGCGATAGGCGAAGAGCAGGGCGAACAGGGTGCCGAAGGTCAGCATCACCGCCTGCATCACGATGCCTTCGTACAGGTGGTTGTACAGCGCCGAGATCGCGCCGAGGAAGAAGCCCTCGACCAGCGCGTACAGCGGACCGGTGACCGGCGACCATTCCTTCTTGAACGCGGTGACGATGGCCAGCACCAGGCCGCCGATCGCGCCGCCCCACACGTAGGCGGAGAAGCCCGGGGCCGGGGTGCCGTCCGGACCAAGCGCCTGGTTCCAGGCGAACGTCGCCGTGAGCACGGTCAGGAGCAGCAGGAAGCCGGTCTTGTTGACGGTCCCGTTCAGGGTCATCGCCCCGGCGTCGCGCGAGACGACCGCACCGCTGCCCAGGTCGAGGAACGTCGATTCTTTGAGGACGGGATTGCCGCTGCGCATGGATGTGCCTGTTCCTTGGAGTTGGAGCCCGTTCCAGCATACACGGGCCGCGGGGCGGTGGAACGGGCGCGTTGACAGCCTTCGGGGCGGTCCCGGACAATGCCCGGCTCGCCGGTCCACCGGGCCGGCGGATCGACCGCCTGTCACCGGCCGGGGTATAGCGCAGCCTGGTAGCGCGCCTGCTTTGGGAGCAGGATGTCGGGGGTTCGAATCCCTCTACCCCGACCATCGTCTCCTCCCGGGACGGCTATCATGCGCCCAGGCGCCCGTAGCTCAACCGGATAGAGCATCGGCCTTCTAAGCCGGTGGTTGCAGGTTCGAGTCCTGCCGGGCGCGCCAGTCGCAGGCGGGAGGCAGCGGCGCCCGGGCGCGGACTCGGGTATCCTGTGTGGTTCCAGTGGTGGCTGTAGCTCAGTTGGTTAGAGTCCTGGATTGTGATTCCAGATGTCGGGGGTTCGAGTCCCCTCAGCCACCCCATCCATCCGTGGCGGTTTCCTTCGGTCGATCGGGAAGGGCATTGCCGTGGGGCGGGCGTTCCGGATACACTGCGCGCCCGCGTTTTTCCGGGCCGTTAGCTCAGTTGGTAGAGCAGCTGACTCTTAATCAGTAGGTCCTAGGTTCGAATCCTAGACGGCCCACCAGTGTCGACCACCGCCCGGCCCAGCCGGGCGTTGTCGTTTCGGGGCACGCATTCGCAGCTGGCCCGCCAGGGCGGCCGGCGTGCCGCGCCGGCGCTAAGATGCACCGGCGCGAAAGTGGCGGAATTGGTAGACGCCCTGGATTTAGGTTCCAGTGCCGCAAGGCGTGGGGGTTCGAGTCCCCCCTTTCGCACCAGCCCGGCCCTGCGCGCGCCGTCGGGAGCGACAGACGGTCCCGCGCGCTGGCGAGGGCAGGAGGGGAAATCGCCGCGCCGACGCATACCGGCCCGGGCCGCGTCGCCGGCCATGGTGGTTCGCGAGGGTTCGCGAAGGCAGGAGTGTCGGCCGCCGCCATCCGCCACCCCGGCGCATGGGTCGAACGCCCCGGGCACTGGCGAGGCAGGCCGTCCGGCCGCCACCGGGGCGCCGGGTGCCGGCGGGCCGGGCCTGCGGCCCAAGGTCCACCCCGTGCCGCGCCCGGCAACGGTCCGGCCCCCGCATCCGCCCCACCACGCCACTGGCGGCCGCCCCTCGATTCCGCCAAAATATCGCGTTCCGCCGGCCCGAAGCCGGCCTGCCGAGGCAGGCCCTGGCGCGGGCCCCCTCCGGTCCAGGAATCCACAGAGAGAGTTGCGGCCATGGCCGCGATGCAGGAGTCGAATTCAATGCAAGTGTCCGTCGAATCCGTCGGCAATCTCGGGCGCCGCCTGACGCTGCGCGTGCCGACCGAGCGGCTCGAGACCCAGGTCGGCGGGCGCCTGCGCGAGATCGCGCGTACCGCCCGCATCAAGGGCTTCCGCCCGGGCAAGGTGCCGGCGAAGGTGATCGAGCAGCGCTTCGGCCAGCAGGTGCGCGCCGAGATCCTCGACGGGCTGCTGCGCGAGCGTTTCGACGAGGTGGTGCGCAGCAACGAGCTGCAGCTGGCCGGCCGGCCGACCATCGAACCGGTCGAGGACAAGGCCGAGGGTGAGCTCGCCTACGTGGCCACTTTCGAGGTGGTGCCGGACTTCGGCGACCTCGACATGTCCAAGCTGAGCGTGACCCGCCATACCGCCGAGGTCACCGAGGAAGACATCGACCGGATGATCGACAACCTGCGCCAGCAGCGCCGCAGCTGGAACGTGGTCACGCGCCCGGCGCAGGCCGGCGACGCGGTCGAGGTCGAGACCTGGACCCGGCTGGGCGACGAGCGCCTCCCCGCCGAGGGCGTCGAGCGCGGTACCACCGTGCTCGGGACCGGCAGCATGATCAAGGCCGTCGAGGACGCGCTGGTCGGCGTCGACACCGGCGCGGAGACCAGCGTCGAGGTCGAGTTCCCGGCCGACTGGCGCGTGGCCGCGCTCGCCGGCAAGACCGCGACCGTGCACCTGAAGGTGGTGCGCATCTCCGAGCCGCACCTGCCGGAGGTCGACGCCGCGTTCATCCGCAGCTTCGGCGTGCGCAGCGGTGAACTGGAGCAGTTCCGCGCCGACATCCGCACCAACCTCGAGCGCGAGCTCAAGGGCGCGCTGATGAACAAGCTGCGCCGCGAGGTCGGCGAGCAGCTGGTCGCCGCCTACGCCCACGTCGAGCTGCCGCCGCGCCTGGTGGAGAACGAGGCGCGCGCGCTGCTGGCGCAGCAGGTCGAGCAGGCCCGCCGCAGCGGCCGCGACCCCGGCCAGGTGCCGGCCGATGCCCACCTGAACTTCGTGGAGCCGGCGCGCAAGCGCGTCCTGGTCGGCCTGCTGGTCGGCGAGGTCGCCCGCCGCAACGAGCTCCGGCTGGATCCGGCGCGCCTGAACGAACACCTGCGCCTGATCGCGTCGACCTACGAGCAGCCCGAACAGGTCATTGAGTTGTATCGTAACGATCCCCAACTCATGTCCGGGCTGCAGACCCGGGTGATGGAGGAGCAGGTGATCGACTGGATCGCCGAGCGCGCCCAGCACACCGAGAAGCAGCTCACGTTCCAGGAAGCGATCACGCCGTAGGCCGGTCCGCCCGGCCGCGGCCGCCGCGCCAACCAGGGCCCGCCCGCCGGGCGCCGCCCCACGAACCGAGCGAGAACCGAATACATGAGCAGCTACGAGACCAAGGCCCTGAACCTCGTCCCGATGGTGGTCGAGCAGACCGCCCGCGGCGAGCGCGCCTACGACATCTATTCGCGGCTGCTCAAGGAACGGGTGATCTTCCTGGTCGGCGGCATCGACGACCACGTCGCCAACGTGATCGTGGCGCAGATGCTGTTCCTCGAGGCCGAGAACCCCGAGAAGGACATCAACCTCTACATCAACTCCCCGGGCGGCATCGTCACCGCCGGCATGGCGATCTACGACACCATGCAGTTCATCAAGCCGGACGTGAGCACCATCTGCGTCGGCCAGGCGGCCAGCATGGGCGCCCTGCTGCTGGCCGCGGGCGCGGCCGGGAAGCGCTACGCGCTGCCCAATTCGCGGGTGATGATCCACCAGCCGCTGGGCGGCTTCCAGGGCCAGGCGACGGACATCGACATCCACGCCCGCGAGATCCTGGCCATGAAGCAGCGCCTGAACGAGATCCTGGCCCGGCACACCGGCCAGTCGATCGAGACGATCGCGGCCGACACCGAGCGCGACAACTTCAAGAGCGCCCAGGCGGCGCGCGACTACGGGCTGGTGGACCAGGTGCTCGAGCGGCGCCCGGAAGAGACCATCCAGCCTGCCTAACTCATTGATTATGCGAATGAACAGGGTCCCGGAGCCGCTGCCGTTGCGGCGCCGGGCGCTGTGCTATTCTCGCCCCGTGACCGCACCAGCAAGACAGATCCGTTCATGACCGAAGACCGTCAGGGCCGCTCCGACAGCAGCAAGATCCTCTACTGCTCGTTCTGCGGGAAGAGCCAGCACGAGGTCCGCAAGCTGATCGCGGGCCCCAGCGTGTACATCTGCGACGAGTGCGTCGAGCTGTGCAACGACATCATCCGCGAGGAGCTCGAGGAGAAGGCCCAGTCGGCGCGCAGCTCGCTGCCCAAGCCCAAGGAGATCCTCGAGGTCCTGGACCAGTACGTGATCGGCCAGAACCGGGCCAAGCGCACCCTGGCCGTCGCGGTCTACAACCACTACAAGCGGATCGAGAGCCGGCAGAAGAACGACGAGGTCGAACTGGCCAAGTCGAACATCCTGCTGATCGGCCCGACCGGCTCGGGCAAGACCCTGCTGGCCGAGACCCTGGCGCGCCTGCTCAACGTGCCGTTCACGATCGCCGACGCCACCACGCTGACCGAAGCGGGCTACGTGGGCGAGGACGTCGAGAACATCATCCAGAAGCTCCTGCAGAAGTGCGACTACGACGTCGAGAAGGCGCAGCAGGGCATCGTCTACATCGACGAGATCGACAAGATCTCGCGCAAGAGCGAGAACCCGTCGATCACCCGCGACGTGTCCGGCGAGGGCGTGCAGCAGGCGCTGCTCAAGCTGATCGAGGGCACCACCGCCAGCGTCCCGCCGCAGGGCGGCCGCAAGCACCCGCAGCAGGAGTTCCTGCAGGTCGACACCAAGAACATCCTGTTCATCGTCGGCGGCGCGTTCGCCGGGCTGGACAAGATCATCCAGCAGCGCAGCACCGAGGCCGGCGGCATCGGCTTCAGCGCCAAGGTCAAGAGCGCCGAGCGCAAGGCGGACGTGGGCAAGGTGCTCGCGGACGTCGAGCCCGAGGACCTGATCAAGTTCGGCCTGATCCCCGAGTTCGTCGGCCGGCTTCCGGTGGTGGCCACCCTGGAGGAGCTGGACGAGGCGGCGCTGGTCAAGATCCTCACCGAGCCCAAGAACGCCATCACCAAGCAGTTCAGGAAGCTGTTCGAGATGGAGGGGGTGGAGCTGGAGTTCCGTCCCGACGCTCTGACCGCGATCGCGCGCAAGGCGATCAAGCGCAAGACCGGCGCGCGCGGCCTGCGCACCATCGTGGAGGCGGTCCTGCTCGACACCATGTACGAGCTGCCGTCGATGGAGAACGTCAGCAAGGTGGTCGTGGACGAGTCGGTGATCGAGCACAAGTCCGAGCCGTACCTGATCTACCAGACCCCGCCGGCCCAGGCCAAGGTCGCCTCGGCCGAATGAGCCTTCGGCGCCCCCGCGGGGCGCCGCTTCCCGTTGCCTGACCCCGGCCCGGCGACCGCCCGGCCGGCGGGATGCTGCGTTGGTGCCGGGGCGCTTGCATCGGCAGGCGGCGGGCCCCATAACGGATCCCATCGGGGCGCCTGGCGCCCCGGACCACCTGCAGCCTGGAACAGTGCAATGACGACCCCCGACCGTAGCGAATCGCTCGAACTGCCCGTGCTGCCCCTGCGCGACGTGGTGGTGTTCCCGCACATGGTGATCCCGCTCTTCGTCGGGCGGGAGAAGTCGATCCGCGCGCTCGACATCGCGATGGAGGGCGACAAGCGGATCCTGCTGGTCGCCCAGAAGTCGGCCGAGATCGACGACCCCGAAGCCTCCGACCTGCATGCGATGGGCACGCTCGCCCAGGTGCTGCAGCTGCTCAAGCTCCCCGACGGCACCATCAAGGTGCTGGTGGAAGGCGTCGCGCGCGTGTCCGTGTCCCAGGTGCGCGAGGTCGACGGCACCCTGGCCGGCGTCGGCGAGGTGGTGGAGTCGACCACCCGCCGCGAGCCGCGCGAGGTCGAGGCCATCGCCCGTTCCCTGGTCTCGCTGTTCGAGCAGTACGTCAAGACCAACCGCAAGCTGCCGCCGGAGCTGATGCAGACGCTGGCCGGCATCGACGAGCCCGCGCGCCTGGCCGACATCGTGTCCGCGCACCTGACCGTGCGCCTGGCCGAGAAGCAGCGCCTGCTGGAGACGGTCGACGTCGCCGACCGGCTGGAGCTGCTGATCGGCCTGGTGGACGGCGAGATCGACGTGCAGCAGATGGAGAAGCGCATCCGCGGCCGCGTGAAGTCGCAGATGGAGAAGTCGCAGCGCGAGTACTACCTCAACGAGCAGATGAAGGCGATCCAGAAGGAGCTGGGCGAGATCGACGACACGCCCAACGACCTGGACGAACTCGCTCGCAGGATTTCCGAGGCCGGCATGCCCAAGGCGGTCGAGGCCAAGGCCAGGGCCGAGCTCAACAAGCTCAAGCAGATGTCGCCGATGTCGGCCGAGGCCGCGGTGGTGCGCAACTACCTCGACTGGCTGCTCGGCGTGCCGTGGAAGAAGCGCAGCAAGGTGCGCAAGGACCTCAAGGTCGCGCAGGACGTGCTCGACGCCGACCACTACGGCCTGGAGAAGGTCAAGGAGCGGATCCTCGAGTACCTTGCCGTGCAGGCCCGCGTGTCCAAGATGAAGGGCCCGATCCTGTGCCTGGTCGGCCCGCCGGGCGTGGGCAAGACCTCGCTCGGCCAGTCGATCGCCAAGGCTACCAACCGCAAGTTCGTGCGCATGAGCCTGGGCGGCGTGCGCGACGAGGCCGAGATCCGCGGCCACCGCCGCACCTACGTCGGCTCGATGCCCGGCCGGATCGTGCAGAACCTCAACAAGGCCGGCACCAGGAACCCGCTGTTCGTGCTCGACGAGATCGACAAGATGTCGATGGACTTCCGCGGCGACCCGTCCTCGGCGCTGCTGGAGGTGCTCGACCCCGAGCAGAACAACGCGTTCAACGACCATTACCTGGAGGTCGACCTCGACCTGTCCGAGGTGATGTTCGTCGCAACCTCCAACTCGCTCAACATCCCCGGCCCGCTGCTCGACCGCATGGAAGTGATCCGGATCCCGGGTTACACCGAGGACGAGAAGATCAGCATCGCCACGCGCTACCTGGTGCCCAAGCAGCTCAAGGCGAACGGCCTCAAGCCGGAGGAGCTGACGATCGCCGACGACGCGATCCGCGACATCGTGCGCTACTACACGCGCGAGTCGGGCGTGCGCAACCTCGAGCGCGAGATCGCCAAGATCTGCCGCAAGGTCGTGAGGCAGATCGCGCTGGCCGGCCCGGAGGCGCAGGCGAAGCCGGCCAGGGCCGCGAAGAAGGGCAAGGGCAAGTCGCATCGCAAGCCCAAGCCGGTCAAGGTCGACTCGGCCAACCTCGACGCCTACCTGGGCGTGCGCCGCTACGACTTCGGCCGCGCCGAGGAGGACAACGAGATCGGCATGGTGACCGGCCTGGCCTGGACAGAGGTCGGTGGCGACCTGCTGCAGATCGAGTCCACCCTGGTGCCGGGCAAGGGCAACCTGATCCTGACCGGCCAGCTCGGCGACGTGATGAAGGAATCGGCGTCGGCGGCGCTGAGCGTGGTGCGCGCGCGCACCGAACGGCTGGGGATCGAGGTCGATTTCCTGCAGAAGCACGACGTGCACGTGCACGTCCCCGACGGCGCCACGCCGAAGGATGGCCCGAGTGCGGGCATCGCCATGACCACCGCGCTGGTCTCGGCGCTGACCAGGATCCCGGTGCGGGCGGACGTCGCCATGACCGGCGAGATCACCCTGCGCGGCAAGGTCACCGCCATCGGCGGTCTCAAGGAGAAGCTGCTCGCCGCCCTGCGCGGCGGCATCTCCACGGTGATCATCCCGGAGGAGAACCGCAAGGACCTGGCCGACATCCCGGCCAACGTCACCGAGCACCTGGAGATCGTCCCGGTGAAGTGGATCGACGAGGTCCTCGACCTTGCGCTCGAACGGCCCCTGACCGGGTCGGGCAGCCCCCGCAGCGAGCCGGCGCCCAAGGCCAGCCGGCGGGCGGTGGCGCGGCGCCGCAAGGACGCCCCGGCGCGACCGGCCATCAAGCACTGACCGGCTTCACGCCAGGCTCACGAATCCCGCCCCGGAGGCCCGGACCGGCAGATTCGTGCCGTGTCAATGTCGTATTCGCGCCCGCCACCGCGTAAAATGCGGCGGATTCGCGCATTCTCATCCTCAGGCCGGAAGGCGTCGCGGGCACCCGCGGAGCGCCCGGCCTTCCCAGCAAGGCGGACCGCGGGTCCGCACACGGAGTGTCCAACATGCCAGTGAACAAGAGTGAGTTGATCGACCAGGTCGCCGACAAGGCGGGCCTGTCCAAGGCCGACGCGGGCCGCGCGCTCGACGCCGTGATCGACGCCGTCACCGCCGCCCTCAAGCGCGGCGATTCGGTGAACCTGGTCGGCTTCGGTTCCTTCTCGGTCAAGGCCCGCGCCGCGCGCACCGGCCTGAACCCCCGCACCAAGGAGCCCCTCCAGATCCCGGCCTCCAAGAATCCGGTGTTCAAGGCTGGCAAGGCGCTCAAGGATGCGGTAAACTGAGCGGCTCCTGAGTTCGTCCCCTCACGGGTGCTTAGCTCAGCGGTAGAGCGTCTCCTTTACACGGAGAGGGTCGGGGGTTCGAAACCCTCAGCACCCACCACGGGGTGGACGCTGGGCCGCACAACAGGTTCAAAGGCGCGGAGCGGTAGTTCAGCTGGTTAGAATGCTGGCCTGTCACGCCGGAGGTCGCGGGTTCGAGTCCCGTCCGCTCCGCCATCTTTTCCCGACGGACCCCGCAGCGATGCGGGGTCCGCTCGTTTCCGGGCACCGGAACGCCGGCGCCGGCGCCGCGCCGCGGGTCGGCGGAACCTGCCTGGCCGGCACCGGCGCGCGCGGCGCCCGCAGCGGTTAAACTGCGCGGCTACGTCCACAGCCCGCCAGTCCATGCTGCAGACCCTGCGAGAAAAGATGTCCGGCTGGATCGCGATCGTCATCGTCGCGCTCCTGTGCATTCCGTTCGCCTTCTTCGGCATGGAGCAGTACCTGTTCCAGACCGGTGCCAGCGAGCCGGCGAAGATCGAGGTGCGGCCCGCGTGGTGGAAGTCGGCGCCCGACCTGTGGCTGGTGCGCAAGCTCGTGTGGAAGTCCGCCGAGGTCACCACCGAGGAATTCCGCCAGGCGTTCGAGAACGAGCGCCAGCGCCGCCGCGAGGCCGAGGGCGAAGCGTTCGACGCGCGCGCGTTCGAGACCATCGAGGCCAAGCGCGAGGTGCTCGAGGCCCTGGTCGACCGCAAGGTGCTGCAGCTCGCCGCCCAGCGCGACGGCATGGTGGTGGGCGACGGCCGGGTGCAGGAGGCGATCAATGCCATTCCCGCGTTCCAGGTCGACGGCGTGTTCGACCAGCAGCGCTACGTCATCACCCTGCAGTCGCAGGGCTACACGCCGCGCATGTTCCAGGAGATGGTCCGCGAGGACCTGCAGGCTTCGCTGCTGGCGGGACAGGTGGCGCGTTCGGCCTTCACCACCCCCGGCGAGACCGAGCGCCTGATGCGCCTGCTGTCCGAGCGCCGCGACGTGTCGTTCGTCATCCTGCCCGCGCGCGAGCCCGACACCGGCGCGGTCGAGGCCGAGGAGATCCAGGCCTGGTACGACGCCCACCGCGACGAGTACCAGGTCCCCGAGCGGGTCGCGATCGAGTACGTGGTGCTCGATGCGGGCGCGCTGCCGCCCATCCCGGATCCCGACGAGGACACCCTGCGTCGCCGCTACGAGCAGGAGAAGGCGCGTTTCGTCGAGCCGGAGCAGCGGCTGGTGTCGCACATCCTGGTGCCGGTGGAGGAGGGCGCGGACGAGGCGGCGCAGAAGGCGGCCGAGGACAAGGCCAGGCAGATCGCGGCGCAGGCGCGCGCGCCGGGTGCCGACTTCGCCGCGCTGGCGCAGGCCAACCCGGGCGATCCGGGCTCGGCGGCGAACGGCGGCGACCTGGGTTGGATCCGCCGCGACGGCAGCATGGTCAAGCCGTTCGAGGACGCCGCGTTCGCGACCGCCGAGGGCGCGGTCAGCGACCCGGTGCGCAGCCAGTTCGGCTGGCACGTGCTGTACGTGCGCGAGGTGCGCGCCGGCCGCCAGGCCGCGTTCGAGGACGTGCGCGACACGCTCGTGCGCGAAGTGCTGCAGGCCGAGCGCGAACGCGCCTTCAACGACATGGTCGGCGCGTTCGTCGACCACGTGTACCGCAATCCCACCGAACTGGCCTCGGCGGCCAAGGAAGCCAACCTGGAAGTGCAGACCGCCGGGCCGTTCGCGCGTGGCGAGGCCGAGGGCATCATCGCGGCGCCCGCCGTCCAGCGGGCCGCGTTCTCCGAGAGCCTGGTGCAGGACGGCACGGCAAGCGATCCGATCGAGATCGACCAGGACCGCAGCGTGGTGATCCGGGTGACCAGCCACGAGCCCGCCAGGGCCATGACCGTGGCCGAGGCGCGCGACGGCATCGTCGCCGCGATCCGTGCCGACCGTGCGCGCAAGCAGGTCGAGGCCGAGGCCGACGCGATGCTCGAGGAGATCGCCGGCGGCAAGACGCTAAGGGAAGTGGCGGACGCGCGTTCGCTGCAGCTGCAGGACATCAAGGGCATGCCGCGCGGCGTGCCGGTGCCGTCCCCGGCCGCGGCCGAGGCCTACTTCAAGGCGCCCGCGCCCGCCGAAGGCGAGGTGTCGACCGGCAAGGTGGCGCTGGAGGACGGCGGCATGGTCGTGTTCGCCGTGGAGAAGGTCATCCCGGGCGATCCCTCCGAGGCCGAGGAGGTCGAGCGCGACATGTTCCGCCAGCAGATGGCCGGGCTGCTGGGCCGCGAGGATGCCGACACCCTGCTGCGCGCACTGCGCGCACAGATGCGGATCACGATCTCCGAAGCGCAGCTCTAGCGGCGTCAGGTTCCCGCCCGGCAGGGGCGATGCCAGGCAGGCGTCGTCCCTCTTACGTTGTCGCGCCGGAGGCGGTGGCGGATGCGGCGCATCCTGCCGGGCGATCCGCAGCTGCGCGCGATGGCGCGGCGGCAAAGCAAAGCCCGGCAGGCGCCGGGCTTTTTCGTGGCCAGGGCCGGCGCTGGATCAGTCCCCGTCGATGCCCGCCATGCCGATGATGTTGTAGCCGCCATCGACGTAGGTGATCTCGCCGGTGATGCCCGAGGCCAGGTCCGAGCACAGGAACGCGGCGGCGTTGCCCACGTCCTCGATCGTGACCGTGCGCCGGATCGGCGCGTTCGCTTCGACGTGGCCGAGGATCTTGCGGAAGCCACCGATGCCGGCCGCGGCCAGGGTCTTGATCGGACCCGCCGAGATCGCGTTGACGCGGATGCCTTCGGGGCCGAGGTTCAGCGCCAGGTAGCGCACGCTGGCCTCGAGCGCGGCCTTGGCCACGCCCATCACGTTGTAGCTGGGCAGCGAGCGCACCGCGCCGAGGTAGCTCAGGGTCAGGATCGCGCCCTTGCGGCCCTGCATCAACGGCCGCGCGCCCTTGGCCAGGGCCGAGAGCGAGTAGGCCGAGATGTCGTTGGCCATGGCGAAGTTCTCGCGCGTCAGCCCGTCGAGGAACTCGCCGGCGATGGCCTCGCGCGGGGCATAGGCGATCGCGTGCACGAGGATGTCGAAGCCGTCGCTCCAGTGCCTGCCGAGCTGCTCGAACAGCGCCGCGATCTGGGCGTCGTCGGTGACGTCGAGCGGGTACGACGGACCGCCCCCGAGCTTGGCCGCCACTTCCTCGACGCGACCCTTGAGCTTGTCGTTCTGGTAGGTGAAGGCCAGCTCCGCGCCCTCGCGGTGCATGGCCTCAGCGATGCCGTTGGCGATCGATCGCTGGCTGGCGATCCCGGTGATCAGTGCACGCTTGCCCTGCAGGAAACCCATGGACGACTCGCGATGTGGACCGGACGCTATTCTGCCACGGCGCTCGCGGTGGCCGCCGGATCGGCGTCGATCGCCAGCTCCATGCCCGGGCGCAGCACCGCGCGGGCGTCCAAGGCGTTGCGCTCGAGCAGGTCGTCCAGGCGCACCCCGTAGCGGCTGGCGATGCGCCAGAGCGACTCGCCGCGTGCAACCACGTGGCGCCTGGGGGCCTGGTCCACCAGTGCCGAGGCGTCGGCCATCGCATCCGACAGGTCGTCGTCCGCGACCAGCGTGCGCGCCGATACCGACGCGCGCGTCGCGGCCGGCGGATGGGCGGCGAGCAGGCGCTCGGCCGGTGCGGCGGGCAGCAGCACCCGCACCGGGCCCCCCGGGCGGGCGAGGCGGCCGTCCGCGAAGACCGGGTTCAGGCGCCGCAGCTGGACCGGATCGGCGCCATGGCGGCGGGCGAGGACGTCGAGGCTGCGGATCGCCGCCGGCACTTCGGCCGTGGTCAGCACCGGCACCGGGCGATCGAGCGCCTGCAGCCAGGCCTCGCGGTCCCCGGTCTCCTCGAGCAGGCACGCCAGCGCGTGCAGCTTGCGCACGTAGGCATGGGTGATCGCCGGCATCGGCAGGCTGTGCGGGTCGGCGCCGGCCGGGCGCTGGCCGGCCCGGCGCAGCGCGCCCAGCAGCCGGTACTCGCCGGCGTTGTAGGCCATGGCCGCCAGGCGCCAGTCGCCGGCGAACATGCCGTGCAGGGTCTTGAGGTAGCGCACCGCGGCCTCGGTCGAATCGACCGGCGACAGTCGCCCGTCGTAACCGGCCTGGACCGGGACCTTGTGGTTGCGTGCGGTCAGGGCGATGAACTGCCACAGGCCGGCCGGCCCCTGGGCCGAGCGCGCGCCGGGGCGGAAGCCGCTTTCGACGAACGGGATCAGGGCGAACTCGGTGGGCAGGTGCGCCTCGCGCAGGCGGTCGACGACATAGCCGAACAGCGGCAGCACGTCGCTGTGCGGCTCGGCCAGGCGCTGCGGCGCGTCGGCGAAATGGGCCCGCCAGCGGGCGCTGGCGTCCGGCGTGCATTCCGGTTCGGCCAGGCCGGTGCGGAAATCGCGGTAGATCTCCAGGCCGCTACGGGTGCCGGGCGGGAGCGCCGGTGCCGCGTCGGCGGGAATGGCGTCGGGCCGGGATTCCGCGGGCGGCCCGCCGGCGTCTGCGGCCGCATCGTCGCCTGGAGCTTCGGCCGCCGCCGGCTGCGCGGTGACCTCCCCGCCCGCCGCGCCAGGCGCCACGGCATCGCCCGCCCAGCCCGGGCCGGCCAGGCTGCCCACCAGGAGCAGCATGGCCGCGCTGGTGCGCGCCCTCATGCGCGGAATCCGTCCTTCCAGCGCCGCAGTTCGGCGAAGGCCTCGACCCGGTCGCCGGCCGCGGCCGGCGAACGCGCGGCGACGGCGGCGCGCACGGCCGGCGCGTCGACGCGCAGGAACGGATTGCAGGCGCGCTCCCCGCCTATCGTGGTCGGCAGGGTGGGACGTCCGGTTGCTCGCATGGTGGCGGCCTCTTCGTGGCGGCGCCGCAGCGCCGCGTTGTCGGGATCGACCACGCGCGCGAAGGCGGCGTTGGCCAGCGTGTACTCGTGCCCGCAGCAGACCAGGGTCGCGTCGGGCAGCGCGGACAGCCGGTCGAGGGAGGCCAGCATGTCGCCGGGCGCACCTTCGAACAGGCGTCCACAGCCGAGGCTGAACAAGGTGTCGCCGCAGAACAAGAGGCCATGGCCGTGGAATGCGATGTGGCTCACGGTATGCCCGGGCACGGCCAGGACGTCGAAGGCCCAGGGGCCGGCCTGGGCCCGGTCGCCGTCGGCCACCGGATGGTCGATGCCATCGATCCGCGGATCGGCCGGGCCGTGGACCGGCACCCCCGGCCAGCGCCGGAGCAGGTCGCGCACGCCGCCCACGTGGTCGGCGTGGTGGTGGGTGAGCAGGATCGCCGCCGGCGGTGGCCGGTCGCCGGCGGCGGCCAGGACCGGGCCGGCCTCGCCCGGGTCCACCAGCAGCCAGTCTCCCGACGGGTCCTCGAGGGTCCAGATGTAGTTGTCCGTGAAAGCGGGGATCGGACGCAGCTGCATCGGCAGGGCCGGCCTCCGGGGAGCCTATAGAATGGCGACCATGCCCGTTCCGCTCCCGGCCCGTCAAACCGGCCCCCACGTCCACGACTGGTTCGGCTCCGAGGCGGGGCAGGCCATCCTCGGCAGCGAGGAGGACGTGGTCCTGCACGCCCTGGGCGATCGCCCGGGGCTGCCGTGGCTGTGGCTCGGGCCGCTGCCGCGGGCGCTGCCCGACGGCACCGGGCGGGGCCTGTACCTGCATCCGGACGGCGAGGGCCGCTGGTCCGGGCCGGTGGCCTGCGGACTGCCGCTGCCCCTGCCGAGCGAGTCGTTCGGCGCGGTCGTGCTGCAGCACGTGGCGCGGCCGTCGGGCGAATGCGGGGCGCCGCTGCTGGAGGAGGCCGCGCGGCTGCTGGTGAACGGCGGCCGGCTGTCGCTGCTGGTGCTCAATCCGCTCGCGCCCTTCCGCTGGCGCTGGCGCGGCAGCGGCTTCAGCGCCTCCGAACCCCTGTCCTGGCGCCGCCGCCTGCGCGAGGCCGGGCTGGTGCCCGAGCCGGTGTCGCAGGGCCTCGGCCCGGCATGGTCGCTGCAGGCCTCGCCCCTGCCGCAGCAGGGCCCGGGGCTGCGCGCGGCCTACCTGCTGCGGGCGGAGAAGCGTGCGATTCCCCTGACCCCGGTGCGCCAGCGCCGGGTGGTGTCGATGGCCAAGGGCGCGGCGGCATGAGCGAGGTGGTGGTCCATACCGACGGGGCCTGCCTCGGCAACCCCGGTCCCGGCGGCTGGGCGGCGCTGCTGCGCTACGGCGAGCGCGAACGCGAGCTGGTGGGCGGCGAGCCCGACACCACCAACAACCGGATGGAGCTGATGGCCGCGATCATGGCGCTGGAAACGCTGTCCCGCCCATGCGACGTGGTCCTGCACACCGATTCGCAGTACGTGCGCCAGGGCATCACCCAGTGGCTGCCGAACTGGGTCCGCCGCGGCTGGAAGACCTCCGGCGGCGAGCCGGTGAAGAACCGCGACCTGTGGGAACGCCTGCACCGGGCCTGCGCCCGCCACCATATCGACTGGCGCTGGGTGAAGGGCCACTCGGGCGACCCCGACAACGAACGCGTCGACGTGCTCGCCCGCGACGAGGCGATGCGCCAGCGCGCGGCCATTGCCTGACCCCCGCAACCGACCTGCCGGCCCCACGTACCACGAGACCCGACCACGACCCATGCGCCACATCGTCCTCGACACCGAAACCACCGGCCTGGAGTGGCGCAAGGACCACCGCATCGTCGAGATCGGCTGCATCGAGCTGGTCGAGCGCCGTCCCACCGGACGCACCTTCCACCGGTACATCAACCCCGAGCGCGAGTTCGAGGCCGGCGCGCAGGAAGTCACCGGACTGACCCTGGAGTTCCTTGCCGACAAGCCCAGGTTCGCCGAGATCGCGGACGAGTTCATCGCCTTCGTCGACGGGGCCGAGCTGGTGATCCACAACGCCGCGTTCGACATGGGCTTCCTCGAATACGAGCTCGAGCGCCTGGGGGGCCGCTTCGGCCGGTTGCGCGACCGGGTCGGGGTCACCGACTCGCTGGAGCTGGCGCGGCAGCGCTACCCGGGCCAGCGCAACTCGCTCGATGCGCTGTGCAAGCGGCTGGGGGTGGACAACTCGCACCGCCAGCTGCACGGCGCGTTGCTCGATGCCCAGCTGCTGGCCGAGGTCTGGCTGGCGCTGACCTCGGGCCAGGGCGAGATCGGTTTCACCGCGCCGGAAGCGGCGACCGCCCGGCGCGGGCAGGTGGCGGTGCCGGTCGCGCCCGGCGGCCCGCGCCCGGCCCTGGTCGTGCCGGCGGAAGACCTGGCCCTGCACGAGGCGCGGCTGGAGGCGATCCGCAAGCGCGCCGGCCGCACCCTGTGGGACGCGCCGGAGATGGAAGCGGCGGTGGCCGCGGCGAACTGAGCGCGCCGGCGCGGCCGGGCGGCGGTGCCGCTCAGTGGCTGCGCACGAGCACCACGGTGACGTTGTCCGAGCCGCCGCCGTCGAGCGCCGCGGCGACCAGCCCGTCCACGCATTCCTGGGCGCTGCACTCGACGTGCGAGAGCACGCGCGAGATGCCCTCGTCGTCGACCTCCTCGGTCAGGCCGTCGCTGCACAGCAGCAGCTGCGAGCCCGGGAGCAGTTCGCCCGACAGCGTCTCCACGTTGAGCGCATGCGGCTCGGTCACGCCGAGCGCCTGGGTGACGACGTTGCGGTGCGGATGGCTGCGCGCCTGGTCGAGGCTGATCGCGCCCTGGGCGATCAGTTCCTGGACGTAGCTGTGGTCGTGCGAGAGCTGGGCCAGCTTGCCGTCGCGCCACAGGTAGGCGCGGCTGTCCCCGACCCAGGCGACCTCGAAGCGGCGGCCGAGCACCCGCGCGGCGACCACGGTGGTGCCCATCGGCAGGGCGTCGTTGCGCTGCCGCGAGGCGCGGATGATCTCCTCGTCGGCGATCCGGATCGCGTCCGGAAGCGAGGTGCCCTGGCGGATCTCGCGCACGATCGTCTCGCGCGCGAGCGCACTGGCGACCTCGCCGTACTCGTGCCCCCCCATGCCGTCGGCGACCAGCCAGAGGCCCAGCTCGCTGTCGCCGTAGTAGGTGTCCTCGTTCAGCTCGCGCCGCAGGCCGACGTGGGTGAGGTGTCCGAATTCGATCATGCGTGACCCGGCGGCAGCGGGCAGAGGGACGGTTCTTGCGCTGGAGTACGCAGAAAGCATGGAAGGCAGGTCAGCGGGCGGCACGGGCAGGGCCGGTGGGGACCAGCGCCCAACGCTAGCAGCCACGGGGTGAACGCGGAATGCCCGGCGGCCGGCCTCAGGGCCGCAGGGCCAGGGTGTGTCGGGGCGGGCCGGGCAGGAACGGCGTCGCACGGCCCTGGACCCAGTCGTCGTGGCCTGCGCCCCAGAACGGGGACAGGGGATGGCCGGACTGTCCGCCGGGCATGTGCAGGATGCCGTCGGTCTCGTGGCCCGGTGCGACGACCATGCGCTCCGACGCCCCGAAGGCCGGTCCCTGGACCCGCGGCACCATGCTGTCGCCCGGCAGCGGGTCGGGCGGCATGCACAGCAGCCGCCGCCCGAGCGGGATCGACCGGGCCAGCGGATGGCAGATCGCGGCGGTGTTGCGTTCGCCCCAGGTGCGCTCGTGGAGCGGGCCGTGGGCCGTGAGCTCGTCGTGGACCTGGCGCGCGGCATCCTCGAACAGTTCGCCCCAGGTTGCGAACCGCACCGGCAGCAGGTGCGCGGGGCGCTGTCGCACCAGCGGCCAGGCCACACCCTCGAACTGGCGCAGGCTGGGCGCTTCGAACCGCTCGCCCATGGCCGCGCGCGCGGGCGCGAGCAGGCCGTCGCGGAGCCGCTCGTGCACGGCGAGCCGCCAGGCGCGGACGACCCGGTAACCCGCCGAGCCGGGGCTGGCGCGGCCCTCCCAGTCTTCGGCGACCTCCGCCAGCATGCGCAGGGTGGGGCCTTCGTCGGCGAGCGCACGCAGCAGCTCGCGCCAGCGGTTCATCAGCACGGCGCGGTCGTCGAGCTGGATCGCGAGCAGGTCGGCCTCCGTGAAGCGCCCGCGCGCCTGCAGCAGGTCGCGGATCCGCGATGCGCGGGCACCGAGGTCGTAGCCCCCGTCGCCGATGCGGGCCAGGTCGTCGCCTCCCGCGACGCGGGCGTTGGCGGTCCACAGGCGGTCGTGGCCGGGCGAGGCGGCGAGCGGTGAGGCATTGCTGGCGACCGGCCAGGGCGTGCAGCCAGCTGCCTCGCCCGCGCCGTCGTACGCCGGTTCGTCGCGTGCGTCCGCCAGCGGCGTCGGCGCCACCGGGTTGCAGCCGTCGGCGCGGACCGGCAGCGGACCGAGCAGGCGCCAGGCGATGCGGCCGTGGCGGTCGCCGAGGACCAGGTTCTGGGTCGGGATGCCGGTGCGGTCGGCGAGCGCGAGGGCCTGGTCGAGGTCGGCGACCCGTGCGAATCCGGCCAGTCCCAGGTCCACCGCGCCCGGGAGGTGGGCGGTCCAGCGCAGGCTGAGCAAGCGGCCGTCGTCCAGCTCGTGCAGCACCGGACCCCAGCGCGTCTCGCGCACTTCCAGTTCGACCGATTCCCCGCGCGCCACCGCGATGCGTTCGCGGTGCACGTCGACCGCGGCGCAGGCGGTCGCGCCGGGGCGCGCGGCCCCGGACGCGGCACAGGGCGTTTCCAGCGCCCAGTCGGCGTAGTCGCCGTAGCTGTTGGTGAAGCCCCAGGCGACGTGCCCGTTGCTGCCGACGACCACTGCCGGCAGGCCGGGCAGGGTCACGCCCTGGACGTCGACCTGCCCGCCGGGCGCGGCCGCGTCGGGCCAGCGCAGGCGGGCGCGGAACCAGACGTTGGGCGCGCGCAGGCCGAGGTGCATGTCGTTGGCCACGATCGCGCGGCCGTCGATGGTCAGGCTTCCGGCGACCGCGAAGTTGTTGCTGCCGGGAAGCAACCCGTCCGCCGGCGGGGTGGTCGCCCATGGCGTCCATGCCTGGCGCGCGGATCCGGCCGCGACGGTGGTCGCGCCGTCCTGCTCCGCTCCAGCCGGGGCGGGCAGCCGGCGCAGGTCGACCTCGTCCGGTCCGGGCAGCGTGGCGTCGCCGAACGGTTCGCCCTGCAGCGGCGCGTCCCAGGCGCTGCCGGGATGGGTCAGCAGCGCGTACAGCGGTGGCGGCAGGTGTTCCTTGAGTCTCCACAGCGCGAGTTCGTCGGCGTTGGCCGCGTCCTGCAGGTCGAAGTACATCGCGTAGCCGGCGAGCACCGAGTCGGACGGACGCCAGGGCTCGGGCTCCCGGCGCAGCAGCAGGTAGGGCCAGGGACGCGCGCGCAGCGCCGCCAGACCGGCGTTGGCCCCTTCGGCGTAGGCGACGAGCTGCGGCATGCGTTCGCCGGCGATGTCGCCCAGCCGCGCTTCGACCCGCGCGCGCATGCGGTGGGTACGGTGGCCGCGGTCGAGGTCGAGCGCCACCGGGCCGAACAGCGCGGACAGTTCCCCCGCCGCCGTGCGGCGCAGCAGGTCCATCTCGAAATAGCGTTCCTGCGCGTGCACGAACCCGAGCGCGCGCATCGCGTCGGTCTCGTCGCCGGCCTCGATCGTGACCACGCCCAGCGCGTCGCGTTGCACCTGCACTGGCGCGGACAGTCCGGGCAGGGCCACTTCGCCGTCGAGCGCGGGCAGGCTGGCGCGCAGCAGCCACCAGGCGAGGAGCGCCAGCAGTACCGCCAGCACCGCGGCCAGCAGCACGATCCGCCAGAGCCATCGCCGCATCTTCCGTCCCGTGTCCCCGTCCGCCGGCGACTCTAACCGATCGCCCGGCGCCCTTGCAGCGGACCGGTCGGCGGCAACGGGTAGGCGCGACCGCGGCCGGCAGGGTCTAATGCGTGCGCTCCGGGGAGGAATGGCTTGGGCCCGAAACTGCGCATCATCCTGCTGGCCGTCGCGTGCGCGGCGCTGTCATGGTCGTTCTGGCGCGACGCGGGCTGGCTGCAGCTGTGCGCGGGCCTGGCCATGTTCCTGTTCGGCATGCAGTGCCTGGAGGAGGGGCTGCGGCAGCTGGCGGGCGGGCGCCTGGAGCTGCTGCTGGCGCGCAGCACCGGTACGCCCGCGCGCGGCCTGCTGTTCGGCATCGGCGGCACCATGCTGCTGCAGTCGAGCACCCTGGTCTCGCTGCTGACGATCGCCTTCATCAGTTCGGGCCTGATCCAGCTCGCCGGTGGCCTTGCGATCATCTTCGGCGCCAACCTCGGCGCGACCAGCGGCATCTGGCTGCTGGCGCTGGCCGGGCAGGGCTTCAGCCTGTCGCCGCTGGCGCTGCCGCTGCTGGTGTTCGGCGTGCTGGCCGGCGTCGCGGGGCCGAAGGGGCGCGCGGCCGGGCGCGTGGTGCTCGGCGTTGCCTTCGTGTTCCTCGGCATCGACCAGGTCCGCGCCGGTTTCGATGCCTTCGGCGGCGGTTTCGACCCGGCCGCGATCCCGGCTGGCGGCGCCGCCGGCGTGGTGCTGCTGGTAGCCGCGGGCGTGGGTGCGACGGTCGTGCTGCAGTCGAGCCACGCCACCCTGATGCTGATCCTGGCCGCGTTGTCGGCCGGCCAGCTCGAACTCGGCCAGGCGATTGCGCTGGCGATCGGCTCCAACGTCGGCAGCAGCGTGAGCACCGGCGTTGTCGGCGCGCTGGGCGGCAACCGCAGCGGCCAGCGCCTGGCGCTGGCGCACGTGCTGTTCAACCTGGTCAGCGCTGGGCTGGCCCTGCTGCTGCTGGCGCCGCTGACCTGGCTGGTGCTCGCGGCGAGCGGCGTGCTCGGGTTCCGCGACAACGCGCTGCTGCAGCTGGCCCTGTTCCACACGCTGTTCAACGTGGCCGGCGTGCTGGTGTTCTGGCCGTGGCAGGGCACGCTCGCGCGCTGGCTGCAGGCGTGGCTGCCGGATCGCGCCGATCCGCAGCTCGTGCCCGGCAAGGTGGCGACCGCGCCGGGCGAGGTGGTGCGCGCGCGCCACCTCAGCGGACAGGCACTGGATTCTGCCGATGCCGCGGCCGCCGCCGTGGCGCTGGAACTGCGCCATCTGGGCGAACTCGGGCTGGAGGTCGTCGCGCGCGTGCTCGATCTCCCGGCCGACGCGCTGTCGGGCAGGGAACCCGATCCCGCGCGGCTGGCGCAGGCGCCGCTGTCGCAGCCTGATGCCGACGCGCTGTACCGGCAGCGGGTCAAGGGCGTGTACGGCGAGCTGCTCGCGTTCATGGGCAGGATCGAGGTGTCGATGGACGAGGAGCACCAGCGCTACTGGGCCGCGGCGCAGACCGCGGCCGCGCAGGTGGTGGAAGCGGTGAAGGGCGCCAAGCACCTGCAGAAGAACCTGCTGGCGCGGCTGGCGGAGCAGGACTCGCCGCAGCGTCGCGCATACGTGGACCTGCGTGCCCACCTGCTGGCGCAGATGCGCGCGCTGCAGGCGCTCGACCCCGAGCAGGTTCCGCCCGCCGACCGCGCCGCGGAGTTGCAGCGGATCGAGGACCAGGCGGGCCGGTTCGACGTGGAGTTCCGCCATCGGGTCCTGGGAATGCTGCGACGGGGCGAGATCGACGGACTCCAGGCCGGCTCGCTGCTCAACGACCTGGGCTATGCCGACCGCATCCGCACCGGTCTGCGCGCGCCGGCGACCGCCCGGGAGCCGCGCTCGCTGCGCCGGCTGCGGCATCTTGCGCGCCAGGAGGAGGCGGCGCCGGCCGCGGACTGACCGCGGCCGAGAATGCGAACCGCTATTGCTTCCATCCGGAAGCCTCCAGGCCGCGTGGGCATACTTGCGCCATCCCCCACCCGAGGAGCCGGTGCCATGAAGGGTCATCCCGAGGTCGTCGACTATCTGAACTTCCTGCTGCGCGGCGAGCTGGCCGCGCGCGACCAGTATTTCCTGCATTCGCGGCGCTATGAGGACCTCGGCCTGCATGCGCTGTACGAGCGCATCAACCACGAGATGGAGGAGGAGACCCAGCACGCCGATGCGCTGCTGCGGCGGATCCTGTTCCTGGAAGGCGAGCCGGACATGCGGCCGGATGCGTTCGAGCCGGGACGCACGGTCGAGGAGATGCTGCGCAAGGACCTGGACCTGGAGTACCAGGTGCGCGGCAACCTGGCCAAGGGGGTCGCCCTGTGCGAGCAGCATGGCGACTACGTGACCCGCGACATCCTGGTGGCGCAGCTGGCCGATACCGAGGAAGACCACACGCACTGGCTGGAGCAGCAGCTGCGGCTGATCCGCATGATCGGGCTGGAGAACTACCAGCAGTCGCGAATGGGCCGGGAGTCGCCGCACGACTGACCCCGTCGCCCTGCAGTGCCGGTGCAGGAGCGGCTCGATCCACGACCGTCGATTCCGGGTTGCCGGGCAGCCGGGTCCGGTCGCGGTCGTCTGCCCGGCTGCACGGTTGCGCTGAGCGCCGGGTCGCGGCTGAAGCCGCTCCTACGGGGGCGTGGGGGTGCGGGTGAGGCGCCAGGCGGCGGTCGCCAGCGCGGTGACGCCGTCGGCCTGGAACGAGGGTTCGCTGGCGAGGATGTCGCGGCGTTCGAGCAGGGCGACGTTCCAGTCCGGCGCGAAGCGCGCGCGGACTTCGACGTCGTCGACGCTGAAGGGCGGGCCCTGCTTCTCGTGTTGCGGATACTCGAGCGTGACCAGCAGCCCGCGGCAGCCGGTGGGCAGTCGTCGCCAGATCGTGCGCGTGTAGGTGTCGCGCATGTCGGGCGGTAGTGCGATCAGCGCGCCGCGGTCGTAGACGCCGGCGCAGTCGGCCAGCAGCCCGGCGGGGAACGCGAACGCGTCGCCGGCCACCAGTTCCCACGGGCCGGCGGTGTAGTGGATGCCGCCGGGGCCCGGGCGGACCCCGGGCGTGAGGCCGCGCTCGTCGTAGAACTGCTCGATGGCCTGCGCCGCCAGTTCGATCCCGAGCACGCGATGGCCCTGTTCTGCCAGCCACACCAT
Source organism: Luteimonas sp. J29 (assembly GCF_000472505.1). Classification (GTDB taxonomy): domain Bacteria; phylum Pseudomonadota; class Gammaproteobacteria; order Xanthomonadales; family Xanthomonadaceae; genus Luteimonas. Next base: position 209,619 of record NZ_AWZR01000006.1, read on the forward strand.
GTCCAGCGACTTGCCGCACAGCGGCACGCACACGCGGCTGCCGGCCGGCAGGCCGAGCGCGGGCCAGTGCCGGACCAGCAGCGGCAGGGGCGTGTCGCGATGGAAGCCGATGCGGTTCTCGCGCCAGCGTTCGAGCCAGAAGTCAGGGTGCATGGCGTGGGCAGGTTCCGTTGTTCTCCGCTGGCGTCGTCCAGCGCCAGGCTGTGGACCGGCGGCGTTTGCGCCCGCAGGGGTCCGGACCGTCGCAGCCCGGCATGCACCCCTTCCCCCGTTTGCGGGGGAAGGTCGGGATGGGGCCATGGGCCGACGCCGCGAGTTGCCGCGCGGCGACGGGAGCGTTGCCCCCACCCCGGTCCTCCCCCGCGCGCGGGGGAGGGGGCGTCGCACACGAACCTCGCGACGGCTTCACCGGCCGCGTCGTCGCCGCGCCATGAACCCTACGGTTCGACCGACAGGCCATCCACCTTCTGCCAACCCCTCGGCAGCAACCCGCCCCGGCTCGCCCGCGCCCCGAGGTAGTCGCCCAGGTCCTTGAACGACAGGCCCATCGTGCGTGCGCCCGACTTCACCGCGAGCGTGCCGCCCGGCGGCACCACGGCCACCGCGACCACGCGCTCGGTGCCGCGCCTGGCCTTGGGAATCTCGATCAGCTTGTTGCCCTTGCCCTTGTCGAGCTCGGGCAGTTCCGCCACGGGGAAGGCGAGCAGGTGGCCGGCGCTGGTGACCACCACCACGCGATCGTCGGCGGTGCCCGCCACCGGCGCGGGCTGCAGCACCCTGGCGCCCTCCGACAGGCTCAGCAGCGCCTTGCCCGCCTTGTTGCGCCCGGTAAGGTTCTCGAAGCGGGTGACGAAGCCGTAGCCGTGCGAGGACGCCAGTACGAAGCGGTCGTCCGGCGTGCCGCTGGCCAGGGCAACGAACGAGGCGCCCGGCGCGGGCGAGAAGCGCCCGGTCAGCGGTTCGCCGTTGCCGCGCGCCGAGGGTAGCGAGTGGGCGATGGTCGAGTAGCTGCGGCCGGTGCTGTCGAGGAAGGCGACCTGCTGCGTGGTGCGGCCCTTCACCGCGGCCAGCAGCCCGTCGCCCTCGCGGTAGGACAGGCCGGCGGCATCGACGTCGTGGCCCTTGGCCGCGCGCACCCAGCCCTTCTGGCTGAGTACCACGGTCACCGGCTCGCTCGGCACCAGCTCGGTCTCGTCCAGCGCCTGCGCCGCGCCGCGCGCGACCAGCGGCGAACGGCGCGCGTCGCCGTACTTCTTCGCGTCGGCCAGCAGCTCGTCCTTGACCAGCTTGCGCAGCTTCGCCCGGCTGCCGAGGGTGGCGACGATGTGCTCGAGCTCCTTCGACAGCTCCTCCTGCTCGCCGCGGATCTTCATCTCCTCCAGCCGCGCGAGCTGGCGCAGCCTGGTCTCGAGGATGTAGTCGGCCTGCTCTTCGGTGAGCTTGAAGCGGGCCATCAGCACCGGCTTCGGTTCGTCCTCGGTGCGGATGATCCGGATCACCTCGTCCAGGTTGAGGAAGGCGACCAGCAGCCCTTCGAGCAGGTGCAGGCGGCGCTCGACCTTCTCCTGGCGGTGCTTGAGCCGGCGCACCACGGTGTCGATGCGGAAGGTCAGCCACTCGTCCAGCAGCGTGCGCAGGTTCTTGACCGCCGGCTTGCCGTCCAGGCCGATCACGTTGAGGTTGACCCGGTAGCTCTTCTCCAGGTCGGTGGTCGCGAACAGGTGGCCCATCAGCTGCTCGGCGTCGACCCGGTTGGAGCGCGGCACCAGGGCGATGCGCACCGGGTTGGCGTGGTCGGACTCGTCGCGGATGTCCTCCAGCCAGGGCAGCTTCTTGGCCCGCATCTGTGCGGCGATCTGCTCGATCACCTTCGAGGGCGAGACCTGGTAGGGCAGCGCGGTGACGATGATGTTGGTGCCTTCGCGCGTGTAGGTGGCGCGGGCGCGCACGCTGCCGTTGCCGGTCTCGTACATCGCCCGGAGCTCGGCCGCCGGGGTGATGATCTCCGCCGTGGTCGGGTAGTCCGGGCCGCGCACGTGCTCGCACAGGTCGGCCACCGTGGCGTCCGGGTCCTCGAGCAGGCGCACGCACGCGCTCACCACCTCGTTGATGTTGTGCGGCGGCACGTCGGTGGCCATGCCGACCGCGATGCCGGTGGTGCCGTTGAGCAGCAGGTGCGGCAGGCGCGCCGGCAGCCAGCTCGGCTCCTGCAGGGTGCCGTCGAAGTTCGGCACCCAGTCCACCGTGCCGTGCGCGAGTTCGCCCAGCAGCACCTCGGCCACCGGGGTCAGGCGCGACTCGGTGTAGCGCATCGCCGCGAACGACTTGGGGTCGTCGGCCGAGCCGAAGTTGCCCTGGCCGTCCACCAGCGGGTGGCGGTAGGAGAACGGCTGCGCCATCAGCACCATCGCCTCGTAGCAGGCGCTGTCGCCGTGGGGGTGGAACTTGCCGATCACGTCGCCGATGGTGCGCGCCGACTTCTTGGGCTTGGCGGTGGCCGACAGGCCCAGCTCGCTCATCGCGTAGACGATGCGGCGCTGCACGGGCTTGAGGCCGTCGCCGATGAAGGGCAGGGCGCGGTCGAGCACCACGTACATCGAGTAGTCGAGGTAGGCGCGCTCGGCGTACTCGCGCAGGGGGATCTGCTCGTAACCGTGGAAGGCGGGGCGGACGGATTCGGACATCTGCGGGCTGCCGGGGGAAAGCGGGGAATTCTACCCGTGCAGCAGAACCGGCCACCGTCTCGCACGGCGAGACCGCGGCCTTCCGCACCCGTGCCCGCGCCGCGCAGTCGCCGGGACGGCGTGCCGGTGCGGGACGGTGATCGGCGCGGGACGACGTCCAATCCGCACGCGTCGACGTGGCGCCCCCTGTGTCGGCGCGCGTCTTTCCGCGTCACCGCGCGGTGCGCGGTGGCGACGCGTCCATTGCTGCCGGGCCGATGCCCGGCCGCCCGCGAACGATGCGCCGCCTGGAGGCACGCTGCCAGCCAGGGACAACGCGGTGCCCGCCCCGTGCCGCGCGGACGACGGGCCGCCGTCCGCCTGCCGCTCCCGGCCGCCGGTCCGTGCGGCGGCGCCCGGGGACGGGGCGCTTGTCCGGCCCACGGGGTCCGGATCGCGGGGGGGGCTGCGGGCAAGCGCGCAGGTACAGGGGACGGTCGTTGTCCGGTCGCCCCGGCACGCCACCGGGAGGTCCGAACGGGGAGCCGGAGACGGAGTCGGCGGCGCTGACCCGGGCGGACCGGTCGCGTATCAAACGGTCATGAGACTGGGCCCCGCAACTGTGCTGCAGCGCACCTGAAACCGAAAGAATGTGTTAACGCTAACTCCCGGGCGCCATTTCGGCTCTCCACGCCGTTGCGCAGTGCAGCAAGGCATTTGCCCTGCATGTGTGTACAGTCGCGACACGCCGCCGGGCCGGATCCGCCCGTGCCCCCGGTGTGCCGATGTTCGCGCTGCAGGGGAAGGCGTACGGCTTTTTTGGTAGCGCTAACTTTCTGGGGACTGGAAGATGGGCCTGTTCGTAGGACTGGATGTGGGCACCCAGAGCGTCAAGCTGGTGGCCTACGATCCGGATGCCCGCCACATCGTGGCCACCGCCGGCCAGCCGCTCGACCTCGCTGCCGGCGACGACGGCAGCCGTGAGCAGCGCGCCGACTGGTGGGTCGAGGCGGTACGCGCCTGCTTCTCGCGGATCGACCCGGCGATCAGGGCCCGGGTGGTGGCAATCGGCGTGTCCGGGCAGCAGCACGGCTTCGTCCCGCTCGACCGCACGGGCAGCGTGCTGGCCCCGGCCAAGCTCTGGTGCGACACCAGCACCGCCGCCGAGTGCGACGAGATCATGGACCGCGTGGGCGGTCCGGCGCGCTGCATCGAGGTGGCCGGCAACCCGATCCTGGCCGGCTACACCGCGTCCAAGCTGCCGTGGACGCGCAAGCACCGCTCGCAGGCCTACGCGCGCCTGGCCACGATCCTGCTGCCCCATGACTACATCAACTACTGGCTCACCGGCGAGCTGTGGATGGAGCACGGCGACGCCTCCGGCACGGGCTGGCTCGATGTGCGCCGTCGCGACTGGTCGCCGGAGATGCTGGCCGCGACCGATCCCGACCGCGACCTGCGCGAGTGCCTGCCGCCGCTGGTTCCCGCCCACCACCTGGCGAAGATCCGGGCGGCCCTGGCCGACGAGCTGGGCCTGCCGCATTCGGTCCAGGTCTCGGCCGGCGGCGGCGACAACATGATGGCCGCGATCGGCACCGGCAACGTGGTGCCGGGCGTGCTCAGCATGAGCCTGGGTACCTCGGGCACGATCTTCACCTACGCCGACCGCGCCGTGGTCGACGGGCAGGGCCGCTGGGCCGCGTTCTGCGACTCCACCGGCGGCTGGTTGCCGCTGATCTGCACCATGAACTGCACCGTGGCGACCGAGTCGGTCGCGCGCCTGTGCGGCTTCTCCACCCGCGACGGCGATGCGCTGCTGGCCAACACCCGGCCGGGCGCGGACGGATTGCTGATGCTGCCGTTCCTCAACGGCGAGCGCACGCCCGACCTGCCGCACGGCCGGGGCGGCCTGTTCGGCATGACCGCCACCAACCTGAGCCAGGCCAACCTGTACCGGGCGGCGATGGAAGGGGCGATGTACAGCCTCAAGTACGGCTACGACGGCCTGGTCCACGCCGGCCTGCGCTTCGAGGCGATCCGCCTGACCGGCGGCGGCAGCCAGAGCGCGGTGTGGCGGCAGATGGCTGCGGACATGTTCGGCCTCCCGGTCGACGTACCCGAGCAGGCCGAAGGCGCGGCCTTCGGCGCCGCGCTGCAGGCACTGTGGGCGGTGGAGCGCGCCGCCGGCGGCGACGCCGACCTCAACGCCCTGGCCGCGGCGCACGTGCAGCTCGACCCCCGCCTGGCCGCGCACCCGCACGCCGAGGCGACCGCCGCCTACCAGGCGCAGTACCAGCGCTTCCTCACCCACCTCGACGCGATCCGCCCGCTGTACGCGGATTGAGCGCGCCTTTCCACCACGACTCCACGGACACCACAGCAATGAGCAAGCCTTTCATCGGCGCGAAGGAATACTTCCCCGGCATCGGCAGGATCCCGTACGAGGGCCCGGATTCCGACAACCCGCTCGCGTTCAAGTTCTACGAGGCCGACCGCAGGATCGGCGGCAAGACCATGCGCGAGCACCTGCGGTTCGCGGTCTGCTACTGGCACACCTTCTGCAACGCCGGCGCGGACCCGTTCGGCCCGGGCACCCGCCGCTTCCCGTGGGAGAAGGGCGACCCGATGGCCACCGCGGAGGCCAAGGTGGACGCGGCGTTCGAGTTCTTCTCCAAGCTCGACGTGCCGTACTACTGCTTCCACGACGTCGACCTGGCGCCCGACGCCGACGACATCGGTACCTACGAGAAGAACCTCAAGCACCTGGTGGCGCTAGCCAAGGAGCGCCAGAAGGCCACCGGCGTGAAGCTGCTGTGGGGCACGGCGAACCTGTTCTCGCACCCGCGCTACATGAACGGCGCCGCCACCAACCCCGACTTCAACGTCGTCGCCCGCGCCGCGGTGCAGGTGAAGAACGTGCTCGACGCGGTGGTCGAGCTCGACGGCGAGCACTATGTGTTCTGGGGCGGCCGCGAAGGCTACGCCTCGTTGCACAACACCGACATGAAGCGCGAGCTGGCGCACTTCGCCCGCTTCCTCGCCATGGCCCGCGACTACGGCCGCAGCATCGGCTTCAAGGGCCAGTTCTTCATCGAGCCCAAGCCGATGGAGCCGATGAAGCACCAGTACGACTTCGACAGCGCCACCGTCGCCGGCTTCCTCAAGGAGCACGGGCTGGAGAAGGACTTCTCGCTCAACATCGAGGCCAACCACGCCACGCTGTCGGGCCACACCTTCGAACACGACCTGCAGGTGGCCTCCGACCACGGCCTGCTCGGCAGCATCGACGCCAACCGCGGCAACCCGCAGAACGGCTGGGACACCGACCAGTTCCCGACCGACCTCTACGACACCGTCGGCGCCATGCTGGTGGTGCTGCGCCAGGGCGGCCTGCCGGGTGGCCTGAACTTCGACGCCAAGCCGCGCCGCGAGTCCACCGACATGGAGGACCTGTTCATCGCCCACATCGGCGGCATGGACGCGTTCGCCCGCGGCCTGGAAGTCGCCCACGCGCTGCTCAACGATTCGCCCTGGGAGCAGTGGCGCAAGGAGCGCTACGCGAGCTTCGACAGCGGCCCCGGCGCCGACTTCGAGGCCGGCAAGCTCAGCCTGGCCGACCTGGTGGCGCACGCGGCGAAGCATGGCGAGCCGCAGCAGACCAGCGGCAAGCAGGAGCGTTACGAGAACCTGCTCAACCAGTACCTCCTGCGTCGCTGAGGAGGAGGCGACCGGTCGACATGGGAGCGAGCCCGCCCCTGCCTGCCGGTTCGACGCGCCCCTGCCGCGCAGGCCGGGGCGCCGCATGCCGGACCGCGCTTTCCGCGTGCCGCCGCGGGGTGGACGGGGCGCCGGGCGGGGTGGGGCGGTCGTGGGCCGGGCGCGTGGCCGTTGCGTGCCGGGCCGGACTGGCGGGTGCCGGCGCGTCAGCGCGCCGGCGGGGCCACCGAGTCGCGCACGACGAGTTCGTGCGGCACCAGGTGATCGACCACCGTGCGCGTGCTCTTGTCCTTGCGCCGGATGTTGCGCATCAGGATGTCCACCGCCGAATCGGCCATGGCCGCGATCGGCTGCCGGATCGTGGTCAGCTCCGGCCAGACCGTGGTCGCGGCGGAGGTATCGTCGAATCCCACGATCGACAGGTCGCGCGGCACGTCGAGCCCGCGCCGGTGCGCGACCGACACCGCAGCCGCGGCCATGTCGTCGTTGGCCGCGCAGATGGCGGTCGGCGGCCTGGGGTGGGAGAGCAGCTTCTCGCTCGCCTCCAGGCCGGAGCGGTAGGTGAAGAAGCCGCTTTCGACCAGGCTTTCGTCGACCTCGATGCCGGCCTGCGCCATCGCCGAGAGGAAGCCCTCGAAGCGCCGCACGCTGGCGGTCTGGTTGGGATTGCCCTTGATGTAGCCGATGCGGCGGTGACCGGCCGCGATCAGGTGCAGGGTGATGTCCTTGCTGGCGCGGAAGTCGTCGATGCGCACGCAGGAGATGTCCTGGTGGAAGCGGCCCGAGGCGATCGCCACCACCGGGATCTCCGCCTCGAGGAACTCGGACACGATGGCCTTGGACTCGCACAGCGGCGGCGGCAGGATCACGCCCGCGGCGCGCCGCGCGAGCGCGCGCGCGGCCTGGCGCTGGGCGCTGGCGCCGAGCGAATCCCAGGTGTCGACCACCAGCTGCGCCGCGGTGCGCGACGCCCCGCGCAGCGCGCCCACCAGGAGCTCGCGCAGGTAGGCCGAGCTGGGGTTGGTGTAGATCATCGCCACCCGCGTGTCCTGCGCGGTGGCCAGGGCACTCGCCGCGAGGTTGGGCGTGTAGCCGAGTTCGCGCACGGCGCGCATGACCCGGTCGCGGGTCGTGTCGCGCACCTTGCCCTGGCCGTTGACCACGCGCGAGACGGTCATCGGCGAGACCTTCGCCAGCGCGGCGACCTCGTCCAGGGTGACCGCCTGTCCCTTGCGGCGGGCAGCTTTCCTTGGCTTTTGCAAAGTCGTTTCCCCCGCCGCGCCGCGGCCGTCTGTGGTTCGAGCCGGCATGCGCGGCACCGTGCGACGGTAGGGACGCGGCGTCCTTCGCGACACGATCCGACATGAGGGCTGGCCGAATGTTACACACAACCGCCGACCGCACGCAGCAAGACGTCCCCGGGCCCGCCGGGCGCTGGCTGCGCCGCCTGGCCGCGCTCCTGCTGGCGCTGGCCGTGCTGCCTGCGGTGCAGGCCGAAGACGGCTACGAGCTGTGGCTGCGCTATCGGCCGCTGGACGCGGGGCAGCAGGCCCAATACCGGCCGCGGCTGGCGCAGCTGGTCGCGCCGGCGGCCACGCCGACCCAGCGCGCCGCCCGCGGGGAACTGCTGCGTGGGCTGGGTGGGCTGCTGGGCGGGGCGCCCGCCGTCGCCGAGGCGCCGTCGGCCCCCGGCGCCGTGCTCGTCGGCACGCCGGCGTCGCTGCCGGCGCTGGCCCGGCTCGGCCTGGACCTGGACGGGCTTGGCGAGGAGGGCTACCTGCTCCGCAGCGTCGAGCTCGACGGCCGTCCGGCGACGGTGGTGGCCGCCAATACGGATGTCGGCGCGCTCTACGGAAGCTTCCACCTGCTGCGCCTGCTGCAGAGCGGACAGCCGATCGACGCCCTGGACCTGCGCGAGGCGCCGAAGGTCAGGCTGCGGGTCCTCAACCACTGGGACGACCTCGACCGCTACGTCGAGCGCGGCTACTCCGGCCAGTCGATCTGGAACTGGCACCTGCTGCCCGACTGGCTCGACCCGCGCTACACCGACTACGCCCGCGCGAACGCCTCGATCGGCATCAACGGCGCCGTGCTCAACAACGTCAACGCCAACGCGCAGATCCTCACGCCGATGTACCTGGCCAAGGTCGCGGCGCTGGCCGGCGTGCTGCGGCCGTACGGGATCAGGGTGTACCTGAGCGCGCGCTTCAGCGCGCCGATGGAGATCGGCGGGATGGACACGGCCGATCCGCTGGATCCGGCGGTGCAGCGCTGGTGGAAGGACAAGGCCGCGGAGATCTACGCGCGCATCCCCGACTTCGGCGGCTTCCTGGTCAAGGCCAATTCGGAAGGCCAGCCCGGCCCGCAGGACTTCGGCCGCACCCACGCCGACGGCGCGAACATGCTTGCCGAGGTGCTCGCCCCGCACGGCGGCGTGGTGATGTGGCGTGCCTTCGTCTATTCCCACGAGGAACCCGACGACCGCCACAAGCAGGCCTACACCGAGTTTGTGCCGCTCGATGGCAGCTTCCGCGACAACGTGCTGGTGCAGGTGAAGAACGGCGCGATCGACTTCCAGCCGCGCGAACCGTTCCATCCGCTGTTCGGCGCGATGCCGAAGACGCCGCTGATGATGGAGTTCCAGATCACCAAGGAATACCTGGGCTTCGCCACCCACCTGGTGTACCTGGGACCGATGTACGAGGAGGTGCTGCGTGCCGACACCCACGCCGCCGGCCCGGGTTCGACGGTGGCGAAGGTCGTGGACGGCTCCCTCGACGGCCACGCGATCAGCGGCATCGCCGGGGTGGCCAACATCGGCACCGACCGCAACTGGAGCGGCTCCCACTTCGACCAGGCCAACTGGTACGTATTCGGGCGCCTGGCCTGGGACCCCTACCTGGATTCGCGCACGGTGGCCGAGGAGTGGGTGCGCATGACCTTCAGCGCCGACCCCGCGTTCGTCGAGCCCGTGGTGGCGATGATGATGGGTTCGCACCAGGCCGCCGTGGACTACATGACACCGCTGGGCCTGCACCACCTGATGGGGCTCGGCCACCACTACGGGCCCGGTCCCTGGGTGGAGGGCGGCCCGCGCGCGGACTGGACCTCGGTGTACTACCACCGTGCCACCCGCGAGGGCATCGGCTTCGACCGCACCACGTCCGGCAGCGACGCGGTGTCGCAGTACGCGCCGCCGGTGGCGGAGGTGTTCAACGATCCGGAGCGCGTGCCCGAGGACTTCCTGCTCTGGTTCCACCACCGGCCATGGACCAGCCGCGTGTCCTCGGGGCGGACCCTGTGGGACGAACTGGTGCACCGCTACTCGCGCGGCGTTGCCGCGGTCGGGAAGATGCAGCAGACCTGGGCCGGACTGCGCGACTACGTCGATGCCGAGCGCCACCACCAGGTCGCGCGTTTCCTGGCGATCCAGCGCAAGGAGGCGCAGTGGTGGCGCGACGCCAGCATCGCCTATTTCCAGACCTTCTCGCGGCTGCCGCTGCCCGAGGGCGAGGCGCCGCCCGAACATCCGCTCGAGTACTACATGTCGCTGGAATTCCCGCACGCACCGGGGGATACGCAATGATCCGCAGGACAGCCCTCGCATGGCTCGCGGCCGTGGCCGCGGTGCTGCTTCCGGTCGCCGTCGCGGCCGGGGAGGCGCCGCTGCTGCACGCGATGTTCTCCGACCACGCGGTGCTGCAGCGCGACCGGCCGATCCGCGTGTACGGCGAGGCCTCGCCCGGCCAGACCGTGCGCGTGGAGCTGGCCGGCCGCCGGGTCCGCGCGCGCGCCGATGGCGATGGACACTGGGAGGCCACGCTGCCCGCGCTGCGCGCCGGTGGTCCTTACGAGCTGGTGGCGACGGCCGGCGACCGCAGCCAGCGCGTGCGCGACGTGCTGGTCGGCGACGTGTGGCTGTGCTCGGGACAGTCGAACATGGAGCTGCAGGTCTGGCGCGCGCTCGACGCGCGGGCCGAGATCGCCAGCGCCGGCAACGACCGCATCCGCCTGTTCACCGTGCCGCAGGTGGCCGCCGTGGCGCCGCGCGCGACCTTCGACCAGCCGGTGGAGTGGCAGCCGGTGAGCCCCGAGTCGGTGCGCGAGTTCTCCGCGGCCTGCTACTTCTTCGCGCGCGAGCTGCAAAAGCACGTGGACGTGCCGATGGGCCTGGTGGAGGCCGCCTGGGGCGGTTCGCGGATCCAGGCCTGGACCAGCGCGCCGGCGCTGCGCCGCCTTGGCCGCTACGACGGCGAACTCGACGTGCTCGACCGCTATGCCGTCGATCCGGTCGGTGCCGTCGGTGCCTGGGGCGAACTCTGGCAGGCGTGGTGGAGCGGCCTGGAGGGCATCGCCGCCGACGACCGCCCGTGGGAGGGCGAGGGCGGCGGCCAGTGGCGCGACGCGCCGGCGCAGCTCGGCGCCTGGGAGCACTGGGGCGTGCCGGAACTCGCCGACTTCAATGGCATGGTCTGGTACCTCACCACGGTGGAGCTCGACGCCGCGCAGGCGGCGCAGGAGGCGGTGCTGGAACTCGGGCCGGCCGACGAGATCGACATGACCTGGGTGAACGGCGTGGGCGTCGGCAGCACCTACGGCGCCGGCGCCGGGCGCGAGTATCCGCTGCCGGCGGGCCTGCTGCGCGCCGGTGCCAACACCGTGTCGGTGAACGTGCTCGACACCTGGCGCGACGGTGGCCTCGCCGGCCCCGCGTCGGCGCATGCCCTGCGCCTGGCCGACGGCACCCGGATCCCGCTCGACCGCGGCTGGCGCTACCGGGTGGTGCCGCCGGACCTGGGCGATCCGCCCCGCGCGCCATGGCAGAGCGCGGCGGGACTGTCGACCCTGTACAACGGGATGATCGCGCCGATCGGTCGCTACGGCCTGCGCGGCGCGCTCTGGTATCAGGGCGAGTCCAACACCTTCGAGCATGCGTTCTACGGCGACCTGTTGCGCACGCTGCGCAGCGACTGGCGCGAGCGTTTCGGCGCCGGCCTGCCGCTGCTGGTGGTGCAGCTGCCGAACTTCGGCGCGCCGCCGACCCGTCCCACCGAGAGCGACTGGGCGCGGATGCGCGAGGCCCAGCGTGCGGTCGCCGCCGAGGACGACGCCACCGGCCTCGTGGTCACCATCGACATCGGCGACCGCTACGACATCCACCCGACCAACAAGCAGGAGCTGGCGCGGCGCCTGGCGCGCAACGCCCGCCACGTGGTGTACGGCGAGGCGATCCCGCCCTCCGGTCCGGTGCCGCGCTCGGTCGCGCGCAACGGCGACGCGGTAGTGGTGGAGTTCGGCGACGCCAGCGACGGCCTCGTCGCCTATGGCGCGGACGGCCCGATCGGCTTCGAGCTGTGCGGCCAGACCCAGGACAGCTGCCGCTACGCCACGGCCTCGATCCGCTTCGACCGCGTCACCCTGCAGGCCCCCGGCGCGCATGCCGCCACGCGCGTGCGCTACTGCTGGGCCGACAGCCCCGTCTGCACCCTGTTCGACGGTGCCGGCCTGCCGGCCGGTCCGTTCGAACTGCCCGTTCCCCCGATGATCGACGACGACCACGCCCGATGAACACCAACGACACTCCCGCCCACGGTTCGAGGAACGATCGCGAGATCGTCGACGCCAGGGTCATCGTCACCTGCCCGGGGCGCAACTTCGTCACCCTGAAGATCACCACGCGCTCGGGCGTGTACGGCCTCGGCGACGCCACCCTCAACGGCCGCGAACTGGCCGTGGCCTCGTACCTGCAGGACCACGTGGTGCCGAACCTGATCGGCCGCGACGCCGGCCGGATCGAGGACACCTGGCAGTTCCTCTATCGCGGCGCGTACTGGCGCCGCGGCCCGGTCACCATGAGCGCGATCGCCGCGGTCGACGTGGCGCTGTGGGACATCCTGGGCAAGATGGCCGGGATGCCGGTGTACCAGCTGCTGGGCGGGCGCTCGCGCGAAGGCGCGCTGGTCTACGGCCACGCCAACGGGCGCGACATCGCCGAGGCGTCCGACGCGGTCGGCCGCTTCATCGAGCAGGGCTTCCTCGCGGTGCGCGCGCAGTGCGGCGTCCCGGGCGTGAAGAAGCCCTACGGCGTGTCCTCAGGCCGTGCCTACGAGCCGGCCGAGAGCGAGCTGCCGGTCGAGACCGAATGGAACACGCCGCGCTACCTGGAGGTCGCGCCGAAGCTGTTCGAGCAGCTGCGCAAGGACCACGGCGACGAGGTGGAGCTGCTGCACGACGTGCACCACCGCCTGACCCCGATCGAGGCCGCGCGCCTGGCCAAGGCGCTCGAGCCCTACCGGCTGTTCTGGCTCGAGGACGCGACCCCGGCGGAGCACCAGAAGTCGTTCGAGCTGATCCGCAGGCACTCGGTCACCCCGCTGGCGGTGGGCGAAGTGTTCAATTCGATCTGGGACTGCAAGCACCTGATCGAGCACCAGCTCATCGACTACATCCGTACCACCATCGTGCACGGCGGCGGCATCACCCACATCCGACGGCTGGCCGACTTCGCCGCCCTGCACCAGGTGCGCACGGGCTTCCACGGCGCCACCGACCTGTCGCCGGTGACCATGGGCGCGGCGCTGCACTTCGACACCTGGGTTCCGAACTTCGGCATCCAGGAGTACATGTTCCACACCGACGAAACCGACGCGGTGTTCCCGCACGACTACGCGCTGCGCGACGGGCGCCTGCACGTGGGCGACACCCCTGGCATCGGCGTCGACATCGACGAGAAGCTGGCGGCGAAGTATCCGTACTCGCCCAGGCAGCTGCCGATCGCGCGCCTGGAAGACGGCTCGATGTGGGACTGGTGAACACTGGACGGAGAGGACGGAACATGACCATCACGCAACCACGCCGCCTGGCGGCCGGCATGCTCGCCGCCCTGGCCGCGCTCGCGCTCGCCGCGTGCAGCGGGCAGCCTTCGACCCCGGCGGCCGGGCAGGCGGCCGGGGAGGCGAGCGCCGACCCGGCGCCGCCGGTCCACTTCGACTGGTTCGAGTACACCGGCCGCGACGCTGCGTTCGAGGAACCGCTGCCGGAAGGACACTTCCGCAACCCCATCCTGGCCGGCTTCCATTCCGACCCCAGCATCACCGCGGCCAACGGCAAGTTCTACCTCGTGGCCTCGACCTTCTCGTTCTTCCCCGGCATCCCGGTGTTCGAGAGCGAGGACCTGGTGCACTGGACGCAGGTCGGAAACGCCATCCATCGCCCCGGGCAGCTGGACTTCGACGGCCTGGGCATGTCGCGCGGCGTGTTCGCGCCGGCGATCGAGTACCACGACGGCACCTTCTACGTGGTCAACACCTCGGTCGACGCCGGCGGCAACTTCTTCGTCACCGCCAAGGACCCGGCGGGTCCATGGTCGGATCCCGTCTGGCTGCCGACCATCGGCGGCATCGATCCGTCGCTGTTCTTCGACGACGACGGCAAGGTCTACATCCTCAACAACGACGAGCCGGAAGTGCCGGTGCGCTACGACGGCCACCGCGCGATCTGGCTGCAGGAGATCGACATCGCCAGCGGCAAGCCGTTCGGCCCGCGCAAGGTGCTGATCGACGGCGGAGTGAAGCCGGAAGAGAACCCGATCTGGATCGAAGGCCCGCACATCTACAAGGTCGACGGCTGGTACTACCTCAGCGACGCCGAAGGCGGCACCGGCCCGCAGCACTCGCAGGTGGTCCTGCGCAGCCGCGACGTGTGGGGGCCGTACGAGCCCTACGAGCACAACCCGATCCTCACCCAGCGCGACCTCGACCCCGACCGCCCGCTGCCGGTGACCAACGCCGGCCATGCCGACATGGTGCAGGGGCCGGACGGCACCTGGTGGGCCACCTTCCTGGCCAGCCGCAACTACGGCCGCGACCACTACAACACCGGCCGCGAGACCTTCCTGCTGCCGGTGACCTGGAAGGACGGCTGGCCGGTGATCCTGCCGCGCGGCGAGAAGATCCCGTACGTGCTGCCGGGTCCGTCGTGGATGAAGACGCCGGCCGACCAGGCGCCGATGACCGGCAACTTCACCTGGCGCGACGAGTTCGACGTGGTCGAGCTCGGCAGGGGCTGGATGACGCCGCGGGTGCCGAAGACCCAGTGGTACGACGGCAGCTCGCGCCCGGGCTGGCTGACCATCCATCCGCTGCGCGAGCGCCTGGACGCCAAGGTCAACATGTCCTTCTACGCCCGCCGCCAGCAGCACCTCGTGTTCGAGGCCTCCACCGCGCTGGAGCCGCCGGCGCCGGGCGTGGCCGCCGGCCTGGCCGCGTTCCAGGGCGACGACCACTGGTACTTCCTGGGCGCGCGCCGCGACGGCGACCGGCTCGAGGTGTTCCTCGAGAAGAAGGCGGGCGAGGGCGATCCGGAGGTGGTGGCCACGCAGTCGATCGCAGCCCCCGGCCAGCTCGTCCTGCACATCGAGGGCGACGAAGGCCGCTACGGCTTCGGCTTCGACGGCGGCGAGGGCGTGCAGTGGCTGGTGCGCGACGCCGACGGCACGATCCTGAGCACCGACGTGGCCGGCGGTTTCATCGGCGCCACGCTCGGCCCCTACGCGCGCGACGAACGCGCCACGCAGTGACATGACCCCCGGGAGGGACACGGACATGCAGGTACACCCGCCACAGGCATCCGCCCGCTGCACCGGACCGGCCCTGCGCCGGCTGGCGCGCGCGTGCGCCGCCACGCTCCTCGCCGCGCTCCCGGTCGTTGCGCTCCAGGCCGACGACGGCGACCGCCCCTGGCTCGACGCCTCGCTCGGATTCGAGGAACGCGCCGCCGCGCTGGTGTCGCGGATGACGCTGGAGGAGAAGGCGGCGCAGATGCAGAACGACTCCCCGGCGATCGAACGCCTCGGGGTGCCGGAGTACGAATGGTGGAACGAGGCCCTGCACGGCGTGGCCCGCGCCGGCGCCGCCACCGTGTTCCCGCAGGCGATCGGCATGGCCGCGACCTTCGACGTGCCGCTGATGGACCAGGTCGCCAGGACCATCAGCGACGAGGCCCGCGCCAAGCACCACGAGGCCCTGCGCAACGGCCAGCACGGCCGCTACCAGGGCCTGACCTTCTGGTCGCCGAACATCAACATCTTCCGCGACCCGCGCTGGGGCCGCGGCCAGGAGACCTACGGCGAGGACCCGTTCCTCACCGCGCGCATGGGCGTGTCGTTCGTGCGCGGCCTGCAGGGCATGGATCCGCGCACCGGCGAGCCGCTCGACCCGGTGCACCGCAAGCTCGACGCCACCGCCAAGCATTTCGCCGTCCACAGCGGGCCCGAGGCCGACCGCCACACCTTCGACGTCCATCCCAGCCCGCGCGACCTGTGGGAGACCTACCTGCCGGCGTTCGAGGCACTGGTGAGGGAAGGGCGCGTCCAGGCGGTGATGGGCGCCTACAACCGTGTCTACGGCGAATCGGCGAGTGCCAGCAAGCTGCTGCTGCGCGACATCCTGCGCGAGCAGTGGGGCTTCAAGGGCTACGTGATGTCCGACTGCTGGGCGATCGTGGACATCTGGGAGAACCACAGGATCGTCGCCACGCCCGAAGAGGCGGCAGCGCTGGCGGTGAAGAACGGCACCGAGCTCAACTGCGGCAGCACCTATGCCGAGCACCTGCCGGTGGCGGTGCGCAAGGGCCTGATCAGCGAAGCCGAGCTGGACGACGCGCTGACCCGGCTGATGACCACGCGCATGGAGCTGGGCATGTTCGACCCGCCCGGGTCCGTGCGCTGGGCGGACATCCCGTACGAGGTCAACCAGGCGCCGGAACACGACGCGCTGGCGCGGCGCGTGGCGCAGGAGTCCATCGTGCTGCTGAAGAACGACGGCGTGCTGCCGCTGTCGAAGGACATCCGCCGGCTGGCCGTGATCGGTCCGACCGCGGACGACACCATGGCCCTGCTCGGCAACTACTACGGCACGCCGGCCGATCCGGTCACGGTGCTGCGCGGCATCCGCGAAGCGGCGCCGGGCGTGGAGGTGGTGTACGCGCGCGGCGTGGACCTGGTGGAGGGACGCGAGGACCCGGCGGCCACGCCGCTGATCGAGCCGCAGTACCTGCGTCCCGGCACCGGCACCAACGAACGCGGCCTGCGTGGCGAGTACTTCCGCAACAAGGACCTGGCCGGCGAACCGGTGCTGGTGCGCGTGGATGCGCAGATCGGCTTCCGCTGGGACCGCGGCTCGCCCACCGACAACCTGATGGCGCGCGGCGAGGCCGGTCCGGACAACGCGGTGCCCAACGACGGCTTCAGCATCCGCTGGAGCGGCCAGCTGCTGCCGCCGGTGAGCGGACGCTATCGCCTCGAGGCCGGCGCCAACGACGGCTTCCGCCTGTACCTGGATGGCGAGCTGCTGCTCGACCGCTGGGAGGACGCCGAGCGCCTGCGCGCGGACTCGGTCGAGGTGGACCTCGAGGGCGGCCGGGCCTACGACATCCGCCTGGAGTACTACGAGCACGAGCGCGACGCGGCGGTGCGCCTGGCCTGGGACCTGCCCGGCGCGAAGCCGCCGTTCGAGGAGGCGATGGAGGCCGCGCGCAGCGCCGATGCGATCGTCTTCGTCGGCGGGCTGACCGGCGACGTCGAGGGCGAGGAGATGAAGGTCGACTTCCCGGGCTTCGCCGGCGGCGACCGCACCGACATCCGCCTGCCCGCGACGCAGCAGCGGCTGCTCGAGGCGCTGCACGCCACCGGCAAGCCGGTGGTGCTGGTGCTGACCACCGGCTCCGCGCTGGGCATCGACTGGGCGAAGGACCACCTGCCCGCGATCCTCGTCGCCTGGTATCCGGGGCAGCGCGGCGGCAATGCCGTGGCCGACGTCCTGTTCGGCGACCACAACCCGGCCGGCCGCCTGCCGGTGACCTTCTACAAGGCCGACGAACCGCTGCCCGCGTTCGACGACTACGCCATGGAGGGCCGGACCTACCGGTACTTCCGCGGCGAGCCGCTGTATCCGTTCGGCCATGGCCTGTCGTACACGACGTTCGAGTACGGTGACGTGCGGCTCGACCGTGCGTCGGTCGATGCCGGTGGCCGGGTCACCGCCACCGTCAGCGTGCGCAACGGCGGCACGCGCGCCGGCGACGAAGTGGTGCAGCTGTACCTGCGGGCGCTGGAACCGAAGCGTCCGCGCGCGATCCGTGAACTGCGCGGGTTCGAGCGGATCCACCTGGCGCCGGGCGAGTCGCGCGAGGTCACCTTCACCTTTGCGCCGGAGAAGGACCTGCGCCACTACGACGAGCAGGCCGGCGCCTACGCCGTCGATCCGGGCCGCTACCTGGTGGAAGTGGGCGCCTCCAGCGCCGACATCCGCGCCAGCGCCGAGGTGGAGGTGCGCGCGCCGTGAACAGCGTGTGGCCCATCGCGCACGACGGCGGAGCCGCGACCGGGCCGGCGGCGCGGCTGTCGCCGGCCACCCTTCCGGGCCTGCCGGCCTCCGTGCAGCGACCCGGGTACGACCGCGACGCCACCCGCATCGGCATCGTCCATTTCGGCCCCGGCGCGTTCCACCGCGCCCACCAGGCGGTGTACGTCGACGACCTGCTGGCGCACGACCCGGGCTGGGCGGTCTGCGCGGTGTCGCTGCGCAGCCCCGACGTGCGCGACGCGCTGCAGCCGCAGGACGGCCTGTACACGCTCGCGCTGCTGGGCGAGCGCCCCTCGCTGCGGGTGATCGGCTCGATCCGGGAGGTGCTGTGCGCGCCGCAGCAGCGCCGCGCGGTGATGTCGCGGCTGGTCGATCCCGACGTGCGCCTGGTGACGCTCACCATCACCGAGAAGGGCTACTGCCTGTCGGCCGACGGCATCGACGCGGCGCACCCCGACGTCAGCCGCGACCTGGTCCAGCCCGAGCAGCCGATCACCGCCATCGGCTGGCTGGTCGCCGGCCTGCGCGAGCGCCGCGAGCGCGGACTGGCACCCTACACCGTGCTCAGCTGCGACAACCTGGCCGACAACGGCGGCCGCCTGCGCCGCGCGGTGCTCGACTACGCGCGCCGCGTCGATCGCGGCCTGGCCGGCTGGATCGAGGACCACGTCGGCTTCCCGCGCTCGATGGTGGACAGCATCACGCCGGCCACCGACGATGCGCTGCGCGCGCAGGTCGCATCCGCGCTCGGCGTGGAGGATGCCTGGCCCGTGCAGCGCGAAGCGTATGCGCAGTGGGTGGTGGAGGACGACTTCCGCGCCGGACGTCCCCCGTTCGAACGCGTGGGCGTGGTGATCAGCAGCGAGGTCGAGGGCTGGGACCGGGCCAAGTTGCGCCTGCTCAACGCGCCGCACTCGGCGCTGGCCTACCTGGGTTCGCTGATGGGCATGGGCACCGTGGCCGAGGCGATGCGCGAACCGGTGCTGGCCGGTTTCATCGAGCGGCTGATGCGCGAGGACATCCTGCCGACGCTGACGCTTCCGGTCGGGTTCGATCCGGACGCCTACATCGGTGCGGTGCTCGCGCGCTTCCGCAACCCGGCCATCGCCCACCTGCTGTCGCAGATCGCCTGGGACGGCTCGCAGAAGCTGCCGGTGCGGGTGCTGGGCACGATGGCCGATGGGCTGGGCAAGGACGGACGCGTCGACCGCCTTGCCCTGGTCGTCGCCGGCTGGCTGCACTTCGTCGTCCGGCAGGCGCGTGCGGGGGACGCGCTGTCCGATCCGATGTCCGCGCAGCTGCTCCGGATCGGCGCGGCCGCCACCGGCGACGCCGCGCACGATGTCGCCGGCTTCCTCGCCCTGGAGTCCGTGTTCGGCGCGCTGGCTGCCGATGCGCGCTTCGTCGCGGCCGTGCGCGAGGCCTACGCTGCGCTCGGCGACGGAGGTCCGACGGCGGTGGCGCGTGCGCTCACCGCCGCCGTGCAGGCCTAGCCTTGGAAACCGAGGCCTGCCAGCTTCAGCCGCACCCGCGCCAGGAACCGGTGCGAGGTCATGTACAGCGAGCGGCCGTCGTCGCCGAACGCGCAGTTGGCGATCGCGCTGCCGGTCTCGATCCGGCCCAGGCGGGTGCCGTCGGGCGCGAACACCAGCACGCCGCCGGGGCCGGTGGCGAAGATCGTGCCGTCGGCCGCCACGGCAATGCCGTCGGGCAGGCCGGGCGCGTCGTCGCCGGCGAGGTCGGAGGCATCGGCGAACTGGCGGCGTTCGACCACGTCGCCGGCGGCGTCGAGCGTGTAGGCGATCCACACCGGGTGGTCCGGGTCGGAGTTCGCGACGTACAGCGTGTTGCCGTCGGGCGAGAGCGCGACGCCATTGGGGCGGGTGAGGCTGTCGTCGACCAGGTGCACGGCGCCATCGGCGTCGATCCGGTACACGCCGTTGTGCGGCAGCTCCTTCGCCGGCGACTCGTCGAAATCCTTGAGGCCGTACGGCGGGTCGGTGAAGAACACCGATCCATCGGCGCGCGCGACCACGTCGTTGGGGCTGTTGAAACGCTTGCCGCCGAAGCGGTCGGCGAGGGTGGTGCGCGACTTGTCGCCCGGGTCGAAGCGCGCGACGACGCGCGTGCCCGAGTCGGCCAGCAGCACGCTGCCGGCGCTTTCGGCGAACAGGCCATTGGCGCCGGCCTCGCGCAGTTCCTCCAGCGGCGGGCCGTCGTAGCCCGAGGGCTCGAGGAACACCGAAAGGCCGTCCGATTCGGACCAGCGGTACATCCGGTTCTCGGGCACGTCGTTGAACAGCAGGTATCCGCCGTCGGCGACCCAGGCCGGGCCTTCCGACCAGGTGAAGGTGTCGACGGTGAGCTTCTCGATGCGCGCGTCGGCCTCGACCACGTCGGCGAACGCGGCATCCCACGCGGCCAGCCGGCCGACGGCTTCGAACGCCGACTGCGCGGCAGCTTCGCGATCGGCCCCTGCGGTGGCGCCAGCCGGGTCCGCGTTCGCGCCCTGCTGGGGCGAGCACGCGGCGAGGGCGGCGACGAGCGCGGCAGGGAGCAACGTGGGCATCAGTCGCATCGGCATGTCCTTGGAAGTGGCGGCCGCGTGATCATAGCCGCTGCGTGCGGTGCAACGCGGCGCCGGCGCGGTTGCAGGCGCAACCGCCATCACGCATCCCGCCTTCGATCCACTATCGTGGCGGCTGCCGCCCGCGTGTCCGGCAACCGTCACGCACGCCGCCATTTCCTTGCCACGGAAACTTCCGCATGCACAGCCTGCTGACCCGCCATGCCACGACCGGGGGCCCCCGCTGGGCGCTCGACGGCCGCTACCTGCCGCAGGACTTCACCCTCTCGCGCTGGCTTGGCGGTCCCACTGCCGGTGCACGCGACGCGCTCGTCGCCTTGCCACTGGGCGAAGCCGCGGACGCGCCGCTGCTGGCACCCGTCGAAGACCACCAGGAAGTGTGGGCCAGCGGCGTCACCTACCTGAGCAGCCGCATGGCACGCGAAGCCGAATCGCAGACCGCGGACGTCTACCAGCGCGTGTACGGCGCCGACCGTCCCGAGCTGTTCTTCAAGGCCAACGGCTGGCGCGTCGCCGGCCACGGCGCGCCGATCCGCGTGCGCGCGGACAGCCAGTGGGACGTGCCCGAACCGGAACTGGTGCTGGTGATCGGCGCCGACGGCGGCATCGTCGGCTACACCACCGGCAACGACGTGTCCTCGCGCAGCATCGAAGGCGAGAACCCGCTGTACCTCCCGCAGGCCAAGGTCTACGACGGCAGCTGCGCGATCGGCCCCGGCATCCGCCTGTGCGACGCGGCGGGCATGCGCGACCTCGCGGTGGCGCTCGACATCCTGCGCGACGGCGCCAGCGTCTTCTCCGGTGCCACCCGCACCTCGCAGATCAAGCGCGGCCTGGAGGAACTGGCCGGCTGGCTGCTGCGCGAACTGCGCCAGCCCCGTGGCGCGTTCCTCTTCACCGGCACGGGCATCGTGCCGGGCGAGGATTTCACCCTGCGTTCCGGCGACGTCGTCCGCATCGATATCGACGGACTCACCCTGGAGAACCCCGTGTCATGAGTACCTCCCCCGACCTGCAACCGATCCTGCTCGACGGCGCCTGGCGCCCCTCGCGCTCTTCCGGAAGCTTCCACGCCTGGAACCCCATCACCGGCGAGGCCATCGACGACCACCACTACCCGATCTCGGGCTGGGAGGACATCGAGGCCATGCTCGAGGCGGGCAGGGAGGCGGCAGTGCAGATGGCCCGCCTGCCGGCCGACGCGATCGCCGGATTCCTGGAGCGTTACGCCGACGCCATCGAAGCGCGCGCCGAAGCGCTGATCGAATCCGCGCATCGCGAGACCGGCCTGCCGGTGGAGCCGCGCCTGCGCAACGCCGAGCTGCCGCGCACCACCGGCCAGCTGCGCCAGGCGGCGAAGGCCGCGCGCGACGGCAGCTGGCGCCGCGCCACCATCGACACCGCGGCCGGGCTGCGCTCGATCCACGCGCCGCTGGGCGGCCCGGTGGTGGTGTTCGGCCCGAACAACTTCCCGTATGCGTTCAACGGCATCGCCGGTGGCGACTTCGCCGCCGCGGTCGCGGCCGGCAACCCGGTCATCGCCAAGGCGCATCCGTCGCATCCACGCACTTCGGTACTGCTCGCCGAAGCCGCGCTCGAAGCCGCGCAGGCCGCAGGCCTGCCCTCGGGCGCGGTGCAGATGTTCTACCGCTGCCCGGGCGAGCTCGGCCTGCGCCTGGTCGCCGATCCGCGCGTCGGCGCGGTGGCCTTCACCGGCGGCCGCCCGACCGGCATGAAGCTCAAGGCCGCGGCCGACGCGGTGGGCAAGCCGATCTACCTGGAAATGTCGAGCGTCAACCCGGTGTTCGTGCTGCCAGGCGCGCTGCGCGAGCGCGGCGCCGCAATCGCCGCCGAGCTTCACGGCTCCTGTGCGATGGGCGCGGGCCAGTTCTGCACCAAGCCGGGCATCAGCGTGGTCGAGAAGAGCGACGAGGCCGAAGCGTTCGTCGAGGAGTTGCGGCGGCTGGCGCAGGCGGCCAGGCCGGGCGTGCTGCTCTCGCCGCAGGCGCCGAAGGACATCGCCGCGACGGTGGCGCAACTGCGTGAGGCGGGCGCGGAGCTGCTGGCCGGCGGCGCCGTCGCCGACGAGGTCCCGGGGTTCGCGTTCCAGCCGACGCTGCTGCGGGCTTCGGGCAAGGCGTTCCTGGCCAATCCCGAAGCGCTGCAGTCCGAGGCCTTCGGCCACGTGCACCTGGTGGTGGTCGCCGCGTCCTGCGCCGAAATGGTGCAGGTGGCCGAGGCGATGGAAGGCAACCTCACCGGCACGATCTACAGCCACACCGACGGCTCGGACGATGCGGCCTACGACACGCTCGCGCCGGTGCTGCGCACGCGCGTCGGCCGCCTGCTCAACGACAAGATGCCCACCGGCGTCGCGGTAAGCCCGGCGATGAACCACGGCGGCCCGTTCCCGGCCACCGGCCATCCGGGCTTCACCGCGGTGGGCATCCCGGCGTCGCTGGTCCGCTTCTCGGCCCTGCACAGCTACGACAACGTGCGCCCGCACCGCCTGCCTGCCGAGCTGCAGGACAGGAATCCGGGTGGCCGCCTGTGGCGCCTCGTGGACGGCGAGTGGACCACGCGTGACGTCTGATCGGACCCGTGCCTGCTCCTTCCCCCGCGCGCGGGGGAGGGCCTGGGTGGCGCCCCCGCGGCGCACCAGGCTGCGTGTGCCGCCAGGCGTCCCTTGCCCCCATCCCAGCCTTCCCCCGCAGGCGGGGGAAGGGGTGCGCCTGCGCCGTGCATGCAGGCATGTGGACGCGCGGCTGCGTGATCCCCGGCCCCTGACCGCAGATCGCGCCCGTGCCTGCTCCCTCCCCCGCCTGCGGGGGAGCGCCGGGGTGGGGGCACCCCCGCGGTGCATGAGGCTGCGTGCGTCGCCAGGCGTCCCTTGCCCCCATCCCGACTTTCCCCTGCGCGCGGGGGAAGGGGCCTGCGCACGCCTTGCGTGCCGGACGGCCACCCACGTGGATCGCCGCGCATGACCCCCACGCCGCCTGCCCTCGACGTCCTGCTCGGCGACGGGTCGGCGATCGCCGCGTCGCGCACGTCCGGGGAAGGGCCGCCCGGCCGGCTGCCGATCGACGAACGCATGCTGCGCGAGGCACCGAGCGGGCACCTGTTCGGCATGACCCAGAACGCCGGCATGGGCTGGCGCGCGTCGGAAGTCGGACGCGATCCGTACCTGATCGTCAGCACCCAGGGCGGCCTGCGCGCCGAGGACGGCCAGCCGGTCGCGCTCGGCCTGCACACCGGCCACTGGGAACTCGACCAGATGGTGCGCACCGCCGCGCGCACCTTCGCCGAACACGGCGCGCTGCCGTTCGCGGTCGCCTGCTCCGATCCCTGCGACGGCCGCACCCAGGGCACCGCCGGCATGTTCGACAGCCTGCCGTACCGCAACGACGCGGCGGTGGTGATGCGGCGCCTGGTGCGCTCGCTGCCGGTGCGCCGCGGCGTGCTCGGCGTGGCGACCTGCGACAAGGGCCTGCCGGCGATGATGCTGGCGCTGGCCGGCTGCGGCGACCTGCCCGGCGTGATCGTGCCCGGCGGGGTCACGCTGCCCGCGCGCGGCGCCGAGGACACCGCGATCGTGCAGACCATCGGGGCGCGCTTCTCGCACGGCCTGATCGACCTCGAACACGCCGCGGCCATGGGCTGCCGCGCCTGCGGATCGCCAGGCGGCGGCTGCCAGTTCCTCGGCACCGCGGCCACCTCGCAGGTGGTGGCCGAAGCGCTCGGCATCGCGCTGCCGCACAGCGCGCTTGCGCCCTCGGGCGAGCCGGCGTGGACCGACATCGCGCGCCGTTCCGCGCTGGCGCTGATGGCGCTGGCGGGGCAGGGCACGCCGCTGTCGGCGATCGTCACCCGCGAGGCGGTGGAGAACGCACTGGTGGTGCATGCCGCGTTCGGCGGTTCGACCAACCTGCTGCTGCACGTGCCGGCCATCGCGCACGCCGCCGGCGTCCAGCGGCCCACGGTTGACGACTGGATCCGCGCCAACCGCGCCACGCCGCGCCTGGTGGACGCGCTGCCCAACGGCCCTCGCCACCATCCGACGGTGCAGGTGTTCCTGGCCGGCGGCGTGCCCGAGGTGATGCTGCACCTGCGGCACATGGGGCTGCTGCACCTCGACGTACTCACCGTCACCGGACGCACCCTGGGCGAGAACCTCGACTGGTGGGAGCGCAGCGACGCGCGCCGCATCGCCCGCGAACGCCTGCACGAGGTCGATGGCGTCGACCCCGACAACGTGATCATGGCGCCTGACGTGGCCCGCGCCGCCGGCCTGACCAGCGCGCTGGTGTTCCCGCGCGGCAACATCGCGCCCGACGGCTCGGTGATCAAGGCCACTTCGATCGATCCGTCGGTGGTCGATCCCGACAACGTCTACCGCCACACCGGGCCGGCGCGGGTGTTCGCCACCGAGCGCGACGCGATCCGCGCGATCAAGTCGAAAGGCGACGACGCCGTGCGCGCGGGCGACATCATCGTCCTCGCCGGTTGCGGCCCCGCCGGCACCGGCATGGAGGAGACCTACCAGCTCACCTCCGCGCTCAAGCACCTGCCGTGGGGCAAGCACGTGGCGGTGATCACCGATGCGCGCTTCTCCGGCGTGTCCACCGGCGCCTGCATCGGCCACGTCGGCCCGGAGGCGCTGGCGGGGGGCCCGATCGGGCGCCTGCGCGACGGCGACGTGATCCGGATCGAGATCGACCGCAACCGCCTCGAAGGCCGCCTCGACTTCATCGGCATCGACCGCGAGGCACCGCTCGATCCCGGCGTTGCGGCGGCACTGCTGGCCACGCGCGAGGTGCATCCCGCCATCGCCCCGCATCCGAGGCTGCCTGCCGACACCCGCCTGTGGGCCGCGCTGCAGGACGCGAGCGGCGGTACCTGGGGCGGCTGCGTCTACGACGTCGACCGCATTCTCGAAACCCTGCGCGCCGGCCGCGATGCGCTGCGTGCGCGCAGCCACGACGCACCTGGCACGGACACGCACCAGAACTGACGGCAGCCGCCGGGGAGGGCGCACCGCATGACCATGTTCCTGATCATCGCAGTGGCGATCGCGCTGCAGATCTTCCTGACCTCGCGCAAGCTCAGCCCGTTCCTGTCGCTGCTGGTGGTCGCCATCCCGATGGGCCTTGCGCTGGGCATGTCGCCCGAACAGCTGCTCAAGACCATCGACAACGGCGTGGGCAGCACGCTCGCCGGGCTGGCGCTGGTGATCGTGCTCGGCGCGATCCTCGGCAAGGTGCTGGAGGAAAGCGGCGCGGCGGAGAAGATCGCCAACACCCTGATCGCGCGCTTCGGCGAGAAGAACATCCAGTGGGCGCTGCTGCTGACCGGCTTCCTGGTCGGCATCCCGCTGTACTTCAACGCCGGCTTCATCATCCTGCTGCCGCTGATCTTCTCGCTGGCGCGCCGCACCGGCCTGCCGATCCTGTACCTGGCCATCCCCACGGTGGCCTCGCTCAGCACCACCCACTGCTTCCTGCCGCCGCACCCGGGCCCGGTGATCCTGGTCAACGCCTTCGGCGCGGACATGGGCAAGACACTGCTCTACGGCATGGTGATGGCGATCCCGGCGGTGGTGATCGCCGGCCCGTTCCTGGGCCGGCGGATGCAGGTGATCAACCCGCCGATGCTCGACCTGTTCGCCTCCAGCACCGGGCACAAGGAGCTTCCGGGAGCGTGGAGCTCGTTCCTGATCGCGCTCTCCCCGGTGCTGCTGATCAGCGTCTCGGTGCTGGCCGACGCGCTGCTGCCGGAAGGCGCCGCGCGGACCGCGCTGCTGTTCCTCGGCAACCCGACCATCGCCCTGCTGATCTCGACCCTGGCCGCGTTCTGGTGGCTGGGCTGGCGCCGCGGGGCAAGCCTGGAGACGCAGACCAGGTGGCTCAATGCCGCCATCGCCGGGATCGCCGTGATCCTGCTCATCATCACCGCCGGCGGCGTGTTCAAGCAGGTGCTGGTGGACAGCGGCGTGGGCGCCGAGATCGCCGCGTTGAGCGAAGCCTGGCACATGCCGCCGCTGATCTTCGCCTGGCTGGCCACCGCGCTGCTGCGGGTGATGATCGGCTCGGCGACCGTCGCCGTGATCACCGCTGCCGGCATCGTCGGTCCCCTGATCGCCACCACCGGCGCCTCGCCCGAGCTGATGGTGCTCGCCGTCGGCGCCGGCAGCGTGTTCGGCTCCCACGTCAACGACTCCGCGTTCTGGATGTTCAAGGAGTTCTTCAACCTGTCCATGAAGCAGACGTTCGCTTCCTGGACGGTGATGGAGACGACCATCTCGATCGTGGGCCTGGCGGGGGTGTTGCTGCTGGAACTGGTGGTGGGGTGATATCCGGAAGTCGCGTCCGCCCGCGAGGACGGGAAGGCGCGGGAACCTCTTCCGGCACTGGAGCAAGCCGTTGGCTCCCGGAGCCAGGCAACCTGCGAAGGCGCTTGACGACACGTGCCGGGCCGCCCGTTTGACTGCATCTCTGGCAGAGCTGTGCGCAGCGATGGACGTCAACGGAAGCAAACGGGGCGCCCGCGCCCCATATCCTTTTGCAGCGCGCTGGTCGGTGGCGGACCGCAGTGGTCAGTGGGGCCGCGGTCATCCCGGAGTCGAGCCTGGCCTTGCTGTCGTGCAGTCCCGGGCAAGTGAACAGCCTGCCGCGCCCTTGTGGCCCCGATGGCCGCACTTGCACGGTTGCCGCCGCGGGCGGTTCCGGCCCGATGCGTGGGAGTGCACCTATTTCGTGCCGCTTTCTGCCGCGTCACCCAACTCCCGGTACTCGAACCAGTCGAAGTCCGCATGCAGGCGCCGGCCGCTGATGTCCTGGCAGGCGATGCCGACGAAGTTTCCGGTGAAGCCGCAGGGCACGGCGTGTTCGTCGGCCAGGATCGAGGCGTCGTGTTCCCAGCCCACGGCGCTCCACAGCTCGCCATCGCGCGAGTAGGCGAAGCGGATGCGGTCGTGGTCGATGGCCAGGCGCAGGTACACGCGCTCGCAGTCGTCGAGCGGGTATTCCTTCTCCACCGGCCAGGTGACCTGGCCGCGTTCGCAGCGCATCAGGCCCAGGCAGCGGCGCGAGTGTCCGGTGCGCGAGAGGAACAGGTAGTAGAAGCTGTCGGTGCTGTAGAACGCGACCAGGCCTGCCATCTGCTGGAAGTCCTCGGGGGAGAACTCGACGCAGGTCGTGGCCTCGATCCGGAACGCCTGCTGCCGGCGGGCGACCAGGCTCTGTTCGAAGCGCGAGACGATGCTCTCGCGGCCGTACAGGCGCAGGTAGCCAGGGCGGGCGGTGAGGCTGGCCATGGCCTCGTCGATCGGGGCGCGCGGCGACTGCCAATGCGGGCCAAGCCGCGGCGCGTCGAAGTCGTCGCGCTCGGGCACGGCGGGCCAGGGATGCGGCGGCAGGTCGGGCGCGGTGAAGTGGTCCGCGGGGGTACGGGTGCCGTGGGCGAGGCTCGGCCAGCCGTCCACCCACGCGATGTCCTGCAGCGCGGTTTCGCGGCCGAGGATGGAGCGGCCATTGGGCAGCGGGCGCCGGCACAGGTGGGCGAGGCTCCACCTGCCGTCGGCGTGCTGCACCAGTGAGCCGTGGCCGGCGGACTGCAGGCGCAGCGACGGGTCGTGGGCGCTGGTGAGCAGCGGGCCGTCGGGCATCGGTTGGTACGGGCCTTCGATGCGGCGCGAACGCGCCACTGTGGCGGCGTGGGTGGCGAAGGTGCCGCCTTCGGCCACCAGCAGGTAGTACCAGCCGTCGACGTGGTACAGGTGCGGGCCCTCCACCAGGCCCAGCGGGGTGCCGCGGAAGATGTTGTGGACGGGGCCGACCAGGGCGCGCGCGGACGGGTCGTACTCCTGCAGCAGGATGCCGCCGAAGCTGTTGTGGCCCGGGCGGTGGTCCCAGACCATGTTCACCAGCCACTTGCGGCCGTCGACGTCGTGGAACAGCGACGGGTCGAAGCCGGAGTTGTTGAGGTGGACCGGCTCCGACCACGGGCCCTCGATGTCCGACGCGGTGACGAGGTAGTTGCGCACGTCCTTGAACTCGCCGGTCCAGCCGCGCACGTCGGTGTAGATCAGGTGGAACAGGCCGTCGGCGTGGCTCAGCGCCGGCGCCCAGACGCCGCCGGAGTTCGGGCGGCCGCGCAGGTCGAGCTGGGACGCGCGGGTGATCGCCGGGCGCACGGTGCGCCAGTGGACGAGGTCGCGCGAGTGGGCGATGGCCACGCCCGGCCACCATTCGAAAGTGGAGGTGGCGATGTAGTAGTCGTCGCCGACGCGCACGATCGACGGGTCGGGATGGAAGCCGCGCAGGACGGGGTTCGGGACAATGGGCATGGTGGCGTCGCCTGTCCGGGTGGAAGAGGCCTCAGGGTGCGGACGGAACCGCGAGCACCGCGCGCAGCGCGGGCTTGGCCTGGCCCTGTCGGTCGAACAGCAGCGGATGGTTGGTGCGGTTCGGGATCGGGTAGCCGTTCTTCCACGACATGCCGTCCTCCACGCCCCACACTGTCACCCGGTGCAGCTTGTCGCGGCGGCCGTGGAAGATGCGGAACAGCTCGGCGTAGCGGTCGGCGAGCTGCTGCTGCACCTCGTCGGGGAGGCCGTCGCGGTAGGGATCGAGGAAGCGCTTGAACTCGGGCAGCTCGAACTGCGGGTGCATCAGGCCCTGGCCGATGATCTGGCCTTCCCTGGTCAGCGGCAGCACGTCCACCTCGAGTTCGGTGATCATCACCTTGACCCCGAGCGCGGCGTAGGCGTCGATGGCGGCCTCGATGTGCGCGGTGGACGGGTAGTTCAGGCCCCAGTGGCCCTGGATGCCGACGCCGTCGATGCGGATGCCGTGCTCCTGCAGCATCCTGACCATGCGCACGATGCCGTCGCGCTTTTCCGGGCGCCAGGCGTTGAAGTCGTTGTAGTAGAGCTCGGCGTCGGGCGCGGCCTCGGCGGCGAAGCGGAAGGCGTCGCGCAGCAGGGCGTCGCCGTCGCCGCCGTAGGCGCGGGTCCACAGCGTGTCGCGGTACTGGCCGTCCTCGCCGATCTGTTCGTTGACCACGTCCCAGGCGTGCACGCGGCCGGCGTAACGGCCGGCGACGGTGTGGATGTAATCGCGCAGGCGTTCGCGCATCGTCGCGGTGTCGGCCGGCTGGCCGTCGGCGTCCTCGAAGAACCAGGCCGGGGTCTGGTTGTGCCAGACCAGGGTGTGGCCGACCATGAACAGGCCGTGGCGCTGGCCGAACTCGACGAAGGCGTCGGCGTCGGCGAAGTCCCAGGTGCCGGGCTCGGGATGCAGTTCCTCGGCCTTCATCGCGTTCTCCGCGGTGATGGCGTTGAAGTGCAGGGGCACCAGCGCCTGCGCGCGCGCATCCTTGCCCGAAACCATGTCCGCATTCATCGCGGTGCCGACGAGGAAGGCGTCGGCGTACACATCCTTGAGCGCCTGTGGCGGCGGGGCGGCGAGGGCGGTGGACGCGGCCGCCAGCACCGCGGCGGCGAGGACGTGGAAGGCGTTGCGCTTGTTCATGGGATCTCCGTCGAAGGGGGATGCGCAGGCGTCGGTGCGGCGGCGGGATATCACTACCTTGGGTCGCGGCCGGCCGCAACGGGTACGGCGCGTGGCGGCACCCGGCAGCCACGGCGCTCGCACGCGAACGGCATTCGCGCCCAGAGGCGCTCCCACGGGGGTGGGGGGGGCCGGCGGGTGCGCGCGAACCTACCTGGGCTCGCCATCGTCGCCGACCCGAAGCTCGACCGTCGCCGGCTCCAGGCCTTCGGACCGGGCCACCACCCGCACGGTACCGGACTGCCCCGGGACGGCGCGCACGATCGCCAGCGCCATCCCGCTGAAGGCCCTGCGCTCGGGCGAGGGGAAGGCGGTCAGGTCGCGCGGGTCGCCGTTGTCGGTGGCGACCAGCGTCGCCGGGCCCTCGATCTCGAAGCGCACCAGGCTGTCTGCATTGCGGATGGCCCGCCCCTGCGCGTCCAGCAC
The DNA here is from genome assembly GCF_000472505.1 of Luteimonas sp. J29. Lineage (GTDB taxonomy): Bacteria > Pseudomonadota > Gammaproteobacteria > Xanthomonadales > Xanthomonadaceae > Luteimonas. The sequence goes on from NZ_AWZR01000006.1 coordinate 239,944, forward strand.
GCGCAGGGTGATGAAAGACAGGTCGCGGCCGTCGTTGCCGATCGCCGTGCGGTCGGCCTCCAGCGCCAGGCGCGCGGGCGCGCCGGTGGTCTGCACGCGCGCCTCGGTCCACTCGCGGCCGCCGCGCCAGACGCGCACGTGCAGTTCGCCGGGTTCGTACACCACCTCGTCCCAGCGCAGGCGGTACTGGTACGGACCCTTCTTCTTCCGCCCCTGCGAGACGCCGTTGAGGAACAGCTCGGCCTCGTCGCCACTGGTGAACACGTGCACGGGCGTCACCTCGCCATCGCGCCCCGGCCAGTTCCAGTGCGGCAGGATGTGCGCCATCGGCAGGTCCGGCCGCCAGCGCGCCTGGTAGAGGTAGAAGCGGTCCTTGGGGAAGCCGGCCAGGTCGATCAAGCCGCTGTAGGAGCTGCGCGCGCTGTAGTAGGGCGTGGGCTCGCCCAGGTAGTCGAAGCCGTTCCACACGAACTCGCCAGCCACGTACGGGTGACGGTCGAGGGTGGCGAAGACCTTGTCGGCGCTGGAGCCGAAATCGACCGCGTACAGCTCGTAGGCGCTGACCAGCTGCCGCGCCGAATCGCCGCCGCCGTTGTGGTCGCGCACCGGCGCGCTCTGCAGCGGCGTGACCGGGAACAGATAGGTGCCGCGCGTGCTCAGCGACGAGGCGGTCTCGCTGCCGAAGATCACCTTGTCGGGGAACGCGGCGCGGAAGGCGGGGTAGGAGGGCGGCGTGCGGATGCGCTCGGTGCCCTCGAACTCCGGCTCCTGGCGGATGCCCTCGCCCTGGTAGTTGAGGTTGATCACGTCGAACTCGGCCGGGAAGGGCATGTCGGCCTTGGCCCAGTTCATCGAGGCGGTGGCCGGGCGGGTCGGGTCCTCCTCGCGCACGATCCGCACCAGCCGCCGCCCGATCGCCGCGCCGGCCTCGCCGTCGTACTGCTCGCCGACCTCGTTGCCCACGCTCCACAGGATCACGGAAGGGTGGTTGCGGTCGCGGCGCAGCATCGCGCGCAGGTCGGGCTCGTGCCAGTCGGGGAAGACCAGGTGGAAGTCGAGCGGGGTCTTCTTCTTCTCCCACGAATCGAACACCTCGTCGATGACGAGGAAACCCATGCGGTCGGTGAGTTCGAGCAGCTGCGTGTCGGGCGGGTTGTGCGCCATGCGGATGGCATTGACGCCCATGCTGCGCAGGATCTCCAGCTGTCGCTCGGCGGCGCGGACGTTGAACGCGGCGCCCAGCGCGCCCAGGTCGTGGTGCTGGTTCACCCCGTTGAGCACGATGTGCTCGCCGTTGACGATCACGCCGCGGTCCGGATCCCACTGCACGTCGCGGATGCCGAAGCGGGTCTCGACGCGGTCGACCACGCGGCCGCCCCGGCGCACGGTGGTCACGGCGAGATACAGGTTGGGCCGCTGCGTGGGCGGCGGGCCCCACAGGCGCGGACTGGCGATCTGCGCGCGCGAGGTGGCCTTCGTGCTGCCGCCGGCGACGATGTCGAAACCGACCGCCGGAATGCGCGCGACCGCCTCGCCCTGCGGGTGGCCCTGGGCGTCGAGTTCGAAGAACTCCGTCTCCACCTGCGCGCGCACCGGCGCATCGGTGGTGTTGTCGACCGCGACCGCCAGGTGCACGGTCGCCGCTTCCGCCGAGACCTGCGGCGTGGTGACGGTGGTGCCCCACTGCGTGACGTGCACCGGATCGGTGATGGTCAGGTGCACGTCGCGGTACAGGCCGCCGCCCGGATACCAGCGCGCGGATTCGGGCGGGTTGTCGAGCCGGATCGCGAGCTGGTTGCGGCCGCCGAACTGCACGTACGGGGTCAGGTCCACGCGCCAGCTGTTGTAGCCATAGGGCCAGCCGCCGACGAGTTTGCCGTTGAGCCAGACGCTGGCGTAGGACATCGCACCGCCCACGTCCAGGAACACGCGCCGTCCCTGGTGCGAGGCGGGGACGTCCAGCGTGCGCCGGTACCAGCCGATGCCCCAGCTGGGCAGCCGGCCCATGCCGCCGTAGGGGCCGTCGGCGATGAAGGGCCCGGCGATGGCCCAGTCGTGCGGCAGGGTGACCTGCTGCCAGCCGCGGTCGTCGAAGTCGGCGCGCAGGAAGGGCACCTCGCCGGTATCGGGCTCGTGCTGCGGACGCGCGTGGCGGGCAGCGGGATCGGCGATGAAGCGGTTGGCGGTGGGCAGGATCCAGGGCTTGAGCACCGGACGCGTGGTGTCGACTTCCACCGCCGCGTCGGGCCGCGCATCGGCGACCTTGCCGTCCGCGCTTTGCGTAACGTCGGGGCGCACGTCGTAGTCCAGCCTGCCGTCCACGCCCGGCGGATCGCCGGCGTGGAAGCGCCAGCCGGTGTCGAGCAGGACGGAAGTGCGTGGCGCGCCGTCCTCTGCGGCAACCGCCGGCGACACCGCGGTGGCGGCGATGGCGATGGCGGCCGCGAACAGGACGCGCAGGCGCGATGCGCGCGCGGTGCGCGCGGGCAGGGCGGGGACGCGACGGCTCACAAGCGGTAGGCCTCCTTCGGCAGGCGGTAGGCGAGGTCGGCGGCGACTTCCACCGCCTCGTCTTCCTCGAGGCGATGTTCGGCCACCAGCTTGGCCAGCACCGCGCAGTCGATGCGGCGGGCGACGTCGTGGCGGGCCGGGATCGACAGGAACGCGCGTGTGTCGTCGTTGAAGCCGACGGTGTTGTAGAAGCCGGCGGTACCCAGCGTCTGCTCGCGGAAGCGCCACATGCCCTCGGGCGAGTCGTGGAACCACCACGCCGGGCCCAGGTACAGGCAGGGCCAGTGCCCGGCCAGCGGCGCGAGCTCGCGCGAGTAGGTGCTCTCGTCGAGGGTGAACAGGACCAGCCGGAAGCGCGGCTCGTTGCCGAAGCGGTCGAGCAGCGGCTTGAGCCCGTGCACGTAGTCGGTGCGCAACGGGATGTCCGCACCCCTGTCGCGGCCGTAGCGTTCGAACAGGGCGCGGTTGTGGTTGCGGAAGCAGCCGGGGTGGATCTGCATTACCAGGCCGTCGTCCAGGCTCATCGCCGCCATCTCGGTGAGCATCTGGGCGCGGAACAGCTCGGCGTCGGCGGCGTCGGCCTTGCCGGTGACCACACGGGTGAACAAGGCGCGGGCCTGGTCGGGCGGGAGGTCGGCGGTGGCGCAGGTCGGATGCCCGTGGTCGGTGGACGTCGCGCCCATCGAGGCGAAGAAGGCGCGCCGCTGGCGGTGCGCGCGCAGGTAGCCGTCCCAGTCGTAGACGTTCTCGCCGGTGATCTCGCCGAAGCGCTCGAGGGACTGGGCGAACTGCTCGTGCTCGGGATCGATCACCGGGTCCGGCCGGTAGGCGGTGACCACGCGTCCGCGCCAGCCGCTGTCGCGGATCGCCTGGTGGTGGGCGAGGGGATCGAGCGGCGATTCGGTGGTCGCGATGACCTCGATGTTGAATCGATCGAACAGCGCCCGCGGGCGGAACGGCGCGGTCTGCAGGGCATCGGTGATCGCGTCGTAGTAGCGGTCGGCGCTGTCGGCGCACAGGCGCTCGCGCAGGCCGAAGACCTCGTGGAAGACGTGGTCGAGCCAGAGTGCGGAAGGGGTGCCGCGGAACAGGTGGTAGTGGCGGGCGAACAGGCGCCAGGCCTCGCGCGGATCGACCTGCGCGCGCGAGCCGTCGGCGCGCGGGATGCCGAGTGCGTCGAGGTCGATGCCCTGGCTGTAGAGCATCCGGAATACGTAGTGGTCGGGCACCAGCAGCAGCTCGGTGGCGTTGGCGAACGGCGCGTCCACGGCCCACCAGGCCGGGTCGGTGTGGCCGTGCGGGCTGACGATCGGCAGGCCGGCCACCTCCGCGTACAGGCGGCGCGCGATGGCGCGCTGGGTCGGGTCCGACGGGAACAGGCGGTCCGGGTGCAGGTTCAGCGGTCTTGCGGCGGTCATGAATTCGGCAATGGAGGAGGTGTCGGAGCCCATCGCTCGCAGGCGGCGAGGGGCGGCGTGTCCGCCTTCCGCCTGCGCGGAAGGCATGGTTCAAACAGCCTTCCCGCGCGCGGGAAGGCATCTGCAAGCGCCCGCCCCCGCAAGCGGGGGAAGGAATTGCCCTGCTCCCCTCCCCCGCTTGCGGGGGAGGGTTGGGGTGGGGGGAAGGCAGTCGCATCGGCCAGCCCCCACCCCGGCCTTCCCCCGCAAGCGGGGGAAGGAATTGTCCTGCTTCCCCCTCCCCCGCTTGCGGGGGAGGGTTGGGGTGGGGGGAAGGCAGTCGCATCGGCCAGCCCCCATCCCGGCCTTCCCCCGCAAGCGGCGGAAGGAGTTGTCCTGATCCCCCTCGCCCGCACGCGGGCAAGGAGTCGTCCACATCTTCGCCCGCGCAAGCGGGGGATGGTGTCGATCAATGCTTCACCGGGGCATTGCAGGAACCCTCAGCGCCGCCGGCTTTCCACCGGCCCCAGCGTCCCGCGCTCGCGTGGCGTGGTGACCACCTCGATGCGCTGGAACACCAGGCCCGGATCCACCAGCCAGAGTTTGAGCGTGTTCGCGCCCGCGGTCGCGGCGTGCCGCGAGCTGGCCACGTGCACGCTGTCGATCACCGCGCGCTCCCAGGCCTGGAAATCGCGGTCGCCCGGGCTCGGGTCGAGACGCACGTTCACCAGCTGCGGCTCGCCGTCATTGAGCGAGACCGCGTAGCGAAGCCCGCCCCGGTTGCGGAAATCGAGCGTGGGCGAGACCACCACGCGCACTTCGACCTCGCCGGCGGCGTCGATCACCAGCGGATACTCCAGTCGCGCGCCGTCGCCGCCCGGTTCCAGTGCAGGGCCGGTCGCCGGCCACGCGGTCACGCCCGAGAGCGTACGCCCGAGGTTCGGGATCTCCTGCCATTCGCCGCCGGGCGGCGGCACCGCGCGCGCATGGCGGGCAGCCTCGACCGCGACCACGCCGTCGCCCTCCACGAATCCGCGCGCGCCAGGATGCGCGGGCGGCTTGCGCACCGGCACCTGCACGTAGACCTCGGTGCGGTCGCTGCCGCGGATCGCCACCACCGCCTCGTGTTCGCCTTCGGACAGCTTCGACCAGTCCACGGCCAGATCCAGTTCGATCGCGTCCGGCACCTCGCCGGACTCCGGCGCAACCTTCAGCCATGGCACCGTGGAGCGCGCGGTGAAGCCGACCGGCTGCCGCCCGCGGTTGTAGACCACGATCGCGCGCGTGGTCGCGGCGACCGGGTCCAACGGCGGCACCCGCGGCGACTGCGCCGGCCTCGGCCAGCCGCGCGCGTCGCCTTCCACCGCCACGCCGGTGACGCCGCGCTCGGGCACGTCCACCTGCGCCAGCGGGGGCAGCACGTTGCGCTCGGGCTGCTGCCAGTGGGTGTAGCCGATGCGCGGCTGCGACATCATGTGGATCCACTTGCCGCCTGCGATCCCGTGCTCGTACAGGCGCTGCAGCTCGGCGTCGCGTTCGAACAGGCGCCTGGTCTCGTCCGCCCAGTCGTTGGCCGAGGCGCGTCCCTGCGAGGCGTACAGCCTGTTGCGTGCGGCGGAGATGTGCAGGCGGTTGAGGTTGGCGCTGGCCAGCACCGGGTACTCGACCAGCTGCGCCCAGGCGTCGGCGTGGCTGTCCGGGATGCGGCGGGCGAGGGCCAGGGTGCGCTGCTCGAGCGCGTCCCATTCGGCGAGCACGCGCTCGGCCTCGCGGTCGTGCAGCAGGCTCCAGGTGTCGGCGTCGACCAGCTCCGGCTTGCGGCGCGCGTTGTAGCGGGTGTAGGCGGTGAGGATCTCGCCGATCTCCGGCGCATGCGCCGGTCCGAACTGCTCGGCCGCCCATGCGGCCGGGTAGCGCGCGATCCAGTCGAGGTCGGCGCGGTCCGGGTCCCAGGCCTGGTCGAGGAAGGCGCTGATCGGCAGCTCCATCGGCTTGATGTCGCCGACGTTGACGATCCACACCCGGTCCACGCCGTGGGCCCAGGCCAGGCGCATCTGCTCCCAGGCGCGCTCGATCTGGGTGGTGTTGAGCCACTTGTAGTTGCGCGGGCCGCCGACGTAGTCGAAGTGGTAGTACACGCCGTAGCTGCCGGGGCGCCTGTCGGCGGGATCCGGCAGCCGGCGGATGTTGCCCCAGTTGTCGTCGGCGAACAGCAGGGTCACGTCGTCCGGGACGCGCATGCCCTTGTCGTAGTAGTCCTGCACTTCCTTGTACAGCGCCCACACCTGTGGAGTTTCCTCCGCGGGACGGCCGGTCACCTCGGCGATGATCCTGCGCTGGTCGGCGACGATGCGCTCGAGCAGGGCGATCGCGGTGCCCTCGGTCATCGCCTCGTCGCCGTCGCCGCGCATGCCCAGCGTGACCACGGCCTCGCGGCCCTGCAGGCGCTCGATGCCGCCGCGCCAGAACTCGCGCAGCACCTTGTCGTTGCGGGCGTAGTCCCACGGGCCCTTGCCGAACCGCGACCACTCGTCGTGGGCGCGCATCATCGGCTCGTGGTGGCTGGTGGCGATGACCACGCCGTACTCGTCGGCGAGTTCGGCGTTGCGCGGATCGTCCGCGTAGAACGCGCGCGGCTGCCACATCGCCGGCCACAGGTAGTTGGCCTTGTGGCGCAGGATCAGCTGGAACACGCGCTCGTAGAACCTGTGGTTGGTGCCGCCGAAGGTGGCGCGGGTCCAGCCGCCGAGCGCGGGCTCCTCGTCGTTGATGAAGATGCCGCGGTACCTCACCTTCGGCGCGTCGGTGAAGCGTCCCGGCGCGACGTACAGCTGCAGGCGGCGCGGCGGCGGCACATCCGCCCACCAGGTCCAGGGGGAGACGCCGATGCGGCGCGAGAGCTCGTACAGGCCGAACGCGGTGCCGCGCCGGTCGGCGCCGACCACCACCAGTGCGCGGTCGATGCCCGGCTCGGGGCGCTCGACCACCTGCAGCAGGTAGGCTTCCCAGGTACCGGCGACGCCAGTGGTGTCGATGCCGTGCGCGGCCACGATGCGGTCGATGCGCGCGCTGCGGCCGAGGGTGCCGGCGATGATCGCGGTGCGCGAGGCCGGGTCCGGCGTACCGCCGGACACCGCGGCGAGGTCCTCGCGCAACGCTTCGGCCGCGCGGTGCACGGCGGGGAAGTCGCCGTCGTCCACGAGCACGCGCACGGGCACGCCGGTTTCGACCAGCGGCATCGCGTCGCCGGTGCGCGCGTCGCACACGGCGGCCGGCGCACGGCAGTCGTGTTGCGCAAGCGCGGCGCAAGGCAGGGTGGCCAGCAGCGCGAGCATGGAGGCAAGCAGGAAACGCTTTGGTCCCATCGAACGCCCCCGGGTCGTCGTGGCGCCGGGCCGCGCGTGTCGCGGCTGGTGGCAGTGGTGGGCGCGGCCGCTCATGCCTGCGGCTCCAGCTGCGCGGGCGCCAGTCGCGGTGCCAGCACGTGGATCACCAGCAGCGCGGCGAGATAGGCGCCGCCGGCCATCATGAACATCGCCCCGTAGCTGCCGGTGTGCTGGCGCAGCCAGCCGGCGCCGAGGTTCATGCAGAAGCCGCCCATCGCGCCGGCGAAGCCGCCGATGCCCACCACCGAGGCCACCGCGGCGCGCGGGAACATGTCCGAGGTCAGCGTGAACAGGTTCGCCGAGAAGCCCTGGTGCGCGGCCGCGGCCAGCCCGATGAGCCAGACTGCCAACCACTGGCCCTCGACGTGCGGCGCGAACACCACCGGCAGGATGCACAGCGCGCACACCAGCATCGCCGTCTTGCGCGCGGCGTTCGCGGTCCAGCCGCGCTTCATCAGGGACGAACTGAACCAGCCGCCGCTGACCGACCCCACGTCGGCGAGCAGGAACACCGTGACCATGGGCAGGCCGATCGTGCGCAGGTCGACCCCGAAACGGTCGGCCATGAACATCGGGAACCAGAACAGGTAGAACCACCACACCGAGTCGCTGAGGAACTTGCCGCCGGTGAACGCCCAGGTCTGGCGCAGGCGCAGCAGCCGCAGCCACGACAGCTTGACCGGCGGGTGGGGCGGGTCGCTCTGGATCAGCGCGAGCTCGCCCGGCGAGACCTTCGGATGCGCGGCCGGGCGCCGGTACACGGGCAGCCAGAAGGCCAGCCAGACCAGGCCCGCGAGGCCGGTGACGACGAATGCGGTGCGCCAGCCCCAGGTGAGCGCCAGCCACGGCACCAGCAGGGGCGCCACGATCGCGCCGATATTGGATCCGGCATTGAAGACACCGGTGGCAAAGGCGCGCTCCCGTTTCGGGAACCACTCGGCCACGGTCTTCACCGCGGCCGGGAAATTGCCCGATTCGCCGAGACCCAGGACGAAGCGCGCGATGCTGAAACCCGCGACGGACTTGGCCAGCGCGTGCGCTGCCGCCGCGATCGACCACACCGTGAGATACACGCTGTAGCCCACGCGCGTGCCGACGCGGTCGATGAACCAGCCTGCGAACAGGAAGCCGATCGCGTAGGCAAGGGTGAAGGCGGCGCTGATCACGCCGTACTGCTGTTCGCTCCATCCGAACTCCGCCGACAGGGTCGGGGCGAGCACGCCGAGCACCGCGCGATCGACGTAGTTGATGGTGGTGGCGAAGAACAGCAGCGCGCAGATCACCCACCGGTAATGGCTGGCTCTCGCCGGTGCGCGCGCGGCGTCGACGTGCGCACTCATGCGCCGCGTGTCCGGGCCGCGACGGATGCGGTGGCGCATGAAGCACGTGCGAACGGCATATCGCTCCCTCCCCGGTGCGATCATCGCGTGGTAGCGCTATCAGTAACACATTCCGTCCACGAACGCGCGCAATGCACCCGCCTGGGACGGGTGGGACGGTTCTCGACAACGCTGTCGGGGTTTTTCCCGCGTATTCCACACTGTTCTGTATGGAAAGTGCTTGCTGCGTCGCAGCGTGTGCGCGCGAATCTGATAGCGCTACCATCCGGCCGCCACTCCCGTCGGGGCGAGTCGTGCATGCGTCCCCGTGGGGGCACGAGGCATAAAAGTCCACCGGTGTCACCGACAAGTGTGCGCCACGTAACGGGAGGGGAGTTCCGTGCAAGTCCGAATTGCAAGATCAGCGTTGTCCCATGCCCTCGGCCTGGCCCTGATCGGCCTGGCGGGTGCGGCCATGGCCCAGGACCAGTCCCCTGCGCAGGACGTGCCGGCGCCGTCCGCGGACCAGGACGCGACCGACCTCGACAGGGTCCTTGTCACCGGTTACCGCCAGAGCCTGCAGTACTCGACCGAAGCCAAGCGCGAGGCGACCGGCTTCACCGACAGCATCTTCTCCGAGGACATCGGCAAGTTCCCGGACACCAACATCGCCGAGTCGCTGGCGCGCATCCCCGGCATCCAGATCGACCGCGACGTCAACGGCGAAGGCCTGAACGTCGGCATCCGCGGCCTGCCGCAGAGTTTCACCAAGACCCTGATCAACGGTGGCGAGGCGGCCACGGCCTCGATCGGCCTCAATCGCGGCAACCAGAACCGCGAAGTCGACCTGAACCTGTTCCCGACCGAATTCTTCAACAAGCTCACGGTGTACAAGTCGCCGCAGGCGAGCCTGCCCGAAGGCGGCATCTCCGGCGTGGTCGACATGCGCCTGACCCGGCCGTTCGACATCCCCGGCCGGCATTTCAACTACTCCGGACAGTTCGACTACAACACCATCGGCGAGAAGTTCAATCCGCGCGGCTCGGCGATGTACAGCTGGACCAACGACGAAGGCACCTTCGGCGCGATGGTCGGCGCGGCCGTGGTCCGCAGCCGGATGTCGGTGCGCGGCTGGGAGTCGATCGGGTGGATGAACCCGAGCCTCAACTACCAGCAGTGCGGCCTGGAGGCGCCGGAGGGCGTCGATCCGCTCAATACCCGTCCGGCCGAGTGCAACCCGGGCGGCGGCGGCAGCCTGCAGATGCCCAATACCGTCCCGGACAACGCCTCGACCCGTGGCGCCGGCATGACACCGGGAGACGTGATCGACGCCGAATGGCTGATGGCCCAGAACCCGGGGCTGAGCCTCGACCAGATCACCGAGGCCCTGTTCCCGCGCCTGGCGCGCCCGGTCGACATGGCCGGCGACCGCGAGCGCGACTCGGTGGTCGGCTCGCTGGAGTGGCGCCCGAACGACCGGATGCACTTCTATGTCGATGCGCTGTACTCGCGCGCGAAGTACGAGAACGACCGCATCGACATGAACCTGGTCGGCCGCACCTTCGGCCCGGTCGGCTTCATCCCGACCAACATGCAGCTCGACGCCAACAACGTCGTGACCCGCGCCACCCTGGTCAACGCGCAGTTCTTCCTGGAGGCGCGTCCGTACCGCGACGAGGTGCAGTACTGGAACATCAACCCGGGCGCGACCTTCTGGTTCGGCGAGGACGAGAGCATCCAGCTCGACCTGCAGGCCAACTGGAGCCGCAGCTGGTTCTTCCGCGAGTCGCCGACGATCCTGCCGGCGTCGCCGTTCACCACGGTCGAGTACTTCAACGACGGCGAACACCCGGTCTACACCAGCACGCTCGACCTCAACGACCCGAATGCCGGCTGGACCTGGAGCGGTGGCCGCGTGAACCTCAACAACGAGAAGCGGGTGACCGAAGCCGGGCGTCTGCGCGCCGACCTGCGCTTCGGCGACGAGATCAACAACTTCAAGGTCGGCGTGTCGCACGACCGCTTCTACCGCACGATCGTCGCGTTCGACAACAGCGCGGCCTGGCAGGAGAACGTGTTCTCGGTGGTGCCGGACGCGCAGATTCCCAACTTCCTGCGCCCCGGTCCGTACGGCTTCATCACCGTGGACTTCGACGCGTTCATGCGCGCCACGGACTACCAGCGCTTCTTCGACGAGGCGCCCGAGGTCAACTCGTCGCAGTCTGTCGGCGCGGCCGCCGGCGGCGTGGACGAGCGCAACTTCGCGGCCTACGTCGAGGTCAACGGCGAGACCGAGGTGTGGAACCGCAACCTGCGCTTCAACGCGGGCGTGCGCTACATCGACACCGACCAGACGATCTCCAGCCCGGTGACCCTGGGCGCGCTGCGCGAATGGCAGGCGCTCGACGGCTCCTACGACGAGTGGCTGCCGTCGGCCAGCCTGCGCTGGGACGTGGCCAAGGACTGGGTGCTGCGACTGTCCAGCTCGCGCACGCTGACCCGCCCGAACCCGCGTTCGATGCTGCCGGCGACCACCTTCTCCGATCCGTCCGCCGAGATCGCCGACCAGGGCAACCCCGACCTGTCGCCGTACCTGTCGACCAACGTCGACCTGGGCCTGGAGTGGTACACCGGTGATGAGGGCATGGTGGCGCTGACCCTGTTCAACAAGCGGGTGTCGGGCTACACCTACCAGGGCGTGACCGTCCGTCCCTTCCGCACCCTGGGCATCCCGCTCGACGCGCTGAGCGAGAACCAGCTGGCGGCGCTGATGGCCAACGGCGGCCTCGACGCGCCGATCAACGTGCGCCAGCAGGTCAACGCCAACGCCACCCTCGACATCCAGGGCTGGGAGCTGATCTGGGTGCAGCCGCTGGATTTCGTGTTCGAAGGCCTGGGCTTCATGGCCAACTACACCGACATCGACCTCAAGCCCACCGGCCAGGAGGCCGACCAACTGGCCGGCAACCTGTTCGGCATCGCCCCGGTGATGTGGAACGCCACCGCCTACTGGGAGAACGACGTCGCCTCCATCCGCCTGTCGTACAACTGGGTCGAAGGTTCGGCGCAGCGCGCGCTCGGCAACAACGAGGGCGGCCTGAACTACGCCCAGTACTTCGGCGAGGACCGCGGCCAGTTCGACCTCTCGGCCAGCTATACGCTCGACTGGCTGCCGTCGAAGCCGCAGCTGACGTTCAACGTGCTCAACCTCACCAATGAGAACACCCGCAACTACCTGGCGTTCCCGAACGTCCCCGGCGAGATCTACCAGCCGGGCCGGACGTTCCTGATCGGCATCCGCGGCACGTTCTGACCGGGTCCTTTCGGGACTGCTTTCTCCCCACGACCCCTCCGGCACCGTGCGTGCCGGACGGGTCGTGATTTTTTGCGCGGGGAGCCAGGGCCGGGCCGCGCCGGCGGCACGGCCGCGGCGCCGTGGGCATCGCGCCGCGATTCCGAAGCCGGCGCGCGACATGCCAGAGTTGGAATGGGTCCATCGATTTGCGCGCGGACGGGAGAGCTTCCGGCCCCGCCACGGTTAGGATAGGCGCGATCGGCGGTCCGTTCCGCCGGCACGCAGAAGCGGGGGGCATTCTTGAATACCAGTACTGAGCGGCTTTCGGTCACCGAGAAGGTGGGTTACAGCCTCGGCGACCTCGCGGCGAACCTCATCTTCCAGACGTTGATGACGTTCCTCGCGTACTTCTACACCGACATCTACCGCATCCCTGCCGGCACCGCGGCCACCATCATCTTCGTGGTCGGCCTGCTCGGTGCCTTCGTGTTCACCCCGCTGGTGGCGGTGCTGGCCGACCGCACCAACTCCCGTTGGGGCAAGTTCCGGCCCTGGATCCTGTGGACGGCGGTGCCGTTCGGCGTCCTCTCGCTGCTGGCCTTCACCACGCCGGACCTGGGGCCGCAGGGCAAGGTGTTCTACGCCGCCGCCACCTATACCCTGCTGGTGCTGGTGTACGCGGCCAACAACCTGCCGTACGCGGCCCTGAGCGGCGTGCTCACCGGCAACATGGGCGAGCGCAACAGCCTGTCGGCCTACCGCTTCGTCGCGGTGATGGTGGCCCAGCTGGTGGTGCAGGCGCTGCTGCTGCCGCTGGTCAACATCCTCGGCGACGGCGACCGCGTGCAGGGCTTCCGGAACACGATGCTGCTGTTCGCGGTGGTCGGCACCGTGTTCTTCCTGATCACCTTCCTCACCACCCGCGAGCGCGTGGTCCCGGCGCAGGAGCAGAAGTCCAGCGTCGGCCGCGACCTGGCCGACCTGGCCGGCAACCGGCCGTGGCTGATCATGCTGCTGGTGACCATCCTGGTGTTCACGACCCTTGCCCTGAAGGGCGGCACCTACGTGTACTACTTCGAGAACTACCTGCAGGAGCCGGCGATGGCCAGGTTCCTGGAGTCGATCGGCTTCTACAGCGTCCTGGGCGGGATCAACTCGGCGCTGGTCGGCATGGGCCTGGCCGGCTTCGACCTGCCGGAGGATGCCACCACGTCGGCCTTCGGCCTGTTCAACGCCGGCGGCATCATCCTGATGGTGGTGGGCATCGGCTTCTCGAAGAGGCTGGCCGACCGCTTCGGCAAGCGCGACGTGTTCGGCGTGTTCCTGGTCATCTCGACCCTGTTCATGCTCGCCTTCTACATCATCCCGCCGGACCGCATCGGCCTGGTGTTCGGCGCGCAGATCCTGCACGGCTTCTTCTACGGCATCACCATCCCGCTGCTGTGGGCGATGGTGGCCGACGTGGCCGACTACTCCGAGTGGAAGAACCACCGCCGCGCGACCGCGATCATCTTCTCCGCGATCCTGTGCGGCCTGAAAGTCGGTCTGAGCATCGGCGGCGCGCTGGTCGCCGGCATCCTCGCCCACTACGGCTACGACGCCGACCTGCCGGCGCAGTCGCCGGAGACGGTCGCCGGCATCCGCCTGGCGGTGAGCCTGTACTGCTCGGCGCCGTTCCTGCTGGCCGCGGCCCTGCTGTTTTTCTACAGGATCAACAAGCAGATGGAATCGCAGATCGAACGCGACCTGGCAGCGCGCCGCGTCGGCCAGCCGGCCTGAGCCATCCGCAAGACACTCCAGAGGACACCATGGCAGACCGCGAATACACCGAGGCCGAACTGAAGGCGCTGGCCGACAAGGCCATCTCCAGGCCCCTGGTGACGCATATCTACACCGCCGACCCGTCGGCGCACGTGTTCGAGGGGAAGATCTACATCTACCCCTCGCACGACATCGAGACCGGCGCCGCCTTCGACGACGATGGCGGCCACTTCCAGATGCGCGACTACCACGTGCTGTGCCAGGACTCGCCCACGTCCCCCGCGCGCGACTGCGGCGTGGCGCTGAGCGTGGACGACGTGCCGTGGGCGGACCGCCAGATGTGGGCACCGGACGCGGCGACCCGGAACGGCAAGTACTACCTGTACTTCCCGGCCAAGCGGCCCGACGGGATCTTCCAGATCGGGGTGGCGGTGGGCGACCGGCCGGAAGGGCCGTTCAAGCCGGAGCCGGAGCCGATCCGCGGCAGCTACTCGATCGACCCGGCGGTGTTCGGGGACGAGGACGGCGAGTTCTACCTCTACTTCGGCGGCATCTGGGGCGGGCAGCTGCAGAAGTACCGCGACAACCGCTACGACCCGGCGCACGAGGAGCCGGCCGACGACGAACCGGCCCTGGGCCCGATCATCGCGCGGCTGACCGAGGATATGAAGCAGTTCGCGGAAACCCCGCGCGAGGTGCTGATCCTCGACCCGGAGGACGGCAAGCCGCTGCGCGCCGGCGACCACGACCGCCGCTTCTTCGAGGCGCCGTGGGTGCACAGGTACGGCGGGCGCTACTACCTCTCGTACTCCACCGGCAACACCCACTACCTGTGCTACGCCACCAGCGACAGCCCGTACGGGCCGTTCGTGTACCAGGGCCGGATCCTCGAGCCGGTGGTGGGCTGGACGACCCACCATTCGATCGTCGAGTTCGATGGCCGCTGGTGGCTGTACTACCACGACTCGATCCTGTCGGGTGGCGTGACCCACCTGCGCTCGGCCAAGGTGGTCGAACTCGCCTACGACGCGCAGGGACGGATCCGCACACTGCATCCGTATGGCGGCTGACGCCGCGGGCGCCGACCCGGGCCCGCTCTCGCCGCTGGCCCCGGGACGGCTGCTGACGATCGGCGACGGCGCGCTCGAGGTCGACATCGCCGCCGAGGCCGGCGGACGCATCGCGCAGGTGCGGTTCGAGGGTGTCGAGCAGCTGGTCGGCCATGGCGGGGACGGCGCGGATGCGGCGATCGCCTGGGGCTGTTATCCGATGGTGCCCTGGTGCGGACGCATCCGCGGGGGGCGTTTCGGATTCGACGGGCGCAGCTTCCGGCTGCCGGTGAACCTGGGCGACCACGCCATCCACGGCGTCGGCTTCCTGCTGCCGTGGCGCGTGGTGACGCACGGGCTGCGCCACGCCACGCTGGAACTGGCCTTGCCGGCCGACCATCGCTGGCCGTTCGGGGGCACGGCGCGCCAGCGGATCGACGTGCGAGGGACGGTGCTGGAACTGGAACTGTCGGTGACGGCGGGCGACCAGGCGATGCCGGCCTCGATCGGCTGGCACCCGTGGTTCCGCAAGCCCGGGCGGATGGAGTTCGCGCCCGAGGCGATGTATCCGCGCGACGCGCAGGGCATCACGGTGCTGCCGTCCGGACCGGTCCGCTCCGGCCCTTGGGACGACTGCTTCGTGAACCGGACGCCCGTGGTCCTGCACCGGGCGGGGCAACGCGTCCGCCTGGTGTCCGAATGCACGGACTGGGTGGTCTATGACGAGACCGCGCACGCGACCTGCGTGGAACCGCAGACCGCCCCGCCCGACGCCTTCAACCTTGTGCCGGGCCACCGGCTGCAGCCGGGCGCGACGCTGTCGGCCCGATTCTCGCTGCAGTGGGATCGCGTCGGGTAGGCGCCTGCCACAGGCGCCAGGTCAGCGTTCCTCGCCCGGCGTCGCCAGGCGCCACCGTCCCCACTGGTCCTCGACGTCGTCGCCGGTGGTGGTGCGTGCACCGCGGTCGCCGGCGTAGCGGTAGAGCGGATGGCCGCGCCAGGTGACGTGGTTGCGGCCGCCGGCCCCCGGCAGGGTGCCGATGTCCGCGGCGTCCACGCTGGCGTCGGCGACGGGGTTCGGGGTGTCGCTGGTGACCGGGGGCCAGACCTGCTCGCAGGCGGCGTCGCAGCGGCTGCCGTCGGCATTGCCCTCCAGGTAGTACAGCGCCGCGCCGCTGGCGTCGGCCAGATGGCCCGGCGTGCCCTCGCGCACCAGCAGCGGCTGCGCGCCGGGCGCGGGGTTGGATTCGGCGGGCGTCGCGGGGGACGGACCTGCGGCCCCCGGCTCCGGCGCCCGGTCGGGCGGCGTGGCGTCGTAGCCGCAGCCGGCCAGCAGGGCCAGTGCGAGCGCGCAGGTCAGGGGCGTGCGGGACATGTCCGGTCTCCGTGTCGGCTCACCGGCATGCTGCCGGGCCGGCCGTGACCGGGGGATCAAGGCGTCCGCGGCGGCCGGACGCAAAAAAACCCCGCGCTCGGCGGGGTCTCCTGGTGTTCTTCTTGGTGCCCTTCTTGCCGCACCTGGCGCGTGGCGCTCAGGTGCCTTGTCTTGGTGCCCAGGAGAGGACTCGAACCTCCACGGTTTTACCCGCTAGTACCTGAAACTAGTGCGTCTACCAATTCCGCCACCTGGGCAGGTGGGCGCGTATTGTTGCGGTGCGGTGCCTTCCTGTCAACGCTTGGCCTCGACCGCCGGGCGACGCGGCCCTGTGTAACATGCCGCCGATGACAAAGACCCCAGGCAAGCGCGGCAGCGGCCGCGGACGTGGACGCGACGGTGCGTCGTCGCGCGGAAACACCCCGCAGGGCGGGCGCGGGCGACGCGGGGCGGGCGACCGGCCAGGCTGGCTGCCCGAGCCGCAGGGGCCCGCGGCGCCCCGGGCCGGCGGGAAGGAGGCAGCCGCGCCCGGCGCGGGCCGCGGCGGGTTCAAGGATCCGTACGCCCAGCGCGAGGCCGAGCGCTACGCGCGCCCGATCGCCAGCCGCGAGGCAATCCTGCAGCTGCTGTCGGGCGCCGAAGGCCCCCTGACCGCGCAGGCGCTGGCCGAGAGCCTCGACCTGCTCGAGCCGGACCGCTTCGAGGCGCTGGAGAAACGCCTCGCGGCCATGGTCCGCGACGGCCAGCTGCTGCAGAACCGGCGCGGCGGCTACGTGCCGGCGCAGCGGCTGGACCTGGTCGCCGGCACCGTCATCGCCAATCCCGACGGCTTCGGCTTCCTGCGCCCGGACACCGGAGTCGGCGACGACCTGTTCCTGCCCCCGGCCGAGATGCGCAAGGTCATGCACGGCGACCGGGCGATGGCGAGCGTGGTCTCGCTCGACCACCGCGGCCGCCGCGTGGGCGTGATCGCGGAGGTCCTGGAGCGCCGGCTCAACCGCCTGATCGGCCGTTTCACGGTCGAATCCGGGATCAGCTTCGTGGTGCCGGACGACCGGCGCATCCAGCGCAACGTCCAGATCCCGTCCGATGCGCGCCTGGAGGCGCAGCACGGGCAGCTGGTCGTCTGCGAGATCACGCGCCCGGCCGACGAGCGCCGTCCGCCGATCGGGCGCGTGCTGGCGGTGCTGGGCGACGCGCTCACCCCGTCGCTGGTGGTCGAGGCCGCGATCCACGGCCACGAGCTGCCGCACGAATTCCCGCCGGAGGTGCTGGCAGAGGCCTCGGCGGTGCCTCTCCAGGTCGATGCCGCCACGGCGGCCGGGCGCCTGGACTTGCGCGACCTGCCGCTGGTGACCATTGACGGCGAGGACGCCAAGGACTTCGACGACGCGGTGTACTGCGAGCCCACGCGCAATGGCTTCCGGCTGGTGGTGGCGATCGCCGACGTCTCCAGCTACGTCCGTCCCGGCACGCCTCTGGACGACGAGGCCCAGTTGCGCGCGACCAGCGTGTACTTCCCCGGCTTCGTGGTGCCGATGCTGCCCGAGACGCTGTCGAACGGCATCTGCTCGCTCAACCCCGACGTCGACCGGCTGTGTTTCGCTTGCGACATGCAGGTCAACCGCGACGGCGAGGTGGTGAAGTCCAGGTTCGCCGAGGCGGTGATGCGCTCGCACGCGCGCCTGACCTACACCCAGGTGTGGAAGGCGGTGGGCGAGGAGGATCCCGAGGCCCAGGCGCAGATCGGCAGCCTGATGCCGCACATCCGCCACCTGCACCAGCTCTACAGGGTGCTGGCGAAGGCGCGGTCGAAGCGCGGCGCGATCGAGTTCGAGTCCTCGGAGGTGCGGTTCGTGCTCGACAACCACGGCGAGGTGGTGCAGGCCGGGATGCTCCAGCGCAACGACGCGCACAAGCTGATCGAGGAATGCATGATCGCCGCCAACGTCGAGGCGGCGAAGTTCCTGCTCGAAGCCGGCGTGCCGGCGCCTTACCGCATCCACGACAAGCCGCCGGAGTCGAAGTACGCCGACCTGCTGGAATTCCTCAAGGAGTTCTCGCTGCGGATGCCGGCCTGGGCGCGGGTGCGGCCGAAGGATTTCGCCAACCTGCTGGAGAAGGTACGCGACCGCCCGGATGCGACCCTGCTCGAATCGGTGATCCTGCGCTCGCAGAGCCAGGCCGTGTACTCGCCGGACAACATCGGCCATTTCGGACTGGCGCTGGAGGCCTACGCGCACTTCACCTCGCCGATCCGTCGCTACCCGGACCTGCTGGTGCATCGCGCGATCAAGCACGTGCTGGCCAAGGGCCGGCGCAAGACCTTCCTCTACACGCCCAGCGAGATGGCGGCGCTGGCGCTGCAGTGCTCGGAACGCGAACGCCGCGCCGACGAGGCCGAGCGCGAGGTGGACGAGCGCTACCGCGCAGCGTGGATGGAGCAGCACGTCGGCGGCGAGTTCGACGGCACGATCAGCGGCGTGGCCAGCTTCGGGCTGTTCGTGGAGCTCGACCAGTCCAAGGTCAACGGCCTGGTCCACGTCACCCAGCTGCCGAGGGACTTCTACCACTTCGACCCGGTGCGCAAGACGCTCAGTGGCGAGCGCACCGGGCGCGAGTTCCGGCTCGGCGACCGGATCCGCATCGTCGTGCTCAAGGCCAGCCTCGAGGAGCGCAAGATCGACTTCGGCCTGCCGGGCGAGGGCGGGGTGAAGCCGCTGCCGCCGCGTGGGCAGCCGGCGCGGCGGCAGAAGCGCAAATACTGATCCGGCGCGACGGCCGCGGCCGGTAGAATGGCCGCTGGCACGCCCCCACCGGAATTCCCCCAGCATGTCCAGGCAGAACCAGTGGATCGTCGGCATCAACGCGGTCTGGGCCGCGGTCGAGCACGATGCCGGGAACGTGCGCGAGGTGCTGCTGGAGGCCGGCGCCAGGAACCCGCGCCTGGCCGAGATCGAGCAGCAGGCGCGGCGCCGCGACATTGACGTGCGACGGGTGGCGCAGCAGGCGCTCGACGGCGTGGCCGGCGGCGTGCGCCACCAGGGCGTGGCCGCGCGCTACGCCGCGGCCCGGACCTGGGAGGAGGGCGACCTGCCCGGCCTGGTGGAACAGGCAGGCGGCCGGGCGCTGCTGCTGGTGCTCGACGGGGTCCAGGATCCGCACAACCTCGGCGCCTGCCTGCGCAGCGCAGCCGCCGCCGGCGCGACCGCGGTCGTGATCCCCAAGGACAAGTCGGCCCAGGTCACCGCCACCGTGCGCAAAACCTCGGCCGGTGCCGCCGACCGCATCCCGGTGGTGCGGGCGACCAACCTGGCGCGCACGCTGTCGGGGCTGCAGAAGCTGGGCGTGTGGATCTACGGGCTGGCCGGCGACGCCGGGGCCCCGCTGTACGCGCTCGACCTGCGCGGCAACGTCGCCCTGGTACTGGGCGGCGAGGCCGATGGCCTGCGCCGGCTGACCCGCGAGCACTGCGACGAGCTGGTGTCGATCCCGATGCCCGGCCAGGAAACTTCCCCGGGCGTGGAGAGTCTCAACGTTTCGGTGGCGGCGGGCGTGGCCCTGTTCGAGGCGGTGCGCCAGCGCGCCGGTTGATGGACCGGCAGGACGGAGGACGCGATGGCGATGCTGGACACGCTGCAGTGGCAGGACTGGTTGGGGCTGGCCGGCGCCTGCCTGATGCTCCTCTCGCTGTTCCTGCACTCGTTCGCGCGCGGCCAGGCCGGCGGTCGCTGGCGCGCACTGCTGGGCCTGGCCGGCGCCGCCGCCCTGCTGCCGGCGGCGTGGCTGGCGTTCCGCGCGCCGCTGTTCTTCCTGCTGGTGGGCTGGGTGCTGGTGTGCACCTATCGCCTGGTCCGCGGATCGGCGGCCGACTGAGCACGCAGTGTCCCGGGGGCGTCGCCCGGGGCGCCGCCCCCCGCATGCGATGATATGCGCGCACGGGGACGACCCCGCGCCGCGCGCATCCACGGGGACGACCCCATCGACCGATGGAGGTCATCGCATGTCCTGGTTCATCCTCGTCCTGGCCGGCCTGTTCGAGATCGGCTGGGCGATCGGGCTCAAGTACACCGAGGGGTTCACCCGTCTGTGGCCCACGCTGGGCACCGCCGGGGCGATGGCGGTCAGCCTGTTCCTGCTCGGGATCGCGATGAAGTCGCTGCCGGTGGGCACCGCGTACGCGGTCTGGGTGGGCGTGGGCGCGGTGGGCACGGCGATCCTGGGCATCGTGCTGTTTGGCGAGCCGGCGAACCTGGGCCGGGTGCTGAGCCTGGCGCTGATCGTGGCCGGCATCATCGGTCTCAAGCTGGCCTCGTCCCCGGGCTGAGCCCGGGGACGGAGCGCGGGACGGCCATCAATCGCCGTCGCCGCGGTGGTCGCGCTTGCCCTGCTGGATGCGGTCGCGGGTGCTGGCGCTGCCCTGGATCGCCGGGATGCGCGATTCGGCGGCATGCAGGTCCTGGGCGCGGCGCGCGGCTTCGTCCGACTGGTAGCCCGGTTGGCCGACGGCCGGCGCCGCGCCGTTGGCCAGTGCCTGCCAAGGTCTGGGTGCGGCGTCCTGCGCCTGCTTGGCCTCGAGCAGGGCATGGGTTTGCGCCAGCGCCTGCTCCGGGGTGATGTGGCCCTTGCGCACGGGTTTGCCGCGTGTGGCCGTGCCGTTCATTGCCGGCGTCTTCGACGCGGTCTTCGCGCCCCGCTTCTTCGCGGCCGATGTCGCCGCCGTCTTCGCAGCGGATTTCCTCGTGGTCGCCTTCCTGGTGGAGGAGGTGCTTGCGGCAGCCCATCCGGTCGCGGACTTGCGTGTGGTGGAGCGTTTTGCCGACGCGGCCGCATTCTTCGTGGCGGCCCTTGCCGTGGTGTTCTTTCCCGCCGCGGCCTTCTTCGCAGTGCTCTTCCTCGTAGCCGTCTTCTTTGTCGTGGCCTTCTTCGTCGCGGTCTTCTTCGTCGCGGCCGTCTTCGTCGCGGCCTTCGCAGCGCTCTTGCGGCCGCGGCCGGTGGAGGCCTTCCCCGCCGTCTTGCCGGTGGCGCCTGCGCCGGCCTTCTCCGCGGACGCGTCGGCGCGTTCGACCTGCTTCAGCCGCTGCTCGAAGCGGCGCAGGATGTCGGCCAGCAGTTCCGCCTTGTCCCGGCTGCGCCGGTTGGCCAGGCCACTATCGCCGCGCTTGCTGCCGGTGCGGGCGCGCGAGGCCAAGGCGTGCTTCTGCACCAGGTCGCGGGCGCGGTCCCGGGCGGTGCGGGCACGCCGGATGCGCGCGCCCAGCGCGCGTGCGTCGAGCTGGCGCAGGCCGTTGATGCGGCTGTCGTCGTAGAGCGCCATTTCCCCCTGGTTGAGCAGCTGGGTGGCCTGGGCACGGGTGATGGGCATGCGGCTTCTCCTCGGGTGGGATGCCGCCAGTGGAGCACGGGCGATGTTTAGCCCGAGTCCAGAGGGGGGCAGCCGGACGTTGCGATGCCGACCGGCGCCGCGGGCTCTCCCACCCAGCCCTCTTGCACGGGCGGGAAGTGGCGCCGCCGACGTCCGCGCTGCGCCAGCCAAGGTGGCGCGTGCGGGTCGGCAGGGCGAACGACGGAGGACGCTGCGCGCGAGGTGCGGAAGCCCGGGGGTCAGCGAAGCGGCGGCGTCGGCCAGGCGTTGACGATGGTGCAGAACAGCTTGGCCGTCATCTCGGCGTCGTACAGCGCCGAATGCGCGTCTTCCCCGCTCCATTGGAAGCCGGCCGCCTGGACCGCGCGCGCCAGCACGGTCTGGCCGTAGGCGACGCCGGCCAGCGTCACCGTGTCGAACACGCTGAAGGGGTGGAACGGATTGCGCTTGTGCCCGGTGCGCGCGACGGCGGCGTTCAGGAAGTTCAGGTCGAAATGGGCGTTGTGGCCGACCAGGATCGCGCGCTGGCAGCCGTGCTTGCGCACCGCGGTGCGCACGGTGGCGAACACGTGGTCCAGCGCGTCCTTCTCCTGCTTGGCGAAGCGGAAGGGATGGTCGAGGTCGATGCCGGTGACCTCCAGCGACTGCGGATCGATCGCAGTGCCCGGCGCGGGCTCGACATGGGTGCTGGCCGGCTCGCCAGGCA
Source organism: Luteimonas sp. J29 (assembly GCF_000472505.1). Taxonomy (GTDB): domain Bacteria; phylum Pseudomonadota; class Gammaproteobacteria; order Xanthomonadales; family Xanthomonadaceae; genus Luteimonas. The sequence continues at coordinate 262,108 of NZ_AWZR01000006.1, forward strand.
CCAGCGTGCCGCTGTCGTCCACGTCGATCGGGACCACGGCGATCTCGAGCAGGGCGTGGCGGTTCCAGTCGAATCCCCCCGTCTCCACGTCGACGACCACGGGAAGGTATCCGCGGAAGCGGCGGGTGAGCAGGGTGGCGCCGGTTGCCGGCGGAGCAGCGGATTGCATGCGCAAAGCCTAGCAGAGCCGCTGCGCCGGCGGTTCGCATCGATCCGCGCGATGCCGGATCGCGTGCCGGAGCGGGGCCGCGGTGCGGGACGCGCAGTCGCCTCGCGTCACGCCTGCCTGGCGCGGATCCCGGCCAGCGTGCCCTCGTCGAGCATCCGCACGAGCATGGCGCTGCCTTCCGGCAGCAGCGCCTCGGCTTCCGCACCGGCTTCGGACGCCAGCGCACGCAGTACCGCACGACCGCTGTCGCGGGCCGGGGCAAGGCGCTCGAGCAGGCGGAATGCGAGCGGCGAGAGGCTGGCGAATCGCACCTGGCCATCGCGATCGCGCCGCACCAGCAGCAGGGTCGGCTCGTCGGGAGGCATCCGTGGCTGGTAGCCGGGCGCGATGCGGTGCACGGGCCAGCGGTAGGCCAGCGCCCACGCCTGGGGCGAGACCACCGGGACACCGTCGAGCAGCGCCCCGGCCCTGTCCGCGTGGTCCTGCAGCGGATCGATGGCGCAGGGCGGCTGCGCATCCGAGATCTGCAGCGCCAGCTCGACCCATTCGTAGTGCGCCAGCTCCGGCAGCCAGGCCGGCAGGTCCGGGTCCTGCCCGGCCTGCTGCTCCAGCCAGCGCTGGAACTCGCGCCCGATTTCGGTGAACAGTGGCGTGTGGCAGCGGTGCCCCGCGAAGAAGCGCCGCACCAGGGATGCCCAGGTATCGTCGCCGAGCGTCCTTCGGATCACGGGGAAGTTGCCGGACAGGAGGCGGCGGATGTTGTTGTGCAGCAGCTCGCGGTAGATCGCGAGGCGGCGGTCCTCGATGCCGCCGGGCGGCGGCACCGCGGCCGGGTCGCGCAGGTGCCGGGCCAGCGCCATCTGCTGCGCGCGCAGCGCGGCCGGCGCCTCAGCCACGCGCGGTCTCCGCGGTCGCGCCGGCCTCGCGCTGGACCGAGCGGATCCGTTCGATCTCGCCCAGCAGTTCCGCGAACGGCGGGAAATTGAAGTCGCGCTCGAGCAGGGTCGGACGCAGGCCGTGCACCCGGTAGGCGTCGGCCAGCAGGTCCCAGACATCGGGCCGGACCTCGGCGCCGTGGGTGTCCACCTTCAGGTCGGGCGCCTCGTCGTGGTGGCCGGCGACGTGGTAGCAGGCGATCCGCTCCGACGGCATGCGGCGCAGGAACGCGCGCGCGTCGTAGCGGTGGTTCACCGCGTTGACGTGGATGTTGTTGACGTCGAGCAGCAGGTCGCAGTCCGCGCGTTCGAGCACGGCAGTGATGAAGCCGGCTTCGTCCAGCGCGTGCGCACCCTGCACGGGAAGCGCGGCGTAGTAGCTGACGTTCTCGACCGCGATCCGGCGCCCGAGGATGTCCTGCACCCGGCGGATGCGCCCGGCCACGTACTCCACCGCCTCTTCGGTGAACGGCAGCGGCAGCAGGTCGTAGAGATGGCCGTCGTCGCTGCACCAGCTCAGGTGCTCGCTGTACAGCGCGACCCGGTGGCGGTCGAGGAAGCGGCCGATCCTGGCGACGAAGGTCTCGTCCAGCGGAGACGGGCCGCCGAGCGAGAGCGAGAGGCCATGGCAGGTGACCGGGTGGCGCTCGGCCAGGACCTCGAACGCGGCGCCGAGGCCGCCGCCGACGCCGATCCAGTTCTCCGGGGCGCATTCGAGGAAATCGAATGCGCCGTCGGCGGCCGCCTGCAGCGCGGGCAGCAGCCCGCGCCGCAGGCCAAGCCCGGCGGCGTGCTCCGGCAGCGCACGGACGGCGGGGGTCATGGGGCCGGAGGTACCGAAGGTCAGGCGGCGCCGCCGCACTTGCCCTCGCCGCACTTGCCTTCCATGTCGGCCTTGCCGGCGGCGGCCTTGTGCGCATCGTGCTCGGCCTGGTCGATGAAGCCGTCGCCATTGGCGTCGATCGAGGCGAACTTGTCGCCCTCGCCCGGATGCACGGCGTCGAACTCGGCGCGGGAGATCCGGCCGTCGCCGTCGGCATCGGCCTTGGCGAGCCCGCACCGACCTTCGCCGGCCTTCTCGCCCTTGTCGGCGCCGCAATTGCCTTCCGATGCATGCGCGTGGCCGGTGGCGGCCTCCTGGGCGCCGAGCAGGTAGCCCTGGGCGAGGGGGGTGACGGCGAAGGCGGAACCGGACAGCAGCAGGCCGCCGGCCAGGGCGGTCCCGATCGCGACGGCAACGGGCTTCTTGCTGGGGTGGTGGGTCATGTGTGGACTCCTGATGGGTGGGCGGGGCGCCAGGCGTGGGGGAGGGGGGAGCGCATGGCGGCGCGCGCCGGGCGGCAGTATCCACGACCGGGGATTAACGACAGGTCAGCGCGTCCGATGCTGCAACGCAGTATCAGGGGCGACGCTGGTGGCGTCCCGCTTTTCGCGCGGCGGCAGGCTGTCCTCGCCGTGGACCAGGAACCAGACGTTCTCGGCGATGTTGGTGGCGTGGTCGCCGATGCGCTCGAGGTTCTTGGCCATGAACAGCAGGTGGGTGCACGGCGTGATCGCGCGCGCATCTTCCATCATGTAGGTCAGGAGTTCGCGGAACAGCCCGGTGTAGAACGTGTCGACCTCGGCGTCGGAATCACGCACGCGCTGTGCGGCGTCGGCGTCGTTGGCGGCGTAGGCATCCAGCACCTCGCGCAGCTGGCGCAACACCAGCTGGCCGAGGGCGTTGAGCCCGCGCGTGTGCGGCAGCGGCGGCGCGGTGTTGAGCGCGGTCGAGCGCTTGGCCATGTTGGCGGCGTAGTCGCCGATGCGTTCGATGTCCGCCGCGATCCGCAACGCGGCCAGGATCCCGCGCAGGTCGCGGGCCAGCGGCCCGCGCAGGGCGAGCTTCATCACGTCGTGGCTGACCTCGGCCTCGAGCGCGTCGATCGCTTCGTCGTTGGCGACGATGCGCGCGGCCGCGGCGTCGTCGCGGCGGTCGACCGCTTCGAGCGCGGCCTCGAGCTGGGCGGAGGCCATCCGGCCCATGCGTAGCAGCTCGCCGCTGAGCCGCTGGCTCTCTTCGTCGTAGCTGCGGACGATGTGGTCGTGGGGTTGGGTACTCATGGTCGCGGGGTCCGGTGCTGGGCGGCCGGGGCGGGGCGGGACGCGGCCCGCCTCACCCGAAGCGGCCGGTGATGTAGTCCTCGGTCTGCTGCTTCGAGGGATTGGAGAAGATCGTCTCCGTGGGGCCGTGCTCGACCAGATCGCCCAGGTACATGAAGGCGGTGAAGTCGGACACGCGCGCGGCCTGCTGCATGTTGTGGGTGACGATGACGATGGTGTAGTCGCGCTTGAGCTCCTCGATCAGCTGTTCGATGCGGCTGGTCGAGATGGGGTCGAGCGCCGAGGTCGGTTCGTCCAGCAGCAGCACTTCCGGGCGCAGCGCGACCGCGCGCGCGATGCACAGGCGCTGCTGCTGCCCGCCGGACAGGCCGAGCGCCGACCGGCCGAGCTTGTCCTTGACCTCGTCCCACAGCGCGCCCTGGCGCAGCGCCTGCTCGACCCGCTCGTCGAGCTGCGCCTTCGACAGCTTTTCGTGGTGGCGGATGGCGTAGGCGATGTTCTCGTAGATGGTCATCGGGAACGGCACCGGCTTCTGGAACACCATCCCGACCTTGCTGCGCAGCCGGTTCATCGGGTATTTCGGCGAGAGGATGTCCTCGCCGTCGAGCAGGATCGATCCGTTGGCCTCCTGCTTCGGGTACAGCGCGTAGATCCGGTTGAACACCCGCAACAGGGTCGACTTGCCGCAGCCGGAGGGGCCGATCAGGGCGGTGACCCGCTTCTCGGGGATGTCCAGGTGGATGTTCCTGAGCGCGTGGAAGCTGCCGTAGTGGAAGTCCAGGCCCTGGACCGAGATCTTGGTCGGCATGGGCGCCAGGGCGCCGCGCGGATGCGTGGCGACGTTGATGCGCTGGTGCGCGACCACCGTGTGGATGTCGTTCATGGACGGGTCCAGGGAGAGGTCAGTCATGGGAGATCCTGTTGCGCAGCAGGAGCGCGCGTGCGGACAGGCTGACCAGCAGCACGAAGGCGGTCAGCACGAAGGCGCCGGCCCAGGCGAGCTGCTGCCAGGATTCGTAGGGGCTGCCGGCGTACTGGTACATCACCACCGGCACGCTGGCCATCGGCTGCAGGATGTTGCTGTTCCAGTACTGGTTGCCGAAGGCGGTGAACAGCAGTGGCGCGGTTTCGCCGGAGATGCGCGCCAGCGACAGCAGGATGCCGGTGACGATGCCCGCCGAGGCGCTGCGGTAGAGCACCTGGACGATCACCTTCCACTGCGGCACGCCCAGCGACAGCGCGGCCTCGCGCATCTGCACCGGTACCAGCTGCAGCATCTCGTCGGTGGTGCGCACCACCACCGGCAGCACGATGAAGGCCAGTGCGATCGCGCCGGCCAGGGCCGAGAAGCGGCCGCCGGTCTGCATCACGACCAGGGTGTAGACGAACAGGCCGAGAACGATCGACGGCGCCGAGAGCAGGATGTCGTTGACGAACCGGACCACCATCCCGGCCTTGCGCGCGCGGCCGTACTCCGACAGCCAGGTGCCGGCGGCCACGCCCAGCGGCGTACCGATGGCGATCGCCAGCGCGCACATCACCGCGCTGCCGAAGAAGGCGTTGAGCAGGCCGCCTTCCTGCATCGGCGGCGGGGTCATCCGGGTGAACAGGGCCCAGTTGATGCCGCCGATGGCCTTGCTGGCCAGGGTCCACAGGATCCAGCCGAGGAAGAACAGGCCGAAGGCGGCGGTCAGCACCGCCAGGACGATGGCCACGGCGTTGCGGAGCCGGCGGCGGGCGTGGAGGCGGGCGGCCACCGCCTGGGCGCGGGCGCTGGTCGAAACCATCAGTTGCCCTCCCGGCGCGAGATCCGCATCAGCATCAGGCGGGCGACCGCCAGCACCACGAAGGTCACCAGGAACAGCACGAAACCGAGCAGCAACAGGGCCGAGCGGTAGGTGTCGGTGGCCTCGGCGAAGTCGTTGGCGATCAGGGCCGCGATCGTGGTGCCCGGCTCCAGCAGCGACGGCGTCAGTCGCACCGAGTTGCCGACCACGAACGCCACGGCCATGGTTTCGCCCAGGGCGCGGCCCAGGCCCAGGAAGATGCCGCCGATCACCGCCGAGCGGGTGTAGGGCACCACGATGTCCCAGCTCACTTCCCACCTGGTGGAGCCCAGCGCGTAGGCCGATTCCTTCAGCCGCGCGGGCACGGTCAGGAACACCTCGCGCATCACCGAGGAGATGAACGGGATCACCATGATCGCGAGCACCAGGCCCGCGGTGAGCATGCCGATGCCCAGCGGCGGACCGCGGAACAGCACGCCCAGGCCGGGGATCGTGCCCAGATGGTCGTTGAGCCACGGGGTCACGTGCGTGGTCATCACCGGGACCAGCACGAACAGGCCCCACATGCCGTAGATGATCGAGGGAATGCCGGCCAGCAGTTCGATCGCGGTGCCCACCGGCCCGCGCATCCAGCGCGGGGCGACCTCGGTCAGGAAGAAGGCGATGCCGAAGCTCACCGGCACCGCGATCAGCATCGCGATGACCGCGGTGACCAGGGTGCCGTAGATCGGCACCAGGGCGCCGTAGCGATCCTCCACCGGATTCCATTCGGCCGAGAGGAAGAAACGCCAGCCCTGGGAGGCCAGCGCCTCGCGGCCGCCCCAGAGCATCGACAGCGCGGCGCTGGCCAGTGCCAGCAACACGAACACCACGGTGCCGGCGAGCAGCCAGCGGAACAGCCGGTCGTTGCGCGCGTCGCGCAGGTCGCGGCTGCGTGCCTGCGAGGGCGGGGGAGCGGGAATGGGAATGGCGCTCATCGGGGATCCGTCACCAGTGGATGCAGCCGCGCGCGGGCCGGTACCGGCCCGCGCGGGGCGGGGGGCGCGTCATTCGAACTCGGCCGCCCAGTAGGCTTCGATCTGCTCCACCAGCGGGTCGGGCAGCGGCACGTAGTGCAGTTCGCTGGCCTGCGCCTTGCCGTGTTCGAAGGCCCAGCGGAAGAAGTCGAGCGCCGCCTTGCTGCGCGCCGGATCCTTCGGCCGCTTGTGCATGAGCATGAAGTTGGTGGCGGTGATCGGCCAGGCTTCGTCGCCGGGGGCGTTGGTGATCACCAGGTCGAAGTCACTGGCGCTGGCCCAGTCGGCCGTCGCCGCCGCCGCGGCGAAGCTGTGTTCGCCCGGCTGGACGAAGTGGCCGGCGGCGTTGCGCAGCGAGGCGTAGGGCATGTCGTTCTGCAGTGCGTAGGCCAGCTCGACGTAGCCGATCGCGCCCTTGATCTGGCGCACGTAGGACGCCACGCCTTCATTGCCCTTGCCGCCCACGCCGGTGGGCCACTGCAGCGAGGTGCCTTCGCCGATCCGCTGCTTCCACTCCGCACTGACCTTGGAGAGGTAGTTGGAGAAGTTGAACGTGGTGCCCGAGCCGTCGGAGCGGTGGACCACGCTGATCTTCACCTCCGGCAGCGGCGTGCCCGGGTTGAGGGCGCCGATGCGGGGATCGTTCCAGGTGGCGATGTCGCCCATGAAGATCCGGGCGAGCACCTCGCCGGTGAGCCGCAACTGCCCCGGCTCCAGGCCGTCGAGGTTGACCACCGGCACCACGCCGCCGATCGCCGAGGGGAACTGGCCCAGCCCCGCCTCGGCCAGCTCCGCGCTGGACAGCGGCTTGTCGCTGGAGCCGAAGTCGACCGTGCCGGCCTTGATCTGGGCGATGCCGCCGCCCGATCCGATCGACTGGTAGTTGACGCGCGCGCCGGTGGCCGCGTTGTAGTCGGCCGACCACTTCGAGACCAGCGGATAGATGAACGAGGCGCCGGCCCCGGAAATCCCGGTGCCGGGCTGGTCGCCGGCGTCCGCGGTCGCGGGGGTGTCGGCCCTTGGCGAGCATGCGGTCGCGAACAGCGCGACCGTCAGGGCCAGGGCGCCCAGGGGGGCGAAGCGGACTTGCATGGAGGTCTCCGTCGTGGGGCCGTGGTGGCGGGATGGCGCCATGAAATGATGTTTTTGTTACCGCCGTATGACACCCGGAGCCCGCGCGCCCGGAACGGCGCCAGGAAAACGGGCCCCCGAAGGGGCCCGCGCCAGGGATCTCCGGGGAGGGAGAGAGGAACCGTCGGTTCACCAGGGCAGTGCGTCGCGCCAGTACGCCTCGACCTGGTGCACCAGGGTGTCGGGCAGCGGCACGTAGCCGAGCGCGCGGGCCTGGGCGTCGCCGTTGGCGTAGACCCAGCGGAAGAACTCGCGCGCGTTGCGCGCGCCTTCCACGTTCCGCGGCTGCTTCTTCATCAGGATGAAGTTGGTCGCGGTGATCGGCCAGGCGTTCTCGCCGGGCGCGTTGGTCATCACCAGGTGGAAGTCGCGGGTGGAGGCCCAGTCCGCGCTCGCGGCCGCGGCCGAGAAGGTCTCGTCGCTCGGGTTGACGAAATTGCCGGCCGCGTTCTTCAGGCGCGAGTACGCCAGCCGGTTCTGCAGCGCGTAGGACAGCTCGACATAGCCGATGCTGCCGCGGATCTGCTTGACGTAGGCGGCCACGCCTTCGTTGCCCTTGCCGCCGATGCCCACCGGCCACGCGACCGAGGTGCCCTCGCCGACGGCCTCCTTCCAGGCCGGGCTGACCTTGGACAGGTAGTTGGTGAAGTTGAAGCTGGTGCCCGAGCCGTCGGAACGGTGGACCACGGTGATCTTCGCGTCCGGCAGCGGGATGCCGCCGTTGAGGGCGACGATGGCCGGATCGTTCCAGTGGGTGATCCGGCCGAGGAAGATGTCGGCCAGGGTCGCGCCGTCGAGCTTCATCGCCCCGGCACGCACGCCTTCGAGGTTGACGATCGGGACCACGCCGCCGATCACCGACGGGAACTGGGCGAGGCCGGACTTCTCCAGTTCCTCCGGCGGCAGCGGCTTGTCGCTGGAGCCGAAGTCGACGGTGCCGGCCTTGATCTGGGCGATCCCGCCGCCGGAGCCGATCGACTGGTAGTTGACCTGCTTGCCGGTGGCCTGGCGGTAGTCGGCCGACCAGCGCGCGATGGCCGGGTAGACGAACGAGGCGCCGGCGCCGGTGGCGTCGTTCGCGCGGGCGGTGGTGATGCCGGCGGCGGACAGCACGAGGGCGGCAACCGTGGTCTTGGCTAGGATGTGCATGGGGCTCCTGGGTGCGTTGCGCGGGACCATCCCGCTCCGGGCGCCATTGCACGAGCGCCAGGTGACCGTCGCGTGGCAGCCAGGTGACGCACGCATGACGGTGGCGCGCTCCACGACTGTCATCGAATCGTCATGCGGCCGCCCCATCCTCTGTCGCGACCGCGGGCGCCGCCCCGTGCGTGACGCGGCAGGGCCGCGGCTGCATGGCGGCTCCGCGCCCGCCCCGACCCTCCCATGACAGGAACCCCGCATGCGCCACACGATCCTCGCCACCGCGCTCGCCACCGTGCTCGGCACCACCAGCCTGGCCGCCGCGGCGCAAACCCCGCAGGAACGCGAAGTCGCTGAACTCAAGGCCCAGATCGCCGCGCTGGCGGCCAAGGTCGAGGAGCTGGAGACGCGCACCGACGCCCAGTCGGACATCAACATCGCCACCCGGGAAAACCTCGACCAGCTGTCGGCGGCCACGCCGACGGTGTCGACCAAGGGTGGCATCAAGGTCACCTCCGCCGACAGGAAGTTCGAGGCCTCGCTCGGCGGCCGCATCCACCTCGACGCCTACGCCTTCGACCGCGACCAGGCCGACGTCACCGGCACCAGCGAGTTCCGGCGCGCGCGCCTGACCCTGCAGGGCAAGGCGCTCGGCTGGGACTACAAGCTGGAGAACGACTTCGCCGCGGGCGGCGGGCTCGAGGGGTTCCGCGACGTCTACATCGCGCGGTCCGCGCTGGGCGGCAAGGTCACCATCGGCCACTTCAAGCCGTACCGGTCGATGGAGGAGCTCACCAGCTCGAACGAGATCCTGATGATGGAGCGTCCGTTCGCCAGCGCCACCGGCCTGTTCAGCGGCCGCCAGTTCCAGCAGGGCGTCGGCTACCTGCGCGGCGGCGGGCGCTACACCGCGGGCTTCAGCGTGTTCAACCTCCGCGGCGCCAGCGGCCCGCGCAACGAAGGCATGGGCTACGCCGGCCGCGTGACCTTCGCCCCGGTGAACGACGGGGACAACACCCTGCACTTCGGCGCCTGGGGCAGCCACGAGAACGCCAACAAGGGCTCGGCCGACCTGCGCGCCTCTGCCGGCTACGCCGGCCGCCGCGGCCCCTCGCAGACCATCGCCACCGTCACCGGGGCCAGCGGCGACGACGTCACGGCCTGGGGCGTCGAGGCCGCCGGTGCGTTCGGGCCGCTGTTCTTCCAGGGCGAGTACGCCAACGCCAGCTTCGGCCAGCCGCTGGGCCCGGACCAGGACGTTACCGCGTGGTACCTGCAGGGCAGCTGGCACCTCAACGGCGGGCACAAGCCGTACAAGGCGGGTACCGGCGTGTTCGGCTCGGCGCCGGTGGCCGACCGCGGCCTGTGGGAACTGACCGCGCGCTACGACTCGATCGAGAACCGCGACGTCGCCGGCCTGGAGGTGAGCAGCTGGATCCTGGGCATGAACTACTACGTCAACCCGAACCTGCGCTTCATGTTCAACTACACCCGTGGCGACAACGGCCTGACCGGCGATGAGACCGGCCAGTACGCGGTGCGCGCGCAGTTCGCCTGGTAAGCGTCGCGGCGGCCGCGCCGGTCGTTATTCGTCCTCGTCGAACGAGGTGAACCGCACCGCCCGCGCGGCCTGCTCCGGGTCGCGCCAGCGGGCGTAGATCGGGCGCCGCTGCCGTTCGCGGAACCCGGCGCGAAGCAGCGCCGAGCGTTCCTCGTCCGGCAGGCAGCATTCCACCAGCAGCGACCGCCCGCCCCGGGCGGTCGCCTCGCGCGCCAGGGTCGCGACGCAGTGGGCCACCGGGGCGCCCGGGGCGAAGCCGAAATCGGCGATGTGCAGCACGTCGCCGTCGCGGCGGCATACGAACCAGGCCATGGGCTGCGCGTCGGGTGCGCGGCGCAGGTACAGGAAGCGGAAGGCGGCCAGCGGGTTGTGGGCGAAGCGCCATTCGAGCGCGGCCCTGTCGCGCACGCCTTCGAGCATGCCCGGCCGCGGCCAGCGCGGGTGCACCAGGTCCAGGGGCCCTTCGCTCCATTGCGCGTGCAGGGCGCCGCGGTGCAGGTTGCGCAGCCGGTCGCGCAGCGCGAACGCGGTGTCGATGGCGCGCCCGAGCAGGGTCGCGAGCGGCCGGGGCAGGCGGCGTTCGAGGTAGGGCGCGTGGCGCAGGGCGCGGACGTAGAGCACCATGTCGCCGAGGTGCACGTAGCCGAGCCGCTTCACCACCGGCACCGCATTGGCGTTGGGGAACCCGTACACCAGGTCGCCCTCGGCCAGCGCACGGTCGCTCGCCGCGCGCTGCAGCTGCATGGCCGGGCCCAGGGTGCGGTGGCCGGGCAGCACCGCCATGTCCGCGAGCAGCCCGCCGCGCAGCGTGCGCGCGCCCGCGCGCATGCGGCGCCAGCCCACGCCCGCGGTGCCCAGGATCTCGTGGCCGGTCCCGGGTCGCAGCACCTGCAGGTGCGCGCCCTCGGGCGCGGCCCGGTAGAACCACTCCAGCTTCGCCGCCCGGCCGGCGCCATCGCGCAGGCTGGCGCGCCAGACCCCCACCGCCGCGTCGCCGTCGCGGGCGAGGTCGGCTTCCTCCACGCGGTAGCCGCCGTGCGCCTGCGCGCTCATGTGGCCGCGTCCACCGAAGGCACCGTGCCCAGCAGCAGCGGGCGCAGGTGCAGCGGCCGCGTGGTGCGGCGCTTGCGCGCGATGTCCTCGTACACCGCCGCGGCCTGGACCGGGGTGATGTCGAGCGCCTTCGCCAGTTCGCCGGCTTCGACCCCGTGCTCGAGTGCCCACAGCGCCAGGTCCATCGAGCGATAGGGCAGGGCGAAGTAGAACTCGTCCTGGCCCTGCTCGAGACTGTAGGTGTCGGTGGTCGGCTGCGCCTCGCACAGGCGGTCGGGCAGGCCGAGGTGGCGGGCCATGCCGTAGACCTGGGTCTTGTACAGGTGCGCGATCGGCTTGACGTCGGCCGAGCCGTCGCCGTTCTTGACGAAGAAGCCCTGGTCGTATTCCAGCCGGTTGGGCGTGCCGACGACCGCGTAGTGGAGGCGGTCGGCATGGAAGTACTCGATCGTCTTGCGCAGCCGCTGCTTGTAGCTGGTGGCGGCGACGATGGTGAGGTACTCGTGCAGGCGCAGCTCGCGCTCGTGCATGGCGCCGTCGGGCGAGCGCGCGACCAGGCGGAAGCGGTTGATCGCGCCCTCGCTGCCGCCGGAGATCGCCAGCTTCATCTTCCAGCGGTCGTCGTACTCCGGAAGCACGGTGCGCACCGCCGCGTCGCGCGCGGCATAGGCACCGATGGCCTCGAGCGCCGGGGCGATGTCGAACGTCTGCGGTTCGACGCCCAGGTGCGATGCCAGCAGGTTCGCGCGCGCGGCGCTGTCGGGGTCCGAATCATGCTCGGGCAGGATCAGCAGGTGCACCCTGCCGGGCCCGAACGCGCGCACCGCGAGCGCCGCGCAGACCGAGCTGTCGATGCCGCCGGAGATCGCCACCACCACGCCGCGCCGGCGCAGCCGCGTGGCCACGGCTTCGCGCAGGCCGGCGCAGATCCGCTCGGCCTCCCGGCCGTAGTCGATGTCGAGCACGCTCCATTCCAGTCCGCCCATCAGGTGCCTCCGTTGTCCGCGCGGCGCCGGGCGAGCACCGCCCGCACGACGCCGTGGCCGTCGCTGCATTCGCGCACGTCGTCCCAGGCCGGATCGTTGCGCAGCCGCCGCGCCATCGTCGTGCCCTGGCCGGTGCCGACCTCGAACGCCAACCAGCCGCCCACGCGCAGCAGGGGCGGGGCCTCGTGCATCAGCCGGGTCAGGATCGACACGCCGAGCGTGCCGCCGTCGAAGGCCAGGCGCGGTTCGTGGCCGGAGATCTCCGGGTCCATCGCCGCCACCTTGCCGCTGCTGATGTAGGGCGGGTTGCACACCACCAGGTCGACGCCGCCGTGGAACTGCGGCGAGTCGAACGGCGCCAGCAGGTCGCCGGCGCGGAAGCGCACGCGTTGCTCCAGCCCCAGCATCGCGGCATTGCGGCGGGCCAGGCCGACCGCTTCCTCGCTCAGGTCCGCGCCGTGCACCTCGAGCCCCTCCACGTGGTGCGCAAGCGCGAGGGCAAGGTTGCCCGATCCGGTGCAGACGTCGACGGCCACGCGTGCGCCCGTGGCAAGCGCGAGGTCGATCGCGGCGCGTCCCAGCAGTTCGGTTTCGGCGCGCGGAATCAGCGCCTCCGGGCCCGCGGCCAGCTCCAGGCCCATGAAGTGCTGGCGGCCGGTAATGTGGGCGAGCGGCACCCCGGCCAGGCGCTGCGCCACAAGCGCGTCGAGGCGCTCCAGTGCGGCCGCGTCCAGCCCGGGCAGCGCGTCCGAGGCCCCGGCGGCGACCGCCGAGCGCGGCTGGCCGGCCGCGGTCCACGCCAGCGCCAGCAGCGTGTTCTCGGGCGACTCCTCCGGCTTGTCGGGATTGGGGTGCCAGGCCCGGCGCAGCCGCTCGAGCCTGGTGGCGTACGCGTCCTCCGGGGTCATGCGGACTTCGAGCGCATGACGAACGAGACCATCCGGTCCACCGAGTCGAAGTTCTCCGGGATGATCGCGGCGTCCTGCACCTTCATCGCGAAGTTCTCCTCCATCAGCAGCACCAGCTCGAGCACGCCGGTCGAGTCGATGATGCCCATCTCCAGCAGCGACGCATCGTCGGGCAGGCGCGACGGATCGTCGGTGAACATCATGTTCTCCAGGATGTGGCCGCGGATCTTCTCGCGGATGGCCTGCTCGGTCATGGGTTACTCCGTTCCAGTGGCGCGTAGTTCGGGCGCCGTCGCGTCGCGGCGGCGGATGAAAGTGTCGTGCAGCAGCATCGTCGAGAGAATGCCGACGAAGGCCTGGTTGTCGCCGAAGCCGGTGGCGCCTCCGCGCCGGCACTTCTCCAGCAACATCCCGACCCGGGCCGGATCGAACAGGCCGGCGTCGCGGATGCGTCCGGGCGACAGCAGCTCGGCCACGTAGTCGGCCGGTCGCCCGTGCTCGAAGAAGCTGCTCGCGTCCGGCGCGCGGTAGGGCTGCTTGGTGCGGCGCGCGATCTCGGGCGGCAGCAGCGGCTCCAGCGCCCTGCGCAGGATGTGCTTCTCGGTCAGGCCGCGCAGCTTCCAGTGCGGCGGCAGGCGGTTGGCGAATTCGATGACCCGGTGGTCGAGGAACGGGAACCGACCCTCGATCGAGTTGGCCATCGCCACGCGGTCGCCCTGCGAGGACAGCAGGTAGCCGGCCATCAGCGATTTCGCCTCGAGGTACTGGTCGCGTGCGAGCGGCGCCCAACGCGACGCCTGCGGCGGCAGCCGACCTTCCTGGAACGCGAGCGGATCGAACGCCGCGGCACGCGCCTGCAGCTCCGGGGCGAGGAAGGCGAGCGCCCGGCCCGACGTCGTCCACCGCGGCACGTGCGAGAACACGGGCCGGTCGATGTGCTCCAGGCCCTGGGCGAAGAACGCGCGGGCGAAGCCCGGCGTGCCGACCGGGGAATTGGCCAGGTAGCCGTACAGCCGGCCGAGCAGCAGGTGGCGCCAGGCCGAGTCCGGCTGGCGCGCCCAGAACCGGCGTACCTTGGCTTCCTTGAACAGGTCGTAGCCCGCGAACACCTCGTCGGCGCCTTCGCCGGTCAGCACGACCTTGTAGCCGCTGCGGCGCACTTCGCCCGAGAGCAGCATCAGCGGCACGGGCGCCGTGCGCAGCACCGGCGCCTCGGTGTGGCGGACCAGCGCGGGGAACGCGTCGGCGATGTCGCGGCGGGTGCAGTGCAAGGTGGTGTGCGCGGTGCCCAGGTGGCGGACCATGGCCTGCTGCTGCTCGCGCTCGTCGAACTCGGCGTCGTCGAAGGTGACCGAGAAGGTGCGCACCGACGCGATGCCGGCCTGGCGCGCGAGCGCCACGATGCCGGAGGAATCCAGTCCGCCGCTGAGGTAGGCGCCCACCGGCACGTCGGCGCGCAGCTGCAGGCGCACCGCATCGAGCAGCAGCCCGCGCAGGTCCTCGACCGCCTCGTCGAACGAGGCGAACGGCGCGGCGGCACCCGCGTCGGGGAAATCCCAGTCCCAGTAGCGGGTGAGGATTTCGCGGCCGTCGGCCTCGAGCGCCAGCAGGTGCCCGGGCGGCAGGCTGCGCACGCCCTCGAACAGCGTGTCGGGGTCGGACGGTCCCCAGAAGGTGAAGGCCTGGACCAGTCCGTCCGGGTCCAGGCGCGCGCATTCGGGCAGCGCGGCGAGCAGTGCCTTCACCTCGGAGGCGAACCAGAGCCTGCCGCGCGCACGCACGTGGTACAGCGGGCGGATGCCGGCGCGGTCGCGGGCGAGGACGAGGCGCCGGCGCCGCGCGTCCCAGAGCGCGATCGCGAACTGGCCGTTGAGGCGTTCCACGAACCGGTCGCCGTCGCGGTGGTAGAGGTGGACGATCACCTCGGTGTCGGAACTGGTGCGGAACGTGTAGCCGTCGCGTTCGAGCTCCCGGCGCAGCTCGAGGAAGTTGAAGATCTCGCCGTTGAAGACCGTCCAGACCGACCCGCTGCCGTCGTGCAGCGGCTGCTGGCCGGTGGCCAGGTCGATGATCGACAGCCGGGCGTGGGCCAGGCCGACGCCGGGGGAGAGGTGGACGCCGTGCGCATCCGGGCCACGGTGGTGGAGCGTGGCGATCATCCGCTCCAGGTCGAGGCGATCCTCCGGGGTCGGCGCGACGCCGCCTGCGAAACCGGCCAGCCCGCACATGCGTCAGTCGCTCCCCGCCGTGGACGGTGCGCCGGTGCGCGCGGTCGCCGCCGGCGCGCATCGTGGCAGGTGCGGAATGGCTGGCGGCGTCATGGCTGGCGTCGGCATCTTCGGATCGTGGCTCGGCGGAGACCGGCGACGTCCGTGCCGTGTCCGGGGCGCGAATGCCCCGCCTTCCCCCCGTCCACATGAACGCATTCGGGCGTCGATGCCGGACAGGCCGGCCTGCGCGGGAGATCGATGCGGGGCGCTGGCGCGGCCGCGGTGGCGGGGTCAGTCGCGACCGGGATCCGGCGGGGTCTTGTCCGGATACCGGCACAGGTCGCGGATGATGCACTTCGGGCAGTCCGGCCGGCGTGCCTTGCAGACGTAGCGCCCGTGCAGGATCAGCCAGTGGTGCGCCCCCAGCAGGAACTCCCCGGGCACCACCCGCATCAGCCCGTCCTCGACCTCGCGCACGTCCTTGCCCGGAGCCAGTCCGGTGCGGTTGGCGACCCGGAAGATGTGGGTGTCGACCGCGATCGTGCCTTCTCCGAACACGGTGTTGAGCACCACGTTGGCGGTCTTGCGCCCGACGCCCGGAAGCGCTTCGAGTTCCTCGCGCGTGCGCGGGACCTCGCCGCCATGCTTCTCCAGCAGGATCCGGCACAGCGCGATCACGTTCTTCGCCTTGGCGTTGAACAGGCCGATCGTCGAGATGTAGCGCTTGAGGCCTTCCTCGCCCAGGTCGAGGATCGCCTGCGGCGTGTTGGCCACCGGAAACAGGCGCCGCGTGGCCTTGTTCACCCCCACGTCGGTGGCCTGTGCCGAGAGCACGACGGCGACCAGCAGTTCGAAGGGGGTGCTGTATTCGAGCTCGGTGGTGGGTGCCGGATCGATCTCGGCCAGGCGCGAGAACAGCGCGTGGACCTCGGCCGGCGACAGCCGGCTGCGTCGCCGGCCGGTGCCCCGCGCCTTGCGCGCGCGCACCGTGGACGATCGCGCCGCGCTCATGGGCGCCCGGCGCGGGCCCTGGCGCGGGCGAGGGCAGCCGCGGCAGCCGCGGGCAGCGCTGGACGGGGGCTGGCGGCGGGACCGGCCGGCGTCGCCGCCCGACGCTTGGCCTCGCGTTCGGCGGCACGGCGGGCCAGGCGCGCGGCGCGGGCCCGGTAACGCTCGCGTGCGTCCCACGCGGCCTGCAGCCGCTGCCGGGTGCGGGCGACGAGGGCCTGGTCGTCCGGGGGCAGGATGCCGGTGGCGCCTGCGTCCAGCGCCATCAGCCCGGCGTCGAGCGCGGCGTCCAGGTCGTCCGCGCGCAGCAGGGCCGCGATCCGCGACGGATCCGGCCTGTCGATGTCGTTGCTGGAATGGCCGCCCGGGTCCCGCATGCGGTCTCAGCGCCCGTGGAACACCGGCTTGCGCTTCTCGAGGAAGGCCCGGGTGCCCTCGCGCATGTCCTCGCTCGCGAACACCAGGCCGAACTGGGTGGCCTCGTAGTCGAGCCCTTCCTCGATGGCGCATTCGCCGCCGGCCAGGATGCAGTCCAGGATGCCGCGCAAGGCCAGCGGCGCGGCTGCGGCCAGGCGGCGGGCCAGTGCCATGGTCTCGGCCTCGAGCTCGGCGGCCGGGACGACGCGGTTGACCAGTCCCAGCTGCAGCGCGCGCGCCGCGTCGACGGGCTCGCCGGTCAGGCAAAGTTCCAGGGCCGCGGCGCGGCCGGCCAGGCGCAGCAGGCGCTGGGTGCCGCCGAAGCCGGGCACCAGGCCCAGGCCGATCTCGGGCTGGCCCATGCGGGCGGTGTCGGCGGCGATGCGCAGGTGGCAGCTCATGGCCAGTTCCAGTCCGCCTCCCAGGGCGTAGCCGTTGACCATCGCGATGACCGGCTTGGGCAGGCGCTCCAGCCGTCGCATCATCCGCTGCCCGCGCAGGGCGAAATCGCGGCCCTCGGCCGGGGTCAGGCCGGACATCTCACTGATGTCCGCACCGGCCACGAAGGCCTTGGGGCCGGCGCCGGTGAGCACCACGACCCGCACGGCGGGATCGGCCGCGGCCGCGTCGGCGGCGGCGTGGAGGGCGTCGATGGTGGCCGAGTCCAGGGCGTTCAGGCGCTCCGGGCGGTGCACGGTGATCACCCGGATGGCGTCATGGTCGTCGATGCGCAGGCAGGCGTCGCTCATGTGAAGAAGGCTGGAAGGTGGTCGAAGGGCACGGGGACGGGAACTTGTCGCGCGCCTCCGGGTCACAGGGAGGCGTCAGTGGCGGTTAAGCCCCCCGGCCGCTATCCTAGCGCGTCCTGCAGGGGGCGGCTCGACCGCCCCGTGTCGTGTCTGGGCCGAGTGCCGGCCGAACGTACCCCTCTGGAGAGTGACCGAATGAAATTGCGTTTGCTTGCCGCCTCGCTCGCGGCAATGACCCTGGTTTCCGCCGCGGCTTCCGCGCAGGACACGTCGTCCGAGAGGGGGAAGCTGAGCTACGCCATCGGCTTCAACACCGGTGTCGAACTGGCCGAACTGGCGGCGCGCGGTGAGCAGGTCGACGTGAACACCGTGATCAAGGCCATCCAGGACGCCTACGCCAAGAAGCAGCCCGCCGTGCCGGTCGAGGAACTCAAGACCGCGGTCGAGAACATGCAGCGCCGCCAGCAGGCCAAGCTCGAGGCCGAGTTCGCCAAGCTGGCGAGCGAGAACAAGGCGCAGAGCGATGCGTTCCTGGCCCAGAACCGGTCCAAGGAAGGCGTGCGCACCCTGCCGGGCAGCACTGTGCAGTACCGCGTGATCGAGGCCGGCAGCGGCGCCAAGCCGACCCAGAACAGCGACGTGGTGCTCAACTACCGCGGCACGCTGCCCGACGGCACGGTGTTCGTCGATACCTCGCAGGCGCCGGAAGGCCAGCAGGCCGGGCCGGTGACGCTGAAGGTGAGCCAGATCCCGCTGGCGGGCCTGCGCGAGGCGCTGCTGCAGATGCCGACCGGTGCGCGCTGGGAAGTGGTGCTGCCGGGCGACAAGGCCTACGGCACCGACATGCGCGCCGGCCGCATGGCGAACCAGGCGGTCGTGTTCGACGTCAAGCTGGTCAGCATCAAGTAGTTCGCCGCGGGCCACCGGCCCACGGCGCGTCGGCCAGGCCGGCATCGCCGGCGGGCCGCGGCACCACGCAAGCGCCGGCTGCCCGCCGGCGTTTTGCGTTTTCCAGCCCGACCTGTTGCGATTGTCCGGATGAACAGCCTCCTGCAGCCGATCCCCACCCCCTGCATCGGGGTGTGCATGCTCGATGCCGACGGGCTGTGCCTGGGCTGCCACCGCAACCGCGACGAGATCGCACGCTGGCGGTCGATGGCCGACGCCGAGCGCCTGCGGCTGATGGAGGAGGAGCTGCCGCGTCGCGGCCGGCAGCGTACGGCATGAGCATGGCGGGTCCGACATCGCTGGAGCGGATCGTCCGCGCGGTGCATCCGCTCGACGCCGAACCCGGCGGCCCGGAGTGGAACCTCGACGAGCTCGACGGGCTGCTTGGATCCGCGCCGCCCAGGCCGGCCGCGGTGCTGCTCGGCCTGGTCGACCGCGGCGACGACCTGAACCTGCTGCTCACCCGGCGCAACGACGGGCTGCGCCTGCATGCCGGCCAGGTGAGCCTGCCCGGCGGGCGACTCGATCCCGACGACGCCGGCGCGCTCGATGCCGCGCTGCGCGAGGCCGCGGAGGAGATCGGCCTGGCGCGCGTCCAGGCGCGGCCGCTCGGTTATCTCGACCCGGTGCGCACGGTCACCGGTTTCCGTGTGGTGCCGCTGATCGCGCAGGTCGATCCGGGCTTCGTGGCGCGTCCCGATCCCGCCGAAGTGGCGGCGGTGTTCGAGGTGCCGATGTCGTTCCTGCTCGCGCCCGACCACCTGCGTGCGCTGACCATCGAGTTCGCCGGGCGCCCGCGCCGGGTGCTGGAGTTCATTCCGTATCCCGGCGCCCCGGACCAGCGCATCTGGGGCGTCACCGCCTCGATCCTGTACAACCTGCGCCAGCGGCTGGAGGGCATGCGATGAGCACGCGCGAGTGGAACACCCTGGTGCAGCCGGAGACCCTCGCGGCCGCGCTGGGCGCGCCCGGCCTGGTGGTGGTCGATTGCCGCTTCTCGCTGGCCGATCCCGCGGCCGGCGAACGCGAATACGGTCGTGCGCGCATCCCGGGCGCGCGCTACGCGCACCTGGACCGGGACCTGTCGGGCCCGCATGGTCCCGGCTGCGGCCGCCATCCGTGGCCGGACGCGGAGGCGTTCACCGGGCGCCTGTCGGCCTGGGGCATTTCCCCGCGCACCCGGGTCGTGGCCTACGATGCCGGCGACGGTGCCTTCGCCGCGCGCCTGTGGTGCCTGCTGCGGATGCTGGGCCACGAGGCGGTGGCGGTCCTCGACGGCGGCTTCGCGCGCTGGACCGCGCTCGGCCTGCCGGTGGACGATGCGGTGTCCGAACCCGCGCCCGAGCCTGCCGTCTTCGCGGGGGCCTTCGACGCGAGCCGGCTGCTGGACGCCGACGCGATCGCGTGCCACCTGGCGCAGGGCGGGTTGCTGGTCGACGCGCGCGCGCCGGAGCGGTTCCGCGGCGAGGTCGAGCCGATCGACCCGGTGGCCGGCCACGTGCCCGGTGCGGTCAACCGTCCGTATATGGCCAATCTGGACGCGGGTCGCTTCAAGGCGCCCGCGCGCCTGCGCGCGGAGTTCGAGGCGCTGCCCGGCTGGCGCGGCCCGGAGGCGCTGGTGGCGATGTGCGGGTCGGGCGTGACGGCCTGCCATCACCTGCTCGCGCTGGAGCATGCGGGGCTGCGCGGCGCGCGCCTGTTCACCGGTTCGTGGAGCGGCTGGATCGACGATCCGGCGCGGCCGGTCGCCACCGGGGATTGAGCGTCCGCGGTCGAAGGGCCGGGCGAGCCTACTTGCCGAGCCGGACCACCAGCGCCTTCAGCGCGGCCTGGGTATCGGGTTCGGTCCAGGACGCGATGAAGTTGTCCAGGTCCAGCAGCTCCGGCCGGAGTGCCTCGACCACTTCGGCGCGCGCGATCGCGCGGGTGGCGAGCACCGGCCTGGCCGGCAACGCCAGCAGCCCGGCCAGCCACGCATGCGCGCGTTGCGGCACGTCCTCGGCCGGCGCCAGCTCGTCCACCAGCCCGATCGCGAGCGCGCGCTGCGCATCGACCATCTCGCCGCCGACCAGCAGCCGTTCGGCGCGGTGCGGGCCGACGACGCGGCGCATGAGCCGCTGGATGCCCTCCGGTGCGACCAGGCCGACCTGGGTCTCGTTGAGCCCGATGCGGAAATCGCCTTCGGCCATCACCCGGTAGTCGCAGCACAGCGCCAGCACGCAGCCGCCGGCCGGCGCGTGGCCGGTGAGCGCGGCGGCCACCGGGACCGGCGAACGCGCCAGTGCGCGCGCGGCCTCGATGAAGGCGTCCCAGGCCGCGCGCACCTGGTCGGTGCGGTCGAGCTGCAGCAGGAACGGCACGTCGAGCCCGGCGGAGAACACGCCGGGCGCGCCGCTGAGCACGATGCCCCGCGCACCGTCGGCGACCGCCCTGTCGACCGCTTCGCGCAGCAGCCCGCACAGCGTGGGGTCGAGCGCGTTCACCGGCGGCCGCGCCAGGCGCAACTCGTGGATGCCGTCGTGCCGGCTGCGTTCGATCATGGCGCCAGGTCCCTTGCGTGGAAGGCGGCTATCATAGCCGCGCCATGAACGCTTCCATCCCGCTCCTGGGCGCGACGCTGCTGCTCGCGCTGTCCGGCGCCGCGCGCGCCGGCGACTGCCTTCCCGAAATCGACTCCGCCTGGATCCGCAAGCCGCCGATGGCGATGCCGATGATGGCGGGCTTCGCCGAGATCCGGAATCCGTGCGCCGAACCGGTGCGGATCGTCGCCGCGCGCAGCCCCGCGTTCGGTGCGGTCGAGCTGCACGAGACCACGCGCGTGGACGGCGTGAGCCGCATGCGCCACGTGGAGGCCCTGGACGTGCCGGCCCGCGGCACGGTCGTGCTCGCGCCGGGCGGCCTGCACCTGATGCTGATGCAGCCGAAGGACGAGGCCGTCGAAGGCAGCACGCTGGAAGTGGAACTCGAGCTGGACGATGGCCGCCGGCTGGCGGCCGGCTTCCAGGTGCGCGCACCCGGCGCGCTGTAGCCGCGGCGACGTCCGTCCGGGTCAGGCCCCGCCCGACGCGAGCCGGCGCACCGCGTCCGGGAGCGGCGTCGGGCGCCCGCTCGCGCGGTCGATCCAGACCATCACCACGTGCCCGTCGGCGTAGAGGACGGTGCCGTCCTCGCTGGCGATGCGATGGCCGAGGGTGACGCTGCTGTTGCCGACCCGGTCGCCGGACAGCTCCACCACCACCCGCGCCGGATACGGGATTGGCACCCGGTAG
Organism: Luteimonas sp. J29; assembly: GCF_000472505.1. Taxonomy (GTDB): domain Bacteria; phylum Pseudomonadota; class Gammaproteobacteria; order Xanthomonadales; family Xanthomonadaceae; genus Luteimonas. Next base: position 283,498 of record NZ_AWZR01000006.1, read on the forward strand.
TTCATCTGCACCGCGGCCAGCAGCGGCATCACCGCGTCCGTCATCCACGGCTCGCCCAGCGACTGGAACCAGCGGATCCGCGCCTCCTCCAGGTAGGTCATGAAATTGGAGTTGTTGACGTGGTTGAGCGCGTCCAGGTCGCGCCAGCGCAGCTCGATCGGCAGGCGGATCAGCGTGGTCTTGTTGTCGAGGCTCATGCGGGTGGATCGGCGTTGGGGGAGGAAAGGGGCGGCGGCGGGGGTCAGGCCGCCGCCGTCCTGCGCCGGCGCGGACGCTCGGTGCCGAGCACCTTGGCCAGGAAGCGCCCGGTATGGGAGTGCTCGACGGCAGCCAGCTGTTCGGGCGTGCCTTCGGCGACGATCGTGCCGCCGCGGTGGCCGCCCTCGGGACCGAGGTCGACCACCCAGTCCGCGGTCTTGATCACGTCGAGGTTGTGCTCGATCACGACCACGGTGTTGCCGTCGTCGCGCAGCTTGTGCAGCACCGCGAGCAGATGCTCGATGTCGTGGAAGTGCAGGCCTGTGGTCGGCTCGTCGAGGATGTAGAGGGTCCGGCCGGTATCGCGGCGCGACAGCTCCTTCGACAGCTTCACCCGCTGCGCCTCGCCGCCGGAGAGCGTGGTCGCCGGCTGGCCCAGCTTGATGTAGCTCAGGCCGACGTCGAGCAGGGTCTCGAGCTTGCGCGCGATCGCGGGCACCGGCTCGAACAGGGCCAGCGCATCCTCCACGGTCATTTCCAGCACGTCGTGGATGCTGTAGCCCTTGTAGCGGATCTCCAGCGTCTCGCGGTTGTAGCGCTTGCCGTGGCAGACGTCGCAGGGCACGTAGACGTCGGGCAGGAAGTGCATCTCGACCTTGATCAGCCCGTCGCCCTGGCAGGCCTCGCAGCGGCCGCCGCGCACGTTGAAGCTGAAGCGCCCCGGCGAATAGCCGCGGGCGCGCGCCTCGGGCACCTGCGCGAACAGCTCGCGCAGCGGCGTGAACAGGCCGGTGTAGGTGGCCGGGTTCGAGCGCGGCGTGCGGCCGATGGGGGACTGGTCGATGTCCACCACCTTGTCGAACAGGTCCAGCCCGTGGACCTCGCGGTACGGCGCCGGGGTGTGCGAGGCGCCGTTGATCTCGTTCGCGGCCAGGGAGTAGAGGGTGTCGTTGATCAGGGTCGACTTGCCCGATCCGGAGACGCCGGTGATGGCGGTGAACAGGCCGGCGTGGATGGTGAGGTCGACGTCCTTTAGGTTGTTGCCCGAGGCGCCGAGCAGCCGCAGCTTCATCTTCGGGTTGGGCTTCGTGCGCCGCGTCGGCACCGCGATCGAGCGCTTGCCCGACAGGTACTGGCCGGTGAGCGAGCGCGGCGCCTTGAGTACGTCCTGCAGCGTGCCCTGGGCCACCACCTCGCCGCCGTGCACACCGGCGGCCGGTCCGATGTCGACGATGTGGTCGGCGAGCCGGATCGCGTCCTCGTCGTGCTCGACCACGATCACCGTGTTGCCGAGGTCGCGCAGGCGGGTGAGGGTGCCGAGCAGGCGCTCGTTGTCGCGCTGGTGCAGGCCGATCGACGGTTCGTCGAGCACGTACATCACGCCGACCAGCCCGGCGCCGATCTGGCTGGCCAGGCGGATGCGCTGGGCCTCGCCGCCGGACAGCGAGTCGGCCTTGCGCTCCAGGGTGAGGTAGTCCAGGCCCACGTCCACCAGGAAGCTCAGCCGCTCGCGGATCTCCTTGACGATGCGGCTGGCGATCTCGCCGCGCCAGCCGGGCAGGTGCAATTCGCCGAAGAAGCGCAGCGCCTCGTCGATCGGCATCACCACCACGTCGTGCAGCGGCCGCTCGGCGACGAACACGTTGCGCGCGGCGCGGTTCAGGCGCGCGCCGCCGCAGTCCACGCAGGGGCGCTCGCTGATGTACTTGGCCAGCTCCTCGCGCACCGCCGCCGACTCGGTCTCGCGGTAGCGGCGCTCCAGGTTGGGGATGATCCCCTCGAAGCGGTGCTTGCGCTGGGTGCGGCTGCCCGAATCGGTGAGATAGGTGAACGTGATGGTGGTGTCGCCGCTGCCGAACAGCACCGCCTGGCGCGATTCCTCGGGCAGGTCCTGCCACGGCGTGTCGACGCTGAAGCCGTAGTGCCGGGCCAGCGACTGGATCAACTGGAAGTAATAGGCGTTGCGGCGGTCCCAGCCGCGCACCGCGCCCGCGGCCAGCGACAGTTCGGGGTGCACCACCACCCGGGCCGGGTCGAAGAACCGGGACACGCCCAGGCCGTCGCAGGTCGGGCAGGCGCCGACCGGCGAGTTGAACGAGAACAGCCGTGGCTCGAGCTCGGGCAGGGCGTAGTCGCAGACCGGGCAGCTGTAGCGCGAGGAGAACAGCAGCGGCTGGGCCGCGGCGTCGCCATCGATGGCCTGGACCGAGGCCATCCCGTCGCCCAGCTTGAGCGCGGTCTCGAACGACTCGGCCAGGCGCTGCTTGAGGTCCTCGCGCACCCGGAACCGGTCGATCACCGCCTCGATGGTGTGCTTCTGGCGCAGGGCCAGCGGCGGCACCGCGTCGATCTCGTGCAGCACCCCGTCCACCCGCACCCGCACGTAGCCCTGGGCGCGAAGCTGCTCGAACACCTGGGCGTGCTCGCCCTTGCGCTCGCGGACCACCGGGGCCAGCAGCATCCAGCGGGTCTCGGGGTCGAGCGCCAGGACCTGGTCGACCATCTGGCTGACCGTCTGCGCCTCGAGCGGGTAACCGTGGTCCGGACACCGGGGGATGCCCACCCGGGCGTAGAGCAGGCGCAGGTAGTCGTAGATCTCGGTGATGGTGCCGACGGTCGAGCGCGGGTTGTGGCTGGTCGACTTCTGCTCGATCGAGATCGCCGGGCTCAGGCCCTCGATGTGGTCGACGTCCGGCTTCTCCATCACGCTCAGGAACTGGCGCGCGTAGGCGGACAGCGACTCGACGTAGCGGCGCTGGCCCTCGGCGTAGATGGTGTCGAAGGCGAGCGAGGACTTGCCCGACCCGGACAGGCCCGTGATCACGATCAGCTTGTCGCGGGGCAGGTCGAGGTCGATGTTCTTGAGGTTGTGGGTACGGGCACCGCGGATGCGGATGGTGTCCATCGCCATCTGGCAGGGGTTCCGGATATCAGAAGGGGGGGAGGGAGCGCGCCGGGCCGGACGCCAATCGATCAGCCTAGCGGGGTGCCGGGGCGTGGGCAAACCCGGGGCCGGCCAGTGTCCACCGGCGGCGTCGCACCCGGTGAGACCGGGGCAGGTGCGGTCCGTCCGGATGCGCAGGTCCGCGCCCTCCCGCGCGGCCCCCGGGGGGCCGGACGCCCGCCGCATCGGCGACCCGCGGGAATGAACGGCAGGCAACAGGGCCGCCGGAACGCGGCCGGTCGTTATTTACTCGTTAACATGCCCTTCACGGCCCGAAATCTAACCTGCCTGCGTCCGTTCAGCCTCGCGGCGGGACGGGGACCATGCCAAGGCGCCGTTCACGCACCCGCGCGCGGGGCCTGACTAGACGAGTTCGAAGCCCTCACAAGGAAACATAAACAATGAAGAAGACAATCCTCGGCCTCGCTCTCCTGGGCGGACTCGGCGTCGCCCAGTCCGCTTTGGCGCAGGACTACGACGACCGCTGGTACCTCACCGGTTCGGTCGGATACAACCTGCAGGACGAAGACCGTCGTACGGACGACGCGTTCGCCGCCGCCCTGGGCGTGGGCCGCTTCATCAGCCCCGAGTGGTCGGTGGAAGGCGCGCTGAACTACCAGAACCCGCAGTTCAAGCACAACAGCGACCTGCTGTGGAGCCAGTACGGCGTGTCGGTGGACTTCCGCCGCCACTTCATCAGCGAGGAGCGCAACTGGGCCCCGTACCTGCTGTTCGGCCTGGGCTACCAGCGTTCGGAAGAGGAGTACGTGGCGACGTCGGGCACCGAATCGCCGCTGCAGCGCGAGGACGGCAACCTGGCGGCGAAGGTCGGCGTGGGCGTGCAGGGTGACTTCTCGCGCCGCGTGGCGGTGCGTGCCGAACTGGCGACCCGCTTCGACTTCGACACCAGCAGCTACGCGGCCGAGAGCGGCACCGACTCGTCGGGCTACCCGCACCAGATGGAGGAGAGCTACTTCTCCGACGTGATCGCGTCGCTGGGCGTGATCATCCCGCTGGGTCCGGAGCCGACCAAGCCGGTGGCCCCGCCGCCGCCGCCGCCGGCGGCCGAGCCGGCTCCGCCGCCGCCGCCGGCGCCGATCACGATCGACCTGAACGGCGTGAACTTCGACTTCGACAAGGCGACGCTGCGTCCTGACGCGGTGCAGATCCTGAACGAGGCGGTGGAGATCCTGCGCCGCTATCCGGAGCTGCGCGTGGAAGTGGCCGGCCACACCGACCTGTGCGGTCCGGACGCCTACAACCAGCGCCTGTCGGAGCGTCGTGCGGCCGCGGTGTACGACTACCTGACCAGCAACGGCATCGACGCCAGCCGTCTATCGGGCCCGGTGGGTTACGGCGAGAGCCGTCCGCTGGAGCCGACCCCGCAGACGCTGCCGGGGTGCAAGAGCGAGGTGAACCGTCGCACCGAGCTGAACGTCCAGAACTGATCC
>NZ_AWZR01000007.1 GCF_000472505.1 Luteimonas sp. J29
TGCCTCGCAAGCGGTCCCGCAAACCTTCCTTGACGTCCGGCCCGGCGCAGCGCGCCGGGCGTTCGGAGAGGGCGCGAGGCAGTGCCTCGCAAGCGCCCTCTCCTCACCCACTCCTCCTCCTGAAGAGGAACCAGGAGACGGCGAGCATGGCCAGGGGGGGGATCGCGTAGGCCACGCGGTAATCGAAGCCGTACACCGCCGCCAGCTTCACCACCTGGTTCTGCAGCAGCCAGAAGCCGAGCGCGAACACCACGCCGATGAACAGGCGCCGGCCCAGGCCGCCGCTGCGCAGGCTGCCGAAGGCGAACGGGATCGCCGCCAGGCACAGCGCCAGCACGTTGAACGGGTAGAACCAGTGTCCCCAGTAGTGCTCTTCGAACTCGCTGGCATCGAGCTGGTTGCGCTTGCGGTAGTCGATGCCCTGGCGCAGTTCCGCCGCGCTCATGTAGCGCGGGCGCCAGATGCTGGCGCTGGCGGCCAGCGCGGCGGCGTCCAGGCTGGATTCCCAGCGCTCCTCGGGGATGTCCACCTGGGTCAGGGACCGCTCCTCGAAGCGGGTGCGGCGCACGTCGCGCAGCAGCCAGCCGTTCGGCCGGTGCTCGGCCACGCGCGCGTGGGCGATGGACGCCAGGCGGCCGTCGGGCTCGAACTCGAACAGGCGCACGTCGTGCAGTTCCAGCCAGCTTTCGTCGCCTTCGCTGCGCTCGCGGCCGGACTGGGCGTTGAGGAACACGTCGCCCTCGCGCGCCCACAGGCCGGAGAACTGGGCGACCATCATGTCGTTGGAGCGCGCGGCCGACTTCATCACGTCGCCGCTGCGCTGCGCCCAGGGGGCGAGCGTCTCGGCGTTGACCATCATCAGTCCGGTCAGCACCAGCAGCGGCAGCGCCACCGAGGCGGCCAGGCGCTTGCGCGACAGGCCCAGCGCGCGCAGCGCGGTCAGCTCGGAGCTGGCCGCCAGCTGGCCCAGGCCCATCAGCGAGCCGATCACCGCCGCGGTCGGGAACATCATGTACAGGCGCCGCGGGATCGTGTGGGCGATGTAGGTCACCGCCTCGAACATGCCGTAGCGGCCCTGGCCCACGCTGCGCAGTTCGTCGACCGTGGCCAGCACCAGGTCGAGGCCGGTCAGCACCGCCCAGGTGAGCAGGATGGTGCCGATGACCACGCGGGCCACCAGCAGGTCGTGCAGGCGCAGGATCGGCCTCATCGCGCCGGCCCGTTCACGAGCGCCGCCGCGGCCGGCGCACGCGGCCGTCGCCGAAGTACATCCAGGCCCCGAGCGCCAGAAGCGGCAGCAGCAGCCACCACAGGCCCGCGGCCACCGGCAGCTTGCCCGAGGCCAGGCCGTTGGTGCCCAGCAGCATCAGGTTCACCCCGAACACGTAGGCCAGCAGGCCCATCAGGATCCGGCCCCAGCGCGCCTGCCGCGGCGGGCTGCGCGCCAGCGGCACCGCCAGCAGGGCGAAGGCCAACGCCAGCAGCGGCGGCGCGATGCGGAAATGCAGCTGCGCGCGCGCTTCCCGGCGGCCGTCGCCCAGCAGGGTGAGGGTGGGCATCAGCTCGGGGTCGTCGTCGATGTCGCGCGACTCGGCGTCGGGCAGCCGCACCTCGTTGCTGGCGTAGCGCATCAGGCGGAAATCCCTGCCGCCGTCCATGGGACCCTCGACCCGGAAGCCCTCGTCGAGGGTCAGGTAGCGGGTGGTGCCCTCGACGGTGAGGGTACCGGTGCGGGCCGAGGTGACGTCCATCCGGCCCTCGTCCTGGCGATAGATGAACACGCGCCCGAGCCAGGTGCCGTCGTTGGACATGGCGTTGGCGTACACCACCCCGCCGCCGCCCGGCAGCTCGACGAAGCGGCCGGCCTCCAGGCCGGCGACGAGCAGGCTGCGCTGGCCGACCTCGATCATCCGCTGCGAGTACTCGCGCGCCCACGGCCCCAGCCACATCGAGCAGGCCGCGATCACCAGCACGAACGGCCCCACCAGCATCATCAGCGGGCGCAGCAGCCGCACCGGGCCGACCCCGATCGAGGTCAGCACCGGCATCTCGCTGTCGCGGTACAGGCGCCCCACCCCCATCAGCAGGCCCAGCATCAGGCCCAGGGGCAGGATCATCGGCAGGTAGTTGAGGACCTGCAGGCCGAGCTGGGCCAGCATCATCCCCGCCGGGACCCGGCCGCGGACGATGTCGCCCAGCACGTCGGCGAACACCGCGCCCAGGCTCACGACCATCAGCACCACCAGCGCCGCGAACGTGGTCTGCGCGAATTCGCGGAACAGGTAGCTGTCGAGCTTCGGCATCGGCTGGGGGCTTGGATTAGACTAGGGCGTTGCGTCCGGACCGTGCCGGCACGGCCTCGGCGCGTCCCGGGGCCCGCAAGGCCGCGTCCGGGCGCCGATTGTACGGAAGTCCCCTCGGAATCTGATCAATGACCCTCGAATTCACCCTGAACCGCGGCCCGGCCGCGGAAGTCGCGACCGACTGCATCGTGGTAGGCGCGTTCACCGGCGGCGCGCTCACGCCCGCCGCGCAGTCGCTCGACCGCGAGGGTCGCCTGGCCGCGCTCGCCGCGCGCGGCGACGTGTCCGGCGCCACCGGCCGCACCCAGATGCTGCACGACCTGCCCGGGGTGGCCGCGCCCCGGGTGCTGGTGGTCGGGCTCGGCGAGCGCGCCAAGTTCGGCGTGCCCCAATACCTCAAGGCGGTGGCCGACGCGGTGCGCGCGCTGCGTACCGGGCCCGTGAAGAAGGCGTTGCTGACGTTGACCGATCTGCCGGTCGAGGGCCGCGACGCGGCCTGGGCGGTGCGCCAGGCGGTCATCGCCGCCGACCACGCCGCGTACCGCTACGTCGCCACCCTCGGCGCGAAGAACAAGAAGCGCGAGGAAAGCGGCCTGTCCGCGCTCGCCGTCCAGGGCGACGACGAACAGGCGCTGGAGCAGGGCAAGGCGATCGCCGCGGGCGTGGAGTTCGCGCGCGAGCTCGGCAACCTGCCGCCGAACATCTGCAACCCGGCCTATGTCGCCGGGCAGGCGCGCGAGTTCGCGTCGCGCGTGGACGGCGTCGAGGTCGAGGTGCTGGAAGAGGACCGGATGGAGCAGCTGGGCATGGGCGCGCTGCTCGCGGTCGCGCGCGGCTCGGCCAACCGCCCGCGCCTGGTGGTGCTGAAGTGGAACGGCGGCGGCGATGCCCGTCCGTACGTGCTGGTGGGCAAGGGCATCACCTTCGACACCGGCGGCGTCAACCTCAAGACCCAGGGCGGGATCGAGGAGATGAAGTACGACATGTGCGGCGCGGCCGGCGTGCTCGGCACCTTCGTCTCCGCGGTCGGCCTCAAGCTCCCGATCAACCTCGTGGTGGTGGTGCCCGCGGTCGAGAACGCGATCGACGGCAATGCCTACCGTCCGTCCGACGTCATCACCTCGATGTCGGGCAAGACCATCGAGGTCGGCAACACCGACGCCGAGGGCCGCCTGATCCTGTGCGACGCGCTGACCTACGCCGAGCGCTTCAATCCGCAGGCGCTGGTGGACGTGGCCACGCTGACCGGCGCCTGCATGGTGGCGCTGGGCCGCTTCGCCTCCGGCCTGATGACCAGGCACGACGACCTGGCCCAGGAACTGCTGTCCGCGGGCGAAGACGTGTTCGACCGCGCCTGGCGCCTGCCCCTGTGGGACGAGTACCAGACCCTGCTCGACTCCAACTTCGCCGACGTCTACAACATCGGCGGCCGCTGGGGCGGCGCGATCACCGCCGGCTGCTTCCTCTCGCGTTTCGCCGAGGGCCAGCGCTGGGCGCACCTGGACATCGCCGGCAGCGCCAACAGCGACGGCAAGATGGGCATGGCCACCGGCCGGCCGGTCGGCCTGCTGAGCCAGTGGCTGCTCGACCGCGCCGGCGCCCGCTGAGGCCGGCGCGTGGCGGGTGGCCCGCGGCCGCGTGGCCCGGCCCCTGACCCGGGCGACAGCACGCACCTGAAAGGAACCCCTGCCCCGCCATGCCGCGCGCCGACTTCTACCTGATCGCCAAGCCCCGTTTCCGCGACCAGCCCCTGCGCCTGGTCTGCGAGCTGGTGCGCAAGGCCTACCACGCGAACCTCTGGACCCTGGTGCTGGCCCGCGACACGGCCCAGGCCGAGGAGCTCGACGATCTGCTCTGGGACATGGGCGAGGACGAATACATCCCGCACCAGATCGCCGGCCGCGACGACGAGGACGACGTCACGCCCGTGCTGATCGCCGATCCGCAGACCGGCACGCCGATGCGGCCGCTGGTGCTCAACCTGCGCGACGCGCCGGTCGCCGGGGATTTCGAGCGGGTGCTGGAAGTGGTGCCGGCCGACGAATCCGCGCGCGGGCCGCTGCGCGAGCGCTGGAAGCACTACAAGGCCCAGGGCTTGGAACTCAACAAGTACGACATGTAGGAGCGGCTTCAGCCGCGACCCGGCGCCCCGTTTCCGGGCAGCCGGCCCGCCGCGACGCACCGCCGACGACAAGACCGCCATGACCGACCAACTCGCCCCCAGCTACGACCCCGGCAGCTTCGAATCGCGCCTCTACGCCGAATGGGAGGCGTCGGGCGTGTTCGCCCCGCGCGGCGACGGCCCGGCCTACACCATCCTGCTGCCGCCGCCGAACGTCACCGGCACCCTGCACATGGGCCACGCCTTCCAGCACACGCTGCAGGACGCGCTGGTGCGCTACCACCGCATGCGCGGCTACCGCACGCTGTGGCAGATGGGCACCGACCACGCCGGCATCGCCACCGAGATGGTGGTCAGCCGCAACCTCGCCATCGCCGGCACCGGCGAGACGCGCGATTCGCTCGGCCGCGAGGGCTTCATCGCGAAGGTCTGGGAGTGGAAGCAGCAGTCGGGCGACACCATCGAGCGCCAGATGCGGCGCCTGGGCGCCTCGGGCGACTGGTCGCGCAAGGTGTTCACCATGGACGAGGGCCCGTCGAAGGCCGTGGTCGAGGCCTTCGTACGCCTGCACGAGCAGGGCCTGATCTACCGCGGCAAGCGCCTGGTGAACTGGGACCCGGTGCTGCAGACCGCGGTCTCCGATCTCGAGGTGGTGAGCGAGGAGGAGGACGGGTTCCTGTGGTCGATCCGCTACCCGCTGGCCGATGGCCGCACGTACGAACACGTCGAGCGCGACGCCGACGGCAACGAGGTGCTGCGCGAGACGCGCGACTACCTGGTCGTGGCCACCACCCGTCCCGAGACCATGCTCGGCGACACCGCGGTGATGGTGCACCCGGACGACCCGCGCTACGCCGCCCTGCACGGCGCCTTCGTCGAGCTGCCGCTGAGCGGCCGCCGCATCCCGCTGATCACCGACGACTACGTCGACCGCGACTTCGGCACCGGCGTGGTCAAGGTCACCCCGGCGCACGACTTCAACGACTACGCGGTGGGCCAGCGCCACGGCCTGCCGATGATCAACATCTTCACCGGCACCGCGACCGTCAACGACGAAGCGCCGGTGAAGTATCGCGGCCTCGACCGCTACGAGGCCCGCAAGGCCGTACTCGACGACCTCGAGGCGCTGGGCCTGCTCGCGGAGACGAAGCCGCACAGGCTGCAGGTGCCGCGCGGCGATCGCAGCGGCCAGGTGATCGAGCCCTATCTCACCGACCAGTGGTTCGTGCGCATGGACCGGATGGGGCGGCGCGGGATGGAACTGGTCGAATCCGGCCAGGTGAAGTTCGTTCCGCCGAACTGGATCAACACCTACCGCCACTGGATGGAGAACATCCAGGACTGGACCATCAGCCGCCAGCTCTGGTGGGGCCATCGCATCCCGGCCTGGTACGACGACCAGGGCAACGTGTACGTCGGCCGCGACGAGGCCGACGCGCGCGCTCGCGCGGGCCTGTCCGCGGACCTGGCGCTGCGCCAGGACAGCGACGTGCTCGAGACCTGGTTCTCGTCCTCGCTGTGGCCGATCAGCACCATGGGCTGGCCGGACGAAGAGGCGATGCGCGAGCGCGGCTTCGACGCGTTCGTGCCCAGCAGCGTGCTGGTCACCGGCTTCGACATCATCTTCTTCTGGGTCGCGCGCATGATCATGATGACCGACGCGCTGGCCGGGAAGATCCCGTTCCACGACGTCTACATCACCGGCCTGGTCCGCGACAAGGACGGGCAGAAGATGTCCAAGTCGAAGGGCAACATCCTCGACCCGCTCGACATCATCGACGGCATCAGCGCCGACGCGCTGGTCGCCAAGCGCACCACCGGGTTGATGAAGCCCAAGGACGCGCCGAAGATCGAAAAGGCCACGCGCAAGGAGTTCCCCGACGGCATCGCCGCGCACGGCGCCGACCCGCTGCGCTTCACCATGGCCGCGCTGGCGGGGCCGGGCCGCGACATCAAGTTCGACCTCGGCCGCGCCGAGGGCTACAAGAACTTCTGCAACAAGCTGTGGAACGCGACCCGCTTCGTGCTGATGAACACGGAGGGCTTCGACGCCGCCACCGCCCCGGCGTCGCCGGCCACCGACGCCGAGAAGTGGATCCTGTCGCGGCTCGCCCACGCCGCCGCGCAGGCGCGCGAGCACTTCGCCAGCTACCGTTTCGACCTGCTCGCGCAGGCGCTGTACGAGTTCGCCTGGAACGAGTTCTGCGACTGGTTCGTGGAACTGGCCAAGCCCGCGCTCAACGGCGACGACGCGGTCGCCGCGGCGAGCACCCGCCGCACCCTGCTGGCGGTGCTCGAGGCACTGCTGCGCCTGGCGCATCCGCTGGTCCCGTTCGTCACCGAGGAACTGTGGCGCCACGTCGCGCCACGCCTGGGCATCGAAGGCGCGACGATCTCGCTGCAGCGCTACCCCGAGCCGGGCGACTTCGCCGGCGACCACGCGCGCGCGGAGGCCGACGTGGAATGGCTCAAGGCGATGGTCACCGCGCTGCGCCGGATCCGCAGCGAGCTGGGCGTCTCGCCCAACCGCCAGGTGGCGCTGCTGGTCCAGCACGGTGCCGCGGACGACCACGCGCGCCTGCAGCGCTTCGCCGCGCAGCTGCGCTTCCTGGCCCGGCTCGAGCGGATCGACGCGATCGGGGGCGAGCCGCCGCCGGCCGCCGCCGGCCTGGTCGGCGAGCTCAGGCTGTTCGTGCCGCTGGAAGGGCTGGTGGACCTGGAGGCCGAGCGCGCGCGCCTGGACCGCGAGATCGCGCGGGTGGCGGGCGAGAAGGAGAAGAGCCAGGCCAAGCTGGCGAAGTTCAGCGAGAAGGTGCCGGCCGCGGTGGTCGAACAGGAGCGCCAGCGCCTGGCCGACTGGACCGCGCAGCACGACGCCCTGAGCCTGCAGCGCGCCCGCCTGGGCTGAGCCCGGGGGCGGCTGGCTGGTTTGCCGCGGTTCCCGCGTTCTCCGGGTAAACGCCCGGAGAACGTGCATGCGCCTGGTCCTGCTGCTCGCCTGCCTGTCGCTCGCCCTGCCGCTGTCCGCCGCCGAACTGCTGCTGGTCAACGGCCGCATCTGGACCGGCGACCCCGACCTGCGCGAAGCCAGCGCCATCGCGATCCGCGACGGGCGCATCGTCGCAGTCGGGGACGAGGCCACCGCGGCTGCCGCGCTTCCGGCCGGCACCACGCCGATCGACCTCGGCGGCCGGCGCGTGGTGCCGGGCATCAACGACGCCCACGTGCATCTGGGCGCGCCGCCGATGGCGACGTTCCTCAGCCTGCCCGCACCGGACCCCGGCAGCGCCGAGGTCGAGGCCGCACTTGCGGCCGAAGCCAGGGACGGCGACGGCTGGATCATGGGCGACATCGGCGCCGCCGTCTGGAACGACCCGGCCTGGCACCAGGCCCGCCTGGACACCCTGCAGCCCGATCGTCCGGTGATGCTGCAGGTGTTCACCGGCCACGGCACGCTGCTCAATACCGCCGCGCAACGCGCCCTGGGCATCGACCCCGCCGTGGAAGTGCCGGGGGGCTGGTACGGCAGCGCCGAGGGCGGCTTCGACGGCCGGCTCTACGAGTACGCGCAATGGCGCAACCTGTCGCTGGCCCCGCCGCAGCCCGATGCCCGCGAGACGAAGTCGATCCAGCTGTACGTGGACGCCACGCTGCGCTGGGGCACCACCTCGCTGCAGGCCATGACCTGGATCCGGCCGGAGCGCTTCGTCGAGCTGTGGCGCGCCTCCGGCGCGCCCACCCGCCTGCGCCTGGTGCGGCTGCCGCTGCCGGGATCGTTCGACGAACCCGTCGTCGCCGATGCGCTTGCGCGGCATCCGCCGGGCGCGCCGCGCGTCACCATCGCCGGCACCAAGTGGATCATCGACGGCACCCCGGTCGAACAGGCCGCGCCCCTGGCCGTGCCCTACCCCGACACCGGCGCGACCGGACGCCTCAACTTCGACCGTGCGCGCATCGAGGCGCTGCTGCGCGAAGCCCTCGCGCGCGAGGACCAGCTGCTGCTGCACGTGAGCGGCGACGTGGCCGCGGCCACGGTCATGGACGCGATGGCGGCGATCGCCGCGCCCGCGCAGTGGCGCGCGCGCCGGCTGCGCTTCGAGCACGGCGACGGGCTCACCCCGGCGCTGATGGCGCGTGCCGTGCAGTTCGGCATCGTGGTCGTGCAGAACCCCTCGCACCTGGCCATGCCGGGCGACCATCCGTTCACCGCCCTGGTCCGCGAGCGCCGGTTCTCCCCGCTGTCGGACGTACTCGAGGCCGGCCTGCCGCTGGCGCTGGGCAGCGACGGCCCGCCCAATCCCTGGCTCAACATGATGTTCGCGCTCGCGCCCACCACGCGGCCCGACCAGGCGCTGACCCGCGAGCAGGTGCTGCGCGCCTACACCGCCGGCAGCGCCTTCGCCGAGTTCGCCGAACAGGAGAAGGGACGCCTCGCGCCCGGCCTGCTGGCCGACCTCGCGGTGCTGTCGCAGGACGTGCTGGACCCGGCCCTGCCGCTGGAGGCCCTGCCCGCCACGCAGAGCGTGCTGACCGTGGTCGACGGCGAGATCGCCTGGCGCGATCCCGCGTTCTGAACGCCCGGCTAGAACCCGGGCATGCGCCCGGCGTCGTCGCCCAGCAGTTCCTTGGCCATGACGATGGCGTCCTCGCGCCCGTCATGCGCGGGGTAGTAGCGCGGGCGGCGGCCGATCTCGTTGAAGCCCTCGTCCTGGTACAGCGCGATCGCCACCGGGTTGGACGGCCGCACTTCCAGGAACACGCGCGCCGCCCCCTGCCCGCGCGCGACGCGCTCGAGGCCGCGCAGCAGGCGGCGGCCGTGGCCCCGGCCCTGGTGGCCCGGATCGATGCAGACGTTGAGCAGGTGGGCCTCGCCGGCGCCCACGCTCAGCACGCCGTAGCCGATCGGGCCCTGGTCCGATTCCAGGATCCAGGCCGGATAGCCGGCGCGCAGGCAGTCGCGGAAGATGCCCTGCGTCCACGGGAACGGATAGGCGCGGACCTCGATCCGCATCACCTCGTCGAGATCGTCCTCGCGCATCGGCCGCAACCGGGTGCGTGGCCGGTCCGCCGTGCCCGCCACGGCGTTCATCCCCGCGCCGTCCGGGCCCGCAGCGCGCGCAGCCGTGGCCACAGAGCGCGCCGCGCGCGCGCGTCGCGCAGGCCGCCTGGCGGCAGCAGGGACCGGCACAGTTCCAGCGCGGCCGCGTCGTCGGGGCCGCATCCCGCAGCGCGCAGCAATGCCAGCAGCAGCCGGTCGGGCGGTGGCGGACGCCGGACATCGCCCCTGGGGGGCGCCGGATCGGCCGCGGGCGGCGGGACCGGCCCGGCGTCCGCCCGGCCCGCCAGCGCGAAGACGGTGAACCCCATCGCCTCCAGGCACTCGCGCTGCAGCGGGTCGAAGCTCATGGCGCCCCTGCCTGCTGCGCCGCTTCCTGGCGGCGCCAGAACCACAGCACCGGGCCCGACAGCGCATACAGCGTGGACGCGGCGAGCAGCGTCTTGGGCGGATCGACCCACAGCGCGATCAGCACGCCGACCGCGATCAGCAGGGCCACGAACGGCACCCGCTCCGCGCGCGGCCCGGTGCCGCTGCCCTTGAAGCTGTTGTAGCGCAGCCGGCTGACCATCAGCAGGCCGGCGACCACGGTCACCACCAGTGCGCCGTAGCGCAGTTCCTCGCCGGCGTAGTCGAGCTCGTGGCAGGTCCAGACGAAGCTGGCCATCAGTCCCGCCGCCGCCGGGCTGGCCAGGCCGATGAACCAGCGCCGGTCCACGGTGCCGACCTGGCTGTTGAAGCGCGCCAGGCGCAGCGCGGCGCAGGCCGCGTACAGGAACGCCGCCAGCCAGCCGATCTTGCCCAGGGTCGGCCCGTCGAGCTTCATCGAGGCCAGCGCCCAGTGGTACATCACCAGCGCCGGGGCCATGCCGAAGCTCACCAGGTCGGCCAGCGAGTCGTACTGCACCCCGAACTCGCTCTGGGTGTTGGTCAGGCGCGCCACGCGGCCGTCGATGCCGTCGAGGATCGCGGCCACGAAGATCGCGATGCAGGCGGCGCCGTAGCGCCCCTGGGACGAGGCGATGATGGCGAAGAAGCCCGCGAACAGGCCGCCGGTGGTGAACAGGTTGGGCAGCAGGTAGATGCCGCGGCCGCGCGCGGGCGGCGTCGTCTGGGGCTCCATCCGCGCAGTGTAGCGCCGCCGCCACGGCCCCGCGCACCGCCGCGGCTGCCGTCGCCAGTCACGTTTCCGCACCATCGCGCTTGCGCGGGGGCCGGGCCGATGCTGCAATCGGCGCCGGACCACGTCCCCCGCAGGAGCCTGCCGATGCCCCGTCTCACCCTCCTGGTGTTCGTTGCCGGCCTGACCGCCTCCGCCGCGGCCTTCGCCGGGGAGGTCTACCAGTGGAAGGACGCCAACGGCGTCACCCATTACTCGCAGACGCCCCCGCCCAGTGGCGCCTACCAGCTGCGGCAGATCACCTCGACCGGCGCCTCCACCGCGCAGGCCAGCGCGCCCACGACGGTCGAGGAGAACCCCAACTGCGCGACCGCCCGCGGCAACGTGGCCGCGCTCAGCGGCAACCAGCCCGTGCACGAGGCGGGCGAGGACGGACAGCCCGGGCGGGCACTGAACGACGCCGAGCGCGCGGCCCAGCTCGAGCTGGCCAGGGCCGCGGTCAAGGCCTACTGCGACACGCCCGCGGGCTGACCCGTGCGCGTGGCCTGGGCCGCAGTCGCGGGCGCCCTGGGCGCCGGCGTGCTGGCCTGGTGGCTGGCGCGCGATCGGTCGCCCGGAACGGACGCGGGGAGCGGCGAAGTCGGTGAACCGGCACCCCCGGGCGCGCAGCGCGGCCAGGTGCTGTACCGCTGGCGCGATGCCAACGGGGTGGTGCAGGTCACCGACGTTCCGCCCGCCGGCCGCGAATACACCGTGGTCGACGTGGCGGCGCTGGAACGGCGCAACACCATCGATCCCAACCCCGCGCTCGAGGCCGGACGCGGGCAGTGAGCGCGGCCGCGGGCGGGTCGCATGGCAGAATGCGCATCCCGCTGTCCCGAGCCCGACGATGCGCCTGTCGCAGTTCCACCTCCGCACCGAGAAGGAAACCCCCGCCGAAGCCGAGATCGCCAGCCACCGGCTGATGCTCCGCGCCGGCATGATCCGCCGCCTGGCCGCCGGGCTGTACACCTGGTCGCCGCTGGGCCTGCGGGTGCTGCGCAAGGTGGAGGCCGTGGTGCGCGAGGAGATGGACCGCGCCGGCGCGCTCGAGATGGCGATGCCCTCGGTGCAGCCGCGCGAACTGTGGGAGGAAACCGGGCGCTGGGAGAAGTTCGGCCCGCAGCTGCTCAAGATCCGCGACCGCAAGGAGCACGAGTACTGCTTCACCCCGACTGCCGAAGAGGCCGTGACCGACTTCTTCCGCCAGGAGTTCAGCAGCTACCGCCAGCTGCCGGTCAATTTCTACCAGATCACCACCAAGTTCCGCGACGAGATCCGGCCGCGCTTCGGCGTGATGCGCGCGCGCGAGTTCGTCATGAAGGATGCGTACTCCTTCCACGTGGACGAGCAGGACCTGCTCGAGAACGGCTACCGCCCGATGTACGAGGCCTACGAGCGGATCTTCACCCGCCTGGGCCTGCGCTTCCGCGCGGTCGCGGCCGACACCGGCGCGATCGGCGGCAGCGCCTCGCACGAGTTCCACGTGCTGGCCGACTCGGGCGAGGACGCGCTGGCCTTCTGCGAGTCCTCCGGCTACGCGGCCAACGTCGAACTGGCCGAAGCGCTCGCGCCGGGCGAACGCCCCGCCCCGTCGGAGCCGATGCGCAAGGTCGACACCCCGGTGCAGAAGACCTGCGAGGACGTCGCCGCGCTGCTCGGGATCCCGCTCGCGCGCACGGTCAAGTCGGTGGCGCTGATGGCCGAGGAAGGCTTCGTGCTCGCGCTGGTGCGGGGCGACCACGTGGTCAACGAGATCAAGCTGGCCAAGGTCCCCGGCATGGCCGGGTTCCGCATGGCCACCGAGGCCGAGATCCAGGCGCACCTGGGCTGCGAACCCGGCTTCCTCGGCCCGGTGGGCGTGCGCGACGACGTGCGCGTGCTGGCCGACCGCAGCGTGGCGGCGATGGCCGATTTCGTGGTCGGCGCCAACGCACCGGGCGCGCACCTGGCGGGGGTGAACTGGGGCCGCGACCTCCCCGAACCGCACGTGGTGGCCGATATCCGCAACGTGGTCGCCGGCGACCCGTCGCCCGACGGCAAGGGCGTGCTGTCGCTGGCCCGCGGCATCGAGGTAGGCCACGTGTTCGCGCTGGGCAAGCGCTACTCCGAAGCGATGGGCTGCACCGTGCTCGACGAATCGGGCCAGCCGGTGCACCCGTCCATGGGCTGCTACGGCATCGGCGTCTCGCGCATCGTCGCCGCGGCGATCGAGCAGAACCACGACGAGGCCGGTATCCGCTGGCCGGAGGCGATGGCGCCATGGCGCGCGGTGGTGTGCATGATCAATCCCAAGGGCAACCCGGAAGTGACCGCGGCCGCGGAAAGCCTGTACCGCGACCTCATCGCCGCCGGCGTGGAAACCGCGCTCGACGACCGCGGCCTGCGGCCCGGGGCGATGTTCGCGGACATCGAGCTGATCGGCATCCCGCACCGGGTGGTGGTGTCCGAACGCGGCCTGGCCGCGGGCACCTTCGAATACCGGGCCCGGAGCGCCGCCGCATCCGAGCAGCTCGACCGCGACGCGCTGTTCACGCGGCTGGCCCGAGCATGAACGGTTTCCGCGGATAATCGCCCGAACTATTCGCGCCGCATTATCCGGCGCCGCTCCGCGGGAACCCGATCGCCGCATCCATTATCATTGCGCGCGTGCCAAGGACGGGACTTCCCATTTTCAGACCGGAGCAAGTTTTGATGGCAATCGATTTGACTGCACTTTCTCCCAAGGAACTCGACAACCTCATCGCCGAGGCCAAGCGTCGCAAGACCGTGCTCAGGAAGCGCAAGCCGATCGCCGCGATCCGCAAGCGGATCGTCGATTTCGCCACCGCCGAGGGTTACACCATCGAGGAACTGTTCGGCGCCGGCGGCCGCGCCGCGAAGGCACCCGGCAGGAAGGCCGCGAAGAAGGCCACCGGGCGCAAGCTGGGCAAGGTGCCGCCGAAGTACCGCAATCCGGCCAACCCCTCCGAAACCTGGACCGGCCGCGGCAAGCAGCCGCGCTGGCTGGCCGCGCAGATCGCCAAGGGCAAGAAGCTCGAGGATTTCCTGATCAGGAAGAAGTAGGGCCGGCCGCGCGCCAGGCCTGCGCGGGGAACGCCGGCCATGCCGGCGTTCTTCGTTTCCGGTGGTCGCCCGCCGCGCCCGGGGCCTGGCGGCCTGCGGCCCCGGCTCAGAGGCTGCGCCGCGCCGGCAGCAGCAGGTTGCCCACCAGCAGGCCCGCGATCAGCGCCAGCAGCACGTTGACCACCGTGATCGCCGCCTGCTGGCCCGCGACCACGTCCTGCTGCTGCACCGCCACCAGCAAGGTGCGCAGGCTGGTGCTGCCCGGGACGAGCATGATGATGCCCGGCACCCGGATCAGCGCCCCCGGCCGGTTGCGCCATTGCGCGTAGCCGTTGCCGGCCACGGTGATCACCAGCGCCGAAAGGAACACCCCGATCGGGCTGCCCAGCCATTGCCCGCCCAGGCGCGAGATCTGGTAACCGGCGATCGCCGCGGCCATCACCAGCGCGATGTCGCGCCGCCCGCTGCGGAACAGCGCGGCGAAGGCCCAGGACGCCGTCACCACCGCGCCCCACTCCACCCAGGCCGGCTGCGGCCGCAGCGCGCGCACCTGCGGCTCCAGGCCGAGCAGCTGCAGCGCGATCAGCGCGATCATCGTGCCCACCGTGAGCTTGAGCAGCGTGGCCAGCGCCCCGAACAGGCGCGCGGTGCCCGAGATCAGGTGCTGGCTGGTGAGCTCGCTGAACGCATTGGTGAGCGCCATGCCTGGCATCAGCACGATCATCGAGGCGATGACGACGGTGTTGAGGTTGAGCGGCGCCACGAAGGTGGCCACCAGCGCGGCCAACCCGCCGGCCACCACGCCGGCCAACACTTCGTCGGCTTCGCGCATCTGCGGACGGCCGCGGCTGAGGATGCCGAGCAGGCCGACCAGGGTCCCGATCACCGCGGCGGTGGCGATGTCCAGCCACGGCAGCCGCAGCAGCCCGGCCATGCTCGCTGCCGCCAACCCGAACCCCACGACCTGCTGCAGGTGGCTGCGCCAGCCGCCATCGCGCTTGAGCGCGCGCAGGGCCGCGTGCCCTTCGACGATGTCGAGGCGGCCGGCCAGCACCTCCTCCGCGATCCGGTCGGCCTCGCACAACTTGTGGAGGTTGGTCTCGCCCGGCGGCAGCCGGATCACGCGGGTGGTATGGCTGACGCCCGGCGGCTGTTGCGGATCGCTGAAGCTCAGGATCAGGCCGGTGGGGTTGCTCCACGGCTCGCAGTCGAGCCCCAGGCGCCGCGCGACCGCCTCGATGGCGCCTTCCAGGCGCTGCGCGGTGGTGCCGTAGCGGTGCAGCTGCCCGGCGAGCTCGACCACGAACTCGATGCGGGTGGCGAAGGCCGCGGCGCTGGCGGCGGTGGGCATCTGCGGTGCAGGCATGGCGACAGGATCGCATGACCCGCGCCGGCGCGGCAGCCGGGCGCCGCCGGCTGCCGTCGAAGGGGGCTTGCCTGTATCCTCGCCTGCGATGACTGCGCCCACGCCACAGCCGCCGTCCGCCACCGCCGACCCTGCCGATCCGTCGGTGCTGCGCCTGTCCGGACACTGGACGATCGGACAGGCGCACGAGATCGGGAAGGTCCTGCGCGCGGCGCCCGGCGACGCCCGTTGCGTCGACGCCACGGCCGTGCAGCGGCTCGATTCGCTCGGCGTGCTCCAGCTGTTGCGCCACGCCGAGCGCACCGGCATGGACTACGCGGGCTTCCGCTTCCGCGACGACCACCAGGCCCTGGTGGCGGCGATCGAGGACGTGCACGGCGGCCGCCCCGCGGCCAAGCGCGAGTACGGGTTCGCCGCCGCCCTGGCGCGACTGGGCTACGCGGTGCACGACAACGCGCAGGAGATCGTGGCCCTGGTGAGCTTCCTCGGCGAGACCCTGGTCAAGCTCGGCCGCACCGTGCTGGCCCCGCAGCGTTTCCGGCTCACCTCCACCGTGCACCACATGGAGCAGGTGGGCCTGGACGCGGTGCCGCTGGTGGCGCTGCTGTCGTTCCTGGTCGGTGCCGTGATCGCGTTCCTCGGCGCGCAGATCCTCGCCGACTTCGGCGCCACGATCTTCGTCGTGGAGCTGGTGTCGATCGCGTTCCTGCGCGAGTTCGGGGTGCTGTTGACCGCGATCCTGCTCGCCGGCCGCACCGCCAGCGCGTTCACCGCCCAGATCGGGGCGATGGTGAGCCGCGAGGAGATCGACGCGATCCGCACCCTGGGCCTGGACCCGGTGGACCTGCTGGTGATCCCGCGCGTGGTCGCGCTGCTGGTGATGCTGCCGCTGCTGACCTTCATCGCGATGATGTCGGGCCTGCTCGGCGGCCTGTCGGTGGGCGCCTTCAGCCTCGACATCCCGCCGCAGGCCTACCTGGCGCGGATGTACCAGGAGATGGAGCTGCGCCACTTCCTGGTCGGCATGTCCAAGGCGCCGCTGTTCGCGATGGTGATCGGGCTGATCGGCTGCCTCGAGGGCCTGCAGGTCAAGGGCACGGCGCAGTCGGTGGGCGAACGCACCACCTCGAGCGTGGTGCAGACGATTTCGCTGGTGATCGTGTTCGACGCGCTCGCCGCGATCTGGTTCATGTACATGGACTGGTGAGCATGGCCGCCGACCCCGACCTCCAGCGTCAGCCACCCGCCCGCGGCCAGGACCGGCCACCGGCGCTGATCCGCGTGCGCGGCCTGGTCAACCGCTTCGGCCGCCAGACCGTGCACGAGGGCCTGGACCTGGACGTGTACCAGGGCGAGATCATCGGCGTGGTCGGCGGCTCGGGCTCGGGCAAGTCGGTGCTGATGCGGTCGCTGATCGGCCTGCGCCGGCCCGATGCCGGCGAGATCTCGGTGCTGGGCGTGGACCCGCGCTCGGACGACCCGGCCGACCGCCTGCACCTGGAGCGCAGCACCGGGGTGCTGTTCCAGGACGGCGCGCTGTTCTCCTCCCTGACCGTGGGCGAGAACGTGGAAGTGCCGCTCAAGGAGCACCATCCCGACCTGCCCGATTCCCTGCGCTACGAGCTCTCCCTGCTGAAGGTGCGCCTGGCCGGGCTGCCGGCCGACGCGCTGGACAAGCTGCCCTCGCAGCTGTCGGGCGGCATGCGCAAGCGCGCCGCGCTGGCGCGGGCGCTGGCGCTGGACCCGCCGATGCTGTTCCTGGACGAGCCGACCGCCGGCCTGGACCCGATCGGCGCCGCCGCCTTCGACCGCCTGATCCGGACCCTGCAGCAGGCGCTGGGCCTGACGGTGTTCCTGATCACCCACGACCTCGACACCCTGTACACGATCTGCGACCGTGTCGCCGTGCTCGCCGACCGCAACGTGGTCGCCGCGGCCCCGCTGGCCGAGATCGAGCGGCACGACCACCCCTGGATCCGCGAGTATTTCCACGGGCCGCGCGGGCGCGCGGCCGCACGCGCGGCGGAAGGCGCCGCGCAGGAGTCCTGACGCATGGAAACCAAGGCCAACTACGTCCTGATCGGTGCGTTCACCATCGCGGTGACGGTGTTCCTGCTGCTGTTCGCGCTGTGGGCCGCGAAGTACTCGTCCGACCGCGGCTGGAACGAGTACCGCGTGGTGTTCCTCGAGCCGGTGACCGGACTGACCGAAGGCAGCAGCGTGCAGTACAACGGCATCGCCGTGGGCACGGTCGAGGACCTGATGCTGGCGCCGGAGGACCCGCGCCAGGTGATCGCGCGCCTGCGCCTGCAGGCCAGCACCCCGGTCAAGGTGGATACCCAGGCGCGGCTGTCGATGACCAGCCTCACCGGGCCGCCGATCATCCAGCTCACCGGCGGCAGCCCGGCCGCGCCGCCGCTGCTGCCCGGCCCCGACGGCGAGCCGCCGGTGATCGAGACCGCGGCCTCGGCGCTGCAGAACATCGCCGACACCGCCAACCGGCTGGTCGAGCGCCTCGACCAGGTGCTCAGCGAGGACAACGTGGCCCGCATCGCCGCCACCCTGGACCACATCGAGACCATGACCGGCGCGATCGCCGAGCAGCGCGAGGACATGCGCGAGATCCTGGTCAACGCGCGTACCGCCAGCCAGCAGCTGACCGTCACCATGGCCTCGGCCAACCGCACCCTCGACACCTTCGACCGCGAACTGGCGCAGAACCTGCCGCGGCTGATGGAGAAGATCGATGGCACCCTGGACCGGCTGGATTCGGCCGCACGCGGCGCCGATACGATCCTCAACGAGAACCGCGCGGCCATCAACAGCTTCGCCAACGACGGCCTGTCGCAGCTCGGCCCGACCCTGGGCGAACTGCGCAGCCTGATCCGCGACCTGCGCCGGATCAGCGACCGGCTCGACGCCAACCCCGCGCGCTACCTGCTCGGTCGCGACGCCCCCAAGGAGTTCGAACCGTGAACCACGCGGCCCCGATCCCGTTTCGGCCCCGCCGGGCCGCCCGCCTGATCGCGCCCCTGCTGCTCGCCACGCTGGCGGGCTGTTCGCTGCTGGGTGGCGGCGGAGAACGCGAGCGCTCGACCGTGTACGCGCCCGACCCGCGGGTCGCGATCGACCCGTCCGCGCCGGCGGCGACCTGGCAGCTCTCGCTGAGCCCGCCGTCGGGCGCGCGCGCCATCGACAGCTTCCGCATCGCGGTGCGGCCCACGCCCGGGGAGCTGCAGGTCTACCGCGGCGCCGTCTGGGCCAAGACGCCGGGCGACATGGTCCAGGACGCGCTGCTGCGCGCCCTGGAGGACTCCGGCAAGGTGCCGGCCATCGCCCGCCAGGGCGCCGGCGTCACCGCCGACTACAAGCTGGTGATCGATCTGCGCCGCTTCGAAGCCGACTACGCCGGCGGGCCCGCCCCCGCGGCCACCATCGAGCTGCACGCCAAGCTGATCCGCAGCATCGACCAGGGGATCGTGGCCGCGCGCACCTTCCACCACGCGGAACCGGCCGCCGGCACCGATGTCGCGCTGGTGGTGGACGCCTTCACCCGCGGGCTTGGAACCGTCACCGGCGAGCTCGGCAACTGGGTCCTCGCCGAGGGCGACGCGCACCGGCAGGATCTCCCGGCCCGCCCGGCGCCCTAGGCGCCCCGGGGCGGCGACGCGGGCACCCCGGGCTCCTCCCGGCGCGGAGCCGGTTCGCGCGCATCCGGCGTGCCCGACTGGCGCACGCACCCGGCACGGGCGCTGCCCTGCCTGGGCAGGGCCGTGCGCGCTGCACGCTCGTGCCCCGCCTGGCCGCTTCCCACGCCCGACGCGGCAGTGCGATCCGGCCCGTGGCGGCCGCCGCGCGCATCGGGCCCAAGAAAAGCCGGGCGCATCGGGCGCCCGGCTTCGCATCGCCTGCGACGGCGGCGACGGTGGTCCGTCGCCGCGACGCGTCCTCAGCGGACGATCGTCCAGCCCGCCGGATAGGTGCCGACCGGGCGCGAGGTGTAGGCGGCATCGCCCTTCATCAGCCAGATGTACAGCTGGCGCTGGGTGGTGTTGACCCACAGCACGTCCTCGCGGCCGTCGCCGTCGTAGTCGGTCACCGCCGCGATGGTGTAGCCGGCGCCCACGTTGCCGATGGTGGTGGTCTTGCGCACCTTGCTCCCCGCCATCTCCCAGTAGCCGAACTGGCGCGACGCCGGATGGGTCCAGAGGATGTCGGTGGCACCGTCGCCGCTCACGTCGCCGACGCCGGCGACCTGCCAGCCGGCCGGATAGGTCGACACCCTGGCCGAGTTGATGCCGCCGGACGCGTTGCCCGACCACAGGTACAGCTCGCGGGTGGTCGGGTTCACCCACAGGGTGTCGGCGTAGCCGTCCGCATTGAAGTCGCCGATCCCGGCGACCGAGAAACCCGCGCCGGCGTTGTTGAACGTGCGCGAGCCGGTGCGGCGACCGCCGTCCATCAGCCAGTAGCCGTACTGGCGGGTCGAGGCGTTGAACCAGTACAGGTCGCTCTTGCCGTCCCGGTTGGCATCGCCGGTACCCACGAGGGCCCAGCCAGCCGGATACGTGCCCAGCGAGCGCGCGGTGAACCCGCCGTTGCCTTTGCCCAGCCAGATGTAGAGGTCGCGCAGCGACGGGTTGCTCCACACCAGGTCCGCGCGGCCATCGGCGTTGAAGTCGCCAGTGGCGATCAACCTGTAGCCGTTCGCGATGTTGCTCATGGTCGAGCTGCCGGTACGGCTGGCGCCGTTCATCAGCCAGTACGCGAACTGGCGGTTGCCGGTGTGCTCCCACAGGATGTCGCCGAAACCGTTGCCGTCGACATCGTTGCGGGTGTAGGGCAGCGGCACCACGGTGGCACGGAACGCCGAAATGATCGGCATCGTCTGGTTCATGCTGCGGACGTTGTCCGCGCCGGCGCTGCCCGTGGGGCGGTTCTGGTAGCGCACCGACGGGTTGGCGAAGTGCGGGATCTCGAGCTGGCCGTCACCCAGCGGGTAGGCCATGATCGTGAAGAAGCCCGACGACGACGTCTCGCGGTAGCCGTAGGAATAGCTGTGCACGCCGGCGCGGCCGGCCGCGTCCTCCTGGTTGTGGGCCTGGCCCATCAGGTGGCCGAGTTCGTGCGCCAGCGAGAAGTCGCTGCAGAAGTAGCTCTGGCCGTCGCCTTCGTCGAGGTCCTCGCCGTCGCTGATCACCGCGTAGCCGAAGTCGGCGTCGCGCGCGGCCTGGATCCCCGAGCCGTTCATGCCGAGCAGCCAGGCGATGCCGCAGCCGGCGTGCTCCGGCTCGCGGTAACGGCGCAGGAAGGCCACCAGGTCGGCGCCATACTCGTCGCGCGCCTTGCGCAGGGCGTCGAACGCGGCGTTCGGCGTGATGTCCCTGCCGGCGCCGGCGTCGTAGCCGGTCATCTGCTGCAGCGCGTCCTCGTTGCTCGAGTTGTCGGCGTAGTTGACCTGCAGCGCGTACACCGGGCGCAGGCGCATGTTCACCCCGCTGTTGGCGTAGGCCTGGTTGGCCTGCGCCACCAGGTAGGACGCGCGGGTGCCCGCGGCGGAAGCGCCGCCGAGCTGCTGGGCCAGGCCGCTGGAATAGCCGATCAGCACGTCGATCACGGCCACCGCCTTGCCCGGTACGGCGGGCGCGGCCTTCGCGGCCACGCGCCGGGCGGCCGCCGCCATGCCCTGCTCGGGCGGCAGCAGCACGTCGTCGTGGTCGTGGCGGCCCGGGGGCAGGCGGGTCGGATCGGTGGTGACCACCCACGCGCCGTCGCGGTCGGTGCGCACGCGCAGCTGCTGGCCGCGATGGCTGACCATGCCGAACACCGCCTGGTCGCCGAAGGTCAGCACCGCGCCCTCGCCGTCCGGGCCGCGGCCGATCCAGGACCAGTTGCCGTCCGCGTGCTCCTCGTGGCGCTCGTAGGCCAGCTCGACGTTCTCGCCGCCCGGCGTGGGCACCACCAGCTTGCCGGTGGCGATCGCGTTCAGGGCGTGCTCTTCGCTGAGCGAGACCGGATGGAAGGTGTAGGCTCCGGACTGCCGGACCTTGCGCGCGTCGCCGTAGGCGAGCAGCTGGCCGCGGTCGGGAAGCGAGGCGAAGCCGGTCCCCGGCTCGCGCTGCGACGGCAACGCCTGGGCGGGGTCGGACGCGACGAGCGGGTCCGCCGTTGCCGGCCGCGAAGCAGCGGGGTCGGTTCCATGATCCGAGGTGCAGCCTGCCAGTCCGGCAACCAGCATCAATCCAAGCAGATGTTTGCGCATGTCTCGCGTCCCGAGTAGATGTCGCCCCTGAGGCGGGGAGTGTCGCAGGATACGCCGGCCTCCGCTGCTGCGGAAGCTAAATCACAGCTGAAAGCACCGGCGTCCGACCGGGCGGTTCACGGGGTTTCCGTGAACCCCACCCCGGTTTCCGGCCGGTTCGTCACCGCGTCGACCAGGGGGAAGGTGGCAGCAGGGACCGACCATCCAGCCCCGCATTGAATACCGCAAGGTCGGTGAGGATGCTTATCACCGGTGCCAGGCGCGCGCATTCGACTTGCCTGGACGGCGGCGCGGCGCGCGAGGTCCGGGCCTGCTCAACCGTGGCGGCGCCTGCGCGCGACCAGGATCGCGCTGGCCCCCACGGACAGGCGCCTGCCCGCGGCGATCGCGTCCACCTCGGGCCGGAGCAGTCGTTCCAGCGTGCGCACCGCCAGTCCACGGTCGACGCCATGCTCGAACTCGGCGCGCCCGGGAGGGGCCTGCCTGCCCAGCCCCATCCGGTACGGCAGCGCACGCAGGAGCAGCTGCGGCAACAGGAGCGGCCGGAAGTAGTAGCTCCAGTACTCGAGCTCGAAGATGCCGTCCAGCAGCTTGGACATCGAATCGAAGGTGTGCCTGCGGAAGTGGCCGGCGTCGACGTCCGCCTGCGACCACAGCCAGGCGTGGGCGGGGACGCTCATGTAGACCCGGCCCCCCGGCGGCAACACCCGGGCAAGCTCCTCGACCATCGCCCGATCGTCCTCGACGTGTTCGATCACGTCGAACAGGCCCACGGCGCCGACGCTGCCGGGACTGATGCGCGCCTGGAAGAAGTCCGCGCAGACGACCCGCTCCAGCCCCCGCTGCAGGCGCGCATTGGTGGCGCCCTGCACGCCCGGCTCCAGCAGGGCGACCGGCCAGCCGTCCCGGACCAGGCGCTGGGCGACGTACCCGTTCCCCCCGCCCACGTCCAGCAGCAGGCCGTCGGGCGGATGACGCCGCACCATCGCCGAGATGGCCTCGTTGCGGTGCCTGAACCAGAAGGACGCGTCTTCGATGTCGAAGCAGGCCTCGTGTCCGGCTTCGGGGTAGGACACGCTGGCGCCCGGGGCGTCCCCTGCCACCGGGAAGGCGATCCCATGGACGCCCTCGGCGAGGACCGGGCTGAGGTCCCGGTACCAGGTCATGCCCGTCCCCCGCGTTCCCGGCGGCAGCCCGGGACGGCCCGCGGCCTCGCGCCTGTCACGAGGCGAACCCGACCCCGGTCCTGGCCTTGAGCTCGTCGAGTTCCACGCCTGGCGCGGTTTCCACCAGATTGAGTCCCTGCGGGGTCACGTCGAAGACCGCCAGGTCGGTGATGATCCGGTCGACCACGCCCACGCCGGTCAGCGGCAGGGTGCACTCGGGCAGGATCTTGTGTTCGCCGTTCTTCGCCGTGTGTTCCATGAGCACCACGACCCGCTTGACCCCGGCCACCAGGTCCATGGCCCCGCCCATGCCCTTGACCATCTTGCCGGGCACCATCCAGTTGGCCAGGTCGCCCTTGTCGGTGACCTGCATCGCGCCGAGGATGGCCAGGTCGATGTGGCCGCCACGGATCATGGCGAAGGAGTCGTGGCTGCCGAAGTAGCTCGCGCCCGGGCGCGCGGTGACGGTCTGCTTGCCGGCGTTGATCAGGTCGGCGTCGACCTCGTCCTCGGTCGGGAACGGCCCGATGCCCAGCAGGCCGTTCTCGGACTGCAGCCACACGTCCATGCCCTCGGGGATGTGGTTGGCCACCAGGGTCGGCAGGCCGATGCCCAGGTTCACGTAGGCGCCGTCGGTCAGCTCCTGTGCGGCGCGGCGCGCCATCTCGTCGCGGGTCCAGGCCATTACTTGTCCTCCTGGCGGACGGTGCGCTGTTCGATGCGCTTCTCGGGGGTGGGGTTGAGCACGAGGCGGTCGACGTAGATGCCGGGCAGGTGCACGTGGTCGGGATCGATGTCGCCGATCGGCACGATCTCCTCGACCTCGGCCACGCAGACCTTGCCGGCCATGGCGCAGGCCGGATTGAAGTTGCGCGCGGTCTTGCGGAACACGAGGTTGCCGGCCTCGTCCGCCTTCCACGCCTTGACCAGCGAGAGGTCGGCCTTGAGCGCGGTTTCCAGCACGTACCAGTGGCCGTCGTCGAACTGGCGGGTTTCCTTGCCCTCGGCCACCACCGTGCCGTAGCCGGTGCGGGTGAAGAAGGCCGGGATGCCGGCGCCGCCCGCGCGCAGGCGTTCTGCCAGCGTGCCTTGCGGGTTGAATTCGAGCTCGAGTTCGCCGCCGAGGAACTGGCGCTCGAACTCCTTGTTTTCGCCGACGTAGGACGAAATCATCTTGCGGATCTGCCGTGTCTCGAGCAGCTGGCCGAGGCCGAAGCCGTCGACGCCCGCGTTGTTGGAGATGACGGTGAGGTTCTTGACGCCGGAATCGCGCAGCGCGGCGATCAGCGCTTCGGGGATGCCGCACAGCCCGAACCCGCCCACGGCGAGGGTCTGGCCGTCGGCGACGAGGTCGGCGAGCGCGGCGCGCGCGTCCGGGTACCGCTTGGATGTGCTCATGGAATCCTCGGCTCCGCTGGTGGGGTGATTCTACCCAGCGCCGTCTGCGGGTCGATGGCCGGGCGCGCCGCAAGCCGCGCCGGTCGTCCACCGCCATCGCGTCGCGGCCATCGCTTTCTGGGATCATAGGCGCATGAGCCGACGTTCCCGCGACCGCCTGCGCGCAGCCCTGTTCAACGCACTGCGCGCGGCGTTCCGCCTGCTGCCGCTGGGCGACGCCACGCGCGACCGGTGGCGCGAGTGGTTCGTGGCCCGTTTCCCGGCCCTGGTGCCGTACCGGCGCCGCGGCCGCCTGGTGGAGGAAGCGCTCGGCCTGGGCCACCCGGTCCGCGCCG
This sequence comes from Luteimonas sp. J29, assembly GCF_000472505.1. GTDB lineage: Bacteria > Pseudomonadota > Gammaproteobacteria > Xanthomonadales > Xanthomonadaceae > Luteimonas. Next base: position 24,234 of record NZ_AWZR01000007.1, read on the forward strand.
ACCAGCCCGCGATCGGCCACGTTCCCCGGCGCGACGGCACGCTGCCCTCGCCGCTCCCGGCGACGCTGGTCGCGTTCTACCTGCCGCAGTTCCACCCGATCCCGGAGAACGACGCCTGGTGGGGCCGCGGCTTCACCGAATGGCGCAATGTCACCCGCGCCCTGCCCCAGTTCGACGGCCACCACCAGCCGCGGCTGCCGGCCGACCTCGGGTTCTACGACCTGCGCGACGTGGGCGTGATGCGCGAGCAGGCGCGGCTGGCGCGCGAGTACGGGATCGGCGCGTTCTGCTTCTACTTCTACTGGTTCGGCGGCCGCACCCTGCTCGAAACGCCGCTGCGGCAGTGGCTCCGCGACCCGGAGATCGACTTCCCGTTCTGCCTGTGCTGGGCCAACGAAAGCTGGTCGCGGCGCTGGGACGGGCGCGAACAGGACGTGCTGATCGCCCAGCAGCACGGCGACGGGGACGACCTGGCCTTCATCGCCTACGTTGCCGACTACCTGCGCGCGCCCAACGCGCTGCGGGTGGACGGCAAGCCAATGCTGCTGGTGTACCGCCCGGGCCTGATGCCCGATCCGGCCGCCACCGCCCGGCGCTGGCGCGAGTGGTGCCGCGAACACGGCATCGGCGAGATCCACCTCGCCTACGTGCAGTCGTTCGAACGGCCGGACCCGGCCGACATCGGCTTCGATTCGGCGGTGGAGTTCCCGCCCAACCTGTCCCCGCCGCGCTCGATCTGCGAGCGGCAGCTGCTGCTCAACCCCGACCACCGCGGCGACGTGCTCGACTGGCGCGCGATGGCGGAGGATGCGCGGCGCCGCCCCATGCCCGGCTACCGCCTGTTCCCCGGCGTGAACCCGGGCTGGGACAACGAACCGCGCCGCCCCGGCCGGGGCCACGTCTACCTGCACGCCTCGCCCCGCGGCTACCGCGACTGGCTGCACGACAGCATCGCCCGGCGCCTGGAGGGCGTGCCGGCCGGAGAGCGCCTGGTCTTCATCAACGCCTGGAACGAGTGGGCGGAAGGGGCGGTGCTCGAGCCGGACGCGCGCCTGGGCCATGCCTGGCTGGAAGCGACCCGCCAGGCGCTGTGGCGCGCGGCGCGGCCGCCCGAGCCCGACCGCCGTCCCTGCGCCGTGGTCCACGCCTGGTACATCGAGGTGCTGCCGGAACTGCTCGAACGCCTGCGCGCCAGCGGCCTCGACTGGCGCCTGGTGGTGACCACCGCGCCCGAGCGCGCCGATGCCGTGCGCGACGCCCTCGACCGGGCCGGCGCCACGGCCGAAGTGCTGGTGTTCGAGAACCGCGGCCGCGACATCCTGCCGTTCCTGCACGTGGCCGACCGGCTCCTGGACGAGGGCGTCGACGTGGTGCTCAAGCTCCACACCAAGCAGTCCGACCATCGCTGGGACGGCGAGCGCTGGCGCGCCGAACTGCTCGACCGGCTGCTGGCCCCGGCCCGCGTCCCGGCGCTGCTGGAAGCCTTCGCCGCCGATCCCGCCCTGGGGCTGGTGGCGCCCGAGGGCCACCTGCAGCCTCTGGGCTACTTCTGGGGCGCCAACGAGGCCAACGTGCGCCGCCTGGCGACCCGGCTCGGCCTGCCGCCCTTCGACCCGGACGGCGACCGCTTCGTGGCCGGCAGCATGTTCTGGGTCCGGCTCGAGGCCCTGCGCCCGCTGCTCGACGCGCACCTGGACCCGCAGCTGTTCGAGTCCGAGCGCGGCCAGGTCGACGGCACCTGCGCGCATGCGGTCGAGCGCCTGTTCGGCCTGTGCGTGGGCGCCGCCGGCTACCGCGTCGAGACCGCCGCCGGGGCCTGCGGGGAGCCCGACCCTACCGACCCCGCCGCCCCCTACCCCTACGCGCGCCGCGACGGCTGACCCGCGTACTCGCCCGTACGGCAGCGGACGGGTAGAATCGCGAGGCTCTGCCCGCCGGCCCGCGGCGGGCGTCCAGATTTCTGCTCCGGGAGCCCCCACAAGATGAAGATCCTCGTCGCCTACAAGCGCGTGGTGGACGCGAACGTCCGCATCCAGGTCAAGCCGGACGGCTCTGGCGTGGTCACCGACGGCGTCAAGCTGTCGGCCAATCCGTTCGACGAGATCGCGCTGGAAGAAGCGCTGCGCCTGCGCGACAAGGGCCTCGCCACCGAGGTGGTGGTCGCCACGATCGCCCCCGCCGACGCCGCCGCGCACCTGCGCAACGGCCTGGCGATGGGCGCCAACCGCGCCATCCACGTGGTCGCCGACCAGCCGGTCCAGCCCCTCACCGCCGCGCGCGCCCTGCTCAAGCTGGTGGAGAAGGAGCAGCCGGACCTGGTGCTGCTGGGCAAGCAGGCGATCGACGACGATGCCAACCAGACCGGGCAGATGCTGGCCACGCTCTGGGGCCGGCCGCAGGCCACCTTCGCCTCGAAGCTGGAGATCGCCGACGGCAAGGCGACGGTCACGCGCGAGGTCGACGCCGGCCTGGAGACGCTGGAGGTCGACCTGCCGGCGGTGGTGACCACCGACCTGCGCCTGAACGAGCCGCGCTTCATCAAGCTGCCCGACATCATGAAGGCCAAGAGCAAGCCGATGGAGACGGTCCCGTTCGCGGACCTGGGCGTCGAGTCCGGCGACTTCCTGCGCACCACGCACCACGCCGCGCCGACCGGGCGCAGCCGGGGCGTGATGGTGAAGGACGTGGCCGAACTGGTCTCGGTCCTCAAGCAGAAGGGCCTGCTCTAGGCATCCACGCGGCCCGCACCGGCGGGCGAACCGGGCGGCGGCCCGCGCGCCACGCGCGACCCGCCCGACCACCAGGAGAGATTGCGCCATGTCCAACGTCCTCGTCATCGCCGAACACCTCGACGGCGCCCTCAACGCCTCCACCGCGCGCACCGTCAGCGCCGCGCTGGCGCTCTCGCCGGAGGCCATCGACGTCGCGGTGCTCGCCGCCGATCCGTCCGCCGTCGCCGCCGAGGCCGCGAAGATCTCGGGCGTGACCCGGGTGCGCGCCGTGGCCAACCCGGCCAACGCGCATCCCATCGCCCAGGTGCTGGCGCCGCAGGTCGCGGAACTGGCGAAGGACTACAGCCACGTGTTCCTGCCCAGCACCACCTTCGGCAAGGACCTCGCCCCGTGCGTGGCCGCGCTGCTGGGCGTGGCCCAGGTGTCCGACCTGATGGCGGTCGAGGGGCCGCACGTGTTCAAGCGCCCGATCTACGCGGGCAACGCGATCATCACCGTCGAGGCGCCGGCCGACCGGGTCGTGGTGGCCACCGTGCGCACCGCGTCGTGGCCGGAAGCCGCGCGCGACGGCGGCGCGCCGGTCGAGGCGGCCGGTACCTCCGCCACCCTGCCCACCCACACCCGCTTCGTCGGCCTGGCCCAGGGCAAGTCCGACCGCCCCGACCTGCAGAGCGCCAGGCGGGTGGTATCCGGCGGTCGCGGCGTGGGCTCGAAGGAGAACTTCGAGATCATCTACCGGCTGGCCGACAGGCTCGGCGCGGCGGTGGGCGCTTCGCGCGCGGCGGTCGACGCCGGCTACGTCCCGAACGAGCTGCAGGTCGGCCAGACCGGCAAGATCATCGCCCCCGAGCTGTACGTGGCGGTCGGCATCTCCGGCGCGATCCAGCACCTGACCGGCATCAAGGACGCCGGAACGATCGTCGCGATCAACAAGGACCCGGACGCGCCGATCTTCGAGATCGCCGACATCGGCCTGGTCGGCGACCTGTTCACGCTGCTGCCGGAGCTCGAGGCGGCCCTGTGACCCCACCCGGCGCGCGGGCTTCCGGACCCGGGCTTCCATGACCGAGGCCACGGACATCGTGCGCGGCCAGCCGCGCGCCGGGGCGCGCCATGCGCCCCGCCGCGCGATCAGCGTGGTCACGATGATGTACCGCTCCGAGCCTTTCCTTTCCGCCTTCCTGGAGCAGGCGCGGCAGGCGCTGGCGGAAGCGGGGTTCGACGACCACGAGATCGTCTTCGTCAACGATGGCTCGCCCGACGGCTCGGCCGCCTTCGTGCGCGCCCAGCAGGCCCTCGACCCGCGCGTGCGCCTGGTCGACCTGGCCCGCAACTTCGGCCACCACCGCGCGGCGCTGGCGGGCCTGACCTGCGCGCGCGGCGACCTCGTGTTCATGATCGATTGCGACCTCGAGGTGCCGCCGTCGGTCCTCGGGACCTTCCTGCGCACCATGCGCGACACCTCGGCCGACGTGGTTTACGGGGTGCAGGAGGTCCGCAAGGGCGGGCTGGTCGAACGCGTGGGCGGCCGGGCCTTCTGGCGCCTGTTCAACCTGCTCAGCGACACCCGCGTGCCGGAGAACGTGCTCACCGAACGGCTGATGCGGCGCGAGTACGTCGACGCGCTGCTGCAGCTCGGCGACCGCAACATCTTCCTGGCCGGCATGATGTACTGGACCGGGTTCCGGCAGGTCGGGGTGCCGGTCGCCAAGTCCCAGCGCGAGGGACGCTCCACCTACTCGTTGCGCAAGCGCGTGTCGCTGCTGGTGGAGGCGATCACCTCCTTCTCCACCGTGCCGCTGAAGTTCGTGCTCGGCGTCGGCCTGCTGCTGGTGCTGGCCGCGGTGCTGTTCGGGGCCTTCCTCGTGGCCCGCAAGCTGCTGTACCCGGACTCCGTGCTCGCCGGATTCACCGCGCTGTCGCTGCTCATCATCGGGTCGAGCGGCGTGGTGATCACCATGATGGGGATCCTGGGGCTGTACGTCTCGAGGATCTTCGTGCAAACCCAGGGCCGGCCTGCGTTCATCGTCCGGAACCTCGACGAACAAGGACAGGAACATGAAAGAGAACCTTGACCAGTACAAGGACGCCTACGAGGACTCGTTCCCCTACTACTGGGACGAGACAGTGCTCCTGGACGCCTACGCCCGCAAGCTGGTCGAGACCCTGAAGGACCGCAGGAACCTGCGCGCCCTGAGCCTCGGCATCGGCCGCCAGATCGTGAGCCGGACCCTGTTCGACAACATCTCGCTGCGCGAATACCACGTGGTGGAAGGCTCGCCGGAGATCATCGCCGACTACCTCGCCAAGGCGTCGCCGCCGGCCTTCGTGCAGGTGCACGAGGCGTACTTCGAGGACATCGAGTTCGACCAGCCCTTCGACGTCATCGAGATGGGCTTCGTACTCGAGCACGTGGACGACCCGGGCCTGGTCCTGCGCCGCTTCCGCGGCATGATCGCCGACGACGGCGTGCTGTTCGTGGCGGTTCCCAACGCGCGTTCGCTGCACCGCCTGCTGGGCCACGCCGCGGGGCTGATGCCCGACATCTACTCGCTGAGCGACTCCGACCGCGCGCTCGGCCACAAGCGCTACTTCGATTCCGACAGCATCGCGGACCTGGTCGAGGCCAGCGGCTATCGCGTCGAGGCGCGCCACGGCCTCATGCTCAAGCCGTTCACCACGGGCCAGATCCAGTCGCTGGGCCTGGGCCGCACCCTCGATGAGGCACTGATCGAGGTCGGCTTCGGGCTTCCCGACATCACCAACGGCATCCTGCTGGTCGCACGCCCCGGATGATCCCGGTCCTGATCGTCAGCGGCGGCGGGTTCCAGGGGCTGGGGCTGCTGGAGTCGCTGCAGCGGCTCGCGCACGTCGCGCCGATCGTGGCCGACGTGTACCAGGACAACGTCACCCGCTACCTCTCGCCGCGCTACGTGCAGGTCCCGCCGCTCGCCGACGAGGCGGCGTTCACCGATGCGCTGCTCGCGCTGGTCCGGGAGCGCGGCGTGCGCGCGGTATTCCCCGCGACCGCGCACGAACTGCCGCTGCTGGCGCGGCTGCGGGACAGGTTCGCGCGGGCGGGCGCGCAGGTCGCGGTCTCCGATCCGTCGCTGGTGGAGATCCTGCTCGACAAGCAGGCCACGCACCGGTTCCTGCTCGCGCACGGGCTGCCGGTCCAGGCGCCGGTCGATCCGGAGGACCATGACTTCTCCCGCCCCCTGTTCGGCAAGCCCCGGCATGGCTGGGGCGGGACGGGGACCGTCCTGGCCCGCTCGCCCGCGGAGGCCCGGCACGCCGACGCGCGCCCGGGCGGCGCGCCGCTGCTGTGGTTCCCCTACCTGGAGCGGTTCGAGGAGTACTCGCTCGACCTGGCGATCTCGCCGTCGGGCCACGTCTCGCCGCTGGTGCTGCGCCGGCGCCTGCGCACGACCGGCGGCTACGCCGCGATCTCGCGCACGGCGAGCCGGGCGCCGCTGCGGGCGCTCGCGCGCCGGATCGCCGATGTCCTGGCCGCGTCCGGCGGGCGCGGCATCCTCAACGTCCAGTTCATCGTCGCGGACGACGGCGAGCCGTTCGTGTCCGACGTCAATCCGAGGTTCGGGACTTCCGCCGTGCACGCCCTGGCCGAAGGCGTCAACCTGCCCGGCTTCTTCCTCGAGGACCAGGCGCCCGGCCCCGACGCCGACGCCCCGCGGCGCGCCGCCAGGACGGTGCGCTACCTCGAGACGATCGCGGTGCCCCTGCTGCGCCAGCGCCCCGACGCGGTGGTCTTCGACCTCGACGACACCCTGGTCGACCACAAGCTGTGGATGGCGGACAGGCTCGCCGCCGCCTACGACGCCGTCGCACGCGGATGGGCCGACCCGGACGCGTTCGCCCTCGCCGCGCTGCAGGCCATCGACGAGGGCGAACGCCGCTTCCTCATCGACCGGGTGTGCGAGACGCTCGGCTGGGAGGAACGCCAGCGCCAGGCCCTGCTCGAGGCCTACCGCCGCGCGCCGGGCGGCGAGACGCCGCTGTACCCCGACGTCGCCCCGGCGCTGGAGGCCCTGCGCGATGCCGGCCTGCGGCTGGCCGTCCTCACCGACAATCCGGTCGCCACCCAGCGCTCCAAGCTCGAACGTTCGCCCGTGCTGCGCGACCTGGCCGCGTTCTTCTCGCGCGGGGCCGGCGCGGAAAAGCCGGCCGCCGTGGCGTTCGAGGCCGCCGCGCGCGGCCTCGGGCTGTCGCCGGACCGGCTGTGCATGGTCGGCGACAACCTGTTCCGCGACGCGCTCGGCGCGATCCGAAGCGGCTACGCCTGCGCCTTCGTGCTCCACCGCGACGGCGCCTTCATCCATCCGCACCGGTCGCTGGCCGCGCGGATCCCCCTGCCCGGGGACATCCACCACGTGCGCGACCTGACCATCGTCCGGGAATCACTGCTGTCACGATGAAACAGCATCGCGTCGCCATCCTGCAGTCGTCCTACATCCCCTGGAAGGGCTTCTTCGACATCATCCACGACGTCGACGAGTTCATCTTCCTGGACTGCGTGCAGTTCACCACGCGGGACTGGAGGAGCCGCAACCGGATCAAGTCGGCCAACGGCCTGCAGTGGCTGTCGGTGCCGGTCGGCGCCGATACCCGCCGCAGGATCCAGGACGTGGCGATCCCCGACCCGTCGTGGCAGGCCCGCCACTGGAAGTCGATCCAACACGTCTACGCCAAGTGCCGCGGCTATGCGCGCTGGCGCCCGCTGTTCGAGGACTTCTACCTGGGCACCCGCTGGGACAACCTCTCGGCGATGAACCAGGCCATGGTCCGAACGATCGCCACGCAGGCGCTCGGCATCACCACCCGCTTCAGCGATGCCTCGGACTATGCCCCGGAGGGCGCCAAGCAGGAACTGATCCTGGACCTGGTCCGCAAGTCCGGGGCGACCCACTACCTGTCCGGGCCCGCCGCCCGCGCCTACATCGAGCCCGCCCGCTTCGAGGAGATCGGGGTGGAGCTGGCCTACAAGGACTACGGCGACTACCCCGAGTACGAGCAGCCCTGGCCCCCGTTCGAGCACGCCGTCAGCATCGTCGACCTGCTGATGTGCACGGGGGACGAGGCTGCCTACCATATCTGGGGTCACCGCCAGGCCCGGACCTGAGTCCGGACCTTACCGCCCCGCGCACTCCCAGACGCCAGGACACGCCATGCACGCTGCGACCGCCTACGGACTCGTGTTGCTCACCATCCTGCTGACGGTATACGGCCAGTTCGCGATCAAGTGGCAGGTCCTCGCCTCGCCGCCGATGCCGGCCGACCTGCACGGCCGTGCCATGCACCTGTTCCACCTGTTCACCAGCCCGCTGGTCGTCAGCGCGCTCGCGGCGGCGGTAGTCGCCTCGGCGACCTGGATGCTGGCGATGACGCGCCTGCCCCTCAGCCACGCGCACCCGATGACCGCGCTGACCTTCGTGCTCGTGGTGTTCGGCAGCAACGTCCTGTTCTCCGAGCCGATCACCACGCCGAAGGTGATCGGCCTGACCCTCATCGTCATCGGCATCATCGTCGGCGCCCAGGGATGATCCCCGCGCCCCGCCCATCCCTCCCGACGCCGGACACGGACCCGACATGATCCCGTTCAACAAGCCCCGCCTCGCCGGCCGCGAACTGGAATACATCCGCCAGGCCTGCGAGAACATGCACCTGTCCGGGGACGGACCGTTCACGCGCCGCTGCCACGCGCTGCTGGAACAGGACACCGGATGCGCGCGCGCGCTGCTCACCCACTCGTGCACGGCGGCGCTGGAAATGGCCGCGCTCCTGCTCGACCTGCAGCCCGGCGACGAGGTGATCATGCCCTCGTTCACCTTCGTCTCGACCGCCAACGCCTTCGTGCTGCGCGGCGCGGTGCCGGTGTTCGTCGACATCCGACCCGACACGCTCAACCTCGACGAGACCCTGGTCGAGGCGGCGATCACGCCGCGCACCCGGGCGATCTGCGTGGTGCATTACGCCGGGGTCGGCTGCGAGATGGACGCGATCGGCGAGATCGCGCGCCGGCACGGGCTGGCGGTGGTCGAGGACGCCGCGCAGGGCATCCGCTCGACCTACCACGGCCGGCCGCTCGGCTCGATGGGGGCGCTGGGATGCCTGAGCTTCCACGAGACCAAGAACGCGATCTCGGGCGAGGGAGGCGCGCTGCTGGTCAACGACGAGCGCTTCTCCGAACGGGCCGAGATCATCCGCGAGAAGGGCACCAACCGCAGCAAGTTCTTCCGCGGCCAGGTCGACAAGTACACCTGGGTCGACGTGGGTTCCTCCTACCTGCCCGGCGAGATCAGCGCGGCCTTCCTGCTCGCCCAGCTCGAGGCGCTGGACGCGATCACCGGCGAGCGCCTGCGGATCTGGGAGACCTACCACCAGTGGGCAGAGGCCCACGAGCGCGAGGGCAGGGTACGGCGCCCGATCGTCCCCGCGCACTGCACCCACAACGCCCACATGTACTACCTGCTGCTGCGCGACCTCGGGCACCGCCAGGCCTGCATCGCCAGCCTGAAGGAAGCGGGGGTGCAGGCGGTATTCCACTACGTGCCGCTGCACGCCACGCCCGCCGGCCGCAGGTACGGCCGCGCGCACGGAGAACTGCCGGTCACCGTGGACGTCAGCGACCGCCTGCTGCGCATGCCGCTGTGGATCGGCATCGACGGGCACCTGGACAGGATCCTCGCGGCGGCGGATGCGGCGCTGGTGCGCGGGTGAGGCCGCCGTCGCCGCCGATCGCGCCGCTGCACGCATGAAATAATTGCCGGCCGGCCCGCCGGGCGTGCGCACCACGCCACGCCAACCCGGCCAGCCCACCGAACGCCCGCCCATGACGCCAGACGCACAGACTCCCGGCACCCACGCCCCGATCCGGCGCGGCTTCCTGCGCTATGCGCTGATGTTCCTCGCCGTGTCGCTGCCGTTCGTCGCCTATTACACCGCCACCGGCAAGGCGCTCGCCTTCATCGACATCGGCATCGACACCTTCAGCTACTTCTACCCGATCCAGGTCATCCAGGCCGAGCAGCTGCGCCAGTACGGCGAACTCACCTGGTCCTTCCGCCAGGGCCTCGGCGGCTACATCGGCGCCGCGGTGCTTCCCACCCACATCGCGTTGGCCTGGCTGCCCGACGCGTGGCAGCTCGCCGCGCGCATGCCGCTGTACATGCTCAAGCTGTTCCTGGCCGGCGCGTTCTTCTTCGCCTACCTGCGCAGGCTGCGCGTCGACCCGACCCTGGCCTCCATCGGCGCCCTGGCCTACGCCTTCGGCAACTACGCGGTGATCAACGAGCAGTGGGACGCGCTGTTCATCCTGCAGTTCTCGGCCTACCTGTACTTCCTGGAGAGCTACTTCCGCACCTCGCGCGGGTGGTTCGCGGTGGCGGCCGGGCTGGTGGTGTGCGCCGGGGGACCGTTCGAGCCCTACGTGTTCGCCCTGCTGACCCTGGTCTACCTCCCGGCACGCATGCTGCTGCTCGACACCCGCGACGATGCGCGGCCGCTGCTGCCGACCCTGCTGGCGTTCGCCGTGCTCGGGGCGCTGGGCGCCATGCTCATGGCCGTGGTCCAGGTGCCGAACATCCTGTTCCTGCTCGACAGCCCGAGGGTGAGCGGGGACCACGCGAAGTTCTCGACCCTGGCCGAGAAGCTGCTCTCGCTCAACAGCGCCAGGACGATCGGCGCCGAGCTCGCCGGGCTGTTCGGCAAGGACCTGCTGGGCACGGCGAATGCATACCGCGGCTACCAGAACTGGTTCGAGGGACCCGGCTTCTACGTCGGCATGCTGATGCTGGTCTGCGCCCCGCAGCTGCTGTCGCCCTCGGCCACCCGCCGCGAACGCTGGGGCCTGGTCGCCGGCGTGGTCCTGCTCGCGGCCTATTTCGCGTGGCCCGCCGTGCGCCACGCCGTGTACGGCTTCGGCCACACCGGGTTCCGGATCTCCACGCTCTGGGTCTCGGCAGGGATCGTGCTGGCGGGCGTGGCCGGGCTGCGGCGCGCCTGCCTGAGCGGCGTGTGGCGCCCGGGTGTCGCCATCGCCGCGGCCGCGATCGGATGCGCCCTGGTCGGCGCGGTCTGGCTGTCGCCCGGGCCGATCGCGAAGGGCTACCTGTGCCTGGTCCTCGCCTTCGCCGGGATGTACCTCGGGCTGCTGTGGATCCAGGCAGGCAAGCGGCCGGGGCCGGCGCTGGCCACCGTCCTGTGCGTCATGGTCGCGGCGGAGCTGCTGCTCGCGGCCGCGCCCGCGTTCGTCGACCGCAGGACAGTCGACACTGACGGGGTGGCGGCCAACGGCCGGCGCTACGACGACGGCACCGCCGAGGCCGTCGCCCTGGCCCGCGCGCACGGCGGCGAGGACGAGTTCTACCGGATCGAGAAGACCTTCAACTCGGTCTTCCTCAACGACGCCCTGGTGCAGGGCTACCACGGCACGAAGTCGTACTTCTTCCACGGCAAGTCGATCACCCGCTTCGTCGACTCGCTGCGGCTGCCCCGCCACCACCCGCGCGCGAACTACATCAGCACGATGACGGGCCGTCCCGCCATCCTCGACCTGCTCGGCGTGCGATACATCCTGTCCCGGGACATGAAACCGGCAAAGGACAAGGCCAACAGGCTGGTCGGCTCGGCCGGTGACATCCACGTCTTCCTCAATGGAAACGCACGGGGCGTGGCCCACCTGTACCGCAATGTAGTCGGAGAGTCGGTACTCGCGGACGTCCGCCCGAAGAAGCGCGACCAGGCCCTGTTGGACTGGCTCGTGGTCGAGGATCCGGATCCGATGTGGGCCACGCTGGCGGCGCTCGAATCGGCGCCCGCGACGCAGCCGACCCAGGACGCCGACCGCGTCCACGTGCGGCTGGTCGACGACCGGGCCCTGGACATCACCGTGCAGGCGACGCGCCCGGCCGCGCTGCTGGTGGCGATGCCGCACGACCGCGGCTGGAAGGCGCGGGTGGACGGCACCCCGGTCGCCACGACGCGGGCGCAGTACGGACTGACCGCGCTGCCGGTGCCGGCCGGCAGCAGCCTGGTGGAACTTCGCTACGAAGTGCCCGGCAGGCGCCTGGGCCAGGGGCTGTCGCTCGCGGCCCTGCTCGCGCTGCTGGCGCTGGCCGGCGGCCGCTGGTGGCTGCGCCGCAGGCGCTGACCCGGGACGCGGTGCCAGCGCACCGGCCGGGCGGCCAGCCGCCCCCCCCCCGCCCGAGGCGCCGGTCCTCAGCGGACTTCGGAGATCTCCACCCCGTCCAGTCCCTGGGCCAGGGTGCGGGCGTCGCCGCCCTGGGCGAGCTTGATCCTGAGCCGGACCTCGTTCTGCGAGTCGGCGTGGCGCAGGGCGTCCTCGTAGGAGATCTCGCCGGCCTGGTACAGCTCGAACAGCGCCTGGTCGAAGGTCTTCATACCGAGGTTGGTCGACTCCTTCATCACTTCCTTGAGCTTGTGGATCTCGCCCTCGCGGATGTAGTCCTGCACCAGCGGGGTGCCGAGCAGGATCTCCATCGCCACGCGCCGGCCCTTGCCGTCGGGGGTCGGGATCAGCTGCTGCGCGATCACCGCCTTGAGGTTGAGCGAGAGGTCCATCAACAGCTGGCTGCGGCGGTCCTCGGGGAAGAAGTTGATGATGCGGTCCATCGCCTGGTTGGCGTTGTTCGCATGCAGGGTGCACAGCACCAGGTGGCCGGTCTCCGCGAAGGCGATGGCGTGGTCCATGCCCTCGCGGGTGCGCACCTCGCCGATCATGATCACGTCCGGCGCCTGGCGCAGGGTGTTCTTCAGCGCGTTCTCCCAGCTGTCGGTGTCGATGCCGACCTCGCGCTGGGTGACGATGCAACCTTCGTGCTTGTGCACGAACTCGATCGGGTCCTCGATCGTGATGATGTGGCCGGTCGAGTTCTGGTTGCGGTAGCCGATCATCGCCGCCAGCGAGGTCGACTTGCCGGTGCCGGTGGCGCCGACGAAGATGATGATGCCGCGCTTGGTCATCGCCAGCGTCTTGATGATCGGCGGCAGGTTCAGCTCCTCGACCGTCGGGATCTTGGTCTCGATCCGGCGCAGCACCATGCCCACCTGGTTGCGCTGGTAGAAGCAGCTGACGCGGAAGCGGCCCACGCCCGAGACGCCGATGGCGAAGTTGCACTCGTGGGTCTTCTCGAACTCCTCGCGCTGCGGCGGGGTCATCACGTTCAGCACCAGGTCGCGCGACTGCTGCGGCGTGAGCGGGTTCTGGGTGATGGGCTGGATCTTGCCGTGGACCTTCATCGACGGCGGCATGCCCGCGGTGATGAACAGGTCCGAGGCCTTCTGGTGGGCCATCAGCTTGAGGAACGAGGTGAAGTCGATGCTGCTCATGGTGGCTCCTGCGTGGCCGGGGACCGGGAGCGGGCCGGTGGTCGTGGACGGGCGCCGCGCGCCTGCCCGATCCGGTTACCCCTCGCCCTCCCCGGCCGTGACTGGTCCCAAATCCGATCCCTGCCCGAGCGCCGGTCGCCCGGTCACTCGAACAGCCGCTTCTCCCGCGCGTATTCCCTGGCCTGCTGGCGCGTGACCAGGCCGCGCTTGACCAGGTCCTGCAGGTGCTGGTCGAGGGTCATCATGCCGTGCTGCTGGCCGGTCTGGATCGCCGAGTACATCTGCGCGACCTTGTCCTCGCGGATCAGGTTGCGGATGGCGGGGATGCCGACCATGATCTCCCAGGCCGCGGTGCGCCCGCCGCCGACCTTCTTCAGCAGCGCCTGCGAGATCACCGCGCGCAGCGACTCCGACAGCATCGAGCGCACCATCGGCTTCTCGCCGGCGGGGAACACGTCGATGATGCGGTCGATGGTCTTGGCCGCCGAGCTGGTGTGCAGGGTGCCGAACACCAGGTGGCCGGTCTCGGCCGCGGTCAGCGCCAGGCGGATGGTCTCGATGTCGCGCATCTCGCCGACCAGGATGTAGTCCGGGTCCTCGCGCAGCGCCGAACGCAGCGCCTCGCTGAAGCCGTGGGTGTCGCGGTGCACCTCGCGCTGGTTGATCAGGCACTTCTGCGAGGTGTGCACGAACTCGATCGGGTCCTCGACCGAGAGGATGTGCGCGTACTCGTTCTTGTTGATGTGGTCGAGCATCGCCGCCAGGGTGGTCGACTTGCCCGAGCCGGTCGGGCCGGTCACCAGGATCAGGCCCTGCGGCTGCTGGATCAGCTCGCGGAAGATGGGCGGGCAGCCCAGGTCCTCGAGGGTCAGCACCTCGGAGGGAATGGTGCGGAACACCGCCGCCGCGCCGCGGTTCTGGTTGAAGGCATTGACGCGGAAGCGCGCCAGGCCCGGGATCTCGAACGAGAAGTCGGTCTCGAGGAACTCCTCGTAGTCGCGGCGCTGCTTGTCCGACATGATGTCGTAGATCAGCGCATGCACCTGCTTGTGCTCGAGCGCCGGGATGTTGATCCGCCGCACGTCGCCGTCGACCCGGATCATCGGCGGCAGGCCCGCCGAGAGGTGGAGGTCGGACGCCTTGTTCTTGACCGAGAACGCCAACAGTTCGGCGATATCCATGCAAGTCCCCTGGCACTGCTGATGACGTGATGCGGCCGTGTCCCCGTCCCGCAGGCCACAGCCTAGCCCCGGCCGGCAGTATAGCCCCGTACCCGGATCACAATTCCAGACCTTTCAATCGGATATCGGGACTTGCCGATGCCGCCCCTGCAACGGGACCGGCAATGGACTGAACGTGGCGGGCGGCTGGCGGGGGCCATCGGGCCGCCGGCGGGGAAGCGGCCGCCGCGCTCGGGCGCCGCGACCCGTCGCCGGCCCCGGAAGCGGGCCGGGTGCGGCCACGCGCACCGGTCGCGTTGCCCCATGCGCGTCCCGACGCGGTAGGGTGTTGGCCCCGTCCACGACACCTCCCGCCAATGCCCAGCCCCGCTTCGCCCGAGTCCCTTCCGACGGTCGTCTTCATCGGTGGCGGCAACATGGCCCGCAGCCTGGTCGGCGGACTGCTCGCCGGCGGTGCGGATCCATCCGCGATCCGCGTCGCCGACCCCAACGCCGACGCCCGTGCCGCGCTGGCCTCGTCCTTCGGCGTGCCCACCTTCGCGAGCGCCGCGGAGGCCGTCGAAGGCGCCGCGACCTGGGTGTTCGCGGTCAAGCCGCAGGTGATGCGCGCCGTCTGCACGGACCTGGCCGCGACGGCGCAGCAGGCGCGGCCGCTGGTGGTGTCGATCGCCGCCGGCATCACCTCGGCCCAGATCCAGCGCTGGCTCGGCGCGGAGTTCGCGGTCGTGCGCGCCATGCCCAACACGCCCGCCCTGCTCGGCGCAGGGGTCACGGGCCTGTACGCCAATCCGCGCGTGGACGACGACGGCCGCGCGCGCGCCGCGCGCCTGCTCGCGAGCGCGGGCGCGACGGTGTGGATCGACGACGAATCGCTGATGGACGCGGTCACCGGCACCTCCGGCAGCGGTCCGGCCTACGTGTTCCTGCTGGCCGAGGCGATGGAGGAGGCCGCCATCGCCGAGGGCCTGTCCGCGAACGCGGCGCGCACCCTGGTCCGGCACACGATCCTGGGCGCGGCGCGGATGCTGGTCGAATCCGGCGAGCCGCCCACCGAGCTCCGGCGCCGCGTCACCTCGCCCGGCGGCACCACCCAGGCCGCGATCGAGGCCTTCGAGGCCGGCGACCTGCGCGGACTGGTCGCGCGCGCGATCCGCGCGGCGACCCGCCGCGGGGGCGAACTCTCCGCGGCCAATGACTGAGCGCGCGCGCCGCATGCGCATCCTCGCCGCGGCGGCGACGGCCGGGCTGCTGGCCGCCTGCGGCGGCGATCCCGCGTCGCGCGCCGACCTCGCGGCCGCGGCGCAGGCCGCGCGCCAGCCGGCCGAACTGGCCATCGGCGAGTTCACGGTCCGCGCGAGCCTGGCGCCCACTGCGTCGCTGGGGCCCGGCATCGCCCGCCATTACGGGGTGGAACCGGGCCGCGACGTGCACCTGTTGCTGGTGGGCGTGCGCCGCGGGCCGCTGCACGACGAGGCGTCGGTGCCGGCGCAGGTCAGCGCACGCGCCCGCGACCTGCGCGGCGTCTGGCAGGACGTGCCGCTGCGCGAGGTGCGCAGCGAGGGCTTCATCGACTACGTCGGCACCGCGCGCGTGCCGCCGCCCGACACGCTGGCCTTCGAGGTCACCGTGCATCCCGAGGGCGCGCCGGCGCCGGGAGTGCTGCGCTTCAGCCGCGACCTCCTGCCGCCCTGAGCGGTGCGCGGCTCAGCCGCGCGCGCGGCGATGCGCCCAGTCGCGCACGACCTGCGCGATCCGGGCCAGTCCGTCGGTCAGCGCCGCGGGCCCGGGCTGCAGGATCAGCGGCGACTTCACCTCGTGCAGCTCGCCGTCGCGTACCGCCGGGATCGCGTCCCAGCCCGGCCGCGCGGCCACCTGCTCCGGACGGAAGCGCTTGCCGCACCACGAGCCGAGGATGATGTCCGGCGCGCGCTCGACCACCGCCTCGCCGCTGGCCAGGATCCGTCCCTTCGCCAGCGGCTCGGCCGCGCGTTCCGGGAACACGTCGTCGCCGCCTGCGATCGCGACCAGCTCCGACACCCAGCGGATGCCGGTGATCATCGGCGCGTCCCATTCCTCGAAGTACACCTTCGGCCGCGCCGGCAGCCGCGCCGATGCCGCCCGGGTCGCGTCCAGGCCGCGCGCGAGTCCGGCGGCGTAGGCCTCGGCGCGCGCCGCCGCGCCCACCAGCGCGCCCAGCCTGCGCACGTAGTCGAGGATGCCCTCGACGCTGCGATGGTTGCTGATCCACACCTCGATGCCGCGCCGTACCAGTTCGGCGGCGATGTCGGCCTGGATGTCGGAGAAGCCCACCACGAAATCCGGCCGCAGGGCGAGGATCGCGTCGATCTTCGCGCTGGTGAACGCGCTGACCTTCGGCTTCTCGCGCCGCGCGCGCGGCGGACGGACGGTGAAGCCGCTGATGCCGACGATCCGGTCCTGCTCGCCGAGCGCGTACAGGACCTCGGTCGGCTCCTCGGTGAGGCAGACGATGCGGCGCGGCCCCGTGCTCATGCGACGCGCTTGCGGAAGTACACGACGCGCTCGGTTTCCTCGAAGCCGCAGCACCGGTGCGCGGCCTGCGACGCGAGGTTGTCCAGCAGCGCGTCGGAGGCCAGCTCGGCGCAGCCGCGGGAGCGGGTCCAGTCCCCGATGCCCTGCACCAGCGCGCGGCCGACGCCGCGGCCGCGCCAGTCGGGCTCCACGTACCAGGCCTCCAGGAACCCCACCGGGGAGGTGGTCGTGCCGTTGACGTAATCGGTGCGCAGGCGGGCTTCCGCGAAACCCACCGCCTCGTCGCCGACCAGCGCAAGCAGCACGCAGGCCGCGTCCGCCGGCGCCAGCGCAGCGCTCAGTTCCTCCATGCCATCGACGCCGGGCTCGCCCGGCCACAGCGCCTGCCGCATCCGTCCCCAGGGGCCGGCATCGTCGGGCAGGCGCGCCGGCCGGAGACGGAATGCGGGCACCGGCGTCACGGATACAGCATCCGCTTGCTGCACTGGCCGGTGCAGTCGAATTCGTACAGCCAGCGCTCGTGCAGCCGGTACTCGGCGCCATACCAGAACTCGATGCGGTCCGGGCGCACGCGCAGCCCGGTCCAGCGCGGCGGGCGCGGTACCTCGCGGCCCTCGAACTCGCGGTCGACCTCGGCCAGGCGCTGTTCGAAGGTCTCGCGCGATTCCAGCGTCTCGGACTGGCGCGAGGCCCAGGCGCCGAGCTGGCTGACCCGCGGCCGGGTGGCGAAGTACGCGTCGGCCTCGGCCTCGTCGACGATCTCGACCGGACCCTCGATCCGCACCTGCACCCCGTTGCGCACGCGCGGCCAGTGGAACAGCAGCGCGGCGTACGGATTGACCTGCAGTTCCTGGCCCTTGCGTCCGTCCAGGTGGGTGTAGAACACGAAGCCGCGCGCGTCGTGCGCCTTGAGCAGCACGATGCGCGCCGACGGCCGTCCGTCGCGCGTGGCCGTGGCCAGCGTCATCGCGGTGGGGTCGGGCTCGCCGGCGGCGCGCGCCTCGGCGAACAGGGCATCGAAGGTGGCCAGGGCCTCGGCCTGGAGATCGGCGCAGTCCATTGGGCTATTGTGGCCCGATGGCCACGAATGCGCATGCCGCTGCGCCGCATGGGTTCGACGCCGCCCTGGTGACGCGGCTGCTCGACGACGCGCACGCCGCCGGTGCGCGCGTGTACGGCATTTCCGGGCTCCAGGGCAGCGGCAAGTCCACCCTTGCGGCGCAGCTGGCCGCGGCCGCGGCGGCGCGCGGGCGGCGCACGGTCGCCGTGTCTCTGGACGACTTCTATCTCGACGCCCCGCAGCGCGCGGCGCTGGCGCGCGAGGTCCACCCCCTGCTCGCCACCCGCGGTCCGCCGGGGACACACGACGTCGCCCTGGCCTGCGAGGTCCTCGATGCCCTGCGCGAACGCCGGCCGGTGCGCGTCCCGCGCTTCGACAAGCTGTCCGACCGCCGCCTGCCGGTCGCGGACTGGCCGCAGGTCGATGCGGCCGACCTGGTCGTGTTCGAGGGCTGGTGCCTGGGCGCCACGGCCGAGGACGCGTCCGCGCTCGACGCCCCGCTCAACCGGCTCGAGCGCGACGAGGACGCCGACGGCCGCTGGCGCCGCCACTGCAATGCCGCCCTGGCGCGCGACTATCCCGCGCTGTGGCGGCGGATCGACCGGCTGCTGTTCCTGCAGCCACCGGGGTTCGAGGTGGTGCCGGAGTGGCGCTGGCAACAGGAGCAGGCGCTGCGCGCGTCGGACCCGGGCGCGCGCGGCATGGACCGGGACGCGCTCGCGCGCTTCGTGCAACACTACGAACGCGTCAGCCGCCAGGCGCTGCGCGTGCTTCCGGCGCGCGCGGACGTGGTCGTGGAGCTCGACCGCGCACGCCGTCCGGTCGCGCTGCGCCTGCGCCACGACCGCTGAACCGCGCGCCCGCTACTGGACCTGGTCGCTGATGTCCTCGCTGCGCCAGGGTTCGGGCATCTCGCGCTGCGGGCACAGCCGCGCCGCATGCTCCCAGCCGCTGTCGGAGCGGAACGAGAACGAGGTGCGGTCGGGGATTTCATAGTCCGCCACCTCCAGGCCGGTGCCGCCGTGGTCGCCGCAGCGCTGGTGCACCCGGTAGCGGTTCGCGCCGGTGCGCTCGATGCGTTCGTACAGGCAGAACGAGGTCACCCAGCGCATCCCGGCGCGGTTGACGAGGTGCACGCCGGCGGACGTGGCGTCGTCGCACGGCTCGTCGGTGCGGACGTAGTAGCCGAAGTCCAGCGGCAGGGCGTCGATGACCTCGGGCGTGGCCGCCGGCGGCGTGGGCGCCGGGCCGGCCGCCGCATCGGGTTGGCAGCCCAGGAGCAGCAGCAGGGCGAGTGGTGCAAGGGTGGCTGCAAGTGCCTGTTTCATCGGTCTGCTCCCGTCGCCTCGCCGATCACGCCGGCCGTCCGGCCGGCGCCGACGCCAGCGCCCGGTAGGACTCGTCGATCACCTTCAGGCTGTTGCGCACCTTCCAGTGCACCCAGCCCGCGACCGCCATCATCGGGACCCCGAGGATCGCACCGATGATGGTGACGGTCAGGATGCCGCCGATGACCAGGAAGGCGAGCGAGCCGATCCTGGCCGGCTGCAGGCGCTGCACCAGCTCCTGTCGGCGCGACTCCAGCACGACCGGGTTGCCGGTGCCGGCCTGGGTGATGAATCCGGTGACGTATTCGGGGGTCAGGTTGAGCATGGCGTGCCTCGCGTCGGTTCATGGGGGCCGGCCCGTGTGCGGGCGCGGAGGGAAAGCGCGTTCAGTCCTTGCGCCGGTAGCGGGTCCCGACCGGTCCGGACAGGGTGTCGTCGTCGACCCGGGTGAGCAGCAGCGCCGCGTCGTTGTCCCGCGACAGCCGGACCCGGATCCGGTCGCCGTCGATCTCGTAGGTCAGTTCGCGTTCGACGCCCGCCACCGGGCTGGACATCACCACCCGGCCGTCGGGATGGAAGGTGAGCGCGCTCATGCCGAGCTCGTCCTCGAACGTGCCCCTGAAGCCGCCGCCGCAGGCGGACAGCAGCAGGGCGAGCAGCGCCATCGTCGTGCCGGTCCTCATCGCCTCATCCTCCATTGCCGTCGAACCGCAGCTCGCCCAGCACGACGGGCTGGCCGTGGCGGTCGCTGGTGATCGTGTAGCCGAGCAGCGTGGCCGACAGTGCGGAACCATCGCTGCGCCGGCTGATGCCGGTGATGCGCATGCGCGCATCGAGGACGACGTTGCGCAGGCCGCCGTTCCTGTCGAGCACGTCCCGGGCGGTCGCGGCGTCGAGCGGCCAGAAGTTCAGCTCGCCCTGGTTGTCGACGCGCACCGAGACGCGTTCGGGATGCGCCCGGTCGACCGGATAGGCAGTGAACGTCAGGACGCTGCCGGGCGTGAACGCGGTCAGGTAGTAGCCGCCGCGGCCGCCGTCGTATTCGCTCAACGCCGCGCGCACGTTCAGGCGCAGCAGGCCCACGCCTTCGGTGCCGTCGTACACCGCACGCAGCCGCTCTTCCTCGGCGCGCAGCACGTCGGCGCGCTCGAACTCGTTGGCCATGCGCACGCCGGGCTGCGCCGCGGCCCATTCGGCGAACGGCGGCTGCCGTCCTTCGAGCCGGTAGGCCAGCATGACCATCTGCAGGTCTTCCGGATGCGCCAGTTCGTGCCGTCCGGCCACGCCGCCGGTGGCGGTCGCGGCGCCGGCGCCCGCCGTCGAGGGTCCCGGCGCAGCCGCGACCCCGCCGGGTGCGGCCGGCTGCGGTCCTGCCGCCTGGCCAGGCACGGCGCCACCACCGGCCGGCGCCGTGGATGCGGGCGCATCGCCGCCGCCGCAGGCGGCCAGGACCAGCGCCAGCGGCACGGTCAGCAGCCGGGCGCGCCCCGTCCCGCGCTCACAGCCGCACATCGCGCGCCTCCGCCGCCTGCACTTCCGCCTCGCGCCGCGCCTGGCCGAGTCGCCGCAGTTCGTCCTGCATCGCCTCGACATGGGCGTAGAGGCTGCCCTGGTGCAGCATGGCCGTGCCCACCTCCATCGCCAGCGCCGGGTTCCGGCCGCTCAGCGCGATCCAGGCCTGGATGCTCAGTCCGCACCCGTCGGACCACTTGGCCCCGGTGGCATTGGGATGCGCGTTCACCGCGCCCCGGCAGCGGTGGAACAGCGGGTTGGCCGTTGCCATCGGATGGCCCGCATGGTCGCGCACCCACTCGAGCCTGCGGTGCCCGGCCGAATGCCCGCGCGGCTTGTCCGATTCCTCGGTCCATTGCGGCTCGCCGTACTTGGCGACCAGCGCATCGAGCAGCGCCTGCACCGGCGGCATGGCGCCTTCGCGGAAGTGCTGCGCGCGGCGGATGAGGTGGGCGGTCTCGGCGCCGGGCGCGCCGGGCGTGGCCACGGTGACCACCTCGTCCACGTGCAGCCACTTCAACCCGCCCTCGCACTCGTGCCATTCGCGGCGGAAGTCGCAGGGCCGGTGTTCGCCCTTGCGCACGGTGAAGGTCTGGGTGCCGAGTTCCACGCCGTGGGTGTCGAGGCGGTCGAGCCAGCGGTTGGCGTTGCTGACCTCCGCGTCCGTGCCGAGCGCACAGCGCGCGGTGGCCAGGGCCTCGTCCGCGGTCATGCCCAGGCGCAGCCCGATGATGTCCGGTCCGGGCAGTCCTTCGCGGACGGGTGCCGGGCAGCGCAGGTCGCCTGTCGCGACCGGTTCGGGTCCGGCCGCCGTCTCCGGCGCCGCGGCCGGCTGTGCACCGGCGGGCTGTCCACCCGCCCCCTCACCGCGGCAGCCCGCCAGCGCGAGTATCCCGGCGACGGCCATGGCGCAGGCCCGGTGTGCGTGCATCGCGTGTCCTCCCTTGCCCGTCCCCGCCCGCATCCTGGCCACCGCCGGGGACCGTGTCCTCACTGCGGCTTCAAGGAACCTTCAAGCCGTGCATCGCGGGGGCGCCGGCGGGCACGGGGAGGGCTTCCCGGTCGCCGCGCGCGGCTATGATCCGGGCATGTCCCAGGCCCTTCCGCCGCCCGACGACCGGGTCTACCGCTGGCGCTTCGGCGCGGTGGAATTCGACGAGGCGCGCCACGAACTGCGGGTCTCGGGCCTGCCGGTGGAGGTCGAGCACAAGCCGCTGCAGGTGCTGGCCCTGCTGCTGCGCCACGTCGGCGAGGTGGTGACCAAGGAGGAACTGTTCGAGACGGTCTGGGCCGGCCGGGTCACCGTGGACCACGTGCTCGCCACCGCGATCGGCAAGCTGCGCAAGGCCCTGGATGCCGGCGGCGAATCCCGGATCGTCACCGTGCCGCGGATCGGTTACCGCTTCGAGGGGCCGGTTGAACGCATCGCCGTCGGCCACCGCCCCAGCGCCGAGCTGACGTTCGAGCCGGGCCAGCCGGTCCCCGGCCGCGAGCACTTCCTGCTCGAACGCCCGCTCGGCCAGACCCTGGGCAGCGAGGTCTGGCTGGCGCGCCAGCCGCGCAGCCGCGAGGCGCGGGTGTTCAAGTTCGCCCGCGGCGGCGAACGGCTCTCGGCGATCAAGCGCGAAGCCACCCTGATGCGGGTGCTGCGCGACACCCTGGGCGAACGCGACGACTTCGTGCGGGTGCTGGACTGGAACTTCGAGACCGAGCCCTGCTTCCTGGAATGCGAGTACGGCGGCGAGTCGCTCCCGGAGTGGGCCGGGGCGCACGGGGAGTTCGCCGGCTGGAACCAGGCGCAGCGGCTGGACTTCTTCCTCCAGGTCGCCGTCGCGGTCGACGCGGCCCACGGCGTGGGCGTGCTGCACAAGGACATCAAGCCGGCCAACATCCTGGTCCGGCCGCGGCGCGACGGCGGCTGGCAGGCCTGCCTCACCGACTTCGGCAGCAGCCGCCTGCTGCAGCCCGGGCGCCTGGCCGAGCTGGGGATCACCGGCCTCGGCCTGACCGTGACCCGGCCCGACGCCGGCAGCAGCGGCGGAACCCCGCTGTACCTGGCGCCGGAGCTGGTGGCCGGCCAGCCGCCGACCGTGCGCAGCGACCTGTATGCGCTCGGCGTGCTGCTCTACCAGCTGCTGGTGGGCGACCTGCGCCGGCCGATGGCTCCGGGCTGGGAGCGCGACATCGACGACCCGCTGCTGGTCGAGGACATCTCCCGCGCGACCGACGGCGATCCCGCGCGGCGCCTGGGCAGCGTGGCCGGACTGGCCGAACGGCTGGCATCGCTGCCACGGCGGCGCGAGGAGGCGCGGCAGCGCGCGGACACCGCGCGCAGTGCCGAGCAGGCGCAACGGGCGCTGGAGCAGGCGCGCGCGCGGCGACCGTGGATCGCGGCCACCATCGCCATGCTCAGCATCGGCCTGGTCGCCAGTTCGCTGCTCTGGTACCGCAGCGAACGCCTGCGCGAAGCCGCGGCGATGCAGGCGGCGCGCGCCGAGGCGGTGGCGGCCTTCCTGAGCGACGACCTGCTCGGCGCGCTCAGCCCCGGCGGCAGCGGATACGAACGCGACCCCACCGTGCGCGAGGTGCTCGAACTCGCCTCCAGCCAGGTGGCCGAACGCTTCCCCGACGACCCGGCCACCCGCGGCGGCGTGCATGCCGCGCTGGGCCAGGCCTGGCGCACGCTCGGCGACCGCGAGCGCAGCGTGGCCCACCTGCGCGAGGCCGAACGCGACTACGCGCGCGCCTTCGGCCCCGCCGACCCGCTGACCCTGCGTACCCGCTACGCCCTCGTGCGCACGCTCGCCTACTCCAACACCGCCGCCCACATCACCGAGGCCGGCGCGCTGCTCGACGCCACCGACGCCATGCTCGGCACGGGCCTGCACGGCGACGACGACCTGGCGCTGGACGCCGCCTACGCCCGCGGTGTGTTCCATTTCCAGCAGCTGCAGATCGAACCGGCCATGCAGGCCTACCGTCGCGCCGACCGCCTGCAGCGCCTGCTGCGCCCGGACGACGCCCTGATGGCGGCCACGATCCGCGAGAACCTCGCCGACGGGACCCTGCGCCAGGGCGACCTCGCCGGCGCGGTCGCGCAGCTGCGGGCGATGCTCGCCGACCCGCTGTTCGACGCGCGCCGGATCGGCGAGAGCAAGGCCGCCGGCCACCGCATCATGCTGGCGCGCGCGCTGCGCAACCTCGGCCGCTACGACGAGGCGCTGCCGCTGGCCGAAGCCGCCGCGGCCGCGACCGGGCGCATCCTGGGCCCCGACGACTACACCACCCTGGTCCAGCTCTCCACCGTGGCCAGCATCCACGACTACGCCGGGCGCTGCGGGCAGGCGCTGGAAATCGCCCGCGTGGTGCGCGCACGCATGGCCGCGCGCTACGGCGAAGAGCGGCAGGCGACGCTGATCGAGACCGGCAACCTCGGCTTCAAGGAGTACGACTGCGGCGACCGCGAAGCCGGCCTGGACTACCTGCGCCAGGCCGAACGCGGGCTGCGCGAACGCTTCGGCGCCGACAACGTGGCCGCGCACAGCTTCCGTTACGCCCTGGCCCGCGCGCTCGCCGACGAGGGCCGGCACGAAGAAGGGCTGCGGATGGTGGACGGCCTGAGCGTGGAGGCGCTGACCGCCGGCGACTCCACGCCGGGATGGGAACAGCGCCTGCGCGCGCTCAGGGGCCGGCTGCTGCTGCAGGCCGGCGAGGCCGCGGCCGGACGCGCGCTGCTCGCCGAAGCGCTGCCGGCGCTGCGGGCGCTCGGCAGCGAGGATCCGGCAGACATCGACCGCCTGCAGGCGCTTTTGGCTGCGGCGGACGGGGCCGCCGACTGACCGCGCTCAGTCGACCACGAAGGTCACGCGCATGTTCACCCGCCACTCGGTGATCGCGCCGTCGGGCGAGGTGACCACCTTGGTCTCGTTGATCCACGCGCCCTGGATGTTCTTGATCGTCTCGGCGGCCTTGGCCAGTCCGCTGCGGACGGCGTCCTCCACGCTGGTGGACGAGGAGGCATTGAGTTCGATGATCTTGGCGACGGCCATGGACGTGCTCCGGTTGCGCGACGCAACGGTCGCGGGTGCAACAGGTTGCGCCGGCGTCCGTTAAGGCGGCGGCCACGGGCCGTGGACTGCTACGATTCGGCCGATGAATCCCGCCCCGAACATCGTGCTGGTCGGACCGATGGGTGCCGGCAAGTCGTCGATCGGCCGCCGCCTCGCCGGCCGTTTCGGCCTCGGCTTCGCCGATACCGACAACGAGATCGAGGCGCGCACCGGCGCCAGGATCCCGATGATCTTCGAGTGCGAGGGCGAAACCGGCTTCCGCGCGCGCGAGGCCGCGGTGCTGGCCGACCTGCTGCGGCGAGAAGGTCTGGTGCTCGCGACCGGCGGCGGCGCGGTGCTCGATCCGCGCAACCGTGCGCTGATGCGCGAGCGCGGCTTCGTGGTCCACCTCCAGGTGAGCCTGGAGCGCCAGCTCGAACGCCTGGCGCGCGACCGCAGCCGGCCGCTGATCGCGGGCGACGATCGCCGCCAGGTGCTCGAACGCCTGTCGGCCGAGCGCGCGCCGCTGTACGCCGAAATCGCCGACCTCGCCTTCGACACCGACCACCTCATCCCGCCGCAGGCCGCGACGCGTATCGCCCAGCTGCTCGAACGGCGCTGGACGCGCACCACGGCGGCCGCCGCCCAGGACCCCACCGCATGACCCAGCACCGCACCGTCGACGTCGGCGGCTCCCATCTCTACCGGATCACGATCGGCCCCGGCCTGCTCGACGACGGCGCGCTGCTCGCCGCCACGCTGCGCGGCGACGCCTTCGTCGTCAGCGACGACGCGGTCGCCCCGCTCTACCTGCAGCGCGTGCTCGACGCCCTGTCCGCGGCGCGGCCCGGCCTGCGCATCGGCCACTGGACCATGCCCGCGGGCGAAGGCTCCAAGACGCTGGCCACGTTCGGCCAGGCGATCGACGCGATCGCCAGCGCCGGCATGCGCCGCGACGCCACCGTGTATGCGCTCGGCGGCGGCGTGGTCGGCGACCTCGCCGGGTTCGCGGCCGCGGCCTGGATGCGCGGCGTGGACTGCGTGCAGCTGCCGACCACGCTGCTGGCGATGGTCGATTCCTCGGTCGGCGGCAAGACCGCGGTCGACCTGCCGCAGGGCAAGAACCTGGTCGGCGCCTTCCATCCGCCGCGCGCGGTGCTCGCCGACACCGCCGCCCTGCGCACCCTTCCCGCCCGCGAACTGCGCGCGGGCCTGGCCGAGGTGGTCAAGTACGGCGCGATCGTCGATGCCCCGTTCCTCGACTGGCTCGAGGCGAACGCCGACGCCCTGCTGGCCGGCGACGACGCCGCGCTGGCCGAGGCGATCGCGCGCAGCTGCGCGCACAAGGCCGCGATCGTCGAGCGCGACCCCTACGAGCACGGCGACCGTGCCCTGCTCAATTTCGGCCACACCTTCGGCCACGCGATCGAGACCAGCCAGGGCTACGGCGGGCTGATCCACGGCGAGGCGGTGGCGGTGGGCATGGTTCAGGCCGCGCTGCTGTCCGAGCGCCTGGGCCTGTCGTCCGCGGCCGACACCGCGCGCCTGCGCGGCCTGCTGCGGCGCTTCGGCCTTCCGGTGGAGCCGCCGCCCGGGCTGGATCCCGACACCCTGCTGGCGCACATGCGCCTGGACAAGAAGGCCCAGTCCGGCGGGCTGCGCTTCATTGTCTGGGACGGGGCAGGGCGCGCCCGGGTCCTGGCCGGCGTGCCTGAATCCGAGGTCCGCGCGGTACTGGCGGGCTGACCGCCATCCCCGGCAGCGCGCGGCCGGGCCGGTACAATGGCCGGCCCATGCGCCTGCTCCTGCAACAACGCCCCGAAGGCCGCGAAGCGCCGCGCTTCGTCCAGCTGACCCTGCAGCCCGACCTGCTGGGCGCGTGGACCCTGTTGCGCGAAAGCGGCCAGACCGGCGGCCGCAGCACCCTGCGCCGCGAGCAGTACATGGACCACGCCAGCGCCCTGGCGGCGCTCGAACAGGCGCGCGACGCCCAGCTCAAGCGCGGCTTCCAGCTGGTGTACGCCGAAGGCACGGGCGCGCCGCGGTGAACGCGCGCCACCCCGACCGGCCTGCCGCTGCCGCCGCCACCGCCACGCCCCGCGCCGGACTCGCTTCCGCGACGCCCCTCTTCCCCCTGCATCGATCCGGCACGACGGCCGGACCCGGACCGACATGACCCTGCCCCTCGCCAACGACCGCTTCCTGCGCGCCCTGCGCCGCGAACCCGTGGACCGTACGCCCGTGTGGCTGATGCGCCAGGCCGGCCGCTACCTGCCCGAGTACCGCCAGGTGCGGCGCAAGGCCGGCAGCTTTCTGGCCATGGCCAAGCACCCGGAGATCGCCTGCGAGGTGACGCTGCAGCCGCTGCGCCGTTTCCCGCTGGACGCGGCGATCCTGTTCTCCGACATCCTGACCATCCCCGACGCGATGGGCCTGGGCCTGTACTTCGCCGAAGGCGAAGGCCCCAAGTTCGAGCGCCCGGTGCGCAGCGCGGCCGACGTCGCCCGACTCGGCGTGCCCGACATGGAAGGCGAATTGCGCTACGTGATGGACGCGGTGCGGGTGATCCGCCGCGAACTGCACGGCGCGGTGCCGCTGATCGGCTTCTCCGGCAGTCCGTGGACCCTGGCCTGCTACATGGTCGAGGGCGGCGGCAGCAAGGACTTCGCGCGGATCAAGGCGATGGCGCTCAACGACCCGCAGGCGCTGCATGCGCTGCTGTCGGTGAATACCGAGGCGGTGATCGCCTACCTGTCGGCGCAGCGCGCGGCCGGCGCGCAGGCGCTGCAGGTGTTCGACACCTGGGGCGGCGTGCTGTCGCCGGCGATGTACCGCGAGTTCTCCCTGCCCTACCTGCAGCGCATCGCGCGCGAACTCGAGCGCGGCGAAGGCGACGCGCGCGCCCCGCTGATCCTGTTCGGCAAGGGCACCGGCGCCTATCTGGAAGAACTCGCCGCCAGCGGCGCGGAGGGCGTGGGCGTGGACTGGCTGGTGGAACTGGGCGAGGCCGCGCGCCGCACCGGCGGGTGCGTCGCGGTCCAGGGCAACCTCGATCCGGCCACGCTGTACGGCTCGCCCGACGCCATCCGCCGGGAGGTGCGTCGCGCGCTCGACAGCTGGCGCGACGGCAACGGCGGCTCGCGCGAGGGCCACGTGTTCAACCTCGGCCACGGCATGTCGCCGGACATGGACCCGGAACACGTCGCCGTGCTGGTCGACGAAGTCCACGCCTACAGCGCGCGCTGACGCGCGGCGCCGACACCCCCGGAATCCGGCACCTTCAGTGGGGTGCCGGCCCGTCCCTGGCCGAATCGTCCCACTCCGCGCCGGCGCCACGTAGCGCGGCCTTCAACGCGGCCGTCGTCGTTCCCGGCGGCCATCCTTCGATTCCCGACACGACTGCGCATTCGCGCATGATGTGGAAGCGCGGCGCCGCGCAGTGCTCGAAGAACGGGAAACCGTCGCGTCGGTGTACGGCGCGGATCGGGAGATCACCGTTCGCCAGGGCCCAGCGCCCCAGCTTTCGCAAGTCCGCGGTGAGATCCCGGGGGACCGGCAGCGTGCCATGGACTGGGATCCAGCGACCAGGGTCCGGGTCCTGCCGGATGTGTTCGATCGCGCCAGGCTGCCGCGGCATCCCGGATCCGGTGGGTGCGGTGGCACATCCTCCGATCACTCATCTCCTTGTCATGCAGCTCCCTGCAACAGCGAACTTGGCGGAGAGACGGCGCCGTTTCCGGCATGTGCACCATGAGCCGGAAGACTGATGTCCGCGTGACGCCACGCCTTCCCAGGGCCGACCAGCGACGAGCCCAGCCACCGATCGCACCTACGGATCTGGCGGCGCAGGCTCGTGCCGCACGCGCAGGAAGCGAGCGAACCGCGGCAGTCCATTGACGGTGTGGCCGCTGTAGCGGTAGGTCACCAGGCTGCCGACCGGCGGCGGCGCGGCGCGCTGGGCATCGGTCAGCCCGCCGCCCAGGCGGAAGCGCACGCCGTCCGCCCGCTCGACCAGCAGCGCGCCGGTCATGCCCGCGTACTTGCCGCGGCCCGGCAGGTGCGCGACCACGCGCGCCTCGGCATCGGCATGCGGCTTGAGCTTGCGCACGCCGTCGCTGCGCCCGGCGCGGTAGCGCGCGTCGTGATGGTGCAGCATCAGTCCTTCGCCGCCGGCGGCGACCACGGCCCGCAGCCGCGCCTGCAGTGCCGCCGCATCGGGGACGCGGAACTGCGGCACCGGCTGCAGCCAGGCGACGGCGGCACGGTCGAGCAGCCTGCGCAGCTCCAGCAGCCGTTCGCCGAAGCCGCCGGCGTGCCCGGGCAGGTCGAAGACCATGAAGCGCACCTGCCGCCAGGCGCCGTCGTCCCGATGCCCGGCGCGCACGAGGCCGCTGATCTCGTCGAAGCGGCCGCGGCCGATCCACAGCTCGCCGTCCATCGCCACCGTCGGCCAGCCGGCGACGAACCAGTCCGGCGCCTCGATGCGGCGGCCGCCGCGGGTCCACAGCGCATGCCCGTCCCAGCGCCCGCGCACGCCGTCGAGCTTTTCGCTGACCCAGTAGTCGGCCACCTCCACGCTGCTGTCGTAATCGGTGGCCAGCATGAGCGGAGGCGGCTGCGCGGCGCCGGACCCGGCGGGCGCGAGCAGCAGGATGGACAGCAGCAGCAGGAGGCAGGCACGCATGGCGCGATCCCACGGGGGCGATGCCTTCATCGTCCCGTCCACGCAGCCTCGCGCGTATCGGCCCCGCTCCGACGCTCGGGTCGGAACATGGCGCGTGCGCGCGTCGGTCCCGACCCTGCTAACGGGTCGACGCCCTGGCCGGAAGCACGCCCGCCAGCGCCTGCTCCAGCATCGCCCCGGTGACCGGCTTGCGCAGGAATGCGTCGAAACCCGCCTTGGCCGCGGCGGCCTCGGCGTCGGCGTCGGTGCGGGCGGTGACCGCGACCAGGGGCCCGGTGAAGCCGTTCTGGCGCAGCAGCGGCGCCAGGGCCAGGCCGTCGATGCCGGGCAGGTCGAGGTCGAGCAGGGCCGCGTCGAACGGCTGGCCGGCGATCTCCGACAGGGCGGCCAGGCCATGCGCGACGCGGCGGACACGATGGCCCTGGCCTTCGAGCAGGCCGGCAATCACGTCGGCGACGGCATCCTCGTCCTCGACCAGCAGCAGGCGCAGGGCGTGCGGCGCCCGCCCCTCGGGCGAAGCGTCCGGAGCGCCGGGCGGGGCGGTGGCGGGACGCAGCGGGAGCAGCACGCGGAACGTGGTGCCCTCGCCCGGCGCGCTCTCGAGTTCGATCCGCCCGCCCATCGCCGCGGCCAGCTCCTGCGAGATCGCCAGCCCCAGCCCGCTGCCGCCATAGCGGGCGCTGGTGCGCGCGCCCTCGGCCTGCTCGAAGCGGCGGAACAGGCGCTGTTTCTGCTCCTCGTTGAGGCCGGGGCCGGTATCGCGCACGACCAGGCACACGCCCCCGGCGTGCGGTCCGGCGTGCAGTGCGATGCTGCCGCGCTCGGTGAACTTGGCCGCGTTGCCGAGCAGGTTGAGCAGGATCTGCCGTACCCGCCCGGCATCGCCGCGGACCCAGCGCGGCAGCGCCTGGTCGATGTCGCAGTGGAACGCGAGACCGCGACGTTCGGCCAGCGGTGCGTTGAACGCCGCGGTCTCGCGCACCAGCGCGTGCAGGTCGAACGGCTCGTCCACAAGCTCCAGCCGACCGGCCTCGATCTTCGCCAGGTCGAGCGCGTCGTTGACCAGGCGCAGCAGGTGCTCGCCGGCGCGGCGGATCGACTCGACGTGGCCGCGCTGGCGGGCGTCGAGGTCGGTGCTCGCCAGCAGCTCGCTCATGCCCAGCACCGCGGTCATCGGCGTGCGCACCTCGTGGCCAAGGGTGGCGAGGAAGCGGGTCTTGGCCAGCGAGGCCTGCAGCGCGAGCTCGTGCCGCTGCTCGGCCAGCTGCCATGCGTGGCGCCGCTTGAGCCGCGCGCGGTACTGCAACGCGAGCAGCCCGAGCAGCGCCAGCGCGCCCAGCGTCCACGCCAGCATCGCCGGCGGCGTGCGCCACCACGGCTCGCGCACCCGCAGCGCCAGCCGCTGCGGCGGCGTCCAGTCGCCGTCGGCGGTGCGCGCCTGCACCTGCAGCACATAACCTCCGTGCGCCAGGCGCGGGAACAGGCGCTCGCCGACCGAGCCGACCTCGACCCAGTCCGGGTCGTAGCCCTCGAGCAGGAAGCGGTAGCGATGCGCATGGGCGTCGGTAAACGAGAGCAGGCGCGCCGAGACCCGCAGGTCGCGGTCGTCGTGCTCCAGGACCACCGGCGCGTCGGGCGCGAAGTCGATCTCCCGGTCGCCGCGGCGCGCGCCCACCGATTCGATCTCCAGCACCGGCGTGCGCACGCCTTCCTGCACCTGGCGCGGATGGAACAGCACCAGGCCGTCCGCGGTGCCGACCGCGACATAGCCGCGCGCCGAGGGCTCGAAGGGGTACTCGCTGAACTGCTGGCTCGGCAGGCCGTCGAGCACCGTATAGAGGCGCAAGCGGTCCTGTTCGGGGTCGTAGCGCACCAGTCCGCGCGGCGTGCTCAGCCACACCACGCCCTGCCCGTCGACGACCACGCCGCCGGGCGCCACCGCAGGCAGGCCGTGGCGCGCATCGACGGTGCGCTCGGCCACCAGCGCCGCGCCGGTCCAGCGATAGGCCATCAGCACGCCGTTGCCGGCGACCCAGGCCAGGTCGCGATCGCCGAAGCCGAACGCGAACACCTGCCACTCCGGGCCGCCCGGCACCGGCTGGAAACGCTGCTCGCCTTCGTTCCACATCAGCAGTCCGGTGCGGGTCGCGAGCCACAGCGCGCCATCCGGGCCGCGCGACATCTGGCGCAGCGCGTTGTTGGCGGGGAAGCCCTCGGCGCCGCCGGCTTCCAGCACCTGGAGCACGCGCCCGTCCGCCGCGCGCCGCTGCAGCATGTCGTTCGCGCCCAGCCAGACGCTGCCGTCGGGCTCGCCGACGAGGTAGGCGACGATGCCGCCCGGCGCCGCGTCCACCGCGTCGCCGCGGTGCCAGCGCGCGACCTCGCCGGTGCGGGGGACCCAGCGCGTGACCATGCCGTGGCAGCCGATCCACACGCTGCGGTCCTCCATCTCCCGCACGACGTAGGGCAGGCGTTCCCCGCACACGCCGGCGAGGCGGTGCTCGAGCCGCGCGGCATGCGGGTCGAGCCAGTCGAGGACGCCGCCCGTGCCCACGAGCCAGAACCCGCCGTCGCGGGCCGGCGTGGCGCTGTAGACGAACGCGTTCGCGGACGAGGCCGGGTCGTCCAGCACCCGCCGCAGCACGGTGAAGTTGCGCCAGTTCGCGGGCAGGTGCCACAGGCCCATCTCGGAACTGGCGAACCACAGGCCGCCCTCGTGGTCCTCCAGCGCCGCGGACCAGGCCGGCCGCACCAGGCCGCGGCTGGTGCTGCTGTACAGCGGGACGTCGTGGACCACGCCGCCGCGCTCCACCGACAGGCCGCTGCGCGTGTCCAGCCAGTGCGCGCCCTGCCGGTCCTGCACCAGCATGCCCAGCGGCGGCTGCCCGAGCACCGGGTCGCGCCAGGGCGCCGGCTCCACCCGTCCGCTGCCGGCTCGATGCACGAAGGCGCCGGCGACCGTGGCGATCCACATGTCGCCGTCGTGGTCCAGCACCAGCGCGTTGACCGCCGGCGCCGGCTCCAGCTCCGGCATCACGCGTTCGAAGTCGCGTCCGGTCCAGCGCGCGACGCCGTTGTAGGTGCCGACCCACAACCGGCCCTCGCGGTCGGTGCGCAGCCAGGTCACCGACGCGGACGGCAGGCTGCGCGGGTCGCCCGGCTCGGGCATGAAGCGGGTCACCTGGCCCTCGCCGTCGAGCCGGTGCAGGCCGCCGTCGGCGGTGCCGAACCAGATCGCGCCGTCCGGGGTCTGCGCCAGCGACCAGACGTCGTCGCTGCCGATCCCCGGGTGGGTGTCGCGGCCATAGTGGGTGAAGTCGCGGCGGCGTGCATCGAGCACCGACAGCCCGCCGTTCTGGGTCCCCACCCATACGCGGTCCCGGTCGTCGACCAGCACCGTCCAGACATGGTTGTCGCGCAGGCCGTCGCCCACGCGCCAGATGCGGTAACCCACGCCGTCGTAGCGCGCCAGGCCGTCGCGGGTGGCGATCCAGAGGTAGCCCTTGCGGTCCTCGGCCAGCGCGTTGATGCGGTTGGACGGCAGCCCGTCGTAGACGCTGATCTGGCGCGGCATCGGCAGCGGCGCTGCGTCCGCGGCGACGGGCGCCTCGACCGCCGGCGCCGGCGGCGCCCAGAGCGCCAGCGCGACGGACAGCGCGCATGCGCATGCTGTGGTGACGAGTCCCCGCACCCGGCCTCCCGGTCTGTCGTGCCTGTCCCTGGCGCGCGCGGCACGTGGCCCGGCATCCTCGCAACGCAGCGTGGCCGGCGCAAGCCTGCCGGGCCGGCCTAGAATGGCGCGGTGCAGCCGTCCGCCGCCATCGCACCCGCCCGACCGCGTCCGCGCCCGCGCCCGCCGATGGCATGGTGGCTGCTGCTGGCGCTGTCCGCGCTGCCGGCCTGGGCCGGCCCGCCGGCCTGGTCGCTGGATCCGGTCCACACCCGGGTGCTGGTGGCGGTCGACCATGCCGGGTTCTCCACCGCCCTGGGCACGCTCTCGGGCGCCACCGGCGTCCTCCATTACGAACCGGGGGACTGGGCCGGCGCACGGGTCGAGGTCGAGATCCCGCTGCAGCGCCTGGACTTTGGCGACGCGGCCTGGAACCGGGCCGTGCTCGGACGCGGCCTGCTCGACGCCGAGGGGCATCCCGTGGCGCGGTTCCGCTCCACGCGCGTGGAGCCGGTCGACGAACGCCATGCGCGGGTGGCGGGACTGCTGCAGCTGCGCGGCGTGGAGCGCGAGGTGGTGCTCGACGTGCGCATGAACGCGGCCAGGCGCCATCCGATGCCGCCGTTCCGGCGCACGGTCGGCTTCTCGGCCAGCGCGGCGTTGAACCGCTCGGACTTCGGCGTCGACGCCTGGCCGTCGATGATCGGCGACCGGGTCGAACTGCGCATCGAGGCCGAAGCCACGCGCAGCCGGGGCGGCCGCGACGACGCGCCCGACGCCCCCGGTCCCGCGCAGGCTGCGGACGCCACCTCAAGCGACGACGCCAGTCCCGCTTCCCCCTCCTCCGATCCCGATCCCGATCTCGATCCCGAACCCGGACCATGACCCTGAAGAACACACCCGAACGCTGGGGCGCGGTCAGCCAGGCCCTGCACTGGCTGGTCGTGCTGCTGATCCTGGCCGTGGCCACCGTGGGCCTGGTCATGGACGAGCTGCCGCGGACGCCGAAGTACTTCTGGGTGTACACCGCGCACAAGTCGCTGGGCATCACCGTGCTCGCGCTGATGCTGCTGCGGCTGGGCTGGCGCCTGTACGCCGGCGGCGTGCCGCCCGTCGCGGGTACGCCGCGCTGGCAGGCGACGGTGGCCTCGGCCACGCACTGGTTGCTGTATGCGCTGGCGCTGGCGATGCCGCTGTCGGGCTGGCTCTACGACTCGGCCAGCGGCCTGCGGCCGTTCCGCTGGTTCGGGCTGTTCACCATGCCCAAGCTCACCGGCCCGAATGAATGGCTGGCCGACCGCGCGCGCGACGCGCATGAACTGCTGTTCCTGCTGCTGGTCGCACTGGTGGTGCTGCACGCCGCCGCGGCGCTGTGGCACCACCTGATCGTGCGCGACGAAACCCTGGCGCGGATGCTGCCCCGACGCCGCACGCGCACCCCCGAACCCGAGGACCCGGACCATGACGCCTAGGCTCACCACCCCCGCCGCCGTCGCCGCCATGCTGGTGGCGATGATGGCCGCCCCCGCCCGCGCCGCCGACTACGTGCAGGCGCCGGGCTCCTCGCTCGCCTTCGCCACGAAGTACGACGGCGAGGTGTTCAGCGGCCGCTTCGGCGGATTCGACACGAAGCTGCGCTTCGACCCCGAGCGGCTCGACGACGCGCGCCTCGAGGTGACGATCCAGCTCGCCGGCACCTCGACCGGCAACGCCGACCGCGACTCCACGCTGGCCGGCAGCGACTTCTTCAACGTCGGCAGGTTCTCCCGCGCGACGTACGTGGCCGAACGCTTCCGCGCCGTGGACGACGGGTACGTGGCCGACGGCACCCTCACCCTGCGCGGGGTGAGCCGGCCGGTCGCGCTCCACTTCACCTGGACGCCGGGCAACCCGGCGCTGCTGTCGGGGCGGGCGACGGTGAAGCGACTGGAGTTCGGCGTCGGCGGCGGGGACTGGGCCGATACCGCGCTCATCCCCGACGAGGTCGCGATCAGCACCCGGGTGTTCCTGCATCCCGCGCCCTGATCGGGGACCAAGGGCGGCGTGCGTTCAGCGGGCCCAGTCGCGCACGGTCCCGGGGTCGAACGGCCAGTCCAGCTCCCGCCCGGTCTCGACCTGGCGCAACACCGGCACCCGCGTGCCGTAGCGCGCCTCCAGTGCGTCGTCGCCGTCGATGAACACGCTGCGCGGCTCCGGGAACCGGGCCCGCGCCAGCAGCTCCAGGGCCTGGTCGCACAGGTGGCAGTCGTCGCGCTGGTAGAGGATGTAGCGGTCCATGGCCGTTCGTCGCACGGGGCCGGCGAGTGTAGCGGCCGCCGGGTCGCGCCGACAGTTGCGACGGCAACCAATACAATGCGGGCCAGGACTCCACGGATTCCGCCATGGCCGTCAGCACCTTCGACATCTACAAGATCGGCATCGGACCGAGTTCCTCGCACACGGTCGGACCGATGCGCGCGGCCGCGCGCTTCGTCCAGCGCCGCCTGGCCGAGCCGGGGCTGCTGCCGCGGGTGGCGCGCATCCGGGCCGAGGTGTTCGGATCGCTGGCGCTGACCGGGCGCGGCCACGGCACCGACAAGGCGCTGCTGCTCGGGCTCGAAGGCCACCAGCCCAACCTCATCGACCCCGACATCATCCCCGCCGCGCTCGAACGCATCCGCGGCGAGCGCCGGGTGGTGCTCGGCGGTACCCATCCGGTCGCGTTCGAGGAAAAGCGCGACCTGGTGATGAACAAGCGCCAGAAGCTGCCGCACCACCCCAACGGCATGCGCTTCACCGCCTACGACGCCGGCGACGCCATGCTGGCCACCCAGGACTACTACTCGGTCGGCGGCGGCTTCGTGGTCAACCAGGACGAGGCCGCGCGCGACCGCATCGTCGCCGACACCACGCCCCTGCCGTACCCGTTCTCCAGCGGCGCGGAACTGCTGCGCCAGGCCGAGGGCAGCGGCCTGGGCATCGCCGGGCTGATGATGGCCAACGAGCGCGTGTGGCGCAGCGACGGGGAGATCGTCGCCGGCCTGCGCGAGCTGTGGGCGGCGATGCAGGCCTGCGTGGCGCGTGGCATCCGCGAGGAAGGCACCCTGCCCGGCGGCCTGCACGTGCCGCGGCGCGCGCCGGCGCTGCACCGCGAGCTCAGCTCCCGCCCGGAGGCCTCGCTGCGCGACCCGCTGACCGTGCTCGACTGGGTGAACCTGTACGCGCTCGCGGTGAACGAGGAGAACGCCGCCGGCGGCCGCGTGGTCACGGCGCCGACCAATGGCGCGGCCGGCATCATCCCGGCGGTGCTGCACTACTACGACCGATTCTGCCCGGCCAGCAGCGAACAGGGCGTGTTCGATTTCCTGCTCACCGCCGCGGCGGTGGGCATCCTCTACAAGGAGAACGCCTCGATCTCCGGCGCCGAGGTCGGCTGCCAGGGCGAGGTCGGTGTGGCCTGCTCGATGGCCGCGGCGGGCCTGACCGCGGCGCTGGGCGGCACGCCCGCGCAGATCGAGAACGCGGCCGAGATCGGCATGGAGCACAACCTCGGCCTGACCTGCGACCCGATCGGCGGCCTGGTCCAGATCCCCTGCATCGAGCGCAACGCGATGGGCGCGGTGAAGGCGATCAACGCCAGCCGCATGGCCCTGCGCGGCGACGGCAGCCACAAGGTCAGCCTCGACAAGGTCATCCGCACCATGCGCGAGACCGGGCGCGACATGCAGGACAAGTACAAGGAAACCAGCCGCGGCGGGCTCGCGGTCAACATCATCGAGTGCTGAACGGGCGCGGGTCCGTGGACCCGCACCCGTGGGGCTGCCCCGCTGCCGCGGTCAGGCGCGCGGCGCGGCGCGGGCGATGCGCAGCACGTCGTCGAGCAGCGCCGCCGCGGTCACTTCCGCGCCCGCGCCCGGGCCCTGGATCACCAGCGGCCGCTCGCGGTAGCGGTCGCTGAAGATGGCCGCCCGGTTCTCGGTGCCATGACCGCTCACCAGCGGATTGGACAGCGGCAGCGCGCGCAGCCCGACCGAGGCGCCGCGCTCGGCATCGAAACGGCCGACGAAGCACAGCCGCGCATCGCTGCGGTGGGCGGTGACGAAGCGCTCGCGCAGCGGCGCATCGAGCGTGGTGAGGCGGGCATCGACTTCCCCGGGCGCTGCATCGCGCAGCGCGTCCGGGACCAGCGAGGACACGCGCACGTCGCGCGCCTCCAGCATCACGCCCGAGGCGCGGGCCAGGATCAGGAGCTTGCGCCGCACGTCCTCGCCCGACAGGTCGACGCGCGGATCCGGCTCGGTGTAGCCGGCATCGCGCGCCTCGCGCACGAGGTCGGAGAACGGGCGGCTGTCGTCGAAGCGCGACAGCAGCCAGCCCAGCGAACCGGAGAGCATGCCTTCCACGGCGTGGATGCGGTCGCCGCCGGCGACCAGTTCGCGCAGCAGCCGCAGCAGCGGCAGGCCCGCGCCGACCGTGGCCGAATCGCCGTAGCGCCCCCCCTCGCGCTGGGCGTCGATGATGGCCTGGGCCCGGGTGGCGTCGGCGCCGGCGCCGAGCTTGTTCGCGGTGACCACGTGGATGCCGCGCTGCAGCCATTCCGGATGCCAGCCAGCGACGGTATCGCTGGCGGTGGCGTCGATCACGATGTCGCCGCGGGCCAGCGCCTCGCCCTCGGCCCAGGGCGGCACGCCCGTGGCGCGCCGCGGCGCCGCGTGCGCCTGCGCCAAGGCGTCCTCGAGCGAGCCGTCGTTGACCACCTGCACGCGCGAATTGCTGAGCCATGCGAACGGCGGCAGTGCGACCCCGCGTTCGGCGAGCTGGCGGTAGCGCGCGACCACGGCGCTGCCGACCACGCCGGTGCCCAGCAGGGCGATGCGGCCGCCGCGCGTGCCGGCGGCCGGGGTCGGGATCCTCGTCACCTTGCTCATGCGTCCACCCGCTGCAGCGCGTGGGCCTCCCCGGCGACGACCCGCGCGACCCGCTCGAGCGCCGCGGCGAGGTCCGCCTGCAGGTCGGCCTGGGCCTCGATGCCGACCGACAGCCGCAGCAGCCCGTCCGGGATGCCGGCCGCGGCGCGGGCCTCGGGCGTCATCGCCGCGTGGGTCATCGAGGCCGGGTGCGCGACCAGGCTCTCGACGCCGCCCAGTGACTCGGCCAGGGTGAAGTACTGCAGGCCGTCGACGAAGGCGCGCACCGCTTCGGTGCCGCCCTCGAGCTCCAGCGACAGCATCGCGCCGAAGCCGGCCTGCTGGCGCGCGGCCAGGGCATGGCCGGGGTGCGATTCCAGCCCCGGGTAATGCACGCGCGCCACCGCCGGATGCGCCTGCAGCTGTTCGGCGATCGCCTGCGCGTTCTCCTGGTGCACGCGCAGGCGCGCATCGAGCGTGCGCAGGCCACGCAGGGTCAGGAAGGCGTCGAACGGCGCGCCGGTGATGCCGAGCGCGTTCGCCCACCACGTCAGCCGCTCGTGCAGCTCGGCGCTGGCCGCCACCA
Organism: Luteimonas sp. J29; assembly: GCF_000472505.1. Classification (GTDB taxonomy): domain Bacteria; phylum Pseudomonadota; class Gammaproteobacteria; order Xanthomonadales; family Xanthomonadaceae; genus Luteimonas. Next base: position 62,801 of record NZ_AWZR01000007.1, read on the forward strand.
CCGCGCCGCCGACCACGTCGCTGTGGCCGTTGATGTACTTGGTGGTCGAGTGCACCACCACGTCGGCGCCGAACGCGATCGGCTTCTGCAGCGCCGGCGACAGGAAGGTGTTGTCGACCACCGCCAGCGCGCCGGCGCGGTGCGCGGCCTCGATCACGAAGCGCAGGTCGGTGATCCGCAGCAGCGGATTGGACGGGGTCTCGATCAGCACCAGCTTCGGCGACTGCGCCAGCGCCGCGGCCAGCGAGCGCGGATCGGTGAGGTCGGCGGTGACCAGGTTGAAATGGCCCTTGGCCGCGAGCGCGTTGAACAGGCGCCAGCTGCCGCCGTAGGCGTCGTGCGGCACCACCAGCGTATCGCCGGCCTCGAGCAGGGCGTGCAGCACCAGGGTGATCGCGCCCATGCCGGTGGCGGTGACCACGCCGCCGGCGCCGCCCTCGAGCCCCGCCAGGGCCTCGCCCAGCAGGTCGCGGGTGGGATTGCCGCTGCGGGTGTAGTCGTAGTCGCGCTTGTTGCCGAAGCCGTCGAAGCTGAAGTTGCTCGACAGCACCAGCGGCGGGGTGACGGCGCCGTGCGCGCGGTCGCAGTCGATCCCGGCGCGCACGGCGCGGGTGGCGGGACGACACCCGCCCGGCGTGGCGGCGGACGTGGGGCTGGCGGTCATGCGGACTCTCCTTGTTGGCGCAGCACGCCGGCGAGAATGGCGTCGATGCGGTCGGTTTCTTTCAGGAAGGCGTCGTGGCCGTAGGGCGAGCGCAGCACCCGCAGCTGGCCACGCGGGCCGAGGCCCTCGAACAGGGCCACCGAATCGGACAGCGGCACAAGGCGGTCACCCTCGACCGCCACCACCACCGTCGGTACCCGGACCTGGACAGGATCGACGCGGTGCAGGTCGATCGATTCGGACAGCCGCAGCCAGGCGGTCACCGGCGTGCGCGCGACGAAACGCGCCCCGGCGACGTCGAGGTAGTCCTCGGCCGCCACCCGCACCCGGCCGTTGGCGACCTGGGCAGGCGCGTCGAAGCGCTCCTCGAACTCCTCGGGCGTGCGGTAGCTGAGCATCGCGAACTGGCGCGCCAGCGACAGGCCCTGCACGTCGGCGCACTGCAACTGCCCCAGCGCCACGGCCTTGCGCTGCAGCGCGCGCCAGGCGGCGGCGTAGGGATGCGCGCGGTGCGCGCCGCTGACCGCGACCAGCGCCGCGAGCCGCTCCGGATGCCGGGCGGCGACCTGCAGCCCCACCAGGGCGCCGTACGAATAGCCCACGAAGGCCTGCAGCCGCCCGATGCCCAGCGCGTCGAGCAGCAGGGCGACGGCGTCGGCCTGGTCGGTGGTGTCGATCGGCGCGTCGAGGCGGCCGTCCGCGCCGACGTAGTCGAAGCCGAGCACGCGCACCTGCGCGGGATCGAGCGTGCGCCCGGCGCGCACCAGGTCGCCGGCCCAGCCGGGTTCGGGGAATTCGGGATTGGCGCTGACGTGGCGGTGGGCGGAGATCCCGCCGGCCACCAGCACCACCGGGGCGCCCTCGGGCCCGGCGAGCTCCCACGCGATCCGCACCCGCGGCGTGCCGCCGTGGCGCAGCGCCAGAGTGGCCTCGAACTCGCCCCGGCGCGCGGCCGCCCCGGCAACGGCCGGCACGGAAGCGGCGGCCTGGGCCGGCGGCGCGGCGGCCTCGACGGGCAGGATGCGGGCGGTGGGATCGGCAAGGCTCATGGCGGTTCCGGTCGGGCGCTGCCAGCGAGTGCATGCGGGGACCGGAAGGGCCGGCAGCGCCGGCCAGATGCCTGTCGACCACCTTGCCGGGGCGACACGCAACCATCTTCCGGTGGACGCACAGGTCCCCGCAGGACTTGGCACCGCGACGGGCACGGCCAGTGGCCGTTCCCATCAGGTTGCCCCGGCGTCTCAGGGCCTGTCCCTCAGCCGGTCTCGATGGATGCCGCGCAGATTGCATGCGCCGCCGGCGTTTGTCAATCGCTTCATGCCGATGAAGCGATATGCGTTCCGGACCAGGCCTGGGCGATAATGGGCCATGCGTACTGCCCTCCCCCTCCTGGCCGCCCTGGTGCTGGCCGCCTGCGCGACGCGCACGATCCCGGTCCAGGCCCCCGGCCCCGCGGCCGCCGCTGGCGCGACCACCGTCGCCGAGACCTTCCTGACCATCGAGAACCCCGGCGACGAGCTGGACTCGCTGGCCACCTGGCCGACCGAGGACGGCCGGGTGTGGCTGGTCGCGAGCGCCAAGAACGTGCACCAGCTGGTGGTGTTCGACGCCGACAGCGGCGAGCTGCTGCAGCGCGTCGGCGGGCGCGGCGACGCTCCGGGCCGGTTCCTGCGGCCCAATGGCGTGTTCGTGCACGGCGACCTGCTGCTGGTATCGGAGCGCGACAACCGCCGCGTGCAGATGCTCGCCCTGCCGGGATTCGAGCCGCTCGGCAGCTTCGGCGAGGGCCTGCTGCGCAGCCCCTACGGGGTATGGGCCTACGAGGCCGCGCCGGGCGAACTGCACGTGTACGTCACCGACAGCTTCATGCTCGGCGCCGCCTACGACATCGTTCCGCCGCTGGACGAGCTGGACCGCCGCGTGCGGCGGTTCCGGATCCGGCTCGACGACGGCGGCCATCCCCGGGCCGAGCCGATCGACACGTTCGGCGACACCAGCGAGGCCGCGGCGCTGCGCATGGTCGAATCGCTCGCCGGCGACCCGGTGCACGACCGGCTGCTGGTGGCCGACGAACACCGCGGCCACGGCACCGCGCTGCGCGAATACACGCTCGACGGCCGCTATACCGGCGGCGGTGTCGCGCCGGGCGTGTTCACCGCCGAGCCGGAAGGCCTCGCGCTCTGGGCCTGCACCGCCGAGTCGGGCTACTGGATCGCGGCCGACCAGCTGCACCCGCGCACCGTGTTCCGGGTGTTCGACCGCACCACGCTCGCACCACGCGGCCAGTTCTCCGGCACGGTCACCGGCTGGACCGACGGCGTCGCCCTGCACGCCAGCCCCACCGCGCGCTTCCCCGCCGGCGCGCTGTACGCGGTCCACCACGACCGCGCCGTGGCCGCGTTCGACCTGCGCGACATCGTGGCCGCGCTGCAGCTGGATCCGGCCTGCCTGGAATGAAGCCCGCGCGGGCCGGCGCTGTCGCCCTGGCGCTGCTGGCCGCCGCGGCCCCGGCAGGGGCGCAGTCGCTGCGCTGGTCCGACTTCCGCGACCCGCGACCGGGCGTCGCGTCATCGACCCCGGCCGGCACAGGTCCTCGCGCCGGGGGCTTCACGACGTCCGGGGGCGCGCGGCTGCGCCTCGTGCAGCGGGACGACGGGGTGGAAGCCTGGGTCGACAATCCGCTTGCCGGGCCGGTCGAGGCGATGCTGCACGCCGACGAAGCGGTGCCGGGCAGCGATCCCCCCCTGCCCGCCCGCGGCACCGTGCCCGCGCAGTCGGGGGCGCTGCTGGCGCGCCTGCCGCACGCCCGCCCAAGGCTGCGGCTGGAGGCGGTCCCGGGCAGCCCCAACGCGCGACCCCGCGACGTGGAGTACGGCTGGCCACTGCGGACCGGCAGCCTGCGCATCCAGCAGGCCTGGGGCGGCAGGTACAGCCATGCCGACGATGCCAACCGGTACGCGGTGGACCTGGCCGCGCCGGCCGGCACCCCCGTCCTGGCGGCGCGCGAAGGGGTGGTGATGCAGGCCGAGGGCGGTTTCCCGGACGTCGCGGCGGGCGGCGACGAGGCGCCGGGCGATCGCGCCAACTTCGTCCGCGTCCTGCACGACGACGGCACCATGGCCCTGTACGCGCACCTGCAGCGCGGCGGTGTGCTGGTGGAACCGGGCCGGCGCGTGCGCCGCGGCGACGCGATCGGACTGTCGGGCAACAGCGGCCGCAGCACCGCGCCGCACCTGCACTTCGTGGTCCAGGCCAACCGCGGCATGCGCCTGCACTCGCTGCCGTTCCGCATGTTCGGGCCGCAGGGGATCCTGCGCTTCCGCGAAACGCCACCGGACGACGCGCCGCCCTCCCCTTGAGGACCCGGCGTGCGCGGGCCGCCGCAGGTGGCCCGCATCCCGGAGTCCGTATAATCCGCGGCCTCCCCACACCGTCCCGACGCCACCGCGGCGGGTCAGGCCATGCCCGACGTTTCCACAGAAGCCGCGCGCCGGCGCACCTTCGCCATCATCTCCCACCCCGACGCGGGCAAGACCACGCTGACCGAGAAGCTGCTGCTGTTCGGCGGCGCGATCCAGATGGCCGGGTCGGTGAAGTCGCGCAAGACCGCGCGCCACGCCACCTCCGACTGGATGGCGCTGGAGAAGGAGCGCGGGATCTCGGTCACCTCGTCGGTGATGCAGTTCCCCTACGAGGGCCGCATCATCAACCTGCTTGACACCCCCGGCCACGCCGACTTCGGCGAGGACACCTACCGCGTGCTTACCGCGGTGGACAGCGCGCTGATGGTGATCGACGTAGCCAAGGGCGTGGAGGAACGCACGATCAAGCTCATGGAGGTGTGCCGCATGCGCGACACGCCGATCATGACCTTCATCAACAAGCTCGACCGCGAGGGCAAGGATCCGATCGAGCTGCTGGACGAGGTCGAGAGCGTGCTGAAGATCCAGTGCGCGCCGGTCACCTGGCCGATCGGCATGGGCCAGCGCCTGAAGGGCGTGGTCCACCTGCTCACCGGCGAGGTGCACCTGTACGAACAGGGTCGCAGCTTCACCCGCCAGGACTCGACCATCTTCCCCTCGCTCGACGCCCCCGGCCTGGAGGAGAAGATTGGCAGCGAGATGCTGGCCAGCCTGCGCGACGAGCTGGAACTGGTGCAGGGCGCGGCCGATCCGTTCGACAAGGACAAGTACCTGCGCGGCGAGCAGACCCCGGTGTTCTTCGGCTCGGGCGTGAACAACTTCGGCGTGCAGCCGCTGCTGGACTTCTTCGTCGAGCACGCGCCCTCGCCGCGGCCACGCGCCACCACCAGCCGCGAGGTCCGGCCCGACGAGGAAAAGCTGACCGGATTCGTGTTCAAGATCCAGGCCAACATGGACCCGCAGCACCGCGACCGCGTGGCATTCATGCGCGTGTGCTCGGGCCGCTTCACCGCCGGCATGAAGGCCTTCCACGTGCGCAGCGGCAAGGAGGTCAAGCTGGCCAATGCCCTGACCTTCATGGCCAGCGACCGCGAGATCGCCGCCGAGGCCTGGCCGGGCGATGTCATCGGCATCCACAACCACGGCACCATCGCGATCGGCGACACCTTCACCGAAGGCGAGCAGCTCTCCTTCACCGGCATCCCGAACTTCGCGCCGGAGCTGTTCCGCCGCGCCCGCCTGCGCGATCCGCTCAAGCTCAAGCAGCTGCAGAAGGGCCTGGCCCAGCTCTCGGAGGAAGGCGCGACCCAGTTCTTCCGCCCGCTGATGAGCAACGACCTGATCCTCGGCGCGGTGGGCGTGCTGCAGTTCGACGTGGTCGCCTACCGGCTCAAGGACGAGTACGGCGTCGACGCGATCTTCGAGCCGGTGCAGGTCGCCACCGCCCGCTGGGTGAAGTGCGAGGACGAGAAGACGCTCGTGGAGTTCCGCGACAAGCACGCGATGAACCTGGCCATCGACGCCGCCGGCGAACTGGTCTACCTGGCGCCGACCCGGGTCAACCTGCAGCTGGCCGAGGAACGCTCGCCGGCGGTCCGGTTCCTGGCCACCCGCGAGCACGCGCACGCCGTCGCGGCCTGATCCGGCGGCGGGTCAACCCGCCCGGCGGCCTGAGCACGGATTGAATGCGGATGGCGCGCGCCGCCCGCGCCGGCGCCAATGCGCTAACGTATGGAGCGTGGGCAGTCCCTCCGGCGAGCTTCAGGATCCGCGCCAGCAGGTGCGTGAGCGCCGCCTGGCGCTGCGCCTGGCGCGCGTGCGCGACGAGATCGCCAGCGCCCTGACCCACGGCGTCGGCGCGGCCGCCGCGCTCGCCGGTGGCGCGGTGCTGATCACCTTGGCCGCCATCCACGGCGACGCCTGGCAGCTCGGCGCCGCGATCGTGTTCGGCGTCTCGCTGCTGCTGCTCTACCTGGCCTCCACCCTCTACCACGCCATCCGGCACCCGGTCGCCAAGGGCCGGCTCAAGGTCTTCGACCACTGCGCGATCTACCTGCTGATCGCCGGCACCTACACGCCCTTCACCCTGGTCGGCCTGCGCGGCCGCTGGGGCTGGGGACTGTTCATCGCGATCTGGACCCTGGCCCTGGCGGGCGTCGTCTTCAAGCTGTTCTACACCGGCCGCTTCAAGCGCCTGTCTACCGCGATCTACGTGGCCATGGGCTGGCTGGTGCTGGTGGCGATCAAGCCGGTGATGGCCTCGCTCGATGCCTGGACCTTCGGCTGGCTGATCGCCGGCGGCGTGTTCTACACCCTGGGCACCTACTTCTACCACCGCGAGTCGATTCCCTACGCGCACGCGATCTGGCACCTGTTCTGCATCGCCGGCAGCGTCTGCCACTACGTGGCGGTGATGGCGCAGGTGGTGCCCTGACCACGCCCGCTTCGCGAAACTGAACCTTCGCGCCGCGTTCGCGCGGGGATGACGCCGCGCGCGCAAGCCTAGCGGCATGGCAACCGAACCGGACATGGCCCTTGCCGGGCCGCACCCACGGTTTCGCTGGCGCCGTCCGTCACGGCGCGCGCTCGCGCTGGCGGGTGCGGTGATCGCCGTGGCGGTCGTGGTCCTCGTGCTGCTGTGGGACTGGAACTGGTTCAAGGGCCCGGTCGAACGCATCGTCGAGGCGCGCACCGGGCGCAGCTTCGAGATCGGCGGCGACCTCGACGTCGATCTCGGCCGGATCACCACGGTCACCGCCGGGCGGCTGCGGCTGGGCAACGCCGGCTGGTCGAAGCAGGAGGACATGGCCACGGCCGAGCGGCTGGCGCTGCAGGTCGAAACGTGGCCGCTGATCATCGGCCGCGTGCGACTGGCCGAACTGCGCCTGGACGCACCGGACGTGCGGCTCGAAGCGCACCCGGAAGGCGGACCCGGCAACTGGGACTTCGGTTTCGACGGCGGCGGCGAGCCGCTGCAGCTGCGTCGCCTGTGGGTCACCGACGGCCGCTTGCGCTACGAAGACGCGGGCCGCGACACCGGCATCGACATCCACGTCGCCAGCCGCGAGGCGCGCCGCGAGGACGCCGCGCCGCCGGTCGAGCTCGAGGGCGGGGGCCGCTGGCGAGGCGCCGAATTCAGCCTCGAGGGCCGCGCCGAATCGCCGCTCGAACTGCGCGACAGCGACCGCCCCTACCGCCTCGACCTGCGCGCCCGCGCCGGCGCCACCCGGGCCCGCGCGCGCGGCAGCCTGACCGCGCCGTTCGATTTCCAGACCTTCGACGTCGCGTTCGCGCTGGCCGGGCGCAACCTGGCCGATCTCTACCCGCTGTTCGGCGTGGCCATGCCCGACACCCCGCCCTACGCCTTCGACGGCCGCCTCGAGCGCGAGGGCGCCACCTGGCATTACCGCGGTTTCACGGGCGAGGTCGGGCAGAGCGACCTGGCGGGATCGGCGTCGCTCACCACCGGTGGCGAGCGCCCCGTGCTGGTCGCCGACCTGGTATCCAAGCGCCTGGACTTCGACGACCTGGCCGGCTTCCTCGGCGCCGCGCCCGACGCGGAGGGCGAGGAACTCGACCCGGAACTGGCCCGCCGTGCGCAGGAGCAGCGCGCGCGCGGCAAGGTGCTGCCCGACACGCCCTACGACCTGGCCAAGCTGCGCGCGATGGACGCGGACGTGCGCCTGCGCGCGCAGCGCATCAACGCGCCACGGCTCCCGCTCGACGACATGGACGCGCACCTGGTGCTGGAGAACGGTCTGGCACGACTGGAGCCGGTCAACTTCGGCGTCGCCGGCGGCGAGATCCGCGCCGACGTGCGCATGGACGCACGCAGGGACGCGATCAGCACCCGGCTGCGCGCCCAGGTGCGGGGCATCGAACTGGCGCAGCTGTTCCCGGACGCCGAGCTCACCCGCGACGCCGCCGGACGCCTGGCCGGCAACATCTCGCTCACCGGCGGCGGCAATTCGATCGCGGCGATGCTCGCCAGCGCCGACGGCGACGTCGCGCTCGGCATGGGCCGCGGCGAGATCAGCAACCTGCTGCTGGAACTGGCCGGCCTCGACATCTACGAGTCGCTCAAGTTCATCCTGGGCCGCGACCGCAAGGCGCAGGTCCGCTGCGCCTTCGCCGACTTCGGCGTCGAGTCGGGCACGATGCAGGCACGCGCCCTGGCCTTCGACACCAGCGACACGATCATCGTCGGCCAGGGCCAGGTCGACCTGGCGGGCGAAACGCTGGACCTGGAGCTGCGCCCACGGCCCAAGGACCGCAGCATCCTGGCCCTGCGCTCGCCGCTGCACCTGGGCGGTACCTTCGCCAACCCGAGCTTCCGGCCGGACTTCGCCCGGCTCGGCCTGCGCGGCGCGGTCGCGTTCGCGCTGGGCAGCATCGCGCCGCCCGCCGCCCTGCTGGCAACGCTGGAACTGGGGCCCGGCGAGGACAGCGACTGCGGCGGCCGCTACGCGAAGTAGCCGCCGGCGCGGCGCTCAGCCCGCGATGTAGCGCTGCAGCTGCTCGAGCTCGTGCTGCTGGTCCTCGATCACCGCCTTGACCAGGTCGCCGATCGAGATCATGCCCACCACCTGGCCGCGCTCGAGCACCGGCAGGTGGCGGATGCGCCGCTCGGTCATCAGCTGCATGCACGTCGGCACCACGTGGTCCGGCGTCACCGTGACCACGTCGCGGGTCATGATCTCGCTGACCGGCGTGTCCTTCGAGGAGCGGCCTTCGAGCACGATCTTGCGCGCATAGTCGCGCTCGGACAGGATCCCGCGCACCCGCTGGTCCTCGGTCACCAGCACCGCGCCGATGCCCTTGAGCGCCATCAGCCGGATCGCCTCGATCACCGGCGCCTCCGGCGCCACCGCATAGACCTCAGGACTCTTGCCGTCCAGCAATTGCCGCACCGTACGCATCCCGGCTCCCTCCTGTTGCCTGCGACACCGCCGAGGATACTCCCCCGGGCGCAGGGCGCCAGTCGTCAACCAGGTACAGCGGACGCTGCTTGGACTCCTCGTACAGGCGGCCCAGGTACTCGCCAATCATGCCCAGCGCGACCAGCTGCACGCCGCCCAGGAACAGGATCACGACCATCATCGTCGGCCAGCCGGCGACGCGGTCGCCGTAGAGCAGGGCCTTGAGCGCGATCCAGACCGCGTACACGAAGGCCAGCAGCGCCGCGCCCAGGCCGACGTAGGTCGCCAGCCGGAGGGGCGCGGTCGAGAAGCTGGTGATGCCCTCGAGCGCGAAGTTCCACAGCTTCCAGAAGCTGAACTTGCTGCGCCCGGCCACGCGCGGCTCGCGCCGGTACGGGACCGCGACGCGGTTGTAGCCGATCCAGCCGAACAGGCCCTTCATGAAGCGGTGGCGTTCGCGCAGCTGCGCCAGCGCCGCGAGCGCGCGCGGCGACAGCAGGCGGAAGTCCCCGGTGTCGGTCGGCACCGGGGTGCGCGACAGGCGCTGGATCACGCGGTAGAACAGGTGCGCGGTCAGGCGCTTGAACCAGCCCTCGCCGTCGCGCCGCTCGCGCATGCCGTAGACGTCGTCGTAGCCTTCGCGCCACTTCTCCACGAAGCGCGGGATCAGTTCCGGCGGGTCCTGGCCGTCGGCGTCGAGCAGCACCGCCGCGCCCTCGGACACGTGGTCGAGCCCGGCGGTGAGCGCCGCCTCCTTGCCGAAGTTGCGCGACAGGCGCAGCAGCGCGACGCGCCCATCGCCGCTGGCCAGGCCGCGCATCACCTCCCAGGTGCCGTCGGTGCTGCCGTCGTCGACATACAGGATGCGGCCGTCGACGCCGTCCTCGCGCAGGCCGTCGAGCACCCGCGCCACCCGCGCGTGCAGCAGCGGCAGGGCGTCGGCCTCGTCCCGGGCGGCCACCACGACGGTGAGCAGTTCGCGCTTCATGGGCCGCATCGTATCCGTTCTTCCGGCGCGCGCGGACCCCGCCGCAGGCTCAGTCCAGCGCCTCGACGTAGGCGCTGCCGCCGATCTGGCGCATGTTGCGCTCGATGGCGCGGGTGCGCTGCTGCACGTAGGGACCCGGCCGGGTCGCGCTGTAGCGCCTGGGGCTCGGCAGCACCGCGGCCAGGCGCGCGCACTGGGTCGTGGAGAGCGCGCTGGCGTCGCGGCCGAAGAAGCTGCGCGCCGCGGCCTGGGCCCCGTAGACGCCGTCGCCGAACTCGGCCACGTTGGCGTAGACCTCCAGGATCCGCCGCTTCGGCCACAGCAGCTCCAGCAGCACGGTGTACCAGGACTCCAGCCCCTTGCGCGCCCAGCGCGAGGCCGGGCTGCGTCCCTGCCAGAGGAACAGGTTCTTGGCCAGCTGCTGGCTGATCGTGCTGCCGCCGCGCAGCCGGCCGCCGCGCGCGTTGCGCTCGCGCGCCTGGCGGATGGCCTCGAGGTCGAAGCCCGAATGGGTGGCGAAGTTCTGGTCCTCGGCCGCGATCAGCGCCACCGGCAGGCAGGGCGCCATCGCGTCGAGGCCGCGCCAGTCGTAGGCGATGCGGAAATCGCGCTGCCCGGCGCGCCAGGCGTCGACCTGCCGGATCGCCATGAACGCGGAGAACGGCGGATCGACGAACCGCAGCACCAGCACCTGCATCACGCTGGCCAGCAGCAGCCACGCCGGCAGCCACAGCAGCCGGCGCCACCAGCGCCGGCGGCGTCGGCTCCCGGCCGGCGGCGGCCCGGCTTGCGCCATCATCATCACGTCCCCATCTGTCACTGGCGCCGACGATGGCGCTTCCCTATTCGACCATGCCCCGCGCGAGGGCGCGATCACGTCCCATGACCGACTCCCCCATCGCCGGCGGCGACCGGCTCACCCGCTTCCTGCTCCCCGGCGCCGGCGTGCGCGGGGTCCACGTGCGCCTGGAGCGCAGCTGGCAGCGGATCCGCTCCAACGACGACTACCCGCCCGCGATCGCCGAACTGCTCGGCGAGGCGGTCGTCGCCTCGGCCCTGTTCACCGGCCACGTCAAGGTGGACGGCCGCCTGTCGGTCCAGCTCCAGGGCGGCGGCGCCGTGCGCACGCTGTTCGCCGAGTGCACCGCGTCCGGCACGCTGCGCGCCATCGCCCGCCTCGCCGAGGACGAACCGGTGCCGGCGAGCCGCGACCTGCGCCAGCTCGGGGCGGACGCCGTCCTCGCGATCACGATCGAGAATCCCGGTCTGCACGGGCGCGAGCCGGTGCGCTACCAGGGCCTGGTCCCGCTCGAGTCGGACTCGCTCGCGGGCGCCTTCGAGGACTACTTCCGCCAGTCCGAGCAGTTGCCCACCCGGCTGCTGCTCGCGGCCGGGGAGGAACGCGCCACCGGCCTGATGCTGCAGCGCCTGCCCGGCGACGAGGGCGACGCGGACGGCTGGACCCGGGCCTGCGCCCTGTTCGACACCCTGGGTCCGGCCGAACTGCTGGAGGCGCCCGCCGACGCCCTGCTCCAGCGCCTGTTCCACGAGGACGGGGTGGAACTGCTCGGTGGCCGGGACCTGGCGTTCGGCTGCTCGTGCTCGCGGGACCGGGTGGCGGCGATGCTCGGCGCGCTCGGGCCGGACGAGGCGCGGGCGTCCGTGATCGACGGGGCCGCGCGCGTGCGCTGCGAATTCTGCGGCGAGCGCTACGAGTTCGACCGCGCCCAGGTCGAGGCCCTGCTCGCGGACCAGGCGGCCGCGGTCGAGGCCCCGGCGCGCGTTCAGTAACCATGCAGGATTGTTATGATTGGCGCATTGTTAAATATACATAAATGCGCTAGCCTGCATGCAGGACCGTCCCTGGGGAACTCCGGCCGCACGCAGCGGTCACAAGACCGGCCATGCAACGCACCCTCGCGCGACTGACGACCACCCTGCTCCTGGCCCTCGGGCTGGCGGCGGGCGCGCATGCCCAGGTCAAGCGCGACCAGCAGACCGTGCTCCCCGTGGTCGACAACAGCAGCGGCAGGGTCCAGGCCTATCTCCTGCTCGAGCCGACCACCGAGGGCTCGCTCGCGGGCGCGCGCTGGCGGTCCGGGGATTCCTCCCTGGACGCGACCTTCGGCCTGGAGGCCGGCGATTCGCTCGCCCTGCTTTGCAACCGCCAGACCGGCGTGTTCAGCGCGGTCAGCAGCCTGGTCAACAACTGCCAGCTGGCCTCGCTCGGCGAACGCTCCAGCGGGAATGGCCGCGCCAGCGCCACGGCCGCCTTCAGCCGGCCCGGTGGCAGCTTCGGCCTCACCCTGGGCCAGGGCAGGGACAGCCTGCCGGCCTGGCTGACCCGCGACGGCAGCCGCCAGCGCGACGTCGACCTGAACGACCTGACCGTCTTCGCCCAGAAGAACCTCGGCGATGCCGCCTACGTGAGCATCGCCGGCACGGTGGCCAAGGCCACCCTGATTCCGTTCGCCGAGGCGCCGGCGGAGTTCAGCGACCAGTGGAGCAGCCGCAGCCTGTCGCTGGGCGGCGGCTACGGTGCCTTCAGCGCCAACATCATCGGCCGCGTCATCGAGACCCCGGGGCAGCCCCGCTTCGAGGGCGTGGGCCTTGGCGTCACCTGGCGCACCCCCTGGAGCGGCCAGCTGACCGTCGGGGCCGAAAACGTCCTGACCCGGGGCAAGAGCCCCTTCTCACCGGCCGGCGAGACCGAGGACGAGGGCGCCGTGCCCTACGTCCGCTACGAGCAGGATCTCTGACTGCGCTGAGACCGGGACGGTGGCGCTGGCCATGACGGCCGGCGCCGCACGCTTCCGCCTGTCCCGCCACGGCTCCGGCACCGCCCACGGAGCCAAAAAACGGATGTGTTAACGACACTTTAATTTCTCTCCATGCCCTTGTAGTATCGGGCGCAACCTTGCCGGGCTTGGCGTCTGCGTTGATTCCACCGGGGAGGTTTCCATGGGAAACACCCATTCCACGTTGGAGAGAGAGAATGAGATTGAAGCGAAACAAGCTCCGGGACGCCATTGCGATGTCCCTGGCGGTGAGCGCTGTGACCCTCGCGGGTAGCGGTGCCGCCCTCGCGCAGGAAACCGAAGAAACCCAGCCCCAGCAGAGCGCCACCGTCCTCGACGCGGTGACCGTCACGGGTACCCGCATCAAGAGCCAGACCATGACCGCGGCCAGCCCGGTCGTGGAGATCAGCGCCGAAGAGTTCCGTTTCGCGGGCGCCACCACGGTCGAGGACCTGGTGAACCAGTACCCGCAGCTCGACCTCAGCTTCGACAACTTCATCAACAACGGCGCCGGCACCTACGCCACCGTCGACCTGCGTGGCCTGGGCGTCGAGCGCACGCTGACCCTGCTCAACGGCCGCCGCATCCCGAAGGGCGCGAACGAGACCCCGGACATCTCCATCGTCCCGGCCGCCCTGATCAAGCGCGTGGACATCCTCACCGGCGGCGCCTCGGCGGTGTACGGTTCGGACGCGGTCGCGGGCGTGGTGAACTTCATCCTCGACGACCAGTTCGAGGGCGTGAGCGTCAACGTCGGCTACTCGGCCTACCAGCACGACAACGACAACAAGTACATCCAGGGCCTGATGGACGCCGCGGGCTTCGACTACCCGACCGGCAACTCGGGCTTCGACGGCATCTCGCGCAACATCGACCTGGCCTTCGGCCGCAGCTTCGGTGACGGCGGCCATGCGATGGGCTGGCTGACCTGGCGCGAGAACAAGGCGCTGCTGCAGGGCGAGCGCGATTACTCGGCCTGCGCCCTGAACGCGGCCGGCACCTCGTGCGGCGGTTCGGCCACCGCCGATCCGGCCAACTTCTACATCGTCGCCCCGGGCAGCGGCTTCTACGGCTACGTGCTGCCGACGGCGGGTGGCGGCTGGACCGCGACCGACGACATCAACATCTACAACTACGCGCCGGTCAACTACTACCAGCGTCCCGACAGCCGCATCACCGCCGGCTTCAACCTGAAGTACGAGATCAACGAACACTTCCAGCCGTACATGGAAGCGATGTTCGTCAACCGCAAGACCAAGACCCAGATCGCGCCGTCGGGTGCGTTCTTCACCGACATCACCGTCAGCTGCGACACCGACGTGATCGGCACCATGTGCGCCGACGTCGGCATCACCGACGACGAGTTCACGGTGTACGTCGCCAAGCGCAACGTCGAGGGCGGTCCGCGCGTCTCGGCCTACGATGCCACCAACTTCAGCTTCACCTCGGGGCTCGGCGGCCTGATCAACGAGAACTGGTCGTACGACGCGGCGTTCACCTACGGCCGTTCGACCTCGCGCAACGAGAACATCAACGACTTCGTCACCACCCGCGTGCGTGACGGCCTGCTGGGTTGCCCGGCCGGCTCGTTCGATGGCTGCATCCCATACGAGGTCTGGACCGATTCGATCACCCCGGAGCAGGCGCAGGCGCTGCAGGGCGTCGGTATCGTCAACTACGCCACCCGCCTGATGGACTTCACGGCGTACGCCAGCGGCGACCTGGGCATCGGCCTGCCGTCGGCCAACGGCGAGACCATCGGCCTGGTGGTCGGTTACGAGTGGCGCAAGGAGCAGTACGAGCGCGTCGCCGACACCAACATGCAGACCGGCAATTTCACCGGCCTGGGCGGCCCGACGACCAACCTCGCCGGCGAGCTGCGCGTCGAGGAGTTCTTCTTCGAGAGCAACATCCCGCTGGTCGTCGACGCCGGTCCGCTGACCCGCCTGGACGCCGAGCTGGCGTACCGCTTCTCGGACTACAGCACCTCCGGTTCGGTCGACACCTACAAGGCCGCGCTGAGCGCCGCGTTCCTCGACGAGCGGTTCCGCCTCCGCACCGGCTTCAACCGTGCGATCCGCGCGCCGAACATCGGCGAGCTGTACCTGGACAACCAGATCGCGCTGTGGGCCGGTGACGACCCCTGCGCCGGCCCGACCCCGGAGTACAGCCCGGCCGAGTGCGCCCGCACCGGCGTGCCGGTTGACCGCTACGGCACCGTGGCCGCCAACCCGGCCAGCCAGTACAACCAGTTCATCGGCGGCAACCCGAACCTGGAGCCCGAAGAGGCCGAGACCTGGACCTTCGGCTTCACCGCGTCGCCGATCGACAACCTGGACATTGCTGTCGACTACTACGACATCAAGCTGGAGAACGCGATCAGCACGATCGGCGCCCGCACGATCATGGACCTGTGCGCCACCGGCCAGGACGAGATGTGCTCGCTGATCCGCCGCAACGCGACCACGCTCGATCTGTTCCGTGGCAGCGACCCGAGCTCCTCGGGCATGGTGATCAACACCAACGGCAACTTCGGTGGCCGCCGCTTCCGCGGCATCGACCTGAGCGGCGCCTACGGGTTCCCGCTGGGCAACGGCCGCATGAGCCTCTCGTTCTCGGGCAACTACATCCTCGAGAAGGAGTACTCGCCGGTGCCGGGTGACGATTCGGCCACCTACAGCTGCGAAGGCCTGATCAACTCGTCGTGCGCGACGCCGAAGTGGCGCCACATCGCGTCCGCCCGCTACTCCTTCGACCGGTACACCGTCGGCCTGCGCTGGCGCCACATCGGCGAGATGGACTACGAGGACGTCGACGGCAACCCGCTGAGCTCCGACTTCTTCCTGCGCGACAAGGGCAAGGTGGACGGTTACGACTACCTCGACCTGTCGGGCTCGGTGGAGCTCGGCGACTACGCCACCTGGACGCTGGGCGTGAACAACGTCCTGGACAAGGAGCCGCCGATGGTCGGTGGCGGCCTTGGCCCGCTGAACGGCAATGCCCTCGGCGGCTACGACCAGGCCGGTCGTTTCATCTTCACCAGCGTGAACTTCAAGTTCTGATCCCTGGCGAAGCGCCACTCGTGGCGAAAGGCGGCGGGCCCATGGCCCGCCGCTTTTTTTTGGTTCTTCACCCAAGTCCGGGGAAGGCCGCCCGGATCTTCAGGAAGAAGTAGGCGTCGTCCCGGTAGCCGTAGGCCACCCGCTTGATGACCTTGATCTTGTTGTTGATGCCTTCGACCAGATTGGTTCCCAGCGGCCAGCGGCAGTGGGCCAGGATCCCCGACAGGTAGGGCTCGAGCCGCCGCACGAACACGCGCAGCGGCTCCAGGCCGCTGCGCAGGGCTCGTCGCTTCCAGCTCTTCCACGCTTTCCAGGCCCATGCCTCGCGCCGGTAGCGCCATAGCCCCTTCAGGCCTTCTTTCAGCAGGTAGACCGTCAACAAGGCCTTGTTGGCCGCCAGCAGCTCTTCCAGCCGCACCACCTGCTCGTCGGGCACGTTCTCCCGATTACGAAGTAGCAGCCAGCGCGATGTCTTGACCACCCGCCGGGCCGGCTTATCGGCGCGCAGCCGGTCTGCCTCGTCCACCCGGACCCGGTCGATCACCTCCCGGCCGTACTTGGCCACGACATGGAACAGGTCGTAGACGACCTCCGCGTTCGGGCAATGCGCCCGAACCTCCAGGTCGTAGGCGGAGTTCATGTCCATCGCCACGGCGCGGACCTGGGCGCAGCGCACCGGGCCCAGCAGCTCAAAAAACGGCCTGATTTCCGCTCTCGAACGCCCGCGCCCCACCCACAGCACCCGCTTGCGCTCGGGGTCGACCACCACGGTCGCGTACCGGTGGCCCTTCTGGATCGCGAACTCGTCCATCGCCAGCAGCCGCACGCCGTCCAGGTTCGGCGGGCCCAGCGAGCGCTCCAGATGCCGGAAGTCGATCGCTTTGACCGTCTTCCAGTCCAGCCCGAACCACCGGGCGGTGTGCCGCACCGATGTCCCGGCGCACAGCCGGGCCACGCTCTCGGCCAGCCGCCGGGTCACCCGGGCGTGGGGGTCTAGCCAGTCCAGTCGCTCAAGCCTCGGGCCGCAGCGCGGGCAGGCCAGGCGCAGCCGCGGTACCCACAATTCCACCGCGTATTCGAACAGCGGCAGGTCCCGGATCCGGCGAACGGTCTGGTCGTGGATGGCCGCTACCGGCTGGTCACAGCCCGAACAAAGGCGCTCTGCGCCTTCTACGGGCCAGTTCCAGCACCGCCCAGGACTGGCCGCCCCGATCCTCCTGACGCCAATCCCATACGCGATAACCCTTCCAGCCACCCAGCTGGGACATACAATCCACTTCGGCCACGTCCGGCCCCGTTTTGTTGCCTCGAGAACAACAATTCTGCCGGGTCGGCCGTGCGCCTCTCTCCCCTCAGTTGGGAGAAGAACCGTTTTTTTCGCGTCCGGACTGCGCCGGACCCGTATCCGCTACGATAGGCGGCAGCCAACGCCACACAGCGGAACAACATGAGCGCAGCACCCCCCAGGCCGCCCGTCGATCCCGTCGCGCAGGCCGTACAGGCGATCCGCACCGGTTACGCGATGATCGCCAACGGCAGGGCCGCGGACGCGCTGGAGGTGTCGCGCCGGCTGCTCGATGCCTTCCCCGCGAGCGTGCAGGTGCTGGTGTTCGCCGCCGAGGCGTCGCTCGCCAACGGCGACCCGCACGCCGCCCTGGCGCACCTCGACGCCGCGCTGCAGGCCAGCAACGGCGACAGCGCCCTGAAGATCAAGAAGGCCGAGCTGCTGCAGCAGATGCGCCAGCGCCGAGCCGCGATCGCGCTGGTCGCCGAGGCGGCGGCCGAACTTCCCGGTGACGGCAGGGCCAGCTGGCGCGCCGGCGCCATCACCAACAGCTGCAACGACCCGCGCGCGGCGATCGCGCACTACGAACGGGCCCGCTCCCTGCTCGGCGACCCGCCGCCGCTGCTCTACGACCTGGCCGTCGCCCAGTTCTTCAGCGGCGAGTTCGACGATGCCGAACGCAACCTCGACCGGATGCTGGCGGCTGATCCGCAGGCCGGGCACGCCCTCTACCTGCGCTCGACGCTGCGCCGGCAGACGCCCGACCGCAACCACGTCGCCGACCTCGAGCAGCGCCTGGCGGCCGGGTTCGAGCGCCCCGCCGCGGAAGCGGCGGCGCGCTACGCGCTCGCCAAGGAACTCGAGGACCTGGGCGAGCACGAGCGCTCGTTCGCGGAACTGTCGAAGGCGGCGTCCACGCTGCGGGCGACCTTCCAGTACGACCTCGCCAGCGAACTCCAGGCGATGGACGACATCTGCCGCGCCTACACGCCGGAGGTGATGGCGGACGCCGCGGACGGGGACGAGGGCGCCGACGCGATCTTCATCGTGGGCATGCCGCGGACCGGCACCACCCTGGCCGAACGCATGCTGGCGCGCACCGGCCATGTCGCCGCGGCGGGCGAGCTGCTCGACTTCGGCAACCTGCTGGGGCTGATGACCGGGCGCGTGGACCCGGCCGCGGGCGCGAATCCCGCCGAGCGGTCGCTGCACGTCGACTTCGCCTCGCTCGGCCGCGAGTACCTGCGCGGGGCGCGGGACACGGCAGGCCCGTGCCGGATGTTCATCGACAAGATGCCGATCAACTTCCTGTACCTCGGCGCGATCCGCAAGGCGCTGCCGAAGGCCCGCATCGTGCACCTGAGCCGGGATCCGCTCGACACCTGCTACGCCGTGTACAAGACGCTGTTCTTCAGCGCGTACAAGTTCTCGTACGACCAGTCGGAACTGGCGGACTACTACGCCGGCTACCGGCGCATGATGCGGCACTGGCACGAGGTCATGCCGGGGCAGATCCTCGACATCCGCTACGAGGACCTGGTCCGGAACCCGGAGGCCGAATCACGGCGCCTGCTCGAATGGTGCGGGCTGGAATGGCACCCGGGCGTGCTCGAGGCCGGTGGCGCCGACGCCGCGGTCGCCACGGCAAGCGCGGCGCAGGTGCGCGAACCGGTGCACAGCCGCTCGATCCACAGCTCCCGCCGCCACCTCGACGGGCTGGCACCGCTGCGCGAACGGCTCGCCCTGGCGGGCCTGGATCCGGTCGGCGCGAACTGAACGCCGGCGGCCGGCCGGGGTTACGTCAGTTGGCCTTGACCGGGATCGGCTGGCTGTCGATCTCGCGCATCTTGTTGCGCGCCGCCAGTTCCACCTCGTTCCAGTAGGCGCGCGTCTTGCAGACCTTCGCGCCCATCCGGCTGCCGGTCTGGACGATGTACTTGCATACCCGCTGGTTCGGATCGTCGTCGCGGGCGCGCGCGGCGCGCCCTGCCCGGGCCGGGGCGGCCTCTGTGGCCTGGGGCGCCGCCGCTTCTCCGGCGGTGGCCGCCGCCTCGTCGGCCTGCGCCGTTGCGACGGTCTGCGCGGGTGGATCGCCGCCGAGCATCCCGGCGAGCAGGACCACTGGAACGAAGAGCAGGTGCGGAGTCATGGCGGGGGTTCGCTGCGGGCTTCCACGGGACCGTGCGACCGGCGAGCCCGTCGCCCGGCTGACGGCAAGTCGGTGCAGGCGGGCGCCTGCGGGCCTGTCCTCCTTCTAGCACAGCAGGCCCGGCGTGTCACAGCGGCGCCGGGGCCGGCTGGGCGTCGAAGGCGATGGTCAATCGCGGCCGGTCGTCGCTGAACGGAATGGTCCCGTGCCACATGTAGGACGGGAACAGCACCAGGCGTCCCGGGCGCGGCCGGATCACCCGGCGCGGGGGAAGCTCGAGGCCGAGCTCCTCCAGCGGCTGGCCGAACTGGATCCAGCCAGCGTGGTCGCCCTCCTCCTGCGCCAGCATCGAGGGCGGGAGGGCGACGTAGAACGCCGAACTCAACCAGCCCTCGTTGTGGATGTGATTGGCATGGCGTCCCGAGGACTGCAGGCGAACGGACCACGAGCCGCAGTAGCGGATGCCGCGGTCCACGCGCGACAGGAACGGATGCGCGGGGTCCCGGGGGAGCGCGGGCAGCCAGGCCTCCACCGCGCGCCGGATCGCGACCGCCGCGGCCCCGAGGACCGGGTCGTCCCGGCCGAACAGGCGCCCCGGGGTCTGCGATCCGGTGCGTACGCTTTGCGCCATCGGCTCGCGTGCGGCCTGGTGCAAGGCGTGCAGGCGTTGCTCGAGGCGTTCCAGCGCGCCTGGCGCGTGAGCCGGGTCGAGGTCCACCTCCACCTCCGCGATCAGGCGTTCGTAGTCGCACAGCCACCATTCGCGCGGGTCCCCGGCCAGGCGCCAGCACACCGACAGCAACGCCCAGCCTTCCTGGTTGCGTGGATCGAGCGCCACCGCCTGCGCCGCACAACGCCCGGCCAGGCCTGGATCACCGGTGCGCAGCGCGTGGCGGGCGCAGGCGTCGAGGAACGCGGGACTGGAGCGTTCGAGCTTCGGTCGCGCCGCGGCGTACAGCCGACCCGCCTCGTCGAGCCGGCCGAGCCGGGCGTGCGCGTCGGCGCAGAACCATTGCAGCACGGGGTCGTCGCGGTCGCGGTGCATTGCCGGTTCGAGAAGCGCCAGCGCCTCGGTGGCCCGGCCGGCGCTCGTCAGCATGCCGGACAGGCGCAGCAGCAAGCCGCGATCGCCTGCGCGGCGGCGCGCCGCGCGCACGAACGCGGCGAACGGGTCTTCCCCGGGAGCGAGGCCGGGACCGTGCTCCCAGAGCAGGTGGGCCAGCGTGGCGTGTCCATCCACGTAGTCGGGATGCCGCTCGACCAGCTGGCGCGCGTGGGCCAGCGCCGCGCTGGCCTCGCCGGCGTCGTGGAGGACGCCGACCAGGACATCGTCCAGCTCCGGGCCCGCGTATCCCAGCCGCCGCGCCTGATCGAGGCACGCCCGGGCCGGCCCGAGCCGGCCGAGCAGGCGCAACACGACCGCACGGCCGATCCAGGCCCGGGGGTTCTCGGGGGCGAGCGTCGTGGCGCGCTCGAATGCCGCGTCGGCCGCCTCGGGCTGGTCGAGCGCGCGCAGCGCGTTGCCCAGTCCATGCCAGGCCCTGTGCGAACCCGGGTCGAGGCGCGTCGCCTGTTCGAACGCAACCCGCGCCCGTGCATGCTCGCCGGCGCGGGCGGCGACCAGCCCGCGCTGCAGGCACACCGGTGCGCTGTCCGGCAGCGCCTCGAGCACCTGTAACGCATCCTGGAGGCGACCGTCGCGGGAGAGCCAGCGCGAGAAGTTGAGGCCGACCTCGGCCGATCGCGGCGCCAGCTGCAGCGCGCGGCGAAAGGCCTGGTCCGCGCCTGCCCGGTCGCCGAGCTCGGCCAGGCCCATCGCCACCACGTGCCACGCGTCGGCGCTGCCCGGGACGGCGGACGCGAGTTCGCGCGCCACCGCCAGGGCGCGGCGGGGATCCCCCGAGCGCAGCGCCTCGAATGCAGCGCGCAGGCGCTTGGTCTGTTCCGGCGTCAACGACGGCGACGCCGGCATCCCCTCAACGCACCCGCTTGACCCGGAGCCCGACGCCGGCCGCGGTGACGAGGATATAGCTGCCCATCGCGCCCTTGCGGACCGTCACCTCGTCGCCTTCGTTCGTGGGTCCGCGCATCGTCGCCTCGGTCAGCGTCCATACCTGGCCGTTGTCCAGGGTGATCGTCCGCCCTCCGTTGGCGTGGACCACGCGCGTGATCGTGCTGGTGATCCGGTCGGCCTCGTCCGCCTGGGGCGGGGCGGCCGGATCGCGCATCGGCGGCGGCGGCTCCTGGCGCCCGAACCGGTCGAGCACGCGTTGCCGCGCCGCCTCGCGCACCGACTCGGACGGCGGGAAGGCGCGGTCGTAGCACGCCAGCCGCTGCTCGGGATCAGGCACTTCGGCACAGGGATGTTCCGCGGACTGCACCGCGCCCGCCAGCAGGACACCGGGCAACAGCCATGCCATTCGCATCGCAAACACCGCCACCGGGCGCTCCATCCGATTCGACCGCCGGTAGCATACTACCGGCCGATGAGCACACGCACGCCTCCGCCGAGCAGCGCCGACGCGACCAGGCTGGCGGCCGCGCGCGCGGACGCGCTGCTCGCCGCGCGTCGCTGGCAGGAGGCCGAAGCCGCCTACCGCCAGGTGCTCGCCGGCCAGCCCCGGTTCCCCGACGCGTGGTTCAACCTCGGCTACGCATTGCGCCGCCAGGGCAGGTTCGACGCCGCGCTCGAGGCCTATGCGCGCGCGCTCGAGCACGGCGCGAGTGCGCCCGAGTCCATCCACGTCAACCGCGCGGCGATCCTCAGCGACCATCTCCGCGACGACGACGCGGCATGCCGCGAGCTGGAGGCCGCGCTGCGGCTGGCACCGGGCCATGGGCCCGCGCTGCTCAACCTCGGCAACCTGCACGAGGAACTGGGGCGGCGCGACGAGGCGATCGATTGCTACGAACGCCTGCTCGGCCGCCCCGGCGCCGATGCCGACGCACTGGCTGCCGAAGCGCTGGCGCGGCTGGTACAACTGCGCGCCCCTGCGTCACCCGCCGACCCGCTGCTCGCGCGGCTCGACGCCGCGAGCGCCGACGGCCGGTTGCCCGCCGCCACCCGGGCGACGATGCTGTTCGCGCTCGGCCGCGCTCGCGACGCCCTCGACGACGCGGATGGCGCATTCGATGCGTTCTCGCGCGCCAACGCGCTGGCGCACCAGGGCTTTGCTCCCTACGACCCGGCGCAGGCCGAACGCAGGACGCGCGCCCTGGCCGCGACCGCCGCCCCCGCCCCCGCCCGCGGCGGCGCGGCGCCGGCGCAGCGCCCGCGCCCCGTGTTCATCTGCGGCATGTTCCGCTCCGGCTCGACGCTGGTGGAACGGGTGCTGGGTGGACATCCCGGGGTCGTGGCCGGCGGCGAACTCGACCTGCTTCCGCGCATGGTCGCCGGTCCGCTGGCGCCGTTCCCGGCCTCGCTGGCCCGGCTCGACGACGCGGCCTGCTCCGCGCTGGCCGGCGCCTAC
Organism: Luteimonas sp. J29; assembly: GCF_000472505.1. Classification (GTDB taxonomy): domain Bacteria; phylum Pseudomonadota; class Gammaproteobacteria; order Xanthomonadales; family Xanthomonadaceae; genus Luteimonas. Next base: position 85,558 of record NZ_AWZR01000007.1, read on the forward strand.
CTGTCCGACGCCGGCCGCCGGCTGCCCGTGCGCGAGGGCGAGGCGCCGCGCTGGTTCACCGACAAGCGTCCCGACAACTACCTGCTGGTCGGCCTGGTGAAGCGCCTGTTCCCGGACGCGAGGATCGTCCACACCGTGCGCGATCCGCTCGACAACGCCCTGTCGATCTACATGCAGCACCTCAACCCGCGCGCGTTCCCGTACGCGGGTAGGCTCCAGGACATCGGCCACGCGTTCGGCGAGTACCGGCGCCTGATGGCGCACTGGAAGGCGCTGTACCCGGGCGACATCCACGACGTGGACTACGACGCCTTCGTCGCTTCGCCGCGCGAGGTGCTCGCCCCGCTGCTCGGGTTCCTCGACCTGCCGTGGCACGAGGCGTGCCTGGACTTCCACCGGCGCGCGGGCAGCGTCAGGACCGCGAGCTACTGGCAGGTCCGCCGCCCGCTGTATCGCGAGGCATCGGGCCGGTGGCGGCGCTATGCGCACCTGCTCGGACCGCTGCGCGAGGCGCTCGCACGGCAGGGGGTCGACCTGCCGTCCGACTGAGCGCCGCCCCGGGGTCAGGTCGCCGGCGCGGCCTCACGCCAGTCGCGCATCGCCGCCGCCAGGGCGGCCGCCAGTTCGCGCTCCTCCAGCGCCAGCAGCGGGTTCCAGACGTCGAACATCAGGATCACGCGCAGCTGCTGGCTGTCGTTGCGCGCCTCGTGCTCGATGGTGTCGTCGAACACCCAGCACTTGCCCTCGCGCCAGGCGCGGGTGTCGTAGCCGACGCGGAAGGTGCAACCCTCGGGCACGACCAGCGGCAGATGCGCTACCAGGCGCGCGTTGGTCTCGCCGGTATGCGGCGGGATGTGCGCGCCGGGGGCGAGCGCGGAGAACATCGCGTTCGGGCACAGCCCGGCGATCTCCACCGCGTCCACCAGGGCCAGCGCCTCGGCGGTGTGGGGGCACTCGGCCAGGTGCTCCTCCACCGGCTTGCCGTGCGCGTAGAGATGGAAGCCGCTCCAGTTGCGCGAGTGGTTAAGCTTGTCCCACTGGTTGACCGGGTCGCCGGGCTTGTACTGGATGTAGGGGACGAACTCCTCGCCGCGGCGGGCGAGCATCTCCTGCAGTTCCGACTTGATCACGTCGGTGCGCGATTCGAGCTCGCGCATCCACGGGAAATGGGCGTCGTCGTAGAAGGTCAGCGCCGGGAGCCTCGGCACGTGCAGCTGGTTGCAGATCGACGGGTACGGCCGGGTGCGCCCGGCCAGGATCGAGACCGCCTCGTCCCAGCGCGCCGTCAGCGCCTGGTCCACGGTCGTCCGCCTGGCGGCGACCCGCTGGCCGAGGAACTCCACCAGCTCCTCGGTGTCCCGCTGCACGGCGTCACGCGCATGCTCGAGCCGCCGGCGCAGCGCCGGGGGCCACTCCGGCTCCGGCGGGGCGACCCTGAGCACGTCGCGGAACGTGGCAGCCGCGGCTCGCGTCCTGCCCTGCCGCTCGATGTACTCGGCCTTGCCCAGCAGCGCCGGCAGGAAGTACGGATCGATCTCCAGCGCGGCGATGATCGCCGCCCACTCCTGCTCGGGCTTCCCGGTTTCGCGGAACACCCTGCCGAGCGTGAGCAGGATCATGGGGTCGCGCGGCGCGCGCTGCCGCGCGCGCTGCAGCAGTTCGAGCGCCGCCGCCGCGTCGCCACGCTGGAACGCGTGCACGCCGAGGCTGAAAAGCGCCTGCACGTGGTCCGGATCGAGGGCGTGCACCCGTCCCCAGAGATGCTCGGCCTCCTGCCAGCGCCCGCCCGCGGCGGCCGCCCCGGCAGCCTTCACCAAGGATGCGACATCTGCCTGCACGCTCCCCTCCAGCGTGGCCCGTCAGCCGATTCTATAGGCGATCCGCGCGCGGCGTGCGCCTTGCGCCGATGCTCCCTGCGTGCGAACCGCCGGACAGGGGAGCCCCGGGTGGCGCCCGATGTCCCGGCCTCCAGCGCGACCCCACTGCCCGGGGTCGGCGGCCTTCCGGCGCCGGCCGCCGGGTCCGGCCGCCACCCGTCGCGCGGGAGAGCGAGCACCCCGGCGCACGCCGTCCCCTTCCCGCCCGTCGGCGGGGGTTACGACGAAGCTTCGCGTCGGGCGTCGGCCAGGGGCCGCCATCTGGCCACCCAGGCAAGACCCTGATTTCAAACGCTTTCCACGCCGGGCCGGCCGCCAGCTCACACAATGCCGGCCATTTGTTAACGATGCTTTAAGTCCTCTATTCGAGCTTGTAGTATCAGGCGCAACCTTACTGGTTCTGGCCATTTCCTTGACCGGTACGGTTCCCCCCGGGGGGGTTGTCGAGACCAACTTGCTCGGAGAGAGAGATGACCCTGAAGACGACGAAACTCCGCGACGCGATCGTCCACGCGATCGTCGCGGGTGCGGCCGTGGCCGCATCCGGCAGTGCGTTGGCCCAGGACGAGGGCCGCAGCCAGCCCACCGAACTCGACCGCATCCAGGTCACCGGCTCGCGCATCCGCCAGGTCGACCTGGCGACGCCCGCGCCCGTGGTCCAGGTGTCGCGCGAAGAGATCGACCGCATGGGCTTCCAGACGGTCGGCGACATCCTGCAGAACCTGCCCGTCCTCGGCTCGCCGCCGATCAGCCGTGCCAATGCGCTGTCCGCGGGCGAGGGCAACGGCGGCACCTTCGTCAGCCTGCGCAACCTCGGCGCCGAGCGCAGCCTGGTGCTGCTCAACGGCAAGCGCCTGGGCGTGACCACCACGGGCCTGGCGGACATCTCGCTGATCCCCGCCGCCGCCATCGAGCGCATCGAGGTGCTGAAGGACGGCGCCTCGGCGATCTACGGCGCCGACGCGATCGCCGGCGTGGTCAACCTGATCACCCGCAGCGGATTCGACGGCGCGCAGGGCTCGGTCTATTTCGGCCAGTACGGCGAGGGCGACGGCGACACCACCCGCGCCGACATGGTGCTGGGCATCAGCGGGGAGCGCGGCAACCTGACCATCGCCGCCGAGTGGGGCGAGGAAGAAGGCGTGTGGGCCAAGGACCGCCCGTACAGCGCCTATCCCCGTTCGCACCTGCACCCCGACGACAGCTGGACCACCGTCGGCGCCTACGGCGGCTTCGTCGCCACCTACGCCAACCGCGCGCTGTTTCCGCAGATCACCTTCCCGGACCCGACCGACACCAACCCGAACCCGGGCGTGCGCGTGATCTGGGACGGCGTGGGCGACCCGACCCTGCCCAGCAGCTACATCGCCCAGGACCAGAACGTCGGCACCTGCGCCGGCGCCACCCCGACCACGGGCTGCTCGCCGGGCAGCACCCTGCACAAGAGCAACTCGAACGAGCAGATGTACCTGCGCACGCCGCGCGACTACAAGCTGCTGTTCATCGACGGAAGCTATGACCTGGCGGACAACATCCGCTTCCGCACCAACCTCGGCTACAGCACCCGCACCACCGAGCGCCAGATCGCGGGCTATCCGTTCCAGGGCCCGACCTTCGGCGTGAGCATCCACGCCGACAGCTACTTCAACCCGACCGGCGAGACCATCACCAACTGGTGGCGTCGCCTGTGGGAGGTCCCGCGCGCCTCCAGCACGACCACCGACACCTACCGCTTCACCGCGGCGCTGGAAGGCTCCTTCGAAGTCGGCGAACGCTACTTCGACTGGGACGTGAGCTACCTGTTCAACGAGAACCGGCTCAACCGCAGCGATCGCGGCGACATTGCCCTGATCCCGCTGCGCGAGGCGCTGGGCCCGTCGTTCCTCAATGGCGACGGCGTCGTGCAGTGCGGCACCCCGGCCAATCCGATCCCGCTGTCGTCCTGCATCCCGTGGAACCCGTTCCTGCACTACGGCGCCACCGGCCCGAACGCGCTGACCGGCAACGACGCGCTGATCGAGCGGTTCTTCCCGGTCTACCACGACACCGGCAAGACCAACACCACGGTCTTCTCGGCGAACATCACCGGCAACCTGTTCAGCCTGCCGGCAGGCGACCTGGCGTTCGCGGCCGGCGTCGAGACCCGCAAGGAAGAAGGCGAGTTCGAGGCCGACGCGCTGAAGATCATGGGCGAGACCTCGGGCCTGGCCAGCCAGCCGACCCGCGGCAGCTACAAGGTGGACGAGGTCTACCTCGAGCTGAGCGTGCCGCTGCTGCGCGGGGTCACCGGCGCCCACGAACTGACCTTCGACGCCGCCACCCGCTACTCCGACTACGACGTCTTCGGCGACACCACCAACAGCAAGTTCGGCCTGAAGTGGCGGCCGATCGAGTCGCTGCTGGTGCGCGCGACCTACGCGGAAGGCTTCCGCGCGCCGACCATCTCCGACCTGTACGGCGGCGGCTCGCAGACGTTCTCCACCTACGCCGACCCGTGCGACACCGTGTTCGGCGTGGCGGCGAACAACGCGCAGGTCCGCGCGAACTGCGCGCAGCACCTGGGCGCCCTGGCCGACACCTTCCGCCAGCTGCAGCAGGGCTTCGTGCCGTCGACGACGGCGTCGGTCCAGACCCCGGTGCCGTTCTTCTCCGGCGCCGGCAACCCGACGCTGCTGCCCGAGCAATCGACCTCCAGGACCGTGGGCATCGTGTACAGCCCGCACTTCCTCGAAGGGTTCAACGTCGCCGTCGACTGGTGGAAGATCCGCGTCGAGGACACCATCGTCGCCGACTCGCCCGGGCTGATCCTCAACGACTGCTACGTCCAGGCGATCGCCAGCCGCTGCTCCAGCGCGCTGTTCACCCGCGACCCGGTCCAGGGTTACGTGAACAACCTGCGGTTCGGCAACCGCAACGCCGGTTACCGGGAGGTGGAAGGCGTCGACTTCGACTGGAGCTACCGCTTCGATCTCGATACCTTCGGCTCGTTCTCGCTGGTCTCGAACAACACGTACGTGATCAGCGACGTGCTGATGAGCACCAACGACCCGCGCGTCCCGCTGTCCTCCGTGAGCAACGGCGGCAACCACCGGATCCGCTCCAACACCAGCCTGAACTGGAACCTGGGCGACTGGAGCGCGACCTGGTCGGCCCGCTTCTACTCGCGGACCAAGGAAGCCTGCGCGTACTTCGTCCCGGGCTCGACCGAGCCGAACCTGGAGTGCGACGAGATCGTCTACGCGCCCACCGGCGCGTACCTGCCCGACGGGTCCCCGGCGTCGGCGATCTCTCGTCGCCGCCTGATGGGGTCGAACACCTTCCACGACCTGCAGATCCGCTACAACGCCCCGTGGAACGCGGTGATCGCCATCGGCGCCAACAACGTGTTCGACCACGTCGGCCCGGTGACCTACGTCAATACCAACGGCGACTTCACCTACAACGGTGCCTTCGACATCGGTCGCTTCGTGTACATGAAGTACACGCAGAAGTTCTGATGCCCTCGGACCAGGCATCGTGAAGCTGCTGCGGCCCCGCAAGGGGCCGCAGTTTTTTCGGGGGCCCGTGTCGGGAACCGTGCCGGGTCAGTGGTCCTGGCGTGCGCGGCGGTAGGCCTCGAACAGCCGCAGCAGCCACGGCTTCTGCGCCAGCACCAGGCTCACGCCCACCCTCTGCTCCGCCGGCAGGCTGGCATCGCGCGCCAGCAGGCCGTCGAACTCGCGCGCCACCTCGTCCAGGCGCAGCTTCATCTGGCGCGCGCCGTCGGGGCCAAGCGAGCCGCTGAGCAGCAGCAGCCGGTCGAGCTCGCCGTCGAACGGATCGGAGAAGTAGTCGCCCAGCAGGGTGGTCCGGAAGTAGCGCTCCATCGGACCGTCGGTCAGCCAGCGGAAGTTGCGCGCGGTCAGCGGCCGCACCCGGTTGCCCGGCTGCAGTTCGATGATGCCGAGCCGGTCCAGGCGCGCCAGCAGCGCCGTCCACTGCGGCAGGGTGAAGGCGAAGTGCGCCATCACGTCCTCCTGCCGCCAGCGGTTGATGCCCAGGAACATCGCCAGCATCAGCGCCGGGTCGTCGACCAGCGCCTGCTCCTGCGCCTGGGTCAGCCGCGCCATCGGCTCGGCGCCGCGGCCGGCCTCCGCGCCGAGCTCGGCCAGGCCCACGCCCAGCACCTCGCAGATCTGCTCCAGCCGCAGCAGGCTCATCGCCCGCCGCGAGAACATGCGCTTGACCGCGGCCTCGCTCAGGCCGATGCGCTGGGCGAGTTCGCGGTAGGTGAGGCCCTGCGCGCGCAGGCTGCGCTTGAGGGCGTTGACCAGGTCGACCGAGACGCTCATGGGCGGACGGTACCCTGCGCGCGCGCCGCCGGCGCCTCGCTCAGGCCGGGACCAGGGTCCTGGTCAGGTGCTCGACGTAGGCCTCGAACTCCTCCTGCGGCATCCGTGCCTGGTGCAGCTGCAGGTTGAGCTGGAGGAAGCCGACGTAGGCGGCATAGGTCAGGCGCGCGCGGTGCTGGGCGTCCTCGCGCCCGAGGCCGGTCTGGCGGAACGAGGCGGTCAGATAGTCGAGGCGGCGCTTGGACACGCGGTCGATGACCGGCTGCACCACCGGATGGTCGAGCGCCTTGAGCAGCGCGCTGTAGATCACGTGCGACTGGTACTCGTGCGCCACCATCTGGAACAGCGCGCGCAGGCGCTCGCGCGGGTCGGGCACGCGCTCGAGGGCGCCGAACACCGCCTGCTGCTCGACGCTCTCCCAGCGCTCGAGCGCGGCCTGCAGCAGCGCTTCGCGCGACGGGAAGTGCCAGTAGAAGCTGCCCTTGGTCACGCCAAGCCGGCGCGCCAGCGGTTCCACCGCGACCGCGGCCACGCCCTGCTCGGCGATCAGGTCGAGCGCGGCCTGGGCCCAGTCGTCGGCGCTCAGTCGGCCGCTGCGCTCCGGCCTGGCGCGGGTCCCGGACCGGGACGCGGCGCCTTCTTCATCGGTGGAGGCCGGGGGATTGGCGTCGGCTTTGGGCATGTCGATCGCTGTCCATACGCTTGGTTCAAGAATCGTATCGTGAATGACCCGGGGCGCGTTGACAAGCCTGTACGGGCAATTCCATACTCGCCCGTACGGTCAGATCGTCACGCGCGCGCTTCGCGCGTGGCGCCAACATCGAGCTGGAGACATTCGAGATGAGCGTCGTGATTCCATTCCTTGCGGTGCTGCTGGCCGGCGCCTTCGCTGCCTACCATCGACTGCGGCTCGTGACCTGGGTCGCCATCAGCGCCGCATTGCTGGCCGCGTGCTGGTTCCTCGGCGCGCACCCGACCGCCACCCTGGTGGCCGCGGGCATCGTCGCCGCGGTCGGCGCGCTGCTGCTGTTGCCGTTCCTGCGCAAGCCGCTGGTCACCGCGCCGCTGCTGAAGTTCTTCCGCAAGGTCCTGCCGCCGCTGTCGCAGACCGAACGCATCGCGCTGGAAACCGGTTCGGTCGGCTTCGAGGGCGAGCTGTTCACGGGCGACCCCGACTGGGACAAGCTCCTCGGCTACCCGAAGCCGGTGCTCACCGAAGAGGAGCAGGCGTTCCTCGACGGCCCGGTCGAGGAACTGTGCCGGATGGTGGACGAGTGGGAGATCAACCACGTCCGCGCCGACCTGCCCCCGGCGGTGTGGGACTTCATCAAGCAGCACCGCTTCTTCGGCATGATCATCCCGAAGGAGTACGGCGGCCTCGGCTTCTCGGCGCTCGCCCACCACAAGGTGATCCAGAAGCTTGCCTCCGTGTCGAGCGTGGTCAGCTCGACCGTCGGCGTGCCCAACTCGCTCGGCCCGGGCGAGCTGCTGATGCATTACGGCACCGAGGAGCAGAAGCGCTACTACCTGCCGCGCCTGGCGGTGGGCGAGGAGATTCCCTGCTTCGCCCTGACCGGCCCGTTCGCCGGGTCCGACGCGACCTCGATCCCGGACTACGGCATCGTCTGCCGCGGCGAGTGGAACGGCGAGCAGGTGCTGGGCGTGCGCCTGACCTTCGACAAGCGCTACATCACCCTGGCGCCGGTGGCCACGCTGATCGGCCTGGCCTTCCGCATGTACGACCCGGACGGCCTGATCGGCGACAGGCGCGACATCGGCATCACGCTCGCGCTGATGCCGCGCAGCACCCCGGGCCTGGAGATCGGCCGCCGCCACTTCCCGCTCAACTCGCCGTTCCAGAACGGGCCGGTGCGCGGCAAGGACGTGTTCCTGCCGCTGGACCAGCTCATCGGCGGCGTGGACAAGGCCGGCCTGGGCTGGAACATGCTCAACGAGTGCCTGGCCGTGGGCCGCTCGATCACCCTGCCCTCCACCGCCAGCGGCGGCGCCAAGTGGGCGGCGGTGGTCGCCGGCGCCTACGCCCGCATCCGCAAGCAGTTCGGCCTGTCGATCGGCCGCTTCGAGGGCGTCGAGGAGGCGCTGGCGCGGATCGGCGGCAAGGCCTACGCCACCAGCGCGCTGTCGCAGGCCACGGCCGCGGCGGTGGACCGTGGCGACGTGCCGTCGGTGCCCTCGGCGATCGCCAAGTACCACTGCACCACGATGGGCCGCGAGGTCGCCGGCGACTTCATGGACATCGTCGGCGGCAAGGGCATCATCCTCGGGCCGCGCAACATCGGCGGCCGCGCCTGGCAGGCCTCCCCGATCGCGATCACGGTCGAGGGCGCCAACATCATGACCCGCAGCCTGCTGATCTTCGGCCAGGGCGCGATCCTGTGCCATCCGTGGGTGATGAAGGAAATGAAGGCGGCCCAGGACCCGGACCATGCCGCCGGCCTGCGCGAGTTCGACCGCAACCTGTTCGGCCACATCTCGTTCGCGATCTCCAACGCGGTGCGTTCGTTCTGGTTCGGCATCACCGGCGCGAAGATCGGTTCGGCGCCGGGCGACGACTACACCCGCCGCTACTTCCGCAAGCTCGACCGCTACTCCGCCAACCTGGCGCTGATGGCCGACGTGTCGATGCTGATGCTGGGCGGCAAGCTCAAGTTCAAGGAGTCGCTGTCCGGGCGCCTGGGCGACGTGCTCAGCCACCTGTACATGACCAGCGCCATGCTCAAGCGCTACCACGACGAGGGCGCGCCGCAGTCCGACCGCACCCTGCTGGCGTGGGCGTTCCACGACAGCGTGCACAAGATCGAGACCGCGCTGTCGGCGGCGCTGCGCAACTTCCCGATCCGTCCGGTCGGCTGGCTGCTGTGGGCCCTGGTGTTCCCGCTCGGCCGCCGCGCGGTGCCGCCGGGCGACCGCCTGAGCCATCGCGTCGCCGCGCTGCTGATGGCGCCCAACGAGGCCCGCGACCGCCTGGCCCAGGGCGTGTTCCTGACCCCGGGCCCGAACAACCCGGGCGGCCGGATCAACAGCTACCTGGCCAAGGCCATCGCCGCCGAGCCGGTGGAGCGCAAATTCCTCAAGGCGCTCAAGAGCAGCGACATCGAGGCCCTGGACTTCAGGTCGCAGCTCGACGAGGGCGTGCGCGAGGGCTGGATCACGGCCGAGGAACGCGCCCAGCTCGAAGAGCTGCGCGAGCTGACCCTCGACGCGATCATGGTCGACGACTTCGACACCGAGGAACTGCGCTCGGCCGGCTACCGCAACCTGCCCGGGTCCGAACGCGCGCGGCGCGAAGCCGCCTGACCGGCCCGCGATCCGCGCGGCGCGCGCCGCGCGGACCGTTTCCGCGGCCCGCGGCATCCCGTGGGCCGCTCCACCACTCCGGCACCGCGCAGACCAGGGACGCCACGCCATGGCCCCGCAAGTCCTCCGCCTGTACCAGTCCCTCGAGCGCCGGCCGCTCGGCAAGTGGCTGTTCTCGCGCCTGGTCTGCCTCAAGGCGCCCTACTTCTCGGGCATTGCCCCGCGCATCGTCGCGCTGCGCCCCGGGCGCGGCGAGGCCACCATCGCGCACCGCCGGCGGGTGAGCAACCACCTGGGTACCGTGCACGCGATCGCGCTGTGCAACCTGGCCGAGTTCATCGGCGGCCTGACCACCGACGTGAGCCTGCCCGCATCGATGCGCTGGATCCCGCGCGGCATGCAGGTCGAGTACCTGGCCAGGGCGGTCGGCACGATGCGTGCCGTGGCCACCCCGGCCTTCGCGCCCCACGAGGCCGCGCAGGGCTACGAACTTCCGGTGGACGTCGAGGTTGCCGATCCGTCGGGCAAGCCCGTGTTCCGGGCACGGATCGCGATGTGGATCTCGCCGCGCAAGGCCTGACGCCCGCCGCGCCCAGGCCCGCGCGCAATGGCGCGGCGCTGGCGGGGACGGCTGGCTCTGCTGCCCCCGCCCTGGACCATTGCTGGAGCGGCTTCAGCCACGATTTCGGCGGTGAAGCTGGATGCATGCCCGGTCGCGGCTGAAGCCGCTCCTACAGTGCTGGAAGCGAGCCGGGACGCCCTTCAGGCGCGTTCCGCCGCGTCCGCCGCATCGGCGCGTAACGACCGCTCCGACGGCAGCTTCGCCTCCTCGCGCAGCAGCCGCCAGGCGCTGAAGGTCATGGCGGAGGCGATGACGATGCCGGCGCCGAACACGAGGTTCGAACCCAGGGTCGAGAGCGCCTTGTGCACCCAGACGAACACCAGGTCGCCGCCGCGGTAGATCACGGTGTCGATCGCGGCGCCGGCCTTGTAGCGCCATTCCCGGCCGACCCGGGTGTAGATCGTCTCGCGCGCGGGCTTGGCCAGCGAGAATTCGCTGGCGCGGGTCACCACCTGCACGATCGCCACCAGCACCGGCAGCGGCGAGGCCGCCAGTAGCGAGAAGCCCAGCACCACCGCGCCGGCGGGGATCAGGAGCGCCGGCGCGATGCCGAAGCGCGACAGCAGCGCGCGCGTCACCAGCAGCTGCACCACCAGGGTGAGCGTGTTCACCGCCAGGTCGATGCGGGAGAAGAACGCGGTGCGCCGCTCGGCGTCGGCGAAGGCCGAACGCGCGATCAGGATCTGCTCGTTGTACAGCAGGGTGCCGACCCCGATCCCCAGCACCACCATCAGCGCCAGCCAGCGCAGCAGCGGCTCGCGCGCGACCAGCTTCAGCCCCGCCCAGACCTCGCCGCCCATCGGCACCTCGCCGCTGCGCCGGCCGTCGGCCTGCTCGCGCTGCACGGCGTACGGGCGCAGGCGCAGGATGCAGAGCATGCACACCGCGAGCAGCGCGCACGAGACCAGCATCATGTTGGCGATCCCAAGCCGCTGCACCAGCAGCCCCGTCAATACCGGGCCCAGGAACGCGCCCACGGTGCCGGCGGCGCCGATGTAGCCGTAATAGCGCCGCGCCTCGGCATTGCTGTAGACGTCGGCCATGAAGCTCCAGAATACGGCGACCGCGAACAGGTTGAACACGGTCAGCCACAGCACGAAGGCCAGGCCGCGCCCCGCCACCCCGCTGTCGAACAGGGCGTGGAACACCAGCAGCGTGGCAATGAAGAAGCCGTAGATCACCGGCAGGAACACCCGCCGCGGGAACCGGCTGACCAGCCAGCCGTAGGCCGGCTGCAGCGCCAGCATCACCACGAACACCGAGGTGAAGATGAACTGCGGCACGAAGTCGCCCAGGGCCACGCCACGACTGGCGAAGAACTCCACCAGTGCCGGCGGGAACACCGCGGTGACGTCGCTGGAGGCCACCATCGCCTCGCGCACCGGGCGCAGCACATAATAGCCGCTGAGCAGGCAGAAGAAGTACAGGAACGACCACAGCAGCGGCGGCGACTCGGCCAGCGCGGCGCGCAGGCGCGCGAGACGGCCGGTGCCTGCGGGTTCGTCGATCGGAGTTGCCATGCCCAGGCCCGGAGCCGCGAAAACGTTGGCCAATTGTCCCACCATCCGCCACTGGCGCGGATATGCTGTGCGCCATGGCCCGGCACGACCCCACGCACCAGTACGACTACGTGGTCGTGGGCGCCGGGTCCGCCGGCTGCGTCCTGGCCGCGCGGCTCTCGGAGGATCCCGGGGTGCGCGTGCTGCTGCTCGAGGCCGGCCCGCGCGACTGGCACCCGTTCATCCACATGCCGGCCGGCCTGTCGAAGCTGGTCAACCGCAAGGACGTCAACTGGGACTACAGCACGGCGCCCGAGCCGGGACTGCGCGGACGGCGCCTGTGGTGGCCGCGCGGACGGGTGCTGGGCGGATCGAGCTCGATCAACGCCATGTGCTACATCCGGGGGGTGCCGGCCGACTACGACGCCTGGGCCGCGGCCGGCGCCACCGGCTGGCACTGGGACGCGGTGCTGCCCTGGTTCCGCCGCAGCGAGGGCAACACCCGTGGCGCCGATGCGCTGCACGGCGGCGACGGCCCGCTGACCGTGTCCGACCTGCGCCACGTCAATCCGCTCTCGGAAGCGTTCATCGAGGCCGCAGCCCAGGCGGGCTATCCGCGCAATGACGACTTCAACGGCCCCGAGCAGGCCGGCGTCGGCCTGTACCAGGTCACCCAGCGCGGCGGCGCGCGCTGTTCGGCCGCGGTGGCCTACCTCCACCCCGCGCGCACGCGACCCGACCTCGAAGTGGTGACCGGCGCGCTGGCCCATCGCGTGACGTTCTCCGGTGGGCATGCCGACGGCGTGGACTACAGCGTCGGCCGGCGCATGGTCCACGCCCGGGCCAGGCGCGAGGTGCTGCTGTGCGGGGGCACCGTCAATTCGCCGCAGCTGCTGATGCTCTCGGGCATCGGCCCGGCCGACCACCTGCGACATCACGGGATCGAGGTGCTGCACGACGCCCCCGGGGTCGGCGCCAACCTGCAGGACCACCTCGACATCTGCACCCTGTACCGCGCCACCAAGCGGGTCACCTACGACCGCGCCAGCGAACTGCGCATCGCCTTCGACTACTACCTGCGCGGCCGCCGCGGCGCCGGCACCAGCAACATCGCCGAGGCGGGCGGCTTCGTCCGCTCGGCGCTGGCGCCGGACGCGCGCGCCGACATCCAGTTCCACTTCGTCCCGGCGATGCTCGACGACCACGGCCGCAACCGGCTGCCCGGCGACGGCTTCACCCTGCACGCCTGCTTCCTGCGCCCGCGCAGCCGCGGGCGCATCGCCCTGGCCAGCGCGAACCCGTCCGATCCGCCGCGGATCCAACCGCGGTACCTGTCCGACCCGGAGGGCTTCGACCTGCGAATGATGGTCGAGTGCGCGCGCGTCTCCCGCGACATCCTGACCCGGCCCGCCTTCGCCCCCTGGCGCGGCGCGCCGATCTACCCGGACCGCGAGGACCTCGACGACGCCGGCCTGGCCGCCTTCGTCCGCGCCAAGGCCGAGAGCGTGTACCACCCGGCCGGCACCTGCCGCATGGGCGGCGACGAACTGGCGGTGGTCGATCCGCAGCTGCGCGTGCGCGGGGTCGAGCGGCTGCGGGTGGTGGATGCGTCGGTGATGCCGACCCTGCCGGGCGGCAACACCAACGCGCCGGTGATCATGATCGCCGAGCGCGCGGCCGACCTGATCGCCCGGTCGCGCGGTTGAGGGCGGCCCGCGGCACCGCCGCTCAGGCGTGCTCGAGCATCGGCGGCAGCGGGCAGTGGAACACGCCGCAGATCGTGCGCAGCAGTTCGGCCTCGGCGACCGTCACCTTGCCGTCGTGGGAGATCGCGTCGGTGATCGCCTCCACCGCCACCTGCTTGGCCAGCGGGTCGAGCGCGTCGAGCGGTTCCCACACCGCGTCCAGCGCCAGCACGCCCTCGGCCGGGGGCGCGTACGGCAGGTGGTCGCGCGGCAGCACCCGCTGCATGCCGGCCAGGTAGGCGCGCCGCGCGGCGTCCGGATCGCGCGGATGGCCCGCCTGGGCCACGACCGCGAGCAGGGTCGCGAACTCCTGGCGGACGTTGCCGGGCTTGCGCCGGCCGAAGCGCGCATAGCGCGACGGATCCAGCGCCTCGCGCAGCTGCACTTCCAGCAGCCGCCCGAGGCAGTACTCGAACAGCGACACCCGGCCGTCGGCGTGGACCACGGCATGCACGGTATCGAGGAAGGTCGCCAGCTCCGGGCGCGGGCGCAGGCGCAGGGTCGGGAACGCGAGCGAGGCCAGCGGCAGGCGCAGCATCGGATGCAGCGACGCCAGCGGGCCGTCGCGCAGGCGCCGGGCCTCGGCCGCGACGCCGACCCCGAGCCGGGCGACGATCTCGCTGCGCTGCAGGTCGGCGACCTCGTCATCCGGCGCCAGCAGCAGCCCCAGCAGCAGCGGCATCGCGCCCTCGCGCAGCGAGGCCATCGCGCGCAGCTGGCCGGGCAGCCCGGCGACGATCGCGTCGGCGCGGCGGTAGTCCTCCTCGTCGGGCTCGGCCACCTGGGCGGCGACCATCGGCGGGGTGACGTCGATGTCCGCGCCGAGCGCCGGCAGCGGCCCGCGCTCGGCGGGCGTCGCCAGGCCCAGGCGCAGGTCTTCCTCCAGGCCGTTGGGCGGGCGCGTGAGCCACTGCGCCTTCAGCTGCTCCAGGCCTTCGGGCCGGAAGCCCGGCTCGAGCGCGCGGATGCGCTCGAGGATCGGCGGGTGGGTGGCGAACAGGCCGCTCAGGCCGGTGCCGTCGCCGAACAGCATGTGGCTGACTTCCTCGGCCTCGGCGCGCGCGGTCAGGCGCGAGCCGTCGTGCAGCCCGGCGATCTTCTTCAGCGCCCCGGCCAGCCCCGTCGTCTGCCGGGTGAACTGCACCGCCGAGGCGTCGGCCAGCACCTCGCGGCTGCGGCTGACGCCGGCCTTGATCATGCGGCCGAAGAACAGGCCCACGTAGCCCACCACCAGCGCCAGCAGCGCGGCGACCAGCAGCGGCATCGCATTGCGGCCGCGCACCGCGGCGCCGTGCTGGAGGATCTTGCGCCCGATCAGGCCCAGCATCAGGATCCCGAACAGCACCCCGACCAGGCGGATGTTCAGGCGCATGTCGCCGTTGAGGATGTGGCTGTACTCGTGCGCGATCACGCCCTGCAGTTCGTCGCGGTTGAGCCGGTCGAGCGCGCCGCGGGTGACCGCGATCACCGCGTCGGAAGGCGAATAGCCGGCGGCGAAGGCGTTGATCCCCGGCTCGTGCTCGAGCACGTAGACCCTGGGCACCGGCACGCCCGAGGCGATCGACATCTCCTCGACCACGTTGCGCAGCCGGCGCAGCTGCACGTCGGTGGTGTCCTCGGGCACCGGCACCCCGCCCATCTGCAGCGCCACCGAGTCGCCGCCGCCACTGAGCGATGCGGTGCGGTACATCGAGCCGATGCCGATCACGCCCAGCGCGAGCAGGGTGGACACCGCGAGCAGGGCCGGGTCGCTGCCGAACACAAGCATCACGCCCAGGTCGACGGCCACCACGATGCCGACCACCGCGAGCGCGAACAGCACCACCAGCCGGGTGGTGTTGCGGCGAGCCCTGGCCTGGCGTTCGAAGAAGTTCATCGCGATGCGGTGGCGGGTGGCTGTCGGATTCGTGGCATGGGCGCGCATGGGGGCGCGGCGACCGGGTCCACGGCCGCCGCCCTCGCGCCGCCCGGCCGGGTCATGCCCGGACGGGGCGGCGCGCCACGCGGAGGATCAGAACTGGACCTTCGGCGCCTCGCGCACCTCGGCGCGATCGGCCGGGATCTCGAGCAGGGCGGCCGGGGCGAAGTTGAACATCCCGGCGATGATGCTCGACGGGAACACCTCGCGCCTGTTGTTGTACGCCATCACCGAGTCGTTGTAGGCCTGGCGCGCGAACGCCACCCGGTTCTCGGTCGACGTGAGCTCTTCCGTGAGCTGCATCATGTTCTGGTTGGCCTTGAGCTCGGGATAGGCCTCGACCACCACCATCAGGCGGCCCAGCGCGCCGTTGAGCGCGCCCTGGGTCTGGGCCAGCTCGGCCATCGCCGCCGGATCGCCGGGATTGGCCTTGGCCGCCGCGAGCCCGGCCTGGGCCGCGCCGCGGGCCGCCGTCACCGCCTCGAGCGTGCCGCGCTCATGCGCCAGGTAGCCCTTGGCGGTCTCGACCAGGTTGGGGATCAGGTCGAAGCGGCGCTGAAGCTGCACGTCGATCTGCGCGAAGGCGTTCCTGAACGCGTTGCGCGCGGTCACCAGGCCGTTGTAGATGCCGATCGCCCAGCCGCCCACGACTACCGCGAGGCCGATCAGGACCGCCAACAGAATCAATGCACTCACGGTGATTCCTCCACTTGTTCATGCAAGTCCGGGAACAGGCGCCTATGATCGCCTGCAGCGAGAGCATACGCAGGGGACTGACCCGATGAAAGCGAAGCACCGTCGATCCCCCGGCACCCGCCTCGCCCGCGCGATGCTGGTGGGGATGCTGGCGGCGATCGCCCTTTCGAGTGCTGCCCAGACTCCTCTTGCCTGGAGACAGGACGCGCGCGGCGCGGCGGATGTGACCGCCACCGTGCAACCCGTGCCGGGCGACCGTCCGGCGCCCCTGCCCGCCGACATCCAGCGCAGGCCCCTGGCCAGCAGCTTCGACGTGCGCGTGTTCGAGGCGATGGCGCAGGCCCTGGTCGCCGACCAGCGCGTGCCGGGCCTGGCGATGGCGATCGTGCACGACGGCCAGGTCCTCAGCGCACGCGGCTACGGCATCACCGACGTCAACAACGCCGAGCCGGTGGACGCCCACACCGTGTTCCGGCTCGCCTCGCTGTCGAAATCCTTCGCCGGCACCCTGACCGGCATGCTGGTGGCCGAGGGCGCGCTGCGCTGGGACAGCCGGGTGGCCGACTTCATGCCGAGCCTGCAGCTGGCCGACCCGGACGCCGCCAGCCAGCTCACCGTGGCCGACGTCCTCAGCCACCGGGTCGGCCTCAGGCACCACACCTTCGACCGCGACATCGAGGCCAACGCCGACTACCACACGCTCGTGCAGCGCCTGTCCTCGGCGCCGATGGTGTGCCGGCCGGGCGAGTGCTACGGTTACCAGAACGTGGCCTTCAGCCTGGTCGGCGACGTGGTGTTCGGCGCGAGCGGGCAGTTCTACAACGAGGCGTTGGCGCGGCGGATCTTCAAGCCGCTTGGCATGGAGGACGCGAGCGTCGGGCTGGAAGGCATCCTCGCCAGTCCGCGCTGGGCCAAGCCGCACGTGCGCGCGGGTGCCGGCTGGAAGCCAGTGATGCCCAAGCCGACCTACTACCGCCTCGCCCCCGCCGCCGGCGTCAACGCGAGCATCAGCGACATGGCGAAGTGGCTGCTCGCGCAGAGCGGCCGCCGCCCCGACGTGCTGCCCGCACCGCTGCTGGCCACGCTGCAGTCGCCGATCGTGGGCACGCCCGGCGAACTGCGCGGCACCTCGTGGCGGCGCGAACGCCTCAATGCGGCGGGCTACGGACTGGGCTGGCGGATCTACGACTACGCCGGGCACCGCCTGGTCTTCCACGGTGGCGCCGTGCAGGGCTACCGCGGGCTGATCGCGATGCTGCCCGAGCGCGACCTCGGCGTGGCGATCCTGTGGAACAGCGACAGCGCCCTGCCCTCGGGGCTGCTGCCCACCATCCTCGACCGCGCCATCGGGCTGCCCCCGCAGCAGTGGCTCGACGTCGATCCGGGCATCGAGACCATGTTCGCCTCCGAGGACCGGGACTCGCCTGCCAGCGGCGGCCCGCAGTCGGGCTCCTCGAACGCGCGCCCGCAATAGTCTTCCGGCGGGGCCTGCGTCGCGACCGCGTCGGTCGGGCCGCCCGGCCGGACTCCGCGGCGGGCACCGGCGCCCGCCCCCCCCCCGCGTCGACGACGAAGCGGCCATCGGCCGGATGCCGTCCACACCCCTGGTCGCCAGCTCCCTGCGACGCATCCGGAATCGCCGACGCGTCCGCGCGCCGGCGGGGGGATGACCCCGCGACGGATGCGCGGTCGCGGGCGGGCGCCCAACCCCGGCGCCTGCCCCCCGATCCTGCCGCGCCTGTCGTCGCGGGCGGCCGGCCGCGCCGGCCGCGTCCCCGCCCCAAAAAAAACTCCCTCTCCGCCTGGGCAACGCGGAGAAGGAGCCTGGATGTACGGCTAATCGGGTTTTTTCTTGTCAGATGAGCGGAGTCGGCACCGGCGGAAGCGCCTGGGCCGAGCTCTTCCTGGTGGCCTTCCTGGCCTTCTTCTTGGTGGCCTTGCGGGCCGGCTTCTTGGTACCCGCCGCCTTCTTCTTGGCCGCCTTCTTGGTCGCCTTCTTGGCGGCCTTCTTGGCGGCCTTCTTGGCGGGGCGCTTGGCAGCCTTCTTGGCTACCTTCTTCTTGGCGGCCTTCCTGGTGGTCTTCTTGGCTACCTTCTTCTTCGCAGCCTTCTTGGTGGCCTTCTTCGCGGCCTTCTTGGCTGGACGCTTCGCGGTCTTCTTGGTGGCCTTCTTGGCGACCTTGCGGGTGGCCTTCTTGGCGACCTTCTTCTTCGCGACCTTCTTCTTCGCGACCTTCTTCTTGGCTACCTTCTTGGTGGCCTTCTTGCCCGCGGCCTTCTTGGCGGGCTTCTTGGCCGCCTTCTTGGCGACCTTCTTCTTTGCAGCTTTCTTCGCGGCCATGTGATGGCTCTCCTCGTCAGTGGACTTGCGGTACTACTGCCCAGTTCAAGCGGCGCGCGGGTATCGGACCCGCGCACGACCGCCGGCGCGCCACGCGCACCGGAACGGATCCTGCAGGGACGACGCGATCGGGGAGTCGCAGTCCCGGGAATGCAAAAACACCTGCGGCCTGGAGCGTCGCAGGTGTCGGATGGGGAGTTCGTTGGCTTTCGCAGCGGAGACGGTGCCTGAATCCACCTTGTCGTAGTCCGGGGCGGATGTCTTATGTTTGCTGCGCGTTTTCGCCGTGTGCTGACTCACTCGCTTCTGTGCAACCGTCTGTTGGGCGAAACCTAATCACGGTTTTTTCGGCTGTCAACACCCCGCGCGAAAAATCCTCCCGCCCGCGACCGCGCCGTTCGCACCCGTCGCCACCCGCCAGCCACCCGGCCGCACGCGCGAACGGTTGCGGAGCATTCGCGTCGCACGTTCGCGCGTCGCGCGAAAGCACGCAAAACAAGCACTTTTCCGCAAGCGTCGCATCCGCGTGCGACGCGTCGCACGCTGCGCACGCAACGCCGTCGACGCCGTCCCCGCACCCGTCGGCGCGTCCTTCGAACCCGTGACGCGAGTTCGACCGGAAGCGTTCGCCGACGCGCCGCACAACCCGGTTTGCGCCCGAACTGCGCAAACTTTTCCGCCCGACCGAACGCCCGGCGGCGGGGATTCTCCACGCGCGGTCGCCGATGCGATGCGCGAAGCCGCCACGCGCATCGACCGGCGAAGGAAGAAAGGAAGGGGAAGAAGGAGTCGGAAGAAGGCGCGGACCGGGTCCGGCCGGCGGCGCGGTCGCCGCCTGCGGCAACCGCGCGCGGGAAACGGCGGGCGCATCGCACCCGCCACAGGAAGTCAGTGGTCGTCTTCCTCGATCAGCTCGGCGTAGTCGTCCGGGCCGAGCAGGTCGTTGAGCTGGTCGGGCTCGCTCGCCTCGACCACGAACAGCCAACCCTCGCCGTAGGCGTCCTCGTTGATCGTCTCGGGCTTGTCGGCCAGCGCGGTGTTGACCGCGGTCACCGTGCCCGACACCGGCGCGTAGACGTCCGACGCCGCCTTCACCGACTCGACCACGGCGCAGGCGTTGCCCGCCTCGACCGTGTCGCCGACCGCGGGAAGCTCGACGTAGACCAGGTCGCCGAGCAGGCCCTGGGCATGGTCGGAGATGCCGACGGTGACCTTGCCATCGCCTTCGATTCGGGCCCACTCGTGTGACTTCATGAACCTCAGGTCGCCAGGGATCTCGCTCATGCCGCTCTCCGGTCGTGCGGTGCAGGGGGGAAGTGGGGCTAGTGTATCGAAGCCCGGGTGGGCGGCCGCAAGCCGGACCGCGCTCCCGGACTCAGGCGGGCTTGCCGTCGCGGACGAAGGGGAACTTCGCCACCCGCACCGGGACGTCGCGACCCCG
Organism: Luteimonas sp. J29; assembly: GCF_000472505.1. GTDB lineage: Bacteria > Pseudomonadota > Gammaproteobacteria > Xanthomonadales > Xanthomonadaceae > Luteimonas. The sequence goes on from NZ_AWZR01000007.1 coordinate 105,346, forward strand.
GATGTCGACGCGCACGCCTGCCGACAGGTCCCCGGCAGGCACCCGGGCGAAGGCGATCGCCTTGCCCAGCGTCGGCGAGAACGTCCCCGACAGGATCTCGCCGTCGCCCAGCGCGGTACGCACCGCCTGGCCGTGGCGCAGCACGCCCTTCTCGTCCATCACCAGGCCGACCATCTGCCGCGGCGCGCCGTCGCGCTTGTGCGCCTCGACCACCTCCCGGCCGATGAAGTCGCGGCCCTCGTCCAGCGACACCGTCCAGCCCAGCGCCGCCTCGAACGGGCTGGTGGTCTCGTCCATGTCCTGGCCGTAGAGGTTCATGCCCGCTTCCAGGCGCAGGGTGTCGCGCGCGCCCAGGCCGGCCGGCTTCACGCCGGCGCGCAGCAGCGCGTCCCACAGCGCCACCGTCCCTGCCTCGGAGGCGACCACTTCGAAGCCGTCCTCGCCGGTGTAGCCGGTGCGGGCGACGAACAGTTCGCCGAACGGAGTGGACGGGACTTCCGCGGCCGCGAACCTGCCCAGCGCGGACACCTTCGCGGCGGCGTCGCCGTCGAGCAGGCCGAGCAGCCGCTCGCGCGCGTTCGGTCCCTGCACGGCGATCATCGACAGCTCCGGCCGTTCGCGCACCTGCACGTCGAAACCGGCAGCCTGTGCACCGATCCACGCCATGTCCTTGTCCCGGGTGGCGGCGTTGGTCACCATGCGGAAGGTGTCGCCGCCCCGGTCGTAGACGATCAGGTCGTCGATCACCCCGCCCTGCGGGTTGAGCATGCACGAGTACAGCGCCCGGCCCGGATTGATCCTGTCGATCGAGTTGGCGAGCAGCCGGCGCAGGAAGGCGCGCGCGCCGGGGCCGTCGATGTCGACCACGTTCATGTGGCTGACGTCGAACATGCCGGCGTCGCGCCGCACCTGGTGGTGCTCCTCGATCTGGGAGCCGTAGTGGATCGGCATGTCCCAGCCGCCGAAATCGACCATGCGCGCGCCCAGGGCGCGATGGCTGTCGTTGAGGATGGTCTTGCGGATCATGGCGCCGTTCCTGCCTGGATTGGCGCAATTATCCCCGATCGCCGCGCGGACCGGGTCGCCAGGCGTGGCCGCCGGCGTGCCCGGCGCCGCAGTCGGGGCCGTGGCATGGCCCGGTCTCGACCTGCAGCGTGGCGTGGCCGATGCCGAAACGCCCGTGCAGGAGTTCGCCGGCCGCGTGCCGCAGCGCGCGCGCGTCCACGGCCTCGTCCACCACCAGGTGCGCGGTCATGGCCGCCTGGCGCGAGGCCAGCGCCCAGACATGCAGGTCGTGTACGTCCTCCACGCCCGGCAGCCCGGCGAGCGCCCCGCGCACCTGCTCCAGGTCGATGCCCTCGGGCACGCCCATCATCAGCACGTTGCCGGCCTGGCGCACGAGGACCCACGCGCGCGGCAGCACCCACAGGCCGATCGCCGCGGCGATGAGCGGGTCGGCCAGGCGCCAGCCGGTGAAGTGGATCACCAGCGCGCCGGCGACCACCCCGAGCGATCCGATCATGTCGGCCCAGACCTCGAGGTAGGCGCCCTTGACGTTGAGGCTCTCCTCGCTGCCGGCATGCAGCAGCCGCATCGCGACGAGGTTCACCAGCAGTCCGGCGACGCCGACGGCCAGCATCCCGAGCGATGCCACCTCGGGCGGCTCCACGATGCGCATCGCCGCCTCCCACAGGATGTAGCCCGACAGCGCGAACAGGAGCAGGCCGTTGAACAGCGCCCCCATCGCCTCGGCGCGCACGTAGCCGAAGCTGCGGCGCGCATCCGGCGGGCGCCGCGACAGTCGCACGGCGACCAGGGCGACGGCCAGCGCGAACGCGTCGGTGACCATGTGCGCCGCGTCCGACAGCAGCGCCAGGCTGTTGGTGGCGAAGGCGGCGGCCGCCTCGACCGCCGCGAACAGGACGATCAGCGCCAGCGCCCACCACAGCGGGCGCTCATGGCGGATGCTGGCCGCCGATGCGTGCTCATGGTGATGGTGGGCGTGGCCGCCGTGGCCGGGGTGGTGGTCGTGCGCCATGCGCGCACGCTAGCCACGACCGGCGCTGTTACACAATCGCGTGCGGTGCGTCGCCGCCGGCCGGGCGGGCGCCCCGGGCGACGCAGCGCAGCCGCGGCGTACGCTGCGGCTACGCCTGCGGTGCGGCTGGCGTCACCTCGGGTTCGACGTGCAGGATCTCGCCATCGGTCCCGGTCACGCGCACGGGCGTGCCGGCCGGCAAGTCCGGACCCTGCACGGTCCAGAACGCGTCCCCGATCTTGACCCGCCCACGCCCGGCCACGATCGGCTGCTCGAGCGCCACCACGCGGCCGACGTGGTGGTAGGCGCGCTTGTTGAGCGTCGGGCGGTCGCTCTCGCGCTCGCGCCCGCGCCCGCGCACGTACTTGCGGTACACCTGGATCGACACGAAGCTCAGGACCACGAAGGCCGCGACCTGGGCCAGCAGCGGGATCCCCGGCACCAGCAGCACGGCCAGGAACACCGCCGCGGCGGCCAGCCCCATCCAGAGCATGAAGGCGCCGGGCGCCAGCGCTTCCGCCGCGAACAGCAGCAGCGCCACCGCCGCCCAGCCGACCACGTCCCAGCGCAGCTCCACGGCTCAGCTCCCCGCCGGGAAGGTGGGGCGCGGCGGCGGCGGCTGGTTGCCGCCGCGCGGGGCGGACTGCTGCTTGCCGAGCGCATCCTTCGCCAGCTCGGCGATGCCGGCGATCGAACCGATGATGCCGCTCGACTCCATCGGCATGAGCACGAACTTCTGGTTCGGCGCGGTGGCGAGCTTCTCGAACGCCTCGACGTACTTCTGCGCGACGAAATAGTTGATCGCCTGCACGTCGCCCTGGGCGATGGCCTCGGACACCATCTGCGTGGCCTTGGCCTCGGCCTCGGCCAGCCGCTCGCGCGCCTCGGCCTCGCGGAACGCGGCCTCCTTCTGGCCCTCGGCCTCGAGGATCGCCGCCTGCTTCTCGCCTTCGGCGCGCAGGATCTCGGACTGGCGGTGGCCCTCGGCCTCGAGGATCACCGCGCGGCGGTCGCGCTCGGCCTTCATCTGCCGCGCCATCGCGTCGACCAGGTCGCGCGGCGGCTGGATGTCCCGGATCTCGATGCGGGTGACCTTCACGCCCCAGGGGTTGGTGGCGTGGTCGACCACGTTCAGCAGCTGGGCGTTGATCGCCTCGCGTCCGCTCAGCGACTCGTCGAGGTCCATCGAGCCGATCACGGTGCGGATGTTGGTCTGGACCAGGGCGATCATGGCGATCTCGAGGTTGGAGACCTCGTAGGCCGCCTTGGCCGCATCCAGCACCTGGAAGAACACCACGCCGTCGACCTTGACCACCGCGTTGTCCTTGGTGATCACGTCCTGGCTGGGCACGTCCAGCACCTGCTCCATCATGTTGACCTTGCGCCCGACGCCGTACACCACGGGGATCAGGAAGTGCAGCCCCGGGTCCAGGGTGTGGGTGTACTTGCCGAAGCGCTCGACCGTCCACTCGTAGCCCTGCGGCACCATCCTGACGGTCTTGAACAGGATGATGATGCCGGCGACCAGCAGCACCGCGGTCAGAAACATGCCTCCGCCCATGGAATCGCTCCTCCCTCGTCAGGTTCCAGTATAGGGTGGGGACGGCACGCGGGGCCCGGATGTGACCGCCCCCGCCGGGCCCGGCACCGGCCGGCGCAGCCCGACGGGCCGATACCCGCGGCCCGCGCTGCGACCATTCCGCCTCCGCCCGCATCCAGACTGGGGAATGCCTGCCACGAACGGACCCGCGTCGAGCTTTGCCATCGACCTGCCCGACGCCCTCCTGGCGCGGGCCAGGGCCGGCGACCGCGTGGCGTTCGAGCAGGTGTACCGCTGGTTCGAGCGCCCGGTGTTCTCGCTGGCGCTGCGCATCTGCGGCGACCGCGAGGAGGCGGCCGAGGTGCTGCAGGAGACGATGTTGAAGGTGTTCGACCGCATCGGCGGCTTCCGCGGCGACAGCCCGTTCTGGGCGTGGCTGCGCCAGATCGCGGTGAACGAGGCGCTGATGAAGCTGCGCCGCGCCCGCCGCCTGGCCGACGAGCTGCCGATGGAGGACGGTTTCGACGCCGCCGACGAGCTCGCGCCGCCGCCGCCCGCCGCCGCCGACGCCGCCCTGCTGCAGCGCGCCCTGGCCGCCTTGCCCGCGACCACCCGGAGCGTGCTGTGGCTGTACCACGCCGAGGGTTACACGCACGAGGAAATCGCTGCCGCCATGAACCGGACCACCAGCTTCTCCAAGTCGCAACTCGCGCGCGGCACCCGCCGCCTGCGCATGCTGCTTGGCTGCGACGCCAGCGCGGCAAGGGAGGCGGCCCATGCGTGACGCGGACCTGCACCCGCCGCGCGTGCCGGCCAGCTGGGGCGAAGCATTTGCCGCGCTGCCCCAGGAATCGCCGCCCGATGGTGGCTGGAACGCCGTGGCCGGGCGGCTGGACGCGCGCCGCCGCACGCGTGCGCCGCTGTGGCTGGCGATGGCCGCCGCGATCGCGCTGCTCGCGATCGCGCTGCCTTGGCGGATCGCCGGGCCGGGCGGAGACGGCCCGGCGCCGCAGGACGCAGGGCTTGCGCAGGCGCAGGGCGACCCGATGGAAGCCCTCTACGCCGAATCGGCCCGGCTCGAGACCCTGCTCGCGGTGGCGCGCGACGACCGCTTCGGCAGCGGCACCGCCCTCGCGCTCGCCAGCGAGTACGAGTCGCGGCTGGCCGCGATCGACGCCGCCCTGAGGCAGCCCGGACTGTCGCGCGAGCAGCGCCAGGCCCTGTGGCAGGAACGCGTCGACAGCCTGCGCACGCTTGCCGGCTTCGAAAGCAACCGCCGCTGGCTGCAGTCGCAGGGCACGGTCTACGACGCCGCGCTGGTGCTCATCGACTGAACGTTTCCCATGCGGATCCCCGCCCCATCCCCGAGGTCGACATGAAATCACTGCCCCGCACCCTCCTCGCCGCCTCCCTGTCGCTGCTGCTGGCCGGCGGCGCCGTCGCCGCGGACGACGGCAAGGCCGCGACCGAACGCGAGATCGCCGCCGCGCGCGCGGAACTCGAACGCGCCGCCAGACGCTACGCCGAACTCGCGCGCGGCCAGGCGCGCGATGCCGGGCGCCTTGCCGAGGAGGCGCGGAAGCTGGCGGAGGCGACCGCGGCCGAGTTCGCCGCAGCCCGCGGACGCCCGGTGCTCGGGGTCCTGCTCGAAGGCGACGACCAGCCCGGGGTGCGCATCGCCGGCGTGACCCCCGGCAGCGGCGCCGCCGAGGCCGGGCTGCGCACCGGCGACCGCCTGGTCTCGGTCGACGGCAAGGAGATCCTCGGCAACACCGGCGAACTGCGCGTGGGCAACGCGCGCAAGCTGCTCGGCGGGCTCGAGGCGGACAAGCCGGTGCGCATCGGCTACCTGCGCGACGGCCGCCGCGCCACGGTCGACGTGACGCCCCGGCGCGACCGCCGGCTGGCGGTGATCAGCGCCCCGGGCGGACTCGGTTTCGTGGGCGATGGCGATGTGTTCGAGTTCGAGCGCCTGCCCGGCATTACCCCGGAGGTGCGTGCGGAACTGCAGCGGGTGATCGAAGGCGAGACGAGCCGGCTCGCGTCGGCGTTCCGCTGGCGCGGCCTGCACCTGGCGACGGTCGATCCGGAGCTCGGCCGCTACTTCGGCACCGAGCGGGGCGTGCTGGTGCTGTCGCCCGGCGGCATGGAGGGCCTGCAGGCGGGCGACGTGATCCAGCGCGTGGACGGCAAGGCGGTGGCGACGCCGCGCGAGGTGATGGACGTGCTGCGCGGCAAGGAGGAAGGCGAACGCGTGAGCGTGGACTACCTGCGCGACCGCAGGAGCGCGCAGGCGCGCGTCGCCGTGCCGAAGGCGATGGCGTGGCCACCGGCGCCGCCTGCGCCACCCGCGCCGCCGCCGAAGCCGGCCGCGTCGGCGGTTCCGCCCCCGCCCGCCCCGCCCCCGCCGCCGGACACCGGGCGGACCGTCGCCATCCTGGCCACCGGCGCAACCGCGGCCGGCCGCTGAGCACTCCGTCGCCCCGCGCGCCGGTCGCGATGGGCGCCTTGCACGGGCATTCGCCGGATCCCGGCCCGCGTGGGGCATGCGCGCAAGACGGGGCAATCCCACGTCCCCCGGCCGGGAGCGCGCGTGACCGGCACGGCGACGCGGAGCTACTTGGTCAGGATCAGCTTGTCGTTGCGCGTGTGCCGCAACCGGTAGCACTCGCCGCCGTGGCGGATCAGCACTTCGCGCCTGCCCTGGAGCAGCTGGCCGCTGTCGATCTCCACGGCGCCGGCCCGCTGGCGCGACGACCGCACGTCGTCCGGCACAGAAGCGGTTCCGGGGTGGTCATCCGGGGTCACGAACATCGGGCATCCTCGCCGGCGGGATTGTCGATGCTAATGATTCTCATTCGGCTGTCAACCGCGATGCCACGCTCAGCCGACGACCGCCTCCAGCCGCCGCCACACCGGTTCGTCGAACCGCCCCGCCAGCTCCAGCGCACCGAGGTTCTCGACCAGCTGGTCCGGCCTCGATGCGCCGAGGATGACGCTCGACACGTGCGGATTGCCCAGGCACCAGGCGATCGCCAGCGGCGCCGGCGCCACCCCGAGTTCGGCCGCGACCGCGCTGAAGCGGCGCGCCCGCGCCAGCCGTGCCTGCCCGTCCGGACTGTCGAGCCGGCCCGGCGCGTCCGGCCGGGCCATCCGGCTGCCTTCGGGGATGCCGGCGTCGTACTTGCCGCTGAGCAGGCCGAAGGCGAGCGGCGACCACACCGTGGTCCCCAGGCCGCACTCGGCGTACAGCGAGGCGTATTCGAGCTCGACCCGCTCGCGATGGAGCAGGTTGTACTGAGGCTGCTCCATCGTGGGCGGCGCGAGGTGGTGCGCGCGGGCAACGTCGAAGGCTTCCCGGATGAGCGTTGCCGGCCACTCCGACGTGCCCCAGTACAGCACCTTGCCCTGCCGCACCAGGTCGTCCATCGCGCGCACGGTTTCGGCGACCGGGGTGTCGGGATCTGGGCGATGGCAGAAGAACAGGTCGAGGTAGTCCACGCGCAGGCGACGCAGCGCGTCGTGGCAGGCGTCGCGCACGTGCTTGCGCGACAGACCGGCCTGGGTCGGGCGCGGCTGCGCGGCCGAACCGAAACAGACCTTGCTCGACACGCAGAACCCGTCGCGCGGCAGGCGCAGGTCGGCGACCACGTCGCCCAGCACCCGCTCGGCCTCGCCGTGGGCGTAGTTCTCGGCGCTGTCGAAGAAGTTGACGCCGTGGTCCCAGGCCAGCGCCACCAGTTCGCGCATCTCGCCGCGGCCCAGGCGCGCGCCCGCGGTAAGCCAGGTGCCGAGCGACAGGGCCGAGAGCTTCAGGCCCGAACCGCCGAGCCGGCGATACTGCATGGCTGTCCTCCGGATGGGATGCGCCACAGTCTAGCCGTGCCGGCACCCTCCGGGGCCACGCGCAGGCGCGGCGCGGTATGCTCGCGCGGCGTTCACGGCTGCCAAGGTCCATGCACGATTCCTCGCTCAGGCGCTTCCTCGCCAGCCTCTTCGGCCGCCCCGACGAGGTGATGCTCGAACTGGGCGCCGTCGGCGAACGGATGGTGGCGAAGGTACGCGCGCTGCTGTCGCTGCTGGCGCTGGCGCTGCCGCTGGCCCCGGTGCTGACCCACGGCGACACCGGCCGCATCCTGGTGGGCCTGGGCGTGGCGGTGTTCGTGAACCTGATGGCGCAGATCTGGCTGGCGCTCGCGCGCGACCACCGCCGGCTGCGCTGGCTGCCCTACGCCACGGGTACCTACGACATCAGCATCATCACGGCGGTACTGGCGCTGCAGGCCACGGGCGATGCGACGGCCGCCCTCAACGGCGTGGGCGTGTGGAGCTTCTACCTGTTCGCGATCGCGCTCACCGCCCTGCGCCACGACGGCCGCCTCACCCTCTGGGTCGGCGGGCTGGCGGTGCTGCAGTACGGCCTGCTGGTGGCGATGGTGCTGGGGATGGCGAACGAGCCGCTGCTGTCGATCGAGCACGGCGCGGTCACGGTGCGCGGCCAGGGCACGCGGCTGGTGCTGCTCGGGCTGATGACCCTGCTCGCCGCCACCCTGGTGTACCGGATGCAGCGGCTGATCGAGATGTCCGGGCGCGACAGCCTGACCGGGGTGCCCAACCGCGCCTGGCTGATGCAGCGGCTGCCGCGCATGTTCGAGGCCGCGCGGCGCGAGGGCCGATCGGTGTCGATCGGGCTGGTGGACCTGGACCACTTCAACCGCGTGTACCAGGAGCTGGGCCAGGCCACAGGCGACCGCGCCATCCGCCACCTGGTGGGGCACCTGCGGGAAATGCTGGACGAGGACGAGCACCTGGCGCGGATCGGCGGCCAGGAGTTCGTGCTGGTGCTGCTGTGCCCGATCGGCAGCGCCTGGGAGCGGATCGACCGCTACCGCCGCAGCCTGGCCGAACGCCCGTTCCAGACCGACCGCGGCAACGAACCGGTGGCGCTGAGCTTCAGCGCCGGCCTCGCCGCCTTCCCCCAGGACGGCGCCACCGCCTCGGCCCTGCTCGGGGCCGCCGACCGGCGGCTGCAGGAAGCCAAGCGCTGCGGGCGCAACCGGGTGGTCGCCCGCGACGGCTGAGCAGGTCGGTCGGGAATTTTCAAGGTTGCCGCGCGCGGCGCGCTGCTCTAGGCTGCCGCGTCAGTCAGCGCCGGAACAGGGTCGATGGAAGCAGTAGCACGGGTCGGTTTCGGCGTCGTCGGCCTGGCGGTGCTGATCGGGCTCACGTGGTTGTTCTCCAGCAACCGGTGGAAGGTGGACTGGCGACTGGTGGCGATCGGCCTGGTCCTGCAGGTGCTGGTGGCGGCCTTCGTGCTGCTCACGCCGTGGGGCGCCGGCGTCTTCGACGCCCTGTCCGGCGGCTTCGTGAAGCTGCTCGGCTTCACTTCCGAGGGCGCCCGGTTCATCTTCGGCGACTTCGGCGACCCGTCCAAGTTCGGCTTCGTGTTCGCCTTCCAGGTGCTGCCGACGATCATCTTCTTCGCCAGCTTCATGAGCGTGCTCTACCACCTGGGCGTGATGCAGAAGGTGGTCCAGGGCATGGCCTGGGTGATCACGCGGGTGATGCGCGTGTCCGGCGCCGAGACCCTGTCGGTCTGCGCCAACGCCTTCATCGGCCAGACCGAGGCGCCGCTGGTGGTGCGCCCCTACATCGCCGGGATGACGATGTCGGAGCTGCTGACCCTGATGGTGGGCGGCATGGCCACGATCGCCAGCGGCGTGCTCGGCGCGTACGTCCTGCTGCTCGGCGGCGACGACCCCGCGCTCCAGGCCGCCTACGCCAAGCACCTGATCACCGCCAGCATCATGGCGGCGCCGGCGACGCTGGTGATCGCCAAGATCCTGGTGCCCGAGACCGGCACCCCGCAGACGCTCGGCACGGTGCGCGTGCACGTGGAGAAGACCACCGCCAACGTCATCGACGCGGCCGCCGCGGGCGCGGCCGACGGCCTCAAGCTGGCCCTGAACGTCGGCGCGATGCTGCTGGCGTTCATCGCCCTGATCGCGCTGATCAACGCGCCGCTGTCCTGGCTGGGCGAGATCACCGGGCTGGAGCAGGCCTTGGGCAAGCCCACCACCCTGTCCACCCTGCTCGGCTACCTGCTGGCGCCGCTGGCCTGGGTGATCGGCGTGCCGTGGCAGGACGCCGGCACCGTGGGCGGCCTGATCGGCACCAAGGTGGTGCTCAACGAGTTCGTGGCCTACGTGCAGATGGGCGACATCCTGCAGGGCCGGGTGGAGGGCGTGTCGCTGACGTCTCAGGGCGCGCTGATCGCGACCTACGCGCTGTGCGGGTTCGCCAACTTCAGCTCGATCGCGATCCAGATCGGCGGCGTCGGCGGCCTGGCCCCCGAACGGCGCCAGGACCTGGCGCGGCTGGGCCTGCGCGCGGTGCTGGGCGGCTCGATCGCGACCATGATGACCGCGACCATCGCCGGCGTGCTCACGGGCCTGGGAGGCTGAGGCAGGGGCGATGTCCGCCGCAACCCACCCGCGCGTCGTCGTCGTCGGCTCGTTCAACGTCGACCATGCGTGGCAGTGCGACAGCCTGCCGCGCCCGGGCGAGACCCGCGCCGGCAGCTACCGCACCGGACCGGGCGGCAAGGGCTTCAACCAGGCCACCGCGAGCGCGCGCTGCGGCGTCGACACCGTGTTCGTGTGCGCGCTCGGCGACGACGACGGCGGCCGCCTCGCGCGCACCCTGGCGGCGGCCGACGGCATCGACCTGCGCGCAGAGGACAGCCCGGAACCGACCGGCACCGCGGGCATCCACGTCGATGCCCACGGCAACAACAGCATCGTGATCGGCCCCGGGGCGAACGGGGTCCTCTCGGCCGAGTTCGTGGCCCGCCAGGCCGAGGCGATCTCCGGCGCCAGGATCGTGCTGGCCCAGCTCGAATCGCCGGTGGAGAGCGTGCTCGAGGCGATGCGCATCGCGCGTGCGGCCGGCGTGCGCACGATCCTCAACCCCGCCCCGGCCAACGCGCAGGCACCGCGCGAACTGCTCGCGGTGGCCGACGTGCTGACGCCCAACGAGACCGAGTTCGCCGCCCTGCTCGCGCACCACAACAGCGGGCGCATCGACCCGGCCGACGTCGCCGGCGCCGACGACGGACACCTGCACGACCTCTGCCGCACCCTGCTCCCGCGCGGCACGGTCGTGGTCACCCTGGGCGCGGCCGGGGCGTTCGTCTCGCATCGCGAGGACAAATGCCGCGGCGACGAACTGCCGTTCTACCGGGTGCCGGCCTACGAGGCGGCGGTGGTCGACACCACCGGTGCGGGCGACGCGTTCAACGGCGCGCTGGCCGCCTCGCAGGCGCGTGGTGGCGAGGGCGGCTTCATCGCCCACGTGCGCTTCGCCGCGCACTATGCCGCGCGCTCCACCGAACAGCCGGGCGCCGCCGTCGCGATGCCACGGCTGCCACGCCAGCCCGAAGGTTGACCGCCGCGCGGCACGACCAAGGCTGGCTCATTCCCGCCCACCGGGCACCACGAGCGAGGTCGACATGGCCGGCAAGTTCGAAATCGGCAAGCGCAAGAACGGCGAATTCCAGTTCAACCTGAAGGCCGGCAACGGCCAGGTGATCCTTTCCAGCGAGGGCTACAAGGAGAAGGCCTCGGCGCTCAACGGCATCGAGTCGGTGCGCAGGCACGCCGCGGACGAGGCCAACTTCGAGCGTCTCACCGCGAAGGACGGCAGCCCCTACTTCAACCTGAAGGCCTCCAACGGCCAGGTCATCGGCCACAGCGAGATGTATTCCAGCGCCGCGGCGCGCGACAACGGCATCGAGTCGGTCAAGTCCAACGCGCCCGGCGCCGCGGTGGCCGACCTGACCGCCTGACCCGGCACGGACGGGGCGGCCGCGCCGCCCGCTCGCGCGGCCGCGGCGCGGCTGCGACAATGGCGGGATGCGCATCGGCCCCCATGCCATCGAACCGAAGGTGGTCCTCGCCCCGATGGCGGGGGTCACCGACAAGCCGTTCCGGCTGCTGTGCAAGCGGCTGGGCGCGGGGCTGGCGGTGTCGGAAATGACCACCAGCGACCCGCGCTTCTGGAACACGCGCAAGTCCGTGCACCGCATGGACCACGCCGGCGAACCCGACCCGGTGAGCGTGCAGATCGCCGGCACCGAGCCGGCCGCCATGGCCGAGGCCGCGCGCCACAACGCCGCGCACGGCGCGCGCATCATCGACATCAACATGGGCTGCCCGGCGAAGAAGGTGTGCAACGCCTGGGCCGGGTCGGCGCTGATGCGCGACGAGCTGCTGGTGGCGCGGATCCTGGAGGCCGTGGTCGGCGCCGTGGACGTACCGGTGACGCTCAAGATCCGCACCGGCTGGGACGCCGGCCACCGCAACGCCCCGGCGATCGCGCGCATCGCCCAGGAAAGCGGCATCGCCGCGCTCGCCATCCACGGCCGCACGCGCGACCAGCACTACACCGGCCAGGCCGAATACGACACGATCGCGGCGATCAAGGCCCGGGTGGCGATCCCGGTGATCGCCAACGGCGACATCGATTCGCCGGAGAAGGCGCGCGCGGTGCTCGACCACACCGGCGCCGACGCGGTGATGGTCGGACGCGCGGCGCAAGGGCGGCCGTGGATCTTCGGCGCGATCGCCCACTACCTCGCCACCGGCGAGCGCCTGCCCGAGCCGACGCCGGCGCAGGTGCGCGACATCCTGCTTGGCCACCTCGAGGCGCTGCACGCCTTCTACGGCGAGCAGGCCGGCGTGCGCATCGCGCGCAAGCACCTGGGCTGGTACGCGAAGGACCGGCCGGAGAACCGCGCCTTCCTCGCCCTGGTCAACCGCGCCCAGACCGCGCAGGAGCAGCTGCGCTCGACCCGCGACTACTTCGATGCGCTGGCGGCAGGGGTGAAGCCGGAGCTGCCGGCAGCGGCCTGATCGCACGCCGCCGCGGCACGCCGGGGTCGCGCTGAGGGCGCGGGCTTGCCAGCGCGCCGCTGCCTGCCCATCATCGGCCGCTGGCATCGGATCGCGGCCGGGGTCGCGATCGCATCGGGGACATTGCATGGAACAGCAGCCGCCGGGGACGGACGCGTCGCGCCGGCCGATCAAGGCACGCGGCAACGCCGTCATCCAGCGCATCGCCGCCGCGCTCGCGCGCACGCCGCTCACGCCCAACGCGATCTCGGTGCTGAGCATGGTCTTCGCCGCCGCCGGGGCGGCCGCCCTGCTGTGGCTGCCGGACTGGGGCGCCTGGCTGTGCGCGCTGGGCATCCAGCTGCGGCTGCTGTGCAACCTGTTCGACGGCATGGTGGCGGTGGAAGGCGGCAAGTCCACGCCCGCCGGCGCGCTCTACAACGAAGTGCCCGACCGCGTGGCCGACAGCGTGCTGCTGGTGGCGCTGGGCCATGCCGCCGGCTTGCCGTGGGCCGGATGGCTGGCGGCGCTGTTCGCCGCCGCGACGGCCTATGTCCGCACGCTCGGCGGAGCGCTCGGCCAGGCCCAGGACTTCCGCGGGCCCATGGCCAAGCAGCACCGGATGGCGGTGATGACCGCGGCTTGCGTGCTGGCGCCGGCCGAGGCGCTCGCGACCGGCACCGGCTACGCGCTGCCGGTCGCGGTGCTGACGATCGCCGCGGGCGCCCTGCTCACCTGCTACACCCGGCTGCGCGCGATCGCGGCGCGGCTGGAGCACGCGCCATGATCGCGCGCCTGGCCGGCGCGGCGCTGGTCGGCTTCACCCGCACCCTGGTCGGCGCGCGCGCGCACTGGCGTGCAGCACCGCCGCCGGGCCAGTGCATCTACTTCGCCAACCACTCCAGCCACCTGGACACGGTGGCGATCTGGTCGGCGCTGGCCCCGCACCTGCGCGCCCACGTGCGGCCGGTGGCGGCGCGCGACTACTGGGACCGCCCCGGCCTGCGCGGCTGGCTGGCGCGGCGGGTGCTGCACGCGGTCCTGATCGACCGCCAGCGCGGCGACCCCGACGCTGATCCGCTGGCACCGGTGCGCGCGGCCCTCGACCAGGGCGATTCGCTGATCCTGTTCCCCGAAGGCACGCGCAACAGCGAACGGCTGCCGCAGCAGTTCCGCCCCGGCCTGTTCCGGCTGGCCACGGACTACCCGCACGTGGAGCTCGTGCCCGTGTACCTCGACACCCTGCACCGTGCGCTGCCCAAGGGCGCCCTGCTGCCGTTGCCATTGCCGCTGTATTGCAACGTCCATTTCGGCGCGCCGCTGCCGCGCCTGCCGGGCGAAGGGCGCGATGCCTTCCTCGAACGCGCGCGCGCCGCGGTGGAGGCGATGGCATGAGCGCACAGGCCAGGATGCTCTGGGTATTCGGCGGCATCGTCGCCCTGCTGGTGGTGGCCTCCGTGGTCGGCTGGCTGCTGCACCGGCGCGGCGGGGACGGCGGCGGCCCGACGGTGCGCAACCTCAACGCGCGGATCCGCGCGTGGTGGGGCATGGTCGCGGTGCTGGCGGCGTGCTTCGCGATCGGGCCGGTCGCCACCCTGGTGGTGTTCGGGGTGATCTCGTTCTTCGCCCTGCGCGAGTTCATCACCCTCACCCCGACCCGCGCCGGCGACCACCTGCCGCTGGTGGTGGCGTTCTACCTGCTGATCCCGCTGCAGTACTGGCTGATCCACGCCCAGTGGTACGGGCTGTTCGCGATCTTCATCCCGGTCTACGCCTTTCTCGCGCTGCCGGTGCTGGCGGTGTTCGGCGGCGACACCACCGACTTCCTCGAGCGCAGCACCAAGGTGCAATGGGGCGTGATGGTGGCGATCTACTGCATCAGCCACGCGCCGGCGCTGATGATCCTGCGGCCCGGGGTGGAAGGCCAGCTGCTGCTGCTCTACCTGATGCTGGTGGTGCAGATCAGCGACGTGATGCAGTACGTATTCGGCAAGCTGCTGGGCCGGCGCAAGCTCGCGCCGGTGGTGAGCCCGTCCAAGACCGTCGAGGGCCTGGTCGGCGGCGGGTCGGCGGCGGTGGGCATCGGCACCGCGCTGTGGTGGATGACGCCGTTCGCGCCGCTGCAGGCGGCCGCCATGTCGACGGTGATCATCATCGCCGGCGCCTGCGGCGGGCTGGCGCTGTCGGCGGTCAAGCGCAGCCTCGGCGCCAAGGACTGGGGCCACATGATCGAAGGCCACGGCGGGATGATGGACCGGATGGATTCGGTGGTGTTCGCCGCGCCGGTGTTCTTCCACTTCACCCGCTACTGGTTCCCCGGCTGAGCCGGTGCCGGCGCGCCAGGCGCCCCGGCGACCGCGGCGTCGGGCTCGTTCCAGATGCGGTGCCACATCTGCGCCAGGCGCCGCCGCGCCTCCCACGGCCACGACAGCTGCTCGGGCGCGATCGCGCGCCAGCGCCGGCCGTCGCGCTCGGCCACGGCGAAGTTGAAGCTGTAGTCGGGTTCCGCGCCCATGCGCAGGTCGCTCACCACCAACCGGCCGTCGCGCACCGTGGCCTTCATGAAGCCGCGGTTGAACCAGGCCAGCCGCGCCACCGCCGGCGCGTGCGCCACCTGCGCAAGCGCGTCGACCTCGGAGCGATGGTGGCGGAACGCGATCGGACGGCGGTCGGCGACGAGCGAGTGCTCGCCCTCGACGAAGCCGTCGGGCGTCATCGCCACCACCCGCCAGAGCAGGGTGTTGAACGGCATCGGCACCGAGAAGCGCGGTGCATCCGCCAGGCCCAGCGCGGCCAGCGAGCGCTCCGCCTCGCGTTCCACCATCGCCTTGGCCACCAGCGACCAGCCCAGGTAGGCCGTGCTCAGCGCGAGGCCCAGCGCCAGCGCGCGCCCCGCCACCGGCCGCGCCCCTGCCCACGCCGCCACCGCGACGCCCAGCAGCAGCCAGACGGTGTAGCCCGGGTCGATGATGAACACGCTCGACCACATCGCCGGCGGGACCGGGATCGGCCACAGCAGCTGGGTGCCGTACACGGTGAACGCATCGAGCAGCGGGTGGGTGACCAGCGCCAGCTGGATCGCCCACAGCCATGGCCCGGGCGCCTGCGCCACGCGTCCGCCCCGGCGCCGGAAGAAGGCCCAGATCGCCCAGGCCACCAGCGGCAGCACGAGCAGCGAATGGCTGGCGCTGCGGTGCAGGGTCATCAGCGCGACGGGGTCGTCGGTGACCATCGCCACCGGCAACGAATCGAGGTCCGGCAGGGTGCCGAGGACGGCCCCGGCCAGCATCGCCGCGCGCCGGTGCCCGGCCGGGACCACGGCGCCGGCGACGGCGGCACCGAGCAGGATCTGGGAGAGCGAATCCATGCCGGCATTCTAGGCAGGCGGTGCGACGGCGCCGCCGGTGCGGGAGCGTGCCGCAGCGCGCGGGCCGCCTGCCGCGGCCTGTCCACTGGAGTAGCCTCTGGCCTGCCGGCCGCCGTGGCGGGCGGACCACCGGGAGCGGGTGCACGCCGGGGCCGGCGCGTGTATCATCCGCACCCATCTTTTCATCCGCATTGAAGGATATAACCGATGTCCAGCTACCTGTTCACGTCCGAATCGGTCTCGGAAGGCCATCCGGACAAGATCGCCGACCAGATTTCCGACGCGGTGCTGGACGCCATCCTGGCCCAGGACAAGCGCGCGCGCGTGGCCTGCGAAACCCTGGTCAAGACCGGCGCGGCGATCGTCGCGGGCGAAGTCACCACCAGCGCGTGGGTGGACATCGAGGCGCTGGCGCGCCGGGTGATCAACGGCATCGGCTACGACAACTCCAACGTCGGCTTCGACGGCCACACCTGCGCGATCATCAACATGCTCGGCAAGCAGTCGCCGGACATCAACCAGGGCGTGGACCGGAAGAGGCCCGAGGAACAGGGCGCCGGCGACCAGGGCCTGATGTTCGGCTACGCCTGCACCGAAGCGCCCGAGTACATGCCCGCCCCGCTCTACTACAGCCACCGCCTGGTCGAGCAGCAGGCGAAGGTGCGCAAGAACGGCAAGCTCAAGTGGCTGCGCCCGGACGCCAAGAGCCAGGTGACCCTGCGCTACAGCGGCGACGGCAACGAGATCATCGGCCTCGACGCGGTGGTGCTGTCGACCCAGCACGACCCGGACATCAAGCAGAAGGACCTGGTCGAGGCGGTGCGCGAGCACATCCTCAAGCCGGTGCTGCCCAGGAAGTGGCTGGAGTCGCTGCCGAAGAGCAAGGTGCACATCAACCCGACCGGCAAGTTCGTGATCGGCGGCCCGGTGGGCGACTGCGGCCTGACCGGCCGCAAGATCATCGTCGACACCTACGGCGGCATGGCCCGCCACGGCGGCGGCGCGTTCTCCGGCAAGGATCCGTCCAAGGTCGACCGCTCGGCCGCCTACGCCGCGCGCTACGTGGCCAAGAACATCGTCGCCGCCGGCCTGGCCGCGCGCTGCGAGGTGCAGGTGAGCTACGCCATCGGCGTGGCCGAGCCGACCTCGATCTCGGTCACCACCTTCGGCACCGGCAAGGTCCCGGACGCGGTGATCGAGAAGCTGATCCGCAGGCACTTCGACCTGCGCCCCTACGGCATCACCCGGATGCTCGACCTCGAACACCCGATCTACCAGGCGACCGCGGCCTACGGCCACTTCGGCCGCAAGCCGAAGGAGATCACCTACACCGACGGCGCCGGCAAGAAGCACAAGGCCACGGCCTTCTCGTGGGAAAAGACCGACCGCGCCGAGGAGCTGCGCAAGGCCGCCAAGCTGTAACCCGCCGGCGGCGTCGCCGCCGGCAACGCCCGCCGCCTGCCGCTGGCGACGGGACGGGACGCAACCCACGGGCCGCGCAACGCGGCCCGTGTCGTTTCCGGGTGCCGGGCGTCGACGCCGGCCCGGCAGGCAGGAGCCCGTCGTGGCCAGCCCGGTCGCGACCCCTCGACCGCAGTCGACGGCCTCCGTTTTCCGCACTGCAACATCTAGGCAATCCCCGCCCTGCGTGGTATGACGGAACGACGCGGAGCACCAGGGGCCAGCCAGGCGATGCCGGACGGTTACGACGAGATGTATGCCGCCGACGGCAGCGTCCGCCCCCACTACGCGGCCTTCCAGCGCTGGCTGGAGGAAACCCCCGACCTGCAGGTGGCGCACAAGCGCCGCCAGGCCGAGATCTCGTTCCACCGCGTCGGCATCACCTTCTCGGTCTACGGCGAGGAAGCCGGCACCGAGCGCCTGATCCCCTTCGACCTGGCGCCACGCATCGTCCCCGCCGCGGAATGGCGGATGCTCGAGGCCGGGCTCCGCCAGCGCGTGCATGCGCTCAACCTGTTCCTCGGCGACGTGTACGGCGAGCAGCGCATCCTCAAGGACGGCCGGATCCCGCTCGACCTGGTCACGGAGAACGGCGAGTACCGGCACGAGATGCGCGGGTTCCAGGTGCCGGGCGGCGTGTACTCGCACATCTCCGGCATCGACCTGGTGCGCGCCGGCGACGGCGAGTACTACGTCCTCGAGGACAACCTGCGGGTGCCGTCGGGCGTGTCGTACATGCTCGAGAACCGGCGGATGATGACCCGCCTGCTCCCGGAACTGTTCGCGCGGCTGCAGATCGCGCCGGTCGAGCGCTACCCCGACACCCTGCTCGACGTGCTGCGCCAGGCCGCGCCGGGCGGCATCGACCACCCGGTCGTGGCGGTGCTCACCCCCGGCGCGGCCAACTCCGCCTACTTCGAACACGCCTTCCTCGCCCAGCAGATGGGCGTGGAGCTGGTGGAGGGCGCCGACCTGTTCGTGCGCGACGACATGGTCTACATGCGCACCACCCGGGGGCCGCAGCGGGTGCACGTGCTGTACCGGCGCATCAACGACGACTTCCTCGACCCGACGGTCTTCCGCCCCGGCTCCCTGCTCGGCGTGCCGGGCCTGTTCCGCGCCTACCGCGCCGGCAACGTGACCCTGGCCAACGCGCCTGGCACCGGCGTGGGCGACGACAAGTCGGTCTATCCCTACGTGCCGGAGATGATCCGGTACTACCTGAGCGAAGAACCCATCCTGCACAACGTGCCGACCTGGCAGCTGCGCCATCCCGACGACCTGAAGTACACGCTCGAGCACCTGCACGAACTGGTGGTCAAGGAAGTGCACGGCGCGGGCGGCTACGGCATGCTGGTCGGCCCGGCGTCGACCAGGGCGGAGGTCGAGGCGTTCCGCGAACGGATCCTGGCCAACCCCGCCAACTACATCGCGCAGCCCACGCTCTCGCTCTCGACCTGCCCCACCTTCGTCGAAAGCGGCCTCGCCCCCCGCCACATCGACCTGCGCCCGTACATCCTCAGCGGCCACCGCATCCAGGTGGTGCCCGGCGGGCTGACCCGGGTGGCGCTGCGCGAGGGCTCGCTGGTGGTGAACTCCTCGCAGGGCGGCGGCACCAAGGACACCTGGGTGCTGGAATCCGACGGGGGGCGGCCCTGATGCTGTGCCGGACCGCCAGCGACCTGTACTGGGCCGCGCGCCACATCGAACGCGCCGAGAACACGGCGCGCCTGATCGACACCACCCTGCGGATCGCGATGCTTCCCGAGCGCTACGACCGCGGCAAGGCCGAAGCCGCGCCCTGGCGGCGCGCGGCCGATGCGCTGGGGCTGGCCGACGTGGTGCGCAACCGCTACGGCCGCATCGACTCCGACAGCGTGCTGCGCCACCTGCTGCTGTCGCCGGAGAATCCCTCGTCGGTCTACAGCAGCCTGCGCACGGCGCGCGAGTGCGCGCGCGCCCAGCGCGTCGCGATCACCTCGGAGATGTACGAGGACCTCAACACCTCGTGGCTGGAGATCCGGGCCCAGACCTGGGGCAGGCTGCATGCCGACGGGGTCAGCAACCTGCTGGAGTGGGTGAAGGGGCGTTCGGCGTCGTTCCGCGGGGTCACCATCGGCACCCTCGGCCGCGGCGAGGGCTACCAGTTCCTGCAGCTCGGCGCCTTCATCGAACGCGGCGACTGGGCGATCCGCCTGCTCGACCTCGCCGGCAGCGAAAGCAGGACCGACGGGCGCGAACAGGACGCGGTCGACTACTTCCGCTGGAGCGCGCTGCTGCAGTCGCTGTCGGCGTTCGAGACCTACCGCCGGCTCCACCGGCAACCGGTCGGCGCCGCGGGCGTGATCGACCTGATGCTGCTGCAGGACCGCAACCCGCGCTCGCTGCTGACCTGCACCGCCAAGGCGCACTCGGTGCTGCAGGCGCTGGCCGGCGGCGCGAACCTGGAAGTCGTGCGCCAGGCCGGCGCGCTGTCGGCCCAATGCCGCTACGCCCGCATCGACGAGATCCTCGGGCTCGGCCTGGAACCCTGGCTGCAGGACGCCATGGCCCGGCTGACCCGGCTCGGCGACGCCATCCACCGCCAGTTCATGGTGTCCACCGACGTCGCCGCGCCGGTCGCGCCCGGTCCCGCGCGCCACTGGGGCCAGGACCAGTAACGCATTCCACAAAGGTATGCCGGGCCTGCACAATGCATGGACCCGGGGCCGCAACCCGAAGCCTGACGACATGACCTATTGCATCGGCATCAACCTCGACGAAGGCATGCTGTTCGCCTCCGACTCCCGCACCAATGCCGGCGTCGACGACGTCCGCCGCTTCGGCAAGATGCGCGTGTTCGCCGTGGACGGCGACCGGGTCATCGTCACCCTGTCGGCCGGCAACCTCTCGCTCACCCAGAACACGCTCAACCTGCTCGAGCACCGCGCCAACCACGGCGACGGCGTGGGCCTGTACAACGCGCAGTCGATGTTCGAGGTGGCGACCCTGGTCGGCGACGCCATGCGCGAGATCCGCAAGCGCGACGAGCCGTACCTGCGCGACAGCGGGATCGACGCCAGCGGCACCTTCATCGTCGGCGGCCAGATCAGGGGCGAGGCGCCGCGGCTGTTCCTGGTCTATTCGGAAGGCAACTTCATCGAGTCCAACCCTGACACGCCCTGGTTCCAGACCGGCGAGATCAAGTTCGGCAAGCCGATCCTCGACCGCGTGGTCACGCCGCAGACGAGCCTGTCCGAGGCGGCCAAGTGCATGCTGGTCTCGTTCGACTCGACGATGCGATCCAACCTCTCGGTCGGGCCGCCGATCGACGTGCTGATGTACCGGCGCGACGCGCTGTCGGTCGGCGTGCAGCAGCGCCTCGACGACGACGACCCGTACCTCAACCAGGTCCGCACCTACTGGAACGACAGCCTGCGCACTGCGCTGCAGGCGATGCCGGCGCCGGGGTGGCTGCCGCCGGCGTAGGCCCGGGCCCGCCCCCTGCCGCCGCGGCGGCGCAACCGGCGTCCCGCACCGGCTTCCGCGCCCTCACAGCCGCACCACGACCTGCACGTCCTCCGGGCCGGCGGCGCGCGCGGCCAGGACGCGTTCGCCCACGCGCTCGAACGCCAGGTCCACGCGCACGCCGGCCACGTCCACCGCATCCACCCGCAGGCGCTCCACGCCGGGCGGGAGCTGTGGGTGGTCGATCACCACCCGGCCCTCGACCGCGTCGACCTCCACCCCCAGGCAGGCGTGCAGCAGCATGAACACCGCGCCGGCCGACCAGGCCTGCGGCATGCACGCCACCGGATAGGCGATCGGCGGCTCGCCGGCGCTGCGCGGGAAGCCGCAGAACAGCTCCGGCAGGCGCATGTCGAAATGGGTCGCAGCCTCGAACACCTCGTCCAGCAGGCGCGTGGCCTGGCGGCGCGCGCCATAGCGGGCCATGCCCGCCGCGCACAGCGCCACGTCGTGCGGCCACACCGAGCCGTTGTGGTAGGACATCGGGTTGTAGCGCGGCTGGTCGGTGGCGAGCGTACGCACGCCCCAGCCGTTGTCGAAACGCGGCGCGGAGAGTTGCTCGACCACGCGCAGCGCGCGCCCGGGCGACGGCAGGCCCACGTACAGCAGGTGCCCGGGGTTCGATGCCAGCACCCGGCACATGCGGCCGTCTCCGTCGCGCGCCAGCGCGTAGAAGCCCAGCGCCTCGTCCCAGAAGCGCGCCTCGACCGTGGCGCGCAGGCGCTCGGCGCGCGCCTGCCGGGCCGCCGCCGCCGCGTCGTCGCCGCGCACCCTGGCGAGCATCGCCATCGCCAGCAGCGCCTCGTACGCATAGCCCTGCACCTCGACCAGCGCGACCGGCCCGGCCGGCAGGCGGCCGTCCTCGTGGAACACGGAGTCCTCGCTGTCCTTCCAGCCCTGGTTGGCGAGGCCGCTGTCCTCGCCGCGCGCGTACGCGAGCAGGCCGTCCGGATCGGCGTCGCAGCTGCGCTCGATCCAGCCGGTGGCGCGCTCGAGCGCCGGCCACAGCCGGTCGAGGAAGGCGCGGTCGCCGGTGCGGCGGAAGTGGCGCCCGGCCAGGATCACGAACAGCGGCGTGGTGTCGACTCCGCCGTAGTACAGGCCGAACGGTACCTCGCCCAGCGCCGCCATCTCGCCCTTGCGGGTCTCGTGCAGGATCTTGCCGGGCGCCGCATCGCGGAAGCTCGACTCCTCCGCCGCCTGGCGCTCGGCCAGGAACGCGAGCACGCCGCGCGCCAGCCCCGGGTCGAGCCACAGCGTCTGCAGCGCGGTGATGATCGCGTCGCGCCCGAACGGGGTCGAGAACCAGGGAATGCCAGCGTACGGATAGCGGCCCGACGGCAGGTCGCTGGCGAGCAGCGCGATGTCGGTGCGCGAGCGCTCCACCCAGGCATCGAACAGCAGGCCGCCGCCGTGCAGGCGTGCGCCCGAACGGCGGCGCGCGCGCAGTGCGCGGCGGGCCTGCACCATCGCGCGGCGGTGGCGGGCCGCACCCGGCTGGCCCACCTCGACGCCGGCTTCCAGGTACAGGTCCACGCTCTCGTGCGGCGCGAGCCGGAACTCGAAGCGCGCCGCGTCCTCGGACAGCGCGCGCGGCGGCATCGAGAACGCCAGCACCGTGCGCCGGGCCACGCCGTCGAGGCCGTCGTAGCGCAGCACGACGCGGTCGCCGTCGACCTCGACTTGCGGATAGCTGCCGCGCCGCGCGCGCGCCATGCCGCGCACCTCGAACATGTCGCGGAAGTCGGCGCCGAACTCGACCACCAGCGGCACCGACACCGGCGCCGGATCGTAGTTCGAACAGGTGATGCGCTCGTGGAGGCGTCCCTGCCACAGGAAGCGCGAGCGACGCAGGTGGATCACCCCGCGCGCCGCCGCGCTTCCGCCGATCGGCGGAAGCGGCCGGTTGGTCAGGTGCGCGCTGAACACCACCCGGTCCTGGGCGACGGCGGAGCTGAGCAGGGTCGGCACGGTGTCGCCCAGGACCAGGCGCAGCCGCGACAGCACCCGCGTGCCTTCGTGGAACAGGCCGTCGGCCTCGTCGCCGCCATGCAGGTCCCCGCGCGCGTCGCAGACCAGGAAGCTGTCGCCGTCCTTGAGCGACCAGCTCGCCTGCCGGGTGGGCGGAAGCGTCGGCGCCACGGCGGCGGCCTCAGGCCAGGCGCGCCAGGCGCGCGCCCTCGTCGTCGCCGGGCAACCCCGGCAGCCGGCGGTACAGGTCGAGGTAGGCGCGGGCCATGACCGTGGCCGAGAAGCGGCGCTCGAACTCGCGCCGGATCGTGGCGCGGTCGAGCTCGTGCAGGCGGCCGATCGCCGCCACCGCCTCCGCCTCGGACTCGACGATGAAGCCGGTGACGCCGTGCTCGACCACCTCGGGCACCGAGCCGTTGCGCCACGCGATCACCGGGGTGCCGCAGGCCATCGCCTCGATCATCACCAGGCCGAACGGCTCCGGCCAGTCGATCGGGAACAGCAGCGCCGCGGCGTGGCCGAGGAAGCCCGGCTTGCGCGCGTCGCCGATCTCGCCGATGAACTCCACGCCGCCCCCCTCCAGCATCGGCTCGATCGTCTGCCGGAAGTACATCGTGTCGGCCGCGTCCACCTTGGCCGCGATCCGCAGCGGCATGCCGGCGCGGCGGGCGATGTCGATCGCGCGGTCGGGCCGCTTCTCCGGCGAGATGCGGCCGAGGAAGGCCAGGTAGTCGGCGCGTGGCGACGACACCGGCCGCAGCAGGTCCTCGGGCAGGCCGTGGTACACGGTGGCGGCCCAGTTGGCGAAGCGCAGCGGCGCGCGCTGCTGGTCGGAGATCGAGACCAACGGGAACCGGGGCCAGCAGCGGTACGCCTCCGGCAGTCCGGCCAGGTCGAGGCGGCCGTGCAGCGTGGTCACGGTGCGCCCGGCCATGTCCTCGAACAGCGGGAAGTGCAGCAGGTCCACGTGGAAATGCAGCAGGTCGAACTCGTCGGCGCGCCTGCGCACCTCGTGCAGCATCGCCAGGTGCGCGGCGATGTCCGACTTGAGCGGCTGCGGATCCAGGCGCAGGGCGCGCTCGCGGCACGGCACCAGGCGCGCGCGGGTGCGGCTGTCGCCGCTGGCGAACACGGTCACGTCGTGGCCGAGGTCCGCCTGCGCGTCGGCCAGCCAGGCCACGATCCGCTCGGTCCCGCCGTACAGGCGCGGCGGGACGGCTTCGTACAGGGGCGCGATGTGGGCGATGCGCATGGCGGCCTCCTCAGGCGGACGTCGCCTTGCGCCGGGCGGCCGCGCGCAGCGCACGGGCGTGATGGACCGGGATCGGGGTTCTCGCGTTCATCAGGCTCCTCCTCGTTGCATCGCCGGCGGCCGGCCACGGGCCACCCTGCGGCCCGGCACGCCGGGTCGCAGGCGATCGGAAGGACGCACGGCCAGCATCGTCGGCGGGCCCGGCGTGGACACGGGCGGACGATGAGCGGTGTCGGATCCGCGGCCGGCCGTGGGCGCCGCCGCGCCGGACATGTAGGGACGCGGCGCGGCTTTTCAAGGGCCGCCGTGCGCACGCGATCGCGCGGCCCGCGCGTGGTGGGCGGCGTGCGCACCGCTTACCATGGCATCCATCGCCAACCGCCATCGTGGGATCCCGACATGACCGACGTCTTCCTGGTCTCCGCCATGCGCACCGCCATCGGCACCTTCGGCGGCGCGCTCAGGGACGTGCCGCCGTCCGACCTCGGCGTGGCCACGGCCAAGGCCGCGATCGCGCAGGCCGGGGTCCCGGTCGACGCCATCGGCCATGCCGTGTACGGCCAGGTGCTGCCGAGCGAGCCGGCCGACGCCTACCTCGCCCGCGTCATCGCGGTGAAGGCCGGCGTGCCGGTCGAGACGCCGGCGTTCACCGTCAACCGCCTGTGCGGCTCCGGCCTGCAGGCGATCGTCTCCGCGGCGCAGGCGCTGGCGCTGGGCGACTGCGAGGTGGCGCTGGCCGGCGGCGCGGAGTCGATGAGCCGCACGCCGTTCCACCTCCCCGGCCACCGCTGGGGCCGCAAGCTCGGCGACGACACCCTGGTCGACGCGCTCAACGAGGGCCTGAAGGACCCGTTCGACAAGGTGCTCATGGGCATCACCGCCGAGAACGTCGCCGAACGCCACGCCATCGACCGTGCGCGCCAGGACGCACTGGCGCTGGAGAGCCACCGCCGCGCCGCGCGCGCGATCGCCGAGGGCCGGTTCGAGGGCCAGATCGTGCCCGTGACGGTGGGCCGGCGCGGCAGGGAGACCGTGTTCCGCGTGGACGAGCACGTGCGCGCGGACGTGGGCGCCGACGACCTGGCCGGACTGCGTCCGGTGTTCAAGGCCGACGGCACGGTGACCGCGGGCAATGCCTCGGGCATCAACGACGGCGCGGCCTCGGTGGTGCTGGCCACGGGCGAGGCGGTGCGCCGCCACGGCCTCAAGCCGCTGGCGCGGCTGGTGGCCTACGCGCACGCGGGCGTGGAGCCGCTGTACATGGGCATGGGCCCGGTGCCGGCCACGCGCGCGGCGCTGGCGCGCGCAGGCCTGACGGTCGAGGACCTGGACATCGTCGAATCCAACGAAGCCTTCGCCGCGCAGGCCTGCGCGGTCGCCGACGCGCTGGGGTTCGATCCGGAGAAGACCAATCCCAACGGCAGCGGCATCTCGCTGGGCCATCCGGTGGGCGCGACCGGCGCGATCATCACCGTCAAGCTGGTGCACGAACTGCACCGCACCGGCGGCCGCTACGGCCTGGCGACGATGTGCATCGGCGGCGGCCAGGGCATCGCCGCCATCTTCGAACGCACCTGAAGCCCGCGCGGCGCCGCGCTCAGTACATGCGCGTGGCGCCGCCGCCGTCGACCTCCAGCACCGCGCCGTTGACGTAGCCGGCCTCGTCCGAGCACAGCCAGGCGATGGCGTTGGCCGCCTCGCGCGCCTCGCCCAGCCGGCGCATGCCGCCGTGGCGCGCGACCATCCGGGCATAGTGCTCCGCCGCCCCCGGCCGCCCGGTGTCGACCATCTCCGAACGGGTGTAGCCGGGCGCCACGGCATTGATGCGCAGCGCCTGCTGGCCGTAGTCGGACGCGGCCGAACGGGTCAGCCCGACCACGCCGTGCTTGCTCGCGGCATAGGCCGAATGGCCGACGTCGCTGGGCTTGAGCCCGTAGATCGAGGCGACGTTGACGATGGCACCGCCGCCTCCGGCGAGCATGGCGGGGATCTCGTGCTTCATGCACAGCCACACGCCCTTGAGGTTGACCTCCATCACCGCGTCCCACTGTGCCTCCTCCACCTCGGCCAGCGGGGTGCGCATGGGGCCGGCGATGCCGGCGTTGTTCACCGCGCAGTCGAGCCGGCCGAACCGGTCGAGCGCAGCCGCGATCATCGCCGCCACGTCCGCGGCCCGGGACACGTCGGCCTGCACCGCCCAGGCCTCGCCGCCGGCCGCGCGGATCCGGCCTGCAAGCGCCTGGCAACGGTCGCTGCGCCGCGCGGCGAGCACCACCTTCGCGCCGCGTTCGGCCAGCGCGAGCGCGGCGGCCTCGCCCAGGCCGGAGGACGCGCCGGTCACCAGCGCCACCTTGCCCGCGAACGGCCGGTGGCCGCCGTCCTTCGACGACGTTGGTCCGCCGGCGGGAGACGTGTTCACGCCGGCGCGTCCGCCCCCGCGTGGGCGCGGGCGCTCGCGATCTCGCGCTCGGCCTGGGTGAACCCGTAACCGGGGATGACCTGCCCCTGCGTCGACGACACCGCGTCCCAGGCCGCGATCAGCCGCTCGCCCGCATCGTCGCCTCCGCCGATGTAGCGGCCCTGCGTGAGCGCGACGTGGGCACGCGCGAAGTGACCGGCGCCGGCGCAGACGATGGCGCGGGTGGGCGCGTCCTCGACCACCAGCGGCAGCAGCGCGGGGCTGACCAGCCGCGGGTCGAGCGCGTCGAGCTGCTCCTGCGGCAGGATGCCCTCCATCATCCGCGTGTACGCGGTCGGCGCCAGGCTGTTGACCGTGATCCCGTACTTCGCGCCCTCGATCGCCAGCGTCTGCATCAGGCCGACCAGCGCCATCTTGGCCGCGCCGTAGTTGGCCTGGCCGAAGTTGCCCCACAGGCCCGACGAGGACGTGGTCATCACGATCCGCCCGTACCGCTGCGCGCGCATCGTGTCCCAGACCGCCTTGCAGCAGATCGCAGCGCCCACCAGGTGCACGTCGAGCACCTGCCGGAACTCCTCCAGCGACATCTTGCCGAAGCTCCTGTCGCGCAGGATGCCGGCGTTGTTGACCAGGATGTCGATCCGCCCCCACTCGGCGAGCGCGGCGTCGACGACGGCCTCCACCGCGGCGGCGTCGGCCACCGAGCCGGCGACCGCGATCGCCGTCCCGCCCGCGGTGCGGATCTCCGCGGCGACGGCCTCCGCCGCCTCCTGCCCCAGGTCGTTGACCAGCACCTTCGCGCCCTTGCGGGCGAGGTAGAGCGCGTGCTCGCGGCCCAGGCCGCCGCCGGCGCCGGTGACGATCGCAGTGCGTCCCTCGAGTGGCATCGTGTGCGTACTCCCGTCAATGGATGGCGCGGGACGGGAGCGCGCCGGCGGCGATCAGCCGGATGCCTTGCGCGTCCCCTTCCGCGGTTTGCAGATGGCCTTGAAGCCGGCGGCCATGAAGGTGGCCATGCGCGCCTTCACCGCCTCGTAGTCGTCCGACCGGCACAGCCCGCCCGACAGCCGGTCGATGCGGCCCGTGCGCGCCAGGGTGAGCATCAGCGCGCCGGTGACGAAGTGGTAGCCCCAGAAGACGTCCTCGTCCGCGGCCTCGGGCATGGCCTTCTTGAGCAGCGCGACCAGGCGCAGCACCACCGGATCGAAGTGCTGGTCCATCAGTTCGCCGCCGTGGCGGGTGTTGGACATCAGCGCGCCGAGCGCGCCGTAGTTCTTCCAGGCCTCGCCGCCCTGGCTGTACAGGTCCAGGTCGGTGTCCAGGAACGCGCGCAGCGCGCCCTCCACGGTCGGCTTGCCGTTGCAGGCCTGCTCGTACTCGTCGAGCGCCCGCATGCGCGCACTGCTGGTCACGCCGGCGCGCCGCGCGATCACCGCGTCGAACAGGGTCTGCTTGTCGTTGAAGTAATAGTTGACCAGGGTGTGGTGCACGCCCACCCGCTTGGCCACGTCCTTGAGCGTGACCCCGTACAGGCCATCGCGCGAGAACAGGTGCTCGGCCGCGTCCAGGATCTGCTCGGTCATCTCCGCGCGCTGCGCGGCCTTGGTCATGCGCTTGCCGGTCGCCGCGGCCTTGCGGCGCTTCGCACCGGCGCCGGCCTGCCTGGTCCTGGAACCCGTGACCTTGTCTGCCACCCTGCAGCCTCCCATGCCGCCCCGGATGCGCGCTGGCCGGAGACATCACGCCTCCCGTCGCCACCGTGCGCTCCCGTATTCGGCCTTCAGCCGCATTTTGTCAACTTTGCCGGTCGCTGCCAAAGGCATGCGTTCCAGGCGGATCACCTCGTCGGGCACCCACCACGACGCGACCTCCTTGCGCAGCACCTCGAGCAGGTCCTCCTCGCGCGTGGTGCTGTCCGGACGCATCTCGACCAGCAGCACCGGCCGTTCGCCCCACCTGGGATGGGCGCGCCCAATCACCGCCGCCAGCGACACGCCGGGCACGCGCCCCACCACCTCCTCGATCTCGGCCGGGTTGATCCACTCGCCGCCGGACTTGATCAGGTCCTTGGCGCGGCCGGTGATGACCAGGTTGCCGGCCGCGTCGATCCGGGCCAGGTCGCCGGTGGGGAACCAGCCGTCGGCATCCACCGCGGGCGCGGCCTCGCCGAAGTAGCGGCGGATGGCGCTGTCGCCGCGCACGCGCAGGTGGCCCTCGTGCCCGCGCTGCTCGGGCAGCGGCCTGCCTTCGGCATCGGTGAGCAGCAGATCCACGCCGAGCGAGGGTCGGCCCGACAGGTGCGCGGCGCGCTCGGGATCGTCGGGCGCCGCCACGGTGCCGGTCGGGGACAGCTCGGTCATGCCCCAGCTGGTCTGCACCACCACGCCCAGGCGCTGTTCGATGCGCTCCATGAGCGCGGGCGCCAGCGGCGCGCCGCCGACGATCACGCGCCGCAGCGAGGGCACGTCGCCGCCGTGCGCGTCGAGGAAGTCCACCAGGCCCAGCCAGACCGTGGCCACGCCGATCGCCACGGTCACCGATTCGGCGCGGATCAGGGCCGCCAGGCTTTCGCCGTCGAGGAAGCGGCCGGGCAGCACCAGCCTGGCGCCGACCGCGGGCGCGGCGAACGGCACGCCCCACGCGTTGGCATGGAACATCGGCACCGCCAGCAGCACGCTGTCGCGGCGGGTCAGGGCCATGGTGTCGGCCTGCAGCGCGCGCAGCGTGTGCAGGTAGCTGCCGCGATGGGTGTAGGTCACGCCCTTCGGCGCCCCGGTGGTGCCGGATGTGAAGCACAGCCCGCAGGGCGTGCGCTCGTCGAAGCCGCCCCACGCCGCCTCGTCGCCGGACTGTTCCAGCAGCGCTTCGAGCGGTTCGCCCAGGTGCGCGTCGTCGCCCGCGTCGACGGCGTCGTCGATCCACAGCAGGCGCTTCACCGCGCCGGAACGCTCGGCCACGCGGCGCGCCATCGGCAGCAGGTCGGAGGACGCGACCAGTACCGTCGCCCCCGACTGTTCGAGCATCGACGCCAGGTGCGCCTCGCTCACCCGCGGATTGAGCGTGTGGCAGACCGCACCCATGCCGACGACCGCGTACCAGGTCTCCATGTGCGCCTGCGTGTTCCAGGCGAGCGTCGCGACGACGTCGCCCCTGCCGATGCCGCAACCGGCCAGCGCCGACGACAGCCGGCGGCAGCGCCGGTACAGCCCGGCGTAGCCGATGCGAGCCACCACCGCGCCCTTGCGGCCGGTGACGACTTCGCGATCGGGATGCCACTTCGCGCCATGCTCGAGGATGCGGTCGAGCGTCAGCGCGGTGTCCTGCATCTCGCCGTGGATCAACGGCATGCGTCCGCCTCCGGCGGAAGCGGCGGCGAGATGATGCCCACGTTCCAGTGCCAGGGCTGGTCGCCCTGCGCGCGACGGCGGCAGACCACCTGCTCGAGCAGCTCGAACATGCCCGGCATCAGGTGCGTGCCCGGCTGCGGGTTGCCGGCGATGCCGAGGTAGGCGCGCGCCTCGCCGTAGGCCGGCCACTCCGGCGCGCCCTCGGCGGCGGGGCGGCCGTCGCGCGCGAACGAAGCCCAGTAGCCGAGCATGGTCGTGCCCAGCGCGCGCTCTGCGGCGGTGTCGGGCACCGCCGGCCAGTACGGCGGGGTGCCGTCGCGGGTACCGAGCACGTAGGGGATCTCGCTGGCGTGGAAGGCGTGCAGGCCGGCCTCGTCCGCGGCGCGATAGCCGTGGTCCCAGAAATACAGGTAGGACGGCTGCCCGAGCGCGGTCTGGCTGCGCACCAGCCGTTCGGCGGTCCAGCCGTAGAGCGCGTCGCGGGTGGTCGCGAGCATCGCCGCGTCGAGGTCGTGCGACGGGTAGCGCTCGAGCATCGCGTCGGCCAGGTCGCGATAGGCGCCGCGGATCGCCGCCTCGTACGTCGCCGCGTCGGCGGGCGCCGGGGGCAGCAGGAAGCGCAGCGAGCGGATCTCGCCCTCGTTGAAGCCGGCCAGGATCGGCACCGGCGCCTGTTCGCCGCGGTCGAACACCTCGACCAGCTGCGCCGGCAGCACCTTGCCGTCGACGTTCCCCAGCGGCATGTAGCCGGCCATCGCGGCCTTGACCGTGAGTTCCTGCGGATCGGCCGCGCGCAGGCGCGGCAGGCCCCGGATCCCGAGCTTGCGGGCCAGTTCGACGCCCGCGGACTCGGCCGGCGGCGTGCCGTGGACGTCCTCGCGCAGCGCCGGCATCGAGATCATGTACGCGCTCTGCGCGATCGCCTTGTGGAACAGCCCGCGCGCCGGCGGCGCCGCCATCAGGTACATCACGCTCAGCGCGCCGGCCGACTCGCCGGCGATGGTGACATTGCCCGGGTCTCCCCCGAACGCGGCGATGTTGTCGCGCACCCAGCGCAGGGCCTGGATCTGGTCGAGCAGGCCGTAGTTGCCGGACACGCCATCGGGCGACTCCTCGCTCAGCTGCGGATGGGCGAGGTAGCCGAGCACGCCGAGGCGGTAGTTGATCGACACCACCACCAGCCCCTGGCGGGCGAGCGCGGCGCCGTCGTACAGCGGCTCGCTGGTGCTGCCTCCGCTGAGCGCGCCGCCGTGGATCCACACGAACACCGGCGCCGACCGCGCGCCTTCCGGGGTCCACACGTTGAGGAACAGGCAGTCCTCGCTCATCTTCGGCGCCTCGGCCGGCGCGTAAAGGCTGCCGGGGCGGGACGGCGGCTGGTGGCAGGACGCGCCGAACCGACTGGCGTCGCGCACGCCTTCCCAGCGCGCCGCCGGCTCCGGCGCGCGCCAGCGCCGCTCCTTCACCGGCGGCCTGGCGTACGGAATGCCGCGGAACGCGTGCACTCCGTTCAGGGCCTCGCCGCGCACCGCGCCGGCGGGCGCCTCCACCACCGGCGCGGCGGCAAGCGCCGGCGCGGCGAACAGGGCCGCGACGCCCAGGGAAAGCAGCAGGGAACGGATCATGGCTCCACCTCGTGGTGCTGTTGTCGGATGGCCTTCGCGAGCCAGAGGAACAGGCCGATCGCCACCGCGTAGAACGGCAGCAGGGTGTAGAAGGCCAGCTGCAGGGAATTGTCCGGATGGCTGGCGCGGAACAGGTCGCTGGCGAAGCCCAGGTAGGTCGGGCCGAGGCCGAGGCCGACCAGGTTCATCACCAGCAGCAGCAGCGCGCCCGCGAGCACGCGCTGGTCCGGCGCCACTTCCTGCTGCACCAGGGTTACGGCCGGCGACAGGTAGAAGTAGTTCAGGCCGATCGGCAGCAGCAGGAAGGCCAGCGCCAGTTCCCAGCCCGGGGCCCAGATGAAGGCGACGAAGAACGGCACCGCCAGCGCCAGCCCCGCGGCGGGGACGTAGGCGTAGGCCGTCTTGCCGCGCGGCACCAGCCGGTCCACCAGGCGCCCGGACACCACCATGCCCGCGCTGACGCCGAACAGCACGACCAGCGCGTACCACACCGCCACGTCCTCCAGCCCCATGCCCTTCTCGCGCATCAGGAACAGCACGGTGAAGTTCATCGTGGCGTAGGTGATGAACTGGGTCGCGGCGCAGGCCAGCGACACCCGCAGCAGCACCGGGTCGCGGAAGAAGCTCGCGCAGCCGGCCCAGAAGCCCACCGGCGCGCCTTTCGGCTTCGCCGCCGCCGCGCCGTCGAGGCCGCCGCGCGGTGGTTCGCGCACCGCCAGCCAGACCGCCAGGCCGGTGACCACGCCGACGAGGCCGACCCAGATGAACGCCTGCCGCCACGAGTAGGCGGCCGCGACCGACGCCCCGAACGCCACGCCCAGCGCCTGGCCGATCGGTGGTCCCATGTTGAACAGGCTCAGCGCGGTGCCGCGCAGCCCCGGCGGGAAGTAGTCGGAGATGATGGCGTACGAGGGCGGCACGCCGCCGGCCTCGCCGACGCCCACCGTCATCCGCGCCAGCACCAGCTGCGGATAGGTGGAGGCCATGCCGCAGGCGGAAGTGGCCGCGCTCCACAGCATGCAGGCGAACGCGAGCACCCGCACCCGGCTGGTCCGGTCGGCCAGCCAGCCGACCGGGATCGCGAGGATGCAGTAGAACATCGCGAAGTACAGCCCGCCGATCAGGCCGAGCTGGCCGTCGCTGACCCCGAGGTCGTCCTGGATCGGCTTGGCGAGGATCGACAGCAGCTGCCGGTCGAGGAAGTTGAGGACGTAGACGAAGGTCAGGATGCCCAGCACCACCCAGGCCCGCGCCCCCGGGCGCGCGACCGGCGCGCCCGGACTGGCCGCGGCGGCGGGGACGCCGGCCATCAGAACCGGTATCCCACGCGCACGCCCACGGTCCGCGGCCGCACGACGCCGTAACGGCTGTCGAGGAAGGCCTCGGGATGGACGTAGTTGATCGAGCGGTCGTCGAACAGGTTCTCGGCGTACACGCCGACCGTGAACCGCTCGAACGCCGCCGCCAGCGATGCGTTCACCAGGGTGTAGTCGTCGGTGTAGTCGAAGGTCGGGCTGACCACGCCCGGCTGGCCCGGCACGTACGGGAACGAGCCCGGGAAGTCGCCGACGTGGACCACCGCCAGGGAGGCGTTGCCTACCGAGTTGCGGAACCAGTCGAACTGGTAGTTGACCGTGAACGAGCCGCTGACCTCGGGGCCGGCCAGGCGCGCGCCGCGCACCGCGCCCGAGACCGCCGCCTCCTCGTCGGTGAGCGAGTCGACCTTGGCGCGGTTGGCCGAGCCGTTGAGGGTGAAGGTCCAGTTCTGGTTCGGCATCGCCATCAGCTCGAACTCGACGCCGCGGCTGTAGGCGCCGCCGATGTTGGTGGCGAACTGGATCGAATCCGACACCCGGTTGGCCTGTACCTGGATGTCGTTCCAGTCGATGTTGAACAGGGCGATGTTGGCCGCGAGGCGCCCGTTCCACCAGCGCCCCTTGAGTCCGACCTCGTAGCTCACCAGGTCGTCGGAATCGGCGCCGAACGGGATCACGAGATCGTCCGGGTCGATCGTGCTGACCGCGCCGGCGCGGGCGTTCACGACCGGCGCGCGGAAGCCGGTGGCCACCGCCGCGTAGGTGGTGATCGACGGCGTCGGCCGCCACGAGGCGCTGACCCGGTACGACGGGCCGGTTTCCTTCGCCACCAGGCCCTCGGCGGCGTCCACCGGCGCGACCGTGGCCGGCAGCCCGCAGATGCCGAGGAAGCTGCAGTAGTAGGCCAGGGTGAGGTAATCGCTGGTGTAGCCGCCCGCCAGGGTGGAGCCCTGCGCCTCGATGCTGCCGTAGCGCAGGCCGAGGGTCGCCCACACGTCGTCGGTGAAGTGCCAGGTCAGCTGCCCGAACAGCGCCTGCTCCTTCGTCACGTCGCGGGTGCGGTAGTCCATGAAGTACTCGTTGGGCAGCCCGGTGATGCCGCTGCGGGCAAGGTACTCCTCGTTGGAGCGGTAGCCGAAATTGACCACGCGGTCGCGCTCGAAGTAGAAGCCGCCGAGCACCCAGTCCAGCTTGCCGCCGGTGTCCGAGACCAGGCGCACCTCCTGGACGAAGGTGTCGCTTTCGAACGGCGCGTCGAGCGCGAAGGCGAAGGCCTGGCCGTAGGTGCCGGCCAGGTCGACGTTGAACAGGGCCTCGTAGTCCGACCAGGTCGAGGAGCTGGTCAGCTCGGCGCCGTCGAACTGGTAGCGCAGGGTGAGGTTGTAGTTGGTCATCTCGCCCGAGAACATGTCCGGGCGGTCGGACAGGCGCTTGTCCTCGCCGAGCTCGGGATTGACCAGCGAGGAGTCCTCCGGCGTGCTCTCCTCGCGCGAGACCCGCACCTGGGCCGAGAAGCGGTCGGTCGGCTCCCACAGCAGGGTGGCGCGGCCGCCCCGGCTCTCGAGCGAGTTGGCGTTCTCGATCCCGGTGCCGACGTTGTCGATGTAGCCCTCCTCGTCGCGCGAGAAGGCGACCACGCGCAGCGCCAGGGTGTCCTGCGCCAGCGGGATGTTGAGCATCGCGTTGTAGCGCTGGCGCAGCGAGTTCGAGCCGGTGATGCCGACGTCGGCCAGGAACGAGCCTTCCAGCACGTTGGGGTCCGGCGCGTGGGTCAGGATCCGCAGCGCGCCGGCCAGCGAGCCGGAGCCGAACAGCGTGCCCTGCGGGCCGCGCAGGAACTCCACCCGCTCCACGTCGTACAGGCTCGGGTCGAGGATGGTGGAGTTGCCGTTGGCCGAGATCGGCAGCTCGTCGATGTAGATCGCCACCGTGCTCTGCAGGTTGGCGTTGTAGCCGTTGGTGGCGATGCCGCGCGCGGTGAAGTTGTTGAAGTTGGCGCTGGCGCGGTTGAGCACCACGCCCGGGGTCTCGTGGGCCAGGCCCTCGTAGCCGACCACGCCCTTGGCGTCGAGCTGGTCCTGCGAGAGCGCGGTCACGCTCAGCGGCACGTCCTGCAGCCGTTCGCTGCGGCGCGTGGCGGTGACGACGATGGCGTCCAGTTCCTGGGCCTCGGCCGAGGCGGCCGATCCGGTACGCTGGCGTTCGGTGTCGATCGCGTCGGCCGTGGCCTGGGCCATGGCCGACACGGGCATTGCAAGCAGCGCGGCCACGGACGCGGACGCGATCAGGCGGCTTCCCATCTCAGATCCCTCCCACAGGATGCTGGTGAACCAGTCTGCTCGGGATACTGCCGGCCGCTCACCCGCGTGTCAACATTCACTCTCGCGAATGTGAATTTCTTTTGCGGGGCGGCAAATTCCTTTGAAATCAGTGCTGCGGCGCAACAAGCCAGCGCGCCTGGATGCGCCCTGGCCGCCCCGCCCGCCCGCCTGCGGCCGGCCATCGCTCATCTTCGCGGCCGGCGGATCCGGTAGAATCCGAGCCCCCGCCGAGGGGCGCTGCGACCGTCGCGACACGGCCAGGCTCGGCGCGGTCTCCCCGTACCAACGGCGCCCGTTTGAACCGTGCCCCTGCCGGGGCCCCGTTGAACGGAGTGATCGCATGAACGCTGTCTCGAAGAGCTTCTCCACCGCGGGCGACTACAAGGTCGCCGACATCTCGCTGGCCGACTGGGGCCGCAAGGAAATCGACATCGCCGAGCACGAGATGCCGGGCCTGATGTCGATCCGCCGCAAGTACGCGCCGCAGGCCCCGCTCAAGGGCGTGCGCGTGACCGGCTCGCTGCACATGACGATCCAGACCGCGGTCCTGATCGAAACCCTCAAGGACATCGGCGCCGACGTGCGCTGGGCCTCGTGCAACATCTTCTCCACCCAGGACCACGCCGCCGCGGCCATCGCCGCCACCGGCACCCCGGTGTTCGCCTGGAAGGGCGAGACGCTCGAGGAGTACTGGGACTGCACCCTCGACGCGCTGAGCTTCCCCGACGGCAAGGGCGGCTTCCTCGGCCCGCAGCTGGTGGTGGACGACGGCGGCGACGTGACCCTGCTGATCCACAAGGGCTACGAGCTCGAGCAGGGCGACGAGTCCTGGGTCGACTCGCCCTCCTCCAGCCACGAGGAGCAGGTGATCAAGAACCTGCTCAAGCGCGTGCGGAAGGAGCGCCCGGGCTACTGGACCCGCGTGGTCGCCGACTGGAAGGGCGTCTCCGAGGAGACCACCACCGGCGTGCACCGCCTCTACCAGCTGGCCGAGGCCGGCAAGCTGCTGGTGCCGGCGATCAACGTCAACGACTCGGTCACCAAGTCGAAGTTCGACAACCTCTACGGCTGCCGCGAGTCGCTGGCCGACGGCCTCAAGCGCGCGATGGACGTGATGCTGGCCGGCAAGGTGGCCGTGGTCTGCGGCTACGGCGACGTCGGCAAGGGTTCGGCCGCCTCGCTGCGTGCCTATGGCGCGCGCGTGATCGTCACCGAGATCGATCCGATCTGCGCCCTGCAGGCGGCGATGGAGGGCTACGAGGTCAAGACCGTCGAGGACACCCTCGGCGAGGCCGACATCTACGTCACCACCACCGGCAACCGCGACATCATCCGCGTCGAGCACATGCAGGCGATGAAGGACCAGGCCATCGTCTGCAACATCGGCCACTTCGACAACGAGATCCAGGTCGATGCGCTCAAGGCGCTGCCGGGCGTCAAGCAGGTCAACATCAAGCCGCAGGTGGACCGCTTCGACCTGCCCAACGGCCGCTCGATCTTCCTGCTGGCCGAGGGCCGCCTGGTGAACCTGGGCTGCGCCACCGGCCACCCGTCGTTCGTGATGTCCAACAGCTTCTCGAACCAGACCCTTGCCCAGATCGACCTGTGGGCGAACAAGGACCAGTACGAGCCCCGCGTCTACATCCTGCCCAAGAAGCTGGACGAGGAAGTGGCGCGCCTGCACCTGGAGAAGATCGGCGTGAAGCTGACCCAGCTCACGAAGGAGCAGGCCGACTACATAGGCGTGCCGGTCGAGGGCCCGTACAAGCCCGAGCACTACCGCTACTGATCCGCCCCGCGCGGCACGAGACCGGGCGCCCCGCGGCGCCCGGTTCTTTTTTGAGGATCCACTCCAGGATGAGCAGCGCTTCCCGACCGGTGCCCGTGGCTGGACCGGTATTCCTGCGCCAGCTGGCCCGCGTGGCCGGTCCCGGCCCGGACGCCGGCGCGCAGGCGCCGCTGGCGGCGACGCTGGCGCAGTGGATCGACTGGCCGCGCGCGGTGGCGCTGGCGGGTGCGCTCGACGGCCGTCCGGCCGATGCCGGCGAAGCGCCGGCGCCGGATCCCGCCATCGCCGGCGAATGCACGGCCGCGCAGGCGCGGCTGCGCGAGGCGATCCTCGCCGACCCGCTGCTCGCGGTGTCCGGCCCCTCGCCCGCCGACGCGGAACCCGGGTTCGCCCCGTTCCGTGCCTGCCACCAGGCGCACCAGCGCGCCATGCTCGCGGCGACCGGCCGGCTGCGCGGACGCCTGCGCGACCTCGTCGCCGCGGCGCCGACCCTGGCCCGGCTGGCCGAAGTGGACGCGGCCCTGGAGCAGGCGCTGGCGCCGCGCGAGCACGCCCTGCTCGGCCGGCTGCCCGATCTGCTCGACGGCCACTTCGCGCGCCTGCGGGCGCAGCACGTGCCCGGCATGCCGGGCGCGTGGCTCGACCGCTTCCGCCTCGACCTGCGCGACCTGCTGCTGGCCGAACTCGACCTGCGCTTCTCACCCGTGCACGCGCTGCTTGCCGCGCTCGCCAACGACGAATCCCTGCCATGACCCGACTCCCACGCCTCCTCGCGCCCTGCATCTTCGTCGCCGGCCTGTCCGTCGTCGGCTGGATCGGCGCGGGCTACCTCGGCACCAGCCTGCTGGGGCTGGCCGTGGTGCTGCTGGTCGCGCTGTGCTACCTGGCCGGCGCGCTCGACCTGCGCCGCCACCGCGCCGGCACCGCGGCGCTGACGCGCGCCCTCGACGACGTGGACGCCGAAGCCGGCGACCTGCAGGCCTGGCTGGCGCGCCTGCCCCCGCCGCTGCGCCAGCCGGTGCGGCTGCGCATCGAGGACGGGCGCGCCGCGCTGCCCGCGCCCGCGCTTGCGCCGCCACTGGCCGCGCTGCTGGTCCTGCTGGGCATGCTCGGCACCCTGCTCGGCATGATGGCGACGCTGCGCGGCACCGGCCTGGCGCTGGGCAGCGCGCTCGACCTCGACGCGATCCGCGCGTCGCTGGCCACGCCCGTGCATGGACTGGCGATCGCCTTCGGCACCTCGATCGCCGGCGTCGGCGCATCCGCCGCGCTCGGCCTGCTGTCGGCGCTGGCGCGGCGCGAGCGGATGCAGGTGGCGCAACGGCTGGACGAGGCCATCGCCGGCCCGCTGCGCATCCACACGCGCGCCCACCGCGACGAACAGGCCTTCGTCCTGCTGCAACGCCAGGCCGGACTGATGCCCGCGCTGGTCGACCGCCTGCAGGCGATGACCCACGCGATCGAACAGCAGGCCGCCGCCTCGAACGCACGGCTGGAGGCGCGGCAGGACGCGTTCCACGCCGAAGTGCAGCGCAGCTACGAGGCGCTCGCAGCGTCGGTCGGGCAGTCGCTCGCGACCAGCGTCGCCGAGGGCAGCCGCGCGGTCGCCGCATCGCTGCAGCCGGTGGTGGCCGACACCCTGGCCGGCGTGGCGCGCGAGACCGATGGGCTGCGCCAGGTCGTCGCCCAGGCGGTGGAACGGCAGCTCGCGCAGCTCTCGTCCGGATTCGAGGCCGCCAGCACCCGCGCCGCGGACGGCTGGCGCAGCGCCCTGGACGCGCAGCGGCAGGCGAACGAGGGCCTCGCCGGCGGACTGGCCGCGCTGTTCGAGCGCTCGGCGCAGGCGCAGGAACGACGCGCGGCCGAACTCGTCGATGGCATGGCGACGCGGCTGGAGGCCGCCAGCGCCGCCGTCGCCGACGCCTGGACCGTCGCGCTCGCGCGCCAGCGGGCCACCGCCGAGGCGCTGGCCAGTCGCAACGAAGCCGCACTGGTTGCGGCCACGACGGGACTGGAACGCCAGGCGGCGGCGCTGGTCGACGGCCTGCGCGCCTCGGGCGACGCCCTGCAGTCCACGCTCGCGGCGCGGGACGAAGCGCGCCTGGCCGCCTGGAGCGAACGCCTCGAGGCCCTGTCCACCGACCTCGTCCGCCGCTGGGAGCAGGCCGGCGAGGACGTGGCCGCGCGCCAGCGCGCGATCTGCGACACGCTCGAGCGCACCGCGTCCGCGATCGCCGCGCAGTCGCAGAAGCACGCCGACGCGACGATCGCCGAGGTCTCGCGCCTGGTCCAGACCGCGTCGGAAGCCCCGCGCGCAGCCGCGGAGGTCGTCGCCGAGCTGCGCCAGTCACTGTCGGAGAGCATGGTCCGCGACACCGCCATGCTCGAGGAACGCACCCGCCTGCTCGCCACCCTGGAAACCCTGCTCGACGCGGTGAACCACGCCTCCGGCGAGCAGCGCGCCGCGGTGGATGCGCTGGTCTCGACCTCGGCCGACCTGCTCGAACGCACCGCGGCGACGCTGGGCGAGCGCATCGATGCCGGGGCCGGGCGCCTCGACGCCGCCGCCGCCCAACTCACCGGCAGCGCGATCGAGGTGGCCAGCCTGGGCGATGCCTTCGCCGCGGCGGTGGAGTCGTTCGGCGCCGCCAACGAGGCCCTGCTCGAACGCCTGCAGCAGGTGGCCGCCGCGCTCGACGGCTCGCTCGCGCGCAGCGACGAGCAGCTGGCCTACTATGTGGCCCAGGCGCGCGAGGTGGTCGAACTGAGCGTGTCCTCGCAGCAGCAGATCCTGGCCGGCCTGCAGCGCGTGGCCGGCACCGGCGAGGCGGCCGCGGCATGAGCGCCGGGATCGACCGCGGGGACGGCGACACCGCCACCGTCTGGGCCGCCTTCGGCGACCTGATGGCGGTGATGCTGGGCGTGTTCGTGCTGATCCTGCTGGGCGTGGTCGCCGTGCACCTGCACACCGCCGCGAAACTCGAGCACGTCGAGCGCGAACAGGCGCGCCTGGCCGCACAGCGAGAGGCGCTCGAGCGGGCGCTCGCCGCGCCGCTCGCGGCCGGGCGCGTGACCCTGGTGGACGGACGCATCGGCATCCGCGGCAGCCTGCTGTTCCCGGTCAACTCCGATGCGCTGCAGGACGAGGGACGCGCCCTGCTGCGCGAACTCGCCGCCCCGCTTTCGGGCTACCTGTCCGCACGCGAGGAAATCCTGATGGTCAGCGGCTTCACCGACGACCGCCCGGTGCTGGAGGGCAACCGCCGCTACGCCGACAACTGGGAGCTGTCGGCGCAACGCGCGCTCACCGTCACCCGTGCCCTGGTCGAGGAAGGCGTGCCCGCCGATTCGGTGTTCGCCGCCGCCTTCGGCGAGCAGCAGCCGGTCGATTCCAACGACGACGAGGCCGGCCGCGCCCGCAACCGGCGGGTGGAGATCGCGCCGGTGCCGCGTCCGCGCCAGCCGCAGGCCCCTGCCGATGGGCGATAACGCGCCGCACCTGCAGCCGCTGCTCTCCACGCTGCGCGTCGACCCGCCGTCGTGCGGCCGCGCGCGGCTGCAGCGTATCGACGCGCTTGCGGCGCGGACGGCGACGCTCGAGCCCGGCCCGGTGCGCGCGGTGCTGGAAGACAGGCTGCGCTGCCTGATCGAAGCGGTTCCGCAGCAGCAGGCCGGTCCTGCCCGCCCGACGCGCGCGCTTCCAGGCCACGGCCTGCTGGCGCTGGCAGGCCTGCTCGCCGAACTGCGCGCCCGGCGCGCATCGCCGGCCGCACCCCCGGCTCCGGCCGGGCGCACGGAACCGGCGGCGCCGAAACGGTCCGAAGACGGCCACGGCTTCGCGCCCCTGCCCGCACTCGACGCCGCGCGCCAGGCCTGGGCGCGGCTGCGCCTGGATGCGCAGCTGCGCGACGTGCTGGCGGAAATCCCGGACGACGCCGGGCCCATGCACTCGACCGTCCTGGTCCATCGCGCCATCGCCGTGATGCTGGAATCCGCACCCGGCTATCTCCGGCACTTCCTCGGCCATGCCGACGCGCTCGCGACCCTGGAACGGCACTGTCCGGCAGCCGCCGCTGCGCCGGCGCGGCAGCGCACGCGCGGCAGGCGGCGACCGGGTTGAGGCCAGGCAGGACCGCCA
The DNA here is from genome assembly GCF_000472505.1 of Luteimonas sp. J29. Classification (GTDB taxonomy): domain Bacteria; phylum Pseudomonadota; class Gammaproteobacteria; order Xanthomonadales; family Xanthomonadaceae; genus Luteimonas. Next base: position 146,328 of record NZ_AWZR01000007.1, read on the forward strand.
GGTCGGACCACCGCACGGGCTCCAGCCCGGCTGACGACGCGTGCCGCGCGTGAGCGCGCGGTCGAACGATCCGGCAGCGCGCGGCCAATGCGGCGCGCCCGCCTTCCGCCACGCAGGAACGACGCCTGAACGCCAACGCTGCTCCCGCGCAGGTTCAGCTCCGATTCCCGGCTCGCGGACGCTGCCTCGACGTGCGCGCGCCGATCATGCGTGCGTGCCGCGAAGGCATGCCACGCACACGCCGCCATGCGCCCCTTCCTCGTCTCGATCCTCGCCTGCGCGGCGCTCTCCACATGCGCCCTGGTGTCCTCGCCCGGCAGCGTCCGGGCCGCGACCGGCGTGGCGCGCTGCGCGATGCCCGACGGCACGTTCGCCTACACCAACGTCGCGTGCAGCCGCCTGGGCGGCCGCCACGTCGCCCTGCCGGCGGACGTGCAGAACCGCATCCGTCGCGAGCGGGTGCACGAAGCGCGGCTGACCGGGGCGCCGCCACCGGTGGACGACGGCCTGCTCGTCGCCGCTTCCCTCGACCCGGGGCGCCCGAAGGGACAGGGTTGCGCGACCACGCCCAGGCAGCTCGCGGTCGACCTGCGCGCGTCCATGGCCCAGGGAGACGTCAACCGCATCGCGGAAAGCTTCGACTGGGCCGGCATGTCGCACGCCACGGCGATGCGGATGATGGCGCGGATCCAGCGACTGGGCGGCATGGCCCTGGTGGACGCCGAATTCTTCGGGTCGCCCGCCGCCGGCGGGACCCTGCAGGTCGTCCTGCAGGATGCGGGCGGACACAGGGTCACCGACTTCGACGTGCGGCGCCACGGCGGCTGCTGGTTCGTGCGCCACACCTGGTCGGCCTGAGCCGCGTTCCCGGCCGCATGCGGGGCCGAACCGTGCCCGGCGACGGTGAATCCCCTTACAATTGCCCCGCGGTCGGCAATGCGACCGCACCACTCCTTGGGGAGTAGCCGGCCGCCGCGACCCGCGGCGGCGCGCCCGTCAACACACTTGGCCTGCACCGGCCATGGCGGTCGCAACCTTCCGGTTGGCGAGACCAGCGAGCCATGCACGTCAGCCGGCCGGGCGCGTGCTGGTCCGTTGCGCCCAGCCCCGGCCGCGTGGCGATGCGATGCACCCCGTTTCCATCCTGCTCCTGGGCCTGGCGCTGTCGACCGATGCCTTCGCCGCCGCGATCGGCAAGGGCGCGGCGATGCGCCTGCGCTGGCCCGACGCCCTGCGCACCGGCGCGATCTTCGGCGTCGTGGAAGCGCTCACGCCGCTGTCAGGCTGGGCGCTGGGGTCGGTCGCGCAGCGCTGGATCGAGGAATGGGACCACTGGATCGCCTTCGGCCTGCTGTGCGGGCTCGGCCTGCACCTGGTCTGGAAGGCATTGCACGGCGACGGCGCCGGCGACGACGCGCCGCGTGGCACCGGATTGTGGGCGGTGGCGGTGGCCGGACTGGCGACCAGCATCGACGCGATGGCGGTCGGCGTCGGCCTGGCCTTCGTGGACGTGAACATCCTGCTCGTCGCCACCGTGATCGGCCTGTGCACCTTCACCCTGGTCACCATCGGAGTCATGGCCGGGCGCGCTCTCGGCCGGATGATCGGCCGCCGGGCGGAGATCGTCGGCGGCCTGGTGCTGATCGCGGTCGGCACCACCATCCTGCACCAGCACCTGGCCGGCTGAGCGACGGCCTCCCGCACCGCACGCGCGCTGCCCGTCGCGGCGCGCGCCCGCCTCAGCGGCGACGCAGCAGGCCCCAGGCGACCAGCCCCAGCGCGCCGATCCCCGCGGCCACCAGCGCGGTCTTCGCCGGCGAGCGCCGGGCGTCCTCGCACAGCCCTTCGACCACGTCGACCCGGTCGGCGGCGACCAGCAGCAGCCAGTGGCCGATGTCGTTCTCGCTGCGACGGAAGGCGGCGCGGCGGATCGCCCCGCTCAGCCCCTTCGGCGGCAGCCGCGTGCCGAAGGTGCGCGAATGGTCCGGGCGCTCGACCGACTTCAGTACTTCCACCGTCATCGGCTGCTGCGGGGGCGGATCGCTCCACGGCACGTCCAATCGCGGCGGCGTGCGCTCCATCGGCACGGCGGGGCGGTTCTCGCGCGGCAGGTCGGAACCCCATCCGGGGATGTGGGCGTACGGGCGGTCGCTGGTTTCCATGTCCGTCTCCATGTTCCCGGTGCTCATGCCGCGTCGCGTGCCGAAGGCGGCACCAGCACCGGCTTGATGCAGTTGTCGCGCTTGTTGACGAAGATGTCGTAGGCGTCGGCCACGTCCTCGAGCGGGATGCGATGGGTGATGACCTCGCGCGGCGAGATATGGCCGGCACGGATGTGCTCGATCAGCCGCGGCAAGTGCCGCTTCACGCTGGCCTGGTTCATGCGCAGGGTCAGGCCCTTGTTCACCGCGTTGCCGATCGGAATCATGTTGAAGGTCGGCCCGTAAACGCCGACGATCGAGATGCGCCCGCCCTTGCGCGCGCTGTTGATCGCCCAGTGCAACGCGATCGGCGAGCCGGCCTGCAGCATCAGGATCTTGCCGGTGATGTCGTGGAAGGCGCTGCCGGTGGCGTCGCAACCAACCGCGTCGATGCACACGTCCGCGCCCAGCCAGTCGGTCATCTTCTTCAGGTGGGTGGCGACGTCGTCCACCTCGAGGAAGTTCACCGTCTCGGCATGCGCGAACCTGCGGGCGAACTCCAGCCGGTAGTCCTCGCGATCGACCACGATCACCCGGCCGGCGCCGAAGAACCACGCGCTCTTCGCCGCGAACAGTCCGACGGGGCCGGCACCGAAGACCACGACGGTGTCGCCCTCGCGGATGCTGCCCATTTCCGCCGCCTGGTAGCCGGTCGGGAAGGCGTCGGTGAGCAGCACCGCGTCCTCGATGTGGATGTCGTCGGGGATGATCGTCGGGCCCACGTCCGCGAACGGCACGCGCACATACTCCGCCTGGCCGCCGTCATAGCCACCGGCGGTGTGGGTGTAGCCGTAGAAGCCGCCCATGGCGCTGGCCTGCGAATTGACGTTGTGGCAGTTGCCGTACAGCTCCTTCTGGCAGAAGAAGCAGCTGCCGCAGAAGATGTTGAACGGCACCAGCACCCGGTCGCCGACCTTCAGGTTCTGCACCGAGGGCCCCACTTCCTCCACCACGCCGCAGAACTCGTGGCCGATGATCGAGCCGACCCGGGTGTCCGGCACCAGGCCGTTGTAGATGTGGATGTCCGAGCCGCAGATGCACGAGCGCGTGACCCGGACGATGGCGTCGTTGGGGTGCTCGATCCCGGGTTCGGCGACGTGTTCGATGCGCATCCTGCGCGGACGCCGGTAGGTGGTGGCGAGCATGGCGGAGCTCCGGACGGGACGGTGGTTGGCATACGCCGGCACCGCCCCACCTTCACGGTTGGGCCGTGAACGCAGTGCGTGCGTTCCGTGGTCGATGCGTGAGCGCGGCGCCCGCCCGGCCGGAACGTGGGTGTGGCCGCCCGCTGGACGGTATGCTTGCGTGCGCCCCGCGCCATCCCTGGCCGCGGGGCCGATCCAGGTGAGGCGACGATGCACGCGACGGTTCCCGGACCCGATGGCCGGCCCCGCTGCCGCTGGTGCGCGGCGGCGCCGGAGTTCTTCGCCTACCACGACGGGGAGTGGGGCTTCCCGGTCGCCGACGACCGGCGCCTGTTCGAGAAGCTGAGCCTGGAAGCGTTCCAGTCGGGGCTGAGCTGGCGCACGATCCTGGCCAAGCGCGACAACTTCCGCGCCGCCTTCCACGGCTTCGACTTCGCGCGCGTGGCGCGCTTCGGCGAACGCGATGTCCAGCGCCTGCTGCAGGATCCGGGCATCGTCCGCCACCGCGGGAAGATCGAGGCGGTCGTCAACAACGCCCGCCGCGCGCTGGAACTGGTCGAGGCGGAAGGCTCGCTGGCCACCTTCGTCTGGCGCTTCGAGCCCGACCCGCGCAGCCTGCCGCCGCCGCAGTCGCGCTCGACCTCCCCCGAATCGGTCGCGCTGTCGAAGGCGCTGAAGAAGCGCGGCTGGACCTTCGTCGGGCCCACCACCGTCTACGCCTTCATGCAGGCGATGGGCCTGGTCAACGACCACGTGCCCGGCTGCGTGGTGCGCGAGCGCGCGCAGCGCGCGCGGCGCACGTTCCGCCGCCCCGGGTGAGCCGGCGGGCGCTCAGCGCCAGTTGGCGTTGCGCTCCCAGAACCCGACGCTGCGCAGGTAGGCCTCGCGGTCGATCGGCACGCCGGAGCCGCCTTCCTCCACGCCCAGCGCGTTGCGCATCATGGTGATCGGCGCCATCGGGATCTCCTCCGGTTCGGCGGTGTACAGGCAGCCGACGATGCCCCAGTCGCCGTCGATCGGCGCGCCCTCCTTCGCCATCTGCTCCGCGCTGTAGAGGATGGGGATGAGGTAGTTCGCCACCGGCGGCTCGACGCCCTCGAACCAGCGCACCAGCACCGGCAGCTCCTGCTTCGTGCGCGCTTCGTAGGCCGAGCGCAGCAGGTGGCGGTTGTCGTCGGTGATCGGCACGGTCAGGCAGCGGGTCGAGGTCCAGTTGCGGTGGACGTGCAGGCGGCAGAACGGCGCGTAGCCCTCGAGCACCTTCAGCGGCGGCTCCTCGTTGAGGCGCCGCTCGAATTCCTCGGGGCTGCAGTCCTGGATGGTGTTGGGGCGCGCCTCGCGCGGGAACAGGCGCGCGCGGGCGAACGGGGTGAGCACGATGCGCATGGGGCGCAAGGATGCCAAATGCGCGCGCCCCCGTGCGTTCCTGCAGGAGCGGCTCCAGCCGCGACCCGTCGATGGCCGGGATACGGAGCGCGACCTGGCGCCCCGGAGGTCGCGGCTGAAGCCGCTCCTACAGGTCGCCGGGGGAACATCCCACCGGCGTCTCTTAACATCCATCGCGATAAAGAGATATGATTTCCCGGTCCCCGCCCGGCCGCCCGCGATGACCGCCATCAGCTTCGAGTTCTTCCCGCCCAAGACCGACGAGCAGCGCGCGCAGCTCGACCGCACCGTGGCGAAGCTGCGCCCGTACCGGCCCGAGTTCGTCTCGTGCACCTTCGGCGCGGGCGGCTCGACCCTGACCTACACCTCCGGTACCGTGCGCCACCTGCTGCGGGAGCACGGCCTGGACGCCGCGCCGCACCTGTCGTGCGTGGGCGGCAGCTGCGACGAGATCGCCGCCCTGCTCGACGAGTACCGTGAACTGGGCTGTCGCCGCATCGTCGCCCTGCGCGGCGACCTGCCGTCGGGCATGGGCCAGCCCGGCGAACTGCGCTACGCCTCCGACCTGGTGGCGTTCATCCGCAAGCGCCACGGCGACCATTTCCGGATCGAGGTCGCCGCCTATCCCGAGACCCATCCGCAGGCCGACGACGCGCTGGCCGACCTGCGCCACTTCCGCGCCAAGGTCGCGGCCGGCGCAGACTCGGCCATCACCCAGTACTTCTACAACGCCGACGCCTACTTCCACTTCGTCGACGCGGTGCGCGCGCTGGGCGTGGACGTGCCGATCGTGCCGGGCATCATGCCGATCTCCAACTTCTCCCAGCTGCGCCGGTTTTCCGCCCAGTGCGGCGCCGAGATCCCGCGCTGGGTCGAGAAGAAGATGCAGGCGCTGGGCGACGATGTGGACGCGATCCGCGAGTTCGGCGCGGACCTGGTGGCGAAGCTGTGCCGGCGCCTGCTCGACGGCGGCGCACCGGCCCTCCACTTCTACACCCTCAACCTCGCGCGGCCGACCCAGGCGGTGCTCGCGCGCCTGCAATAGGCGGTCGAGGACGCGCGACGCGGTCCCTGCCGGCGCTGAACGCCGCGCCCGCCCGGCTTCCCGCAGGCGCGCCCGGGCGCTAGGCTGCCGCGATGATCCGCCGGACCACCTGTGCCCTGCTCCTGCTGACGTCCGCGCTGGGAGCCGGCCCGGTCGCCCACGCCCAGGTCCGCCGCTGCACCACCGACGACGGCCGCCACGTCTATACCGACCGCCAGTGCGCCGACGTGGGCGCGAGCGAGCGCGTGTCGCCGCTCGGCCCCGCCGGCTCCACCGGCGCCCCGTTGCGACGCGACTGCGCCCGGCGGCTGCAGGACCTGGTATTCGAGCTCACCGCCGCGATCGACTCGCGCGACGTGAACCGGCTCGCCGGGATCTACCACTGGCCCGGCATGTCCTCCAGCGCGGGCTACGCGGTGATGTCGCGGCTCGATGCGATCGTGAACCGGCCGCTGGTCGACATTACGCCGCTGCATCCGCAGCCCCCGCCGCCGCCCGAACCGGTGCCCGCCGCCGGGCCCGCCCCCGCATCCGGGTGGGTGGAACTGCCGTCGGGGGTGCGGGTCTGGCGCACGCTGCCCCGACCAACGGACCGGGAAGACGCATCGCACCCGGATGCCATGGCCGGTGACTCCAGCGTCCGCGAGCCGACCGCCGCCGCGCCCGGGCCGCCGCCCCCGCGCCTGTCGGGGCCGCCCACCGCACTGGTCGTCGACCAGACCGCCCCCAACCGGGTCACCCCGATGCAGACGGTGTTCTCGCTGCGGCGCCACCTCGGCTGCTGGTGGCTGAGCCTGTAGCCGCTGCCGGAACGCCGCCTGCGCCCGGGCCCGCCGTCTCCGACCCCGTCTGGGGCGCCGGGCGATCGTGCAGAATGTCGCTTTCCGCATCGAGAGCGTCCCCATGCAGTATCCCGACTGGATCTGGCACAACGGCGCGATCAAGCCGTGGGCCGAGGCGACGACCCATGTCATGGCGCACGCCCTGCACTACGGCTCGTCGGTGTTCGAGGGCATCCGCTGCTACGACACCGCCGGCGGACCGGTGATCTTCCGCCTCACCGACCACAACCGCCGCCTGTTCATGTCGGCGAAGATCCACGAGATCGACATCCCCTATTCGCTCGAGCAGATCAACGCCGCCTGTCGCGAGGTGATCGCGGCCAACGGAAACAGCACCGACTACCTGCGCCCGGTCGCGTTCCGCGGCCTGGGCGGCTTCGGCCTGTCGGCGGAAACGCCGGTGGACGTGGCGGTGGCGACCTGGAAGATGGGCAAGTACCTCGGCGACGAGGCGCTTTCGAGCGGCATCGACGCCTGCGTGTCGAGCTGGCAGCGCTTCGCGCCCAACACCATCCCGGCCGGCGCCAAGGCCGGCGGCAACTACCTCTCGGGCACCCTGGTCGCGCGCGAGGCGCGGCGGCTGGGCTTCGGCGAGGGCATCGCGCTGGCGTCCACCGGACTGCTGAGCGAAGGCGCGGGCGAGAACCTGTTCCTGGTGTTCGACGGCGCGCTGCACACCACGCCGGTGAGCGCGGCCCTGCTCAACGGCATCACCCGCAACTCGATCCTCACCCTGGCGCGCGATGCGGGCATCGAGGTGGTCGAACGCGACCTGCCGCGCGAATACCTGTACCTGTGCGACGAACTGTTCATGTGCGGCACGGCGGCGGAGATCACCCCGATCCGCTCGGTGGACGGCCGCCAGGTCGGCGCCGGCAAGGCCGGCCCGGTGACGCGCCGCATCCAGGAACTGTTCTTCGGCCTGTTCGACGGCTCGACGCCCGACCGGTACGGGTGGCTCGAACCGGTCTGACCCACCGTCGGGCGACCCTACCCCGGCCCTCCCCCGCAAGCGGGGCAGGGAGCCAGCGCCCGCCGCCCCGCCTTCGGTCGCTCCCGCGCCCCGCCCGGCCCTAGCGCCCGCCCCGGTCCCGGTCCGCCGCCTCGCCCGTCAGCGGTACGAACCGGACCGGCGTGACGCTGCGCTCGCGCAGTTGCCCGCCTGCATCCTTCTCCACCAGCCGCAGCTCCTGCGTCGCGTGCACCGGGCCGACCGGGATCACCAGCCGCCCGCCCGGCGCAAGCTGGTCGAGCAGCGGCCGCGGAATCCGCTCCGGCGCCGCGGTCACGACGATCGCATCGTAGGGCGCATGCTCCGGCCACCCCGCGTACCCGTCGCCGGCGCGCACGTGGACCCGGTCGTAGCCCAGCGCTTCGAGCACCTGCGCCGCGCGCGCGGCCAGCGGCTCCACGATCTCGATCGTGTAGACCTCCGCGCCCATCTCGGCCAGCACCGCGGCCTGGTAGCCCGACCCGGTCCCGACCTCGAGCACCCGCGCGCCCGGCGCCGGCCGCGCCAGCGACGTCATCAGGGCGACGACATACGGCTGGGAGATGGTCTGGTCGTGGCCGATCGGCAGCGGCTGGTCGAGGTAGGCGCTGGCCGCCACCGCCTCCGGGACGAAGCGGTGGCGCGGCACCGCGCGCATCGCGGCGAGCACGCGCGCGTCGTCGATGCCGCGCGACGCGATCTGGCGCTCCACCATGCGCTCGCGGGCCTGGGCAGTGGGATCGTCGGACGGCGGGGACGTGGCGCAGGCCGCGGCCGGGACCCAGAACAGCCCCAGCAGCCACTGGCGCAGGCGCGAACCGCGACGCGGTGCGTTGCTGGACATCGGCACCCTCCTCCGCCGTACCGCAACGGGCGATCATGCCACGGGGGCGGTGGCGACGGCGTTGGCGTCACCCGTGCAGGGTGCGGCGACGGGTCCGGCGCTGGCCCTGGTGTTGGGAGGAGCGCGGCGACCGGGACCCCAGATCGCGGCAGAAGCCGCTCCCACGAGGGGCGGATGCGGGGCGTGGGGTCAGGCGTCGTCGCGCGAGAACGTCAGCGTGGCGACGACGCCCTGCTGCTCGCCGGGCACCACGCGCACGCTCCAGCCGTAGAGGTCGCACAGCCGGCGCACGATCGACAGGCCGATGCCGCCGCCCTGCGAGTGCTCGGCATGGGTGCCGCGGTAGCCGCGCTCGAACAGGCGCGCGGCATCCTCCGCGCTCAGTCCGGGGCCCGAGTCGATGACGTCCACCGCGTTGTCGCGCAGCCGCACCACGACCTCGCCCTGCTGGGTGTACTTGACCGCGTTGCCGACCAGGTTGCCCAGGGCCACGGTGACCGCGGACTCGGGCGCGTCCACCACCACCTGGCCCGGCCCGCCCTCCAGCCGCAGGGTGAGCGGCTTGCTGCCGAGCTGTCCGCGGTGCGCGTCGAACAGCTGTTCGGCCACCCGCGCCACGTCGGTGTTGCCGTGCCCGCGCTCGTTGCGCGAGAGCAGCAGCAGGGCGCTGATCAGGTCGGTGCACTGCTGCTCGGCGCGCTGGATGCGCAGCAGGCGCGCGCGCGTGCGGTCGTCGAGCTCGGGCTTGGACAGCAGCAGCTCGACCGCACCGCGGATCACCGCCAGCGGCGTGCGCAGCTCGTGGCTGACGTCGGCATTGAACTCGCGGTCGCGCTGCACCACCTCGGTCAGGCGCGAGGCGTAGTCGTCCAGGGCCTTGGCCAGCTCGCCGACCTCGTCGTCGGCGAAACGCGGCGCGAGCGGCGCCGACAGCCCGCCCTCGCCCGAGCGCGACAGGCGCTTGGCCAGTTCGGACACCGGGCTCATCACGCGCGAGGCCGACCACCAGCCCACCAGCAGCGACACCAGGCTCAGCGCCGCCACCAGCAGGATCAGCGCGGTGCGCAGCTGCTCCTCGCTCTCGCGCTCCTCGGCGATGTCGTAGCCGAGGAAGAACCAGTACTGCGGGTCCTTGCGCACCGCCAGCTTGTAGACCCGCTTCTCGCCGCCGGGCCCCTCGGACTCCAGTTCGTGCACCCCGTTGGGCAGGTCGCGCCATTCCGGCGGCACGCGGTCGAGCCGGTCGACGCTGAACATCCGGCCCTGGATCTTCTCGAACGGTACGCCCACCGCGTCCGGGTCGGCGTACCAGCCTTCGGCGAAGATGTTGTTGTTCTTGAGCAGGGTGTCGGAGATGACCTGGTTGTCCACCCGGTTCTGGACGTAGAAGGTCGCGGCCGCGATGAACGCGGACAGGAACATGCCCAGGGTGAAGAATGAAACGATGATGCGGGTGCGCAGGCGTCGCCGGTAACGGCGCCTGCTGCGAGCGGGCCGTGCCGCCTGCGCGTCAGCCTGCGCCATCGGGCGCTGCGATCCGGTAGCCGATTCCGTGGCGGGTCTGGATCAGCGGCACGTCGAACGGCTTGTCGATCACCGCGCGCAGGCCATGGATGTGCACGCGCAGCGAGTCCGAATCCGGCAGCTCCTCGCCCCAGACCCGGGTCTCCAGGTCCTGCCGGGTGACCACCGCCGGCGAGGCCTCCATCAGCGCCTGCAGGATCTTGAGCGCGGTCGGGTTGAGCTGGACCAGCTTGCCCTGGCGCCGCACCTCGAGGGTGTCGAGGTTGTACTCGAGGTCGCCGACCTCCAGCACCCGCGTCTGCACGCCCTTGCCGCGGCGCGAGAGGGCGTTCAGGCGCACCTCCACCTCCTGCAGGGCGAACGGCTTGACCAGGTAGTCGTCGGCGCCCGAGTCGAACCCGGCCAGCTTGTTCTCCAGGCTGTCGCGGGCGGTGAGCATCAGCACCGGGGTCTGCTTGCGGGCGTCGTTGCGCAGCTTGCGGCAGACCTCCAGGCCGTCCATGCCCGGCAGGTTCAGGTCGAGCACGATCGCATCGAAGTCATGGACCACCGCCAGGTGCAGGCCGGTGACGCCGTCCGCCGCGAAGTCGACCGTGTGCCCCCGGTCCTCGAGGTAGTCGCCAAGATTGGCGGCGATGTCCTGGTTGTCTTCGATGACGAGGATGCGCATGAGCGGATTCCATGTGGGCGGCCTGCTTGGACCGCGGGGGCAGGTGGCGGTTCCGCCATCGCGGGAGAGCCGGGATTCTGTCACACGGCCGGGTCGCCGCCGCGTGGACACGCGCCTACAAAAGAGCCCAGACGAGGCCATCGCCTGGGCCCAAAAGGACTGCCCCGATTACCGTAATCCGTTGTGCTGTCCCATGGACAAGGAAACAGGAGAGAGCGCGGAATCCGGTGCCGACAAGGTAGCCCCGGAAGGGTTAAACACCCGTTAATCCAGGCCACCCGCAGACGTTAAGGACGGGGTTTGCGGCGCGTGTTCATTTTCGCCGACGTTCCAGTATTTTTCGCGATGTTAGCGGCATATTCGACGATTTTTGTGGCGATGTCGATCCCCGTCGCGTCCTCGATCCCCTCCAGTCCCGGGGACGCGTTCACCTCGAGCACCAGGGGGCCGCGCCGGGACTGGATCAGGTCCACGCCGGCCACCCCGAGGCCGACCGCGGCCGCCGCGCGCACGGCCACGTCGCACTGGTCCGCAGTGGGTTCGACCGCCACCGCGGTCCCGCCGCGATGCAGGTTGGAGCGGAAGTCGCCTGCCGCCGCCTGGCGCCGCATCGCCGCCACCACCTGGTCGCCGACCACGAAGCAGCGCAGGTCGGCGCCCTCGGCTTCGGCCACGAACTCCTGCACCAGGAAGTTGGCGTACAGACCGCGCAGGGCCTCGACCACGCCGCGCGAGGCCGAAAGCTTCTCGGTCAGCATCACCCCGGCGCCCTGGGTGCCCTCGTTGAGCTTGACCACATGCGGCGGCGGCCCGAGCAGGGACAGCAGGTCGGCGGTGTCGTCGGGGTTGTCGCCGAACACCGTGGCCGGCAGCCCGATGCCGCGTGCGGCCAGCAGCTGGTGGCACGCCAGCTTGTCGCGCGCCAGAGCGACCGCGGCGGCGGGGTTCGGGGTGCGGCTGCCCATCAGCTCGAACTGGCGCAGCACCGCGCAGCCGTAGCGGGTGATCGAGGCGCCGATGCGCGGGATCACCGCGCCGTAGCCGTCGATCGCACGGCCCTTGTAGCGCATCGCGAAGCCGTCGCTGGCGATGCGCATGTAGCAGCGCAGCGGATCGAGCACGCGCGCGCTGTGGCCCGCCGCGCGCGCGGCCTCGACCAGCCGCCGGGTCGAGTAGAGCTTGCCGTTGCGGGAGAGGATCGCGAGCTTCATGCGGGCGCCGGTCGGGCCGGAAAGAGAAACGGCGGCACCATCGTAACGATGGTGCCGCCGCCTGGATGTGGAGCGGGCGATGGGAATCGAACCCACGCTAGCAGCTTGGGAAGCTGCAGTTCTACCATTGAACTACGCCCGCGCGTGGCCCCAGTCTAAGCCCATGCGGCGCGGCCGTGCAACGCGGCGCCGGGGGCCCGGCGCCGCGCCGCGGAGCCTCAGAATCCGGCCCCGATGGTGGCGAACGCGGTGGTCTGGCGACCGCCCTTCTCGCCCTGGTTCAGGCTCACGCCGAGGTTGGCGTCGAGGCCGAACAGGCGGGTGCGCGCACCGATGGTCAGCGTGGTCCAGCCGTCGTCGTAGCCCGGACCGGGGACCGCGTAGTCGAGCCCGGTGGACTGGGAACGGGCGAACACCTCGTCCGGGCCGTCCTCGAACTCGCGATCGAGCGTCAGCCGCGCGTACGGCGCCAGGTGGGCACTGATCGCGTAGCTGGCCTGCCAGCCGATGCTCCCGACCAGCGAGTCGAACTTCTGGTCCGGGTAGGCGAGCGAGGTGGAGCTGGCGGGCGCGTCCTCGGCGAAGCCGTCGATGTCGATCTGCTGCGACACCAGGCCGATCACCGGCCCGTGGCTCAGCGCGCCCTCGCCCAGGTTCCAGCCGGCATGCACGGCCGCGGTGAGGTTGCTGCCGTCGGTGCCGCCGCGGTGGCGGCGCAGCGCCGGGCCGATCGGCGCGGTGCGGTCGGTGTCGATGTCGAGCCAGGTGTAGCTCAGCTGCGCGCCCACCCAGGCGCCGCTGTCGCCCTTCCAGCCGAGGAAGCCGCCGACCGTGGCCTCCGACTGGTCCCAGCTGCCGCGGCGCAGGCCCCAGTCGTTGTCCTGGCGGCCGTAACCCACGAAGCCGCCCCAGGACAGGTGGCCATCGCCCCAGCCCAGGCCCGCGGTCAGCGCCGGGCCGGCGCCGTCGTAGCGGTCGCCGTGGTCGTAGCGCTGGAAGTCGCCGCGCACGTCGGCCCACCAGCGGCGGCCATCCGCGCCGGCCAGCGACGACAGCTGCGCGCCCACGCGCTCGGCGCGGCCGCGTCCCGTCGTCGCCGCCGAACGCGGCAGCACCGCGATCTGGCGCGGGCCTTCGATCTGGGCGATGGCGAGGTCGGCCAGCCCGCGGTGCGCGGCCGAGGACGGATGCACGCCGTCGGCGAACAGGTAGGACTGGTCCGCGCCCGGCGACACGTAGGTACCCGGATGGCAGGTGATCGACTGCGCGGTGATCTGCGGCTGGCACGCGGTGCCGGTCACGTTGCCGTAGCCGTAGGCGGCCGGATCGGCCACCACTTCGCGCAGGAAGGTGAAGGTGTCGAGCGGGATCACCCGCAGGCCCTGGGCCTGGAGCCCGCCATAGAGCGCGTTGTTGTACGCCGTCGACAGCGCCGTGCCCTGGCCCGCGGCCACCGGGCCCCGGGCCAGGAAGGCCGGGGTCAGGCCGAGGTCGGGGATGTTGGGCACCAGCACGTAGCGGGCGCCGGCCGACTGCAGCGCACCGACCAGACCCACCTGCGCGGTGACCGCGGCGCCGATGATCTGCTCGGCCTGGGCCGGGTTGGCTTCGACCGAGAACAGGTCGTTGGCCCCGCCCCACACCGTGTAGAGGGCATCCGGATCGGCGCGGCCGCCGCTGGCCGACAGGTGCGTGGCGACCTGGGTGGCGAGCGAGGGCGTCAGCCCGAACGGCGGGCCCATCCGGTCGGTGGCGACCATCGCGCCGCCGGCCGCATGGTTGTCGCCGGACTGGCCGTTGCCGTTGGGCGTGGCGTCGGCGCCGTAATGCAGCGCCAGCCACTCCGCCCAGACCAGGCCCGGGTTGGTGGTGAAGCGTCCGAGCACCGCGGCCGCCGGATCCTGCTGCACCAGCAGCGGGCGGAAGTAGCCGGCGTCGGTGAGGCTGTCGCCGAAGAACACGGTGCGCGAGAAGGCATCGCTCGCGAAGGTGGGGGCCGCCGCCAGCGCCACGGCGGCAGCCAGCAGGCGGGGCACGAGGCGGGATCGGGTCTTGCTGTGGGACATCCTTCTCTCTCCATTTGGACGTCGCGGCACATACGCGGCCGCACGGACGGCCAAGTGTCCACGCGCCCACCGCGCGGTCAAGCGTCGGTGCATCATTCGCCGCGCCCGGCGGGCGCCCGGCGGCGGGATGCAGCCCGCGCGCCGACGGGCGACAATGCAGGCATGGACATCCAGCTCAATGGCGAAACCGTCGCGGTCGGCGACGGCATCACGGTGGTCGCCCTGCTCGAGCAGCAGGGCCTGGGCGCGCGCCGGGTGGCGGTGGAGGTCAACGGCGAGATCGTGCCGCGCGGGCGCCACGCCGAGCACCGGCTGCAGCCCGGCGACCGGGTCGAGATCGTGCACGCGCTCGGCGGCGGCTGAGCGAGACGCAACGCCGCGCGGAGGACGCCGCGCACGCCGACGGCTTTGCGCGATAATCGCGTGATGACCACGCACCCCCAGCCCGAAGACGGCCTCGTCATCGCCGGCCGCACCTATCGCTCGCGCCTGCTCACCGGCACCGGCAAGTTCAAGGACCTCGACGAGACCCGCCGCGCCACCGAGGCCGCCGGCGCCGAGATCGTGACCGTGGCGATCCGCCGCACCAACATCGGCCAGAACCCGGACGAACCCAACCTGCTCGACGTCCTGCCGCCGGACCGCTACACGATCCTGCCCAACACCGCCGGCTGCTATACCGCCGAGGACGCGGTGCGCACCTGCCGCCTGGCGCGCGAACTGCTCGACGGCCACAACCTCGTGAAGCTCGAGGTGCTCGGCGACCAGAAGACGCTCTATCCCGACGTGGTGCAGACGCTCAAGGCCGCCGAGCTGCTGGTGGCCGACGGCTTCGAGGTGATGGTCTACACCAGCGACGACCCGATCCTCGCCCGCCAGCTGGAGCAGATCGGCTGCGTGGCGGTGATGCCGCTGGCCGCGCCGATCGGCTCGGGCCTGGGCATCCAGAACCGCTACACGCTGCTGGAGATCATCGAGAACGCGAAGGTGCCGGTGCTGGTCGACGCCGGCGTGGGCACCGCCTCCGACGCGGCCATCGCGATGGAACTGGGCTGCGACGGCGTGCTGATGAACACCGCCATCGCCGGGGCCCGGGATCCGGTGCGCATGGCCCGGGCGATGAAGCTCGCGGTCGAGGCCGGGCGCGACGCCTTCCTCGCCGGGCGCATCCCGCGCAAGCGCTACGCCTCGGCCTCCTCGCCCATCGACGGGCTGGTGGGATGACGCGCACGGCCGCGCCCGCGCCACTGGCGGCGGTCGGCGCCCGGGGCGCGCGATGACCGACCCGCTGCACAAGAAGCCCTACACCGCCGAGCCCGGCCGCCGCGCGGTGCGCAGCTTCGTGCTGCGCCAGGGCCGATTCACCGAGGCCCAGCAGCGGGCGTTCGGGTCGCTGTGGCCGCGCTACGGCCTCGACTTCACCGGCAACCCGCGCGACTTCGACGCGGTGTTCGGCCGCAGGGCGCCGCGGGTGCTGGAGATCGGCTTCGGCAATGGCGAGGCACTGCGCTTCGCCGCCGCCCATGACCCCGACCGCGACCTGGTCGGCATCGAGGTGCACGCGCCGGGCGTCGGCCGGCTGCTCAATGCCCTGGCCGCCGATGGCGCGACCAACGTGCGGGTCTACCACCACGACGCGGTCGAGGTGCTCGAGCGCGAGATCGCCGACGCCAGCCTCGACGAGATCCGGATCTACTTCCCCGACCCCTGGCACAAGAAGCGGCACCACAAGCGGCGCCTGGTGCAGCCGCCGTTCGCCGCCCTGCTGGTGCGCAAGCTCGCGCCCGGCGGACGCTTGCACCTCGCCACCGATTGGCGGGACTATGCCGAGCAGATGTGGGACGTGCTCGACGCCACCCCGGGACTGCGCAACCGCGCCGGCGCGCGCGGCCACGTGCCGCGTCCGCACTGGCGACCGCAGACCCATTTCGAGGCCCGCGGTCAGCGGCTCGGGCACGGGGTCTGGGACCTGATCTACGACCGCGTGGACGCCGGCGACCAGGGACCGGGGCCGGAGGGCGCGTGACCACACCCGCGCGAGCCTTCGTCCTCCAACACCCGACCACCGGTCCGGGCACGCCCGGCCTTCCCTTCCCGGCGGGAGCCCCGCCCCGGCCCTGATGGACACCCAGCTCGCCCTCACCACGGACATGAAGATCGTCCTCGGGCTGGTGGCCCTGACGATGCTCCTGTTCCTGTTCCAGCGCGTGCGCTCGGACCTGGTGGCGCTGGTGGTGCTGGTGATGCTGGGCCTGACCGGCCTGGTCCAGCCCGAGGACCTGTTCAACGGCTTCTCGTCCAACGCCGTGATCAGCGTGATCGCGACCATGATCCTGGGCACCGGCCTGGACCGCACCGGCGCCCTCAACCGCCTCGCGGCCTGGCTGCTGCGGCGCGCGCGCGGCATCGAGCAGCGGCTGCTGCTGCTGGTCTCGGGCATCGCCGGCCTCAACTCCTCGGTGATGCAGAACCCGTCGGTGATGGCGCTGTACCTGCCGGTGATGTCGCGGCTGTCCTCGCGCACCGGCATCCCGCTCTCGCGCATGCTGCTGCCGGTGGCGGTGGCCATCGTCACCGGCGGCACGCTGACCATGGTCGGCACCTCGCCGCTGATCCTGCTCAACGACCTGCTGGTGGCGGTCAACGCCAACCTGCCCTCGGGCGCCGCCACGCTCGAACCGCTGAACATGTTCGCGCCGCTGCCGATCGGCCTGGCGCTGCTGGTCGCGAGCCTGGCCTACTTCCGCTTCTTCGGCGACCGCAAGCTGCGCGGCGAGGGCGACGCCAACGTCACCCCCGCGCGCACCGAGAGCTACTTCTCGCGCACCTACGGCATCGACGGCGACGTGCACGAGCTCACCGTCACCGCCGACAGCCCGCTGGTGGGCATGACCTTCGGCGAGGCCGAGGCCCTGCACAACGCGCCGCTGCTGCTGGCCCTGCAGACCGGCAACGAATCGCGCCTGGCGCCGCCGGCCGACGCCCGAATCTGGGTGGGCAGCGTGATCGGCGCGATGGGCCCGCGCGACCAGGTGATGGACTTCGCGCAGAACCACTTCCTGCGCATGAGCTCGCGCCTGCGCCAGTTCGCCGACCTGTTCAATCCCAGCCGCGCCGGCATCTCCGAGGCGGTGGTGCCGCCGACCTCGCGCTTCATCGGCAAGACCGCCGCCGACCTGCAGCTGCGACGCCAGTACGGCATCAGCCTGCTGGCGATCAACCGCGACAAGACCGTCATCCGCGACAACGTGCGCAACACCCCGCTGCGCGCGGGCGACATGCTGGTGCTGCACAGCATCTGGCAGGACCTCGCCCAGGCCGCCGGCAAGCGCGACTTCGTGATCGTCACCGACTACCCCAAGGGCGAGCAGCGGCCGCACAAGTTCCGGATCGCGATGGTGATCTTCGCCGTCACCATGCTGATCGCGGTGTCCGGGCGCGTACCCACCTCGATCGCGCTGATGACCGGCGTGGCCGGCATGCTGGTGTTCGGCGTGCTGAAGATGGACGAGGCCTACTCGGCGATCTCGTGGAAGACCGTGTTCCTGATGGCCTGCCTGATCCCGCTCGGCTGGGCCATGGACGGCAGCGGCGCCGCGGCCTGGGTGGCCGGCCACACCATCGAGCGCATGCCCGAGGGCATGCCGATCTGGCTGATCCAGTTCGCCGTCGCGCTGCTCACCGCCGCGTTCTCGATGGTGATCAGCCACGTCGGCGCGACGATCGTGGTGGTGCCCCTGGCGATCAACTTCGCCCTCGCCGCCAACGGCAACCCGACCGCATTCGCCCTGATCGTGGCCCTGTCGGCCTCGAACAACTTCGTCACCCAGTCCAACCCGGTGATGTCGATGATCACCGGCCCCGGCGGCTACCGCGCCCCCGAACTGCTGCGCATCGGCATCCCGCTGTCGCTGCTGTACTCGTTCATCGTGGTGCTGATGGTGAACCTGATGTTCTGAAGCCGGGCCTCGCGCGCAACGCGCACCGCCCGGCACCCTTCAGATGGCGCATGGAGGGAAGGCACCGATGCGTCGTCCGCACCAGCCAAGCGCATCCGGGAGCATGCGGATCGTGGCCACCGTCGCCTTGGATTCGGCCAATGACCCGGCCTCGCCAGGCCCGCACGCGGATCGCGACGAGAGCGTGCGGAGAAGCCGTCAGCCCGCCGCCCACACCTCGCCATCCACCACCCGCACCGGCACCGCGCGCAGCGACTCGCCGCGGCACGGCCCGGCCACGCACTCGCCGTGGTCGAGCTCGAAGCTGGCGCCGTGGGCGGCGCAGACCAGCAGGCCGTCCTTCGTCTTGAGGAACTGGCCCGGCGCCCAGTCGAGGCGGCGGCCGGCGTGGGGGCAGACGTTGAGCCAGGCGCGGACCGCGTCGCCCTCCCGGTACAGCAGCACGGACTCGGCGCTGCCCTCCACATCGGCCTCGACCTCGGCAAAGCCGCCGTCGGGGATGGCGTCGAGGCGGATCAGGGACCTGGGCGTTTCGGAGACGGTCATCACGCCGATTTAACGAACCTGTTACACGTGAAAGTCGGAGGCCACCGATACTGGCCGCCTCGCATTGTGGCACCGATGATGACCGTACTGTTCCGCACCCTCCATGCCCGTTTCGACGCCTCGCCGCTGCGCGGGGCGTTCACGCCGCGCAAGCCCCGCAATCCGCTGGTGCGCGTGCTGCTGGGCCTGGTCGGGGTGGCGATCCTGTCGCTGCTGCTGGTGGTGGGGCTGGTGGTAGGCGCGGCCATGGTGTCCTTCGGCCTGCTGCGCGCCGCCTTCCGCCGTCGTCCGGCCCCCGCCCGCGGGGACGTGCTCGACGCCGAGTACCGGGTGGTGACCAAGCCGGGCCAGCCCGTCCTGCGCTGAGGCCCATGCACGACCACGACGTCGTTCCCGCGGCGCCGGTGCCGCGCATCCGCGTGCGTGGCGGCGGCACGTTCCCGGTCCGCCGCGTCTACTGCGTGGGACGCAACTTCGCCGACCACGCCCGCGAGATGGGCGCCGCCGCCCCGGCCTCGAAGGCCGATCGCGGCACGCCGGTGTTCTTCCACAAGCCGGCCGATGCGATCGTCACCGACGGCGTCGTGCCCTATCCGCCCGCGACCTCCGACCTGCACCACGAGGTCGAACTGGTGGTGGCCCTGGGCCGCGACGCGCCGCCCGGCGTGCTGCCGGTGGCCGACGCCGGCGGCCTGGTGTTCGGCTACGGCGTCGGCCTCGACCTGACCCGCCGCGACCTGCAGGCGAAGGCCAAGGCCGGCGGCCTGCCCTGGGACACGGCCAAGGGCTTCGACGCCTCCGCGCCGGTCAGCGAACTGCTGCCCGCGGCCGACGTCGACGCGCTGGGGCCGCGCGTGCTGTCGCTCGAGGTCAACGGCCAGCTGCGCCAGCGGTCCACGCTCGACCAGCTGATCTGGGACGTGCCCGAGATCCTGCACGAGCTGTCGAAGCTGTACGCGCTGCGCGCCGGGGACCTGGTCTTCATGGGCACGCCCGCCGGCGTGGCCGCGCTGCAGCCGGGCGACGCGTGCGTGGCCAGACTCGACCGGCTGGTCGAACTGCGTTGCCAGGTGGGCGCGTCCGTCGCATAGTGCGCGCGACCGCTACGCGGCCGTTCCCCCGACACAGGAGACGCCCATGGGCATGATCACCGAGTTCAAGGAATTCGCGATGCGCGGCAACGTGATCGACCTCGCCGTCGGCGTGGTCATCGGTGCCGCGTTCGGCAAGATCGTCACCTCGCTGGTGGACCAGATCATCATGCCGCCGATCGGCCTGCTGCTGGGCGGCGTGGACTTCTCCGACCTCGCCTGGACCCTGCGCGAGGCCACCGTCAACGCCGCCGGCGAGGAGGTGCCCGCGGTGACGATCGGCGTCGGCGAGTTCATCAACACCATCGTCCAGTTCCTGATCGTGGCCTTCGCGATCTTCATGGTGGTGCGCACCATCAACCGCCTGCACCGCAAGCCCGAGCCCGCCCCCGAAGCGCCGCCGGAGCCGTCCGAGGAAGTGGTGCTGCTGCGCGAGATCCGCGACTCGCTCAGGAAGTAACCCGACTTTCCGCACATGCGGATCCCGCCGCGGGCCGGCAGGCTCGCGCGGGCACGCTTTCCCCGGAGGACCCCCACGATGCGCCTTGCCACGCTGCTGCTGGCCGCCTGCCTGTTGCCCGCCCAGGGCGTCGCCGCCGAGACCCGCATCCCGCCATCGGCACTCGACACCGCCGCCCAGCTTCGCGAGCGCGCCCTGGCCGACGGCACCGCGTGGCAGGTGCTCGAGTCGCTGACCACCGAGATCGGCCCGCGCCTGGCCGGAAGCGAGGCCGACGCGCGCGCCGTGGCCTGGGCCCAGGCCAAGCTGCGGGAGCTGGGCTACGACAAGGTCTGGATCGAACCGGTCACCTTCCCGACCTGGGAGCGCCGCGGCGAAAGCGCGGAGGTGCTCGGCGCACACGCGCAGCCACTGGTGGTGACCGCGCTCGGCGGCAGCCCGGGCGGCACGGTCGAGGGCGAGGTCGTGCGCTTCGAGAGCCTGGAGGCGCTACGTGCGGCTCCGGAGGGTTCGCTGGCGGGCAAGATCGCCTTCGTCGACCAGCCGATGGAGCGCGCGCACGACGGCAGCAATTACGGCAAGGCCGGCCCCGTGCGCAGCCGCGGCCCGTCCGAGGCGATCCGCAAGGGCGCGGTCGGCTTCCTGATGCGCTCGCTCGGCACCACGCGCCACCGGGTGGTGAATACCGGCCTCACGCGCTTCGAGGAGGGACTGGAGCCGATTCCGTCGGCGGCGGTCGCGCTGCCGGACGCCGACCAGCTGGCGCGGCTGCTGCGCCGCGGCCCGGTGCGCGTGCGCCTGGCGCTCGACTGCGGCTGGACCGGCGCGGACTACACCTCGCACAACGTCATCGGCGAAATCACCGGCCGCGAGGCGTCGGAGGAAGTGGTGCTGATCGGCGGCCACCTCGACTCCTGGGACCTGGGCACCGGCGCGGTGGACGACGCATCGGGCATCGCGATCACCATGGCCGCGGGGCACCTGATCGGGCAGCTCCCGCAACGCCCTCGCCGCACGATCCGCGTGGTCGCCTTCGCCAACGAGGAGCAGGGGCTGATCGGCGCGCGCGAGTACGCGCGGCGCCATTCCGGCGAGGTCGCCAACCACGTCATCGGCGCGGAAAGCGACTTCGGTGCGGGCCGCATCTACGGCTTCGACGCCAGCGCCCCCGAATCGGCGCAGGCGGCGGTGCGCGACATCGCGGCCGCGCTCGCGCCGCTGGGCATCGAATACATGCCCGGCGAGGGCGGGCCGGGGCCGGACATCATTCCGCTGGCCACGATCGGCGGCGCCTGGGCGTGGCTGGGCCAGGACGGCAGCCGCTACTTCGACCTGCACCACAACGCCGACGACACCATCGACCAGGTCGATCCGGCCGACCTCGCCCAGAACGTCGCCGCCTACACCGTGTTCGCCTGGCTCGCGGCCGAGGCCGAAGGTGGCTTCGGCAGCGCCGCCAGGGCGATGCAGGGCGCGAACGAGTAGCCGGGCGGGCGCGCCGCCCGCGGACGCCGACCCCGGCCCGCCCCGCAAGCGGGGGCCGGCGGTCGGCAGGCGGTCCATCCGCGGTCGCCCTTGACGATCATTTCCCCGCGCGGCCGTCCTCCCTCCCGCGACCGCGTGGGAGGGCCGGGATGGAGGCACGCCGCCGTCCCGGCCCTACGAGGTCGACCGCGCCCACTGCGCGAGCAGCACCGCCGTGGCCGACGCCACGTTGAGGCTCTCCACCGCACCGGTGCCCGGGATCGACAGGCGCAGGTCGCAGGCCGCGGCCAGCGCTTCGCCCATGCCCTCGCCCTCCGCGCCGAGCACGTACACCAGGCGCCGCGGCAACGTGGCCCGGAACAGGTCGTCGCCGTCGCGCACCACGGTGGCCGCCAGGGTCAGCCCGGCGGCGCGCAGGCGCGCAATCGCATCGTCGGCGGGCCCGAGCCGCACCAGCGGGACGTGCTCGGCGCCACCCTCGGCGACGCGGGCGGCCGCACCCGACAGCGACAGCGTGGACGACTCCGGCAGCAGCAGCCCGGCCACGCCGAAATGCGCGGACGCGCGCAGGATCGCGCCGAGGTTGTGCGGATTGCCGACGCCATCGAGCCACAGCGCGCAGCAGGGACCCTCCGGCAGCGCCGACAGCCACTGCGCGAGCCCCAGTGGCGCCTCGCGCAGGACGTCCGCCACCACGCCTTCGTGGTGGGTGCTGGCCGACAGCCGGCGCAGCTCCTCGACGTCCTCGACCACGCGGTAACCGACGCGGTTGGCCACGCACCACTTGAGCAGCGACTGCAGCGCGGGAATGCGCTCGGACGACAGGTAGAGCTTGCGGATCGCCTGCGGCCGGCGCGCGAACACCGCGTTGACCGCGTTCAGGCCGTAGAGGCGCACTTCGTCGCGGGCGCCGCTTTCGGTGCGCGGGCGCGGCGAGGGCTCGCGCGCGTCGCGGCCGGACGCCGCGCGCCGCGACCCGTGACCGGCCCATGGCGCGTCGCGTCCGGGCGACGGCGGCGGGCGGCGGCTCATCTCACTTCGGCCGCCGCCAGAACTCGGCATTGCGGATCCCCAGCGCTTCCGGGTCGAACACCGGGTCGACGCCCTGCGCCTTCTGCCGCTCATAGTCGCGCAGCGCCAGCAGCGCCGGCTTCTGCAGCACCAGGATGGCGACGATGTTGAGCCAGGCCATCAGCCCCACGCCGATGTCGCCCAGCGTCCAGGCCGCGCCGGCGCTGCGCACCGCGCCCAGGATCACCGCCAGCAGGATCGCCACGCGCAGCACCAGGATCATCCACGGCCGGTGCACCTTGCGGTTGATGTAGGCGATGTTGGTCTCGGCCATGTAGTAGTAGGCGACGATGGTGGTGAAGGCGAAGAACAGCAGCGCCAGCGCCACGAACCCGGCCCCGTAGCCGGGCAGCACCGATTCCACCGCCGCCTGGGCGAAGCCAGGGCCCGCCTCCACGCCCGGCAGGGCCTCGACCAGCATCCCGGCCTCCGGCGAGGCGACGTTGTACATGCCGGTGGAGATGATCATGAACGCGGTGGCCGAGCACACCAGCAGGGTATCCACGTAGACCGAGAACGCCTGCACGTAGCCCTGCTTGGCCGGATGGCTGACCTCGGCCGCGGCGGCCGCGTGCGGACCGGTGCCCTGCCCGGCCTCGTTCGAATATATGCCGCGCTTGACGCCCCATTCCACCGCCAGGCCCAGCAACGCGCCGAAGCCGGCCTCCATGCCGAAGGCGCTGCGGAAGATCAGCGACACCATCTGTGGCACCTGCTCGGCGTTGAGCACCATGATCACGAACGCCACCAGCATGTAGGCCAGCGCCATGAACGGCACCACCAGCTCGGCGAAGCGGGCGATGCGCTTGACCCCGCCGAAGATGATGAAGCCCAGCGCCAGCACCACGCCGGTCGCGGTGACGGTGACCGGGATGTTCCAGGCGTTGGCCATGCCCGAGGCGATGCCGTTGGCCTGCACGCCGGGCAGGAAGAAGCCGGTGGCCATGATCGTGGCGATCGCGAACAGCCACGCGTACCACTTCTGGCCCATCGCCTTCTCGATGTAGTACGCCGGGCCGCCGCGGTAGCGGCCTTCGTCGTCGCGCTCCTTGTAGATCTGGGCCAGGGTCGATTCGACGTAGGCGGTCGAAGCGCCCAGGAAGGCCATCACCCACATCCAGAACACCGCGCCCGGGCCGCCGAACGCGATCGCGGTGGCCACGCCGGCGATGTTGCCGATGCCCACCCGCCCCGACAGCGACATCGCCAGGGCCTGGAACGAGGACACCCCCGCCTCCGAGGACTTGCCCGACAGCAGCAGGCGGACCATCTCCCGCACGCTGCGCAGCTGCATGAAGCGCGTCCGGATCGAGAACCACAGTCCCGCGCCCAGGCACAGGGCGATCAGCGCCTTGCTCCAGATGACGCCGTTCAGCCAGTCAAGGAATGCTTCCACGGATCGGTTCTCCCCGGTGATGATGGGTCGCGGCGCCGGGCGCCGGGCGACGAAGGCGACACGATAACGGCATCGGCCCGGCTCGCGCCACGCCCGATGGGCATCCGGCGACTCATCCTTCCCTGATGCGGGCGAACAGGCGCAGGTCGTGGACCTCGCCGCGTTTGCGCACCGCCCGGCGCAGGACGCCCTCCTCGACGAAGCCGTTCTTTTCCAGCACCCTGGCCGAGGCCTGGTTGAAGTCCAGCACGACGGCCTGCAGGCGCAGGATCTCGAGCACATCCATCACCCAAGGCGCATACGCCGCGACGACGCGCGTCATCAGCCCCCTGCCCCAGCAGTCACGCCCGAGCCAGTAGCCCAGCTCGGCCCCGATCGCGCGCTCGCCCGCCAGCCGCCGTGCGCCGATGCCGCCACGCGCCTGGCCGTCGACCTCGATCGCGAACACCGGATCGGAGAAATCGACCACGCGACCGGCGAGGAAGGCCTCGCCGTCGCCGCGCGTATACGGATGCGGGAACCGGTCGCTGGTGCCGCGCGAGACCTCCGCGTCGTCGGCGTGCCTGAGCAGCGCCTCCAGGTCACCCGCGCGCCACGGCCGCGGCCGCACGCCGCCACCCACGTCGATCCGCACGCCGCTCCAGTCCACGTGCGCGCTCCCGCGACCGCGACTCAGGCGTGGCCGCCCACGGGCGCGGTCTCCGCTTCTAGCTGCTCGAGCTTGCGCGCCAGTGCGTCCGGCGACCGGGTGAAAGGCGCCAGCAGCGCGTAAAACGCAGGCACCACGAACAGCGACAGCAGGGTGGCGAACGCGACGCCGGAGATGATCACCACGCCGATCGTGGCGCGGCTGGCCGACCCCGGCCCGCCCGCGACCACCAGCGGCACCGCGCCCATGACCGTCGCCGCCGAGGTCATCAGGATCGGGCGCAGGCGCACCGCCGACGCCTCGGCGATCGCCTCGCGCACGCTGCGGCCCGCGTCGCGCAGCTGGTTGGCGAACTCGACGATCAGGATGCCGTTCTTCGCCGCCAGGCCCACCAGCATCACGATCCCGATCTGGCTGAACAGGTTGAGCGTGCCGCCGGTCAGCCACAGGCCGATCAGCGCGCCCAGCACCGCCAGCGGCACGGTCAGCATGATCACCAGCGGGTGGATGAAGCTCTCGAACTGCGCGGCCAGCACCAGGTACACGATCAGCAGCGCCATGGTGAAGGTCACCAGCACCGCGCCACCGGCGCGCTGGTACTCGCGGGTCTCGCCCTTCCAGTCGATCTGGGCGTACTCGGGGAGCTCCTCGGCCACCACGCGCTCGGTCCACGCGATCGCCTCGCCCATGCTGTAGCCGGGCGCGAGGCCGGCGCTGATGGTGATCGCGCGCAGCCGATTGAAGCGGTTGAACGTGCCCGGTTCGGCGATCTCGGCCAGGGTCACCAGGTTGGACAGCGGCACCAGAGCGCCGTCGCGGCTGCGCACGTACGTGTTGGCGAGGTCGGCCGGGGTCATCCGCGCCTCGCGCCCGGCCTGCACCATCACCTCGTATTCCTCGCCGTCCTGGACGAAGGTGGTGACCCGGCGAGAGCCCATCATCGTCTCGAGGGTGCGCCCGATCTCGTTGACCGACACGCCCAGGTCGGCCGCCCGCGCGCGGTCGATCTCCACCCGCATCTGCGGCCGGGTTTCCTTGTAGTCGGAGTCGGGATCCATGATCCCGGGGTTCTCCTCCATCCGCGCCAGCACCCGGTCGCGCCATTCGGCGAGCTCGGCGTAGTCGGGGCCGCCCAGCACCAGCTGGTAGCGCTGGCCGCGGGTGCCGACCAGGCCACCGGGCACGTTGGCGCGCACCAGCACCCCGGGCAGTTCCGCCAGCTTCGCGCGCACCGAGGCCACCACTTCGTCGGTCGCCACGTCGCGCCTGTTCCAGTCCTCCAGGAACACGATCACCTGGCCGGTATGCATCTCCTCGCTGCCGCCCCAGCCGCGCGGCACGCGCGCGTTGGCGCGCTGCACCGGCTTGCCCTCGCCCACCTGCTCGAGGATGATCCGCTCCACCTGCTGCATCTGGCTCACGGTGTAGTCGAAGCCCGCGCCCTCGGGGCCATCCATCATCAGGAAGAAGCGGCCGCGGTCTTCCGCAGGCGCCAGCTCGCTGGGGACGCGCGTGAACAGCAGCGCCGCCGCCAGCGCGCAGCCCCCCATCACCGCCAGCACCACGACCAGCAGCCGCGCGGGCGCCATCGTCACCAGCCGCTCCACCCGGCGCCCGTAGCCGGCGCTGACCCGGCCCAGCTGGCGGTTCATCCAGGCGTTGAATCCGGTGACCTTGCCGTGCGGGCGCAGCAGCTTCGAGCACATCATCGGGGTCAGGGTCAGGGCCACGAACGCCGACAGCGCCACCGCCGACGCCAGCGCCACGGACAGTTCGCGGAACAGCCGCCCGGTGTTGCCCTCCATCAGCCCCACCGGCAGGAACACCGACACCAGCACCGCGGTCGTCGCGATCACCGCGAACGCCACCTGCGCGGTGCCGCGGCGCGCCGCGACCAGCGGAGGCTCGCCGAGGTCGCAGCGACGCTGCGCGTTCTCCAGCACGATGATCGCGTCGTCCACCACCAGGCCGATGCACAGCACCAGGGCCAGCAGGGTGAGCAGGTTGATCGAGTAGCCGAACGCGTAGAGGGCGATGAACGAGGCGATCAGGCACACCGGGACGGTCACGGCCGGGATCAGCGCCGCGCGCAGGCTGCCCAGGAACAGCCAGATCACCAGGAACACCAGGACCATGGCCTCGCCCAGGGTCCAGTAGACGCGCTTGATCGAGGCATCGATGAAGGTGGTGCCATCGTAGGCGACGAAGATGTCCGTCCCCTCGGGCAAGGTCTGCTGGATCACCGCGGCCTCGGCGCGGGCCGCGCGCGCCACGTCGAGCGCGTTCGCGGTCGAGGTGCGCACGATGCCCAGGCCCACGTTCGGCACGCCGTTGCTGCGCAGGTAGGCGCGACGCTCCTCCGGCCCCAGCTCCACCCGGGCCACGTCGCCCAGACGCACCACGTAGCCGTCCTCGCCCTTGCGCAGCGGCATCTGCGCGAACTGCTCGGGCGCGCGGTAGCCGCGCTCCACGCGCAGGGTGAAGTCGCGGTCGGCCGATTCGATGCGGCCGGCGGGAAGTTCCACGTTCTCGCTGCGCAACGCCGACTCGATGTCGGAGGCGGTGATCCCGCGCGCCGCCATCGCGTCGCGGTCGAGCCAGATCCGCATCGCGTAGCGCTGGCTGCCGCCCAGCTGCACCCGCGCGACGCCATCGAGCGCCGACAGGCGATCGACGATGTAGCGCTCGGCGTAGTCGGTCAGCTCCATCGTGTCCATGGTCGTGGAGCGCATGTTCAGCCACACGATCACGTCGGCGTCCGCCTCCACCTTTGCGATTTCGGGCGGATCGGCCTCGTCCGGCAGGCGGTCCATCACCCGGCTGATGCGGTCGCGCACGTCGTTGGCCGCGGCCTCGATGTCGCGGGTGAGGTTGAACTCGATGGTCACGTCGGCGCGGCCGTTGCGGCTGCTCGACTGGATGGTGTTGATGCCCTCGATGCCCGACAGCGCGTCCTCGAGGATCTGGGTGACCCTGGTCTCGACCACCGCCGCCGATGCACCCGGGTAGGTCACGTCCACCGACACGATGGGCGGATCGATGTTGGGCAGCTCGCGCAGGGTCAAGCGCATGAACGACATCAGCCCGACCACCACCAGGAGCAGGCTGACGACCGTGGCGAAAACCGGGCGCCGGATCGAGAGGTCGGACAGCTTCATCGCAGGTCAGCCTTCGTTGCCGGCATCGGCGTCGTCCGCGGGCGTGGGCGTGGGCGACCGGGCGCCTGCGTCGGTGATTGCCATGCCCGGGCGCAGCTTGCCGGTGCCCTCCACCACGATCCGGTCCCCGGCCTGCACGCCTTCGAGCACTTCGACCGCACCGGCGCGACGTTCGCCCAGGCGCACCATGGCGCGCTCCACCGTCCCGCCTTCGGTCACCCGCCAGACGAAGGTGTCGCGACCCACCTGCACCACCGCGATCTCGGGGACCACCAGGGCCTCGCGCGAGGTGTGCCCGAGCTCGATCTGGACCAGCATGCCCGGACGCAGCCGCCGCTCGGCGTTGGGGAAGTCGCCGCGCACCATGACCGCGCGCGTGGCCGGGTCGATGCGGGCATCGATGCTGGCGACCTCGCCGGCGAACCGCACGCCCGGCCAGGCGACGCTGGTGCCGGTGAGCGGCAGGCCCGGGGCCAGCCGCGCCAGGTGTACTTCGGGCACCGGGAAATCGACGTACACCCGCGAGATGTCGTCGAGCGTCGCGACCACGGTCCCCGGCGTAACCAGCGCGCCCGGGCTGACCTGGCGGATCCCCAGGACCCCGGCGAACGGCGCACGGATGTGACGGTCGCCGATGTCGGCCCGCATCTGCGCCACCCGCGCCAGCGCCGCGTCGCGCGTGGCCCGCTGGGTGTCGAGCTGGGAACGGGAGATGAGCTGCTGCTGCACCAGTTCGCTGCCGCGGCGGTACTGCTGCTCCGCTTCGCGGGCCGCGGCCTCGGCGGCCTCGAGCGCGGCCTGCTGCTGCAGGCCCGAAAGCGTGACCAGGGTGGCGCCGGCCTGGACCTCGTCGCCGCTCTCGAAATGCACCCGCTCCACGGTCTCGCTGACCTTGGCGGTGATCGTCACCGACTCGCGCGCCTTGACCGTGCCCAGCGCCGAGATGGTGTCCTGCCAGGGCGCCGGCGCCACCACCGCGGTGGTCACCACCGCGGCCGCTCCCTGGCCGCGCGACCCGTTCGACGGGGACGAATCCCCGCAGCCGGCAACCAGGACAGCCGCGCAGGCCGCAACCAGCAGGGCGCGCAGCGACGGGGTACGGAAATCAGCGAACATCATCCACCGGGTCGAGGGCAACCGGCCGATTCTAGCGGCGCCAACGTGACGGCGTGCGTGCCAAAAGCCCTGCCCGGCAGGGCCGCCGCGGGTGTCAACCCGGCGCCCCCTCGTGCGTTGCATCCCG
Organism: Luteimonas sp. J29; assembly: GCF_000472505.1. Taxonomy (GTDB): domain Bacteria; phylum Pseudomonadota; class Gammaproteobacteria; order Xanthomonadales; family Xanthomonadaceae; genus Luteimonas. Next base: position 175,311 of record NZ_AWZR01000007.1, read on the forward strand.
GTTGGGCGGACGCCGCCGACCGCGGAGCGTCCCACCTGGCCCGATGCGGGCACGGGCGCCCGCGGACCATGCCGTGCCTGCGGGGGCTATGCCCCGGGCCCCAGCCAGGGCAACGCCGGCTTGATCCTCACCGGCAGCCGCGACCAGCCGTCGAACCCGATGTCCTCGACCAGCCGCTGCTGGAACACGCGCAGCGCCGCCAGGACCTGACCGGTCCGCTCCCGGCACTCGGGCAACGGATACACCCGCTCCCCATGGACCAGCTTGTTGCGCATCGTCACCGCCGCCGGCACGTGCTGCCAGTACGCACCGCCGACGTAGGCGGCAAGCGCCTGCCCTCCGGGCGCGAACACCGGCCACAGCTCCTTGAGCTTGTCGAAGCCCAGGCGGTCGAACAGCACCTTCGACTGTCGCGAGGTAAAACCGCGCTGCACCGCGCAGTAGCGCAGCGCGCGGCGCAGCGTCTTCTCGAACGTGAACACCGAAGTGATCAGCGCCTCGGCGTGGTGGCCATGGCGCGTGAGTGCCGCCATGCGGCGTTCGGCTTCCTCGAAACCCAGCGTCACCGGATACATCGGGCCTCCCGTCGATCAGGTCGAAGGCAGCGCGTTGACGCCCCCCAACGGTGCAGGCACGGCAGGACGGTTCCATCCCCGTCGCGCAGCGGCCCGACATGGTCGTGGCCGGGACCGCCGCCTGGCGGGCCCGGCAGCGTCTGGCGCCAGCGATCGCTGCGGGCGACGCCGGCCACGCCGATGATGGTCCATGTCCGTTTCATGGCTCCTCCCGCGGATACCCGGCGCAGCCGCCCACCTTGTGTCGTCGCCGCGTGCCGTCATCGCGCTGGCGCTCAGGACTGCGGGTCGTATCCGAAGACGCGCAGCTCCTGGTCGCAGCGACAGGCCCGGGCGATGCGCGCGGCCCAGTCCAACGCCGCGTCGTCGGACGGTAGTTCCAGCACCGTGAATCCACCGTCGAGCGGCGGCGCCCAGGGATAGCCGCCTTCGGACACCGCGCCCGAGCCCGACACCAGCCGCGGCGCCACGCCCGCATCGATGCCTCCGCCGAAGACGTAGACGCCTGCCGCCTTCGCCTCCTCGATCACCGCGTGCGAGTCCCGGACGACGGCGTCCCACTCGCCCTCGGGCACGACCATCGCCGCGGCCGGGAATGACACCAGGTACTTCGCCATGTCCATCTCCGTGTCGTGGCGGCGCCATGGTCGCGGGCCGTCTTTCCTGCAAGCCTCGCAACGGCAGTCCGAGGCGATGCCGGGGCATGCCGGCCGGCGCTTGGGAACGCCGGGCACACCGGCTCAGGCGCGGGCGCGCTCCCACCGCCCCAGCGCCGCGAGTGCGTTGGCGCGGGCGCGGCGGATCACCGCGTCCTGCGCCTTGCCGGCATTGCTGGCCGGGTCCTCGGCCCAGACCTGCAGCGCGGCCGACTGCAGCGCGCGTCCGTAGGAGAACGACAGCACCCAGGGATGCGGCCCCATGCGGTTCATGGCGTCGAGATGGGCGGTGGCGCGCTCGTCGTCCTGGCCGCCGGACAGGAACAGGATGCCGGGCACGATCGCGGGCACCGTCGAGCGGATGCAGGTGAGCGTGGCCTCGGCCACTTCGTCCACGCCCGCCTCATCGTCCCCATCGCTGCCCGGCAGCACCATCGAGGGCTTGAGCAAGGTCGCGTCGAGCATCACGTTCTGCTGGTAGAGCGCGTCGAACAGCGAACGCAGCACCACCTCGTGCACCTCGTAGCTGGTGTCGAGGTCGTGGTCGCCCTCCATCAGCACTTCCGGCTCGACCATCGGCACCAGGCCCTGCTCCTGCGCCAGTGCCGCGAAGCGCGCCAGCGCATGGCTGTTGGATTCGATGCAGGTGCCGGTGGGGATCCCTTCCCCGATGCGGATCACCGCGCGCCACTTGGCGAAGCGGGCACCGAGCTTGCGGTATTCCTCCAGGCGCTGGCGCAGGCCATCCAGGCCCTCGGTCACCACCTCGCCCGGGCAGCCGGCCAGCGGCTGGCTGCCCTTGTCCACCTTGATCCCGGCCAGGATCCCCTGGTCGTCCAGGTAGCGGGCGAACGGCACGCCGGTACTGGTCGACTGGCGGATGGTCTCGTCCGACAGGGCCACGCCGCTGATCGACCCGGCCAGCCCGGGCGCGGTGATCAGCAGTTCGCGATAGGCGCGCCGGTTGGCCTCGCTGTTCGGCAGCCCCACGTCGGCGAAGCGGCGCGCGATGGTAGGGCCGGACTCGTCGATGGCGAGGATGCCCTTGCCCGCGGCCACCAGTGCGCGCGCATTGTCGGCGAGGTCTTCGATGCTCATCTCGGAAGGGCCGGCAGCACGGACGGCGGAAGTATACGCGGCTCCGGTGGCGGGCCTGCCGCCCGACACGCCGATCCGGCGCACCTCCGGCCGAACGGGCGGCGGCGGACGCCGCCACCCGTGGCCGGATCAGGACGGGTCCGGAAGCGGATTCCACCGCAGCAGCGCCAGCGTGAGCACCGCCATTCCCGACGCGAAGACGACCAGCGGCCATGCGGTCGCACCATCGAGCAGCACCACGCAGGCCGTCCCCACGACGCCGGTGACCAGGCTTTGCAGGCAGAAGTGGAGCGCGACGGCGCGGCCGGCGATGTCGTCGAACCCGGCAAGCGCCCCGTTCGCCGTGACCGAAGCCGCGAGCGCGATGCCGGCGGCCACGATCCACATCGGTGCCACGAAGCTCCAGAACGACGGCGCGAGCCACGACTGCCCGGCGGCCAGCGCCACCGCACCGGCGAGCAGCAGGGCCATGCCGCGGGCCAGGCTGCCTGCGGTTCCCCAGCGCCGGATGTGGTGCTTGGCCAGCCAGCTGGTCGCCATCATCACCAGCGCCACCGTGGAGAACGCGAGGCTGAAGCCCGTCTCGGCGAACCCGGCCCCGTCGATCAGCACGCGCGGCGCCGTCGAGAAGAACACGAAGAACGTGCCCATCGCCGCGCTGAACCCCAGCGTGTAGGTACGGAAGGACGGGCTGCGCACCATTGCCCCGAACCCGGCGCCCCGCAGTCCGCGGCAAGGCGGCCGCGTCTCGCGCCAGCGGGGTTCGGCGTACAGGGCCGAGAGCGCCGCAAGCGCGCCGAGCAGCAGGAACACGCCCTGCCAGTCGAGGATCGCGATGACCAGGGCGCCGGCCAGCGGACCCAGCGCCGGCACGCATGCCAGCATGCCGTTGAGCAGCCCGTAGACCACCGTGCTGCGCGGATCGCCGGCATAGACGTCGCGCACCGTGGCGAACAGCGCCACCAGCGCCGCCGACGCGCCCGCGGCCTGCACCAGGCGCAGGCACACGAAGGGCACGGCCGAGGTGGTCGCCGCCAGCGCGAACGACGCGGCTGCGAACACGAAGGCCCCGCAGAACAGCACGGGCCTGCGGCCGACGCGGTCCGACACCGGGCCGAACAGCAGCTGCCCCACCCCGAGCACCACCAGGTACACGGTCAGGGTCAGCTGGACCACGGCGGGGGTGGTTCCCAGGGCCGCCGGCATGCGGGGCACGGCCGGCAGGTAGATATCCATGGCCAGCGACGCCAGGATGTTGAAGGGTGCCAGCAGCAGCATGGCCGCAGGCAGGGTACGGGCCCAGGGCCCGTCGCTCTGGATAGGAGGCATGACGAATCGTCCGCTTGAATGTGGAATCCAGCGGCGATCTGCTCGTCGTCAGCGTTGGACAATCATGCAGACAGCCGCAACAACAGGGAGCCTGTCGCTGCGGCCATTCAGTCCGACGATTTCGAGTCCATGTTCGCGGGCCTGCTCGGAGGCCGCGCACTATAAAGGATCGACGGCGGCCGTCAAAGCTCGCCGAGGCCCTCGGCGCGGCCGTCCTTGCCCACCTGCAGCAGGCGCAGGGTGTTGGTGGCGCCGTGGGTTTCCATGTGCTCGCCGCTGGTGAACACCACACGGTCGCCAGTCTCCAGCACGCCCGCCTCGACCAGCAGCTGGATGCTGCCGCGCGCGGCCTGGCGCGGGGTCTGGCCGCGGCTGTCGTAGTCGATCGGGAACACGTCGCGCATCAGCGCCATGCGCCGGCGCGCGCCGGCATGGCGGGAGAAGGCGTAGATCGGCGGGCCGGCGCGATAGCGCGAGAGGTAGCGCGCGGTGCCGCCGGACTCGGTCATCGCGACGATCGCGGCCACGCCGATGTGCTCGCTCAGGAACATCGACGCCATCGCGATCGCCTGGTCGGCGCGCTCGAGGCCGCGCTCGGCCTTCTCGAAATCGAAGTCGTGGGCGAACTGGCGCTCGGCGCCGATGCAGATGCGGGCCATCGCCTCGACCGCGCGCACCGGGAAGCTGCCGGCCGCGGTCTCGGCCGAGAGCATCACCGCGTCGGTGCCGTCGATCACCGCATTCGCGACGTCCAGCACCTCGGCGCGGGTCGGGATCGGCGAATCCACCATCGACTGCAGCATCTGGGTGGCGGTGATCACCACCTTGTTGCGCGCCAGCGACTCGCGGATGATCTTCTTCTGCAGCCCCGGCAGCTCGGCGTCGCCGATCTCCACGCCCAGGTCGCCGCGCGCCACCATCACCACGTCGCTGGCTTCGATCACCTCGGCCAGGTTCTCGATCGCCTCGGCACGCTCGACCTTCGAGACCATCGCCGCGTCGCTGCCGTGCGAGCGGGCGATCGCACGCGCCTCCTCCATGTCCTCGGCGTTGCGGCAGAACGAGACCGCGATGAAGTCGACGCCGATCTGGGCGGCGACGCCGATCAGTTCGCGGTCGCGCTCGGTGAGCGCGCCCAGCGACAGGCCGCCGCCGAGCTTGTTCAGGCCCTTGCGGTCTGACAGCACGCTGTCGTTGAGCACGGTGTTGACGATGCGCTCGCCCTCGATGCGCTCGACGCGCAGCTGCACCAAGCCGTCGTCGAGCATCAGTACGTTGCCGGGAGCGAGGTCGCCCGGCAGGCCGAGGTAGCTCACGCCGACCTCGTGGCGGGTCCCCGGCGGCGCGTCCTCGCGCGCGACCAGGTCGAAGCGGTCGCCGGCCTTGAGTTCGACCTTGCCTTCCGCAAAGCGCTCGACGCGGATCTTCGGACCTGGAAGGTCGGCAAGGATGCCGACTTCGACGCCGACGCGCGCCGCCGCTTCACGCACCGCCTGCGCGCGCGCGATCTGCCCGGCGGGATCGCCATGCGAGAAGTTCAGCCGCACCACGTTCACGCCGGCCCGCAGGATCGCGTCGAGCACGCCCGGCGGATCGGTGGCCGGACCGAGGGTGGCGAGGATGCGGGTACGGCGACGATGCTCGGACATGGGCAGGAAACCGTTGCAGGCGGAATTGTCCGGGCGAAGCGCCCGAACGGGACCGCTATCCTAGCCCAGCCGGGGTGCGATATCGCGCGACGTCGCCGGCGCCGCGCGATGCGGAAAGACCGCGTTTCGATACCCGTCCGTATATCTCAGCCGCCGCGCGCTTCCAGCGCGGCCACCGCCGGCAGGGTCTTGCCCTCGAGGAACTCCAGGAACGCGCCACCGCCGGTGGAGATGTACGACACCTTGTCGGCGATGCCGTACTTGTCCACCGCCGCCAGCGTGTCGCCGCCGCCGGCGATGGAGAACGCCGCCGAGTCGGCGATCGCGTGCGCCAGGGTACGGGTGCCGTTGCCGAACGCGTCGAACTCGAACACGCCCACCGGTCCGTTCCACACCACGGTGCCCGCCTTCGCGACCAGCGCGGCGTAACGCGCGGCGGTGTCCGGGCCGATGTCGAGGATCAGGTCCTCCTCGCCCACCTCGGCCACCGGCTTGACCGCGGCCTCGGCATCCGGGTGGAACTGGCGCGCGACCACGACGTCGGTCGGCAGCGGGATGTCGGCGCCGCGCGCCTTCGCGTCGGCGATGATCGAACGCGCGGTGTCCAGCAGGTCGGGTTCATGCAGCGACTTGCCCACCGGCAGGCCCTGCGCGGCAAGGAAGGTGTTGGCGATGCCGCCACCGACGATCAGCTGGTCGACCTTGCCCACCAGGTTGGTGAGCAGTTCCAGCTTGGTCGAGACCTTGCTGCCGGCGACGATCGCCAGCAGCGGCCGCGCCGGCTTGTCCAGCGCCCTGGCGAGCGCGTCGAGCTCGGCCATCAGCAACGGGCCGCCCGCGGCGACCGGGGCGAAGCGGATCACGCCGTGGGTCGAGGCCTGGGCGCGGTGTGCGGTGCCGAACGCATCCATCACGAACACGTCGCAGAGCGCGGCGTACTTCTTCGCCAGCTCCTCGCTGTCCTTGCCCTCGCCCACGTTCATGCGGCAGTTCTCGAGCAGGACGATGCCGCCCGGCTCCACCTCCACGCCGTCGACCCAGTCGCGCACCAGCGGCACCGGCCGGCCGAGGAGTTCGCCCAGGCGGCGCGCCACCGGCGCCAGCGAGTTCTCCTCGCTCCACTCGCCCTCCTTGGGCCGTCCCAGGTGCGAGGTCACCAGCACCGTGGCGCCGGCGTCGAGGGCGGCGCGCAGGGTCGGGATCGAGGCCACGATGCGCTGTTCGGAGGTGATCCGGCCGTTGTCGATCGGCACGTTCAGGTCCTGCCGGATCAGCACGCGCTTGCCGGACAGGTCGAGATCGGTCATGCGGAGGATGGTCATGGGCATCGTTCGCTGCGTGGCGTGAGCCATCCATTGTCCGCGCGCGGCAGGTGGCAGGCAAACGTTGCGCCTGCCACCATCGCCTCAGTCGCGCGGGCCGCGCAGCAGGCGAAAGGCCATCGCGGCGACCATCGCCGCACCGGCCACCAGCAGCCCCCAGAGCATCCAGGTCGTCCAGTCGCGGGCCGGGCGCAGCGCGGCGTCGCCGGCGAGCGGCGCGCCTTGCCCGAGCGTGGCCAGCGGCGGCTGCCAGTCCGCGCCACGCGCCGAACGCACCGCTTCGAGCGATCTCGCGACGGGGGCGTCGCCGCGCACGGCGCGCGCGTTGCCGGCCACCACGCGGAAGGGCGGCGCGTCGCCGGCCACGAACACCAGCGACTCCGGCCGCCACCCCAGTCGCAGCACGGGCGGCCGTGCCGGCGCCGGCATCGCCTCGAGCTTCCAGTAGCGGTCGCGCAGCGGGCGCGCCAGCGGCTGCGGCGGTGAGCGCTCGTCGCCGATCCGGAAGCCGAGCCAGGGGCCGGCGCGCTCCACCCAGGGCGCATCGGCCTCGTCGCGGCTGTACAGGCGCCACTGCGCCGTCGCGCCGGCGGCGAGCGACACGTCGACGCTCTCGACGGGAAAGCGGCCGTCGAGTTCGTACAGGAGCGCCTCCGCGTCCCGGCCGGCGCCCGGTCGTCCCTCCAGGTCCAGCCACTGGACGGGCCCCACGCGCGCCGGTTCCTCGCCGCGCTCCGCCTCCACCTTGGTCACGACCAGCCGCCCGGCACCCGACAGCGGCACCAGGCGCAGGTAGCGCGCGGCCGCCCCCACCGGCAGCCGGTCGCGGCGCAGGCGCAGGCCCCCGCCATGCAGGTCGAACAGGACCGCGCTCGACTGCAGCACGCGCCACTGGCGCAGGTCGTCGCTGCCTTCGATGCGGAACGTGGCTTCGAGCGGCGACGGCGCCTCGCGCCAGTCCAGCACCAGCGCGTCGATGGATCCACGCATCGCGCTCGCATCGACCAGCCAGCTGGTCGACGCCGCCGGCGCGGTCGCATCCGCGTCCATGCGCACGTCCACGCGCACCACGCTGCCATCGGTTGCGCGTTCCACCACGAGCGCGAGGTCCCCGCCGCGACCGGCATCGGCGCCAGGCAAGGGAAACCAGGGCAATGACGAGCGTACCGTCGCCACTTCCACCGGAGCGCGCGCGGCGAGCAGCTGGGCGGGCACCGGGCGACCCTGCCCATCGAGGACATCGACGTCGTCGAGCCGCGGCGAGAGCGCGGCGCGGTACACGTCCGGACCGAGTTCGACGCGGTACAGGCCGGCTTCGGCGTCCGGCAGCGACAGCGGCCACTGTCGCGCGTAGTCCGCTGCGCCGGCCGCCACGGACGTCGCGAATCCCAGGCCCAACGCCACCAGCAGGACGGACGCCCTCATGCCATCGCTCCTTCGCGGGTCGTACTGCGCGGCGGCGCCGGCGCGAGGTAGCCCACCAGCGTGCACAGCAGGCCGTAGGCGATGAACGAGCCGATGCCGAACAGGTCGCCCAGGTGCTGGCGGTCGACCAGCACCAGCTTCGCCAGCACCACGCCCATCAGCACCGCGCCGGCCAGCCACAGCAGGCGCTGGCCGCGGCGCGAACCGGAGATCCATCCCGCCACGCCGAGCAGGCTCCAGACCACGGTCAGGCTGGCCTGCGCCAGCGCGCTGCTGGCCAGGCCGGCGTCCCACGCCACCCCGCCCCAGTGGTGCACCGAGCGCAACGTGAGCGTGGTCGCCAGGAGGAATCCGGCGGCCGCGAGCAGGCCCGCGCGCGTGCCCTCCAGCCGTGCCGCCCGCGCGGACCAGAGCCAATGCGCCAGCAGCGCCAGCAGGCCCACCTGCACCAGTTCGAGCGGGTTGAGCACTGCCACCCACGGAAGCGGTGCCGCGCTGCCCGCGGCGAACTGGCTGGCGAACCACCACAGGGCAAGCGCGACCGCCACCAGCGCCTGCAGCACCGGCCGCAGGGGGTCGAGGTCCCCGCCGCGCGGCGACCGCAGCACTGGCCAGTGCCGCTGCGACAGCACGAACAGCACGATCCACGGCAGCACGAGCGCCGCCAGCTCCCAGCCCTCGCCGAAGCCCTGGCGGTCGGCCAGCCACGCCAGCGACAGCGATACCGCCAGCGGCCAGCCCAGCCACCATCCGAACTGTGCCCAGTCGGCCAGCGCGTCGTCGTCGCGCAGGCAGGCCAGGCTGCGCAGCCCCAGCACCGCAAACGCCAGCCATGCCCATGCGCCGGCGCCGGCGAACGGGTGACCGTGTTCGCCGGCCTGGGCCAGCGCGAACGGCACCGCCGCGAGCATCGCGACCAGCACCGTCGCCGACAGCACGCGCGCGGGCCGCACGCGATGCGCCTCGGCCGCCAGCCACCCGCTCAGCACCAGCGCGGCGAATCCGGCAGCCAGCGCGGCACCGGGGGGAACGAAGGCGTCGATCTCCAGAGCGAGGTTGGCGCCCCACCAGCACAGGCCCCACAGGTAGTACGCCAGGGCAATGCGCGACGCGCCGGCCGCGCGGCTGGTCCACGCACTGGCGAACCCGGCCAGGGCGATCAGCAGCATGCCCATGAAGCCCGGGTTGAGCAGCGGCCGCACGAAGCCGTCCAGCGCTTCGTCGCGCGCCAGCAGGTGGAAGACGCCCGCCGCCAGCTGCAGGGCGGCGCCTGCCACCTGCGGCAACCTCCGGCGCTGGCGCAGGCCCAGCCAGACCAGTCCCGCGCCCTCGAGCGCGAATACGCTCGCGGTCGCCTGCGCCGACAGCGCCAGCGGCACGGCCAGCGTCGCGAAGCCGGCCGCGAGCAGCGCATGCGCATCCGACAGCAGCCGGTACCCCTCGCGCCGGCGCAGCAGCCACGCCAGCACCGCATAGAGCGCGGCCAGTCCGAGCGCGCACCAGGCCAGCGGCATGCGCTCGCCTTCGAGCAGCGCCGCCTGCAGCGAGAACGCCACCAGCGGCGTGCCGAACAGCAGGCAGCCGTCGATCATGTCCCGCCGGCCCTCCGGCTGGCGGCGCGCGAACAGGATCGGCAGGAGCAGGTAGAAGGCGAAGAACAACGCCAGGAACGGCTGGGTGGTGTCGCGATACTCGGGTGCGTAGGCCAGCACGCCCCAGGCGATGCCGATGCCCCAGGTGAACACGAAGCCAAGCAGGTTCAGCAGCCGCCACGACCTGACCCAGGCGATGGCGACGATCGCGGCATTGAGCACCGCGTAGTACGAGAACAGCGCGACGTGGTTGCCGCTGCCGGTGGACAGCCAGATGGGCGCAAGGAAGCCGGCGACGATGCCCAACCCCGCCATGCTGCGCGAATCCTGCAGCACCGCCAGCACGCACAGCCCCGCGACCAGGGCGATGCTCAGCCCGAACGCCGCCGTCGCCGGCAACAGCCCGTAGACCTTGAAGGCGGCGAAGACGACCAGCAGCAGCACGCCGATCGCCCCGCCCTGCAGCGCCAGCGCGAACGCAGGACGCGCCTGCCGCTGGCGCCAGCCGAAGGCCAGGCCCGCGATCGCGGCCAGGGCGACGCCCGCCAGGCGCAGTTCGACCGGCATCCGCAGCCAGCCCTGGTCGCTGGCGTACTTGAGCAGCGCCGCCACGCCGGCCAGCAGCACCAGCATGCCGACCTTCACCGGCACGTTGCCGACGGTGACCCAGCGCCGGACGGCGCGCAGGAACGAACCGCCCCCGTCCGCCGCGGCACCCGCGTGCGGCGACCGACGCGGCGAGGCGGCCTGCGCCTGGTTATCGGCGCCCGCGGCGCGTGCGGCGGCGGCCGCGGCGCCCTGGTCCGCCGTGGCGCGCGGCGGCAGCGGCGGGGGCACCGCCGGCCCGGCTTCCTGCGGCGGGACGTGCGGACCTGGCCCCGGCGCAGCGCCCGGCTCGACCTGGAAGGGAGCGGAGATTCCCGAGGCCGCCCCGGTGGCATGCCGGACGGTGCCCCGACCCGTGGCCGAGAGGGGAACCGCTTCGCGCTGCGGCGACGGCGCGGCCGCGTCCGCCGTTCCCGCGCGCAGCCGGGCGACGGCGTCCTCGAGCTCCCGCACCCGCCGCCGGAGAGCGGCCACCGACACCAGCGCCACGACCAGCAGCACCGGCATGGCGAGCACGGCCAGCGCCAGCAGGGTCAGCAGTCCTTCCATCGCGTCCTCCCCGCGCGCCCTGCGCAGGCGCAACGCCGGCCACATTAGCCGGACGGATGCCGAAAACAAGGAGCCCCGCCAGGGGCGGGGCTCCGGTATCGCCTGCGGCTACCGCCGGCTCACTTGCCGGCGACCACGCGCACCATTTCCAGGCACTTGTTCGAGTAGCCCCACTCGTTGTCGTACCAGGCCACGATCTTCACGAAGGTCGGGTCGAGCTGGATGCCGGCGTCGGCATCGAACACCGAGGTGCAGGTCTCGCCGATGAAGTCGGTGGCCACCACCTTGTCCTCGGTGTAGCCGAGGATGCCCTTGAGCGCGCCTTCGCTCTGGGCCTTCATCTCGGCCTTGATCTCCTCGTAGGTCGCCGGCTTCTCGAGCTCGGCGGTGAGGTCGACGACCGACACGTCGGAGGTCGGCACGCGGAACGACATGCCGGTGAGCTTCTTGTTGAGCGACGGGATCACCACGCCCACGGCCTTGGCCGCGCCGGTGGACGAGGGAATGATGTTCTCGAGGATGCCGCGGCCGCCGCGCCAGTCCTTGCTGCTCGGGCCATCCACGGTCTTCTGGGTGGCGGTGGCCGCGTGCACCGTGGTCATCAGGCCGCGCTTGATGCCCCACTTGTCGTGCAGCACCTTGGCCACCGGCGCCAGGCAATTGGTGGTGCACGAGGCGTTGGAGATGATCGCCTCGCCCTTGTAGGTGTCGTGGTTGACGCCGAACACGAACATCGGCGTGTCGTCCTTCGACGGCGCCGACTGGATGACCTTCTTCGCCCCCGCGTCGAGGTGCTTCTGGCAGGTCTCCTTGGTCAGGAACAGGCCGGTGGACTCGATCACCACCTCGGCACCCACCTCGTCCCACTTGAGGTTGGCCGGGTCGCGCTCCTGGGTCAGGCGGATGCGGTTGCCGTTGACGATGAGCGTGTTGCCCTCGACCGACACCTCGCCCTTGAAGCGCCCGTGCACCGAGTCGAAGCGCAGCATGTAGGCCAGGTACTCGGGCTCGAGCAGGTCGTTGATGGCGACGATCTGGATGTCGCTGAAGTTCTGGACCGCCGAGCGCAGGACGTTGCGGCCGATGCGGCCGAACCCGTTGATGCCTACCTTGATCGCCATGGTGCGCGGACTCCTGGAACAGGTTGGGGACAAGGCCCGGGATTCTAGCATTCCGGCGCGGGCCGCCCGGTCCCGGCGCGGCCGCCACGCGGTGGTTGCGGCTGCAATGATCCTGATCAAGGTCGCGGCCCCGCGGGCTGCCCAGACTTGGCGCACCCCACACACGGAACAACGCCAATGTCCCGCATTCCCGTCCTGCTTGCCGCGGCCGTCGCCGCCTCCCTCGCCCTGCCGGCCGCCGCCCAGTCGCGCGGCGACTGGACCCTCGGCGTCGGCGTCCACTCGGTCGACCCCAAGTCCGACAACGGCCGTCTCGACGCCACCGCCCTGGAGCTGGGCCTCCTGCCCCCGACCGAGGTGGGCAGCAGCGTCCGCCCGACCATCACCGCCGAGTACTTCATCCGCGACAACCTGGGCATCGAAGTGCTGGCCGCCGCGCCGTTCCAGCACGACATCAGCATCCGCGGCCTGGGCAAGGTGGGCAGCACCCGCCACCTGCCGCCGGTGGTCTCGCTGCAGTACCACTTCGCCAACGCCAGCGCGGTCACCCCCTTCGTCGGCCTGGGCGTGAACTACACCACCTTCTTCAGCGAGGACACCACCGGCGCGCTGTCGGGCACCCACCTGTCGCTCGGCGATTCCTGGGGCCTGGCCGCGCACGCCGGCATCGACATCGCCATCGGCGAACGCGGCGCGCTGCGCATCGACGCCCGCTGGGCCGACATCGACACCACGGTGAAGGTCAACGGCGTCGACGTCGGCAAGGCCAACCTCGACCCGCTGGTGTACGGCCTGGCCTGGGTCTGGAAGTTCTGACCGGCCACAGCCTGCGCCGGAGATCGCCCACGCCGGCGCGCGTGGGCGCTTCTGCCCGGGACCACCGCGCGTCGCGGCGCTGTCCGCGGCGCGCCACTGGCCGCCTCCGCGCCGCCGCACTACAGTGCGCGCATGCGCATCATCACTGCCCTCGCCGCCCTCGCCTTCGCCCTGTCCTGGCCGACCGCCGCCCACGCCTGGGGCCCGCTCGGCCACCGCCTCGTCGCGCGCCTGGCCGAATCCCGGCTCGACCCGGCGACCCGCGCCGAGGTCGAACGCCTGCTCGCCACCGAAGGCCTGCAGTCGCTGGCCGACGTCGCCAACTGGGCCGACAACCTGCGCGAGCTGGATCCGGACCTGGGCCGGCGCACGTCGCGCTGGCACTACGTCAACCTGGGCGAGCTGGGCTGCCGTTACGACGCGGACGCCGCCTGCCCGGGCGGCCACTGCGTGGTGGAGGCGATCTCCGCCCAGGCCGCGATCCTCGGCGACCGCAGCCGCAGCGACGCCGAGCGCCTGCAGGCGCTGAAGTTCGTGGTCCACTTCGTGGGCGACGTCCACCAGCCCATGCACGGCGGCAACGCCCGCGACCGTGGCGGCAACAACGTCCAGGTCAACCTGCACGGCAAGGGCACCAACCTGCACGCGCTGTGGGACAGCGGCCTGCTGCGGTCGGCGCGGCTGGACGAGGAGCGCTACCTGCAACGGCTGCAGGAGGCCGAAAACGGGCCACCGGCCACCGCCCAGGACACCAGCACCCCGGCGCAGTGGGCCGAGCAGTCGTGTGCGATCGCGGTGGAGGCCTACCCGCCCAGGGCCACGATCACGGACGCATACCTGGCACAGCATCGGCCGGTGGCCGAACGGCAGGTGCAGATCGCGGGCGAACGACTCTCCGCATTGCTGGGTACCGTCCTGGCCCGTGCCCCGGCCACGGAGATCCCCGACGCCGACTGACCGGAGCCTCCGCGGATCGACCGTGCTCCGCGTCCCGTCTAGGCTCCGCCCCGCATCGCCATCGTGCCGCCCGGATTTCCCGGCGAGCCGGGCGCCGGCTGCGGTTGGAACGCGTTGTACGGGCTGAACTGGCCGAGCGTGCCCTGGAACAGCATCGCGGCGACCGGCGGCGCACTGACGATCAGCGTCGTCAGGATCAGGCCGAGCCCCCCCTGCTGCATCGCCATGCTCGTGACACTCTCACCATCGCTGCCGAAGCCGAGGATGTTGCTGATCCAGAACGCAGTGCCGACGGCGATCACCATGTCCAGCGCGAGCGTGACGGTCACCGTCAACACTGCCATCGAGAAGATGGCGCCGATTCCGTACAGCAACCATCTGTGGAACAAGGCCTTGGTCTGGTCGAACAGCAGGCACAGGATGAAAACCGGCCCCAGTGCCAATACCAGGCCGATCGCGAACTTGTTGAGCATGATCGCGGCGGCGGCGGTGATCGCCGGGAGCCCTAGCCCGGCTGTGATCATCGCCATCGACCGCTCCTTCTGCCCACGCGTTTCTTCGTCGTAGGTCCCGTCCACGGAGTCCACCACCACGAGCGCAGCCTGGAGGATCGCCAGGCTGCGGTCCACGTTTGCGTAGGCCCCTTCTGGATCCGCGTCGCCGGTCATGGTCTCGTTGATCGTCCGTGACAACCCGTCGGTCACGGCTCCGTAGATCGGACCGAATGCGGCACCGATCCCCAGCGCGACGCCTACGATGAACGTCGCCCGCAGCGCATTGACCACCAGCGCCATCATCGACTCCCGCGACTGCCCGGTGACGATCCGGAAACCTTGCACCATGATCCACAAGGTGAGCACCAGCACCCCGATTCCACCGAGCACCCGCATCACGCGTTGGCCGAGGTTCGGCAGATACTCGTGGATCAGTTCGTCGTCGATGAAGCCGTGGATCTCGTGGAAGAACACGAAGTTTGGCAAACCCGCCGTCACGGGCACCAGGTCCTGGATGGTCTGTGCATACAGTTGCATGCCGGTATCCTTTCCGTCATGTGCCGCCGGTTACCACCGACGCCTGCCGGTAATGATCAGCGCTCGCGGCTTCTCGCGATCTCCAGCGCCGCCTTCAGCGTCCCGTACTGGACAAGCTGGGCATCCAACCGCCTGCTGTTGCTGAAGGCCACGCGTCCGTAGTACGCCATGTCGTTGCGCAACGCCTCGATCTGCTGCGCGTAGTACTGCAGCTGCCTCTGCGCATTCTCCATCTCCGCTGCCTGCGCCGCCTGCAGCTGTTCAATCGCGTTGCTGTTGCGCGCGAGCCTTCCGCGCTCATCCGGCCTCGCGCTCGCACTGTCCCGCTGCAGCTTGGCGATCTCCCGGTCGTTGTCCTGGATCTTGCCGATCACATCCACCAGGAAGTTGTGCCTGCGGTTGTCCAGGCGGACCATCTTCGCGCAGGCTTCGTACTGCTTCTCCCGGGCCGCGTTGACACGCCCGGGTCCAAACCCGCCGCCCCCTCCGACCAGCGTGAGCAGACCACCACCGGAGGGACTGCCGCAGCGCTGCCCCAGAAACGCATCTTCCGTGCGGCGCTCGATGTTGGTGTCGCGGGGGCCCGGATCCCACCCCGGCTTCAGGCCGTCGAGCTGCTGTTCGCGGATGTCCCGCAGCTGCGCCTCGAGCTGCTGGACCTGCTGGAAGATCTGGCGCAGCTGGTTGGTCTCGTCCCGATACATCTGTGCGTACTGCTGGGCCCAGGCGAACCGGTTGGTGTTGATGTGAAGCGCGTCCGTGACGGGCGTCTGCGCCGCAACCGGGCAGGCCAGGGACAGGCCGAGAAGGAGCGCGACTGCGGCGAGTGCAGTTCTGGGGAATGTCGGACTCATCGGAAGCTCCTTATCCTCATCCTGTGGACTCTCGTGACCGTCCAACCTCGACGAACTGCGGGCGCGAGACCTGTGGCGTACCCCCGGATTGGCCCGGGGCCGAGTTGCGTTCGCTCGCCTCCGACCGCTCACCAGTGCGACCGGAGCCCTTCCTCTCCCGATAGAACAAGGGCAGCCAGTCGTCCGGGGCCAAGCCGTCCGGGACAGTACCCTGCCTCGCGGCTACCTCGGCGAGGATCCGGTGCATGATCGCGATGTTGCCGGTGTTCGCCGAGATCACCGCCAACGCGTCATCCAGCCCGCGCAAGTTGAGCTGGCAGACGGCGGACGCATGCCCCTGCTTGACCAGGAACGTCCGGGAGCGTTCGTCAAGCCCCTTGACCACATCGAACTCGGCCTCGGTCAGCTTGAGTCCATCGATGTAGTCCTTGCGAGAGGCATTCGGGTTGGGCAGGAGCACCATAGTTGCGGTCTGCTCGATCAGCGCGGCCGAAATGTCGCTGGACAGCGCGTCCTCCGGGCTCTGCGTGGCGAAGATCCCGAAGCCGTTCTGCTTGCGGATGGTCTTCTGCTTGTTCTTGGCAAACTCCTTGAGACCGCCGCCGCCGTCGAGGATCTTCCAGAATTCGTCCATCACGTAGATCAACCGACGGCCGTCGATCATCTGCTCCAGCCGGTGGAGCAGGTAGTTGATGACGGGCACCCGCACCTCCGGATTGTCGATAAGATCCGTGTAGTCGAAACCGATGATGCTGGCTCGCTCCAGGTCGATGGTGTCGGCCGGGTTGTCGAAGACCCAGCCGAGCGCATGCCCAGCGGTCCACCTGCGCAACCGGGCGTACAAACCGTCGTCACCCATGTTGGGCAAGCTCTTTCGCAGGTTGGACAGGGTCCGCAGGTGCATCGGCATGTCCATTACGCCGTCGACGGCACGATGGATGTCCTCGTCCTCCCGCGCGCTGTAGCGCTCCTTTCCTGCCAATACCTTCACGAGACCTGCCAGGAACTGCGTGTTCGATTCGTTACGCTCGCACTGGAAGGGGTTGAACCCGGTGGGCGCACCGTTCTCGAGGGCCAGATAGTTGCCGCCGCAAGCGCGCACGAAGATCTCGGCGCCACGGTCCTTGTCGAAGAAGAAGATCGTCGGGCACGGATCGAACTTCTGCACCTGGCTCAGCAGGAAGTTGATGAGTGCGGTCTTGCCGGTCCCGGACTTTCCAATCACCATCGTATTGGCGATGGCCTTCTCATCAAGCGAATCTTCTGCAGGATGGGTGGCGTGGAAGTTGAAGTAGTATGGCTGTCCGTTGGTTGTCTGAAGCACTGTCACGCACTCGCCCCATGGATTGCGATCACGCTTTCCCGAGGCGAAGCTGTGCAGCGGCGAAAGACCAAGAAAGTTCAGCGAGCTGACGTTGGCAAGGCGCGTCCGGCACGACCAGTTCCCGGGCAACTGGGAATAGAACGCAGAGCACACCGCCAGGTCTTCGCGCGCAGACACGAACCCGGCATTCGACAGTTCGGCGCGGGCACGGGCGATGTTCTGCGCCAGCTGCTCCTGGCTGTCGGCATACAGGGCCATGACGAAGTGGTACTCGCCGAGCACGAAACTGCCGGAGGCCACCTGGTCCATGGCGTGGTCGAGTTCCGCAATCTGGCTGACCGCCTTGTCGCCGGACGAGATCATCATCCCCTTGGTGCGGTCGAGCACCCGCAGCGCGTCCTGCCGCCCCATCGGGCTGAACGAATGGGTGATCACGTACTCGAAGTCGAGGTACTTGAGCCCGTTGAGGATGCCCGGCCAGGTCCCGTCGCAGTATTCCTTGATGTTGAGGATCGCGCCGAAGACGTTTCGTCCTTCCGGAGTTCGGATGAGGAACTCGCCCGTCCGGCTGGAGAAGACGTGCCGACTGACCGCCAGGTAATCGTGGACCGGCGCAGCAAGGGCAGGCACGGGTTCGTCGATGCGGTTGAGGACGAATCCGAAATGCTCGAGGACCTCGGAGAAGACAACCCCATTGTCCGCCTCGTACAGGCCGAGCCGTACAGGGGCATAGTCCTTGAGAACGGCCTCGACGTTGCCGGCGAGCTCCATCAGCTTGGCGACCGACTGGTCCTGCTGTGCCTGGAGTACGCCCAGATCCCACGAACGTTCAACCAGCCGCTTCCCGACCACGATCGGACGGTAGAGCATTGTCAGGTAGAGCTCGTTGCGCATGCTCCGCTGCGACGACAGCATGCCGAAGTAATGGTCCGACAGCACCTGGTTGAACCGGGCGTCGAATCGCCCCATGGACTCGATGCCCCCACGCCGCCGCAGGTCATGCACCCAGAAGGCAACGTTGACGAAGTCCGGGGCGCGGAGGGACTGGAGCATCCGGTTGAACGTGTCGTGGCGATGCTCGATCTCCCATTCTTCCCGACCGACGAACGGCAGTCCGTCCAATCGCCACGTCATCAGGAAGTCCCCGCCCGTGGTCTTCACGACGTGCCGCGAGACATGGGACGATAGCGGGATCAGGCCCGCAATCGGCGCGTCGGCAACAAGTCTTCGTGGCTCAGCGGCAGGCATGTTGGCGGAACCCTTTCCGGTAGCTGTTCGGGGCGAACACCCACATGCCCTTGTGGTAGACCCGGTTCCGCACCTTCACGCGGAACCTCAGCCTCAAGCCGAGCAGGCGGAAGATCATTTCGTCGCGCCGGGCCATCTGCCGCATGACGAGCACCACCACTGGTAGCAGGACGATGAAGTACGGGTGGATGTAGAACGCGAGTAGCAGGCAGCTGCCGCCGGCGATCGTGAACGGCACGTACGGCACGCCCATGAACATGGGCGGCCGCGTGCAGCCACGGAAGACGATGTCCTTGCGCATGTCAGCACATCATCCCGACGATGCCGATCCAGCCATTCCCCTCCAACGCGACTCCACCGTTGTCTGCGAGCAGCATGCGCGAGATCTGCGCCGCGGCACCAATGAGGAATCCTCCGATCAAGACCGGTGCGACATCGCTGATGCGCTTGTGGTTGAACGCGATCTGGTAGCCGGCGAAGATCACCGCGATGGTGACGATGGCCACGGAGGCGATGTTGAGCAGCCCTGTGATGCTGGTGAAGAAGCTGTTGACCTTTCCGGCCGCATCGACGCTGCCGGGGGCGGCCAGCGCGAGGCCCGGCATGGCCACGACCATGGCGGCAATGGTCCTGGCGGGCAGGCTGCCCGGGGCAAAGATCGAAGTGGGGATGCGATGTGCATGGTTCATGGTTCCGTTCCCTGGTTGATTGCGACGAGCCGTCGGCTCCGGGACCTCGTTCAGAACACGAAAGCTGCGTCCCTTGACGCCGTTGGCGTGCTGGTTGCCGAGTTTCCTTGCAGGGCACCCGCCGTCGGCGGCGACGGATGCGCAGGAGGTGGTACGACGTCAGCGGCTGGCGCCACCGGACGCATTGGCGGCGCCCCGCGTGGCTGCAGGTACACCGGGCCCGAGGCTTCCGACGGGAACGCCGGCACGCTGTTCCGGGTCGCGAGCTGTGGCACATCGATCGCCACGCCACCGGGCTCGGGATCGACTGCCACGGCCGGCCCCTGGATGCGGCGCTCAAGCAGCGACGCCCGTTCCGCTTGGCCACGGCGCTGGCCCGTTGGCGACGGACCGGATCCGGCCAGCGGAACGGGATCCGAACCGGGCGGGTCCTGACCCGCGCCATTCCAGGTGGCGAGGACCTTCTGCACGTATCCGTGTTGGAATCCGGTCCTGAAGTCACCGGAGTAGTAACAGCTCAATGCCTTGCCCCAGTCGCCCTTGGCGCGATCGTGGCACTCGGCGAGGATCTTCGATCCGGCCTGCAGGTTGGCGCACACGTCGAAGGCACGTTCGTAGCTGTCCAGGCCATACGGTCGCAGATTGTGCCGGTTGACCTGCGCGATCCCGAGCGAGAAGTTGAACCCTCTTTTCTCCAGCATCCTCGCCGTCGCCACGGCTTCGTCGCGGTTGCGCGGCTGGCGCACGAGTCGTCCTCCAACCACGCCGATGGCATAAGGGTTGAAGCCGGACTCCACGCGCACGACATGGCGCATGACCTCTACCGGGACCGACAGGTCCGCGCAGGCCGCGAGCTCAAGCCCGGGCAGCATGAACTGTCCCTCCCGGCACGCAGAGCCACGTCAAGTATCCGGCCGCGCAGTCTTCCATCTTCGTTCCCTCTCAGTGACCCGCCATCCTCCGCTCCGGATCGAAGTCGATCCCTGTGATGCAGCGCCGGCCCGAATGCGCCTTGATATGCACCACGATATCGATCGTCATCATCAACAGCCGCTTGATGACGGAGAACTCGAGCCCGGAACCCTCCGCCGACGCCTTGATCATGAGCGCGAGCTGGTCCCAGGCCTGCGCCGTACTTCCTGCATGGCAGCTCGTGATCGAGCCGGGATGACCCGAGGCGCAGTTGCGGACGAAGTAGAAAGCCTCGTCGCCACGCAGTTCGGCAAGGATGATCCGGTCCGGCTTCATGCGCAGGCACGCCTCCATGCAGGTCTTGGCGGTGACGTTGCTCGCGCTCTGCCCGCCTTTGGAGTAGAGCAGGTGAACCACGTTGGGTTGTGGGATGAAAAGCTCTCGCGCATCCTCTATCGTCACCAGCCGCTCGCCGGCATCGATGTGGTTGACCAGTGACTTCATGAAGGTGGTTTTTCCGCTACCCGTGGCGCCCGCCACCACCACGTTCTTGCGGCACTGGACCGCCTGGCTGAAGAACTGCCGGTACTCGCCCGCACGCAGCAGTCCCTGGAGCTCGCGGTCCTGGCCGCTGACTTGCCCAGCGTCCCGCACGATTTCCGAGAAGAACCCGTCATCCTGGTACTGCTCCAGGGTCCTGCTGGACCGCGCCGGCAGGCGTATGGTGATTGAGACCTTGTTGGCATCGCAGGCTGGCGGAATCACGAACTGCGCCCGCTGCCCGGTCGGAAAGGTCAGGGACACCATGGGTTCGGCATCGGTGATGCGTTGGCCAGTGTTGCTCTCGTTCACGACCGAAGTGCAGAACTGCCGCGCGCGCTCGTAGGTGAGCGTCGGGACTTCCACCCGCTGCCAACCCCGTACCGTCTCGAGATAGAGCTCGCCTGGCCGGTTGATGCAAATCTCCGTCACGTCCGGCGATGACAGGTGCTCCGCGATGCCCAGCACCCGGTACTGGTACTCGAGGAATTCGCCGCTGATGTCCACCGTTCCGGGCTTTGTGCCATCCATGCATTCTTCTCCGGTCAGCGCAGCACGGCGGCGAAGTCGACGTCCTGGGCAACGTACACGTTGATCATCGTGCCCTGGTTGATCGTCACGGTGGGCGGGCGCGCCATGTTTCGCTCAAGCGCAATATTCGCCATGCGCTCCAACGTCCTGGCGGTGTTGCTCTCGTAAGGGTTCTGTACCGCGACCCCATCAGTGAAAGCCGTGGATTGGGGTCCGTGCTTGGCGCCGGCATACTTGAATGCATCGCTGAGCATGCTGATCATCAGTGCGGACGAGATCCGCTGCCCCCAGTGCGCGCTGTAGTGACCCTCGTTCCCGGCTGATCCGAGCATGTCAACACCCGGACTGCTCATGTTGACGTCCAGGCCGTTGGGCGTAGTGATCCGGTCCCAGACCACCGCCGCGCGCCTCCCGACGATCGCGTCCGACTGGTATCGGCCCATCACCTTCGATCCACGTGGAAGCAGCAGCTTGCGTCCGTTCACGGAGTAGACGGGCTCGGTCACGATGCAGGATGTGAAGCCTGGCACGTCGGTAATGATGCGCGACTCGAGAATGCAGCGGATGTACGTACCGCGGAGCAGCAGCGTGTCCGGGTTGTAGAGCGGTTGCGCGGTCGAACGCCGGCTGGCTCCGCTCGCAGCCGGCAGGGGCGGCGAGGCGGGGGGACCGCTCTCCATCGACATGATCCTGGCGTACTCCTCCGGCGTGACCCGGCCGGGTCCGGTGGCAACGTCTCCGCCACCGTGTATGCCGGTCACATCGATTCTCCGACGATCAAGCAGCGAAGGGGCCCCGCTTCCAACCGGCCACGTCGGGTCGCTCGCGGACGCCGCAGCAGGCGTGTCCTGGACGACGGGAAGTGGCGGCAATTCAGGCTCCATCGCCACGGGAACGGTGCGCTCGGGTGGCAGGTCCGGCAATGCGGGGGCCTCCGGGATCACCAGCTGCTGCTGGACGCGCGCCGGGGTCGCCACCGGCTTGTCGGACATCGCGCTGTTGAATATGAGCACCGCCGTCACCAGCAGCAGCACGACCAGCCCAGACAGGAACAGCAGCGCCTTGCGGTTCAGCCGCTGGACCTCGGTGGAGCTGAGATAGGGGGCGGACGCGTCGAGGTCGGGCGCGCCCATTGCCTCGTGGCGCGCCCCGTATGGATTCCGGTGGGGAGGCACGTCATGCCCGCCGCCGGGCCCAGCGGTCGCCTCGCTCATCGTTCGCTCCTCCTGCGCAGGCCCACCGCTTCGTCGCCGTGCCTCAGCACGAGATACGGATAGGTGCCGTGCACGATGATCGTGTCGCCTTCTACCGTCGTATTGACGATGAACTCGTCCCCGTTCTCGCGCTGGCGCCCGAATACCGCCGGGAAGTTGCCGCTGGGGAACCGCGTCCGCGCGCCCATCCGGATGTAGGTGAACTGCAGATCGTCGTAAACCGTCGAAGGGACCAGCCAGGTGGCGCCCTTGCGCCGGTACGCGACGTCGTACGCGAAGTGGTAGGTTCGACCGGGCTGCAGCCTCGTGCTGAGCTCGTACGGCTCCTCCGCCGGATCGTCTGCAACGGCGAAAGCGGCATCTCCTGGATACGTGAACCGGATGCGGTACTGGACCCCGGCCGCCTTGGCCTGTTCCAGCGCCCGCCAGTCGGTGGCGACCACTTTCAGTTCCAGCACGTACGTATGGACCGCGGTCCTGATCAGGAGGTTCGTGTCGACGTCGATGTCCCTGGGCTTCAGGTAGAACACATTGTCGCGCCGGTTCAGGTCCCAACCGGCGCTGAAGCCGGTGCTGTAATCGAGAATCTCCTCGTGCGGACTTAGCTCGATCTGGGTAGTAATGCCCAGTCCGGTCCGCACCTGGTAGATGCGATCCGGTTCGTACGCGTACTCGTCCAGCGGCTGCGCCTTCGCCATCGCGGCGACGACGCAGAGGCAAACCAGTGCCGCGGCGCGCAGCGCGCAGGCCAGCACCCGGCTCACTGCAAGCCTCCCGGCGACGCCAAGGTGGGCTCGTCGCCCGCCACGGGCACGTGACCCGCGGGCGCGATCGTACCGCCCTCGCCGTGCCCGTGGCCCCGCGATCCGGGCGCGATGATCTCTTGCGGACCAGGGAACACGGGCTCGGGGGCCGGCGGAACGCCGTAGTCGTTGTCCACCCGGTAGTCGGTGACGAGAAACCCCAGCGGATTGAGCAGCCGATCCCGCTCGTCGAACTTCAGGTCCGGATCGTAGATGAACTCCATGGTCGCGATCTTGCCGTCCATGACCTGGCTGCTTCCGTCAAGCTTGTTGAAGAGGCTGCGCTGGAAGCGCACCGTCGCGCCGCGCGGAGGCCTTCCCTGCGTCCCGGGAATGAGCGAAATGCTGAGTATGCGGATCCTGATTGCGAACTTGTTTCCGTACTGGTTGTAGGGCCGCCGCGGATTCGACTCCGCGTGCAACGTACGGAACGCGGGCGCCACGCGGGCGCCAGCCATCGCCAGCGTCTGGCGCCAGTTCTGCTGTCCGATGATGCCGGTATCGTACGATTCCCGTGCCAGCACGAACTGCGCGACGTTGCTCTTGTTGACGGCCTCCTGCGTCGTGATCGCCGGATCCTGGAAGTCGCCGACGAGGCGCGCGACCGTCGCGGTCCCTGTATAGGGATCCGCCATGACCAGGTACGGAACCTTTTCCTTCAGCGGCAGGAGATGGAAGTAGCCGGCCATCAGGACCATGGCCATGGCCATGGCCACACCAGCCACCAGCCACGCGCGGCGCTCGCTTCTTCCTGCGCGCTCTGCAAGCGACAGCTCGTAGTTCACGCCGCGCGCGACCACCGCGTTCACCGCCTGCGTTGCCCTCTTCTTCCCGAACATCCCTGTTCCCGTCCGCCTCAATCCGATTGGAGTTCGTCGAGCGAAGCAATGGGCATGCCGCGGGCCCGAGCCACCACGATCCTGCCGTCATCCATGAAGATCTTGATGCCTTGCCCGATGTATGCCGAGGTCAAGGCCGCTGTCGCGGCGGCGAGGTCATGCGTACGGATATCGGCCACTCGCGCATGCAGCGTGTAGTCGTAGTCGTGCTCGTAGGACAGTACCCGTCCGGCGTCCCGCGCCCACCGTTCGAGCATGGACTTGAGTGTCCCGTCCGCTGGCGTGGCCTGGTACAGGTAGGCGTGTCGCAGTGGAATCGGTTGCGGAGTCTCGGCGAACCGGTTCAGCGGCACCCAGCGACCGCCGATGTCCCGCGCCTCGGGCGTGGCGCAACCCGCCATGGATCCGGCAAACAACATCGCCAGCAACGCGCCGTTCCGTCCTGAGATTGTCACTGCCTTCCCCCTGCACGCCACTTGCGGGCGCACGTACCCCACCTGACCTGCCATCAGGCAAGACCAGACCGACCGCGCACGGCATGACCGGCGCGCCATGGACTCATTCGAGACAATGGAGAGGCGCAATCGCCTCTGAGCGAATGGGACCGTGCAAGCTCCTTTTGTTGTCCGACCAGGTTCCTTCCTGAGTCCCGCATCCCCGGCACGCCGCTGGCGGCCATCCGGGACAAGCGATTGCATGCCAAGGCATGCGACTTGAACTTATCCCGGTGCTGCGCGGTCGTCAAGCACCCTTCGTGCATACTGCGTCACATGCCGGCTCCCGCAAGAGGAGCCACTAACTGCGGTTGCGGCGGACGGGCGCCTGATCCAAGATCGCACAGGCTTTCGGGCGCATACCACGGGGTCAGGCCGCCAGGAAGGTGGTCCACTGGAGCGAAGGCTCCGACCGGAAGCGGGGCGGCCTGCCAGGCGCGGCCGTCGATGAACCGGCCACAGTTCGAGGGATCGACGCATGACGGCACATGGAACGTGTCCACCCTTCCGTGACAACCTTTCCGACGTGCCGTGCCGACCCGGTCTCGGCGGCGCATCCACGGCCGTTCCCTCTCCAGGTCGCCACCTTCACCCGCGGGGGGCCCATCCTTGCGATCACGCTTCTTCTTCGCAAGGAGGCTGACATGGAGCAGAAGTCGGTTGAGGAGTTCGTCGCCAGTGCCGCCTTGCTGGGTGCACATCTCACTCGGCAATGCGAGTCCGCGTGCGCCCAGTTGCACGATCTCTCCGTCTCGCTTTCCCGCGCCATGGACGAAGGCCAGTCACGGCTCGCGGCCAGCGCCCGCGACGCACTGCGGGAGTCCATGGCCACGGAGCTCCCGGCCGCCCTGCAGGTTCTCGGCCAAGGAACTCGCCAGCTCCATGCGATGATCGAGCGGGCGCGCGTCGAGCAGGCCGCGCTGGAACGGCGTGCGCGCTGGATGGGGCTCAAGGCGGTTGCAGTGGCGCTGGTGGGCGCGCTCGCCGCAGTGGCCGGCTCCGGCTACGTGGCCGCGATCAACGTCGCGCGCAGCCGCGAGGCGACGGTGCGCCTGGAGGTGATCAAGGCGCTGGACGAGGTGACCATCACCTCGTGCGACGGTCGACCATGCATCAAGCTCGCGGACGGCCTGCGCCGCTGGGAGAGGAACGACCACTACGTACTGGTCGACAGCGATCCGCCGCCGGAACTGCAGCCCCGCTGACCGGATCGAAACTGCCACCGTCCCCAGAGCCAAGGAAGACATCGTGGACAACAGGATCATCGCAGCGCTCGCCGCCACCGTGCTTTGCGTGTTGGCCACCCTCTACTTCTCCGGCTGGCTGGCGCTGATGTTTCTCGGACTCGATCCCGGCCAAGGCAGCATCGGGACCTACCTTGGTTACTTGCGGCACATCGAGCATCCCGCGGTGTCGCGCTACTCGACGCGCATCATCGTTGCAGGGGCAATGGCGGGCGGACTCATGCTGCTGGTATGGGCGTCGTTGATGGTGATGCTGTTGAAGCCGCGCGACCACAGGAACATCCACGGCCGCGCGCGCTTCGCGACGCTGGTGGAACTCGCCAGCCGCGGATTCCTGCGTCGGCGGGACGATGGAATCGTGATCGGTCGGATGAATGGAAGGATCCTGCGCCTGTCCGGGCAACAGTTCGTGATCCTCGCCGCACCCACCCGCTCCGGCAAGGGCGTCGGCGTGGTGGTTCCGAACCTGCTGGATTACCGCGAATCCGTCGTGGTGCTCGATATCAAGCAGGAGAACTTCGATCTAACCTCGGGCTGGCGCAAGTCCATCGGGCACGAGGTCTACCTGTTCAATCCTTTCGCGGAGGATCGCCGGACACACCGCTGGAATCCGTTGTCGTACGTGTCGCAGGATCCCGCCTTCCGGATCTCCGACCTCCAGGCGATCGCGGCCATGCTGTACCCGGACGGTGACGACAAGGACCGCTTCTGGTGCAGCCAGGCGCGCAATGCGTTCGTGGCCTTCGCGCTCTACCTGTTCGAGACACGCGAAGCACAGCTGCGCGAAGGCGCAGTCCTGGATGCCCTGCCCCAGCCGACGCTGGGCGCGGTGCTGCGACTGGCGGCTGGCGATGGTGGCGAACTCAAGCCCTACCTGCAAGGCCTGATGGGCAACCCGGCGATCGGCGAACACACCCGGACAGCGTTCTCTGGCCTCCTGTCCCAGGCCGACGTGACCTTCGCGTCGATCATCGGCACCTTCCGCGAGCCGCTCAACGCCTGGCTCAATCCGGTTCTTGATGCGGCCACCGGCGGCGACGACTTCCGCCTGGACGAAGTACGCCGCAAGCGCATGACGATCTACGTCGGCATCCAGCCGGACAAGCTGGCGGAGAGCAGGCTGGTCGTGAACCTGTTCTTCAGCCAACTGATCAACGTCAACACCCGCGCACTTCCGCAGAGCGATCCAGGCCTGCGCCACCAGTGCCTGCTGCTGATGGACGAATTCACGTCGATCGGACGGGTCGATATCATCTCCCGCGCAGTCGCCTACATGGCCGGCTACAACCTGCGACTGCTGCCCATCATCCAGTCGATGGCGCAACTCGACGCCGTATACGGAAAGGAGCTGTCCCGCACGATCATCACCAACCACGCGCTGCAAATCATCTTCGCTCCGCGCGAGCAGCAGGATGCGAACGATTATTCGGAGATGCTCGGCTATCGCACCATCAAGCGCAAGGCGCGAACCCGATCCCATGGAGGGGGCAGTCACGTGTCCGACAACGAGGTGCTGGAAAAGCGTGCGCTGATGCTGCCCCAGGAGCTCAAGGCCCTCGGCCCGCAGAAGCAGATCATCCTCTACGAGGCCCTTGCCAATCCGGCGCTGTGCAGGAAGATCCGCTACTACAAGGATGGCTACTTCACCCGGCGTCTCCGGCCGAAGGTCGAGATTGCGCCGCTGCGTGTGCCCTGCGACCGGTTGATGCGGCCGACGACGCCCGGCAGCGGCAGCACGATGGCGTTGGACATGCGCGTCCCGCACCCGTCCGCGACGGCGGACCGCGTGGGCTAGTCCGGCCCCGGGGCGCGATCCGGCCCGCATTGGCCCACCGCGCGCGCAGGGGCTTTGCGCCCTGCCGCTGGCAATTGCAATCGCCAGCCGCTGACGCCACATTGCGCCCATGCCCGACTTCCCCACCCTGATCTTCCTGATGCTGGCCGGTTCGGCGGCCTATGCCTGGTGGAATTCCGCGCGCGCCGCGGCCGAGCGGGCCACGCAGCTGGG
This sequence comes from Luteimonas sp. J29, assembly GCF_000472505.1. Taxonomy (GTDB): domain Bacteria; phylum Pseudomonadota; class Gammaproteobacteria; order Xanthomonadales; family Xanthomonadaceae; genus Luteimonas. The sequence goes on from NZ_AWZR01000007.1 coordinate 202,737, forward strand.
GCGCGACGCCTGCCGGGCGGCGGGGGTGATCTGGCTGGACCAGAGCGTGCACGCCAGCGGCCTGCGGCTGCGGCGGCGCGAGGACGGGCGGCTGGGCCTGGAGCGCCGCTTCCGCTTCGAGTATTCCGAGGACGGCATCGACCGCCACGTCGGGCAGCTGGTGCTGCACGGGGAGCGTCTGGTCGCGTTCAGCGGCCCCGCCCGCGCGGCGCAGGCGGTGACCCTGCACCCGGGCCGCGGGGCGGCTACTTGATGACGCGCAGGTGCGAGCCGCGGCGCGGCGCGGGCTCGTCGCCGGGGCCATCGCCCGGGCCGTCGGACGGCGGGGTGGGATCGTCCTCGGGCGGCGGGTCGCCGTGGCCGACGTCTTCCGGCAGGGCCATGCCCTGCCCGGTCTCGCGGGCGTAGATCGCCAGTACCGCCCCCACCGGCACCTGCACCGGGTGGCTGACGCCGCCGAAGCGGGCGGTGAAGCGCACCGCGTCGTTGTCCAGTTCCAGCCGCGCGACCGCACGGTCGGCGATGTTGAGCACCACGCGGCCGTCCTTGATGGTGTGCGCGGGCACGCGCACGCCCGGTTGCGATGCGTCCACCAGGATGTGCGGCGTCATGCCGTTGTCGGTGATCCACTCGTACAGCGCCCGCAGCAGGTACGGGCGGTGGCTGGTCATCGTGGGTGGGGAATCTGGCATCGCGGGTCGTGGGCCCCGTGGCGCGCCCGCCGCGCAGGCGGCCGGGCGCAGCGGATCAGTCCGGCAACTCGCGCAGGTTCTTCTCCTGCGGGGTGAGGCTGCGCAGGAAGCCGGGATTGCGGAAGATGCGGTTGCCGTACTCCTCGATCACCTTGCCATCCTTGGGCAGCGGCACGTCGAGCGCGGGCAGGCGCCAGATGATGGGGGCCATGGCGCAGTCGGCCAGGCTCATCTCCGGGTTGAGGAAGAACTTGCTGGCGCGGAACAGCGGCACCGAGGCGGTGAGCAGCTCCTTCAGGCGCTTGCGGCCGGCGTCGGCCTGCTGCTTGCCGCCGTACTGGATCGCCTGCACCTGCGGCACCCAGTCGTGCTCGATGCGCAGCATGGCCAGGCGCAGGCGGGCACGCGAGAGCGGGTCCACCGGCATCAGCGGCGGATGCGGGTAGCGTTCGTCGAGGTATTCGCAGACCACGCTGGCCGCGTACAGCACCTGGTCGCGCTCGGCCAGGGTCGGCACCGAATGGTACGGGTTGAGGTCGATCAGGTCGGGCGGGGGGTTCTGCGGGTCCACCGGCACCAGGTCGTACGCCACTCCCTTGGCGGCCAGCACCAGCCTCACCCGGTGGCAGAGCACATCGTCTACGGCCGAATACAGCGTCATCGCGTTGCGCATACGTGGACTCGCAGCCATGAAGGCCTTCTCCCGCGACCGGAATCCGCCGGTCGCACGGTGCCGGCCGCCCCTCGCGGCAGGTCACCACGGTCTGGCATCCCCGCAGCAGCCGGTGGCGCGGTCCCGATCCCGCGGGACCGCACTCCCCCGGCCGGGGTGCAACTCAGTGCACGTCCCTCCAGTACTCGTTCTTCAGCAGCCAGGCCAGCACGGACAGGAAGGCCAGGAACAGCACGACCCACACGCCGATGCCCTGGCGCTTGATCGCGACCGGCTCGCCGGCGTACTCGAGGAAGGTGGTGAGGTCGCGCACGGTCTGGTCGAACTCGGCCGGGCTCTGGGTGCCGGGGGTCGAGATCTCCAGGTGCTCGACCGGCGCCTCGCCGGTGGCGTCCGGCTCGCCGTACACCGCGTGCTGCAGGCCCTGCTGCTTCCACAGCGGGTTGGGCATCGAGGCGTTCGGGAACAGGGTGTTGTTCCAGCCGAGCGGACGCGATTCGTCGAGGTAGAACGACTTGAGGTAGGTGAACACCCAGTCGCTGCCGCGCACGCGGGTGATCAGGCTCAGGTCGGGCGGCACCTGGCCGAACCACTCCGAGGCCTTGTCGGCCGGCATCGACGACACGATATGGTCGCCGAAGGCCGCGCCGGTAAGGTTGAGGTGGGTCATCACCTCTTCCTCGGTCAGGCCCAGGTCCTCGGCCATGCGCGAATAGCGCAGGTACTTCAGCGAGTGGCAGCCCGCGCAGTAGTTCATGAACAGCTGCGCGCCCCGCTGCAGCGACGCGCGGTCGCTGATGTCGGTGCCGGCGTGCTGCAGGTTGCCGCCGCCGGCGGCGAGCACGGAGAACGACAGGAGCATGCCGCAGGCGAACGCGGCGATGCGGGCGAGGAAGGTCTTATTCATGCATCGTCACCCGATCCGGCACCGGCTTGGTCTTGTCCCAGGCCGTCCACAGCGGCATGGTCAGGAAGAACACGAAGTAGTAGGCAGTGAGGAACCGGCCGATGATGGTCTCGACCGGGTCGGTGCCCGGACCGGCGCCGATCTTGCCCAGCCAGATGAAGCTGATCGCGAACAGCCCCAGCAGCACCTTCGACAGCAGGCCGCGGTAGCGGTAGGACTTCACCTTCGCGCGGTCCAGCCACGGCACCAGGAACAGGATCGCGATCGCGCCGAACATCACCAGCACGCCGGACAGCTTGTGCGGCACCACGCGCAGCATCGCGTAGAACGGGGTGTAGTACCACACCGGCTTGATGTGCTCGGGCGTCACCAGGCGGTTGGCCTCGGTGAAGTTGTCGTGCTCGAGGAACCAGCCGCCGAACGCGGGCGCGAAGAAGATCACGAACGCGCAGATGACCAGGAAGCAGCAGACGTAGAAGCCGTCCTTCACCGTGTAGTACGGGTGGAACGGGATGCCGTCGGCCGGCGCGGCCGGCGACCAGCGGTTGCCCTTCGGGCCCTTCTTGATCTCGACGCCGTCGGGGTTGTTCGACCCGACCTCGTGCAGCGCGAAGATGTGCAGCACCACCAGCAGCAGCAGCACCAGCGGCAGCGCGATCACGTGCAGGGCGAAGAAGCGGTTGAGGGTGGCGTCGCTGGGCAGGTAGTCGCCCATGATCCACTCGGTCAGGCCGTTGCCGACGACCGGGATCGCGCCGAACAGCGAGATGATCACCTTGGCGCCCCAGAACGACATCTGGCCCCAGGGCAGCACGTAGCCCATGAAGGCCTCGGCCATCAGCACCAGGTAGATCAGCATGCCGACGATCCACACCAGCTCGCGCGGCTTCTGGTACGAGCCGTACATCAGGCCGCGGAACATGTGGATGTACACCACGATGAAGAACATCGAGGCGCCGGTGCTGTGCATGTAGCGGATCAGCCAGCCCCACTCGACGTCGCGCATGATGTACTCGACCGAGGCGAACGCTTCCGCGGCGCTCGGCTTGAAGTGCATCGTGAGGAAGATGCCGGTGACGATCTGGTTGACCAGCACCACCAGCGACAGCACGCCGAAGATGTACCAGATGTTGAAGTTCTTCGGAGCGTAGTACTCCGACATGTGCTTCTTGTAGAACGGCAGGAAACCCGGCGCACGCGCGGTGAACCAGTCCCAGACGCCGTTGACGCTGCGAACGATCACGTTGGACATCTCACGCCGCTCCCGGGTCGACGCCGATGACGATGGTGTTGTCGTCGGCGAAATGGTGTGGCGGCACCGCCAGGTTGGTCGGTGCGGGCACGCCCTGGAAGACGCGGCCGGCCATGTCGAACTTCGACTTGTGGCACGGGCAGAAGTAGCCGCCCTTCCACTCGGGGTCGAACGGCTCCGGGCGGATCTCGGCGACCATCTCCGGCGAGCAGCCCAGGTGCGTGCACAGGCCTACGAGCACCGAGATCTCGGGCTTGAGCGAGCGCAGCTGCGGGTTGGCTTCGGCGATGTAGGCCGGCTGCTGGTCGGCGTTTTCCGAGTTCGGGTCGCGCAGCAGCGGGTCCAGGGTGGGCAGCGCCTCCAGGATCGCCTTGGAGCGCTTGACGATCCAGATCGGCTGGCCGCGCCATTCGACGATGATGCGCTGGCCTTCCTGCAGGGCGCTGATGTCCACCGTCACCGGGGCACCGGCGAGCTGCGCACGGGCGCTCGGGTTCCAGGACTTGATGAACGGGACCGCCGCGAACCCCACGCCGACGGCGCCGACGGCCAGTGTCGTGCCGGTGAGGAACCGACGCCTGCCCTTGTGGTCGGGCTCCCCGCCGTCGGCGGGATCCAATACCGCTTCGTTGGCCATCCGGCTCTCCGCGAAACCTTTTCGGTAGCTGTCTAGGAATGTGGCTGCCGCGCATCGCCCCGTCCCCGGAGGCGTGCGCAAAGAACAATGAAGTGTAGCGGAACGCTGAATCCGGCGACAACGTCTGCGACCGCCGGGCGCCTGATTTCCCTGCCGGCTCAGCAGCTTGCGGCGGCCGCACGGCCAGGCGGCCGCGGCCGCCCGGGTGCCGGCGCAATGGCCGCGGCAAGGGTCGCGGACGCCATCGGCCGGCCCGCGCGGGTGCGGGGCCGGGACGCGCGGCGCGGCGCCGGGATCAGTTGTTGGCGGCCAGGTGGCCGCGGTAGCGCTCGGCCAGCTGGGCGACGCGGACCACGTAGCGCTGGGTTTCGCTGTAGGGGGGCACGCCCTTGTAGCGGTCCACCGCGCCCTCGCCGGCGTTGTAGCCGGCGGCGGCCAGGGTCAGGTCGCCGTTGTAGCGCTTGAGCAGCCAGGCCAGGTACTCGACCCCGCCGCGGATGTTCTGGGCCGGGTCGTAAGGGTTGGCCACCCCGAAGCGCCGGGCGGTGGCGGGCATCAGCTGCATCAGGCCCTGGGCGCCGGCGCGGGACAGGGCGTTCGGGTTGAAGGCCGACTCGGCGTGCATGATCGCGCGCACGATCGCCTCCTCGACCCCGAACTGGGCCGCGGCCGCCTTGATCTCCGCGGCGTAGGCGGTGGTGTTCAGGCGCACGGTGCCGAAGTTCACCCCCGGCAGCGGGGCGCAGGCGTAACAGGTCTCGAAGAAGCTGTAGCGGATGGTGCGCACCGCGCTGCTGGCGACGCCGCCGCGCGGCGGCTGGCTGGTGTAGTGGCGCACCCCGTCCTTGACGTAGGAATAGACCTGCCCCTGCTGCAGGCGGCGCTGCGGCGTGGAACCGGACGACGCGGTGACCGCGGGTGCAGGGGCAGGCGCGGACGTGGCCCCGGACCCGCCGCCGCCCATGAAGGTGGCCGGAGGGTTGGCGCTGGCCGAGGCCGGGATCGCGGACCCGCCGGACGCGGCGGGCGGCGGGCGCTGCGCGGACGCCGACGAGCTGCGGTAGCTGGTCACGGCCTTGCAGGTGGCGCCGGGAACGCGCTTGCTGACGTAGCTGCGCTGGCCGTCGGCCGTATCGCAGCGGTAGATGGTGCCGGCGAACGACGGCGGGGCCAGCGCCACGAGCGCCAGCCCTGCGACCGCGATCAGCCCCCATCCCCCTTTCATGCGCGCAGTGTCCACGCTTCCGGCCCGCATTCCAAGTGCTTGATTGTTAAACGGCGCACGGTTCCGGAACCGGACGCGGCCGGCCACCGGCCGCGCCAGGCCCTACACTAGCGGGCCGGCGGGGGACCCCATCGCGCCGGCAGGCGCCCGCCGCGCCCGCCCGGGCGCCCGGTTCCCCACCCGGATGCCCACCCCTCCGGCCCGGATTCACCGCCGCGCCCCGGAACACCGCCATGACCGAACTGCCCATCCTCGCGGATCCCGCGTCCGCCCCGGCCACGCCCCGCCCCGCCGGCGGCCCGCGCGGCAAGCTCTTCATCCAGACCCACGGCTGCCAGATGAACGAGTACGACTCGGCCCGCATGGCCGACGTGCTAGCCGCCAGCGAGGGCCTGGAGCTGACCGCCAACGTCGAGGAAGCCGACGTGGTCCTGGTCAACACCTGCTCGATCCGCGAGAAGGCGCAGGAGAAGGTGTTCAGCCAGCTCGGCCGCTGGCGCCTGCTCAAGGAGGAGCGCCTGCGCAGCGAGGGCCGCGAGGTGATCATCGGCGTCGGCGGCTGCGTGGCCTCGCAGGAAGGCGAGGCGATCATCCGCCGCGCGCCGTTCGTGGACCTGGTGTTCGGCCCGCAGACCCTGCACCGGCTGCCGGAGCTGATCCGCGCCCGCCGGGAGGAAAAGCAGCCGCAGGTCGACATCAGCTTCCCCGAGATCGAGAAGTTCGACCGCCTGCCCGAGCCGCGCGCCGAAGGCCCGTCGGCGTTCGTGTCGATCATGGAAGGCTGCTCGAAGTACTGCAGCTTCTGCGTGGTGCCCTACACCCGCGGCACCGAGATCAGCCGCCCGTTCGAGGATGTGCTGGTGGAGATCGTGCAGCTCGCCGGCCAGGGCGTGCGCGAGGTCAACCTGCTGGGCCAGAACGTCAACGCCTACCGCGGCGACATGGGCAACGGCGAGGTCGCCGACCTGGGCCTCCTGATCCGCACCATCGCGCAGATCGACGGCATCGACCGGATCCGCTTCACCACTTCTCACCCGCTGGAGTTCTCCGACTCGCTGGTCGAGGCCTACCGCGACGTGCCGCAGCTGGCCAACTACCTGCACCTGCCGGTGCAGTCGGGCAGCGACAGGATCCTGGCGGCGATGAAGCGCGGCTACACCGCGCTCGAGTTCAAGCAGAAGATCCGCAAGCTGCGCGCGGTGCGGCCGGACATCTCGATCAGTTCGGACTTCATCGTCGGCTTCCCCGGCGAGACCGACGCCGACTTCGAGAAGACGATGAAGCTGATCGAGGACGTGGGCTTCGACCAGAGCTTCTCCTTCATCTACTCGCGCCGCCCGGGCACGCCCGCGGCCGACCTGCCCGACGACGTGTCCGACGAGGTCAAGCACGCGCGCCTGTCGCGCCTGCAGGCCACCATCAACGCCAACGCCGCGCGCATCTCTCAGGCGATGGTCGGCACGGTGCAGCGGATCCTGGTCGAGGGCCCCTCAAGGAAGAATCCGGCCGAACTGACCGGCAAGACCGAGAACATGCGCTCGGTGAACTTCCCCGCGCCGGCGCGGCTCGTCGGCCGGTTCGTCGACGTGGTGATCACCGAGGCCATGAGCAACTCGCTGCGCGGCCGCGTGGTGGTCGACGGCGACTGACGACGCGCCCGGCCCGCCCGCCACCGGCGCGGCGTTACAGTACCCCCTCCCCCCAGCCGGACCGCCCGGACCCAGCGCCAATGACCCGCCCGCAGCGCGACTTCACCCTCGACCCGCCCGACACCGAGCGGCTGGCCAACCTGGCCGGTCCGTTCGACGCCCACCTGCGCCAGATCGAACTGCGCATGGGCGTGGAAATCGCCAACCGCGGCAACGTGTTCCGGGTGACCGGGGCCGACGAACGCGCGGTGGCGCGCACCGAGTCGCTGCTGCGCCAGCTCTACGACGAGGCGGCGGGCGAGCCGCTCGACGCCGGCGCGATCCACCTGCGCCTGTCGGCCGCCGGCGCCGCGCGCGACGACGACGAGGTGTTGCCGCAGGAGGTGGCGGTGCGGGTCAAGCGCGGCACCATCCGCGGGCGTGGCCCGAACCAGGCCAGGTACCTGCACGCGATCGCCACCCACGACATCAACTTCGGCGTCGGCCCGGCCGGCACCGGCAAGACCTTCCTCGCCGTCGCCATGGCGGTCGATGCGCTCAACCAGTCGCGGGTGCAGCGCGTGGTGCTGGTGCGCCCGGCGGTGGAGGCCGGCGAGAAGCTCGGCTTCCTGCCCGGCGACCTGAGCCAGAAGGTCGATCCGTACCTGCGCCCGCTGTACGACGCGCTGTACGAGATGCTGGGCGTGGAGAAGGTGGTCCGGCTGCTGGAGAAGAACGTCATCGAGATCGCGCCGCTGGCCTACATGCGTGGCCGCACCCTCAACGACGCGTTCGTGATCCTGGACGAGGCGCAGAACACCACCATCGAGCAGATGAAGATGTTCCTGACCCGCCTGGGCTTCGGCTCCACCGCGGTGGTCACCGGCGACATGACCCAGATCGACCTGCCGCGGCACGTGCGCTCCGGGCTCAAGGACGCGATCGAGGTGCTGCGCGGCGTGGACGGCGTCAGCTTCACGTTCTTCCAGCCGCGCGACGTGGTCCGGCATCCGCTGGTGGCGCGGATCGTGGACGCCTACGACCGGCGCGACGCCATGGATGCGGAGTCCGGCCCCCAGGGCTAGGATGGCCTGGCCGGGCGCCGGGGAGCGCCCGCGAGCCCTGGAGCCCGCGATGCCCGGAGTCCGACATCAGGCCGGCTGCCTGCTCGCCGTGCTGCTCGCCTGCACCGCCGCCCGCGCCGAGCCGCCCTCCGGGACGGCCGTGGCGCCCGATGCGCCGGCGCGCGCCCTGATCGAGCGCACCTGGGTGGTGGCCCCACGCCAGGTCGGCGACTTCGTCCTCCAGCACGCGCACTACGACCCCGCGCAACGCTTCGCCGGGGGTCATGCTGCGCTATGCGCTGCCGGGCCACGACGAGACGCGCATCGACCTGTTCATCTATCCCTTCGGCCAGGACCGCGCGGAAGCGGCGCTGGACCACGGCATGCGCGATTTCGTCGCCAGCCTGCGGACGGCCGAACGGGAGGGGCGGTTCCGCGCCCTGTCGATGTCCGACGCGGTGGCGTTCGACCTGGGCCAGGCGCCCGCGGACGGCGACGGGCCCGGCAAGCGCAGGCGCGACCGGCGCGGGTCGGGGGACGCGGACGTCGAGCGGATGCTCATGGAGGCGCTTGCCGCGGTGGACCGGCGCATCCGCGGCCGCAGGCTCGACCTCGCCTTCGAGTATCCCGGCCAGGTCGAGGGCGACTGGTTCGCGATGCATTCGCGCGGCTACCTGTTCTACCGCCACCTGTACTTCTTCAAGGGGCGGGTCAGCGCCACGGCCGCGCGCATCGACCGCGGGCGTTTCGCCGCGCTGGCCGACCGCGCGATGCGCGAGCTGGTGCCCGCGGTGCAGGCTTACAACGTCGGCGGGTGCGCCGACACCACCCTCCACGTGGACCCGGGACTCCCGCGACGCGAAATGCAGCAGATGCTCCTGCGCGGGATGGTGGCGGCCCAGGCGTCGCTGGAGGCGGGCAACTGCCGCGACGCGGCCGACGAGGCGGAACTGGCCGCGCTGTCCCACGACGCCGAGCTGGTGCTGGTCGAGTACCCCGCCGACGACTGGCGCGACTGAGCGGGCGGCCTCGCGCCCGGCGGCGGCCGCGCGGTTAGACTGGGCGCCATGACCAGGGGCCCCATCCGTCTGGACGTCGCCGTCGGCTACGCGGTCCCGCGCAAGGGCCTGCCGTCGGCCGTCTCGTTCCGCAAGTGGGTGGCGGCCGCGCTGGCCGGCCGGATCCGGGAGGCCGACCTCGCCATCCGCCTGGTCGGCACCCGCGAGGGGCGCGCCCTCAACCGCCACTACCGCGGCCGCGACTACGCCACGAACGTGCTCAGCTTCCCCGCCGACCTGCCCGAGGGGCTGCCCCCGGGGATCCGGATGCCGCTGCTCGGCGACCTGGTGCTGTGCGCGCCGGTGGTGCTGCGCGAGGCGCAGGAACAGGGCAAGCCGGTGGCCGACCACTTCGCCCACCTCACCGTGCACGGGGTGCTGCACCTGCTCGGCTGGGACCACGGCAACGCCGTGGAGGCCGAGGCCATGGAGCAGCTCGAGCGCGAGATCCTGGCCGGGCTGGGCATCGCCGACCCGTACACGCTGCCGGGCTAGGCCGGGACGGCGCCGGCCACCGCGCCAGGCCGTCCGCAGGCGGGGGATTTGGGGCCCCGCCCCGGGTCCGTTAGACTGGACCCGCCGCCCACCCGGGCGTATGCCAGATCAAGCACTTACTGCAATGTCCGAGGACGACAGTAGCAGCGTCTCCGACCAACCGGAAAAGACCCCGGAACGAAGGCGCAGTTGGCTGGAACGACTCAGTTCCGCCATATCCGGCGAGCCCAGCACTCGCGACGACCTGATCGAACTGCTCCGCGACGTCCAGTCGGACGGGCTGATCGAGGCCGACACCCTGCGCATGATGGAAGGCGCGCTGGCGGTGTCCGACATGACCGTCGCCGACGTCATGGTGCCGCGCGCGCAGATGGTCTCCCTGCCCGCCGACGCCCGCTTCCTCGACCTGATGAAGAAGGTGGTCGAATCGGGGCATTCGCGCTTCCCGGTGCACGGCGAGGACAAGGACGAGATCCTCGGCATCCTGCTGGCGAAGGACCTGCTGCGCGGCGTGGTCGCCGACAACGGCCCCTCCTCGATCCGCGAGCTGCTGCGCCCGGCGGTGCTGATCCCCGAGTCGAAGAAGCTCAACGTGCTGCTGCGCGAGTTCCGCCAGTCGCGCAACCACATGGCGATCGTGATCGACGAGTACGGCGGCGTCGCCGGCCTGGTCACGATCGAGGACGTGCTGGAGGAGATCGTCGGCGAGATCGACGACGAGCACGACGACGCCGAGGATCCCGAGGCGCTGATCGCGGCCCAGGCCGACGGCCAGTACGTGGTCGACGCGCTCACCCCGATCGACGACTTCAACGAACGCTTCGGCGCCGACTTCGACGACGACGAGTACGACACCATCGGCGGCCTGGTCACCGCGGCCATCGGCCACCTGCCAGAGGCCGGCGAGGAACTCACCCTCGGCCGCTTCGGCTTCCGCGTGGCCCGCGCCGACGCGCGCCGGCTGCACGCGCTGCACGTGACCGTGCTCGGGAATGGGACGGACTGAGCATGCCGCTGCCCTGCCCGCACGCGCGCCGGCGGCTGGCGCGGCCTTGAACGGGTCGCCGGCGCGCGACGCCGTCGTCCGCACCGCGCTGCTGGCGCTGTGCCTGCTGCTGGCCCCGCTGGCGCAGGCCGCGCCGCGCATCGGCGTGGCCACCATGCTGCCCGGCGAGATCTTCTTCGAGCGCTTCGGCCACAACGCCATCGTGGTCGACGATCCCGCGCTGCCCGAGCCGGTGTCGTACAACTTCGGCTTCTTCGACATGGAGGAGCCGGGCTTCATGGCCCGCTTCGTGCGCGGCGACATGCGCTACCGGCTGGTCGCGCTGCCGCTGTCGCACGACCTGGCCTACTACCGCGAGGTCGGCCGCGGCGTGTCGATCCAGTGGCTGGACCTCGACCCGGCCCAGGCCGGGGCGCTGGCGGCGGCCCTGGCCGAGAACGCGCGGCCGGAGAACGCGGTCTACCGCTACGACTACTTCACCGACAACTGCTCCACGCGGGTGCGCGACGCGCTCGACCGCGCGCTCGGCGGCGCGCTGCGGCGCCAGGTCGCGGGGCGTTCGCGCGGCAACACGTTCCGCGGGGACGCGGTGCGCCTGGCCTCGCCCGCGCCGTGGATGTGGCTGGGCTTCGACCTCGGCCTCGGGCCCGCCGCCGACCGCCCCAACTCGCTGTGGGAGGACGCCTTCGTGCCGATGCGCCTGGCCGACGTGCTTGCCGGCGTGCACCTGGACGACGGCCGCCCGCTGGTGATCGCGACCGAGGAGATCCTCCCGCACCGGCTGGCGCCGGAGCCGCCGGAGTCGCCGCGCCGCTGGTGGCCATGGCTGCTGGCCGGCCTGGCGCTGGCGGTCGCGATCCGCCTGGCCGCACCGCGCCATCCGCGCGTGGTCGCGGGCGCGGCGATGGCGCTGTGGACCGCATGCACGGTGCTGGGTGCGGCAATGCTGTTCCTGTGGGTCGGCACCGGGCACCGCTTCGCCTGGGCCAACCACAACCTGCTGCTGTTCCCGCCCCTGAGCCTGCTGCTGCTCCACGGCGGCTGGCGCATCGTGCGCGGGCGCGCGCCCGGCGTCGCGTTCCGCGTGCTCGCCTGGGCGGTGGCGGCGTGCGCGGTGCTCGCGCTGTTCCTGCACCTGCTGCCGGTGCTGCCACAGCGCAACGCGCACTGGATCGCGCTGATGTTGCCGGTGCACCTGGCGCTGGCATGGGCCCTGGCGGCCCGTCCCCGCGCGACCGGCTGAGCAGGTCCGCGCGCGCTCGCCGCGTGCATGCATACGTATGCGACGGGCGCACCCACGGCGCCGTGGCTACCATCGGCCGATCTTCACGAGGGAGGAGACGCACGATGTGGATCCATCGACTGTCCGCGCTCGTGTTGCTGTGCGCCGCACCTGCCGCCGCGCAGGACGCGCCAGCGACCGCGGGCGCGTGTTCGCCCGGCAACGTGGTGTGCGTCGAGCTGGGGCTGGATGGCGACGGCCGGCCGAGATACGCGGTCACGCGCGCCGGGCGGCAGGTCCTCGCGCCATCGCGCCTGGGCATGATCCTGGCCGATGCACCCAAGCTCGACCGCAACCTCGCGATCGCCGACGTCCGCCGGTCCACCTTCGACCAGACCTGGGAGCAGCCCTGGGGCGAGCGCCGCGAGATCCGCAACCACTACAACGAGCTGACGGTCACCCTGCGCGAGAAGTCGGGTCCAGGGCGCGACTTCGACGTGGTGTTCCGGCTGTACGACGACGGCCTCGGCTTCCGCTACGTGTTCCGTCGCCAGCCGGCGCTGGAGCGGCTGGAGATCGTCGAGGAGCTGACCGAGTTCCACCTCGCCGAAGACGCCGCGGCGTGGTGGATCCCCGCCTTCGAGTGGAACCGCGCCGAGTACCTCTACCACGCGACCCCGCTGCGCGAGGTCGGCGACGCGCAGACCCCGATCACGCTGCGCATGGATGACGGCATGCACGCGTCGATCCACGAGGCGGCGCTGGTCGATTACGCCGGCATGAACCTGACCCGGGTCGAAGGCCGCCGCCTCAAGGCCGCGCTCACCCCCGGCACCAGCGCGCGGGCCAAGGTCTCGGTCGCCACCCCGTTCCGGACGCCCTGGCGCACGCTGCAGCTGGGCATGCGCGCGGGCGACCTGGTCGAGTCCCCGCTGATCCTCAACCTCAACGAACCCAACCGCCTCGGCGACGTGTCGTGGGTCAAGCCGATGAAGTACGTCGGGGTGTGGTGGGAGATGCACATGGACCTCAAGTCCTGGGCCTCCGGACCGAAGCACGGCGCGACCAACGAGAACGTGCGCCGGCACATCGACTTCGCCGCCCGCCACGGCTTCGGCGGGGTGCTGGTGGAAGGCTGGAACCTCGGCTGGGACGGCGACTGGTTCGGCAACGGCGAGGCGTTCAGCTTCACCCGGTCCTATCCCGACTTCGACCTCGAGGCGTTGAGCGCCTACGCGCGCGAGAGGGGCGTGGTGCTGATCGGCCACCACGAGACCTCGGGCCACGCCGCCCACTACGAATCGCAGATGGACGCCGCGTTCGACCTCTACCGGCGCGTGGGCGTTCCCGCGGTCAAGACCGGCTACGTCGCCGACGCCGGCCAGGCCAAGGTGCGCGACGCCGACGGCAACCTCGTCTTCGCCTGGCACGAAGGCCAGGACATGGTGAACCACCACCTGCGCGTGGTGGAGGCGGCGGCCAGGCGCCGGATCGCGGTCAATCCGCACGAGCCGGTCAAGGACACCGGCCTGCGCCGCACGTATCCGAACTGGCTCACCCGCGAAGGCGCGCGCGGCATGGAGTACAGCGCCTGGGGCCAGCCGGGCAATCCGCCGGGGCACGAGCCGACCCTGGTGTTCACCCGCCTGCTGGCGGGGCCGATGGACTACACGCCGGGCATCTTCGGCATGGAGACCCGGGCGCCCGGCGGCGTGGAGACGACCTGGGCCAAGCAGCTGGCGCTGTACGTGGTGATCTACAGCCCGCTGCAGATGGCGGCCGACCTGCTGGACAACTACGAACGCAACCCCGGCCCGTTCCAGTTCATCAAGGACGTGCCGGTGGACTGGGAGGCCACGCGCGTGCTCAATGGCGAGGTCGGCGAGTACGTGACCATCGCGCGCCGCGAGCGCGGCGGCGACGACTGGTACCTGGGCGCGGTGACCGACGCGCAACCGCGCACGCTCGAGGTCGCGCTCGACTTCCTCGAACCCGGCCGCCGCTATACCGCGCAGGTGTACCGCGACGGCGACCGTGCCGACTACCGTGGCAACCGCGAGGACATCGTGATCGAGGCGCGCGAGGTCACGTCCGTCGACACGCTCACCCTGCGCCTGGCGCCCGGCGGCGGGCAGGCGATCCGGTTCGTGGCGCAGTAGCCCATCCTGGCGGGCGGCTCCGGTTGCCGCCCGCCGCCGGCGGGCGCAGGATGCGCGCATGGAACAGACCGCCCCCGCCAATCCGCCCAGCGTCGTCAACTCCATCGTGTACGCGGGGGACGGCGCGCATCGCGACGTGCCGCTTGGGCGGATCGGCGCACTGCTCGCGCGCGATCCCGGCAGCTTCGCCTGGATCGGGCTGTACGAGCCCGACGACGCCGTGCTCGAACGGCTGCAGGAACAGTTCGGCCTGCACGACCTGGCGATCGAGGACGCGCACAAGGCCCACCAGCGGCCCAAGCTCGAGGGCTACGGCAACTCGTTCTTCCTCGTGGCCAGCACCGCGCAGGTGGTGGACCGCAGGATCGCCTACGGCGAGACCCACGTGTTCTTCGGTCCGCGCTACCTGATCACGGTGCGGCACGGCGCCTCGCTGTCCTATGCGGCCGCGCGTGCGCGCATCGAGCGCGAGCCGGAACTGCTGGCGCTCGGCCCGGCGTTCGGCCTGTACGCGGTGCTCGACGCCATCGTCGACAACTACGTGCCGATCGTGGACGAGTTCAAGGCGGCCCTGCCGGCGCTGGAGAAGGACATCGTGAGCGACTCGTTCGACCGCGACACCGTGATCCGGCTCTACGACCTCAAGCGCGAGCTGACCTACATGCAGGTCAACGTGGCGCCGATGCAGGACGTGCTCTCGCAGCTGGTGCGCAGTGCCAACCCGCTGCTGCCGGAGGAAGTGCGGGTGTACCTGCGCGACGTGCTCGACCACAGCCTGCGCATCAACCAGACCATCGACGTGCTGCGCGACATGCTCGGCACCGCGCTCACGGTGAACCAGGCGCTGGTGACCCAGGCCCAGGGCGAGGTGGTCAAGCGCCTCGGCGCCTGGGCCGCCCTGCTGGCGGTGCCGACCCTGGTCACGAGCTGGTACGGGATGAACTTCCGTGCCATGCCGGAGCTGGACGGCCGCTACGCGTATCCGGCGCTGCTGGTGGGGGTGGCCGCGATCTGCGTGGGGCTGTACCGCCGGTTCCGCCGGATCGGCTGGCTCTAGCCGGCGCCTTCGAGCAGCGCGGCGAACCGCGCCAGCGCCGCCTCGCCCACCACGTCTTCGGCCAGCAGCGGCAGTTCCACCCGCGGAATCGACGGCAGCGCCGCGTCGAGCGTGTCCAGGTGTACCTGCTCCTGTGCGCGCCGCCCTGCCAGGAAGCCACCGGCGTCGGCGGGCGAGCGCCGGTTGACCACCAGCGCCGCGACGTGGACGCCCGCGGCCTCGAGGCTGGCCTGGAACTCGATGGTCTCGAGCACCGGAAGCCGTTCGGCGGCGAGCACCACCACGAAGGCGGTGGCCTGCGGGTCGGCCATCGCCTCGCGCAGGTGCGCGAACAGGTGCCGCCGCCGCTCCAGTACCGCCCGGATCGCCTGGTCCCGGTCGCCCGCGGTACCCGGCGCCGCGCCGCCGCCGATCGCGCGCTCGGCCACGCCATCGTCGCCGCCGAGGTTGCGCAGCGCGGCGCCGAAGCGCGCGCTGCGCTCCTGGCGGCGCAGCAGGCCGTCGGTCCAGGCGGCCATCATCTCGGGCAGCGCCATCAGCCGCGCGGTGTGCCCCGAGGGCGCAGTATCGAACACCAGCAGGTCGTGCTCGCGCGGGGCGTCGTGGACCAGGGTCGCCACCCGCTCGAGCAGCGCCGCCTCGTGCATGCCCGGCGCATCGCGCGACAGGGCCAGGTGGCGGTCGACCTCGCCGGCCAGGTGCGGCGGCATCAGGCGACGCAGCGAATCGCCGACCTGGCGCAGGTGGGCGTCGACGGTGGCCGCGGGATCGATCTCCACCGCCTGCAGGTTGTCGACCAGCGCGCGCGGCTCGGGACCGATCGCGCGCTGCCAGAGGTGGCCGAGGCTGTGCGCGGGGTCGGTGGAGACCAGCAGCACCCGCCGGCCGGCGCGGGCCTGGGCCAGCGCGACGGCGGACGCGACCGTCGTCTTGCCCACCCCGCCCTTGCCGCCGAAGAACAGCATCCGCCGCCCGGCGGCGAGGGTCAGCAGCATCCGACGTGGTCCAGCGGCGAGCGCTCCATGCCCATCCGGCGGTGCCAGTCATGGAAGCGCTCGTACATCACCGGCATCAGCTCGAGCGTGTACCAGGAGGCGGGATTCGGCACGCCCAGGGCCTCCGAGTACACCAGCAGCATGAACAGGTCGTCCTCGTCGCGTCTGGCCCGGGCGAAGGTGCGCCGGTACGGCGCCGCGTAGAACTCGCCGAGGGCGGCCGAGAGGCGCGCCCACCACGATTCCGCCGGCGCCGCCGGTTCCCGCATCAGGCGCGCTCCGACTCCAGCGTGCCGTCCGGCGCCGCGTTCGGGTCGCGGCCCTGACGCATCGCCAGCACCGCCTCGAACGACACCCACAGCGCGGCCACCAGGATCACCAGGTCCATGCCGAACAGCAGCCAGTTCTCCTGGGCCTTGAAGGTGCCGAGCTGGACGATCAGCGCGTACACCGACATCACCAGCAGGAACGCCAGCGGCACCAGGGTGAAGACCGGATTGCGGCCCTTGCGGATCAGGATCACCGACACCACGGCCAGGGTCAGCGCCGCCAGCAGCTGGTTGGTGGTGCCGAACAGCGGCCAGATCACCATGCCGCCGCTGCCGTCGCTGCCGGCGCCGAAGGCCAGCGCCATGCACACGGCCAGCGCCACCACCGTGCCCAGGAACGTGCCGACCTTGAAGCCCGCGAGCTCGGCCGCTTCCTGCACCACGAAACGCTGCAGGCGCAGGCCCGTGTCCATGGTGGTGGCCGCGAACAGGATCGCCATCGTCGCCAGCAGCGTTGCGCCGAGCTGCTCCGGCATGCCGAGACCCTCGATCAGCAGCGCGTCGCCGCCATTGACGAAGGCGCCCACGCCGCCGCCGCCGAACTGCGCGTACACCGCCTGCCAGTCGACCAGCGTGGCGAAACCGGCGGTGCAGCAGATGATCGCGGCCAGCGACAGCATGCCCTCGCCGATCGCGCCGAAGTAGCCGACGAAGCGCGCGTCGGTTTCCTTGTCCAGCTGCTTGGACGTGGTGCCCGAGGCCACCATGCCGTGGAAGCCGGAGATCGCGCCGCAGGCGATGGTGACGAACAGCAGCGGCATGATGCCCGGCGTGCCTTCCGGCACCGCATGGTTGATCGGCGGCGCGACGATCGTCGGCGAGGCCAGCAGCACCGCCACGTACAGGATCCCGAGGCCCACGAACAGCTGCAGGCCGTTGATGTAGTCGCGAGGCTGCAGCAGCACCCACACCGGCAGCAGCGAGGCGATGCCCGCGTACAGGAACAGCAGCACGATCCAGGCCGAGCGCGGGGTCATGCCGAGGATCGGGTCCGGCAGCACGATTGGATAGCTGTTGCCGACCAGGATCAGCGCGTAGAGCACGATCACGCCGCCGATCGACGGCCACAGCAGGCCGACCTTCCAGCGGTAGATCAGCTGGCCGATGACCAGCGCCACCAGGATCGCGCCCCAGACCGGGATCACCGAGGTCGGCGTGGACACCAGCAGGTTGGCGATCACCACCGCGAAGGCCGCGTTGACCATCAGCAGCAGCAGGAAGATCACGACCAGGAACAGGTTGCGCCCACGGCGTCCGATGTAGCTGCCGCTGAGCATGCCCATCGACTTGCCCTTGTTGCGCACGCTGGCCCACAACGCGCCGAAGTCGTGCACGCCGGCGAAGAAGATCGTGCCCAGGGTCACCCACAGGAACGCGGGCAGCCAGCCCCAGATCACCGCGATCGCGGGGCCGACGATCGGCGCCGCGCCGGCCACCGAGGTGAAGTGGTGCCCCCACAGCACGAAGCGGTTGGTGGGCACGTAATCCACGCCGTCGCGCATGGTATGTGCGGGCGTCGGGTAGTCGGCCTGCAACCGGTAGATCTTCTCGGCGATGAACTTCGAGTAGAACGCGTAGCCCAGCGCCATCGCGCCAAGTCCGATCAGCATCAGGACGATTGCATTCACAGTGTGCTTCCCCCGGCTTGCTTCGGTCCCCGCGAGATTACTCCCTCGCGGGCCTGATCGGCACCCTGCGATAGTCGACGGCCTGCTGCATTGCAGCAGGCAGGTGCGTGTATGGCGCGCGGCCACCGCTTCCGCGGCAGGCGTCCGCCCGCCCGCCATGGCTCAGCGGCGTGGGGCGCCGCGGAAGACCAGCCTGGACAACACCAGGTAAGAGACCACCACCACCACCGAGCCGGAGGCAAGGAAGTTCACCGCTTCGGGCAGGCCGGCGCGCTGCCCGGCCCGCGCCAGCAGGCCGACCATCACGGCGTTGAGTGCCTGCAGCAGGCAATAGCGCACGAAGGCCGGTGCAGCCGCGCTGCGGTCACGGAAGGCGAACCTCCTCTGCAGGGCGAACGTGGGCGGTATGGACGCCAGCGTCGCGAGCAGCGCCGCGGGGCCGGCAGCGAAGCCGGGCCAGCGGACCAGCAACATCGACAGCATGAAATAGAGCGCGAACCCCATTCCGCCCGCCAACACGAATGCGAGCTTGCGATGCAATCCCTCGCGCAGACGGCCCATCACCTTCCGCCTCCCCGGCAGCATCCGCGATGCGCCTGCGCCAGGTCGGCCACGACGTCTCCCGCCGACGGGCGGACCGCAGACACCTCCCCGACCGGATGCGCCGATCGACGCGTCCGGACCGCGGGAATGCCGCACATCGACTTCGGCTCCGCCGGCTCAGGCACCAGCCATCATGCGCAGGATCTGGCCGATGCCATAGGCGACGAGGGTGCCGGTGGCGTAGCCGACGGTGCCCAGCAGCACGCCCACCGGAGCCAGAGTCGGATGGAAGGCGGCCGCCACCACCGGCGCCGAGGCCGCGGCGCCGATGTTGCCCTGCGAGCCGATCGCGAAGTAGAACAGCGGCGCCCGCACCAGCTTCGCCGCGCCCCACAGCACCAGGATGTGCACCGCCATCCAGACCACGCCCAGCAGCAGCAGCCAGGGCCGGTCGGCCAGGTGCAGGAAGTCCATCTGCATGCCGATGCTGGCGATCAGGAAGTACAGGCAGGCGCTGCCGATCCTGGCCATCCCGGCGTTCTCCAGCCTGCGCACTGGCGTGAAGCTGAGCAGCAGGCCAGCGACGGTCGACCCCACCACCACCCAGACGAAGCTCGAGTCCAGGCTGAAGCGTGCCGCGTTGGGCACGTGGGCCGCGAACCAGGCTGCCAGCGGCGTGGCCACCGCGTGCGCGAGGCCGACGATGCCGAAGCCGACGCCGAGGATCACCATCAGGTCGGTCAGGGTCGGGATGCGCGCGTTGGCGGCCTCGTAGGCCTCGAGCCGCGCCTTCATCTCGTCGATGGCGCGGGTGTCCGCGCCGCTGCGCGCGTCGATCGTGGCCGCGCGACCGGCCAGGAACAGCAGGGTGGCCATCCAGAGGTTGGCGACCGCCACGTCCACCACCGCGAACTGCCCGAACAGGGTGGCATCGACCCCGTACAGCTCGCGCACCGCGACCATGTTGGCGCCACCGCCGATCCAGCTGCCCGCCAGCGCGGCCATGCCCTTCCAGACGTCGCCGGCCACCACGTCCGGCTTGAGCCATTCGAACAGCTGGAACGACACGATCGCGCCAAGGGCGATCCCGAGCGTGCCCATGCAGAACACGAACAGCAGCTTCGGGCCCAGCCGCAACACGCCCCTGAGGTCGATGGTCATGGTCAGCAGGACCAGCGCCACCGGCAGCAGCACGCGACTGGCGATCGGGTTGTAGATCGTGCCCTGGCTGCCGTCGATCAGGCCGACGGTGTTGTAGATCGCCGGCACGAAGTAGCACAGGAGCAAGGCCGGGACCCAGGCGAAGAACTTCTTCCAGAACGGCGTCGGCCCGCTGGCCAGCCAGAAGATCAGCCCCAGGGTCGCGGCGATCAGGCCGAACACGACGATGTCGTTGGTGATCAGCGCGGTCGACGGGGCATCGGTCTCGATCGCCATGCGGGACTCCGTGGGATGGCCGGGCGCAGCCGGTGCAGACGGCGGAAAGCCGGCTTGCGCCGGCCTTCCAGGGGCGTCACTGGCCGATGTGCCGCTTCAGCCAGGCGTTGACGGTGTCGTGCCAGAGGATGCTGTTGTGCGGCTTGAGCACCCAGTGGTTTTCGTCCGGGAAGTACAGCAGCTGCGACTCGATGCCGCGGCGCTGCAAGGCGGTGAACGTGGACAGGCCCTGGTCCACGGGCACCCGGTAGTCGAGTTCGCCCTGCACCACCAGCATCGGCACGCGCCACTTGGCGACGTGGTTGACCGGATTGAACTTCTCGTAGTTCTCCGGCTTGTCGTACGGGGTGCCGCCGTTCTCCCACTCGGTGAACCACAGTTCCTCGGTCACGTAGCCCATCGACCGGGTGTCGAACACGCCATCGTGGTTGACCAGGCACTTCCACGGCTCGTTCCAGTTGCCGGCGATCCAGTTGATCATGTAGCCGCCGTAGCTGGCGCCGAGGGCGCAGGCGCGGTCGCCGTCCAGGAACGGGTACTTCTGCTGCGCGGCCGCCCACCCCTTCTGGAGGTCCTCGAGCGGCTTGCCGCCCCAGTCGCCGCTGATGGAATCGGTGAAGGCCTGGCCGTAGCCGGTCGAGCCGTGGAAGTCGATCATCACCACCGCGTAGCCCTGCCCGGCGTAGGTCTGCGGGTTCCAGCGCGTGCTCCAGCTGTTGCCGAAGCTGCCCTGCGGACCGCCGTGGATCAGGAAGGCGACCGGGTACCTGCGTCCCTCCTGGAAGCCCGACGGCTTGACCACGTAGCCGTGCACGATGTCGTTGCCCGCGCCGCGGAAGGTGAACTGCTCGAAGGCCCCGAACTCGACCTCGGGCAGGCGCTCGCCGTCGGTGGGCGTGATCTTGCGCAGCGGCGCGCCCGGCGCGGCTTCGGTCACGTACAGCACGTTGCCGGTGTCGAGCGCGTTGCGGGTCAGGGCGATGGTGTCGCCGGCGACGTCGAAGGCCGACACCGAGCCGTCGCCGACGAGGCGCTCCACCTTGCCGGTGGCCGCGTCCACGCGGAACAGCGGGTACTGGCCGGTGTCCTGCGCGGCCACGAACAGCGTGCTGCCGTCGTCGGCGACCGCCAGGCTGCTGGGCGAGCGGTCCCAGTCCGGCGCGACTTCGCGCACCTGTCCGGTGGCCACGTCCATGGCCATGATCGCGTAGCGGTCGGCCTCGAAGCCGGGGCGCTTCATCGCCAGGTAGTACAGGGTGCCGCCGTCGCGGCTGTACACCGGCGTGGCATCCCAGGCCTTGTTGGCCTCGGTCAGGTTGACCGGCTCGCCGCCGTCGAGCGGCAGGCGATAGAGGTCGAAGTTGGTGGACCACGCCTCGGTGCGGCCGGCGATGCGCACGCTGGCGACGACGTGGCTGCCGTCCGGCGCCCAGGTGTAGTCGGCGGCGTCGCCGAAGGGCCTGGACGGGATGTCGCCGTCGAGCGACACGCTCAGCGCCTGCGCGGCGTCGACCGGGCCTTCGCCCTCGCCCGGCAGGGTCGCCACGAACAGGCGGCTGCGGCGGCCGTCGCTCCAGGTGTCCCAGTGGCGCACGAACAGCCTGTCGTACACGCGGCCGCTGGCCTTGCGCGCCGCCTGCTCGTCGAGGCGGCTCTTCGTGCAGCCGAGGTCGGCGCCGCAGTCGGCGAAAGTCTCGGCGCTGAAGGCGATGCGGCGGCCATCGGGCGACAGCCTGTAGCTGCCGACATCGAGCGCGAACGCGGTGAGCTGGCGCGGCTCGCCGCCGCCGGCCGGCATCGCGTAGAGCTGCTGCGAACCGTCCTTCGCGCTCAGGAAGTACAGGGTCGAGCCGTCGGGCGAGAATGCGGGGTCGCTCACGCTCCAGCCCTCGGGCGTGATCCGCCGCGGCGGCGCCAGGTCGCGGGTCAGCAGGTGGCGCGCGTAGAGGGCCGTGGTCGCCTTGAGGTCGGCGTCGACGCTGCGCTGGGCGAACACCACCACGTGCCCGTCGGGCGACAGCACCGGCGAGGAGACGCGGTCGAGCGCGACCATGTCGCGCACGTCGAAGCCGCGCGCCTCGGCCACGGCGGGCAGCGCGGCGAGCAGGCAGAGCGGCAGCAGGGCACGTCGCAGCATCGTTCGGACTCCGGGAAGATCGGGATTCCGGGATGGTAGGCGCAGCCCCGCCCCCGGCGCAAAGGACGTCCGGCACATGCGCCGGACGCCCGCCGGGCGGTCAGGCCTCCGCGATGGCGCGCTTGCCGGTGCGGTACAGCAGCCAGCCGACCAGGAACAGCACCACCAGGCCGACCCACTGCGCCGCGGCGCCCAGGTCGATGGACAGCGCCAGCACCTCCGCGTCCTGGGTCAGCACGATCGGCAGCGCGATGGCGATGCCCATCAGCGCCTCGCCGGTGATCAGGCCGGCCGAGAACAGCACGCCGGGGCGATGCACCCGGTCCAGGCCCGCCTCGTCGTCGTCGCGGACCTTGTGGAAGCGCTGCACCAGGTGCGCCAGCAGGCCGCCGAGGAAGATCGGCACCATCAGTTCCAGCGGCAGGTAGATGCCGATGGCCGCGGCCAGCACCGGCACGCGGAAGCGCTTGCCGGCCTTCTTCAGCCAGCCGTCGATCGCGATCACGACCGCGCCGATCACGCCGCCGATCGCGATCATCGTCCACGGCAGCTCGCCGCCGAACAGGCCCTTGGCCACCGAGGCCATCAGGTTGGCCTGCGGCGCCGGCAGGGTCTTGGAGCCGATGCCGTAGGCCTCCTGCAGCAGGTTCAGCACCGGGGCCATGATCAGCGCGCAGGAGAACGCGCCGATGCCCAGCATCAGCTGCTGCTTCCACGGGGTGGCGCCGACCAGGTAGCCGGTCTTGAGGTCCTGCAGGTTGTCGCCCCCCACGGCGGCGGCGCAGCACACCACCGCGCCGATCATGATCGCCGCCACCGCGCCCAGCGGCGCGCCGCCGACCTGGGCCTGGCCATCGGCACCCAGCAGCAACAGCAGCACCACCGAGGCGAACAGGATGGTGGCGATGGTGATGCCCGACACCGGGTTGTTGGACGAGCCGACGAGGCCGGCCAGGTAGCCGGACACCGACACGAACAGGAAGCCGGCCACGATCATGATCAGGGTCATGGCGAAGCTCGCGACCCAGAAGCCGACGATGGCGTGGTACAGCAGCCACAGCGGCACCACGAAGGCGACCAGCGCGACCAGCATCCACTTCATCGGCAGGTCGCGGTCGGTCTCGGCGATGACCGCGCCGTGCATCGCGCCCTTGCGCGCGGCGGCGAAGCCGCTCCGGATGCCGGCCAGCAGCGAGTTGCGCAGCGACAACAGGGTCCAGACGCCGCCGACCAGCATCGCGCCCACGCCCAGGAAGCGGATCTTGGACGACCAGATGGCGAAGGCCGCGTCCTCGGCCGGCGCACCGGCGATGGCGCTGGCCAGGGCCGGATCGCTGTCGAGGAAGAAGGCGTGGTAGAGCGGGATGGCGATGTGCCAGGACAGGATCGCGCCCGACAGCACCACGATGCCGACGTTGAGCCCGACGATATAGCCCACGCCCAGCAGCGCCGGCGACAGGCCCGTGCCCAGGTAGCCGATGACGCCGCGGCCGCCGCCGAGGTAGCCAGCCACCGCCCAGCTGTCCGGGATCAGGCGCAGGCCGTTGGCCGCGGCCAGCTTGACCGCGCCGCCGATGACCGCCGACAGACCCAGGATCTTCAGGCCCGGCCCCGGGTTCTCGCCCGCCTTGAGCACCTCGGCCGCGGCCTTGCCCTCGGGGAATGGCAGCGGCTCCTCGACGATCATCGTGCGCCGCAGCGGCACCGAGAACAGCACGCCCAGCAGGCCGCCGAGGCCGGCGATGCCCAGCACCCACCAGTAGTCGAAGTCGGGCCAGTAGCCCATCAGCACCAGGGCCGGGATCGTGAAGATCACGCCCGCGGCGATCGAGGAACCGGCCGAAGCGCCGGTCTGGACGATGTTGTTCTCGAGGATGGTGCCGCCGCCGAGCAGGCGCAGCACGCCCATCGAGACGACGGCCGCCGGGATGGCGGTGGCCACGGTCAGGCCCGCGAACAGGCCCAGGTACGCATTGGCAGCGGACAGCACCACCGCCAGCACGATCGCCAGCAGCACCGCGCGCAGCGTGAGCTGCGGCATTCCCTTCTCGGCCATCACGGCCCCCCTGGAACTGGAAGATGCGACACGCTAGCGGCCGCGGCGGGGCAAGTCCAGCGACGGCCGGCGCGGCGCCGCCCGCCGCCCGCGACGCAAGCCCGTCCCGGCCCTCCGGGCCGCGCGGACGGGTTTGCGCCGCGGCGCCCCGCTAGGCCAGGACGGCCTGCAGGGCCTGCGCCCAGTCGGGCGGCACGATGCCGAAATCGCGCTCGAGACGACTGCAATCAAGGCGCGAATAGGCCGGGCGCCGCGCGGGGGTCGGGTAATCGGCGGTGGCGATCGGGACCACGCGCGGCATCCGCGGGATCCTGCCGAGCGCGTGCGCGCGCGCCACGATCGCGCTGGCGAAGCCGTGCCAGCTGGTCTCGCCGGACGCGGTCAGGTGCCAGAGCCCGGACCCTGCGAACGGCCGCGCGAGCACCGACGCGGTCGCGTCGGCGATCAGCGCCGCCGGCGTGGGGCTGCCGACCTGGTCGGCGACCACGCGCAGCTCGTCGCGTTCGGCGGCCAGGCGCAGCATGGTCCGCATGAAGTTGCGGCCGCGGTCGGCGTACACCCAGGCGGTGCGGAACACCATGTGGCGCGCACCGCTGCCCTGCACCGCGCGTTCGCCGGCGAGCTTGCTTTCGCCGTACACGCCCAGCGGCGCGACCGGATCGTCTTCGCGGTACGGGCGGGTGCCGCTGCCGTCGAACACGTAGTCGGTGGAATAGTGGACGAACAATGCGTCGCGGCGCGCGCAGGCCCTGGCAAGCGCACCGGGCGCTTCCGCGTTCGCCCGGAAGGCGGCTTCGCGCTCGGACTCGGCGCGGTCCACGGCGGTGTACGCGGCGGCGTTGACCACCACGTCCGGTTCGATGCGGTCGACCAGCGCCGGCAGGGAGTCCGGCCGGTCCAGGTCGGCTGCCTCGCACGCCCCGCCGCCATCCGCCAGGCGACCGTCTCGGGTGGCGCACACCACCTCGCCCAGCGGCGCCAGGCTCCGCCGCAGCTCGTGCCCGACCTGGCCGTTGGCGCCGAGCAGCAGGAACCTCATGCGACGTACACGGGCAGCCGTTCGGGCGGCACGTCGGCCAGCAGCGGCGCCTTCGCGTCCTTCGGCGACAGCGTGGGCTCGGCGACCGGCCAGTCGATCGCGAGGCCGGGGTCGTCCCAGCGGATGTTGGCGTCGGCCGCCGGATCGTAGGTCGCGGTGCAGAGATAGGTGAACAGCGCGCGCTCGCTGAGCGCGACGAAGCCGTGGGCGAAGCCTTCCGGGATCCAGAAGTGGCGCCTGTTCTCCGCGCTCAGCAGCACGGCGGTCCAGCGCCCGAAGTGCGGCGAGCCGCGGCGGATGTCGACGGCCACGTCCCACACCTCGCCTTCCAGCACCGAGACATACTTGCCCTGGGGGTTGGGCCACTGGTAGTGCAGGCCGCGCAGCACGCCGCGCGCCGAGGAAGAGACGTTGCCCTGCACGAAGCGCGGCGACAGCCCATGCGCGCCGAGCTTGTCGAGGTTGAACGACTCGAAGAAGAAGCCGCGCTCGTCGCCGAACACCTGCGGCTCGACGACGACGCAACCGGGCAGGTCGGTCTCGATCAGCTTCATGGCACGTAGCCGCGATCGGCCAGGCTCAGCAGGTACCGGCCGTAGCCGTTCTTGGCCAGCGGTGCGGCCAGCGCCTGCAGCTGCACCTCGTCGATCCAGCCGTTGTTCCAGGCGATCTCTTCCGGACAGCACACGCGCAGGCCCTGGCGGGCCTCGATGGTCTCGATGTAGTTCGAGGCCTCGAGCAGCGACTGGTGGGTGCCGGTGTCGAGCCATGCGTAGCCGCGGCCCAGGCGCTCCAGGTGCAGCTCGCCCTGGTCGAGGTAGCAGCGGTTGAGGTCGGTGATCTCGAGTTCGCCGCGCGCCGACGGCGTGAGCGTCGCGGCGAACTCCGGCGCGCGCCCGTCGTAGAAGTACAGGCCGGTCACGGCGTAGTTCGAGCGCGGCTGCGCCGGCTTCTCCTCGAGCCCGATCACGCGCCCGAGCTCGTCGAACTCGGCCACGCCGTAGCGCTCCGGGTCGGACACCCAGTAGCCGAACACCGTGGCCCCGGTCTCGCGCGCGTCGGCACGCTTGAGCATCGCGGTCAGGCCGGGGCCGTGGAAGATGTTGTCGCCCAGCACCAGGCAGCTCGGCGCGCCGTCGAGGAACTCGCGGCCGATCAGGAACGCCTGCGCCAGGCCGTCCGGGCTGGGCTGCACGGCGTACTCGATCGTCATGCCCCACTGCGAGCCGTCGCCCAGCAGCGCCTTGAACAGCGCCTGCTCGTGCGGGGTGTTGATGACCAGCACCTCGCGGATCCCGGCGAGCATGAGCACGCTCAGCGGGTAGTAGATCATCGGCTTGTCGTAGACCGGCAGCAGCTGCTTGCTGATCGCCTTGGTGATCGGGTAGAGCCGGGTGCCCGAGCCGCCAGCCAGCACGATGCCCTTGCGCGCGGTCATGCCGGCACCCCGATCCGCTCCAGGCGGTAGCTGCCGTCGAGCACGTGGCGCACCCAGTCCTGGTTGGCCAGGTACCAGTCCACCGTCTCGGCCAGGCCGCGCTCGAACGTGTACTTCGGCTCCCAGCCGAGCTCGTTGCGCAGCTTGCTGGCGTCGATCGCGTAGCGGCGGTCGTGGCCGGGGCGGTCGGCCACGAAGGTGATCTGCGACTCGCGCGGCTTGCCGTCCTCGCGCGGACGGCGCTCGTCGAGCAGCGCGCAGATCGCCTTGACCACCTCGATATTCTGCTTCTCGGCGTTGCCGCCGATGTTGTAGGTCTCGCCCACCCGGCCACCGGCCAGCACCGTGCGGATGGCCTCGCAGTGGTCGCTCACGTACAGCCAGTCGCGCACCTGCCTGCCGTCCCCGTACACCGGCAGCGGCTCGCCGGCCAGGGCCCTGGCGATCACCAGCGGGATGAGCTTCTCCGGGAAGTGGTACGGCCCGTAGTTGTTCGAGCAGTTGGTGGTGAGCGTCGGCAACCCGTAGGTATGGTGGAACGCGCGCACCAGGTGGTCGGACGCGGCCTTCGACGCCGAGTACGGCGAGTTCGGCGCGTAGGGGGTCTGCTCGGTGAACCTGCCGGTCTCGCCGAGCGAGCCGTACACCTCGTCGGTGGACACGTGCAGGAAGCGGAACGCCTCGCGCGCCGTGCCCTCGAGCGACTTCCAGTAGTCGCGCACGGACTCCAGCAGGGCCAGGGTGCCGACCACGTTGGTCTGGATGAACGCCGCCGGGCCGTCGATCGAGCGGTCGACGTGGCTCTCGGCGGCGAAGTTCAGGACCGCGTCCGGCCGGTACTCGGCCAGCAGCCGCGGCACCAGCGTGCGGTCCCCGATGTCGCCGTGGACGAAGACGTGGTCCGGGTTGCCGTCGAGGTCCCTGAGCGACTCGAGGTTGCCGGCGTAGGTGAGCGCATCCAGGTTGACCACGCGCACGCCGCGCGCGACCGCCTCACGGACGAAATTGCCACCGATGAATCCGGCGCCACCGGTCACTAGCCATGTTGGCACGGCATCTCCTGTGTCGTACGGATGATGGGGGCCCGGGGGAACCCGGGACGGACGGCTCAGAACGGGATCTCGTCGTCCGGGAAGTCCTCGACCGGCGCCGGCTGGCGGCTCGGGGCGGACTGCTGCCGCGGCTCCTGCCGCTGCGGGCGCGAGCGCTCGTAGCCGCCACCGCCGCCACCGCCCTCGCCGCGGCCGCCGAGCATCTGCATCTCGTCGGCGATGATGTCGGTGTAGTAGCGCTTCTGGCCGTCGTCGCCGGTGTGCTCGCTGTAGCTGATCCGGCCCTCGACGTACACCTGCGAACCCTTGCGCAGGTACTCGGCCGCGATCTCGCCGAGCTTGCCGAAGAAGGTGACGCGGTGCCACTCGGTCTTTTCCTGGGTGTTGCCGTCGCGGTCCTTGCGCACGGTGGTGGTGGCCAGGCTGACCTTGGTGACGGCCATGCCGCCCTGGGTGTATCGGGTTTCGGGATCGTTGCCGAGATTGCCGACAAGGATCACCTTGTTGATGCCACGGGCCATGGGAGTCCTCGGGTGTCGCCGGCGTGCCCGGCGAAAGGCATTGGATTATAGCCCGGCGACCCGTGGCGTCAGGTCGCGCCGCCCCGGCGCGTAGGACTGCGCCACGCCGGCCGCGGGGCGGGATCTATAATCTCCCGTTCATCTTCCACGGACCCCCAATGGACGCCCCCGCCCCCACCGCGCCCGGGCTCGACCTGCCCGCCATCCAGGCCCTGGCGGCCGACGACATGGCCGCGATCGACGCCCTCATCCGCCGCCGCCTGGCCTCGGACGTGGTCCTGATCAACCAGATCGCCGAGCACATCGTCTCCGCCGGCGGCAAGCGCCTGCGGCCGATGCTGGTGGCGCTGGCCGGGCGCGCGACCGGGGCGGTCGGCGCGCACCACCACCAGCTGGCGGCGATCATCGAGTTCATCCACACCTCGACCCTGCTCCACGACGACGTGGTGGACGAATCCGACCTGCGCCGCGGCCGCAGCACCGCCAACGCGATCTGGGGCAACGCGGCCAGCGTCCTGGTCGGCGACTTCCTGTACTCGCGCTCGTTCCAGCTGATGGTGGAGATCGACAGCATGCCCGTGATGCGGCTGCTGGCCGACACCACCAACCGCATCGCCGAGGGGGAGGTACTGCAGCTGCTGCACGTCCACAACCCGGACACGACCGAGGCGGCGTACCTCGAGGTGATCGAACGCAAGACCGCAGTTCTGTTCGCCGCGGGCACGCAGCTCGGCGCGCTGGCCTCCGGCGCGGACGACGCCACCCAGCGCAAGCTGTACGACTACGGCCTGCAGCTGGGCCGCGCGTTCCAGATCGCCGACGACGTGCTCGACTACAGCGCCGACGCCGGCGCGCTGGGCAAGAACCTCGGCGACGACCTGGCCGAGGGCAAGGCCACCCTGCCGCTGATCCACGCCATGGCGCACGCGGACGAGGCCACGCGGCAGCGCCTGCGGGGAATCGTGGAACGGGGCGACGCCTCGGCGATGCCCGAGGTGCTGGCCGCGATCGAAGGCGCCGGCAGCCTCGACTACAGCCTCCGGCGCGCGCACGAGTACGCCGCCGCCGCGGAGGCCGCGCTCGACGGCCTGCCGGACGGCGAGGCGTTGGCCGCGCTGCGCGGCCTGGCACGCTACGCCGTGGACCGCGGCCACTGACCGCGGCCGGCGCGGGAGTCAGGGCCCGAACCGCTCGCGGAAGAACCCGCGCATCATCGCGAACGCGCGGCGTGCCGTGCGTTCGTCGTACCTGCAGTTCGAATCCGGCGGGCCGTCGGCATTCTCCGGCTGCGAGAAGCAGTGCCGCGCGCCACCGAAGCTGACCAGCTGCCAGTCGGCGCCACCCTCGCGCATTTCCCGCGTGAATGCTTCGACGTGTTCGGGCGGGACGCTGCTGTCGTCGGCGCCATGAAGCACGAGCACCGGGGTCCGGATCGGGCCGTCGGCGGGCTGGTAGCCCTGGAGGTTGCCGTGGAAGCTCACCACGCCGCCGGACAGTTCCCGTCCCGAACGCGCCAGTTCCAGCACCACGCCGCCGCCGAAGCAGAACCCGACGGCGCCGATCCGGCCTGGCTGCACGGGCACGCCATCGAGTCCGGCCAGCACGTCCACGGCCCTGTTCGCGCGCAGGCGCAGGGTCCTGCCGCCATCGGCATAGGCGGCCACCACCGCCTGCCGCGCCTCGGCAGCGTCCGCCGGCCGCACGTCGCGCCCGTAGACGTCGGCCACCAGCACGACGTAATCCGTGCCCGCGATGCGCCTGGCCATGGCCACGGCGGCCTCGCCCACGCCCATCCAGTTGGGCACCATCACCAGCCCGGGGCGCGGGTCGTCCGTGCTGTCGTCGTAGACCAGCACGCCCGAGAAGGGCTGCCCGTCCAGGGTCCATTCCAGCGGCTGCTCGCGCAGGGCCGTCCGTGCGGGAATGGACGACAGGGCCAGACATGCGAGCCAGGCCAGGCGTGTCAGCAGCGACATGCGGGTCCCTCCAGGTTCAACCGGCGGCAGTCTTGCACGACGCCCGTGACGGAGGATTGACCGGTTCAGGCGATTCCCAGTCCCGGGATCGCGGTGATCGCATCGGGGTCGACGCCGGCCAGCCGAGCGAAGTGACGGCCGCGCTCGGTGTAGTCGCGGTACGCACCGAAGCTCGGCGCGCCCGGCGAGAGCAGCAGTACGCCGTCGCCCGCCAGCAGCGCTTCGGCCTGCGCCACCGCATCGGCGAGGTCGGTGGCCTGGCGCAGCACGCAGCCGTCCTCCCGCGCCACGCCCCCGAGCAGGTCATGGATGCGCGGGCCGTTCTGGCCCATGGTGACGATCGCCGCCGGCGGCCGCGCGCGCACGCCTTCGGCGAAGGCGCTCCAGTCCAGGCCGCGGTCGTGGCCGCCGACCAGGATCGCCACCCGGCGCCCGGCGAAGACCTCGAGCGCGGCCAGGCTGGCGTGTGGCGTGGTGCTGATCGAATCGTTGACGTACTCGATGCCGTCGCGCACGCCCAGCGACTGCAGCCGGTGCGGCAGCGGGCGGAAGCCGGCCACGTGCGGCGCCAGCGCCACCGCGTCCAGGCCCAGCGCCTCGATCGCGGCGAGCACGCCGCACAGGTTGGCACGGTTGTGGCGGCCGGGCAGCGGGACGCCGCGGGTGTCGAGCACCTCCCGTCCGCCACGCCACAGCGCGTCGCCGCGCAGGTGCCAGCCATCGGGGCTCCCGAACCAGCGCACCTCGCTGTGCGGCAGGTCGCGGCCCGTTTCGGCCAGCAGCGGATCACCGGCATTGAGCACGGCGATGCGCGGGTACGCGCCGGTCAGCAGCGCCAGCTTGTCGCGCACGTAGCGCGCGTGGCTGCCGTGCCAGTCCAGGTGCTCCGGGAAGACGTTGGTCACCAGCGCCACGTGCGGCCGTACGCCGCTCATCGCGACGTCGCCGGTCTGGTAGCTCGACAGCTCCACCACCCAGTAGTCGGCCTGCCCGTCGAGCAGCTCCAGCAGCGGCTGGCCGATGTTGCCGGCAAGCGCGGTGCGATGGCCACCGGCGCGCAGCAGGTGCGCCAGCAGCGCCGACGAGGTGCTCTTGCCCTTGGTGCCGGTGACGCAGAGCGTGGTCGCGTCCGGGCGCGAGGCGAACCAGAGCGCCGTGCCGCCGATGAAGCGCGTGCCGCGTGATGCGGCTTCCAGCGCCTCCGGCCGGTAGGGGCTGATGCCCGGCGACTTCACCACCACGTCGAACGCGGACAGGCGCTCCGCGCTGGCGTGCGTCTCCACCCGCAGCCGCGGGTCGCCGAGCGCCCGCGCCTCGCCGGCTTCGGAGTCGGAGCAGAACAGCGTCAACGTTCCCGGAAACCGGTCGTCGTCGCCGGCAGCGGGCAGCCGGTCGGCCGCCGCGCGCAGGGCTGCGTGGGCGGCGCGGCCCTCGCGCCCCCAGCCCCACAGGGCCACGCGGCGCCCGGCGAGCGAGGCGATGTCAGGCGGCGAAGCGTTCACGCAGCCGCTCCCACAGCGGCGCGGGGATGCCGTGTTCGCCCTGCGGCGCCAGCAGGGCGTCGACGTCGACCTCGTCCGCGCCCAGCTGCGGCGCGATCTCGCGCGCGAAGCGCGCCACCACCGCGTCCTCGCGCCACTCCGGCCGCGCCGCCAGCGCCGCCATCGCGGCGCGCGACTCGCGGCCCTCGCCAACGCACTCGAATGGCTTGTGGTCGCGGTATTCGAGCAGCGCGTCGAAGCCCGGGACCTGGGCGGGATCGTCGAGCAGGTTGCGGCCGAAGATCCCGACCAGCCGCGGCTTGGGCATGAACGGCGCCAGCGCCAGGAACACGAAGTGGCACTTCGGGCACACCCCGCACCAGCGGTTCACCGGCCGCTCGCCGAGCAGGTGGAAGTTGCGGTTGCAACTGGAGAAGTGCGCGTCGTAGGCGTCGAGCTTCGCGAACTGGCGCGCGACCGCCAGCTCGCTCAGCGGCCGCAGCAGCGAGTAGTAGCGCAGGTCCGCGGCCACGTGCGAGCGCAGGTGCGCGGCGAAGGCGCGCTCGAACGCCCAGCCCTTGGACCACTGGTGGTTCACCTCGCCGGTGCCCTCGATCAGGCTGCCGTAGCTGGCCGAACGCTCGTTGGAGAACACCACCTGGTCCACGCCGAGCACCACCGCGGCGAAGGCGAGGATGGCGGAGTTCACCGCGGTCACCGGGATGTGGCCGTTCCACGCGCCCTGGCGGTTGAACTCGAACAGTTCCGGCGCGAGCTGGCGGCCGATGTTGAGCATCGGCAGGCCGGTGCGCCCGGCGCAGGCGCGGATCAGCTGCGAGCCGCCGATCCAGGCGACGGTCTGCCCGACGCCCAGCGCGCGCAGCGCCTCGATGCTGACCAGCGAATCCTTGCCGCCGCCGATCGCCACCAGCGCGTGTTCGCGCAGCCCCAGCGCCGGCGCGTCGCCTCCGGCCACCCCGTTCGAAACCGGAAAGCGCACCCGGCCGTGCAGGTCCAGCCCGTTGCGGTACGCGAACTCGCCCAGCCCGTTGAGGTACACCTCCTCCACCAGCGCCCCGGTGGCGGCATCGATGCCACCGTCCTCGACGAGGATCGTCGCCGGCACCGCCGCCTTGTAGTAGCTCACGCCGGCGACCAGGTGCAGCAGCCGCAGCGCGCGCATGGCCGCCGCCGCGCGGGCGTCGTCGAGCGCGAACGGCGCGCCGGGCAGGGTGACCGTCTCGACCAGCTCGGGGCCGTCGTCGAAGGCGTAGACCAGCCGCGCCACGCCGCTGGCGGGATCGAACCCGCTGCGCACGAAGCGGAACGCAACGATCGCGTCGCGGTTGAACTGCCACTGGCTCATTCGATGATGTCCTCCACCGGCAGCGCGCGCAGGTTGTAGGCGCTGGCCATGGTGTAACCGTAGGCGCCGGCGTCGGCCACCAGTACCACGTCGCCGGGCGCGGTCGCCTCGGGCAGCTTGACCCGGTGGCCGAACACGTCGCTGGATTCGCAGATCGGGCCGACCACGTCGAAGTCGCGCAGCGGCCCGTCGTCGATCCGGTCCAGGTTCACGATGTCGTGCCAGGCGTCGTAGAGCGCGGGCCGGATCAGCGCGTTCATGCCCGCGTCCAGGCCGACGCGGTGCACGCCGTCCTTCTCCACCACCTGGCTGCAGCGCGCCAGCAGCACGCCGGCCTCGGCCACCAGGAAGCGGCCCGGCTCGATCGCCAGCTGGAACGCCGGGTGCACGGCCTTCACCCCGGCCAGGCCCGCGCCCCAGTCGTCGAGGTCGAAGGGCTCGTCGTCGGCCGAATACGGGATCGGCAGCCCGCCGCCGATGTCGAGCACCTCGACGGTGCCGATCCGGCGGGCGAACCCGGCCATCTCGTCGACCATCTGCCGCCAGTGCTCGCGCGTCTCCACGCCGCTGCCCAGGTGCGCGTGCAGGCCGGCGATACGCACGTCGAGCGCGCGCGCCAGCGCTTCGAACTCCTCCACCCGCGATGCGGACAGGCCGAACTTGGAGGCCTTGCCGCCGGTGGTCACCTTCTCGTGGTGGCCGTCGCCGAAGCCCAGGTCGATGCGCAGCCACAGCGTCCGCCCACGGAACACCTCCGGCCAGCGCTGCAGCAGCTCGCAGTTGTCCACGGTCACGGTGACGCCGCGCCCGAGCGCGTGCGCGTACTCGTCGATGGGCGCGAAGCTCGGCGTGAACAGCACGCGGGCGGGGTCGAGGCCCGGCACGCTGGCGAACACGTGCTCGACCTCGGCCAGCGACACGCACTCCAGGCCGAAGCCCTCGGCCACCAGCGCGCGCAGGATCGCCGGATGGGAATTGGCCTTGATCGCGTAGTAGCGGCGGTCCACGGCCTCCACCGCGAGCAGCTGCCGCGCGCGCTCGCGCACGGTCGGCAGGTGGTACACGTAGCGCGGCGTGCCCCCGGCCGCCAGCGCCCGCAAGCGTTCGCGCTCGCCGCGCCACCACGGCACCGGGCGCGGGCGCACCGTGCCGATGATGTCCTTCCAGCGCGGGCCGAAGACGCCGTTCTCGTACACCGGCATCGCGCCCGAATCGATCAGTTCGGCATGCAGCACCGGAAGCAGGCCGTCGGCATCGGCCTCGTCGATGACGAAGGTCAGGTTGAGGTCGTTGGACGACTGCGAGATCAGGTGCACGCGCTCGCGGCCGAAGGTCGCCCACACGTCGGAGAGCTTGTGCAGCAGCGAACGCATGCCCAGGCCGACCAGGGTGATCGCCGCGCACGGCGCGATCACCTTCACTCGGCACACCTGGGCCAGGTCCTCGGACAGGCGCGCAAGCACGTCGGTGCTGACCAGGTTCTCGCTCGGGTCGAGCGAG
This sequence comes from Luteimonas sp. J29, assembly GCF_000472505.1. GTDB lineage: Bacteria > Pseudomonadota > Gammaproteobacteria > Xanthomonadales > Xanthomonadaceae > Luteimonas. The sequence continues at coordinate 237,310 of NZ_AWZR01000007.1, forward strand.
ACGGTGACGTTGGTCTCGGCCGACCCGATCAGGTCCACCGACAGGCCGTGGCGGCGGAAGCGCTCGAAGATGTCGGCCAGGAAGCCGACCGACTGCCACATGCCCACGGTTTCCATCGACACCAGCACGATGCCGTTGCGGCGGCTGATCGCCTTGACGCCCGGCACGTGCGCGGCCTCGGCGTCGATGCGCGTGCCCGGCAGTTCGGGGCGCCCGGTGTCGAGGATCGCCATCGGCACGCCGCTGACCCGGCACGGTCCGAGCGAGCGCGGGTGCAGCACCTTGGCGCCGGTGGTCGCGATTTCCTGCGCCTCGGCGTAGTCCAGGCGGGTGAGCAGGCGCGCGTCGGGCACCTCGCGCGGATTGGCGGTGAACATGCCCGGTACGTCGGTCCAGATCTCCACCCGGCGCGCGCGCAGCAGGCCGCCGAACAGGGCGGCCGAAGTGTCCGAACCGCCGCGGCCCAGGATCGCGGTGCCGCCTTCGGGATGGCGGGCGATGAAACCCTGGGTCAGCAGCAGGCGCGTGGGTTGCGCGGCGAAGCGCGCGCGCCAGTCGTCGTCGGCCTCGCGCCGGCACGACACCGACAGCCGCCTGCCCCACCCGCTCTGGTTGGGCAGTTCGATCGCGTCGAGCCAGTCGCGCGCGTCGGCCCAGCCGATGTCCAGGCCCTGCGCGCGCAGGTAGGCCACGCCCAGCGTGGACGAGAGCAGCTCGCCCTGGGCCAGCACCTCGGCCTGCCAGTCGAGCGTGCGCGTCGCCGCGCGCGCATCGTCCAGCAGCGCGCGCAGCGCGGCCAGCCGCGCGCCGAGCACCACGTCCGGGTCGAGGTCGAGTTCCTGCACGAAGGCGCGGTGGCGTGCGGCCAGCGCCTCGACCCGCGCCGCGCTGTCGGCGGCGCCGTCGGCGATCGCGGTCAGGTCGTTGGTCACACCTGAAAGCGCCGAGACCACGACCAGCACGCGCCCCCCGATCTCCTCCGCGCGTTTGCCCGCGAGCCGTCCGATCGTGTCCCAGCGATGGCGTTGCGACACCGACGTGCCGCCGAACTTGAGCACGACCCAGGGCGTGCCGATCGGGGGGGAAGGCATGGAAATGGCGGGATCCGGGGATGCGGGCGGGTGCGCCTGCGGGCGCAGCGCGGATTCTAACCGGATCGCCGCGCGCGCGAGTCCCGGCCTCCGGCGCCCGACCGGGTTGGTAAGCTGCGCCGCCCACCTGCACCGCGACGCGCCCATGCCACGACGCTACCTGCAGCTCGACGTCTTCGCCGACCGGCCCGGTGCCGGCAACCCGCTCGGCGTGGTCCTGGACGGCGACGGACTCGACGACGCGGCGATGCAGGCGCTGGCCGCGTGGCTGAACCTCTCCGAGACGGTGTTCTTCCAGCCGCCCCCCGAGGGCGTCGGCTACAGCGTGCGCATCTTCACCCCGAAGGGCGAGCTGCCGTTCGCCGGGCATCCGAGCGTGGGATCGGGATGGGCGGCACTCGCCCACGGGCTCGCCGTCGCCCGCGATGGCCGCCTCGTGCAGCACTGCGGCGCCGGCCTGCTGCCGGTGCGCATCGAAGGCGACGGCGCGGCGCGCCGGGTGCACGTGCGTTCTCCGCGCGGCGAACCGCGCGCCGCGGCGTTCCCGCTCGACACCCTTCCGGCGCTGGCGCGCCTGCTCGACCCCGCCCTGCCGCCGCAGCTGTGGAACAACGGTCCCGACTGGTGGATCGTGGCGCTGCGCAGCGAACACGAACTGCGCCGGTACCACCCCGAACTGGAGGCGATCGCCGCCCTGTCCGGGAAGGGCAAGCTGGCCGCCTTCGCCCCGGCCGCGCACGGCGAGGCCGGTTACCGCTACGTCGTGCGCGCCTTCGCGCCCGGCGTCGGCATCGCCGAGGACCCGGTCACCGGCAGCGCCAACGCGCTGGTCGCCGCCCGCCTGCTGCAGGCCGGCCTGGTCGGCCCCGGCACCGGCTATGTCGCCAGCCAGGGCCGCGAGCTCGGCCGCGACGGCAGGGTCGAGGTCCGCGTCGACGACGACGGCGAGGTCTGGATCGGCGGCCGCGTGCAGCCCGTGATCGAAGGCCGGATCGACTGGCCGGCCAACGCCCCTTCCCTGCATCGGAGCCCTGCATGACCGCGCGACGCTTCACGACCGTCGATGTCTTCGCCGACCGGCCCGGCGCCGGCAACCCGCTGGCCGTGGTGCTCGATGCCGGGGGACTGGACGACGCCGCCATGCAGGCGATCGCGCGCTGGACGCGCCTGCCCGAGACCACCTTCGTGTTCCCACCGTCCGCGCCCGGCGCCACCCATGCGCTGCGCATGTTCAGCCCGCAGCGCGAGGTGCCCTTCGCCGGCCATCCCAGCGTCGGCACCGCGCACGCCGTGCTCGAGGCCGGCCTCGCGCAGCCCCGGGACGGACGGCTGGTGCAGGAAGGCTCGGCCGGCCTGCTGCCGCTGCGCGTGCGCGGCGAAGGCGATGCGCGCACGATCGCGATCCGCACGCCGCGCGCGCGGGTGGCCGAAGTGGCCGCGCCGGGAGACCCGAGGCTGGCCGGCGCGCTTGCGGGCCTCGCGTGCGGGGCACTGCCGCCCGCGCTGATGGACGGCGGCCGTCGCTGGTGGCTGGCGGAACTGGCCGACGAGGCCACGTTGCGCGGCGCGAACCCGGACTGGACGGCAATCGAACGCCTGGCGCGGGAGACGGGCAGCATGGGCCTGTGCGTCTACGCGCGCTGCGCAGGCCGCGCGTACGACCTCGCCGTGCGCGCCTGGGTGGGCGCGGGACGCTGCTTCGAGGACGCCGCGTCCGGCGCGGCCAATGCCACCCTCGCGGCCTGGCTGGCGTCGCGCGACGCACTGCCCGGCCACGGCGGCCGCTATCGGGTGAGCCAGGGACGCGAGGTCGGCTTCGACGCCTGCATCGAACTGGAGGTCGACGACGACGGCGAGGTGTGGTCGGGCGGACGGGTGCGGACGGTCGTGCGGGGCACGCTCGACTGGGAGGCACCGGCGCCTCGCTGAGCGCTGAGCGCAGCCCGGCGTCGCGCGTCGCGACTACGGCACGGCGCGCACGTCCACCCGCACCCGGATGCGGTCGCCGGGATGGTGGTCGGTGCGGGTCACGTACTCGCGCCCGCCGTATTCGTAGGTGACGTCGTAGGCCACCACGTCGCGGGGGTCGTGGTCGCCGACGCCGGCATACCGGTCGCCGTAGGGCTCCGGTCCGCACACGGTGACCACGCCTTCGCGCGGGCGCCGGTTCGCCTCGTAGATGCGGCGGCCCGCGGTGCTGCCGACCACGGTACCGACCGCGGTGCCGATCGCCTGGCCGCTGCCGTCGCCGATGCGGCTGCCCAGCACCGCGCCGGCGACGGCGCCGAGCACGCTGGCGACGAGGCGGCCGTCGTCGTCGCGGCGGCGCGCGTAGGGATCGTCGCCGCCGTAGCCGCCGCCGTACCCGCCATACGGGTCGTCGCGATGGACGTATCCGCCGCGGCGCACCTCGCAGTCGCGCCCCGCCCGGGTCGAGCGTGCGTACTCGTCGAACACCGGGTCCACGCGCAGCACGCGCGCCCATGCGTACTGCGGCTGCGGATCGGAGCCGCGCCAGTCGCCGCCACGGGATTCGGCGGTGCGATGGGGATAGTCGCCGTACGGTCCGCGGTATTCGCGGTAGTCCTGGGCGGACGCAGCGCCCATGGCGAGGGCGAGTGCGGCGGCAAGGCAGGTCGCCTGGAGCTTCATCGTGTCGTTTCCGGCGCGTGGACGAAGGCGCGCCGTCCCACGCTAGGCACACATCGCTAACGCGCGCCTGAACCCGGGCGCCGGCCCGGGCCCGCGCCCCGCTCCGTTCAACGCGCCGACAGCCAGGCCAGCACCTGGCCGGCGCAGTCGGCGGCGCCACGCCCGAGCAGCGGGCCGACATGGCTGACCGCGGGTGCGCGCAGCAGCGAGGCCTGGTGCTCGCTGGCCAGGGCGGCGGTCAGCGCGGGCGGCACGTCGTCGTCCACCATCGAGGCCACGTACAGCGCCGGGCACGCCGGATGCGGGACCTGGCGTCCGGCGTAGGCCTCGCGCATCGCGCGGCCGCTCTCGTCGCGCCAGTTGCGGAACGCGAACAGCGCGGTCGCCTCGTCCGCGTCGGGCAGCGCGCGCCGGGTACCCGTCAGGCGCGCATCGCGCTGCCACGGGACCACGTCCGGCCACTCGCGGCGCGGCAGCTGCGCGTGCCAGGGCGCGGGCGGCAGCGGATTGACCAGCACCAGCGCGTCGGCTTCGGCCGCGCATTCGAGCGCCAGCAGCCCGCCCAGGCTGGCGCCGACCAGGGCGCGCGGCCGCGGCAGCGCCCGCAGCGCCTCGCGCACCTGGACCAGGTACCAGTCGAGGCCGGTCGCGGCCAGGCCCATGGGCGAGGGCTGCAGGTCGGGCGCGGCCACGCGCACCCGTCCGGCCTCGAACACGCCCTTCCAGATGTTCCATTCCCAGCCGCCGCCCCCGCCTCCGTGCACCATCAGCGCCGCACGCGGGCCGCTACCCAAGCAGTTCCGCCTCCAGCGTGATCGGCACCGCGCTCAGCGCCTTGGACACCGGGCAGTTCTGCTTGGCGTCGTCCGCGATCGCGCGGAACGTCTTCTCGTCCAGCCCCGGCACCTTGGCCTTCATGCCCAGGCGGATGGCGCTGAGCGTGGGCCCGCCCTCCAGCGACAGGTCCACCGCGGCGGTGCCCTCGAGCCACTCCGGCGGGTGGCCAGCCTCGGTGAGCTTGGCCGACAGCGCCATGGTGAAGCAGCCGGCATGCGCGGCCGCGATCAGTTCCTCGGGGTTGGTGCCGCGTTCCTCGCCGAAGCGGCTGTTGAATCCGTAGCGGGTGCCGTCGAGCAGCCCGCTGGCCGGGGTGGTGAGGCTGCCGCGGCCGGTCTTGAGGTCGCCTTCCCAGCGCGCGGTGGCCTTGCGTGAGATACCCATGTGTCGTGCACTCCTGTTCGTCCGGACGATCCCGTCAACGCTACCCGGCGTTGCGTTACCGCCGCGTGCGCGGCGGCGTGGATGCTGCGACGCAACGCGCCGGGGCCGCGCTGTCGCGATAAGGTGGCCCCCCGCCATGACGCCCCTCGAGCGAACGCTCGCTCGGCAGCGTTCCTCCTCCCGTGGACTGCCATGACGGCCGCAAGCGGATCCGCCCGCGGAACGGGACCACGGCGCCCGGGCAGCGACGCGGATCTCCCCGCAGACGCCGGCCGGCGGCCGGCCCCAGCAAGGGAGGATCGGCCCCATGCCCCACTCGACGCAACAGATCCGCAACGTGGCCCTGGCAGGCCACCCCGGCGCCGGCAAGACCACCCTGTTCGAAGCCCTGCTGCATGCCGGCGGCGCGATCCAGACGGCAGGCACCGTCGAACGCGGCAACACCGTGTCCGACTTCGATCCGGTGGAGAGGCAGCGCGGGCATTCGATCGACGCCGCGATCGCGAGCCTCGACCACGCGGCCGGCCCCGCCGGGCCGGTACACCTCAACCTCGTCGACCTTCCCGGCTACCCGGACTTCCGCGGACCCGCGCTTGCGGCGCTGGCGGCGGTGGACACCGCGCTGGTGGTGGTCGATGCCGCGGGCGGCGTCGAACACGGCACCCGGCGGCTGATGGCGCGCGCGAAGGAACGCGGCCTGTGCCGCGCGATCGCCATCAACCGCATCGACGCCGACGGCGCGGATCCCGGGCAGGTGCTGGAGCAGCTGCGCGAGGCCTTCGGCACCTGCGTGCTGCCGCTCAACCTGCCCGCCGCCGGCGGCACCCGGGTCGTCGACTGCTTCGGCCAGTCCGATGGCGACAGCGACCTCGGCCCGGTGGCCGACTGGCACCAGCGGATCCTCGACCAGGTGGTCGAGATCAACGAGACGGTGATGGACCACTACCTGGAACTGGGCGAGAGCGGGCTGCGCGGCGACGAGCTGCACGACGCGTTCGAGCAGTGCCTGCGCGAGGGCCACCTGGTGCCGGTGTGCTTCGTCTCCGCCCGCACCGGCACCGGCGTGCGCGAGCTGCTCGACATCGCCGCGCGCCTGTTCCCGCACCCGGGCGAGGCCAACCCGCCACCGTTCGTGAAGGGCACCGGCGCCGACGCGCAGCCGTTCGCGACCCGGCCCGACCCCGATGCGCACGTGGTCGCCGACGTGTTCCGGATCCTGCACGACCCCTTCGTCGGCAAGGTCGGCGTGTTCCGCGTCTACCAGGGCACGGTGCGGCGCGACAGCCGCCTGTTCGTCGACGACGGGCGCAAGCCGTTCCGGGTGGCGCACCTGTTCCGGCTCCAGGGCAAGGACCACGTCGAGATCGACGAGGCGGTGCCCGGCGACATCGCCGCGGTGGCCAAGGTCGAGGAACTGCACTTCGACGCGGTGCTCCACGACAGCCACGACGAGGACCACATCCACCTCGCGCCGGTGGCCTTCCCCACGCCGATGTTCGGGCTGGCGGTGGAAGCGGGCAGCAAGGGCCAGGAGCAGAAGCTGGCGACCGCGCTGCAGCGCCTGGCCGAGGAGGACCCGTGCTTCCACGTCGAGCACGAGGAGGAGACCCGCGAGACCGTCGTGCGCGGCCTGTCGGACCTGCACCTGCGGGTGCAGATCGACCGCCTGCGCGACCGCTTCGGGGTCGAGGTGCGCACCCGCCCGCCGCGCATCGCCTATCGCGAGACCATCTCGGCGCCGGCCGAAGGCCACTACCGCCACCGCAAGCAGACCGGCGGCGCCGGGCAGTTCGGCGAGGTCTTCCTGCGGGTCGAGCCGCTGCCGCGCGGGGCCGGGTTCGAGTTCGTGGACGAGGTCAAGGGCGGCGTGATCCCCTCGCAGTTCCTGCCCGCGGTGGAGAAGGGCGTGCGCCAGGCGCTGCGCTCGGGCGCGATCGCCGGCTTTCCGATGCAGGACCTGCGGGTGGTGGTGTACGACGGCAAGCACCATCCGGTCGACAGCAAGGAAGTGGCCTTCGTCGTGGCCGGCCGCAAGGCGTTCCTCGACGCGGTGCTCAAGGCCGGGCCGCAGGTGCTCGAGCCGGTGGTCGACCTGGAAGTGCACGCGCCCGAGTCGTGCATGGGCGACATCAGCGGCGGCCTGGCGGCCAAGCGCGCGCGCATCAACGGCACCGACGCCACCGGCAGCGGCGACGTGGTGGTGAGCGCCCAGGTGCCCCTGTCGGAACTGGAAGGCTACGCCGCCGAGCTCAAGTCTGTGACCGCGGGCCGCGGTCGCTACACCCTGGATTTCAGTCACTACGAGCCGGTCCCGCCGCAGGTGCAGCAGGCGCTCGCGGCCGCATGGCGGCCGCGCCAGGACGACGACTGAGCCGGCGCGCGCGCATGACGCCTGGCCTGGCCGCCCTGCTCGCCGACACGGTCCTGGTCCTGCATGCGGGGGTGGTGGCGTTCGTGGTGCTGGTCGCGCTGGCGGTGCCGCTGGGCGGCGTGCGGGGCTGGCGCTGGGTGCGCGGATACGCGCTGCGCAGCGTGCACCTGGTGCTCGTGCTGGTGGTCGCGCTGCAGGCCTGGCTGGGCCGGCTGTGTCCGTTGACCACCTGGGAACAGGCGCTGCGAACCCGAGCAGGCCGGGACACTTACGGCGAATCCTTCATCCAGTACTGGCTGTCGCGGCTGATTTTCCTCGAGGCCCCGTGGTGGGTGTTCGTGCTCGGCTACACCCTGTTCGCCGGACTCGTGGCCGCCGGTTGGTGGCGGTGGCCGCCCCGTCGGCGGAGGGGGCGCCCGGGTCGAGGCGGGCGCTGACGCCCGCATTTTTTCGCGATTTCCTATTGGCGGCGGGTTGTGGATGTCCTACATTGCGCCTGCCGGCATGTACGGCCACCACACATACGCTGATCACATCACCCAGACGAGGGAACACAAAACCCATGGCAAAGAAGAAGGCCACGACCAAGAAGGCTGCCGCCCCGAAGAAGGCTGCCAAGCCTGCCGCGCCGAAGGCGATCAAGGAACCGCTGAGCAAGTCGGGCCTGGTCGCGCACATCGCCAACGCCACCGCCGTCGCCGCCAAGGACGTCCGTGCCGTGCTGGGCGCGCTCGAGGGCGCGATCCACGCTTCGCTCAACAAGAAGGGCGCGGGCTCCTTCACCCTGCCGGGCGTGGCCAAGTTCACCGCGGTGAACGTGCCGGCCAAGCCGCGCCGCAAGGGCATCAACCCGTTCACCAAGGAAGAGCAGTGGTTCGCCGCCAAGCCCGCCTCGGTGAAGGTGAAGGTGCGCGCGCTCAAGAAGCTCAAGGACGCGGCTGCCTGATCCAGGCGCCACGCCAGGAGTCGACCGGACGGGACGGCGCTGCCGTCCCGTTCTGTTTCCGGCGTTCGCGATCGCGAATGCCGTGCATGCCACGAGGACCGGGCGCATGGACCTCGACGGATTCCTCGGCCACCTGCTGCGCCCGGCGGCGCCGTCCACCCTCGCCGGACGCGACGGACGCGCCGGGATCGGGGGCATGCCCGAATCGGATTGCGGCAAGGGCGCCCTGGCCGGCGGCGCGCTCGGCCTGCTGCTCGGCCCGGCGCAGGTCGCGCGTGCCGCGAGCGCGCCCGAACCGGCCGCGGAGATGCGCCTGGCCGGTCTCGTGGCCTGCGGCGCCGACGACGACATGGAGCGCGCCTGCCCCGACGCACTGGCGCGCCAGCCCGGCATCGACGAATCCCTGAAGCAGCGTCTGGAGCAGGGGTTCCGTGCCGCGGCGGGCTGGGCGGCCGCGGTCGTCGACGCCCCCTCCGCCGCGCAGTAGCATGGCCGCGGCCATGGCTCGGGAGGACGGTGCGATGGACAAGCGGTTCTGGGTCTGCGGCGCGGTGATGACGTTCGCCGCGCTGGTGCTGACCCTGCTGGTCCACGCCGTGCTGCTCGGCGGCCACTACGCCGAACTCGGAGCGATGTACCGCGACGCCGGCGACGGCGCGCGTCGTTTCGGCTGGCTCCTGTTCGCGCACGCGCTGGTGGGCCATGCGATGACCTGGGTGTTCGCGCACGGCTTCGACCGCGGGCGTCCCACCCTCGCCCAGGGCCTGCGCTTCGGCCTGGCGATGGCGCTGTTCGGACCGGTCCCGGCGACCCTGCTGCAGTACGCCATGCAGCCGCTGCCCGGCGCGCTGGCCGTGCGCCAGGCGGTGCTGGGCACGCTGGCGATGCTGCTGCTGGGCATGCTGCTGGCGTGGCTGCAGCCACGGCGGGTCGCACTGGGCGAACCGGGCTGACCGCCTTCACCACCGGTTCGGCCGGCGCGGCGCACACTCGCGCCCCCCGCCAGCACCCACCGGCCCATGGCCCGCACCGCATCCGGTCCAGGATCCACGCACTCCGCCGCGCGCATCGCCTGCGTCCTGCTGCTGGCGGCGCTCGCCGGCGCCTGCGGCGAACGCGCCGGCGACCAGTCCACGCACTCCGGCGACGACGTCGAACCGTTGCCCGCACCGGCGCAGGTGCAAGGCTCGGTCACCGGCATGCCCGGGAAACCCGGTCCGGGCGAAGTGCCGCTCTCCGGCGATCCGCCGCCTCCGCCCCCGCGACCGGAAGGCATCGCCATGGACCTCGAACGGCTGGAGGACAACCCGGAGACCGGCCTGGCGACGCCCGCGACCGGAGACGCGGCCCAGGTCGTGCGCGACTACTACGCGGCACTCGCCGCCCGCGACCATGCCCGCGCCTATGCGGCGTGGTCCGACGGCGGCCGGGCAAGCGGACTGGACCCGGCCGGGTTCGCCGCGTCGTTCGACGACGTGATCGGCATCGAGGCGACGGTGGGGGAGCCGGAACCGGTGGCCGACGCGGACGGCGCGCGCCAGGCCGAAGTCCCGGTGATGGTCACGCTGGTGCGCGCGGACGGCAGCCGCCGGCGCATGGCGGGCCGCTTCCTGCTGCGTGCCGGGAGCGCCGGGGGCGAAGCCGCTGCCGGGGCGTGGAGGATCGTGTCCGCGGACCTGCGCGAGGCCGCGTCGCCCTGACCGCGCGCGGTGCGCGGCCGGGCCGGCGGGGACCGCTCAGCGCTTGGGCTGGAGCATCGTCCCCGTGCATTTCTTCGAGCCGCAGCGGCAAGCCCAGAGCTTCTTGAGCTTCGCGGTGTGCGGCTCGTCGAGCACGATGCCGTAGTTGTAGGTCAGCTCCTCGCCGGGGCGGATGTCGCGCAGGGCGACGATGAACACCTTGTCCTTCTCCGAGCGTCCCTTCGGGTCCTCCTCGATCTCGGACTCGCAGTTCGGCTCGCAGCTGTGGTTGATCCAGCGCGCGACGTTGCCGCGGATGTTGGCGTCGATCACGTACTCGTCGTTGAGCGTGAACAGGAAGGTGTGGCCGTCCTCGTCCTCGTCGCCGTACTCCTCGTCCACTTCCTCGTGGGTGCGCAGCTTGCCCTTGTACTGGACGATGCGCTCCCCCTTCCGGATCGGGGCGATGGCGAACACGCCATTGCCGTGGATCGGGGACTTGCGGGCTTCGATCTTCGTCTGCTTGGTGCTCTTCGACATCGTGCGTTCACGGGCGGAGGGAGGCGGCATTGTGGCATGGGTGCGCCGCTCGACGCCCCGTGGCCGGGCGGGGTGCGGGAAGTCACCGTGACCGGCAGGCCGGGACCGCCGGAGTGCGTCCGGTCCCGGTCGCGGCAGGCGTTGGACCCGATCGCATCCACCCGCCAGGCCCGCCCATGCGCCCATATCCCGTCCTGCTGTTGACCCTGACTGCCACCGTCCTCGCCGCCACCGGCTGCCAGCGCGGCACCGCCGCCGCGGCAGCGCCCGCCGCCACGGCCGCCCAGGCCGCCGCCGCCGACCCGCTGGTGGCCGAAGGCGAATACCTGGTGCGGATCGCCGGCTGCAACGACTGCCATACGCCCGGCTACTCCGACCGCGGTGGCGAGGTGCCCCGGTCCGAATGGCTGGTCGGCTCGCCGCTCGGCCAGCTCGGCCCCTGGGGCACGACGTATCCCACCAACCTGCGCCTGAGCATCAACGCGCTCCAGGAAGACGAGTGGCTGGCCTACACCGCCAACCTGCACACCCGTCCGCTGATGCCCGACTTCGCGGTGCGGCAGATGCGCGAGCACGACCGCCGCGCGATCTACCGCTTCGTGCGTTCGCTCGGCCCGGCGGGCGACCCGTCGCCCAAGGCGCTCCCCCCGGGCCAGCAGCCGCCGCCGCCCTACCTGCAGCTGGTGCTCCCGGACATGGCCGCCGCGGCTCAGGACCAGAATCCGGTCCAGTAGCCGGCCAGCCCCAGGCCGAACGCGGCCCGGAGCAGGCCCTTGAAGGCGCGCGCGGCGCGCCAGACCAGGAAGATCGCGCCGCCCGCCAGGACTGCGCGCGGAAGGTCGAGGCCGCGGCCCGCGGCCCCCGGATCGACGTGGCTGGACATGGATGTCTCCTCTGCGTGGCCGTCCTCTCCCGGGACGGCCCCATCCTCCGCCGGCCGGACCGGCCGGGGCAGTCGCGCCCGTCAGGCGCCGCGGATGACGGCTGTCAGCTGAAGCGTTCCAGGCACGGCGTTTGAGCCGCGCGGACCGAAAGCGTACAATTTTGGTCCCCTTTTCGAGAACGGTTCGCATCCGTGCTGCGCGTCACCCGCCTGACCGATTACGCCACCGTGGTCATGACCGTCCTGGCCTCCCGGCCCGAGGCCGTGCTCAGTGCGGCCGAACTGGCCGAGCGCGCGGGCCTGGAAGTGCCCACCGTGAGCAAGCTGCTCAAGCCGCTGGCCCAGGCCGGCCTGGTGGAGGGCTTCCGCGGCGTGCGCGGCGGCTACCGCCTGGCGCGCCCCGCGTCCGACATCACCCTGTGCGACATCGTCGAGGCCATGGAAGGACCGCTGGCGATGACCGAGTGCAGCCTCGACCACGGCGAATGCGGCATCTCCCAGCAGTGCGGCGTGCGCGCCAACTGGCGCCGGATCAACGACGTGGTCGCCGAGGCGCTGCGCGGCGTGAACCTGGCGCAGATGCTCGACGACGCCCCGCCCTCCCCCGCTCCCGCCAGGCGCATCCCCGCGCGGCTGGCCACCGTTTGAGACGACAGGCAGCCCCCATGGCCACCGACATCGACACCCCCACCGCGGAACCGGTCGCGAACCGGGAAATCCACGAACAGCTCGGCCGCCGCTACGAGGCCGGGTTCGTCACCGACATCGAGTCCGACTCGCTGCCGCCGGGCCTGGACGAGGACGTGATCCGCGCCCTGTCCGCGCGCAAGCAGGAGCCCGAGTGGATGACCCAGTGGCGCCTGGCCGCGTACCGCCGCTGGCTGGAAATGCCGGTGCCGGACTGGGCCAAGCTCCGGATCGGGCCGATCGACTTCCAGGCGATCAGCTACTACTCCGCGCCCAAGGCCAAGTACAACTCGCTCGACGAGGTGCCGCAGGAGCTGCTCGACACCTACGACAAGCTCGGCGTGCCGTTGCACGAGCGGGCCAGGCTCGCCGGCGTGGCGGTGGACGCGGTGTTCGACTCGGTCTCGGTCGGCACCACGTTCCAGAAGGAACTGCGCGAGAAGGGCGTGATCTTCTGCTCGATGTCCGAGGCGATCCGCGAGCACCCGGAGCTGGTGCGCCAGTATCTGGGCACCGTGGTGCCCGTGGGCGACAACTACTTCGCCGCGCTCAACTCTGCGGTGTTCTCCGACGGTTCGTTCGTGTTCATCCCCAGGGGCGTGCGCTGCCCGATGGAGCTGTCCACCTACTTCCGCATCAACGCCGGCCACACCGGCCAGTTCGAGCGCACCCTGATCGTGTGCGAGGACAAGGGCTACGTCTCCTATCTCGAGGGTTGCACCGCGCCGATGCGCGACGAGAACCAGCTGCACGCGGCGGTGGTGGAGCTGGTCGCGCTCGAGGACGCGGAGATCAAGTACTCCACGGTCCAGAACTGGTACCCGGGCGACGAGGAAGGCCGCGGCGGCATCTACAACTTCGTCACCAAGCGCGCCGAATGCCGCGGCGCGCGCAGCAAGGTCACCTGGACCCAGGTCGAGACCGGTTCGGCGATCACCTGGAAGTACCCCTCGTGCGTGCTGCTGGGCGACGACTCGGTGGGCGAGTTCCACTCGGTCGCGCTCACCCACCACCGCCAGCAGGCCGACACCGGCACCAAGATGATCCACGTCGGCAAGCGCACCAAGAGCAAGATCGTCAGCAAGGGCATCAGCGCCGGTCGCGGCCAGAACACCTACCGCGGCCTGGTGAAGGTGGCCGCCGGCGCCGAGGGCGCGCGCAACTACACCCAGTGCGACAGCCTGCTGATCGGCAAGCAGTGCGGCGCGCACACCTTCCCCTACATCGAGGTGAAGAACCCCGACGCGACCGTCGAGCACGAGGCCACGACCTCCAAGATCAGCGACGACCAGCTGTTCTACTGCCGCGCCCGCGGCATCTCCGAGGAAGACGCGGTGAGCCTGATCGTCGACGGCTTCTGCAAGCAGGTCTTCAGGGAACTGCCGATGGAGTTCGCGGTGGAGGCCAAGAAGCTGCTGGACGTGAGCCTGGAAGGCAGCGTCGGCTAGCCGGAGCTGCCATTCCCGCCCGCGCGGCCCCACCCCAACCCTCCCCGCAACCGGGGGAGGGAGCAGACAAACGACCGGAACACATCATGCTCAAGATCGACAACCTCCACGCCAGCGTCGGCGGCAAGGACATCCTCAAGGGCCTCAGCCTGGAGGTGAAGCCGGGCGAAGTGCACGCCATCATGGGACCTAACGGCGCCGGCAAGTCCACGCTCGGCAACATCCTCGCCGGTCGCGACGGCTACGAGGTCACCGCCGGCACGGTCGAGTTCGACGGCAGGCCGCTGCTGGAGCTCGAACCGGAGGAGCGCGCCGCCGCCGGCCTGTTCCTGGCCTTCCAGTACCCGGTCGAGATCCCGGGCGTGAACAACACCTACTTCCTGCGCAGCGCGCTCAACGCCCAGCGCAAGGCGCGCGGCGAGGAGGAGCTCGACTCGATGCAGTTCCTCAAGCTGGTGCGCGAGAAGCTGTCGGTGCTGCACCTGGACGACAAGCTGCTGCACCGCGGCGTCAACGAGGGGTTCTCGGGCGGCGAGAAGAAGCGCAACGAGATCTTCCAGCTCGCGGTGCTCGAGCCGAGGCTCGCGATCCTGGACGAGACCGACTCGGGCCTGGACATCGACGCGCTCAAGCACGTCGCCGACGGGGTCAACGCCCTGCGCTCGCCCGAGCGCGCGTTCGTGGTGATCACCCACTACCAGCGCCTGCTCGAGTACATCCGCCCCGACGTGGTCCACGTCCTGGCCGACGGCCGGATCGTCGAGTCGGGCGGACCGGAGCTGGCGCAGCAGCTCGAGGAGCACGGCTACGCCTGGATCGCCGGGCGCCAGGCGCCGGAGGCCGTCGCGTGACCAGCCCGCTGCTCGAATCGCTGGCGGCCGGGTTCTCCGGCGACGCCGCGCGCCGCGCCCTGCTCGACGCCGCGCTGCGCGACGGCCTCCCCGGCCCGCGCAGCGAGCGCTGGAAGTACACCCCGCTGCGCGCGCTCGACCGGCGCACCTTCGGCGTCGCGGCCGCGGCCCCGGCCGTGGACGCGACGCTGCTGGCCGATATCCCCGCCCCGCGGGTCGTGTTCGTCAATGGCCGCTTCGACGCCGCCCTCTCGCGCCTGGACACGCTGCCCGATGGAATCGAACTCGGCGCAGGCACGCCCGACCGGATCGAACTCCCCGAAGCCACGGGCGACGCCCCGGTGCGCCCCGGCGACACCGTGTTCGCCCGGCTCAACGTGGCCCTGGCCGAGAGCGGCGTCGTGCTGCGCGCGGCCGCGGGCGCGGTCGCCGCGCAGCCGGTGCACCTGGTGTTCGTCGGCGCGCCGGGCGGGTCCGACGCGCTGGCCTGGCACCTGCGCCACCGGATCGAACTGGGCGCGGGCGCGTCGCTGCGCGTGATCGAGCACCACCTCGCCGACGGCGCGCACCGCCACCTGGACACCGCGACCGTCGCGATCTCGCTGGCGGCGGGCGCCCAGCTCGAACATGCACGCGTGCAGCGCGCGGCCGAGGGCGCGACCTCGTTCGCCCGTACCGATGCCGTGCTGCAGGCCGACGCCCGCTACCACCGCGTGGACCTGGAGCTGGGCGGCGCATTGTCGCGGCACGAGCTCAACGTGCGCCTGGAAGGCGAGCGCGCGGCGCTCGCCGCGCACGGCGTGCTGCTGGCCAATGGCCGCCGCCACGTCGATACGCGCCTCGGCATCGAGCACGTCGCCCGGGACACGAACTGCGAGCTGCTGTGGCGCGGCATCGGCGCCGGCCGCGGCCACGTGGTCTTCCACGGCGGCATCACCATCCACCCGGGCGCGGACGGTACCGACGCGCGGTTGTCGAACAAGAACCTGCTGCTCTCGGCGAATGCCGAGGTCGATACCCAGCCGGTGCTGGTGATCCACGCCGACGAGGTGCAGGCGGCGCACGGCGCCACCGTCGGCCAGCTCGACGCCAACGCGCTGTTCTACCTGCGCGCGCGCGGCGTGCCGCTGGACGAGGCGCGGCAGATGCTCACCGCCGCGTTCTGCCGCGAACCGCTTGCCGTGATCGAGGACCCGGCCGTGGGCGATGCGCTGCTGGCGCGCCTGGACGCGGCGCTGGAGGGCCTGTCCGCATGAACGCCGGACAGGCCACGCAGGCGACGGCCGGCGCGCCCCTGCGCGCGGGCGATGCCGCCGGCGGCGTGGACTGGACGCGGGTGCGCGCCGACTTCCCGCTGCTCCAGCGCCAGGTCCACGGCAAGCCGCTGATCTACCTCGACAGCGCCAACACCGGACAGAAGCCCGCGTCGGTCATCGCGGCCGTCGACGATTTCTACCGCCGCCACAACGCCAACGTCAGCCGCGCCGTCCACACTCTCGGCACCGAGGCCACCGAGGCCTACGAGGCCGCGCGTACCGCGCTGGCCCGCTTCCTCAACGTGCGTGGCGAGGAGCTGGTGCTGTGCAGCGGCACCACCTTCGCGATCAACCTGGTCGCGTACTCCTGGGCGCTGCCCCGGCTCAAGGCCGGCGACGTGATCCTGGTCACCCGGATGGAGCACCACGCCAACATCGTGCCCTGGCAGCTGGTGGCCGAGCGCACCGGCGCGGTGGTGCGTCCGGTCGACCCCACGCCGGACGGCGCGCTCGACCTCGACGCGCTGTACCGCGCGATGACGCCCGAGGTGAAGCTGCTGGCGGTCACGCACGTGTCGAACGTGCTGGGCACGGTGAACCCGGTGCGCGAGATCTGCCGCGAGGCCCGCCGGCGCGGCATCGCCACGGTGGTGGACGGCTCGCAGGCGGTGCCGCACCGCGCGGTGGACGTGGCCGCGATCGGCTGCGACTTCTACGCGTTCACCGGCCACAAGATGTGCGGGCCCACCGGCACCGGTGCGCTCTGGGGCCGGCGCGAGCACCTGCAGGCGATGCCGCCCTTCCTGGGCGGCGGCGAGATGATCCGCGAGGTCAGCTTCGAAGGCACCGTGTTCAACGACCCGCCGCACCGGTTCGAGGCGGGCACGCCCAACATCGCCGGCTTCGCCGGCCTGCGCGCCGCCGTGGACTACCTGCAGGGCGTGGGCATGGACGCGATCGAGGCGCGCGAGGCCGCGCTGCTGGCGCACCTGACCGACGCGCTCGACGCGGCCGGCGGCGTGCGGATCCTCGGCCGCGCGCCGGAGAAGGCCGCGGTGGTCTCGTTCCTGGTCGAGGGCGCGCACGCGCACGACCTCGCCACCCTGCTCGACCTGGAGGGCGTGGCGGTGCGCTCCGGCCAGCACTGCGCGCATCCGCTGCTGCAGTTCTATGGCGTGGCCGCGACCTGCCGCGCGTCGGTCGCGTTCTACAACACGCACGAGGAGATCGACGCCTTCGTGGCGGCGCTGCAGAAGGTGCGGCGGCTGCTGGCCTGACGGATCGGTCGCCGCCGAAGCCGCTCCTGCAGTTCCCCGCAGGAGCGGCTTCAGCCGCGACCCGCACCCGCCTCCCCCCTAGCCCCCGTCCGGCCACGGGCGCCAGCGCAGCCGCCTTCGTAGAATCCCCGCATGCACGACCCAGCCTTCCGCGCCGCCACCGAGGCGGACATCCCCGCCCTCGTCGCCCTCGTCACCTCCGCCTACCGCGGCGAATCCAGCCGCGCCGGCTGGACCACGGAAGCCGATTTCCTCGCCGGCCCGCGCATCGATCCGGAGGTGCTGCGCGCCGACCTGCTGCGCCCGCGCAGCCGGGTGGTGGTGGTCGACGGCGAGGGCGGCCCGGTCGCCTGCGCCCACGTCGCGAACCAGGATGGCGCCGGCTACTTCGGCATGTTCGCGGTGCGCCCCGGCCTGCAGGGCGGCGGACTGGGTGGCCGCCTGCTGACCGAGTGCGAGCGCATCGCCCGGGAAGAATGGGGCCTGCCGCTGATGCGCATGACGGTGATCGACCTGCGCGACGCACTGATCGCGTACTACGAACGCCGCGGCTACCGCCGCACCGGCCGCCACCTGCCCTTCCCCTACGGCGACGAGCGCTTCGGCATCCCGCTGCGCGACGACCTGCGCTTCGAGGTGCTGGAGAAGCCGCTGGAGGCCTTCGCGTGAGCCACACCTGGACCTACGTCTGCACCACCGCCGAGCTGCTGCCCGGCGAAATGCGCACCGCCTTCGACGAAGTGACCGGCGCCGGCATCGTCGTGGTCAACCTCGACGGCGACCTGTACGCGCTCGAGGACCGCTGCAGCCACGAGGACTTCGAACTCTCGGCCGGGCAGGTCGATCCGGCCGAGGGCAGCATCGAATGCGTGCTCCACGGTGCCCGCTTCGACCTGCGCGACGGCCGCGCCCTGTGCGCGCCCGCCTACGAGCCGGTGGCGAAGTTCCCGGTCAAGGTGGAAGACGGCGCGATCTGGGCGCGCGACGACCGGGAGTAGCGCGGGGCGGGCACAGGCGACGCCTCCCCCGCCCGCGATGCCTCCCTCCCTCAACCGTTGCCTCCCTCCCCCGGCCGCAGTACCTCCGTCCCTGCCCGTCGAGACTCCCTCCCCCGCCCGCGGGGGAGGGCCGGGGTGGGGGCAACGCGCATGAAATCCCTCCCCATGACCCGCCAGCAGGCCTGAAATCGCATCCCGCGCCCCCCCGCTCGGGGAAACAGCGAGGCGGCGGGCCACCACCGATCCCACCCCAACATGAGCATGGTTCTAACATTGCGTGTGAGAACTATTCTCGTTTAAGATGCGCGCCATTGATGCCGCCCCGTGGCGTCCGGATGGCTCCCGTGCCCCAGTTCCCGCGTACAACGCCCGCCGCAGGATCCCGCCGTGCAGGCGGGGCGCGGGTCGCGTCCCGCCAGGCGACAGGCCCTCTGGCCGCGTCTCCTCCCGGCCAGGCGCCCCCGTAGGCAAGCGTCCTCCCGCTCTCCCCTGAACGCGCCCGGCCGGCCAGCAGCCGCCCGCCAGGACCCAGGTCGCGCCCCACCGCAACCTTCCGACAACCCACTCGCATGCCCCTTCCTTCCGCCCGCACCGCGCGCCTGCGCCGGTCCCCGCTCGCCTGCACCCTGTCCCTGCTCATCGCCACGCCCGTCCTGGCGGCGCCCGGGCCCGATGCGGACCCGGTGGATTTCAACGCGGTCGTGGTCACGGCCTCCGGCTTCGAGCAGAAGATCGTCGACGCCCCGGCCAGCATCAGCGTGATCACCCGCGAGGACCTCGCGCAGCGCCCGTACATCACCCTGCTCGACGCGGTCCGCGACCTCGAGGGCGTGGACATCGGCGAGACCCGCGACAAGACCGGCCAGGGCACCATCTCCCTGCGCGGCATGGGTGCGGACTACACCCTGGTGCTGATCGACGGCCGCCGCCAGAACAATCATGGCGACATCTACCCGAACAACTTCGGCGGCAACCAGTTCAACCACATCCCGCCGCTGGACGCGATCGAGCGCATCGAGGTGATCCGCGGCCCGATGTCGACCCTGTACGGCGCCGACGCCATGGGCGGCGTGATCAACATCATCACGAAGAAGACGCTGGACGCCTGGTCGGGCTCGTTCACCGCCGGCCATACCTTCGAGACCGACGACGTGTACGGCGACGACCGGACGATCGACGCCTACCTCACCGGCCCGCTGGTCCCGGGCAGCCTGAGCCTGGCCGCGCGGGCCAGCTGGTACGAGCGCGATGCCTCCAATCCCGTGTATGCCGACGCGATCGATCCGGCCGGCGAGCCGCACGCGCGCGCGCTGGGCTTCGGCGGCGGCGGCAAGACGGTCGACAACACCAACAAGGCCGGCGGCATCACCCTGACCTGGACGCCGGACGATCGGCAGACAGTCAGCTTCGACTACGACAGCTCGCGCCAGCAGTACGACAACGCGATCCGCCGCAACGACGACGGCGTCGAGGAGTACCCGGTCGGCACCGTGGACAACTACGGCGCGGTGCTGCGCATCGGCAACAGCGGCCGGGTGGAGCCGCGCGCCGGCTACGCCCCGCGGCAGCGCTTCAGCCGCGACACCTGGTCGCTCGCGCACGAAGGCAGCTGGGGGTCCGGCAACACCCAGGCCGTGCTCTCGCACGTCCAGACCCGCAACGAGGGCCGCACCCTGCCGTTCACGGTGGCCGAGCGCCAGCAGCTGCAGGCACTGTGGAACGCCGCCTGCACGGCGATGGGCGGCAGCGTCGGCGGCAACGGCTTCTGCCCCACCGCCGGCACCGGCTACGCGAACTCCAACGCCTGGAACAACCAGTCCGAGGCCGACAAGCTGGAGGTCCTGCGCGCCCACCTCGGCGACGACGCCTACGCGCAACTGCTGGGCTTCCTGCCGCGCCCGGCGCGCACCCTCGAGAGCGCCCAGTACACCCTCGACCTCAAGGCCGACGTCGCGTTCCAGGCCCGGGGCCGGCACACCCTGGTGCTGGGCGCCCAGGTCGTGCGCGGCGAGTTGACCGACGGCGTGTTCGGGATGGAGGCCGGCACCCCGGGCGGCAGCCAGGACCACGACATGTATTCGCTGTTCGTCGAGGACACCTGGGAGGTCTCCGGCCCGTTCTCGCTCACCGGCGGCGTGCGCTACGACAACCACGACGTGTTCGGCAGCCACGTGAGTCCGCGCCTGTACGGCGTGTACGCCATCGGCCCGCGCTGGACGGTCAAGGGCGGCGCCAGCACCGGCTTCAAGACGCCCAGGACCACCGACCTGTACGACGGCGTGATCGGCTTCGGCGGGCAGGGCACCACGCCCTTCTTCGGCAATCCCGACCTGCAGCCCGAGACCAGCCGCAGCGTGGAGCTGGCCGTGTACTGGCAGCACCCCGAGGGCCACGACTTCAATGCCACCGTGTTCCGCAACACCTTCGACGACAAGATCAGCTCCCAGCCCTGCGGCCCCGGCACCGGCCTGGCCTGCTCGGACACCGGCGAGTACGCCGACCTCGGCTACGCCAACAGCAGCCGAACGGTGAACATCGACAAGGTGGTGATCCAGGGCGCCGAGCTCTCGGGCCGCTGGCAGGTGACCGACGCGGTCTCGCTGCGCGCCAACTACACCCATACCGACAGCGAGCAGAAGAGCGGCGCCCAGGCCGGGCTGCCGCTCACCGACAGCGCCCGGCACATGGCCAACGCGAGCCTGGACTGGCAGGCCACCGGGCGCCTGCGCCTGTTCCTGAAGGGCGAAGCGCGCTCGCGACGCTTCTCCGACCTGCACCCGGTGACCGGCGAGGAGCGCTACTACCGTGACTACAGCGTGTTCCACCTGGGCGGCTCGTACGCGGTGAACGACGCGGTGACGCTCAACGCCCGGATCAACAACCTGTTCGATCGGGACTTCACCACCTACGATACGCAGTTCAGCGACCTCGACGGCGACGGCGTCTACGAGGACGGCACCAACGAGGTCATCTACTTCGACCACTACAACAACAAGGACAAGGCCCGCAGCGTCTGGCTGAGCGTCAACGTCAGCTTCTGATCCGCGCCGCCGACCCGAAGCCCGCAGCATGACGCCACGAACCGCTTCGATCCCCGACCTGTCCCGCCAGCAGCGGCGCGGCTTCTGGCTGCGCACGCTGCACCAGTGGCACTGGATCAGCTCGGCCGTGTGCCTGGTCGGCATGCTCCTGTTCGCGGTCACCGGCATCACCCTCAACCACGCGGCCCTGATCGAGGGCGATCCGCGGGTCGACAACCGCCAGGCCGTGCTGCCCGCGCCGCTGCTCGAAGCGCTCGGCGACATGCCGGACGGCAATGCGCCGCTGCCGGCGCCGGTGGCGGCATGGCTGTCCAGGCAGTTCGACGCGCCGATCGGCCGGCAGGAGGCCGAGTGGTCCGGCGGGGAGGTCTACCTGTCGCTGCCCGGCCCCGGACGCGACGCCTGGCTGAGCATCGACCGGCGCAGCGGCGAGGTCGAGTTCGAGCGCACCTCGCGCGGCACCATCGCCTACCTCAACGACCTGCACAAGGGACGCAACGCCGGGCCCGCCTGGGGCTGGTTCATCGACGTCTTCGCCATCGCCTGCGTGGTGTTCACCGTCACCGGCCTGTTCCTGCTGCAGCTGCACGCGCGCCAGCGCCGCATGACCTGGCCGTACGTGGGGCTCGGCCTGCTGGTGCCGGTGCTGCTGGCGCTGCTGTTCATCCACTGATTCCACAACGACCCGGGAAGTCCGCCCATGCGCCTCCAGTTGACCGTCGCCCTCGGCAGCCTGCTCGCCGTGCCCGCGCATGCCGCCGACGTCACCGTCTCGGTCCAGATCCCGCAGCTGCGGGTGGCCGAGTACCACCGTCCGTACGTGGCGGTGTTCGTCGAGGACGCCGCCGGCAAGCACGCCGCCAACCTCTCGGTCTGGTACCTGAGCCGCGACACCGCCGAAGGGCACGGCACCAAGTGGCTGCCCGACCTGCGCCAGTGGTGGCGCAAGTCCGGCCGCACGCTGGAGCTGCCCGTCGACGGCGTCACCGGTCCCACCCGTCCCGCCGGCACCCACGAACTCGGATTCGACGATGCGCATCCGGAACTGGCGAAGCTCGCCCCCGGCGAGTACGTGCTGGTGGTCGAAGCCGTGCGCGAAGTCGGCGGTCGCGAACTGCTCAGGATCCCCTTCAGCTGGCCGGTGACGTCCCCGCAGAGCGGGCGCGCCCAGGGCAGCAGCGAACTCGGCGCGGTCTCGCTCAGGCTCACGCCCTGACCGCGCGCATTCCGATCACGACAAGGAGCCCTCCATGAAGCGCAGTTCCCTGCTCGCCCTCGCGGTCGCCGCGCTGCTGCCGCTATCGGCCGCCGCGCACAAGCAATGGATCATTCCCTCGCAGGCCGTGGTCAACGGCAACGACGCGTGGGTGACCTTCGACGGCGCGATCTCGAACCAGCTGTTCTTCCCCGACCACGTGCCGATGCGGCTGGACAACGTGACCGCCACCGCGCCCGACGGCAGCACCGTCGAGCTGCATAACGCCAGCACCGGGAAGTACCGCAGCACCTTCGACGTCCGGCTCGAGCAGCCGGGCACCTACCGCATCGCCAACGTCAACGACGCCCTGTCCGCGCGCTGGGACACGCCCGAAAGCCTGGCCGCGAAGGCCGCGGCCGAAGCCGAAGGCAAGCCAGCCAGCGGCCCCGGCGCGCCGCCGGCCACCCGCGGCGGCTTCCTGCGCGGGGCCACGCCCGGGGATCTGGCGACAAAGGTGCCCGCCGACGCGATCGGCCTGCAGGTCACGCAGGCGATCACCCGGGTGGAGACTTTCGTCACCAACGGCGCGCCCACAACCGGCGCGCTCGCGCCGACCGGCCGCGGCATCGAGCTGTCGCCGGTCACCCATCCCAACGACCTCTACGCCGGCGAGGAAGCCACGTTCCGCTTCCTGGTGGACGGCGAGCCGGCCGCGGGCCTGGCGTTCGAGATCGTGCGCGGCGGCACCCGCTACCGCAACGCGCAGGAGGAGATCCTCGCCACGACCGACGCCGAGGGCCTGCTGCGCGTCACCTTCCCCGAGCCCGGCCTGTACTGGCTGGAGACGAGCCTGGAGGACGAGCGCCCGTCGGTGCCCGAGGCCACGCGGCGCCGACTCGGCTACGTGGCGACGCTGGAGGTGCTGCCGCAGTGATGGCGCCCCGCGGCGCGCGGCGGGGCTGATGCCAGCGCCTCCGCGCCACCACGCCCGGCCATGAGCAGCAGCACCGCCCCCGCCAGCGCGTCCGTCGTGCACACCCTGTACGGCGAAACCATGGGCACGCGCTGGCGCGTGGACCTGGTCGCGCCGCGGGACATGCTGCTGCACCCGCTGCACGCGGCACTGCAGGCGCGACTGGACGCGATCGTCGCGCAGATGAGCACCTGGCGCGACGATTCGGACCTGATGCGCTACAACCGCGGCGCACCCGGCAGCTGGCATCCGTTGGCCGACGACTTCTTCGCCGTGGTCGACTGCGCCCTGCAGGTCGCCGCGGCCAGCGACGGCGCCTTCGATCCCACCGTCGGCCGCCTGGTCGGCGCTTGGGGATTCGGGGCCCATGCCGGGCCGCGCGGCGTGCCCGATCCGCGGCTCCTGGCGGAGGCACGCAGCACGGCCGGGTGGCGGCGGCTGGAGCTGCGGCGCGGCACGCGCGAGCTGCTCCAGCCGGGCGGCACCTGGCTCGATCTCTCGGCGATCGCCAAGGGCTACGCGGTGGACGCGCTG
The DNA here is from genome assembly GCF_000472505.1 of Luteimonas sp. J29. Taxonomy (GTDB): domain Bacteria; phylum Pseudomonadota; class Gammaproteobacteria; order Xanthomonadales; family Xanthomonadaceae; genus Luteimonas. The sequence continues at coordinate 260,956 of NZ_AWZR01000007.1, forward strand.
GCGGCGCTGCTGCGCGCGCGCGGGATCCCGGCGGCGCTGGTGGACGTCGGCGGCGAGCTGCGCGGCTACGGCCGCAAGCCGGACGGCGCGGCCTGGCGGGTCCTGGTCGAAGCCGGCGACGACGCCGTCGCCGACCCCTGCGTGGTGGCTTTGGACGACGCCGCGGTCGCGACCTCGGGCCCGTACTGGCAGCGTTACGAGGTCGAGGGCCGCGAGTGCTCGCACACCATCGACCCGCGCACCGGAAGGCCCGTGACCGACGCGCCGGCGGCCGTCAGCGTCGTCGCCGGCGACGCGATGCGCGCCGATGCCTGGTCGACGGCGCTTGCGGTGATGGGCGTGGGCGCCGGTGAACGGTTCGCGCGGGTGCACGGACTTGCCGCGCGCCTGCTTCCCGCCGGCCCCGGCGCGACGCCGCGCACGACGCCCGATTTCGAAGCACGCCTGCTGCGATGAAGTCCGCGCACCCGCCACATCCCCGCTGGCGCGCCGCGCTCGGCAACGGCGCGATCCTGGCCGTGCTGCTGGCGACCGCAATCGCGCTGCTGCCGCTGCACGGCGATGCATGGTGGCCGGCGATGCCGCGGCCGCGCGACTGGTGGTCGGCCGCTGCCAGCCTGGCGCTGTACCTGGCACTGTGCGCATGGCGGCTGCCGCGCGGCCGCGGGCGGCGCTCCGACGACGGTGGCGCGGCGCTGCCGTGGCTGGTGGCGCACGCGAGCCAGACCGGCTTCGCCATGGAACTGGCCGGGCACACGGCCGCCTCGCTGCGCGCCGCGGGCGCGCAGGTCGTGCTGCGTCCGCTGTCGGACATCGACGCGCCGCTGCTGGCGCGCACGCAGCGCGCGCTGTTCATCGCCAGCACCACGGGCGAAGGCGATCCGCCCGACCTCGCGCTGTCGTTCCTGCGCGACACCATGGCGCAGGCGGCGGACCTGGCCCGCCTCGAATACGCCGTGCTGGCCCTTGGCGACCGCGACTACGCCCGCTTCTGCGCCTTCGGCCACCGCCTCGACCAGTGGCTGCGCCAGTGCGGCGCGCGTGCACTGTTCGACCTCACCGAAGTGGACAACGGCGACCCGGGCGCGCTGCGCCACTGGCAGCACCACCTCGCGCTGGCCGCGGGCGCGGCCGCGATGCCCGACTGGACGCCGCCGCGCTACGAGCGGTGGACGCTGGCCGCGCGCACGCTGCTCAATCCGGGCAGCCAGGGCGGTCCCGCGTTCCACCTGGTGCTGCGCCCGCCACCGGGCGCCGCACCGGAATGGCAGGCCGGCGACATCGCCGAGGTCGGACCGCGCAACGCTCCGGCAGCCGTCGAGGGGCTGCTCGCGGCGACCGGACTCGATGGCGATGCCGTGGTCCGGTTCCGGTCGCAGGCAACCACGCTGCGCGAGGCGCTGGCCGCCGCCCACCTGCCCGACCCGGCGACGCTGCCCGCCCGTCCGCAGGCCGTGGCGGATCTGCTGCAGCCCTTGCCGCACCGCGAATACTCGATCGCCTCGCTCCCCGCAGATGGCGCAGTGGAACTGCTGGTGCGGCAGATGCAGCGCGAGGACGGCCGCCCCGGCCTCGGCAGCGGCTGGCTGTGCCGGCATGCACGGGTGGGCGACACGATCGACCTGCGCATCCGCGCCAATCCCCAGTTCCATCCACCGGCGGGCGACCGCCCGCTGCTGCTGGTCGGCAACGGCACCGGGATCGCCGGGCTGCGCGCCCTGCTCAAGGCGCGCGCCGGCGCGGGGGCGAGGCGCAACTGGCTGCTGATGGGCGAACGCCAGCGCGCGCACGACGCGTTCTTCGAAACCGAGCTCCGGCGCTGGCTCGACGATGGCGTGCTCGAACGCTGCGATTTCGCCTGGTCGCGCGACGAACCGCGCCGCTACGTGCAGGACGCGCTGCGCGAGCAGGCGCCGCGGCTGCGCGCATGGGTGGACGAGGGCGCCGCGATCTATGTCTGCGGCAGCCTCGCGGGGATGGCGCCCGGCGTGGACGCGGTCTTGCGCGAAGTGCTCGGCGAGGACGTCGTGGACGCGCTGCGCGAGCAGGGCCGCTACCGGCGCGACGTCTACTGAGCCGCCCGGCGCGGATCGATCCGCACCAGCAAGGCCTCGCCGCTGCCGTCGAAGGCATGCCGCGTGCGCGCCTGTCCTGCGCCGAGCAGCGCGGTGTCGCCAGCGGCCAGCGGCGGCAGCCCGGCCGCATCGCCATTGAAGACGACACGGCCGGTCAGCAGGTGCAGCACCCAGGTCGAGCCGGGGTCGGTGAACACCACCATGGTGCCGACCATCGGCCGATGCCACAGCTGGGCCTCGACCACCTCGCGCCGCCACATCAGGTTGAAGCAGGTGGCGCGGCCGCCCTGCGGCAGGCCCTCCACCGCGCGCTCGCCGTCGAACCGCAGGCGCTGGTGGGGCCGCTGCAGCGCGTGCCGCCCGCCATCGGCGAAGACCAGCTCCAGGCCCTCGCCCTCGAGCAGGACCAGCTCGCGATCGACGCCGGGGAACCGCGAGAAGGCGGCCGGCGCCTCGACCTCCGCGATCGACAGACGCCAGTCCCAGGAGTCTCCGCCCTCGGCGTGGATCTCTCGGGTCCAGCCGAGCCCGTTGCGCCAGCGTTCGCGCCGGTACTCGTGGGCGGGGATGAGGTGTACGCGGGGCTGCATCCGCGGAAGTCTAGCCGCCCACGCCGCGCGGCGCGGAACGAGCGCCGCCCGCCATGCCTTCCCTGGCACGGAACGGGCGGCGGGTACGTCCCTGTATGACGGCGGCACGCCGTCCCGCGGGGCCTCCTGCCCCACCCGGCGCGCGTCCCTGCGCCCCGGAAGTCGACCGGTTCAGCGCGTCTGCGCAGTGGCGCGGGTGGGCGCGGCCGCGGGCCTGGCCGGCGCCGGGCCGGCGTTGACCACGATACGGTCCCGGTTCAACTCGACGGTCCGCAGGCCGATGCCCTTGACCTCGGCGAGCTGTTCGGCGCTGCGGAACGGCCCGTTGGACTTGCGATGGGCCACGATGGCCTCGGCCTTGGACGCGCCGACGTTCACCAGCACGCGTTCGAGGGTGGCGGCGTCGGCGGTGTTGATGTTGACCTTCTCGGCCGCGATCGCGTTGCCGGCCATCGCCAGCGCGAGCAGCAGGACCGCCAGCAGGTGCCTGATCGTGTTCATTCCTGTCTCCTTGGAGTGATGTGGTGTCCATTCCCCGGCCGCGTCCAGCGTGCCGGCAATTGGAGTCTCGCGTGGGCGCCGGCACCTGCCCTATCGCCATGGGGTCCCGTGCGCGCCGGGTTAGTGCGGCATCGGGAGTGGGAAAACCCCTACCCTTGACCCCGCGTGGCGCGCACGCGAATACTCGGGACGGCAGCATCGGGGACTCCGGAATGCCCAGGCGACCGGCCGGCCATCGTCATCCCGTCACCACCAAGGTCGACGGCCACCGCGCCCTGGCGCTGGCGGCGTGCGCCGCCTTCCTCGTGGTGGGCATCCCATACTGGGCCAGGCCCTTGTCCGGACTGTCGCTGCCCCGCGACATCCTTGGCGTGCCACTGGTCGCGGTCGGCGTGCTCGCGGCGCTGTCGTGCATCGTCGGGCGCACCGGATTCTGGAAGACCGGCCTGGCCGTATCCGCGTCGGTCCCCGCCGCAGTGATGGCCCGTGTCGTGTGCGAGGCCAGCCTCGTCCCCGGCACGCACAACCTGTGGCCGTTCGAGCTGGTCCTGGTGGCGGGCCCTGCGCTTGCCGCAGGCTTCTGCGGGGCGGCGGTCGGAAGCCTGCTCCGGAGGCTCATGGCCTGACCGGGCCCACGGTTGCCGGTCGCGCGCGTGCGCAAGGGGACGGCAGGCAATTGAACGCGCGCAGCGACGGGAGCACGATGGCGCCGCGGACAGCGGGCGCGCGACCGTGGCCGGACGGTTCACCGCGTTGCTGGCGTCCCTGCCCCTGGCGACGGGCGGGGTGACGGGCTGCATCCTGCGCGCCCGCCATCGGCCAGGGTGGCCAGCTTCCGCACGCGCCCGCCTGCGGCGATCGCGATGCCACGACCAGGGAGGCCTCCATGCCGGAGCACGGGAAGATCAACTACGTCGAGTTCCCCAGCCGCGATCCCGAGGCGACGAAACGGTTCTTCGGCGAAGCCTTCGGCTGGACCTTCGAGGACTACGGACCCGACTACATCGCGTTCTCCGGGCAAGGCCTGGATGGTGGCTTCTACCGCTCGGCGCTGGCGGCGCGAACGGCCGTCGGCAGCGCGCTCGTCGTCCTCTACAGCAACGACCTCGAGGCGACGCTGCGCAAGGTGCAAGCCGCGGGCGGCACCATCGTCAGGCCGGTCTTCGCCTTCCCGGGCGGCCGCAGGTTCCACTTCACCGAACCTGGCGGCAACGAGCTCGCGGTGTGGTCGGATCCGGCGGAGTGATCCGACCGCGGAACTGAACGTTCCGCCGGCGCAGGACACGAGCGGGCGGGCATCGCGAACGCACGCGACAGCGCGGTGTTCGCGCGGATCACCGGCCCGGCCGCCAACGCGGCGCCCCTGCCCCGCCGCGCCGGGTGAAGGGCCCGTGCGCGGCCGCGGCGGTACAATGACGCTTTCCGCATACCGGCAGGCACCATGGACGCAGGCAGGATCGATCGCTACGTGGGCACCAAGTGGGACGACGACATCGTCCCGCAGCTCGTCGAGTACATCCGCATTCCCAACAAGTCGCCGATGTTCGACGCCGACTGGGAACAGCACGGCTACATGGCCGACGCGGTCAAGCTGATGGAATCCTGGGCCCGCGCGCAGGACATCCCCGGCATGCAGGTCGAGGTGGTGCAGCTGGAAGGCCGCACGCCGCTGATCTTCATCGAGATCCCGGCCGCGCACGGCGGCAGCAACGACGACTGCGTGCTGCTCTACGGACACCTCGACAAGCAGCCGGAGATGAGCGGCTGGGACGACGACCTCGGCCCGTGGAAGCCGGTGCTGCGCGACGGGAAGCTTTACGGCCGCGGCGGCGCCGATGACGGCTACGCGATCTTCGGTTCGCTCGCCGCGGTGATGGCGCTGCAGGAACAGCAGGTGCCGCACGCGCGCTGCGTGGTGCTGATCGAGGCTTGCGAGGAGTCGGGCAGCTACGACCTGCCGGCCTACGTGGACCACCTGGCCGAGCGCATCGGCCAGCCTTCGCTGGTCGTGTGCCTGGACTCGGGCTGCGGCAACTACGAGCAGCTGTGGTGCACCACGTCGCTGCGTGGCCTGGCCGGCGGCAACCTGACCGTGGAGGTGCTCGAGGAAGGCGTGCATTCGGGCGACGCCTCGGGCGTGGTGCCCTCGAGCTTCCGCCTGCTGCGCCAGCTGCTGTCGCGGATCGAGGACGAGCAGACCGGCCGGGTCCTGATCGAAGGCCTGCACGCGCAGATCCCTCCCGAGCGCCTGGAGCAGGCGCGACGCGCGGCCGAGGTGCTCGATACCGCGATCTACGACAAGTTCCCCCTCGTGCCCGGCCTGCGGCCGATGGCCGACGACCTCACCGAGCTGGTGCTCAACCGGACCTGGCGACCGGCGCTGTCGGTGACCGGCATGGGCGGCATCCCGCCGCTGGAGTCGGCCGGCAACGTGCTGCGCCCGCGTACCGCGGTGAAGCTCTCGATGCGCCTGCCGCCCACCGTCGACGGCAAGGCCGCCGGCGACCTGCTGCAGGCCGAACTGCTGCGCGACCCGCCCAACGGCGCGCGGGTGACGGTGGCGATGGAGAAGGCGGCGACCGGCTGGAACGCACCGGCGCTCGCGCCCTGGCTCGCGCAGGCGATCGACGCCGCCAGCCAGGAATTCTTCGGCCGCCCGGCGATGTACATGGGCGAAGGCGGCTCGATTCCGTTCATGGGCATGCTCGGCGAGAAGTTCCCCGGCGCGCAGTTCATGATCACCGGCGTGCTTGGGCCGCACTCCAACGCGCACGGGCCGAATGAATTCCTGCACATCGACATGGGCAAGAAGGTGACCGCCTCGGTCGCGCGCGTGATCGCCGAGCACCAGCTGGCCAGCCAGCGCGGCGAAACCACCGGCGCGGCGGTCGCGCCCGACAGCGGCACGCGCCACGGCGACCACGGCTGCTGCTGAGGTCCGGGGCCGGCGGGACTGGCGCACGGGCGCTGGTCCTGCCAGCCTTGCGCCTGATCTTCGACAAGGGGGAATACGCATGCACGGAGTCTTCGGCGGCGACAGCTGGCTGTGGATCATCGTCGTCGGCCTGGTGGTCGGCCTGCTGGCGCGACTGCTCAAGCCCGGCCGCGACCGGATGGGCCTGGTCCTCACCACGCTGCTGGGCATCGGCGGCGCGCTGCTGGCCGGCTGGGTCGGCCGCACCATGGGCTGGTACGCGCCGGGCGAGAAGGTCGGCTTCCTCGCCTCGCTGGTGGGCGCGATCGTGATCCTGCTGGTGGTGGGCAAGCTGCGGCGCTGAATCCGGAAAGGGGATCGCGCGGTCGTGGCGGGACGCGGCGATGAACGTTGCGGGCCGTGCGGGCCGTGCGGGTCGCGCGGGTCGCGCGGGTCGCGCGGGTCGCGGCTGAAGCCGCTCCCACACGGGAGCGGGGAAATGCGAGGCCTGTAGGAGCGGCTTCAGCCGCGACCGCACGACGGGTCGACCCTGGCCGCGACAGTCCCGCGCGTCCGGCCACGACCGCCCATCGGCGGCACGCCGGACGCCCAGGGCGCGGCTCAATCGAGCAGGCGCGCGATCACCTGTTCGGCCAGCACGGCCGGATCGGCGGCGGTGGTGTCGAGCACCAGTTCCGGCGACTCCGGCGGCTCGTAGGGCGAGTCGATGCCGGTGAAGTTCGGCAGCTCGCCACGGCGCGCCTTGGCGTAAAGGCCCTTCACGTCGCGCCGCTCGGCCTCCTCCAGCGGGGTGTTGACGTACACCTCGATGAAATCGCCCTCGTCGAACAGCGCGCGCGCCGCGCGACGCTCCGCGCGGAACGGCGAGATGAAGCTCACCAGCACGATCAGGCCGGCGTCGGTCATCAGCTTCGCCACTTCCGACACCCGGCGCAGGTTCTCCACCCGGTCCTCGTCGGTGAAGCCGAGGTCGCGGTTGAGGCCGTGGCGGACGTTGTCGCCGTCGAGCAGGTAGGTGTGCAGGCCGCGCGCCAGCAGTCCGCGCTCGACCAGGTTGGCGATCGTGGACTTGCCCGCCCCCGACAGGCCGGTGAACCACACGCAGCGCGGGTGCTGCCCCTTGAGAGCGGCGCGCGCCTTGCGGTCCACGTCCAGCGCCTGCCAGTGGATGTTGTCGGCGCGGCGCAGGCCGTGGCGGATCATGCCGGCGCCGACGGTCGCGCGCGAGATCGGATCGACGAGGATGAAGCCGCCCAGCGCCGCGCTCTCGGCATAGGGCGCGAACGCGACCGGGCTGTCGAGCGACAGCACGAGCTCGCCGATCTCGTTGAACTCCAGGCGCTTGGCGGCCAGAGGCTGCAGGCTCTCGGGGTCGTGGCGATACTTGAGCTCGCTCACGCGCGCGCCCACGGTGCGCGGGCCGAGCTTGACCTGGTAGCGGCGGCCGGGCAGCAGCGGCGCCTCGTCGAACCAGAGCACGTCGGCCTGGACCTGGTCGCTGTGGGCGAGCGGCGCGTCCGGCGTGGCGAGCACGTGGCCACGGCCGACATCCACGTCGTCGGCCAGCCGCACCGTCACCGCCTGGCCGGCAGCGGCCTGGGGGCGCGGGGTGCCGGCCACGCACAGTGCGGCCACCTGGCTCGCGACGCCGGACGGTTCGACGCGGACCGCGTCCCCCGCGTGGAGCACGCCCGACACCAGGGTGCCCGCCAGCCAGCGCGCGCCATCGGCGTCGCGCAGCACCGACTGCACCGGCAGCCGCATCGGCCCGGCGGCCTCGTCGCGCCGCACCGGCACCGACTCCAGGTGCTCGAGCACGCTCGGGCCTTCGTACCAGGGCATCGCCGGCGAACGCGTGGTCACGTTGTCGCCGACCGCCGCGGCGACCGGCACCGCCACCACGTCCGGGATGCCCAGCCGGCCGGCGTGCTCGCCGAAGCGCGAGGCGATGCCGTCGAACACGGCCCGGTCGTAACCCACGCGGTCCATCTTGTTCACCGCCAGCAGCACGTGGCGCACGCCGAACAGCGACAGGATCGCGGCGTGGCGGAACGTCTGCGGGAGCAGGCCACGCGTGGCGTCGACCAGCACCACGGCCAGGTCGGCCACCGAGGCGCCGGTGGCCATGTTGCGGGTGTACTGCACGTGGCCCGGGCAGTCGGCGATCAGGAAGCGGCGGCGCCGGGTCTCCAGGTGGCGCCAGGCGACGTCGATGGTGATGCCCTGCTCGCGCTCGGCGTCGAGGCCGTCGAGCAGCAGCGCGTAGTCGATCTCCCCGCCGCGGGTGCCGTGGGCGGCGCTGGCGCGTTCCAGCGCGGCGCGCTCGTCGTCGGGCACGCGCCCGGCCTCGTACAGCAGGCGCCCGATCAGGGTGCTCTTGCCGTCGTCCACGCTGCCGCAGGCGATCATGCGCACGAAGTCCGAGCCCGGATCGCGCCCGCCCTTCAGCGCGCGCCGGGGCGCATCGCCGGCGGCGTCGCCGGTCGGGCGGTAGAGGTCGCTGGCCACGCTGCTCATCCTGTCATCTCCCACCGCGCAAGGCCACCACGGACGCATCGGCGGCGCATCCGGGCCCCGGGCACGCCGGGGCCCCGCGCCACGCCACCGTTCAGAAATAGCCTTCGCGCTTCTTCTTTTCCATCGAGTCGCCGTCGGCGTGGTCGATCAGCCGGCCGGCGCGTTCGGACAGTGCGCTGGACTCCATCTCGGCGATGATCGCGTCCAGGTCCGCGGCATCGGACTCGACCGCGCCGGTCAGCGGGTAGCAGCCCAGGGTGCGGAAGCGCACCCGGCGACGTTCGACCTTCTCGCCTTCGCGCAGCACGAAGCGATCGTCGTCGACCATGATCCATGTGCCGTCGCGCCACACCACCGGGCGTTGCGCGGCGAAGTACAGCGGCACCACCTCGATGTTCTCGCGGCGCACGTAGCGCCACACGTCCAGCTCGGTCCAGTTCGACAGCGGGAACACGCGCACGCTCTCGCCTTCGCCGACGCGGGCGTTGTACAGGTTCCACAACTCGGGCCGCTGCCGGCGCGGATCCCAGCGGTGCTTCGCGTCGCGGAACGAGAACACCCGCTCCTTGGCCCGCGACTTCTCCTCGTCGCGGCGCGCGCCGCCGATCGCGGCGTCGTAACCGCCCGCCTCCAGCGCCTGCTTGAGCGCCTGGGTCTTCATCACCTCGGTGTGCACGCTGGCGCCATGGGTGAAGGGGCCGACGCCGTCGCGCAGGCCGTCGGGATTCACGTGCACGCGCAGCTCGACGCCGGTGTCGGCCGCGCGCCGGTCGCGGAACTCGATCATCTCGCGGAACTTCCACGTGGTATCCACGTGCAGCAGCGGGATCGGCGGCAGCGCGGGGGCGAAAGCCTTGAGCAGCAGGTGCAGCAGCACCGAGCTGTCCTTGCCGATCGAGTACAGCAGCACCGGGCGCCGGCACTCGGCCGCGACCTCGCGCAGGATGTGCAGGCTCTCGGCTTCGAGCCGGTCGAGGTCGGCGTGGGCCGGATCGGGGGCGGGCATGGGCTTCATGGCTGGCGGCGATTGTAGCCACCGCCCCTCCCCGCCCCGTAAATCACCGCAGGGCATGTCTGCATAACCGACCCTCCTTTCCGACGGCCCCCGTGCGCACCTTAGCCTTGCCCGGTACCCGTCAAGCAAGGATCGCCGGAGGATGTCCGCACCTGCAGCCCTGCCCGCGCTGCCCTTTCCGCAGGAAACGGCCGATGCCCTGGTGCGCCTGACCCAGGGGCTCGACGCAGCGGGACTGTGGTGGCTGTCGGGCTACGCCGCGGGCCTGGCCAGCCGCGCCGGCGGCGTGGCCGCGGCAGGCGCCGCGCCGCGCGCCGATGCGGCCGCCGGGCCCGGCCAGCGCCTGACGATCCTCTACGGCAGCCAGACCGGCAACGCCCGCCGCGCCGCCGAGGCCCTGTTCGAACGGGTCCAGGCCGCGGGCCTGCCCGCCCGGCTGGTGCGCGCGGACGCCTACCCGACCCGCGAGCTGGCCGGCGAACGCCTGCTCTACATCGTGATCAGCACCCAGGGCGAAGGCGACCCGCCGGACGACTCGATCGGCTTCGTCGAGTTCCTCAACGGCCGCCGCGCGCCCAGGCTGGCGGAGCTGCGCTACGCGGTGCTGGGGCTGGGCGACACCAGCTACGCCGACTTCTGCGGCATCGCCACCCGGATCGACGCCCGCCTGGCCGAACTTGGCGCGCAGCGCGTCGCCGAAGTGGCCAGGGCCGACCTCGACATCGACACCGTCGCCGATCCGTGGCGCGAGACCGCCCTGGCCAAGGCCAGCGAACTGCTCAAGACCTCCGCCGCGCCGGCCGGGCACCTGGCCACCGTCACCCCGCTGCGCCCGGCCGCGAGCTGGTCGCACGAGCGTCCGTTCCCGGCCGAGGTCCTGGAGAACCAGTCGCTCAGCGGGCGCGAGTTCCGCGGCACCGGCTTCCGCCGCTACGGCGAGGTGACCAAGGACGTACGCCACATCGAGCTGTCGCTCGACGGCTCCGGCCTGGCCTACGAACCCGGCGACGCGCTCGGGATCCGCCATCGCAATCCCGAGCCGCTGGTGGCCCAGGTGCTGGAGGCGACGCGCCTCGACGGCGATGCCGTGGCCACCGTGGGCGGCGACAGCCTGCCGCTGGCCGAGTGGCTCGCCACGCGGCGCGAACTGACCCGGCTCTCGCGTCCGTTCCTGGCGACGCTGGCCGAACGCAGCGGCAGCGCCGAGCTGTCCGGCCTGCTGGCACCGGGCAACGCCGCGTTCGCCGCGCTGCTCGCCGAGTACCAGCTCATCGACGCCCTGCGCCGCTGGCCGGCCGAGTGGACCGCCGACGAGCTGCTTGCCGCGCTGCGGCCGCAGGCGCAGCGGCTGTACTCGATCGCCTCCAGCCGCAAGCGCGTGGGCGACGAGGCGCACCTGACCGTCGACGTCCTGCGCTACGAGGCGCACGGCCACGGCCACGTCGGCGCCGCGAGCGCCTTCCTCGCCGGCCTGGGCGAAGGCGACCAGGTGCCGGTCTACGTCGAGCCGAACGAGCGCTTCCGCGTGCCCGCCGACGCCTCGCGCGACATCATCATGGTCGGCCCCGGCACCGGCGTGGCGCCGTTCCGCGGCTTCGTGCAGGAGCGCGCGGAAACCGGCGCCGGCGGCCGCAACTGGCTGTTCTTCGGCGCGCAGCACTTCAACACCGGCTTCCTGTACCAGGTCGAGTGGCAGGAAGCGCTGCGCAAGGGCGAACTGCACCGCCTGGACCTCGCCTTCTCGCGCGACCAGGCCGGGAAGGTCTACGTCCAGCACCGCCTGCGCGAGCGCGGGCGCGAGGTCTACGACTGGCTGCAGTCGGGCGCGCACCTCTACGTCTGCGGCGCCATCGCCATGGGCAAGGACGTGCACGCGGCGCTGCTGGAGATCGTGGCCGCGCACAACGGCGGCGATGCCGAGGCCGCCGCCGAGTACCTCTCCTCCCTGCAGTCGGAGGGCCGCTATGCGCGCGATGTGTACTGATCAGCCCCGCCTCCCCCGCTCGCGGGGGAAGGTGCCCGACGGCTGGAACGGGGCCACCACCCCCGCCTCGCTCCCATCCCTGCCCTCCCGCGCGAGCGGACGGGGGCGCTCGAAGATCGACGCCTGACCGCCATGAGCCACCCTTCCGTCGAAGACATCAAGACCGGCAGCCGCGGCCTGCGCGGCACGCTGGTCGAAGGCCTGGCCGACCCGGTCACCGGCTCGCTGTCGTTCGAGGACCAGCGGCTGGTCAAGTTCCACGGCAGCTACCAGCAGGACGACCGCGACCTGCGCGACGAGCGCCGCCGGCAGAAGCTCGAGCCTGCGCACCAGTTCATGATCCGGATCCGCGCCCCCGGCGGCGTGTTCACGCCGGAGCAGTGGCTCAAGCTCGACGCCATCGCCACCACCTGGGCGAACCATTCGCTGCGGGTCACCACCCGGCAGACGTTCCAGTTCCACGGCGTGGTCAAGCGCGACCTCAAGGCCACGATGCAGGCGATCAATGCCGCTGCGCTCGACACCATCTCGGCCTGCGGCGACGTCAACCGCAACGTGCTCGCGGCCAGCAACCCGGGGCTCTCGCGCCTGCACGCCGAGGCCCACCTGTGGGCGAGGCGCCTGTCCGAAGCCTTCCTGCCCAGGACCCGCGCCTACTACGAGATCTGGCTGGACCACGAAAAGCTGGCCGACAGCGGCGAGGAAGAGGAGCCGCTGTACGGCAAGGCCTACCTGCCGCGCAAGTTCAAGATGGCCGTCGCGGTGCCGCCGCAGAACGACGTGGACGTGTTCGCCAACGACTTCGGCCTGGTCGCGATCGCCGACGACGACGGGGCGCTGGCGGGCTTCAACGTCCTCATCGGCGGCGGCATGGGCGCTACCCACGGCGACCCGGCCACCTACCCGCGCCTGGCCAGCGTCATCGGCTTCGTACCGCCGGAGCGCGTGCTGAAGATCGCGGAAGCGGCGATCGTCGTGCAGCGCGACCTGGGCGACCGGGTCGAGCGCAAGCATGCGCGCTTCAAGTACACCATCGACGACCACGGCCTGGACGCGATCGTGGCGCGGATGGAGGCGCACGCCGGGTTCGGGCTGGAGCCGGCGCGCCCGTTCCGGTTCGAGCGCAATGGCGACACCTTCGGCTGGAGCGAGGGCGAGGACGGGCGCTGGCACCTGGCCCTGTCATTGCCGGCCGGCCGCATCGCCGACCTGCCGGGCGGCTTCCTGCTGACCGGCCTGCGCGAGATCGCGCGCATCCACCGCGGCGAGTTCCGCCTGACCGCGAACCAGAACCTCATCATCGCCGGCGTGCCCGCGTCCGAGCGCGCGCGGATCGACGCGATCGTCGCCCAGCATCGCGTGGACGTGGCCGGCCGCGCGCCGACCGCCCTGGCGCGCCACGCCGTGGCCTGCGTGGCGCTTCCGACCTGCGCCCTGGCCATGGCCGAGGCCGAACGCTACCTGCCCGACTTCACCGCGAAGCTGCAGCCGCTGCTGGACAAGCACGGCCTGGCCGAGGCGCCGATCCTGCTGCGCATCTCCGGCTGCCCGAACGGCTGCTCGCGGCCGTACCTGGGCGAGATCGCACTCGTGGGCAAGGCGCCGGGCCGCTACAACCTGATGCTCGGCGCCGACCACCGCGGCCAGCGCCTGAACACCCTGTACCGCGAGAACATCACCGAGCCGCAGATCCTCGCCGAGCTCGAGCCGCTGTTCGAACGCTATGCGGCCGACCGCCAGCCCGGCGAAGGCTTCGGCGACTTCCTCGTGCGCACCGGCGTCGTCGACATCCCGGCGAAGGACCGCCGTGCCGCGATCACGATCGAAAGCACCCTGGTCGAGGAACCCGCATGACACTCCCCACCCCCGAAGCCGCGCTCGAATCGGCCCAGGCGCGCGCGGAGATCAACGACTGGCTGGCCGCCCGCAGCGCGGAGGAGCGCGTGGCGTGGGCGCTCGAACACCTGCCCGGCGAACACATCCTGTCCTCCAGCTTCGGCGCCCAGGCCGCCGTGTCGCTGCACCTGGCCACCGCCCAGCGCCCGGACATCCCGGTGGTCGTGATCGACACCGGCTACCTGTTCCCCGAGACCTACCGCTTCATCGACGAACTCACCGACCGCCTCTCGCTCAACCTGAAGGTGTACCGGCCGCAGATCGGCATCGCCTGGATGGAGGCGCGCATGGGGCGGATCTGGGAAGACGGCGTCGAAGGCCTCGAGCGCTACAACCGCCTGCGCAAGGTCGAACCGATGCAGCGCGCCCTGGCCGAGCTGGGCGTGGGCACCTGGATCGCCGGCCTGCGCCGCAGCCAGAGCCGCACCCGCGCCAACATCCAGTTCCTGGAGCGCAAGGACGACCGCTGGAAGCTGCACCCGATCGCCGACTGGACCGACCGCGACGTCGGCCAGTACCTGTCCCGCCACGGGCTGCCCTACCACCCCCTGTGGGAGAAGGGCTATGTCTCCATCGGCGACGTCCACACGACCCGCCCCCTGACCGCCGACATCACCGAGGAGCAGACCCGCTTCTTCGGCCTGAAGCGCGAGTGCGGGCTGCATTTCGAGGAGGAGGCGTTGTCGGGGCTTTGAGTCTCCCTTCCTCCGACTACGTGGTGATGACCTGAGTATGGAACTTGTAGCCAATCAGGCAGTGAGTCCGGGGTGAATGGTATCGGGTTCCGACCAGTTCCGGCGAACGGTCGCCGGGGGTTTGTAGCCATGGGCGCTGTGCGGCCGCTGCCCGAGAGCGATCACGACAGCGTCGGGACCAGCCACTTCCAGAATTCACATGCGTTTCCGGAAAGAAAGCGGGCTCAATTCTTGCTGCTGGAACCAGCGTCGTCGCGAATCCGCCAACTGATCCACACGGTGCCACGGGCATCTGGGCTCTGAAGCTTCCGATTGCCTGCCGGCCGCACG
>NZ_KI421429.1:0-38738 GCF_000472505.1 Luteimonas sp. J29
GACCTTTCGCCTCTCCGCCATCAAGCGCGCCGCAGCGCGCGACGAACTCGGGCTGCGACGGAATCTAGGCTGGTGGGCCGTGATGGATTCGAACCATCGACCAGCGGATTAAAAGTCCGATGCTCTACCAACTGAGCTAACGGCCCGTCAGCCCGCGCATTATAAGGCAGGGCCCGAGGGCCGCCGGTCGCGACTGACCTGGGTCAAGGCCAGGCGCGTCGCGGCTGCGTAGACTGGCGCCATGGTCGATCCCCACCCCACGCCCGGCGCGCAGGCCGACCCTCCCGACGAGGCCGCGATCTCACGCCTGGTCCACGCCTTCTACGGCCGCGCGCGCCTGGATCCGCTGCTCGGCCCGGTATTCGAGGCCGCGGTGCACGACTGGCCGGCGCACATGGACACCCTGGTCCGGTTCTGGTCCTCGGTGCTGCTGCGCGCCGGTACCTATCGCGGCAATCCGATGGCCGCGCACCAGCCGCTGGGACTGGAGGAGGCGCATTTCGTCCGCTGGCTGGAGCTCTGGGGCGAAACCGCGCGCGACGTGCTGCAGGCGCCGCAGGCGCGGGAAGTCGAGGAGATCGCCGGGCGGATCGGCCGTTCGCTGCGGATCGGCCTCGGCATCGACCCGCTGCGGGCCGAACGTCGCGCGGCGGGCGGCCCGGACTGCCACCACCGCCCGCGCGAGGGCGGCGAAGGTCAGTCGACGTAGCGGGTCGGATCGGGCACCCCGGCCGCGGCGAAGCCGTCCGCACGCAGGCGGCAGGCATCGCAGCGGCCGCAGGCGCGGCCGGCATGATCGGCGCGGTAGCACGACACGGTGTCGGCGAAGTCCACGCCCAGGCGCAACCCTTCGCGCACGATGTCGGCCTTGCCCATGCGCAGCAGCGGCGCGTGGACGCGGAAGCCGGCGCCCTCCACGCCGGCCCTGGTGGCCACGTTCGCCAGCCGCTCGAAGGCCTCGATGAATTCCGGCCGGCAGTCGGGATAACCGGAGTAGTCGACGGCGTTGACGCCGCAGAAGAGGTCGCTGGCGCCGAGCACCTCGGCCCAGCCCAGGGCAAGCGAGAGCATGATCGTGTTGCGCGCCGGCACGTAGGTCACCGGGATGCCCGCCCCGCCGGCCTCCGGCACCTCGATGTCGTCGGTCAGGGCAGAGCCGCCGAAGGCGCGCAGGTCCACGTCCACGGTCTTGTGCGCCACGGCGCCCAGCTGCCGGGCGACCCGGTCGGCGGCGTCCAGTTCCGAGGTATGCCGCTGGCCGTAGCGCACGCTCAGCGCGTGCACGGCGAAGCCCTGCGCGCGCGCGATCGCGAGGACCACGGCCGAATCCATGCCACCGGAAACGAGGACGACTGCGTTCTTCATGGGACTGCGGGGAACCTGGGGGGGGTACGGGGCGGAAAGGGAACGGCCGGCGTCAGCGGCCTGGCTCGTCGTTCCACAACAGCTTGTGCAGCTGCAGCTGGAACCGCACCGGCAGGCGGTCGGCGACGATCCAGTCGGCCAGTTCGGTGGCCGCCAGCTCGGACTTGCTGGGCGAGAACAGCACCTCGCAGCGCGCGTGCAGGGCGTGGCGGTGCAGCACCTCGCGCGCCCATTCGTAGTCGGTACGGCCGCACAGCACGAACTTGACCTGGTCGTGCGGCGTGAGCAGGGCCAGATTCTCCCAGCGGTTGCGCGCCAGCTCGCCGGACCCGGGGGTCTTGATGTCGAGCACGCGCGAGACCCGGGGATCGACGCCGGCGATATCGATCGCGCCCGATGTCTCGAGCGAGACCCGGTAACCGGCGTCGCACAGGCGCGAGAGCAGCGCCAGGCAGCGCTTCTGCGCCAGCGGCTCGCCGCCGGTCACGCACACGTGGCGCACGCCGTGGCGCGCGACCTCGGCCAGGATCGCGTCGATCTCCCGCCACTCGCCGCCGTGGAAGGCGTACGCGGTGTCGCAGTAGGTGCAGCGCAGCGGGCAGCCGGTCAGGCGGACGAAGACGGTCGGCCACCCGGCGTCGCGGGCCTCGCCCTGCAGGGACAGGAAGATCTCGGTGATGCGGAGCCGGTCCGCCGCGGCGACGGCCGGACCGGGCGCGACGGCGGCCACGGCTTCAGCGCGCGACGCGGGCGAGCCGGATCGCGTGCAGGCGATCCTCGGCGGTACGCGCCGCGTCGGTGCCGGGGAAACGTTCGACCACCTCGGCCAGCGTGGCCTCGGCGCGTTCCAGGTCGCGCAGGCCGTACAGCGACAGCCCCACCTTGAGCAGCGCGCCGGGGGTCTTGTCGTGGGTCGGGTAGCGCTCGACCAGGGCCTGGAACTGGTCGCGCGCCAGTTCGTAGTTCTGGGTGACGTAGTAGCTCTCGCCCAGCCAGTAGCGGGCGTTGGGCGCGTACACGCCTTCCGGGTAGGCCTGCAGGAAGGCCAGGAACAGGTCGGCCGAGGCGACGTAGTCGCCCGACTTCAGCGCGTCGAACGCCTTCTCGTAGGCAGCGCGCTCGCCGGCCGTGTTGGCCAGCAGGCCCGGATCGCCGTGGACCCGCGGCGCGGAGTCGGCCGGCGCCGGCGCGGCCGGGGCCGCGGAGGCCTGCGGGACGGGCGCGGCACCCTCGACCGGCGCGGCGGGCAGGTTGCCCTCGAGCCGGTTGAGCCGCCCGTCCAGGTCCAGGTACTGGGTGCGGTTGCTGGCGCGCAGCTGCTCGTTCTGCTGCTGCAGCTCCTCCACCTGGGCACGCAGCGCCCGGACCTCCTCGCGCAGCTCCGACACCTGGTTGAGCAGGTCC
This sequence comes from Luteimonas sp. J29, assembly GCF_000472505.1. Classification (GTDB taxonomy): domain Bacteria; phylum Pseudomonadota; class Gammaproteobacteria; order Xanthomonadales; family Xanthomonadaceae; genus Luteimonas. The sequence goes on from NZ_KI421429.1 coordinate 2,770, forward strand.
ATGCCCACCCGGTTGTCGGCCGAGCGCTGCTCCAGGATGGCGACGCGGTCGGCCAGGCTCAGCCGCTGCTGGGCGGATGCGGGCGCGGCGGCCATGAGGGCCGCCGCGAACGCGATCGGAACGATCAGGAAGCGCATCGAGGTCGATTACCGCGCGGTGTAGACGATCTCGACGCGGCGGTTGCGGGCCCAGCAGTCCTCGCTGGACTCGGTGCAGGTCGGACGCTCCTCGCCGTAGCTGACCACGGTCAGCTGGCTGCCGGAACCGCCATTGGCCTGCAGCGCCGAGGACACCGAGTTGCCGCGGCGCTCGCCGAGGCCGAGGTTGTACTCGCGGCTGCCGCGCTCGTCGGCATGGCCTTCCAGGGTGATGCGCGCGGACGGGCGGTCGCGCAGGTACTTCGCGTGGCAGGCCATCTGGGCCTGGAACTCCGGACGCACGTTGTCGCGGTCCAGGTCGAAGTACACGGTGCGCTGGCGCAGGCAGGCGTCGCGGTCCAGGTCCTCGGGGGTGTAGGCGCCCGGGGTGGTCGTGCCGGTGGTGGTGGTGGTGTCGGTGGACGGCCCCGGCGGCGGAGTGTCCTTGACCTTCTTGGAGCAGGCGGCTGCAGCGACGCACATCAGGGCGATCAGCAGGGCCTTGCCGAGCACGGCGGGCTTGTTGGTGTTCATTTCTCGTCGATCCTCAGGCGTAGACACGGAAGTTCAGGTTGATGGGATGTACGTGCACAAAATGTCAGCGCCGGTCCCGATATGGGCCCCACGCCGGCTCCCGGACGTCGCCGTCCGCCAGGACAAGGCGCTGGCGAACACGGCCGTCAGCCGAAACAGCATACAGGACGCCCCTGCGGCCTTCACGCGCCGCATAGAGCAGCATGCTGGCGTTGGGGGCGAAGCTCGGGGATTCGTCGAGCGACCCCGGGGACAGGGTCGTCCAGCGCGGGGTACCGAGGCTGCGGTCCATGACCGCGATCCGGTAGGTGTTCCCGGCGCCCTGGGCCACGGCGATCTTCTGCCCGTCCCAGGACACGTCCGGGTCCGCGTTGTAGGCGCCCTCGAAGGTCACCCGGGTGGCGGCGCCGCCGGTGGCCGGCACCTGGTAGACCTGGGGACGGCCGCCGCGGTCGGAGGTGAAGTAGATGCTGTTGCCGTCCGGGCTCCAGACCGGCGCGGTGTCGATCCCGAACTGGTTGGTGATCCGGGTCAGCGACTTGCTGGCCAGGTCCATCACGTAGATCTCGGGGTTGCCGCTGCGCGAGAGCGTCAGCGCCAGCCTGGTGCCGTCGGGCGAGAACGCCGGGCCGCTGTTGATGCCGCGGAAGCTGGAGACCAGTTCGCGGCTCCCGGTGGAGATGTCCTGGATGTAGATCGAGGAGTTGCCGCGCTCGAAACTCACGTAGGCCAGCTTGCGCCCGTCCGGGCTCCAGGCCGGCGACAGCAGCGGCTCGTTCGAGCGCACCACGGTCTGCGGATTGTAGCCGTCGGAGTCGGCGACCATCAGCGCGTAGCGGGTGCCCTGCCCGGTGCCGGTCGCGGTGACGTAGGCGATCCGGGTCCAGAACGCGCCGCGGATGCCGAGGATCTTCTCGTAGATCGCGTCGGCCATCTGGTGGGCGACGTCGCGCAGCGCGCTGGCGCGCGCGGTCATCGCCAGACCCAGCAGGCGCTCCTGCTTGGCGACGTCGAACAGCTCGTACTCCACCCGGTAGCTGCCCTCGGCCGCGTCGACCACCCGGCCGACCACGAGGAAGTCCTGGCGCAGCGCGCGCCAGGCCGGGTAATCGACCTGGGCGCCGGTGGTCGGCCGGCTGACCATGGCGGACTCGGGCAGGGTCCGGAACTGGCCGGAACGCTCGAGATCGGCGCGCACCACGGCCGCCACGTCGGTGGGCGGCGGGCTGCCGCTGCCCTGGTAGGGCATGGGCACCACGGCGATCGGCAGCGCGGAGGCGTTGCCGCCGATGATGTCGATTTCCAGGCCCTGCTGCTGCGCGGCGGCGGCGAACGGCAGCAGCAGCGCGAACACGGCGAACAGACAGCGTTTGGCGAAGGTCATCAGGGGATCCTGGACGTTTGCATGGAGGCGGCGGACAGCTTGGCCCGAATCGCGGCGGGAAGATGAACGGAAGATGGATTCATGAATGCACCTGCCCTCCCGGCCTCGCGACGCCAGGCCGTAGGAGCGGCTTCAGCCGCGACCAGGGAGCGCCTTGCCGTCGTGCATCGTTGCGGCGGCCGGTCGCGGCTGAAGCCGCTCCTGCGGGGGGAGCAGGCGGCGATGCGACGGTAGCGGCCCCGGCGTGAAGCCGGGGCGAGCGGCGCTCAGCGGTCCTGGGCCTCGAAGTTGAGCACCAGGGTGCGCTGGAACACCGCCTCGAAACCGGCGTACGGCAGCGGCTGGGCCTTGAGCACCGCGGCCTCCACCGAGCGGCGGCCAAGGTCGTCGTAGGGGCACGAGGGATCGACCTCGGCCGACACCACCTCGCCGCCGGGGATCTGGCGGATCACGATCCGGCAGCGCTGCCCGATCGGCACCGAGTCGGGCCGGGCCCAGTTGCGCAGGATCGCCTCCTGGATCGCGGCCGCGTAGCGCGCGTTCAGGCCGGTATCCACGCCCTGGTTTCCGGGCGGCGGCGGCGGGCCCGCCGGCGCGGCCTGCTGCTGCGCGGCCTGGCGCTCGCGGCTGGCGATCTGCTCCAGGCGCTGCTGGGCCTGGCGCTGCTCGCGCTCGAGCTTCTCGCGCTCGGCGCGGATCTTCTCCAGCTGCTGCTGGGCGAGCCGGCGCTTCTCCTCGGCCTCGCGCTGGCGCTCGCGCTCGGTCAGGTCGATCTGCTCCTGGCGGCGGCGCTCCTCCTGCTCGCGCTCCGCGCGCGCGCGCTCGGCCTCGGCGTCGCGGCGCACTTCGTCCTGGTCGACCGGCGCGGGCTCGGGCACGCGCTCCTGCGGCGCGGGGCTGCGTTCGACCAGCGCCTCCTGCGGAGCGGGTTCCGGCAGGGGCTGCGGCGGCGGGGCGATGTCCTCGGGCACCGGTTCGGGCAGCGGCGGCAGCGGTTCGGGTTCGGGCAGCGGGACCGGCTCGGCGCGCAGGGCCTGGGTGGCGGCCCGCTGGTCGGCGTCGGACACCTCCAGCACCGCCTCGATCGAAGGCGCTCCGGCGACGCTGATCCGGTCCGGGTCCCAGGTCAGCAGCGGGGACAGCAGCAGCAGCGCCAGCAGCCCCAGGTGCAGCGCGACCGCCCAGGCGACCGCGCGGCCGAGGCCTTCGTCGTGCCCGGGAACGGGACGGTGGAAGGCTTCAGCGTGCATTGCTCCCCGAATCGCTGAGCAGGCTGACGTTGGTGATGTTGGCCGCCCGCAGCACGTCCATGGCGTCGAGCACGTACTGGTACGGCGCGTCGCCCTGCGCGGCGACCATCACCCGGAAGTCGCTGCCCTGCTGGTCGCGGATCGGCGCCAGCAGCGCCTTCAGCCCCTCGGCGTCGATCCTGCGCGGTCGCTCGTCGCCCGGCAGCTTCACGCCCATGCCGCCGTCGGGATAGGCGATCACGATCACCGGCTCCTCGCGGTCCTGGGTGGCGCGCGCGGTCGAGGACGGCAGCTTCACGTCCACGCTCAGGGTCAGCAGCGGCGCGGTCACCATGAAGATGACCAGCAGCACGAGCATCACGTCGATATAGGGGACGACGTTGATCTCGGACTTGAGCTTGCGCCGCTTGCGGTGGATGACGTGTCCGGCCATCTGGATGCCCGCCTACTCGATCGAGCTCTGGCGCTGGAGGATGGTGCTGAACTCCTCGGCGAAGCTCTCGTAGCGCACCGCCAGGCGCTCGACCCGGGTGGTGAAGCGGTTGTAGGCCCACACCGCCGGGATCGCCACGAACAGGCCGATCGCGGTCGCGAACAGCGCCTCGGAGATGCCCGGCGCCACGGCGGCGATGCCGGTCTGCTCGCCGCTGTTGAGCATGTCGTGCATGGTGACCATGATCCCGAACACGGTGCCGACCAGGCCGACGTAGGGCGCGGTCGAACCGATGTTGGCCAGCAGCTCCAGGTTGCGCTCGAGCTGGTCGACCTCGCGGGTGTAGCTCACCCGCATCGCGCGTTGCGCCCCTTCGAGCTGCGCGCGGCCGTCGAAACCGCGCTTCTCGCGCAGCCGCGCGAACTCGCGGAAGCCCGCCTCGAAGATCGCCTCCAGGCCGGTCACCTGGCGGTTGCGGTCGGCGGCCGCGGAATAGAGCTTGCCGAGGTCGGCGCCGGACCAGAACCGGTTCTCGAACTCGTCGGCCTCGCGGTCGGCGTTCCGGAAGATCCGCGCCTTGCGGAAGATGATGACCCAGCTGATCAGCGAGCCGGCCAGCAGCAGCAGCACGATCAGCTGCACCGGCAGGCTGGCCTTGAGCATCAGGTCGATGTAGTTGATGCCTTCGTGGGCGGTGGCGGCCGCGGCCGCGGCGGCGGAATCGGCCAGCTGGGCCGTCTCGGCGGCCGCCTCTTCGGGCAGGGCCTCGACCTGGGTGGCCTGCAGCAGCATCGCGAGGGGGATCATTCTTGTTCGGCTCCGGGTTCCACGAGTCGGGTCAGTTCCTGATGCAGCGCCTGGGGGATCGCCCGCGGCCGGAACGTCGATGCCTCCAGCGCCGCGCAGCGCACCTCGGCATCCAGCAGCACTTCGCCTCCGCGCAGGATCTCCTGCGCGAACACGATGCTCGCGTGCCGGCAGCGGCGCAGCGACACCGTCACCTGCAGCAGGTCGTCCAGCCTGGCCGGCTTGCGGAAATCGATCCGCATCGCCCGCACCGCGAATACCAGGCCATGGTCCAGGCGCAGGGTGTCCTGCCCGTATCCCAACGCGCGCACCCATTCGCTGCGGGCCCGCTCGAGGAACGCGAGGTACTGCGCGTGATAGACCACGCCACCAGCATCGGTATCTTCCCAGTACACCCTTGTCGGGAGGCTGAACGTCCGGGGAACGCGATCGGGGTTCGGGGCCGCGTGGGTCAAGGTCGTCCTCTGCGTCGTGCGGCCGCCATGGCGGCGGCGGGGGTCAGAACAGCGGGCCGGTGTCGCCGGCCAGTTCCTGGTCGCGCCTGGGCTTGAGGCCGAGGTGGCGCCAGGCCTTCACCGTGGCCATGCGCCCGCGCGCGGTCCGCACCAGGAAGCCCTGCTGGATCAGGTACGGCTCGATCACGTCCTCGAGCGTCCCGCGCTCCTCACTCAGGGCCGCGGCCAGCGAGTCCACGCCCACCGGGCCGCCGTCGAAGTTCTCGATGATCAGGTTGAGCAGGCGCCGGTCGAGCTCGTCGAAGCCCTCCGGGTCGACCTTGAGCATCTTCATCGCCGCGTCCGCGACGTCGCGGTCGATGCGGCCGCCGGCGCGGACCTGGGCGTAGTCGCGCACCCGGCGCAGCAGGCGGTTGGCAATGCGCGGGGTGCCGCGCGAGCGCCTGGCGATCTCGGCCGCGCCCTCCTCGGCGCAGTCCACGCCCAGGATCGCCGCGGCGCGGCGCACGATCCGGGTCAGCTCGGCGGCGCTGTAGAACTCCAGCCGCTGGACGATGCCGAAGCGGTCGCGCAGCGGCGCGGTGAGCAGGCCGGCGCGGGTGGTGGCGCCGATCAGGGTGAAAGGCGGCAGGTCGATCTTGATCGAGCGCGCGGCCGGGCCCTCGCCGATCATGATGTCGAGCTGGAAATCCTCCATCGCCGGATACAGCACCTCCTCGACCACGGGCGAGAGGCGGTGGATCTCGTCGATGAACAGCACATCGTGCGGTTGCAGGTTGGTGAGCAGCGCAGCCAGGTCCCCGGCCTTCTCGATCACCGGGCCGGAGGTGATGCGCAGGTTCACGCCCAGCTCGTTGGCGATGACGTGGCTGAGCGTGGTCTTGCCCAGGCCGGGCGGGCCGAAGATCAGGACGTGGTCGAGCGCCTCGCCGCGGTGCCTGGCCGCCTCGATGTAGAGGCCCATCTGCTCGCGCACCGGTTCCTGGCCGAGGTACTCGTCCAGGCGCCTGGGGCGGATGCTGGCCTCGATGGCCTCGTCCTCGCGGGTGGCGGCGGCGCCGATGATGCGTTGCTGCTCCATCGCGCTATGGTCGCACGGCCGCACCCCCGGTGCACCGCCCCGGACGGGGCGCGGCCGGCGACGCATGCCGCGGCCGGGCGGGCGCGTCGCGCCGGCGTCCGGTCGCCGGCGGGCAGGACGCCGCCTAACGGGGCGGCGGGGTCGCGGACGGCGCCGCGGGCGCGGCCTGCACGCCCTGGGGAATGCCGGCCATGTGCGGCAGGCGGTGGGCGATGCCCTTGTGGCAGTCGATGCACGTCGCCTGCCCGGTCGCCAGGAAGGTGCGGTGGATGCGGGCCGCCCGGCTCGCCTGCCGGGTCAGGTCCATCGAGTCGTAGTCGTGGCAGTTGCGGCACTCGAGCGAATCGTTGGCCTTGAGCCGGGTCCACTCGTGGGTGGCCAGCACCAGGCGCTCGTCGAGGAACTTCTCGCGGGTGTTGATGGTGCCGAAGATCTTGCCCCAGACTTCCTTGGACGCCTGCATCTTGCGCGCGATCTTGTCGGTCCAGTCGTGCGGCACGTGGCAGTCCGGGCAGGTGGCGCGCACGCCGGAACGGTTGCTGTAGTGGATCGTGGTCTTGAGTTCCTCGAACACGTTGTCGCGCATCTCGTGGCAGGAGACGCAGAACCGCTCGGTGTTGGTCGCCTCCAGCGCGGTATTGAAGCCGCCCCAGAACACGATCCCGGCGAGGAACCCGCCCAGGGTGAGGAAGCCCAGGCTCAGGTGCCGCGCCGGCGCGTTGAACTGCCGCCAGAAGCCGCGCGCCACGCCGGCCAGGCGGCGCAGCGGCCTCACTGCCGCCCCCGCTCCGCGCGCGCGGCGCGTTCGGCCCGGAGCAGGCTGTCGATGTCCTCGAACCGGTTGTCCACCAGCGGAGCGGCGTCGGCCTGGACCACGTGGCACTGCACGCAGAAGTAGCGCCGCGGCGAGATCTCGGCCAGGAACTGGTCGTTGCGGTCCATGTAGTGGGTGACGCTGACCTCGGGCGCCTGGAACTGGGCCGCGTTGCTGCGTGCGTGGCAGAGCATGCAGCGGTTGGAATTGAGGTCGACCTGGTAGCCGTCGATGCTGTGCGGGATCGTCGGCGGCTGCATCGGGTAGGCGCGGCCGCGACGCCGGTCGAAGTTCTCCACCGCGGCCATCGGCAGCGGCGTGATCTCGGCGGTGATCGGCACGTGGCGCCGCAGCGGGTCGATGTCCTGCGACGGATTGCCGCGCGCGCCCACCTCGGGCGCCGGGGCGACCACCTGCGGGCGCGGCTCGCGGTCGCCGCAGCCGGCGAGCACGGCGGCGAGGACCAGGATCGACGGGGCCAGGATGTTCGCGCGCATGTCAGGCCCCTCCCACCGCGGCCACCCGGACCGCGCACTTCTTGAAGTCGGTCTGCTTGGAGATCGGGTCGGTCGCGTCCAGGGTGACCTTGTTGATCAGCTGCGCGGCGTCGAACCAGGGCACGAACACCACGCCGCGCGGCATCCGGTTGCGGCCCCGGGTCTCGACCCGGGTCCGCATCGCGCCGCGCCGCGACGCCACGGTGACCTCGTCGCCACGCTTGAGGCCGCGCGCGCGGGCATCGTCGGGGTGCATGAACACCACCGCCGAGGGGAAGGCGCGGTACAGCTCGGGGATGCGCATGGTCATCGAGCCCGAGTGCCAGTGCTCCAGCACCCGGCCGGTGACCAGCCACAGGTCGTACTCCTCGTCGGGCGATTCGGCCGGCGGTTCGTAGGGCAGCGCCCAGATCACCGCGCGGCCGTCCGGGTTGCCGTAGAACTCGAAGCCCTTGCCCGGCTTGACGTAGGGGTCGCTGCCCTCGCGGTAGCGCCAGCGCGTCTCCTTGCCGTCCACCACCGGCCAGCGCAGGCCGCGCTCCTGGTGGTAGCGGTCGAACGGGGCCAGGTCGTGGCCGTGTCCGCGTCCGAACTCGGCGTATTCCTCGAACAGGCCCTTCTGCACGTAGAAGCCGAAAGCCGCGGACTCGTGGTTGGCGTAGCCCTGCTCGATCTCGTCCACGCCGAAGGCGTCGACCTTGCCGTTGCGGTACAGCACCTCGAACAGGGTCTTGCCGCGGAACTGCGGGTTCGCCGCCAGGATCTCCTCCGGCCAGCATTCGTCGGTGGTGAAGCGCTTGGAGAACTCCATCAGCTGCCACAGGTCCGAGCGGGCCTCGCCGGGCGCGTCCACCAGCTGGTGCCAGAAGTGGGTGCGGCGCTCGGCGTTGCCGTACGCGCCTTCCTTCTCCACCCACATCGCCGAGGGCAGGATCAGGTCCGCCGCCTGGCAGGTCACGGTCGGATAGGCGTCGGACACCACGATGAAGTTGTCCGGGTTGCGGTAGCCGGGGTAGCCCTCCTCGAGGATGTTGGCCGCCGCCTGCATGTTGTTGTTGACCTGGACCCAATAGGCGTTGAGCTTGCCGTCCTTCAACGCCCGGTTCTGCTCGACCGCGTGGTAGCCGATCTCGGCCTTGATGATCCCGTGCGGGATCTTCCAGATCTCCTCGGCATGGCGGCGGTGCTCGGGGTTGGTGACCACCATGTCCGCCGGCAGGCGGTGGCTGAAGGTGCCGACCTCGCGCGCGGTGCCGCAGGCCGATGGCTGCCCGGTGAGCGAGAACGGGCTGTTGCCGGGGGTGGCGATCTTCCCCGTCAGCAGGTGAATGTTGTAGACCATGTTGTTGGCCCACGTGCCGCGCGTGTGCTGGTTGAAGCCCATGGTCCAGAACGACATCACCTTGACCTTGGGATCGGCGTAGAGCTCGGCCAGCTTCTCCAGCCAGCCCCGCTCGACCCCGGTCGTCTCGACCGCGCGCTCGAGCGTGTACGGCGCCACGAAGCGCGCGAACTCCTCGAAGTCGATCGGGGTTCCGCCATTGGCGTCGTCCGCGTTCTTCGCCGCCACCTGCAGCGGATGCTCGGGGCGCAGGCCGTAGCCGATGTCGTCGTTGCCGCGCTTGAACGTGGTGTGCCGGTCGACGAAGTCCCGGTTCACCCGGCCGGTGCGGATGATGTGGTTGGCGATGTAGTTGAGGATCACCAGGTCCGTCTGCGGCCTGAACACCATCGGGATGTCGGCCAGGTCGAAGCTGCGGTGCTCGAAGGTCGAGAGCACCGCCACCCGCACGTGCGGGTTCGACAGCCGGCGGTCGGTGACCCGGGTCCACAGGATCGGGTGCATCTCGGCCATGTTCGAGCCCCACAGCACGAACGCGTCCGCGGCCTCGATGTCGTCGTAGCAGCCCATCGGCTCGTCCATGCCGAAGGTGCGCATGAAGCCCGTGACCGCCGAGGCCATGCAGTGGCGCGCGTTGGGATCGATGTGGTTGCTGCGGAAGCCGGCCTTCATCAGCTTGTTGGCGGCGTAGCCCTCCCACACCGTCCACTGGCCGGAGCCGAACATGCCGATGCCGTCGCCGCCCTTGGCCTTGAGCACGGCCTTGAACTTCTCCGCCATCACGTCGAAGGCTTCCTCCCAGCTGACCGGGGTGAAGTCGCCGTCCTTGGCGAACACGCCGTTCCTCTTGCGCAGCAGCGGCGTGGTCAGCCGGTCGGCGCCGTAGAGCACCTTCGACAGGAAATAGCCCTTGACGCAGTTGAGGCCGCGATTGACCTCGGCCAGCACGTCGCCGTGGGTGGCCACCACGCGGCCGTTGTGGACCGCGACGTTGATGCCGCAGCCGGTGCCGCAGTAGCGGCACGGCGCCTTGCTCCACTTCAGCTGGCCATCGCCCTCGACCACGGCATCGGCCAGCTGGGCCGGCAGCGGCAGGCCGGCGGCCAGCGCGGCGCTGGCAACGGCGCTGTTGCGGATGAAGTCGCGGCGGCTGGTGCTCATCCCGATGGCTCCTGCGCTGGCGCGGCGGCCGCGACCGCTTCGTCCGGCGGCGCCGCTTCGACGTGGTGGTAGACGAGGTTGACCGCGAGCACGCCCGGCACCGACTCGACCTGGCCGATGCCGTGCATCAGCGCGTCAGTGCCCTCGCATTCCTGCAGCAGCACGCTGCGGGTGGCGTCATGGATCGCGATCTCGAGGCCCGGGACGCTGGCAACCGCCTCGGCGAGCGCGGGCGCCGCGTCGCTGGCGTGGCGCACCACCAGGCTGGCGACGTGCCATTCGCGGATGCGCTCAGCCATGTCCCTGCCCCCTGGCGCGTGCCTGCAAGCGGCGACCCGCCCACCCGCTCCCGCGCCTCGCGGCCCCTGCCCCTGCCGACGCGGGCGCGATCACGCTCACCCGGCGGGCGGCCCCGGGGGACCGGCGAACATCTGGTAGATCCAGACGGCGAAGCCGTAGCCGCCGACGATCATCACCGACAGCAGCGGGAACAGGACCACGGTGATGAAGAGGAACAGGAGCAGTTCCCGTCGCTTCGTCTGCTGTCCGGTGGTCGTGTCCAACGCACGCGCTCCTGACGGGCCGGAAGGCTGGCTGCCCCCAGCCTACGCCGCCGCCCGCGCAAGTCAAAGCGCAGTGCAGCAATGCGCCGGCGAGACGGGCGCGCCGGCTCAGCCGCGGGCGAACGCGGATGCCGCGAGTTCGAACGAGTGCAGGCGCGCCTGGTGGTCGAAGATGTTGGCGGTGAGCATCAGTTCGTCGGGACGGTGGCGCGCGGCGAACGCGGCGATGCCCTCGCGCACATCCTCCGCGTCGCCCACGACCGAGCACGCCAGCGCGTCCTCGACCATCGCCTTCTCCTGCGGGGTCCAGAACGCCTCGATGTCGTCGATCGGGGGCGGGATCAGCCCGGGCATGCCGCGGCGCAGGCGCACGAAGCTCTGCTGCTGGGTGGTGAACAGGCGCCTGGCCTCGGCGCGGGTGTCGGCCGCGACCACGTTGAGCGCCAGCATCGCGTACGGCGCGCGCAGCCGCTTCGAGGGCTTGAAGTCGCGGTGGTACAGGGCCAGCGCCTCGGTCATCGCCGCCGGCGCGAAGTGCGAGGCGAACGCGTACGGCAATCCCAGCGCCGCCGCGAGCTGGGCCCCGAACAGGCTCGAGCCCAGGATCCACACCGGCACGTCGAGGCCGGCCCCCGGCACCGCCTGCACCGGCTGGCCGGGCTGGACCGGCTCGAAGTAGCGCAGCAGCTCCATCACGTCGGACGGGAACGCCTCGGCGCCGGAGTAGTAGCGGCGCAGGGCGCGGGTGGTGGCCTGGTCGGTGCCCGGCGCGCGGCCGAGGCCCAGGTCGATGCGGCCCGGATACAGCGAAGCCAGGGTGCCGAACTGCTCGGCCACCTGCAGCGGCGCGTGGTTGGGCAGCATCACCCCGCCCGCGCCCACCCGGATCGCGGAGGTCCCGCCGGCGATGTGGCCGATCAGCACCGCCGTGGCGGCGCTGGCGATGCCCGGCATGTTGTGGTGCTCGGCCAGCCAGAAGCGGGTGTAGCCCAGCCGTTCGGCGTGGCGGGCGAGGTCGAGCGAATTGGCGAAGGCCTCGGCCGGCGTGCTGCCCTCGGTGACGGGCGCCAGGTCGAGCAGGGAGTACGGGATCGCGGGGGCGGGATGGTTTGGCATGGCCCTGAGGTGGGGACGGGCGTGGCGGGTTTCCATGCCGTGATCTGGCACCGGGACGTAGCACACGGATGGAACGCCGTTGCCTCGCATGATGTGATAAAACATGCCAACGCCGCCAGCTCAGGGAGGAGCCAGGATGCATGGAATTGCCTCGGCCGCACGGTCGCGCGCCTGCGCCGCCACAGTCGCAACGACGCTCGTCCTCGGCCTCTGGGTCACGGGAGTCTGTGCACAGGACGCGAGCGCGAGCCAGCTCCCGGACGCAACGGAGTCGGCGCGGATGCCGGTGGAGGTCCACGGCTTCTGGGACCTGGCCCCCGAACCCTGCGTGGTGGGACCGCACGCCGAAAGCGACAGCCGCCTCGAGATCGGCGCATATGTCGTGCGTGGGTACGAGGAACTGATGGAGGTCCGCGAGGTCACGCCGGTATCGGACGTTCCGCTGGCGTGGCGCGTGATTGCGATCTCGGACATCGCCCCGCCGCACCTCCAGGGTCCGGCCCTCTATGTGCTGTCCGGAGACTCGCTGACGATCGCGGATGCCGGGCAGGCCCGGACCTACGTCCGCTGCCGCGAGGCGACGGCCAGAGGGGATGAGCCATGAGCCGGGGAGGCGGTCACGAACATCGCGTCCTCCAGCTCGGCGAGCCCGACCGGCACGGGCGGCAGGCCAATGTCCCCGTCACGGGCCTGGAGTCGCTGGTCACCCATCATCCGAAATCCAATCGCCACGCGGCCATGGTCGACGGCGTCATCGTCGGCGTGGAATCCAGGACCAAACGCTCGTATGCGTTCGTGGCCGGGAAGTTCCAGGAAATCGAGACGCGACGGACGGACGAGTACGGCGCACTGGGGCCGGACCAGGTACTGCTGATCAAGGACTTCATCATCGAGACCCGGCGAACTGGCGAAGCCGGATGGACCAGGCAACTGGACGTCCCTGCGCCGGTTTCCGGAACCGTCAGCCGGCGCGACGACCGGAACGGACTCGTCGAGATCTCGAACGACGTCGGCGAGGTCGTGGTCCGCATGCGCCACCTGAGCGCGATCCGCGTGGAGGCGGGCGACGACGTCGTCTACGGACAGGCACTGGGAACGCAGGACAATCGTGGACTCGGCTTGCCGGCCGGGCGTGCCGTCCATGTACACATCGAGGTGGACACCCGGTACTACGCCCAGTTCGAACGCTACATGGCGGATCTGGTCGACGGCCAGCTACTCGATGGCGCCACGGCCAGGGCAGGAGCTTCGGACCACGCTGCCGCGCACGACGGCACCTTCCGCCTCGGCGAATCGCATCCGCGCATCGCCGGCCTGCAGCGGGTCATGCATGGCGAGGGCTATCGCGCGGCGGATGGCGGGCCGCTCGACCGCGACGGCGTCTACCGCCCGTCGATGCAGGGGGCGCTGCTGGACTTCCAGCGCGCGCACGGGGTTCCGCAGACCGGCGACATCGACCCGGCCACGCTGCGCTTCGCGCCCGGACCGCGCCGGCGCGATCGCGACCTCGCCGACCGCTTCGAACCCGGGCGCCCGATGCCGCGCGAAGCGGCTCCGGCTACCGCACCCGGCCATCCCGACCATCCGGACCACCGCGGCCTGCTGCCGCCGGAGGCGGACCCGCCGGTCAACCGCAAGGGCACGGCCCCCGCGACGGGTGGACTGCTCGACCGGGTGCTCCCGGCGCTGGAGCAGCGCGACCCGGACGCGATCACGCGCGCCCTCTCCGATCTCGCCCGCTCGGACGGGATGCAGGCGTGGCTGGAGCGCGGACGCATGGCGCTCGACCTGCAGCAGCCGCCCGCCGCCGACAGCGCGCATGCGCGCACACCCGAGCCCCTCTTCCGCGGCTGAGGATCGTCCTGTCCGACCGCCAGGCCAGTCGCCTGCCACCACAGCAACGACCAGGCGTGTTCCCGGACGCCCCGGCCCGGGATCGCGACCCTCTACCCCGACGCCACCACCCGGTTGCGGCCACCGGCCTTGGCGAGGTAGAGGCGCCGGTCGGCATCGGCCAGGAGCCGGTGCAGGTCGTCGTTCGGGGTCGCCGGGCGCACCCCGATGCTCACCGTCATCCGCAGCATGCCGTTGGGCGACGGCACGTCGAGATCCTCGATCCGGCGCCGCAGCGCCTCGAAATAGTCGAGCAGCGGCCCGTCGGCCAGGTCCGGCACCAGCAGGCAGAACTCCTCGCCGCCGAAGCGCGCCACCAGGTCCCCCGGCCGGGCGTGCACCGACAGTTCGGCGGCCAACGCGCGCAGCGCGTGGTCGCCGGCCTCGTGCCCCCAGCCGTCGTTGATCCGCTTGAAGTGGTCCACGTCGAGGATCGCGGCCGCCAGCGGGCGGCCGGCCTCGCGCATCCCCGGCAGCATGCGCTCGGCCTGCTCGAGGAAGTGCCGGCGGTTCGGCAAGCCGGTCAGGAAATCTCGCGTGGCCAGGTCCTGCAGGCTGCCGACCAGCTCGAGCTGGTCGACGTTCTGCGACACCCGGCAGAAGAACTCTTCGCGCGAATAGGGCTTGCGCAGGAAGTCGTTGGCGCCGCTCTTGAGGAAGCGCGCGACCAGGTCGCTGTCGCCACGGCCGGAAACGCCGATCACCGCCACCCGGTCGCGCGGCCGCAGCGCGCGCAGGCGCCGGGTCAGTTCGACCCCGTGCAGGCCGGGTATGGCGTCGTCGACCATCGCCAGGCGGATGGTCGGGTCGCGTTCGATGATGCGCAGCGCGGTCTCGCCGTCGCCGGCCTGGAGCACGCGGTACCCGTAGGTCCGCAGCAGCCCGGCGGCGTGGGCGCGGGCCGGGGCGGAAGCATCGACCACCAGCGCCGAGATCCGCCGGTTGCGCTCGAGCCGGTTCACCAGCCAGACGATGTACTCGAGGCTGCCCGGGTTGTCCTTGAGCACGAAATCGATCACGCGCCGCCGCAGCAGGCGCTCGCGCAGGCCTTCGTCGTACACGCCGGTCACCACCACGGTGGCCAGGCCGCGTCCGAGCAGGCAATCGACCACGTCGTCGCGGTGGCCGTCGGCCAGCACCAGGCCGGTGAGCGCCAGGAACCAGTCGTCGTGGAGGCCGAGCAGGCGCCGCGCCTCGGCCAGGGTCGATGCGGTCTCCACCGGCAGTTCGAGCTCCTGCTCGATCGCCTGGGCCACCGCACGCACGTAGGTGCGCGAGTTCTCCACCAGCAGCACGCGCTGCGGCAGGACCAGGGGCGGGGCGATGGGCTCGAGCAGGGTCATGCGGGCCACGGACAGGGCTTCACGCCAACTACTAGCGGCCGGCGCTGCGCAGGCTTGAGGGGATGCGCGACGTCGCGTGTCCGGATCGGGTCGCCGTTCACGGCCCGGCGCCCGGCGGCCGACCCGCTGCGTCAGCCGCGCTCCCGCGCGGGTCAGATTTCGACCTGGGCGCCGAGTTCGACCAGCCGGTTGCCCGGGATACGGAAGAACTGGTTGGCCGGGGCGGCGTTGCGGTGCATGACCGCGAACAGCTTGTCTCGCCATACCGGCATGCCGCGGCGGGCGCTGGAGACGACCGTCTCGCGGCTGACGAAGTAGGTCGTCTCCATCGGGTCGAAGCTGAGATCGCAGTGGTCGGGCGCCTGCATCAGCGCCTGCGGCACGTCCGGCGTCTCCATGAAGCCGAAGCGGACCACCACGCGGTAGAAGCCGTCTCCCAGCGTCTCCACCGACAGCCGCTTGCCGGGCGTGGCGTAGGGCACGCTCAGGGTGTCCACGGTCAGGAACACGTTGCGCTCGTGCAGCACCTTGTTGTGCTTGAGGTTGTGCAGCAGCGCGTGCGGCACCACGCCCTTGTCGCTGGTCATGAACACCGCGGTGCCTTCCACCCGGACCGGCGGCGCCAGCATCAGTCCGGGGATGAAGGCATCCAGGCGGATGCCTTCCTTCTGCATCTCCTCGCGCAGGATCTCGCGCCCGCGCCGCCAGGTGCGCAGCATGGTGAACAGCACGATGCCCAGCACCACCGGGAACCACGCGCCCTGCAGCACCTTGGCCCCGTTGGCGACCAGGAAGGCGAGGTCGATCAGCAGGAACAGCACGCACAGCGGCAGCACCCAGCGCCGCGCCCCCGGCCACAGCGCACGCGCCACCAGCGCCAGCAGCAGGGTGTCGATGAGCATGGTCGCCGACACCGAAATGCCGTAGGCGGCCGCCAGCGCCGAGGAGCTTCCGAACGAGAGCACCAGCCCGACCACGATCACCGCCATCGTCCAGTTGATCGCCGGGATGTAGATCTGGCCGATGGTCTCGCTGGAGGTGTGCTTGATCCGCATGCGCGGGATGTAGCCGAGCTGCATCGCCTGGCGCGCGATCGAGTAGCCGCCGGTGATCACCGCCTGCGAGGCGATCACCGTGGCCAGGGTCGCGAGCAGGAGCATCGGCCACTGCGCCCAGTCCGGCACGCCGACGTAGAAGGGGTTGCGGATCGCGGCCGGGTCCTCGAGCACCAGCGCGCCCTGGCCCAGGTAGTTGAGCATCAGCGACGGCAGGACGAAGAAGTACCAGGCGTAGCGGATCGGGCGCGGTCCGAAGTGGCCCATGTCGGTGTAGATCGCCTCGCCGCCGGTCACCGCCAGCACCACCGCGCCGAGGATGAAGATGCCGCCCCAGGCGTGCTCGGCGAAGAAGCGCGCCGCCCACCACGGGTTGATCGCGTGCAGCACCTCCGGCGCATGCAGGATGTTGGCCACCCCCAGCGCCGCCAGCGCCAGGAACCAGACCACGGTCACCGGCCCGAAGATCCGCCCCACCTTCTCGGTGCCGTAGCGCTGGGTGGCGAACAGCGCCAGCAGCACCAGCACCGTGATCGGCACGATCCACGCGTGCAGGCCCGGGGCCACCACCTCCAGGCCCTCGACCGCCGAGAGCACCGAGATCGCCGGCGTGATCACCCCGTCGCCGAAGAACAGCGACGCGCCGAGGATGCCGACGATGCCGACCACGTAGGCGGTGCGCGAATCCTTCGGGACGCAGCGCTGGGCCAGGGCCATCAGCGCCATGATGCCGCCCTCGCCGTCGTTGTCGGCGCGCATGATGATGGTGACGTACTTGACCGTGACCACCAGGGTCAGGGCCCAGAAGATCATCGACAGCACGCCCAGCACGGTGTCGTGGTCGGCGACCAGGCCGTAGTGCGGCGAGAACGCCTCGCGGATCGTGTACAGCGGGCTGGTGCCGATGTCGCCGAACACCACCCCGATCGCGCCCACGGCCAGTCCGGCCAGCCCGATGCGCCCGGGCCCGTGGGACGGAGCGGCGTGGGCGGCGGGGCGCTGGCTGGCGGGTCGGGACATGGGCGGCTGGCGGTCGCGTCCGGGTGGCTCAGCGAAGCGCGGACTGTAGCGCCTTGCGGATGATGGCCTCGGCAGGATCGCCGTCGGCCGCCGCCGCCTTGGCCATGCGCTGCGCCTCGGCCGGCTTGTAGCCCAGCTGCTGCAGGGCGATGGTGGCTTCGGACAGCGGATCGGCCGGCGCCGGCCCGCCCGTCCCCGGCGCCGTCGCCGGCGCGCCGGCCATGGCCTCGGCACGGTCGCGCAGTTCGACCACGATGCGCTCGGCGGTCTTCTTGCCGATCCCCGGGATCCTGGTCAGCGCGGCGACGTCGCCGGCCTGGACCAGCGCCGCGAACTGGCCGACCGACGCGCCGGACAGGATCGCCAGCGCGATCCTGGCGCCGATCCCGGTCACCTTCTGCACGTCGCGGAACAGCCGCCGCTCGGCCTCTGTCAGGAAGCCGTACAGCGAGACGCTGTCCTCCTTCTGCGCGTAGTGGGTGAACAGCACCACCTCGTGCCCGACCGCGGGCAGGTCGTAGAACGTGCTCATCGGCGCCTCGAGCTCGTAGCCCACGCCATTGACGTCCACCACCAGCCACGGCGGCTGCTTGTGGACCAGGATGCCCTTGAGGCGTCCGATCATCGTTGTGTCCCCCGGGCGCGCGACCGTCGTGCGTGGAAGGATGGCAGGTTCCGGCGCCGCGCGCCGCAGCGGACCGCCCGCCCCGGGCCGCAGGCCCCGCGCGCGCTCACTTCCTGCTCCAGGCCTGGCGCGTGCCCACGCCCAGGCGCTGCGCGGTGGCGCGCACGTGGGCGTGGGTGATGGCGATGGCCAGCGCATCGGCGGCGTCGGCCTGCAGCCTGCCGTGCAGGTTGAGCATGATCCCGACCATGTGCTGGACCTGGGCCTTCTCCGCCCCGCCCTTGCCGACCACGGCCAGCTTCACCTCGCGCGCCGCGTACTCGTGCACCGGCAGGTCGCGCATTACCACCGCGGCCAGCGCCGCGCCGCGCGCCTGGCCGAGCTTGAGCGCCGAATCCGGATTGCGGGCCATGAACACGCGTTCGATCGCCACCTCGTCCGGTCGCCAGCGTTCGATCACCTCCGCCAGCCCCACCAGCAGGCGCTTGAGCCGCAGCGCGAAATCGCCCTCGCCCAGCAGCACCAGGGCGCCATTGTGGACGTGGCTCGCCTTGCCCGCGGCGTCGACATCGATGATCCCGACGCCGGTCCGCTGCGAGCCTGGGTCGATGCCGAGGATGCGGGTCATGTCCGGGCCGGGCCGACGCCTCAGGCGTAGGCGTCCTCGCCCAGGTCGGCGTTCGAGTAGACCGCCTGCACGTCGTCCAGGTCCTCCAGCCAGTCGAGCAGCCTGACCACCTGTTGCCCGGTCTCGCCATCCACGGCCACGTCGTTGTCGGCGCGCCAGGTCACTTCGGCCTGGGCAGGCTCCAGGCCGGCCACCTTCATCGCGTCGCGCACGGCGGCGAAGTGCTCGGGCGCGGTCAGCACGTCGATCGAGCCGTCCTCGGGGTAGGCGACCACGTCGTCGGCGCCGGCCTCGATCGCGACCTCGGTGATCCGGTCCTCGTCCGCGCCCGGGGCGAAGCTCAGCACGCCCAGCTTGCGGAACATGAAGGCCACCGAGCCGTCGGTGCCCAGGTTGCCGCCGAACTTGTTGAAGGCGTGGCGCACGTCGGCCACGGTGCGGACCTTGTTGTCGGTCAGGCAGTCGACGATCACCGCCACGCCGCCCGGGGCATAGCCCTCGTAGCGCACTTCCTCGTAGCTCACGCCCTCGAGCTCGCCGGTGGCCTTCTTGATCGCGCGCTCGATGACGTCCTTGGCCATGTTGGCGTCGAGCGCCTTGTCGATCGCGGTGCGCAGGCGCGGGTTACCGGCCGGATCACCGCCCCCGGCGCGCGCGGCGACCGAGATCTCGCGGATGATCTTGGTGAAAATCTTGCCCCGCTTCGCGTCCTGCGCGTTCTTGCGGTGCTGGATGTTCGCCCACTTGGAATGACCGGCCATTCGACGCCCGATGCTGCCCTGACGGAAGGGCGCAGATTATAGGCCGCGGGCCGCGATCGCGCCCGGCGGCACCTGCTCAGGTCGCGACCGGGGCGCGGCCGTGGTCGAAGCGGCCGGTGGCCAGGAACCGGCCCGCCTGCCGCGCCACCTCGCGCGAGAGCACCATGCCGACGTGGCTCACCGGCAGCACCAGGTGGTCGGCCAGCGCCGGCGTGCGCGTCTCCGCCACCGCCACGGTGCCGTCGTGCTCGCCCTCGAACCGGCCGAACCACTGGCCCATCCCGCGCGGCGAGTTTCCCGCGATCATCCCGACCTCGAAGCGGCCTGGCCAGGTCATGCAGCCGTGCAGCAGGATGTCGGCGCTGCGCCCGAAGTACAGCTTCGACAGCGGCAGCCGCGCCAGCCCCGCGGCCGCGCCGCTGCCGCACAGCGGCGAACCCAGGCACAGCACGCGCCCCATCGCGCCCTGCGGCGCCTCGTGCAGCGCGCTCACCGCCACCAGGCCGCCGAGGCTGTGGCCGACCACGTGCGCCGGGCCGCTGCGCGCCAGCCGCGCCAGCAGCCGGTCGATCGCCGCCTGCGGCGCCGCGGCCACGCTGTGGTAGCCCAGCACTTCCGGTTCGAAGCCCTGCTCGCGCAGGCGCCGGGCCAGCGGCCACATCACCGCCGCCGCCATCCAGATGCCGTGCAGCAGGACCACGCGGCGGATGTCGGGGGCCGGCCGGCTCATCGCGGACGCCGCAGGATGAATTCGAGGTCGCGCACGCGCCCGACCGGGAACAGGTACTCGCCCACCCGCTCGAAGCCGCGGCGGGCATAGAAGCGCTGCGCGCCCTCGTTCTCCGACCAGACGCCCACCCACAGCGTGCGCGGGCCGTCGCCAAGCAGCCAGTCCATGGCCGCGTCCATCAGCTTCCCGCCAAGCCCGCCCGACTGGTAGCCGCGCAGCACGTACAGGCGCTTGATCTCGCCGTCGCCGGGCGCGACTTCCGGATGCGGCAGGCCGCACGGCCCGGCCGCGACATGGCCGACCGCCGCGCCGTCGTCCTCCAGCAGCCAGACCCCGTAGCGCGGGTCCGACAGGATCGTGCGCTGGCGCTCGACGGCGTAGGACTCGCGCAGGAACGCGTCCAGGTCTTCCGGCGGGTACAGGTGGCCGAAGGTCTCGGTGAACGTGCGCGCGGCCAGCGTGGAGAGCGTACTGGCGTCGTCGACGCCGGCGCGGCGGATCTCAAGCGGCATCGGACGGCCCCCGCCCCGGCCCTCCCCCGCGCGCGGGGGAGGGAGTCCAGACACGGGTGCCGCCGCTCCTGCCGCTCGTGCCGGGCCGGACGGGTTGGAGTGGACGCACCGCCACCGCGACCACCGACGCCATCAGTCCTGCGGCCGTACCTGCACGTGCACCTCGGCCAGCTGTTCGTCCGGGATCGGCGAGGGCGCGCCGGTCATCAGGCACTGCGCGGACGTGGTCTTGGGGAACGCGATCACGTCCCGGATCGAGTCGGTGCCGGCCATCAGCGCCGCGATGCGGTCGATGCCGAAGGCGATGCCGCCGTGCGGCGGCGCGCCATAGCGCAGCGCCTCGAGCAGGAAGCCGAACTTCAGCTCGGCCTCCTCCCTGCCGATGCCGAGCAGGTCGAACACGGCCGACTGCATCGACGAGCGGTGGATGCGGATCGACCCGCCGCCGATCTCGTTGCCGTTGAGCACCATGTCGTAGCCGCGCGAGACCGCCGTCGCCGCATTGGCGCGCAGGTCGGCCTCGTCGTCCACCGCCGGCGCGGTGAACGGATGGTGCAGGGCCACGTAGCGCTGCGTCTCCTCGTCCCACTCGAACATCGGGAAGTCGGTGACCCACAGCGGGCGCCAGCCGTCCTCGACCAGGCCGAAGTCCCGGCCCGCCTTGAGCCGGACCGCGCCCATGAAGTCGCTCACGGTCGAATACCTGCCGGCGCCGAAGAACACGAGGTCGCCATTGCCGGCGCCGACGTGCGACAGCAGCGCGGCGAACGCCGACGCGTCGAAGAACTTCTGGATCGGCGAGGTGGCCTCCCCGTTCCCGCCGATCTTCGCCCAGGCCAGGCCCTTGGCCCCGAACTTCGCCGCGTGCGCGGCGTACTCGTCGATCTGCTTGCGCGACATCGATGCGCCGCCCGGGATGCGCAGCGCGGCGACGCGGCCGCCGGCCTCTCTGGCCGGGCCGGCGAACACGGCGAAGCCGCAGTCCTTCACCAGGTCCGCCACGTCCACCAGCTCCAGCGCGATGCGCAGGTCCGGCTTGTCCGAGCCATAGCGGCGCATGGCCTCGGCATAGGTCATGCGCGGGAACGGATCGGCCAGTTCCACGCCGACGACCTCGCGGAACACGTCGCGGATCATCGCCTCGACCGTGTCCTGCACGTCGCGCTCGGACACCCAGGCGAACTCCATGTCGAGCTGGGTGAACTCGAGCTGGCGGTCGGCGCGCAGCGCCTCGTCGCGGAAGCAGCGCGCGATCTGGTAGTAGCGGTCGAAGCCCGCCATCATCAGGATCTGCTTGAACAGCTGCGGCGACTGCGGCAGGGCGTAGAACTCGCCGGGGTGCATGCGCGCCGGGACCAGGAAGTCGCGCGCGCCCTCGGGCGTGGCCTTGGTCAGGATCGGGGTCTCGATGTCCTGGAAGCCGCGCGCATCCAGCCAGCGGCGCAGCGCCGCGACCAGCTTCGTGCGGGTGCGCATCTTGCGCTGCATGTCCGGGCTTCGCAGGTCGAGGTAGCGGTACCTGAGGCGGATGTCCTCGCCCGGGTTCTCGTGGTGGTGGAACGGCAGCGGATCGGCCTTGTTCAGCACCTCGATGCGCTCGGCCACCACTTCCACCTGGCCGGTGCGGATCCTGGCGTTGACCGAATGGCGGCGGCGCACGGTGCCGGTGACGCGCAGGCAGTCCTCGTAGCCCACCTGTTCGGCCGCGGCCAGGACCTCGGCGTTGCCGGCCGCGTCCGAGGGCTCGGCCACCACCTGGACGATGCCCTTATGGTCGCGCAGGTCGATGAAGCAGACCCCGCCGAGGTTGCGGGCGACGTCGGCCCAGCCGCACAGGGTCACGGTCTGCCCGATCAACGCCTCGTCGACCAGGCCACAGAAATGGCTACGCATGCGAGCAGGAACTCCAGGAAGGCGGTCGGCCGCCAGCGGCGGCCGGAAAACCCGCGATTCTAGTCGGTCGGCGGCCTCCGCGCCCGCGACGGGAGGCCCGTGCCAACGGTGCGGCGGCCGGGGCCTCGACGCCGTGTTCAGCAACATGACAGCACCGTGGCAATACGGTCGAAACCCCGCGCCGCCCGGCCCGCCTCCTCCGAGACCCGCGCCGCATGCCCCTCATCCTCCTGATTTCGCTGCTGTTGCTCGGCTGCCTCGTGGTGGCCGCCGACCGCCTGGCCTGGGTCCGCGCGGGCCTGCTGAGCCTGCTGCTGCTGGCCCTGAGCGCCTGGTGGCTGGTCGACCAGCTCAGCGGCGACGGCATCAACGCCGCCACTCTCTACCACCTGCAGACCGGGCTGGAAGGCGCCGGCGTGGCCGGGTTCAGCGGCGTGCTGTGGCGCTTCGCCGGCCTGGTGCTGCTCTCGCTGCTGCCGCTGCCGCTCGCGGCCATGCGCCGTCGCCTGCCGCGGCTGCGGGGCCCGCGCGCCGGAGCCGGGGTCAGCGCGGCCTTCGCCGGGGTGCTGGCGGTCGCGGTCGTGGCCAGCCCGCTGTACCGGGACGCGCTGCGCCTGCAGCGCCAGATGGCGCCCGTCGACGGGCGCGGCGTGGCCACCGAATACCGGCCGCCGACCGGCGCGATCGCCCGGCCGAAGAACATCGTCTGGATCTACGGCGAGAGCCTGGAACGCACCTACCTCGACCAGGAGGCGTTTCCCGGCCTGATGCCGGGAATCTCGAGCCTGGTCCGCCAGGGCCTCGACTTCCGCGACATCGCCTCGCCCCAGGGCACCGGCTGGACCATCGCCGGCATCGTCGCCTCGATGTGCGGGGTGCCGCTGACCGCCGCGCGCGGCGACGAGAACAGCCTCGGCCGGATGCGCGAATTCCTGCCCGGCGCGCGCTGTCTGCCCGAGTACCTGGCCGACCAGGGCTACCGCAACGTGTTCCTGGGCGGCGCCGACTCCAACTTCGCGGCCAAGGGACAGTTCCTGCGCCAGCACGGTTTCCACGAGGTGCGCGACCGCAGCCACTACCTCGAGGCGGGCATCGATCCCCGCCACTTCTCCAACTGGGGCCTGCACGACGACGTGCTGCTCGACGACGCGTTCGACACCTTCATGGAACTCTCGGCGTCCGGGCAGCCGTTCCTGCTCAGCACGCTGACCATGGACACCCACCACCCCGCGGGGCACCTGCCCGTGGCGTGCCAGGACCTGCGCGGCACCGGCGAGGTCGGGCTGGTGGACGCGCTCGCCTGCAGCGACCGCCTGGTCTCGCGCCTGGTCGAGCGCATCCGGACCAGCCCGTACGCGGCCGACACGGTGATCGTGCTCGCCTCCGACCACCTGGCGATGCCGAACGACCTGACCCACGTGCTGCGCGACATGCGGCGCGAGAACCTGCTGCTGTTCCTGGTCCCGGGGATGCCGGCGCGGGAGCTCTCGGTGCCCGGCTCGACGCTCGACACCGGCGCCACCCTGCTCTCGCTGCTGGATCCGGCGCACGACGCGCTCGGCTTCGGCCGGTCGCTGCTGGCGCCGGCGGCCGACGGCGCGACCCGCGCGGCGCTGGCCGGCGACGAGGCATTCGCGCCCTACCTCGCCTTCGCGCGCAGCCTGTGGACGGGGGGAGACGTGCGCACCCTGCGGATCGAGGACGGGCAGCTGCGCATCGGCCTGCAGCACGTCACCCCGCCGGTGATGGTCGAATACGACCCGGACTGGGGCCTGCAGGCGATCACGATGGAGGACGCGCCGCGCCAGTTCGGCATCGACGACCCGGCCAACGTGCGCGCCTACGTCGACCGCTGCACCGCGTTCGACGACGACACCCTGCGCGGCGAGTGGTGCGCGCTGCTGGTCGACGCCGACAACAACATGAAGCTGTTCGCCGGCGAGGACCTGCGCGAAGGCGTGCGCGTGGATGCGCCGCTGGAGGCGGCGACCGGCCCGCGGCCGCGGCCCCGGCGCGCGATCTGGCTGGGCGCCGAGTCCTCGCTGGTCGCGGGCGAATACCTGCTGCGGCTGCGCCCGCGCGAGTGGCCGAGCCACCCGTTCTGGCTCGAGGCGGTGGCCTCCGACGGCCGCGTGGTGGCGCGCGAGTGGATCCAGCCCGGCAACGGCAAGCCGAGCACGATCCGGCTGCGGATCGGCCTGGACGAACGCATCGACGACCTGGAGATCCGGGCCTGGCTCGACTGGGCCGAGTACATGGAGCTGTCGAGCCTGGCGATGGTGCGCACCGGCTCGGGATCGCGCAGCTGAGGCCGCCGCGCGCGGGACGGGCTCAGGCCGAGGCCGGGGCCGGAGCGGCGGGCTTGGACTCGGACTTGGACTCGGACTTGGGTGCGGAGGATCCGGCGGGCTTGGATTCGGGCTTCGACGCCGGATCGGCCTTGCCTGCGCCGTCGCCGGAATCGGCGAGGTTGCGCTTGCGGTCGCCGTCCTTCTTGAAGTCGGTCTCGTACCAGCCCGAACCGGCCAGGCGGAACGCCGGCGCGGTCACCTCGCGCCGCACCGCCGCGGCGCCGCAGGCCGGGCAGGCCTCGGGATCGGGGTCTGACAGCTTCTGCAGGCGATCGAAGGCGTGGTCGCACTGGTCGCAGCGGAAGGCGTAGATGGGCATGGCAGGTCCATGAAAGGGAAAAACAGTCCGCCGCGAGTCTGGGGGCCGCGACCGGGATTTCAAGCCCCGCGGCGCCGGGAAGCGGCGGCCGCGGACCGATGCGGGCTCATTCGGCGTCGCTGCTGCCCCACGGCGGCGGCGGCGGATCGACCGGACTGGACAGGTCGAACTCGATCTTGAACTCGCGCCCGCCCGGCCGGGTGAGCTCGTAGAGGAAGCGCCGGCCCGGTTCCACCTCCATCGCCCAGGTGTTCTCGACCGAGGCCTGCAGCCCCTCGCGCTCGAACAGGGCTACGGACGCGGCGTCGACCGGGAACTCCTGGCGCTGCGCGGTGCCGGGCGCGACGCTCTCGCCGCCGTACATGGTCACCGCGTCCGGGCTGCCGTCCTCGTGGCGGTGGTCGTGCTTCAGGCGCAGGCCCGGGCCGACGCGGGTCAGCACCCAGGTGCGCGAGCGGTCGTCACCGACGTGGAACGGGATCCGCAGCTCGCGCGCAGGGTCGTCGCAGCCGCGCACGTGCATGACCAGGCGCTCGCCCTCGAACGCGTCCGGCGCGGCCGGCGTCGGCGCGTTGGCCACCACCCGGCCTTCGAAGGCCTGCCCGCAGTGCGAGGCCAGCGCGGCCATGAAGGCGTCGGCCGGCACCTCGGGGGCGGAGAAATCTTCCGCGGCGGCGTCGGCAAGGGCGGCGGGATCGCCCTTGCGCGGGCCACCGTCGGACTCGACTTCGACCTGGAAACAGCCGGCCAGGGCGAGCGCCAGGCCGCCGGCGGCGAGGGAACGGAGGGTCGCGTGCATGGCCGCACCGTAACGGCGGCCCCCGGCACCTGCAAGCCCGGCGCCTGGCGCGCGCTCAGCCATACAGCGCCAGCAGTGCGTTCTCGGCCGCTTCCAGGTCGGCGCGCAGCCGGGCCTGGCGCTGGCCGAGCGCGGCGGCCCGGTCCGGATCCGACCAGGTCGCCGGATCGGCCAGCGCGGCCTCCACTTCCGCCAGCGCCTGCTCGAGCTGGGCGACCTTCGCTTCGGCCTTGCCGACGCGGTGGGGGTTGGGCTTGTGCGCGGGCTTCGCCGGCGCAGGCGGCGCCACGGGCTCCGGCTCGCGCGCGGCCGCGGGTGCGCGCGCCTGTTCGCTTGCCGGGCGCGAACGCAGCCAGGCGGCGTATTCGTCGAGGTCGCCGTCGAACGGCTTGACCACGCCGTCGGACACGCGCCAGAAGGTGTCGCTGACCAGGCCGATCAGGTGACGGTCGTGCGAGACCAGCACGATCGCGCCGTCGAAGTCCGAAAGCGCCTCGGCCAGCGCCTCACGCATGTCGAGGTCGAGGTGGTTGGTCGGCTCGTCGAGGAGCAGCACGTTGGGCTGCTGCCAGGCGATCAGCGCCAGCGCCAGGCGCGCGCGCTCGCCGCCGGAGAAGCCGTCGATGCTCTCGAACGCGCGGTCTCCGGGGAAATACCACTTGCCGAGGAAGTCGCGGAACGCCTGGGTCGGCGCGTCCGGCGAGAGTTCGCGCAGGTGGTCGATCGGCGAGGTGCCTTCCTTCAGCGACTCCACCGTGTGCTGGGCGAAGTAGCCGATGCGCAGGTCCGGGTGCGCGTAGCGCTCGCCGGCCAGCAGCGGCAGCTCGCCGACCAGCGACTTGACCAGGGTCGACTTGCCGGCGCCGTTGGGGCCGAGCAGGCCAATCCGGTCGCCGGCCTCGAGGCCGAAGCCGACGTTCTCCAGGATCCTCGCGTCCTCGCCGTAGCCGCAGGTGCCGTCGTTGATCCGCAGCAGCGCGTGCGGCAGCTTCGCCGGCGCGGGGAACTCGATCCGGAACTGGCGCTCGGCGCGCACCGCCTCGGTGCCGGCGAGCTTGGCCAGCCGCTTCATCCGGCTCTGCGCCTGGCGCGCCTTGCTGGCCTTGGCCTTGAACCGGTCGATGAACTTCTGCAGGTGGGCGCGCTCGGCCTGCTCCTTCTCGTAGGCGATCTGCTGCTGGCGCAGGTGCTCGGCGCGCTGGCGCTCGAACGCGGTGTAGTCGCCCACGTACAGCTTCGCCCTGCCGTCGTGCAGGTGCAGGGTGTGGGTGGAGACGCCGTCGAGGAACTCGCGATCGTGGCTGATCAGCAGCAGGGTGCCGGTGTAGCGCAGCAGCCACTGCTCCAGCCACAGCACCGCGTCGAGGTCGAGGTGGTTGGTGGGCTCGTCGAGCAGCAGCAGGTCGCTGGGCATCATCAGCGCGCGCGCCAGGTTCAGGCGCACGCGCCAGCCGCCGGAGAACTCGCCGACCGCGCGACGGTGGACCTCGGCCGGGAAGCCGAGCCCGTGCAGCAGCCGGCCGGCGCGCGCCTCGGCGTCGTAGCCGCCGATCTCGGCCAGCTTCTGGTGCGCGGCGGCCACCGCTTCCCAGTCCTCGCGCGCGGTGGCCTCGGCCTCAGCGCGCAGCACCGCGGCCACCTCGTCGTCGCCGCCGAGCACGAAGTCGATCGCCGGTTCAGGCAGCGCCGGCGTCTCCTGGGCCACGCTGGCGATGCGCAGCCGGTTGGGCACGTCGATGTCGCCGCGATCGGCCTCCACCTCGCCGCGGATCGCGGCGAACAGGCTCGACTTGCCGGTGCCGTTGCGCCCGACCACGCCCACCCGCCAGCCGGCGTGCAGGGCCAGGTCGACGTCGGACAGCAGCAGGCGCTCGCCCCGGCGCAGGGCGAAATTGCGGAAGGCGATCATGGGGCGCGGATTCTACCGGAGCGGGGCGCGGCCGGCCGGACTTATGAATTGCCGGCATGAGGCCGTGACGACATGCACTTTGGCCGCCCGGGACCCGGTTGCTACGGTGGCCGGCGCAATCTCGACATCCCCTACCGCAGGAGTTCCCCCATGAGCCGGCATCCCCTTGCCCTCGCCCTCCTCGCCGCGCTGGCCACCGCCCCCGCCCTGGCCCAGGAGGCGCCCCAGGCCACGGCCGACCGCGCCAGCACGCTCGACACCATCATCGTCACCGGCACCCGCGTGGCCGACCGCACCGTGGCCGAGTCGCAGTCGCCGATCGACATCATCAGCAGCGAGGCGCTCCAGGCCACCGGCACCACGGAGCTGGCGACGGCGCTGTCGCGCGCCCTGCCCTCGCTGAACTTCCCGCGCCCGGCGCTGGTCGACGGCACCTCGGCGATCCGCCCGGCGCAGCTGCGCGGCCTCGCCCCCGACCAGGTGCTGGTGCTGGTCAACGGCAAGCGCCGCCATACCTCGTCGCTGCTCAACCTCAACGGCACCATCGGCCGCGGCTCGGCCCCGGTCGACCTCAACACCATCCCGGTCTCGGCGATCGACCGCGTGGAGGTGCTGCGCGACGGCGCCTCGGCGCAGTACGGCTCGGACGCGATCGCCGGCGTGGTCAACGTCGTGCTCAAGGGTGCGCGCCAGGGCGGCAGCCTGCAGGCCCAGTACGGCGGCTACTCCGCTGGCGACGGCAAGCAGTCGCAGCTCTCCGGCGACGCC
Source organism: Luteimonas sp. J29 (assembly GCF_000472505.1). Classification (GTDB taxonomy): domain Bacteria; phylum Pseudomonadota; class Gammaproteobacteria; order Xanthomonadales; family Xanthomonadaceae; genus Luteimonas. The sequence continues at coordinate 30,950 of NZ_KI421429.1, forward strand.
GGCCTGGCGCTCGGCGACGACCGTGGCTTCCTGCACCTGTCGGCCCAGCTCGGCCAGCAGGACCACACCAACCGCGCGCGTCCGTTCGCCGGCACCCCCGGCCCGACCCAGCCCGAGCCCGGGCAGAAGGCGTTCGTGATCGGCGAGCCCGAGGTCGACGCCGGCGCGGTCGCCTTCAACCTCGACTATGCCCTGGGCGAGCACGTCTCGGCCTACGCCTTCGGCAGCGCCAGCAACCGCGACATCACCTCGTTCGCGTTCTTCCGCGCCCCGGGCAACCCGACCCAGAACATCCCCTCGATCTACCCCGACGGCTTCCTGCCGGAGATCAACAACATCTCCAAGGACCGCGCGATCGTCGCCGGCCTGAAGGGTTTCACCGAGGGCGGCTGGAACTGGGACCTGAGCTACAACTACGGCTACAACCACCTCGAGTTCTACACCCGCAACACCCTCAACGCGACGCTCGGCCCGGACTCGCCGACCGAGTTCTACGACGGCGCGCTCGAGACCACCCAGAACATCCTCAACCTCGATGTCAGCCGCCAGTTCGACTGGGGCCTGGCCTACCCGGCCACGCTCTCGTTCGGGCTCGAGGCCAGGAACGAGAAGTGGAACCAGTCGCCGGGCGAGTACGGCTCCTACGCCGACGCCGGCCTGGGCGTGCCGGGCGCGCCGCCCGGGGCGCAGGGCTTCGGCGGCTTCGCGCCGGAGGTCTCGGGCGCCTACGACCGCGACAGCTATGCCGCCTACGTGGGGCTGGAGGCCGACTTTACCGAGAAGTTCTCCGCCGGCGTCGCCGCCCGCTACGAGGACTTCGACGACTTCGGCAGCCAGGCCTCCGGCAAGCTCTCGGCCCGCTACGCGTTCACCGACGCGGTCGCCCTGCGCGGCACGGTGTCCTCGGGCTTCCGCGCGCCGTCGCTGGCCCAGCAGTACTTCCAGACCGTGAGCACGGTGTTCCTGCCGGGCATCCCGACCCCGTTCGAGATCCGCACCTTCCCGGCCAGCAGCGCGGTGGCCCAGGCCTTCGGCGCCGAGCCGCTGCAGCCGGAGGAATCGCTGTCCTACAGCCTGGGCCTGGTGCTGCAGCCGGCCGACGGGCTGTACGTGACGGTCGACGCCTACCAGATCGACGTCGACGACCGCATCGCGCTCTCGTCCAACCTCACCGGCGAAGGGGTGCGCGCGCTGCTCGAGTCGCGCGGGATCTACGGCGTCAACGGCGGGCGCTACTTCACCAACGCCATCGACACCCGCACCCGCGGGGTGGACGTGGTCGGCACCTGGCGCGTGCCGCTGCAGGCCAGCACCCTGGACCTGACCGCCGGCTACAACCACACCAGGACCGAGATCACCCGCATCGCCCCGAACCCGGAGGAGCTGGAGGAAAGCGGGCTGAACCTTGAGCGCATCGACCGGGTCGAGATCGGCCGCATCGAGCAGGGCTTCCCGCGCAACAAGCTGCTGCTGGGCAGCGTCTGGAACGCGAGCCAATGGACGCTGTCGGCCACCGCCACCCGCTACGGCAGCGTGCGCACCACGCCCAACAATCCGGAGCTGGACCAGGAGTACGGCGCCAAGTGGCTGCTGGACGTCTCGGCCAGCTACCGCCCGGACGAGCGCTGGACGCTGACCCTGGGCGCGGACAACGTGCTCGACGAGTACCCGGACGAGAACAGCTTCGGCAACTCGACCAACGGCCAGTTCCCGTACAGCAACCTCTCGCCGTTCGGCTTCGGCGGCGCGTTCGTGTACGGCAAGGTGGGGTACCGCTGGTAACCGCGCCACGGCCGCATCCCCCGGAGGCCCGGCCATGCCGGGCCTCCGCATTTGCGGCGGCCGGAAACACGGCCGAGTTTGCCCGCGACCGGCCCGTTCGGCGACACTGCGTCCCCGGAAGCGACGATTCGATGCTCGATGCACCATGACACCAGCCTGATCAGCATCGTCGCGGTTGGCCTTGCCATTGCCTTCGTGCTCGGCGCGCTGGCCAACCGGCTGCGCATGTCCCCGCTGGTGGGCTACCTGGCGGCGGGGATCATCGTCGGGCCGTTCACGCCCGGCTTCGTGGCCGACCAGGAGCTGGCCAACCAGCTGGCCGAGATCGGCGTGATGCTGCTGATGTTCGGCGTCGGCCTGCACTTCTCGCTCAAGGACCTGATGGAGGTCAAGGCGATCGCGATCCCCGGCGCGGTCGCGCAGATCGCCGTGGCCACGTTCCTGGGCTGGGCCATGTCGGCGGCTCTGGGCTGGCCGACGCTGCACGGCGTGGTGTTCGGCTTCTCGCTGGCCACCGCCAGCACCGTGGTGCTGCTGCGGGCGATGGAGGAACGGCGCCTGCTCGATACCACCCGCGGGCGGATCGCGGTGGGCTGGCTGATCGTCGAGGACCTGGCCTGCGTGATCGCCCTGGTGATGATGCCGGTGATGGCCGACATCTTCGTCGGCACCGAGGGCACGGCGCCGCCGACCCTGCGGATGGTCGCCACCACGGTGCTGTGGACCCTGCTCAAGGTCGCCGCGTTCGTGGCGGTGATGCTGGTGGTGGGCCGCCGCGCCATCCCGGCCCTGCTCGAGCGCATCGCGGGCACCGGCTCGCGCGAGCTGTTCACCCTGTCGGTGCTGGCGATCGCGCTGGGCATCGCGTTCGGCTCGGCGCTGCTGTTCGGCGTGTCGTTCGCGCTGGGCGCGTTCTTCGCCGGCATGCTGCTCAACGAGTCCGAGCTCAGCCACAAGGCGGCCAACGACTCGCTGCCGCTGCGCGACGCGTTCGCGGTGCTGTTCTTCGTCTCGGTCGGGATGCTGTTCGACCCCTCGATCCTGGTGCAGCGTCCGCTGGAGGTGCTGGCCACCGCGTCGATCATCCTGTTCGGCAAGTCTGCGGCGGCGTACTTCATCGTCCGCGCCTTCGGCCATCCCAACCAGACCGCGCTCACGATCTCGTGCAGCCTGGCCCAGATCGGCGAGTTCGCGTTCATCATCGCCGGGCTCGGAGTGTCGCTGGGGATGATGTCGGGCGAGGAGCAGTCGCTGGTGCTGGCCGGCGCGCTGATCTCGATCATGCTCAACCCGATGATCTTCCGCATGCTCGACCGCCGGCTGGCCAGGCAGAAGGCGGCCGCGGAAGCGGCGGCGGCGGCCGCGCCGCACGAGGACCCGGCCGAACGCCCGGTGCTCGCGGTCAACGACCACACCATCGTGGTCGGCTACGGCCGGGTCGGCCGCCAGCTGGCGCTGCTGCTGCGCGACCGCGGCGTCCCGGTCGTGGTGGTGGAGGAAGAAGCCGACCTGACCCAGCGCGCGCGCGAGGAAGGGCTGCTGGTGGTGCGCGGCAACGTCGCCTCCGAGCCGGTGATGCTCGAGGCCGTGCCCGAACGCGCGCGCCTGGCCGTGTTCGCGATCCCGCGTGCGCTCGAGGCCGGCGAGACCATCGAGCGGATGAAGGCGATCAACCCGGCGCTGACCGTGCTGGCGCGCGCCCACAGCGAGGCCGAGGTGCGGCACCTGCTCCAGCACGGCGCCGACGGCGCGGTGCTGGCCGAGCGCGAGCTGGCTTTCTCGCTGGCCGAGATGGTGATGTCCACCCCGCCCTACCGCCCGGCGCGCAAGGCCAGCGACGACGACGCGCCGAGCGACCCCGCGCCCGCCGCGGCCTGAAGCCGCGCGGCATGCACACGGTCTTCCTCACCGGCGCGGGGATGTCCGCCGAGAGCGGCGTCCCGACCTTCCGCGACGCGCTCACCGGCCTGTGGGCGCGGTTCGACGCCGAGCGCCTGGCGACGCCGGTGGCCTTCCGCCGGGATCCCGCGCTGTGCTGGGGCTGGTACCGGTGGCGCGCCGCGCTGGTCCGCCGTGCCGCGCCCAACGCCGGCCACCTCGCGATCGCGGCCCACGCCGATGCCGGGCACGCGGTCGCCGTCGTCACCCAGAACGTCGACGACCTGCACGAGCGCGCCGGCTCGCGCGACGTGGTCCACCTGCACGGCAGCCTGTTCGCGTCGCGCTGCCTTGACTGCGGCCACGTGGAGTCGCCCGATCCGATCCTCGAGCGCCTCGATGCCGTACCGGCCGATGGCACCCGCGAGGCGCCCCCGCCGTGCCCGCGCTGCGGCGGCGCGTTCCGCCCCGGCGTGGTCTGGTTCGGCGAGGCGCTGCCGGAAGACGCCTGGCAGCGGGCCTGCGAGCTCGTGTCCCGCTGCGCGCTGCTGGTGGTGGTCGGCACCTCGGGCCTGGTCCACCCGGCCGCCTCGCTTCCGCGGCTGGCGCGCGAATGCGGCGCACGGGTGGTGGAGATCAACCCGGTGGACAGCGCCGTGAGCGCGCTCGCCCACGAATGGATCCGGATGCCGGCCGCGACCGGCATCCCCACCCTGCTCGCGCGACTGGACTGAGGCTCAGGCCCGGTCCAGCGCCTGGTCGAGGTCGGCGACCAGGTCGTCGATGTGCTCGATGCCCACGCACAGGCGCACGGTGTCCTCGCTGACGCCGGCCTTCTCCAGTTCCTCCGGCGAGAGCTGGCGATGCGTGGTCGAGGCCGGATGCGTGGCCAGCGAACGCGTGTCGCCGATGTTCACCAGGCGGGTGAACAGCTGCAGCGCGTCGAGGAAGCGCGCGCCCGCCTCGCGCCCGCCGGGCAGGCCGAAGGTGAGCAGGCCCGACGCCCCACCGTCGCGGAAGTACTTCCTGGCCAGCGCGTGGTCGGGGTGGTCTTCCAGGCCCGCGTAGCTGACCCAGGCCACCTTCGGGTGTTGCTTCAGGTGGCGCGCCACCGCCAGCGTGTTGGCGTTGATGCGGTCCATGCGCAGGGCGAGCGTCTCGATGCCCTGCAGGATCAGGAACGCGTTGAACGGCGACAGCGCCGCGCCGGTGTTGCGCAGCGGCACCACGCGGGCACGGCCGATGAACGCGGCCGGCCCGAGCGCCTCGGTATAGACCACGCCGTGGTAGCTCACGTCCGGCTCGTTCAGGCGCGGGAAGCGCTTGGCGTGCTCGGCCCACGGGAAGCGGCCGGAATCGACGATCGCGCCGCCGATGCTGTTGCCGTGGCCGCCGAGGTACTTGGTCAGCGAGTGCACCACGATGTCGGCGCCGAAGTCGATCGGCCGCAGCAGGTAGGGGGTGGGCACCGTATTGTCGACGATCAGCGGCACCCCGCGCGCGTGCGCGACCCTGGCCACCGCCTCGATGTCGGTGATGTTGCCAAGCGGGTTGCCGATCGACTCGACGAACACCGCCTTGGTGCGCTCGTCGATCAGGGCGTCGAACGAGGCCGGGTCGCGATGGTCGGCGAAGCGGACCTGGATCCCGAACTGCGGCAGGGTGTGCGCGAACAGGTTGTAGGTGCCACCGTAGAGCGCCGACGAGGACACGATGTTGTCGCCGGCCTCGGAGATGGTCTGGATGGCGTAGGTGATCGCGGCCTGGCCCGAGGCCAGCGCCAGCGCCCCGACGCCGCCCTCCAGCGCCGCGAGCCGCTGCTCGAGCACGTCGGTGGTCGGGTTCATGATCCGGGTGTAGATGTTGCCCGGGACCTTGAGGTCGAACAGGTCGGCGCCGTGCTGGGTGTTGTCGAAGGCGTAGGCGACCGTCTGGTAGATCGGCACCGCCACCGCGCGGGTGGTCGGGTCGGGTCGGTAACCGCCGTGGACGGCGATGGTCTCGGGCTTCCAGTTCTGCTGTTCGTCGGACATGCGCGGCTCGTGCGGGTCGTGGTGCGAAGACCACGAAGATAGCCGCTGGCGCGACGTCGCGGACGCATGGTTTCAGCGCCAACAGATTCCCGGTCGGCATGAGCACATGTCGCAGGATGCGGATCCCCGGTCCATCGCGCGCGCCGGATGTGCGGACCGGTGCGCCGCACGACGCTGCGGACGAGGCATCGTCACAAGGCTTGGCGGCGGTCGCGGGATGGCGTCGCCGATGTGCCAGGCGCCGTTCCCGGACTGCATTGCCCCCACCCCAACCATCCCCCGCACGCGGGGAAGGGAGTGACGCGTGGCGGGGAAAGGCCTGGACGATTCCTGCGCCGCGTTCGGCCCCTCCCCCCCGCCTGCGGGGGGAGGCTGGGACGGGGGCAACGCCCGGATCGCATCGCTGACCGGCTGCCCCCACCCCAACCGTCCCCCGCACGCTGCACACCGGGGGCATGGCCCCACGCCAGCTCCCCGTGCTGGCACCGCGCCCCGCGGCTTGCGTATGCTGCCGGGGTCCTGGACGGGCCGGGGATGGCCGGTCCCGGATCCCGCGCCGTCGACATCCTGGCCCACCGGGCCGGACGGGTCGCCACGGCAGGGACGCGATTCCACACCTGGGGCGTCTGCATTGGGGGATGCGGGCGACCGGCGTCGACGGGCGAGTTGCAGGCCTGTCGCCGGGCCTCGAACGCACGCCCCCGGGGAGAACTCGATGCATCCACCAAGAGCCGCTACTTCGCGTCGCGCCGCGGCGCGCTTCCTGCTGGTCCTGCTGTGCGCGGCCTCCGCGCCGGCGCTGTGCAATCCGGTGCCCGAGCACACGCGGCGCGCCGCCGTCTGGGCCATCGCCGACGACGGCGCGCCCGGCAGCCGCAACCCCGTCGAGCTGGTCGGCATCCACGACCTGGTACCGCCCAATCCCTTCGAGAAGCAGGCGCCCTACGCCCTGACCTACGACACCGAGGCCGCGCGCAACGGCGTGCCGCCCCACCAGCGCGTGGTCGGCCACGTGCGCTACAAGTGCTACGAGCAGGTCAAGCGCGTCGACCTGGTGCAGTACGAAACGGCGGACGGCAGCGTCGTCCATGTCGAATCGAAGCCTGGCGCCTGGGAGCCGGTGGGATCGCACGAGGCCCTGCTCCGGATCGCCTGCGACTGGCAGACCGGCAACGGCGGCGTGGCGGGCGAGCCGCTGGCGGATCTCGAAGCCCGCTTCCTGCAGGCGCGCGGGGCGAGCGGCCCGCCTCCCGCCATCATCGGCCCCGGGCAGGCCGGCGCACGCCAGCCGCGGTCGGGGGACGGGCACGACGACTTCGGTCCGCGCGGTCTGTATCCGGCCGAGGACGCCTGGGAACGCAATTGGTTCCTCGTCCAGCACGCGATGGACGTCGCCACGATCGGACTGGAGGACGCCGACAGCGGGAAAGGCGGCTTCCGCGGGTACACGGTGTTCATGGTCCTGGACAAGCCGGGCGAGCACGGCGGGTGGTATCTGGAAAGCAGGCTCCTCGCCGATTGCAACACGCGCCGGATGCGCCTGAGCGACGGGGTCGTGATGAAGGATTTCCGGACGCCGGATCCCGACTGGAAGTTTGAAGAAGTCCCGGAGCGGGAGATACCGAATGAGATGCTCGCCGCGCTGTGCCCCACAGGGGCGCGGTCCGGGTCGGACCTGTACCCCAAGCAGAACCTCATCTCGGCCGTGGTGAAGGCGCGACGCGATCACGGCCTGCGTGTCCCGCAGGATCCCAGGGCGGTGGAGTTCTGCGCCATGTACGCGGGGGACGAGCCCGGGCGCGTGATGCATGTCGCCCTGAGCGGAGCCCTGCCGATCGGCGCCTCCGCGCCGGACGAGGCCATCGGTCGCTGGCTCGGCGCGAGAGCGGGCGTGCAGCAGGTCGAGGGCGAGTGCATTCCCACCGCGCTCGACACGGTCGGTCGCGAGCGCGCGCACTACCTCACCATGCTCCTGGAGTCCGCGCGCAGCGAGGGCAAGCGGGTCATCGTCCACACGCAGGACTGGAAGCCCTGACGGGAGCCAGCGGCATAGCCGCGTGGTCCCGGATGCGCTTCGCTTATCCGGGCTACGGGCC
>NZ_KI421429.1:39087-137870 GCF_000472505.1 Luteimonas sp. J29
CATCCGGGATCGGAGCGCCGGGGCGGTTGGAGCGACTTCCGGGCCACCCGGCGCCGCGGGGTCCCGGATGCGCTTCGCTTATCCGGGCTACGGGCTTTGGCTGCCGGCCTTGCGTGGGTCGTGGCGTGGGCGCCGCGCGGGCTCAGCCCTTCACGAACACCAGCTTGCCGCCCTCGGCGTCGACGCGCACCGTGTCGCCGTTGCCGAAGTGGCCCGACAGGATCTCCTGCGCCAGCGGGTTCTCCAGCTGCTGCTGGATCGCGCGCTTGAGCGGGCGGGCGCCGTACACCGGGTCGAAGCCGACGTTGCCCAGCAGCTCCAGTGCCCTGTCCGACACCTCGATGCGGATGCCGCGCTCGGCCAGCCGCTTCTCCAGCCCGCGCAGCTGGATCCGCGCGATCGACTTGATCTGCGCCTTGTCCAGCGGGTGGAACACGACGATGTCGTCGAGCCGGTTGATGAACTCGGGCCGGAAGTGCGCCTGCACCACGCCCATCACCGCCGCCTTCATCTGCAGGTAGGCCTCGGGCGAATCGTCGGCGCTGAACTCCTGGATCTGGTGCGAGCCCAGGTTCGAGGTCATCACGATCACGGTGTTGCGGAAGTCCACCGTGCGGCCCTGGCCGTCGGTCAGGCGGCCGTCGTCGAGCACCTGCAGCAGGATGTTGAACACGTCCGGGTGCGCCTTCTCGACCTCGTCGAGCAGGATCACGCTGTAGGGGCGGCGGCGCACGGCCTCGGTGAGGTAGCCACCCTCCTCGTAGCCGACGTAGCCCGGGGGCGCGCCGACCAGGCGCGAGACGGCGTGCTTCTCCATGAACTCGCTCATGTCGATGCGCACCATCGCGTCGCTGGAATCGAACAGGAACTCGGCCAGCGCCTTGCACAGCTCGGTCTTGCCCACGCCGGTCGGGCCCAGGAACAGGAACGAGCCGCTCGGGCGGTTCGGGTCCGACAGGCCGGCGCGCGAACGGCGCACGGCGTCGGAGACGACCTTGATCGCCTCGTCCTGGCCGACCACGCGCTCGTGCAGCGCCTGCTCCATCTTGAGCAGCTTCTCGCGCTCGCCCTCGAGCATCTTGCTCACCGGGATGCCGGTCCAGCGCGACACCACCTCGGCGATCTCCTCGGCGGTCACGCGGTCCTGCAGCAGCTTGAAGCCGCTGCGCTCGGCCTCCTGCGCGGCCGTGAGCTGCTTCTCCAGCTCGGGCAGCCGGCCGTACTGGATCTCGCTCATCTTCGCGTAGTCCTGGCGGCGCTGCGCGGCTTCTAGCTCCAGCCGGGCCTGCTCGATCTGCTCCTTGATCCTGGTCGCGCCCTGGACCGTGGCCTTCTCGGCCTTCCAGATCTCCTCGAGGTCGTTGTACTCGCGCTCGAGGGTGGCGATCTCGGCCTCCAGGTCGGCCAGGCGCTGCTTCGAGGCGTCGTCGGTCTCCTTCTTCAGAGCCTCGCGCTGGATCTTGAGCTGGATCAGGCGCCGCTCCTTGCGGTCGAGCTCCTCGGGCTTGGAGTCGATCTCCATGCGGATCCGCGAGGCCGCCTCGTCCATCAGGTCGATGGCCTTGTCGGGCAGCTGGCGGTCGGCGATGTAGCGGTGGCTGAGCGTGGCCGCGGCGACGATCGCCGGGTCGGTGATCTCCACGCCGTGGTGCACCGCGTAGCGCTCCTTGAGGCCGCGCAGGATGGCGATGGTGTCCTCGACGCTGGGCTCGCCCACGAACACCTTCTGGAAGCGACGCTCGAGCGCGGCGTCCTTCTCCACGTACTTGCGGTACTCGTCGAGCGTGGTGGCGCCGATGCAGTGCAGCTCGCCGCGCGCCAGCGCCGGCTTGAGCATGTTGCCGGCGTCCATCGCGCCCTCGGCCTTGCCGGCGCCGACCATGGTGTGCAGCTCGTCGATGAACAGGATGATCTGGCCCTCGTTCTTGGCCAGGTCGTTGAGCACGGCCTTGAGCCGCTCCTCGAATTCGCCGCGGTACTTCGCGCCGGCGATCAGCGCGCCCATGTCGAGGCTGAGCACGCGCTTGCCCTTGAGCTGCTCGGGCACCTCGCCGTTGACGATGCGCTGGGCCAGGCCTTCGACGATCGCGGTCTTGCCGACGCCGGGCTCGCCGATCAGCACCGGGTTGTTCTTGGTCCGGCGCTGCAGCACCTGGATCGTGCGGCGGATCTCCTCGTCGCGGCCGACCACCGGGTCGAGCTTGCCCGACTCGGCGCGCGCGGTCAGGTCGATGGTGTACTTCTCCAGCGCCTGGCGCGAATCCTCGGCGTTCTCGTCCTGCACGGTCTCGCCGCCGCGCACCTTGTCGATCGCGGCCTCGAGGCCCTGCTTCGTGGCGCCGGCGGCCTTGAGCAGGCGCCCGGCCTCGCCGCCGTCCTCGAGCGCGGCGAGCAGGAACAGCTCGCTGGCGATGAAGGCGTCGCCGCGCTGCTGGGCGAGCTTGTCGGTGACGTTGAGCAGCCGGCCCAGGTCGTTGCTGACCGACAGCTGCCCGGCCTGGCCGGTCACCTTCGGCAGCCGGTCCAGCGCCTCGCCCAGGCGCTCGCGCAGCAGCGGCACGTTGACGCCGGCCTGGGAGAGCAGCGGGCGCGTGCCGCCGCCCTGCTGGTCCAGCAGCGCGACGAGCAGGTGCACCGGCTCGATCATGTTGTGGTCGCGGCCCACGGCCAGCGACTGCGCGTCGGCCAGCGCCTGCTGGAAACGCGACGTGAGCTTGTCCATCCGCATGGGGATTTCCTCGGAAACGGTGTGGCCGGCAAGGCCGGCGATGCTCTCCAGATGCGGTCGTCGCCGTCTGGAAACAAGCCTCGGGGCGAAGCGCCTCCCTCCCCCGCTCGCGGGGAGGGTTGGGGTGGGGGCACGCCAGGCAGCAGAGCGACCTGAAGCCGCCCCCCTCCCGGCCTCCCCCGCAAGCGGGGGGAGGAGCACGACAGACGCGCCCGTCGCATCACCCCCGCGAGAAACCAGCCCCCTCCCCCGCTTGCGGGGGAGGGTCGGGGTGGGGGCACGCCAGGCAGCAAAGTCCCTGAAGCCGTCCCCTCCCCGCAAGCGGGGAGAGGTGCAGTGAAGCGCATCGCCTCGCCCGGAACGCGCGCGGAGATCGCAAAGCGACTTCCGCCGCCTATGCCGGCTCCAGCCACCCCCAATACCGGATCACCCGCCCGGCCGCCGGCAGCACCGCCTCCACCTCGAAGCGGTAGCGCCCGTCCTGTTCGTACTCGCGGCAGCGCACGCCGTCGAACATCGAGGCCGGCAGCGGCAGCAGCCCGAACAGCCGCGCCCCCGACACCGTCCACCAGACCACGCCATCGTTGGCATGCAGCTCGATGCGCAGCGACACCGGCCCCAGCCGCTCGCGCAGCCGGCCGCCGCGCAGGCGCAGGGTCGATGTCATCCGCGCTTCCCCGAACCGGCGCCGCCACGTCTCGCGCGCGGGTTCGCATTCGAACTCGACCACGGTCGCCACGTCCTGACCCGCCGGCGGCAGGCCGGCCAGCCAGGCGCACAGGCGCGCGAGCGGATTGCGGCCGCGCTCGATCGTCGCCTGGCCGGCGTAGCGGACCAGGCCGCGGCTGGAGTGGAGCTGGCGCAGGCTGTCGGGCAGCCGGAAGAAGGCGGCCCCGAGCACCTGCTGGAACAGGGACGGCTGCATGCCAGGCCTCGTGTCGCGAGGCGGCAAGCATAGCCCCCGTCCCGCACCCCGGGTCCGTGCCGGAGGTCGCGTTCCTGCCTAGCCCGTCGCCACCGCGACCCGCCCGCGCTGCAGGGACAGCAGGCCGAGCAGCACGGCCAGCGCCGCGTAGCCGCCGGCGAACTGCCAGGCGATCACCGCCCGCAGGCCGTCCAGCGCCCACGGCAGGTACACCCCGCCGCGCGGATCCACCGAATGCACCACGCCCACCAGCGACAGCCCCGCGCACAGCAGCAGCACCCCGGCCGCGGCGCGCAGGCGGCCCTCGACCATCGCCACCAGTGCGGTGGCCCACAGCATCGCGGTGATGATGAAGCCGTTGCCCAGCGTCACCAGCACCGCCAGTTCGGGCAGTCCGTGCGCGCCGGTCTGCGCGTACAGCTCGGCGAAGTGGCCCGGCGAGATCCAGTCCGGATTGCCGAGCTTGATCCCGAGCAGGTAGGCCAGCGAGGGCAGGAACGCCAGCACCACCGCCGGCGCATGGCGCGCAGGCGTGGCCTCGAACGCCTGCACGGTGATGCCGATTCCCACGTACGCGATGATCGGCGCCAGCACCGCCAGCGGCAGCCACTGCACCAGGCCGGCGACCACGCCCAGCATGCCGCCGATGCCGACGAACAGGCCGGTCAGCAGGGTGTAGCCGCTGCGCGCGCCCATCTGCTTGTAGGCCGGCTGGCCGATGTAGGGCGTGGTCTGGGCGACGCCGCCGCACAGGCCGGCGACCAGGGTCGAGAGCGCCTCGACCAGCAGCACGTCGCGGGTGCGGTAGTCGTCGCCCGCCGCGCGCGCGCTTTCGCTGACGTTGATCCCGCCCACCACCATCAGCAGCCCGAACGGCAGCAGCAGCGGCAGGTAGGGCACGGTGGCCGGCAGGCCGTCGATGAAGCCCAGGCCCGGCAGCGGCAGCTGCGGCGACAGTCGCACCGGCTCGGGCAGGGCGAAGCCGGGCACGCCGAGTCCGGCCAGCCCGAGCCCGTAGTACAGCGCGGTGCCGACCAGGAACGCGAGCAGCACGCCCGGGATCCGCACCGGCAGCGATCCGCGCGCGACCAGTACGTACAGCAGCAGGCCGAACGTGACCATCCCGACCACCGGATTGCGCAGCAGTTCGACCAGCGGCAGGAACCCCAGCAGGGTCAGCGCCGCGCCACCGATCGACCCGAGCAGCGCCGCGCGCGGCAGCACCCGCGTGATCCAGTCGCCGGCGAACGACAGCACCGTCTTGAGCACGCCCATCACCACCAGCGAGGCCATGCCCACCTGCCAGGTGGCGATGCCCGCCGCCCCGGCGTCCATGCCCTCGGCGCGGAACGCGAGGAAGGCCGGCCCGAGCACCAGCAGGGCCATGCCGATGCTGGTCGGCGCGTCCAGGCCCAGCGGCATCGCGGTGACATCGTCGCGGCCGGTGCGCGCGGCCAGCCGTCGTGCCATGACGGTGTAGGCGAGGTTGCCCAGCAGGACGCCGAGCGCGGTGCCCGGGAACATGCGGCCGAACACGATCTCCGCGGGCACGCCGAAGATGCCCACGAGGGCCATGGCGATGAAGCCGAGGATCGAAAGGTTGTCGACGACGAGGCCGAAGAAGCCGTTGAGGTCGCCGGCGACGAACCAGCGCGGCGGGGTGCGGGAGGGAGTCGGGGTCATGCGATGTGGATCCTCGGGGTGTCCGGCTCAGGTCGAAACGCGAAAGCGCGCGGGAGGGTGCATGGTCCTCGCCCTACCCGCTGCCCCTCCCCCCGCCTGCGGGGGAAGGCCGGGAGGGGGGGGCAACGCCCGGATCGCATCGCTGACCGGCTGCCCCCACCCAACCCTCCCCCGCACGCGGGGGAGGGAGCGCCAGGATCGGCAGATGGCGCCGGAAGGCGACAACCCTCCCCCGCACGCGGGGGAGGGAGTGACGCGTGGAATGGAGGGACGTGCACGCGGGGGAGGGAGTGATGCGTGGCGTGGAAGGGCTTGCACGGTTCCTGCGCCGCGTTCGGCCCCTCCCCCCGCTTGCGGGGGGAGGCTGGGAGGGGGGGCAACGCCCGGATCGCATCGCTGGCTGGTTGCCCCCACCCCAACCCTCCCCCGCACGCGGGGAGGGAGTCGGCCCTGCATACCGCCACGTCCTAGAACCGTGCCGTGAATTCGACGCCCACGGTGCGCGGCTCGTTGAGGAAGCCGGTGAGGTTGTTGAAGTCGATGCCGCCGACGATGCGGGTCTGGTCGGTGATGTTGCGCCCGAACACCGCCACCTCGCGGTTGCCGTCGGCCCAGTTGTAGCCCAGGCGCAGGCCGCCCTCCAGGCTCGACTTGCCGGTGAACTCGGGCGACGCGTAGAGGAAGAAGTTCACCTCGCTGCGGTACGCCCAGTCGGTGAACACGAAGAACTCGCCCTGCCCCACCGGCACGCCCCAGCGCGCGGTCAGGTTGTGCACCCACTTCGGCGACTGCGGCAGCGGGTTGCCGTCGATGTAGTAGCGCCCGGTCGGCTGGCCGTCGGCGTCGAGCACCGGCGGGTCGGTGATCGTGCATTGGGCGCAGCCGGCCACCGACAGCGTGGGGTCGTCGATCTCGGTGTCGTTGTAGCTGCTGCCGAGGGTGACCAGCAGCGAATCGGTCACCCAGGCCTCGAGATCGAGCTCCAGGCCCTGCCCGGTGGTGCGGTCGGCGTTGAGCAGGGTCGCGATGTTGGCCGCGCCGCCCACGGCGATGATCTGCTGGTCGTCGACCTCGTAGCGGAACACGTTCAGGCCCAGGCGCGCGCGGCGGTCCCACAGGTCGGCCTTGATGCCGGCCTCGAACGAGATCGCCTCTTCAGACCCCGCGGTGGTCACGCCGCCGTTGGGCGCGGCCGGGTCGGCGAACAGCAGCCGGCCCTGGATCGACGGCGCACGGAAGCCGGTGGCCACGCGGGCATAGACGTTGACCGCGTCGCTGGCCGCGTACACCGCGCTCAGGTCCCAGCTCACGTTGCTGTCGTCCACGTCCACCCGGTAGGGCCCGCCCACGGGCGCGCCGAACGGGGCCGCCTCGATGACCGTGGCGCTGAATGCCTTCTCGTCGTGCGTGTAGCGCAGGCCGCCGCGCAGCGTCAGGCGATCGGTGGCGTCGTATTCGCCCGACGCGAACACCGCCCAGGCCTTGTTGCGCTGGGTCTGCACCGCGTAGCCCGCGCGCGGGTTGCCGGGCGCGAGCGAGTCGAAGTTGAAGCTGTCGACGGTCAGGTCCTCGTCGAACCAGAACAGGCCCGCCTGCCACTCGAAGCGGTTGCCGTAATCCGACTCGATGCGGAATTCCTGAGTGATCTGGCGGTGGTCCGGCAAGCCATCCGCGGATTCGGAGGCGAACGGGATGACGCCCGGCCCGGTCAGCTCCGGCGGCAGGAACGCCGCGCCATAGCCGCCGTCGATGTCGCCGCGGTTGAGCGTTTCCACCGTCTCGTAGCCGGTGATCGAGTACAGGTTGTAGTCGCCCAGGTCCCAGCGCAGGCGGGCGCTGCCGCCGTGGCTGTCGAGGTCGGAGAAGTTCACGCCGTCCAGCGACACCCGGTCGCGGTCGAAGCCGGGCACGAAGTCGTTGCTCCCCGGCTGGATGATGTTGGCGCGGAACACGCGCGCGGTGCCGTTAAGGTGGCGCCCGTGCAGGTTGAACAGGGCCTCGAAATCCTCGCCCTCGTACAGGAACTGGACCCGCGCGGCGGACTCGTCGAAGCCTTCCAGCCCGTCGTTGGCCGCGCCCGGATGGGTGTTCTCGACCCAGTCGTCGCGCCGCTGGTAGAGCGCCGACACGCGCACCGACCAGCGGTCGGTCAGCGGCCCGCCGTACGCGCCCTCGACGTTCCACAGGCCTTCGTTGCCCAGCGCGATGCGCGCGTAGCCGCTGGCCTCCTGCGACGGGCGCACCGATTCGAACTTCACCACGCCGGCCGGGCTGTTGCGCCCGAACAGCGTGCCCTGCGGGCCGCGCAGCACCTCGATCCGGTCGAGGTCGAACACCGGGAAGCCCTTGAGGATCGGGTTCTCCTGCACGACGTCGTCGTACACCAGCGACACCGGCTGCGAGGCGTTGAGGTCGAAGTCGGTGTTGCCCAGGCCGCGGATGTAGAAGCGCGGGAACGCGCGGCCGAACGAGGATTCGATGTTGAGGCTCGGCACGCGCCCGGACAGGAAGCGCACGTCGCCGGCGCCGGAGGCGAACACGGACAGCTTCTCGCCCGATACGGCGCTGATCGAGATCGGCACGTCCTGGATGTTCTCGACCTTGCGCTGGGCGGTGACCTCGAGCGCGTCGAGGGTCACGGCGTCCTGGGCCTGGACCGCCAGCGGCAAGGCCAGGGCGAGCGCAAGCAGGCTGCGGCGGAGGTGGCGGGAAGCATGGTGGCGGGGCTGCGTGTTCATCGTGCGGGCACCTGCTGGCTGGGGGGACGGGTGGAGGCCGGCGCGAACCGGCCCGCCGGGATCAGAACGCAACGACGACCGGCTGGCGCGACCACAGCACCGACTGGTGCCCGTGCGCCTGCTTCCAGGCCAGCCGGATCGCCTCGATGTCGGCGCTGCGTGCGGGGGTGTCCTCGTGCAGGATCACCAGCACCTTCGACTGCAGCCGTTCGGGTTCGGCACGGCCGCGGAACAGCCACTGGCCGTAGGCATCGAGCACGGTCAGGCCATCGGGGAAGCGCGGGGTCACCTCGCGATCCAGGAACTCGCGCCACTGGGCCTCGCCGATCGGGGCCACCGAGGGGTCGATGTTGGCCTTGCCGACGCCGAAATAGAGTTCGCTGCGCACCCAGCCGGAGGCGAGCGCCGGCCGGGCGGCATCCCCTTCGAGGCTGGATCCGACCGGAGCCGCCGGCCCGGCCGCAGGCGCGGTCGCGCAGCCGACGAGCAGCGCACAGAGCAGCAGGGGCAGGACGGCACGCATGGGACGAGGGCTGGACGGCGGCGGCACAGCGTGGCCAGTGCGGCTCCGGGCGGGCAAATAACGTTCGGTCATGTGTGGATTCGGATTGGCGATTGCGGCGGCGGGCCGGCGCCCTGCCTGCCTGAATAACATATCCCTTCATCCGGATGGATAGGGAGATTCTCCGGTCCCACCCCGTTTTCCGGAGCACCCCGCATGTCCGCCCGCCCCCGCCTCCCGCTCGTGGCCGCCATCGGCCTCGCCCTGTCCGCCCCCGCCCTGGCCCAGGACGCGGTGACCACCCTCGACCAGGTGATCGTCACCGGCACGCGTGCCAGCGACCGCACCGCGCTCGAGTCCACCTCGCCGATCGACGTCCTCACCGCCGACGACCTGCGCCGCGCCGGCGCTGTCAACGGCGAGCTCGGCAGCGCCCTGCAGGCCCTGCTGCCCTCGTTCAACTTCCCGCGCCAGTCCAACTCGGGCGGCGCCGACCACGTGCGCGCCGCGCAGCTGCGCGGCCTCGCCCCGGACCAGGTGCTGGTACTGGTCAACGGC
Organism: Luteimonas sp. J29; assembly: GCF_000472505.1. Taxonomy (GTDB): domain Bacteria; phylum Pseudomonadota; class Gammaproteobacteria; order Xanthomonadales; family Xanthomonadaceae; genus Luteimonas. The sequence goes on from NZ_KI421429.1 coordinate 48,222, forward strand.
AAGCGCCGCCACACCTCCGCGCTGGTCAGCACCGGCAGCAAGATCGGCCGCGGCACCACGCCGGTGGACTTCAACGCGATCCCGGTCTCGGCGATCCGGCGCATCGAGGTGCTGCGCGACGGCGCCGGCGCGCAGTACGGCTCGGACGCGGTGGCCGGCGTGATCAACATCATCCTCGACGACGCCGCGGAAGGCGGCGAGTTTGAAGCCGGCTACGGCCTGCACCACACCGACGTCGAACCGATCGGCCGGACGCTCACCGACGGCCAGTCCGCGCAGCTCAGCGCCAAGGTCGGCACCGCGCTGGGCGGCGACGGCTCCCTGCGCCTGGGCGTGGAATTCAAGCAGCGCTCGGCCACCAACCGCGCCGGTTTCGACCAGGTCCCGCCCTGGGACCAGACCCCGGCCAACCTCGCCGTGCAGGGCCAGCGCAACTACCACCTGGGCGACGGCGACTCGCGCGACATCAACGCCTGGTTCAACGCCGAGGCCGCGCTCGGCGACGACGCCACGTTCTACGCCTTCGGCACCTGGAACCAGCGCGACACCGAGGGCGCCAACTACTTCCGCTATCCCGACAGCAGCGCCAACTGGCCGGAGGTCTATCCGGACGGCTTCCGCCCGGTGTCGGTGGGCGAGAACCTCGACGCCGCCTTCGTCGCGGGCGTGCGCGGAACGCTCGGCGGCTGGGACGTGGACGGCAGCGTGAACCACGGCCGCAACGAATTCACCTACCGCCTGCGCGACTCGATCAACAGCTCGCTCGGCCCGTCCAGCCCGACCCGGTTCAAGACCGGCGACTACGCCTTCTCACAGACCCTGGCCAATCTCGACCTGGTCCGCGGCTTCGACCGTGGCGAGTCCGCGCACACCCTCGCCGTCGGTGCCGAGTACCGGATCGAGCGTTACGAGACCGGCGCCGGCGACCCGGCCAGCTATGCCGTCGGCCCGTACAGCGACCGCCCGGCCGGCTCGCAGGCCGGCGGCGGCCTGACCCCACAGGACGAAGCCAACCTCGACCGCGGCGTGGCCAGCGTCTATGCAAGCCTGTCGAGCAGCGTCGGCCCTCGCCTGACCACCGACCTCGCCCTGCGCTACGAGGACTACGAGGACTTCGGCGGCGAACTCACCGGCAAGCTCGCCGCGCGTTACGAGTTCAGCCCCGCCTTCGCCCTGCGCGGCGCGGTCTCCAACAACTTCCGCGCGCCGTCGCTGGCCCAGGTCGGCTACGAGTCCACCAGCACCGGCTACAACGCCGCGGGCCAGATCGTCGAAGGCCGCCTGCTGTCGGTGAACAACCCGATCGCGCGCGCCCTCGGCGCGACCGACCTCGACCCGGAGAAGTCGGTCAACCTGAGCCTCGGCTTCACCAGCCGCATCGGCGACCACTTCGACCTGTCGTTCGACGTGTTCCAGATCCGCATCGACGACCGCATCGCGCTGTCGGAGTCCATCACCGGCGACGCGCTGACGCAGTTCGTCGACGACAACTTCGACGTCGCCCGGATCCAGAGCGCACAGTTCTTCGTCAACGCCGCCGACACCCGCACCCGCGGCGCGGAACTGGTCGCCAACTGGCGCCAGGAGGTCGCCGGCGGCCGGCTGCTGGTCACCGGCGCGTGGAGCTACGCGAAGACCGAGCTGGAGAACATCGTCGCCACGCCGGCCCAGCTGACCACGCTCGACCCGGGCTACATCCTGTTCGGCATCGAGGAAAGCAACACCATCACCGACGCCGCGCCGCGTACCCGCGCCCAGCTCGGCGCCAACTGGAACAACGACCGCTGGAACCTGCTCGCGCGCCTGCAGCGCCACGGCAGCGCCAAGCGCGTGTTCAACTTCGGCGGCGGCTTCGAGCCCGAGCAGGTGTACGGCGCCGAGTTCCAGCTCGACGCCGAGGTCGAGTACCGGTTCAACCGCCACTGGACCCTGGCCCTGGGCGGGCAGAACCTGACCGACGCGTATCCCGACCTCTCCAACGAGGACATCTACTACTTCGGCAACCTGCCCTACGACGTGCTCTCGCCGATCGGCAGCAACGGCGCGTACTACTACACCCGCCTGCGCTACAGCTTCTGAGCGCGCATCGCGCGCCCGGGGGCGTCAGCGCGCCCCCGGATCGATCCACGCGATCGTGGCGATGCGTCCGCTGCGGCGGTCGCGGCGGTGGGAGAAGAAGCGCCCGGGGTCGGAGATCGTGCACAGCTCGCCGCCGTGCACCGCCTGCGGCGCCATGCCCGCGGCGGCCAGGCGCCGGCGTGCGAGCGCCGGCAGGTCCACCCGCCAGTGGCCCTCGCGGGTCGGGACGAAGGCGGCCCGGGCATCCGGGTCGGGCGCGGTGAAGGCGTCGAAGACGTCGCGCCCCACCTCGTAGCGCGCGGGCCCGGCGCAGGGGCCGATCCAGGCCAGCAGCTCGCGCGGCGCCGTGTGCATGGCCGCGAGCGTGGCTTCGAGCACGCCATTGGCCAGGCCCTGCCAGCCGGCGTGGGCGATGGCGACTTCGGTCCCGTCGCGGGCCGCGAACACCACCGGCAGGCAGTCGGCGGTGAGGATGGCCAGGACCACGCCGGGCGTCGAGGTGACGGCCGCGTCGGCCTCGGGTTCTTCGGCGCAGCCGGCCGTCGACTGCGCCGCGGCCTTGGCGTCACCTGCGCTGTCGGCTCCCGGTTCCCCGGGGTGCGGGGTGTTGCCCCCACCCCAGCCCTCCCCCGCAGGCGGGGGAGGGAGCCGGTCGCTGGCCGCGGGGGACGACCGCACTTCGCCGCCACCGCCGCGTCCACCTCCGCCTGGTCGACCTCCGCCCGATCCACCTCCGCCCGATCCACCTCCGCCCGGTCCACCTCCGCCCGGCCCACCTCCGCCCGGTCCAACGCCGCCCGGTCCACTCCCGTCCGGTCCACCCCGGCCTGGTCCACCCCCTCCCCCGCTTGCGGGGGAGGGCTGGGGTGGGGGCCCGCTCCGCAGCCACGCGACCCCAGTCCGCTCCCCTCCCGACCGCTCCCCGCCCTCCGGGGGAAACGGCAAGCCGGGCCCGGGCGGCGGCCCCGTGAACCGCACCACCCGCGTCCCGTGCACCTGCCGCAGCCAGTGCGGCGCCGACGGCAACCCGAAGCGCCGCACCAGTTCGGCCCGGTTGCGCGCGACCTCCGCCGGGTCGTCGCCCCCGGGGCCGCGGGCATTGCCCAGGTTGAAGCTGTCGAACGGCGGCGCCGAGGCCCCCGCGCCGTAACGCAGCGTGGTGAACGCCCGCACCGCGGGCGGGAACGGCGCCGTCGGCTGGACCCGGTCGCTCACCACCGCCGCGCGCGCTCGGCCTCGGCGTGCACCGCCGCGTCCTCGCGCAGGGTCGCCATCAGCGCCAGCATGTCGTCGGGTACCGGCGCGCTGCAGCGCACCGGCTCGCCCGTGGCCGGATGCGCGAACTCGAGCGTCTCGGCATGCAGCGCCTGGCGCTGGAACCCGCGCAGCGCCGCCACCAGCGCGTCGGTGGCGCCCCTGGGAAGCTTCAGCGGGCCGCCGTAGAGCGGATCGCCGACGATCGGATGCCGGATGTGCGCCATGTGCACGCGGATCTGGTGCGTGCGCCCGGTCTCGAGCCGGCACTCGAGCGCGGTGTGGGCGCGGAAGCGTTCGCGCAGGCGGTAGTGGGTCACCGCCTCGCGCCCGTCCTCGCGCACCGCCATCCGGATCCGGTCGCGCGGATGGCGGTCGATCGGCGCATCGACGGTGCCGCCCGAGACCAGCGCGCCCACCACCACCGCCAGGTACTGCCGGTGCACGCCGCGCGCCGACAGCTGGTCGACCAGCGCGGCCTGCGCCTGCAGCGTGCGCGCCACCACCATCACCCCGGAGGTGTCCTTGTCGAGGCGGTGGACCACCCCGGCGCGCGGCAGCGCCGCCAGCGAGGGGTCGCGGTGCAGCAGCGCGTTGACCAGGGTGCCGTCGGCATTGCCCGCGCCCGGATGCACCACCAGCCCCGCGGGCTTGTCCACCACCAGCACGTGCTCGTCCTCGAACAGGATCCGCAGCGGGATGTCCTGCGGCACGGCCGTGGTCTCCACCTGCCGGCGCGCGGCCAGGCGCACCACTTCGCCGCCGCGCACCGGATCGCGCGGCCGCGCCTGGCGGCCGTCGAGCAGCGCGTCGCCGTCGCGGATCCAGGCCGCCAGGCGCGAGCGCGAGAACTCGGGGAACAGCTCGGCCAGGACCGCGTCGAACCGGCGCCCGGCGGCGGATTCGGGCACGCGGGCTTCGCGGAGGTCGACGGCATCGGGACTGGACTGGGGCATGGACGGCTGCGATTCAGGCCCCCGGCCCGGGCGGCGGGGGCGGACTGCTATTATCCGCGCTTCGTGCCCAGCCTGCCCCGGTGCCCATGTCCCTCCGCCTGACCCCGTTCCGCCGCGCGATCCTGCTGCTGCTGGTGATCGTCCTGTCGACTTCCGGCTGCGCGCGGATCAAGGGCGTGTTCAAGGACAAGGACGAGAACGAAGGGGTCCCGGTCGAGCAGCTCTACGACAAGGGCCTGTCGCAGATGCACGCCGGCAACTGGGCCGGCGCCGTGGTCACCTACCGCCGCCTGCTGGCGCAGTACCCGTACGGGCCGTACACCGAGCAGGCGCTGATGGAGACCGCGTTCGCCTACTACAAGATGGGCAACGACGAGGAGGCGATCTCGGCCATCGACCGCTTCCTGCGCACCTACCCCACGCACAAGAACACGCCGTACATGTACTACCTGCGCGGCCTGGTGAACGCCAAGCGCGACACCGTGTTCCTGCAGCGCGTGTGGCGGCTGGACGCCAGCCGGCGCGACCTGGCCGCGCCCAACCAGGCGTTCTCCGACTTCAACACCCTGGTCGACCGCTATCCGAACAGCCGCTACGCCGAGGACGCGCGCAAGCGCATGATCGAGCTGCGCAACCTGTTCGCCCGCCACGAGATCGAGGTCGCCCTGTACTACATGCGCCGCGGTGCGCTGGTGGCCGCGGCCGACCGCGCCAAGTACCTGCTCGAGACCTACCCGCAGAGCGAGTTCCAGAACGACGCCGTCGCGGTGCTCGCCGCGGCCTACGCCGGGCTGGGCAACGACGCCCTGGCCGCCGACGCGCGCCGCGTGCTCGAGCACAACGAGCCCGGCCACCCCTACCTCACCGGGGACTGGCCGGACTATCCGTGGACGATCCGCAAGCTCAACCCGTTCGCCGGCGAGCGTTCGGCGATCGACAACGACGCGCGCCGCCGGAAGAACTGACCCGGCCACCGCCGCGACCTGCAGGCGCCGCCCCCGGGGCGGCGTTCCTGTTTCCGGGCCCCGCCCTCAGGCCGGATAGCGGTTGCTGATCGGATAGCGCCGCTCGCGCCCGAACGCGCGCCGCGACACCTTCGGCCCGGTCGCCGCCTGGTGCCGCTTCCACTCCGCCACGCGCACCAGCCGCAGCACCCGGTCGACCGTGGCGGCGTCGAAGCCGGCGGACGTGATCTCGTCGCGCGACTGCTCCAGGTCCACGTAGCGGCGCAGGATCGCGTCGAGCACGTCGTAGGGCGGCAGCGAATCCTGGTCGAGCTGGTTGTCGCGCAGCTCGGCCGAGGGCGGGCGCGCGATCACGCCCGGCGGGATCACCGGCGCCCCGCCCACCGTGTTGCGCCACTTCGCCAGGCCATACACCTCGGTCTTGTACAGGTCCTTGATCGGCGCGTAGCCGCCGCACATGTCGCCGTAGATGGTGGCGTAGCCGACCGCGTACTCGCTCTTGTTGCCGGTGGTGAGCAGCAGCCCCCCGAACTTGTTGGCCAGCGCCATCAGCAGCGCGCCGCGGGTGCGCGACTGCAGGTTCTCCTCGGTGGTGTCCGGCCCGCGGCCCTCGAAATGCGGCGCCAGCGCCTCGAGGAAGCCCTGGAACGGCTGCTCGATCGGCACCGTCAGCAGGCGCACGCCGAGCGCGTCGCACTGCTCCTGGGCCAGGTCGTTGGACAGCCCGGCGGTGTAGCGCGAGGGCATCCGCACCGCGGTGACGTTGCCAGCGCCGAGCGCATCGACCGCCAGCGCCAGCACGATCGACGAATCGATGCCACCCGACAGCCCGAGCCACGCCCTGGTGAACCCGTTCTTGGCGCAGTAGTCGCGGATCCCGCGCACGATCGCGCGCCAGGCCAGCGCGTCCATGCTCTCGTCGCCGTCGTCCATCCACACCACCGGCGAGAACCGGCGCCCGGCGACGTCGTAGTCCACCACCAGCCACTGGTCGGTGAACGCGGCCGCCGCCGGGTGCACGGTGCCGTCGGCGTCGGCGACCACCGACGAGCCGTCGAACACCAGCGCATCCTGGCCGCCGACCAGGTTGACGTAGGCCAGCGCGGCCCCGTTCTCCTTCGTGCGCTCGGCCAGCAGCGCGTCGCGCTGGGCGTGCTTGCCGCGCTCGAACGGCGAAGCGTTGGGCACCAGCACCAGCTGCGCGCCGGCCCGGACCGTGTCGCGCAGCGGCTCGGGGAACCACAGGTCCTCGCAGACGACCACGCCCAGCGGCACGCCCTTGACCTCGAACACGCAGCTGCCGCCGTCCGGATCGACGTGGAAGTAGCGGCGCTCGTCGAACACGTTGTAGTTGGGCAGCTCGCGCTTGCGGCAGGTCGCCTCGACCTTGCCGCCGCGCAGCACGCTTGCCGAGTTGTACAGGATGCTGCCGGCCGACTCGGGCCAGCCGACCACCGCCACGATCCCGGTCGCGGCCCTGGCCACCTCGCGCAGCGCCGCCTCGCAGTCGGCGAGGAAGGACGGGCGCATCAGCAGGTCTTCCGGCGGATAGCCGCTGATGGCGAGCTCGGGGAACAGCACCACGTCCGCGCCGTACTCGTCGCGCGCCTCCGCGATCATCGCCGCGATCCGGCTGGTGTTGCCCGCCACGTCGCCGACGGGGAAATCGAACTGGGCCATGGCGATGCGGAGCGTGTCGGTCATGTGCGGGATCCGTGCGGGGGAACGGGCGTGGGACCTGCAAGTATGGCCCGTCGGGGATGCAGGCCGGGGCATGGGGGCCACATGCGCGGTGGTCGTGCCGGTTGCGCGGCCGGGGCGGGTGTCGTGGCCCCCGCCCCGGCCCTCCCCCGCAAGCGGGGGAGGGAGCAGAGGCAGCGGCTTCGGGAAGCTGCACGACTCGTCCTCCCCGCGCGCCTTTGACCCCCTTCCCCCTCCCGCGCCCTTGGCCCCCTCCCCCGCTTGCGGGGGAGGGTTGGGGTGGGGGCACCCCGCGAACAGCACCCGTCACCCCGCCTCCCCCAGCGCCTCCAGGATCACCTCGCACACCCCTTCCGCATTCCCCGGCACATCGTGGTTCCAGAACCGCAGGACCCTGAAGCCCTGCGCGCGAAAGAAGGCGTCGCGCGCCCTGTCGCCGCGCGCACCCGCGTGCTGCCCGCCATCGACCTCCACCACCAGCCCGGCCTGCAGGCAGGCGAAGTCGGCGACGAACGGCCCGATCGGCACCTGGCGGCGGAACCTGTGGCCGGCCAACTGGCGAAGGCGCAGGCACCGCCACAGCGCGCGCTCGGCGTCGGTCATGGCCGCCCGCAACGCGCGGGCGCGGTCGCGCTTCTGGCCTGCCCGCATCGCGTGGCTCCACAGGGGTGCGGGTGCAGGGTGACGCGGGTGGCTGACGGGGCCGATCAGGGTGCGTCGGAGCGTCGTGTCGGAAAGGCCCGTGGTGAGGGTGCGGGCGCTGCCTGGTCTGGATGCCGTGGTGGCCCCCACCCCGGCCCTCCCCCGCAAGCGGGGAGGGAGCAGAGGCCGCGGCTACGGGAAGCTGCGCGACTCGTCTTCCCCTCGCGCCTTTGACCCCCCCTTCCCCCTCCCGCGCCCTTGGTTCCCTCCCCCGCTTGCGGGGGAGGGTTGGGGTGGGGGCCACCGGCAACACCCGGATCCAGCAACCCCGCAAAGCAGAAGGCCGCCCGAAGGCGGCCTTCCGCATGCAGCGTGCCGGCGCGCGAGGTCAGCCGTTGAGGCGCTTGGCGATCGCCGCGCCCAGGTCGCCCGGCGACTTCACCGTGGTCACGCCCGCCTTCTCCAGCGCGGCGAACTTGCCCTCGGCCGTGCCCGAGCCGCCGGACGCGATCGCGCCCGCGTGGCCCATGCGCTTGCCCTTCGGCGCCGAGGCGCCGGCGATGAAGGCCACCACCGGCTTGGTCACGAACTCGGCGATGAACTCCGCCGCCTCTTCCTCGGCGCTGCCGCCGATCTCGCCGACCAGGATGATGCCCTCGGTCTGCGGGTCGTCCTGGAACAGCTTCAGCGCATCGACGAAGCTGGTGCCGTTGATCGGGTCGCCGCCGATGCCGATGCAGGTCGACTGGCCCAGGCCCACGTCGGTGGTCTGCTTCACCGCCTCGTAGGTCAGCGTGCCCGAGCGCGAGACGATGCCCACCTTGCCCGGCTTGTGGATGTGGCCCGGCATGATGCCGATCTTGCACTCGCCCGGGGTGATCACGCCGGGGCAGTTCGGCCCGACCAGCACGGTGTCCGGATAGGTGGTGCGCAGCGTGTTCTTGACCCGCAGCATGTCGAGCACCGGGATGCCCTCGGTGATGCACACGATCACCCGGATGCCGGCGTCGGCCGCCTCGAGGATGGCGTCGGCCGCGAACGGCGGCGGCACGTAGATCACCGAGGCGTCGGCGCCGGTGTCGGTGACCGCGTCGCGCACGGTGTTGAAGACCGGCAGGCCGAGGTGCTCGGTGCCGCCCTTGCCCGGGGTCACGCCGCCCACGACCTTGGTGCCGTAGTCGAGCATCTGCTCGGCGTGGAAGGTGCCCTGCTGGCCGGTGAAGCCCTGCACGATCACCTTGGTGTTCTTGTTGACGAGAACGCTCATGTATTGGTCCTGATCTGGATTCGGGTCCTTCCCCCGCGTGCGGGGGAAGGGTTGGGAGGGGGGCCGGGTCCGAAGCGAGGTTCGCCCCCACCCCAGCCCTCCCCCGCAGGCGGGGGAGGGAGCGTGCAGGTCCCTGCACCGGATGCGTGGGATCGCGCGGACCCGCTGCCGCAGCCGGTGGAGGGCTGGTGGATGCCTCAGGCGGCCTGCTTCACCGCCGCGACCGCCTTGCGGGCGCCATCGTTGATGTCGTCGGCGGGGATGATCGCCAGCCCGCTCTCGCGCAGCAGCTTCTTGCCCGCCTCGACGTTGGTGCCCTCCAGGCGCACCACCACCGGCACCTTGACGTCCACTTCCTTGACCGCCGCGATGATGCCCTCGGCGATCATGTCGCAGCGGACGATGCCGCCGAAGATGTTGACGAAGATCGCCTTCACGTCCTCGTCCGACAGGATCAGCTTGAACGCCTCGGTCACGCGCTCCTTGTTGGCGCCGCCGCCCACGTCGAGGAAGTTGGCCGGCTCGCCGCCCTCGAGCTTGATCACGTCCATCGTCGCCATGGCCAGGCCGGCGCCGTTGACCATGCAGCCGATGTTGCCGTCCATCGTCACGTAGTTGAGGTCGTGCTGGCTCGCGGCGACCTCGGTCTCGTCCTCCTGGCGGATGTCGCGCATCGCGACCAGGTCCGGATGGCGGAACGAGGCGTTGTCGTCGGAGTTGACCTTGCCGTCGAGCACCGCCAGGTCGCCGTTCTTGAGCACGGCGAGCGGGTTGAGCTCGACCAGCGACAGGTCCTTCTCGTTGAACAGCCTGTACAGGCCCAGCATGATCCTGGTCAGCTGGTTGACCTGCTTGGCGCTCAGGCCCAGGGCGAAGCCCATCTCGCGGCACTGGTAGGGCTGCAGGCCCTGGACGAAGTTGACGTTGAGGGTCTGGATCGCGTCGGGGTTCTCCTGCGCGGTCTTCTCGATCTCGACGCCGCCCTCGCTCGAGGCGATGAAGGTCACCGACTGGCTGCCGCGGTCCACCAGCACCGACAGGTAGAGCTCCTGGGCGATGTCGGTGGCCTGGGTCACGAGCACGCAGTCGATCGGCAGGGCCACGCCCGCCGACTGGTAGGTCTCCATCCGCGTGCCGAGCATCCCCTTGGCGTAGTCGCGCACCTCGTCGAGGGTCCGGGCGAGCTTGACGCCGCCCGCCTTGCCGCGGCCGCCGGCGTGGATCTGGGCCTTGACGACCCAGAAGTCGCCGCCGATCGCCTTCGCCGCGTCGACCGCTTCTTCCGGCGAGCGCGCGACGCGCCCGGCCGGGACCGCGATGCCGTATTCGGCAAACAACTGCTTGGCCTGGTATTCGTGAAAGTTCATGTGGGGTCCGTGCTGGGGAGGATCGCGGCGGCGCCCGGACCCGGAGGCCTGCAGGCGGCACGCGGCCGCATATTCTCGCGCATGGGCCGCCCCCGGGCAAAGGCGGCCGCGGCCGGGCGGCCGCCGGGCCCGCAGGCGGCGGTTCCGGCCCTATACTCCGGGGCCCCGACCCTCCGCGCCATTCGCCCTTGGCCGCATCCGCAGCAGTGCCCGCCGCCCGCCAACAGCATTCGCTGCGCCGCGAGCTGTACCTGTTCGCCCTGTACCGCCTGTTCGAGTCGGCCCTGCTGGCGCTGATCGTCTTCAGCCCGGCCGGCGCGCTGCTGGGCGAGATGCACATGCCCGAGCTGGCGCGCACCGTGTCCACCACCTACGTGGTGCTCTCGGGGGTGCTGCTGGCCCACGCCTGGCGCCTGTACCGGGCCGGCCCGCTGCTGCGCGGCGGGGTGCTCCCGCACGTGGTGGTCGGCCTCGGGGTGGACCTGGCGGTGGTGTTCCTGGCCACCCATGCCCTGCCCGCCGCCGGGCCCGGCATCGCCCTGATGTTCGTGTTCAACCTGGCCGCCGGCGCCCTGTTCCTGTCGATGCCCTGGAGCATGGCCTTCGCCGGCGCCGCCACCGCCGCCCTGCTCACCCAGTACGGCTGGCAGCGGATGGAGGACGTGGCCGAGCGGCCGCTGGCCGAGGTGCTGATGTTCGCCGTGGCCTACGTCGCGGTGGCCGCGCTGATGCACCACCTGGGCCGGCAGATGCGCGCCGCCCAGCGCCTGGCCGACCAGCGCTCGGCCGAGGCCGCCAACCTGGCCGAGGTCAACGAACTGGTGATCCGGCGCATGCGCATCGGCGTGATCCTGGTCGACGGCGCCGGCCGCATCCGCATGGCCAACGAGGCCGCGCAGGTGCTGCTGCTCGACGACGCCGACGGCGACGACCACCCGATGCACGGCCGGATGCTGTCCGAGGTCGCGCCGGAACTGGCCGAGCGCCTGTCCCAGTGGCGCCAGGACGGCCAGCAGAACGAGCTGCCGATGGCCTGCGGCCCCGACGACGCCGAGGTGCTGCCGCGCTTCACCCGCCTGCTCGCCACCAGCGACGCGACCCTGGTGTTCCTCGACGACACCTCGCTGGTCTCGCGCCGCGCCGAATCCCTCACCCTGGCCGCGATGGGCCGCTTCTCGGCCAGCCTCGCCCACGAGATCCGCAACCCGCTGGCGGCGATCAACTACGCCACCCAGCTGCTCGAGGAATCCCAGGACCTGGGCGCCAGCGACCGCCGCCTGCTGCAGATCATCCACCAGCAGTGCATGCGCACCAACGGCATCGTCGAGAGCGTGCTGGGCCTGGCGCGTCGCGAGCGGGCCAAGCCCGAGCGCATCGACCTGGTCGGCTTCCTGCGCCACTTCATCGAGGACTACCGGCTGATCGTGCCCGAGGAGAACGCGCAGATCCGCCTCACCGGCGAACCGGCCCGGCTGCCGGTGATGTTCGACCCGCGCCACCTGCAGCAGATCGTCACCGCGCTGGTGAACAACGCCGTGCGCTACGGCCACCTGCCCGGCGAGGTGCCGCGCATCGCCCTGCACGTGGAGGAATCCGGCGGCGTGCCGGTGCTGAGCATCCTCGACCGCGGCCCCGGCATCCCCGACGCGGTGACCTCGCAGCTGTTCCGCCCGTTCTTCACCACCTCCGAGAACGGCACCGGCCTCGGGCTCTACATCGCCCACGAACTGTGCCGGGCCAACGAGGCCGAGCTGGAGTACGTGCCCGTCCCCGGCGGCGGCGCCTGCTTCCGCATCACCCTGCCGCCGCAGAACACCCTGCTCCAGCCCGACTGAGGCGCGGCAAAAGTTCCAGTTGCAACGGCCGATACCGTGGCGGGCGCCGCACGCCCCGCCCGGCCCGGGGCTGCCGCCTCTCCGGAACGGGACGGCGTCCCTCGTCACCCGGGTCAAAAAGTGTCAATATTGGTCACCTTGCGACGAATTCCTCACTTTTATGAACGAAGCACGCAGTGCCCTGATCGTCGATGACGAGCACGACATCCGAGAACTGCTGGTGCTGACCCTGGGCCGGATGGGCCTGCGCACCGACACCGCCCCCAACCTGCACGCCGCCCGGCAGATGCTGGGCACCGTGTCCTACGACCTCTGCCTCACCGACATGCGCCTGCCCGACGGCTCGGGCCTGGAGCTGGTGAGCGAGATCTCCACCCGCTTCCCCACCACCCCGGTCGCGGTGATCACCGCCTACGGCAACGTCGAGGCCGCGGTGGAGGCGCTCAAGGCCGGCGCCTTCGACTTCGTCAGCAAGCCGGTCGACATCAACGTCCTGCGCGGCCTGGTCCGCCAGGCGCTGGAACTCAACACCCGCCGCATCGCCGAGCCCGAGGAGGCCGGCCGCCTGCTCGGCGCCTCGCCGGCCATGGTCACCCTGCGCCAGACCATCGCCAAGGTCGCCCGCAGCCAGGCCCCGGTGCACATCAGCGGCGAGTCGGGCACCGGCAAGGAACTGGTGGCCCGCACCATCCACGCCCAGGGCTCGCGCGCGGGCGGCCCGTTCGTGCCGGTGAACTGCGGCGCGATCCCGTCCGAGCTGATGGAGAGCGAGTTCTTCGGCCACAAGAAGGGCAGCTTCACCGGCGCCACCAGCGACAAGGCCGGCCTGTTCCAGGCCGCCGACGGCGGCACCCTGTTCCTCGACGAGGTAGCCGAGCTGCCGCTGCCGATGCAGGTCAAGCTGCTGCGCGCGATCCAGGAGAAGAGCGTGCGCCCGGTCGGCTCGCAGAGCGAGGTGCAGGTGGACGTGCGCATCCTCTCGGCCACCCACAAGGACCTCGCCCAGCTGGTCGCCGAGGGCAAGTTCCGCCACGACCTCTACTACCGCATCAACGTCATCGGCCTGCACGTGCCCTCGCTGCGCGAGCGCGCCGGCGACCTGCCGCTGCTGTCCGAGGCGATCCTCGAACGGCTGTCGCGGGCGATGAAGCGCCAGGCGCCCACGCTCGCCCCCGACGCCATCGCCGCGCTCGAGCGCCATCCCTTCCCCGGCAACGTGCGCGAACTGGAGAACATCCTCGAGCGCGCCCTGGCCCTGGCCGACGGCAACACCATCCACGCCTCCGACCTGCAGCTGCCCGCGGCCACCGTGGCCCCGCCGGCGGCCCCGGGCGCGGCCTCGGTGTCGGCCGCGCCGATCCCCGCCCCGCCGGTCAACGCCCCGCCCGGCGCCACCGACCCGCGCAACGCCAGCCCGTTCGAAACCTCCAGCAGCGCCCTGCCCTCCTACATCGAGGAGATCGAGCGCGCCGCGATCCAGCAGGCCCTGCAGGAAAACCGCTACAACAAGACCAAGACCGCCGCCGCCCTGGGCATCACCTTCCGCGCCCTGCGCTACAAGCTCAAGAAGCTCGGCATCGACTGACCCACCCCACCACCCCGCCCCCTGTAGGAGCGGCTTGAGCCGCGACCCCGCGCAAGGCCTGGCGCCCCGGCCTGCCCCGCGCGGCGCGTTGGCCGAGGGACAGGGTCGCGGCTGAAGCCGCTCCTACAGCCGCAACCGGCATCCATCGCGGGCCTCATACGCCCCCGCCCAACCGCTCGCTCCCGCTTCCGCACCGCTCGTCGGAATCGCACGGCCCTGCGCAGCGATGCGCAACCATGCGCCCCCTCACGCAACAACACCGACACGCATCACAACTTCCGGAGCGCCACCCGTCGCCCGGGACGACGTTGGCCCCACCGCGTCACTTTGTGACTCGAAACTGCCCATAAGGGGCAGGCAACTTCGTCACGAAACCCGTACGGAGTGTGAACCCGTACCCCATGCCACCCATGGACCCGCTGTGTTGCGGGGTTGGCACGCAATCTGCGTTAATCCCCGGGCACGTGCGCCACGCACGGCTGCCCACAGGACCCGGTTACAGCCGGACCGGCGGGGCACGTGGAGTCGACTAGTCAACCTCTAGGGGATACAGAGCATGAAGACGCAGAAGGGCTTTACCCTGATCGAGCTGATGATCGTGGTCGCGATCATCGCCATCCTGGCCGCCATCGCGCTGCCGGCGTACAACAACTACCGCATCCGTTCGGCCGAGAATGCGTGCCTGGCCGAGGCCAAGGCCTACATGAACTCCTGGCTGGCCTCCTCGGTGAACGACATGCCGCTGCCGCAGACCCTGCCGCGTTCGGCGTGCACGTCGGGCGACGGTAGCAACCCGACCTTCGAGCCGCAGCTGCCGGGTCAGGCCGATACCGTGTGCGATCCGGAGTCGGCCACCTGCTCCATCCCGGGCCGCTGATCGTCCACACGTTGTGTCGCTCGGAAAGCCCCTCGCAAGAGGGGCTTTCTTTTTGTCCCCGACCAGGTAACGCATGCCCCAGCAGACGGGACGCGGGCCCATCGAGATCCAAATCACATTTTCGATCTCGGACCCCCTTGGCCATCAAGTACCCGCGCCCCATTGGCCAGAGTCTTGCTAGCAGTGTCCATCGGGGACCAGTCGGGTGGCTCCGGGGGAATACCACCATGCGCAACACTGTCCGCGGCTTCACCTTGATTGAACTGATGATCGTGGTCGCGATCATCGCGATCCTGGCGGCGATCGCCCTGCCGGCTTACAACAATTACCGGATTCGCTCCGCCGAGAATGCCTGCCAGGCCGAGATGAAGAACTACGCCATCTTCTCGTTGGCGGCGATCCACAACGGCATGTCTATCCCGGACCCGCTGCTGAGCGCCTGTACGTCCGCCGACACAGCCGTGGATCTGGAGACGCCCGTCAGCGGCACGCCCAGGCTGCCCGGCATCCGGACCACTACCTGCCACTTGCCTACGGCGAGCTGCTCGCTCGACTGAGCGATCGCCCCTCGGCCCCTCGGCCCCGAAGTCGGGACACAGCCGCCCCTGATCACCCATAATCGGGGCTTCCCCGGGGGGACGCGCATGCTTGAGAGCCACGCTGGCCGATTCCTGCTACTTGCACTGGCCGTTGCATTGCTTGCTGGACTGGCCTTCCTGCCAGGATTGCCTGGCGACTTCGTGTTCGACGACTTCCCCAACATCGTCAACGATACGAAACTGCACATCGAGCGCCTGGATGGCGAGGCCCTGTACCGGATCGCCACCAGCCCGCAGATCTCCGGCTTCATGCGGATCCTGCCAACGGTCACGTTCGCCCTCGACCACCTGCGCGGCGGCCTCGACCCGGCCACCTTCAAGGTCACCAACATCGTCCTGCACGGGATCACGGCGCTCGCGCTGGCCTGGCTCTTCCGCGCCCTGCTGCTCGTGGCCGGCGTCCGCCGCGAGCGGGCGACCTGGCTGGCGCCTGCGCTGGCGCTGGCCTGGGCGTTGCACCCGCTGCAGGTGTCCTCGGTGCTGTACGTGGTGCAGCGCCTGCAGACCATGGGCACCCTGTTCCTGGTGCTGGCGCTGTGGGCGTACCTGCAGGCGCGCCGGGCACAGATCGAGGGCCGCTCCGGCCGCACCGGCCTGCTCGTCACCCTGCTGCTGTGGATCCTGGCGCTGGGCTGCAAGGAAGACTCGGCCCTGCTGCCCGCCTACACCCTCGCGCTCGAGCTGACCGTGCTGCGCTTCGCCGCCGCGGACGCGCGCCTGGCCACCCGGCTGCGGCGCGGCTACCTGATTGCCGTCGTGGGCGCCGCGGCCGTGTTCCTGTTTTGGGTGGTGCCGCACCGGTGGCGCTGGGACGCCTACCCGGGCCGCGACTTCTCCACTCCCGAGCGCCTGATGACCCAGGCCCGAGTGCTGTGCCTGTACCTGTGGCAGATCCTCGTGCCGCTGCCGAGGCACATGCCGTTCTATTACGACTGGCTGCAGCCCTCCCGGGGCCTGCTGCAACCGTGGACCACCCTGCCGGCGCTGGTCGTCGTCGTGGCCCTGCCCGCCCTCGCCCTGTGGCTGCGCAGGCGCTGGCCGCTGTTCGCCCTGGGCGTGCTGTGGTTCTTCGCCGCGCACTTCATCACCAGCAACGTGGTGGGGCTTGAGCTGGCGTTCGAGCATCGCAACCACTTCGCGCTGATCGGTGCAGTACTGGCGATCGGCAGCCTGCTGGCGCACGCCGCCGTGCGACTGCGCATCCCGCTGGTGGCGCAGACGGCCGCCTGCGTGGCGATCCTCGCCGGCCTGGCCACGGCCACACTGCTGCGGGCCCACGACTGGCGCAGCAACCTCACCATGGCCCAGGCCGCCACCGCGTCGGCGCCGGGCTCCGCGCGTGCCTGGATCCTGCTGTGCGCCGAGCACTACACGGGCGGCGGGGGCCCGGTGGCGGGCAACCCGAACCTCGAACCTGCGATCGAGGCCTGCAGCGCGGGCACGCGCAACATGCCGCACTCGCTCAATGCCAACGCCCTGCTGATCGTGCTCAAGAGCCTGCGCGGCGACGTGACGCCCGCCGACTGGGAGCAGTACCGCGAGCGCCTGCGCACCGTGCCCATGACCTGGGACAACCGCCGGGCCACCTTGATCATGACCCACAACTTCCGCAAGGGCGCACCGCTCGACGCCGCGGAACTGCTGGAGACGCTCGACCTGCTGGTCGAACGCGCCGAGTTCAAGCCCTACGAACTGGCCGGCTTCGGCTACTTCGTCATGGACGACCTGGACGAGCCGGACCGCGCCATGCCGTACTTCGTGCGCGCGCTGCTGCTGGTGTCGCCCGGCGATCCGTTCCACCAACAACTCGCTACCGAACTGCGCGAGCGTGGGCGCGAAGACCTGGCCGAGGAGATCGAGGGGCTGCGACGAGGGTTACCGTCAACGCGCTAATATCGAACCTTGGACGAGCCCGCCGTGCTCGAAGAAGCGCTCACGCTTCATTGGACGGATCAGTGCCCGCCAGAACGATCGCTTGCCGCCGACTGTCAGTTCTTCTCGAGCTCCTGTCCTGACATCGCCTCGATTCGGCAGTGCCTGCCACGCACGTGACTTCAGCTCCGACGACGATCAAGTTGCGGAATCGGTCGCCACACGTCTTCGCGGATATCACCGGCATTCGTCACTCATGAGGAATCGTGCAGCCTCGTAGCTTTCCCTCGCCGACCCATCAAGATCGCACCGCAGGATTTCCAGAACTTTCGTCTGGCTGCAACCACCTCACGAACCATTCCAACCTGCCAACCCGTTCACCAGGGGTTCTGGCTACGTTCCCGCCATCACGGATGTGCAGCCATGCTCAGTTAGCGCCGCGAGCGGAAGATGTTTAACGCACCCTTCTGCCGGCATTCCCATCCGACCCGCGACCCTGGCAAAAGACGCTACCGAATCAGTTACCTCGAAAGAGACCGAACCAGAGCGGGGTACCGTCGGGCCGAGCATCGCGGCCACCCTCTCTGCCAGACGCGGTCCTGGATCCTCGATCACGATCCCGTCCGGCAGGCATCGGCGCAAGGTCGGCGCAAGGAGTGGAAAGTGCGTACAACCCAGGAGGACTAGATCATAGCGGGACACATCAACCGATGCGAGATAGCGGCTGGCGACCGCATCAGCGACCTCGGAATCCCCCCAACCTTCCTCGGCAAGCGGGACGAACAGCGGGCAGGCGACACCTTCAACCGCCAAATTCGGGCGCTGCACATGGATGGCCTGCTGGTACGAACCAGCCGCGATAGTTGCAGGTGTCGCAAGCACGAGGACGCCGCGACGCGCGGTGTTGACGGCCTCCAGGACACCGTCCTCAACCACCCCGACAACTGGAATGGTCGCCTCACCTGCCAGCGCCGGCAAACCCACCGCCGAAGCGGTATTGCATGCAACTACAACCAGATCTACCCCAGCGGCTTGCAGGTATCGAATCCCTTGGCGCGTGTAGTCAACTATGGTTTGCGCAGAGCGGGTTCCATAGGGTACCCGAGCGGTATCGCCCAGGTAGAGAAAGTCGATCGCTGGGAGTCTTGCCCGCAGGCGCGCGAGCACAGTCAAGCCGCCGACCCCAGAATCGAACACGCCGACCACCGGAACCCGACTCATCCCGACCTTCCCAACAGCAGCGCGCCACCGATACGGCTGAGCCAGCCGGCCCGAGTGCGCCAATCGACATCACTGTACATAGCCAACTCGGCTTGGTCACGTCGCCACGCGCGCCAAAGCTGAGACAAGAGATCTCCGCGTCTTTGCCCCGCGTGTACTGCAAGTAGCGCACGCTCCACATTTATCCAGCTAGCTGCCTTGATATGCGAAGGAGCCGGAACCGACACGCCAGTGAGACTCCGATAGGCAATTGCCGAGACGGGCAGACCAGCACGTTCCGCCAAGCCAACCTGCAGCCATGCCCGCGCATTGAGCTCGAGCAACCTCGGCGTATTCCTAGCGTCGAGGAGGAATGGCACCTCGGCCAACCCGACAAAGTCGATGGCGGCCAGCACCCGCTGCGCAGGCTCCACCAGCATCGAATCACCACCGGCCTCAACCCAACAGCCTGTGCCACCGCGACGCGGATGCTTCAAGCGCTCCACAAAACCGAGGCCAGCGTAGTCGCCGGGCGCCCCGGCGACCCAAGCACCATGCTCGCCATCGGCGAACTCATGCAGCCGCGGTTGCGCGATCCAGCGCACCGACAAGGACCATACTTTGTTCAGCCGACGAAGCAAGGCGTGTCGAGACTCGCCCTCTCTTCGCGTTACCACCTTGGCACCATGCCCGAGCGCAGACAGATCCATGTCCCACGGCTTCATCGCTGGCTTGAACACAGCATCCTCGCCAAGCGCGTCTAGTGTCGCGTCGATCTCCAATGGCGTCGAAAGCACTCGCGTTCGCGCGCCTGCAGGCTCATTCGCAAGCGCTGCGAACAACTCTGCCTTGTCGAGACCTCCCATTCGAAGTGCGCGCGCACGAGCAAACTCGGCCAAAGGTAGTATGTCGTCTCGCCATGTGTTCAGGCACCTGAGGCCCCGATCTTCCGTGGCGAAACAGGCCAGTGAACCCGGCGAACGGGCGCGCCAGTCTGCGAGCGTCTGGATCAGGGCGTCGCGAAGTGCTCCTACGTCGGTAAGAGACGAGAGATCCGCGAAGGCCTGACAGCCCGGCATACCACGCAGCAGACTCTTCGGTCGCAGACCGATCGCCGCCCAAGGTATTCCGTGGCGCGTGAATGCGCGCGCCAATGCCACCGCTGGTATCTCCAGCCCACCAGCTAGGATCACCGCCCAAGGGCGATCAATGGAAGTCATAGCGGCTTCCGGAAAACGTAAATGACATTGTCATACGTCCATCGCGGAATGCGCGTCCGCTTGGCCATACGCGCGAGCTCATGGCGCGCGATTGCGGGCAACCAGATGCGGGGCACAAGACCATGCCGGATGGCAAGTACACCCAGCCACCGCCCACGGCGGACTGCCCGGCGCGCTACTAGTTCAAGGCCTAGCCGCTGAAAACGATCGATGATCCACTCGTCGGTGACGTAGCGAGTATCACCGTCGCGAAGGTTGTCCAAGATGATCAAGCGCCCGCCGGGGGCGATCACTCGCCCAACATCGTCGACCACCTCCTTAATTCCCATCAGGTGGAGTACTCTGAGCACGTTGATCAGGAATGCCGCCTCAAAGCCTGCGTCCGGAAACGGCAGATTTGGCAGTGCGCCAACACAGAAGTGCTGTCCAGGTAAACGTGCTTGGGCAAGGCGTAGCAATCGGAGCGAAGGGTCAATACCAATGACCTCGAAACCCAGCCGCACGATAGTCGGGGTCAGCCGACCGTAGCCGCAACCGATTTCGAGGGCACGACCGCGGCCATCCGGCACTAACGATTGCAGTGCCAACTCCTGGACCAGGCTAATGTAATCGGCCTTCAAGCCAAGTCGGTCATTGGGGTCGGCAACATTGATGCCGCTGTCGTCGAAGGCTCCCTCATCGCTCGCCATGTCGCTTTCCTGTCATTAGCAAGGCCACGCCGCCCAGGACAATATCGTTGAGAAGCAACCAGACTCTGCCTAGTACCGCTGTCATAGCCAACACATCTGCGGGAAACTCGCTCGCCAAACCGAGAAAAGCCACCTCACGAACGCCCAAACCAGCGGGAGTAAACACCGCGACGAAGCCCACGATCCAAGCCAGGCTGTAGTAGCCGACAAGGCGCAATCCCTGCCCGGCATCCAGGCCCGGATACGCGGCGCCGAACACCGCCCAGGCGCCAAGGTAGAATAGCCAGCCCACGCCGACCACTAAATAGAACGCAATCGCCGATCTGCCACGCAGGCTGGCCGCCGCCTCGATCAGCCGCTTCTGTGCGTTACCGAATCCCCCGGGCAAAGTCGGCAATCGATGGCCGAGACGGCCGAGCATGCGTCCACACGGCACTGAAACCGCAAGCAGCAGAGCACCGCAGGCGAAGCATGCGAGTCCATGGATGACAGAGCGCTCGAATGCGAAGATCGTCGCCACGCACCAAACCGTGAAGTAGGTCGCGGTCGCGGCCAGCACCGTGTGAACCAGCACGATTCCATTCGCGGGAAGGTCTCCGCGCGTCTGGGCGATCTGGTAAGCCACCCCCCAGAATCGGCCTGGCAAATGGCGCACGAGCTGCGCCACGAACTGCAGGCTGTATGTCTGGCTCCGTGACATCCGGGCCGCACAAAACTCCCGCACCAGTATGTGAAACATTTCTCCATGCGTGGCGGCACCGGCAAGGCACGCCAACGCCGCCATGCCCATCATCGGAGCGTCGACATGTCGCATTGCATCGGCCAAGGTCGGCCAGGCAACGCGCACGAGATCGCCCACCCACACCAGCGCCGCGAGCGTGAACACGATCGCCAGTGCGGTCTGCCAGCGAGCGCGCTTACGCTTTGCCTCCCCAGCCGCGCTCATTGGTTCGCCTCAGCGAGCAGGCGGGACGTCAGGTCTTCAGCAATCCGCGGTAGCGAGAAACGCGCCGCCATGGTGGAGATCCCCGCTGCGAAGTGGTCGAAGTGAGGAGTGGCCAGAAAGGATTCAATAGCCGACGCAAATGCTTCCGCATTCACCGCCTTTGCCAGCACACCGGTAGGCCCGTCCTGAAGCAGATGTGGCAGATCGCCCACCGGGGTCGAGACCACGGGGATGCCCGCCTTCATAGCGTCGGAAAAGATCACGGGAATGCTCTCCACGCGCGAAGGCAAAAGAAGTGCATCGGCCTGCGCGAAGGCCGCCGCCGCCGCCGCGGTATCAAGGAAACCACTGAGCCGGACCGGCCGCCCTGCCGTGGTCAGCGCGGCCACGGCAGCATGCACATCGCGTTCTAGCGGCCCCCCACCTGCGATGTGGACCTCGGCGATCTCCGTCCATGTGGCGTCCGACAAAAGCAACAACGCGTCCAGCAGCACGTCCACGCCCTTGTTCGGATGCCAACGTCCAAGGAACAACAGCCGCTTCGGCCCCGACTCCGCACGCTCGCCCACAACGACCGGAAACCGGCGAGTACTCGGCAGGAACTCGACCTCGCGTCCGGCGATCGCACGCGTATCCTTGGCGAGCTGAAGACCATCCGAATAACAGTACCGCGCCTCGGCCAGCACATGGCGGAGGTGTGTGCGTAGGCCCGGGATCCGTCCAAGCGTCCAGATGTCGCTGCCGAGCGTCCACACCGAGTACCCGCAAGCGTACCTGCGCGCCGCCTTGCGTGCCCAATGACCGCAGGGCAACGCCCAAAGCGCCAGCACGTGCGCGACCGGCCCCGCCGCCATTGCGCGGTCGGTCGCCTCCTGCCCCGCCGCCATCACCCGCAATGCCTGCAGCGCGCCGACGGGGTGCCAGAGCTTCATCGTGGACAGGGGCTTGCCGGGCGTGGCGAAGCGGTACACCTCCACGTTGGCGGCCCAGCGCTCGCGCTGCCCCGCGCGGCCCGGCGCCACGACGCGCACGGGCACATGCTTTCCGAGTTCCTCGGCCAGGTCCGCCACGAAGCCGCCCGCGGCCTCGCTGCCATCCCCGCTGATCGGGAACGATGAGGTGACGATCACGATTGCCGGCGTGGTCATGCGCTCCAGTCCACGTGTCCCCGGCCGTCGACCTGCACGCGCGCGGCAACCCCCTCGCCGGTGCTCATGCCCGGCCCTGGCTGTCCGCCTTGTAGGTCAGCGTGGTGATCTGCTCCGACACCAGCCCGATCAGGAAGATGATCACCGACGCGCTGAGCAGCAGCATGCTCATGTTGGTGAAGCGGCCGTAGGTGGCGTACGTGTACGCGTAGTAGCCCGCGCCGGCCAGGAAGAAACACATCGCCGCCGGCGCGAACAGCTTCAGCGGCGAGTACAGCGTGGCGATCTTGAAGATGATCAGCAGGAAGCGGATGCCGTCCTTCAGCGGGCGGATGTGGCTGTTGGTGCCCACCCGCCTGGCCACCGGGATCGGCACGTAGGCCACCGGGTAGGCGCTGCGGAAGAAGGCCATGGTGCTGGTGGTCGGGTAGCTGAACCCGTTGGGCAGCAGGTGCAGGAACTCCAGGAACTTGGCCGCGCGCACGGCGCGGAAGCCGGAGGTGAGGTCCTTGACCTCGAACCCGGTCATCCGGCTCGCCAGCCAGTTGTAGAAGGCGTTGGCGACGCCGCGGTGCACGCCGGCCTGGCCCGACCAGTCGCGGGCGCCGACCACCATGTCGTAGCCCTCGTCGAGCTTGGCCAGCAGGGTCTGGATGCAGGCCGGGTCGTGCTGGCCGTCGGCGTCCATGAACACCAGGATCTCGCCCGTGGCCGCCCGCGCGCCGCGCTTGATCGCGGCGCCGTTGCCCATCGAGTACGGGGAGCCCAGCACCCTGGCACCCAGGGCGGCCGCCACCTCGGCGGTGTCGTCGGTGGAGCCGTCGTCCACGACGATGATCTCGGCCGCGGGCATCCGCTCGCGCAGGGCCGGCAGCGTGCGGCGCAGGCCCTCGGCCTCGTTCTTGGCAGGCAGGATGACGGATACGGTCACAACGCTCCCCTTTGCGCCAGAGGGTAGCCGGACGCGTCCGGGCTGGGAAGCGGCGCGGCGCCGGGCCGTGACCGGGTTCGCCGCGGACGGCGCGGCCCGCGGGCGCCTCGCGGCCTGCCCGCCACGGAAGGACGCGGCGCTTGCCGCCGGCATGGAGGCCGCGGGCATCGCGGCGGCGCCCGGAGACCGGTCCCGGGCGCCGCCGGGTGGATTCGGTGCCGCGGATTTGCGGTAAAGTCGTCCGACCGCAGGGGAAATCCGTACCCATGAACGCCGTCACCGCCAACCTTGCCGGCATCACCGGCATCGCCCGCCGCCTCGTGCTCGACGGAGCGCTCGAGGAAGCCGCCGCCCGCGAGGCGCTGGACAAGGCCAGCGCGGAACGCAAGCCGGTCGGCGTCTGGCTGCGCGAGCACAAGCTGGTCACCGCCGCGCAGATGGCGGCCGCCAACTCGATCGAGTTCGGCATGCCGGTGTTCGACGCGGCGGCGATGGACCCCTCCTCCAACGCGCTCAAGCTGGTCAGCGAGGAGCTGCTCAACAAGCACCACGTGCTGCCGCTGTTCAAGCGCGGGGGCAAGCTGTTCGTCGGCACCTCCGACCCGACCAACACCCATGCGCTGGACGAGGTGAAGTTCCACACCAACCTGATGGTGGAACCGATCCTGGTCGACGAGGACACCATCCGCCGCACCCTGGAGCTGTGGCAGGCGGCCGAGGGTTTCGGCGACGCCCTCGACGACGCCGAGGGCCTGGAGAACCTGGAGGTCGAGGCCGGGACCGAGGACGAGGGCCGCGACGCGGCCGGCGAAGGCAAGGACGACGCGCCGATCGTCAAGTTCGTCAACAAGATCCTGATCGACGCGATCAAGCGCGGCGCCTCGGACATCCACTTCGAGCCGTACGAGACCGACTATCGCGTACGCCTTCGCATCGACGGCATCCTGCGCCAGGTGGCGAAGATGCCGGTCAAGCTGCACTCGCGCATCACCGCGCGCCTGAAGGTCATGGCGCAGCTGGACATCGCCGAGAAGCGCGTGCCGCAGGACGGGCGCATCAAGCTCAACATCAGCAAGACCAAGCAGATCGACTTCCGCGTCAGCACCCTGCCGACCCTGTTCGGCGAGAAGGTGGTGCTGCGCATCCTCGACGCCGGCGCGGCCAAGCTGGGCATCGACAAGCTCGGCTACGAGCCCGACCAGCAGAAGCTGTTCGAGGAGGCGATCCACAAGCCCTACGGCATGGTGCTGGTGACCGGCCCCACCGGCTCGGGCAAGACGGTGTCGCTGTACACGGCGCTGGGCATCCTCAACAACGAGGAGCGCAACATCTCCACGGTCGAGGACCCGGTGGAAATCCGCCTGCCGGGCGTGAACCAGGTGCAGCAGAACGAGCGCCGCGGCATGACCTTCGCCGCCGCGCTGCGCAGCTTCCTGCGCCAGGACCCGGACATCATCATGGTCGGCGAGATCCGCGACCTGGAGACGGCCGAGATCGCGATCAAGGCCGCGCAGACCGGCCACATGGTGCTGTCCACCCTGCACACCAACGACGCGCCGCAGACCATCGCGCGCCTGATGAACATGGGCATCGCGCCGTACAACATCACCAGCTCGGTGACGCTGGTGATCGCCCAGCGCCTGGCGCGGCGGCTGTGCGAGAAGTGCAAGCAGCCCGTGCAGATCCCGGACCACGCGCTGCTGGCCGAGGGTTTCACCGAGGAGGAGATCGCCGAGGGCTTCGCCGTGTACGAACCGGTGGGCTGCGACGAGTGCACCGGCGGCTACAAGGGCCGCACCGGCATCTACCAGGTGATGCCGATGACCGACGAGATCGCCACGATCGTGCTCGAGGGCGGCAACGCCATCCAGATCGCCGAGGCCGCGCAGCGCTCGGGCGTGCGCGACCTGCGCCAGTCGGCCCTGCGCAAGGTGAAGCAGGGCGTGACGAGCCTGGCGGAGATCAACCGCGTCACCAAGGACTGAGGCGCGGAGGACGGCGGCGCCGTAGCGGCGGTTTCGCCGGGCGCTCTTGCTGCGGCGGTTTCGCCGGGCGCTCTTGCTGCGGCGGGTTCGCCGGGCGCTCTTGCCGCGGCAAGTTCGCCGGGCGCTGTTGCCACGGCGGATTCGCCGAGGCCCTCTTGCTGCGGCGGTTGTGTCGCGGCGCTTCCGCTGCGTCTCTCTTGCTACGGCGCTTCCGCTGCGGGCACTCCGCAGCAAGCCACTCCCCCCCGCATGCCCCCACCCCAACCCTCCCCCGCATGCGGGGGAGGGAGTTGATGCGTGCTGCGCCTGCTCCCCCGCACTTGCCGCTCCTCCCCCCGCACGAGGGGGAGGGAATTGATGGGCGCTGCGCCTCCACCCCGCGCCTGCCACTCCTCCCCCCGCTTGCGGGGGGAGGCTGGGAGGGGGGCACTCCGCAGCAGGCCCATCCAACTCGCACCGGCACGCCCCCACCCCAGCCCTCCCCCGCATGCGGGGGAGGGAGTTGATATGCGCTGCGCCCCCACCCCGCACTTGCCACTCCTCCCCTGCCCCGGGCACGCGGCAACTGCACTGCCAAACCCTGCTCGCCGTCACAGAGATGAATTTCACTTCCGCTTGTAAGGGGTTACCATGCAAGGGAATTCGCCCGGTCGGGGAGGCCGGGGATACCAGGGGACCAAGCGATGGCCGTGACCCGTTCCGCCGCCAAGACCGCCGCTCGCAAGCCGGCGCAGCCGACGCGCGAAGGCGTCAACATGCCGACGTTCATCTGGGAGGGCGTCGACAAGCGCGGCAAGAAGATGAAGGGCGAGCAGCAGGCCCGGAACGCCAACCTGCTGCGGGCCGAACTGCGCAAGCAGGGCATCCAGCCGGGGATGGTCAAGCCCAAGCCCAAGCCCCTGTTCGGCAGCGCCGGCAAGGCGATCACCGCCAAGGACATCGCCGTCTTCAGCCGCCAGCTGGCCACCATGATGAAGTCGGGCGTGCCGATCGTGCTGGCCCTGGAGATCATCGGCCAGGGCCAGAAGAACCCGCGCATGAAGAAGATGGTCGACGACCTGCGCCTCGATCTGGAGAGCGGCTCGTCGATCTACGAGGCGATGAGCAAGTACCCGGTGCAGTTCGACGAGCTGTACCGCAACCTGGTGCGCGCGGGCGAGTCCTCGGGCGCGCTGGAGACCGTGCTCGAGACCATCGCCACGTACAAGGAGAACATCGAGTCGGTCAAGGGCAAGATCAAGAAGGCGATGTTCTACCCGCTGGCGATCATCGGCGTCGCCATCCTGGTGTGCGCGGTGCTGATGATCTTCGTGGTGCCGATCTTCAAGGAGCAGTTCGCCAGCTTCGGCACCGACCTGCCGGCGTTCACCACCCTGGTGTTCGGCATCTCCGAGATCCTGGTGAAGTGGTGGTGGGCGATCCTGATCGTCGCCCTGGGCGCGTTCGCCGCCTTCATGTACGTGTACAAGCGCTCGCCCAAGCTGCAGCACACCGTGGACCGGCTGATGCTGAAGATCCCGGTGATCGGCCAGGTGCTGCACAACTCGGCCATCGCCCGCTTCGCCCGCACCCTGGCGGTGACGTTCAAGGCCGGCGTGCCGCTGGTGGAGGCGATGGACAGCGTGGCCGGCGCGACCGGCAACCGCGTCTACACCGACGCCGTGATGCAGATGCGCGACGACGTGGCGGTGGGCTTCCCGCTCAACGTGGCGATGAAGCAGGTGGGCCTGTTCCCGCACATGGTGGTGCAGATGACCGCCATCGGCGAGGAGGCCGGCGCGCTCGACGCGATGCTGTTCAAGGTCGCCGAGTTCTACGAGGAAGAGGTCAACAACGCGGTCGATGCGATCTCCAGCCTGATCGAGCCGTTCGTGATGGTGATCATCGGCACCCTGGTGGGCTCGATCGTGATCGCGATGTACCTGCCGATCTTCAAGATCGCCATGACCCTGATGGGCTGACGGCTCGATGGCGTACCTGGACCAGAACCCCGCGCTCGGCTATCCGCTGGCCGCCGGGCTGGGGCTGCTCGTGGGCAGTTTCCTCAACGTGGTGATCCTGCGCCTGCCGCGGCGCATGGAGTGGGAGTGGAAGCGCGAAGCCCGCGAGGTGCTGGGCGAGCCCGAGCTGTACGACCCGCCGCCGCCGGGGATCGTGGTCGAGCGCTCGCATTGCCCGCACTGCGGCCACCAGCTGGCCTGGTACGAGAACATCCCGGTGCTGAGCTGGCTGGCGCTGCGTGGCCGCTGCCGCAGCTGCAAGGCGCCGATCTCGATCCAGTATCCGCTGGTGGAACTGCTCACCGCGGTGCTGTGCCTGGTGTGCGTGTGGCGTTTCGGGTTCGGCTGGCAGGGCTTCGGCGCCTGCCTGCTCACCTGCTTCCTGATCGCGCTGTCGGGCATCGACCTGCGCACCCAGCTGCTGCCCGACTCGCTGACCCTGCCGTTGATGTGGCTGGGCCTGGTGGCGGCGCTGGACAATCTGTACATGCCGGCCAAGCCCGCGCTGCTGGGCGCGATCGCCGGCTACGTGAGCCTCTGGTCGGTGTGGTGGCTGTTCAAGCAGGTCACCGGCAAGGAGGGCATGGGCCACGGCGACTTCAAGCTGCTGGCCGCGCTCGGCGCCTGGGTGGGGCTGGCCGGGGTGCTGCCGATCATCCTGCTGTCCTCGCTGGTGGGCGCGGTGGTGGGCTCGATCTGGCTGGCGGTCAAGGGCCGCGACCGCGCCACCCCGATTCCCTTCGGCCCCTACCTGGCCATCGCCGGCTGGATCGTCTTCATGTGGGGCGACCAGCTGCTCGGCCTGTACCGCAGCTACGCGGGCTTCTGAGCCCAGGAGCCTCCCCGCTCCTGCCCCTGCTCCCCGCAGACTCGCCCCTCCTGCCCCGGCGCCCGCCCTTCCCCCCGCTTGCGGGGGGAGGCTGGGAGGGGGGGCATCTCGCAGCCACACCATCCGGCCCCATTCGCCCCCACCCCAACCCTCCCCCGCGCGCGGTGGAGGGGGTTGAAGTGCGGGGGAATGCCGGCATCCGCCCCCCGGGCGCCGAATCCGCATGCGCGACGTGCACAATCCGCAGATGGCCGGATACATCGTGGGACTGACGGGGGGCGTCGCCTCCGGCAAGAGCGAGGTGGCGCGGTGCTTCGAGGCGCTGGGCGTCACCGTGGCCGATGCCGACGTGGCCGCGCGCGAGGCGGTGGCGCCAGGCAGTGACGGCCTGGCCGAAGTGGTGGCCGCCTTCGGGTCCGAGGTGCTCGCGCCCGACGGCAGCCTCGACCGCCCCGCCATGCGGCGGCGGGTGTTCGCCGACGACGCGGCGCGCCTGACGCTCGAGGCGATCGTGCATCCACGCGTGCGGACCCTGCTGCGGACCGCCTGCGAAGCGGCGCCGGGAGCGTACGCGGTGGCCGCGATCCCGCTGCTGGCCGAGGCGGCGACGACCTCCGGCGGCGGTCCGCGTGCCGCCTATCCCTGGCTGCACCGCGTGCTGGTGGTGGACGTGCCGGTCGAGGTGCAGCGTAGCCGCCTGCTGGCCCGCGACGGCATCGACCTCGCGCTGGCCGACCGCATGATCGCCGCGCAGGCCAGCCGGGCGGAACGCCTGGCGATCGCCGACGACATACTGGTGAACGACGGCCCGATCGACGCACTGCCGCCCCAGGTCGCCGCCCTCGACGCGCAGTACCGCGCCCTCGCCGCCGCGGCGGCCGGGACTGTCGACGGGTAGGCGACCTGCCGCCCGGACCGCGGGTCATCCCGCCCGGCCTCGGGCCACGTCGGCCCGACCTCATCCGCACCCTTCCGCCGCTCCCCCGGCGGTGGTGCCCATCTCCCGGCCCGCGCTCCTGCCCCTCTCCCGCCTGGTCGTTCCCGCGATCCTGCCCCTCCCCCGCTTGCGGGGGGAGGCTGGGAGGGGGCATTGCGATCGCCATGTCATTCGCACGTCAGCCGGCCAGCCGCCGCGAATCCGGCAGCGGCGCCGGGGCGCGCGGTCGGAACCTGGAGCCGCGATGGGCCCGGTGCGCGCTACAGGCGGGTGGCGCGGGGGCGGCGGGCGGGGCGCGGGGGTGGATCCGCGGCCGGGGCGTCCCACAGGCCGCGGATCGCGGCGATGCCCTGGGCGCCATGCTGGCGGGCAACCGGGATGTCGGCCGGGCCAAGTCCGCCGATGGCGTACATCGGCAGCGCGCTGCGCTCGCGCAATGCCTCGAAGCGTTCCCAGCCGATGCCGGGCTCGCCGGGATGGCTGGGCGTCGGCCGCAGCGGGCCCACCAGGACGAAGTCGCAGCCCAGCGCCTCGGCCCGCGCCAGCTGCGCTTCGTCGTGGCAGGACGCGGAAAACGGAACCTCGGCCGGGACCGGCCGCGCCTCGATCCCGGCCAGCCGTGCCGCGGGCAGGTGCAGGCCGAGGCCGGTCGCCAGGGCCAGCGCGGGATCGCCATTGACCAGCAGCTGCGCGCCGGCGTCGCTGCAGAGCCGGGCCGCGCCGTCCAGCAACCGCCGGCGCCGGGCCTCGTCCACGCCCGGCATGCGGAACTGCACCCGGCGCACGCCACGCGCCAGCGCGGCATCGAAGGCCGCGAGCCAGGCCGCGTCGTCGGCGCCGGGCGGCGGCGTCACCAGGCAATGGTCGGGCTGCAGCAGCGCCGCCACCACCGGGCGGTCGGGCGCGGGCATGTCGTAACGGGCCAGCTTCTCCGGCTGCACCCAGGCCAGCGCCTGTCCCTCCAGTCCCTTGGCGCTGCCCTTCCAGCCGGCCACGCGACGCACGTCCAGTCGCAGCCGGCGGCTGGGCGCCAGGTGCGGAACGGTCATCAGCGGGGCGCCGGGCTCGACCCGGATGCCGAGCTCCTCTTCCAGCTCGCGGCTGAGCGCGGCCTCGGGCGCCTCGCCCGGCTCGAGCTTGCCGCCGGGGAACTCCCAGAGTCCGGCCAGCTCGCTGCCCGGCGCTCGGCGCGCCAGCAGCACCCGGCCACGGGTGTCGGTAATGACGCCGGCGACGACGTGGATCGTGGGGGGAGTGCCCGCGGGCGCGGGCGGGTGCGGGGTGCCCTGGTTCATGCGAGGGGGTCCCGGGCCTCCGGGGTGGCGTTCGCCTCCCCGGCCCTCCCCCGCAGGCGGCGGAGGGGGCTGCAGCGCATGGGGGGCGGAACGTCGTGCGATGCGCCGGCGCCAGGCTGCGGCCGGCGCCTGGTCCGCGCCTCCCGCCGGCCCGTCAGTGGTCCTGGCCCCTCCCCCCGCTTGCCGGGGGAGGCCGGGAGGGGGGCGCGCAGCGCCAGCACGCCACCAGGCATGTGCCCGGCCCTGCCCCCGCGGCGGCGGGGGCTGCGCTCAGGCTGGAGGCGGGCGGACGGTCGGTGCAGGGGGCGCTGTCCTCAGGAAAGCTGGCCGTGGCAGTGCTTGTACTTCTTGCCGCTGCCGCAGGGGCACGGGTCGTTGCGGCCGATCTTGGCCCCTTCGCGCACGATCGGCGCACGCGGGCCCTGCTGGTAGTCGGGCTGCGCGGCTTCCTCGTCGGCGCCGTAGCCGCCGGCGTCGGCATGCTGGAACTGGGCCTGGCGCAGCCGCGCCTCCGCCTGGGCGCGCTCCTGCGCCTCGATCGCCGCCATCTCCTCCTCGGTGCGCACGCGCACGCGCGCCAGCAGCATGATCACCTCGCGCTTGACCTTGTCGAGCATCTCGCTGAACAGCTCGAACGCCTCGCGCTTGTACTCCTGCTTGGGCTGCTTTTGCGCGTAGCCGCGCAGGTGGATGCCCTGGCGCAGGTAGTCCATGCGCGCCAGGTGCTGCTTCCAGTTCTCGTCGAGCACGCTGAGCATGATGTGCTTCTCGAGCACGCGCATGGTCTCGGAGCCGATCTGGGCCTCCTTCTCCTCGAACACGCGGTCCAGCTCCCGGCGCACGTGCTCCTGGATGCCCTCGGCGTCGAGTTCGCGGCTGGCCCTGGCCATGCCCTGCAGGTCCAGGCGCAGGCCGAAGTCCTGCTCCAGGGTCGCCTCCAGGCCGGGCAGGTCCCACTGCTCGTCGATCGAGTCGGGCGGCACGAAGCGCTCGACCACCTCGGCCACCACGTCGGCGCGGATGCCGTCGATGTTGTCCTTGATGCTCTCGGCCTCGAGCAGCTCGTTGCGCTGGCCGTAGATCACCTTGCGCTGGTCGTTGTTGACGTCGTCGAACTCGAGCAGGTTCTTGCGGATGTCGAAGTTGTGCGCCTCGACCTTGCGCTGGGCATTGGCGATCTGCCGCGAGACCAGCGGCGACTCGATGATGTCGTCCTCCTGCAGGCCCATCCGCGCCATCACCTTCTGCACCCAGTCGGCGGCGAAGATGCGCATCAGGTTGTCTTCGAGCGACAGGTAGAAGCGGCTCGACCCCGGGTCGCCCTGGCGGCCGGAGCGGCCGCGCAGCTGGTTGTCGATGCGGCGGGACTCGTGGCGCTCGGTGCCGATGATGTGCAGGCCGCCCAGCGCGACCACTTCGTCGTGGCGCTGCTGCCACTCCTCGCGCACGCGCGCCTTGTCGGCCTCGGACGCGTCCTCGCCCAGCGCGGCGAGCTCGGCCTGCAGCGAGCCGCCGAGCACGATGTCGGTGCCGCGGCCGGCCATGTTGGTGGCGATGGTCACCGCCTTCGGGCGGCCGGCGTGGGCGATGATCTGCGCCTCGCGCTCGTGCTGCTTGGCGTTGAGCACCTCGTGCGGGATCTTCTCCTCGCGCAGGAACTGCGACAGCAGCTCCGACACCTCGATCGAGGTGGTGCCCACCAGCACCGGCTGGCCGCGCTCGTAGCAGGACTTGATCTCCTGGCAGACCGCGCGGTACTTGCCGGCGCGGTTGAGGAACACGGCGTCGGGATGGTCGACGCGGATCATCGGCCGATGGGTGGGGATCACCACCACTTCCAGGCCGTAGATGTTGCTGAACTCGAACGCTTCCGTGTCGGCGGTGCCGGTCATGCCGGCGAGCTTGCCGTACATGCGGAACAGGTTCTGGAAGGTGATGCTGGCCAGCGTCTGGTTCTCGCGCTGGACCGGCACCCCCTCCTTCGCCTCGACCGCCTGGTGCAGGCCGTCCGACCAGCGGCGGCCCGGCAGGGTGCGGCCGGTGAACTCGTCGACGATGATCACCTCGCCGTCGCGCACGATGTAGTCGACGTCGCGCTGGAACAGCGCGTGCGCGCGCAGCGCGGCGTTGAGGTGGTGGACCACGTGGATGTTGTGCGGCGCGTACAGGCTGTCGCCGGCGGCGATGATGCCGGCGCGGGTCAGCAGTTCCTCGGCGTGCTCCTGGCCG
The DNA here is from genome assembly GCF_000472505.1 of Luteimonas sp. J29. Classification (GTDB taxonomy): domain Bacteria; phylum Pseudomonadota; class Gammaproteobacteria; order Xanthomonadales; family Xanthomonadaceae; genus Luteimonas. The sequence goes on from NZ_KI421429.1 coordinate 80,630, forward strand.
GCCTCGGACAGGTGCACCTGCTTGCCCTTCTCGTCCACCCAGTAGTCGCCGATGCCGTCCTCGACTTCCTGGCGGGTCAGCTGCGGGACGATCTGGTTGACCTTGAGGTAGAGCTCGGGCGACTCGTCGGCCGGGCCGGAGATGATCAGCGGGGTGCGGGCCTCGTCGATCAGGATCGAGTCGACCTCGTCCACGATCGCGTAGTGCAGGCCGCGCTGGTAGCGGTCGGCCTTGGACATGGCCATGTTGTCGCGCAGGTAGTCGAAGCCGAACTCGTTGTTGGTGCCGTAGGTGATGTCGGCGCCGTAGGCCGCGCGCTTGTCCGAATGCGGCATGCCCGGGTAGACCACGCCCACCGACAGGCCGAGCCAGTTGTAGAGCACGCCCATCTGCGCGGCGTCGCGGCGGGCCAGGTAGTCGTTGACGGTGACCACGTGCACGCCCTTGCCTTCCAGGGCGTTGAGGTACACCGGCAGGGTCGCGACCAGGGTCTTGCCCTCGCCGGTGCGCATCTCGGCGATCTTGCCCATGTGCAGGACCATGCCGCCGATCAGCTGCACGTCGTAGTGGCGCATGCCCAGGACGCGGACGCTGGCCTCGCGGCAGACGGCGAAGGCCTCGGGCAGGAGCTTGTCGAGCGACTCGCCCTTGGCCACCCGCTCGCGGAACTCGGTGGTCTTGGCCTGCAGCTCGGCGTCCGAGAGGGCCTGCATCTGCGGCTCGAGGGCGTTGATCTTCTTGACGATCCCGCCCAGCTGCTTGAGGAGGCGGTCGTTGCGGCTGCCGAAGACGCTGGTGAGCAGGCGATTGAGCATTTGGGTACCAGAACTGTGACGGGGGCCTGGCCGGGGGCCGGGAACGGGCGCGCCGGCAATGAAAAAGGGCGCAAGGGCGCCCTTTTCGATGGCAACGCGCATTGTACCGTGGTGGCGGCCGGGGGCGTTTGCAAGACCGTGACGGGGCGCCGGCGGACGGGGGGCGGGCCCGTGCTTCATCTCCATCCACCCTCCCCGCTCGCGGGGAGGAGCTTGCCTCCAACATCCCCCGCGCCCTGCGCCCCCCCTCCCCGTGGCGGGGCAGGGAGCATGGGCTGACGCCCCGCACCAGCACCGCGCTTCCTGCCCCTCCCCCCGCTCGCGGGGCGAGGCTGGGAGGGGGGCCGCCCGCAGGCGCCAGTCGGTCACACGTTCCGGGTTGCCCCCACCCCAACCCTCCCCCCGCTCGCGGGGGAGGGAGCACCGGGCATCCCGCATCGGCATCGCGCTTCTTCCCCCTCCCCCCGCTCGCGGGGGGAGGATGGGAGGGGGGCCGCCCGCAGGCGCCAGTCGGTCACGCGTTCCGGCTTGCCCCCACCCCAGCCCTCCCCCGCCCGCGGGGGAGGGAGTTGCAGGGGACTCTCGAAACTCGCGGGACTCGCGGGACTCGCGGGTGTGCGCGGGGCGGACGGCGCCGCGGATCGCCTGGGCTACTTCCGGGCCAGTTCCAGGAACTTGCGCGGATTGTGCAGGCGCCCGTTCTCCCAGACTTCCAGGTGCACGTGGGCGCCGGTGGAGCGGCCGGTCGAGCCGGCCCTGGCGACCTGCTGCCCCACCCGGACCAGGTCGCCGACCTTCACGGTGTTGCGGGAGTTGTGCGCGTAACGGGTCACGAAGCCGTTGCCGTGGTCCACCTCGACCACGTTGCCGTAGCCGCTGCGCACGCCCGAAAAGCTGACCACGCCGTCGGCCACCGCCAGCACCGGGTCGCCGGTGCGGGCGTGGAAATCGATGCCCTTGTGGAACTGGCGACCGCCGCCGAACGGGTCGGCGCGCCCGCCGAAACCGGAGGTGACGTAGCCCGATTCCACCGGCGAACGCGACGGAACGGCGTTGCGCTCGAGTTCCTGGTCGAACAGCAGCGCCTCGAGCACGGACAGCTGGCGCCCGGAATGGGCGAAGCCGGCCTCGACCGCGTCCATCCCTTCGACCAGCGCGCGCGCCGGCATGTCCTGGCTGGGCTCGGCGCCACCCATGCCGACCGGCTGGGCGAAGTCGAACTCGCCGTCGCCGAGCTTGGCGATCCGGGTCAGGCGCTCGCCCAGCGCGTTGAGGCGGTTGGCCTGGGCCTGCAGTTCGGCCAGGCGCGTGGCGAGGGCGTTGACCTCGCGCTGGGCTTCGCGCCGGGTCGCCTCGAGCGACTGCGCCTGGCCACTGACCTGCTCCTGCAGGCGGTTGACGCTGGCCGCGTTGATCGCGCCGCCCATCAACAGGCCGGTGCCGACCAGGACGATGGCGGCCGACACCGGCCGCGCAACCAGGCGTGCATGCAGGTCGCGGCCCAGGGCCCGGAGGATCGACAGCGCCTGCACGGAGATTGTGTGTAGAGTCATAGCCTATGTCTGGTTCCTTGCCACGGCGGTCCAGTTCGCCCAGGTTGCCTGCCGGTGCGGAGCGATCCGCGACCATGCAGACGGCACTCGATGCACTGTTGTCCGGTACCGCCGCCGACCCGGTGCGCCGCGCCCTGGGGCTCGACGCGCTGGACCGCCAGCTGCGTCCCCTCCTGCCGGAGGCGCTGGCGCCGCATGTGCGGCTGGCCAACGTGGCCGACGGCAGGCTGGTCATGCTCGTCGATTCCCCCGTCTGGCACGCCAGGCTGCGCCTGGCCGCACCGGACCTGATCGACGTCGCCCGATCCCTCGGACTGGAAGTGCGCGAGGTCGCCATCCGGACGACCCGGGAACCGCTGCAACTCCCTGCCGGCAGCCCGCGCCCCCAGGCGCGTCGCTCCGGCGGACCGTCCGCGGCCACGGAAGAAGCCCTCCGCGCCGCACTGGCCGCCCTCGGGGATCCCGCGCCCGGCGCGGATCCGGAGGACTGACCTGCCGGCATGCGCGTGGGGGTTCCCGACCGTCCTGCCGGCCCACGCGGACAGCGCATCCTAGCGGCCCCGTCTGCACAAAGCGTTAACCTGCCCGGCCGGAATGGGCTGATTTCGTTAAGAAAAGGTTACATCCGCGACTTCGTCGCGTGAAATGTGACGGCCGCATGACCGCGGGCCGAACGGGCCCTCGGCAGGATTGCGACGGGGTGCGTCCCCGGGGCAACCCCCGGGCGGGGACAGGTCAGGCTGTCAGCGGGGCGCCGTAGGCCAGCGGGGCCGGGGCCTCGACCGGGAAGCTCACTTCCTCCCAGGCTTCGCGGTCGGCCAGCAGCGCGCGCACCAGCTTGTTGTTGAGCGCGTGGCCGGACTTGTAGCCCTCGAACGCGCCCAGGATCGGGCGGCCGGCGAGGTACAGGTCGCCGATGGCGTCGAGGATCTTGTGGCGCACGAACTCGTCGGCGTAGCGCAGGCCGTCGTCGTTGAGCACCCGGAACTCGTCGAGCACGATCGCGTTGTCCATCGATCCGCCGAGGCCGAGGTTGCGCTCGCGCATGTATTCGAGGTCGCGCATGAAGCCGAAGGTGCGGGCGCGGCTGACCTCACGGATGTAGTTCTCGGTCGAGAACTCGATCTCCGCCCGCGAGCGCGACTTGGGGATCGCCGGGTGGTCGAAATCGACCGTGAAACCCAGGCGGAAGCCGTCGTAGGGCTCGAAACGGGCGATCTTGTCGCCCTCGCGCACCTCGATCGGGCGCTTGATCCGGATGAAGCGCTTGGGCACGCCCTGCTCGACGATGCCGGCCGACTGGAGCAGGAACACGAACGGGCCCGAGGAGCCGTCCATGATCGGCACCTCGGCCGCGGACAGCTCGACGTAGAGGTTGTCGACGCCCAGGCCGGCCAGGGCCGACATCAGGTGCTCGACGGTCTGCACCTTGGCGCCTTCGCAGCTCAGGCCGGTGCAGAGGGTGGTTTCGGTGACCAGGTCGCCCGAGGCGGGGATCTCCACCACCGGGTCCAGGTCCACGCGGCGGAACACGATGCCGGTGTCGGGCGGGGCCGGGCGCAGGGTGAGGAACACCTTCTCACCGCTGTGCAGGCCCACGCCGGTGGCGCGGATCACGTTCTTGATGGTGCGTTGCTGCGGCATCGGGTCACGGCCTGATTGCAGGAGTTCCCCGTCGCCGGGCAACGTCCCAGATTATCATCACGCGGCCTGAACTGGATTCTAGCGGCCACGCGCCGCGGATCGCCCGAAAGGCCGCCGGGCCGGCACTGGCCCGGCGGCGGAATCGGACATGGCGCCCGCCCCCGCCAGCGCGGGGACGGGCCTGGCGGACCCGCGGTCAGTCCGCCTGGCGGCGCAGGAACGCCGGGATGTCGAGGTAGTTGCTGTCGCCGAAATCGGCCACCGCCGGCGCCGGGGCGGCCGGCTCCGCCGCCGCCGAGCGGCCGCGCAGCGCGCCGGCGATGCCCGCGCCGCTGTTGAACGCCTCGACCGGATCGTCGATGAACATGCCGGTGGTGCCGTCGCGGCGGCCGGTGTTGACCAGCTGCACGTTCGGGCGGCGGCCGGTGGCGCCCTCGAACCCGGTGTCGCGGATCGGCTGGCGCCCCGCGGCGCGGTTGAGGCCGGTGGCCACCACGGTCACGCGCACGTCGTCGGCCATGTCGGGGTCGAGCACGGTGCCGATCACGATGGTCGCGTCCTCGCTGGCGAAGTTCTCCACGGTGCGGCCGACTTCGTCGAACTCGCTCATGGTGAAGTCCGGGCCGGCGGTGATGTTGACCAGGATGCCGTTGGCGCCGGCCAGGTTGACGTCGTCGAGCAACGGGTTCTGGATCGCCGCCTCGGCCGCGGCCTGGGCGCGGTCGTCGCCGCGGGCGTGTCCGGTGCCCATCATCGCCAGGCCCATCTCGGACATGACGGTGCGCACGTCGGCGAAGTCGACGTTGATCAGGCCCGGGCGCACGATCAGGTCGGCGATGCCCTGCACCGCGCCGAGCAGCACGTCGTTGGCGGCGCGGAACGCCTGGATCATGGTGGCGTTGCGGCCGAGCACGGTGATCAGCTTCTCGTTCGGGATCGTGATCAGCGAGTCGCAGTGCGCCGAGAGGTCCTCGATGCCCTTGAGCGCGACCTGCATGCGGCGACGGCCCTCGAACGGGAACGGCTTGGTCACCACGGCCACGGTGAGGATGCCCATCTCCTTGGCCAGCTGCGCGACGACCGGCGCCGCGCCGGTGCCGGTGCCGCCGCCCATGCCCGCGGTGATGAACACCATGTCGGCGCCCTGCAGCGCGTCCATGATGATCTCGCGGTCCTCGAGCGCGGCCTGGCGGCCGACTTCGGGGTTGGCGCCCGCGCCCAGGCCCTTGGTGACGCTGGAGCCGAGCTGCAGCTGCAGCTTGGCGCCGCAGTTGCGGATCGCCTGCGCGTCGGTATTGGCGGTGATGAATTCCACGCCGTCGACGCTGCTGTTGACCATGTGCGCGACCGCGTTGCCGCCGCCGCCGCCCACGCCGATCACCTTGATGACGGCATTCGGGGCCATCTTTTCCACGAGTTCGAAATGTGCCATGTCCTAGTCCTCGGTTTGTGCCGGGATTGGGGTCCGGACGCGGTTCCTGCCGTTTCCGTTCCGCTCATCGCCGGCGTTGTTATCGGGTGACGCCTTGTGGCCTTTGTTGCTGTTGCTGTTGCTGTTGCTGTCTGTTTCGACTGACTGTTGACCGACTTGCTGCTGCCCTGCTCCCTCCGCCCTTCGCATCTCCCGGCACCGCCGGCTTCTCCCCGTGTCCCGTTCCCGCCCGGGGGCTCAGAACTCGCCCCGGAACCAGGTGCTCAGCTTCTTGAACAGCGTCCCGGCCTTGCCCGTCGGCAGCGACGGACGGCGCGGGTTCTCGATCTGGCTGCCCATCAGCAGCAGGCCCACGCCGGTGGCGTGGACCGGGTTGTTGACCACTTCGCCCAGGCCGGTGACGTGCTGCGGGATGCCCACGCGCACCGGCATCTGCAGCATCTCCTCGGCCAGCTCGACCACGCCTTCCATCTTCGCGGCGCCGCCGGTGAGCACCATGCCGGCGCGCACGTGCTGCTCGAAGCCGGAGCGGCGCAGCTCGGCCTGGACCATCTCGAAGATCTCCTCGTAGCGGGCCTGCACCGCCTGCGCCAGCGCCTGGCGCGGCAGGCGGCGCGGCGGGCGGTCGCCCACGCTCGGCACCTGGATCGATTCCTCGCTGGTGGCCAGCTGCGCCAGCGCGCAGGCGTACCGGACCTTGATCTGCTCGGCCTCGGGCGTGGGCGTGCGCAGCATGTGCGCGATGTCCTCGGTGACCTTGTCGCCGGCGATCGGCAGCGAGGCGGTGTGGCAGATCGCGCCGTGCACGAACACCGCCAGGTCGGTGGTGCCCGCGCCCATGTCCACCAGCACCACGCCGAGCTCGCGCTCGTCGCCGGTGAGCACCGCGGTGCTCGAGGCCAGCGAGGACAGCACCAGGTCGTCGATCTGCAGGCCGCAGCGCTGCACGCACTTGCTGATGTTGGCCGCCGCCGACTGCGCGCACACGACCAGGTGCGCGTGCACCTCCAGGCGCACGCCGGTCATGCCGACCGGGTTGCGGATGCCTTCCTGCGAGTCGTCGAGCACGTACTCGCGCGGGATCGCGTGCAGGATCTTCTGGTCGGCCGGGATCGCCACCGCCTTGGCCGCGTCGAGCACGCGGTCGAGGTCGGCCCAGGTCACCTCGCCGTCGCGGATCGGGACGATGCCGTTGGAGTTGCGGCACTGGACGTGGTTGCCGGAGATCGAGGCGTACACGCTGCGGATCTCGCAGCCGGCCATGAGCTCGGCCTCCTCGATCGCGCGCTGGATCGACTGCACGGTGGATTCGATGTCGACCACCACGCCGCGCTTGAGGCCGCGCGATTCGTGGCTGCCGATGCCGATCACCTCGATCGGGTTGCCGGGGGAGTACTCGCCCACCAGCGCCACCACCTTGGAGGTGCCGATGTCGAGTCCGACGATGAGGGCCTTGTCGCCTTTGCGGTTCATGTGCGGGAGCCGGGATTCACGAGGGGGGAACGCAGGCCGGTCGGCGCGTCGTGGCGGGTGAGCGACGCCAGCGCGCCGCCCCCGCCCGCGTCGCCGCCGGCAGGTCCGGGCTCGCCCCATTCCAGGGCGAAGCCGTTGGTGTAGCGGAGGTCGGCGCGGCGCAGCACCTGCGCGCTGCGCGCCAGCAGCTGCGGCAGCACGCGCGCGAAGCGCTGCAGGCGCAACCGCGCTTCCTGCTTGCCGATCGTCACTTCGATGCCGTTGTCCAGCACCAGCGACCAGCTGTCGCGGCGGTCGAGCACCAGCCGGCGCACCGACAGGCCGCCGGGCACGAACATCTCCCGGGCCTGGTTGTAGAGCGCCACCACGTCGGCCACGCGCGCATCGGGGCCGTCGAGCTCGGGCAGGCCCTCCGGCACCTCGATGCCCTCGACCGGGAACAGGCGTCCCTGCTCCGAGAGCAGGCGGTCGGCGCCCCAGCGCGCGAACGGGCGGTGCTCGGAGATGCGCACCTCGAGCACGTCCGGCCACAGCTTGCGCACCTCGACCCGCTCCACCCACGGCAGCCGCGCGACGTCGGCCTGCACCTGGTCGAGGCGGATCGCGAAGAAGCCGGAGGCGGCATGCGGCGCCACCACCTGGCGCAGGCGCGCCACGTCCACCCGCTCCAGGCCCTCGGTCACGCGCAGCGTGCGCAGCGGCCAGCGCTCGGCGCCGATCCAGCCGTTGACCAGCGCCACCACCGGCAGCGCGACCACCGCCAGGGCCAGTGCCCATGCGCCCACCTGGAGGATGCGGCGGAGCGGTCCGTTCATACGGTCTGCTCCAGCACGCGCCAGCACAGCTCGGCGTAGTCGATGCCCACCTGCGCCGCGGCCTTGGGCACCAGCGAATGGCTGGTCATGCCCGGGGCGGTGTTCACTTCCAGCAGCAGCAGGCGGCCGCTGTCGCGCTCGCGCATCAGGTCCACGCGACCCCAGCCGCTGCAGCCGGCGGCGACGAACGCCGCGAGCGCCAGTTCGCCGGCCGCGCGCTCGCCCGCCTCGTCCAGGCCCGGGCACAGGTAGCGGGTGTCGTCGGCGATGTACTTGGCGTTGTAGTCGTACCACTCGCCGGCGGGCACGATCCGGATCGAGGGCAGGGCGACGTCGCCGAGAATGGCCACGGTGAGCTCGTCGCCCACCACCATCTCCTCGACCAGCATCTCGCCGCCGTAGTCGCGCGCGACGGCGACCGCATGGGCGACGTCGTCGTCGCCCACCACGCGCGCCGCGCCCACGCTCGATCCCTCGCACGAGGGCTTCACGAACGCCGGCAGCCCGACCTGCGCGATCGCGGCGCGCAGGTCGCCGCCGGCCGGCACGCGCGCGAAGCGCGGGGTCGGCAGGCCTTCGGCGATCCACACCTGCTTGGTGCGGATCTTGTCCATGCTCAGCGCGCTGCCCAGCACGCCGGGGCCGGTGTACGGCACGCCCAGCGCCTCGAGCAGGCCCTGGACCACGCCATCCTCGCCGCCGCCGCGGTTGCCGTGGAGGATGTTGAACACGCGGTCGACCGTGCCGGCGCGGATGGCTTCGACCAGGGCCGGGATGCCGTCCACCGGGCGGGCGTCCACGCCGCGCGAACGCAGCGCTTCAAGCACGCCCTGGCCGGACTGCAGCGAGACTTCGCGCTCGCTGCTGGTGCCGCCCATCAGCACCGCCACGCGGCCGAAGGCGGCCGGGTCGGTGACGCGCAGCGCGGGGATGGCCAGGCTCATCGCGCGGCCTCCGGGAAACCTTCGCGCGCCAGCTGCTGGGCGGCATGGCCGATGTCGCCGGCGCCCATCATCAGCAGCAGGTCGCCGTCGAGCAGCACGTCGGGCAGCACCTCGCGCAGCTCCTGGGCGCTGTTGACCACCACCGGATCGATGCGTCCGCGGGCCCGGATCGCGCGCGCCAGGGCCTTGGCGTCGGCGCCGGCGATCGGCGCCTCGCCGGCCGGATACACCTCGGTCAGGACCAGCGCGTCGACGTCCGACAGCACCGCGGCGAAATCGTCGAACTGGTCGCGCGTGCGCGTGTAGCGGTGGGGCTGGAACGCCACCACCAGGCGCCGGTCGGGCCAGCCGCCGCGCGCGGCCTCGAACACCGCGGCGAGTTCGCGCGGATGGTGGCCGTAGTCGTCGACCAGCTGCACCTGCGCGCCCTGCGCGGTGCGCAGCGAGGCCAGCAGGTTGAAGCGGCGGCCGATGCCCTGGAACTTCTCCAGCGCCGCGGCGATCTGCGCGGTCTCCACGCCCAGCTGCCAGCCGATCGCGGCCGCGGCCAGCGCATTGAGCACGTTGTGGCGGCCGGGCAGCGCCAGGGTCACCGGCGTGCGCGAGCCGTCCGGCAGGCACAGGGTGAAGTGCATCGCGGTGCCGTGCTGCGACACGTCCTCTGCGCGCACGTCGGCGGCCGCGGAGACGCCGTAGGTCATCGCGTGGCGCGGCATGTCCTCGGCCAGGCGCGCGACTTCGGGATCGTCGATGCACAGCACCGCCAGGCCGTAGAACGGCAGCCGGTGCAGGAACTCGGAGAACGCCGCCTGGACCCGGGCGAAGTCGCCGCCGTAGTTCTCGAGGTGGTCGGCGTCGATGTTGGTGACCACCGCGATCAGCGGGTTCAGGCGCAGGAAGCTGCCGTCGCTCTCGTCGGCCTCGGCCACCAGCCAGTCGCCGCCGCCCAGTCGCGCGTTGGCGCCGGCCGCGAGCAGCTGGCCGCCGATCACGAAGGTCGGGTCGAGCCCGCCTTCGGCCAGCACGCTCGCGGTGAGCGAGGTGGTGGTGGTCTTGCCGTGGGTGCCGGCGACCGCGATCCCGCGGCGGAAGCGCATCAGCTCGGCCAGCATCTCGGCGCGCGGCACGATCGGGATGCGCTGCGAGCGCGCTTCCATCAGCTCGGGGTTGTCCGGCCGGATCGCGCTCGACACCACCACGCAGTCGCAGCCGAGGACGTTGGCCGCGGCGTGGCCGCGGTGCACGGTCACGCCCAGCTCGGCCAGGCGCCGGGTGGTGGCGTTGTCTGCGGTGTCCGAACCCGAGACCCTGTAGCCGAGCGTGCACAGCACCTCGGCGATGCCGCTCATGCCGGCGCCGCCGACGCCGACGAAATGCACGCGCGAGAACGAGCGGGCGATGCCCTCCTTGGTCAGGTCGCGGGCGGCGAGCAGGCGGCGGATCACGGCGTCCTTCCGAAGCCGGTCGGACCCCGGCCCAGGGTCGGTTCGATGCGCGGGCGCAGGCGGCTGGTGCCGCGGACGCCGGCGAGCGCGGACGGCGGCGGCTGCGAGGTCGGCGGCGGCGGCGGGCCTTCGCCGCCCGGCGCGCGGGCGCCCTCCCCGCGCAGGCGCGCCACCTGGCGCTGGGCGCGGTCGAGTTCGTAGGACACGCGCAGCAGCAGGCCAATCGCCAGGCAGGTCATCATCACGCTCGAGCCGCCGGCCGAGACCAGCGGCAGGGTCAGTCCCTTGGTCGGCAGCAGGCCGAGGTTGACGCCGATCGACACCAGCGCCTGCAGGCCGATGGTCAGGGCCACGCCGAAGGCGACGTAGCCGGCGAAGTGGCGGCGCATCTCGACGCAGCGGTAGCCGATCCACAGCGCACGCCCGACCAGGGCCGCGAACAGCCCGATCACGGCCAGCACGCCGATGAAGCCCAGCTCCTCGGCGATCACCGAGAAGATGAAGTCGGTGTGCGCCTCGGGCAGGTAGGACAGCTTCTGGATCGAGGCGCCCAGGCCGACGCCGGTGAGCTCGCCGCGGCCGATCGCCATCAGCGCGTTGCTCAGCTGGTAGCCGGCGCCGAGCTGGTCTTCCCACGGGTTCCAGAACGAGGTGATGCGGCGCAGCCGGTAGGGTTCGATCACCGCCACGGCCACCAGCGCCGGCAGCAGGCACAGCACCGGCACCGCCATCCGCTTCAGGTGGCCGCCGCCGAGCACCAGCATGCACGCGGTCACCGCCAGCAGCATGGTGGCCGAGCCGAAGTCCGGCTGGACCAGCAGCATCAGCACCATCACCAGGGCCACGCCGATCGGCTTGAGCATCGCCGTCCAGGTCGCGTTGACCTCGTCGCGGAAGCGCACCAGGTAGCTGGCCAGCCACACCAGGTAGAGCACCTTCGCCGCCTCGACCACCTGGAAGTTCGCCACCCCGAAGGTGATCCAGCGGCGCGCGCCGTTGACCGTGACCCCGAGGCCGGGCAGGAACACCAGCGCCAGCAGCACGATGCAGGCCACCAGCAGGCCGTGCGGGTACTTCTCGACCAGCTTCAGGTCGGTGCGCATGGCCACCGCGCACAGCACGATGCCGGCGGCGAGGAACACCACGTGCTTGAACAGGTAGTAGAACGGGCCTTGGCCGTGGTTGCCGGCCACCGCGATCGAGGCCGAGGCGACCATCACCACGCCGAACGCCGCCAGCGCCAGCGCCACGCCCATCAGCCAGCCATCGTAGCGGCCTTCGATGGCGTCCAGGCGGGTCGCCTGGCCGCTGCCTTCGAACATGCGGGAGTCGGCGGTCACGGCCATCAGCGCACCTTCAGCGTTGCAAGGCCGACCAGGACGAGGATCACCGAGATGATCCAGAAGCGCACGATCACGCGCGGCTCCGGCCAGCCCTTGAGCTCGAAGTGGTGGTGGATGGGCGCCATGCGGAACACGCGCTTGCCGGTGAGCTTGAAGCTGGCGACCTGGATCATCACCGACAGCGTCTCGATGACGAAGATGCCGCCCATGACCACCAGCACCAGTTCCTGGCGCACGATCACGGCCATCGTGCCGAGCACCGCGCCCAGCGCCAGCGCGCCGATGTCGCCCATGAACACCATCGCCGGGTAGGTGTTGAACCACAGGAAACCCAGGCCCGCGCCGGCGATCGCGGCGCAGATGATGGTCAGTTCGCCGGCGCCGGGCACCGGCGGGATCTGCAGGTAGCGCGAGAACTCGGCGTGGCCCGAGGCGTAGGCGAACACCGCGAGGCCGCCGGCGACCAGCACCGTGGGCATGATCGCCAGGCCGTCGAGGCCGTCGGTGAGGTTGACCGCGTTTGAGAACCCGACGATCCAGAAGTAGGCGATCGCCACGAAGCTGATCCCCGCCAGCGGCAGCGCCACCGACTTGAACAGCGGCACGTAGAAGGTCGTCGCCGCCGGCACGTCCGCGTACAGGAACAGATACAGGCCGGCGGCGAGACCGAAGATCGACTGCAGCAGGTACTTCCAGCGCGACTTCAGGCCGTTCGGGTCGCGCCTGACGATCTTGATCCAGTCGTCGTACCAGCCGATCGCGCCGAAGGCCACCATCACCAGCAGCACCACCCACACGTACTTGTTGCGCAGGTCGCCCCACATCAGCACCGCGGCGCTGACCGTGATCAGGATCAGCGCCCCGCCCATGGTCGGGGTGCCGGCCTTGGAGAAGTGCGACTGCGGGCCGTCCTGGCGGATCGGCTGGCCGCCCTTGTACTGGGCGAGCTTGCGGATCACCGCCGGGCCCCACCACAGCGACAGGAACAGCGCGGTCAGCGCGGCGAGGATGCCGCGGAAGGTCAGGTAGCCGAACAGGCCGAACAGGCCCTCGTGCTGCTGCAGCCAGCGGGTGAGTTCAAGCAGCATCGTGTTCCCCCGTTTCCGGCAGCAGTGCGTCGACCACGCGGTCCATCGCGCTGCCGCGCGACCCCTTCACCAGCACCCGCACGCCGGCGTGCAGGTCGACCCGTAGCGCGTCGACCAGCGCGCCGTGGTCGTCGAAGTGTCGCCCGCCCTCGCCGAAGGCCTCGGCCGCGGCGCGGCTCAGCGGCCCGATCGCGTACAGGCGCGCGATCCCCGCGCGGCGCGCGCGGCGGCCGGCCTCGGCGTGCAGCGCCTCGCCGTCCGCGCCGAGCTCGCGCATGTCGCCGAGCACCAGCCAGTTCTCGCCCGCGGCGGCGGCCAGGGTGTCGATGGCGGCGTTGAGCGAACCGGGGTTGGCGTTGTAGCTGTCGTCGATCAGCATCGCGCCGTTGGCCAGGCGATGGCGCACCAGGCGCCCCTTCACCGGCTCGGCTTCCGACAGCGCCAGCGCGATCGTGTCCAGCGGCACGCCGAGCGCAAGCGCGACCGAGGTCGCGGCCAGCGCGTTGGCGACGTTGTGGCGACCCGGCAGCGGCAGGCGCACGCCGACGCTGCCGGCCGGCGTGGCCAGGGTGAAGCGCGACTCGCCGTCGCCGCATTCGACCTCGCGCGCGGTGACGTCGGCGCTGGCTTCCAGGCCGAAGCGGATGATGCGCCGGCCCTGGGCCCGGCCGGCGAAGTACGGCGCGAAGGCGTCGTCGGCGTTGATCACCGCGGTGCCGTCGTGCGGCAGCGCCTCGTAGATCGCGCCCTTGGTCTCGGCGATGCCCATCAGGCTCCGCATGCGCTCCAGGTGCGCCGGGGCGACGTTGTTGACCACGGCCACGTGCGGGCGCGCGATCGCGGTCAGGTAGGCGATGTCGTCGCGCTTGCCGGCGCCCATCTCGTAGATCGCGACATCGACGTCGTCCGGCGCCTCGATCACCGACAGCGGCAGGCCGATCTCGTTGTTGCGGTTGCCGGGGTTGGCGTGGGCGCGCATGGCGCGCGAGGCGATCGCGAGCGCCAGCTGCTTGACGCTGGTCTTGCCGTTGCTGCCGGTGATGCCGACCACCCGGCCGCGGCGGCCGCGCTGGATCGCGGCGGCCAGCGCGCCCAGCGCGCGCTCGGTGTCGGCCACCAGCACCTGCGGCAGCGGCGCGTCGACCTCGCGCGAGACCATCGCCGCGCGCGCGCCCTGCGCGGCGGCGGCCGCGACGTGGTCGTGGCCGTCGAAGTTCACGCCCCGGAGCGCGATGAACAGCGCGGCGCGGCCGTCGCGCGCGTCGAGGGTGCGGGTATCGGTCTCGACCGCGTCGATCAGCACGTCGGCGGCGGCGCCGGCGCCCACCAGGCGGCCGCCGGCCCACTGCGCGATCCGGGAGAGCGGCAGCGGCTTCATCGCGCGGTCTCCGCCAGCATCGCGTGCAGCGCCTCGCGCGCGACGCGGGTGTCGTCGAACGGGTGCTTGACCCCGGCGACTTCCTGGTAGTCCTCGTGGCCCTTGCCGGCGACCAGGACGATGTCGCCGGCGCGCGCGCGCGTGATCGCGCCCGTGATCGCGGCGCGGCGGTCGCGCTCGACCCGCACCCGCTCGGGGTGGGCGAAGCCGGCCATGATCCCTGCGACGATCGCGTCGCCGTCCTCGTGGCGCGGATTGTCGTCGGTGACCACCACCTCGTCGGCCAGGCGCTCGGCGATCGCGGCCATCACCGGGCGCTTGCCGGCGTCGCGTTCGCCGCCGCAGCCGAACACGCACACCAGGCGGCCCTGCAGGTGGTCGCGCAGCGACTGCAGCGCCTGTTCCAGCGGGTCGGGCTTGTGCGAGTAGTCGACCACCACCAGCGGCCGGTCGCCGCCGCCGAGCCGGTTCATGCGCCCCGGGATCGGCTGCAGCCGGCCGAGCGTGGCGGCGATGCCGTCCGGGTCGTGGCCCAGCGACTGCATCACCGCGGCCACCACCAGCAGGTTGTCGATGTTGAACCGCCCCAGCAGCGGCGAGGACACCGGCCAGCTGCGGCCGGCCATGTGCAGGGTGAAGGACAGGCCGTTGCCGTCGAGGACCACGCCGGTGGCGCGGACCGCCGCGTCCGCGGCGCCGCGGGCGCTGGTGCCGAGCACCTCGAGCGAGTCCGGCAGGGCCGGCAGCAGTCCGCGGCCGAAGGGGTCGTCCAGGTTCACCACCGCCGCGCGCAGCCCGGGCATCGCGAACAGGCGCGCCTTGGTCGCCCCGTAGTGCGCCATGTCGGGGTGGTAGTCGAGATGGTCCCGGCTGAGGTTGGTGAACACGGCCACCGCGAAGTGCACGCCGTCCACGCGCCCCTGGTCGAGCGCGTGCGAGCTGACTTCCATCGCCACCGCGTCCATGCCCTCGTCGCGCAGTTCGGCGAGCAGCGCGTGGGTGGTGAGCACCAGGGGCGTGGTGAAGCCGGTCGGTCGCGGGCGGCCGTAGGGGCCGGCGCCGAGGGTACCGATGGTGCCGGCCCGGACGCTGTTGAGTTCCAGCGCCTGCGCCAGCAGCTGCACGGTCGAGGTCTTGCCGCTGGTGCCGGTGACGCCGATCGTGGTCATCCGCGCCGAGGGGCGGTCGTGGAAGGTGTCGGCGAGCTGGCCCAGGCGCGCGCGCAGGCCCGGCACCGCGATCGCCCCGGATGGAGGCGGCGGGACGTCGCCGGGTACCGGCGGCTCGAACAGGATCGCACTCGCGCCGGCGCGGCGCGCCTCTTCGGCGAAGTTCAGGCCATGGCGGCCGAAGCCGGCCACGGCAATGAAGGCGTGGCCCGGCTGCAGTTCGCGGCTGTCGAGCGCGAGCCCGGTGACCACCAGGCCTTCCGGGATCCCGGCCACGTCGGGCAGCAGGCCGGCGAGCGGCATCGAGCGCCTCATTGCCCGCCTCCCGCCTGCGCCGCGGCGCCGTGCACGCGCGCGCGCCGCGCCTCGTCGGCCGCCTGCGCGGCCAGCCAGGTGTCGATGTCGTCCGGCGGCACGTCCATCAGCCGCAACGCGCCCTCCATCACCCGCGCGAACAGCGGCGCGGACACGTAGCCACCGCCGTAGGTCGAACCGCCGGCGGACGGATCGGGGTCGTTGACCACCACCGTCACCGCGAAGCGCGGCTTCTCGACCGGCACCAGCCCGGCGAAGTAGGCGACGTACCGGCGCGAGTAGCCGCCGGCGGCGGACTTGCGCGCGGTGCCGGTCTTGCCGGCGACGTGGTAGCCGAGGATCGCGGCGCGGGTCGCGGTGCCGCCCGGCTCGGTGACCGTCTGCATCATCCGCATCACCTTCGCCGCGACGTCCTCGTCGAGCACGCGCACCGCCTCGCCGCTGTGCCCGCCCTTGACGAAGGTCGGCGTCACCATCAAGCCGCCGTTGCCGATCGCCGCGTAGGCGCGCGCGATCTGCAGCGGGGTCACCGACAGGCCGTAGCCGTACGAAAGCGTCTGCTTGTGGGTGCCGCTCCAGCGGTCGGGCGTGGGCAGCGTGCCGGGCGCCTCGCCGGGGAAGCCGCTGCCGGTGCTGGAACCGAAACCGAAGCGGCGCAGGAAGGCGTCGAACTGGCGGTCCGGGATCAGCCGCACGATCTTCGACACGCCCACGTTCGAGCTCTTGGTGATGACGCCGGTGACGTCGAGCACGCCGTAGTTGCGGAAGTCGGTGGTGCGGTACTTGCCGTTGGGGATCCAGCCGGGATTGGTGTCGATGCGCGTGGCCGGCGTGATGACGCCGGCCTCGAGCCCCGCGGCCACGGTCAGCGGCTTCATGGTCGAGCCGGGCTCGAACAGGTCGGTGACCGCGCGGTTGCGGTAGGCGTCGCGGTTCTCGCCGCTGACCTTGTTGTTGTTGTAGGACGGCAGGTTGGCCATCGCCAGCACTTCGCCGGTGGCCACGTCCAGGATCACCACCGAGCCGCTCGCGGCGCGGGTCTCGAGCAGGGTGCGCTTGAGTTCGCGGTAGGCGAGGAACTGGATCCGGCGGTCGATGCTCAGCACCAGGTCCTTGCCCGGCTCGGCCGGGCGCACCAGATCGACGTGCTCGACGATCCGGCCGTGGCGGTCGCGGATCACCTTCTGCAGGCCGGGCTTGCCGCGCAGCCACTCGTCGAAAGCCAGTTCGACGCCTTCCTGGCCCTGGTCGTCGATGTTGGTGAAGCCGAGCACGTGCGCGACCGCCTCGCCCTGCGGGTAGAAGCGGCGGAACTCGCGCTGCGAGAACACGCCCGGGATCTTCAGCGCCAGGATCTTCTGCGCCACCGCCGGGTTGATCCGGCGGTGCCCGGGCACGTACATGAACTCCTTGTCCTTGCGCTGCGAGACGTAGCGCGTGAGGTAGTCCAGCGGCAGGTTGGTGGCCTCGGCCAGGCGCGCGATCGCCTCCGGGTCGTTGGCCAGCTCCTGCGGGTTGGCCCACAGCGACTCGACCGGCGAGGACACCGCCAGCGGCTCGCCATTGCGGTCGGTGATCATGCCGCGCGAGGTCGGGATCGGCACCTCGCGCAGGAAGCGCGCGTCGGCCTTGCGCTGGTAGAAGTCGTTGTCCACCAGCTGCAGGTCGACCGCGCGCACCACCAGCGCGACCGCGCACAGGCCCATCGCGCCGGCGACCAGCATCAGCCGCCCGCGCAGGTTGAACTGCGCGCGCGGACGCGGCTTCTTGGCGCTGCCGGAGGCGCTGCGCACGAACCTCATGGCCGCACCACCACGATCTCGCCGGTGGCCGGGAACCGCATGCCCAGGCGCGTGCGCGCCACCTGGTCGATGCGGTTGCTCTCCGCCCACGTGGCCTGCTCGAGCTGGAGCCGGCCGAACTCGATGTCCAGCTCGTCGCGCTCGCGCTCGAGCCGGGTCAGCTGCACGTACAGTTCGCGGTGCTGGTGGCGCGCGTGCACCACGCCGATCGCGGTGATCACGTTGGCCACGACCAGCACGATGATGGCCAGGCGCATCATGGACGCGCCTCCTGCGCCGCCGGGAGCTTCTCGGCCACGCGCAGCACCGCGCTGCGGGCGCGCGGGTTGGCGGCCAGCTCGCGCTCGTCCGCCTTCCGGGCCGCGCCCACCGCGCGCAGGGTCGGCGCGAAGCCGGTGGCCTCGGGCAGGCGGCGGTTGCCCGGCGGCGCCTTGGCGCGCGCGGCGATGAACTGCTTGACGATGCGGTCCTCGAGCGAATGGAAGCTGATCACCGCCAGCCGCCCGCCCGGGCGCAGCGCGTCGTGGGCCGCGTCGAGGCCGCGCTCGAGGTCCTCGAGCTCGCGGTTGACGTGGATCCGGATCGCCTGGAACGAGCGCGTGGCCGGGTGGGTGTCGCTGCGGCCGCGAGGCACGACCGAGGCGATCAGCTCGGCCAGTTCGGCGGTGCGGGTGAGCGGACGTTCGCGGCGGCGGGCGACGATCGCGCGCGCGATCCGCCGGCTCATCCGCTCCTCGCCGTAGGTCCACAGCACGTCGGCGATCTCGCGCTCGTCGGCGCGCGCCAGCCACTGCGCCGCGCTCTCGCCGGAATCGGGGTCCATGCGCATGTCGAGCGGGCCGTCCTTGCCAAAGCTGAAACCGCGCTCGGCGACGTCGAGCTGCGGCGAGGACACGCCCAGGTCGAGCAGCACGCCGTCGAGGCCCTGGCGGGCCAGGTCCCACGCGCCCATGTCGGCGAAGCTGCCGCGGCGGATCGCGACGCGCGCGTCGGCGCCGAACGCGCGCCCGGCCTCCGCAATCGCTTCGGGATCCTTGTCCATCAGCAGCAGCCTGCCTCCGCTACCCAACCGCTCCAGCACGCCGCGCGCGTGGCCTCCGCGCCCGAACGTGCCATCCAGGTAGGTTCCGTCCTCCAGCACCCGCAGCCCTTCCATGACCTGCTCGAACATCACCGGAAGGTGCGCGGACCGGGCTTCCGCGCGCCCCTCCGTCACAGCTGCAGCTCGACCAGGTCGTCGCCCAGGTCCGCGTCGCCAAGCGTCTGCCGGATCTGCGCGAGGTGCGCCTGCTCGCTCCAGAGCTCGAACTTCTCGCCCATGCCCACCAGTACCGCCTTCTTCTCGATGCCGACCGCGTTGCGGTGGCTGGCGGGGATGCCGATGCGGCCGTTGGCGTCGGGCTCGACGAAGGTGGCCGCGCCGACCAGCTTGAGCTGCAGCTGGCGGTTGACCGAACGGGTGCGCGGGAGCGCGTTGACCTGGTCGCGCACGCGCTCCCACACCGGGTAGGGATAGATGTAGAGGCTGCCGGACTCGAACGGGTTGTAGGTCACCACCAGGCGGTTGCCGCCGACGTCGGCCACGAGGTCCCGGTAACTGGTCGGGATCGCCAGCCGGCCCTTGTCGTCGATCGTGATGGCGTTTTCGCCCTGGAACACCAATGCCTGCCCGGAGGTGCCCGTCTTCGGCGGGCTTCAGACCTGGAAAACCACAAAAAACCCGGTTTCCCCACGAAGCGCCACCTTATGACCCGTCCGTAACGATGTCAACAGCTTTGCCGTCGAAATTTCATTAATCGGGTCAATAACTTGCGTGACACTTCACGAAGTTGCTCAAGGCTTATCCACAAGATGCTGATAAGTCTCAAATTTTGAGAATCGGCCCTTTGCAGCCCCTGCACGGGCCGCCCCCAGGGGCGCAACGCAGCTGCATGCTGCGTCGCAGCAACGGCCATTGTAAACCTCTCGGTTGACATTTGCGGCGCAGCGGCGGATATTCAACCGCATGATTGAATATCCCTCCCGGCTCGACGGCGTGTTCCACGCCCTGTCCGACCCCACCCGGCGCGCGATGCTGGCCGCCCTGGCCGGCGGCGAGCGCAGCGTGGGCGAACTGGCCGCGCCGTTCGACATGTCGCTGGCCGCCGCGTCCAAGCACATCCGCACCCTCGAGCGCGCCGGGCTGGTCCGGCGCACGGTCCAGGGGCGCACCCATCGCTGCGCCCTCGATCCCGGCCCGCTGGCCGAGGCCGACGCCTGGCTGCGCCGCTACGCCAGGTTCTGGAGCGCGCGCCTGGA
Source organism: Luteimonas sp. J29 (assembly GCF_000472505.1). Lineage (GTDB taxonomy): Bacteria > Pseudomonadota > Gammaproteobacteria > Xanthomonadales > Xanthomonadaceae > Luteimonas. The sequence continues at coordinate 100,144 of NZ_KI421429.1, forward strand.
CGCCCTCGAATCCCTGCTCCGCGACGGCGATCCCGACGATCCCGCCACCCTCCCCCCCAACGACCCAGGAGAACCCGAGCCATGAGCGATCACGGCACCCTCGTCGCATCCGGCACCCTGCGATTCCGGCGCCGCCTGCCCGGCCCCGTCGAACGCGTCTGGGCCTACCTCACCGAACCGGACAAGCGCCGCCGCTGGCTGGCCGGCGGCCCGATGGACCTGCGCCCCGGCGGCGCCGTCGAACTGCGTTTCCGCAATGCCGAGCTCGCGCGCGACGACGATCCGGCGCCGGACAGGTACCGCGAGGCCGGCAATGCCGGCACGGTCCGGGGAGACATCGTGCGCTGCGAGCCGCCACGCCTGCTCGCCTTCACCTGGGGGAGTGCAGCGGATGCGCCGGAACCGGCCTCGGAAGTCACCATCGAACTCGAACCCGATGGCGACGACGTGCTGCTGACGCTCACCCACCAGCGCCTTGCCGAGGGCGCGCAGACACTTGCCGTCGCCGGCGGCTGGCACACCCACCTCGACATCCTCGGCGACGTGTTGCGCGGCGACGAACCGCGTCCGTTCTGGCGCACCCACGCGCGGGTCGAAGCCGAGTGCGCGGCGCGCGGCCTGGGTTGACGATGCGCATGCGCGCTGCCGTCGGCCGCATCGCCGGCGACGGCGCGACTGCATTCCACTAGACTGCCCGGCATCGGAAGGCCCATCGGGCGCGCGCAGCGATGCTGCCACCACGTCCCGGCGGTGCGGGAACCAGCGTTCCACGCCCAGCGGCATGGCGAGAATTGTCATCCATGCCCATCCGGCTGGCAGTGTCCACCGTCGTGCCAGCGCCGGGCACCCCAACTGCAGGCCAGGCGTCGGAGTGGTCGCGTCCATCGAAGAAGGTGGCGGAGCCGGCCTGTAAGCCGGGTTCTGTCGTGGACAGCCATTCATCTGGGCGCACCGTCACCGGTGCGCTCGAGCAACCTACCCGGAGACGCCGCGGGCCACGGCACTGCCTCCCTATTTGGTCTTGCTCCCGGTGGGGTTTGCCGTGCCGGCCTGTTGCCAGGCTCGCGGTGCGCTCTTACCGCACCATTTCACCCTTGCCCGCACCCTGCCGTCCGGAGACGGCCGGGCCGCTGGCGGTATCTTTCTGTTGCACTTTCCGTCGGCTCGCGCCGCCCAGGCGTTACCTGGCACCGTGCCCTGTGGAGCCCGGACTTTCCTCGGCATCGTTCCGCGAGGGAGCGACGACGCGGCTGTCCGGCCGACTCCGCCGCGGCGATTGTCGCACGACGCGGGACGGTACCAATCGCTCGCAGCGAAAAAGGGCCAATCGATGGTGTTCAGCGTAGTGAAAGGCTGATGACGACGCAGCGTTCTATCCTCGGTGCGGGCTCCGCTCTCCCCCACTGCCGATGACGTCCCCCCTGCGTCGAGGCGGGCTGCGCACGCTTGCTGCGCTCCATGGCCGCCTCCTGTTCCTCGCTGGACTCGCCGCCGCCTACTGGCTGGGCCTGTTCGGCTTCGCCCTGCCTGACGGCGAGGGCGCCGGCCGCACCCTGGTGCGGATGGCCGGCAACATCGTCGAACTCTGGTTCATCGGCCTGCTGCTGGCCGGCTGCATGCGCATGGCCGCACGCGGACGCGCACGTCCGGCGTGGCTGGCGCTGTGCTGGGCGATCGCCGGCCTCGCCTGCGCCGGCTACCTGGTCCAGGCGTACTCGCTGCACATCTCCGGCAATTTCCTGACCGCGCTGGCGCTGCAGAACGGCGACTCGGCGCAGTTCCTCTTCTCGAAGCGGCTGATGCTCGCGGTCGCGCTGGCGCTGCTGTGGTGGCTTGCGTTCTGCTGGTCGACGCTGCTGCCGCGGCCCGCGCAGGCGCCACGTCCGCTCAACGGCGAGTGGCTGCGCCGCGGGGCCTATGCCGGCAGCCTCGGCATCGCGATGCTGCTCGTGGCCTATCTCGCCACGCTGCAGCGCAAGGCCCCCGCGCTCGAGCCCGGGTTCCGGCAGACGCCGCTGGCCGCGCTCGCGGTCGCGGCGTACGACGCATCGCAGGCCGCCCCCGACGCGTCTTCCGGGGCGGTCGCGGTGGACGTCGAGGCGTGCTTCGCCTGGCCGGCGCAGCACGAGGAGTTCCCGTTCCAGAAGAACGAGATCTACCGCGAGCGGCTGGCGCGCGCGCCCGACGCGCCACCGGGGCGGCCGAACATGATCGTGCTGATGTCCGAGGGCGTGTCGGCACGCATGCTCGGCGCCTACGGCGGCGAGTATCCCGGACTCACGCCGAACTTCGACCGCGTCGCCGCCGAGTCGATGCGCGTGGACAACTACTTCAACCACACCGCGGCCACCTACCGCGGCGTCGGCGGCCAGATGACCTCGGGCCTCATGGCCTCGGGAGGCGCGGGACAGAACGGATGGGAGCGCGTGCCCGATCCCAACGCGCTCACCACCACCCGCCGGCAGACGGTCCCTGCGCTGCTTTCGGCCGCCGGCTGGGAGACGTTCTTCCTCGCGCCGCACCCGGAGACCAAGCCGTTCATCCTGATGCTGCGCTCGATCGGGTTCGGCCAGGTCTACTCGCGCCACACCATCGGCTCGGACCTGCTCGGGCGCGAACTCCCGCTGCGCGGGCGCACCGCCGCGATCGAGGACCAGAGCCTGTTCGAAGGCCTGCAGGCGCTGCTGGAACGGCGCCTGCAAAGCGGCGAAGACAAGCCGTTCTTCATCATGCTCTACAACATCGGCACCCACGCCATGATCCCGCCGGGACCGGTGCGCTACGCCGGGCACGACAATCCGGTGCTGGACAAGCTGCACAACTACGACGCGGCGTTCGGGCAGTTCCTGGACTGGTTCGACCGCAGCCCGTACGCGCGCGACACGATCCTCGTCGTCACCGCCGACCATTCCACCTATCCGGAGCCGGCCTACCGCAAGGTCGCCGGGAGCGACTTCCGCCCGTTCTTCGTCGACCGCATCCCGCTACTGGTCCGCGACCCGTTCCACCGGCTGCCGGAGACGCTCGACGCCGACGGCCGCAACTCGCTGGACCTCGCCCCGACCCTGCTGCAGCTGCTCGAGGCCCCGCAGGCGCCGAACAGCTTCCTGGGCCGCTCGCTGTTCGAGCCGCGGTCGATGCCGCTCGGGATCGCGTGGACGGCGCCGGAACGCTTCTTCCTCACCACCCGCGAAGGCGTGCGCAGCCACGGCCAGATCCCGCCCGAGCTGGCGGAGCAGTTCGGCTGCCAGCAGGAAGTGCTGCGGCGCTACCTGCAGGCCGAGGCCGACAACCGCATCTTCGATCCCGGTCGCGCCCGCAATACGGCCATGGGCCAGCGTTGACGCGCCGGCCGCGCGCCGGGCGCCTCAGCCGCCGTAGAGCGCCTTGCGCGGCGCGCCGGTGATTTCGGCGGCGAGCTTCGCCGCGACCGAGGGCTTGAGTTCGGTCGAGAGCAGCGCGTACACGCGCCGGCCCTCGGCCAGCCGCGCGGCGCCGTCCTCCCCGGCGCCCTCGACCACCACCACGAACTCGCCCTTGCGCTGGTCGGCATCGTCGCGGACCCGCGCGTGCAGCCGCGCGAGGGTGCCGTCGAGCACGGTCTCGAACATCTTGGTGAGCTCGCGCGCGAGCACGGCGCGGCGGTCTTCGCCGAACGCGGCCGCGGCGTCGGCCAGCATTTCCTCGATGCGGTGCGAGGATTCGTAGAACACCAGCGTGCGCGCTTCGCCGGCCAGCACCGCAAGGCGCTCGCGGCGCGCGCCCGCCTTCGCCGGCAGGAAGCCCTCGAACACGAAGCGGTCGCTCGGCAGCCCGGCCACGCTCAGCGCGGCGACCATGGCGCAGGGCCCCGGGACCGGGCTGACCCGGATCCCGGCCTCGCGCGCCGCCCGCACCAGGCGGAAGCCCGGGTCGCTCACCAGCGGCGTGCCCGCGTCGCTGACCAGGGCCAGCGATTCGCCCGCCTGCAGCCGCGCCACCAGGCGCGGCGCCATCGCCTCCTCGTTGTGCTCGTGCAGGGCCAGCAGCGGCGTGGACACGCCCAGCTGCGACAGCAGCTGGCGGGTGTGGCGGGTGTCCTCGGCGCAGATGGCGTCCACCGAGCCCAGCACCTGCCCGGCACGCGGCGACAGGTCGCCCAGGTTGCCGATCGGCGTCGCCACCACGTGCAGCACGCCGGCGACGGTTGCGGCTGGATCGGTCGGCATCGCCCCTCCACGGTCTGACGGTAGAATCGGGACATTGTCCACCCGTGGGGCCCGCAGATGCGGCAGAAGTCGAAAGCGATGTTGGGCGCGGCCCTGGCGGCCATGCTGGCGGGCTGCGCCTCGGTGCAGGTGGGCCCCCAGGTGGCGACGACCGCGCCCGAGCCGGTCAGCTCGCACTGGGCGTTCGGCGCGGACCGTGCCGGCCCCGGCGACGGCGACGGTTACCGGCCGCCGCGCCGGCTCGCGGTGCTGCTGCCGATGACCGGCCCGCTCGCCACCGCCGCCGGCCCCGTGCGCGACGGCCTGCTCGCCGCCTACTACGGCGAGCGTCGCGACAGGCCCGAACTCGTGTTCTACGACACTGGCGGCACGATCTCGGGTGCGGTGGCCGCGCGCGACCGCGCGGTCGCCGAAGGCGCGGACCAGATCCTCGGCCCGCTCGGCCGCGACGAGGTGTCGGCACTGTTCAGCGCCCCGCAGCCGGTGCCGCTGCTGGCGCTCAACCGCGGCCACCAGGCGCCGCCGGAGAACGCCGCCGACTTCTCGCTCGCGCCGGAGGACGAAGGCGCCGCCATCGCCACGCGCCTGCTCGCGCACAATGCGCGCCGGGTGCTGGTGCTGAGCAATGGCGACGACCACGCGGTGCGCGCGGTGGCCACGTTCCGCGAGGCGTTCGAGGCCGCGGGCGGCACGATCGTGTCCACCCTGGCCATCACCGGCGAGGACCCGGGCGACCAGTCGCCCGCGTTGCGCACGGCAGCGACCAGCGAGGGCGGCGTGGACGCGGTGCTGGTCGCGCTGCGCGGCAGCGAGGCGCGCCTGGTGGTGCCGCAACTGTTCGCCGCCGGCCTCGGCAACCGCCTGCGCGTGGCCACCTCGCAGCTGGCCTCGGGCACGGGCAATGCGGACGACGACCGCGCCCTCGACGGGGTCGTGTTCGTGACCGAGCCCTGGACCGCCAGCGGCCACCCCGGCCTGCCCTCGGCCGCCACGCTGGCCGAACAGCTGCCCGCCACCCGCGGCCCGGCCGCGCGGCTGTTCGCCTTCGGCCACGATGCCTGGCTGCTCAGCACCCGCCTGCCGCAGCTGGCGGCGCGCCCCGACGCCACGATCGAGGGCGCGACCGGGCGCCTGTCGATGACCGGCGACGGCCGCGTCCTGCGCACGCCCGCCTGGGCCACCTTCAGCGGCGGCCTGGTGACGCCGGTCGCGGACACCGCCCGCTGAGGATGCGCGAGCGCGGCGCCGGGGTCGAAGCCGCCGCCTGCGCGTATCTGTGCCGCGAGGGACTGCGGCCGCTGGCGGCGAACGCGACCGCGCGCTTCGGCGAGCTCGACCTGGTGATGCTCGACGGCGACACCGTGGTGTTCGTCGAGGTGCGCTACCGGCGCAGCGCGCGGTTCGGCGACGGCGCCGCCTCGATCGATGCCCGCAAGCGCCGGCGCCTGGTGCTGGCGGCACGCCAGTTCCTGGCCCGCGAGCGCCGGCTCCGCGACGCGCCGTGCCGCTTCGACGTGGTCGACGCCAGCGGCGATCCCGAGGCCCCCACCCTGCGCTGGCTGCGCGACGCCTTCCGTGCCGACGACTGACCCGACCGCATGAGCACCGGATTCGACCACATCGACGAAGCTTCCCTGCGCGCCGCGGGCGGGCTGAAGTGGAGCGCGTTCCCCGACTGCATCGGCGCCTTCGTCGCCGAGATGGACTTCGGCCTGGCGCCGCCGGTGGCGCAGGCGCTGCAGGAGGCGGTGGCGCGCGGACGCACCGGCTATCCCACGCCCGCGTTGTCGCGCGACCTGGCCCAGGCCTGCGCCGCGTGGCAGTCCGCGCGCCACGGCTGGGAAGTGGATCCGGCGCGGATCCACGCGGTCGGCGACGTGCTCGGTGCGCTGGAGATCATGCTGGCCCACTTCCTCCCCCCGGGCACCGCCGTCGTGCTGCCGACGCCTGCCTACATGCCGTTCGGTCCGCTGCTGCAGCTGCACGGCCACCGCGTGGTGGAGGTGCCGCACGTGCCGCGCGGCGGGCGCTGGTGCATGGACCTGGACGGCATCGACGCCGCGCTTGCCGGCGGCGCAGGCCTGGTGCTGCTGTGCAATCCGCAGAATCCCCTCGGGCGCGTGTTCGAGGTTGGCGAGCTGCGCGCGCTGGCCGGGATCGTGGAACGTCGCGGTGCGCGCGTGTTCTCGGACGAGATCCATGCGCCGCTCGTGTATCCCGGGGCGCACCATGTCCCCTATGCGAGCGTGTCCGAGGCCGCCGCGCGGCACGCGGTCGTGGCGGTGTCGGCCTCCAAGGGCTGGAACCTCGCGGGCCTCAAGTGCGCGCAGATGATCCTGTGCAACGACGACGACCTGGCGCGATGGCGGCGGATCGCGCTGCTGGCCGGCCACGGCGTGGCGGGACTGGGGATGATCGCGGCGACCGCCGCCTGGCGCGATGGCGGACCGTGGCTGGACGAGGTGGTCGCCTACCTCGACGGCAACCGCCGGCGCCTGGCGCACTGGATGGCGGCGCACCTGCCGGACGCAGGCTTCATCGCGCCCGAGGGCACCTATCTTGCGTGGATCGACTGCCGCGCCCTGCCGCTCCCGGAAGCCACCACGGCCGCGGGCTTCTTCCGCCGCCACGCGCGCGTGGCCCTCACCGACGGCCGCGAGTGCGGCGAGGCGGGCGCGGGCTGCGTGCGCCTGAATTTCGCCATGCCGCGACCGGTGCTGGACGAGGCGCTGTCGCGCATGGCCGATGCCATCGCGACGCTTCGCGGCGGCGCCTGATCGCGGGAAGCGCAGCCGAAAGCCTCCCTCTAGGAGCGGCTTCAGCCGCGACCTGCGCGCGTGTCGATTCCCGGTCGCGGCTGAAGCCGCTCCTACAGGGGGGACGCGGGGTCCTGGAAGTGGCGGTAGCCCGGCACCGCGGGCGTCCACGCGCTGCCGTCCGGCCGCAGCGCGCGCACGCCCCGTCCGTCCTCGATCCGGCCGATACGCGCCGCGGGCACGCCCGCGCCGGCGAGCGCCTGCGCGATCGCCTCGCGATGCTCCGGCGGCGCGGTGAAGCACAGTTCGTAGTCGTCGCCGCCGCAGGCCTGCCACGGCCAGCGCATCTCCGGCCGGAAACGCGCCAGCGCCGGCGACGCCGGCAAAGCCGCGAGTTCGACCACCGCGCCCGCGCCGGAGGCGGTGCAGACGTGGCCGAGGTCGGCGAGCAGGCCATCGGAGACGTCGATGCAGGCGGTGGCCAGCCCCGACAGCGCGCGTCCCGCGGCCACCCGCGGCTGCGGCCGGTCGAGCCGCGCGCGCAGCGCGCGCTCGACCGCGGCGCCGGCCTGCAGCGCGGCCAGCGCACCGGCCGCGTCGCCCGGCGTGCCGGTCACCCAGACGTCGTCGCCGACGCGTGCCCCGTCGCGGCGCAGCGCACGGCCCGGTTCGACGAACCCGTGCGCGGCCACGCACAGCGACAGCGGCCCGCGCGTGGTGTCGCCGCCGACCAGCGCCACGTGGTGCTCGGCGGCCAGGGCGAGGAATCCGTCGAGCAACGCGTCGACCAGGCGCGCGTCGCCCTCGGGCAGCGACAGCGAGAGCGTGCACCACGCCGGGCGCGCGCCCATCGCGGCGAGGTCGGACAGGTTCACGGCGAGCGCCTTCCAGCCGATGTCGGCCGGCGCCGTGCCATGCGGGAAGTGCACGCCGGCGTTGAGCGCGTCCATCGTCACCACCAGCTGCATGCCTTCCGGCGGCTGCAGCAGCGCGGCGTCGTCGCCGATGCCCAGGACCACGTCCCCGCGCGTCCCGGCGCGGGCCCGGATGCGGGCGATCAGGTCGAATTCTATCGCCATCGGCCGCGGCCCCGCGACGCGCCGGTCAGCCGCGCGCGGCCTGGACCTCGGTCGCGCGCCACTCCGCGGCGGCGCGGTCGAGCACGCCGTTGACGTAGGTGTGGCCGTGCTCGGAGCCGAAGCGCTTGACCGTGCGCAGCGCCTCGTCGATCACCACCCGGAACGGGACGTCGATCCGGTGCCGCAGCTCGTAGGCGGCGATGCGCAGCATCGCGCGCTCGATCGGGTCCACCTCCTCCACCGGGCGGTCGAGGAAGGGCTGCAGCGCCGCGTCGAGCTCGGCGCGGTGGGTGCCGACGCCGCGCACCAGGTCCTCGAAGTACTCGAGGTCGGCGACTTCGTGGGCCTGCTCGTGCGCGAACTGGGCGATCGCGTTCTTCGCGTCAACGCCCGAGAGCTGCATCGCGTACACCGCCTGCAGTGCGCGGCGGCGCGAACGCGTGCGCGCCACCGGATCCACGCCGTCGCGACGCCGTCCACGGTTCATGGCAGGGTCTCCATCAGGTGCGCCATCTCGATCGCCACCAGCGCGCATTCCTCGCCCTTGTTGCCGTGGCTGCCGCCGGCGCGCTTCTCGGCATCCTCGTAGGAATCCACCGCCAGCACGCCGTTGGCCACCGGCACGCCGTGGTCGAGCGCGACCCGCATCAGGCCGTCGCTGCAGCCGTCGGCCACCTGCTCGAAGTGCCGGGTGTCGCCGCGCACGACGCAGCCCAGGGCGACGATCGCGCGATGCGCGCCGCGCCCGGCCAGCCGGCGCGCGGCCAGCGGGATCTCCCAGGCGCCCGGCACGCGCACCACGTCCACCGCGTCCGCGGCCACGCCATGGTCGGCGAAGGCCTTGCGCGCGCCCGCCACCAGCGCATCGGAGATGCGCGGGTTCCAGCGGCTGGCGATGATCGCGAAGCGGGCGCCTTCGATGACGCGCAGGTCGCCTTCGTAATGGCTCATGCCGGGGCGGGTCCGGTGGGCGGGAGCGCGATTCTACCGCGCGCGGCCCCCGCGCCGGGCCGCGGACGCGGCCTCACGGCTCCTCGTAGCCGACGATCTCCAGGCCGAAGCCGGCCAGGCCCACCTGGCGGCGGGGGGTGCCGAGCACGCGCAGGCGCCCGAACCCCAGGTCGTGGAGGATCTGCGAGCCGGCGCCATTGCGGCGCCACTCGCCGGTGCGGCCGCCGCGGCCGGCGGCCGGCGGCGCGGACTGCGGCGCGCGGATGCGCTCGAGCAGGGCCTGCGGGTCGCGCGGCTCGTCCAGCAGCACCAGCGCGCCCGCGTCCTCGGCGGCCAGGCGCGCGAGCACCTCGCCGCTGGCCGGTCCGAAGTCGGCCCGCCGCCAGTGCAGCGCGTCGGCGAGCGGGTTCATCGGCTGCACCCGCACCAGCGCCGGAACCGCCGGATCGGGCGTGCCCCGCACCAGGGCGAGGTGCAGCAGGTCGGCCAGCCGGTCGCGGTAGCTGACCAGGCGGAACGGGCCATGCGCGGTCTCGATGCCGCGTTCGTCCAGGCGCTCGACCGTGTGCTCGGTCTCGAGCCGGTGGCGGATCAGGTCCTCGATCGAGCCGATCTTCAGGCCGTGCTCGCGGGCGAATACTTCCAGTTCCGGGCGCCGCGCCATGCTGCCGTCGGGATTGAGGATCTCGACCAGCACGCCGGCCGGCGCCAGGCCCGCCAGCCGCGCCAGGTCGGACGCGGCCTCGGTGTGGCCGGCGCGCGCGAGCACGCCGCCCGGTTCGGACATCAGCGGAAAGATGTGGCCGGGCTGCGAGAGGTCCTCGGGGCGCGCGTCCGGGCGCACCGCGGTACGGATGGTGTGCGCGCGGTCGTGGGCCGAGATGCCGGTGGTCACGCCCTCGGCCGCCTCGATGCTCACGGTGAAGTTGGTGCGGTGGCGCGAGGTATTGGACTGCACCATCGGCGGCAGGCCGAGCTGCGCGCAGCGTTCGCGGGTGAGCGACAGGCACACCAGCCCGCGCGCATGGGTGACCATGAAGTTGATGTCGGACGGGCGCACCAGTTCGGCGGCCATGATCAGGTCGCCCTCGTTCTCGCGGTCCTCGTCGTCGACGATCACCACCATCCGCCCCTGGCGGATCTCCTCGAGCAGTTCGGGCACGGGTGCGAAGGCCATCTCAGCGCCCTCCCGCCGGCGTGCCGGCCTCGAGCAGGCGTTCGACGTAGCGTGCCAGCAGGTCCACTTCCAGGTTCACCGGATCGCCGGGGGCGGTGCCGGAGAACGCGGTGTGGGCGACGGTGTGCGGCACGAGCGCCACTTCGAAGCCGTCGGCGTCGACCGCGTTGACGGTGAGGCTGACGCCATCGACGCAGATCGAACCCTTGCGCGCGATGTACCGCATCAGCGCCGCCGGCGCGGTGAAGCGCCAGCGCTGGGCGCGGCCGTCGTCGGCGACCGAGGCCACCCGCCCCACCCCGTCGACGTGGCCGCTGACCAGGTGCCCGCCGAGCCGGTCGCTGGGCCGCATCGCGCGCTCGAGGTTGAGCGCGCGCCCCGGCGCCAGCGCGCCGAGCGTGGTCAGGGACAGGGTTTCGTTGGAGGCGTCGGCCTCGAAATGCGCGTCGTCGAACGCGACCACGGTGAGGCACACGCCGTTGACCGAGATGCTCTCGCCCAGCGCCACGCCGTCGAACGGCAGGCTGCCGGCCGCGATCCGCAGCCGCGCGTCGCCGCCCCGCGCCTCGCGCGAGACCAGCGTGCCGACACCCTCGATGAGACCTGTGAACATGACCGTTTCCCGCAATGCGGGAAACGCCCGCGGGAGCGAGCGAACGCACGGCCCACGGGGCCGCGCGACGCGTCTTCTTTCATCCGGACTGTGACCGTCGGCTCCGGCATTGGACCGGATCTGCTGACCCCGGCCGGGAATGCCGGCCGGGCGCTCGCGGGCTCGCGCGCGCGATCCGCCGGGTCGCGCCACGCCTACCGCCGGTGGGGACTTCCACCCCGCCCCGAAGACGTTTCCATCGTTGGTGGCCGCCACGCGGGCGGCCGTGGCGCCATTCTAGCCCAGCGGCCCCGCGGCCCGCGTCGAGGCGCCGGACGCAGCGTTGCGGAAGCGGGCCAGGATCGCGTCGATCACCGCCGTGGTGCGCGCCGCCGTCTCGCCGGTGGACGGGCAGTCGCCGCGGCCCTGCAGCGCGGCGACCACGGTCTCGACCAGCGGCTGCTGGATGTGCGGCGGGTGGGGGATGCTCCAGCTCTGCCGGCGGCCGCCAGCCTCGAGCACCACCGGCGCCTCGTCGAAGGTGGCGAACGACAGCCGGCCGCGGCTGCCCTCGATCTCGACCAGGTCGCGGCGGGCATCGCTGCAGAAGCACCAGTCGCCCGTGCCCTCGACCCCGCCGGGGAAGCCGAAGCGGGCCTCGACGGTGTCCTCGGCCGGATAGGCACCCGACGCCGAGCGCGCCTCGCCGCAGGCCCCGACCACCGGGCCGAGCAGGAAATCGAGCAGGTCCAGGGTGTGGCTGCCGAGGTCGACGAACAGGCCGCCGCCGGACACTTCCGGCCGCACCCGCCACGGCAGCGCGGCCGGGTCGGCGTAGCGCGGATCGAGGGTCCGGTGCAGCTGCACCCGGACCCGCCGCGGCGCGCCGATCGCGCCCGACGCCAGCAGCTCGCGGACCTTCAGGAAACGCGGCAGCGCGCGACGGTAGTAGGCGACGAACAGCGGCCGTCCCGTTTCACGACTGGCCGCGAGCATGGCCGCGCCCTCGCCGGCGTCCAGCGCCATCGGCTTCTCGACGTACACCGGCTTGCCTGCGCGCAGCGCGCGGATCGCCAGCGGCGCGTGGCTCGATGGCGGCGTCGCGACGTACACCGCGTCCACCTCCGGGTCGGCGACCAGCGCATCGGCATCGGCGTACCAGCGCGGCACCCCATGACGGCGCGCGTAGTCCTCGGCCCTGGCGGCGTCGCGGCGCATCACCGCGACCAGCGCCGAGCCCGGCGCGCGCTGCAGCGCCGGCCCGCTCTTCACCTCGGTGACCTCGCCGCAGCCGAGGATGCCCCAGCGGATCAAGGCTTCCTCCGCGCGAACACGTACAGCGGCCAGCGCAGGCGGCGGGTCGCCTCCGGATCGCCCCAGGCGCGGGCGATGGCGTCGGCATGCGCGGCGACCGGATCGGCCCCGGTGGCCTCGCGATGCCGGCGCGTGGCCGAATAGCTCGAGAAGTACGCCAGCATCCGCGCCAGCGGCCAGTCCGCCTCGAGCGTGAACGCCGGCGTGTCGACCGGCGCGAACGGCCAGTCGAAGCCGGCGTGGGCCGCGCCGACCAGCGCCCGCTCCTGTGGCCAGTACGGGCGGATCGCGTCGCTGAAGGCGCCCACCGCCTCGCGCAGCTCCGGCGGTACCGCCAGGCCATCGTAGGTCCAGGCCACCAGCACCCCGCCCGGCCGCAGCACGCGCGCGCACTCGTCGAAATAGCGCGGCAGGTCGAACCAGTGCAGGGCCTGGCCGACGCAGGCGACGTCGGCGCTGGCAGCGCCGAGGCTGCACCGTTCGGCCGGTTCGACCGCGAAGCGCGCGTTGGCCGGCCCGCGGGCATGGGCGAGCTGTTCCGCGCTGGCGTCGGTCGCGTGCACGCGCTCGAAGCGCGCGGCGAGGCTGCGCGTGGCCTGGCCGCTGCCGCAGCCGGCTTCCCACGCCAGCCCGCGCGACGGCGCGACGGCGGCGATCCAGTCGAACAGCGCGTCCGGGTAACCCGGCCGCGCGCCGGCGTAGGCCGCGGCGACCGCGGAAAAGTGGTCCTTGAACCCCGGACCCGGCATCGCCGCCGTCAGGCCGTGGCCCCTGCCCGCGGCCGCAGCCGCAGCCGCAGGTCGTCGCCGATGCGCAGGGTCTCGACGATGTCGAGGGTCAGCCGCTGCGCCATCTCGGTGAAGCCCAGGCCACCGAACAGCGGCCGCGCGGTGTCGCCCAGCACCACCGGCGCCACGTACAGCAGCAGCTCGTCCACCAGTCCGGCCTTGAGCAGCGCCCCGGCCAGGGTCGCGCCGGCCTCGACGTGGACCTCGTTGATTCCGCGCCCGGCCAGCAGGGCCAGCACTGCCGGCAGGTCGAACACGCCGGCGCGCACCGGCACCGCGGCGCGGTCGGCGGTGAGCTCGCGCGGCGGCTTGGCGTCGGGCGCGTGCAGGTACAGGGTCGGCGCATCGCCCTCGCGCACCTTGCCGCGGGCGACGGTGGCCAGGCCCGGATCGAGCACCACGCGCAGCGGCGGCACGAACTCGCGCGGCGTGTCGAAGCGCACGGTCAGCGAGGGGTCGTCGGCCAGCACGGTGCCGGCGCCGGTGAGGATCGCGCCGGCGCGGGCGCGCCAGTGCATCACGTCCGCCCGGGCCGCCTCGCCGCTGATCCATTTCGAATCGCCGCTGGCCATCGCGGTGCGGCCGTCGAGGCTGCAGGCCAGCTTCACCCGCACCCACGGCCGGCCGCGCTCCATGCGCGAGACGAAGCCGACGTTGAGCGCGCGCGCCTGCGCCTCCATCAGCCCGACCTCGACCGCGATCCCGGCCGCGCGCAGGCGGTCGAAACCGCTGCCGTCGACCTGCGGGAACGGATCGCGCATCGCCGCGACCACGCGCGCCACGCCCGCCGCCACCAGCGCGTCGGCGCAGGGCCCGGTGCGGCCGGTGTGGGCGCAGGGTTCGAGGGTGACGTAGGCGGTGGCGTGGCGGGCGCGCTCGCCGGCCGCCTGCAGCGCCAGCACCTCGGCGTGCGGTTCGCCCTGGCGGCGATGCCAGCCCTCGCCCACCACCTCGTGGCCGTGCGCCAGCACGCAGCCGACCATCGGGTTGGGCCGGGTGGTGTAGGCGCCCAGCCCGGCCAGGCGCAGGGCCCGGGCCATCATCGCGTGGTCGGTGGCGGAGAAGGCGCTCACGCCCGCAAGGCCCCGCGCATCAGCGCTTCTTGCCCTTGCCGGAGGCCTTGTCGAACGGCACCACGTCGCCGCCCAGCAGCGGCAGCTGGCCTTCGGCCGGAACCGCCGGCAGCTCGCGTTCGAGCCGGTCGAGCTCCTCGCGGAAATCGGTGATGTCCTCGAACGAGCGGTACACCGAAGCGAAGCGCACGAAGCCGACGTGATCGAGCTTGCGCAGCTCGGCGATCACGAACTCGCCGACCCGGCGCGAGGGCACCTCGCGCTCGGTGGTCATGCGCAGCTGGTGCACCACCGCGCGCACCGCGGCCTCGATCTGCTCTTCGGAGACCGGGCGCTTGTGCAGCGCGCGGTCCATGCTGATGCGCAGCTTGCGGGCGTCGAACGGCTCGCGCCGCCCGTCGCCCTTGATGATCACCGGCAGCTTGAGCTCGATCGTCTCCAGCGTGCTGAAACGCTCGCCGCAGGCCTCGCATTCGCGCCGGCGCCGGATCGTCGCGCCGTCCTCGGACGCGCGCGAGTCGATGACCTTGGTGTCCTGGTGCTGGCAGAAGGGACAGTGCATCGGGCGGCGTTCCTCGGCGGGTGGAGGCTAGCGGCGTCCGGCCGGCGGCGGCAACGGTGCGCCGGTCCGGCGGGGGCACCGCCGGCCGGCCGTCGCATGACGCCGCGCCTCACCCATAGACGGGGAACGTCCGGCACTGCGCCGTGACCGCCTCGCGCACCCGGGCGAGGACGGCCTCGTCCTCCGGCGCGTCGAGCACGTCGCAGATCCAGTGTGCGAGCTGCCCGCAGTCCGCCTCGCGGTAGCCGCGGGTGGTGACGGCGGGCGTGCCGATGCGCAGGCCGGAGGTGACGAACGGCTTCTGCGGGTCGTTGGGCACGGCGTTCTTGTTGACCGTGATGTGGGCCTTGCCCAGCGCTTCCTCGGCCGCCTTGCCGGTGATCGGCTTGCCGATCAGGTCCACCAGCATCAGGTGGTTGTCGGTGCCGCCGGACACGATCCGGTAGCCGCGCTCGATGATGACCTTCGCCATCGCCTGCGCATTCTTCACCACCTGCTCCTGGTAGGCCTTGAACTCCGGCTCCAGCGCCTCCTTGAAGGCCACGGCCTTGGCCGCGATCACGTGCATCAGCGGGCCGCCCTGGATGCCCGGGAAGACCACGCTCTGCAGCTTCTTGGCGATGTCGTCGAAGCGGTCGCCCGCGCCCTGCTTCGCGGCCAGGATGATGCCGCCGCGCGGGCCGCGCAGGGTCTTGTGGGTGGTCGAGGTGACCACGTGCGCGTGCGGCAGCGGGTTCGGGTACGCGTCCGCGGCGACCAGGCCGGCGACGTGGGCCATGTCCACGAACAGGATCGCGCCGACCTTGTCGGCGATGGCGCGGAAGCGCGCCCAGTCGATCCGGCGCGAATAGGCGCTGAAACCGGCGACCACCATCTTCGGCCTGTGCTCGAGCGCCAGCTTCTCGACCTCGTCGTAGTCGATCAGCCCGTCGTCGTCGACGCCGTACTGGACCGCGTTGAACAGCTTGCCCGAGGCGTTGACCCTGGCGCCGTGGGTCAGGTGGCCGCCGTGGGCCAGCGACATGCCGAGGATCGTGTCGCCCGGCTGCAGCAGGGCGAAGTACACCGCCTGGTTGGCCTGCGAGCCCGAGTGCGGCTGGACGTTGGCGTAGTCGGCGCCGAACAGCTGCCTGACCCGGTCGATCGCCAGCTGCTCGGCCACGTCCACGTACTCGCAGCCGCCGTAGTAGCGCTTGCCGGGGTAGCCCTCGGCGTACTTGTTGGTCAGCTGGCTGCCCTGGGCTTCCATCACCCGGGGGCTGGCGTAGTTCTCGCTGGCGATCAGCTCGACGTGGTCCTCCTGGCGGCGGGCCTCGTCGGCGATGGCCTTGGCCAGTTCGGGATCGAAGGTTTCGATGCGGGCATCGCGCGGGAACATCGGCTCTCCGGGGCAGGGGCAGGCACGCAATTGTACCGTCCCGCCCTGCCCGCGGCCCGCGACCGGGCCCGGAACGACGGAAGGCGCGCCTGCGGGCGCGCCTTCCGGGGGTCGGATGCAGGGGAAACTTTCCCCGCCGGGTGCAGGCCTCAGCGCAGGATCATGTCCACGATCAGGCCGGTGGCGACGGCGACCAGCAGGTAGCGGCCATAGTCGTCGCGCACCCAGTGGTGGCCGTGCGGCGGATGGCGCAGCCCGTAGCCGTGGTAGTCGTGGACCACGTACACCGGGTGGTGGTAGTGGTGGACGTAGCCGCCGCGGGCCCAGCGGGGCGGGCCGGCGTGGCGCGGCGGCGCATGGTGGTGGTGGTGGACGACGCGCACCGGGGCACGGTGGTGGCGGTCGTAGCGATGGTCGCGGCGGTCGTGGCGGACCTCGCGGCGGTAGTCGTGGCGGTACTCGCGGCGGTCGTGGTGGCCGTGGCCGCGACGGGCGTCGGCGAATGCCGGCGAGGCGAGCGTGGCCAGCGCCACGGCAAGGACGGTCGCCCAGGTGACTTTCAGGTTCATGGTTCGCTCTCCAGGTCCGCGCCATCCCACCCCGGACGGCGTGATGGAGACTATCGGCCGGCGCGGCTGAATCGATACTCCCTGCAATCGGTTGCACGGTTCCGTGCCCCGGCCCGCGTTTAGCCGCGGCTCAGCCTCGGGCCGGCCGGCACGACCGGCTATAATCGACCCATCCCGAGCCATCCCTGCCGGTCCGCGCGGCCCGCCGCGCGGGGTTGCGGCCGCGCGCTATTCCCCGGAGTCCGTCCATGTCGTCGCAGTACATCTACACCATGAACCGTGTGTCCAAGGTGGTCCCGCCCAAGCGGCAGATCATCAAGGACATCTCGCTGAGCTTCTTTCCCGGGGCCAAGATCGGCCTGCTGGGCCTCAACGGCGCCGGCAAGTCCACGGTGCTGCGGATCATGGCCGGCGTGGATACCGACTTCGAGGGCGAGGCCCGCCCCCAGCCGGGCATCAAGGTCGGCTACCTGCCCCAGGAACCGCAGCTGGATCCCGCGCAGACCGTGCGCGAGGCGGTCGAGGAAGGCGTCGGCGAGATCCTGCAGGCGCAGAAGCGCCTGGACGAGGTCTACGCCGCCTACGCCGAGGAAGGCGCCGACTTCGACGCCCTGGCCAAGGAACAGGAGCGGCTGGAGGCGATCCTCGCCGCCGGCGACGCCCACACCCTGGAGAACCAGCTGGAGGTCGCGGCCGACGCGCTGCGCCTGCCGCCGTGGGACGCGAAGATCGGCAACCTCTCCGGCGGCGAGAAGCGCCGGGTGGCGCTGTGCCGCCTGCTGCTGCAGAAGCCGGACATGCTGCTGCTCGACGAGCCGACCAACCACCTCGATGCCGAGTCGGTGGAGTGGCTGGAGCAGTTCCTGCAGCGCTACCCGGGCACCGTGGTCGCGGTGACCCACGACCGCTACTTCCTCGACAACGCCGCCGAGTGGATCCTCGAGCTCGACCGCGGTCGCGGCATCCCGTGGAAGGGCAACTACACCGAGTGGCTGCAGCAGAAGGAAGAGCGGCTCAAGCAGGAGGAGAACCAGGAGAAGGCGCGCCAGAAGGCGATCGCCAAGGAGCTGGAGTGGGCCCGGCAGAACGCCAAGGGCGGCCGCTCCAAGGGCAAGGCGCGCCTGGCCCGCCTGGAAGAACTGCAGTCGGTCGAGTACCAGAAGCGCAACGAGACCAACGAGATCTTCATCCCGCCGGGCGAGCGCCTGGGCAACAACGTCATCGAGTTCCGCAACGTCAGCAAGAAGTTCGGCGACCGGCTGCTGATCGACGACCTGAGCTTCATCGTGCCGCCGGGCGCGATCGTCGGCATCATCGGCCCCAACGGCGCCGGCAAGTCGACCCTGTTCAAGATGATCACCGGCCAGGAGAAGCCCGACTCGGGCGAGATCATCATCGGGCCGACCGTGAAGCTGGCCTACGTAGACCAGAGCCGCGACGCGCTGGACGGCGACAAGACCGTGTTCGAGGAGGTCTCGGGCGGCCTGGACATCCTCAACATCAACGGCATCGAGATCCAGTCGCGCGCCTACATCGGCCGCTTCAACTTCAAGGGCCAGGACCAGCAGAAGCGCGTGGGCTCGCTGTCGGGCGGCGAACGCGGCCGCCTGCACATGGCCAAGACCCTGCTCCAGGGCGGCAACGTGCTGCTGCTCGACGAACCGTCCAACGACCTGGACATCGAGACCCTGCGCGCGCTGGAAGACGCGCTGCTGGAGTTCCCGGGCAACGCCTTCGTGATCTCCCACGACCGCTGGTTCCTGGACCGCATCGCCACCCACATCCTGGCCTTCGAGGGCGACTCGCACGTGGAGTTCTTCCAGGGCAACTACCGCGAGTACGAGGAAGACAAGAAGCGCCGCCTCGGGGACGACGCGGGCCCGAAGCGCCTGCGCTTCAAGGCGCTGAAGTAACGGCCACGGCCGCCCGCGCCGCGGACCGGCGCGGGCGCGCGGCCCGGTCCGGGCGTGGCCTCCAACTCGATACCGGGGAGAGCGCATGACCTTCATCGACAAGCTCCGCGCCCGCTGGCGCGACGCCGACAGCCTGCTGTGCGTGGGCCTGGACCCCGATCCGGCGCGGTTCCCCGACCGCTTCGTCGGCAACGGCTACGCGGACACGGCCGAGGCGCTGTTCGCGTTCTGCCGCGACATCGCCGACGCCACCGCCCGCTACGCCTGCGCGTTCAAGCCGCAGATCGCCTACTTCGCCGCCCACAACGGCGGCGAGGCCGCGCTGCAGCGGCTCATCGCCCACCTCAACGCCGCGCATCCGGACATCCCGGTGATCCTCGACGCCAAGCGCGGCGACATCGGCAGCACCGCCGCGCAGTACGCCATCGAGGCCTTCGACCGCTTCGGCGCCGACGCGGTCACGCTCAATCCGTACATGGGCCGCGATTCCGCCGCGCCCTTCCTGCAGCGCAACGACCGCGGCTGCATCTTCCTGTGCCACACCTCCAACCCCGGCGCGCGCGACTTCCAGGAGCTCGACGTCGGCGGCCTGCCGCTGTACCAGCACGTGGCGCGCGCGATCGCGACCGGATGGAACGTGGACGGCAACTGCGCCCTGGTGGTCGGCGCCACCTTCCCCGAAGAACTCAAGGTGATCCGAGGGATCGTCGGCGACATGCCGCTGCTGATCCCGGGCGTGGGCGCCCAGGGCGGCGACGTCGAGGCGGTGGTGCGCAATGGCGCGACCGTGGATGGCACCGGGCTGGTGATCAACTCCTCGCGCGGCATCCTCTACGCCTCCACCGGCGAGGATTACGCGGAGGCGGCGGCCGGGGCCGCGCGCCTGCTGCGCGACGAGATCAACCGCTACCGCTGAGCGGCGTCGGTGCGTGCGGGAGCGGCTTCGGCCGCGGTAGCGGGCCCCCGGAGCGGCGCCATTCCCAATAGGCGGTCGCGGCTGAAGCCGCTCCTACAGGGGATGCGGGTCACTCGGGTGGCGGGACGCCGAACACCTGGCGCAGGTAGGCCAGGTAACCGGGGTCGTCGCACATGGTCTTGCCGGGGCTGTCGCTGAGCTTGGCCACCGGCTGGCCGTTGCAGCGGACCATCTTCATCACGATGCTCAGCGGCTTCGGGCCCAGGTCGTTGGTGAGGTTGGTGCCGACCCCGAACGACATCAGGCAGCGTCCCTTGAAGTGCGCGTACAGGCGCATGACCTCCTCGATGTCCAGGCCATCGCTGAACACGAACACCTTGGTCCGCGGGTCGACCTTGTTCGCGGCCAGGTGCGCGATCAGCCGCTCGCCCCACTCCACCGGGTCGCCGGAGTCGTGGCGCATGCCGTCGAACAGCTTGCAGAAGTACATGTCGAAGTCGCGCACGAACGCGTCCAGGCCGATCACGTCGGTGAGCGCGATGCCGAGGTCGCCGCGGTACTCGCGGGCCCAGCCCTCGAACGCGGCCACCTGGGAATCGCGCAGCCGCGGCCCCAGCGCCTGGTAGGCCTGCAGCCATTCGTGCGCCATCGTGCCCTGCGCGACCAGGCCGTGGCGGCGCGCCAGGTCGACGTTGCTGGTGCCGGCGAACTTCTCGCCCAGGCCCTGGGCCAGGCGCGGGATCAGCCGGTCGTGCCAGGCGCGCGAGTAGCGCCGGCGGGTGCCGAAGTCGGTGATCCGGCAGTCCTCGTAGCCGACCGCGTCGTTGATCCGCGCCACCTTGGCCTCGAGCCGGCGCAGGCCCTCGGCCTCGTCCGGCGCGCCGTGGGTGTCGCGGAAGTACACCTCGTTGACGATCGCCAGCAGCGGCACCTCGAACAGGATGGTGTGCAGCCACGGCCCCTTGACCTCGAGTTCGATCGCGCCGGGCTCGGCCTTCGAGCGGCGCAGCGAGACGTACTTGCGCTGCAGCCGGAACAGGGCGAGGAAGTCGACGAAGTCGGACTTGATGAAGCGCAGGCCGCGCAGGTAGTCCAGTTCCCCGTCGGCCAGGCGCAGCGTGCACAGGTGGTCGATCTCGTCGGAGATCGCGTCGATGTGGCGGGCCAGGTCGATCCCGGGCGTCCGGCAGCGGAACCGGTACTCGGCGTGCGCGCCCGGGTGCTGGTGCAGCACCGCCTGCATCATCGTGAACTTGTACAGGTCGGTATCGAGCAGGGATTCGATCACGGGCATCGTCTTGCTCCTTGGTCGGCCGCGGCGGGGGCGGTCACGCCAGCCACTGCCGCAGGGCGGCGAACGGGAAGCGCAGCCAGATCGCGCACCAGACCGCGACGCGCGCCGGCCACGGCGTGCGCGCGGCGTCGAAGCGGCGGAAGTAGCGCCACAGGCCGCGGTGCTTGTGCCATTCGACGAACAGCGGACGCGCGCGGCTGGACACGCCGCGCAGGTGCAGCACCCGGACGTCGTTGGCCACCGCCACCACCGCGCCGGCGGCGCGTGCGCGGCGGCACAGGTCGAGGTCCTCGGCATGCAGGCGGTAGCCTTCGTCGAAACCGCCGATGCGCTCGAACAGGCGCCGCGGCAGCAGCATCAGCGCCCCGGATACCGCATCGACCGGCTGCAGCGCGCGCGACGGATCCGGCGGCACCGCTACGTCGCGCGCGGACCGGTCGCGCAGCATCGCGGCCAGGTCGGGGTCGCGCCGGCGCGCGGCATCGTCGCGGCGGCCGTGCTCGTCGACCAGGTCCGCGCCGAGCAGGCAGTCGCGGTCGAGCGCGCGCGCGTGGGCCAGCAGGCGCGCCAGTGCGTCGGGCGCCGGCAGGCAGTCCGGGTTGACGAAGGCCAGCCATTCGGCGTCGCTGTCGCGCGCGCCCTGGTTGCAGGCCACGGAGAATCCGGGGTTGTCGGGATTGCCGATGAATCGCAGGCGTGGGTCGCGCGCGGCCTGGCGCTGCACCGCCTCGAGGGTGCCGTCGGTCGAACCGTTGTCGACCACCCGCACCTGGACGACGCCGTCGCAAGCCAGCAGCCGCTCCAGGCAGTCGTCGATCGTGGCGAGGCTCTCGTGGCTGACCACGATCGCCGCGATCCCCGGCGCGTGCGCGCTCACGTTCCGTCCTCCCCCGCGCCGGGCCCGCCGGGCGGATCGGGCGGGAACAGCTCGTGCTGGCGCTGCGGGCCCGCGGCCTCCGCCTCCAGGCGCGACAGCCGTTCGCGCAGCGCGCGCAGCGGATCTTCCATCAGGAACGTGGCCAGGCGCGCGTGCCACGCGGGCCAGCGCGCGGCCAGCGCGTCCATGTCGCCGTCGGCCGGCCCGCCCTCGCCGCCGCGGGCGACGAAGGCGGTCTCGCACAACACGTTGCGCCAGCCCAGGCCCGACAGGCGCAGCGACAGGTCGATCAGCGCCGCGTACCAGGAACGGTAACTCGCCGTGTCCAGTCCGCCGGCCTTGCGGCGCGCGCTGCCGCGCAGCATCACCGCGTGCGCGACCGCGGCCGGCAGCTCCGGATGCACCGGCGGCATCGCGGCGCAGGCCCGGGCCAGCCGCGGCAGGTCGGCGGGCATCGGCTCGATCTCGCCGATCCGCGGCCACGCCGCCGCTTCGCCGGCATTGCACCAGGGCGTGGCGCTGGCGATCGAGGCGTCGCGCGCGAAACAGGCCGCGAGCTGCGCCGCCCAGCCCGGCGCGGGCACGGCGTCGGGCGCGAGCACCACCACGTCGGCATCGCCACAGGCCGCCAGCATCTCGTCCAGATGCGCGACTTCGCCCGCCGGGCGGTCGCGCCGCGTGTAGTGCGCCTGCAGCCGGGTGGCGCCGAGCCAGCGCTCGATGATCGCGAGGCCGCGCGGGCCGGCCTGGCCATCGTCGGCCAGCCAGACCCGGGTGCCGGCCGGCGTCGCGGCGTCGAGGGCGGCCAGGCAGGCGTCGAGCGCATCGTCGTCGACGCCCACCGGCAGCAGCACGACCGGAAGCTCAGCCATGCGTGGATCCGCGTGCCTGCACCGGGTCAGTCCCGAGGCTGGTGCAGCGGCTCCATCGCGCGGAAGCGGCGGCTGTACTCGTCGGTCAGGCTCCGCGCCTCGTTGTTGTTGCGCACGATGCGCGCGGTGATCAGGACGATGGTCTCGCTGCGCGAGCTCTGGTTGCGCTGGCTGCCGAACAGGGCGCCCAGCACCGGGATCCGGCTCAGCCCGGGGATGCCGCCGCTGCCGCGCTCGACGCCGTCGCTGATCAGGCCGGCGAGCATCACCGTGTCGCCGTCCTGCGCCGCCGCCTCGGTCCTGAGCCGGCGGGTGGAGATGATGAAGTTGCCGTTGTTGTCCGGCTGGCCGGTCGGGGCGCTGATTTCCTGCACGATGTCGAGGAAGATCGTGCCGTCCTGGGTGACGCGCGGCCGCACCTTGAGGATCGTGCCCGTCTCCAGGTACTGGACCGAGGTCAGGCTGCTGTCGCTGCCGAGGATCGGGTTCACCGACACGGTGGACACCGGGATCCGGTCGCCGACATTGAACTCGGCCTCGGCGTTGTTGCGCACGAAGACCGACGGGGTGGACAGCAGGCGCACGTCCGAGACCCGGTCCAGGGCGCTGATGATCGCGGCGGCGTCGTTCTTGAACAGGGTCCAGGAGGCGCCGTTGCTGCCGGTAACGCTGCCGCCGAACGTGCTCCAGCTGCGCGGCAGCGAGGGATTGACCGCGAGGTCCAGGCTCGGCAGGCCGGGCACGCCGGAGGCGCCGTTCTCGATGAACCACTGCACGCCGTAGGCCAGCTCGCCGGTGAGCTGCACCTGCGCCACCTGGGCCTCGATGTGGACCTGCAGCGGCATCACGTCCAGGCGCTCGATCACCTCGCGGATCGACTTCCACGCCGTGGGCGTGGTGCGCACCAGCAGGGCATTGGTCTCGTCCAGCGCCGACACGCCGACCTGGTTGCCCTCGACCTCGAGCGTGACCGCGCTGGGGCCACCGCCGTCCTGGCCCAGCGACATCGAGCCGCTGCCGAAGCCGCCGTTGCCGCTGCCGCTGCCGCTGCCCGGCGCGCCGCCCTGGTCGAACCCGCCGCCCCCTCGCCCGCCGCCGTCGAACTGGCCGCCCAGTCCGCCGAGGGTCGACGGGGTCGTCCCCGGCATCAGCGACGGGCCGCCGTCGCCGCCGCCCGAACGCGCGCCGCGGCCGCCGAACACCTCGGCCAGCCGCTCGGCCAGGTCGCGGGCGCGGATGTACTTGAGTTCGTACGAATACAGCCGCATGCCCGCGCCGGCGCTGTCGATGCGGTCGAGCCAGTCCTGGATCTCGTCGAGGTACTCCGGCTGCGGCGTGATCACCAGCACCGCATTGGCGCCTTCCAGCGGCATGAAGCGGAACATGCCCGCGACAGGCGACTTGCTCTGCTCGCCGAACACCTTCTCCAGGTCCGCCACCACGCGCGTGGCCTTGCCGGCCTGGAGCGGGAATACGCCCACCGACATGCCCGAGAGCCAGTCGACGTCGAAGATCTCGATGGTGCGCAGGTAATTCTCCAGCTCCACCCGCGAACCGGAGACGGTGATCGTGTTGCGTCCGTTGTCGACCGCGACGATGGCGTCTGGCCGGGCGTAGGGCTTGAGCACCTTCTCCATTTCGCTGGCGGAGATGTAGCGCAGCGGCACCACCCGCACCTCGAAGCCGCGCGCCGCGGCGGCGCTGCCCGAGCGCGGCGCCACGGCGCCGGTGGCCAGCGCGGAGTCGGCGGGCACGATCTGGTACATGCCGCCGCTGTAGACCATGCGCGCGTTGTTGTCGGCCAGCGCGCGCTCGAGCAGCACGTAGGCCTGCGCCGGGCTGACCGTGCGCGGCGTGGCCAGCGTGACCGTGCCCTGCACGCCCGGGGCGATGGTGTAGTTCTGGCCGAGCATGTCGCCGAGGATCGCCTTGACCACCGCATGCAGCGGCTCGCCCTCGAAGTTGAACGAGGCTTCGCCGGTGCTGCCGCCGAGGTTGGGCGGCGTCGAGGCCGCGGCGCGCTGGTTGATCACCTGCCCGGTGCCCCGCCGGATCTGCGCCCGCGGTCCGGCGTCCTCGGCGGGCAACGCCTCGGTCTCGATCCCGGCGGCGCCGTCCGGCGCGGCCGGGCGCTGCGGCGCGCGCGACAGCGTCGGCGGGGGCATCGAGGCGCAGGCGGCGAGCAGCGCGGCCAGGAAGGCCGCGATCGCGTGACGGCAGGAGCTTCGCAGGGTCATCGGCACAGTCTAGTTGGTGTTCGGGTCGGCGCGCGGGGGGCGCCGCGTGGCCATCTCGTCCGCCCGCAGGCGGGCGCGGCGTTCCTCGATCCGGCGCCGGATCATCTCCACCTGCTCCTGCTCCGCCTGCCGCTGGGCAGCGGCATCGGGCGCGTCGGCCACCAGCGGCTCGGCGGCCGCCCCGGTCGGCTCGGCCCGGGCCGCGGGCGCCGGGCGGCCGTCCGGCGGCGCCGCGGTCGCCGGCGGCGACGGCGACGGCGACGGCGAGGGTCCCGCCGCCGAGGCCGTCGCGTCGCGCGGGGCGAACGGGGTCGGCGCCTCTCCGCCCATGCCGTCGAACACGCGCAGTTCGAGGGTGCGCTCGCCCTCGGGTCCGGCGAACACCGCGCGGCGCGCTTCCACCGACTGCAGCACCCAGCCCGGCGCGCCCTCGGGGGCGCTGCCCTGGCGCACGCGCACCGGTTCGCCGCCTTCGGCCGGCTGCAGGATCACCAGCTGCACCTGCGGGGTGCGCAGCACGCTGGTGAGCACGTAGTCGAAACCGCCGCCTGCGCCCGGCTCCGCCGTCGGGTCGATCACGAACGGCTGCGGCCGCCGGTTGTCGGTAAACAGCGGGCGCGCGGCGACGTCGCCGTATTGCGGCAGCGGACCCAGCCGCTCGGGCGCGGGCGCGCCCAGCGCCGGCAGCGGCTGCACCAGCGACGGGTCTTCCTCGAGGCGGTCGATGCTGCCGCCCATGCCGAACATCGCCAGGATCCACACGCACACCGCCCAGCCGGCGATCGCGGCGGACAGCCAGGTGCGCGCGCCGGCGTCCTCAGCGCGCACCGGCCACCCCCGTGGCGGAAGGCTGCAGGTAGCCGGTCAGGTCGAAGCTCGCGTCCACGCCGCCGCCGCTGCCGCCGCCGCCACTGAACTGGTAGCGCTGGGCGAGGATGTTGAGGTTGTCGACGAACAGGCGCGGAGAGCCGCTTTCCAGCGAGTGCAGTACCGCGGCCAGCTCGGCGTTGCCGCAGGTCAGGCGCACCTGCACGGTGGCGCGCGGGAAGCGCTCCTGGCGCACTTCGTTGATCGGCTGGCGGTTGCTGATCGCGCAGCTGCGGTTGCCGGGACTGGCCTGGGCCACCGCCTGTTCGAGCCGCTGCACCAGGGCCGAGGTGGCCAGCTGCAGGTTGGCCTCGGCCATGAAGCCGGGGGTGCCGGCCATGGCCTCGCGCGCGGCCTCGAGCCGGCTCGCGACCTCCGGCGCCTGGGCCAGCTCCATGCGCGCGCGCAGGTCGCGCTCGCGCAGGGTCTCGATGCGCGCGCCGGTCTCGAGCATCGGCACCGTCCACCACGGATGGACCAGCACCAGGTAGGCGAGCACGAGCATGCCGGCGAGGATCGCCAGCGCCAGCCAGCGGTCGCGCCTAGTCGGCTGCGGCTGCATCGCCGGCCTCCCCGGCCGTCGCGGCCGCCGGCACGCCGGCCTGGCCCCTGGCGACGGTGGCGGTCAGGGTGAAACGGTCCATGCGGCTGCGCGGATCGGGCTGCAGCGCGCCGGCCAGCGCCGGTGCGGTCCACAGGGTCGATCCCTGCAGCCGGCCCACCAGCGAGGAGGCCTCGCTGCTCAGGCCGATCAGCAGGATGCGGTCGCCTTCGATCGACAGCTTCTCCAGGTAGGTGCCGTCGGGCAGGCGCCGCGCCAGCTCGTCCATCAGCTCGACCATGGTCGGCGTGCCGGCGCGCGCGGACTGCAGGAACGCGCCGCCTTCGACGAGGTCGAGCAGGCGGCGCTTCTCCAGCGACGCGGCCCGCGCCTGGCGCACGGACTCCTCCACCTGCTGCTCGAACAACTCGGCCGCCGCCTGGCGGTTGGCCAGCATCTGCCACATGCCCGCGAACAGCGCCAGCGCCGCGACCAGCAGCATCACCGCGTTGCGCCTCCGCCACGGATCCTCGCGCCGGAGGCGACGGGCGTCGCCCAGCAGGTTCAGGCCGAGCGGCGCACCGTCGGCATCCGCCGCGTCGACGCCCGCGAGCGTCGGCGCCAGCGGGCCCAATGCCGCGAGCGCGGCGTCGAGCGTGGCGCGCGGCACCACCACCAGTTCGACGTCGAGCTGGCCGTCGCCGCGGGTGCCGAGCACGCGCGCGTCGTACTGGGCCTCGTCGGCGGCGAAGGGCGTCTGGCGGTCGATCTCGAAGCCGAGCACTTCGCGCAGGCGCTCGCCGGCCGCCGCCGGCAGGGTCAGCCGCCGCCGCAATACCGACCGCGCCGGCAGCACCAGCCAGCGCGGCACGTCCACGGCGCGCGGCGACAGCAACAGGGCGAAGGGATCGGCGCCCTGGTCGGGCAGCCCGTCCAGCGGCACGCTGTCCAGCGCCCGCATGCCGTCGCCGCGCCACAGCGCCAGCTCGAGCCCGTCGCCGCGCACGCGCAGCAGCAGCCGCTGCGGTGACAGCCCGAACAGGTCGCGCATGCGCGACGGCAGCCAGCCCGCCAGCGCCGCGCCCCACCAGGCCAGGAAGCGGCGCAGGCGCGGTCGCAGGGTGCCGTCGATGCGGTGCAGCCCGGCGCGCAGTCCGCCGGGGGCCGCCTCGGATTGTTCGACCACGGCGCTCATCGCGGCAACGCGCCTTCCTCCCATTTCAAGACGGTGAACGCCGACCCCGGCACTCCACTGGGACCGAGACGGACCACGGCGCGCAGGGCGGCCTGGCGGCCGTCCCTGAGCCGCGCCCGGCTCTCGATACTATACGTGCCGCTGCCGGTGCCCACGAACGCGGGGTCGCCGGGCGCCGGCGGGCGTTCACGCCCGGCCAGCACCGGTTCCGGATCCACGCCCATGGCCTGGAGCACCGGCCCGGCGGCGAAGCGCGTATCGGGGATCGGCAGCCCGCTGTACACGGTCAGGTGCGGGGCCAGGGCCGCGAACAGGCCCGGGGTCATGCCCAGCACCTGTTCGACCTCGGCGACGGTCTCGAACGGCGCGTCCTTCGCCCCCCACGCCAGCCCCGCCGCCGCGTACTGCGGGTCCTCGGCGCCGCCCTGCGGCTGGGTGAGATCGTCGCCGTCGCGCCAGTCCACGATCGCCGCGGCCAGCGCGTCGGCGCGCCCGCGTTCCACGCCCAGCACCTGCATCAACGCCGACAGCGAGGCCGGCTCGGCGGCGTTGAGGTCGAGCTTGCCGGACTCGTCGACGATGCGGACCTCCACGTCCGCGCCACCGAACCGCCACGCGTAGCGGCGGCCGTCCGGCAACCACTGCCGGCGCGGTTCGGGGTGCGAGACCCGCGTGACCGCGTAGTCGAGTCCGGCCCGCGCCGCCTGCCCGGCCACGAGCGACGCATCCAGCGTGCGCCCCTGCAGGTATTCGGTCTGCGCGGTCATTGCGAACGCGCCGATCAGTGCCGCCATCAGCGCCACCAGCCACAGCACCAGGACCAGGGCCGCCCCGCGGCCGTGCGCGCGCAGCCGGCTCACCGCACCATGCCTCCGCGCTGCGGAAGGGTCACCAGCAGCGGCGGCCAGGTGCCCCCGCTGCGGCTGGCCAGTTCCACCGACACCTGTACCGGCAGCATCTCGACCTCTTCCCAGCGGTCGGTCCACTCGCCCAGGCGCCCGTCCTCGCCGATGCCGCGGTAGCGGAAGCGCGCGCCGCGCAGGTCGGGCACCAGCACCTCCGGCGCGCGCGCATCGCGCGCGTCGACCGTCTCGCCGGCCAGCACCATCGCGAACGACACCACCAGCGTCTGGTCGCGCCCGGCGTCGCGCACGCGGATCTCGTGCAGGTGCGGGCCGCCGCGGCCCAGGTAGTCGGGCAGGTCGGCGACGAAGCGGATGCGGTCGGGCTCGCCATGGAAGCGCAGGACGCGGCCGGTACCGGGATCGGTCCCGAACGCGATCGGCGTGGCCGACGCCAGCCGCCGGCGCAGGAAGTTCCCCACCGCGCGCATGCGCTCGGTCCTGGCCGCGATCTGCTCGCCGCGATCGACCGTCGCGGTCGCCGCGCGCAGCGTGGAGAAGCCCAGCGCGAGCCCCGCCGCGAGCAGGGTCATGGCGACCAGGATCTCGAGCAGGGTGAAGCCGCGCTGCGACGCGCGCGCCGTCGCGGCGGGAACGACGCCGGCGCCACGGCTGATGCCAGTCACGGGCCCGCGACCGGCGTCATGCGGCTGCGCGGATCGCTTCGTCGAAACGGACACGCGATCGACGCCCCTCGCACGCCTGCGCTCCCCTCCAGGGGGCCTGGGTGGCCCGCGCCGCGAACGCATCACCCCGACCCCCACGCCGCATCCGGCTGCACCAGGCGCAGCGTCTCCAGCCGCAGCCGCTCGCGCGGCCCGCCCTCGCCCCACTGCACCTGCAGCACCAGGTGCATCAGCCGCGGGCCGAACGGATCCACCGGCTCGTCGGGCAGCCGGGCCGGATCGACGTACGGTTCGACCTGGAGCACCCAGCGGTAGCGGCCGTCCTCGAACCCGCCTTCGCGCAGCCCCGGTTCGAGCGGCTCGCCCACGCCGACCACGTCGAGCAGCGACCGCGCGTGCAGCGCCGCGCGCGCACTGTCGGCCGCCCAGCGCACCTGGCGGACGCCGCCCGAGAGCGTGCCCAGCAGCAGCACCAGCGCCACGCCGAGCACCGCGAACGCGACCATGATCTCCAGCAGGGTGTAGCCGCGCTGGCGCCTGCCGCGCGCGATCGGCCGCGCCGTCTGCGCGCCGCCGCCGGGGGTCCCGCGCGGCACCCGCCGCCGCCCTTGCCGCAGTCCGGCGCACGCGGCGTGGCGCCGGTGCCGGCCGCCGCTCATCGCTCCGCTCCGCCGCGGCGCAGGGTCACCTCGCCGGTGATCCAGGCCACGTCCACGTTCCACACCGCGTCGCGCAGGCCGAGCTGCACGCGCCCGCCGGTGGAGGCGCCGTCCTCGAAGAACACGATCGCGCCCACGCCTTCGGCCGGCTGCACCTCGCGCGCACCGGTGAAACGGATCTGCAGCCTGCCCGGGAGCTCCCCGGCGCGACCGTTCGCGCCCTGCCATGTGCGCGCGACCGGATCGATGGTGAAACGTTGCGGGACGCCCGTGGCGATGGCGTGCGCGCGGGCGAAGCGCAGCTGTTCGGCGATCTCCCTGGCGCCGCTGCGCAGCGACATCCGCTCGAAGCCGCCGGTGAGCACGCCGGCGGCGAGCAGGCCGGTGGCGGCGATGAGCGCCATCACCAGCAGCAGTTCCAGCAGCGAGAAGCCCGGCTGGCGCCCGCGGCGGCACGGCCGCCGGTCTCCGCCGCCGCGGCCCGCATCCGGATGCTTCCGCCGCCGCGCCCGCGCCACGACCGGCTACTGGTAGCGGATGTCCGCGTTGACGCTGGTGCCGCCCGGCTTGCGGTCGGCGCCGTAGCTCACGATCTCGAACGGACGGCCGTCGCCGGGCACGCGGTACTCGAACGGCGTGTTCCAGGGATCGCGCAGCTCCGCTTCCTTCGCGTAGGGGCCGAGCCAGCCGACCGCGCCGCCCGGTTCGACCACCAGCTGCTGGAGCGTGGCCGGGAGCGCGCCGGTATCCATCTCGAACTGCTGCACCTTCTCGGCCAGGGTCTGCACCTGGGCCTCGGCCAGGCGCACCCGCGCGCGGTCGCCGCCGCCGAGGATGCGGGTGGCGGCGAAGGCGACGATGCCCCCGATCAGCACCACCACGAGGATGATCTCGATCAGCGAGAAGCCACGCTGCGAGGCGCGGCCGGCGCCGCGGCCGGCGCCGATGGAGCGCCGACGCCCGCCCGGTCGCGCCTTGAATCTTCGATTACCCATGTCCGTTCCTCCACTCCATTGCGTGTCCACCGTGTCCGCGCGGTTCAGCCGATCACGCTGGTCAGGTCGTAGATCGGCACCAGCACCGCGAGGATCACCACCATCACCACCACCGCCAGCACCATCGTCACCGCCGGCACCAGGGCCGCGATCATGCGGTCGAGCGCCTGGCCGGTCTCCTGCTCGAAGGTGTCGGCGGTCTTGAGCAGCATCGCGTCGAGCGCCCCGGACTCTTCGCCCACCTGCACCATCTGCAGCGCCAGTCGCGGGAAGCGCTTGCCCTTGCCCAGCGCGGTCGAGAGGCCGATGCCGTTCTTCACGTCCTCCGCCGCGGCTTCGACATCGGCGGCGAGCACCCGGTTCCCGACCACGGTGCGGCCGATGCCCAGCGCGGTCATCAGCGGCACGCCGTTGCGCAGCAGGGTTCCCAGGGTGCGCGCCAGGCGCGCCGTTTCCATCCGCGCGGCCAGGCCGCCCACCAGCTTGCGGCGCAGCACCCATCCATCGAAGCGGGTACGGAAGGCGGGATCGCGCAGGCGCCGGTCGAACCACCACAGCGCAAGCGCGGGCACCACCAGCAGCACGATCCACCAGTCGCGCACGAACAGGCCGATCGCCAGCACGATCTTCGTGAACACGGGCAGCGGCGCGTCCAGGCTCTCGTACATGGCGGCGAACTGCGGCACCACGTATCCGAGCAGGAACATCAGCGACAGCGCCACCATCACCACCAGGATCGCCGGATAGATCAGCGCGTTGACCACCCGTCCGCGCAGCAGGCGGCTGCGCTCGAGGTAGTCGGCCAGGCGCTGTAGGGTTTCCTCGAGGCTGCCGCCCGCCTCGCCCGCGCGGACCATGTTGATGTAGAGCCGAGAGAAGGTGTCGTGCTGGCGTTCGAGCGCGGTCGAGAGCGAGGCGCCGCCGCGCACCGCGTCGCGCACCTCGGCGATGGTGCGGCGGGCCGCCGGTTCCTCGGGCAGCTCCAGCAGGATCGTCAGCGCGCGGTCCAGCGGCTGGCCGGCGCCGAGCAGGGTCGCCAGCTGCTGGGTGAACTGGACCAGGCGCGCACCCGCGAACGGTTTCGGCCGCAGCAGCGACTTCCACGACGCCGCGCCGCCGCCCTCGCCCGCCGGGCGCGCCTCGATCGGCAGGTGTCCCTGCTCCTGGAGGCGCTGCGCGACCTCGCGCTCGCTGGCCGCCTCCATCCGGCCTTCGAGCGTCTCGCCGCGCGCGTTGAGCGCCTTGTAGCGATACAGGGGCATGGTGCTCCGCTACCGCCCGCCCGCCTGGCTGCACGTGGCCGGAGTCATGCGTCCTCCGTCACCCGCAGCACTTCCTCGATCGTGGTCACCCCGGCCACGGCCTTGGCGATGCCGTCCTCGTACATGGTGCGCATGCCGTGCCGGCGCGCGATCTGCTCGATCTCGCCCATGCCCGCGTGGCGCATGACCGCGCGCCGCAGGTCGTCGTTCATGACCAGGAACTCGAGGATCGTGGTGCGGCCGAGGTAGCCGGTGGGCGCGATCGCCGACCCGCGCGGGCGGTACAGGAAGATCTCGCCCTCGGGCTGGAAGCGGCGCAGGCCGAACTTCTCGATCTCCTCCGGCGAGGCCGGGTAGCGCTCGGCATGGGTCGGCTCGAGCCGGCGCACCAGGCGCTGGGCGAGGATGCCATTGACGGTCGAGGTGAGCAGGTAGTCTTCCACCCCCATGTCGAGCATGCGGGTGATGCCGCCGGCGGCGTTGTTGGTGTGCAGGGTGCTCAGCACCAGGTGTCCGGTGAGCGCGGACTGGATCGCGATGCGCGCGGTCTCCAGGTCGCGCATCTCGCCGATCATGATGATGTCCGGGTCCTGGCGCACGATCGAGCGCAGCGCGTTGGCGAAGTCGAGCCCGATCTGCGGCCGCACCTGGATCTGGTTGATGCCCTCGATCTGGTACTCGACCGGGTCCTCGACGGTGATGATCTTCACGTCGGGCGTGTTGAGCTTCGACAGCGCGGTGTAGAGCGTCGTGGTCTTGCCCGATCCGGTCGGGCCGGTGACCAGCAGGATCCCGTGCGGCTGTTCGAGCACGCGCTGGAAGCTGGGCAGGAAGTCGTCGGTGAAGCCGAGGCGATGGAAGTCGAACACCACCGTCTCGCGGTCGAGCAGGCGCATCACCACGCTCTCGCCGTGCGCGGTGGGCACGGTGCTCACGCGCAGGTCGAGTTCCTTGCCCTGCACCCGCAACATGATCCGGCCGTCCTGCGGCAGGCGGCGCTCGGCGATGTTGAGCCGGGCCATGATCTTGACCCGGCTGATCACCGCGGCGGTCAGGTTGGCGGGCGGGCTCTCGCCCTCCTCCAGGACGCCGTCGATGCGGTAGCGCACCTTGAGCCGGTTCTCGAACGGTTCGATGTGGATGTCGGACGCACGCAGCTCGACCGCGCGCTGGATGACCAGGTTCACCAGGCGGATGACCGGCGCCTCGGAGGCGAGGTCGCGCAGGTGCTCGACGTCGTCGACGTCGCCGCCGCCCTCGCCGTCGGCGGTCTCGACGATGGCGCCCATGGCGCTGCGGCCCTGGCCGTGCCAGCGTTCGATCAGGTCGTCGATCTCCGAACGCAGCCCGACCACGGGCCGCGGTTCGCGGCCGGTGGCCAGGCGCACCGCGTCGAGCGCGTAGCCGTCGTGCGGGTCGGCCATGAGCAGGTCGATGCCGCCGTCGCGCTCGGCGACCGGGCACAGGTGGAACTGCTTGAGGAAGCGCACGCTCAGCGGCTGGCTCTCCGCCGGCAGCTCGGGCGGCTCCGCGGGAAGGTCCTTGGCCGAAACCAGCGGCAGCCCCAGCGCCTGCGCGCAGGCCTCGGCATGGTCGCGTTCGGACACCAGTCCCAGGCGCGACAGCAGCTGCAGGATCGGCCCGCCGGTCTCCTCCTGCAGGCGCCGGGCGCGCGCGAGGTCCACATCCTTGAGCTGCTGCCTGGAGAGCAGCACGTCGAGGATGCGGTCTTCCGCCGTCCGGGCCTGCGGCGCGGCCACCGGGTCGGGAATCGCGTTCACGATAGGGGGCTTTCCGTCGGGGGTCTCGACTTTAACAGTTTGCCCTGCCCGACCGCCCCGGCCGCGCCCGGGCGGTGAACGGGGTCTGACGCGGGGTTCCCGCGCGATCCGGGGTCGCGCCCGCGTCGCCGGCGGCGGGCACCAGGCCGTCGTGGCCGCCCCCGGGCCGGAGCACGCGCCGCGCACTCGGCCCGCCGGACAAAAAAGGGCCCCGGCGAACCGGGGCCCCAATTGCACCACGCTGGGGATCAGTTGTGGCGGGCGACGAGGCGCACGTTGCTGTAGGCGCGCACGCCGACCAGCTTGATGTAGTACGTGCCGGCCTGCGGCGCGTCCACGCGCACCGTCTCGTTGTTGCCCGGACGCTCGGAGCGGTACTGCGCGTTGGCGTCGGTCGGCTCTTCGCCGCGGCTGACGAGCAGGGTCACGTCGCCGCTGCCGCCGCTGGTGGTGATGCTCAGCGGCCCGTTCACGCCCGCCGGGACCTCGATGCTGTACAGCACCTCGCTGCCCGCCGCGCCCGCGAGCCCGGTCACGGCGACACCGTTGGAGATCGGGGTGGCCACCGGACCGCAGTTCTCCTCGCACGGCGGCTCGATCGCCTTCGCCACCGCGGCGGCGGCGTTGAGGATGCCCGGGCCGATCGGCTGCGAGGCGCCCGGCGCGACGGTGAACGGGCTGACCGTGGACACGAGGATGTCCTTGACCTCCTCCGGGGTGAGCAGCGGCAGGCCCGCGTCCAGGCGCGCGCCCTGCATCAGGGCCACCACGCCGGCGACGTGCGGCGCCGCCTGGGAGGTGCCCGCCATGCCGCCGTAGGCGTTGGCCGGGTTGATCTGCGCCAGCGGTACCGGGGTGGTATCGCCGGGGTTGAGGGCCTGCCAGACGAAGCCGTCGTAGATCTGCGCCCCGCCCGCACCGTCGTTGGCGAAGATGCCGCCGCCCGGGGCCGACAGGGTGATGCCCGCGCCGTAGTTGGAGTAGAACGCGCGCCGGCTGGTCACGCCATTGGACGCCACCGCGATCACGCCCGGGCAGTTGGCGGGCGAGGCGTTGGACACGTTCGTGTTCTCGTTGCCCGCGGCGACCACGACCACCGCGCCGAGCGCGTTGGCCTGGGCGATCGCGGCGGCTTCGCCCGCCGAGCAGGGGCCTTCGCCACCGAGGCTGAGGTTGATGACGTGGGCCGGGTTCGGGTTGTCCGGCACGCCCGGGACGGTGCCGCCCGCCGCCCAGACGATGGCGTCGATGATGTCGCTCTCGTAGCCGCCGCAGTGGCCGAGCACGCGCACCGGGAGGACCTTGGCATTGTGGGCAATGCCGGTCATGCCGACGCCGTTGCCGGTGAGTTCCGCGCCGGCGGTGGCGGCGACGTGGGTGCCGTGCCAGGAGCTGTAGTCCTGGATGCACGAGCCCGCGCCGGGATAGCCGATGGTCCAGTCGCCCAGGTCCCAGCCGCCGGGCACGCGGTCGTCGGTCGGCCGGCCGGACACGAACGAATCGCTGATGAAATCGTAGCCGGCGTCGCCGAGCGAGGTGTCGAGGTCCGGATGCTCGGTGATGCCCGTGTCGAGCACCGCGATGGTGATTCCGTTGCCGTCGGCCAGGTCCCACGCCGCGGACACGTTCGCGCCGCCGCGGTTCGGGCCTCCGTCGTAGGTGGGCGAGCCATCGGGCGCCAGGAAGTGCCACTGGTACTCGACGAAGTACGGGTCGTTCGGCACGTAGGCGGGCTTCACGTCCGGTCCGGCCTTGGCGGCGCGGGTGATGCGGCGCATGCGGTCGGGCCGCACCGATACCACGTTGGGATCGGCCTGGATCTGGCGCAGCAGGGCCTCGGTCTCGACGCGATCAAGGCTGCGCGAGAGCCTGATCAGGTGCTCGCCGGTGGCGAGCTTGCGCAGGTGGCTGGCGCTGGCGGCACGGGTGCCGGCAAGGCCCGAGCGCGACAGCGCGCGGGTGATCCCGGCCGCGGCCGCGCTGCGGTCGGTCGCTTCGCGGGCGCCGTCGCGGTACTGGACCACGATCCGGTGGAACGATGGCTGGTCGCCGAGCTGCGCGGCCAGGTTGGCCGGGCGGATCGGGAGCTTGGGCGTCTTGGCCGCGTTCGCGCCCGTGGCGCCGACCGCGGCGATCACGGCCAGGGCCAGGGTGCAGGGGAGGATGTTGCGCTTCTTCATGAATTGCCCTCTCTGGGAACGTGTGGGTCCATCGCACATGGGCGGCGCGACCGGGTCGGACGCCCCGCAATCACCGTCTGCTGCTGTCGCTCACCGGATGCCCGTGGGAGACGGATGCGCCGTGGCGCCCCGCGGGAATCCCGTATTCCGCGGCGGCGGGCGCGGCGCCCGCCGCCGCTCCGGGTCACCAGCCGAAGCCAGCGCCCAGGCCCACCGACTTCTCGTCGCCGCTGAAGGCACCGCCGATGGTCACCGTGGCGCGCTCGCTGATCGCGCGCTGGTAGCCCACCGACAGGGCGCTCTGCCCGCCCTGGAAGCCGACGCCCACGCCGAGGCGGTTCTGGGTGCGGATGCCCGCGGCGCTGGTGGCCATGTTGAGCATCGCCGCGCCCATCGCGCCCTGGCGGTCGATGCGGCGGTCCTGGTCGGTGAAGCGCCGCTCCAGTTCGGTCTGGTAGGCCGAGAAGCTGTCGGCCCAGGCATTGAAGCGCTGGTCGGTGTAGGCGTTGGCGTCGGCCACCGCGCGCGTCGCGGTGGACTCGAGCTGGGCCACGTTGACCGCGTCGGTGGCCTGGGTGCCGGCCGCCACGTTGGTGATCTGGCGCTCGTTGCCCGCGCTGCCCACCGACACCGTATTGGCGCGGTCGGCGACCGAGCCGTGGCCCAGCGCCACCGAGTTGGCCGCGGTGGCGGTCGCCCCGTCGCCGATCGCGGTGGCGGTCGGCTGCGTGGCCACCGCGTCCTGGCCGACGGCGAACGCCGTGCCCGGAACGTCGGCGACCGGCGCGCCGCCGCCCCCCGCCACGGCGGGCCCGCCGACGCCGACGTCTCCGGCGGGCACGTCCGTGCGCACGCCGCCGGCGGCGTCGCCGCCCATGCGCCGCCCACCGGTCGCGGCGCTCGCCGGCGCACCGGCGGACGACCCCTCGAGCGCGACCAGGCGGCTGTCGAGCATGCTGATGTGCGCGTCGAGCGCCCCCAGCGCGTCGCCGACGCTGAAGTAGGTGCTGCCCTGGATCATGAAGGCCGGGGCCGACAGCGTGCCGAAGGCGGTGACCTCGGCGCCGCCGCCGATCGCCTGCGCCAGGCTGTCGAGCGCGCCGTGCACCTGGCCGCCGGTCACCGCGTCGGTGCTGCCGGCCGCGATCCGGCCGTCGGCGACGTTGGTGATCTGGCGCTCGTTGCCCACGCTGCCCACCGACACCGTGTTGTCGCGGTCGGCCACCGAATCCGCACCCAGCGCGACGCTGTTCGCGGCGTCGACCGAGGCGTTGGACCCGAGGGCGACGCCGTTGTCCTCGTTGACGAAGGCGTTGGGTCCGACCGCGACCCCGTAGTCGCCGAAGGCGGTGCTGTAGAAGCCCAGCGCCACGCTGTCCGCGCCGCTGGCCCAGGCCTGCGCGCCCACCGAGGTGGCGCGGTCGGCCTGCGCATAGGCGAAGTAGCCCAGCGCGGTGGCCTGGTCGCCGTCGGCCTGCGCCAGTGCACCGGTCGCGGTGCTGAAGTCGCCCCAGGCGCCCGCACCCGAACCGAACGCGGACGCCGCGGTGCCGTCGGCCGCGGCCGGCACGATGAAGCCGAGTCCCGGCACGAGGTCGGCGTAACCACCAACCGCCGTGGCGCCCTGGCCGGTCGCGGACGCGTCCACGCCCACCGCGGTGGAGAAGGCGCTGCCCGCCACCGCGCCGTAACCCAGCGCGGTCGCCGCGTAGCCCGAGGCATCGCTGAAGCCGCCCGCGGCGATGGCGTAGTCGCCCCCCGCCGCACTGCTGTAGCCCAGCGCCGTCGACTGCAGGCCGTCGGCCGTCGCCGCCGCGCCGGTCGCGGTGCTGAACGCACCGTTGGCCTGCGCGCCCGCGCCGAACGCGCTCGCACCCACCCCCGAGGCGGTCGTCGTCTGGTCCAGCAGCACCTCGCCCGTGGTCGGATCCTCGTAGTACAGGCTCCCGCCCACCGCCGTCGCGCTGTCGGCCGTCGCCGTCGCGTTGAAGCCCGACGCGGTCGCGTACTGGCCGTCGGCGTACGCGCCGCTGCCGTAGGCCGACGCGCCCTGGCCGAACGCGTTCGCCGCCTCGCCCGACGCGGTCGCATACGCGCCTTCGGCGTACGCACCGATGTCGTCGCCCGGATCCTCGTCGTCGCCGGTCGCCTGGAAGTAGCGGT
>NZ_KI421430.1:0-36686 GCF_000472505.1 Luteimonas sp. J29
GCCTAACGCCTGAATTAAGCCGCGCCGCGAAGCGGCGTCGGCTTGAATGAATTGTTAGGTGCTAATCGAGATTCACAAATGAAAGATTTCTCTCCACAATGTTGCCGTTTGCATACATGGATATCAATCTCACGGATCCTGCCTTGACAGGGGTAACAGTGTGTTGCGTTGGTCCAAAGCTGAAGGTAATGCCGTTGTCAGACTCCACATATGAGTTGTCACCGGCCATGTCTGAACCTTCAAGCAATTGCCGAGAAATCTCTTCGCCTGTAGCAGGTGAAATTACCAATGCAATCTTCTTTCCAGGGAAAACTCTCATGTATAGCCTGTAAGGCTCAGTAGATGCATTGGGAGAATTGAGCGCGAATGGCTCTGATTGATACAGGCCGACTCGTACTTCAATTTCCGAACTGCAGCTCTGGCAGAAGTTTCGCTCGGTTTTGCTCACCGACCAAATCTTCTCGCGGTTGTCATAACGAAAGCAGACATCGCTACCAGGAAAGTCGTTGAAGCTGAAGTTGATGGTCTGAGTGATCAAACCGTCAACCATGAATGTTGCACTGTGTTGTTTCGCTGACTTGAGAACAGCAGCGGAGGCGAACGTACCTGGACGCAGAGCATCCAATTCGTATCCATTGTTGAACGACACGCCATGCATCTCCCCCACCTTGCTAGGCATGCCGCCGCTTATGCAGGCCAAAGCCTCATCTCCCATGATCGGTCTCGACCCGTATGCCGAAAACGCGAGGAAACTCATAATTAACAGTGCGGATGTTCTCATGGCACCTAACACCTGAATTAAGCCGACTTGGCCGCGCTAGCGGACAAGTTCGGCTTGAATGAACTGTTAGACCGCATGCGCTACTCCTTACGCGGCGACTTATTTGTGGCAAGTACGAGCTTGCCAAACCCATATGCGAATAGTCCGAACAGGCCGACCGCAGCACCTACGATCTTGGAAAGGTCTCGGGCCGTTTGGTCTGGCGCAAGGAGAAATGACCAAGCTAGAACAAGCAGAGCTATGACTAGCAGCGCACGTCCGATAGAAACGGGCATCGAGGAGAACTGCTTCGCTTGGTTCAGTGAGTTGTTGGCTTGGCCATCCATGATCTCTCCTGCGGTCTAACGCTCAAGTTAAGCCGAATTGCAGCGCGTAGCTGGCAACATGGCAAGTTCTTCCTGCCATGTTGACGGCGTAGCGATGCAATTTCGGCTTGAACGCAATGTTAGGCGGCAGGCGATGGCATTACTGGCCATAGCGGGCCACCAGTGCGTTCTTTGCCGCCGCGACTTGATCAGCATAGTCCGCATCGAATGGTGCAGTGAGCTGTTCCTCTAGGCGCGCCAGAACAACGCTGAGTGCGTGTGCTTCGGCAGGATCCGACGAGGAACTCAGCATGCCAGAGGACAAAAGCTCGAAAAGCACCAGGGCTTCATCGTCCTCAAGCTGCACTTGAATAGCCATGTGGTGTCCTTTGCCGCCTAACACCAAGTAGACCCCATATCCGGGGAATAGCCAGAGTATTCCGCTGCCTATCGAGTGCAGTCAAATTGCCAAGTCCCTGATCTCAGGGAGTTCCCACCCATTCGCCAGCGGATGGTCCCGCGCGGCCTGCCTGAATCAGGCTGGAGGGCGATTATTCCCCGGAAATGCTTGGTAGCTCGGCCGTTGGGTCGGCGGACGAGGGCCGGGGACGAGGCGGTCCGTATCAGCGCATCGGCACGGGACGCAGGCAATCCGGACACCTGTGGTCGGATCGGCGGGGCGCTGGATGGAGAGATGATCGCGCTGCGGAACACACGCAGCGAAGACCCTGGTGCCGGAGGTGGGACTCGAACCCACACGCTTTTGAGGGCGGCGGATTTTGAGTCCGCTGCGTCTACCGATTCCGCCACTCCGGCGCGGGGGCGCAGTATAGCGGATGGGCCGGGGCGGCCCGGCTCAGAGGCCGAGGCCGCCGTGGCGGGCCATCGCCGCGGCGAAGACGAAGATCAGGGCGACCAGGACGAGTTCGATCCGGACGATGGTGCGGATCCGCGCGACGCGGTCCGGCTCCGGCGTCCAGCCGGGCTGCTGGGTGGCCTGGCGGCGCCAGCCGATGAAGGCCAGGGTGGGCAGGATCGAGAGCAGGGCGGCGAGCACGAAGGCGCCGACCTTGGCGTGAAACCAGGGGTTGTGCAGGTAGAAGTCGGCGCCCTTGACGCCCCAGAGCACGCGGGCGAGGCCGGCGAGCAGGAGCAGGCCGGCGGCGGTGCCGTAGCCGCGGTCCACGCCGACCAGGCGGCGCGCGGCGGCGGCATCGATCGGGCGCGCGAGCAGGGCGGACTGGATCGCCAGCATGGCGACCAGGCCGAACAGCAGCAGGTGGTGGGCCGAGGCGAGGAGGAAATCTCGGAACATGGCGGGCACTCCCGTGCAGGCGCCCCATGTTCGCACCCTCAGAGGCCGTCGAGGAACCCCGAGACCGCCGGGCCGAAGCGCTCGAAGTCGACGAGGAAGGCGTCGTGGCCCTGCGGCGACTCCATGCCGATGAAGCGCGCGTCGGCACCACCGGCCGCCAGGCCTTCGGCGATCTCCTCCTGCTGCTCCACCGGGAACAGGATGTCGGTGCGGGCGCCGATGGCCACGGCCTTCTCCAGCCGGATCCCGGCCAGCGCGGCGCGGACGTCGCCGTCGGCGTACTCGGCCAGGTCGAACCAGTCCATCGAGCGGCTGAGGTAGAGGTAGCTGTTGGGGTCGTAGCGGCGCACGAAGCGGCGGGCGTGGCCTTCCAGGTAGCTCTCGACCTGGAACTCGAGGCCGAACGGCTCCTCGTCGGGGCGGTCGGAGTCCAGGCGCACGCGGCCGAAGCGGCCGTCCCATTCCAGCGCCGAGCGGTAGGTGATCACGCCCAGCTTGCGCGCGATGCGCATGCCCGACTCGGGATAGCTGTCCTCGGTGTAGTTGCCTTCGTTCCACTTCGGATCGAGGCGGATCGCCTCGCGCTGCAGCGAGCGCACCGCGATCGAGAACGGCAGGGCGCGGGCGCTGCCGCTGATGTTGACGTGGGCGCGGCTGATGCCCGGGTGCCGGTGCAGCAGGGCGAGCGCGGTCATGCCGCCCATCGAGTTGCCGATCACGCAGGCCAGCCGTTCGATGCCGAGCGCGCGCACCACGTGCGCGGCGCCGTCGGCGACGTCCTCCAGCGACACGTCGGGGAACCGCAGGCGGTAGGGCTCGCCGGTGGCCGGATCGATCGAGGCCGGGCCGGTGGAACCCTTGCAACTGCCGAGCGGATTGACGCAGACGACGAACCAGCGGTTGGTGTCGATCGGCTTGCCGGGGCCGAGCATCGCTTCCCACCAGCCGGGCGTGGGGTCGTCCTCGCGGCTGGCCGCGTGCGCGTCCGGCGACAGGCCGGTGAGGACCAGGACGGCGTTGCCGCGGTCGGCGTCGAGCGTGCCCCAGGTCTCGTAGGCCACGCGGCCGCGCTCGAGCACGCCGCCGCGCTTCATCCGGAACGGGGAGGGCAGGTCGACCCAGCGCGTGCCAGGCGGGATGAACTCGGTCATGCGCCGATTCTAACGGCGGCGGCGCGGGCGCAGCGACACCGGCGGCGGGCGCGGCGGTCGCCGGGGACAAGCGTCGCGGCGGCAATCATCGCGCCCCGGTGCGGCGCGGGATGCCGCATCGCGCCTCAGCGATGCGGCGCGCCGATCACCAGCTCCACCGGCGCGTCCGCCGGCACGCGCACGCGCACGGGCGCGGATTCGAGGTCGCCCTCGCTGCGGTTGGCGCTGCCCGTGGCCGAGATGCGGGCGACGAGCTCGACCTCCTGCAGCGTGGACAGCTTCACCGTGGGCATCGGGCTGTCGCCGTCGTCGAGCACCACGTCCAGCGGCAGGTCGCGCACCGCATGGCGTTCGACCGCCACCGGCATCGGCGGGCCGCCGGCGGCGCGGGCGACCACGAACACCACCGCATCGCCGTCGAGGCGCGCGCGCGCGGCGAAGTCCTCGTCCAGGCGCACGCGCACGCGCAGGCCTTCGGCGGGCGCCGCGGACTGGCCCGTGGTCGCCTGGCCGGCGTCCTGCGCGGGCAGCGGCGGCAGGCCCGCGGCATCGCGGGCGAGGGCGATCTGCTGGCGCAGCGCGTTCGCGGTGGCCGCGTCCACGACCGGCAGCAGTTCCTCCCAGACCGCGGCCGCCTGCGCATCCTCGCCGCGCTGGCGGTGGGCCACGCCGATGAACCAGCGGGCGCGCTGGTTGTCCGGGTCGTGGGCCAGCGCCTGCT
This sequence comes from Luteimonas sp. J29, assembly GCF_000472505.1. Classification (GTDB taxonomy): domain Bacteria; phylum Pseudomonadota; class Gammaproteobacteria; order Xanthomonadales; family Xanthomonadaceae; genus Luteimonas. The sequence goes on from NZ_KI421430.1 coordinate 4,274, forward strand.
GCAGCAGGCCGAGCGCCTGCGCGTCGAACAGGTGGTCGGGGTGGGCCTGGGCGACGGCCTGCGCGGCTTCGACAAGCAGGTCCGGGTCGTCGGGGATGTGCTGCAGCGCGGACAGGTAGGCGTCGCGGGCGCGCTCGCGGTTGCCGAGCGCGGCCTGGGCGCGCGCGAGCAGGCGCCAGCCCTCGGGCTGGGCCGGATCGCGTTCGAGCGTGGCCTCGAGCTCGGCCACCGCCTCTTCCATCGACGGCATCCCTGCCTCGGCCACCTGGACCGCGTCCGGGTCCAGCGCCTGCGGCGTGCCGACGATGCGGTACAGCGACAACGCCATCACCGGCAGCGCCACCAGCACCGCCACGAACAGGCGCGGCGAGCCGCGGCGCAGCGGCCAGGCCACCGCGGCGGCGAGCAGGATCGCGGCCAGCACGATCACCGCGTACAGCACGGCGGGGCTCACCATTCCTGGTCCTCCTCGACCGGCAGCGGCTGGCGGCTGCGGCTGCGCACGATCCTCGCCACCACGATGCCGCCGGCCAGCAGCACCAGCACCGGGCCCAGCCACAGCAGCCAGGTGTGGCCGCCGAAGCGCGGGCGGTAGAGCACGAACTCGCCGTAGCGGTCGACGAGGTAGTCGCGGATCTCGGCGTCGCTGCGGCCCTCGCGCATCAGCTCGAAGACTTCGCGGCGCAGGTCGTGCGCGATCTGGGCGTTGGAATCGGCCAGCGACTGGTTCTGGCACATCACGCAGCGCAGCTCGGCGACCAGGTCGTGGAAGCGGCGGGCCTCGGCTTCGTCGCGGAACTCCAGCGGGGTGGCGTCGCGCACCGCCTGCGCGTGCACGGCGCCGATGGCGAGCGCGACCAGCAGCGCGGCGAGCACGCGCAGGAGCAGGGCGGGGCGGGCGCTCATCGCGGCACCCCGATGGCGTCGAGCGCCGGCAGCAGGTCGCGTTCGAGCACGGTGCCGTCGATCGGGCCGACGTGCTTCCAGCGCACGATGCCCTGCGCATCGACCAGGAAGGTCTCCGGCGCGCCGTAGATGCCCCAGTCGATCGCCTTGCGGCCGTCGTAGTCCACCAACACCAGCCAGTACGGATTGCCGAACTGCTCCAGCCAGCGCATCGCGTCGGCGTGCTCGTCCTTCCAGTTGTAGCCGACCACGCGGATGCGCTTGGTCTCGGCCAGGCGGGTGATCACCGGATGCTCGACCCGGCAGCCCGGGCACCAGCTGCCCCAGACGTTGAGCAGGTAGGGCTGGCCGGCCAGCTCGCGCGACTCGAACAGGCGTCCTGGCTCGTGCAGCACCGGCAGCGAGAACTCCGGCGCCGGCTTGCCGATCAGCGGCGAGGGCAGCGCGGTGCGGTCGGCGCGGTCCGAGACCAGCACCCCGTACAGCAGCAGGCCGACCAGGCCCAGGAACACCGCCGCGATCACCGCGGCCAGGACGGGGCGGTTGCCGGCCATCAGGTGCCTCCTCCCGGCATGGACGGGGCGCCATCGCGTCCGCGCGGGGCCGGCGGGTCGGCGCTGACGCGGCGGAAGCGGCGGTCGAGCGCGGTGACGAACCCGCCCAGCGCCATCAGCAGGGCGCCGGCCCAGACCCAGCGCACGAACGGCTTGATCTGCAGCCGCACCGCCCAGGCCCCGTCGCCCAGCGGCTCGCCGAGCGCGGCGAAGCTGTCGGCGAACAGGCCGGCGTGGATGCCGGCGTCGGTCATGATCTGGCCGCCGCTGGCGTAGGCGCGCTTCTCCGGGTGCAGCATGGCGAGCACGCGCCCGTCGCGCGACACCTGCACCAGGCCGCGGTCTGCGATGTAGTTCGGACCCTGCACGCGCTCGACGCCGTCGAAGCGGAACGCGTAGCGGCCGATGCGCGCGGTGTCGCCGGCCTTCATCGCCACTTCCTGCTGCACGTTCTGCGCCTCGACCAGCAGCGCCCCCACCAGGAACACGGCGATGCCGGCGTGGCCGAGCACCATGCCCAGCATCTCCGGCGTGAACGCGCGTCCGCTGGCGCGCAGCCGGGTCCAGGCGAAGCGCAGCGTGCCCAGGCCGACCCAGACCGAGGCGAACACGCCGGCGGCGGTCTTGAGCGGGCCCTGCGGCGCCATGAAGTACGCGACCACCGCCAGCACCAGCGCCAGTCCCAGCCACGGCATCAGCAGCGCCAGCGGCCTGGAGGGCTGCTCCTGCTGCCAGCGGGTGAGCGGGCCCAGCGGCACCAGCAGCACCAGCGGCGCCATCAGCAGGATGAACAGGGTGCCGAAGTAGGGCGGGCCCACCGACACCTTGCCCAGGTCGAGCGCGTCGGCCAGCAGCGGGTACAGCGTGCCCAGCAGCACCATCGCGCAGGCCGCGGCCAGCAGCAGGTTGTTGACCAGCAGCAGCGTCTCGCGCGAGGCCGCGGCGAATGGCCGTCCCTGCGGCAGGCCGGGCGCGCGCAGGACGTACAGCGCCAGCGCGCCGCCGATCACCAGGGCCAGGAAGGTGAGGATGAACAGGCCGCGGCCCGGGTCGGCGGCGAACGAGTGCACGCTGGTCAGCACGCCCGAGCGCACCAGGAACGCGCCCAGCAGCGACAGCGAGAACGCGGCGATCGCCAGCAGCAGGGTCCAGCCGCCGAAACTGCCGCGCTTCTCGGTCACGGCCTGCGAATGGATCAGCGCCGCGCCCACCAGCCAGGGCATGAAGCTGGCGTTCTCCACCGGGTCCCAGAACCACCAGCCGCCCCAGCCCAGCTCGTAGTACGCCCACCAGGAGCCGAGCATGATGCCGAGGGTGAGGAAGCCCCAGGCGACGTTGGTCCAGGGGCGCGTCCAGCGCAGCCAGCGCGCATCCACCTGGCCCTCGAGCAGGGCCGCGATCGCGAACGCGAACGGCACCACGAAGCCGATGTAGCCCACGTACAGCATCGGCGGATGGATGATCATCCCCGGGTCCTGCAGCAGCGGGTTGAGGTCGTGGCCCTCGGCCGCGGCCGGCAGCAGGCGCTCGAACGGATTCGAGGTGAAGACCAGGAACGACAGGAAGCCGATCGCGACCAGGCCGATCACGCCCAGCACGCGCGCCATCACCGGGTCCGGCAGCCGGCGCGACCACGAGGCCACCGCCGCGTTCCAGATCCCGAGCATCAGCGCCCACAGCAGCATCGAGCCTTCGTGCGCGCCCCACACCGCGGTGTAGCGGTACACCATCGGCAGCAGGCTGTTGGAATTGTCGGCGACGTACTTGACCGAGAAGTCCTGCTGCACGAACGCCGCGGTCAGCGCGGCGTACGCGCAGGCCAGCAGCGCCAGCTGCGCGAACGCGGCCGGGCGCGCGACCGCCATCCACGCCGCGCGGTTGCCGGCCGCGCCGGCCAGCGGGAACAGCGCCTGCAGCAGCGCCGCGAGCAGCGCCAGCAGCAGCGCGGCCTGGCCGAGCTCAGGCAGCATGGGGCGCGACCGGTCGTGCGCGGCACGGATGCCGCGCGGCGTAGAGCGGGGCCGTCACTGCGTCGCCTCCGCGGGCGGCGCGTCGTCGACGTTGTGCCTGGCGTGGGCCAGGCCCATCTTGTCGGCCACTTCCTTCGGCACGTAGGTCTCGTCGTGCTTGGCCAGCACGTCCTCGGCCACGAACACGCCGTCGCGCATGCGCCCGGTGGCGACCACGGCCTGGCCCTCGCGGAACAGGTCGGGCAGGATCCGGTCGTACACGACTTCCAGCTCGGCGTCGCCGTCGGTGACGCGGAAGCGCGCCTCCAGCGAGCCTTCCTCGCGCCGGAACGAATCGGTCGCGACCATGCCGCCGAGGCGGAAGCGGGCTTCGCCCGACGACACCGCCTCCCCGGCCGTGCCCGAGAGCACTTCGTTGGGGGTGTAGAGATAGGCGATGTTGCGCTGGAGCGCGGACGCCACCAGGACGGCCGCGACCGCCGCCGCGGCCAGCAGGGCCAGCACGAACCAGAGTCGGCGGCGTCGGGTCGGGTTCATCGTTTCAGTTCCTGTTCCCGGGCCTGGCCGCGCGCGGCCTCGCGCCGCGCCAGCAGCCGCGCCGCGCGCAGCACCTGGGCGATGCGGATGCGCGGGGCCACGAAATCCCACAGCAGCACGGCCGCGAACACGGCGTAGGCGGCCACGACGTAGGCGAGGTAGCTCACGCCGCACCCCCGCCGGCCAGGCGCCTGACCCAGTCCTTGCCGGCCTCGCGGGCCAGGTTGTCGGCGCGGGCGCGCGCCAGCAGCGAGCCGATCGCCCAGAACTTGGTCCCGACCACCATCCAGATCAATGGCGGCAGCATGCTCGCGTCCATCGACGACTCGCCGAACACGCGGATCGTCTGGCCCTGGTGCAGCGAGTTCCACCACACCACCGAGTAACGGATGATCGGCAGCATCACCACGCCGACGATCGCCAGCAGCGAGGCCGCGCGCGCGCCGGCGCGGCGGTCCTCGATCGCGGCGTACAGGCCGATCACGCCGAAGTAGAGGAACAGCAGCACCAGCTGCGAGGTCAGGCGCGGGTCCCAGTCCCACCAGGTGCCCCACATCGGCTTGCCCCAGATGCTGCCGGTGGCCAGGGTGATCGCGGTGAACGCGGCGCCGATCGGCGCGCAGGCCATGGCCAGGATCTCGCACAGCTTGATCCGCCAGATGAGCGCGATCGCGCCGTAGACGGCCATCAGCGCGAACATCGCCAGGCTCATCCAGGCCGAGGGCACGTGGATGTAGAGGATCCGGAAGCTGTCGCCCTGCTGGTAGTCGGGCGGGACCACGAACAGCGCCCCGTACAGCCCCACCGCCATGGTCGCCAGGCCGGCGGCGAACGCCCACGGCGCCCAGCGCGCGGCGAAGCGGTCGAAGTAGGGGGGTGACCCGAGCTGGTGGAACCAGCGCACCACCGGGTGCATGTTGGACATCAGGGCGTCTGCTCGCGGGGAGGGGGCTGTCGGGCCGCCGGAGGGCCCGTCAGGGCGCCGGCATCCCTGGCCAAGTGCCTATTTTTTCAGACATGACCGGCAGGGCCAAGCCCGGGGAGATGGACAGGATGCCCCATGCCGGCCCGCGACGCCCGGCCGTCCGCCCGGCGCGGTCCGGGCAAGGCGGCAGGACCGGCGCGCGCACGGGGGAGACGGGGCGGCCGGGGCAGGGGGAGCCACGGGGAGCCAAGCGCAGGCGCGAAGGGACAGGAAGAGGCAGACCGAACCTGGAGGCGGGAAGCGGCAGCGGAACCTGGAGGAGGCGGGAAGAGGCAGCCGAACCAGGAGAAGGCAGGAGAATGGAGAAAGCAGGAGAAGGTAGGAGCGGCAGGAGGAGGCGGAAGCAGGCCGAGCAGGCGGAGAGGGGTGATCGACAGGGAGCGGGGGCAGAGGAAGTCGATCGATGCGGGGCCGGTCGCGGCTGAAGCCGCTCCTACAACGGTTGCAGCGATTCTGTAGGAGCGGCTTCAGCCGCGACCGAACTTGCCCCGCCAGCGCTACTGCGCCGCGATCCGGATCGCACCGGCCGCTGCGACCGGCGCCAGCACCAGCGCCAGCACCAGCCCGGCCGCCAGCAACAGCAGCCCGCCCGAAGCGTCGTGCCCCTGGGCCGCCTGGGCCACGCTGCCGGCGCCGAACACCAGCACCGGCACGTACAGCGGCAGCGCCAGAAGGGCCAGCAGCACGCCGGCGCGGCGCATGCCCACGGTCAGGGCCGAGACCACCGCGCCGATCAGGCTCAGCAGCGGCGTGCCAAGCGCCAGGGCGGCCAGCAGCACCGGCCACAGCCCGCGCGGCAGGTACATCAGCTCGGCCAGCAGCGGCACCGCCACCAGCAGCGGCACGGCGGTGGTGAGCCAGTGCATCAGGGTCCGCACCAGCACCAGCCAGGCCAGCGGCACCGGCGCCAGCCGCCACTGCTCCAGCGACCCGTCCTCGGCGTCGCCGCGGAACAGGGTGTCGAGCGCCAGCAGCCCCGACAGCAGCACCGCCACCCACAGCACGCCCGGCGCTGCGCGGGCCAGCAGGTCGCGCTCGCTGCCCAGCGCCAGAGCGAACAGCACCACCACCAGGATCGCGAACAGGGCCGGCTGCAGCGCGTCGCCGCGGCGACGCCAGAGCAGGCGCAGGTCGCGCACCACGAGGGCACGGGCAGCGGACGCGAGGGTGGGCGCGCCGTCGCTCATGCGGCTTGCTCCGCCCGGTCCAGCACCAGCAGTCGCGTGCGCACCGGCGGCGCGGCGTAGGCGCCGTGGGTCGTGACCAGGGCCGCGCCGCCGGCGTCGAGGTGGGCACGGACCATGCGGTTGACCAGTTCGATGCCCGGCAGGTCGAGGTTGGCGTAGGGCTCGTCGAGCAGCCACAGCTGGGCCGGCGACAGCCACAGCCGCGCCAGCGCCAGGCGCCGGCGCTGGCCGGCCGACAGGTTGCGCGCCGGGGTGTCCTCGTAGCCGGCCAGCCCGGCGATGCCCAGCGCCTGCACGATGTCCACGCCCGCGCGCCGGCCGAGCAGGCCGCACAGGTATTCGAGGTTCTCCACCGCGCCGAGGTCCGCCTTCAGCCCGGGCAAGTGGCCGAGGTAGGCCACTTGCCCGGCGCGGGCCGCCGCGGCGGCGGCCACGCCGTGCAGGCGCACCTCGCCGGTCGCGCCGTCGAGCAGTCCCGCCAGCGCCCGCAGCAGGGTGGTCTTGCCGGCGCCGTTGCCGCCCTGCACGAGCAGGGCCTCGCCGGCCTCGACGCTGAAGTCCAGTGGGCCGAACAGGGGCACGTCGTCGCGGGCGAAGCCCAGGCCGCGCACGTCGATCAGCGGCGCGGGGGCGGGAGGGGCGTCGGGCATCACGGGCGCTTCGGCCGACGGTCGGCCATCGCGGTCATTGTAGCCAGTCGACGTTGGCGTCGTCGGGGTGCTCGTCCGGACGCGCCGCGTCCATGCGCAGCCGCACCCGTTGCCCCGGGCGCCACCACAGCGACCCGAGCTGTCCGAACCGGCGCGCGAGCGCGTCGAACTCCGGCGCGTCCATGTCCATCACCAGCCAGCTCGGCTCGCGCCAGGTCCGGTTCGGGGCCTGGGCGAAGGCCGGCAGGAACCGGCGCCCGCTGGCCAGCAGGGCGTCGTGCAGGGCGTCGTCGGCGTGGCGGTTCTCCTCGCTGCTGCGTTCGATCGACTGCGGGTTCCAGGCCGAGAGCATCCCGAACGAGGTCGCGTCCGGGTAGGCGAGTTCGAGGCCGGGCGCGGGCAGGCCGACGACGATGTCGTGCCATGAGCCGCCGTGCTGCCACTGGTACTCGGCCCTGAGGTAGGCCTCCAGCAGCGCCGCCACGCGCGCGCCATCGAACCGGTGGTCGGCGTTCTCCATGCGCGCTCAGTGGTACCTGGCAGGGCAGAGGGCGTGCCGCCCGATGGGGTCGCCGCGGCCGCCACGCGCGCAGCCGACCGTGCCGTCCGCGGGCCGGGGGAGCGCCGTGCGAAGCCTGCTCGGGGTCAACATCCCGACAGGTGTAACCCATCGGAACCGGATCGTAAACTGCCGGTCCCCATGCCCCTGCCCGAGACGACATGACCCAGTCCAAGCTGCCGAAGGTCGGCACCACCATCTTCACCGTGATGTCGCAGCTGGCGCAGGAGCACGGCGCGGTGAACCTGGGGCAGGGCTTCCCGGATTTCCCGGTCCCGGCGGAGCTGGTGGCGGCGCTCGACCAGGCCATGCGCGACGGCCACCACCAGTACGCGCCGATGACCGGCGTGCCGGCGCTGCGCCAGGCGATCGCCGACAAGACCGGGCGCGTCTACGGGCACCGTCCCGACCCCGACGCCGAGGTCACGGTGACCAGCGGGGCGACCGAGGCGATCTTCAACGCGGTGCACGCGGTGGTGCGCGCGGGCGAGGAGGTGGTGGTGCTCGACCCGTGCTACGACAGCTACGAGCCGGCCATCGACCTGGCCGGTGCGCGCGCGGTGCACGTGCCGCTGGACCCGGCGACCTTCGCCCCCGACTGGCAGCGCGTGCGCGAGGCGATCACGCCGCGCACCCGGATGCTGATCGTCAACAGCCCGCACAACCCGTCCGGGGCGATGTTCTCGGAAGCCGACCTGCGCGCCCTCGCGTCGATCGTCGCCGACACCGGCGTGTTCCTGCTCTCGGACGAGGTCTACGAGCACATCGTGTTCGACGGCCGCCGGCACGAGTCGGTGCTGCGCTACCCGGCGCTGCGCGAGCGCGCCTTCGTGGTATCGAGCTTCGGCAAGACCTACCACTGCACCGGCTGGAAGATCGGCTACTGCATCGCACCGCCGGCGCTGTCGGCCGAGTTCCGCAAGGTGCACCAGTACAACGTCTTCAGCACCTTCACCCCGGGCCAGCACGCGTTCGCCACGATGCTTCAGGCGCACCCGGAGCATTACGAGCAGCTGGGCGCGTTCTACCAGGCCAAGCGCGACCGCTTCCGCGAACAGCTCGCGACCACGCGGCTGCGCCCCCTGCCGGTGCCCGGCGGCTATTTCCAGCTGGTCGACTACTCGGAGGTGAGCGACCTGGACGACGCCGCGTTCTGCCGCTGGCTCACGATCGAGAAGGGCGTGGCCGCGATCCCGCTGTCGCCGTTCTACGATGCGCCGCCGGCCGGGCAGCGACTGGCGCGGCTGTGCTTCGCCAAGCACGAGGCCACCCTGGACAAGGCGATCGAACGCCTGCAAAGGCTCTAGCGCCCGCAGGGGGTCCGGGTCGCGGCTACCCCTTCCGTTGGCCATGGGCTAGGCTCATGGCCATGGACAACAGACTGCGCATCTCCCTCGTCCAGGGCGCCACGCGCTGGCACGACCCCGAAGGCAACCGGGAGTACTACGGCGGGCTGATCGCCCCCCTGGCCGGCACCACCGACGTGGTGCTGCTGCCGGAAACGTTCACCAGCGGCTTCTCCAACGACGCCATCGAACGGGCCGAGACCATGGACGGCCCGACCGTGGACTGGATGCGCGAGCAGGCGCGCAGGCTCGACGCGGCGATCTGCGGCAGCGTCCAGCTGCGCGTCGACGGCAAGGTGTACAACCGCCTGCTGTGGGCCACGCCCGACGGCGAACTGCGGCACTACGACAAGCGCCACCTGTTCCGCTACGCCCGCGAGCACGAACGCTATGCGCCGGGGCGCGACCGGCTGACCCTGGAATGGCGCGGCTGGCGGATCTGCCCCATGGTCTGCTACGACCTGCGCTTCCCGGTGTTCTCGCGCAACCGCTTCGGCGTCGAGCGCCCGGATGCGCTGGACTACGACCTGCTGATCTACATCGCCAACTGGCCGGCGCCGCGCGCACAGGCCTGGAAGACCCTGCTGCGGGCGCGGGCGATCGAGAACCTGTGCTACGTCGCCGGCCTCAACCGGGTCGGCGAGGACGGCAACGGCCTGCCGTACTCCGGCGACAGCGCGGTGATCGACTTCCTCGGCAACCCGGCCAGCGAATGCGCCGACGCCGAGGTGGTCTCGACCACGACCCTGCAGTGGGCGCCGCTGGCCGCGCACCGGGAACACTTCCCGGCGATGCTCGACGCGGACGCGTTCGAACTGCGCTGACCGGTGGCGGCGGCGCCGGCGCTCAGCCCGGCGCGCGCTCGCCCAGGATCTGGCTCACCGACTGCGCCAGCACCACGATCCTGCCGGCCTCGTTGCGGGCCTCGGCGTGGATGTGCAGCGTGTTGCGGGTGCGTTCGACCAGCCACGCGCGGCAGGTGATGCTGGCATCGTTCGAGGTCACAGGCCGCAGGTACTGGGCATCGAGGCTGGCGGTGGCGCTGGGCGGCGCGATCAGGAACGAGAACGGGCCGATGGTGTTGTCGAGCGCGGCGACGATGAAGCCGCCCTGCATGTTGCCCAGCGGGTTGCGGTAGCGCGGCAGCACCGGGAAGCGCATGGTCAGGGCGCGGCCATCCTCGTACTCGACCACTTCGCCCTGCATGTCGAGCAGGCACGGCGGCGGCACGAGCGCGTGCACCGGTTCGGGAAGCCGGGCGCGGATCAGGGCGGCGAGGTCGGGCGGGGCGGAAGGCATCTCGTTGCTCGCGCGAAGGAGGGGCCACGGATGGTAAGCCCCGCGCGGGGTTCGGACGATTCCTACCCGCGGACGCCGGCCGCGCCGATGGCAGCCGGACCGCGCAGGGAGCCACCGTGGTCCGGACTGATCACCGGCAGGGCGACCATGGAAGGTCCACGCTTCGATCCGGCGCCACGGCCCGCCTTCGGGCAGGCCGTCGCCGCCAGCCTCGTGCTCGGCGCGTTCGCCTGCACGCGCCTGCCCGCGCTGCCGCCACCGGCGCTGCTGCTGGCCTTGCTGTCCCTGGGGCTTGGCGGCTGGTGGCGCGGCGGCCGCTGGCTGCGGCCGGCCGGGGCGCTGGCGGCCGGATTCGCGCTGTTCGGGTTGCACGCGGGCCAGGCCCTGGACCGCCAGTTGCCGCCCGGGCTCGAACGCACCGACGTCGAGCTCGCGGGCCGGGTGGTGGGGTTGCCGGACGTGGAACCGCAGCGCACCCGGTTCCTGTTCCGCGTGGACCCCGATGCGGCCCAGCCGGCGGCGCTGCGCGGCCGCCTGCTGCGCCTGGCCTGGTACGACGACCGCGACGGCACGCCGGCCACGCGACCGGCGCTGGAGCCCGGCAGCCGCTGGCGCCTGTCGGCACGGGTGCGCGCGCCGCGCGGCCTGCGCAATCCCGGCTGGTACGACGGCGAGCGCCAGGCGCTGGCGGCGCGGATCACGGCCACCGGTTACGTGCGCGACCGCGAGCCCTGGCAGCGCCTGCATGGGGCGTCGGGCATCGACGGCTGGCGCGACCGGATCGCGGGCCGGATCGACGCCGCGACCGGGCGGCCCTCGTCGCGCTTCCTGCGCGCGCTGGCGCTGGGCGACACCCGGAGGCTCGGGGACCGCGACTGGGAGATCCTGCGCGCCACCGGCCTGACCCACCTGATCGCGATCTCCGGTTTCCACGTCGGCCTGGTCGCGGGCTTCTTCGCGCTCGCCGTGGCCGGTGCGTGGTGGCTGCTGCCCTGGCTCGGCCGCTGGCTGCCGCGTCCCCAGGCCGCGGCCTGCGGTGCGCTGGTGGGGGCGGCGGGCTACGCGGCGGTGGCCGGCTTCGCCCTGCCGACGGTGCGCACGGTGCTGATGATCGCGGTGGTGGTGCTCGCGCGCCTCTGGCGCCGCCCGATGGGGGTGCTGGATTCGCTGGCGCTGGCGGCGGTCGCGCTGGTGCTGGCGGATCCGCTGGCGGTGCTCGCGGCCGGGTTCTGGCTCAGCTTCGCCGGCGTGGCGTGGCTGGCCTGGTGCCTGCCGGCGGTGGGGCCGCGCACGCCGGTGGTGCGCGGGTTCCTGGCCGCGCAATGGGTGGCCACGCTCGGCCTGCTGCCGCTGACCGCGGTGCTGTTCGGCCAGGCCTCGCTGGCCGGGCCCCTGGCCAACCTGGTGGCGATCCCGTGGTGGAGCCTGGTCGTGGTGCCGCTGGCGCTCGCGGGCACCGGGCTGGAGGCGCTGCATCCGGACTGGGGCGGACCGGCGTGGCGGCTGGCCGCGGCGTGCTTCGACCTGTCGTGGCCCCTGTTCGAGCGGCTGGCGGCCGGGCCTGCCGCGCTGTGGTGGCTGCCGGAAGCGCGCTGGTTCGCGCTGCCGCTGTCGCTGCTGGGCGCGTTCTGGCTGCTGCTGCCCCGGGGCGTGCCGGGCAAGGCGCTGTCCACGCTGCTGTTCCTGCCGCTGCTGTGGCCCGATCGCGCGCTGCCGCGCGAGGGGGAGGTCGAACTGGTGATGTTCGACGTGGGGCAGGGCACCTCGGTGCTGGTGCGCACCGCGCGCCACGCCTTCCTCTACGACGCCGGCCCCGCGGTGCCGGAGGGATTCGACGCGGGCGAGCGGGTGGTGGTGCCCGCCCTTCATGCGCTCGGGGTGCGCCGGCTGGACGGGGTGGTGGTCAGCCATGGCGACGCCGACCACGCCGGCGGCTACGCCGCGCTGCGCCGCAGCTATCCCGGCGGCCCGGTGTTCGCCGCGCGCGACGCGGGCATCGAAGGCGCCGCGCCGTGCCTGTCCGGATCGCGCTGGGTGGCGGACGGGGTCGAGTTCCGCTTCCTGCACCCCGGCCTGCACTTCCCGTCGCTGCGCAACGACTCGAGTTGCGTGCTGCAGGTGCGTTCGGCGCACGGCGCCGCGCTGCTCGCGGGCGACGTGGGCCAGGTCGTCGAACGCATGCTGGTGCACGACCATGGAGACGCGCTGCGCAGCGAGGCGGTGCTGGTCGCCCACCATGGCAGCGGGGGGTCCTCCGACCCGGCCTTCGTCTCGGCCACGCGCCCGCGCGTGGCGCTGGTGTCGGCCGGCCACGGCAACCGCTTCGGCCATCCCCGGGCCGACGTCCTGCAGCGCTGGACGCGGACCGGTGCGGACGTACCGGTCACTGCACGCGTGGGCGCGGTGCGGGTGCGCCTGCGCGCTGGCGGCGCGGAGGTCGAGGCGCGGCGGCGCGCCGAACCCCGGCTGTGGGACGCGGTGCGGCGCGCGGGCGGGGCTGGCTGAACGCCGCGGGCGCCGGACGGCGCTGGGCTATCCTATCGGGCATGGACGATGGGCCCCGCGCGGGCCGGAGGGAGTGCGTGCTCGAACTCGTGAAGGCCGGCGGCTGGCCGATGATCCCCCTGTTGCTGCTCTCGGCCGTGGGCCTGGCGATCGTCGTCGAACGCTTCTGGGCGCTGCGGCGCAATGCGGTGCTGCCGCCCGGACTGGGCGAGGAGGTCAGGGCCTGGGCCGCGCGCGGCCGCCTCGACCCGGCCCACATCGAGTCGCTGCGCCGCAACTCGCCGCTGGGCACGCTGCTGGCCGCGGCGCTGGACGTGCGCCACCGCCCGCGCGAGGAGATCCGCGAGCGGGTCGAGGACGTCGGTCGCCACATCGCCTTCCGGATGGAGCGCTACCTCAGCGCGCTGGGCACGATCGCCGGCGCAGGCCCGCTGCTCGGCCTGTTCGGCACCGTGGTCGGCATGATCCAGATGTTCCTCGGGGTGATGGACCATGGCGTGGGCGACGTCAACCAGCTCGCCGGCGGCATCGGCAAGGCGCTGGTGTGCGCGGCCACGGGCATGGTGGTCGCGGTGCCGGCGCTGGTGTTCCACCGCTGGTTCCGGGCCCGCATCGACGGCTACATCGTCGAGATGGAGCACGAGGCGATCCAGCTGATGGACGTGATCGATCCGCGCGCGCGCCGGGCCGCCGCCGCGATGGCCGCGGTGCCGGCCGAGGCCCAGGCGGACGGACAGGGCTGAGCCCATGCGCATCCGCGACCGCCGCGCCGACGACGTGCCGGAGATCAACCTGGTGCCGTTGATCGACGTGATCCTGGTGCTGATCATCTTCTTCGTGATCACCACCACCTTCGACGCGCGCTCGGTGCTGCGGGTGGAGTTGCCGCGCGCCACCGGCGAGGCCAACACCGGCTCGGATTCGCTGAGCCTGCTGATCAACGCGGAAGGGCGCTACTTCGTCGACGACCGCGAGGCATTGCGCACCGACGTCGAGTCGCTCAAGCGCACCCTCCTGGAAGTCGCCGGCGACGACCGCGACCGCACCGTGCTGCTGCGCGCCGACGCCCGCACGCCGTGGCAGGCGGTGGTGACCGCCTACGACGCCCTGGCCCAGCTCGGATTCACCCGCGTGGCCAATGCCACCGCGCCCGAGGCACCGGCCGCCAGCCCTCCATGAGCGCACGCGACGACACCCGCGCCCACCACGCCGGCGACGGCGCCTGGGCGGTCTACCGGCGCCTGCTGGGCCATGCGGGCGTGTACTGGCCGTTCCTGCTGGTGGCGATGCTCGCCATGATCGTCGAGGCCGCCGCCGGCGCCGCCTTCGTCTGGCTGATGGAGCCGTTGACCAACGACGGCTTCGTCGATCCCAAGCCGGACATGGCCGTGGTCCTGCCGCTGGCGATCATCGGCCTGTTCCTGCTGCGCGGGCTGGCGACCTTCACCACCGACTACGGCATCGCGCGGGTCGGCCGCAGCGTGGTGCGCGACCTGCGCGAACTGGTGCTGGGCAAGTACCTGCGCCTGCCCAGCACCCGTTTCGACACCGAGGCGGTGCCGGCGATGGTGAGCCGGCTCAACTTCGACACCGAGCAGGTCACCCAGGCCAGCTCCGACGCGCTCAAGGCGATCCTCACCGACGGCCTGACGGTGGTGTTCCTGTTCGGCCTGATGCTCTACACCAGCGCCAAGGTGACCCTGGCCATGATCCTGATCGCGCCGCTGATCGGCGTGCTGGTCTGGTACGTGGGCGGGCGCTACCGGCGCATCAGTCGCGGCATCCAGGACGGCATGGGCGCCCTGGCCGCCAGCGCCGAGCAGTCGCTGGCCGCGCAGCAGGACGTCAAGGTCCACGGTGCGCAGGCCTTCGAGCGCGACCGCTATTCGACCTTCGCCAACCGCATCCTGCGGCTGAACATGAAGGTCGAGACCACGCGCGCGATCTCCTCGGCGCTGGTCCAGATCCTGGCCGCGCTGGCCCTGGCGGCGATCGTGTGGGTGGCGGTGCGCGAGGCGCTGCAGGGGCAGCTCAACCCCGGCGAGTTCGTGCAGCTGATGACCGCGATGATGGGCATCATCCCGTCGCTGCGCCGGATCACCAACGTGCAGAGCGTGATCGGGCGCGGCGTGGCCGCGGCCGAACGCCTGTTCTCGATCCTCGACGCCGAGGAGGAGGCCGACACCGGCACCGTGCCGCTGGAGCGGGCGCGCGGCCTGCTGGTGTTCGAGGACGTCTCATTGCGCTACGCGCGCGACGGCGACGAGCGCAAGGCGCTGGACGGGATCAGCTTCACCGCCGCGCCGGGCACGGTCACCGCCATCGTCGGCCGTTCCGGCAGCGGCAAGACCAGCCTGGTGCGCCTGGTGCCGCGCTTCTACGAGCCCAGCAGCGGCCGCATCACCCTCGACGGGGTGCCACTGGACCAGTACCGCCTGTCCGACCTGCGCCGCCAGATCGCCCTGGTCGGGCAGCGGGTGATGCTGTTCGACGACAGCGTCGCGGCCAACATCGCCTACGCCGCCGAGGCCGCGCCCGACGCGCTGCGCGCCGCGGCCGAGGCCGCCAACGCCTGGGAGTTCATCGAGCGCCTGCCGCAGGGCATGGACACCCGCATCGGCGAGAACGGGTCGATGCTCTCGGGCGGCCAGCGCCAGCGCCTGGCGATCGCGCGCGCGATCCTGCGCGACGCCCCGATCCTGATCCTGGACGAGGCCACCGCCGCGCTCGACACCGAGTCCGAGCGGCTGGTCCAGGAAGCCCTGAACCGGCTGATGCCCGACCGCACCACGCTCGTGATCGCGCACCGGCTCTCGACCATCGAGCATGCCGACCAGGTGCTGGTGCTCGACGAAGGGCGGCTGGTCGAGCAGGGCACGCACGCCGAACTGCTCGCGCGCGGTGGCCTGTACGCGCACCTGCACCGCATGCAGTTCCGGGACGGGGCGGAAGGATGAGCGGCCGGTCCGGACAGCCCCCTCGCCACTGGTACGAGGGCGGACGCGTGCCGCTGCACGCGCAGGCCCTGTCGGGGCTGTACGCGGTGGCCAGCGGCCTGCGCCGCGGGCTGTACCAGCGCCGCCTGCTGCGCGCGCGCAAGGCCGGCCGCCCGGTCGTCGTGGTCGGCAACCTGGTCGCCGGCGGCAGCGGCAAGACCCCGCTCACCATCGCCCTGGTCGAGCGCCTGCGCGCGGCCGGCTGGACGCCGGGCGTGGCCAGCCGCGGTTACGGGCGCGCCGATGCCTCGACGCCGCGCTGGGTGGACGCCGGCACCGACCCGGCCCTGGGCGGCGACGAGCCGGTGCTGATCGCCGCGCGCACCGGCGCGCGCGTGCGCGTGGACCGCGACCGCGTGGCCGCGGCCCGCGCCCTGGTCGCCGAAGGCTGCGACGTCGTGGTCTGCGACGACGGCCTGCAGCACTACCGCCTGGCGCGCGACCTCGAGATCGAGGTGATCGACGGGCGCCGCCGTTACGGCAACGGGCGCCTGCTTCCCGCCGGACCGCTGCGCGAACCGCCTGCGCGCGCGAGCGCCTGCGACTTCCGGGTGCTCAACGTGGGCACCGACGCCGAACTGGCCGCGGATTTCGGCGAATGGCCGATGTGGCTCGAGCCGGGGCGGGCGCAGCCGATGGCGGGCGGGCGGCCGCAGCCGCTGTCCGCGTTCGCCGGCCAGCGCGTGCACGCCGTGGCCGGCATCGGCGATCCGGAGCGCTTCTTCGCCATGCTGCGCGGGCAGGGGATCGCCGTGGTTCCGCACGCCTTCGGCGACCACCACCGCTACGCCGCCGAGGACCTGCGCTTCGGCAGCGACCTGCCGGTGCTGCTGACCGAGAAGGACGCGGTGAAGTGCCGGGCCTTCGCCAACGACCGCTACTTCAGCGTCGGCATCGACGCGCGTCTGCCCGAAGCCTTCTGGATCGCGCTGCTCAACCGCCTCGGCCCCAGGCCGTCCACCGCCCCCTGACCCCACATCCCCCGTAGGAGCGGCTTCAGCCGCGACCACCCACAAGGACGGGGAAACGCCCGCAGGAGCGGCTTCAGCCGCGACCACGCGCAAGGACGGGGGAACGCCCTGTAGGAGCGGCTTCAGCCGCGACCTGCGGACATGCGGACAGCCATGCGCAGCAGGCGATGTGGCGAGGCCGCGATCGGCGGCTTCTCCCCTTCGTGGGTGGGTCGCGGCTGAAGCCGCTCCTACGGTGGCCCGCGACGCGACGGGACCGACACCAGGATCCTCGCGGCGAATGGGATCGCCAGGCAACCGGTAGAATCCTCGCCATGGATCCCGTCGATTTCGTCGTCGCCATCCCCGCCCGCCACGACGCCACCCGCCTGCCGGGCAAGCCGCTGCGCCTGCTCGGCGGCGAACCGCTGGTGCTGCACGTGGCGCGGTGCGCGCTGGCCGCGGGTGCGCGCGAGGTGCGCGTGGCGGCCGACGACGAGCGCATCGTGCGCGCGCTCGAGGGCAGCGGCGTGCAGGTGGTGATGACCGGCCGCGGGCACCAGTCCGGCACCGACCGCCTGGCCGAATGCGCCGATCTGGCCGGCTGGGACGACGACACCATCGTGGTCAACCTGCAGGGCGACGAGCCGTTCGCGCCGGCCGCCGGGATCCGCCGCGTCGCCGGGCTGCTCGCCGCCAGCGGCGCCGGCATGGCCACCCTGGCCGAGCCGATCGCCTCGCGCGAGGCGCTGTTCGATCCCAATGTGGTCAAGGTGGTCGTCGCCGGCGACGGCCACGCGCTGTACTTCAGCCGCGCGCCGGTGCCCTGGCACCGCGACGCCTTCGCCCGCGGCGACGCGCAGCTCGCGGCGAACGGCGGCTGGCTGCGCCACATCGGCATCTACGCCTACCGCGCCGGGTTCCTGCGCCGGTTCGCGGCCATGCCGCCGGGGCGGCTGGAGCGGATCGAATCGCTCGAGCAGCTGCGCGTGCTCGAGGCCGGGCTGCCGATCGCGGTGGCGGTCACCCCCGAACCCTTCCCGCAGGGCGTGGACACCCCCGAGGACCTCGCCCGCGCCGAAGCCGTACTGGAGTCGTTGCATGGCTGAACCCCTGCGCCTGCTGGTCGTGTGCCTGGGCAACATCTGCCGTTCGCCGCTGGCCGAAGGCCTGCTGCGCCACCACCTGGAACAGGTCGGGCTCGAGGACCGGGTCGAGGTGGACTCGGCCGGCACCGGCGGCTGGCACGTCGGCGAGCCGCCGGACCGGCGCACGGTCCGGAACGCCGCGCGCCACGGCCTGGACCTGCAGGGCCTGCGCGCGCGCAAGCTGTGCAGCGCCGACTACCATCGCTTCGACTGGCTGCTGTGCGCCGACGCCAGCAACCTGTCGGACGTGCGCCGCCGCGCGCCGGCGGGTGCGACGGCCCGCCACGCGCTGCTGCTGGAATGGGCCGGGATGGGGCAGGGGGCCGAGATCCCGGACCCCTACACCGGCGGCCCCGAGGCGTTCGAGCACGTGTTCACCCTGGTCGACGCCGCCGCGCGCCGCATCGTCGCGCGCCTGGCCGACCGCACCCTGCCGGTTGACGCATAATCCCCGGATGGACGCCAGCCTCGCCCCCGAGTTCCCGCCCAGCGTCGAGTGGCTGAACCTGCTCGCCCCGCTGCGCATGGCGCAGCTGCGCGGCAAAGTCTGCGCGCTGGCGTTCGTGAACGCCGGCTCGGCCTGGTGCCAGCAACGCCTGGCCGACCTCGCGCGCCTGCGCGCGCGCCACGGCGAGCGGGTGAACGTGGTCGCCGTGCACGTGCCCAGGTTCGACAGCGAGCGCGACTCGCGCCGGATCGGCAAGCGGCTCAACCGCCAGCGCTACGACTTCCCGATCGGGCACGACCCCGACTGGGTGATGTGGCAGCACTACGGCGTGGAGGCCTGGCCGACCGTGGTCCTGATCGACGGCGAGGGCCGGATCCGCGACCGCATCGTCGGCGACGGCCCGGTCCGCGAGCTCGACGCCCGGGTCAGCGCGCTGGCCGCGGAGCTGGTGCCCACCATGCCCGCCGCCGAGCCGATCGAGATGCGCCGCGGCGGCGAACCGCCGCTGCCGCTGCGCTTCCCGACCGGACTGGTGGTCCAGGGCAACACCCTGTACGTGGCCGACAGCGAGCACCACCGGATCCTCGAATGCGACCTGGCCGGGCGCGTGCTGCGCCAGTTCGGCAGCGGCGGGCCCGGGTTCATCGACGGGCCGATGGAGCTGGCCGCGTTCAACCGCCCGCACGGCATGTGCCTGTGGCGCGACGCGCTGTACGTGGCCGACGGCGGCAACCACGCCGTGCGCCGGATCGAGCTGCGCAGCGGCGACATCGACACCATCTGCGGCGCCGGCCGCGCCGGCACCCCGGCCGAGGGTCCGATCGCCGATCCGCGCGCGGTCGCGCTCGACCAGCCGCGCGCCGTCGCCCTGAGCGGCGCCTCGCTGTTCATCGCCACCGCCGGCGACAACCGGATCTGGAAGTACGACCTGGGCAAGCCGGCGCTGGAACTGCTGGCAGGGTCCGGCCGCCTGGCGGTCACCGATGGCGGTGGCGTCGGCGCGGCGTTCGCCGAACCCGTCGCGCTGGCCGCGGTGCAGCAGGTGCTGTACGTCTGCGACGCCGCCGGCTCGACCATCCGCAGCGTCAATGCGCGCACCGGCGCGGTGTCCACCCTGGTGGGCGTGGACCAGTGGCAGTTCGGGAACGCCGACGGCGCGCGGACCGAGGCCCGCCTGCAGCAGCCGCTGGCGATCGCGCTCGATCCGGATTCGCCCGTGCTGTGGATCGCCGATGCCGGCAACGACTCCCTGCGCAGCCTGCGCCTGGGAGGCGGCGAACTGAGCACGGTGGAACTGCCCCAGCGCCTGCACGGCTCGGCCGGGCTGGCGGTCGCCGGCGGTGCGGTCTGGATCGCCGACACCGACGCCCACGCCGTGCTCCGCTTCGATCCGCGATCCGGGGCCCTGCGCCACGTACCGATCGGCGAATGACCGGCGAGGCCAACGCTCCCGGCCCCCGCGCCCCCGACGCGCCCCCCTTCGACGGCAAGGCCTTCGCCCGCGGGCTGAGCACCGCGCCGGGCGTCTACCGCATGATCGCCGCCGACGGCAGCGTGCTCTACGTCGGCAAGGCCGGCGCGCTGCGCAAGCGCGTCGCCAGCTACTTCAGCGGTTCCCCGAAGCCGGCGCGGACCATGGCGATGCTGGCCCAGGTGGCGCGCATGGAAGTCACGGTCACGCGCACCGAGGGCGAGGCTCTGCTGCTGGAGAACCAGCTGATCAAGTCGCTGCGGCCGCGCTACAACGTGCTGCTGCGCGACGACAAGAGCTATCCCTACGTGCTCGTCACCCAGGAGCCGTGGCCACGGCTGGCGCTGCACCGCGGCCCGCGCAACGTGCCCGGGCGCTACTTCGGCCCGTACCCCGGCGTCACCGCGGTGCGCGAGACGCTGAACATGATGCACAAGCTGTTCAAGCTGCGCAGCTGCGAGGACAGCGTGTTCCGCAACCGCTCGCGCCCGTGCCTGCAGTACCAGATCGGCCGCTGCTCCGCGCCCTGCGTGGGGCTGGCGCCGGCGCGCGAGTACGCCGAGGCGGTGCGCCGCGCCACCCTGTTCCTGGAAGGCCGCAGCGACGAGCTCACCCGGGAACTGGGCGAGGCCATGGAGGCGGCCAGCCAGCGGCTCGACTTCGAGGAAGCCGCGCGCCTGCGCGACCTGCTGGCCAGCGTGCGCAGCACGCAGGCGCGCCAGTACGTGGACGGCCGCGCGGCCGACCTCGACGTGCTGGCGGTGGCGATGCAGGGCAGCCAGGCCTGCGTGGTCCTGCTCGCGTTCCGCGACGGCCGCAACCTCGGCACGCGGGCGTTCTTCCCGAAGACCAACGGCAGCGACAACCCGGCCGAGGTGCTGGCGGCGTTCGTCTCGCAGTACTACGGCGAGCAGGCGCCGCCGCGCGAGATCGTGCTCGACCGGACGATCGAGGACCAGGCCCTGCTGGAAGAGGCGTTCACCGCCGCGGCCGGGCGCAAGGTGCAGCTGCGCCACGGCGTGCGCGGCGAGCGCGCCGGCTACCTCGACCTGGCCCGGCGCAACGCCGAGATGGCGCTGGCCACAGAGCTCGGCAGCCAGGCCGCGCAGCAGGCGCGGATGGCGGCGCTGTGCGAACTGCTGGGGCTGGAGCAGGCGCCCTCGCGGATCGAGTGCTTCGACATCAGCCACACCATGGGCGAGGCCACGGTGGCCTCGTGCGTGGTGTTCGACGCCGAAGGCGCGGTGCGCAGCCAGTACCGCCGCTACAACATCACCGGGATCGAGCCTGGCGACGACTACGCCGCCATGCAGCAGGCCCTGACCCGGCGCTTCCGGCGTGCCGCGGCCGCGCTCGGGCAGGCGGACTCACCGGACGCCCCGGCGCCGGGGCCGGGCGCCGTGCTGCCGGACCTGCTGCTGATCGACGGCGGGGCAGGGCAGGTGGCCCAGGCCCACGCGGTGCTCGCGGAACTGGGCCTTCCGGCCGCGGCCGCCCCCGGCGAGCCGGGCGTGCTGGTGGTGGGCGTGGCCAAGGGCGAGGAGCGCCGGCCCGGCCACGAGCGCCTGCTGCTGCCCGACGGCCGCGAGCTGCGGCCGGGCACCGCCTCGCTGGGTCTGCAGCTCATCCAGCAGGTCCGCGACGAGGCCCACCGCTTCGCCATCACCGGCCATCGCGGCCGGCGCCAGAAGGCGCGCACCAGCAGCCGGCTCGAGGACATCCCCGGGATCGGCCCGCGCCGGCGCGCCGCCCTGCTGCGCCATTTCGGCGGCCTGCCGGGCCTGAGGGCGGCCGGGATCGAGGAGATCGCCCAGGTCGAGGGCGTGAACGAGGCGCTCGCCGGGCGAATCTATGCGACCCTGCATGGTTTGGAAGACGCCGATCCCCCCGGCCAGTCCCCCCGCACCCGATGAAGTTGACCGTCCCCACCTGGCTGACCCTGCTGCGGATCCTGCTGATCCCGGTGCTGGTCGCCGTGTTCTACATGCCCTCGCAGTGGACCAATTTCGCGTCCGCGTTCGTGTTCATCCTGGCCGCGGTCACCGACTGGCTGGACGGCTGGATCGCCCGCCGCTACCACCAGTACTCGGCCTTCGGCGCCTTCCTCGACCCGGTGGCCGACAAGCTGATGGTGGCAGTGGCCCTGTTCCTGATCGTGCAGGGCCACCCGACGCCGTGGATGGCGTTCTGGGCCGCGGTGATCGTGGGCCGCGAGATCGCGGTCTCGGCGCTGCGCGAATGGATGGCCGAGCTGGGCCAGCGGGCCACGGTCAAGGTCGCCACGATCGGCAAGATCAAGACCACCGCCCAGATGGTGGCGCTGTCGTGCCTGCTGTACTCGATCAACCCCCGCCATCCGCTGCAGCCGGGGACCGACATCTGGATGGGCAAGCCCCTGTTCCACGTCGGCGACTGGCTGCTGGGCGCCGCCGCGCTGCTCACCCTGTGGTCGGGACTGGCCTACCTGCGCGCCGCCTGGCCGGTCCTGCGCGACGGCGAACGCAATGCTGTTGACAGCGCCAAGGGCGCCGGTAAAATGCACGGCTCAACGCGGGAATAGCTCAGTTGGTAGAGCGCAACCTTGCCAAGGTTGAGGTCGCGAGTTCGAGCCTCGTTTCCCGCTCCAGTTTGCACAAGGCCCCGGCACCGCCGGGGCTTTGTTTGTCAGCCCCGCGGACGTGTATTGTTGTCCGTGGCGAGCGTCACCGGCCTGGTGGCAGAGTGGTCATGCAGCGGACTGCAAATCCGCGTACGCCGGTTCGATTCCGACCCAGGCCTCCATCCCTCCGCGGGATGCGCGTCGCCGGCCACGCCCGAGTGGTGGAACTGGTAGACACAAGGGACTTGAACGATTGAGCCCCCCGGGGGAAACGCCGGGGGTGGCACCCGTCAAACTCGGTGGACGCCCTGGGCATCGCCGCCCGCGCCAACGCCGAGCCAAGCCCCCGGCGCAGCGGGGGAAGGTGTAGAGAGCAGACGGCGGGCACCTGTCGCGCATGGCGCCATGGTGAAGGCGTGCTCCAGACCACGAACGGCCACGCGGCCGGCGGCGAAAGCCGAAGTGGTACGAAAATCCCTCGACCTCGCGGTCATGCCGGTTCGAGTCCGGCCTCGGGCACCACCTCCAGCATTCTGCAGGAGCGGCTTCAGCCGCGACCCCGCGTCGCCGGCTGGGCCCGCACGATCCCACCATGGTCGTCGGCGCGTACCGGCCGCGTGGGCACCGATCGCGCCGGTGCGGGAGCGGGTCGCGGCTGAAGCCGCTGCTACAGGGTCCGTGGGGGAGTGTGTGATCATGGAGGCGCGCCAGCGCCGGCGCGCCGCAACGGGGATCCATGTTCCACCGCCGCACGACCTGGTTCGCCTGCATCGCGATCGCCATCGCCACCACGCTGCTGGCGCTGCGATGGACGCCGGCCTGGTGGTGGCTGGCCGTGCCCGCGCTGGTGCTGTCCGTGCTGGGCCTGGTGGACGTGCTGCAGGCGCGCTCGACCCTGCGCCGGCTGTACCCGGTGAGCGCGCACGTGCGCTACGGACTGGAGTCGATCCGCACCGAGATCCGCCAGTACTTCATCGAGGACAACCTGGTCGAGGTGCCGTTCTCGCGCGAGAAGCGGGCGCTGGTGTACCAGCGCGCCAAGAGCGAGCGCGACACGGTGCCGTTCGGCAGCGAGCACGATCCCTACAGCCTGGCCTACGAGTGGATCAACCACTCGCTGGTGCCGGCCCACGCCGAGTCGCACGACTTCCGGGTGCTGGTGGGCGGCGCGCAGTCGCTGCCCTACGACGCCAGCGTGTTCAACATCTCGGCGATGAGCTTCGGCGCGCTCTCGGCCAATGCGATCCGCGCGCTCAACGAGGGCGCCCGGCGCGGCCGCTTCTACCACGACACCGGCGAGGGCTCGATCTCGTCCTACCACCGCGAACGCGGCGGCGACCTGGTGTGGGAGATCGGCTCGGGCTACTTCGGCTGCCGCGACGGGGAAGGGCGGTTCGATCCCGCGCGCTTCGCCGGGAACGCGCGCGACCCGCAGGTGAAGATGATCGAGCTCAAGCTCTCGCAGGGCGCCAAGCCCGGGCACGGCGGCATGCTGCCCGGAGCGAAGGTCACACCCGAAATCGCGGCCGCGCGCGGCGTCCCGGTGGGGGTGGACTGCGTCTCGCCGGCGTCGCATCCGGAGTTCTCCACGCCGCTGGAACTGCTGGCGTTCATCGCCCGGCTGCGCGAACTGTCGGGCGGCAAGCCGACCGGCTTCAAGCTCGCCATCGGCCATCCATGGGAATGGTTCGGCGTGGCCAAGGCGATGCTCGAGAGCGGGATCCTGCCCGACTTCATCGTCGTCGACGGCGCCGAAGGCGGCACCGGCGCCGCGCCGCTGGAGTTCATCAACCACGTCGGCGTGCCGATGCACGAAGGCCTGATGCTGGTGCACAACACCCTGGTCGGGATCGGCCTGCGCGACCGGATCCGGATCGCCGCCGCCGGCCGCATCGCCAGCGCGTTCGACATCGCCCGCACCGTGGCCATGGGCGCGGACTGGTGCAATGCCGGACGCGGCTTCATGTTTGCGCTGGGCTGCATCCAGTCGCGCAGCTGCCACACCGACCACTGCCCGACCGGCGTCGCCACCCAGGACCCGGCGCGCTGGCGCGCGCTCGACGTCGAGGACAAGGCCACGCGCGTGTTCAACTTCCACCAGAACACCCTGCGGGCGCTGCGCGACATGCTCGGCGCGGCGGGCCTGGAGCATCCGTCCCAGCTCGGGCCCGAGCACATCCTGCGCCGCGTCGCGCCCACCGAGGTGCGTTCGCTGGCCGCGCTGTACCGCTTCCTCGCGCCGGGCGAACTGCTCGACGGGGTCCCCGAGCACGCCGTGTTCCGGGCCTTCTGGGCCTCGGCCCGGCCCGATTCGTTCATGCCGCCCGAGCGCACCCTGGAGATGCGGCGCAGCAAGCTGCTGTAGCGCCCGCGTCGCGGCTGAAGCCGCTCCTGCACGGCGGCACACATGTAGGAGCGGCTTCAGCCGCGACCCACAGTCCGACATCGGCTCGGGTCGATCCCCGACGGCACCGGATGCTGCCTACCGCCGCGCTTCCCGAATGGACAGGGACGCATGCGGTCGGCGTGGCCACGCAGCGCTACGCAAGGGGCGTGTCTCCCTGCCACGCCACGTGTACCACGTGACGTTCGCGACACGGGACAGGGAACCCGTGTTCGCCGACTTCGTCGCGGCCTGCGCGGCGGCGCGCACCTTTGCCCTCCCGGTCCAGGGATTCTCCTTGCTTGCCTGGGTCGTGATGCCCGACCACGCGCATTGCCTGCTGCAGCTCGGAAATGGCGGGTCGCTCGGCACCGCCGCGCGGATCCTGAAGGGTCGCAGTGCGCATGCCGTGAATCGCGAGTGCAGACGGTCCGGCCTCCTGTGGGCGCCTGCGTACCACGATCGGGCGCTGCGCCGGGAAGATGATCTGCAGGCAGTGGCGCGCTACATCGTGGCGAATCCTGTGCGTGCCGGGCTCGTGCGCCGGGTGGCGGATTATCCGTTCTGGGATGCTGTCTGGCTTGGTGGTCGCGGCTGAAGCCGCTCCTACGGCGGGGAGGGCCTGCAGGAGCGGCTTCAGCCGCGACCGCAGGCGCTAGTCCGCGACATCCGGCTCCTGCATCGCCCCGGTCCGCCTGGCCACGATCGCGGTCGCGGTGACGTCGGCCGAAGTGTTGGCCACGGTGGCGAAGACGTCGGGGATGGTGTCCACCGCCAGCAGCACGCCCAGCGGTTCGACCGGCAGGCCCATGGCCTGGGTCACCGGCATGTTGGTGGTCATGAAGCTGACCTGGCCTGGCAGGCCCACCGACCCCATGCTGACCACGATCGCCAGCGCCACCGCGATCGCCAGCTGGCCTGCGCCCAGGTCGATGCCGTACAGCCAGGCGATGAAGGAGGCGACCACGATGTACTGCGGCGGGCTGGCGATGCGGAACAGCGACACTGCCATCGGCAGCACCAGCGAGGTCACCGCCAGCGGATAGCCCAGCCGCGTGCGCGCGCTCTCGATCATCACCGGCAGCGAGGCCAGCGAGGACTGGGTGCTGGCCGCGATCGCCTGCACCGGCAGCAATGCCCGCGCCAGCCGCGCCGGCCGTTCGTTCGCCGCCACCATCGCCACCAGGTACAGCAGCCCGGTGATGGCGATGTACAGCGTGCACTGGGTGAGGATGTAGTAGGCGAGCGCACTGAGCATGTGCAGGCCCACCCGCGCGCACACCGCCAGCACCAGGGCGAACACGCCCAGCGGCGCGGCCCACAGCACCCAGCGCACGATCACGATCATGGTGTCGCCCAGGGTGCGCACCAGTTCGAGCAGGCGCGCGCGGCGCTCGGCATCGATGCGGGTCAGGGCGAAGCCGAAGAACATCGAGAACACCACCAGCGGCAGCATCGCGCTGTTGGCCGCGGCCGCGATCGCGTTGCTGGGGATGATGCCCGACAGCCATGCACCGGGGTCGGTACCCTGCGGCAGCGCCTCGGGCGCCTGGATCGCGGCGCGGAACGCCGCCACCACCGCCTCGTCGCGGGGCAGGGCGGAGAGCACGGCCGGTGCGGCCACGGCCGCGAACGCGCCCGACAGCGCCAGCAGCACCACGAACACGAACATCGCGGTGCGCGCGGTGCGGCCCGAAGCGGCGGCGTCGGCGGCCGAGTTGATTCCGACCACCACCAGCGCCGCGACCAGCGGCACGACCGTCATCTGCAGCGCGTTCAGCCACAGCCTGCCGACCGGATACACGATATCCGCGACCCGTGTCGCCTGCGCCGGATCGATGGCCGCCAGCACCAGGCCCGCCGCGGCGCCGAGCAAGAGGCCGATCATCACCCGCGCGGGCGTGGACAGGCGGCGTGCGCCGTTCGGGGCCTGGGTCATCGGGAACCTGGCTGGGGGTCATGGGCCGCGCACTGGATAGCACGAACGGCGCCGCGGCGGCACCCTGCGCGCATCCGGGCAGGGCAGGGAAGGGCAGTGCCCATGCGGCCGGCTTCAGTCACCGCTGCTCACGGTTGCAGCCTGCGGATGGCGGTGACGCGATCGACCATGGCGGTGACCGGATCGGCCATCAGCGGCAATAGCGGGGTCACCACCACGCCATTGACCGGGTAGCGCACGAGCTGGCCATCGTCGGCGACCATCGACACGCTGGCCGCGTCGTGGATCACCCAGGTGGCGCCGTCCACGCGCCCGATCACCATCATCACATGCCCGGGCACGTAAAGCAGGTCGCCGACCCCGGCCTGCGCGAGCAGGCGCAGCCGCTCCTCGTGGCCCATGCCCGGTTCGACCACGGTACCTCCGAGCGCGGGGCTCGATGCCTGGGCGCCCGTGTTGCGCGGGATCACCAGGCCGAAGCTGCGCAGCACTTCCGACACGAACCCGCTGCAGTCGCGGCCGTTGTAACGGTGTCCCCAGCCGTAGCGCTCGCCGAGGAACTTGAACGCCTGCCGGATCAGGTTGGCCTTCGTCAGCGGCAGGTAGCCCTCGGCCACGTCGGCCGAGCGCGGCAGCAGCGCGGGGACGAACGCGAGCGTGCCGTCCGCCTCGCGCACCGGCAGGTCGACCACGTAGCCGAAGCCCGGATGCTGGCCGTTGACCGGCGCGTGCGGCGGCCACTCGGCCAATGGCAGGCGCACGCCCATGTCCAGCGGCAGTTCGGACACCTCCGGGCGCTCGCGCGTATGCACCGTGCGCACCTGGGCGCCGGTCACCACCACGAACGGCGCGCGCCGGCTGTAGGCAAAGACCTCGGCCCGTTCCCCGAACGCGACGGCGCCGGCCTCGATCCAGCCGGCATAGGTCTCGCTGAGCACGAACAGCCAGTGCCGGTCGCGGCTGCGGTGCACGACCGCCACCGGCGTGCCGGGGAACAGCGCGGTTTCCTGGAAGCGGTCGAGGTCGCGGTCGTCGGGCGTACTGAACACGCGCAGGTGGGTGGGGAAGGTGCGCAGGTCGGCGCGTCGCACGACCAGGCCGAAACGCGTCACCTGGGTCTGGGGGATGTCGTCCAGGTCGAGCGCGCCGACCAGGCGGTCGATCGCGCGCGCGCTGCCTTCCTTGCCGGCCTCGTCGTACAGCACGGCCGTGGGGCGCGGCGAGGCGGCCTCGATCCAGGCGCGGACCTGTTCGGCCTCGACCGTGTACGGCAGGTCCTCGATGTCGTGCAGCGACGGGTCGAGCTGCCGCATGCGCGCGTTCTGCGCCGCGACCGCGCCCGCGTCGAGGATCAGGCGATCGGGGTCGCGCAGACGGCTGGTCCAGAACCCGGGATCGAGGTGCGCGCGCGTGACGCCCGGCAGCACCTCGACCTGCGGATCGAACGGCGATCGGGCGTGGCCCAGGGTCGACGCCATCGCCAGCACGCAGGCCAGGGCGACGCGCATTGCCGCACGGCAGGGGCGGGTGGCCGCGACGCCGTCGTGGCGCGCCGTCGGCTTGGCAGGAACGGGCGGCTGTCGCATGCTGCGGCCATGTTACACAGCCGCACCCAACCCCCATCGAGGCCCGTGCACCGGGCAGGCGTGGCCGTCCTCGGACTGGCCATCCTGCTGGCCACCGCGGGCTGCGGGACGCGCGCCGATCGCGCCGGCGCGGAGCAGGGGAGCGCGGCGACCCCGGCATCGCTTGGCATGGTCGACATCCGCGACCTGGTGCCGGACATCGACACCGACATCCGCTACGCAGGTCCGGACAACTTCACCGGGGCGCCGGTGGAAGGCTACGAGGCCCCGAAGTGCTACCTGCTGCGGCCGGCGGCCGAGGCGCTCGCGGCCCTCGAGCGCGAACTGCGTCCCCGTGGGCTGCGGCTGCGCATCTTCGACTGCTACCGGCCCGCGCGCGCGGTGCGGCGCTTCGTGGAATGGGCCAACGACCCCTCCGACCAGCGCACGCGCGCGGCGTACTACCCGGCGCTGGAGAAATCGAGCCTGGTCCCGGACTACATCGCCGACCGGTCCGGGCACAGCCGCGGCGCCACCGTCGACCTCACGCTGCTGCAGTGCGACCGGCCCGGGTCCGCGGACTGCCGTCCGCTGGACATGGGCACGCCGTTCGACTTCTTCGACCCGCGCGCCAATACCGACCATCCGGGCCTGGCACCCGCCCAGCGCGAATCGCGCGCACGGCTGCGCGAAGCCATGGAACGCCATGGCTTCGCCAACTACCCGATGGAATGGTGGCACTACACGTTCCGGCTCGAGCCGGAACCGCAGGTGCACCACGACGTGCCGGTCCGCTGAGGCGGACCGCCGGCCGCGGGGCCCGGTCAGCCGATCTTCTTGAAGGTGTTGGTGTTGCCGAGCTTCTCGATCTTGCCGCCCGCCTTGCGGAACGCGGCGAGGTCGTCCTCGAGCTGCTCGCGGGTGAGGGTGGCGGTCTGCTTGCTCGAACGGCCGGTCCGGCGCAGGACGGTGCTGTTGTTGCTCTTGGTCGCTGGTGCCATCAGTACGTCACTGGGGTGGATCAGGCCTGCAGCATAGCCCCCCGCCCGTAAAAAAACGTCAATCGACGGGATTCGGGCTCCTCTGCGGCGATTTCGACGAAATTCGCCGCCAGATTGCGGGAATTTCCGGCGGATCGGGAGTCCGCGCCTCGTTCAGGCGCGCGCGGCCCACGACAGTGCGGCCCGGCTCGAGACCAGCCGCGCGGTACCGCCGCCCTCGAGGGTCCGCAGCGCCGCCTGCCGCAACCCGGGCTGGCCGGCCACGGCGTCGCGGACCACCGCCACCTCGTACTCGCGGGACTTGGCGTCGACCGCGGTCGCCAGCACGCAGCTCTCCAGCGCCATGCCGGTCAGCAGCAGCCGGCGGACGCCGAGCTTGGCCAGCAGCACCGCGAGCGGCGTGGCCAGGAAGGCCGAGTGCTTGGGCTTGAGCACGAAGTGGTCGCGCAGGTCGGGCGACAGGCGGCGCACGATCTCCGACGGCGCCTTCCCGGCGCGGGCGGTGATCGCCACCAGTTCGCGGAAGTCCGCGCGCCAGCGGGCGAAGTTGTCGTTGGCGAAGACGACCGGCCAGCCGCGCTCATGGAACCGGGCGCGGAGCGGCCCGATGCTGCGCGCGGCGGCCACCGCCCCGGCCACCATGGGTCCGGCGCCGTCGAAGTCGAGCGGGTTGATCATGTCGACGACCAGCAGCGCCGCCGGCGCCGGCCCGTCGCTGCTCACTCCGGCTTCCTCGCGGGAATGAAGGGCGAGACGGGATCGCTCGCGGGGAAGGTTTCCTCCAGCGACTCGTCCTGGTTCTCGTCTTCGCGTTCCTTGCGCTCGCGCCGTTCCTCCGGCGACTCCGGCTTGTCGCGGTCGTGCCCGGGCGGGGGCGGATCCTTGCGGTCGCGGTTCATCGGCAGGCCTCGCGCGCGGTCGGGACGTCTTGGATACCGCAGCGGCCGTTGAGCCGGCGTGACCCCCGCGGCGCCACGATCACGCTTCCCTAAGGCATTCGCGACATGGAATGCACGCCGGGCATGCAAAGGTCGGCCTGCAGGTCGCGGGAAGCGGCCACCCAACGCGGCCAGGCGGGGCGGGGCAGTCGTGCCCTTGCCCGGCCACCATCCGGAGGCGACATGCGCAATCCCTACCGAACCCGCCCCAGGCATGCCGATGAGCGCCACCAGGCGGTGGGCGTGGGCGAACTGCGTGCGGTCGCCGAGCGCCTGCTGGACACCGGCGCGCATTTCCTCGACCAGGGCCGTGCCTGGCTGCATGCCGCCACCCGCCAGCAGGCCGAAGAGGAGGACACCGGCCGGGGGCGCGGCGACGGCCGGGCGCGCCGCGCCGGCGGCCCCTATGCACCCGACGAGTACTCGTTCTCCGAGACCGGCGGCGTCTTCGATCGCCGCGGCGGTCGCCATGACGAAGGCCCGGGCGCGTACGGCTTCGAGGCGGAACTGGATGATCCGCTGCGTCGCCGTGCGCGCCCGGGCAGGGGGCGGCAACGCCATGCCCGCCCTTGGGAAGACGGCTTCGTGCCCGGCAGCTACGGCTTCGGCGGCGAAGGCCGGCACCAGCCGGGCGACACCCCGGACCCGACCGGCCCCGGCGCCGATGAATGGGACAGCGCCTACCGGGCCCAGGGCCACGCCGGCTACCGCGGCCGCGGCCCGAAGGGCTACATGCGCTCCGACGAGCGGATCCTGGAAGACCTGTGCGACCAGCTCTGCGACGATCCGATCGTCGACGCCAGCGAGATCGAGGTCCATTGCGAACAGGGCCGCGTGGTGCTGACCGGACGCGTGCCGACCCCCTGGATGAAGCATCGCGCCGAGGACATCGCCGATGCCGTCCGCGGCGTCAAGGACGTCGACAACCGCGTCCGCGTCTCGGCCGAGGAACCGGTCTCCAGGGGCGACTTCGAGACCGCGCGGACGCCGGGCCCCGCAACGACCGACTCCGGGGAACCGGGGAACGCATCGGCCGGACAGGGCGCCGCCGGGGCGCCGGGCAGCCGCACGACCGCCGGCTCCGGCGCGTCCGCGGCAGGCGGCCGCGGCGACCCAGGATTCCCGTCGCCGCCGCACTAGGCCACTGGCCAGCCGGGAAGCCAGACGACGCCTGGGCCGTCTGGCGCCAGGAGCGGCTGCCTTGCGCACGCAGCCGGGCCGGCGGGTTGCCTGGCGACGCCGCACACGCATGCGCCGCGCAAGCGAAACCGGCTCCACGGTGGGCACGCGTCACCAGGCGCATGGGCGGAGGCAGCAGATGATGCAGGCCACGTCGAAGGCCGGCGACCCGAGTCCGGTGCGATCCCGCAGCCGGCGCGATCGTAGCGTGGCAACGGATCGCGAAAGGGCGTGTCCATGGATCGCGAAAGAGCGCTGCATCAATCAGATAGGGCAATTACCTAATGTGGTGGCGCACATTCGGGGTGATTCTTGGACTTCGCATAATGTCTATTATGTTATTGTCGGAGCAGCAGCCAGGCGGCGGATGGCGGATCCCGTCCCGGGAAACCCTCCAGGAACTGCATGCGCCCCCGATGATGCGGGCCGCGTTCGAGCTACAGCGCGCCCGCGTCGCCAGCGAACGACGGCCAGACGTCGTGGGCCGAACGCTGACGCAGCCCGGACGTCCCACGCCGGAATTCCGACTCCAGCCGGAAGCGGCTCCGCGTTCCTGCAGCACCTGGCCAACCAGCACCTGGCCAACCCGGCAGCACGAGCTGACCGACCCGGTCCATGCCGCATTGCGTTGACCACCCCTTCCCCCGCGTGCGGGGGAAGGTCGGGATGGGGGCGAAGTTCCGCAGCGGGAGGCCGGACCTTCGCCACGGCCCGGGGCCATCGCCAGGTCGCAACGCATACCAGCGCTCGCTGCCACTTCGCACTTCAAGACGATCCAGGCGCTCGAGGGTCGCCGCCACCACGAGCGGTCACCGCGTGCAGCCGTCCCGGGTCAACACGGCAGCTACGCGCGAACTCCCGTCATGGACGCCGCCGCACGCGCCCGCGGCAACCGCTCGTCCTGACCGGATCCTCGATCACCGGCTGGCCGCTGCTGCGAACGCGCGAACGAAAGCATGCACCCTGTTGACGGTCCCCGAACCGTCCCTTTACAATTTCGTGCTTTCCAGCCGTGGGGCCATAGCTCAGCTGGGAGAGCGCCTGCATGGCATGCAGGAGGTCGGCGGTTCGATCCCGCCTGGCTCCACCACGTTTCCTCTGGAAATCCGGCGGAAACGGCTATAAATGGGCTTAAAGGCTACTGCGTCCCCATCGTCTAGAGGCCTAGGACATTACCCTTTCACGGTAGCGACCGGGGTTCGAATCCCCGTGGGGACGCCACCTTCCAGACAACGCCCGCGCAAGCGGGCGTTGTCGTTCCAGGATCCCACACACGGGGATGAGAACCCCGCAGGGTT
>NZ_KI421430.1:36742-48040 GCF_000472505.1 Luteimonas sp. J29
CAAGCGGGCGTTGTCGTTCCAGGATCCCACACACGGGGATGAGAACCCCGCAGGGTTCGACTGCAGCCGCGCAGCGGCTGCGAACCCGGCGCGCAACGCCGGGGCCCGTAGGGCGCGCCGCAGGCGCGTCATCCGCGTAGGGACGCCACCTGCAGGCGACGCCCGCGGGGCTGTCGCCTGCGGGACCCCGCCCCACCGGCCGTCGGTGTTTTCCTACGCGCGCCCGGGACGGCGTCCGACTGCGGGGCGGCCGGTCCGGGAGGATGCTCCGCGCATGGAAAACGCAAGTGTCTTGGGAGGCCTCGTGATGGAGCGGACCCTGATCGCGGTGGAACCGGACGGACCGGCCTGGCAGGTCCAGATCAACCAGTACGCGGTGGCGCGGCACGTCGCCCGCGCGGCCGCCATCGAGCAGGCCAAGCAGCTCGCGCGCGACTGCCACGCCTCGATCGGCGTGCCGACCGGCGTCCGGGTGCGGATGCGCTGCGGGGACAAGGTCCTGGTGGGCGCCTGCGGCTGAGGCGCCGCCCCTGCCCAGGCGGGGGCCAGACGGGGAGACTTCCCTACCCGCCCCCGGCCACGGCCCTGACCGGCGGCAGCGGCAGTCTCCCGACGCCGTCCTCCACCGGGCGCAGCGTGGCCACGCCGTGCCCGTTCTCGGCCAGGTACTCGATCCACTTGCCGAGGAAGGTGTTCATCCGCATCCGGTGGTCGAGGACTTCGGCGGCGGGCGGATACATGCCGATCACGTCCTGCCAGCGCCGGCCCACGTAGCAGTGCGTGGCCTCGGCCTGCCGCGCGTCGCGGTACAGGCGCAGGTAGGCCGACGGATCGGGTTCGCCGGTGACCGGGTCGCGCATCGTGTAGGTCAGCCGCAGCTCGGTGGTGTAGGCGTGCTGGTACAGCACGTCGAGCCGCACGTCCGGGCCGCTTCCGCTCGACGAGACGTACATCCCCGGCGCAAGGTCGACCGGTTCGAACAGCCGCGTGATGCGGCGGAAGTTCTCGGCATACAGTCCCATCAGCCAGGCGAAACGGCCCAGTCTCGGAATGCTTGCCTGGCGTGCGGCGACTTCGTGCATGACCCGATGCTACACGCTGCCATCGCAGGCGGGGAGCATTGACGGATCGGGCCGGGGCGCCTACGTTAAGACTGCTGCCCGTCGATTTCGCGCGATGCGCCGCGCCCGGGTGCGCACCGCCCTCCCCGCCCTCAGAACATGACGCCCTGGATACCCAGGGTGGACATCACCTTGCTCGAGATTTCCTCGATCGACACGTGCGTCGTGCTCAGCACCGGGATGCGCTCGGCGCGGAACAGCTTCTCGGCCGCGGCCACTTCGCGCTTGCAGGTCTCCAGGCTCGCGTAGCGCGAGTCGGGCCGCCGCTCCTGGCGGATCTGGTGCAGGCGCACCGGATCGATGGTCAGTCCGAACAGCTTCGAGCGGTGCGCGCGCAGGCGCTCGGGCAGCCGGTCGTGGGCGAGGTCCTCGTCGGTGAGCGGATAGTTGGCCGCGCTCACGCCATGGTGGAGCGCCAGGTAGATGCAGGTCGGCGTCTTGCCGGCGCGCGACACGGCGACCAGGATCACCTGGGCCTGGTCGTAGCTGGTCGACATGCCGTCGTCGTGGGCCAGCGCGAAGTTCATCGCGTTGATGCGGCGGTGGTAGGTCTCGAAGTCGACCATGCCGTGCGCCTGGCCGACCTTGGCCTGCCGCTTCTCGCCCAGCTCCGCCTCCAGCGGAGCCAGGAACGGCTCGAACACGTCCAGCACCAGCGCCCCGCTGCGGGCGATCTCGGCCGCGATCTCGGGGTTCACCGAGGAATTGACCACGATCGGCCGCACCCCGTGCTCCTCGCCGGCCGCGCGGATCTTCTCGGCGACCTCGTGCGCGCGCTCGACGCTGTCGACGAACGGGATGCGGGTGGTGTGGAAGCGGGTGCCGGTGAACTGGGTGAGGAGGCTGTGGCCGACGGTCTCGGCGGTGATGCCGGTGCCGTCGGACACATAGAAAACGGGTCGGGTCGCTGACAACGCTGTCTCCGTGCCCTCGTTCGCGAAGGCTGGCCCTGGGGGCGCTAAAATAGCGTTTTTCAGCCGACACATACCGGCTTTGTCATGACCTTTGGAGAGGACCCTTGAACCAGCCTGCACCCCTGCCGTCGGACACGCCGGCCAACATCCTGTGGCTGCACGACCTGCGACTGGCCGACCTGGCCCAGGTTGGTGGCAAGAACTCGTCGCTGGGCGAGATGATCGGCGAGCTGTCCGGGCTGGGGGTGTCCGTGCCGGGGGGCTTCGCCACCACGGCCGACGCGTTCCGGGCCTTCATCGCCCATAACCAGCTGCACCAGCGCATCTTCGACCGGCTCGCGTCGCTGGACGTCGAGGACGTGGGCGCGCTGACCGCGGCCGGGCGCGAGATCCGCGGCTGGGTGATCGACGCCCCGCTGCAGCCCGACCTGGACGCCGACATCCGCCAGGCCTACGCGAAGCTGTGCGCCGACAACGGCGGCGGCGAGGTCGCGGTGGCGGTGCGCTCCTCGGCCACCGCCGAGGACCTGCCCGACGCATCGTTCGCCGGCCAGCAGGAGACCTTCCTCAACGTCACCGGCGCCGACGACGTCGTCCGCAAGGTCAAGGAAGTCTTCGCCTCGCTCTACAACGACCGCGCGATCGCCTACCGCGTCCACCACGGCTTCAAGCACGAGGACGTGTTCCTGTCCGCCGGCGTGCAGCTGATGGTGCGCTCGGACGTGGGCGCCTCGGGCGTGATGTTCACCCTCGACACCGAATCGGGCTTCCGCGACGTGGTATTCATCACCTCGAGCTACGGCCTGGGCGAGATGGTCGTCCAGGGAGCGGTGAACCCGGACGAGTACTACGTCTACAAGCCCACGCTCAAGGCCGGCCGGCACGCGATCCTGCGCCGCACCCTCGGCGCCAAGGCGATCCGGATGGTGTACTCCGACACGCCGGGCGAGCGCGTGCGCACCGAGGACACGCCGGGCGAACTGCGCAACCGCTTCTCGCTGTCGGACGAGGACGTGCACGAGCTCGCCCGCCAGGCGGTGACCATCGAGCAGCACTACGGCCGCCCGATGGACATCGAGTGGGCGAAGGACGGCGTCAGCGGCAAGCTGTTCATCGTCCAGGCGCGCCCGGAGACCGTGAAGTCGCGCGCCAAGGCCACCCAGATCGAGCGCTACTCGCTCAACGAGCGCAGCAAGGTCATCGCCGAGGGCCGCGCGATCGGCAACAAGATCGGCAGCGGCGTCGCCCGCGTGGTGCGCCGGCTCGAGGACATGGAGCGCGTGCAGCCCGGCGACGTGCTGGTCGCCGACATGACCGACCCCGACTGGGAGCCGGTGATGAAGCGTTCCGCGGCCATCGTCACCAGCCGCGGCGGCCGCACCTGCCACGCCGCGATCATCGCCCGCGAGCTGGGCGTGCCGGCCGTCGTCGGCACCGGCAATGCGCTGGAGGCGATCGAGGACGGCGCCGAAGTGACCGTGAGCTGCGCCGAGGGCGACACCGGCTTCATCTACGAGGGCGCCCTGTCCTTCGAGCGGATCACCACCGACCTGGCCTCGATGCCCGAGGCACCGCTGAAGATCATGATGAACGTCGCCAACCCCGAGCGCGCGTTCGACTTCGGCCAGCTGCCCAACGCCGGCATCGGCCTGGCGCGGCTGGAGATGATCATCGCCAGCCACATCGGCGTGCATCCGCGCGCCCTGCTCGAGTACGACCAGCAGGACCCGGAGACGAAGAAGCAGATCGACGAGCGCATCGCCGGCTATTCCGACCCGGTGGGCTTCTACGTCGACCGCCTGGCCGAGGGCATCGCCACCCTCACCGCCTCGGTGGCGCCGAACCCGGTGATCGTGCGCCTGTCGGACTTCAAGTCGAACGAGTACGCCAACCTGATCGGCGGCCGCCGCTACGAGCCGGAGGAAGAGAACCCGATGATCGGCTTCCGCGGCGCCAGCCGCTACGTCGATCCGTCCTTCGCCGACGCCTTCGCCCTGGAGTGCAAGGCGGTGCTGCGCGTGCGCAACGACATGGGCCTGGAGAACCTCTGGGTGATGATCCCGTTCGTGCGCACCCTGGAGGAAGGCCGCAAAGTGGTCGAGGTGCTGGCCAGGAACGGCCTGCGCCAGGGCGAGAACGGCCTGAAGATCATCATGATGTGCGAGGTGCCGTCCAACGCCCTGCTGGCCGAGGAGTTCCTCGAGATCTTCGACGGCTTCTCGATCGGCTCCAACGACCTGACCCAGCTCACCCTCGGTCTGGACCGCGACTCCTCGATCGTCGCCGGCCTGTTCGACGAACGCGACCCGGCGGTCAAGAAGCTGCTGTCGATGGCGATCAGGACCGCGCGCGCCAAGGGCAAGTACGTGGGCATCTGCGGCCAGGGCCCGTCCGACCACCCGGACCTGGCCCAGTGGCTGATGGAACAGGGCATCGAGTCGGTCTCGCTCAACCCCGACACCGTGGTCGACACCTGGCTCAAGCTGGCCAAGGCCAAGAAGGCCAACGCCTGACCCGCAAGCGGCCCCGGAGCGATCCGGGTCCGCCCCGTCTGGGGCCCGGCATCCCCCAAACCAGGTCATCCTCCTGTAGGAGCGGCTTCAGCCGCGACCAGGCCCGCGCGACCCCGGCCAGCATCCAGGATCCCCGTAGGAGCGGCTTCAGCCGCGACCGGCGACCACGATGCATGCCATGACAACGGGTCGCGGCTGAAGCCGCTCCTACAGGGGACACCCGGGGGGCGGTCAGCCCTCCAGCTCCCGTCGCAGCCACGCCCGCGCCATGCGCCAGTCCCGCTGCACGGTGCGCTCGGAGACCCCGAGCAGCGCGGCGGTCGCCCGTTCGCCCAGGCCGGCGAACACGCGCAGCACCACCACCTGCGCCTGCCGCGGCGCGATCGCCTCCAGTTCCGCCAGCGCCGCCGATACCGTGCCCGGCGCGGCAATGGCGTCCTCCGCCACGGCAGCCTCGTCCAGCGGCACGCACAGCTCGGCGGGCACGCGCTTGCCGGCATTGCGGCGGCGCGCCGCGTCCACCAGCGCCTGGCGCATCGCCCGGACCGCCACGCCCAGCAGGTGGCGGCGATCCGCCAGCTCGGGGAGCCGGCCGGCGCCGAACAGCCGCAGGAAGCCTTCGTTCACCAGCTCCGTCGGCCCCAGCGTGCGCTCGCCGTACTCGGCGGCCAGCTGCTCCCGGGCCAGCCGATGCAGCGCGTCGTACATGGCGGACATGACCCGCGCCAACGCCTCCGGATCCCCGGCGTGCACCGCCGGGAGCAGGCCGGTCACGTCCACCGCATCACTGGCGCCCGGTTCCTGTCGGGCCACGGCCCTGGCTGCCCTGGCAGTCATCCGCACTGCGTGCCTCCCGCCGCACTGCCGGTCCGGCACAAGCCGTCGGCGCTGGCCCGGCGCAGGCCGGATGCCGCGACGTCCGCATGCCGCGCCGCCGTGTCCAGCGCCGCGCGGAAACGGTCGGCCGCTTCCGCGTCCGCCCCCCGCGCCAGGGCGATGTCGCCGAGCACGTTGAGCGCCCGGATGCGCCCGTTCACTGCCCAGGCCGCACCGGTCCCGGCGCGCGCCTCCATCCTCTCAAGCCACGGCTGCAGCAACCGCTCCGCCTCCTCCGCACGGCCGAGCCGCTGGTATTGCGCGGCCAGCAGCGACAGCACGTTGAGATGGAAGTCCGGCGCAACGTCCGCGAACCCCCTGGCGATCTCCTCGCCGCGCACGAGCATCGCCAGCGCCTCCTCGCCCTGCCCCATCTGCGCCAGCGCCCTGCCCGCATAGGTGTACAGGGCCCCCAGCCCGGGCGTGGGCCGGTCGTTCATACGCTCGTAGTCCGCGATCTGTTCGCGATACGCCCTGACCGCGCCCGCGGGATCGCTGCGGATCCGCGCCAGGCTGTCGGTGAAGCGGTAATAGATCAGCGCCGGATCCTCGGGGCCGTACATGTCCTTCGCGATCGCCAGCGCGCGCCCGGCGTGGCGCGCGGCGACCGCGTCCTCGCCGGCGGCCACCTCGACCATCGACAGCACCGCCAGGCCCTGGATCAGCAGCTCGCGGTCGCTGCCCGGCGCGGCCTCCAGCCCGGCCACGATGCCCACCAGTTCGTCGCGCAGCGTGGGCAGCGGCGTGTCGCCGACCGTCAGGTGGTCGTAGAGGAGATTGATCCGCACGCGGAGGATCTCCGTGTCGCCGGCCCCGGCCCGTCGCAGCAGTTCGATCGCTTCGCGGCCGGCAGCGATCGCCGACGCGGTGTCCAACGCCATCGAATACGCGCGCCGCAAGGCCGCCTTGGCCCTGCCGCGTTCGAGCAGTGGCGCCCCCGCCTGCGCCAGCAGCGCGTCGGCCTCGCGCAGCAGCGGGATCGCCCGGTGCCCCATGTCCAGCGCCGTGTACCCGCGGCCGATCGACAGCAGCAGCGCGGCGTGGGTCGCCGGCGCCAGCGCCGGGCCCGAACGCAGCCGCTCCACCCCCAGGTCCAGCGCTTCGGCCACCGTGATCCGGTTGCCGCGGGTACGGCTGGGGTCGGCGTCTTCGAACAGCCCCTGCATGAACTCCACCATGGCCTGGGCCCGGTCGCGTTCGCGCTGCGCGGCCCGCAGCTGTTCCTCGCGTGCGGCGGCGAATCCCGCCAGCAGCGCCACGAACGCCACGCCCACGGCCACGCCGGCCCTGTGCCGGCCCACAAAGCGCCGCAGCCGGTACCACCAGCGCCCGCGCCGCGCATGCACCGGGCGCGAGGCGAGGAACCTGCGCAGGTCCGCCGCCAGTTCCGCCACGGACGCATAACGGTCGCCCGGCGCGGTGCGCATCGCCTTCATCACGATCGCGTCCACGTCCTCCGGCACCGCCCTCTTCCGACCGGGGGCGCGACCCGGCGGCGCAGGCTCGCCCGACAGGATCGCGTGGCCCATCGCCAGCGGCGCGGCCGAGGCGGGGAACGGCCGGACGCCGCTGACCAGCTCGTACAGCACCACGCCCAGCTGCCAGACGTCGCTGGCCGTGCTCAGCGGCTCGTTGCGGATCTGCTCGGGACTGGCGTAGGACAGGGTCAGGGCGTGGTGCGCGGTGCCGGTGGGCGCATCGGCAGCGCCGTCCAGCAGGCGGGCGATGCCGAAATCCAGGAGCCTCGGCTCGCCGCCGGCATCGACCAGGATGTTGGAAGGCTTCAGGTCGCGGTGGATCACCAGGTGCCGGTGTGCGTACTCCACCGCGTCGCATACCTTCAGGAACAGGCGCAACCGCTCCGCCAGCGGCAACGCACGGGCATCGCACCAGCGGTCGATGCGCTCGCCCTCCACGTATTCCATCGCAAGGAACGGGCGTCCGTCCTGCAGCCGGCCGGCATCCAGCAGGCGGGCGATGTGCCGGTGCGACAGCCGCGCCAGGATGCGGGCCTCGGACGCCAGCCGGCGCGCCGCGTCCGCCTCCGGCCAGGCGCCCGGGTGGAGCAGCTTCAGGGCCACCTGCTGGTTGCCACCGGCGAAACGGCGCTCGGCCAGGTACACCGCGCCCATGCCGCCACGGCCCAGCAGGTGCAGCAGCCGGTAGTCGCTGCCGGCGGCGGCCTCGATGACGGCGCCGCTCAGGTCCTGCGGCGGCGGGGGCGCCGGATCCTCCTCCTGCGTGGCCCGCAACAGCCACTCGACCTCGGCGCGCAGCGCGTCGTCGCCGGCGCACTCGCGCGCGACCAGGGCCTCGCGCGCGGCCTCGTCCAGCCCGTCCGCCGCCTCCACGATGGCGCTGGCCCGCCGGTAACGCGTCCGTCCGTCCACCACCCAGGTTCGTCCTGCCCCCTGTGCAATCGCGGCCAAGTATAGGCAAGGTCCCCGCCGCCCGGCCCCCGGATGGCGGGTTTCGGCGCCGTCCTGCGCATTGGGTCAGAGGTCACGGGGACATGCGCCCCGATCCCGATCCCCGTTTGCAGGACTTGCCATGAACCGCATCTATCGTCTCGTCTTCAACCGCGCTCTGGGCCTGATCCAGGTGGCCCCGGAAACCGCCCGCGCGCGCGCAGGCACAGCAGCGCGGGCCGGCCGCATCGGCCGCAGAAGCGCGGTCGGCATCGCCCCGCTGTCGCTGCTGGCGCTGGGCCTGATGATGGCGGCGTCGACCGTGCGGGCGGACGTTTGCCACTGGCGGTTCAGATTGGATAACGACTGGTTCAACCCGGACAATTGGTATTGTGTCGAAAGCGGCTACAGTGTTCCCACGTCCGATGACCACGTAAGTATCTTTTCTTACTCTGATGACGACGTCGCCATCGACGGCGCACGTGCCGAAAGCGCTGGCCTCCATCTTGGAGGCGGGCAATTGACGATCCGCAATGGCGGCACCCTGCAGACCGGCACCTCCAGCTATCACAATATCGGCTGGAACATCCATCCGGCCACGCTCACCGTCACCGGCAGCGGCTCGGCCTGGAATGTCGCAGGCGGCCTCATCCGCGTTGGAAACAATTCCAGCGGCACGCTGGTCCTGCGCGAGGGCGGTGCGCTCAACGCCGGCAACAGCACGCTCGTGCTGGGAGAAAGCGAGGCAGATTACGCGACGCCCGGTCTGGGCACCCTGGTGATCGGCGCCGCGGCCGACGAGCAGGCCGTGGCGCCCGGCACGATCGAGGTCGCCGCCATCGAGATGGGTCGCCAGAACGGCACCGCCGAGGCGGCCGGCCGGATCGTGTTCAACCACACCGACACCAGCGGCGCCTACACGTTCGCCCCCGACATCGCCGGCAGCGGCGCCATCGAGCACCACGCCGGCACCACCGTCCTGAGCGGCACCAACACCTACACCGGCGGCACCCACCTGCTCGGCGGCACGCTGTCGGTGGCCTCCGATGCGGCCCTGGGCGCGGGCGCCGGTGCGCTGCATTTCGACGGCGGCATGCTGCAGGTGACCGGCAGGGNTTTCGACGCCACCACGCGCGCCATCACCCTGGGCGANGGCGGCGGCGGCTTCGACATCGCCGATGCCGGCCACCGCTTCACGCTGGCACAGGACATCACCGGCAGCGGCGCCCTGGTCAAGCACGGCGCCGGCACGCTGGTGCTCACCGGCAGCAACGACCACGCGGGCGGCACGCGCATCGAGGGCGGGAGGCTGGTCGGCCATGCCGGCAGCTTCGGCAGCGGCGGGATCGAGATCGGCACCGGCGCCTTCCTGCGCCTCGACCAGGCCACGGACGCCATCCTGTCCAGCCAGGTCTCCGGCACCGGCCACATGATCAAGGAAGGCGCCGGCACCCTGGCCCTCGATGGTGGCGAGCACCGCCTGGGCAACCTGTACCTCGGACGCTACGAGTCGGTGGGAACCTGGGCGCCGGTAGACGACGGCGGCACCCTCCAGCTGCGCGATGGCGCCACGCTGCAGGCCACGGGCGGGCTGTACATGGACCGGGTGCGCACCCGCGTCACGCTGGAACTGCTCGGCGAAGGCACCAGCGCCACGTTCGGCGCCAGCGCGCTGATCGGGGACACCGGCAGCGAGGCCCGGGTGGTGATCCGCGACGGCGCCCGCCTCGAGAACGGCATCGCCGTCGTCGGCAACCGGAACGACTCGCAGGGCTTCGTCACCGTCACCGGAGAAGCTTCCCTCTGGCGCAGCATCGGATCCCTGCATGTCGGTGGCAACGGCCAGTCCGGCAGCGGCAGCCTGCGGGTGGAGCACGGTGGCCGGGTGGAGAGCGGCATCGTGCGGCTGGGATACGGGTCCGGCGCCACGGGCGACGCGGTGGTCACCGGCGCTGGCAGCCGCTGGGACACGCAAGGCGAGATCCGGCTGGGCGAGGCCGGCAACGGTACCCTGCTCATCGACGACGGCGCGGTGGTCACCTCCCGCGTCGGTACCAGCCTGGCCACCGGGCACATCGCGTCCTACAACGCTCCGTCTTCCCGCGGCAGCGCCACCATCCGCAACGGCGGCGCCTGGATCCATGAAGGCGGGGTCGTGGTCGGCCAGTACGAAGGCAGCGAAGGCAGCCTCACCCTGGCCAGCGGCGGTCGCGTGCAGACGGGCACGGGAACGGGCGGCGCAGCCGAACGGAACATGATCCGGCTGGCCGGCCATGCAGGCTCCCGCGGCACGCTCAACATCGGCGCTGCCTCCGGAGAGACTGCCGAGGCCGCCGGCATCCTCGACAGCGAACGGGTGGAGTTCGGTGCCGGCGAGGCGACGCTGGTGTTCAACCACACGGACGACATTGCCTTCGGCGCCGTACTCCTGAGCACCGATGCCGGCACGCACGCCCTGCACCACCTCGCCGGTACCACCACCCTGGCCGGCGACAGCTCGGGCTTTGCCGGCGCCACCACGGTGGCGGGCGGCACGTTGCTGGTCGATGGCGCGCTTGGCGGCCACATCACGGTGCAGGACGGCGGTACGCTCGGCGGCAGCGGCACGGTCGCCGACACCCGCGTGCAGGCCGGTGGCACGCTCTCGGCGGGCAACAGCCCGGGCACGCTGCAGGTGGATGGCGACCTGGTGCTGGAAGCCGGCTCGCGCGCCGTGTTCGAGCTCAACGGCCCCGGCGTGGCCGGTGGGCCGGGGGCTCGCGGCAACGACCTGGTGGAGGTGACCGGCGATCTGTCGCTGGATGGCCAGCTCGACGCCCGGGTGGCCGCGGCCGGCCATTACCGCCTGTTCCATTACGGCGGCGCCCTGACCGGCGCG
Source organism: Luteimonas sp. J29 (assembly GCF_000472505.1). Taxonomy (GTDB): domain Bacteria; phylum Pseudomonadota; class Gammaproteobacteria; order Xanthomonadales; family Xanthomonadaceae; genus Luteimonas. Next base: position 47,453 of record NZ_KI421430.1, read on the forward strand.
TTCGCCGGAGGCACGGTGACCGGCACCGCGGGCTTCCAGGCCGCGTCCGGCAGCCCCGACCTGCGCTACGACGTGGCCGGCCAGGTCAACCTGGTGGTCCTGGGCGCCGGCCAGACGATGCAGTTCTGGGATGGCGGCGACACCGCCGGCAACGGCACCGTGGATGGCGGTGACGGCCTCTGGCAGGGCTTCGGAACCAACTGGACCGACGCCGACGGCACTGCCAATGCCGGCTGGGGCGGTTCGGTGGGCGTGTTCGCCGGCACCGCGGGCACGGTGACCGTGCAGGACACGCAACGGTTCGACACCCTGCAGTTCTCCACCGACGGATACCGGATCGAGGGCGACGCCCTGCGCATGGCGGCGACCGCGGGCGGCAGCTTCAACGTCGATGCCGGGGTGACGGCCACGGTGGCCTCGCGCATCGAGGACGGCGCCGGCAGCGTGCTGCGCAAGGCCGGTGGCGGCACGCTGGTGCTCGAAGGCGACAACGCCTACACCGGCGGCACCCACCTGCTCGGCGGCACGCTGTCGGTGGCCTCCGATGCGGCCCTGGGCGCGGGCGCCGGTGCGCTGCATTTCGACGGC
>NZ_KI421430.1:48079-119147 GCF_000472505.1 Luteimonas sp. J29
GGCGGCGGCGGCTTCGACATCGCCGATGCCGGCCACCGCTTCACGCTGGCACAGGACATCACCGGCAGCGGCGCCCTGGTCAAGGACGGCGCCGGCACGCTGGTGCTCGAAGGCGACAACGCCTACACCGGCGGCACCCGGGTCCTGGCCGGCACCCTGGTGGGCAGCGCCGGCGCGATCGCCGGCGACCTGCACAACGGCGGCACCGTGGTCTTCGAGCAGGAGGACGACGCCGTGTTCGCCGGCGCGATCGCCGGACTCGGCGGCACCGGCGGCGGCATGGTCAAGCGCGGCGCCGGGTTGCTGGAACTGGCCGGGCATTCGACGCTGGCCTGGACCGTGGAAGCCGGGACATTGGCCGCGTCCGCGCAACGGTTCACGGGCGACCTCGCGATCGCAGGCGGCGCCGGCTTCCGCTTCGACCAGGAGGCCGACGGCACCTACGCCGGCACCCTCTCCGGCGACGGGGCGTTGCGCAAGCAAGGCGCTGGCGGCCTGACCCTGGCCGGCGACAGCTCCGGCTTCACCGGCACCACCACGGTGTCCGCCGGCACGCTGCGGGTCGACGGCATGCTTGGCGGCCGCGTCTCGGTGGAGGACGGCGCCACGCTCGGCGGCGCCGGCACGGTCGGAGGCGACGTGACGGTGTCCGGCGGCACGCTGTCGGGCGAACAGGGCCAGACCCTGGAGATCGGCGGCGACCTGGCCCTGGATGCCGGCAGCCGGGTGGCGGCGGCCCTCGGCGCGTCCGGCGCGAGCGCGCTGTTCCGGGTCGACGGCGACCTGTTCCTGGATGGCACGCTGGACATCACCGATGCCGGCGGGTTCGGCGCCGGCATCTACCGGCTGTTCGACTACGGCGGCACGCTTGGCGGCAACGGGCTGGCGTTCGGGGAGATGCCGGACGGCGCCGATCCGGGACGCCTGCTCCTGCAGACCGCGGTCGCGGGCCAGGTCAACCTGGTGTCCGCGGTCGGCGCACGGCTGGTGTTCTGGGATGGCGGCGACCCGGCCCGGCACGACAATGGCGCGGTCGATGGCGGAAGCGGCCGCTGGCAGGCGGGCGGCCGCAACTGGACCGATGCCAACGGCATCGTCAACGGCCCGTTGTCGCCGGTGCCGGCATTCGCCGTGTTCCAGGGCGAAGCCGGGGTGGTCACGGTGGATGCGCCCGTCGCCGGCATGCCGCTGGCCGGGCTGCAGTTCGCGACGGATGGCTACCGCGTGGAAGGCGATGCCCTGCGGCTGGAGGGCATCGATGGCCGCAGCGTCGTCCGGGTGGGCGACGGCGGCAGCGACGGCGCGGGGTTCACGGCCTTCCTGTCCTCTGCCCTGCACGGCGACGCCACCCTGGTGAAGACGGACCTGGGCACGCTGGTGCTGGAAGGCGACAACGCCTACACCGGCGGCACGCGGATCGAGGGCGGCACGCTGTCGGTGTCTTCCGACTCCGCGCTGGGCGCGACATCCGGAGACATCGTGTTGGCCGGCGGTGCGCTCCACGCCGCAGAGAGCTTCGACAGTGGCCGCGCGCTGACGCTGGAGTCGGACGGCCGCATCGCAACCGCCCGCGACGCCACCCTGACCCTGTCCGGATCCATCGGCGGCGACGGCGTCCTGGTCAAGGACGGCGCCGGCACGCTGGTGCTCACCGGCACGAACCGCTACCGGGGAGGCACCCGGGTCGAGGCCGGGGCACTGGTCGGCCATGCCGCCGGCTTCGGCGATGGCGACATCCGGGTGGACGACGGCGCTTCCCTGCGCTTCGACCAGCTCACGACGGCGTCGCTCGCCGCTGCCCTCTCCGGTGCAGGCGACATCGTCAAGGAAGGCGAAGGCGGCCTGGGCCTGACCGGCAACAGCGCCGGCTTCACCGGCACGACCACGGTGTCCGCCGGGCTGCTGCGGGTCGACGGCCTGCTCGGCGGCCGCGTCACGGTGCAGGACGGCGCCACGCTCGGCGGCGCCGGCACGGTCGGCGACACCACGGTGCAGGCGGGCGCCACCCTCGCCCCGGGAAATTCGATCGGCAGCCTGCGGATCGATGGCGACCTGGTCTTCGAGGCCGGTGCGCGCTACGAGGTCGAGGTCGATCCGGCGGGCACCGGCAGCGACCTGGTCGAGGTGGCCGGAACCGCCTCGCTCCAGGGCGGCAGCGTGGTCCACATCGGAGCCAATGGCGGGTACGGCCTCCGTTCGACCTATCGCATCCTCTCGGCGGGATCGCTGCAGGGGACCTTCGACGAGGTGAGTTCCGACTTCGCCTTCCTGGCCCCGGAACTGGCCTACGACCACCAGGCCGGCACGGTGGACCTGAAGCTCGTGCGCAACGACCGCGACTTCGCCTCGGTGGCATTGACCCGCAACCAGAAGGCCACCGCGGCCGGCATCGAGAGCATCGGTCTCGAGGCCGGCCATGCGGTCCATGACGCGATCGCGCAGATGCCCGACGACGCCGCGCTGATCCGCGCCGGCTTCGACGCGCTCTCGGGCGAAGCGCATGCCTCGGCCCGCGCGCTCCTGCTGGACGATGCCGGCTGGCTGGCGGACGCGGTCACGCGGCGCCACGCGGGCGCGGCCGCGACGGGCGAACTGACCCCGGCCACCACGCTCTGGCTGGATGCCGGCGGTGGCCAGGCCCGAACCGGCAGCGACGGCAACGGGGCCCGCTGGCAGGGCAACGCCCACGGACTGGCGGTGGGCGCGGACGTCGAGGTCGGCCCGGGCCGGATCGGCCTGGCCGCCGGCAAGCGCCGCACCAACCAGCAGGTCAGCGACCGGAGCTCCCGGAACCGCATCGACAGCCGCCACCTGGCGCTCCACGCGGCCGCGACGCTCGGGCCGGTGCAGCTCGCCGGCGGCGTTGCCCGCGGCAGGTACACGCTGGAACTGGACCGCCGGGTGGCGCTCGCCGAGATCGACGAAACGCTGGCGTCGTCGTCCGACGCCGAGGCCGATGTGCTGTTCCTGGAAGCCAGTCTGGCCGAGCCTGCCCGCGGCGTGGCCCCCTGGCTGGGCATCCGCCAGGTCCGCCTCGACAGCGACCCGGCCCGGGAGTCCGGCGGCAGCGCCGCGCTGTCGGTGGCCGGGGGACGCCACGACCTGGGCAGCGCCACGCTGGGGGTGCTGGCCGACCGCCGGCTTGGCGATGGAAGCCGGCTGCAGGCCCGCCTGGGCTGGCGCCACGCCTGGGGCGACCTCACGCCATGGGCCACGGTCGCGTTCGATGCCGGCGATGCGTTCACGGTGTACGCCCCGGCCATGGCCCGCAACAGCCTGGTCTACGCCCTGGACCTGGGGCTGGCCACCGGCCCGCGCAGCCGTCTTGCCCTGGGCATGGCCGGCCAGGCCGGCGACGGCAGCCGCGCGTGGGGCGCGCAGCTGCAGTGGCAGGCGACGTTCTAGGGCCGCGTGGACCAGGTCGATCCTGGTCCTCGACCACCGCGACGACGCGCACGCCCGCGCGATCGTCGCCGCATCGGGCGGCGGGCCGACCGTCCGGCCCGCCCGGCGATGGACGAACGTGGCGGGTCAGCCCTGCAGCGCCATCGCCGCCATGTGCCGGCGGTAGTGGCGCAGTTCCTCGATCGAGTCGTGCACGTCGCTCAGCGCGGTGTGCGCGGAGGCCTTGCGCACGCCGGCCAGCACCTGCGGCGCCCAGCGCCGGGCCAGTTCCTTGAGCGTGCTCACGTCCAGGTTGCGGTAGTGGAAATAGCGCTCGAGCTGCGGCATCTGCCGGTGCAGGAAGCGACGGTCCTGGCAGATCGAGTTGCCGCACATGGGCGACTGCCCAGCCTCGACCCACTCGCGCAGGAAGGCGATGGTCCGGGCCTCGGCGTCGGCCATCGACACGCCCTCCTCCAGCACCCGCCGCCACAGGCCGGACTTGCCGTGCTGGTTGCGGTTCCACTCGTCCATCGCCTCCAGCGTGGCCAGCGGATGGGCGATCGCGAAGCACGGCCCTTCGGCCAGCACGTTGAGTTCGGAGTCGGTGACCACGGTGGCGATCTCGAGGATCGAGTCGCGGTCGGTGTCGAGCCCGGTCATTTCCAGGTCGATCCAGACGAGACGGCCGTGGCCGCCGGGAAGGTCGTTCGCTGCCATGCGCTCGCGGTCGCTGCCGGGACACGGCATGATAACCCGCGCCCCCGCCTGCCCCGACCCTGATGCCGTCGAACGCCTCCCTGGCCCACTACGCGATCCTGACCGCGATGCTCGCGCCCGCGTTCTTCCTGACCGCGACGGCCGCGCTGCTGACCTCGGCCAACGCGCGCCTGGCGCGGATCATCGATCGCGCCCGCGTGCTGCTCCGGGACCTCGCCGCCTGCTCCGATCCCGAGACCCGCGCCCTGCTCGATCAGCGGATCGTGGTCCAGCGCCGGCGCAGCGTGATCATCCTGCACGCCAGCCAGCTGCTGTACGTGGCGATCAGCTGCTTCGTCGCCACCAGCCTGCTGGTGGCCGGCGATGCGTTCTTCGACCACGTCTTCGGTCCGCTGCCCACGATCATGGCCGCGCTCGGGGTGCTGGCCATGTTCGGATCGAGCCTGCTGCTGGCCAGCGAGGCCTCGATGGCGGTGAAGGCGGTGAACGACGAGATGGACGACGGCCACCGTTTCGCCAACCGCCCCGCCCTCGCCGCCTTCATCGCCGGCGATGCGGCGAGGAAGGACGGCCGCGACGGGGATGGTGCCGGCTAGAGCGGCGGCTTGCCGCGCTTGGCGCGGAAGTAGTTGCTGAGCCGGCGCCCGGCTTCCTCGCCCAGCACGCCGCCCGTCACCTCGACCCGGTGGTTGTGGCGCGGGTCGCCCAACAGGTCGAATACGCTGCCGCAGGCGCCGGTCTTGGGGTCGGCCGCGCCGTACACCAGCCGCGCGATGCGCGCGTGCACCAGCGCCATGGCGCACATCGCGCAGGGTTCCAGGGTCACGTACAGGGTGCAGCCGAGCAGGCGGTGGTTGCCGAGCCGGCGGCCGGCCTCGCGCAGTGCCATGATCTCGGCGTGGGCGCTCGGGTCGTGGTCGCCGATGTTGCGGTTCCAGCCCTGGCCCAGCACCTCGCCTTGCGCCGACACCAGCACCGCGCCGACGGGGATCTCGTCGTCCTCGCGCGCCGCGCGCTCGCCCAGCTCCAGCGCCAGGCGCATGAAGCGCTCGTCCGCGGCCGGGTCCACCGGCAGCGGCGCCGGCTCGCGCGCGTCGAGCAGCTTCCACATGATCCGCGTCGGCGCCAGGCCACCGAGCGGCTTGTAGGCGTACTCGGGGATGTCGCCGGTGGTGCGGTAGCCGAGGCGGCGGTAGAAGCCGGAGGGGCCGTCGACCAGCGAGGCATCGAGGGTGAGCAGCCTGCGCCCGTGCGTGCGCGCCGCGTCCTCCAGCGCCGCGACCAGAGCCGCGCCCACGCCCGCCCCGCGCGCCGCCCGCGAGGTCATCACCTTGGTCAGCTCGGCCCGGTGCGGCTGGCTGGGTGCGGACACCAGCACCAGCGAACCGGTGCCCAGCAGCGTGCCCTCGCGCCAGGCGCACAGGACGATGCGCCCGCCCTGCTCCACCTCGCGCAGCGAGGCCTCCCAGAACGCGCGCGCCGCGGCCGGATCGAGCGGATGCATGAACCCGACCGAGCCGTTGCCGGCCACGGTCTCGACCAGCAGCGCGGCCAGCGCCTCGACGTCCGCCGGCGTGGCCGGGACGATCCGCAGCGGGGACGCCTCGCCCTGCATCACCAGCGCTGGTGGACGTGCGGGCGGATGTCCTCGTCGTAGACCCGCTGCACCGCCTCCATGGTCGACGCCGGCAGCGGCGGCAGCCCGGCGGCGGCGATGTTGGCCAGCGCCTGCTGCGGATTCTTCGCCCCCGGGATCACCACCGACACCGCCTCGTCCATCAGGATCCAGCGCAGCGCCAGCTGGGCCAGGGTCGCGCCTTCGGGCACCAGCGGGCGCAGCTTCTCCACCGCGACCAGGCCCACTTCGTACGGCACGCCGGCGAAGGTCTCGCCCACGTCGAAGGCCTCGCCGTGGCGGTTGAAGCGGCGGTGGTCGTCCTCGGCGAAGGTGGTGTCCGGGCCGAACTTGCCGGTCAGCAGGCCGCTGGCCAGCGGCACGCGCACGATCACCGCCACGTTGCGGCGCTGCGCCTGCCGGAAGAACAGCTCCGCCGGGCGCTGCCGGAACATGTTGAAGATGATCTGCACGCTGGCCACGCCCGGGTACTCGATGGCCTTGAGGGCCTCCTCCACCCGCTCGACGCTGACGCCGTAGTGGCGGATCTTGCCCTGCTCCACCAGGCGCTCCATCGCCTCGAAGATCTCCGGGTGGTAGTAGGCGTCGGTCGGCGGGCAGTGCAGCTGCACCAGGTCCAGCGTGTCGGCCTCCAGGTTGCGCAGGCTGCGCTCGATCCAGGCCGACAGGTTCTGTGCGGTGTACCCCTCCACCACCTGCTTCGGCAGGCGGCGGCCGGCCTTGGTGGCCACGAACGGGCGCGGGCCGTCGCGTTCCTTCAGCACGCGGGCGATCAGCCGCTCGGAATGGCCGTCGCCGTACACGTCGGCGGTGTCGATGAAGTCCAGGCCCGCGTCCAGCGCGGCGTGCAGGGCCGCCATGGACTCGGCATCGTCGGTCCGGCCCCAGGCGCCGCCGATGGCCCAGGCGCCAAAGCCGATCTCGCCGACCTGGCGGCCGGTACGTCCGAACACTCTCTTTTGCATGGGAACCTCTCGGGGGAAGGCAGACGCGCGGGCGCCGGCGGACACCGGCGGGGCCTGCCGCCGGGCCATGATGCAGCACCGGGCCGGTGCCACCCAAGCCGGCGGGGCGGCCCGCGGACCGCCTCAGCCCGCGGGCCGGCAACGGAGCAGCACCACGCCGGAGCCGAAACGCTCCGCCGACACGGTGCGGAAGGCCTGGCCCGCCCACAGGGGCGGCAGCCGCGGGCCGCGCGTGGCAAACAGCGGCTGCAGGAGGATGTGCACCTCGTCGAGCATTCCCGCCGCGGCCAGCGAAGCGGCCAGTCCGGGGCTGCCAAACAGGACCACGCTCCCGCCGATGCCGGCCAGCGTGGCGCGCAGTGCCTCCAGGCCGGCGACCCGGGTAGTGCCGGGCCAGGCCGTGGCCGGTTCGCGGCCGGACACGACGATCCGGGGTTTTGCATCCAGCACCCGGGCCAGCTCCAGCACCTCCGCCGGCAGGTCGCGACGGTGCAGCGCCCGTGGCCAGAAGGCGGCGAACAGCTCGTACGTGGCCCGGCCCAGCAGCAGCGCCGCGGCCGAGCGCGCCAGCGCGGCGGCATAGCGGTGGTGTTCGGCGTCGGCGACCACGTCCCCGTGGTGGCAGGTGCCGGAGAGCGTGGCGTTGATCGAGCAGATGATGCGGGGCATGGCGCGGACTCCGTCGGAGCTCACTCCCCCGGCAGGACGATCCAACGGCCGGGCGGTCGACACGGTGACCGCGCCGCCCGCGGGCCACACCGCCCGGCAAGCCGCTAGGATGTGGAGGCAGTCATGGCGCCGGCACGGGGCCGCGCCCTGCGCCGGGGAAGCACGCATGCCGCCAGAGGGAATGATGCACGCGATGGTCCTGCACCGGCCGGGTCAGCCGCTGGTGCGGGAGACACGGCCGCTGCCCGCGCCCGGGCCGGGACAGGTGCGGCTGCGCGTGCTGGCCTGCGCCGTCTGCCGCACCGACCTGCACGTGGTGGACGGCGAACTGCCCCACCCCGCCCTGCCGCTGGTGCCCGGGCACGAGATCGTCGGCGAGGTCGACGCCACCGGTCCCGGCGTGCACGGCCTGCACCCCGGCCAGCGCGTGGGCGTGGGCTGGCTGGGCCAGACCTGCGGCCACTGCGACTACTGCGCCGCCGACCGCGAGAACCTGTGCGATGCCCCCGGCTTCACCGGCTACACCCGCGACGGCGGCTTCGCCACCCACGCCATCGCCGACGCCGCGTTCTGCCTGCCGCTGCCGGCGGAGGCGGACCCGGTCCACACCGCCCCGCTGATGTGCGCCGGCCTGATCGGCTGGCGCGCGCTCAAAGCCGCCGGCCCCGGACGCGACCTCGGCCTGTACGGCTTCGGCGCCGCCGCCCACCTGATCGCCCAGGTCGCCATCCGCCAGGGCCGGCGTGTGCATGCCTTCACCCGCCCGGGCGACACCCGCGCGCAGGACTTCGCCCGCGCGCTCGGCGCCACACGGGCCGGCGACTCCGACCGCCCGCCCGACCGCCCGCTCGACGCCGCCATCCTGTTCGCCCCCGTCGGCGACCTCGTCCCCCGCGCCCTCGCCGCCGTCCGCAAGGGCGGCCGCGTCGTCTGCGGCGGCATCCACATGAGCGACATCCCCGCATTTCCGTACAGCCTGCTGTGGGAGGAACGCGAGGTGGTGTCGGTGGCCAACCTCACGCGGGCGGATGGGCGGGAGTTCCTCGAGCTGGCGACGCGCCAGCCGCTGCGGGTGCATGCGGTGCCCTATCCGCTGGCGTCGGCGAATGAAGCCTTGGCTGACCTGCGCGAAGGGCGGCTGAGCGGGGCTGCGGTGCTGCAACCCCGACCGGAGCGGACTGCCCACCCTGTCCCGTAGAAAAAGCCCGCGTGAAGCGGGCTTCTTCATGCACGGAACTCGTCCGCCACTATTCCCACTCGATCGTCGCCGGCGGCTTTCCTGAGATGTCGTAGACCACCCGCGACACCCCGCGCAGCTCGTTGATGATCCGGTTCGACACCCGGCCCAGGAAGTCGTACGGCAAGTGCGCCCAGTGCGCCGTCATGAAGTCGATGGTCTCCACCGCGCGCAGGGCGATCACCCATTCGTAGGCGCGGGCATCGCCCACCACGCCCACCGACTTCACCGGCAGGAACACGGCGAAGGCCTGGCTCACCTTGTCGTACAGCTCGGCCTTGCGCAGTTCCTCGATGAAGATGGCGTCGGCGCGGGCCAGCAGCTCGGCGTATTCGCGCTTCACTTCGCCCAGGATGCGCACGCCCAGGCCCGGGCCGGGGAACGGGTGGCGGTAGACCATGGTGCGCGGCAGGCCGAGTTCCACGCCCAGGCGGCGCACCTCGTCCTTGAACAGTTCGCGCAGCGGTTCGACCAGGCCGAGCTTCATGTGCTCGGGCAGGCCGCCGACGTTGTGGTGGCTCTTGATGACGTGGGCCTTGCCGGTGCCGCTGCCGGCCGACTCGATCACGTCGGGGTAGATCGTGCCCTGCGCCAGCCACTTGGCGTTCTTGAGCTTGGCCGACTCCTCCTCGAAGATCTCGATGAAGAGGTTGCCGATGATCTTGCGCTTGGCCTCGGGGTCGGCGACGCCCTCGAGCGCCTTGAAATAGCGGTCGGCGGCGTCGACCCGGATCACCTTGACGCCCATGTGCTCGGCGAACATCGCCATCACCTGGTCGCCTTCCTGCCAGCGCAGCAGGCCGGTGTCGACGAACACGCAGGTCAGCTGCTCGCCGATCGCCTTGTGCAGCAGCGCGGCCACCACCGAGGAATCGACGCCGCCCGACAGGCCGAGGATCACCTCGTCGCCGCCCACCTGCTCGCGCACGCGGGCGATCTGGTCCTCGATGATGTTGGCCGCGGTCCACAGCGTGCGGCAGCCGCACACGTCGACCACGAAGCGGCGCAGCAGGGTCTGGCCCTGCAGGGTGTGGGTCACCTCGGGGTGGAACTGCACGCCGTACCAGCGCCTGTCCTCGTTCGCCATCGCCGCGACCGGGATGCGGTCGGTGGCCGCGGTGACCGTGAAGCCCGGCGGCACGCGCGAGACGTGGTCGCCGTGGCTCATCCACACGTTGAGGCGGTGCGCGCCCGGATGGTCGGTGAGCCCGGCGAGCAGCGCATCCGGATGCACCACGTCGACCTCGGCGTGGCCGAACTCGCGCTGGTCGGCCGCTTCGGTGGCGCCGCCCAGCTGCACGGCCAGCGTCTGCATGCCGTAGCAGATGCCAAGGATCGGCAGGCCGCTGTCGAACACTTCCCGCGGCGCGGCGGGCGCGCCCGGCAGCGTGGTCGATTCCGGGCCGCCCGACAGGATGATGCCCTTCGGCGCGTACGCCGCGATCTCGGCCGGGTCGTGGTCCCAGGCCCAGATCTCGCAGTACACGCCGATCTCGCGGATGCGGCGCGCGATCAGCTGCGTGTACTGCGCGCCGAAGTCGAGGATGAGGATCTTGTCGCTGTGGATGTCGGTCATGCGGCCGGGGTCGTTGCGGGAACGGTGGAGGAATGCGTCAGCGGCGGGCATCGGCGGCCATGCGCGCGGCGAGGCCGCCGAGCACCGACGCCATCAGCCAGCGCTGGAAGGTGGCCCACGCGGGGCGGGCGGCGAGCAGGGTCGCCACCGATCCCGCCGCGAGCACGATCAGGGCGTTCACCATCACGCTGATGGCGATCTGGCAGCCGCCCAGCGCCAGGGTCTGGGCGAGCACGCCGCCCTGCCCCGGGTCGATGAACTGCGGCAGCAGCGACAGGTACATCACCGCGATCTTGGGATTGAGCAGATTGGTCAGGAAGCCCATGGCGAACAGCCTGCGCGGCCCGTCGTGGCGCAGCGTGCGCACCTCGAACGGCGAACGGCCGCCCGGCCGGACCGCCTGCCACGCCAGCCACAGCAGGTACAGGGCACCGGCGATGCGCAGCGCGTCGTAGGCGAAGGGCACCGCCATCACCAGCGCGGTGATGCCGAACGCGGCGCAGAGCATGTAGAACACGAATCCCGCGGCCACGCCGGCCAGCGACACCAGGCCGGCCATGCGGCCCTGGCAGATCGAACGCGACACCAGGTAGACCATGTTGGGCCCGGGGGTCAGCACCATGCCCAGCGCCACCAGGGAGAAGGCCAGCAGGCTCGACTGTCCAGGCATCGTCGCTCGTCCCCCGTGGTTCCGGTTCGCCCGCCGCCTCAACCCATCCGGTAGTTCGGCGGCTCCTTGGTGATCTGCACGTCGTGGACGTGGCTTTCGCGCTGCCCGGCGCCGGTGATCTTCACGAACTGCGGCTTCTTGCGCATCTCCTCGATGGTGGCGCAGCCCACGTAGCCCATGGTGGCGCGCAGGCCGCCCGCCAGCTGGTGCACCACGCCCGACAGCGGCCCGCGGTACGGCACGCGGCCCTCGATGCCCTCGGGCACCAGCTTGTCGGCGTCGGCCGCATCCTGGAAGTAGCGGTCCTTGCTGCCCTTCTCCATCGCGCCCAGCGAGCCCATGCCGCGGTAGCTCTTGTAGCTGCGGCCCTGGAACAGCTCGGTTTCGCCCGGGCTCTCCTCGGTGCCGGCGAACAGGCCGCCGATCATCACCGTCGAGGCGCCGGCCGCGATGGCCTTGCCCAGGTCGCCGGAGAAGCGGATGCCGCCGTCGGCGATGAGCGGGATGCGGTCCTGCAGCGCGTCGGCGACCATCGACACCGCGGTCACCTGCGGCACGCCCACGCCGGCCACCATCCGGGTGGTGCAGATCGAGCCCGGGCCCACGCCCACCTTCACCGCGTCGGCGCCGGCGTCCATCAGCGCCAGCGCGGCGTCGCCGGTGACGATGTTGCCGCCGATCACCTGCACCTTCGGGAAGCGCTTCTTCACCCAGGCCACGCGGTCGATCACGCCCTGCGAATGGCCGTGGGCGGTGTCGACGATGATCACGTCCACGCCCGCCTCGACCAGCAGTTCGACCCGGTGCTCGGTGTCGCCGCCCACGCCCACCGCGGCGCCGACCAGCAGCTGCTCGTCGTGGTCGTAGGCGGCGTTGGGGTTGTCGGACTTCTTCTGGATGTCCTTGACCGTGATCAGGCCGCGCAGCTGGAAGTCGTCGTTCACCACCAGCACCTTCTCGATGCGGTGCTTGTGCAGCAGGCTGATGACCTCCTCGTCGCTGGCGCCCTCCTTCACCGTGACCAGCTTGTCCTTCCTGGTCATGATGTTCTTGACCGGGTCGTCGAGCTTCTTCTCGAAGCGCATGTCGCGGCCGGTGACGATGCCCACGAGCTGGCCGTCGTCGACCACCGGCACGCCCGAGATGCGGCGTTCGCGGGTGAGCTTGAGGACCTCGCCGATGGTGGTCTGCGGGCCGACGGTGAACGGCTCGCGGATCACGCCCGCCTCGAAGTTCTTGACCTCGCGGACTTCCGCGGCCTGGCGCTCGGCGCTCATGTTCTTGTGGATGATGCCGATGCCGCCGAGCTGGGCCATGGCGATGGCCAGCCGCGCCTCGGTCACCGTGTCCATCGCCGCCGACACGATCGGCAGGTTCAGGCGCAGGGAGCGGGTCAGGTTGGTGGCGAGGGAGACGTCCTTCGGCAGGACGCTGGAGTGCGCGGGGACGAGGGAAACGTCGTCGTACGTCAGTGCTTCAGCCTGGATGCGGAGCATCGGCAGTCCCGGGAACGGTGGGGAAGCAACGCATTATACCGCGCCGCGGCGGGCGCCGGCATCCGCCCGGATGCGCTCGGCGGCGCGGCGCGGCCCCGCGATCGGGCGCGCCGCCCGGGCGGCGGTCGCGGCGGTTCCCCGCCCACGGGAGGCGGCGTCGGGGGCCGGCCTATCGCGCCCGGCGCAGGCGCCCGAACTCGCGCGCCAGCAGCCAGGCCGCCCCGGCCAGGTACGGCAGGCATGCCGGCACCCACATCACCAGCCCGGCCAGCTGCTGGTCCGCCAGCACGTCCAGGCCCAGCTGCGGCGCGCGTTCGGCGTAGTGCGGGTACAGCGCGCGCCGGGAAAAGGTGAGCAGCGCGCCGAGGAAGCCCATCTGCATCATGACCACCGCGATGGCCACCGTGCCCGCCAGCGCGCCGCCGCTGCCGTCGTCGCGCAGGCGCTGCCACAGCAGGCTCCACAGCCACAGCCCGGCGAGGAGGAAGCTGCCGTGCATCAGCCAGTGGACCGGTTCGCTGTCCAGCGCCAGCGCCAGCGCGGCCGGCAGGTGCCAGCCCCACATCACCAGCACGTTGGCGAGGGTGGCGGCGGCCAGCGACGCCAGCGCCGGCACGGCGCAGGCGTCGGCGATCCGGTGCAGCCTTCGCGACCATCTTGGCGCAAGCGCGGCCGCCAGCACGGCGCGCGGACGCGCCACCAGCAGCAGCGGCGGCGCGACCGCCAGCAGCAGCATGTGCTGGGCCATGTGCGCGGCCAGCGACCAGTCGCCCAGCGCATCGAACGGCCAGACCGTGGCCAACAGCAACGCCAGCAGGCCGGCGGCCGCGGCCAGTGCCTCGGCGCGCGAGATGCCGCGTCCCGCGTGCCCACCCGCCCACAGGCGCCACAGGCCGCGGCAGTAGAGCGCGGCGAACAGGGCCAGCGGTGCCAGCACCAGCGGCGACCAGGTCCACGCGGTGGACAGGGTCGGCGCGCCGTGGCCGGCGTCGTGCGCGGCGACGGGAAACGCGGCGATCCAGGCCGCGACCGGCATCCACGATGCACGGCGCCTGCACGCGCCCTGCCCCAGCATGGCCGCGGATCCCGACCGCAGGCCTGGGCCGTGCTGTTCTGGTTGAAAGTCGCGCACATCACCGCGGTGGCGGTCTGGTTCACCGGCCTGCTGCTGTTGCTGCGCCTGTTCGCGTCGCGCCGGCGCGGCGGGCGCGAGGCGCGGCCGGACTTCTTCAACCCGGTCGCCAACCGCCTGTTCTTCCGCATCGCCACCCCGGCCGGGGTGCTGGCGATCGCGCTGGGCATGGGCCTGATCCCCTGGGTCGAGCCCGGCGCCTGGCTGCTGGCCAAGCTGTGCCTGGTGGCCGGCGTGGTGCTGGTGCACCTGTGGGCCGGGGCCCACCTGCACGCGCTGGGCAAGGGGCAGGCCCGGCCCGGCGCGGTGCTCCCGGCCGTGCTCGGCTGGACGCCGCTGCTGTTGCTGCTGGCGATCGCCGCACTCACCGGAGCCAAGCCGCGCACCATCGACGGACTGCCGCCGCCGGGCGCGGAGCGATCGGAGGATCCCGGTCATTCCTCCAGCTCCCGGTCCTCCGGCGATGCGTCGTCCTCGCGCTCGCGGTGGCCATAGACGCCGATGCCGTGGCCGAAGCTGAGCGTCCCGCCCAGCCATCCGACCACCACCACCATGCCCGCGGTCGGCGCCGACTGCAGCAGCGCCCACCATCCGGCAGCCGTGGGTCCGGGCCAGCGCAGCCAGACGCCGGCCGCCGCCAGCGCCAGCAGCATCACCCCGGCGATGAAGTGGTTCCAGGCCGAGACGTGCCGCCGCGCCACCCGGATCAGGAACATGTCGCAGACGCCCAGCGCCGCGGCCAGCAGCCCGCCCGCCAGGCCCACGAGGTTGAGCCACCAGGCCACGTCCGCCCAGAACGCGTCGGCCGTCCACAGGTGCGCGATGTCCGCCGGCAGCAGCAGGGTCAGGCAGGCGATCGGGTACACCACCACGATCGGATGCAGCGGATGGCGGTGGATCGCCACCCGGCTCTCCACCGTGGGGCTGCGCTCGGGGGGAACCGGCTGTTTCAGGGTTCTGCGCATGGCCACCTCATTCGCACGGGTGCAGCAGCGCCACCGGCAGCATGGTGAACACCATCGCCACCAGCGCCAGCGCGCAGAGCATCGCGACCAGCCGCGCGGTGAAGCGGCGGCCCGCGTCCTCGCCAGCACCGCGCGCGGCGCGGCGCGCACGCACGGCGATCCATGCCAGGGCGCAGAACGCGGCCACGGTCAGCGCGCCCATGCCCCACCAGGCCGCGGCGACGTTCCAGCCGCGACCGCACACCAGCCCCTGCAGCGCATACACCGCGAAGAAATGCAGTCCCCAGGCCAGGAACGGGCTGGCGATCCAGAGCAGGCGGCGCGGACGCGACAGGCCGCTCATTGCAGCACCGGGAACAGGTGGATGACCGCCCAGCCGATCGCGGCCTGCGCCACGGCGTAGCGCAGGAAGGCGCAGGCCACGCGCCACTCCAGCGGACGCGCGGCGTCGACCAGGCGCGCCCCGATCCGCGCGCAGGCGTAGGCACACAGCAGCGCCGCGACCAGCAGGTGCACCGCGCAGAACCCGGCCAACGTCCATACCACGGACGCATAGGCGTGGGCCTGGGGCGGGCCCGGCTCGGCCGCCAGCAGCGGCAGTTCGACGCCCACCGACACCAGCACCGCGGCGACCGCCAGCAATGCCGGCACCACCACCCGGCGGCGCCGCTTCGCGCCGCCGTCCAGCGCCGCCGTCGCCACCGACCCGCATAGCCAGGCCGCCGGCAGCATCGCCAGCGCCAGCCAGTGCCCGGCCGCGGGCCTGCCGCCCTCGCCCATCCCCGGCGGTGGCCAGCCTTCGCTGCCCAGCCAGAGGTAGAAGTAGGCGAACACCAGCGAGGCGAACAGCGAACCGACGATCAGCATCGTCGCCACCACCGCCCACCATCCGGGCGCGTTGCGGCAGGCGTACTGCGACGGCAGCACGATGCCCTCGCCCGCCTCCACCTCGCGCGGCGCGCCCGGCCAGCCCGTGTTCCAGGCCCAGGCGCAGAACAGCGCCAGCAGCGGCACCAGGCACGCGGCGGCGGCGGCGTACCAGCCCGCGATGAAGCAGGCCAGCAGCACCGCGATCGCGCCCGCGCAGGCCAGGGGCAGCCATGACGAGGACGGCAGGAACACGACCTGCTCGGGCCGCGCCGACACGATGCCGGTGCCCAGCAGTTCGCGGCGGCCGCGCGCCGGATCGCCCAGGAGGCCGTCGGTGCCGGCCGCGCGCGCGGCGAGCGTGCGGTCGCGCCACAACGGGTAGTCGTCGTCCACCCGTGGCACCGAGGCGAAGTTGTAGTTCGGCACCGGGACGGGCACCGCCCACTCCAGCGTCCCCGCGCGCCAGGGGTTCGCGCGGCCGCGCCGCCCGTGGACGAAGCACAGGCCCACGTCGACCAGGATCGCGACGATGCCGATCGCGAGCAGGAAGCCGCCCGCGGTCGAGAGCAGGTTGAGCCACTCCACGCCGAGCGACGGCGAATAGGTGTACACCCGCCGCGGCATGCCCAGCAGCCCGGTCAGGTGCATCGGCACGAAGGTCAGGTGGAAGCCGACCACCACCAGCCAGAACGCGGTGCGGCCGAGGCTCTCCGACGGCATCCGGCCGCTCGCCAGCGGCAGCCAGTAGTACAGCCCGGCGAACATCGGGAACATCATCCCGCCGATCAGCACGTAGTGCAGGTGCGCGACCACGAAGTGGGTGTCGTGCGCCTGCCAGTCGAACGGCACGAAGGCCAGCATCACCCCGGTCAGCCCGCCCAGGACGAACACCACGAAGAAGCCGAGCACGTGCAGCAGCGGCAATCGCAGCCAGGGGCGTCCCGACCACAGGGTGGCGATCCAGGCGAACACCTGGATCGAGGTCGGGACGGCCACCGCCATGCTGGCCGCGCTGAAGAAGGCCAGCGCCAGCAGCGGGATGCCGACCGCGAACATGTGGTGCACCCACAGCCCGAAGCTCAGGAACCCGGTCGACACCAGCGCCAGCACGACCCAGGCATGGCCCGCCACCGGGCGCCGGGCGAAGGTCGGCACGACCATCGACACCACGCCCGCCGCCGGCAGGAAGATGATGTACACCTCCGGATGGCCGAACAGCCAGAACAGGTGCTGCCACAGCAGCGGGTCGCCGCCCAGCGCCGGGTCGAAGAAGACGAAGCCGAAGGCGCGCTGCAGCTCCAGCAGGATGCTGGCCAGGATCAGCGGCGGGAACCCCATCGCGATCATGAAGGCGGTGACCAGGATGGCCCAGGCGAACAGCGGCATGCGCCGGATGTCCATCCCCGGCGCGCGGGTGAGCAGCACCGCCACGATCAGCTCGACCGCCGCGGTCACCGCCGCGATCTCGGCGAAGGTCACCCCGATCAGCCAGAAGTCAGGCCCCTTCCCCGGCGAGAAGGTGGCGTCGGTGAGCGGCACGTACATGAACCAGCCGCCATCCGGCGCGGCGTCGAACAGCAGGCTGGAGTAGAGGAACAGCCCGCCGAACAGGTAGCACCACCAGCCGAACGCCCCCAGTCGCGGGAACGGCAGGTCGCGCGCGCCGAGCATCTTCGGCAGCAGGTACATCGCGAAGCCTTCCATGACCGGCACCGCGAACAGGAACATCATCGTGGTGCCGTGCAGGGTGACGAACTGGTTGTAGCGCTCCGGGTCGAGCACCTCAGCGTCGAACCAGGCCAGCTGCAGGCGGATGAACATCGCCAGCAGGCCGCCGACCAGCATGAAGGCCAGCCCCGCGACGATGAAGCGCAGCGCGATGGTGCCGTGGTTGACCGCGGTGAGCTGGCCGCGCAGGCCGGGGGCGTTGGCCCAGATCCGCTCCAGCGCGGCCAGCCGGCGCGCGTGCAGGTCCTGCACGTCCGCGCTCACCGCCCCACCCCGCCGGTGCCGGCGACCGCGCGTTCGTCCAGCCAGCGGGCGAACTCGTCCGGCTCGAGCACCGCCACGTCGAACGCCATGTGCGCATGCTCGAGCCCGCAGAACTCGGCGCACTGTCCGCGCATCGGGCCGGCCGCGTCGGCGCGCAGCCGCAGGACGTTGCGGCGGCCGGGGATCGCGTCGATCTTGCCGCCCAGGCGCGGGATCCAGAAGCTGTGGATCACGTCCTCGCTGTCGACCCGGAACTCGACCATCCGGCCGCGCGGCAGGGCGAGTTCGTCGATGGACAGGGCGACCACGGCGCCATCGGCGTCGAGGTATTCGAATTCCCAGCTCCAGCGGCGCGCGGTGACCTGCACCGCCAGGTCGGCCTGCGCGCGGGCGCCGGTGATGCGGTCGCTGGCGACGGTGCCGTAGACCAGGAGCGCGGCCAGCAGCGTGGTCGGCAGCACGATGCCGCCGGCGAGGATCATCCGGCCCGCCGACGCCGGCGCGAGGTGGCTGCGTCGGCGCATCGCCAGCGCGGCGAGCGCGAGCACCAGCGCCCATGCGACGAGGGCGCCGGCGGCCATCAGCCACCAGCCGGTGGCGATCGCGCCGGCGGCGGGCCCGGCCGGATCCAGCGCGGACTGCGGCCCCGCGCACGCGGTCGCAAGCGCCGCCATGCCGGCCGCGCATCCGGTTGCCCGCCAATGCCGCTCGATGGTGCCACCCTCCCGGGGCCGCCACAGGCGACCCGTGCACAGGTGGACCGCAGTCTGCCCGTCGCGCCGTGAAGCCCTCGCGAGCCGGACCGGACGCGGCCCGGCTCAACCTCCCCCGCGTGCAACACAGCCCCTACCCCCGCTCAATCCACAGCCCCTTCCCCCGCCCGAACCACAGCCCCTTCCCCCGCCCGAACCACAGCCCCTTCCCCCGCCCGAACCACAGCTCCTTCCCCCGCACGAACCACAGCCCCTTCCCCCGCCCGAACCACAGCTCCTTCCCCCGCACGAACCACACCTCCTTCCCCCACTCGGACGCCAGCTCCTTCCCCCGCTTGCGGGGGAAGGCTGGGATGGGGGCAAACACCGAAGCGGCGGACACCGCCCCCACCCCGGCCCTCCCCCGCGAGCGGGGGAGGGAGAGGTCGGCGTTCGCGTACACGCGCACAGCAGGAACGCGCTTGCATTGCCTGGTGCAAGGGCCAAGGCAACGCCCATCGCAGCCCTGCCCAGCCCGGACGCCAGCTCCTTCCCCCGCTTGCGGGGAAAGGCTGGGATGGGGGCAACGCCGAAGCGGCGGGCACGGCCCCCACCCCGGCCCTCCCCCGCAGGCGGGGGAGGGAGAAGGCGGGTCGCGCAATGGGAAAAGGCTCCGTTGCCTCGCGCCGCGCTGCGCGGTCAGGGCGCGGCGAGCGCCTCGAGGGCTTCGGTCGCCTCGATCGTGTTCTGCATCAGCGTGGCCACGGTCATCGGGCCGACGCCGCCGGGCACCGGGGTGATCCAGCTCGCGCGCCGCGCCGCGGCCGCGAACTCGACGTCGCCGGTCAGGCGGCCGTCCTCGAGCCGGTTGATGCCCACGTCGATCACCACCGCGCCGGGCTTCACCCAGTCGCCGGGGATCAGGTTCGGCCGGCCCACCGCCACCACCAGGATGTCGGCCTCGCCCACGTGCCGCTGCAGGACCTCGCGCGGGGTGAACTTGTGGCAGCTGGTGACGGTGCAGCCGGCGATCAGCAGCTCCAGCGCCATCGGCCGGCCGACGTGGTTGCTCACGCCGACGATGGTGGCGCTGCGGCCGCGCACCGGGCGGTCGGTGTAGGCCAGCAGCGTGGTGATGCCGCGCGGCGTGCACGGGCGCAGGCCGAACTGGCGCAGGGCCAGGTGGCCGACGTTCTCGGGATGGAAGCCGTCCACGTCCTTGCGCGGGTCGATGCGGTGGATCAGCCGGGTCGCGTCGGCGATGCCCGGCAGCGGCAGCTGGACCAGGATGCCGTGCACGGCCGGGTCGGCGTTGAGCCGGTCGATGAGCTCCAGCAGTTCGGACTCGCTGGTCCCGGCCGGGAGGTCGAAGTCGAAGGCCTGGATGCCGACCTTCTCCGCCGCGCGGCGCTTGTTGCGCACGTACGACTGCGACGCCGGGTCGTTGCCCACCAGCACCACCGCCAACCCCGGCCGCGGCAGGCCGGCGGCGACCCGCGCGTCCACGCGCAGGCGCAGTTCGTCGAGCAGGGAATCGGCGATGCGCTTGCCGTCGAGGATGCGTGCGGTCATGCCGGCATGGAGGCGGTGGGCGGGAATGCGTATTGTCTCACGTCGACCATCCAAGCCAAGGAGGAGCCCGCATGGACCCGAGCGCCGAAGACATCGTCCGGATCGAGGCCGCCGTCTTCCGCCGCCTGCGCGACCACCTGGTGAAGCGCCGGCCGGACGTGCAGAACATCGACCTGATGATCCTCGCCGGCTTCTGCCGCAACTGCCTGGCCGACTGGTACCGCGAGGCGGCCGCGGAGCATGGCGTGGCGCTCGGCAAGGAAGAGGCCCGCGAGCGGGTCTACGGCGAGCCGTTCGACGCGTGGAAGGCGCGCCACCAGCGCGAGGCGACGCCCGCGCAGCTCGCCGCGTTCGAGCAGGCGCGCAAGCGCCACGGCTGAGCGCCGGCGCCGCGGTTCCCGGATCAGGGCACCGCCGGACGGACGGGACAGCGTGGCAGCCCCACCTCGGGATCGCAGTGGTTGCAGCAACGCTGTTGCGGCGGGTGCGATGCGTCGCTCGCCGCTGGCGCGGGAGGAACGGCGCCGGCGCCCGTGGCCTGCGGCTGCCCGGGCGCCTGCGCCGGCAGGGGCAGCGGTGCCGGCGCGAGCGCGGCCAGGTCCGCGGCCGGGCGCAGCTGCAGGAGCACCGCCCAGTCCTGCCGGTTGAGGTCGCAGGCGTATTCGCTTTCGGGCGTGCAGTCGGGGTCGCCGGGCTGGCGCAGCGGCAGGTCGGCGAAGCGGTCGCCCAGGGTGACGGGCAGCCGCCGCATGGCCACGGCGTCGTGCACGTTGCCGCCGACCAGGTGGGCGACGCGCGTGCCGTCGGAGGCGATCGAGGTGCCGACCACGATGTCGCAGTGCATGCCCAGCCCCGGCTCGCCGTTGCTCAGCACGGCCGCCAGCTCGCTGAAGCCGTACACGCGGGTCGCGCCGCGCACGAAGCACAGCATGTCGCCGGTGCGCACCGGCGTGGCCAGCGGACTGGCGACCCGGTACGGACTCTGGAACGGCTCGCGGTAGGCACGGCGCACGTACTGCAGGTGACTGGCCCCGGGCTGGAACCCCGGCACGCCCGCGCGCCGCATGACCCAGGACACGAACGCCGCCGACCAGGGCGTATCGATCGTGAACATCCGGCACGACGGCAGCGGGGTCCCCGCGTAGGCGCAATCGCCGGCGCCGGCCTGCCACAGCAGCCCGCTGCCGCGCCAGTACTCGATCACCCGCTGCCACGCCGGCTGGCCGTCGGCCAGCTGCACGCGCGCGGCCTCGCGCACCGGCACCGGGCCGATCCGGCCGTCGGTGTTGATGAAGGGGCGGTACCAGGCGCGGTGCTCGGCGCAGGCGACCGCGGCGATCCGCTGGCCGACGTCCTGCGACTGCGCGGCATCGGCCGGCAGCAGCTGGCAGGGATCGGGCGCGGTGGGCGCGGCGGCCGCGGCCAACGGCCACAGGCAGGACAGCAACAGCAGGGCGATGCGCAACGGCATGGGTTTCCTCGCTGGGAGGGCACGCGGGCGGCATCACGCATGCCGCACCATCCGGATGGCACGCAGGGACGCTAGCACAGCCCGCGTGGCCGGGCCGGCAGCGCCACTGCAATGGGCCGGACAACGCAAACGCCGCGCGCTACGGGCCGGCGCAGAACGCCTGGTAGTCGATGTAGCCGGGGAACGCCACGCCCGGCGCGCAGACCGGGCAGTCCGGGTCGGGCGGCAGCCGGGTTTCGCGGAAGCGCATGCCGAGCGCATCGAAATGCAGCAGCCGCCCGGCCAGCGGCTCGCCCAGGTGCAGCAGCAGCTTGAGCGCCTCGGTCGCCTGGAGCATGCCGATCACGCCCGGCAGCACCCCCAGCACGCCGACCTCGCTGCAGTTGGGCGCGGCCTCGGGCGGCGGCGGCTCCGGGAACAGGCAGCGGTAGCACGGCGCCTCGCCGCGCCGGCGACCGGCGTCGAACACCGACACCTGGCCCTCGAACCGNTGCACGGCGCCGTACACCAGCGGCTTGCGCAGGTGCACGCAGGCGTCGTTGAGCAGGTAGCGCACCGGGAAGTTGTCGCCGCCGTCCACCACCACGTCGGCGTCGGCGATCAGCCGCTCGACGTTGTCGGAGGTGAGACGCTCGCGCACTGCCTCGACGTTGACCCGCGGGTTGAGCGCCGACAGCCGGGTCCTCGCCGACTCCACCTTGGGCACGCCGGTGTCCGCGTCCACGTGCAGGATCTGGCGCTGCAGGTTGCTGCGGTCGACCACGTCGTCGTCGACCAGGCGCAGCTGCCCCACCCCGGCGGCGGCCAGGTAGAACGTGGCCGGCGAGCCCAGCCCGCCAGCGCCCACCACGACCACGCTCGCGGCCTCGAGCCGGCGCTGCCCGCGCGCGCCGATCTCCGGCAGGCGCAGGTGGCGCGAATAGCGCTCGTGGAAGTCCTCGTCCACGGCCACGTCGGGGCGGGTCAGCGGCAGTCCCTCGGCCTGCCACATCGCGGTGCCGCCGCGCACCGAGGACACGTGCTGGTAGCCCAGCCGCAGCAGCTGATCGGCCGCGAGCATCGAGCGCCCGCCGCTCTGGCAGATCAGCACGATGTCCGCGTCCTGGCCGGGCAGGTACACGTGCGGCGCGGCTTCGAGTTCGGCGCGCGGGACGCCGATCGCGCCCTGCGCCATGCCCAGTTCGCGCTCGTGGTCCTCGCGCACGTCCACCAGCACCGCGCCGCGGGCGACGCGATGGCTGGCTTCGCGGGGAGTGATCTCCTTGGCCATGGTCCGATTATGGCGCCGCTCCACCGCCGCGGGTGAAGACGCGTTCTTCGTTCTCAGCAGGGCAGCACTTCGACCACGGCGCCAGCCGGGTACTCGCGCGCGCCCTCGTCGAGCACGATCAGGGCGTCGGCATCGGCGGCTGCGCGCATCCGGTGCGAGCCATCGGCCGGATCGGGCTCGACGCGCAGCGTCCCGTCGTCCCCGCTCGACAGCCGCCCGCGCAGGAATTCCCGGCGGTCGTGGCGCTTGTGCCAGGGCGACGCCAGGCGCGCACGCACTACCCTGCGCGGCGCGCGCCCCTGCAATCCGTCGAGCAACGGCCGCGCCAGCGCCAGGAACGTCGCCAGCACCGAGACCGGGTTGCCCGGCAGGCACAGGAACAGCGCCGGCCCCAGGGTGCCGCCGTCGGCCAGCAGCGCGGGCATGCCGGGCCGCATCCGCACCTTCCAGAAGTGCAACCGGCCGCACCGCTGCAGCAGCGCCGGGAAATGGTCCTTCTCGCCCGCCGACACGCCGCCGCAGGTCAGGACCAGGTCGAAGGCCTCGCCGGCGTGCCGCAGCGCCGACTCGATCCGCGCCGGATCGTCGGGCTGGGTCGGCCAGGCGACCGGCTCCAGCCCTTCGGAACGCAGCAGGCCCATCAGGAGCTCGCGGTTGGAGTTGTAGATCTGTCCCGGGCCGAGCGGCATCCCGGGTTCGACCAGCTCGTCGCCGGTGCAGAACACGGCGACCGTGGGCGGCCGCACCACCTCGACCGTGTCGATCCCCTGCGCGGCGAGCAGCGCCAGCCGCGCCGGCACCAGCACCTGGCCGGCCGCGGCCAGCAGCGCACCCGGCTCCACGTCCTCGCCGCGCCGGCGCACGTTGCGGCCGGCGCCGGGATCGGCCAGGACGCGCACCCGGCCGTCGACGACCTCCGCGTTCTCCTTGATCAGCACCGTATCGGTGCCCGCGGGCAGCGGTGCGCCGGTGGTGATGCGCACGCATCCGCCCGGCCCGGGCGGCGGCGCCTGCGGCCCGCCCGCGAACTGTTCGCCGCGCAGCTCCAGCCAGCCATCGCCGCGCGCGACGTCCGCATGGCGCAGGGCGAAGCCGTCCATGGCCGAGTTGTCGAACGCGGGCACCGCCATCCGCGCCGTGACGTCGGCGGCGAGCACGCGGCCGTGGGCCCGCGCCAGCGCCATCGTCGCGACCGGCAGCCGGCGGGCGGCGGCGACGCCGGCGATGATGGCGCGGGCCTCGTCGTAGGCGACGCCCGACGGGAAGGCGCCGGCGCTCATGGCGCGCGCACCCGGACGCCTGCGGCGCGCAGGTCGTCGACCGTGTTGAGGTTGCCCAGGCGGACGCCGGGCAGGACCACCTCGGCCATCGCCAGCCGCGCCTGCAGCCGGTGCACGGCATGGTCGCCGGCCGCAAGCGCCTGCCCCACCGCCTCGCGCAGCGCATCGACGCGCCACAGCGCGACCAGCGGCTGCGCGCCGTCCTCGTCGCGCGCCCGCGCGCCGTTGGCCGCGCGGCCGGAGGCCAGTGCACGAAGCAGGCCGGCAGGCAGGTCCACCAGGTCCACCGGCAAGGTGAACAGCCAGGGCTGCGCGCAGGCCGAGGCCAGTGCATCCAGCGCCGCGATGGGACCGGCGCCGGGGACGCGGTCGGGGACTACCTGCAGCCCGGCGACGGCATACCGCTCGAGGTCCCGGTTCGCACTCACCAGCACCCGCGCGACCTTCGGTGCGAACGTCCGCGACAGCCGCAGCACCTGCGGCTCGCCATCGCGTTCCAGCCAGGCCTTGTCGAGCCCGCCCAGGCGCGTCGCCTGCCCGCCGCCGACCAGGCCGAGGCAGAGGCCTTCGCGCGCGATCGCCCCCGCCATCCCGCCCTCGCCTCAGCGCCCGCGCCGGACGTGCCGGATCAGGCGCTTGCGCTTGGCCTGCTGGCGCTCGGTGAGCACGTTCTTGCGGCCGCGGTACGGGTTCTCGCCCTCCTTGAACACGAACCGCACCGGCGTTCCGACCAGCTTGAAGCGCTTGCGGAAGAAGTTCTCCAGGTAGCGCGTGTAGCTGTCCGGCAAGGTCCGCAGGCGGCTGCCGTGGACGACGAAGGTCGGCGGGTTCTCGCCGCCGGGATGGGCGAAGCGCAGCTTGGGCGCGTGGCCGCGCACCGCCGGCGGCGGGCTGGCCTCGTAGGCGATCTCGAGCGTGCGCGTGACCTCGGCGGTGCTGAAGGTGCGCGTGGCCGAGGCATGGGCGCGGTGCACCGCGCGGAACAGCTCGCGCAGGCCGGATCCGTGCAGCGCGCTGATCCGCACCGCTTCGGCCCACGGCACGAAGGCCAGGCGCCGCGACAGCAGGGCCTCGGTCTGCTCGCGCTGGTAGGTGCTCAGCCCGTCCCACTTGTTGACCGCGATCACCAGCGCCCGCCCGGCGTCGAGCACCGCGCCGAGCACGCTGGCGTCCTGTTCGGTCACGCCCTCGCTGGCGTCGATCAGGATCACCGCGACCTGGCACTGCTCGATCGCCTGCAGGGTCTTGATGATCGAGAACTTCTCCACCGCCTCGTCGACCCGCGACTTGCGCCGCAGGCCGGCGGTGTCGATCAGGCGGTACTTGCGGCCGTCGCGCTCCAGGTCCACCGCGATCGAGTCGCGGGTGGTGCCGGGCACGTCGGAGGCGATCATCCGCTCCTCGCCGAGGATCCGGTTGACCAGGGTGGACTTGCCCACGTTCGGGCGGCCGATGAAGGCCACGCGGATGCGCTCGGGGTCGTCGTCCAGCGCCTCGGCGGTGCCCTGCTCCGGCAGCCGCGCCTGGACCTCGTCGAGCAGCGCGTCGATGCCCTGGCGGTGCGAGGCCGAGACCGCGAACGCGTCGGCGAAGCCGAAGCGCGCGAACTCGGCCAGCGCGACCCGGCTGTCGAGGCCGTCGACCTTGTTCACCACCAGCAGCACCGGACGCCCCGACTTGCGCAGCCAGGCCACGATCTCCTCGTCCAGCGCCGACGCGCCCTCGCGGCCGTCGACCACGAACAGCACCAGGTCGGCCTCTTCGGCCGCGGCCCGCGCCTGGCGCGCGGTCGCGCCGGCCAGGCCGGCCTGCTCGCCGGCGATGCCGCCGGTGTCCACGACCACGAACGGCCGCTGGCCCTCGGGCCGGCACACGCCGTAGTGGCGGTCGCGGGTCACGCCGGGCTCGTCGTGCACGAGGGCGTCGCGGCTGCGGGTCAACGCGTTGAACAGCGTCGACTTGCCGACGTTGGGACGTCCCACGAGGGCGACGGAAGGAAGCATGGCAGGCCGGTCGGGTTCGAAAACGGGGTCTAGCGTAACGCGCGCACGGCCCGGGGCCGCGTCGCGGCCGGGCCGCGCGTCGCGCGGAAGGTGGATCCGACGGCAGGCCGTGCGCGCGCGCGGCCGGGCCGCGGCGCGCCGGTGGACGGGACTACTGCACCCGCCAGGCGGTCAGGCCGCCGTCGACGTTCTGGACCACGAGGATGCCGTCGGCGACCACCGGCGGGCCCTTGATCGCGGCGCGCCCGGCGCGCTGGCGCGCGGCGAAGTCGCCGTTGTCCAGACGCAGCCAGTGCAGGTAGCCCTCGAAATCGCCGACCACGGCGTAGTCGCCATGCACGGCGACGCCGCTGAGGTTGCGCCGCGCCAGGCCGGGCTGCTCCCACACCGCGCCGCCGGAGCTGCGGTCCAGGCCCCAGACCGACCCGTTGCGGTCGGACACCACCACCTTGTCGATCGCCAGGCCGGGACGGCCCGGGCCACCATGCTCGCTCGCCCAGATCGGGCGGCCGCTGGGGGCGTCGAGCGCCACCGTGGACTGCTTGTAGCTGCTGGCGTAGAGCACGGTGCCGTCGAGCACCGGGGTGCCGTCGACGTCGGCCATGCGGTCGAGCTCGGTACGGCCGTCGGGCTGCGCCACCGGCAGGTCCCAGAGTTCGCGCCCGTCGGCCACCGACACCGCGGCGATGGTGCCGTCGTCGTTGCCGACGAACATCACCCCCGGGCCGAGCACCGGTGCGTCGTTGCCACGCACGGTCAGGCTCGGGAGCTCCTTGGTCCAGAACCAGCGGCGCTGGCCGTCGTTCACGTCGAACGCGGTCACGCGCCCGTCGTTGGAGCGCACGAAGACCAGCCCCTGGCCGATCACCGGCGCGGCGATCACCTCGTTGGGGACCTTGGCCTGCCAGCGCTCGGCGCCGGTCGCGGCGTCCAGCGCCACCACGTCGCCCTTGAGGCTGCCGACCACCACCAGGCCGTCGCCCGCGCCCGGCCCGCCGGTCAGGCGCAGGTCGGAGCGGTAGTGCCACAGCAGCGCGCCGGTCTGCAGGTCGAACGCGCGCACGCCGCCCTCGACCGCGGCCGCGTACACGCGCCCGTCCGCGATCGCCGGGGCCTGGCGCACGCCCAGCCGGTCTTCGCCCTTGCCGGCGTTGGCCGACCACAGCCGCGACACGGTGGCCGAGGGGGTGAAGTCCACCAGTTCGGCCGGCTCGCTGGCGCGCTTGGCGGCCGCCTTCTCGCTGTCGCCGCCGCCGAACCAGCCGCGCACGGTGCTGCAGCCGGCCAGCGCCGAAACGCAGGCGAGCACGACGAGGGAACGGCCGGCGACCAGTCGCCAGCGGGCGCGCGTCGCGGCGGACGCAGGATTGGACGACTTCATCAGGATTCGGTCCCCGCCTGGTCCGGCGTGCCGCCGGCCTGGGCCAGTTTGAGTTCGAGCAGCATGCGCTGCGGCGCGGCGACATCAAGCTTGCGCAGCGCCGCTTCGTAGTCCTTGCGCGCCTCGTCGGCGCGGCCGAGCGCGAAGTGCGCGTCGCCGCGGACCTCAAGCGCGCCCGGATCGTCGTTGCCGGCCAGCAGCGAGACCGCCTCCTCGCCCTGCCCCGCATCGACCAGCAGCCGCGCCAGGCGCTGGCGGATGACGGCCGCCAGCCCGGGGTCGTCGCTGCGCGCCGCGCGCAGCGTCGCGATGGCCGCGTCCCGGTCGCCTGCGTCGAGCTGGCCCTTGGCCAGGGCCAGCGCGGCCAACGGCGCGTAGCTGGTGTCGGCCAGCGGCGCCGCTTCCTGCTTCGCCGTCTCCAGGTCGCCCGATTCGATCGCGCGCACCATCCGGTCGTAGGTCTCGCCGATGGCCACCCGCTCCTGGTGCTGGCGCTGCATCCACCACTTGCCGCCGCCGATCAGGGCCAGGCCGAGCGCGAGCCCGCCGAGCAGCCCCAGGGCGTTTTCCTTCAGCCAGTTGCGGACTCTTTCGCCTTGTTCGTGCTCGTCGAGCAGTTCGTCCAACGCCATCGTCTAATGCCAGTGGGGTCCTGTCCGCGACCGTCGGCGGGACAAGGGGGCGATCGGGAAACGCCCGGCACGGGGCCGGGCGCACGTTCCATCGGCGGGCGCGGCGCTACTGCCTGGGCGGCGCGATGGAGCCGTCAGAGGATACCGTAAAGCGTGCGACGTTCGCGCGCTGGAACTCGGACAGATCCTGAATGCTGCCGTTGCGCCGGACTTCCACGGCATCGGCGTTGCCGATCACCACCCGGCCCACTTCGCCGCGGGCGTAGTCGCGGCGGTCGCCGGCCTTGAGCAGGCCGCGTTCGAGCACCTCGCCCTGGGCATCGAACACCTCGATCCAGCTGTCGCCGGAGAAGCGCAGGGAGAGCGCAGGCGCGTCCTGTTGCCGGGCGACGGCCTGCCGCTGCGGGATCGAGGTCATCGACGCCACCAGCGGCCGCGGGCCCTCCGCCTCGGGCGCGGGGGCGGGCGCGCGCCGCTCCGGGGCATCGGCCTGGTCCTCGAGCTGTACCAGGGCGGCATCCAGATCGATCCGGGACTCCATGTGGGTCCGGGTCGCCATCATCCACACCGGGACCGCGATCAGCGCGGTGATCACGATGTAGACCAGGCGCCCCATCAGGCGGTCGGCGGCCCGCCGCAGCGGCGGCGTATAGACCCTGGGTTCGAGCCTGGCCGGTTCGATCGGCAGCGCCGGCGACGCCGCCGGCAGCGCCTCGTCGATCTTCAGCCCGAGAAGGCGGGCGTAGCTGCGGAGCTGGCCGCGCACGAAGACCGGCGCATCGAGGCTTCCCCAGTCCTCGTTCTCCAGCGCTTCCACCACCTTCACCGGCATCTTCAGGCGCCTGGCGACCTCCGCCACCTCGAGGCCCGCGGCCTCGCGCGCCTTGCGCAGTCGCTCGCCATCGCCGGCATGGCCGGCCATCTGGTCGGAAGAGTTCATGGTGTGCTGCTTCCCCCTGGACTAGCGTTGAGTGCCTGCGGAAACTCGGTCCGGAGCCGCTCAACATAACGTCGCGCGGCAACGCTGTCGCCGAGTTTATCCTCGATTCGTGACGCCAATTCGAGTGCCGCGGCCGTGGCGGGGCCGGCCGCGAGCCGGCGCTCGGAGAACGCGCGGGCCTCGAGGTAGCGGCCCTGGCGCATGGACTCCTCCGCCATCGCCGCCAGCGCCACCACGTTCTCCGGGTCCAGCTCGAGCGCGGCGCGCAGGTCGCGTTCGACCCGATCGTGCTGTCCGGCCCGGGCCGCGCAGGCCCCGGCGTTGGCCAGCGCCCCGGCCCGGTCGCCGTAGCGCGGGTCGAGCACGGCCTGGTCGAACCACTCGAGCGATTCGGCGGCGCGGCCGTTGGCGCACAGCCACGCGCCGTAGTTGTTGTAGGTCATGCCGGACGGCGCCAGCCGGGCGGCCTCGGCATGGTGGGTCCCGGCCAGTTCGTAGCGTCCCTGCTCGGCGGCCACCAGGGCCATCATGGTGTGGGCCTCGGCCAGCTCGCGGTCCGCCTTGAGCGCGGCCTGGGCGGCGCGCTCCGCTTCCGCGAGGTCGCCGGCCGACAGGTGCCGGTCGGCGAGCGTGATCTGGCGCCGCGCCTCGGTCCGGCGCTTCGCCGCCTCGTTGTCCCGGATCCGGTAGTCCGGGGCCACCTTCTCCGCGCCCCGCCGCGAGGCGTCGGGCTTGACGAAGGTCAGCCGCGAGCACCCCGACGCGGCCAGCGCCAGCGCCGCCGCCAGCACGAGCCGCTCACGCCACCGCACCGGCACCTCCCTGCTGCAGCCGCTTGCGGAACTCGGACTGGCGCCGGGTGCGGTCCATCACCTGGCCCTTGAGCTGGCCGCAGGCGGCGTCGATGTCGTCGCCGCGGGTGCGGCGCACCGGCGCGATCCGGCCGGCGTCGTTGAGCAGCTTCTGGAACCGCCGGATCGCCGCGTCGTCCGGGCGCTCGTAGCGGGTGCCCGGGAACGGGTTGAACGGAATCAGGTTGACCTTGGCCGCGTCCTTCATCTGCAGCCGGTTGTCGAAGTCGCGCATCAGCCGGATCAGCTCGCGCGCGTGCTCGGGCTGGTCGTTGACGCCCTTCATCAGGGTGTATTCGAACGTCACCGATTCGCCGCGCTTGCGCTGCGCGTAGCGCACGCACGCCTCCATCAGCTCGGCGATGGGGTACTTCCTGTTGAGCGGCACCAGCCGGGTGCGCAGCTCGTCGTTGGGCGCATGCAGCGAGACGGCCAGCGACACGTCGCTCACCTCGGCCAGCCGGTCGATCTGCGGCACCAGGCCGGAGGTCGACAGGGTCACGCGCTTGTTGGCCAGGCCATAGCCCAGGTCGTCGCGCATCACGCTCATCGCGCGGACCACGTTGTCGAAGTTCATGAGCGGCTCGCCCATGCCCATCATCACCACGTTGGTCAGTCTGCGCTGCTTGTGGGGCACGTTGCCCAGGTGGCGCGCGGCCACCCAGACCTGGCCGATGATCTCGGCGGTCGAGAGGTTGCGGTTGAAGCCCTGGGTCGCGGTCGAGCAGAACGTGCAGTTGAGGCCGCAGCCCACCTGCGAGGACACGCACAGCGTGCCCCTGCCCTTGTCGGGGATGTACACGGTCTCGACCGCGTTGGAGCCGTCCATCGCCAGCAGCCACTTGTGGGTGCCGTCGGCGGAGGGCTTTTCGAACTGGACCTGCGGCACGCGCACCTCGGCGCGTTCGTGCAGCTTGGCGCGCAGCGCCTTGCCCAGGTCGGTCATCTGTTCGAAGTCGGTGACGTGGCGGTGGTGGATCCACTTCATCACCTGGTGCGCGCGGAAGCGCTTCTCGCCGAGTTCGTCGGCGAAGAAGCGCTCCAGGCCCTCGCGGTCGAGGTCGAGCAGGTTCTGCTTCGTGGTGGCTGCGAGGTCGCTCACGGGGCTACTGCGTGCTCAACGCGGGCAGAGCTCGGTGCTGGCGAAGAAGTACGCGATCTCCACCGCGGCGGTCTCCGGCGCGTCCGAACCGTGCACCGCGTTGGCGTCGATGCTGTCGGCGAAGTCGGCGCGGATCGTGCCCGGCGCGGCTTCCTTCGGGTTGGTCGCGCCCATCAGTTCGCGGTTCTTCGCGATCGCGCCCTCGCCTTCCAGCACCTGGATCATCACCGGGCCGCTGATCATGAACTCGACCAGCGCATTGAAGAACGGACGCTCGCGATGCACCGCATAGAAGCCTTCGGCTTCCTTGCGCGAGAGGTGCTTCATCTTCGCGGCGACCACCTTCAGGCCGGCCTTTTCGAAGCGGCTGTAGATTTCGCCGATGACGTTCTTGGCGACGGCATCGGGCTTGATGATGGAAAGGGTGCGCTCCAGCGCCATGGAAGATCTCCGGGCAGGGGCCGCTCCGCAGGGGAAGGGCCAGATTAACATGGAAAAAACCCGCGTGTGGACGCGGGTTTAGCCAACAAGGCTGCGGTAATTCTACCGGATTGTGCGGCAACGAAGCAGGCCCCGGGTTGCAACGGAAACCGTCCGGGAATACGATCCAAACAAGCGTTTGATTGAGCAGCGGCGGATGACGATCGCGGGGCGGCAGTTCTCCACCAAGGACCGGATCCTCGGCGCCGCCGAGGAACTGTTCGCCCAGCACGGCTTCTCGGGCACCTCCCTGCGCCAGGTCACGGCCCTGGCCGACGTCAACATCGCCGCGGTCAACTACCACTTCGGCAGCAAGGACAACCTCGTCCACGAGGTGTTCCGCCGGCGGATGGACGTGATGAGCCGCCAGCGCCTGGACCGGCTGCGCGCCGCGCTCGAGGCCCATCCCGGGGAGCTGGAGCCGATCCTGGCCGCCTTCGTCGAGCCTGCCCTGGACCTGGCCCTCGACCGCCACGGGCACTCCTTCATCCGCGTCATCGCGCGGGCTTACGCCGAGCACAACGAGAATCTGCGCGGTTTCCTGTCCGAGCGCTACGGGCACGTGCAGCGCGAGTTCGCCCGCGCCCTCGCCGCGTGCCTGCCGCACCTGGCCAAGGAAACCCTGTACTGGCGGCTGGACTTCCTTGGCGGCGCCCTGACCTATGCCATGGCCGATTTCGGGCTGATCAAGCGGCCCGCGGGCGTCGACGAGGCCGCCCACCGCCGCCACGCGGCGGCCGAACTGATCCGTTTCGCGGCCGCCGGATTCCAAGCCTGAGCGTTCGCGTTCCCTTTCAAACCAGATGGATACACGACATGTCTGAGAAACTGCTTGTACGCCGGGCCGCGGTCATGGGCGCCGGCGTCATGGGCGCGCAGATCGCCGCGCACCTGACCAACGCCGGCGTCGACACGGTGCTGTTCGACCTGCCCGCGAAGGAAGGCGACCCCAACGGCGTCGTGCTCAAGGCCATCGCCAACCTCGGCAAGCTCAGCCCCGCCCCGCTGGCCAGCCGTTCGCTGGCCGAGGCCATCACCCCGGCCAACTACGAGACCGGCCTGGAGCTGCTCAAGGGCTGCGACCTGGTCATCGAGGCGATCGCCGAGCGGATGGACTGGAAGCAGGACCTCTACCGCAAGGTGGCCCCGTTCGTGGCCCCGCATGCGGTCCTCGCGAGCAACACGTCCGGCTTGGGCATCAACAAGTTGGCAGAGGTTCTTCCGGAAGAATTGAGATCGCGGTTCTGCGGCGTGCACTTCTTCAACCCGCCCCGCTACATGCACCTGGCCGAGCTGATCCCGGCCCGGACCACCGACCGCGCCGTGCTCGAGGGGCTCGAGACCTTCCTGACCACGACCCTCGGCAAGGGCGTGGTCTATGCGAAGGACACCCCGAACTTCATCGGCAACCGGATCGGCGTGTTCTCGATCCTGGCCACGGCCCACCACACCGCGGAGTTCGGCCTCGGCTTCGACGAGGTCGACGCCCTGACCGGCCCGCTGATCGGCCGGCCGAAGTCGGCGACCTACCGCACCTCGGACGTGGTCGGCCTGGACACCATGGCCCACGTCATCAAGACCATGGCCGACACCCTGCCGGAAGACCCCTGGCACGCCTACTTCAAGTCGCCGGCCTGGCTCGAGGCGCTGGTCGCCAAGGGCGCGCTGGGCCAGAAGACCGGCGCCGGCGTGTTCCGCAAGGCCGGCAAGGACATCCTGGTCCTCGACCTGGAGAAGCAGGACTACCGCCCGGCCGACCGCAAGGCCGCCGACGAGGTGGTCGAGATCCTCAAGACGAAGGACCCGGCCGAGAAGTTCCGCAAGCTGCGCGAGAGCCAGCACCCGCAGGCCCGGTTCCTGTGGGCCGCGTTCCGCGACCTGTTCCACTACAGCGCCTATCACTTGGCGGACATCGCCGAGACCGCCCGCGACGTCGACCTGGCCATCCGCTGGGGCTACGGCTGGTCGCTGGGCCCGTTCGAGACCTGGCAGGCGGCGGGCTGGAAGCAGGTGGCGCAGTGGATCGCCGACGACATCGTCGCCGGCAAGGCCATGAGCAACGCGCCCCTGCCCGACTGGGTGTTCGATGGCCGCGAGGGCGTGCATGCGGCCGAGGGCAGCTACAGCCCGGTGCAGGACGCCAAGCTGCCGCGGTCGTCGCTGGCCGCCTACCGGCGCCAGCGCTTCCCGGACCCGCTGCTGGGCGAGTCGTTCGCGCAGGGCGAAACCGTGTTCGAGAACGACGGCGTGCGCCTGTGGACCGACGGCGACGACGTGGGCGTGGTCAGCTTCAAGACCAAGATGCACACCGTCTCCGACCAGGTCCTCGACGGACTGCAGGAAGCGATCGGCATCGCCGAGAAGAAGTTCGCGGGCCTGGTGATCTGGCAGCCGAAGGAGCCCTTCTCGGCCGGCGCCGACCTGGCCGGCGCGCTGGGCCTGCTCCAGGCCGGCAAGGTCGATGCCTTCGAGGCGATGGTGGCCAACTTCCAGGCCACCAGCCAGCGCATCAAGTACGCGCTGGTGCCGGTCGTGGCGGCGGTGCGCGGCATGGCCCTGGGCGGCGGCTGCGAGTTCCAGATGCACAGCGCCCGCACCGTGGCCCACCTCGAGAGCTACATCGGCCTGGTCGAGGCCGGCGTCGGCCTGCTGCCGGCCGGTGGCGGCCTGAAGGAGCTGGCGGTGCGCGCGTCCGAGGCCGCGGGCCCGGGCGGAGACGTGTTCGCCGAGCTCAAGAAGACCTTCGAGACGATCGCCATGGCCAAGGTCTCGACCTCCGCCGTGGAGGCCAGGGAGCTGGGCCTCATGCGCGCCGGCGACAAGGTCGTGTTCAACGCCTGGGAGCTGCTGCACATCGCCAGGGAGGAGGCCCGCGGCCTGGCCGAGACCGGCTACCGCCCGCCCCTGCCCGCGCGCCGCATCCGGGTCGCCGGCGACGTCGGCATCGCCACCTTCCGCATGCTGCTGGTGAACATGCTCGAGGGCCGCTTCATCAGCGAATACGACGACGAGATCGCCACCCGCATCGCCACCGTGCTGTGCGGCGGCGAGGTCGACCGCGGCGCGGTGGTGGACGAGGACTGGCTGCTGCGCCTGGAGCGCAAGCACTTCGTCGAGCTGGCCCAGCAGGACAAGACCCAGGCCCGCATCGCCCACATGCTCAAGACCGGCAAGCCGCTGCGCAACTGACCGACGACGACACAGGACACTAGACCATGAGCAAGCAGATCCAGGACGCCTACATCGTCGCCGCCACCCGCACCCCGGTCGGCAAGGCCCCGAAGGGCGTCTTCCGCAACACCCGTCCCGACGAGATGCTCGCCCACGTGCTCAAGGCCGTGGTCGCGCAGGCGCCGGGCATCGACACCAGCCGCATCGACGACGCCATCATCGGCTGCGCGATGCCCGAGGGCGAACAGGGCATGAACGTGGCCCGCATCGGCGTGCTGCTGGCCGGCCTGCCGAACACCATCGCCGCGCAGACCATCAACCGCTTCTGCTCCTCCGGCCTGCAGGCCGTGGCGCTGGCGGCCGACCAGATCCGGCTCGGCAACGCCGACCTGATGCTGGCCGGCGGCACCGAGTCGATGTCGATGGTGCCGATGATGGGCAACAAGGTCGCGCTCAGCCCGCAGGTGTTCGCGCGCGACGAGAACGTCGCCATCGCCTACGGCATGGGCATCACCGCCGAGAAGGTGGCCGAGGAGTGGAAGGTCTCGCGCGAAGACCAGGACGCCTTCGCCCTCGCCTCGCACAGGAAGGCGCTCGCGGCCCAGGCCGCCGGCGAGTTCGCCCAGGAGATCACGCCCTACGAGGTGGTCTCTCGCGTGCCCGACCTCGCCGGCAATACCGTGCGGCTGAAGAAGCTGCTGGTCGAACAGGACGAGGGCCCGCGCGCCGACACCTCGGCCGAAGGGCTGGCGAAGCTGCGCACCGTGTTCCGCAACGGCCAGTTCGGCGGCTCCGTCACCGCCGGCAACTCCTCGCAGATGAGCGACGGCGCCGGTGCGGTGCTGCTGGCTTCCGAGCAGGCGATCAAGGACTACGGCCTGACGCCGCTGGCCCGCTTCGTCAGCTTCTCGGTCGCCGGCGTGCGCCCGGAGGTGATGGGCATCGGCCCGATCGCCGCGATCCCGAAGGCGCTCAGGCAGGCAGGTTTGACCAGGGACCAGCTGGACTGGATCGAGCTCAACGAGGCCTTCGCCGCCCAGGCGCTGGCCGTGATCCGCGATTCGGAGCTGGACCCGGACAAGGTCAACCCGCTCGGCGGCGCGATCGCGCTCGGCCATCCGCTGGGCGCGACCGGCGCGATCCGCACCGCGACCATCGTCCACGGCATGCGCCGCAGGAAGCAGAAGTACGGCATGGTGACGATGTGCATCGGCACCGGCATGGGCGCGGCGGGGATCTTCGAGTCGCTCTGACCCTCCCGCCCCCCCGTCGCAGAAAAACGGCGCCCCCCGGGGCGCCGTTTGCGCTTGTCCCTGACGCGCGTCGTCCGGTCAGCCGTGTACCGGCGCATCGGGCTGCGCCTGGATCTGCTGCGAGCTTCTGGAGTCCTCCTGCGCGGCTGCAAGCAGCCTGTTTCCGCGTTCGAGCATCGCCAGCATCTCCGGCGAGGTCCCGATCGCGGCAAAGGCCAGTGACACCTCGGCCTCGTCGCCCGAACGCAGCGCGGCCGAGAGCCGGTCGATGGGCGGACACCCGAAGCAGGGCGCCTGCGCCCTGCGCTGGTTGACCGCCGGCTCGGGTTCCGCCGGCAGGCCTGGTCGGTGGTCCGGGTGATCGGGATGGCCAGGCGCCTGCTGCTGCGACGGGTGGACCTGCGGCGTGCGCCCGGACGCGACGTAGTCCAACCGGTCCACTTCGCGCGGCCGCGTCGCGGGAGCGAACCGCAGCGTGGGCGGGTCGATGTCTCCCGTCTGCCGGATCCCGTGGTCGCGCTGGAAATCCAGCAGCGCGCCCTGCATCCCGATCCGGTAGACGCCATCACGATCCAGCGGTCCGCCATCAGCCGCGCGATGCCCTTCCCCGTCCATGACGCGCTGCAGGTCGCGGATCCGCGGATCGGACGCTCCCAGCCGGAAGGTACCGTCAGCGGGCACGGGGCGTGGCTGGACGTTCGTGCGGTGGACGGCGTCCACGGGCAGCCGGCCGCTGGCCAGGTCGTCGACATAGTTGCGGAACTGCAGGTAGTAGCGCGAATCCATTTCCATGTGCACGTGGATCCGGCGCGTGTCCACGTCACTCTGGATGCCGAGCGTCTGTCCGTACTCCACCGCGTCCCCGACATCGACTTCGATATCGCTCATGTGGCGGATGCGGGCGATGACCTCCCCGCCCCGCCGATCGAGGATGTCCACCAGTCCCTCGCGATCGCGCCGCGCGCCCACGACGCCGGCAACCGGGGCCGGCACATGCACCCTGCGTCCATGGCGGGTGCCCGGATCCCGGTCGGGATGGGACAGGATGAGATCCTTCTTGATCAGTACCTGGTCCGTTGCGAGCCCGTAATCGCGGAACCGGCCCCCGACCGGCCGTGGGAACTCGATCTCCTCGATCCGACCGCCGACATAGGCGAACACGCGTCCACGCTCGCCGCCGACGATCGACCCGTCCACCATCCGCACGCCCCGGCTGTCCCCGGGATGATGCAGCACGAGGCTGTCGAACCCGGTCACCGGCTCGTTCAGCTGCGTACCCTGCCCATGGACCCGGACCGGCGAACCGTCTCGATCGCGCGGCGGTCCCAGTTGCTGGATGCGGTAGGCCGCCGGCCCGGGCGGCGTGGCGTTCTGCATGGTCATGGCCCCTCCCTGGCCGGTTGTTCGCCTGTCGGGCGCTGCACCCGGACTTGCGTTCAGTCCTCATCGTCCCTGTAGTACTGCCCTTCGTACTCGAGCAGGCGCCGGCACTCGTCGGGCCATCGGCACCCCTCGAACGGGTCCAGGGTCCAGTCCTGCGTCAGGTACCAGCAGTCGCCTCGCCAGGTGAAAGTGGTGATGCGGCCGGGCGTGTCGACGGCGTGCTGCCGGGGAGACACTTGCCGGATCTGCACTTCGGTCACCGGACGGAGGAGAGGCTTACCCTCGGGATCGACTCCGGTCCATTGCTCCCCTGCGCGCAGCCACGCACTGTCCGATACATACACACTCCGATGCGCGTCGTAGCGGTAAAGATCGTGCAACGGATGATCTTGGTCGACCGTTTCCCACTGTGGATTGGCCGGATCACCGGGTTCGGTATTGTGCTGCTCGTAGTACGGGCCCTTGACCTCGTAGGGCCGGGCGGTGAATCGGACCTGGAGGTCGCCGCTGTTGAAGAATGCGCGGATGAACTCCTCGAAGTCCTCCGAGGGACAGGTCGGCTCGACCCCCACGGGCAGCCGGATCCGTCCGGGCATCATGGGCGGCATGGCATCACTGGAGCGTGCTTCGGACTGCCCCGGGGCAGCCGGAGCCATCTGCGGGGCCTGCCGCCCGCCGGGGCCCGTCGCCGACGACGGCGACGGCGACGTCCTGCCGCTGCACGCCACGCCCGCCATCAGCGCAGCGGTGGCCCAGAGGGCCCGGGCGGCCGTGCCTGCCGCCACCGTCCTGACCACCCTGGAATCAGGTCTGCCTGTCCTGGCCTGCTTCATCCGTCACCATCCCTGTCGACGCATCGCCACGGGGATCCGTCCCCTCGCCCCGCTCTGCGCACCATCCTAAACGCATCCCGCGCCCGTGGGCGGTCGGCTCAGCTGATGTCGGTCACGCCCAGTTCGCGCAGTGCGCTGGCCATGGCCTCGCTGGCGGCTTCGCTGAGCTTCTCGTGGTCGAGCGCGAAGCGGATCGTCGCCTCGACCAGGCCAATGTGGGTACCGCAGTCGAAGCGCGTGCCGCGGAAGCGGTAGGCGTCGATCTGCTGCTCGCCCAGCAGGCTGGCGATGGCGTCGGTGAGCTGGATCTCCCCGCCGGCGCCGCGGCCGGTCTTCTCCAGATGGTCGAAGATCGCCCCGGGCAGGATGTAGCGGCCGACCACTGCCAGGGTGCTCGGCGCCTCATCGGGCCTTGGCTTCTCGACCATGCGCCGGATCGCACCGCTGCGGTCGCGGAAGTCCCCGGTCTCGACGATGCCGTAGCTGCCGGTCTGCTCGCGCGGCACGTCCTGCACCGCGATCGCGCCGACGCCGTGGGCCTCGGCGTGGTCGGCCATCTGCTTGAGCGCGCCCGGGCCGTTGCGGTTCCAGATCAGGTCGTCGGGCAGCAGCACCGCGAACGGCTCGTCGCCCACCACCGGCTTCGCGCACAGCACGGCATGGCCCAGGCCCAGGGCCTCGGCCTGGGTGACGAACACGGCACGGACGCCTTCGGGCAACACGTTGCGCACCAGCTCGAGCTGCTCGTGCTTGCCGGCCTTCTCGAGCTTCTGCTCGAGTTCGTAGGCCTTGTCGAAGTAGTCGGCCACCGCGTGCTTGTAGCGGTTGGTCACGAACACCAGGGTGTCGCAGCCGGCCTCGATCGCCTCGTCCACCGCGTACTGGATCAGCGGGCGGTCGACGATCGGCAGCATCTCCTTGGGAACGGTTTTCGTGGCAGGGAGGAACCGTGTTCCCAGTCCAGCGACCGGGAACACCGCTTTTCGGATGCGTCGGGTCATGTCTTTCTAGCCTGTCGTGCGGGGAATGCGACGACGGTGCCCGTGTCCTCGCGCTCGGCCTCCGCATCCGCGTTGCCGGGACGGAATTCGGGGAGCGTCTCGCGCAGCAGGCGCGCAAGCTCCTCGGTATCGAATGCGGCCACCGCCTCGCGCATGCGCGCGAGCGCCGGCTGGAGCTTCTCCGCGGACACCGAACGGGCCTCGGCCTGGAGGATCTTCGGGTGCACCGTCGGACGGTACCGTTCGTCGGCGTGGAACAAGGTTTCGTGGAGTTTCTCCCCGGGCCGCAGCCCGGTGTAGACGATCGCGATGTCGCGCTCGGGCTGCTTGCCCGCCAGCCGGATCATCTGCTCGGCCAGCAGCCGGATCGGTACCGGCTCGCCCATGTCCAGCGTGTACACCGCCTCGCGCGCGCCGATCGCCACCGACTGCATGATCAGCTGGCAGGCCTCGGGGATGGTCATGAAGTAGCGCGTGACCTCCGGATGGGTCACGGTCACCGGCCCGCCGCTGCGGATCTGTTCGCGGAACAGCGGCACGACGCTGCCGGCCGAATCGAGCACGTTGCCGAAGCGCACGGTTACGAAATGGGTGCCGTCGGTCTGGGCCATCGACTGGCACACCATCTCGGCCAGGCGCTTGGACGCGCCGAGCACGTTGACCGGATCGACCGCCTTGTCGGTGGAGATCAGCACGAAGGTGCCGACCCGGGCCGCGCGCGCCTCGCGCGCCACCACCTCGGTGGCCAGCACGTTGTTGCGCACCGCTTCGCGCAGCTGCCCTTCCAGCACCGGGACCTGCTTGTAGGCCGCGGCATGGAACACCGCGTCGGGGCTGGACAGGCGCAGCGCATGGCGGATCACCGCCGGATCGCCGCAGTCGCCGAGCACCGGCACGCAGCGGATCTGCGGGAAGTCGCGCCGCAGTTCCGACTCGGTCTTGATCAGCGCCAGCTCGTCGATCTCGACCAGCGCGATCGTCGACGCCCCGTGCCGGGCGCACTGCCGGCACAGCTCGGCGCCGATGGAACCGCCGGCGCCGGTCACCAGCACGCTGCGGCCGCCGAGCCATGCGCGGATCGCCTTCCAGTCCGGCGTGACCGGCTTGCGGCCGAGCAGGTCCTCGATCGCCACCTCCTTGAGTTCGCCCGGCAGCGAACGCCCTTCGAGCATGTCGTCGAGCCGCGGCACCATGCGGAACGGAAGCCCGGTGCGTTCGCAGGCGGCCACCACGCGGCGCATCGTGGCCGCGTCCACCGAGGGCATTGCGATCACCAGCAGTTGGGCCGCCGTCTCCGGCGCGATCCGGGCCACGTCCTCGACCCGCCCCAGCACCGGTACGCCCTGCAGCCGGCTGCCGCGCAGCTTGGCCGCATCGTCCAGGAAGCCGACCGGGACATACGCCCCGGTCCTGCGCAGGTCGCGCACCAGGGTTTCGCCGGCCCGCCCCGCGCCCAGGATCAGCACCCGCAGCGCGGCCTTGTCGGTGCGCGCGATCTGGTGGTCCTTCCACGCCCTGTAGACCAGCCGGGGCATGCCCAGCAGCGCGGTGAGCAGCAACGGGTACAGCAGCAGCACCGAGCGCGGCACCTGGTCGAGCCGGCGGTTGAAGACGAACAGCACCAGCATGATCGCCAGCAGGCCGACCATCGCCGCCTTCAGGATATTGACCAGGTCCGGCAGGCTCGCGAAGCGCCACACGCCGCGATACAGGCCCACCTGCCAGAACACCGCGCCCTGCGCGAGCAGGACGAGGAGGATCTCGGTCGCCTCGATCCCCGGCGCGGGACCGGCCGGCAGCATCGCGTAGCGGAAATGATGGAGCGCGGCCCAGCACATCCAGACCATGGCCAGGTCGTGGGCGACGATGGCGAGGCGAGGCGCCGCCATGCTGACCCGA
The DNA here is from genome assembly GCF_000472505.1 of Luteimonas sp. J29. GTDB lineage: Bacteria > Pseudomonadota > Gammaproteobacteria > Xanthomonadales > Xanthomonadaceae > Luteimonas. Next base: position 88,606 of record NZ_KI421430.1, read on the forward strand.
TCCTTCCAGTTGAGCATCTTCAGGGGTTCCTTTTCCCGACCCGGTCCGTTCGTCCGGTCCCGGCGGCGCCGCGGAGCATCGCCCATGCCAGTGCGGACACCGACAGGAACATCAACCAGACCGCGATGATAATCGCCGAAGTGCCTGAACGCAGAACGAACATCATCATCGATGCAATGGTTGCTGCTGCGGTGTAGGCGAGCGTCACCGGCACGTGCGAACCCGCCTTGCGCGCCCAGACCTGGTAGGCATGGGTCACGTGCGGCCGCCACCAGGCCTCACCCGCCAAGATGCGCGAAGCCAGCGTCAAGGACGCGTCAACGAGGAACGGCAGCAGCGGCAACGTCCACAGCAGGCGGGCATCGGGATGCACCCCCGCCGCGCCAAACGCGAACAGCGAGGCCAGCGCATAGCCGAGCGCCCCGCTGCCGACGTCGCCCAGGAAGATCCGGGCGCGCGGGAAGTTGTAGGGCAGGAAGCCGAGGATTCCCGCGGCGAGCGCCAGCCCCGCCCACCACACCGCGCCCTGCCCCGCCATCAGCGCCCAGGCGACGGCCGCCACCAGCGCCTGGGCTGCGGCGATGCCGTCGATGCCGTCCATGAAGTTCCAGACGTTGACCAGCACGAGCACGGCCGCGAACGCGACCGCGATGTCGAGCGGGCTGCCGCCGCGCGACCACAGCGCGCCTGCGAGCAGGGCGGCGGCGACCGCGTGCACCGCGAGCCGCGCCAGCGCGGACAGCGGGCGATGGTCGTCCAGCCAGCCGATCCCGGCGACCAGCGCCAGGCCCGTGCCCGCCAGCAGGCAGGCCGGCCACGCATCCGGGGCGGCGAGCGCAAGCGCGAACAGGGCCGCCAGCAGGACCAGCACGATCGAAATGCCACCACCCCGCGGCGTGGCGGCGCGGTGGCTGCGGCGCTCGCCCGGCAGGTCGATCAGCCGGCGTCGCAGCGCGTAGGCCCGGGCGGCGGCGGTGGCGCCGGCGCCCAGCGCGACGCCGGCCAGCACCCAGGCCAGGGCCAGCCCCGCCATCAGACGACCGCGTAGTTGAGCAGCGGCTTGATCGTGCCCCACTCCTTGCAGCTGGGGCATTGCCAGTGGTGGCTGCGCGCGCCGAAACCGCAGCGGTTGCAGCGGTAGCTGGGGTTGCGCACCAGCAGCTGCTCGGTGATCAGGCGCAGGTCCTGGAGGGTCCCGGCGAGGTCGGTGTTCTCGGCCAGGGTGAGGTCGATCAGCGCCGCCTCGCCGCGCACCGAGGGGCGGTCCTTGAGCTGCCGGGTCAGGTACTCGCGCGCGGCATGCACGCCGTCCTGCGCCTCGACCAGGCGGGTCAGCGCCAGCACCGGGGCGATGCCGCGGTAGTGCTCGCTCATCTCGGCCAGGAACTTGCGCGCGCCGGCCGCGTCGCCCACGCGCTCGTAGGCGGCCAGCAGCGCGGGCAGCACCTCGGGCAGGAAGTCGGTGTCGTGGCGGGCGGCGCGCTCGTAGGCGCGGATCGCGGCGGCGTCGTTGCCGGCATCGGTTTCCAGCCGCCCCTCGAGGATGCCGGCGCGCACCGAGGTCGAGTCGGCGGCGTAGGCGCGCGCGACCGCGGCCCGCGCCGCCTCGAGATTGCCGGCCAGGCGCTCGCGCTCGGCCAGCTCGCATTCGAAGTGGGCGATCAGCTTGCCCATCGGCTCGCCGGTGGCGGCCTCGTAGCGGGTCGCGTTCTCGATCGCCTTGGCCCAGTCGCGCTCGGCCTGGTAGATCCCGATCAGGTGCCTGAGCGCCTGCGGGGCGCGCTGGTCGATCCGGGCCAGGTCGGTGAACACCACCTCGGCGCGGTCGAGCAGGCCGGCCTTCATGTAGTCCTCGCCGAGCCCGAGCAGGGCCTGGACCTTCTGCTGGTCGCTCAGGTCCGGGCGCTGCGCCAGGCCCTGGTGCAGGCGGATCGCGCGGTCCACCTCGCCACGGCGGCGGAACAGGTGCCCGAGCGCGAGCTGGGTCTCGAAGGTCTCCTTGTCCAGCTCGGCGATGTGCAGGAACAGCTCGATCGCCTTGTCGGGCTGTTCGTTGAGCAGGTAGTTCAGGCCCCGGAAGTAGGTGGTCGACAGCCGGCTCACCTGGGTGTCGCTGTGGCGCTCGCCTCCCCGCCGGCCCACCACCCAGCCGCTCAGGGCGGCCAGTGGCAGCAGCAGGAAGAACCAGAACCACTCGCTGACGAATGCCATGGTTCAGACTCCCGTGTCTTGGGGGGGAAGCGGGCCCTGCCGGTCCGCGGGGCGCGCGTCGCGCAATCTTCGCCGCAGCGGGATGACCACGCCCAGCGCCAGCGCCAGGCCGCCGCACAGCGCGCCGAGCAGCAGCGCCGAAAGCAGCATCACGCCCAGGCTGGCGGCGATGCCGGTGAAACCCAGGTCCAGGACCACCACCTGCCGGTTGAGTGCCCCCACCGCGGCGCCGAGCGCCACGACCACCAGCGCGACGAGGACCCTGATCAGCCGCATGCGCGAGGCCGGCGGCCTAGTCCTCCGCCGGCAGCGGGATCACGTCCGTGACCCGCTCGCGCAGGTCCTTGCCGGGCTTGAAATGGGGCACGTACTTGCCCGGCAGCGCGACCGCGTCGCCGGTCTTGGGGTTGCGGCCCGTGCGCGGGGGCCGGAAGTGCAGCGAGAAGCTGCCGAAACCGCGGATCTCGATCCGGTCCCCCTGGGCGAGCGACGCGGCCATCATCTCCAGCAGCGACTTCACCGCGAGGTCGACGTCGTCGGCCTTCAGGTGCGCCTGGCGCTGGGTGAGGATCTCGATCAGTTCCGATTTGGTCATCGTTCGACACGCCCGTGGAAGCTGCGGGCGGCCCGGCAACGCCGGACCGCCCACCGGTCAAGCCGTCCGGCCCCGGGCGGGGCCGGACCTCCGCGGCCGAGGCCGCCGTCGCACTTACTCGGACTTGTTCTCCAGCTGCTCGCGCAGCAGCGCGCCCAGCTTGGTGGTGCCGCTGGAGGCTTCCGCCGCCGCCTTGTTGTACTCGGCGAGGGTCTCGGCCGCCTCGGCCTCGTCCTTGGCGCGGATCGACAGCTGCAGGGTGCGGCTCTTGCGGTCCTGGCCGATGTACTTGGCCTCGATCGCGTCGCCGACCTTCAGGTGCTGGCTGGCATCGTCGACGCGCACGTCGGCGATGTCGCGCGCGGCCACGTAGCCCTCCACGCCGTCGCCCAGGTCGATGACCGCACCCTTGGCGTCGACTTCCTTGACCGTGCCGCTCACCTTCGAGCCGCGCGGGTGGTTGGCCAGGAACTGGCCGTACGGATCCTGCTCGAGCTGCTTGACGCCGAGCGAGATGCGCTCGCGCTCCGGGTCCACCGCCAGCACCACCGCCTCGAGCGTGTCGCCCTTCTTGAAGTTGCGGGCCACGTCCTCGCCGGTCGAGTTCCAGCTGATGTCGGACAGGTGGATCAGGCCGTCGATGCCGCCCTCCAGGCCGATGAAGATGCCGAAGTCGGTGATCGACTTGATCTGGCCGGTGACCTTGTCGCCCTTCTTGTGGATCGCGGCGAAGGTCTCCCACGGGTTGCTGGTGACCTGCTTGATGCCCAGCGAGATGCGGCGGCGCTCCTCGTCGACGTCCAGGACCATGACCTCGATCTCGTCGCCGACCTGGACCACCTTGGACGGGTTGACGTTCTTGTTGGTCCAGTCCATCTCGGACACGTGCACCAGGCCCTCGACGCCCGGTTCGATCTCGACGAACGCGCCGTAGTCGGTGACGTTGGAGACCTTGCCGAAGACGCGGGTGTTGGGCGGGTAGCGGCGGGCGATGTTCTCCCACGGATCCTCGCCCAGCTGCTTCAGGCCCAGCGAGACGCGGTTGCGCTCGCGATCGTACTTGAGCACGCGGACCTCGAGCTCCTGGCCGACTTCCACCACCTCGGACGGATGGCGCACGCGCTTCCAGGCCATGTCGGTGATGTGCAGCAGGCCGTCGATGCCGCCCAGGTCGACGAACGCGCCGTAGTCGGTGAGGTTCTTGACCACGCCCTTGAGCACGGCGCCCTCGACCAGCTTCTCCATCAGCGCCTCGCGCTCCTCGGAGTGCTCGCTCTCGACCACGGCGCGGCGCGAGACGACCACGTTGTTGCGCTTGCGGTCGAGCTTGATGAGCTTGAACTCGAGTTCCTTGCCCTCGAGGTACACCGGGTCGCGGACCGGGCGCACGTCGACCAGCGAGCCCGGCAGGAACGCGCGGACGTCCTTGATGTCGACGGTGAAGCCGCCCTTGACCTTGCCGCTGATGCGGCCGACCACGGTCTCGTTCTTCTCGAGCGCTTCCTCCAGCTCGTCCCAGACCATGGCGCGCTTGGCCTTCTCGCGCGACAGCACGGTCTCGCCGAAGCCGTTCTCGATCGAGTCCAGCGCCACCTTGACGGTGTCGCCGACGGCGACGTCGATCTCGCCGGCGTCGTTACGGAACTGCTCGATCGGGACGATGCCCTCGGACTTCAGGCCCGCGTTGATGATCACCACGTCGGTACGCACGTCCACGACGGTACCGGTGACGATGGCGCCGGGCTTGAGCTTCGCCAGGTTGGCCTGGCTGGCTTCGAACAGTTCTGCGAATGATTCGGTCATTTGATTTACTCGGTTGATGACACAGACCGCGTGTCCATGGCGCGGGCGCCGCGGTCCACCCGTTTGTCGGCCTGCGCGGGATTGCGTATGGCCGTGAGTGTTGTGGTGGATCGAATCCGCGCGGGAACTCCCGCGCGGGGCCGTTGTCTGCCTTGTCCGACCGGCCCGGGGCGCGCCCCGCCGGCACGCCGCGGGGCGGGCCGGACGGACCGCGGGCGGGCGACGCTCGCCTGCGGTCAGGGCGCCACGACGGACAGCACGCGCCCGACCACCTCGTCGATGCCGATGCCGGTGGTATCGATGTGGACGGCCCCCGGGGCCGGCCGCAACGGCGCCACCGCGCGACTGGCATCGCGGGCGTCGCGCGCGAGGATCTCGCGCAGCAGACCGTCCATTGTGACCGAAACCCCCTTGCCCTTCAACTGTTTATAGCGCCTTTCGGCGCGCTCGCCGGCGCTGGCGGTCAGGAACACCTTGAACGGGGCGTCCGGGAAGATGACCGTGCCCATGTCGCGCCCGTCGGCCACCAGCCCCGGCGGGCGCCGGAAACCGCGCTGGCGGTCCTTCAGGGCTTCCCGGACTTCCGGGATCGCGGCGATCGTCGAGGCCGCCGCCCCGGCCTCCTCGGTGCGCAGTGCGTCGGTGGCGTCCTCCCCGTCGACGAGGACCCGCAGCTCGCCGTCGGCGTCCTCGCGGAACTCGATCCGGGTGTCGCGGGTGAACCGCGCCAGCGCCCCGACGTCGGCCAGGTCCAGCCCGGCCCGGGCTGCGGCCAGGCCGATGGCCCGGTACAGGGCGCCCGAGTCGAGGTAGTGCCAGCCCAGCCGCGCGGCCACCAGGCGACTGATCGTCCCCTTGCCGGACCCCGAGGGGCCGTCGATCGTCAGCACGGGGATCGGGTCTGCCATGGGGTCTCCAGCGGGATCGGGGGACGGGGATTATCCTGCACCGGCCCGCCGCCGGGCGACGCGCCCGCCACGTCGCGGACCTTGGCTTGAACACGGGACCGGCGCGCCGCTATAATGCGCGACTTTCTTTTGTCCGCCGTATCCAGCCGGTTCTTCCAGAGGTTTCGTCATGAAGGTCCTGTCCTCCCTGAAGTCGGCGAAGGCCCGCCACCGCGACTGCAAGGTCGTTCGTCGCCGTGGCAAGGTCTTCGTGATCTGCAAGTCCAACCCGCGTTTCAAGGCGCGCCAGCGCTGAACGCGTCGCCCTCCGGTCCGCCGGACGGCAGCAAGCAGTACCCGGAGGGGTCGCAGCGATGCGGCCCCTTCTGTTTTTCGGCGCCGGCCGGTGCGCCCGTGCCGGCCGCCAACGATGCGTCATCCGTCCGCGGCGCGCCGGCATCCAGGCTCCCCCTCCGCCTGCGAGCCGCGCGGTCGAACCGTCGCGTCGGCGCGGGCGTGCCGCGTCGTCCGGATGACCAGGCGGCCCGCCAGACCGCGGACCGGCACGCTTCCGGCACCACGGCACAGCGGCTGGTCCCTGAATCTGCTAAAACCCGGGCTCGCCATTGCCAACCGGCCATCGACGGAGCCCAGACCATGCGCCTGATCCCCAGCCTCGCCCTGTCCGTACTGCTGTGCGCCGCCGCCGGCGCGGCGTCCGCCGATACCCTGCTGGTCGAACGCGCGCAGGCCAAGGCGCACGTGGCCCTGCCCCAGCGCGGCCTCACCACCGCCCAGGTCCAGGCCCGCTTCGGCGCCCCCGCCCAGCGCCTCGAGCCGCGCGGCGGCCAGAAGCCGCAGTGGCCGACCATCCACCGCTGGGTGTATCCGGAGTTCACGGTGTACTTCGAGCGCGACCGCGTGATCGACGCCGTCCTCAACCAGGCCGACCCGTCCGAAGTCGGGCCGAAGCCGGCCATCCGCTGACATCCGCCGCGCCGTCCCGCGGGGTCGCGCATAATGCGCGCCCCCGTTTCCGCGCGCCCGCCCGATGCCCGACCCGATCAAGCCGCGCTTCCCCGCCGAGTGGGAGCCGCAATCCGCAATCCTGATCGCCTGGCCGCATGCCGGCACCGACTGGGCCGAGCGCCTGGGCGAGGTCGAGGAGACCTACATCGCCCTGGTCGCGGCGATCACCCGCTTCCAGCCCGTCGTGGTCTGCGTCGCCGACGAGGACGTGGAGAGCTATGCCCGGGCGCGCCTGTCCTCGAACCGGATCGACATGGCGCGGGTGCGGTTCGTGGAGGTGCCCTATGACGACACCTGGCTGCGCGACACCGGCCCGATCAGCCTGCGCGAGGGCAACGGCTTCCGCCTGCTCGACTTCCGCTTCACCGGCTGGGGCGGGAAGTTCGGCGCGAGCCGCGACGACCTGCTGGTCGAACGCCTGCACGGGATGGGAGTTTTCTCGAACAGTGTCCGGCAACCAATTGATTTTGCATTGGAAGGGGGTGCCATCGAAACCGACGGCGCCGGCACCCTGCTGACCACCTGGCAATGCCTGCACCAGCGCCACCCCGACGCGGACCGCGACCGGCTCGGCGCGCAGCTGGCCGGCTGGCTGCACCAGGACCGGGTGCTCTGGCTCGACCACGGCTACCTCGAGGGCGACGACACCGACGCCCACGTCGACACCCTCGCCCGATTCGCCGCGCCCGACGCGATCGTGTTCCAGGCCTGCGACGATCCGGCCGACAGCCACCACGCGCCGCTGCGGGCGATGGCGGCGGAACTGGCCGCCCTGCGCACCGCCGATGGCACGCCGTACCGGCTGTTCCCGCTGCCGTGGCCACGCCCGGTGATCGACCAGGGGCGCCGCCTGGCGGCGAGTTACGCCAACTTCCTCATCGTCAACGGCGCCGTGCTGATGCCCGCCTACGGCGACGCGGCCGACGCGGACGCGGCCGCGGTGCTGGGCGAGGCCTTCCCGGGCCGCGAGGTCGTGCAGGTGCCCTGCCGCCCGCTGATCTGGCAGAACGGCAGCCTCCATTGCCTCACCATGCAGCTGCCTGAAGGCCTGCTCGCCTGAGCACGGCAGGGCGGCCGCCGCGGCCTACAATGCGCGGATGAAGACCCGCACCCTCCCCGTCGCCCTGGTCCAGGAACGCAACCATGGCGACGCCGACGCCAACCTGTCGGTGATCGAACAGCGCGTGGCCGAGGCCGCGCGCGCCGGTGCCAAGCTCGTCCTTCTGCAGGAGCTGCACAACGGCTGCTACTTCTGCCAGCACGAGTCCGTGGACGAGTTCGACCTGGCCGAACCGATCCCCGGCCCCAGCACGCAGCGCCTCGGCGCGCTGGCGAAGCGGCACGGCGTGGTGCTGGTCTCGTCGCTGTTCGAGCGCCGCGCGCCGGGCCTGTACCACAACACCGCGGTGGTGCTGGAAGCCGACGGCAGCATCGCCGGCAAGTACCGCAAGATGCACATCCCGGACGATCCGGGTTTCTACGAGAAGTTCTATTTCACCCCGGGCGACCTCGGCTTCATCCCGATCGACACCTCGGTCGGCCGCCTGGGCGTGCTGGTGTGCTGGGACCAGTGGTACCCGGAAGCGGCGCGCCTGATGGCGCTGGCCGGCGCGGAGCTGCTGCTCTACCCGACCGCGATCGGCTGGGACCCTGGCGACGACCAGGCCGAGAAGGACCGCCAGCGCGATGCCTGGGTGCTCAGCCACCGCGGCCACGCCGTGGCCAACGGCCTGCCGGTGCTGAGCTGCAACCGCGTCGGCCACGAGCCCTCGCCGCTGGGCGCCTCCGGGATCGACTTCTGGGGCAACAGCCACGTGCTCGGCCCGCAGGGCGAGTTCCTGGCCGAAGCGGGGACCGAGCCGGCGATCCTGCTGGCCGAGGTGGACCTGGCGCGCAGCGAACACGTGCGCCGGATCTGGCCGTTCCTGCGCGACCGCCGGATCGACGCCTACGGCGACCTGCTCAAGCGCTACCGCGACTGAGGCGGCCACGGCGATGGCCCTGCGCGGGTGCGACGCCCGCGACGGGGACACCTTCGCGAGGACGGCGCCCGACGCCGCCGAGATTCGCGACTCCATCGACACCTGCAAGCTCGAGGCCCCGACCAGGGCGGGATGCCGCGCCCAGGCATGAGGTGCGCGGCGCCGGCCCTGCATCCCTGGCGGCCCGCGCGGCCTTGATCCGCCTGCACGAGCGCTTCGGCTTGCGCCGCGTGGCGGTGCGCCCGGGGATCGCCTGGCCGCACGGGCGCCGGCCGGACCTGCCGCGGGCCGTGCTCGACGGCAGCGGATCGGATCCAACCTGACGGCGCTTGATTAAAACGAACGGTCGTGCTTTTATTTGGCACATGCCGTCGACGCCCGCCTCCACCAAGGGTGCCGCCACGCGCGAGGCCATCCTCGCGCGTTCCTATGCCCTGGCCTGCCGCAACGGCCTCGAAGGCCTGACCATCGGCCTGCTGGCCGAGCAGGTCGGCATGTCCAAGAGCGGGGTCTTCGCCCACTTTGGTTCGCGCGAGGACCTGCAGCTGTCCACGCTCGACTTCGCTGGCGAGCTGTTCGCCCGATCCGTCCTGGAGCCCGCGCTCAAGGAGCAGCGGGGCCTGCCGCGGCTGCGCGCGATCTTCGCCAACTGGGCCCAGTGGGTGCGCCACGACCAGGACGGCGGCTGCATCTTCCTCGCCGCCGCCAGCGAATACGACGACCGGCCGGGCGCGATCCGCGACCGGCTCCTGGCGCTCGAATCGGCCTGGCGCGAGCAGCTCGCGCGTGCCGCGCAGCAGGCGGTCGACGCGGGCGACCTCGACGCATCCACCGATCCCGCCCAGTTCGCCTTCGAGATGTACGCGATCGCGCTCGCGATCCACCACGACGCGGGATTGACCGGCTACACCGGCGCCTTGGGCCGCGGCCTGCGCGCGTTCGAACGACTCATCCAGGGCTACGCCCCCACCCGTTGATCCTTCCCCACGCGAGGAGCGCGCATGGACAGCTTGCACGACAGGAATAGCACGATCGTTCGTACTGACGACGCAGCCGGAGCGCCTGCACCCGGCGACCGTCTGGCTTCGTCTCCTTCGCCGGCCCCCACCTCGGAGGCGGCCTGGCTGGGCCGCGACTGGCGCTTCGCCCTGCTCCGAGCCGGGATGCGCGTGCTGTCGCGCGCGGCCCCGTCGCTGGCGGTGGACCTGTTCCATCGGGTCTGGTTCACCCCGCCGCGGGTCCGGCCCCGCGCCGAGGCACTGCGCTGGCTGGCGCGCGGGGAGCCGCTGGAATTCCGCGTCCACTGCCAGCCGGTCCGCGCCTGGGCATGGGGCCAGGGGCCGACGGTACTGTTGGTCCACGGCTGGGGCGGCCACGCCGGGCACCTGCGCGCGATCGGCGAGGCGCTGTGCGAGCGTGGGCTGCGCGTGGTCGCCTTCGACGCGCCGGCGCACGGACGCTCGGGTCGGAGCCGCATCGGGGGCCGCCTGGTGACCCTGGTCGAGATCGCCGACGCGCTGCGGATCGTCGCCGCCGGCGTCGGCCCGCTGCACGGGCTCGTGGCGCATTCGGGCGGTTGCACCGCGGCTGCGCTGGCGCTGCGCGGCGGCTGGGCGGGCCCGCAGCGCATGGCCCTGGTCGCCCCGTTCGCGCTGCCTTCGCAGGCGGTGCTCCCGTTCGGTCGTGCGATCGGGGCCAGCGACGCGGTGACCGCCGGTTTCAGCGAGCGCACGCAGGCCTGGCTGGGACGGCCCTGGACCGACTTCGACATGACCGGTCTTGCCGCGTCCCGCACGCCGCCACCGTCGCTGGTGGTACACGACGCCAGCGACCGCGAGGTGCCCGTGGGGCACGGCCGGGCACTGGTCGAGGCGTGGCCGGGCGCGTGCTGGATGGAGACCACCGGCCTCGGCCATCGACGCCTGCTGCGCGATCCGGCCGTGGTCGCGCGCGTGGTGGAGTTCATCGCCGACGGGCACTCCCCGCGGAGCGACCGTCCGGCGGACTCGCGCGACGAGCTCGACCGCCTCGTCGGTCATCGCGCGCCCGCGTTGGCCTGAGCCGCGGAGGCCGTCCGGGGCGGCTTTCATTGCCGCGCGCGAGCCTCTACCCTGTCGCCCGCCCCCCAGGAAGGCGGGTCGCGCGACCCCGGCGTCCGCGCGCGTCCTTCCCCCGCGAACCCGGACCGACCCTTGGCCGACTCCCCCGCTCCTACCGGCGCCGGCTGGCGCGAACAGCCGCACGCGATCGTCGAACGCGACGGCGTGCGCTACACCCTGCTCGGCACCGCCCACGTCTCCCACGCCAGCGTCGAGGCCGTCCGCGAGGCGATCGGCTCGGGCGCGTTCGACGCGGTCGCGGTCGAGCTCGACGAACAGCGCCTGAAGGCGATGGGCGATCCCGACGCGCTGGCGAAGCTCGACCTGGTCAAGGTGGTGCGCGAAGGCAAGGTGCCGATGTTCGCCGCCAACCTCGCGCTCGCCAGCTACCAGCGGCGGCTGGCCGAACAGCTCGGGATCGAACCGGGCGCCGAACTCAAGGCCGCGGTCGAGGACGCGCAGGCGCGCGGGCTGCCGATGCGCCTGGTCGACCGCGACGTCGGGCTGACCTTCCGCCGCGCCCTGCAGGGCCAGGGCTGGTGGCAGCGCGCCAAGCTCGCGGGAGGCATCCTCGCCGGCCTGATCGTGGACGAGGACGTCGCCGAGCACGACATCGAGAAGCTCAAGCAGGGCGACATGCTGCAGGCCAGCTTCAGCGAGTTCGCCGAACAGAGCCCGGCGCTGTACGAGTCGCTGATCGCCGAGCGCGACCGCTACATGGCCGCGCGCCTGCGCGCGACCGCGGGCGACGCGCGCGAGGTGCTGGCGGTGGTCGGCGCCGGGCACCTCGACGGCCTCGCCAGGCACCTGCGCGAGGACGACGCTGACCCGGCCGCGACCGTGTCCGCGCTCGAATCGGTGAAACCCGGGTCCAGGATCCCGGTGCTCGAGATCTGCATCGGCGTGTTCCTGCTCGGTGGCTTCGCCTGGGGCTTCGCCAGCGGCGGCTTCGACGTCGGCGCCGACCTGATGCTGTACTGGGTGCTGTGGACCGGGGGCCTGGGCGCGCTGGGTTGCCTGCTCGCCGGCGGCCATCCGCTGAGCATCCTCGGCGCGTTCGTGTCGTCCCCGTTCACGCCGCTGCATCCGGCGCTGGCCTCCGGCACGGTCAGCGCGCTGATCGAGGCCTGGGTCCGCAAGCCCACGCATGCCGATTTCATGGCCCTGCGCGAGGACATCAACAGCGTGCGCGGCTGGTGGCGCAACCGGGTGGCGCGGGTGATGGTCAACTTCTTCCTGACCTCGCTCGGCACCGCGATCGGGGTCTGGACCGGCGGCGCCAGGATGCTGGCGCGGCTGTTCGGCTGACCCGCGCCGCGCTCAGAACAGGGTCGAGGCGCCGTTGGCGACGTTGTGCGCCAGCACCGGCAGGACGAGGCTGCCGGTGCGGACCCGGAACCAGACCAGCAGCAGCGCCGGGATCCCGGTCAGCGCGAAGGCGAGCGCGTCGAAGGACAGGCCGCCGTCGCGCCAGAACAGCGCGTGCCCGAGCCCGAAGGCCACGCTCGACAGCACGCCGGCCCCGCCGATGCCGCCCCAGGGGCGGCCTTCGTCGCCGCCCAGCGCACGCTGCAGCGCCAGCAGCAGCACCCCGCGGTAGAAGAGCTCTTCCTCCACGCCTGGCATGGTCCACTGGAACGCGATGGTGTCGACGTCGTCGCGGCCGCCGCCGGTCCAGGCGGCCAGTGCGAACAGCGCGATCGCGAGCCCGGAGAAGACCCACCACGCCGGGGCCGATCCCGCCGCCTGGCGCAGGACCAGGCCACAGCGCCGCGCGCCGAACGCCGGCAGCCACGCGACCACCAGCAGGCCGCCCGCGGCGAGCAGCTTGCCGGTCCAGTTCCAGCGGCTGTCGGGTACCCACGGCGGCAGCTGGCCGTAGCCGCGCGTGACCAGCACGTCGCGCAGGAGCATCAGCGCCAGCGCGATCGCCAGCCAGCCCGGGCGCACGCGCCCGCGGCCGGCGACCAGGGCCAGCAGGCCGACAAGGCCGGCATGGATCGCGATTTCGACGAGCGCGTCGTGCATCGGGTTCCCCCACGGCATCCGCGGGGCCGGTGACGGGGCCGGCCCGCGCGGTCCTCCCTCAGGCGCCTCCTGCCCCGGCCGGCGCGGCGTCAGGCTCGCGCACGCCGCGCGCGCGCCGCACCAGGCGCGCGGTGCCGGCACGCAGGTCGTCGAGGATGGCGTAGATCGTCGGCAGGAACAGCAGGCTGACCACGGTCGAGAACGCCAGGCCGCCGGCGATCGCGCGCGCCATCGGGTAGTACGGCGGCATGCCGTCAGGGGTATCGGTGTGCAGCGCGATCGGGATCATGGCCAGGATCGCCGTGCCCATCGTCATCATGATCGGGCGCAGGCGCTCGCGGCTGCCCTCCACCAGCGCCTCGGTCCGGCCCACCCCGCGCCGGCGCAGGTTGTTGATGTGCTCGATCATGACGATGCCGTTGTTCACCACCACGCCCATCAGCACCAGGATGCCGATCACCGCCATGATGTTCATCTCGGTGCCGGTGATCCAGAACAGCCAGTACACGCCGAAGATCGAGAACAGCACGCAGGACATGATCGCGGTCGGGAACAGCAGGGACTCGAACACCGCGGCCATGATCACCAGCATCAGCACCAGCGCGATCATGATCGCGCGCACCAGCTCGGCGATGCCGTCGAAATTGATGTCGAAACCCATGCCGGAGAACGTGTAGCCGTAGCCCGGCGGGAACTCCACTCCCTTCAACGCGGCTTCGATCGAAGCGCGCGCCTCGTCCATCGGAACGCCCTGCGCCAGGCCCGCCTCGATCTGCAGCATCGTCTGCCGGTTGAGCCGCCGGATCGAGCGCGCCGCCGGGTTCACGCCGACGTCGACCATGGCCAGCAGCGGCACCTGGGTGCCGTTGGGCGCGCGCACCATGAACCCTTCCAGGTCCTCGATCCCGTAGTCGTCGGATCCGGCGAAGCGCACGTTCACCGGGATCTCGACATCGCCGCGGTGGAAGTCGCGCAGCGACGCGCCGCGCAGCGCCATGCCCACGAACTGGGCCACGGATTCGGCACTGAAGCCGTAGGCGGCCGCGCGTTCGCGGTCCACGCGCACCGAAAGCTCGGTGTTGGCGTCGCCGGTGTCCACGCGCACGTCGCGCAGCTTCTCGTTGCGCGCGAGCAGCGGCACGATGTCGTCGGCCAGCTCCTTGAGCACTTCGGTCGAGTCGCCGACCAGGCTGAAGCGGATGCCCTCGCCGCCGCTGCCCATGCCGCTGGGCCAGCCGAGGCCGATCTTGGCCCGGGCCGACTGGGGCAGGCCCTTGCGCAGCTCTTCCTGCAGCTTCTGGTTGAGCTCGCGGTCGTTGGTGGTCAGGTACAGGCGGGTGAAGGCCCAGCCCTGTTCGCTGTAGCGGCTGTAGACGCGGTCGATGTGGAAACGCTCGCGGTTGGCGTTGACGTACTCCTCGACCCGCGCCACCTCGCGCCCCATCTCTTCCTTGGAGTAGGCGCCCTTCCACTGGTAGTAGATGTTGATCTCGTCGGGGTCGATGTCGTCGCCGCCGCCCTTGGACTGGGTGATCGGCACGGCGCTGGCCAGGCTGATGGCCAGGATCCCCGCCACGCTCCATCCGCGGTGGGCCAGCGTCCACCGCAGCAGCCGCGCGTAGCCGTGCTGCAGTCGGGTGATGAACGGCGACTTGACCGCCGGCGGGGTCTTCATCCGCGCCGACAGCATCGGAATCAGGCTCACCGCCACCAGCCACGAGGCCAGCAGCGAGACCGAGATCGTCACCGCCAGCTGCGAGAGGTAGATGGTGATGATGTTGGTCTCGCCGAAGATCATCGGCAGGAACACCACGCAGTGGCACAGGGTGCCGGCCGACAGCGCGATCGCCACGTGGCGGGTGCCGATGATCGAGGCCAGCACCGGCTGGTCGGGGTACTTCTCGCGTTCCTGGTAGATGCTCTCGACCACCACGACCGCGTTGTCGACCAGCATGCCGACCGCCAGCAGCAGGCCCATCATCGAGATGATGTTGAGGGTGATCCCGGCGAAGTACATGAAGCCGAGGGTCATGATGAAGCAGATCGGGATCGCCGCCGTCACCATCAGGGTCGAGGGCCAGTGGCGCAGGAACGCGTACAGGACGATGATCGACAGCGCCAGGCCGATCGCGCCGGCCTCGGCCAGCGCCAGCAGCGAGCCGGTCACCGCCTCTCCCTGGTCCTGGATCACCTCGATGCCGACGTCGCGCAGCGCCGGATCCTGCTGCAACTGCGCGAGTTCGGCGCGCACCGCGCGCGAGAGGTCGACCAGGTTGGCGGAACGTTCCTTGTATACGTCCACGCCGACGCTCGGCCGGCCATCCAGCTGGCGGACGTAGTTCATCCGCTCAGGGCGGATCTCGACCGTGGCGATGTCCGACAGGCGGGTGCCGCGCTGGTCCAGGCGCAGGTCGCGCAGGTCCTGCAGGGACTGCAGCTCGCCGCGCGGCTGCACCCGCAGGCGCTGGCTGCCCTCGGTGATCTGTCCGCCCGACACGGAGAAGTTCGCCGCCTGCAGGCGCTGCACCAGGTCGTTGAGCGCGATCCCGTGCGCGACCAGGCGGTCCTTGTCCAGGCCCACCAGCACTTCCTGCCTGGCCACGCCCTCGATCTCGACCCGCGCGACGCCGGGCAGGCGCTCGAGCCGCTGCTTGATGTCGCGCTCGATGAGCTCGGCCCGGGCGCTGAGGTCCTGCCGGCTGGTCAGGCGCAGGTGGATCGCCTCGCGGTCGCTGGTGCTCCAGCGGTACACGAAGTAACGGCGGAAGTCGTCGGGAAGCTCGTCGCGCACCGCGTCGATCCGCTCGCGGGCTTCCGACGCGGCGATGGCGATGTCCCGGTCCCAGTCGCTGAACTCGACCTGGATCTGCCCTCCATCCGCGCCGGCGCTCGACTTCATCGTCTTGATGCCGGACATCGTCGAGAGCGCTTCCTCGACCGGCCGCAGGATGTTGCGCTCCACTTCTTCCGGCGTGGAGCCGGGGTACGGCAGCGAGACGAAGAAGAACGGGATCGTGGCCTCGGGCTCGGCTTCCAGCGGCAGCCGGAACGAGGCGATCAGGCCGATCACCACCATCGACACGAACAGCATGATGGTGGTGACGGGGCGGCGGATCGACAGCTCGGTGATGTTCATCGCCTCAGCCCCGTGCGCCGGCCGGATCCAGCGGGTCGTTCTCGTGCGCCAGCACCTCGGCCACGGCGGCGGCCGTGCGCCGTGCCCGGCGCCCGCGCTCGGCGTAGTACTCGTCGGGCTTGCGGTCGAGCAGGTCGTACACCACCGGGATCACCACCAGGGTCAGCAGGGTCGAGACCAGCAGGCCGCCGATCACCGTGATCGCCATGGGCGAGCGCACTTCCGCGCCGGGGCTGCCGAACAGCGGCGCCAGCGCCAGCGGCATGAAGCCGAACACCGCGGTCAGGGTGGTCATCATGATCGGACGCAGGCGCGAGCGGGCGCCCTCGACCAGCGCCTCGCGTTTGGCCACGCCGGCCTCGCGCAGCTGGTTGACCTTGTCGACCAGGATGATCGCGTTCTTGACCACCAGGCCGACCAGCAGGATCAGGCCGATGAACACCACCACCGAGATCGGCGAGCCGGTCAGCACCAGCGCCCCGATCGCCCCCACCAGGGCCAGCGGGATGGTGAACAGGATGACGAACGGGTGCAGCAGCGACTCGAACTGCGAGGCCATCACCAGGTACACCAGGAACACGGCCAGCCCGAACGCGAACAGCAACGAGCGGACCGAGTCGTCGAGTTCCTCGCCCTGGCCGCCGATGCGCATGTCCACGTCGGTGCCGATCGGGTTCTCGGCCACCATCCGCTGCACCTCGGCGACCGCGGTGCCCAGGTCGATGCCGCGCAGGTTGGCCGAGACGATCGCCACCCGGCGCTGGTCGGCGCGGTGGATCTCGCTCGGGCCGGTCGTGGCCACGATGTCGGCCACCGACGACAGTTCGACCGGATTGCCGCCCGAGGGATTGACGATCAGCCGGCGGATGTCGTCGACCGAGGAGCGCTCGTCCTCGCCGACCCGCACCAGCACGTCGATCTTGCGGTCGCGGAAGCTGTAGCGGGTGGCGACGTTGCCGCGCACCTTGCCCACCACCGCGTCCGCGATCTGGCGCGTGGTCAGGCCCAGCGCCGCGGCGCGCTCCTGGTCGAAGATGATCTGGATCTCCGGGAAGCCCTGCTCCACGGTCGACTTCACGTCGGCGTAGTGCGGGTTGCCGCGCAGCAGCTCGGCCATGCGCATGCCGGCGACGCGGATCTGTTCGAGGTCGCTGCCCTCGATCTCGATCTCCAGCGGCGGCGACAGCGAGAACAGCTCGGGCCGCGCGAAGTCGACCTGGGCCGAGGGCCAGGCCTGCATGCTCCGGCGCAGCTTCTCGATCAGCTCGGCCTCGCGCGAGACATCGTCCATCACCACCGTCAGCTTGCCGATGTTCTCGCCGCTTTCCGTCGGGCTCGCGTCCAGGCGCGTGCCCGTGCCGGACACGCCGTACAGCAGGCGCACGCCCGGCTCGCCGGCGTGGCGCTGCTGGAGGTCGCGGATCAGCGCGTCGGTGCGCGCCAGGGGCGTGCCCGGCGGCAGCTTGGCGGTCATCTCGAAGCGGTCCTGGGCCAGCTGCGGGATCAGGTCCATGCCCAGGAACGGCAGCACGGCGAGGGTGGCGGCGAACGCCAGCGACGCGAACAGCAGCACCGACTTCGGCCGCGCGATCGCCGCCGGCAGCATGCGCAGGTAGGCGGCCTCGGCGCGGCGGTAGGGCCACATGGCGATGTCGCTGGCCTTGCGCATCACCGGCCCGACCACGGCCGCGGCCAGGCGCCACAGCCGCACCACCGCCCACGCGGCGCCGAAGAACACCCCGCGCACCAGCGCGCCGATGCCCCGCCCGGTCGCCGCGACCGGCTTCTTCCAGCGGCTCTCCGGATTCCAGCGCGGATGCGGCGCCTCCTCCGGGAACGCCAGCGGCGGACGCCCCTTGAGCGAACTGAGCATCGGCACCAGGGTCATCGACACCACCAGCGAGACCGCGATCGCGATCGCCACCGTCAGCGCCTGGTCGCGGAACAGCTGGCCGGCGATGCCCTCGACGAACACCAGCGGCAGGAACACCGCGATCGTGGTCAGCGTGGAAGCGACCACCGCCATGAACACCTCGCGGGTGCCCGAGATCGCCGCCTCCAGGATCCCCAGCCCGCGCTCGCGCGCCTTGGCCACGGACTCGAGCACCACGATCGAGTCGTCCACCACCAGGCCGGTGGCCAGCGCCAGGCCGCCCAGCGACATCAGGTTCAGGCTCAGGCCCAGCTGGCCCATGAAGAAGAACGTCGCGATGATCGAGACCGGCAGCGACAGCGAGATCACCAGCGTGCTCCAGCCGTCGCGCAGGAACAGGAAGATGACCAGCACCGCGAGCATGCCGCCGACCACGGCGTCGACCTTGACGTCGTGCACCGCCTGGCGGATGAACACCGACTGGTCCTCGACCACGGCCAGGTCGATGTCGCGCGGCAGCTGTTGGCGGATCTGTTCCAGGCGCGCATGCAGCGCGTCCGCGGTCGCCACCGTGTTGGCGTCGCCCTCCTTGTACACCGCCAGCTCGACCGCCTCGTTGCCGGCGCTGCGGATCACCGCCTCGCGCTCGCGGTAGCCCTGGCGCACCTCGGCCACGTCGCGCAGCCGCACCGGCGCGGCGCCACCGCCATTGGAGTCGCTGCGCAGTGCCGCGATCACGTTCGGATCGCGGCTGCCCAGGATCGCCAGCATCAGCTGCCGGTTCTCGCCGGTCGAGGACTGGGCCTGCGCCGCCGAACCGCCGGCGGTGGTCAGCAGCATGTCGCGCAGCTGCTCGACGTCGGTGAACTGGTTGACGGTGCGCACCAGGTAGCGGCGCGAGCCCTCCTCGAGGCGGCCGCCGGACAGGTTCACGTTCTCCTGCTTCAGCCGCTGGACCACGTTGTCCAGCGACAGGCCGAGCTGGGCCAGCTTGCGCTGGTCGATGTGGACCTGGATCTCGTCCTCCAGCCCGCCGCCGACCTTGACCGCGGCCACGCCGGGCACCGGCTCGAGCCGGCGCTTGAGGTCGTCGTCGGCGTAGCGGCGCAGCTCCATCAGCCGGCGCACGGCTTCGGACTCGTCGTCGCCGGCCGCGGTCGACGACAGCGCCAGGCGCATGATCGGCTGGGTGGAGGGATTGAACCGCAGCAGTACCGGCGGCTTGGCCTCGAGCGGCAGCTGCAGCGCCTCCATCTTGTCGCGCACGTCGAGACCGGCCTGCTCCATGTCCGTGCCCCAGGCGAACTCCAGCACCACGTCGCTCTGCCCGGTGCGCGAGATCGACCTGAGCTTGCGCAGCCCCTTGACCACGCCGAGCGCCTCCTCGGCCGGCTGCGAGATCAGGGTCTCGACTTCCGACGGCGCGGCGCCCTCGTAGTCGATCCGCACGGTCAGCGTCGGGTAGCTGAGGTCGGGCAGCAGCTCGACCTTCAGCGACGACAGCGAGATCAGGCCGAACAGGACCAGGGTGAGGGTCATCATCGCCACGGTCACGCGGCGACGGGTCGAGAATTCCACCAGGCCGGAACCGCCGGTGGAAGGCAGCTCGTGCGGGGACATCAGTTGCCCGCCCGCTTCGCGTCGGCCTTGGCGTCGGCCTTGGCGTCGGCCTTGGCGTCAGCCTTGGCGTCGGCCTTGTCGCCGGCCCTGGCGTCCTGCGCGACCGCGCCCTCGCCGCCGATCACCTGGACGGCGCTGCCTTCGCGCAGCGCGGACTTGCCCGCCACCACGACCTTGTCGCCCGGCTCCACGCCGCTGCGCACCTCGACCCATCCGCCGTCGGCATACCCGAGCTGCACCGCCACCCGCGACGCGGTGCCGTCGCGGACCACGTACAGCGCCGGGTCGCCGCCGTCCTCGATCAGCGCCTCGCGCGGGACCACGAGCGCGTCGGCGCGCTGGTCGTAGTTGATCGACAGGCGGCTGAACATGCCCGGCTGCAGCTCGCCGTCGCCGGCGAACGAGGCCACCACGCGGAAGGTGCCGGTCCCGGTGTCGACCACCGGCGCCACGCGGTCGACCACGCCGGTGAAGCGCTTGCCCGGCAGGGCGTCGGCCACCAGCTCGACCTGCTGGCCCGGACGCAGCTTGGCGATCTCGCGCTCGGGAACGTTGAGCGTGGCCTCGAGGCGGCTGCTGTCGACGATGCGGAAGATCGGCGAGTTGATCTGGACGAAGTTGCCCGGCTTGATGTCGCGCGAGGCGATCACGCCGGAGATCGGCGCCACCACCGTGGTGTACGACAGTTCCAGGTTGGTCAGCCGGTTGGTCGCGCGCGCATTCTCCAGGTCGTAGCGCAACTGGTCGAGGTCGTTGGCGCTGACCATCTGCTGCGCGGCCAGCTGGCGCGCACGCTCGTAGTTGGCTTCGAGCTTGCGCAGCTGGGCGGTGCTCTGCGCGGCCTGCAGGCGCGCGCGGTCGGCGTCCAGGCGCACCAGCGGCTGCCCGGCGCGGACTTCCTGGCCCTCCTCGACCAGGACCTCCAGTGCCACGCCCGAGGTCTTGGCGACCACCTGCGACTCGGCCCTGGCTTCCAGGGTGGCGGTGCTGGCGTAGCTGGCGGCGATCGTCCGGCGCCCGACCTCGGCCACTTCCACGGGGACCGCCTCGGGGCCCTTCTGTTCCGCTTCCCTGGCATTGGCGGGACCACCCCCGCCACAGCCCGACACGAACGCGGCCGTCGAGGCCAGGACGACCGCCAGCAGCGGCCCGACGGCCGGAAGAATGCGCTTGGTATGCATGGAATCTGCGGAACCCCTTTGGTGTTGTAGCAAGGTATATCACCCAGCCGGTGGCGGCATCCGCCGAAGGTCATGGTGACTCCCGGCCCTGTCCGCAGAGACGCCTGCTCGGACGTGTGCGTGACCACGAAGGTTCCCGATGCGGCGAGGCACGCGCCGGTCGCATGCCTGCGCACCCGGCCGGCGTCGCCGAATCCGCGCCGGACCGCAAGCGTTAACAGCCGGAAGGTCGCAGGCTATACTGGCCCGATTGCGCGATGTCCGGGCCTTCGGCGCCGCTCGCGATACCCACGCCAGACAGCCACTCAAGGATTGCGGACCCCATCCATGACGCGACCGTTGACGATCGCCGCCGGCCTTGCCGTCGCCCTGCTCACCCTGGCCTCGCTGCCGCGCACCGCGCCGGCCCAGGAGGCCGACGCCCCCGCCACCGGGGAGGCCGCCCCCGCCGCGCCGGCGACGACGGTCGCGGCTCCGGCCGGCAACGCCGAGGCCGGTCGCCAGCTCACCTACACCTGCGTCGGCTGCCACGGCATCGCCGGCTACAAGAACGTGTACCCGAGCTACCACGTGCCGCGCATCGGCGGGCAGTCGGCGCTCTACCTCACCAACGCGCTCAACGAGTACCGCAACGGCACCCGCCGGCATCCGACCATGGAGACGCAGGCCCGGAGCTTCTCCGACCAGGACATCGCTGACATCGCCGCCTTCCTGTCGGAGCTGACCCCATGATCCACGCGTACCGCATCGGCCGCCTGGCGGCCGCCACCCTGTTCGTCCTCGCCATCGCCGCGTGCGGCGGCAATGCCGACCATTCCGCCGGTGCCGACAGCCGCAAGGCCTCGTCGGTCGCCGACCTCCCCGACGGCCGCGTGGCCGAGGGCGAGATCCTCGCCAACGCCAAGGGCGCGGCCACCGGCCAGTCCTGCATCGACTGCCATGGCCAGGACGGCAACGCGCCGCTGGACGAGAGCTATCCGAAGATCGGCGGCCAGTACGCCGACTACCTGGCGCACGCGCTGTACCAGTACCGCGAAGGCCGCCGCGAGCATGCGCTGATGTCGCAGCAGGCCGCCCAGCTCAGCGACCAGCAGATCGCCGACCTGGCCGCCTACTTCGGCTCGCGTCCGACCCAGCTGCGCGACCTGACCGGCGTGCACTGAAGGCCCGTCGGCCCGGTGCATGAAGAAGCCCGCCCCGCGCGGGCTTTTTCGTGCCTGCCGCCTGCCGGGCGGGCCTGCCGCCGGCGCCGGACGCGCGGTCAGAGGCTGTCCGGATCCTCGTGCAGGTCGCGCTTGAACGGCACGTCCGGCGGCGCGGTCGAGTCGGCATCGACATCGACCATGTTGGGATCGCTGATCCCGCAGGCGCCACCCAGCATCAGCATCGCGACCGTGCAGCGGATCCGCTTGCCGGTGCCCGGGATCGGGATCAGCACTTCCTTGATGCTGCGCCGGACCCACTCCTCGAGCAGGGTCTCGTGCGGGACCCAGAAGCGGTCGAACGTGGTCGGCTCGTACCCGATCGGCGGGCGCTTGAGCCAGGTGCCCATGCGATCGATCTTCTCGTAGTCCTCGGTGATCGTGCCCGGCGGCAGTCCGCCGCCGGCGCGGCCGGCGTTGCCGGCCAGGCGCGGCCGGCCATCGGCGTCGAACAGGCCGGAAGGACTGCCGGCGCGACCGCCTGGAACGTTGCGGTCCGAATCGCCCCAGTCGTCGCCGCGGCGCGGGGACGGCAGTGCACCGGGCCTCGGCGTCGAGTCGAGGCCGGCGCCGGCGGTCGTTCCCGCGGGCGACGCGCCCTGCCCGGCCGTGCGCGTTCCGCCCGCCGTCCCGGAGTCTGCGGCGGCGTCCGCGCCGGCCGCCGCCTCTCCCTGCCTCGCGCTGCCCTCGCCGGCGCCTTCGCCGGGCTCGGGCGCGCGCAGGTCGATCGCACGTTCGGCGATCGCCGGACCGTCGCGCCGCAGTTCGGGCGCCGCGGGCTGGCTCGACGGCGCACGCAGTTCGACCACCGGCGCCGGGGCCGGCAGCTCGCGCTCTGCCAGTTCGACTTCCGGCTGGGCGAGATCGGGTACCGCGATCTCGCGTTGCGGCAGCGGCCGCACGGGCGGCGCCGGCGTCGCCACCGGCACTTCCACCACCTGGATCTCAGGCGTCGGCAGCGTGATCTCGGGGGTGGGCAGCTGCGGCGTGGGCCGCGCGTCGATCCGCGGCACCACCAGTTCGAACTCCGGCTCGGGCTGGACCGGCTCGCTCACCACCAGCGGCTGCTCGGCGACGGGCGGGGGGGGCTGCTCCTGCACCGGCTGCGGCTCGACCTGGGCCGGCGGCGGCGGCGGCGCCGCGCGCGCCACCGGCTGGCGTGCCTGCGCCGGCGCGGGCGCCGGGCTCGCACTGGCCGCGACCGCGGGCTGCGGCTGCTCGGCCTGGCGGGCGCCGCCGCCGTCTTCCTGCGGAGTCCCCTCGCCGATGTACTCGACCTGGATGACGTCCTCGCCCAGGCGGTCGGCGTCGGCCTCGCCGGGGAAGCGCGCCAGGGTCAGCCACACCAGCAGCTGCAGCCACAGCACGTGCAGCAGCACCGAGGCCACCAGCGACAGGCGGCGCGTGCCGCGGTCGGCGACCGGTCCCTCGCGCCAGTCCTGGCGCCAGAGGCGGAGGAACGCGCCGAGCCGGCCGAAGCGCACGTAGCCGGTGCGGTGCACCGGCTCGCGCGCCAGCATCACCGACACCAGTTCCCCGACCGGCAGGCGCGAGCCGCGCGCACGCGTCGCGTCCTCCCTGAACCACGCTTCCCAGCCCGGCGGATACTCGCCCGGAGGCCGCGGCGGGCGGATCGAACGCCCCCGCCGCATCAGGCGCAGCGTCGCCTCGACCAGTTCACCGGACGAGAACACGCGCTGCGCGACCCGTCAGCCCATGCCGCGAGGCATGTAGGGCGCCGTTCCCGTGTCGTGGTCGGTGGCATCGCGCACCTCCGTGACCCCGGGCACCTTGTCCTTGAGCGTGCGTTCGATCCCGTTCTTCAGGGTCACGTCGACCATGCCGCAGCCGTGGCAGCCGCCGCCGAAACGCAATACCACCACGCCGTCGGCGGTCACTTCCTGCAGCGACACGTGGCCGCGATGCTGGGCCAGCTGCGGGTTGATCTCCGATTCGATCAGCCAGCGCACGCGCTCGACCAGCGAGGCCGACTCCGGCGGCGCCTCGCCCTTGATCTTCGGCGCCCGGATCTGCAGCTGGCCGCCCGTGGCGCGCGCCTCGTAGTCGATGCGGGCGCCATCCAGGTACGGCGCACTGGTCGCGTCGAGCCAGAGCGTGAAGCCCTCGCAGTCGATCGCCCATTCGTCGCCCTGCAGTTCGTCGGGCGCCGCGAACTCCAGGCGCACGTCGGCGCGCGGCGTGCCCGGCTGGACCGCGGCCAGGCGCACGCCGATCCCGGGGATCGCCTCGCGTTCGATGAGCTTGCGGAAGTGCGCCTGTGCGCTGTCGGAGATCTGGATCATGGCCTGGATACCGGTTTGCACTATTCTAGCGCCGCCCGAGATGCCCGCCCCCGCGCCGACGGCGTCCGTTCGCGGCACCGTTCATGCGCGGCCGCCCTGCCAGGAGACTTCCCATGCCGGACGCCACCCCGCTTGCCCAGGCCCACTGCACGCCCCGCCGCGGCGCGGAACACCGCCTGGACGAGGCGCGGGTCCGCGAGCTGCTGGCGCAGTTGCCGGGCTGGGAACTGGCCGAGGAGGGCCGGGCCCTCGTGCGGACCTTCCGCTTCGACGACTACCACCGCACGATGGCGTTCGTGAATGCGCTGGCCTGGATCGCGCACCGCGAGGACCACCACCCCGACCTCGGCGTGCACTACGACCGCTGCGTGGTCCGCTACTCGACCCACGACGTCGGCGGGCTGAGCGAGAACGACTTCATCTGCGCGGCGAAGGCGTCCGCGCTCCTGGACTGAGCGCGCCCGCGGCTGCGTTCAGGCGAGCCGGTCCAGCACCTCCCCCAGCTCCGGCGCCAGCGGTGCGTTGAGCACGTAGGGCACGCGACCGCCCTCGAGCGCGAACTCGAGCGAGGCCGCGTGCAGGAACAGCCGCCGCAGTCCGGCCTGGTCGCGCAGGCGCCGGTTGGCGTCCGGATCGCCGTACTTCGCGTCACCGGCCACCGGATGCCCGATGTGGGCGGCGTGGACGCGGATCTGGTGGGTGCGCCCGGTCTCGATCCGGACCTCGCAGTAGGACTGCCCGCCGCGGCGCTCGAGCACCCTGAAATGGCTCAGCGACGGCTTGCCGTCGGCGCGGACCTGGACGTGGCGCTCCCCGCCCTGGCGCAGGCCGACGTGCAGCGGCGCGTCCACGCTCATCACCCCGTCGGGCATGCGCCCGGCCAGCAGGGCCAGGTAGCGCTTGTGGACCCGTTGGCCGCCGGCGCGCGGGTCCTCGCGCATCAGCGCCTGCAGCTCGCGCAGGGCCGAGCGCTTGCGGGCGATCACCATCAGGCCGGAGGTGTCGCGGTCGAGCCGGTGGACCAGCTCCAGTTCCTCGCCCGGCCGCAGCGCCCGGAGGGTCTCGATCACCCCGAACCCGATCCCGCTGCCGCCATGGCTGGCCACCCCGGCCGGCTTGTTGATCGCCAGCAGGCGGGCATCCTCGTACACGATGCTGGACGCCATGGCCTCCAGCAGGCCGGCGGCCGGGGTCCCCTTGTCCTCGGGCGCCTCCAGCCGGACCGGCGGGATCCGGACCTCGTCCCCGGCTTCCAGCCGGGTCTCGGGCCGGGCCCTGCCGCCGTTCACCCGCACCTGGCCGCTGCGCACGAGCTTGTACACCAGCGACCGGGGCGCCCCCTTCAGCTGGCCGAGCAGGAAGTTGTCGAGCCGCTGGCCGGCGCGTCCGGGGTCCACCGGGACCAGGCGGACGCCGCCGCCCGGCGCGTCCCGGTTGCGGGAGTCATTCATCGTCGGGTTTATCTGTTACACTCGGGGGGCGAGATAAGGTGCTGATTTCGCTGGGAGATCACGGGCCGAAAGCCCGCCTTCCGCGAGGCCCGTGCCAGTGCGCGGCCACCGCCCCAGGGGCGGCCATGTTAGCGGCTGCACGGCAGTTCCGGATATCGCCCGTTGCCACGGCAGCGGTGCTGAACATGTCCCGCGTGGCGCGGGTGACGGCCCGGAAGGGCCGACGCAAGCTGCCGCCGGCCCTGCAACACTTATGGATTGAAGCGCTCCCGCGGTCCGCCGTGGTGTCGTAGCGCTGGATAACCGGGATCGCCGCTGCGCTTGCGCGGCTGGCGGCCAACCGAAGCTCCAGGCGAAACGCCCCGGCGTTCCGCGCGTCTGCACACGCTCCCCCGGGGCGGGTGCAGCGGCAAGCGCGAGGAACGCATACCAATGAAGCGAATGCTCATCAACGCCACGCAGGCGGAAGAACTGCGCGTGGCGATCGTGGACGGCCAGACCCTCTACGACATCGACATCGAACAGCCGTCCCGCGAACAGAAGAAGTCGAACATCTACAAGGGCCGCATCACCCGGCTCGAACCCTCCCTCGAAGCGGCCTTCGTCGACTACGGTGCCGAACGCCACGGCTTCCTGCCGCTGAAGGAGATCTCCCGCGACTACTTCCAGGCCGGTGCCGACCACCGCTCCGGCAACATCAAGGAACTCCTGCGCGAGGGCCAGGAGGTCGTGGTCCAGGTGGACAAGGAGGAGCGCGGCAACAAGGGCGCGGCCCTGACCACGTTCATCTCCCTGGCCGGCCGCTACATGGTGCTGATGCCCAACTCCCCCACCGCGGGCGGCGTCTCGCGCCGGGTCGAGGGCGACGACCGGGCCGAGCTGAAAAAGGCCATGGACGCGCTGGAGATCCCGCCCGACATGGGGGTGATCATCCGCACCGCCGGCGTCGGCCGCGACGCCGAGGAACTGCAGTGGGACCTGGACTACCTGCTCAGCATCTGGCGCGCCATCGCCGAGGCCGCGCTGAGCAAGCCGGCGCCGTTCCTGATCTACCAGGAGTCGCGCCTGATCACCCGCGCCCTGCGCGACTACATGCGCGCCGACATCGGCGAGATCCTGGTCGACACCCCCGAGATGTACGAGGAAGCGCGGGAGTTCGTCGAGCAGGTGATGCCGCACAACCTGCGCAAGCTCAAGCACTACACCGACGACGTCCCGCTGTTCAACCGCTACCAGATCGAATCGCAGATCGAGTCGGCCTACGAGCGCACCGTGCGCCTGCCCTCCGGCGGCGCGCTGGTGATCGACCAGACCGAGGCCCTGACCGCGATCGACGTCAACTCGGCGCGCGCGACCAAGGGCAGCGACATCGAGACCACCGCGTTCAACACCAACCTGGAGGCGGCCGAGGAGGTCGCCCGCCAGCTGCGCCTGCGCGACCTCGGCGGCCTGGTGGTGATCGACTTCATCGACATGGACTCGTCCAAGCACCAGCGCGAGGTCGAGGCGCGGCTGCAGAACGCGCTCAAGTACGACCGCGCGCGCGTGCAGCTCGGCCGGATCTCCAAGTTCGGCCTGCTGGAGATGAGCCGCCAGCGGCTGCGCGCCAGCCTGGGCGAGTCGAGCCAGATCGTCTGCCCGCGCTGCGAGGGCCACGGCCGCATGCGCAGCGTGGAATCGCTGAGCCTGTCGATCATCCGCGTCGCCGAGGAGCACGCGATGAAGGACAACACCGGCCAGGTGCTGGTGCAGGCGCCGGTGGACATCGCCAACTACCTGCTCAACGAGAAGCGCAGCGCCCTGCTCGAGATCGAGAAGCGCCACGGCGCGCCGATCGTGATCGTCGCCGACGAGCAGCTGCAGACCCCGCATTACGAGGTCACCCGCATCCGCGAGAACGAGCTGGGCGAAGAGACCGCGCGCCCGAGCTACCAGCGCGGCACCCCGCGCAAGCTGGCGACGATCGCGCTCAACAAGAACAACCTCAACATCCCGCCGCCGGCGGTGACCAACGTCCGCCCGCCGACCCCGGCCCCGATCCGCGAACCGGCGCCGGAAGCCGCGCCGGTGGCCCCGGCGCCCGCGCCGGCGCCGGTCGCGCCGGCCGCGGCGGCCGCGGCCGCCAGTGGGGGGCTGCTGGCGTGGTTCCGGCGCCTGCTCGGCAGCGAACCGGCCCCGGTGCAGGAGGCCCCTGCCCGCCCCGCCGCCAAGCCCCAGCGCGAAGCGCGGGGCACCGGCGGCGACCGCGGCGGGCGCGCCGGCCGCAACGGGCGCGGCAAGGGGGGCCGTCGCGAGGGCGGCCAGTCCGACAACGCGCAGCAGAAAGACGCCCGCCAGCCGCAGTCGTCGCGGAGCCAGCAGCCCCAGCAGCCTCGCCAGGCGCAGCCGCAGCCGCAGCAGGCCCAGGCGCCGAAGAAGCAGAAGCCGCCGCGCCCACCGCGAGTGGCCGAGCCCGCCGCCGGGCAGCAGCCTCCCGCAGCCCCGGCGCCCGAGGACGCCGCCATCGCGGCCGCGGCGATCGCCGCGCCGGCGGCCACCGACGTGCAGGCGCAGGCGCCCGCCGCCACGCCCGCGCCTGTCGCGGCGCAGGAACCGGCTGCTGAAGCAGCGGCCCAGGCGGGTGCCGGCGATACCGATGCCGGCGCCCCCGCCGGCGAGGAAGGCGCGGCCACGGCGCGTCGTCGTCGCGGCCGTCGCGGCGGGCGCCGCCGTCGCCGTGGCGGTGGCGAGGCTGCCGGCCTGGCCGCCGGCGACGGCGCGGCCGAGGACGCCGCGCACGGCGGGCAGGACGACGACGCACAGGACGAGCCCGCGTCGGTGACTTCCGGTGCAGCCCAGGGCGCCCAGCCGGAGTTCGAGTTCGACGAACCCCTGGCGCCGACCACGTCCGCTCCGGCCTCCTCCGGGGTTGATACGCCGGCCACGCACGTCGCGCCCAGCGAGACGGCGCCGGAAGCGACCGCGCCAGACGCCACGCCGGCGCCGCCTGACGGTGCGGCGCAGCCGGCCGGCGTGGACGCTCCCGCCACCCACGCGGTGGCCGCGACGCCGGCCGTCGAGGCCCCCGTCGACCCTGCGCGGGAACCGGAGTCCGCCGCCGGCACGGACGCCGAGGCGCAAGCCGCGACGACGGCTGCCGAGGCGGACGAGTCACCCGTCGAGGCGACGCCGGATGCCATGCCTGTCCTGGCGGAGGACAGCCCGGAGGAAGCGGAGCAGGCCGCACCGGTCGGGGTGCCGACGGTGGACGGGTCCCCGGTCGAGGACCCGACCATGGCGAAGGAGCCCGAGGCCGCGGCACCTGGAGACGCCGCGCAGGCCGGCACCGGCGCCAGCCCGGAACCGGCGGAGGCCGCAGCGGTGGCCACCGCGTCCGAGACCGGGCGGGTGGCACCGCCGGCATCCGGGGAGTCCGCAGCCGCGCCTTCGGCACCGGTCGCGCGCGGCCTGTTCGACACGCCGCCGCCGGCCCCCCCCCTCCCGCTCGAGCCGTCGCCCGCGGAGATCGCCGCGGAAGCAGTGGCTGGCACCGGCGAGGAAGACACGGAGCACGGCGACGAGGACTCCGTCGGTTCCGATACCCCCCGCAGCGCCTGACCGCGCACCCGCCCTGCCCGGCATCGGGCGGGGCGGCAGCACGATCCACCAGGGCCCGGCCGCGCGCGCAGCCGGGCCTCTTCCCGCCGGACGGCCGGCCGCTACAGCGCCAGCGCCGGATCCAGCAGGCCGTACTGGCTGGCCAGCCGTGCGAGCGCGATCGTGTCCTCGATCCCGAGCTTGGCGAACAGCCGCGACTTGTGCGTGTTCACCGTCTTCGGGCTGAGGCTGAGCCTGCGCGCGATGTCCTCCTGGCGCATGCCCTGCACCAGCAGCATCGCGATCTCCATCTCGCGTGGCGAGAGTTCGTCGAACGGCGACTGCGCGCCGGCGATGCCCGACAGCGCGAGCTTCTGGGCGATGCCCGGCGCCAGGTAACGCTTCCCGCGCGCGACGTCGCGCACCGCGCGCAGCAGCTCGGCCGAATCGCCGCCCTTGCCCACGTAGCCCGATGCGCCTGCTTCGATCAGCTTGCGCGGCATCGGCCCGTCCTCGAGCACCGACACCACGATCACGCGCGCATGCCCGCCCTTGACCACGCGTTCGGTGACTTCCAGCCCGCTCACGCCGCCCGGCAGGTGCAGGTCGCACAGCACGACATCGGGCTTGAGCTGCCGGATCAGCGGCAGCGCGGCCTCGCCGCTCTCCGCCTCGCCGACCACCTCGATGTCGGTTTCACCCGAAAGAATCATGCGCATCCCTGCGCGCACCAACGCATGGTCGTCGACCATGAATACCCGGATCGTCATCCCTGTCGTCCCCTGCGAACCGACTCCGCGAGGCTAGCGCCATGCGCGTGCCGCGCGCAAGCCACGCCTCCGCAGCGCCGGCATGCCGCCGCCCGCCTGCGCCGGTGCGACACTTCGGGCACCAGACACGCGAGCCGGAGTGACGCCCGATGGCCCAGAGGCCCGACAACGTATGCATCACGCGCCTGCGCGCGGGCGATATCGCGACGATGCGGGCGATGAACGCGATGCTGGGCGAAGCCTTCGGGCAGCCCGGGGTGCACCTTTCCGCGCCGCCCTCCGACGACTACCTGCGCGACCTGCTCGGCGACGACCGCTTCATCGCGCTGGCGGCGATCAGCCATGGAGAGGTGGTCGGCGGCCTGGTCGCCTACGAGCTGCGCAAGTACGAGCAGGCGCGCAGCGAAGTCTACATCTACGACATGGCGGTGGACGCGCGCCATCGCCGGCGCGGCATCGCCACCGAGCTGGTCGACGCACTGCGGCCGATCGCGCGCGCCTGCGGCGCGTGGGTGATCTACGTCCAGGCCGATCCGGTCGACGGGCCGGCGATGGCGCTGTACACGAAGCTGGGCGCGCGGGAGAACGTGTGCCACTTCGACATCGGGGTGGAGTAGACAGCGGGAGGAACTGGCGGAGAGAGTGGGATTCGAACCCACGGAAGGTTTGACCCTTCGGCGGTTTTCAAGACCGCTGCCTTAAACCACTCGGCCATCTCTCCGATTTGTGCCGCTACCCTGCCACGGCGCTGGCGCGCCGTCTTCGGCGGTTTGACCAGCGGCTGCGCCGCTGTTCC
>NZ_AWZR01000013.1 GCF_000472505.1 Luteimonas sp. J29
GCGGAGAGGCGAAAGGTCCGCGCGGCGCGGTTCGAATCCATCACGGCCCAGCGTTTCTTTTCCGTCGCAGCGGGAATTCTCCACGCGCTGCGGCGGACTAGTCCGCCAGCGCGTCGTCGAGCTCGCGCAGGGTGCCCATGACCTCGTCGCCGTAGCGCTCGAGCTTGGCGGCGCCGATGCCTTCCACCTGCGCCAGTTCGCCCAGGTTGCGCGGGCGCTGGCGGGCGATGGCGCGCAGGGTGGCGTCGTGGAAGACAACGTAGGCGGGGACGCCCTGTTCCCGTGCAAGGCGCGCGCGCAGCTCGCGCAGGGCCTCGAACACGCGCAGCTCCGCGGGCCCGAGGTCGACGGCCACCGCGGGCGTACGCGCGGCCGATCGTCCACGTTCGCGCCGGCCGGGCAGCTTGCGCAGCGGCACCGGCTGTTCGCCGCGCAGGACCGGGCGGCTGGCGGCGGTCAGGCGCAGGCCGCCGTGGCCTTCGGCATCGACGTCCAGCAGGCCCGCGGCGACGAGCTGGCGGAACACCCCACGCCATTCGCGGGCGTCGAGGTCGGCGCCGATCCCGTACACGCTCAGCCGGTCGTGGCCGAACTGCTGGATGCGCGCGGTCTCCCCGCCGCGCAGTACGTCGATCAGGTGCGCCGCGCCGAACCGCTGGCCGGTGCGGTAGACGCAGCTCAGCGCCTTGCGCGCGGCCTCGGTGCCGTCCCAGGACTCGGGCGGCGACAGGCAGTTGTCGCAATTGCCGCAGGCGCCCGGGTGCGCCTCGCCGAAGTTGCCCAGCAGCACCTGGCGACGGCAGCGCATGGTCTCGCAGTAGCCGACCAGCGCGTCGAGCTTGCGGTGCTCGAGCCGTTTGCGCTCGGGCCCGGACTCGGACTGCGCGATCATCTGCCGCAGCAGGACCAGGTCGCCCAGGCCGTAGCACATCCAGGCCTCGGACGGTTCGCCGTCGCGGCCGGCACGCCCGGTTTCCTGGTAGTAGCCCTCGATCGACTTGGGCAGGTCGAGGTGGGCGACGAAGCGCACGTCCGGCTTGTCGATGCCCATGCCGAACGCGATCGTGGCCACCATCACCACGCCGTCCCCGCGCAGGAACCGGCGCTGGTTGGCCGCGCGCGTGGCCGCGTCCATGCCGGCGTGGTAGGGCAGGGCGTCGATGCCATGCGAGGTCAGGAACTGCGCGAACTCCCCGACCTTGCGCCGCGACAGGCAATAGACGATCCCGGCCTCGCCGCGGTGGCCCGAGAGGAAGTCCAGCAGCTGGCGCCGCACGTCGTCCTTCTGCACCACCGTGTAGCGGATGTTGGGGCGGTCGAACGAGGTGACGAAGCGGCGCGCGTCCTCCAGCTGCAGCCGCTCGGCGATCTCGCGCTGGGTGGGCGGGTCGGCGGTGGCGGTGAGGGCGATCCGGGGGACATCGGGCCAGCGCTCGTGGAGAACCGTGAGTTCACGGTACTCGGGACGGAAGTCGTGGCCCCACTGCGAGACGCAATGCGCCTCGTCGATCGCGAACAGGGCCAGGCGCGCACGGTCGAGCAGCGACAGGAAGCGCGCGGTGAGCAGGCGCTCGGGCGCGACGTACAGCAGGTCGAGGTCGCCGGCGAGGAGCTGGCGCTCGACCTCCTGCGCCTCGGCCGCGTCCAGGCTGGAGTTGAGGCAGGCGGCGCGCACGCCCAGCTGGCGCAGCGCCTCGACCTGGTCCTGCATCAGCGCGATCAGCGGCGAGACCACGATCGCCGTGCCCTCGCGCAGCAGTGCCGGGAGCTGGTAGCACAGCGACTTGCCGCCGCCGGTGGGCATGAGCACGAGGGCGTCGTGCCCGTCCGCGACATGGCGCACGATCTCGCCCTGCGCGCCGCGGAACGCGCGATGCCCGAACACGCGCTCGAGCAGGACTTCGGGCCGGGATTCCATCAGGGCAGGATACCGGTGCGGGGCACGCGGCGGGGTCGGACAAGCACCCTGTGCACGGTCGGGCGCACACGCACGCGATGCGGTGCGCCCGTTTCCCGGGGCGGAGGGGACGAAGGCGGGTCAGCGCGGACGCCTCCCGGCCCCGGCATCGCGGGGCAGGGAGCGTCCGCCAGGCTCACTGCAGCAGCGAGCGCAGCATCCAGGCGTACTTCTCGTGGGTCTGCAGGCGCTGGATCAGCAGGTCCTCGGTGGGCTCGTCGTCGCCGTCGTCGGCCACGTCGATGGCCCGGCGCGCGCTGCGGCACACGGCTTCGTTGCCGACCACCAGCTGGCGCACCATCTCGCGCCAGTCGGGCGCCTCGGTGGCGCCGGGCTCCTCGCGGATCGAGGTGAGCTTGATGAACTCGGCGTAGGAGCCGGGGGCGTTGAAGCCCAGGGCGCGGATGCGCTCGGCGATCTCGTCGAGCGCGTTCCACTGCTCGGTGTACTGCTCCTCGAACATGACGTGCAGGGCGTTGAACATCGGCCCGGTCACGTTCCAGTGGAAGTTGTGGGTCTTGAGGTAGAGCGTGTAGGCGTCGGCCAGGAACTTCGACAGCTCGGTGGCGATCTTCCTGCGGTCCTGCGCGGAGATGCCGATGTCGATGGCCTGGCCCTCGCCGGAGGCGGGGGAGGCGGTGGGCACCACGCTGCCGCCCTTGGCGCCCTTGCCGTCGGCGGACTTGGCCGCGGCCTTCGCGGCCTTGCCGGTGGAACCCTTGCTGGACTTGCTGGTGGTGGCCTTGGCCATGGGGAACCTCGCGGTGTTGGTTTTTGGAGACAATACGCCAATGTGGTGGCAGGCGGCGACCAGCGGTCGCCGGCATCGAAGGGCCTGATGGAGTCTAGGGATGCCGGTGCGACGAACGCGTTAAGCCAGGCGCGGCGCGCGATCGACGCGGCGCGCACGCGCGACCGTGGCCGGCTGCTGGGGCTGTGGTCGCGCTGGAAGGCGGCGCCGGCCTCGGACCAGGCGCGCGAGGCCTTCGCCGCCGCGCTGCAGGCCTCGCTGGAGGCCCGGGACGCCGTGGCGACGCGCCTGCCGTCGGCGACCGTCGCCCCCGACCTGCCGATCGCCGCCCACGCCGACCGCATCGTCGAACTGCTGCGTCGCCACCAGGTGCTGGTGGTGGCCGGCGAGACCGGGTCGGGCAAGACCACCCAGCTGCCCAAGCTGTGCCTGCAGGCAGGACGCGGCGCGGCCGGGATGATCGGCTGCACCCAGCCGCGCCGGATCGCCGCGCGCGCGGTGGCGCGACGCGTGGCCGAGGAGCTGCAGGTGCCGCTGGGCGGGGCGGTCGGCTTCCAGGTGCGGTTCAACGACAACGTCGGCGAGCACACCGCGGTCAAGTTCATGACCGACGGCATCCTGCTGGCGGAGATCGCCTCGGACCGCTGGCTCTCGCGCTACGACACGATCATCGTCGACGAGGCGCACGAGCGCAGCCTCAACATCGACTTCCTGCTCGGCTACCTCAAGCGCCTGCTGCCGAGGCGGCCGGACCTCAAGCTGGTGGTGACCTCGGCCACGATCGACACCGAGCGCTTCGCCGGGCACTTCGGCGGGGCGCCGGTGGTCGAGGTCGAGGGCCGCGGCTATCCGGTCGAGGTGCGCTACCGGCCGCTGGGCGAGGGGGAGGCCGACGAGGCGCCGCCGTCCGGCGGCGGGCGCGCACGGGGCCGGGCGGAGGCGCCGGGCCTGAGCGTGCTCGACGGCATCGTGGCCGCCTGCGACGAGATCATGGCCGAGCGGGGCACCGGCGACGTACTGGTGTTCCTGCCCGGCGAGCGCGAGATCCGCGACGCGCACCAGGCGCTGGAGAAGCGCCGCTACCGCCACACCGAAGTGGTGCCGCTGTACGCGCGGCTGTCGGCGCGCGACCAGGACCGGGTGTTCAACCCGGGGCCGCAGCGGCGCATCGTGCTGGCGACCAACGTCGCCGAGACCTCGCTGACGGTTCCCCGCATCCACTACGTGGTCGATCCCGGCCTGGCCCGGGTCAAGCGCTACAGTCCGCGGCAGAAGCTGGACCGGCTGCACATCGAGGCCATCTCGCAGGCCAGCGCCGACCAGCGCAAGGGCCGCTGCGGGCGCGTGGCGCCGGGCACGTGCATTCGCCTGTATTCGGAAGCCGACTTCCTGTCGCGCCCGGCCTACACCGATCCGGAGATCCGGCGCGCCGCGCTGGCCGGCGTGATCCTGCGCATGCTCGCGCTGGGCCTGGGCGAGGCCGGGCCGGCCGGAGGCAGGCGCCGCGGGCGCAAGGGCGGCGAACGCGACGGGGCCGCGCAGGGCGACGTGATCGCCGACTTCCCGTTCATCGATCCGCCCGACCCGCGCGCGATCGCCGACGGCTGGCAGCAGCTGTCGGAGCTGGGCGCGGTGGACGAACGGCGCGCGTTGACCCCGCTGGGCCGGACCATGGCCCGGCTGCCGGTGGACGTGAAGCTGGCGCGGATGCTGGTCGCCGCGCGCAGCCACGGCTGCCTGCGCGAGATGCTGGCGATCGCGTCGTTCCTCGGCATCCAGGACCCGCGCGAGCGCCCGGCCGACCAGCGCGCCGCCGCCGACGCCGCGCACGCGCAGTTCGCCGACCCCAGGTCCGAGTTCGTCGGCATCCTGCGGCTGTGGGATGCCTACGACGCGGCGCACTCCGAGCTGACCCAGTCGCAGCTGCGCAAGTGGTGCGAACGCAACTTCCTCGGTTTCCTGCGCATGCGCGAATGGCGCGAGCTGCACCGCCAGCTCAAGCTGCAGTGCGCGGAACTGTGGGCAGGCCAGGCCGACCCGCCGCCGCCCGCGGAGCCGCGCAAGCCGGCATCCGTGCCGGCCGACGCGGGCGACGCCCTCGCGCCCCACCTGTACGCACCGCTGCACCGGGCCCTGATCGCCGGCCTGCCCACGCACATCGGCCACCTCGGCGAGCGCGGCGTCTACGAGGGGCCGCGCGGGCGCCGCTTCCAGCTGTTCCCGGGTTCGGCGCTCGCGCGCAAACCGCCACCGTGGGTGCTGGCCGCGACCCTGCTCGATACCGAGAAGGTGTGGGCGATCACCAATGCCGCGATCGAGCCCGACTGGGCGATCGCCGAACTGCCGCACCTGCTGGCGCGCCGCCACCACGATCCGCGCTGGTCGCGCTCGCAGGGGCGGGTGCTGGGCAGCGAGCAGGTCAGCCTGTTCGGCCTGGTGCTGGCGCCGAAGCGGCCGGTGGATTACGGCCGGCTGTATCCGCAGGACGCGCGCCAGCTGTTCCTCGCCGACGGCCTGGTCGCCGGCGAAGTCAACCTGCGCGCCCCGTTCCTGGCCCGCAACCTCGCCACGCTGGAGGCCGCGCGCGAGGAGGAGGCCAAGCAGCGCCGGGTCGGCCTGGTCGTGGACGAGGACTGGATGCGGCAGTGGTACGCCGACCGGATCCCGTCGCACATCGTCGAGGCGCGCACGCTCGACGCCTGGTACGCGAAGGCCGATGCGGCGCAGCGCCAGGCGCTGGAATGGACCCGCGACGACCTGCTGGTGGGCGAGGGCGTCGACGCAGCGCGCTTCCCTGCCTTCATCCCGCTCGGCGATGCGCGGCTGGCGGTCGGCTACCGCTTCGAACCCGGCGCGCCGGACGACGGCATGACCGTGTCGGTGCCGCTGCACCTGCTCAACGCGCTCGACCCCGCACGGCTGTCGTGGCTGGCGCCGGGCTTCGTCGCCGACAAGGCCGCGGCGCTGATCCGGACCCTGCCCAAGTCGCTGCGTCGCAACTTCGTGCCGGCGCCGGATTTCGCCGCCGCCTTCGCCCAGGCCCACGGCCGCGACGAGCCCGACGCTTTCGCCCAGTCGCTGGCGCGCTTCCTGCAGCGCATGACCGGCGTGGCGGTGGCCGCGGCCGACTTCGACGAATCGGCGCTGGACCCGCACCTGCGCGCCAACCTGCGCCTGGTCGAGGTGCGCGGCCGTGGCGAGCCGCGGGTGCTGGCCGAGTCGCGCGACCTCGACGAACTGCGCGCGCGTTTCGGCGAGCGCGCCGCGCGGGCCTTCGCCGCGCGCGCCGCGGAGGGACTGGCGCGCACCGGACTGCGCGAGTTCCCCGGCGAACCCGTCCCGGTCTCGGTGCCCGGCGCGGGCGGCGTGCCCGCGTACCCGGCGCTGCAGGACGATGGCGACAGCGCCTCGCTCGCGGTCCACGCCGACCAGGCCCTGGCCCGGCGGCTGCACCCCGGCGGCGTGCGGCGGCTGCTGCGGATCGCGCTCGAGGACCGGGTGCGGCAGGCGCGCCGGCAGCTGCCGGTGCAGCCGAAGACCTCGCTGCTGTACGCCGCGATCGAGGCGGGCGGCGACCGCCAGCGCGGCGCCGGCGGCGATCGCCTGCGCGAGGACCTGGTCGAGGGCGCGCTGGAGGCGCTGCTGGCCGACGGGCTGGAGGAGATCCGCGATCCCGACGCCTTCGCCGCGCGCCGCGACGCGGCCGGCCGCGCCCTGTTCGGCGAGGCCATGCGCCGGCTGCAGCAGGCCGAGGCGATCCTCGAGCTGGTGGCGCAGGTCCGCGCACGGCTCGAATCGCGGCTGGTCGGCTGGGCCCGGGGCAACCTCGACGACATGCAGGCGCACCTCGCCTCGCTCGCGTACCCGGGGTTCCTGCGCCAAGAGCCGGCGCAGGCGCTCGAGGCCTATCCGCGCTGGCTGCGCGCGTTGGCCACCCGCGCCGAACGCGCCCAGCGCGATCCGCTGCGCGACCAGCAGCGCATGCTCGAACTCAAGCCGCTGGTCGACGCGCTGGCCGCGGTCGAGGCCGCGGGCGCCGGCACGCCGCGCGAGCGCCAGGCGCTGCGCCGGGACCTGGAAGAGGTGCGGGTGGCGACCTACGCCCAGGAACTGTCCATGCGCGGCGCGCCCACGGCGAAGAAGCTGGCGGCGCGGATCGCGGCGCTGGGCTGAGGCTGGCGGCCGCGCCGGCCGGTCCGGTCACTCGATCCGCTGCACCTTGGCCTGGGTGTTGTAACCCTCGACCCGCATCCACCACGTGCCGAGCGCGCCGGGCCGGATGCGCACGGCCGGGTTGGCCTCGCGCACGCCGGCGAGGGTGGCCGAATCGGTCTGCTGCCAGACCTGTCCGTTGTCGAGCACGTAGCGCCTGCGGTTCGCGAACCCGGTGAACTCGCCCGCGATCCGGGCATCGATCGGCGCGTCGGAACCGAAGTGGAAGAAGCCGCGGTTGCGCTCCACGACCTCGCGACGACCCTCCTCGCGCGCCTGCTCGATCGCGGTGGCGACGGCCGCGGCGGCTTCCTGCTCCACCTTGCGGTCGAGCCAGGCGTTGAGCCGCGCCAGTTCCGCGGCGTCGAGCTTGTGCAGGCCGGCGGCGCGGAACTCCGCCTCGCTCATGGCCTGCTGGAGCGGCGGTGCCTGCTGGGCGGAGGCCATGAACGGAACCACAAACGCAGTGGCGAACAGGGCGGCGGCGAGTCGACCCATGGCTGTTCCTCGTGGCGCGCTGACGCTAGTGTAGGACGCATCCCCACCGGACGGACATCGTGCACGCCGCCCCTCCGCCAGGACTCGACCACTGGCTCGCGCTGCCGGCCACGAAGGCGATCGCCCCGGCCCTGCGCGAAGCCCTGCGGCGTGCCGCGGCGACGCTGGATCCGGCGCAGTGCACCCCGGCCGCGCCGGCGCAGCTGGCGGACACCCTCTCGCTGCTGGCGCTGCTCGACGCCGACGGCGATTCGCTGGCGGCCGCGCTGCTGTTCGACCTGCCCGGCCTGGCCGCCGCGGTGGAACCGCAGCTTCCGCCCGCGCATGCCGCGGTCGCGGTGCTGCTCGACGGGCAGCGCGCCGCCAACCAGGTGTGGAGCCTGCACGCCGAGCGCCCGGCCGCGGGCAATACCGAGGGGCTGCGCCGGCTGCTGCTGGCGATCGTGCGCGACCTGCGGGTGGTGCCGATCCTGCTCGCGCGCCAGCTGGCGCGGATGCGCCACGCCGGCGCGCTGCCCGAGGAGGAGCGGCTGGCGCTGGCGCGCCTGACCCGCGACATCCACGCCCCGCTGGCCAACCGCCTGGGCATCTGGCAGCTCAAGTGGGAGCTCGAGGACCTGGCCTTCCGCCACCTCGAGCCGGAGACCTACCGCCGCATCGCCTCGCTGCTCGACGACAAGCGCGCCGGCCGCGAGCGCTACATCGCCCAGGTCACGCGCGAACTCGGCGAGGCCCTGCGCGCGCAGGGCATCGAGGCCGAGATCGCCGGCCGGCCGAAGCACATCTACAGCATCTGGAAGAAGATGCGGAAGAAGGACGTGCCGATCGGCGAGCTCTACGACCTGCGCGCGGTGCGGGTGCTGGTCGACGACATCCCGGCCTGCTACGCCGCGCTGGGTGTGGTGCACGCGTTGTGGGCGCCGGTGCCGGGCGAGTTCGACGACTACATCGCCCGGCCCAAGCACAACGACTACCGCTCGCTGCACACCGCGGTGATCGGCCCCGAGGGCAAGACCCTGGAGGTGCAGATCCGCACCCGGGAAATGCACGAGCAGGCCGAGCTCGGCGTGGCCGCGCACTGGCGCTACAAGGAGGACTCCTACGCCGGACGCGGCCCTTCGCAGCGTTCGAGCTCCGGCAACGCCGCGCTCGAACGCAAGATCGAATGGATGCGGCGCCTGCTCGAGGCGCACGGCGAGGGCGAGGGCGAGGCGCTCGCCGGTGGCTTCGACACCGAGCTGGTCGAGGACCGCATCTACGTGCTGACCCCGGCTGGCGAGGTGGTCGACCTGCCGCGCGGGTCCACGCCGCTCGACTTCGCCTACCACGTGCACACCATGGTCGGGCACCGCTGCCGCGGGGCGAAGGTCGACGGCCGCATCGTGCCGCTCGACCACAAGCTGCGCAGCGGCGACCGGGTCGAGATCCTCACCGCCAAGGAGCCCGAGCCGCGGCGCGACTGGCTGGTGGCGGCCAACGGCTTCCTCGCCAGCCCGCGCGCGCGGGAGAAGGTGCGGACCTGGTTCCACAAGCTCGACCGCGAGCGCAACCTGCAGGCCGGGCGGGAACTGCTCGACCGCGAACTGCGGCGCATGGGCCTGCTGAACGTGGAACTCGAACCGGTGCTGGCGCGGTTCAACGTCGCCAGCGTCGACGAACTGCTGGTGCTGGTGGCGCTGGGCGACGTCGGCCCGCACCAGGTCGGTCGCGCGCTGCAGGAGCACGAGCGTGCCCGCACCACTGCGACGGAGGAGGCGCCGGACCCGGCCGCGGTCCTGCAGCGCAAGCGCACCCCGCGGGCCGGCGGGCCCGGCGTCACCGTGGTCGGCGTGGACAACCTGGTCGTACAGCTGGCGCGCTGCTGCCATCCGCTGCGGGGCGAGGCCATCTCCGGCTATCTCACCCGCGGTCGCGGCGTGAGCGTGCACCGCTCCGACTGCGCCGCGTTCCTGCGCCTGGCCAGGGACCAGCCGCAGCGGGTGCTGCCCGTGGCCTGGGGCCGCCAGGAGGGCCTGCACGAAGCCACCGCGGTGGTCGACGCGATCGACCGCCGGCACCTGCTCAAGGACGTGAGCAACGTGATCGCGCAGGAGGACGCGCACGTGGTGTCGGTGCGCAGCGACGCCGGCCGCCACGGCCGGGTGCGGCTGCGGCTGCAGCTGCGGGTGAACGGGTACGACCAGCTGTCGCGGGTCCTGTCCCGGCTCGACGCGCTGCCCGGGGTGGAGGCGGCGAGGCGGGAATGAGCGCGGGACCGCGGCGGCCCGGAGGCGTCACGGACCCATTCAGTCGACGCGGGTAACCTGTCGCGCGTGGCCCCGGATCGCACCCCGACCCCGAAGCACGCCCGGTCGGACGGCCGGCGGGAGCCCGTGCTCGGGGACCTGGATGCATTGCGGTTCGCACGGCCGGCGCGCGGGTCCCGGCGGCGCGATGATCGCGCCCGGGGCCGCTGGCTGCTGGTGGCGGTGGGACTGGTGCTGCTGGTGGCCGCGGCCGTGCTCCTGCGCGGGCCCCTGGGCGACCGGATGTGGCCGCATCCACGCGTGCACGACCTCACCGCGCAGGCCGAGGCGGCATTGGCGCGCGGCCATCTCACCGCCGCCGACGGCAGCGGCGCACGCGAGCTGTTCGAGGCGGCGCGCGCGATCGATCCCGACCTGCCCGGGCCGCGCGCGGGTCTGGCGCGGGTGGCGGAGGCGGCGCTGGCGCAGGCATCCGCGGCGCTGGCCGCGGAGCGGTTCGCCGAGGCGCACGCCATGCTCCAGCTCGCCCGCGAACTGTCGATCCCGCGCGAACGCGCCGACGCGCTGGCCGAACGCCTGCGGGAACGCGAGGCCGGCACGGTGTCCGTGGACACGCTCGTCCGCCTCGCCGCCCAGGCGCATGCCGCGGGGCGCCTGGATGGCGGGGAGGACGCGGCCCTGCCGCTGTATGCACGGGTGCTGGCGCTGGTGCCGGACCACGCCGAGGCCCTGCGCGGTCGCGACGACGCGCTGGCCGCCCTGCTCGCGCAGGCCCGCGAGGACCTGCGCGGGGGCGACCTGCAGGCGGCCGCTGCCGCGATCGCCGCCGCCCGCGCTTACGACGCGGGCCACGTCGACCTGCCCGATACCGAGGCGCGGCTGGTGGAGGAGCTCGATGCGCTGCGCGGGCGTGCCGAAGGCGAACTGGCGCGCGGCCGGGTGGAATCCGCGGTGTCGCTGTGGCGGCGCCTGCAACAGTACGACCCCGGCGATGCATCGGCGCGCGAGGGCCTGGCGCGCGCCGCCGCGACGCTCGCCGCCCGGGCGCAGCGGCTGGGCGCGGACTTCCGGTTCGGCCGCGCCGATGCGGTGCTGGCGCAGGCGCGCGAACTGGCGCCGGACGCGCCGGCCGTCGCCGCGGCCCAGGCTGCGATCGAACGTTCCCGCCGCCGCCACGCCAGCGTCCAGCCCGGCCGTGTGGACGCCGGTGCCGCGCAGCGCGTGGCCTCCCTGCTGCGGCAGGCGGCGGATGCGGAAGCGCGCGGCGACCTGCTGACCCCGCCGGGCGAAAGCGCCTACGACCGCCTGCGCGCCGCGCAGGCGATCGCCCCGCGCGATCCGCGCGTGCGCCAGGCGGTCGAGCGCCTGCTGCCGTCGGCCCGCGCCTGTTTCGACCGTCACCTCAGCGCCAACGACCTGGCCGGGGCGCAGCGCTGCCTGGAGGCGCGCGAGGCGCTGGGCGAGGACGCCGCCTCGCTGGCCGGCGCCCGGCGCCGGCTCGCCCAGCGCTGGCTTGCGATCGGCGACGAGCGCCTGCAGGGCGGACAGCTGGCGGCGGCGGGTGCAGCGCTGGAGTCTGCGCGCGCGCTCGATCGCGCCGCGCCGGGGCTGGGCGAGTTCGAACAGCGCCTGCGCACCGCGGGCGGGCGGGTGCGCGACTGAGCGGGGTGGCGCGTGCCGCCGGGCGCCTCAGCCGGCAGCGTCGCCGAAGAACAGCCGCCGCAGCGCCGGCCTCGCCGCGTCGGCGGAGAAGTGGCGGCCGACGCTGTCGAGTCCGTTGCTCGAGAGCGCCTGCCACAGCGCGCGGTCCCGGTACAGGCGCACGACGGCGTCCGCGAACGCCTCGGCGCGGTCGGCCAGCAGCACGTCGTGGCCGTCGCGCAGGTGCATGCCTTCGGCCGCCAGCGGCGTGGCCACCACCGGCTGGCCGTGGGCCATGCTCAGGTTGATCTTGCCCTTCACCCCGGCTCCCGCGCGCAGCGGCGCCACCGCGACCCGGCAGCCGTCCATGTAAGGCACCAGGTCGGGGACGTGGCCGTGCACGCGGATGCCGTCGCGACCGTCGAGGCGCGCGATGTCGTCGGGCGGTTCCGCGCCGATGCAGTGGAAGCGCGCCTGCGGCAGCCGTGCACGGATGCGCGGCCAGGCCTCGGCACAGAACCAGCGCACCGCGTCCACGTTCGGGGGATGGCGGAAGCCGCCGACGAAGACCACGTCCTCGCGCAGTTCGAACGGGCGTCCGGGGCCGGCGACCTCGTGCACGTTCGAGAGCACCTCGACCCAGGCGCCGGGCGCCTCCCGCGCCAGCAGCGCGGCCTCCTCGGGACTGACCACCACGGTGGCGTCGCTGCCCCGGACCATCTCCAGCTCGCGCGTGCGGGTGGCCTCGGCGGCGCGTGCCAGCACCCCGTCGCCGGCCAGCTCCGCCGTGCGGCGCTCGCGCAGGAAATGCAGGTCCACGCTGTCGAACACGATCCGCGCCCGCGGCGCCGTGCGACGCAGCAGCGGCAGCAGTTCGCGCAGCACGTAGTGGCGACTGACCATGACCACGTCGAAGCGCGGTCCGTGCGCGCGCAGCCAGCGCGGCAGGCTGCGGGCGAACGGCGCGTACCAGGCCTCGATGCCGAGCGCCTGCAGCGCCGTGGTGTGGCGGCCGGCGTGGGCGAGGTCGGCGGGCAGGAACACCACGTGCGCGCCCTCGGCCTGCAGCAGGCGCATGAGGTTCACCAGCCGCAGCGAGGCCGAATCGTGGTCCGGCCGCGGGCTGCTGCCGTCGATCACCAGCACCTGGCGCTGGTGGCGGTGGAGGGTCGCGGGCGAGGGCCGGATGCCCGGTTCGGGCAGCGCGGCGAGCGCCCG
This sequence comes from Luteimonas sp. J29, assembly GCF_000472505.1. GTDB lineage: Bacteria > Pseudomonadota > Gammaproteobacteria > Xanthomonadales > Xanthomonadaceae > Luteimonas. The sequence continues at coordinate 12,524 of NZ_AWZR01000013.1, forward strand.
GGCACGGTGCGCGGCGAACACCTCGCGGTTGCGCGCCTGCCAGGCCTTGACGCCCGACCCCGGATCGGAGCCCGCGGTCGAACCCTCGTCGTGCAGCACCCGCGACGCCGGCTGGTAGCGCACCACGCGCCCGGCCGCGCGCACGGCGAAGGCGAGGTCGGTGTCTTCGTAATAGGCGGGCGCGTAACGGGCGTCGAAGCCGCCCACCTGCGCGAACAGCGCGCGCGGGATCGCGGCCGCGGCGGCCGAGACGTAATCGGTCGCGCGCAGGTAGGCGAAGCGCGGGTCGTCGGGCGATTCGAAGCGACCGTAGTTCCAGGCGCTGCCGTCGCGGAACACCAGGCCCCCGGCTTCCTGCAGGCGGCCGTCGGGATACAGCAGCTGGGCGCCGGCCAGGCCGGTGTCGGGATGGGTGCGGAAGGTGTCGAGCAGGGCGTCGAGCCAGCCGGGCTGCGGCACGGTGTCGTTGTTGAGGAACACCAGGTAGTCACCGCGCGCCTTCGCCGCGCCGTCGTTGCAGGCGGCGATGAAGCCGCCGTTGGCTTCGCGCAGCACGGTCACCAGGCCCTCGATCCGGGCCAGCAAGGACGCCGTGTCGTCCGGCGACGCGTCGTCCACCACCACCACCTCCACCGGGCAGGCGGGCGGGTGCGCGGCGATCGCGCGCAGGCAGGCCAGGGTGCGCGGCCACTGCCCGTGGACCGGGATCACGATGCTCGCCACCGGTGCGTCGGCGCGCGGGACCGCGAACGGCTCGAACGGGCGGTCGTCGGCCTGCAACAGCGGCCGTGACGCCGGCCGCGCGCGCGGCGCGAACTGCAGCCGGGCGCGCTCGAGCGTGTGCCGCCAGCCGCGCGTGCGCAGGCTGGCGACGCCGCGGCGGGCGAGTCCGGAGGCCCGCGCAAGCAGCAGCCGGAGCTCGTCGATCACCGCCATCGGCGCCCCGCAACTCCAGCTGACCGCGCGGCCGCCGCCAGCGGCGGAGGCCCGTGGGGGTGGGATAGACTGCGCATCGCGCCGATTGTCGCATCCCGCGGCCCGCTTCCGGTGCAGGCTCCGGCAGGCATGGCCCGTATCGAATACGACGAAGACGACCACGACCGCACCCCGAGATCCCCGGCCCGCACCGACTGGCGGCGCCGGCTGGTGACGTGGGCGCTGGCGCTGGTCGGCCTGGGCATCGGTTTCCTGGTCCCGTACGCGCTGTACCTCAACCACCAGATCACCGAACGCTTCGGCGAACTGCGCTGGCAGGTGCCCACCCGCGTCTACGCCCGCCCGCTGCGCCTGGCGCCGGGGCTGGCGATGGACGAGCAGACGCTCAAGATCGAACTCGAGGCGGCCGCCTACCACGAGGGCGATGGCGTGCGCCCGGGCACGTACCGGCAGGAAGAGGGGCGCTGGACCATCTCCAGCCGCGGGTTCCGCGACGTCGACGGCGTGGTCGGCCCGAGCCGGATCCAGGCCACGCTCTCCGGCGGCCGCGTGCGCAGCCTCAAGGACCTGGCCGGCGACCGCGAGATCAAGTCCGCACGCCTGGACGCGGCCCGCATCGCCACCCTCTACGGGCAGAAGCAGGAGGAACGCCGGCTGGTGCGCGCCGCCGACGTGCCGCCGTTGCTCACCGACACCCTGCAGGCGGTCGAGGACCGCGACTTCGCCCACCACTTCGGGATCGACCTCAGCGGCATGGCGCGCGCGGCGTGGGTCAACCTGCGCTCGGGCGAGAAGCGCCAGGGCGCGAGCACGCTGACCCAGCAGCTGGCGCGCAGCGGCCTGCTCGGAATCGGCCGCGAGCAGACCTGGAGCCGCAAATTCAACGAGATCCTGTACGCGCTGCTGATGGAGGCGCGCTACGACAAGGGCACGATCCTCGAGGCCTACCTCAACCAGGTCTACCTGGGCCAGCGCGGCGCGCAGGCGATCCACGGCGTGGCGGCCGGCGCGGAGTTCTGGTTCGGGCGCCGGCTCGAGGACCTCGAGACCGAGCACGTCGCGCTGCTGGTCGGCATGGTCCGCGGGCCTTCGTACTACGACCCGCGCAAGCACCCGGAACGGGCGAAGGCGCGGCGCGACTTCGTACTGGCGAACATGCTCCAGACCGGACTGATCGACCAGGCCGAGCACGACCGCGCGCTCAAGGCCCCGCTCGGGATCACCCGCACGCCGGGCAGCATCGCCGCCAACCGCTTCCCGGCCTACGTCGACCTGGTGCGGCGGCAGCTGGCGCGCGACTACCCGGCCGATGCGCTGCAGGGCGCGGGCCTGAGCGTGATGACCGCGATGTCGCCCTCCGCCCAGGCCTACGCCGAGGCGGCGGTGGTGCGCACGCTCGACGACCTGCAGACCGGCAAGCGCCCGCCGCTGGAGGCCGGGATGGTGGTGACCGACGTGCACGGCGGCGAGGTGCTGGCCGTGGTCGGCAGCCGCCAGCCGGCGGTGCACGGCTTCAACCGAGCGGTCGAGGCCCAGCGCCCGGTGGGGTCGCTGCTCAAGCCCTTCGTCTACCTGCTGGCGCTCGCCAGCCCGCGCGACTGGTCGCTGGCCACGTGGGTCGACGACTCGCCGGTCACAGTCACCCTGCAGAACGGCAAGCGCTGGACGCCGGGCAACTCCGACGGCCGCAGCCACGGCACGGTGCGCCTGATCGACGCGCTGGCGCGCTCGTACAACCAGGCCACGGTGCGCATCGGCATGCAGGTCGCGCCCGAGCGCCTCGCCGACCTGGTGCGGACCCTGGCCGGGATCGAGGCCGAGCCCAATCCCTCGCTGATCCTGGGCGCGGTGGACCAGAGCCCGTATGCGATGGCCCAGCTCTACCAGTTCCTCGCCTCCGGCGGCGAGATCCAGCCGCTGCACGCGGTGCGTGGCGTGCTCGATCCGGAGGGCCGCGCGGTGCGGCGCTACGACAAGGCGCCGGCGCCGGCCACCGAGGGCGACGCGATCGCGGCGCGGCTGGTGACCCTGGCCCTGCAGCACGCGGTCAGTTCGGGCACCGGCCGGCAGCTGGTCAACGACGGCCTCGGCCGGCTCAACGCCGCCGGCAAGACCGGCACCAGCAACGACGGGCGCGACAGCTGGTTCGCCGGTTGGACCGGAGACCACCTGGCCGTGGTCTGGGTCGGCAACGACCAGAACGAACAGACCGGCCTGTACGGCGCCACCGGCGCGATGCGGGTGTGGTCGCGGCTGTTCTCGCGCCTGCCGAGCGCGCCGCTGCGTGTCGGCGGCCAGGGGCTGGACTGGCAGTGGGTGCTGCAGTCCAACGCCACCGACGCCGAATGCCCGGGCGCGCAGCGCTTCGCCTTCGTGTCCGGGTTCGCCCCGCCGTACGCTCCCTGCCATTCGTTCATGGCGCCCGATCCGGAGTACGCGCCGGACGGGACGTCGCCCGAGGCCGGCGGCGCGCGCGAGTCGCGCGGGCGCAGCTGGCGCGACTGGTTCGGCTTCGGCCGGCGCGAGCCGCCCGCCGAACCCCCTGCGCCGCAGTCGGCGCCCCCCCCACCGAGCGAGCCTGCGCGATGATGTCGCCGTTCCGCCTGGCCGTCCCGGCCCTGGTCCTGCTGCTGTCCGCCTGCGCCACGCCCGTGGAGCGGGGGCCGGCCCCGCTCACCGACGCCACGCCCGAGCAGATGGTGGCGGCGGTCGAGGCGGCCGCCGGCGACGGGGACGGCGAACTGGCGGTGATGCCGCTGCGAGATCCGATGGTCGAGGACCTGCGCGCGCAGTCCCGCACGGCGATCGCCGCCCGCGATTACGACGCCGCGGCCGCGGCCCTGGACCGCGCGCTCGACATCATCCCCGACGATCCGGCGCTGCTGCAGGAGCGGGCGGAAGCCGCGCTGCTGCAGCGCGACTTCGAGCGTGCCGGTGCGCTGGCCGAGCGCGCCTTCGCCCTGGGCGCGCAGGTCGGCCCGCTGTGCCGCCGCCACTGGGCCACGATCGAGCAGGTGCGCCTGGTCGCCGGCGACGCAGAAGGTGCCGCCTCGGCCGCGCGCCAGGTCGAGGGCTGCCGCGTCGCCGGCCCCGAACGCTACTGACGATGCCGGGCGACGGTCCCACCGCACGCAGCGCGCTCGCCCGACGCAGCACCGAGGCCCTGGCCGCCGGCGGGCTGCTGGCCGGACGGATCCCCGCCTTCGTCGCGCGCCCGGCGCAGCAACGCCTCGCCGAAGCGGTGGCGGACGCGCTCGAGGACCGCGACACCCTGCTGGCCGAGGCCGGCACCGGCACCGGCAAGACCTTCGCCTACCTGGTGCCGCTGCTGCTGTCCGGACTCAAGACGATCGTCTCCACCGGCACCCGCGCGCTCCAGGACCAGCTCTACCACCGCGACCTGCCGCGGGTGCGCGACGCGCTGGGCACCGGCCTGAAGACCGCGCTGCTCAAGGGCCGCGCCAACTACCTGTGCCGCTACCGCCTCGAGCGCGCCAAGGGCGAGCCGCGCTTCACCTCGCGCGAGCAGGTCGGGCAGTTCCAGCGCATCGTGGCCTGGAGCGGGCGCACGCGCATGGGCGACCTGGCCGAGATCGAGGCGCTGCCGGAAGACTCGCCGCTGCTGCCGATGGTCACCTCGACCGCGGACAACTGCCTGGGCAGCGAATGCCCGTTCTGGGGCGAGTGCTTCGTGGTCCAGGCCAGGCAGCGGGCGCAGTCGGCCGACCTGGTGGTGGTGAACCACCACCTGCTGCTCGCCGACCTCGCGCTCAAGCAGGAGGGATTCGGCGAGATCCTGCCCGGCGCGCAGGCCTTCGTGGTCGACGAGGCGCACCAGCTGCCCGAACTGGCGGCGCAGTTCTTCGGCGAGGCGCTGTCGGCGCGGCCGCTGGTGGAACTGGCGCGCGACGCGGTGGGCGAATGCGACGAGGTCCCCGGTGCGCTCGCCATCGTCCAGGGACCGGCGCGCGAGCTCGAGCACGCCACGCGCGCGCTGCGCGCGGCGATGGACGGCCTGCCGGCGCGCGGCACGCGCGAACGCGCGCTGCAGTCGCCCGCGCTGGGGGAGGGACTCGAGACGCTCGTGCGCGCGGTGGGCGCGCTGCGCGACGCGCTCGGACCGCTGCGCGAATCCTCGCCCGGGCTGGACGCCTGCCATGCGCGGGCGCGCGAGCTCGCCTCGCGCCTGACGCGCTGGCACGACGCCGGCGCCGCGGTCGATGCCGACCCCGAGGACGAGCCGGCTGCACCCGACCCTGCCGGCGAGGTGCGCTGGTACGAGTTGTCCGCGCGCGGCTTCCGCCTGCAGCGCACGCCGCTCGACGTCTCCGCGCCGCTGCGCGCGCACCGCGAACAGTCGCGCGCCGCCTGGATCTTCACGTCGGCGACGCTGTCGGTGGGCGCGGGCTTCGACCATATCGCGACCCGGCTCGGCCTCGTCGCGCCCAGGACCCTGCTGGTGCCGAGCCCGTTCGACTGGCCGCGCCAGGCGCTGTGCTACCTGCCCACGCGCATGCCCGAGCCGTCCGACCGCGACTACACCTGGGCGGTGGTCGACGCGGTGCGCCCGGTGCTGCAGGCCTCGCGCGGCCGCGCCTTCATCCTGTTCGCCTCGCACCGCGCGCTGCGCGAAGCGGCGGAGCTGCTGCGCGAGGAAGGCGAATGGCCGCTGTTCGTGCAGGGCGACGCCCCGCGCCACGTGCTGCTGCAGCGGTTCCGCGAATCGGGCAACGGCGTGCTGCTCGGCGCGGCCAGCTTCCGCGAGGGCGTGGACGTGGCCGGCGAGGCGCTGAGCGTGGTGGTGATCGACAAGCTGCCGTTCGCCGCCCCCGACGACCCGGTGTTCGAGGCGCGGCTGGACGCGATCCGCCGCGCCGGCGGCAATCCGTTCCGCGACGAGCAGCTGCCGCAGGCGGTGATCGCGCTCAAGCAGGGCGTGGGACGCCTGATCCGCAGCGAAACCGACCGCGGCGTGCTGGTGCTGTGCGATCCGCGCCTGACCCGGAAGTCCTACGGCAGCGTGTTCCTCGATTCGCTGCCGCCGTTCCCCACCACGCGCCAGGCGGGCGAGGTGGAGGCGTTCTTCGGCCACGCGGCTACCATGGCGCGATGAGACTGCTCGCCTTCGAAACCGCCACCGAAGCCTGCTCGGTGGCCGTGCTGGACGACGGCCGCGTGCTCGAGCGCTTCGAGGTCGCGCCGCGCCGCCACGCCAGCCTGGCCCTGCCGTGGGCCGAGGCGCTGCTGGCCGAGGCCGGGCTGGCGCGCAGCCAGCTCGACGCGATCGCGGTCGGTCGCGGCCCGGGCGCCTTCACCGGCGTGCGCCTGGCCGTGGGGCTGGCCCAAGGCATCGCCCTGGCGCTGGACCTGCCGGTGGTGCCGGTCTCGACCCTGGCCGCACTCGCCTTGCGCGCGCCCGCGGGACGCGTGATCGCGGCGATCGACGCGCGCATGGGCGAGGTGTACCTGGGCCGGTTCGAAGTGGCCCGGGACGCGGCCGGGCCGATCGGCGCGGAATGCGTGGTCCGGCCCGACGCGGCGGAACTGCCCGAGGGCACGGGCTGGCACGGCGTCGGCACCGGCTTCGACGCCGTGGACGGCGCGCTGCGCCAACGCCTGGGCGCGGCACTGGCCACCGTCGACGCACAGGCCCTGCCGCGTGCAGCGGACGTCGCGCGCCTGGCCGCGCGCGCGTTCGCGCAGGGCGCTGCGGTCGCGCCAGAGTGCCTGGAGCCGGCCTACCTGCGCGACAACGTGGCCCTGACCCTGGCCGAGCAGGAGGCGCTGCGCGCCGCGCGCGGCTGAGCCGGGAACCCGGCGCTCCGGCCGTGGTCCACGGGTCGACCGATCGAGGAGGTTCCCGCCCCATGGCATCCACGTCCGATTCCGCCCGAAGCGCGGCACGCAGGCTGGTCCGCGAGTTCGGGCCGCTGCTGGTCATGGTCGTGCTGCTGGTGCTCGCGCGCTCGACCTTCGCCAACCACTACCACGTGCCCAGCGGTTCGATGGAGCCGGCCCTGCGCCCCGGCGACCGGGTCCTGGTCGACATGAGCGCCTACGGCCTGCGGGTGCCGTTCACGCGCCACGTGCTGGTCCCGCGCGACCGCCCGGCCCCGGGCGAGGTGGTGGTGTTCAGGTCGCCGGCCGACGGCACGCGCCTGATCAAGCGCGTGGTCGCGGTCGGCGGGCAGGACGTGGCCCTGGTCGGCGGGAAGCTGTGGATCGACGGCCGCCCGCTGGCGGCACCCGGCCCGAACGGTGCGGCGGAGCGCCACGGCGCGCGCACGGTGCGGCTGGACCTGTCCGACGGCGGCGGCCCCGACATCCCGCCGCAGCGCATTCCGCCCGGCATGGTCCTGGTGCTGGGCGACCACCGCGGCGACAGCGCCGACGGCCGCTGGTTCGGCCTGGTGCCGGAGGAGGCGTTCTACGGCCGCGCGATCGCGGTGTACTGGCGGCGCGGCGAGGGCCCGGCCTGGGAGCGGCTGTAGCGCCCGGGCTCAGTCGTCGACCAGGGTGCCGCCGGGCAGGAACTGCCAGGTCCGGGTGACGTGGAGGATATCGATGTCCTCCTCGGTCCTGGGCAGCGGCGGATAGGGCTCGGCCAGCTTCGCGATCCGCAGCGCGGCGTCGTCGAGCAGGCGGATGCCGCTGGAGCGGATGATGTCGGCGCGCTCGACCGAACCGTCGCGGCGGATCGCGACGCTGATCACCAGCTCGCCGGCCAGCTGGCGCCGGCGCGCCTCGTCCGGGTAGTTGAGGTTGCCGACCCGCTCGACCCGGTCGACCCAGTCGCGCAGGTAGGCGGCATAGGCCCATTCCTGCGTGCTTGCCGAGACGAACTTGCGCTTGGGCCGCTTGGCGTAGCGCTCCGAACGCAGGTGGATTTCGGCCGCCAGCCGGGCCATGGCCAGGTCGCGTTCGACCTTGTGCTCGCCGCGCGGGAGCGGGCTGGGTTCCGCCTCGGGGCGGTTGTCGGGCGTGGGCAGTTCCTCCTCGCCGCGGTGGCTGGCCACCACCCGCGCCTGCGGCGGCGACTGCTCGGCCGGCGACTGCGCGCGCACCTCGATCGGCGCCACCCCCGATTCGGCCTGCGCCGAGAGCCCGGCCTGGTCGTCGCGCGGTCGGGTGCTGCGCTCGTGCTCGCCACCGCCCTGGTTCGACGCCTGGGCCAGGAAGTCGGCCTGGGCCTGGGTGAGCGGGCTGGTGGTCTCGGTGATGATCACGTCCAGGGTGGGCAAGGACGGTGCGCCCTCGTCGAGCGCGAAGCCCACGCCGAGCACCAGCAGGCCATGCAGCAGCAGCGACAGCACCATGGTCGCGCTCAGGCGCTCGCGTTCGCCGATGCGCGGACCGGGGGGGATGGCGATGCTGGACATGGCCGGCCGGCCCCGTCAGCCGGAGCGCAGGCGCACGCGGCGCCCGGCGGCCGGCGCGGGCATGGTGCGTCGCGGCATCAGCGGCCGTCCTCCTGCGGCACCGCCCCGGATGCCGCCGGATCGCGTTCCAGCGCATCGAACAGCATCCCGGCAATGTTGAGGCCGAACTGCGCGTCCAGCTCGCGGATGCAGGTGGGACTGGTGACGTTGACCTCGGTCAGCCAGTCGCCGATCACGTCCAGGCCGACGAAACGCATGCCGCGGCGCCGCATCTCGGGACCGACCTGGGCAGCGATCCAGCGGTCGCGTTCGCTGAGCGGCCGGCCTTCGCCGCGGCCGCCGGCGGCGAGGTTGCCGCGGAACTCGTCGCCCTGCGGGATCCGCGCCAGGCAGTAGTCCACCGGCTCGCCGTCGATGAGCAGGATGCGCTTGTCGCCATCCGCGATCTCGGGCAGGTAGCGCTGGGCCATGGCCAGGTGGCGGCCGCCCGCGGTGAGGGTCTCGAGGATCACGTTGAGGTTCGGGTCGCCGGCGCCGGCGCGGAAGATCGAGCGCCCGCCCATGCCGTCCAGCGGCTTGAGCACGGCCTGGCCTTCGCGCGCCACGAACGCCTTGAGCGTGGCCGCGTCGCGCGAGACCACGGTGGGCGGGCAGCACTGCGGGAACTGCAGCGCTGCGAGCTTCTCGTTCAGGTCGCGCAGGCCGCGGGGGTCGTTCACCACCTGTGCGCCCTGGCCCCGGGCGATGTCGAGGACCAAGGTGTCGTGGACGTAGTCCGGGTCGACCGGCGGATCCTTGCGCATCAGCACCAGGTCGCCCGGCCCCAGCGCACGATGTGACGCGGGTCCCAGTTCGTACCAGCCGGCGGGATCGTCGCGCACCCGCAGCGGCGCGACCAGCGCACGGGCCACGCCGTGGTCCATGCCGAGCCCGCCCGGCACCACGTACTGCAGGGAATGGCCGCGGCGCTGCGCTTCCAGGAGCATGGCAAAGGTCGAATCCTTGGCGATCCTGATCTCGCCAATCGGATCCATCACCACCACGACGTTCAGGGACATGTGACCCACCAGCGGCAACTTGTGACAAATGTTAGCAGGCGGCCGGCGTCACTTTCGCCCGTCAATGCCACCACTTGCGCAATCTTCTTCACGGATGCTTGACAGTCCCCCGCGGGGCTGGAATATACGGTGATCGCGGCGTCACGGGCACCGGACCCGCTGCGCGCGCCGGGGGAACCAATCAATGACGCAAGACGACAGCCGCGCTGCCAGCCTCAACGGCCTGCGGGTGATGGTCATCGATGACTCGAAGACCATCCGGCGTACCGCGGAGACACTGCTGAAGCGGGAAGGCGCCGACGTGGTAACCGCCGTCGACGGGTTCGAGGCGCTGGCCAAGATCGCGGACCAGAAGCCCCAGATCATCTTCGTCGACATCATGATGCCGCGCCTGGACGGCTACCAGACGTGCGCGCTGATCAAGAACAACCAGCTGTTCAAGAGCACGCCGGTGATCATGCTCTCCTCGAAGGACGGGCTGTTCGACAAGGCGCGTGGCCGCATCGTCGGCTCCGAGCAGTACGTCACCAAGCCATTCACGCGCGAGGAACTCCTCGACGCGATCCGAACCCATGTCAAGGCGTGAAAGGGGGAACCGCCATGGCCCGCATCCTGATCATCGAGGACTCACCGACCGACACCGCCGTGCTGACCCAGCTGCTTGAGCGGCACGGCCACGAGGTGATCGCGGCGAGCAACGCCGAGGACGGCATCGAGACCTGCAAGCGCGAGAAGCCGGACCTGGTGCTGATGGACGTCGTGCTGCCGGGCATGAACGGGTTCCAGGCCACGCGCGCGCTCGGCCGCGACGCCGAGACCAAGGACATCCCGGTGCTGATCGTCAGCACCAAGGGCATGGAGACCGACCAGGCCTGGGGCATGCGCCAGGGCGCCAAGGGCTACCTGGTCAAGCCGCCGAAGGAAGACGTGCTGCTGGGCGAGATCGACCGCCTGCTGGAAGCCGCGGGATGAATGCGAGTCGCGACCCGTTCGCGATGCTGCTCGACTACGAGCAGCGCAGCCTCGCGCACGTCGCGGGCGTGCCGGAGCAGTTCGACGCGCCGGGCCTGTGGCGCGGCGTGGGCTACCGCATCGGCGGCCACCGGCTGGCCTCGTCGTTCAACGAGGTGGTCGAGATCCTGCCGCTGCCGCCGATCACGCCGGTGCCCGGCGCCCAGGCGTGGATGCTCGGCGTGGGCAACGTGCGCGGCAACCTGCTTCCGATCGTCGACCTCAAGCAGTTCCTCGAGGGCGAGCGCACCGTGCTGCACGAGACCCAGCGGGTGCTGATCGTGCGCCAGCCCGACGGCGACGTCGCCGTCACCATCGACGAACTGTTCGGCCAGCGCAGCTTCCACGACGAGCAGCAGGTCGACGCCGCGGACCTCGCGCAGGGCCGCTACGCGCATTTCATCGAGCGGGCCTACCGGCTCGCCGACCAGACGTGGGGCGTGTTCAGCCTGGCCAGGCTGGCGCGCACGCCCGAGTTCAGACAAGCAGCGGCCTGACGGCCGCATCCAGCAATTCGAGTGCAGGGGCAGGGGAAGCATCATGAGCACAGTAGTCGACACGATCGCCGGCAAGGGCCGCGGACTTGGGAGCAACTTCTGGGTCGCGGCGCTGCTCGTCACGCTCGTGGTCTTCGCCTTGAACACCGGCTACGCCGGCTGGAAGGCGGCGCGACTGGGCGGGGCGAGCACGGCGGCCTCGAGCCTGCAGGTGAACTCGCAGCGCCTCGCCAACCAGGGCCGGGAGGCGGTGGCCGGTGACGCCGAGGCCTTCGCCGCGTTCCGCGAGACCAAGGCCGAGATCGACCAGGCGATCGCCCAGCTCAATGCCAACTTCGGCAACACCACCGGCGTCGCCGGCCCGATCCGCACCGTGACCGAGACCTGGACCCCGCTCGCCTCGAGCGCCGACCAGGTCGCGGCCAGCGAGCAGGCGGTGAACACCTTCGCCAGCAACGCCACCTCGTTCACGCAGGCGGTGCCGCAGCTGCAGGCGCAGCTCGACGAGCTGGTGCGCGCGATGTCCTCGAGCGGTTCGCCCGCCTCGCAGGTCTACATCGCCCTGCGCCAGAACGTGCTCGCGGGCAACATGGCGCGCCGCGTGGCCGAGATCCAGGCCGGTGGCCCCACCGCCGCGATCGCCGGCGACGCGCTGGCGCGCGACGTGGGCGTGTTCGAGCAGGTGCTCGAGGGCCTGCGCGAGGGCGACCAGGCGATCAACGTGCAGGCGCTGAGCAACGGCGGCGCGGTGTCGGCGCTCAACCAGGCCGCCGCGCGCTGGGCCGAGATGAAGGACGACCTGGACGCGATCATCGCCAGCGCCCCGGCGCTGTTCCAGGCCCAGGCCGCCTCGGCCGCGCTGACCGCCGGCTCCGACAAGCTCCTGTCCGACAGCCAGTCGCTGTTCGCCGCCTTTACCAGCTTCGGCTCGATGAAGGACACCAGCCTGGCGGGCAACGTCTGGATCAGCATCGTGAGCGGCCTGCTCGCCCTGATCTCGGTGGCCGGCCTGCTCTGGTCGCTCAACCGCGCCCAGCGCCAGCGCCTGGAGGCGACCACCGAACTGAACAACCGCAACCAGGAGGCGATCATGCGCCTGCTGGACGAGATCGGCGCGCTCGCCGAGAACGACCTGACGGTGAAGGCGACGGTCACCGAGGACATGACCGGCGCGATCGCGGACTCGATCAACTTCGCGGTCGAGAACCTGCGTGAACTGGTGGGCACGATCAACGAGACCTCGGTGCAGGTGGCCTCCAGCGCGCAGGAGACCCAGGCCACCGCCATGCACCTGGCCGAGGCCGCTGAGCACCAGGCCCAGGAAATCACCTCGGCGTCCAACCGCATCACCGAGATCGCGCAGAGCATCGACCAGGTGTCGCGCAACTCGGCCGAGTCCGCGGACGTGGCGCAGCGCTCGGTGCAGATCGCGACCAAGGGCGCGGGCGTGGTGCGCGAGACGATCGCCGGCATGGACTCGATCCGCGACCAGATCCAGGAAACCTCGAAGCGAATCAAGCGCCTGGGCGAAAGCTCCCAGGAAATCGGTTCGATCGTGGAACTGATCAACGACATCTCGGAGCAGACCAACATCCTCGCGCTCAACGCGGCCATCCAGGCCGCGTCGGCGGGCGAGGCGGGCCGCGGCTTCGCGGTGGTCGCGGACGAAGTGCAGCGACTCGCGGAGCGCGCGTCCAACGCGACCAAGCGCATCGAGACGCTGGTGCAGACCATTCAGTCCGACACCAACGAGGCCGTCAGCTCGATGGAGCAGACGACCTCCGAGGTGGTCGCCGGCGCCCGGCTGGCCGAGGACGCGGGCACCGCGCTGGGCGAGATCGAAAGCGTGTCCAACAACCTCGCGAACCTGATTCTCGGGATCTCGCAGGCGGCCAAGCAGCAGTCCGAGGCCGCCAGCGACATCACCTCGACGATGAACACGATCCAGGCGATCACCGCGCAGACCTCGCAGGGCGCGAACCAGACCGCGCAGTCGATCGGAAACCTGGCGCAACTGGCCGCCAACCTGCGCCGCTCGGTCGCCGACTTCAAGCTGCCGGCCTGAGCGGGGGACGAGTGGACCGGATGAACGCCACCACGCACCGCCGCTGGCGAATGCGCGCGGGCCCGCATGGGGGGCAGCCATGACGACCGCGCTGCGCGAAGCCCTCGAACACACCGCGCTCGGCTGGATCAAGCCCGAGCTCGACGAGACCCTGCGCCTGGCCAAGGCCGAACTGGAGGACTACGCCGAGGACCAGGCCGACGTCGCCCGGATGCGGCTGTGCGCCGGCTACCTGCACCAGGTGCAGGGCACGCTGCGCATGGTCGAGCTGTACGCGCCGGCGATGGTGGCCGAGGAGATGGAGCAGGTCGCGCTGGCGCTGCACGCCGGCACGGTCGCCGACCGCGACGCCGCCTGCGCCGCGCTGCTGCGCGGCATCGTGCTGCTGCCCGACTACCTCGAACGCCTGCAGAGCGGTCACCGAGATATCCCGATCGTGCTGCTGCCGCTGCTCAACGAATTGCGCGCCACCCGCGGCGAAAGCGGGCTCAGCGAGAGCGTGCTGTTCTCGCCGGACCTGGAGCGGCCGCTTCCCGGCGCGATCGCCGAAGGCCTGGCGCCGGCGTCCAACGACGACGCGCAGCCGCTGCTCGAGGCCGTGCAGAAGGCCCTGGCCGGCTGGCAGGACGACGGCCCGCGCGAGGCGCTGGCGCCGCTTGCGCCCGCGATCGACGCGCTGCTGCCGCATGTGCGCCAGGTGCCGGTACGGCGGATGCTGTGGGTGGCCTCGAACGTCGCGCGCGCGATCGCCGACGGCGCGCTGGCGCCGACCGCCGCGCTGCGCAAGGTGTTCGCGGGCGTGGAGCGCGAGGCGCGCCACGGCCTGCAGGACCACGACGGCTTCGCCGAGGTGCGCGGCGACGCGGCCCAGGAGCCGACCCGCCAGCTGCTCTACCACGTCGCCCACGCCGAAGACGGCGGCCATCCGGCGCTGCAGGAACTGCGGCGCGTGTTCGAGCTGGACGCGGCGCTGCCCACCCAGTCCGAGCTGGAGCACGCGCGCGGCAGCATCAGCGGCCGCAACCGCGCCCTGCTCGACACCGTGTCGGCGGCGGTGAAGGACGACCTGCTGCACGTCAAGGACGCGCTCGACCTGCACCTGCGCACCGGCTCCACCGACCTGTCCGCGCTCCAGCCCCACGCCGAGACCCTCGGTCGCGTCGCCGACACGCTCGGCATGCTGGGCCTGGGCGTCGCGCGCAAGGTGGTCCAGCAGCAGCGCGACGCGATGCACGCCATCCTCGACGGCAGCGTGCCCGCCAACGAGGATGCGTTGCTCGACGTCGCCGGCGCGCTGCTGTACGTCGATGCCACCCTGGACGACCAGGTCGCCAGGCTTGGCGCAAGCGAATCCGGCGCCAGCGCCGACAATGAGCTGTTCGCCGGCGAGACCCGCCAGGTCGTGGACACCATCGTCCGCGAGGCGATCGCCAACTTCGTCCAGGCGCGCCAGGCGCTGGTGGCCTTCGTCGAGACCAGCTGGCAGCACGAGCAGCTCACCGAAGTGCCGCGCCTGCTGCACGAGGTATCCGGCGCGCTGCGGATGATGGAACTGACGCTGGCGGCCGACTACCTCGTCGCCGTCGGACGCTATACCGAGAACGAGCTGATCGCGCGCCAGCGCGTGCCCAACGGGCGCCAGCTCGACACCCTGGCCGACGCGCTGGCGAGCCTGGAGTACTACCTCGAGGCCCTGCGCGACCAGCGCGGCAACCGCGACGAGATCCTGGACATCGCGCGCAACAGCCTGGAGGCGCTGGGCTACTGGCCGCTCCCCAAGCCGGCCAGGCCGGCGGCGACCGCGCAGGTGCCGGAGGCCGTGGCGTCCGCGTCCGCGGACCTGGCGGAGACCGCCGCGCCCGCCCCGGTCGCGGAAGCCCCTGCACCCGGCGTCCCGGCGCAGGTCGACGAGGAGGCGTCCGCCCCTGGGGTGGAAGCGCCTGCCGCCGAGCCCGCGCCCGAGCCGGCCTCCGCGCCCGTCGTGGCGCCGGCCGGACCCCTGGTGGGCGGGTTCGAGACCGTGGGCGAGGAGATCGACGAAGAGATCCGCGAGGTCTTCCTCGAGGAGTTCGCCGAGGAGATCGACAACCTCGATTCGCTGCTGCCGCACTGGCGCGCCAAGCCCGACGACATGGAGCGGCTGCGCCCGATCCGCCGCGTGTTCCACACCCTCAAGGGCAGTGGCCGCTTGGTCGGCGCGCGCATGCTGGGCGAGTTCAGCTGGAAGATCGAGAACATGCTCAACCGCGTGCTCGACGGGTCGCGCCCGCCGAGCGAGGCGGTGATCGCGATGGTCGACCGCGCGTTCTACACGCTGCCCGAGCTGCAGGCGGCGCTGCGCGGCGAACGCGGGCTGGCGACCGACCTGAAGCCCCTGGAGGAGGTGGCCGACCGCATCGCCGGCGGCGAAGAGGTGATGCCGCCCGAGGCGGCGCCGCCCGCACCCGCCGCGGTGCTGGCCGGCGCGGCGCCGGAAGCCCCGACCGTGGAACTGGCGGAGGCCGGGCAGCCGCTCGACGCGGTCCCGGCCAAGATCGACGCGCTGCTGCTCGAGATCCTCGAGGCCGAGGTCAACGGCCACTTGCAGACCGTGGACGCCTGGGTTGCGGCGGCGCGCGCGGGCGATGCCGCCGGCAGCGATCCGCTGCTGCGCGCGCTGCACACCATGAACGGCGCGTTCGCGATGACCGAGGTGCCGGTCATCAATACCGTGCTGTCGCCGGCCGAGCACTACGCGCGGCGGCTGCTGGCCGCCGAGGCCAGCGCGACCCCGGAGGGCGTCGAGGCCATCGCCGAGCTGTCGGCCGTGGTCCGCGCCACGGTGGAGGAGCTCAAGCGGCCTTCGCCGCTGCTGGCGACCCAGGATGCGCTGGCCGGGCGGCTGGGCGCGCTGCGCGACAGCCTGCCGGAAGCGGCCAGCGGGCTGGCGGCTCTGGTGGACGCCGAGGCGTTGGGCGAGGAGCTGGGGGCGTCCATTCCGGACGCACCCGAGCCCGGCGCGGTACCCGATCTGGTGCCGGTCAACCTGGACGGTTACGGCGAGCTGGCCGGGGCCGGGATGGGGCCGGAGCCGGTGGCAGGCAGCGAAGCCGAGCGCCTCGAAGCCGAACGTCTCGAAGCCGAACGTCTCGAAGCCGANGAACGCCTCGAAGCCGAACGCCTCGAAGCCGAACGCCTCGAAGCCGAACGCCTCGAAGCCGAACGCCTCGAAGCCGAACGTCTCGAAGCCGAACGTCTCGAAGCCGAACGCCTCGAAGCCGAACGCCTCGAAGCCGCGGCGGAAGCCGCCCAGCCCGCGCCCGCCGGGGACGAGCCTGCGGACCAGCCCGTGCAGACGCCGGTGGACGCCGCCGTCGCCGCGCTGCTGGCGCGCGTGCTCACGGCCGAGGATCCGGATGAAGCGCTCGATACCTCGCGCCTGGACGAGGAGCTGCTCGACATCTTCGTCGAGGAAGCCGGCGACCTGCTCGACCATTCCGACGGCCTGCTGGCGCAGCTGCGCCAGTCCGCCGATTCGCGCGAATCCCTGATCGGCCTGCAGCGCAACCTGCACACGATCAAGGGCGGCGCGCGCATGGCCGGCGTGTTCAGCATCGGCGAACTCGGCCACGCCATGGAGTCCCTGCTCGAGGCGGTGGTCGAACAGCGCTGCGAGCTCGACCGCACCGGGATCGGCCTGCTCGAGGGCGGCTTCGACCGCCTGCATGCGATGGTCACCCGCGTGGGCGAACGGCGCGCGGTCGCCATGCCGCATGCGCTGGTCGACGCGTTCAACGCGCTCGCCCGCGGCAGGTCGCTGCTGGCCGACGACGAGGCGCTGGCCGAGGCCGCGCCTGCGCCGGAGAAGGTCGAACTCGCGCCGCTGTCAGGCCCGCTGCCCGAGCCGGGCACGGACGACGACACCACGATCCGGGCGCCGCAGGAACAGGTGCGCATCCGAGCCGACCTGCTCGACCGGCTGGTGAACTACGCCGGCGAAGTGGCGATCTACCGCGCCCGCCTGGAGCAGCAGCTGGGTGCGTTCCGCGCCGCGATGAACGAGATGGAGCAGACCAACGCGCGCCTGCGCGACCAGCTGCGCCGCCTCGAGATCGAAACCGAAGCCCAGATCATCGCGCGCTACCAGCGCGAGGGCGACAGCGACGACGTCACCTTCGACCCGCTGGAGCTGGACCGCTTCTCGACCCTGCAGCAGCTCTCGCGCGCACTGGGCGAGTCGGCGGCCGACATGGCCAGCCTGCAGCAGACGCTCGACGACCTCACCCGCCAGTACGAGACGCTGCTGCTGCAGCAGTCGCGGGTGAGTTCGGAACTGCAGGAAGGCCTCATGCGCACGCGCATGGTGCCGTTCGACGCGCTGGTGCCGCGCCTGCGCCGGGTACTGCGCCAGGCCGCGCAGGAGACCGGCAAGCAGGTCCAGCTCAAGCTGGAAGGCAGCCAGGGCGAGCTCGACCGCAACGTGCTCGAGCGCATGACCGCGCCGCTCGAGCACATGCTGCGCAACTCGGTCGCGCACGGCATCGAGTCGCCCGACCAGCGCCGCAAGGCCGGCAAGGGCGAGGAAGGCACGGTCCGCATCTCGGTGCGCCGCGAGGGCTCGGAAGTGGTGCTCGAGGTGGGCGACGACGGCGCCGGCCTCGACCGCGCCGCGATCCGTCGCCGCGCCGAGGAGCGTGGCCTGATCCGCCCGGGCGCCACGCTCAGCGACAGCGACCTGGACGGACTGATCTTCGAACCGGGCTTCTCGACCGCCCGCGAGGTCAGCCGCCTGGCCGGCCGCGGCGTGGGCATGGACGTGGTCGCCAGCGAGGTGCGCCAGCTCGGCGGTTCGCTCGACATCGCGACGCGCCCGGGGCAGGGCACGACCTTCACCCTGCGCCTGCCGCAGACGCTGGCGCTGACCCAGGCGGTGTTCGTGCGCATCGGCGAGACCCGTTTCGCGGTGCCGATCGCGTCGGTCCGCGGCGTCGGCCGCGTCGAGCGCGAGCGCCTGGGCGAGGGCGGGGTCTACGCCTACGGCGGCGAGGACTACGCGCTGCACGACCTCGGCCTGCTGGTCGGCCAGGGGCCGGCGAAGGCCGAAGGCCACCTGCAGATGCCGCTGCTGCTGGTGCGCTCGGGCGAACTGCGCGCCGCGGTGGCGGTGGACGCGATCATCGGCAGCCGCGAGATCGTGGTGAAGCCGGTCGGGCCGCAGGTGGCCTCCATCCCCGGCATCTTCGGCGCGACGATCATGGGCGACGGCAGCGTCGTGGTGATCCTCGACGTGGCGCCGCTGGTGCGCCGCCATGCGGTGCTGCCGCGCGAGGCCGCGCCGGCGCCGGCGGTCGAACAGCGCAAGGTGCCGCTGGTGATGGTGGTCGACGACTCGGTGACGATGCGCAAGGTCACCGGCCGCGTGCTTGAGCGCCACAACTTCGAGGTGATCACCGCGAAGGACGGCATCGACGCGCTGGAGCGGATGGACGAGCGCGTCCCCGACCTGATGCTGCTCGACATCGAGATGCCGCGCATGGACGGTTACGAGCTGGCCAAGCACATGAAGGCCGATCCGCGCCTGCGCGACGTGCTGATCATGATGATCACCTCGCGTACCGGCGAGAAGCACCGCCAGCGCGCCTTCGACCTGGGCGTGGACCGCTACCTGGGCAAGCCGTACCAGGAGCCGGAGCTGATGCGCAACGTCAACGAACTGCTGAGGATCGGGCATGGCCGCGACTGAGGCCACGCCGCGGGTCGCGCTGCTGGCGCGCGCGGGCGATGCCTGCGACCGGATCAGCCAGGCGCTGTCGGAAGCCGGCGCCGAGGTGGTGCTGGTGGCCGATCCGCTCCAGGCGGCGCCCGAGGAGGTCCGCCAGGCGATGCCCGAGGCGATCCTGGTCGCGCTCGATCCGGCGATCGAGGATGCCATCGACCGTTACGCGGACGTGCTCGCCGATCCGGACTACATGGTGATCTTCGAGGAGGCCGAGCAGGCCGCGCAGCGCACCGGCTGGGACGCGGCGCGCTGGCTGCGCCACCTCTCGGCCAAGCTGCACCGCCACAACGACGTGTTGCCGGCCGGCGCCGAGCCCGACGAGGTACTGCTGCCCACGCCCGGTCCGCTGCCGCCCACGACCGGGCGGGTGGACTACGACGAAGCGATCGCCGCGGTCACCGGCGAGGCCCAGCAGCGCGCCGACGGGGTGCCGCGCGACAGCGTCGTCGACGGTCCGGTCGCCTCCGCCCCGGCCCTCGAGGTCCAGGTGCCCGCGTGGAGCCTGGACGAGCCCGTGGCCGACGCGGGCGTGGCCGGGACCCTGCCGGAGCAGTCCTTCCCGGAGGATTCCGCGCTCGCCGGTTCCGACGACCTGGCGGTGCCGGACATGGAGCTGGTGGTCCCGCCGCTGCCGGAGGACGCGAGCCCCGGCGCCGGCGAGGACGAACTGTCCTTCGACCCCGAGCGCTTCAACCGCGCCGGACAGGCGCAGGAGTCGGTGGCGGGGATCGAGGAATTCCTGGCCGCGCAGCTGGGGCAGGAAGCGACGACGCCCGACGCCGCGCCGGCGGCGGCGCCCGCGGCCACTGGGGCCGGGCGGCCGTCCGGTGCGGAGGCGCCGCAGGCCCCGACGTTCGACCTGTCCGGGCTGAGCCTGGCCGACGACGACGCGATCGTGGCCGCGCCTGCGCCCGCCGCACCGGCACCCGCGTTCGACCTCGACCGCCTCGGCGACGGGCTGTCGCTGGCCGACCCCGACAGTTACGGGCATGGTCCGGTGCGTGGCGCGGTGGTGATCGAGGCCGGCCTCGGCGGCCCGGATGCGGTGCGGCAGCTGCTCGCCGGCATCCCCGCCGGCTTCGCCCGTCCGGTGCTGGTCCGCCTGGCGCTGGACGGCGGGCGCTACGACCGCCTGGTCAAGCAGATGTCCCGTGCCACCGAGGCCCCGGTGGACGTAGCCGAAGACGGCCAGGTCGCGCAACCGGGCCACGTGTACTTCGTGCCACCGGGCCTGGGCCTGCGCGAGCGCGGCGGTTGGCTGTTCGACGCAACGGCACCCTTCGACGCCTCGCAGTTGCCGGCGCACGACAGCGCGGTACTGTTCCTCAGCGGCGCCGATCCGGCCCTCGTGTCCGCGGTGACCGGCGCCGGATGGCAGGAAGGCCTCGTGCTGGGCCAGACCCCCGACGAGGGCTGCTACGACCCGGCCGGTCCGCAGGCGGCGATCGCCGCAGGCGCCGGCCACGATGCGCCGGCGGGCATGGCGGCACGGCTGCTCGAGCGCTGGCCGCCGCCGGACGCCGCCACCGCACCCGATTCCAGCGGACTGTTGCAGCCATGAACACACCCATCCAGAGCGACATCCGCGCGGTCCTGATCCAGACCGAGGCCGCGCGCCTGTTGCTGCCCAACGCCACGATCTCCGAGGTGCTGTCCTACGCCGACCCGGAGCCGGTGGATGCCGCGCCGCCGTGGCTGCTCGGCACGATCCGCTGGCGCGGCTGGCGGCTGCCGCTGGTCGCGTTCGCGCCACTGATCGGGCAGGGCGCCGAGGTGGGCGGGCTGGGCCACAAGGTGGTAGTGCTCAAGACGCTCGGCGGCCAGCCGACGATGCCGTACTTCGCCCTGCTGACCCGCGGCTTCCCGCGACTGGTCACGGTCTCGCGCGACCGCCTGGAGGGAGCGCGCGACAGCGGACTCGAAAGCCGCATCGGGGTGCGCGCCGCGGTCCGTTTCAACGACGAGCCGGCGGTGATTCCCGACATCGACGGGATCGAGCAGGCGCTGCGCCAGGCGCTGGCGGCCTGATCCCTTCCGGCCGCGCGCAGCGCGCGGCCGCATCCCCCCACTCAGCCGCGCAGGTCGCCGTACAGGGCCTGCAGGGCCGCGATCGCCGCCAGCCCCGCAGTCTCGGTGCGCAGGATCCGCGGCCCGAGCCGCAGCCCTTCGAAGCCGGCCGACGCCAGTTGCTCGCGATCGCGCGGCGACCAGCCGCCCTCGGGGCCGACCGCGACCACCGCGCCGCCGCCGTCCGCGGACAGCCGCGTGGCCAGCGCGGGCAGGACGTGCGCCCCCTCGGGATCCAGGGTCAGCCGCAGTCCGCCCGCTTCCAGCGCATCGCCCATCGTCGCCAGCGCGACCGGCGCGTCGAGCCGCGGCAGCCGCGCACGCCCGCATTGTTCGCAGGCCGATACCACCACCGCGCGCCAGTGCGCGAGCCGCCGCTCCAGGCGTTCGCCGTCCAGGCGCACTTCGCTGCGCTCCGAATGCACCGGCACGATCCGGGCCACGCCCAGTTCGGTGGCCTTCTGCAGGACCAGGTCCATCTTCTCGCCGCGGGCGATGCCCTGGACCAGGGTGATGCGCAGCGCGGACTCGTTCGCCACCGCGCGCGCGTCCAGCACCTCGACCACGGTCGAGCGCTTGCCGGCCTCGACGATGCGCGCCGCGTAATCGAGGCCGTCGCCATTGAACAGCACGCATCCGTCGCCCGCGCGCAGGCGCAGCACGCGCACCAGGTGCGCGGCGGCGAAGTCCGGGAGCGCCACGCGCGTGCCGGGCGCGAGCGGCAGGTCCACCCAGGCGCGGACCTGGCGGCTCAAGCGGTCGCCTCGCGGATCGCGTGCGCGGTGACCTCGGCGAGCAGGTCGAGCTGCGCCGCGTCGACGCAGTAGGGCGGCATCCAGTACAGCACGTCGCCGAGCGGGCGCAGCAGCACGCCGCGTTCGAGCGCGGCGCGGTAGGCGCGCAGGCCGACCTTGCGCGCGGGATCGAACCGCGCGTCGCGGCGCCCGTCCGGGGTCAGTTCGAAGGCGACGATCATCCCGCGCTGGCGTGCCTCGGCCACGTGCGGGAGTTCGCCGATGGAACGTGCGAGCCCGGCCATGCGCGCGGCGGTGGCGCGGTTGCGTCCGATCACGCCGTCCTGTTCGAAGACGTCGAGCGAGGCGAGCGCCGCCGCGCAGGCCAGCGGGTTGCCGGTGTAGCTGTGCGAGTGCAGGAATGCGCGCTCGCGCGAGTCGTCGAGGAAGCCCTCGTAGATCGACCCGGTGGCCAGCACCGCGGCCAGCGGCAGGAAGCCGCCGGTCAGGCCCTTGGACAGGCACAGCAGGTCGGGCTGGATGCCGGCCTGTTCGCAGGCGAACATCGTGCCGGTGCGGCCGAAGCCGACCGCGATCTCGTCGGCGATGAGGAAGATGCCGTGCACGTCGCACAGCTCGCGCACCCGGCGCAGGTAGGCCGGATGGTGCATGCGCATGCCGCCGGCGCACTGCACCAGCGGTTCGAGCACGATCGCGCAGACCTCGCCGGCGTGCTCGTCGAGCAGGTGGGCGAGGGCGTCCGCGGCGTCCTCGGCGAAACCCTCGGCGCTCTGGCCGGCCGGTGTCAGCCAGGCGTCCGGAGAGGGCGCGAACACCGGCTCCAGGAGCAGCGGCGCGTAGGTGCGGCGGTAGAGCGGGACATCGGTGACCGAGAGCGCGCCGAGGGTCTCGCCGTGGTAGCCGTTCTGCAGCGCGACGAACCGGGTCCGGCGCGGCTCGTCGCCGCGGTTGCGGAACCAGTGGAAGGCCATCTTCAGCGCCACCTCGACCCCCGCAGAACCGTTGTCGGCGTAGAACACCTTCGACAGCGGAGGCCGCCCCGGCTGGCGGGGGGCGATGGCGAGCAGGCGCTCGGCCAGTTCCACCGCGCGCGGATGCGAGCAGCCGGCCAGGATCACCTGTTCGAGCGTGGCCGCCTGGCGGGCGATGGCGGCCGCGATGCGGGGTTCGGCGTGGCCGTGGAGGTTGGTCCACCAGCTGCTGACCGCGTCCAGGGTGCGGCGTCCGTCGTGGCCGACCAGCCAGGCCCCTTCGCCGCGCGCGACCGGCAGCAGCGGCAGCACGTCCGGGTGCTCGCGCATCTGGGTGCAGGGGTGCCAGAGCACCGCCAGGTCCCGCGACCGCCAGCGCGCGGCCTCGTCTAGAATGGCGCCATCGTGATTCGACATCCTTCCATTATCGCCCGTGGCCCGGCCGGGGCGGCGCCGTGAGCCGCCGCCTGCCCATCATCCACCGCGTCACCGAACACGACGCCGGCCCCTACCGCCTCGAGCGGCTGGACCTGGAGTTCAGCAACGGCGAGCGGCGGCAGTTCGAGCGCCTGCGCGGCCGCGGCCATGGCGCGGTCGCGGTCGTGCCGCTGCTCGACGAGCACACCGTGCTGCTGGTGCGCGAGTACGCCGCCGGCCTGCACCGCTACGAACTGGGCCTGGTCAAGGGCCGGGTCGACGCCGGCGAAACCGCGCTGGAAGCGGCCAACCGCGAACTCAAGGAGGAGGCGGGCTACGGCGCGCGCCGCCTCGACGTGGTCCGTACCGTGACCCTGGCGCCGGTGTACATGAGCCACGAGACCACGGTCGTCCTCGCCCGGGACCTCTACCCCGAGCGCCTGCCCGGCGACGAGCCGGAGGAGCTTGAAGTCGTGCCCTGGCCGCTGGAACGCCTCGGCGAACTGGCCCTGCTCGACGACTTCTCCGAAGGCCGTTCGATCGCGGCGCTGTTCGCGGCGCGCGAGTTCCTGCTTCGCGAGGGCCGGGCGGCATGATCGACGCCGCCACCCTGCAGTCGCTGCGGGAGGACGTGCTGGCGATCGCACAGGACGCGGCGGCCGCGATCCTCGAGGTGTACGAGCGCGACTTCGACGTGGTCAGCAAGGACGACGCGAGCCCGCTCACCGACGCCGACCTCGCCGCGCACCGCAGCATCGTCGCCGGCCTGTCGCGACTGACGCCGGACATCCCGGTGCTGTCGGAGGAAGCGGCCGACGTGGTTCCGGCCGCGAGCCGACGCGGCTGGCGCCGGCTGTGGCTGGTGGACCCGCTCGACGGCACCCGCGAGTTCGTCAAGCGCAACGGCGAGTTCACCGTCAACATCGCCCTGATCGACGACGGCGTGCCGGTGTTCGGCGCGATCCAGGCGCCGGTGACCGGGGTGCTGTGGCACGGCGCGCCGGGCCATGGCGCGTTCCGTCGCGACGGCGAGGGCGAGTGCCTGCTGCACGCGCGCAGGCCGGCCGACCCGCCGTTGCGGGTGGCCGCCAGCCGGTCGCACCTGGATCCGCGCACCGCCGCGCTGATGGCGCGCATGGGCGCGACCGAGACGGTGGCCCTGGGCTCGTCGCTGAAGTTCTGCCGCATCGCCGAGGGCGGCATGGACGTGTATCCGCGCTTCGGCCCGACCAGCGAATGGGACACGGCCGCCGGGCAGGCGATCCTCGAGGCGGCAGGCGGGGCGCTGCTCGACCCGCAGGGCCGCCCGTTCCGATACAACCAGCGCGACACCCTGCTCAACGGCGAGTTCATCGCCCTGGGCGACCCGGCGCTGCCCTGGCGCGGGTGGCTCGGACCCGACGCGGCGACGGAGGCCGGCTGAGCCCGTGTCGGCCGGGGACCGGGACATCGCGCGCCTGCTCGGGATCATGGCGCGCCTGCGCGATCCCGATGGCGGCTGCCCCTGGGACCTGGAGCAGGATTTCTCCAGCATCGCGCCGTACACGATCGAGGAGGCCTACGAGGTGGCCGACGCGATCGACCGCGGCGACCTCGCGGCGCTGAAGGACGAACTCGGCGACCTGCTGCTGCAGGTCGTCTTCCACGCGCGCATGGCCGAGGAGCAGGGCGCATTCGCGTTCGGCGACGTGGTCGCGGCGATCTGCGACAAGATGGTGCGCCGGCATCCGCACGTGTTCGGCGATGCCGAAGTGGCCGACGCGCAGGCGCAGACCGCGAGCTGGGAGGCGATCAAGCGCGCCGAGCGCGAGGCGGCCGGCGGCACCGACACCTCGGCGCTGGCCGGGATCTCGCGTGGCCTGCCGGAGTGGCAGCGCGCGGTGAAGCTGCAGGACCGTGCCGCCCGGGTCGGCTTCGACTGGCCGGGCCCGGCGCCGGTGCTCGCCAAGCTGGCCGAGGAGCTGGAGGAGGTGCGGGCCGAGTTCGAGGCCGCGGCGGCGACCCCGGGCGACCCGGCCGTGCAGGCGCGCCTGCAGGAGGAACTGGGCGACCTGCTGTTCGTCGCCGCCAACCTGGCCAGGCACGCGAAGGTCGACGTCGGCGCCGCGCTGCGCGGCGCCAACCTCAAGTTCGAACGGCGGTTCCGGGCCATGGAGGCGATGGCGAAGGCCGGCGGGGTGCGCCTGGAGGACCTGCCCCTCGAGGCCCAGGACCGCTACTGGGAGCGGGCCAAGCGCGGGACCTGAGGCCGGACGCACCGCGCGGGGCGGCTTGCCCGGTGGCGGGCGCGGGGCGATCATCGCCGCGGGCCCATGCCGCGCGCCGGAGGATCGACATGCGCCGTTTCGCCAGCTTCCGCGAGTTCTATCCCTTCTACCTGTCCGAGCATTCCAACCGCACCTCGCGGCGCCTGCACTTCACCGGCAGCTGCGCGGCGCTGGCGTTCGTGGTGCTGGCGATCGTGCAGCGCAATGCCTGGTGGCTGCTGGCGGCGCTGCTGTCGGGCTATGCGCTGGCCTGGATCGGCCACTTCTTCTTCGAGAAGAACCGTCCGGCCACCTTCCGCCACCCGTTCTATTCCTTCGCCGGCGACTGGGTGATGTTCCGCGACATCCTGACCGGGCGGATCCCGTTCTGAGCCTCGCGCCGGGGCCGCGCGGGAGTCTGCGCTACTCGAGGAAGATCAGCCAGGCCGCCACCGCGATCAGGGCGAAGCCGGCCCAGTGGTTCCACTTCAGCGGCTGCCCGAGGTACCAGGCGGTGAAGCCGGCGAACACCAGCAGGGTGATCACTTCCTGCATGCCCTTGAGCTGGGGGGGCGGAGTAGAGCGCGGCGCCGAGGCGGTTGGCCGGCACCATCAGGCAGTACTCGAAGAAGGCGATGCCCCAGCTGGCCAGGATGACCCCGAGCAGGGGCGCCGACCGGTACTTCAGGTGGCCGTACCAGGCGAAGGTCATGAACACGTTGGAGGCGACCAGGAGCAGGACGGGGTAGAGGCGGTCGAGGGCGGGCATGGGACGGGGTCCGGGAGGAGGTCGGGGGCGGCCGGGTGCGGACAATGGGGCATCTTCACGGCGCTTGTACAGCGGGACTGGCACCTTTCACAAAGCTGAAGATCCCTTCGAGGAACCGTTATGCGAGCAGCGCAGCAGGAAACCGGCGGGCTTGTCCTGATCGTCGAGGACAACCGCAATATTTCGGAAATGGTGGGCGAGTACCTGGAAGGCCGCGGGTTCGAGGTCGACTACGCCGCGGACGGCCTCGACGGCTACCGGCTGGCGGTCGAGAACAGCTACGACGTGATCGTGCTGGACCTGATGCTGCCCCGCCTGGACGGCGTCGAGGTGTGCAAGCGGCTGCGGGCCGAGGCGCGCAAGTCCACCCCGGTGCTGATGCTGACCGCGCGCGACACGCTCGACGAGAAGCTCACCGGCCTGTCTTCGGGCGCCGACGACTACCTGACCAAGCCGTTCGCGATCCAGGAGCTCGAGGCCCGCCTGCGCGCCCTGATCCGCCGCGAGCGCCGCCAGGTGGGCTCGGAGGTCCTGAAGGTCGCCGACCTGGTGCTCGACCCGGCCAGCATGCGCGCCACCCGCGGCGGCACCGAGCTGCAGCTTTCGCCGATCGGCATGAAGCTGCTCACCATCCTCATGCGCGAGTCGCCGCGGGTGGTCAACCGCCAGGAGATCGAGCGCGAGATCTGGGGCAACGGGCTGCCCGATTCGGATACCCTGCGCAGCCATCTGTACAACCTGCGCAAGATCATCGACAAGCCGTTCGACAAGCCGCTGCTGCACACCGTGCAGAGCGCGGGCTACCGTATCGCCGACATCGACCAGTCGCCGGCCTGAGGCCGGCGGGGCTCCACCATCGTGCCGCAAGGCCTGCCGCGCAAGATCCGCTACGCATTCGTCGTCCAGGGCCTGCTCCTGGTGCTGGCGGTGGTGTTCGGAATCAGCCTGGTCACCCTGTTCGCCCGCAACGCGATCGTGCAGGATCGCCTGCGGGTCGAGGCGCAGGCGTTCTGGGACGAAGTGCGGGCGCCGCACGATCCGGTTCCGCGCCATAGCCGCACCCTGCAGATCCATTTCCGGCCGGCGGAGGCGAACGTGCCGGTCCCGCCCGAGCTGGAGGCGCTGCCCGGCGGGGTGAGTTTCGACTACGGCGGGCACCGGGCGATGCTGGCCGACCGCGGCCCGGAAGGCGAGCTGTACGTCGTCCTGCAGACCGGCACCATCGACCGGATGATGGCGACCGCGGCCCTGGCGATGATCGCCATGGGGCTGGTGTCGGCGCTGGTGATCACCGTGCTGACCTACCGCAAGTCGCGACGGATGGTGCTGCCGGTCAATCGCCTGGCCGAGGAAGTCGCGCGCTGGGACCCGGCCAGCGGCGAACTGGCCGGGCCGCTGGGGCTGTCGGGCTTCGTGGAGGAGCCCAGCCGCGAGGTGAGCGCGCTCGCCACCGCGCTGCACGGCCTTTCCGGGCGGGTGGCCGATTTCGTCCAGCGCGAGCGCGATTTCACCCGCGACGCCAGCCACGAGCTGCGCACGCCGCTCACCGTGATCCGGGTCGCGAGCGACATGCTGCTCGGCGACCCGGACCTGCCGCCGCACGGTCGTCGTTCGCTCGAGCGCATCCAGCGCTCGGCGCGCGACATGGAAGCGGTGATCGACGCGTTCCTGATCCTCGCCCGCGAGGGCGGCATCGCCCCGGTCAGCGAGGAGTTCGAGGTCCGCGAGGTGGTGCTGGACGAGGTCGAGAAGGCGCGTCCGCTGCTGGGCGACAAGCCGGTGACGCTGGCGGTGTCGGGCGAGGCCTCGCCGCGCCTGTTCGCGCCGCCCGCGGTGCTGGGCGTGGTGCTGCGCAAGCTGCTGGCCAACGCCTGCCACTTCACCGAGCAGGGCAACATCGACGTGCGCATCGAGCCCGACGCGGTGACGGTGCGCGACACCGGGATCGGGATGTCGGCCGAGACCCTGCGCCACGTGTTCGAACCCTTCTACCGCGCCGATGCGTTCAGCCCGCTGGGCAAGGGCTTCGGCCTGACCATCGCCAGCCGGCTCTCGCGCCGCTTCGGCTGGGAGCTGATGCTCGACAGCACGCCGGGGCAGGGCACCGCCGCGACCCTGCGCTTCAGCCCGACCCCGGCGGCCTGAGCCACTCCCCACCGCGATCGTCGCGCCGGTCAACCGCCGGTCGGCTGGCGCGTTAGCCTGTCCCGATGCCCCACGTCCCAGGATCCCCGAGCATGCGCCAAGCCCCGTCCCGCCGCAGGCGGTCGTCCACACGTGCCCTGGTGGTGGCCGCCGTCGCCATCGCCGTCGCCGCCGTCGCGTTCTTCTGGTGGCGCGGGTCGCAAGGCAGCGGCGACGAGTCGCCCTGGCGCACCGTCAGGGTCGAGCGCGGCGACATCCGGGTGGCGATCTCGGCCACCGGTACGCTGAGCGCGACCTCGACGGTCACCGTCGGCAGCCAGATCTCCGGCCAGGTGACCGAGGTGCTGGTGGACTTCAACGACCGGGTCACCAGCGGCCAGGTGCTGGCCCGGATCGATCCGTCGACCTACGAGGCGCAGATCGAGCAGGGCAATGCCCAGATCGCCAGTGCCCGGGCCCAGCTCGAACAGGCCCAGGCCACCCTGCGCAACGCCGAACTGGACTATCGCCGCAAGGCCGAGCTGGTCGAACGCCAGCTGGTCGCCCGCAGCGACGTGGACCTGGCGCGCGCCGCGCTCGAGCAGGCCAGGGCCCAGGTGGCCTCGGCGCAGGCCCAGATCCGGCAACAGACCGCCTCGACCCAGACCACGCGCGTGAACCTCGACCGCACCGTGATCCGGTCGCCGGTGGACGGCGTGGTCCTGACCCGCAGCATCGAGCCCGGCCAGACGGTCGCCGCCAGCCTGCAGGCACCGGAACTGTTCACCATCGCCGAGGACCTGTCGAAGATGAGGATCGAACTGGCGGTGGACGAGGCCGACATCGGCCAGGTCCAGGCCGGCCAGCAGGTGACCTTCACCGCCGACGCCTTCCCGGACCGGCAGTTCCGCGGCGTGGTCGACCAGGTGCGCCTGGCCGCGACCACCACCAACAACGTGGTGACGTATCCGGTCGTGGTCAGCGTGGACAACAGCGACGGCACCCTGCTGCCGGGGCTCACCGTCAATGCCGAGATCGAGGTCAGCAACCGCAAGGACGTGCTGAAGGTGTCCAACGCGGCGCTGCGCTACAAGCCGGTCGGCGACGCGCCTGCGCCAGCCGCGGCGGCGGGACGCGGCGGCGCCGGCATGCTCGAGGACCTGCGCCGGATCGCCGACGGGCTGGATCTCGATGCCGGGCAGCGCGCCGCGTTCGACGCCGCGCTGGAGGCCCAGCGCAAGCGCGCCGAGGCGATGCGCCAGGGCGCGGGCCAGGGCCAGTCGCGCGGCCCGGGCGGCCCGCCGCCGGGGATGATGGTGGTGGGCGGGGGCACGCCCCCGGCCAACGTCCAGGCCCAGATCCGCCAGCGGATGCTGGAGCGGATGAAGGAGAACTTCGCCGACTTCACCCGCCTGCTGGACGAATCGCAGCGCAAGGCCTGGGACGCGGCGCTGGCGTCCTCGCTCAGCGCCACCCGCGCCACCATCTACCGGCTCAAGAACGGCCAGCGCGAGGCGGTCCAGGTGCGCGTGGGCGCCAGCGACGGCACCAGCACCGAGATCAGCGGCCCGGTCGAGGCCGGCGACGAGATCATCACCGGCGAGCGCGCGCGCCGATGAGCGAGGGCATCGTTCCGGTCATCGAGACCCGCGGCCTGCGCAAGGTCTATGCCGAAGGCAGCGAGGCCGAGGTCGTGGCCCTGGCCGGGGTCGACCTGCGCATCGATCCGGGCGAGTTCGTGGCGATCATGGGGCCGTCGGGTTCGGGCAAGTCCACGCTGATGAACCTGATCGGCTGCCTCGACACGCCGACGTCCGGGCAGTACCTGTGCGACGGCATCGACGTCGCCACCCTGGACCGCGAGGAGCTGGCCACGCTGCGACGCGAGAAGATCGGGTTCGTGTTCCAGGGCTTCCACCTGCTGCCGCGGATGACGGCCGAGGACAACGTCGCGATGCCGCTGGGCTACGCCCGGGTGCCGCCGGCCGAGCGCCGCCGGCTGGCGCGCGAGGCGCTGGCGGCGGTGGGCCTTGCCGAGCGCGCCCATCACCGCCCGAACGAGCTGTCGGGCGGCCAGCAGCAGCGCGTCGCGATCGCGCGCGCGCTGATCAACCGCCCGCCGATCCTGCTCGCCGACGAACCCACCGGCGCGCTCGATTCGAAGACCGGCGAGGAGATCCTCGCCCTGTTCAAGCGCCTGCGCGACGAGGGCCACACGGTGGTGCTGATCACCCACGACCCCGAGGTCGCCGCGCACGCCGACCGCACCTGCGTGATGCGCGACGGCGAGCTGCACGAGGAGGCCCGGCCATGAACTTCGCCGACGTGCTGCGCACCGCGCTGTTCGCGCTGCGCGGCAACTGGATGCGCAGCGCGCTCACCTCGCTGGGCGTGATCATCGGCATCGCCTCGGTGATCGTGATGGTCTCGGTCGGCCAGGGCACCCAGGCCGAGATCGACAAGATGGTCGCCGGCCTCGGTTCGCAGCGCCTCGACATTTCGCCCAACGTGGCGCGCGCCAGCGGCGGCGTGCGCATGGCGGCAAGCAGCTTCTACACGCTCACCCAGGGCGACGTGGACGCGATCCGCAGCGAGATCCCCGAGGTGCAGTACATCTCCGGCTCGCTGCGGGGCAGTTCCCAGGTGGTGTACGCCGAGCGCAACTGGAACAGCAGCTGGCAGGGCGTGGATCCCGACTACCTGGTGATCAACGGCTGGAACATCGCCGAGGGGGTCGGTTTCGAGGAGGCGGGCGACGACAAGGTGGTGCTGATCGGCGAGACCGTGCGTCGCGAGCTGTTCGGGGAGGAGAGCGGGGTCGGCGAGACCATCCGCATCGGCCGCGTGCCGCTGACCGTGGTCGGCACGCTGGCGCCCAAGGGCCAGAGCAGCTGGGGCCGCGACCAGGACGAGATCGTGATGGTGCCGCTGGAAACCGCGCGGCGCCGGCTGATGGGGTCGATGGGCATGCCGCCGGGCGCGGTGATGGAGATCTCGCTGGCGGTCGCCGACCCGGACGACCTGGCCTACGTGCAGGGCGAGATCGAGTCGCTGCTGCGCCAGCGCCATCGCATCCCGCCCGGCGGCGAGGACGACTTCCGGGTGCGCAACATGTCCGAGATCGTGGCCACGCGCACGGCGACCACCCGGCTCATGTCCTGGCTGCTGGGCGCGGTGGCGACGATCTCGCTGATCGTCGGCGGCATCGGGATCATGAACATCATGCTGGTCTCGGTGACCGAGCGGATCCGCGAGATCGGCCTGCGGATGGCGGTCGGCGCCGGGCCGACCGACGTGCGCCGCCAGTTCCTGGCCGAGGCGATGCTGCTGTCGCTGGGCGGAGGCCTGCTGGGGATCCTGATCGGCATTGGCGGCGCCCTGCTGGTCGGCCAGTTCAACAGCGACCTGCCGGTGCAGCTCAACGGACGCGTAATCGCGCTGGCGGCCGGGTTCTCGATCGCCACCGGCCTGTTCTTCGGCTACTACCCGGCGCGCAAGGCCAGCCAGCTCGACCCGATCGAAGCCCTGCGCCAGCAGTAGGCCGGCCGCCCGCGTGGCCGGCCGTCGGGCAGGGGGCGCCGGTCTTCGCCGAAGGTGGCTGGCGCCTGACCGGGTGGCGCGACGGCGTGTCCCGCGGCGCGCGTCGCCAGCGCCCCGCTGTGGCGCTGCATGCGGCGGCCGCGACGCGGGCGTCCCGGCGCGGAAACGCGTGCGGGCGGCGCCTGGAGCGCCGCAGCGCGGCCCTGCGGGGCGTTTCCGCGGGGGCGTCGGCTGCGGATGCTTTCCGGGAGCGCCGCCGCCCGGGCCACCGTCCGCGGGCGCGCGCCAGGCCCGGCGGGCGCCGCGGCTATGGCAAAATTGCATGGTTGCGGCGCAGGCCGCGTCCCTTCACGCGGCATGTCGCCGACCCAGACGAAGATCCTTCCCGGCAGGGCCGGGGACACGGGTTCCGACCCGTACAACCGGGCCGGATGATGGCGGACGAGACCGGGCACATGCCGCGTCGTCCGTCGCGCATCCTCAAGGCGACGATGTGGTCGCTGCAGGGGCTGCGCGCGGCCTGGCTGCACGAGTCCTCGTTCCGCCTCGAGGTCTACCTGCTCGTGCCGATGGCGCCGCTGGCACTGTGGCTGGGCCAGAACGGAGTCGAGCGCGCGCTGCTGCTGGGCAGCTGCCTGCTGGTGCTGGCGGTGGAGCTGCTGAACTCCGCGATCGAGGCGGTGATCGAGCGCTTCGGATCCGAATACCACGAACTGTCGGGGCGGGCCAAGGACATGGGGTCCGCCGCGGTGTTCGTGACCATGTTGAACGTACTGCTGGTGTGGGGGCTGGTCCTGGCGCCCCGCTGGCTGCAGTGACCTGAAAGGAAAGTCGAGATGCTGGCGATGTTGAGCGATCCGCAAGTGTGGATCCTGCTGTTGACCCTGAGCACGATCGAGATCGTGCTGGGCATCGACAACCTGGTGTTCATCTCGATCGCGGTCAGCAAGCTGCCGGTGGAGAAGCGCGAGTTCGCGCGCAAGTTCGGCATCGCCGTCGCCTGCATCACCCGCATCATGCTGCTGCTGACCCTGGCCTGGCTGGCCAGCCTGACCAGCGACCTGTTCGTGCTGCTGGGCCACGGCATCTCGGTGCGCGACCTGGTGCTGATCCTCGGCGGCGTGTTCCTGCTGGTGAAGGGCGCGCTGGAGATCCGGGAGCTCGTGGGCGGCTCCGACCACGACGCGTCGCCGCCGGCCAAGGCGGCAGCGTCGTTCGGCGGCGTGATCGCGCAGATCGCGGTGATCGACATCGTGTTCTCGCTCGATTCGGTGATCGCCGCCGTGGGCATGGCCGGCGAGTACGTGCCGGTGATGGTGGCGGCGATCCTGGTCGCGGTCTCGGTGATGCTGCTCGCCGCGCGCCCGCTCGGCCAGTTCATCGACGCCAACCCCACGGTCAAGATGCTGGCCCTGGCCTTCATCGTGCTGATCGGCGCCTACCTGCTGCTCGAGGGCTTCGACGTGCACATCCCGAAGGGCTACATCTACGGCTCGATGGGCTTCTCGGTGCTGGTGGAGGTGCTCAACCTGTGGGCCAAGCGCAACGCCCGCCTGCGGGGCGAGACCTACTGAGGGGCTGCGGCCGGCCGCGCCGCGCAGGCCGGCCGGGCGCGCGTCGGGCACAATAGGGCACGGCCGGCCAAGGAACGCGACGCTCCATGATCCACCTGCACCAGATCGATCCCATCGCGATCCAGTTCCCCGCGTTCGAGCTGTTCGGGCGCACGTTCCAGCCCGCGATCCACTGGTACGGGATCATGTACCTGCTGGCGTTCGCGACCGCGTGGTGGCTGGGACGGCGGCGGATCGCGGCCGGGCGGCTGCCCGGCGTCGACGCCAACGGCTTCGGCGACCTGCTGTTCTACGGGATGCTGGGCGTCGTGCTCGGCGGACGCATCGGCTACGTGCTGTTCTACGCGCTGCCCGAGTTCCTGCGCGAGCCGCTGATGATCGTCCGGGTCTGGGACGGCGGGATGAGCTTCCACGGCGGCCTGCTGGGCGTGCTGGTCGGGGCGTGGATCTGGGCGCGGCGGCAGCGCCTGCATTTCTTCGACGTGATGGACTTCGTGGCGCCGCTGGTGCCGCCGGGGCTGGGCTTTGGCCGGATCGGCAACTACATCGGAGCCGAGCTCTGGGGCAAGTACACCCAGGCCGGATGGGGCGTGGTGTTTCCCACCGACCCGCAGCTCGCCGGCCGCAGCGCCGAGCAGCTCCAGGCCGAGTTCGCCGCCGGCGCGCTGGATGCGTTCGCGCGCCATCCCTCGCAGCTCTACCAGGCCTTCCTCGAGGGCCTGGTGATGTTCATCGTGCTGTGGTGGTACTCGTCCCGGCCGCGCCCGCGTTACGCGCTCAGCGGCCTGTTCGCGCTGCTCTACGGGGTGTTCCGCTTCGCGGTGGAATTCGTGCGCGTGCCCGACGCCGACATCGGCTACATCGCGTTCGGCTGGCTGACCATGGGCCAACTGCTGTCGCTGCCGCTGGTCGCACTCGGCGCGTACCTGCTCTGGCGCTCGCACCGTTCGCCGACCCTGCAGCCGACGGCGGCCGGAGGCGCGGCATGAGGCAGTACCTCGACCTCCTGCGCCACGTGCTCGAGCATGGCACGGAAAAGTCCGACCGGACCGGCACCGGCACCCGCAGCGTGTTCGGCTGGCAGATGCGTTTCGACCTGCGCGAAGGCTTCCCGCTGGTCACCACCAAGAAGCTGCACCTGCGATCGATCATCCACGAACTGCTGTGGTTCCTGAAGGGCGAGACCAACATCGCCTACCTCCGCGACAACAAGGTCACGATCTGGGACGAGTGGGCCGACGGGCAGGGCGAACTCGGCCCGGTGTACGGCAAGCAGTGGCGGCGCTGGGCCGCCGCCGACGGCAGCGAGATCGACCAGATCCGCTGGGTGGTCGAGGAGATCAGGCGCAATCCCGATTCGCGCCGGCTCGTGGTCAGTGCCTGGAACGTGGCCGACCTGCCGGAGATGGCGCTGATGCCGTGCCACACGATGTTCCAGTTCTACGTCGCCGATGGCCGGCTGAGCTGCCAGCTCTACCAGCGCAGCGGCGACATCTTCCTCGGGGTGCCGTTCAACATCGCCAGCTACGCGTTGCTGACCCACATGGTGGCGCAGGTGACGGGGCTGGGCGTGGGCGACTTCGTCCACACCCTCGGCGACGCGCACCTGTACTCGAACCACTTCGAGCAGGCGCGCGAGCAGCTTTCGCGCGACCCGCGCCCGCTGCCCGCGCTGCGCCTGAACCCGGAGGTGCGCGAGATCTTCGACTTCCGCTTCGAGGACATCGCGATCGACGGCTACGATCCGCATCCGGCGATCCGCGCGCCGGTGGCGGTGTGAGCGCATGCCGCGTGTCGTCCTGATCGTCGCCCACGACCGCGCCCGCGCCATCGGCCGCGGCAACGCGCTGCCCTGGCACCTGCCCGACGACCTGAAGCGGTTCAAGGCGCTGACCCTGGGCAAGCCGGTGCTGATGGGGCGCAGGACCGCCGAGTCGATCGGCCGTGCCCTGCCCGGGCGGACCAACCTCGTGCTGACGCGGAGCGGCCGCGCGCCGGTCGGCGGCATGCAGCCGGTGGCGTCGCTCGACGAGGCGCTGGCGCTGGCAGGCGCGCAGGACGCGGGCGAGCTGTGCGTGATCGGCGGCGGCGAGGTCTACGCGCTCGCGCTGCCGCGCGCGGACCGCCTGCAGGTCACCCTGGTCGACACCATCGTCGAGGGCGCCGACGCGTTCTTCCCGGCGCTGGACGGCGGATGGCGCGAGGTCGCGCGCGAGCACCACGCGGCGGACGCGCGCCACACGTTCGCGTTCGATTTCGTGGAGCTCGAGCGCGTGCGCTCCGGCGCGGGCTGATTCAGGGCTTGCCGGCCACGTCTCGTCCGGGCACCTGCACGATCCGCAGGTCTTCCGAATCGAGCTGCAGCGCAGTCAAGCGCCCGCCCCATACGGCACCGGTGTCGAGCGCATGCACGCCGAGGCCGATGAACAGGCCCAGGGTGGACCAGTGGCCGCAGACGATCTTCAGGTCGCGTTCGACCCGTCCGGGCACCTCGAACCAGGGATACAGCCCCGGTGCCTGGGTCCCCGGCGCGCCTTTCTCCTCGAACGCGATGCGCCCGCGCGGCGAGCAGTAGCGCATGCGGGTGAACACGTTGATGATCGCCCGGTCGCGGTCGGTGCCGGCCAGGCGCGGCGACCATGCCGGCCGGTCGCCGTACATGTTGCGCAGCAGTTTCTGCGCGCCGCCCCCGGCGAGCCTGCGCTCGACCTCGCGCGCGTACTGTTCGGCCGCCTGGGTGGTCCACTTCGGCGCCAGGCCCGCGTGCACCATCAGCCACCCGAGGCTCCGGTCGGCGTGCACCAGGGGCTGCGACCGCAGCCAGTCGAGCAGTTCCTGGCGATCCTCCGCGAACAGCACCCGCTGCAGGTCCGGGTTGACTTTGCGCTGCTCGGCCTCGGACCGTTGCGCGATCGCCAGCAGCGACAGGTCGTGGTTGCCGAGCACGGTCACCGCCTGCGCGCGCAGCGAATGCACCAGGCGCAGGGTCTCGAGCGATTCGCCGCCGCGATTGACCAGGTCGCCGCAGAACCAGAGCCGGTCGCGGGCCGGATCGAAACGGATCGCGTCCAGCAGCCGGCGCGTGGGTCCGTAGCAGCCCTGCAGGTCACCGATCGCCCAGACGGCCATGCCCTGCGACCCCTCAGTGCAGCGTGCGCGGCGCGGCGAGGGTGAACGGCGGGATGGGCGCGTCGAAGCGGGTGCCGTCGTCGCCGAGCATGTCGTAACTGCCTTCCATCGTGCCCACGGCGGTGGGCAGGGTGGCGCCGGAGGTGTAGACGAACTGCTCGCCCGGCTCCAGCCGCGGCTGCTCGCCGACCACGCCGTCGCCGTGGACCTCCTCGACCCGGCCGTTGGCGTCGGTGATCACCCAGTGGCGCGCGACCAGCTTGGCCGGCAGCCGGCCGAGGTTGCGGATCCGGATCGTGTACGCGAACACGTACAGGTCGTCCTCGGGCGCGGATTCCTCGTCCAGGAACCGGGTCGCGATCTGGATCTCCAGGCTGTAGTCGGCCGTCTCGTTCATTGCCCGAAGTGTATGCGCCCGGCCGTGAACGCGGCCATCCCGCGGCGGAGACGCCGCCGTCACGGGCGCCCGCGCCTACGCCGCCGGCGGGGTATTGGCCAGGCGCACGAAGCCGGACACGGGGACCTGCTCGGCCCGCGCCTGGGGATCGAGGCCGGCGGCCCGGATCGTGGCCTCGTCGCACAGCCGCGACAGGGCATTGCGCAGGGTCTTGCGCCGCTGGCCGAAGGCGTCGCGGACGATCGCCGCGAAGCGCGCCGGGTCGACGATGCCGACGCTGGCCGGCGGGCGCGGCACCAGCCTCACCACCGCCGAATCGACCTTGGGCGGCGGCCGGAACGCACCCGGGCCGACGGTGAACAGGGCGGTGACCTCGCACCAGGCCTGGAGCATCACGCTCAGCCGCCCGTAGGTCTTGCTGCCGGGGCCGGCGGCCATGCGGTCGACCACTTCCTTCTGCAGCATGAAATGCATGTCGCGGATCGCCGCGGCGTGGTCCAGGGCGTGGAACAGGATCGGCGAGGACAGGTTGTAGGGCAGGTTGCCGACCAGGCGCAGCGGCGTGCCGTCGGCGAGGGCGGTGAAATCGACGTCGAGCACGTCCGAATGGATCAGGGTCAGCTCGCCGTGGACGCGCGCGGCCGCCGCGAGCGGCTCGAGCAGGTCGCGGTCGAACTCGATCGCGGTCAGGCTGCCGTGGCGGTCGAGCAGGGGAAAGGTCATCGCGCCCTGGCCCGGGCCGATCTCGACCAGGCGGTCGCCCGGCTTCGGGTCCACGGCCAGGATGATCTTCTCGATCACCTCGCGCTCGTGCAGGAAATGCTGGCCGAGCGACTTCTTCGCCGGTCGGGTGAACCCGCTCACAGCAGCCGCGTCCCCAGGGGCACCTCGCGGTCCGGCACGCACAGCGCGACCCGGCCGGCCTCGTCGTGGAAGCCGGTGACCAGGCACTGCGACATCAGCGGGCCGATCTGCTTGGGCGGGAAGTTGACCACGCCCACCACCAGCCGTCCGACGAGCTCCTCCGGGGTGTACAGGGCGGTCACCTGGGCGCTCGACTTGCGCACCCCGATGTCCGGGCCGAAGTCGACCTCGAGCACGTAGGCCGGCTCGCGCGCCTGTTCGAAGACGCGCGCCGAGACGATCCGGCCCACGCGCAGGTCCACGCGCATGAAGTCGTCCCAGGTGATGGTGGCTGCATCGGTCACGGGCGTCGCTCCTTCCGGCCAGCGGCGAGCCGGGTGCAGGTCGAAATGGCGGCGAACAGGCTCGACGGATCCGCGCGGCCGCTGCCGGCCAGGTCCAGCGCGGTCCCGTGGTCCACCGCCACCCGCGGGTAGGGCAGTCCCAGGGTCAGGTTCACTGCCTGCTCGAAACCGCTGTACTTGAGTACGGGCAGGCCCTGGTCGTGGTACATCGCCAGCACCGCGTCGACCTCGCGCAGGCGCGCGGGCAGGAACGCGGTGTCGGCAGGCAGCGGCCCGTCCAGGCGCAGGCCCTCGGCGCGCAGGCGCGCCAGCACGGGCTCGATCACCTCCATTTCCTCGCGGCCCAGGTGCCCGGCCTCGCCCGCGTGGGGATTGAGGCCGAGCACGGCGATGCGGGGCGAGTCGATGCCGAAGCCCTCGCGCATCGCGGCCTCCACGATCCGCAGCGTGCGCTCCAGCCCCGCCGCGGTAATCGCGTCGGCGACCGCGCGCAGCGGCAGGTGGGTGGTGGCGAGCGCGACCCGGACGACGTCGTTGGCCAGCATCATCACCACGTCGCAGCCGGCCCGCGCGGCGAGCAGCTCGGTGGTGCCGGTGTAGGCGATGCCGCCGAGGTTGATCGTGGCCTTGTGGACCGGACCTGTGACCAGGCCGTCGCAGGCACCGGCCAGGCAGTCGTCGGCCGCGCGCGCGAGCGCTTCGACCACGGCGGCGGCGTTGCGCGGGTCCGGGGCGCCCGGGGGGCAGGCGACCGCATTCGGGATCCCGACCAGGCGCAGTTGGCCCGGCGCCGGGCAAGGGGCGTCGGGGGGCAGCAGTTCCAGGGGCAGGCCGAGGCGGTCGGCGGCTTCGACCAGGGTGCGGCCGTCGCCATAGGCCACCAGGTCCGCGTCCCAGGCGCGCTGGGCCGCGCGCACGCACAGCTCCGGCCCCACGCCGGCCGGCTCTCCCGGGACCAGCGCCAGGCGCGGGCGCGCCATGTCAGCCGCCGGCGGAGTTGCCGAGGCGGATGTCGACGTAGGCCTCGCCGCGCATTTCGCGCAAGTAGCGGTCCCACTCGTCCTCGAGCTTGCGCTGGCCGATCGACTCGCGCACCTGGGCGCGCCGGTTCTCGTCGTCGACGCTGGCCTGGCGGGTGCCGACCCGCTGCACGATGTGCCAGCCGGCCTGGGTGCGGAACGGCGCGGACACCTGGCCATCGGCGAGCGCCGCGACCTGGCCGCCGAACTCGGGGCCGAACTCGTCCTCGGTGAACCAGCCCAGGTCGCCGCCGGCGTCGCGGCTCATGGTGTCGTCGGAGCTCTCGCGCGCCACGGCCTCGAAATCCGCGCCGCCGGCGATGCGCGCGCGCAGGCCGTCGATGCGGGCCTTGGCCTCGCTGTCGCCCGCGGGGCCCTCGGCCGGTCGCACCAGGATGTGGCGCGCGTGGTACTGGGTGACCGTCGGGCCGGAGGCCGCGGCATCGCGCACGTCCACCAGCTGCAGCAGCTGGAAACCGCTCGGGCCGCGGATCGGGCCGATCACCTCGCCGGGCGACATCGACCGGATCGCGTTGGCGAAGGCCACCGGCACCTCGTCCAGGGTGCGCCAGCCGAGGTTGCCGCCCTCGAGCGCGTTCGGGCTGTCGGAGTAGCGCACCGCCGCAGCCGCGAAATCCATCTCGCCGCGGTCGATCAGGCCCTTGATGCCGTCGATCTTCTGCTGGCCGATGGCGATCTGCTCGGGCGTGGCGCCCTCCGGCAGGGCGACCAGGATGTGCGCCAGCTGGTACTGGCGGGCACCTGCGCGCGCGGCCAGCGCGGCGTCGACCTCGGCGTCGCTCACGCTGATCCGGCTCTGCGCGAAGCGCTGGCGCAGGCGCTGGATCATGATCTCGTCGCGCAGCGAGGCGCGGAAGTCCTCGATCGACATGCCTTCCAGCGCCAGCTGCTGGCGCAGCTGGTCGGGCGAGAGGTTGTTCTGCTGGGCGATCGCGTTGATCGCGCTGTCGACCTCGGCGTCGCCCACGCGCACGCCGGTCTCGGCCGCGCGCGTGGTCTGCAGTTTCATCAGGATCAGGCGTTCGAGCACCTGGCGTTCGAGCACCTGGCGCGGCGGCAGCTGGTTCTGGCGGTCGGCGTACTGGGCGAGGATGTTGGCCACCGCCCGGTTGAGTTCGCTCTGCAGGATCACGTCCTCGTCCACCACCGCGACGATGCGCTCCAGCGGCTGGACCTGTTGCGCGAGGGCGGAGGCCGCGAACAGCAGTGCGGCGCACAGGAAGGCGATGCGGGTCTTCATGGCAGGAAGTCGTCGGCAGGCTGGTCGTCGTCGTCCACGCTGCCCTGCAGCTCCGACGGCGGGACGAGGTAGAGGTCGTCTCGGTGATAGCCGAGGATAGCACGGCGCAGCCGGCTCCGGTTGTCCGGACCGGCCGAGCCCAGGCCCTTGAGCTCGATCTCGAGCTGGATCGAGTCGTTCATCTCGCCACGGGTGTTGCGCAGGTAGCGGCGGGCCACCAGGCGCGCCGCCACGCAGCAGCTTTCCCACTGCACGCCGGCGATGCCCTCGAGCACCTGGTTGTGCTGCAGCGAGTAGTAATAGCGGCCGACCACCGACCACGCCTGGTTGATCGGGTACAGGAACGACAGGTCCACCTGCTCGAGCAGGTCGGTCTGGCGCAGCGCGCTTCTACGATAGCGGTAGGCGAAGTTGATGATGCCGTCGTCGCCGACCAGGTAGCGGGTGCGGATGGTGGCCAGGTCCTCGCGGCGGGTGGTCGGATTCCACTGGTAGGAGGCGCCGACCGTCCAGCGGTCGTTGACGGCGTAGCTCCCGTCCACCACCCAGGCCGATTCGCCCTTGCTGATCGGCGCCTCGTTGCCGAGCGTGATCCGGGCGTCCTCGAAGTAGCGGATCTGGCCGGCGCTGAGCGAGAGCTTCTCGCGGCCGTCGGACTCGCGGATCAGGCGCGTGCTCAGCGCCACCGTGAGCTGGTTCGCGTCGCCCTGGCGGTCGCCGCCCGAGTAGCGGTTGTCGCGGAACAGCTGGCCCCAGCTGAAGGTCATCGGCCGGGTGTCGAACAGCGGGAAGTCGTCCTGGTCGCGGTAAGGCACGTTGAGGTAGAACAGCCGCGGCTCGAGCGTGTGCAGGTACCGTTCGCCGCGGAAGCGGGTCTCGCGGTCGAAGAACAGGCCCGCGTCCAGCGATGCCATCGGGTGGCTCGCGGAGGGCGACTCGTCATCGGTGCCGAAACCCTCGTCGAGGCGGTACTGGACGTGGCGCAGCGCGAGCGTCGGCCGGACGAACCAGCTCGAGCCTTCCAGGGGCATGCTCACCCACGGCTTGAGGAACAGGCGGCTGCCGCCCGGCTTGGTCTCGGTGCCGTTGGGTCGCGTCTCGTTGTCGATGTGGGTGAAGCGCGTCGCCTCGGCGTCCACGCCCGCGACCAGCCAGCCGTCGAAGGGCTGTTCCCACGAGAAGGATGCCCGTGGCAGGCGGTTGTAGGGCAGCCTGCTCTCGTCGATGGTGTAGTCGGCCAGATGCCGGTACTGGCCTTCGATCAGGGCGCTCCAATGCCGTCCCCGCCCGTAGAGGCCGACCGTGCTCTTGAGCGAGGACACCGATGCTCCTTCGATGCTGCTGCTCGCGTCCTCGATCCAGCGCGGGTCGCTGAGCCAGTGCAGCCGCGCACGGGCGCGCCAATTGCGATTGAACCGGTGTACTCCGGAATAGCGGAACGCGCCGCGGTCCTCCCTGCGACGGTTCTCTTCGATCGGGACCTCGTCGATTTCGCGCTCGCGGTCGCGCCAGGTCAGGTCATCCGACGGCAGCAGCTGCAGGTCGAAGGTGCCGCGCCCGCCCGGGTACAGGTAGCGGAACTCGGTCCCGAGCTGCAGGCCGCGCTTGCTCATCCAGCGCGGTTCCAGGGTGAGGTCGTAGTTTGGCGCCAGGTTGAAATAGACCGGCTGCGTGTAGTCGAAGCCATTGCGGCTGGACACGCCGATGTTGGGATAGAGCAGGCCGGTGCGGCGGCGGTCGTCGATCGGGAACGCCAGCCACGGCACGTACAGTACCGGCACCTTGCCGATGCGCAGGGTGGCGTTGCGGGCCACGCCGGTGCCTTCCTCGGTGTCGACGTCGATGCGCTGCGCGCGCAGTTCCCACCAGCGCTGGCTGGGAGGGCAGGTCGAGTACGTGGACTCGAACATCCGGCCCCTGGAGTCCTGCATCTCGATGCGCTCGGCACCACCGTTGCCGCGGCGCTCTGTCAGCTGGTAGCTGACGTTGTCGATGCGGTGCGAATCGGTGTTCTGGTCGCCCTCGAGGCGGTCGGCCACCACGCGCATCCCCGAATCCTGGTAGCGCACGTTGCCGGTGGCGACGTAGGTGCCGGTCTCCTGCGAGAACTCGATGCTGTCGGTACCCAGGAACTGGTCGCCCCGGCGCAGCGTCACGTTGCCGGTGACGTTGTAGATGCCGCCGTCCATGCCGATGGTCTGGTCGCCCTGGATGTCGGTGGGCAGGCTGTCGCGGTCGGCGGGAGCGCCGACCGGCGGCTGCGCGTCGGGGAACAGCGGGACGGCGTCCTCGACCGGGCACAGCGACCAGTCGACCGGGATGTCGTCATCCGCATGGGCCGCCAGCGACATCGCGATGCAGATCGGCAGGGGCAACAGGCGGAATGCTGGACGCACGCGGCAGGATCCCGGGGGGCGGAAAGGCCGCTAGCTTGCCGGAACCCCCGTGCAGCGGCAATGCAGATGGCAACCGCGGTTCATGCTGCGGGGAGGGTTGACGCCGCAACGTTCACCGTGGCCCGGTCCCCGCGTCGGCCTCCAGCAGCGCGGCGACATGGGCGACCGCGCCCTCGGCCAGCGCCCCGAGGTGGTAGCCGCCCTCGAGCATCGACACGATCCGGCCCTGGGCGTGGTGCGCGGCCTCCCGCATGAGCTCCCCGGTCAGCCAGCCGAAGTCGGCCGGTTCGAGGTCGAACTGGGCCATCGGGTCGCGGCGGTCGCCGTCGAACCCGGCCGACACCAGCACCAGTTGCGGTTCGAACGACCGGAGCGCCGGCAGCAGCTCCTCGCGCCAGGCCTGGCGGAACGCCCCGCCGCCGGCGCCGGCCGGCAGCGGCATGTTCACGACGTTGCCGGCGCCGCGCTCGTTGCCGGCGCCCGACCACGGATAGATACCGGCCTGGTGGGTACTCAGGTACAGCACCCGCGGGTCGTGCTCGAAGATGGCCTGGGTGCCGTTGCCGTGGTGGACGTCGAAGTCGATGATCGCCACCCGGCCGAGGCCGAAGCGGTCGAGCGCGTGCGCGGCGGACACGGCGATGTTGTTGAACAGGCAGAATCCCATCGCCGCGTCGACCGTGGCGTGGTGCCCGGGCGGACGTACCGCGCAGAACGCGACGTCGGTTTCCCCGTGCATGACCGCGTCGACCGCCGCCACGCCGGCGCCCGCTGCGCGAAGCGCCGCCTCGGGCGAGCCGGGCGAGACCACGGTATCGGGGTCGAGGTGGAGCGTGCCGTGCGGGGGCGGGCTCAGGACCGTGGCCAGCAGGCGTTCGTCGTGCACCCGCAGCAGCTGGCCGCGGGTGGCGCGCGGGGCCTCGATCCATTCGATGCCGGGGAACGCGTCGTGCACCGCCTCGAGCACCGAGCCCAGCCGGTCCGCGCACTCGGGATGTTCCAGGCCGGTGTCGTGGTCCAGGCAGGCCGGGTGCGTGTAGCCGAGCAGGCGGGCCATGGCCTAGCGTCTCTGGTGCTGCCAGAGCACTTCGCCGTGCCCGTCGTGGCGCGCCAGCGCCCGGGCGAGCACGAACAGCAGGTCGGACAGGCGGTTGAGGTAGCGGACCGCCTGCGGCCGCACCGCTTCCTGGCGCGCAAGCGCCACGGCGGCGCGTTCGGCGCGGCGCACCACGGTGCGCGCGACATGGCAGCGCGCCGCGGCCTCGCCCCCGCCGGGCAGGATGAAGTCCTTCAGCGGGGGCAGCGTGTCGT
The DNA here is from genome assembly GCF_000472505.1 of Luteimonas sp. J29. Taxonomy (GTDB): domain Bacteria; phylum Pseudomonadota; class Gammaproteobacteria; order Xanthomonadales; family Xanthomonadaceae; genus Luteimonas. The sequence continues at coordinate 56,412 of NZ_AWZR01000013.1, forward strand.
TGTGGTGGTCGAGCCACGCTTCCAGGCGCTCGACGTCGGCGTCGTGGATCGCAGCGTGGCCGGGGATGCAGAGCTCGCCGCCGAGGTCGAACAGCTGGTGCTGGATCGCGGTCAGCTGTTCGCGCACGTCGTCGGGCAGCGTCGCGGCGAGCAGCAGGCCGATGCTCGAGTTGGCCTCGTCGACGGTGCCGTAGGCCTCCACCCGCGCCGAGTCCTTGGCGACCCGGCTGCCGTCGCCCAGCCCGGTACTGCCGTCGTCGCCGGTCCGGGTGTAGATCTTCGACAGCCGGTTGCCCATGGCGGCGTGGCGCCGCTCAGACGGTTTGCGCGCGCAGCACCGGCAGGCGGCTGCGCAGCAGGGCGAAGCCGCCGAACAGCAGGGCCGAGTAGGCCAGCGTGCTGATGAGCGTGGTCTTGAAGAACGGCAGCGCGGCGACGTAGCAGGGCACCAGGCCCGCGCTGCAGGCCGGGTAGCCGGGCACCGCGAAGGCGGTGACCCAGACCGCGAAATTGCTGACCAGGAAGAACAGCACCGAGCCGGCGAGCGCGTAGCCCAGCACGCGGCCGCCCGTGACCCGGCCGCGCAGGCCGAAGGCCAGGGCGACGGTGGCGAGCACGCACAGGTAGTTGGCGGCCAGGCTCGGCAGGTAGGCGGCCGAGGTCAGGTAGTCGAGGTAGACGGCGCCGCGCGCCAGGCCCAGGCCCAGGTCCGACACCACCATCGCCAGCACCGGCACCAGCACGGCCATGCGGCGGCTGGCGAAATAGGCGCCACCGAACAGGGCGATCGCCTCGATCGGGGCGAAGTTGGGCGGCAGCGGCAGCCAGCGCGACATCGCGGCCAGCAGGATCATCGCCGCCAGCACGAGCGGGCCGGGTGCGAGGGAGATGGCGGAAGCGGGTCGGGTCATGGCGGATCGTCGTTGCGTGAGGGATCAGGCGCATTCTAACCGCAGCCCCGGCCGGGGGGAGGCGGGGCGAGCCGGTATCATCGGCGCATGCACGCAGACGTCCACCAGGTGGTGATCATCGGCGGCGGCCTGGTGGGCGCCAGCCTCGCCATCGCCCTCGATCGCGCCGGCGTCGGCGCCACCCTGGTCGAGACCACGCCGGCAGGCGCCTTGCCCGCGGTGTTCGACCAGCGCAACCTGAGCTTCGCCGAGGCCAGCGTCAACGCGCTCACGGCGCTGGGGGTGCTGCAGCACCTGCGAATCCCGGCGGGCGCGATCCGCCGCATCCACGCCAGCCGCGAGGGCGACTTCGGCCGGGTGCTGCTCGACGCCCGCGACTACGGACGCGAGGCCTTCGGCCAGGTGGTGGTCGCGCGCGATTTCGGCGATGCGCTGGAAGCGCGCCTGTCGTCGACCAGCCGCGTGCGCCGGCTGCGCCCGGCGCGCTTCGTGGGTCTCGGGGCCTGCACGGACGGGATCCGCGAGGTGCGCCTGGCGGGAGAGGCCGGCGAGTCCACCCTGCGCGCGCGCCTGGTGGTGGCGGCGGACGGAACCGACAGCGTGGTGCGCGCGGCCCTGGGGATCGCCGCGGAGGTGCACGATTACCGCCAGCACCTGTTCGTGGCCCGGGTGCGTGCGCAGCGGGCTCCGGACGGGACCGCGTGGGAACGCCTGCGCGCGGACGGCCCGACCGCCCTGCTGCCGCGCGGCGACGGGGCCCATGGCCTGGTCCACGGCGTGGCCGCGGACGACGCCGACGCCGTGGCCCGGCTGGACGAGGCCGGCTTCCTGGCCCGGGTCCAGGGCGCCCTGGGCTGGCGCGCCGGACGCCTGCTCGAGGCCGGTCCGCGCAGCGCCTATCCGCTGCGGCGGGTGGTGGCCGACCGCACCATCGCGCAGCGCGCGGTCCTGGTGGGCAACGCCGCCCAGACCATCCATCCGATCGGCGCCCAGGGGTTCAACCTCGGGCTGCGCGACGCGCTGACCCTCGCCGAACTGCTGGCGGAGGCGGAGGACCCCGGCAGCGACGCCGTGCTGGAGGCCCACGCCGCGCGGCGCGCGGACGACCGCGAGCGCACCCTCGCGTTTTCAGATGGACTGGCGCGCCTGACGTCCAACGACGCGCCGCTGTTGCGGCCGCTGCGCAGCCTCGGCCTGCTGGCCCTGGACCGGGTGCCGACGCTGCAGGCCCTGCTGGCGGGCGGCGCGATGGGTTACCGTGGCGACGTGCCCGCGCTGTGCCGCGGGGTGGCGGCATGAGGCGGCGCGAACCCCACGACGTGGCGGTGGTCGGGGGCGGCGTGGTCGGCGCGGCCTGCGCGCTCGCGCTGGCCCGCCAGGGACTGGACGTGCGCCTGCTGGAGGCCAGGCGGCCGCCGCCGTGGTCGGCCGCGGAGCCCGACCTGCGCGTGTACGCGCTCGCTCCGGACAACGTGGCGCTGCTCGACTCGCTCGGCGCCTGGGCCGACGTGCGCGACGCGCGCGCCCAGGCTTACCGGCGCATGGAGGTCTGGGATGCGGGTGGCGGCGATCCGATCGTGTTCGACGCCGACGCGCTCGCCCGGCCGCAGCTCGGCTGGATCGTCGAGAACGGTCTGCTGGTGGACGTGCTGTGGCGCGCGCTGGACCGCGCCGGCGTGCGCGTGTCCTGCCCGGCGCGCGTCGAGGCGCTGGAACAAGGCGAGGAGTCCGCGCTGCTGCGCCTGGAGGACGGGACCACCGTGGCCGCGCGCGTCGCGGTCGCCGCCGACGGCGCGGCCTCCCCGCTGCGGCGCATGGCCGGGATCGGCGCCGACGGCCACGACTACGGCCAACAGGGCATCGTCGGCTACGTGCGCCCTGCGCAGCCGCACCAGGACACCGCGTGGCAGCGTTTCCTGCCGACCGGACCGCTGGCCCTGCTGCCCTGGGCGGACGGCATGTGTTCGATCGTCTGGACCCTGCCGGCCGACGAAGCGGCGCGCGTGCTGGCCCTGGACGACGCTGCGTTCGCCCGCGAGATCACGATCGCCTTCGACGCCAGGCTCGGAGACATCCGCCCGGTGGGCCGCCGGGCCGGCTTCCCGCTGCGGCGCCAGCTCAGCGACGCCCAGCACGCCGGCCGGGTGCTGGTGGTGGGCGATGCGGCGCACGCGGTGCACCCGCTGGCGGGGCAGGGCGTGAACCTGGGCCTGCGCGACGTCGCTGCGCTGCGCGACCTGGTCGCCGATGCCCGCGGCCGCGGCAGCGCGTGGGACGCGCCGCACCGCCTGGCGCGCTGGGCGCGCGCGCGGCGCAGCGACAGCGCGGTGGCGGCCTATGCCTTCGAGGGTCTCAACCTGCTGTTCTCGAACGATGCGCCGGTGCCGACCCTGCTGCGCGGGCACCTGCTCGGCCTGGCCGGGCGGCTGCCGCCGCTGGTCGACCTGTTCTGGCGCCGCGCGGCCGGCGCCTAGGCGGCCGCGTCGGCGGACGGCGGCCGGCGCAGCCGCTGGAACAGCGCCACGCAGCCGACCGCCAGCGCGCCCGCGACCACGCCGACCACGACGTTCATCAGCATCGGCGTGATCGCGCCGAGCACGACGCCGATGCCGGGCACGGCCGCCGCGTCGAGCGCCTGGTGTTCGACCCATTCCGACACGGCGTGGAAGCCGTGCACCAGGATGCCGCCGCCGACCAGGAACATCGCCGCGGTGCCGGCGATCGCAAGTCCCTTCATCAGCCACGGCGCGGCGCGCAGGATCGCGGTCCCGATCGCGCGCGTGGCCGCGCCGGTCGACCGGTTGAGGTAGAGGCCGAAGTCGTCGAGCTTCACGATCGCGGCCACCAGCCCGTACACGCCGACGGTCATCAGCACCGCGATGCCGGCGAGCACGCCCAGCTGGACCGGGAAATCCTTCCCGGCGACGGTGCCGAGCGAGATCACGATGATCTCCGCCGAGAGGATGAAGTCGGTGCGGATGGCACCCTTGACCTTGTCCTTCTCGCGCGCCAGCAGGTCGGCGTCCGAGGCCGCCAGTGCCTGCAGGTGCGCCGCGTGGTGCGCGGCTTCCCGTTCGCGGGCGAAGAACTTGTGCCACACCTTCTCCACGCCCTCGTAGCAGAGGAACAGGCCGCCGGCCATCAGCAGCGGGGTCACCGCCCACGGCAGGAAGGCGCTGATCGCCAGTGCGGCCGGGACCAGGATCGCCTTGTTGACCATCGAGCCCTTGGCGACCGCCCAGACCACGGGCAGCTCGCGCGCGGCGCGCACGCCGCTGACCTGCTCGGCGTTGAGCGCGAGGTCGTCGCCGAGCACGCCGGCGGTCTTCTTCGCCGCGACCTTGGTCATCGCCGCCACGTCGTCGAGGATCGTGGCGATGTCGTCGAGCAGGACGAGGAGGCTGGAGGCCATGGGCGGGCCGAAAGGGGGGGGCGGCCGATTGTAGCGGGCGGCGGGCTGGCGGCCGCCCGCGTCAGCGGCGCGCCTGCGCGGTGTATTCGTCGCGGTCGATGCGGCCGTTGCCGTCGGCGTCCAGGCGGTCCAACGTGCCGGCCTCGGCCTCGTCCGGGTCCAGCACGCCGTCGGCGTTGGCGTCGAGGGCGTCGAAGCGGCGACTGGCCTGCAGTAGCGCGGGATCGGCGACGCGGGTGCGCAGGGAGACGTCGGGCGCCACCTGCCGGACCGTGATGCCCTCGGCGCGCTGCCGGCCCGCGACCGGCGGGTCCGGAGGCGCGGCCATGGCCGGCGCGCCGGCGACGGCGATTCCCGCAAGCAGGCACAGGGTGGCGGCGGGGCCGGGGATCCGGGTATGCATCGCACGGTACCTCACGCTGGGTCGAGGCCATGCTCGCCGCGCCGCGATGAAACGCCCGTCAAGCGGCGCGGGCGCGAAGCGGTCCGTTCAGCGCCCGGTCCGGGGGCGCGCGTGGACCGTGATCTCCTCGCGGTCGTGGTAGAGCTGGCGCGCGCGCACGAACAGAGGCAGGCCGGCTTCCTCCTCGAACATCGCCAGGCTGCGCTGCGTCTCCAGCCAGCGCTTCTTCATCGGCAGCTTGAGGTTGAAGATCGTGTACCGGCACCAGCCTTCGCGCAGCCACTGGCCCATGCGCCGCGCCACGCGCGAGGGCTGCTCGACCATGTCGCACACCATCCAGTCCAGGGGGCGCGGCGGCTGCCAGCGGAAACCGTCGGCGTGCAGGTGCTCGACCAGGCCGGAGTCGAGCACGTGCGGGCGCAGCGGGCCGTTGTCGATCGCGGTCACGTGCAGGCCGTGGCGCACCAGCACCCAGGTCCAGCCGCCCGGCGCGGCGCCGAGGTCGGCGGCGCGCATCCCGGGCCGCAGGTGCTCGCGGCGCTGGTCCTCGTCGAGCAGGGTCAGCAGTGCCTCCTCCAGCTTCAGGGCCGAACGCGACGGTGCATCGGGGTGCAGGCGCAGGCGCGGCACGCCCATCGGCCATGGCGCCGAACGCGCCGGATCGGATTCGGCCAGCAGCACGTGGTCGCCGGCCGCGAAGCACACGTGCAGCCGCATCGCCCCGGGCTGGTCCTGCGCGGAGAGCAGGCCGCGCCGGCGCAGCGCGGGGCGCAGCGCGTTGCCGAAACTGCGGGCGAGCGCCGACAGCGGCTTGCCCGCGTCCGAATCCGGGTGTTCGACCAGAAGCGCGCCGTATCCGCCGTCGGGACGCGACGCGGCAACCGCCTCCACGATCGGCGTGACCCGGTCGCGCGGGTCCAGGCCGCGCAGTTCGTCCAGCAGGCGCAGCGACTGCCGCGCGAACACCAGTCGCGTCCACGGCAGCGCATCGTCCAGGCTCGCGTCGCCGATGAACAGCACGTAGCCGTCGCCACGGTTGGCGCGCGCATGTCCGTAGAGGCCGGCCGCGGCGGCGCGGTCGGTGAGTTCCGCCGCCAGGTCCGGCTCGAAGCCGGCGCGGCACCAGCACAGCAGGCCGTCCACGACCGCGCCTCAGTAGTGACGCGCGCCGGAACTGCCGTAGGCGGCCAGTACCTCGCACGCGGCCTCGCGCGCGATGTCGCGCACCACTTCGATGCCGCGGCGCTCGAGCTCCCCCGGCCAGTCGGCGGGCAGCGGGCCTTCGTCGAACTCGGTGAGTGCTTCGACGTCGGCCGATCGCGCGCCGATCAGCAGCCGGTCGATGCCGGCCCAGACGGTCGCGCCGTAGCACTGGCAGCAGGGCTGGGCCGAGGTCGCCAGCACGTAGCGGCCCACGGGAAGGCCGTCGAGGTCGCGGTTGAGCCGGGCGCGTCCCAGGTGCTGCTGGGCCAGCATCAGCGCCATGGTTTCGGCGTGCGCGACCGAGCAGTGCTGCGGCAGCACCCGGTTGACGCCGATCGCGACCAGCCGGTCGTCGGCATCGAACACCGCGGCACCGAACGGGCCGCCGCTCTGCGCCTCGATGTTGCGCCGGGACAGATCGATCGCCAGGCGCACCTTGGCCTCGTCGCCGGGCCAGGTGCGCGCCGGGTCCACGACCCCGTGCGCCCATTCGGGCAGGTCGAGCTGGACGGTGGCGGGCAGCATCAGCGTTCCCTCCCGATCGGACCCGGCACGGACTCGCAGCGGCCCTGCACGCAGTCGCAGGCCTGGATCTCGCGCCAGCCGCACACCGAGGCCATCCCCCTGCGCGCGCATTCGGCGCGCACCGCGTCCGGGTCGGGCGTGGCGCCGCGGTTGACGCACGCCGGCTGGTAGCCGCAGCAGTTGCCCACGTTCTTGACCTCGCAGTCGGCGGCGACGCGGCAGCTGCGGTCGAGCTGCGGCAGGGCATCCGGCGCCGGCGGCCTTGCCGACGTTGCCGGTCCCGCCGGCGCGCAGGCGACGGTGGCGAGGGCCAGGCACAGCGCGACGAGGGCGGCGCGCAGCGGCATCGCTCAGGCCTTCGCCGCCCAGGTGTCGCGCAGCGACACGCTGCGGTTGAACACGGGCCGGTCGGCGCGGTGGTCGCGGCGGTCGGCGACGAAGTAGCCCAGCCGCTCGAACTGGAACGACTGCTCCGGCGCCGCGGCGGCCGCGGCCGGCTCGACGTAGCCGCGCACGGTGCGGCGCGACTCGGGATTGATGTGGTCGCGGTAGGTCCTGCCGCCGCTCTCGTCGTCCGGATCGGCGACCGAGAACAGCCGGTCGTAGAGCCGGATCTCCGCCTCCACCGCGTGCCGGGCGCTGACCCAGTGGATCGTGCCCTTGACCTTGCGGTTGGCGCCTTCCATGCCGGGGCGCGATTCGGGGTCGAGCCAAGCGCGAAGTTCGACGATGTTGCCGTCGGCGTCCTTGACCACCTCGTCCACGCGGGCGATGCCGGCGCCGCGCAGGCGCACTTCGCCGCCGGGCACGAGCCGCTTCCAGCCCTTGGGCGGGACTTCGGCGAAGTCCTCGCGTTCGATCCACACCTCGCGCGAGAACGGCACCCGGCGGCTGCCGAACGACTCGTCCTTGGGATGGTTGGCGAACGTCAGCGACTCCTCGTGGTCTTCGGGCAGGTTGGCCAGCACCAGCCTGAGCGGCTCGACCACCGCCATGCGCCGCGGGGCGGCGGCGTCGAGGTCCTCGCGCAGCGCCCCCTCGAGCACCGAGAAGTCGATCACCGAGTTCTGCTTGCTGATCCCGACCCGGTCCACGAACAGGCGCAGCGCCGACGGCGTGTAGCCGCGCCGGCGCAGGCCCTGCAGGGTGTACATGCGCGGGTCGTCCCAGCCGTCCACCAGGCCCTCTGCGACGAGCTGGGTGAGCTTGCGCTTGCTCATCACCGTGTAGTTGATGTTGAGCCGCGAGAACTCGATCTGGCGCGGCTTGGCGGCCACGTTCGGCAGGCCCCTGGCAACCAGCGGCGCCAGCAGCTCGGGATTGCCGGCCAGGTCGACGCGGTCCACGCACCAGTCGTACAGCGGACGGTGGTCCTCGAACTCCAGCGTGCACAGCGAGTGGGTGATGCCCTCGATGGCGTCGCCCAGGGCATGGGCGAAGTCGTACATCGGGTAGATGCACCAGCCCTCGCCCGCGATCGGGTGCGGCATGTGCTTGATCCGGTACAGGGCCGGATCGCGCAGGTTGATGTTGCCGCTGGCCATGTCGATCTTCGCCCGCAGGGTCCGCGACCCGTCGGGGAACTCGCCGGCGCGCATGCGCCGGAACAGGTCCAGGTTCTCTTCCACCGACCTGTCGCGGAAGGGCGAATTGCGACCAGGTTCGGTCAGGGTGCCGCGGTACTGGCGCACCTGCTCGGGGGTGAGGTCGCAGACGAAGGCATCGCCCTGGCGGATCAGCTTCTCGGCGGCGAGGTAATAGACCTCGAAGTAGTCCGAGGCGTGGCGCAGCTCGGCCCAGTCGAAGCCCAGCCAGCGCACGTCCTCCTGGATGGCCTGGACGAAGACCGGATCTTCCCTGGCCGGGTTGGTGTCGTCGAAGCGCAGGTTGCAGCGCCCGCCGAACTCCTCGGCGATGCCGAAGTCCAGGCAGATGGCCTTGGCGTGGCCGATGTGCAGGTAGCCGTTGGGCTCCGGCGGGAAGCGGGTCCGGATCGCGGTGTGCCTGCCGCTGGCCAGGTCCTCGCGGACGATCTGGCGGATGAAGTCGTTGCGGCCGGCGTCGCCGGGGGCGGCCGTCGCAGGGGGGTCGGAGACCGGGTCGGGCTGGTTCATGGCACGGGCGTGGGGAACAGGGCGACAGTGTAGCCGAGCCCCCGGTTCGGGCCGGGTGGCGTTCGGGTGGGTGAATGGTGTCTGATAATGTGACAGCCGGCCGCAATTGTCGGCACGAGGCTTGCTAACCACTCCCCCAGGACGATTGGGAATGTCCCAAACCGCCCCGTTGCCGGGCAGCCGGCGCCCGCGAACCGCCGGCCGCGCATCGTGGGTGGCCAAGGGCGGCATCGAATCCGGAGGAACGACCCTGAGCAGCCAGCGCAACGCCCCGGGCGGACGCCACGAGGGACTGATCGCCATTTGCCTGCTGCTGCTGGGGCTGGTCGCCGTGGCCATGGCCGGCGTGGTGCCGGAGGGCGGCCGGGTCCCCGTCAGGGTGGGGCCGCTGACCGACGTGCAGCGGCCGGACGGCCTTCCCCCGGGCAGCATCCATTCCGCCTCGGTGCTGAGGTTCGAGCTGCCGCCGGCGAACCCGGAGGCGCGCTGGGTGTTGCGCCTGGAGCGCGAGGCGGTCGACGCGGTCTGGCTGGAGGCAGGGGACTGGCACAGCCCGGTGCAGGGCTTCTTCCAGCCCGGCCACGAGGCGGGGGTCCTGCCCGGCAGCTACGTGTTCGACCTGCCGGCGTCGTGGTCGGGTCCCGTCGAGCTGGAACTGCACAGCACCGGCGACGCGCCGCGCGCGTTGCATCCGCAGGTGATGGACGCGGGCCATGCCATGCACCTGGAGCACTACGCGGTCGCCGCCAGCGCGACGATCTACGCCAGCCTGTTCACGATCGGTCTGCTGTCGCTGGCGCTGTACTCGGCCGCGCGCGACCGCCTGTTCCTGGCCCTGTTCGGTTTCACCGTGGTGGCGATGGCGGCCCTTTCGGCGATCAACGGCCATCTCTACCAGGTGCCGGGCCTGCGGCTGTTCGCGTTCTGGCGCGGCCAGGGCGTGGTCGCGCTGGTGATGCTGCTGTGCGCGGCCTGGCTGCAGATGCTGCTGCAGTACGCCGGCATGGACGACCAGCGCCCGCGCTGGAAGGGGCTGGTGGACGGGGTGTCGCTGGCGCTGGTCGGGCTGGTGGCGCTGTGCCTGGTGAACGTGCCGCAGCTGGCGCGGGTCCTCGCCCAGGTGCAGACGGTGCCGTTCGGCCTGGCGCTGGTCCTGGGCCTGGTCCTGCTGGTCGATGCCGCGCGCAGGCGCACGCTGATGGCGCTGCCGCTGGCCGCGCTGGCGGTGCTGGCGCTGGCGGGGGTGATCCTGCTCGAGCTGTCCACGCGCGGGCATCGCCTGGACGGCGTGCTGGTGCGCTATGGCTACCAGCTGGCGATCGTGGCCGGGGTGGCGATCCTGGCCGTGGGCCTGGTGGGCCGCATCGCGGAGTACCGCCGCCAGCGCGACCGCGAGCTGCTGGCGCGCGCCGACACCGAGCGCCGGATGCAGCGCGAGGCCGCGCGTTCGGAGCTGGTGTCGGAACTCCAGCTGCGGCTGCGCTCGCTGTCGCCCGAGGACATCCCCTGGTCGGCGTTCCGGTTGCTGCTCGACCGGTTGCGTCCGCTGCTGGCGGTCGAGCGGCTGGTGGTCGTGGCCCAGGGGCTGCACGGCCAGGACGTGCTGCTGGTGGACCCGGTCGGCGACACCGACGCGGTGCGCGCCCAGATCGGCCGCAGGCAGCTGGCGCTGCGCCGGCAGGCGGCCAACGGCATCACCCTGCAGCAGCCGGTGACCGAGGCGGGCCATCCTTCGGTGGTGGCGATCGAAGCCGTGGTGCCGTTGCCGATCCGGGCGCCGGCATGGGGCGCGGTGCTGCTCCAGCGCCGCGGCGCCGACGGCTTCGCCACCGAGGAGCTGTCGCTGGCCGGCGACTTCGCGCGCCAGGCGCTGCTGCACCTGGACCAGGCGATGGCGGCGGTGCAACTGCGGCGCTCGGCCGAGCTCGACGCGCTGACCGGCAGCTTCAACCGCCGGACCATCGACCACTGGCTGACCCGCACCTTCGCCGAGGCCGCGCGCAGCGGCCAGCCGGTGTCGGTGCTTTTCATCGACCTGGACCACTTCAAGTCGATCAACGACCGGTTCGGACATGCCTGCGGCGATGCCTGCCTGCGCGAGGTGGCGCGCGCGCTGCGCGCCGGGTTGCAGGAGGGCGACCTGTTCGGCCGATACGGCGGCGAGGAGTTCATCGTGATCCTGCCCGGTCGCGGCGGCGCGGCGGCGCGCGCGGTGGCCGAGCACCTGCGGATGGAGGTCGAGGCGCTGCGTCCCGAATGCGGCGGCCGCCCGCTCAGGCTCACGGTCAGCGTCGGCGTGGCGACGCGGCTCGAGCACGAGGAAGGCCCGGAAGCCACGCTCGGCCGCGCCGACCGCGCGCTGTACGCCGCCAAGGCCAATGGCCGCAATTGCGTGCAGGTGGCGCCCGCAGTGTTCCGCTGAGCGCGCCGCGCGCGCGGTTTGAAGTCGCGCGGCCCGGCCCCAGAATGGACGCCCGTCCACGCGGAGCATGGCCATGATCGGAATCGGTGCCTGGAAGCAGCGGCTGCCACGGCCGGGCGAGGCCCTGCCCGGGCGCGCGGAGGAGATGCCGCTCGACAATCGCCACCATGTGCTCGGTACCCCGCTGCGCGACCGCTTCGAGGGCTACGCGCGGATCCAGTTCGGCATGGGCTGCTTCTGGGGCGTGGAGCGCAGGTTCTGGGGCATGCCCGGCGTGTTCTCGACCGCCGCGGGCTACGCCGGCGGCGAAACGCCCAACCCCACCTACCAGGAGGTGTGCAGCGGCCAGACCGGGCACGCCGAAGTGGTGCTGGTGGTGTACGACCCGCGGCTGCTCGCGTTCGAGACCCTGCTGGCGACGTTCTGGGAGAATCACGATCCGACCCAGGGCATGCGCCAGGGCAGCGACATCGGCACCCAGTACCGTTCGGCGATCTACTGCTACGACGCCGACCAGCACGCGCTCGCGCTGGCCAGCCGCGACGCCTACCAGGCGCGGTTGGCCGCGGCCGGATACGGCACCATCACCACCGAGATCCGCGCCGCCGCGCCGCCCTTCTACTACGCCGAGGACTACCACCAGCAGTACCTGGCCAAGAACCCGAACGGCTACTGCGGGATCGGCGGCACCGGGGTGTCCTGTCCGATCGGCCTCGGCGCGTAGCGCGGATCATGGGGCTGGAATGCGCGGCCCGCGCGGAGATGTCGCGACTGCCGGGCAAGTGCGTCGTCCTGCGCATGCACCGCCACCGGGTCGCCACCGCAGGCAGGCGTGGCGTCCGCCCGCGCGGAGCCAGCGCAGCGCGGGTTAGTGCGTGCCGGTCACCTCGATCGCGCAGACGTACACCAGCTCGCAGGCGCCGTTGCCGGAGTCCTCGCGGCTGAGCGAACTGCGCCAGCGCCACCCGTCGGGCGTCTCGATCCTGACCAGCCAGCCGCGGATCAGGAGCCGGTCGTCCTCGCGCACGCGGCGCAGTGCGCGCGCGACCGTGGCGTCGGCCGGCACCATGTGCATGTTCGCGCTGCTGCGGACGATCTCCGCGCGCGGGATCGGCGGATCGCCCGACCAACGGTAGTGGTACCAGCGTCCGGACTGGGTGATGCGCAGTCGCGAGAGCACCGCGTCATCGCCCATCCGGCCCCAGCCCAGGGCGAGGTCGGTGGGGGAGAAGCGCGCCTCGCGACCGGTCGCGTAGTCCTCGCGCGCGAGCACGCGCGCATGGATCCGGAAGCCGGCCAGCGGCCGGACCTGGCCATCCCCGAACCGGAAGGGCGCGATCCGGTCGTCGACGTCCGTCTGCAGCGGGCCGTCCGCCGGGTCGCGTCCGGGCGGCAGGGCGCAGGCGTTGCTGCCGGGCGCGGGGTCCGGGACGCCCGGGACGCGCGGCGAGCAGGGCGAGTACCACCAGCCGGTCGCGCCGGCCAGGAGCGCGGCCAGCGCCAGCCTGCGCCCCATCCAGGATCAGTCCTGCGCGGCCCTGCTCACCCGGGTCACGCGCAGGCGCAGCGCGCGGCCCTCGGGCGTGGTCCAGTCGATGGTCTGGCCCACTGACAGGCCGAGCAGGGCGCTGCCCACCGGCGCGAACACCGACACCTTGCCGGCGCCCGCGTCGGCCTCGCCCGGGAACACCAGGGTGAGCTCGTGGCGTTCGCCGCTGTTCTCGTCGACGCATTCCACGCGCGAGTTCATGCCGACCACGTCGGCCGGCATGTCGGCGTCGTCGACGATCGCCGCGCGGGTCAGCTCGTCGAGCAGGGCCGAGGCGGTCCTGTCGTTCTGCCAGCGGGGCTGGTCGATCAGCGCTTCCAGGCGCGCTGCGTCACGGCGGGAAACGACGATCGGCGGCGGCACTCCGCCGCTGGTGGGTGAAGTCATGTGCGTGGCTCCGTTCGGGATGGCCGGTGGTCCGGCTCACCGATAAAGAAAAACGGACGGCGCGTCCGGCGCGTCGCCCGCTCTGGTAGGACTACCGTAGCGCCCCCCGCGTGGGCCTTCAAGAGGCCCGGCCGGCCCCGGTCACAGCATGTCGGGCGGGGAGGCGCGCCGGACCCCGTCGGCGGGACCGGACGGGGCCGTGAGCAGTTCCCGGGGGAGGGCCCGGAACGCGTCGGCCAGGCGCGACAGGAAGCCAGACATGGCCGAGCTGCGGCGCCAGAACAGCGCGATCTGCCGGCTCGGCTGGGAGTCGCTGAACCGCAGCAGGCGGATGCCCGGCGGATGCGCGACCGGCGGCTGCACCGCGAGCGCCGGCAGCAGGGTGATGCCGACGTTTGCGGCCACCATCTGGCGCAGGGTCTCGAGGCTGGTGGCGCGGAACTCGCTGCGTTCGTGGGCGCCGGCCAGCTGGCACACGTCCAGGGTCTGGCGGCGCAGGCAGTGGCCGTCCTCGAGCAGCAGCAGGTTCTCGCTGGCCAGGTCGCCCACCCCCAGCGACTCGCGCCCCGCCAGGGGGTGCCGCTCGGGGACCGCCAGCACGAAGGGTTCCTCGAACAGGAACTCGTGCTGTAGCTGGTCGTCGTGCACGGGCAGGGCGAGGATCGCGGCGTCCAGCCGGCCGTCGCGCAGGCGCGCGAGCAGCTCGTCGCTCTTCTCCTCGACCAGCAGCAGCTGCAGGTCGGGGAAGCGGTCGCGGATGCCGGGCACCACGTGCGGCAGCAGGTATGGGCCGAGGGTGGGGAAGATCCCCAGGCGCACCGTGCCGGCCTCGGGCCGCTGGCTGCGCCGCGCGGCCTCCTTCATCTGCTCGACCTCGGCCACCACGCGGCGCGCGCGCTCGACGATCTCGACCCCGATCGGGGTCAGCATCACCTTGCGCGGCGCGCGTTCGACCAGGGCCACGCCCAGCTCCTCCTCCAGCTTGCGCAGCTGGGTGGAGAGCGTGGGCTGGCTGACGAAGCTGGCCGCCGCCGCGCGCCCGAAATGCCGGTGTTCGGCGACTGCGATCAGGTAGCGCAGGTCGCGCAGGTTCATCGGCTCAGACCGCGCAGGCCTCGACCTGCGGCGCGGGGGCCGAGGTCCGGACCAGGTGGTCGAAGGCCGCCAGCGCCGCCTTCGAGCCTTCGCCCATGGCGATCACGATCTGCTTGTACGGCACCGTGGTGCAGTCGCCGGCCGCGAACACGCCCGGGACGCTGGTCTGGCCCCGGTCGTCGACCACGATCTCGCCGCGTGGGCTCAGTTCCACCGTGCCCCTGAGCCATTCGGTATTGGGCAGCAGGCCGATCTGCACGAACACACCCTCCAGCTCCACGCGGTGGCTGTCGCCGCCCACCCGGTCCTTGTACACCAGGCCGGTGACCTTCTGCCCGTCACCGAGCACCTCGGTGGTCTGGGCGCTGGTGATGATCGCCACGTTCGGCAGGCTGCGCAGCTTGCGCTGCAGCACCTCGTCGGCGCGCAGCCTGGCGTCGAACTCGATCAGGGTGACGTGCGCGACCAGGCCGGCCAGGTCGATCGCGGCCTCGACGCCGGAGTTGCCGCCGCCGATCACCGCCACGCGCTTGCCCTTGAACAGCGGCCCGTCGCAGTGCGGGCAGTAGGCCACGCCCTTGTTGCGGTACTCGTTCTCGCCGGGCACGTTCATCTGCCGCCAGCGCGCGCCGGTGGACAGGATCACGGTCTTCGAGCGCAGCGCGGCGCCGTTCTCGAGCTCCACGGTCGCCAGGCCGTCGTCGCCCGCCGGCACCAGGCGGGTCGCGCGCTGCAGGTTCATCACGTCGACCTCGTACTCGCGCACGTGCTGCTCGAGCTGCGCGGCGAGCTTCGGGCCTTCGGTATGCGGCACCGAGATGAAGTTCTCGATCGCCATGGTGTCGAGCACCTGGCCGCCGAAGCGCTCGGCGGCGATGCCGGTGCGGATGCCCTTGCGCGCGGCGTAGATCGCGGCCGCGGCGCCGGCCGGGCCGCCGCCGACCACGAGCACGTCGAACGGCTCCTTGTTCGCGATCTTCTCCGCCTCGCGCTTCGCGGCGCCGGTGTCGAGCCGGGCGAGGATCTGCTCCAGGCCCATCCGGCCCTGGTCGAACAGATCGCCGTTGAGGAAGATCGAGGGCACCGACATCACCTGGCGGGCCTCGACCTCGTCCTGGAACAGGGCGCCGTCGATGGCCACGTGCGAGACGTTGGGATTGAGCACCGCCAGCAGGTTCAGCGCCTGGACCACGTCTGGGCAGTTCTGGCAGCTGAGCGAGTAGTAGGTCTCGAAACGGTAATCGCCCTCGAGCGCACGGGCCTGCTCGAGCAGCTCCGGCGCGGCCTTGGACGGATGCCCGCCGACCTGCAGCAG
Source organism: Luteimonas sp. J29 (assembly GCF_000472505.1). Taxonomy (GTDB): domain Bacteria; phylum Pseudomonadota; class Gammaproteobacteria; order Xanthomonadales; family Xanthomonadaceae; genus Luteimonas. The sequence continues at coordinate 71,748 of NZ_AWZR01000013.1, forward strand.
CGCCAGCACCAGCGAGGTGAACTCGTGGCCCATCGGCAGTCCGGCGAAGCGCAGCGAGATGTCCTGGCCGGGCGTCGACAGGGCGAAGGACGGCTTGCGCTCGGCGTCGTCGCGGCGCACCTCGACCGTGATCCGGTCGGACTGGTTGCGGATGTCCTCGAGCAGTTCGAGCATCTCGCGCGACTTGTCGCCGTCGTCCACCGAGGCGGTGATCACGACCGGGCGCTGGAGGCGTTCGAGGTAGCCCTTGAGCTGGGCCTTGAGATCGTTGTCGAGCACGGGAATTCCTGCGGGGGGAGGCTATGCGGAAGCGGAACGGAACCGACGCCGGCTGGCTTGCGGATGGCGGGAGGGGAGGGAGTCCACCCGCTGGCTGTGCCGGCATCGGCTCCGTTCCGCTCCCGCGCCGCCGTGGGGCGGCACGGGGCGGGATGGTGCGATCGGTCGCGGGGAGCGATCAGATCTTGCCGACCAGGTCGAGCGACGGCTTGAGGGTCTTCTCGCCTTCCTTCCACTTCGCCGGGCACACCTCGTTCGGATGCGCGGCGACGTACTGGGCGGCCTTGAGCTTGCGCAGGGTCTCGCTGATGTCGCGGGCGATGGCGTTGTCGTGGATCTCGACGGTCTTGATCACGCCTTCCGGGTTGATGATGAAGGTGCCGCGCAGGGCCAGGCCTTCCTCGTCGATGTGCACGCCGAAGGCGCGGGTCAGCTGGTGGGTCGGGTCGCCGACCAGCGGGAACTGGGCCTTGCCCACCGCGGCCGAGGTCTCGTGCCACACCTTGTGCGAGAAGTGGGTGTCGGTGGTGACGATGTAGACCTCCGCGCCCAGCTTCTGGAACTCGGCGTAGTTGTCCGCGGCGTCCTCGACCTCGGTCGGGCAGTTGAAGGTGAAGGCGGCGGGCATGAAGATCAGGACCGACCACTTGCCCTTGAGGCTGGCGTCGGTGACCTCGACGAACTCGCCGTTGTGGAAGGCGGTGGCCTTGAAGGGCTGGACCTGGGTGTTGATCAGGGACATGCAGGTTCCTCTGGGTTGGTGGTTGCAGACGGTCTCGATCCACGGCTGTGCGGATCGATGGGGAAATGATAGGGACCAACTATCGATTGGTAAAATCGAATTAAATTATACAATCGATAGATAGCTTCAATCAAGCAAGCCCGAAATCGACCGGTTTTCGCGCCCGGAACCGCTTGCAATGCATTTTGCGCTGCAGCATATTCATCCCATGCACTGCTGTCCGGGGCGCAGTGGCCCAAGGGCCGGAACCCCGGGGTGGTGCAGGGTCGGACCCGCGCCCAGGCGCCCCGGCCGCGTTCCGTATCCGTCTCTCCTCCCTCCCACACGCGGTACGGAATCTTCAAGGCGGCCCTCGTGGCCGCCTCGTTTTTTCCGGCGGCCGGAGGCGATCCGGCGGGCCGCCGGATCGTGCCCCGCCGGCCGGGACCGGCGCTCGCCTACCATGCCGCGGTTATGTCCGACCTTCCCACCGTCCGCGCCCTCCTGGACCAGGCCGGCGCCGGGCTCGATCCCGCCGACGCCCAGCTGCTGCTGGCCCACGCCCTGGGCCGCGACCGCGCCTGGCTCTACGCGCACGGTGCCGATCCGGTCGATGCCGCCGCCCGCGCACGCTTCGAACAGCTGCTCGCGCGCAGGCGCGCGGGGGAGCCGGTCGCCTACCTGCGCGGCCGCCAGGGGTTCTGGACCCTGGACCTCGCGGTCACGCGCGACACCCTGATCCCGCGCCCGGAAACGGAACGGCTGGTGGAGCTGGCGCTGGAGCGGCTGCCGCCCGGGTCGTCGCCCGTGCTGGCCGACCTGGGCACCGGCAGCGGCGCGATCGCCCTGGCCCTGGCGGTCGAGCGGCCGCGGGCGCGGGTGGACGCGGTCGACGCCAGCGCAGCCGCGCTCGAAGTCGCGCGGGCCAACGCGACCGCGGCCGGTATCGGCAATGTTTCGTTCCACCTCGGATCCTGGTTCGGGTCCCTGGCCGGGCGCCGTTACGACCTGGTCGCCAGCAACCCGCCCTACATCGCCGAGGGCGACCCGCACCTGGCCCAGGGCGACCTGCCGCACGAACCGCCGCTGGCGCTGGCCTCCGGACCGGACGGACTCGACGCGATCCGCTGCATCGTGCGCGACGCGCCAAAGCATCTGCGCCCCGGCGGCTGGCTGTTGCTCGAACACGGCCACGACCAGGGTCCGGCCGTGCGCGCGCTGCTGCGCGAGGCCGGGTTCGACGAGGTCGGGACCGGGCGCGACCTCGAAGGGCGCGACCGCGTCGGAATCGGGCGGCGGCCCGGCTGAGGCGGGGCGCACTCGCTAGACTGTGCGCAACTCAGGCCACAGGGCGACCCCATGCGCACGCTGTACCCGGACATCGAACCCTTCGACAGCGGCATGCTGCCGGTCGACGGGCGCCACACCCTGTACTACGAGCAGTGCGGCAACCCGAAGGGCAAGCCGGTGGTGCTGCTGCATGGCGGTCCGGGCGGCGGCTGCAGCGCCAAGATGCGGCGCTTCCACGACCCGTCGAAGTACCGGATCGTGCTGTTCGACCAGCGCGGCGCCGGACGGTCGACCCCGCACGCCGACCTGGTCGACAACACCACCTGGCACCTGGTGGCCGACATCGAAGCGCTGCGCGAGCACCTGGGCATCGAGCGCTGGCAGGTGTTCGGCGGTTCCTGGGGGTCCACCCTGGCCCTGGCCTACGCCCAGTCGCATCCCCTGCGGGTGACCGAACTGGTGCTGCGCGGCATCTTCATGCTCCGCCGCTGGGAGCTGCAGTGGTTCTACCAGGAGGGCGCCTCGCGCCTGTTCCCGGAGGCCTGGCAGCAGTACCTCGCCGCGATCCCGGAGGACGAGCGGCACGACCTGATCGCCGCCTACCACCGCCGCCTGACCTCGGAGGACGAGGCCACGCGCCTGGCCGCCGCGCGCGCCTGGAGCGTGTGGGAAGCCGCGACCTCGTTCCTGCACGTCGACCCCGACTTCGTGAACAGCCACGAGGATCCGCGTTTCGCCCTGGCCTTCGCCCGGATCGAGAACCACTACTTCACGAACAAGGGCTTCTTCGAGGTCGACGACCAGCTGCTGCGCGACGCCTACCGCATCGCCGGCATCCCGGGCGTGATCGTGCACGGCCGCTACGACGTGGTCTGCCCGGTGCAGAACGCCTGGGACCTGCACCAGGCCTGGCCCAAGGCCGAGCTGGTGATCACGCCGGCGTCCGGCCACTCGGCGTTCGAGGCCGAGAACGTCGACGCGCTGGTGCGCGCCACCGACGCCTTCGCGTAGCGCGCCTGCCGGTACCAGGCGGCGGGGCGCAGCGGGCGCCCGTCCGGCGAAGGGGGCGGTCGCGGTGGTGTCGCGATCGTGCCGGCCTGCCTCCTCGCCGCAACGTTGCGGACTGGCCTGGATGCGCCCCCGTCGCGTGCCGCGGCGGCGCGGTGCGCAGGGTCAGGAACGCGCGAACCTGTCCTGGAGCGCGGTGAACAGTCGCGCAAGGCGTTGCGCCCATGCCTGCTGTCCCGCCTCGTCGGCGATCAGGTCCTGGCGGATCTCCAGTTCGACGTGCGGCAGGCCGCGGCGCTCGGCGTGCACCGGGATCGCATAGTCGGTCGCGTCGCTCACCCGGTAGGGCTCGTTGTCGCCGACCACCAGGTCGCCCTCGTCGCGCAGCGCCTCGAGCAGCGCATGGGCGAAGCGCGCGTCGCGCTGGTAGAGCACGCCCGCGTGCCACGGCCGGTCATTCCCGGCCATCGAGGGGGTGAAGCTGTGCATCGCCACCAGGACCACCGGCCGGCCGGCACTGGCGCGGCGGTCGAGTTCGGCCGCGATGCGCGCGTGGTAGGGCTCGAAGATCTCCGCGATCCGCTGCGCGCGCTGGTGCGCGTCGAGGTCGAGGTTGCCCGGTACCGGCGTGCCGTCGCTGCGCTCGACGATCGAGCCGGGCGAGTCGAGCGGCCGGTTGCAGTCGATCACCAGCCGTGAGTACGCCTGCAGGATCGCGCACGCGTCCAACCGTTCCGACAGCCGCGCGGTGGTGCCGGCGATGCCGATGTCCCAGCCGATGTGGCGGTCGAGTTCGGACTGCGGCAGCCCGAGCCGCCCCAGCGCGGACGGCACGGCCCGGCCGGCGTGGTCGGCGATCAGCAGGAATGGCGAGCGCCCGCCCTCGCGCAGCACCTGGACCGGTGCGGGATCCAGCGGCGACAGCAGGGTGGCGACAGGCTGCATGGCTCAGTCGCGGCGCGATCCGTCCAGCGCGTGCTCGAGCATCCACAGCCCGGCCCACAGCTTCAGGTCCAGCTCGAAGCCCTCGCGCTGCTTCTGCATCAGCCAGGCCGGCGCCTGCGCACGCGGCACCGTGTGCACCGTGATCGATTCCAGGCCCACGCCGCCGCCGTCGCCGACCCTGCGCAGGTCCCAGGCCCGCACCAGCGCGATGCGCTCGTTGCTCATGCCGGGCGTGGTCGGCCCCATCACCAGCACCTCGACCCGGCCGGGCTCCCAGCCGGTCTCCTCGACCAGTTCGCGTCGCGCCGCGGATTCGAGCGTGTCGCTGCCGTCGTCGTCGCCGACCAGCCCGGCCGGCATCTCGATGGTGCGCTTGCCCAGCGCCGCGCGCGGCTGCTCGACGAACAGCACTTCGTCGTCCGGCGTCACCGCCACCACCAGCACCGCGAGCCCCTGCCCGCCGTGGGTGCGCTCGCAGGCTTCCCAGGTGCCGCGCCGGACCAGGCGCAGCCACCTGCCTTCGTACAGCAGTTCGGTCTCGTCGGTCTTGGTCTGCATGGGCGCGATGTTAACCCGCCCGGTCGGGGCGATCAGGGCAGGGGCGGCTCGCCCAGCCCGGCGGCCGCGTACAGGCGCCGCCGCGTGAGCGGGCCGAAGCGCAACCGCGCGCAGAGTTCGGCCAGGGCCGAGGCATCGGCGCTGCCGCGTGCGAAGCGGGGCGCCGCTTCGCCCAGCGGCGCCTCGCGCGAGATCGTGGTCAGCTGCCGGCACAGCAGCGCCTGTTCGCGATGCAGGCGCAGCTTCGCCGCGGCCTGGGCCGCGCCGCGGAAGCGCAGGAACCCGACTTCGTCCACCCGCGCCAGCAATGCGTCGAGGCTGCCGAAATGCGACAGCAGCACCGCCGCGGTCTTGGCGCCGATCCCGGGCACGCCCGGGATGTTGTCGATCGCGTCGCCGCACAGCGCGAGGTAGTCGGCGATCTGGTGCGCCTCGACGCCGTGGCGCGCACGCACGTCCGCCGCGCGCCAGCGCTGGCCGCGGGCGAAGTCCCACTGCTCGTCGTGGCCGTCGAGCAGCTGCGACAGGTCCTTGTCCGCCGACACGATCACGCCGCGGTGGCCATGCGCGCGCGCCTGGTGCAACGCGCTGCCGATCAGGTCGTCGGCCTCGTAGCGGTCGTGCGCCAGCACGTTCAGCCCGAGCGCGGCCGACAGCGCCTTGCAGTGCGCGAACTGGCGCCGCAGTTCCTCCGGCGCCGGCGGCCGGTTGGCCTTGTAGGCCGGGTACAGGCCGTTGCGGAAACAGCTGTCGAGCGCTTCGTCGAAGGCCACTGCGATGTGGCGCGGCCGCTCGCGTTCGAGCAGATCCAGCAGGAACCGGGCGAAGCCCTGGACCGCGTTGCACGGCTGGCCGTCGGCGTCGCGGAATTCGTCCGGCATCGAGTGCCAGGCGCGGAATACGTACAGGCTGGCGTCCACCAGGTACAGCGGTACGCCGGCCGCGGGCGCTCCCCCGGCGGCGTTCACAGCGACAGGTCGGTCAGCAGCGCGCGGGGGTCCGGCCGGTCGCGCTCGGGCACCTCGGCGGTGGGGGTCCCGAGATGGATGAATCCGGCGATCCGCTCGTTCGCGGACAGGCCCAGCAGGCCGTGCACGTCCGCGTCGTAGGCCGGCCACCCCGTGACCCAGCTGGCCCCGTAGCCTAGCGACTGCGCGGCCTGGAGCAGGGCGAAGCAGGTGCAGCCGGCGCTGAGCAGGCGCTCCTGTTCCGGGATCTGTCGATCCTCCGGGTCCAGCACCGCGACCACCGCCACGACCACCGGCGCGTGGCAGAACCGCTGCCGCTCCTTCTCGACCATCGCCGCACTGGCGTCCGGCTCGCGGCGCAGCAGGATCCCGGCCAGCGCCTCGCCGAGGCGGGCTCGGACCGGGCCCGCGATCCGGATGAACCTGAACGGAACCCGCTTGCCGTGGTCGGGCACGCGGACCGCCGACTGCAGCAGCCGGAGCAGGCTGGCGTCGTCGGGACCGGGCTCGCCGAGCATCCGGGCGGGGACCGAGCGGCGCGAATCCAGCGGAATCGGGCCGGATGAAGAGCTATTTGCGGATGCAGTCACAGACGTGGCGCCACTTAGGCAGAATGATGATGACCTAGAAGGTGCATTGTCCCCCCAAAATGACACTTCGTGCCGTTCCGACAGGTTTCCCGCCGGGCCGCGCTGGTTCGCAGCACGCCCCTGCGCGTGTCCTGGAAGCCCTCCGGCACGAGGCGGTGACCGAACTGGGCGGCGTGCTGTCCGGGTTCTGGAGCGGGATCGAGGAACAGGTGCGCCTGGCCGCGCTGGCCGGGCACGACTACGTCGCGGTGCAGGAGGACCGGGTCGCGGTGATGGCCCTGAGCCATCGCGCGCTGGAACTGGCCACCCGCTTCCGCGAGGCTATCGAGAAGGAGTTCGAGCGCTGGGAGCAGGCGTCTGACGAGCCGCAGCCGCGCGAGCGTTCGCTGACCCTGATGTCGGAGTCGGAGCTGGAGGTCCACCTGGCCGGCCAGCAGATCACCGAGCTGCTCGACCACCAGTTCCTGCACCCGCTGGCCCAGCTCGACGAGCGGCTGCGGCAGCTCTCGAGCGCCCTGGGCATCGACCGGCGCCGCCCCAATCCGCTGCGTCCGGAAGTGGCGGTGAACGCCTTCGTCTCGCTGTTCGGCCCGGACGACCTCACCGCCGGCCTGCGCTCGATGGTGTTCCAGCAGTTCGACAAGCGCCTGCCCAAGGTGCTCGGCGAGCTGTACGAGAAGGCGAACGCGATCCTCGACGCGGCCTCGTTCTCGGGTCTGGCGCCCGAGGCGCGGCGTACCGCGCCTCGGGCGCGTCCGCCTGCCCCCGCCCCCCATGGGGAGGCCGAGGGCTGGGTGCCCGATGGCGGGGTCGTTCCCCACATCGGCACCGGCGGCGACACCGGGCCTGGGGTCCAGGCGCGACGCGGCGGACAGGACGAGGCCGAGGCCGGTGCCGGCATCGGGGGCGGGCAGGGCGGAGGCCACTCCGCGCCAGCGCCGGGCGGCGCCTACGACGGCAGGCACGGCCGCCCCGCGTCGCCGGCGGGCGGCGCGGGGGAAGCCGCCCCGGCGCGGGACGACGTGGTGGCCGAGGCGCTGGCCAGCGGCCGCCCGTTGCGTTACCGCGACCTGGTCCGCGACCAGCTGCGCGCCTGGCGCGAGCGCAACCGTGCCTCGGCGCAGGACAGTCTCCAGCCGCTCGATCCGACGCGCGGCCTGGCCGCGTCCGAGCCGGCCCCGGGCGCGACCCACGTCCTCGGGACCGCCGAACTGCTCAACCTCGCCTCGCTGCTGCAGGGCGACGATCCCGAGCCGTTCGAGAAGGTCCTGGCCGGCGAAGACGGGCGCCCGCTCGCCGAGGTCATCCGCCACGCCCTGCTCAGCGGCGTGCGCCAGATCGGCTTTGACCCGGCCAATACCCGCTTCAGCAGCGACGAGGAGGATGCGATCGACCTGATCGGCATCCTGTTCCAGTCGCTGTTCGACGCCAACGACCTGGTCGGCCAGGCCCGCCAGCTCTACGGCAAGCTGGTGGTGCCGTACCTGAAAGTGGCGCTGACCGACGATTCGCTGTTCAACCGCCGCAGCCACCCGGCGCGGCGCCTGCTCGACGCCGTCACCGAGGCCTGCGACGGCAACGAGGGCAAGACCCCGCAGGACCAGGAAACCCTCAACCAGGCCGGCCACGCGGTGGACCGGGTGGTGGGCGAGTACGGCGAGGACCAGGCGATCTTCGAACTGGCCGCGGCCGAGCTGCGCGACCACCTGGACCAGCAGCGCCGTCGCGCCGAACTGACAGAGAAGCGCGCGGCCGAGGCGATCCATGGTCGCGAACGGCTGCAGCAGGCGCGCCGCAGCGCCGCCGACCTGGTGGCCTCGCGCCTGTCCGGACGGCCGCTCACCGCGGCGGTCGCCCACTTCCTCGACCGCCACTGGCGCCACTACCTCACCCAGACCTGGCTGCGCGATGGGCCGGATTCGCCGCGCCACCTGTCGGCGATCAACCTGGGCGACGCGATGGTGCAGGTGGACGCCGACGCCGCCGAAGTGCGCGGCGCGGTGGTCGCCGGCCAGCTGCTGGCGCTGCAGGTGCCGCTGGGCGAGTGCTACGCCAGCTGCGGCATGGAGGCAGGCTCGGCCCGCGACGCGATGGCCCGGATCATCTCCGCGCTGGCGCTGCCCGACACCCCCCGTACCGTGCACCAGCCGCAGCCGGAGGAGCCGACCGACGAGGACGACGGCGTGCTGCGCGTGGCCGGCGGCAACGCCCAGCTCGCGTTCGACCCGGCGATCGCGGCGCGCATGCGCCGGTTGCGGGTCGGCCAGGGCCTGCGCCTGGTGGACGAGGACGGCCACGAGAGCGCCGGCCGGATCGCCTGGATCAGCCCGCTCACCGGCCGCTTCCTGATCGTCAACCGCCGCGGCGTGCGCAAGCTGGTGGTCTCGCCGGAGGAGCTGGCGGTGATGGTGGCCGAGGGCCGCGCCCAGGTGCGCTCGGTGGACTCGCCGTTCGACGAGGCCATGAAACAGCTGTGGCAGCGGATCAACGCGACCTCGCAGGAGCTGTCCACGCCGCCTGGTCCGACGCTGGGGACCGGCACCGCCTGACCGCCCGGTCGCCGCGGCGAGACGGTCACATCCGGATCCATCGCCCACGCACGCACCGCGCGTCGCGCCCGCCCTGGCGATTCGCTAGGATGGCGCCGACAGTCGTGGGGAGGATCGCATGGCGGTGATCATCGGGGTGGCGCGCGAGAGCGCGCCGGGCGAGCGCCGCGTCGCGCTGACGCCGGAAACCGCGAAGAAGCTGATGGCGGCCGGCGCGGTGGTGCGCGTGCAGAAGGGGCTGGGTGCGCTCGCGCGCTTCCCCGACCAGGCTTACGCCGATGCCGGCGCCGAACTGGTGGACGGCGACGTGCTCGCCGACGCCGACGTGGTGCTGTGCGTGCAGCCGCCGCCCGCGGCCGCGATCGCGGGCATGAAGTCCGGCGCGGTGCTGGTCGGGGCGCTGCACCCGCAGGCCGACGAGGCGCGCGCGGCGGCGATCCGCGAGCGCGGCATCGTGGCCTTCCCGCTCGAACGCCTGCCGCGCACCACCCGCGCCCAGGCGATGGACATCCTCAGCTCGCAGGCCGGCATGGCCGGCTACAAGGCGGTGCTGATCGCGGCCCAGCTGGCGCCGCGCTTCTTCCCCATGCTGACCACGGCCGCCGGCACCATCCGTCCGTCGAAGGTGCTGGTGGTGGGCGCCGGCGTGGCCGGCCTGCAGGCGGTGGCGACGGCGCGGCGCCTGGGCGCGCAGGTCGAGGGGTTCGACGTGCGCCCGGAGACGCGCGAGCAGGTCGAGTCGCTGGGCGGCAAGTTCCTCGACCTCGGCGTGAGCGCGGTGGGCGAGGGCGGTTACGCGCGCCCGCTCACCGACGAGGAGCGCGCGCTGCAGCAGCAGCGCCTGGCCGACCACATCCGCGGCATCGATGCGATCGTCTGCACCGCGGCGGTGCCGGGGCGCCCGGCGCCGAAGATCATCAGCGCGGCGATGGTGGACGGGATGAAGCCCGGCAGCGTGATCGTGGACCTGGCCGCCGAGACCGGCGGCAACTGCGAACTGACCCGTCGCGGCGAGACCTTCGAGACCGCCAATGGCGTGATCGTGGCCGGTCCCATGGACCTGGCCAGCATGGGCGCCCTGCACGCCAGCGAAATGTTCGCCCGCAACCTCTACAACTTCGTCTCGTTGCTGCTGCGCGGGGGCCGGCTCGAGTTCGACTGGGACGACGAGCTGCTGGCCAAGACCGTCTGGCCGGAGCGCGAGGCGGCCCCGGCCTGAACCGGTGGCCGGCCGCGCGCGGCGCCGCCCGGTCAGCGCGGCGGCGTCTCCCGCGGCGGATGCGCGTCCACCCAGGCCTTGCGCTCGGCCGGGGTCATCGCCTTCCAGCGCTCGACCATCGCCTTGCGCTCGGCCTCGGGCAATCCGCGGATGTGCTCGAACAGCGCCCGGGCCTGGCGGCGCTGTTCGGGCGGCATGTCGTGCCAGCGGCGCATGCCGTGGCGTGCGTGCTCGCGCTGTTCGGGCGTCATCGACTGCCAGCGCCGCGCGTGTTCGAGCATGTGCTGGCGCTTCTCCGGGGGACTGGCGTCCCAGCGGTGGCGCACCGGTGCAAGCAGGAGCTCGCGCTGTTCGGCGGTGAGGCGGTCCCATTCGGGCAGCGGCGTGGACGCGGCGTCCTGCGACTGCGCGACCACCGCCAGCGGGGCGAGGGAAAGCGCCAGGACGAGGATGCGGATGCGGGCGGGAATGCGCAGGGCCATGGCTTACTCCATCGCGAGCAGGTCGGCGTCGCCCGAAGCGAGCCAGACGAAGAAGTCGGGGTTCTGGTCGAGGTCGTCGAGCACGGCCTCGATGCCGGGATCGCTCGCCGCGGCGAGCTGCGGGACAGGCTGCGGAGGCGGCGCATCGCCGGCCCAGCGCAGGCCGATGCCGAGCCCGGCGCCCAGTACCAGCAGCGAGGCGAAGGCCGCGGCCGGCAGCCGCCAGCGCGGCCGCGGCGCCGGCGTGGACAGCGCGGCGTGGCGACGACGGTGCAGCTGCGCCATGGTGCCGGCCGACACCCGGGCCTGCGCGTCGGCATACGCCCGGCGCGCGGCCTGGTCGAAGCGGGCCTGGCCCGTGTCGTCGATGTTCATCGGAATTCCTCCAGTTGCTTCTGCAGGGCTTCGCGGGCGCGGAACAGGTGGGTCTTCACCGAGCCCTCGCTGCAACCCATGACCTTCGCGGTGGTCTCCACGTCCAGTTCCTCCAGCACCCGCAGCGTGAACGCCTCGCGCTGGCGCGCAGGCAGCCCGCGCAGGGCGCCGGCGAGCCGGGACCACGCCTCGCGGCTGTCGTGCTCGCGCGCCGGATCGGGCGTGGCCTCGTCGGCCCAGTCGATCTCGCCGCCGTCCTCGTCGCGCGCGTCGCTGAACCATTTCAGGCGGAAGCTGCGCCGGCGCTGCAGATCGACGATGCGGCTGCGCAGCACGGCCCAGAACAGCGGGGTCCACTCCGCGGCGGGACGGTCGCGGTAGGCCAGCATCTTCGCCATCGCGTCCTGGACCGCGTCGAGGGCGTCCTCGCGGTGGCGCAGGCCGAGTTCTGCGAAGCGGAACGCGCGGGCCGAGACCGCTGCCAGGAACTGTTCCAGCGTCGCGGGCACCTCGGCTTCGGCGGCGTGCGTCTCCACGGGCGCCAGCCTAACCGCTGCCGCCGTCGTGGGAGCGCCGAGGCCCGCGCGGGCCTGTCCGCCCTGGTATCCACCATCCATCCGAAGTTGCACCGGAAACCCTGGGTCTGACCGGTCAACGCCCGGGGGCGGCCCGGGTTGACGGCTCCAGTCCCGGTTCAGCGCCGGTTATGATGCGCGGCACAGCACAGCGGGAGGCGGGGATGAGCGACGGGTTCGTGGCCTTGTACATCTTCATGCTGGCGGCCATCGCCGGCCACGTGATCATCTCGCGGGTGCCGGTGATCCTGCACACGCCGCTGATGTCGGGCAGCAACTTCATCCACGGCATCGTCCTGATCGGCGCGATCGTGGTCCTGGGCCACGCCGACACCACCCTGGAGAAGGCGATCGGCTTCGTCGCGGTGCTGATGGGCGCCGGCAACGCCGCCGGCGGCTACGTGGTCACCGAGCGCATGCTCGAGATGTTCAAGCCCTCGAAGAAGCAGGAGCCGTCGGCATGAGCGGGCCCGCGGTCGTGCACCTGGTGATCGGCAGCAGCTACCTGGCCGCCGCGACGCTGTTCCTGCTCGGCCTGCAGCGGATGGCCTCGCCGCTGACCGCGCGCAGCGGCATCCGCTGGGCCGGCCTGGGCATGGTGATCGCCACCGTGGCCACGTTCTTCCTGCCCGGCCTGCATAACCTGCCGTTGATCCTGGCCGCGGCGGTGCTCGGCACGGTGGTGGCCTGGGTGTCGGGCAAGCGGGTGGCGATCACCGACATGCCGCAGATGGTGGCGCTGTACAACGGCCTGGGTGGTGGTTCGGCGGCGGCGATCGGCGCGGTGGAACTGCTGCGCTGGTCCTCGGCAGGCGTGGCCGCCGGCCCGGTGCCGCTGGTGCTGGCGCTGCTGGGCGCGCTGATCGGATCGGTGGCCCTGTCGGGCTCGATCATTGCCTGGGCCAAGCTCGACGGGCGCATGGACAAGCGCTACGCGTTCCCGGGGATGCAGGCATTCAACGCCCTGGTCGCGGTGGGCACGGTGGCGTTGGCGGTGGTGGCGGGCTGGACGCTCGGCCTGCACTGGGTGGTGGTGTTCTTCATCGCCGCGCTGGCACTGGGCGTGCTGATGACGCTGCCGATCGGCGGCGCCGACATGCCGGTGGTGATCTCGCTGTACAACGCGTTCACCGGCCTCGCCGTGGCGTTCGAGGGCTACGTGCTCGGCAACGAGGCGCTGATCATCGCCGGCATGATGGTCGGCGCGGCCGGCATGCTGCTGACCCGGCTCATGGCCAAGGCGATGAACCGCTCGATCCGCAGCGTGCTGTTCTCGAACTTCGGCGGGGCAGGGGCCGAGGGCGCCGAGATCACCGGTTCGCAGAAGCCGATCGAAGCGGCCGACGTGGCGGCGATGATGGCCTTCGCCGAGCGCGTGGTGATCGTGCCCGGCTACGGCATGGCCGTCGCCCAGGCCCAGCACAAGATCTGGGAGCTGGCCCAGCGGCTGATCGAGCGCGGGGTCAAGGTGAAGTTCGCGATCCACCCGGTGGCCGGCCGCATGCCCGGGCACATGAACGTGCTGCTGGCCGAGGCCGGCGTGCCCTACGACCTGATCGCGGACATGGACGACATCAACCCGGAGTTCCCGACCACCGACGTGTCGCTGGTGATCGGCGCCAACGACGTGGTCAATCCGGTGGCCAAGACCGACCCGGCGAGCCCGATCTACGGCATGCCGATTCTGGACGTGGTGGACTCGAAGAACGTCATCGTGATCAAGCGCGGCAAGGGCACCGGCTTCGCCGGGATCGAGAACGCGCTGTTCTACGCCGACAACACCCGCATGCTCTATGGCGACGGTGCGGCGATGGCCAACGCGCTGGTGAGCGAGCTCAAGGCGCTCGACGGCGGCCACTGACGCCGCCGGTCATGCGGCCATCCGGCTCCCGGGATCGCGGTGCTGCTGCCGCGCCTGCCCGGTGGTCATGCCGAAGGCGTTCCTGAACGCCCGGCAGAACGCGCTCTGGCTTTCGAAGCCGAGCATTTCAGCGATCTCGCACACCGGCATCCCGCTCTCCATGACCAGCCGCCAGGCGCGCTGCAGGCGTAATCGTGCCGCGTACTCGAAGGGCGTCTCGCCGAACACGTTGCGATAGCTGCGGACCAGGTGGCAGGGCGAGTAGTTCGCGTTGGCGGCGAGGGTGGCCAGGTCCAGGCGACCATCCTCGCCGTGCTCGATCAGGTGTCGCACCCACAGCAGTCGCATGAGCGTCTGCCTGCGGCGGCGCAGGGTGCGCCCGGTACAGCGCGCGAGCAGGTCGCGCAGCGATTGCTGCCAGTCCAGCAGTTCCTCGCCCAGTGCCCAGAGCGCGGTCCCGGCCAGCAGGCCGGCGTCCGCATGGCGGGCCATGCGCGCGGCGCGCACGGCGAGTCGTCGCAGCGCACGGGGGCAGGCGTCGTGGTACGGAAACAGCGCGGACGCGCCATCCGCGTGCGATTGCAGGACCGGTTCCCAGGCCTGCGGCGCGCCGCAGACCGCGATCCACCCCGCGGCGCGTCGCACCTCCACGCGCAGCGGCCGGTCACGCCACACGAGCGCCTTGCCCGGCGAGACGCGCCAGCGGGAATCGGGTCCGGTCATGTCCAGTGCGCCGGACAATGGCACCCAGAGGGTCACCCATCGGGCGGGGGCGAGGACCTGGAGGCTGCGGCCACCGGCAGCCAGCACGTGAAGGGCATCGGGCGGTGAATCGGCCAGGTCGAACCGGGTGAAGGAACGAAGCGCATGGGAACGCACTGGCGTCCCGGAACGCCCCGCGAGATCGCCGGACAGGCCGACGGCGACGGCGGCCGCAGGCGGGATCTCCGTGCACGTGGGGTGGTGGTGATGGAACTGCTTGATCGAACCTGCTGAATCCATCTGCACGGATTGGCGTTGCGATGACAGGTTTCAGGCTACCGGGTCCAACTGGCCTCGTGCGGTCCCAATTCATCCGGCATCGAGGGGGCCAATTGCACGCGGCCGGCCGGGCGCCGGACGGCGAATCCCGCGTGACCCCGGACATGGCGACGGCCCCTCTTGCGGGGCCGTCGCCAGCGGGCATCGCCGGGAGGAGATCAGAACCGGAAGTTCACCCCCAGCGTGATGTAGCGGCCGATGGCGTCGTAGAACGTCGGGAACGTGTTGCCGCTGTTCTGCGACGTCGAGCCGGTGTCCGCGCCAATGATGGGCGGCTTCCGGTCGGTGAGGTTGCCGACCGTCAGGCTGATGTCGGCGTTGAATGGCGCCCTGTACGTCACCGCGAAGTCGAAGTAGTTGGTCGACGGGATGTGCCTGAAGTCCTCGAGGATCTCCTCGGCGATCGGCTCGTAGTCGATCGCGTCCAGGTGCCGCCAGATCAGCGACAGGCCGACGTCGTGGACGGTCCAGGTCGTGCGCAGCGCGGACTTGAGCTTGTGGCTCGGGGTGCAGCTCTTGCTGTAGTAGCCCAGGCAGTCGCGCATTTCCGAGGTGGGCGTGGCCTGGAAGTCGTCGCTGAGATAGCGGGTGAGGTCGAGGCCGAAGTCGAGCGAGCCCAGGGCACCCGGCAGCGGCGTGGTGTAACGGATGCCCAGGTCGACGCCGTCGCGTTCGATCCTGCCGAGGTTGGAGGTGAGCAGGGCGATGCCGCGTGCCTCGGAACCGTTGAAGGTGCCGTTAGCCGGCGAGCGCCCGATCAGCGCGCAGTCCTCGTTGAACTCCATGCCGGGGTTGCGGTCGCGCGAATAGCAGCCCTCGATGACGTCGGCCACGCTCTTGGAGGAGACTGCGTCCTCGATCTCGATCTTCCAGTAGTCAAGGGTCAACGCGAAGTCGTTGGATGGCGTCCACACCAGGCCGACGGTCTGTGTATCGGCGAGCTCCGGCGCGAGCGCGGGATTGCCGCCGATCAGGACGTTGACCTGTCCTGAAGAAGGCTCGTCGACGCCGCCGATGAAGGGCAGTGGTACGCCGGTCATGCGGCACAGGTTGGACAATGTTCCCGGCGTATTGGCTTCGGCCAGGTTGATGGCGCTGCCTGCGCAGGGGTCGGTGCTGAGGTTGTCCAGCGCGGTCAGCTGCGGCGTGAACAGCTCGGCGACATTGGGCGCGCGGGTGGCACGCTGGAACATGCCGCGCAGGCGCAGGCTGTTGACCGGCGACCAGTCGAGGCCGTACTTCCAGCTGCCGTAATCGCTGCCTGTCCCGGCCCCGGTCTTGAAGTCTGTCCGGCGATAGCCCAGTTCCATGGACAGCTTCTCGGCGCCGGTCTTGCCGCTGACCAGGGGGACGATGGCTTCGACGAAGCCTTCGATCAGCCTGAAATCACCGTCGGTGTCGGGCGAAGGTGCGCCCGTGCCCATGACCTCGCCGAGGATCTGCGAGGCGGCATCCGACCGGGTGTAAGCCAGCATCTTGCGGTACTCGGTGCCGGCAGCGATGCCGATGGGATAGTCGGACCAGGGGCTCTTGAACCCTCCGAGGTCGCCGGACAGGGTGAAGGCGACGTTGTTTTGTTCCACGTCCTGGGTCAGGTACGCGTTGAGGTTGATGAAGTCCACCATCTCGGGCGTGATCGATCCCTCGAAACCCCAGACATTGAGCGGCACACAGCCGTTGCTCGGATCGACGCATTCGGTGGTGCTCAGTGCGTTGAGGGCCTGGCGCACCTTCGACAGCGAACCCCAGTTGACGCGCGTCTGCAGCTGGCTGGATTCGCCGTGCGACCAGAACGCGTCGTAGCGCCAGCTGTCGCCGATGTCTCCGCGCACGCCAACCGTGGTCTGGAAGGTCCTGGTGTTGAAATCGTTGATGCGCGGTCCGAACTCCTCGATCCGGCGGAAGATGCTCATCGGAACCAGGGTGGTACCGCCGGGGCCGGACACGCAATCGGCGGCCGCGATGCCACGGACCTCGCAGACCTGCTGCCGCATCGCCTCCGGCATGTAGGGATTGCCGATCGGGACATCGATGACCTCGCCGAAAATGCCCGAGGCGGCGACGTTGGAATCGACGCGCGAACGGGTGTAGCTCAGGTCGGCGTACACCTCGGCACTGTCGTTGAGCTGGAAGCGGCCCAGTGCGGTCGCCTGATAGCGATCGAGGCCGGTCTGGTAGTAGTTGGCGGGGTTGTAGTTATATAGGCTGAAGGTGGGCACCAGTCCGCCGGTCTCGGGATCGATCTGGCGACCGCTGATGCTGGGGATGTTGGCAGGATCGACGCTGGCGACCGAGAAGCGCGCCGGGATCGCAGTGCCGGAGCCGCCCGGCTCGCCGGTCGTCGAGCTGAGTGCGTACACGCTCCAGGGACGGTCGCCCTGAAGCACCGGGTCCACCTTCGATTGGCTCAGGCTCAGGACCACGTTGCCACGTCCATCGGCGCTGTTGGCACCGATAGTCAGTTCCATGCGCTGGCGCGCGCCGTCGCCGTACTTGGACTGGCCGTAGGAGGTCGAGAACTCCATGCCCTCGAAGTCCCGGCGCAGCATGAAATTGACCACGCCCGCGACCGCGTCCGCGCCGTAGACGACGGAAGCGCCGCCGGTCAGGATGTCGACGCTCTGCAGCAGGGACAGCGGGATCGTGTTGGTGTCGACGATGCTGCCCAGGTTGTAGGGCACCGGCCGGCGACCGTCCACGAGCACGAGGGTGCGGTTGGCGTTGCCCGCACGGTTGAGTCCGCGCAGGTCGATCGTGGCCGCGCCGGCGGTACCGTTGTTCATGCCCGGGCCCATGCTGGGCGTCATCGCGGGCACGTTCCTGACGAACTCCTCGACAGCGACGGGTTGGGTCAGCGTGAATTCGTCGCGGTCGACCGACATGACGGGGCTGCTCGACGTGACGCCGGGGACGGCGATGCGACTGCCGGTGACGGTGACGGCGTCGAGGCTGGTTGGCGTGGGCTGCGCGGAAGACTCCTCGCTGGCGTCCTGCGCGTTCGCGCTGCCGGCCAGGGTCGCGCCGGCGAGACCGGCGACCAGCGCGGTCACGATAGCGTCGCGCAGTCGGTGGGTTCTTGGGATCATCATCCTCTCCAGACGGGTTCGCTTGCTCGGGAAGGCACCAGCCGGCGGCGTTGCGTCGCACCGGCAGCACGGTTCGAATTTACGAACCGTTAACCCCGATGGATGCGCAGCAGGCGACCCGGTGGATGTGCAGAAGTCGTGGTTGCCGCGTCACCAGGAATGGCCACGCTCAGGGTCATCGACGTGCGCGGCCATGCACATGGGCCGCCATGCCTGGCGGCTACGATCCGCGATCGAGACACTCCGTCGGGTCGAGAGGACATCCGCATGCTTCGCGCAGCGCTTCCGGCGATGATCCTGCTTGTTCTGTCGCCGGCGATGGCCGACGCGGCCGTCTGCCGGGTCGAGAGCGGGGAACGGGTCGTGCCGCTGGTCGAGCTCTACACGTCGGAAGGATGCAGCGACTGTCCGGCGGCCGACGCGTGGCTTGCGGAAGCGGCGCGCCGCGAAGGCGATGCGGCGCACTTCCTGGCGTTCCACGTCGACTACTGGGATTCCATCGGGTGGCCCGACAGGTTCGCGGACAGCCTGTACACGCAAAGACAGAACCTGCGCGTGTCAAGGACCGGATCGAGGGTCGTCTACACGCCGCAGGTGATGATCGGGGATGCGACCCGGGTGCGGTGGCGTGGCGGGCGGTCGGCGGGCGGCGAGGCCGTCCAGCTGCTGGAGAAGCTGCGCGCACGGCGGGCCCCGGTCCGCATGCGCATGACCAGCGACCAGGACGCAGGCGCGGTGCGGGTGACGCTGGAGCTCGAGGGTGCGGATGCTTCCATCGGGGAAGCCTGGGCCTGGGTGGCGGCCTACGAGGACGGGCTGGCCAGCACCATCCTGGCAGGCGAGAACAAGGGGAGGCAGTTGCGCCATGACCGCGTCGTGCGCGCGATGGAAGGTCCGTGGAAGTTCACCGGGGACGCGCTGACGGTCAGGACGCGGCTGGTCCTGCCGGCGGACCTGGAGCCGCGGCAGGCGGGCATCGTCGCCTTCGTCGAGTCGCCGTCGACCGGCGCGCTGCTGCAGTCGCTCGGGACGCCAATGACCGCCTGTGGCGGCGAATGAGGGGCCGGCGCGGTTCGCCGTGGTGCTGCTGTCTCCTCCCCGCTGCTCCCGGTTGCGACATGGGCCGGCGGCGTCAGGGCGCCGCGGCCATGGCGCAGCGCAGGTTCGTTGCGCGGTGCGCGAACCACGCGATGGTCGTGCCGACCAGGAACATGTGCGCGGCGAGGTGCGAAGCGACCATCCATGCGGGCATCGGTGCGGCGGGACCGGCCGCGGACAGCGGCACGACCACGTGGTTCATCGCGACGTAGAGCACGACGCCGTAAAGCGGCCCGTACGCGAAGGGCCGCCTGGCGAGCGCCGGCAGCCTGCGCGCGGCGCACCAGTACGCGGCGGCCATGCAGGTCGCGATGGCGTAGTGCGAAACCAGTCCCAGCAGCGCCGTGTGCATCCCGCCGGCGATGACTGCCTCGCGTCCCACCCAACCGGACGCGATGCTGTGCAGGATGCGGATGGGGGCGACCCCCTTCGCGCCCCACAGCGTGCAGATGTAGACGAGGTCCAGGGTTCCGGCGACGAGCCCGCCGGCCAGGATCGGGCGATGGGAAGAAGGCATGTGCATGGTTGCAGCGTGCGTCCGATGGCCTGGCGCATTGGAAAACGGCACGCGGAAGGCCGGCCAGAGCCTTCCGCGGCGCAGTGGATGGAGCCAATGCGATGCCCGGGGCGATGCCGGATCAGCAGCCCGGCTTCGCCGCGTGCAGGCGAAGAAGCGCCGCGGCGCCTCGTCGCGGTCCCTGTGGCGAGCCGGCGGGAACCCGCGCGAACAGGGCACAGGGAACGCCGATCAGGAACATGTAGGCGAGCATGCACGCAGCCATCCAGGCCTGCGGGCCGAACAACGGGCGGCCCACGAGCGCAGGCAGGATCGCGCCGAACAGCAGGAGGTACATCGCCAGCCCATAGGCGGCGCCGCATGCGACGGCGTGGCGCAGGAGCACGGGGAACCCGCGCGAAAGTCCACGGTAGAGGGCGGCGAGCACGCACATCAACGCGGCATAGAACACGACGCCGAACGCGGCCGACGCCATGCCCATCCCGTAGGCGCGCGCGCCAATTGCCCACTCGGCGACGGCCTGCAGCACGCGCACGGGTGGCACGCCCTCGGCGGCCCACCAGGCGACGGCGAGGGTCAGGTCCAGGGTCGCTGCAAGCAGGCCGCAGGCGACGGCGGGGTGGAGGCCGGGCTGGCGCATGGGTGCGAAGGAACCTGTTGCGGTTGTCTGCATGTTCGTGGATTCGTCGTGGGGGATTGGCCCCATCAGGCCGCAGCCAATTGGTACTATCAAGGGCCAATCGCGCGTAATCGAATGGTGCCAATTCCACCCGCAGGGGACACGCGATGATTCTCGATGGGCACGGGCCGCTGCACGCGCAGCTCACGCGCGCGTTGAGGGCCGGCATCCTGCAGGGCAGGTTCGCGGCCGGCACCCGCCTGCCGCCGACCCGCTGGTTCGCCGAGGAGCTCGGGGTCTCGCGCAACACGGTCCTGGCCGCGTACGAGCAGTTGCGCGCGGAGGGCTTCATCGAGGGACGGGTGGGATCGGGCAGCTATGTCGCACGGCAGCGGTTCGCATCCGCCGACGTGCGTGCCCCGCAGCCGGAGACGGTCGCCGCGCAATCGCGCTACGCGGCGCGTGCCCGCGCGGTGTACGACCCGGACGGAATGCCCGGGCGCGCGGTGGCGGGGATCCGCTACTCGTTCCAGTACGGCGTACCGCTGACCAATCCGCTGCTGACCACGGCGTGGGCGCGCGCGTTGTCGCACGCGGTCGGCTACACGCGGCCCGATTATCCCGGGGTGCGGGGGCTGCCGGAGCTGCGCGCCGCGGTCTGCGACTACCTGGCCCGCCGCCGCGGGATCCACGCCGATCCCGACGACGTGCTTGTGGTCGCGGGTACGCAGCAGGCGCTTTCGCTGACCATGCGGGTGCTGCTCGACCCCGGTGAGGCGGCCGCGATCGAGGATCCGCACTACTTCGCGATCCGGATGGGGCTGGAGATCCACGGCGCGCGGGTCCGCACGGTGCCGGTCGACGCCGAGGGCCTGTGCGTGGACCTGCTGCCCGAACCGGCCCCGAGGCTGGTCTGCGTCACGCCATCGCACCAGTTCCCCAGCGGCGCGGTGATGTCGCTCGCCCGACGCATGGAGCTGCTGGACTATGCCGCGCGCCACGGCAGCTGGATCTTCGAGGACGACTACGACGGCGAGTTCCGCTACGACAGTAGGCCGCTGGCGGCGCTGCGTTCCCTCGACCGGCAGGGCAGGGTGGTCTACGTCGGGACCTTCTCGAAGGCGATCTTCCCCGCGCTGCGCATGGGATACCTGCTGATGCCGCCGGCCCTGCGTCATGATTTCCTGGCCGCGAAATGGGCCGAGGACTTCGGCTCGCCTGCGATCGAGCAGGTGGCGCTGGCCAATTTCATGCGCGACGGCGGTTTCGAGCGCCACCTGCGGCGCAGCGCACGCACCCTGAAGGAGCGGCGCGCGACCCTGATCGCGGGGTTGCGTGCCTGCAGCCGCGGGCGCCTGGAGATCGCCGATGCGCACGCGGGCATGCACCTGGTGGTCTGGCTGCGGGACCGCTCCCGCGCCGACGGCGATGCGTTGATCGAGCTGGCCCGTTCGCGCGGACTCGGCCTGTACCCGATCGCGCCCTACTATGCCGACCCGCCGGACCGCGCCGGCCTGCTGATGGGCTACTGCGGCCTGTCCGTGCGCGAGATCCGCGAGGCCATGTGGCTCTTCGCCGGCTGCCTGGACGAGCTGTTCCCGACGCCCTCAGCGTGAGGCGAGCATGGCGGCCAGCAGCCCGGCGGCGAACCAGGCCAGGTCCCAGGCGGAGGTGCCCAGGCGCACCAGCAGCCAGCCGAATTCCGTGCCCATGCGCAACAGTGATTCCCAGGGCATGAGCCCGAGCGGCCCGCCGATCCATGCGGCGGCGATGCCCCAGCACGCGAGGAGGATGGTGATCGTGGTGGCGAGCACGGCCGCCGCCGCGCGCCCTGCGCCGGGCGGGACCCGCGCCATGCGCAGCACCAGCGCCATGTCCAGCCCGGCGACCACGGCCATGCCGCTGCAGCCGCGGCCCGTCCAGGCGGCCAGCAGCACCCAGGCGGCGGCGAATCCCAGGCAGGACAGCGCGAGCAGCGGGAAGGCGAGCCGGGCGGAGCGGGCGGGGGACGAAGCGGTCATGCGCGACGGCGAAACGGTCAGGTGCGGCAGGATACCCGTTCGGCGCCGGTACAATGGCGGCCCTTGAGCGGCGCGACGCCGCCTCCATCTCAACCCCATGTATTCACGCAGCAGCGAACCGGTGCGCTTCGAGCGCGATTGCGAGGCCGTCCTCGTCCCGCAGGGCGAATCGGTGACCCTGCCCGCAGGCAGCGTCGGCTACATCACCCAGGCGCTGGGCGGCAGCTGGACCGTGTTCGTCGAGGGCAACCTGTTCCGGATCGCCGGCAAGGACGGCGACGCGATCGGCAAGGAGCCGCCGGAGCCGCTGACCCTGCCCGACGGCGCCGACGACGCCGCGGTCGAGCAGCTGGTGTGGAAGCAGCTGCGCACCTGCTTCGATCCCGAGATCCCGATCAACGTGGTGGACCTGGGCCTGATCTACGAGGCCTCGCTGCGCCCGCTCGGCGAGGGCAAGCGCGCGGTCGACGTGAAGATGACCCTGACCGCCCCGGGCTGCGGCATGGGCGAGATCCTGGTCGACGACGTGCGCAACAAGCTGGAGCTGATCCCGACGGTCGTCGAGGCCGACGTCGAACTGGTGTTCGACCCGCCGTGGAACCAGACCATGATGTCCGAGGCCGCGCGCCTCGAAACGGGCATGCTGTAGGGCAGCAGACAGCGGAAGACAATCCGGATTCGTGAAAGGAATCACGATTTCACGTGCAACCAATCGCCGCGCGCCCGTTGCGGCCTGATTTTCCCGTCGTGTAGCGTCGATTCGCGAACCGCGCTGTCAGTTCGCGTTCACGTCGAATGACGCGAGACACAGGGATGTTCCACGCGACAAGACGCCCTCCTGTCCCGTGCCGGCCGGCCCTCCCGCCGCCCAGGCGGCATTTCCTTTTCCAGGGTAGGTATCCGATGTCCAGCATGTCCTTCCGCCGCATGCCCGTGCATGCACTCGCGGCGACCGCGTTCGCGCTGTCGTCGCTGGCCGCGCCGGCGATCGCCGGCCGCGCCGACCTTGGTGGCCTGCAGTCGGCCACGTCCTTCGACCAGTTCATCGTCAGGTACCGGGACGGCGCGCCCGAGCGCACCGATCCGGCGTTGCGCGCGCGCGGGCTCGAGGCCGCCGCGCGCAGCGTCGCCGCAGGCTCCCGTGCGTTGCGTGCGGCAGATGGCTCGGCCGTGTCGTTGCGGCTGACCCACGAGCGCCGGCTGGCGGTGGGCGCGGACGTGGTCCGCGTCGACCGCAAGCTGGGGCGCGCCGATGCCGAGGCCCTGATCCGCCAGCTGGCGGCCGATCCGAACGTGGAGTACGTCGAGGTCGACAAGCTCAACCGGCCGTTCTTCACGCCCAACGATCCGCGCTACGCCGACCAGTGGCACTACTTCGAAGCGACCGGCGGCCTGAACCTGCCGTCGGCCTGGGACAAGTCCACCGGCGCCGGCGTGGTGGTGGCGGTGCTCGACACCGGCATCACCTCGCACAGCGACCTCAACGGCAACCGCCTGCCGGGCTACGACTTCATCTCCAACGCCACCGTGGCCGGCGACGGCAACGGCCGCGACAGCGATCCCAGCGATCCGGGCGACTTCTACGGTGGCTACGCGTCGAGCTGGCACGGCACCCATGTCGCCGGCACCATCGCCGCGCTCACCAACAACGGCGTCGGCGCCGCCGGCGTGGCGTTCAACGCGAAGATCGTGCCGGTGCGCGTGCTCGGGCGCGGCGGCGGCTACGATTCGGACATCATCGATGCGATCACCTGGGCCTCCGGCGGCATCGTCTCCGGCGTGCCCGCCAACGCCAACCCGGCCGAGGTGATCAACCTCAGCCTCGGCGGCGAGGGGCCGTGCTCGACCACGTGGCAGAACGCGATCAACGGCGCGGTGGGCCGCGGCACCACGATCGTGGTCGCCGCCGGCAACGACAACGCGAACGTGTCGGGATACTCGCCGGGCAACTGCGCCAACGTGGTGTCGGTGGCCGCCAACGACCGCCAGGGCAACCGCGCCTGGTATTCCAACTACGGCAACCTGATCGACGTCACCGCGCCGGGCGGCGAGACCTGCGTGCCGAACGCGAGCAACACCGGCTGCAGCTCGACCGCCACGCCCGCGCAGGGCGTGTGGTCGACGCTCAACAGCGGCAGCACGACCCCCGGCAGCGAGTCCTACGCGTCCTACCAGGGCACCTCGATGGCCGCGCCGCACGTGGCCGGCGTGGTCGCGCTGATGCAGGCGGCCGCGCCCAGCCCGCTCACGCCGGCACAGGTCGAGACGATCCTCAAGCAGACCGCGCGGCCGCTGCCCGGCAGCTGCAGCGGCGGCTGCGGCGCGGGCATCGTCGATGCCAATGCCGCGGTGGTCGCGGCGATGGGCGGCTCGGGGCCGGGCAACAACCCGCCCAACGCCGACTTCACCAGCACGGTCAGCGGGCTCACGGTGCAGTTCACAGACACCTCGACCGACAGCGACGGCAGCATCGTCTCGCGCAGCTGGAACTTCGGCGACGGCACCAGTTCCAGCGCCGCCAACCCGTCCAAGACCTACGCTTCGGCCGGCAGCTACAACGTGACGCTCACGGTAACCGACGACGACGGCGCCAGCAGCAGCCGCACGCGCGCGGTGACGGTCGGCGCCGGCGGCGGCGACGTGCTCCAGAACGGCGTGCCGGTGACGGGTCTGTCCGGTGCATCGGGAAGCACGCGCACCTGGACCATCGAAGTCCCGGCCGGGGCGAACAACCTGGTCGTGAAGATCGCGGGCGGCAGCGGCGATGCCGACCTGTACGTGCGCCGCGGCTCGCCGCCGACGACCACCAGCTACGACTGCAGGCCGTACCTCACCGGCAACAACGAGACCTGCACGTTCGCCTCGCCGCAGTCCGGGACCTGGTACGTGATGCTGCGCGGCTACTCGGCGTTCTCCGGGGTGACGCTCACCGCGTCCTACCAGGCCGGGAGCGGCGGCACCCAGACCTATACCAACAGTACCGACTATCCGATCAACGACCATGCGACGGTGGAGAGCCCGATCACCGTGTCCGGGCGCAGCGGCAACGCGCCGTCCAACACCCCGGTGGCGGTGGACATCCGCCACACCTACCGTGCGGACCTGAAGGTCGACCTTGTGGCCCCGGATGGCAGCGTCTACGTGCTGCACAACCGCACCGGCGGCAGCGCCGACAACATCATCGGCACCTACACCGTGAACCTCTCGAGCGAGCCGCGCAACGGCACGTGGCGGCTGCGGGTGAACGACAACTGGTCGGGTGACACCGGCTACATCAACAGCTGGAGCATCACGTTCTGAGTGCGCCTGGCGCCTGCCCGGTCCCGGTTCGCCGGGGCCGGGCGGCGGTACGGCGCACCCGGGAAGGTGCCACCGGCGGCAGGAGACACCATGGGTCCCTCCGGGCGCGGTTGCGGTCCGTTCGCGATGGCGGCGATGCTGGCCACGGCCTGCCTGCTGCTGGCAGGCTGTGCCCACGCCCAGGAGGACACGCCGATGCAGGCACCCGCCGCCGACGCCATCTTGCCGGGCGAGGGACCGTTCCAGCGGTTCATCGTCCGCTACCGCGCCGACAGCGCCGGGGCCGGCGACCCGGCCGCGGCCGCCAGGCGCCTGCAGCGCACCGTGGACGAAGCCGGCCTCGCACCGGCGACGTCGGCGTCGTGGCAACGCCGGCTGGCGGTGGGCGGCGACGTGTTCGTCCTCGACCGGCCCCTCGACCGCGCGGCCGCGCGGCGCCTGGTGGAGGCGTTCCTCGCCGACCCGGAGGTCGAATCGATCGAGGTCGACCGCATGCTCGGGTTCGACCCGCCGGGCAGGCGGCCGATGCGCGAGCGCTGAGGGCGCGCGCCTAGTCGATCGCCTCGAAGCGGTTCGCCTCGACGTTCTTGCGCACCCGCGCCGGGTCCCAGATGCGGCCGTTCATGGCGATGTAGGTGCCCGGGGGCAGCACCTGGACTGCGCCGACGGCGGTACCGATGTTGAACTCCGCGTCCGAACCGCGGAACCGGGCGGGGCTCAGTGCGCCGGTGAGCACGATGGTGCGGTCGGTGAGCGTGGACAGCACCCGCGCCGTCTCGACCATGGTGTCGGTGCCGTGGGTGACCAGCACGTGGCGCGTGGGCTGTGCGGCGATGGCGGCGCGCACGAGTTCGCGGTCCCGGTCGTCAAGGTGCAGCGAATCCTTGCGCAGGATCGGGATGACCCGGAAGCGGAACGCGACGTCCAGTTCCGACAGCAGCCGCCCGATCTGCGGGTCGCCGACCTGGAAGTCGGATTTGTCGTCGAAATAGGTCTTGTCGATGGTCCCGCCGGTGGTGACGATCAGAAGCTCTTCCATCTTGGGTTGACTCCGGATATTGAATGCGCTCAGCGCCCGCGGGCGAAGCGCGCGCGCACGCCGGGCCAGGTGGCGGCGAACACGAGCGCGACCGACAGCGCCGTGGCGGCGAGGGCGAAGCCGCGCTCGCCCGGTTCGGACCATGCGGTCATCACCCCGTGGCAGAACAGCAGCAGCCCCAGCACGGCGGCCCAGAACGGCGCCCTGGCACCGCCGGCGGTGACGGCCGCGAGCATCAGCGCGATCGGCAGCACGAACACCAGCAGGGCGGCGAGGAAATGGTCGTCGCCGGCGAACCACGCCAGGTACAGCACCGCCAGCGCAGCCAGCAGCGCGCACGGCACGGTGCGGTGCGAACGCGCCGGCATCAGCCCAGCCTCGCGGCCAGGGTGGCGATGCGCCGGCCCAGCGCACGAGCCAGCACGGCCTCGTCCTCGCTTGGCTCGGGATCGTCGCCGGTGCCGGCGACGTGGCTGGCGCCGTACGGCGTGCCGCCGCTGCGGGTGGTGGCCAGCCGCGGCTCGGTGAACGGGATGCCGGCGATCACGCAGCCGTGGTGCAGCAGCGGCAGCATCATGCTCAGCAGGGTCGATTCCTGGCCGCCGTGCATGCTGGTGGTCGAGGTGAACACGCCGGCGGGCTTGCCGACCAGGGTGCCGCTGGCCCATTCGGCGCCGAGTCCGTCGACGAAGTGCTTGAGCGGCGCGGCCATGTTGCCGAAGCGGGTCGGGCTGCCCAGGACGAGGCCGGCGCATTCGTCCAGGTCCGCGCGCTCCACGTAGGGCGCGCCCGACTCCGGTACCGGCGGCTCGGCGACCCGGGTGACCGGCGCCACCGGCGGCACGGTGCGCAGGCGCGCCGCCATGCCCGGCACCTCGCCGACCCCGCGTGCGACCTGGCGCGCGAGCCGCGCCACCGAACCGTTGCGGCTGTAATACAGGACCAGGATGTCGGGCATGCTGCCTCCGTCGGCCGGGGCGCCATTCTGACAGGCTTTGTGGCGCGGCTCACCGCGCCGGGCATTTGCTACGCTGCCCGGATGCAGCCGCTGGCGACGCTGAACCTGTGGATGGAGCGGATCCGCGACCGGGAGCGGGCCGGCACCTTCGCCCGCTTCCTCGCCCGCCGCTTCCTCGACGACCGCCTGTTCCAGGCCGCCGCGGCGCTGGCCTACACCACGATCTTCGCCCTGGTGCCGTTGGCGATCGTGGTGCTGGGCGTGTTGTCGGCGTTCCCGGTGTTCGGCGAATGGCGCGACCAGCTCACCGAGTACATCTTCTCCAACTTCGTCCCCAGCGCAGCCGCCACGGTGAAGGAAACCCTGCTGCGCCTGGTGGGCGACGCGACCACGATCACCGTGGCCGGCGCGATCGGCCTGATCGCCTCGCTGCTGATCACCCTGAACAGCATCGAAGGCACGTTCAACCAGATCTGGCGCGTGCCGGCCTCGCGCCCGCGGCTGGGGCGGTTCCTGGTGTACTGGACCGTGCTCACCCTCGGCGCGATGCTGGCCGCCGCCTCGCTGGCGCTGTCGGCGTGGCTGTTCGCGCTGCCGGTCTTCTCCACGAGCGAGGGCAGGGCGCTGTCGGGGTTCGCGTTGCGGGCGGCGCCGGTGCTGATCGAACTGCTGCTGATCACCGCGCTGTACCGCGTGGTGCCGCACCGCACGGTGGCGCTGCGCCACGCCTTGGCCGGTGCGGTGATCGCCACGGTGCTGCTCGAGATCGTGAAGTGGGGCCTGGGCGTGTACCTGGGCACCTTCACGACCTACCAGCGCATCTACGGCGCACTGGCCGCGCTGCCCATCCTGATGATCTGGATCTACCTGGGCTGGGTGTCGGTGCTGCTGGGTGCCTCGTTCGCCTCCGCGGTGTCGGCGTTCCGCTACCAGCCGGCGGCGATGCGGCTGCCCGAGGGCTACGAGCTGTACGGGCTGCTGCGCCTGCTCGGGCGCTTCGTGCAGTCGCGGCGACAAGGGCGCGGGCTGCACACCGAGGAGATCCTCGACATCGAGCCGATGCTCACCGATTCGCAGCTCAAGTGCTTCCTCGCCCAGCTGGCCGGAATCGACCTGCTCAAGCGCGCCGAGGACGGCCAGTGGCTGCTCGCGCGCGACCTCGATACGCTCACGCTCGCCGACCTGTACGAGGCGTGCAGGTTGCGGATCCCGGTCTCGGAGGCATGGCTGCCGTGCCGGGACGATCCGCTCGGCGCCGATGCCGTGGCTGCGCTCGACGAACTCCGCCTGCCGCTGCGCGACCTGCTCCGGCGCAACGTGTCCAACCTCTACCCCCGCTCAGGTGAACCCGCATGAACCCCAGGATCCCCGCAGTCCTTCTCGTCCTCCTGCTGCTGGCCGGGTGCCGGCAGGCGACCGCGCCGGCGGACGAGCCGGCCGCCGATGGCGATGCGGGCGCGCCCGCGGTGGCCGTCCCCGCCGACGAGGCCGGGGCGCCGGACGCGGAGGAGCCGGTGCGCCCGGATACCCCGGCCCTGCAGGTGACGACCGTCGATGGCGGCGAATACGACCTCGCCCAGCATCGCGGCCAGTGGGTGGTGGTGAACTTCTGGGCGACCTGGTGCTCGCCGTGCCTGAAGGAGATGCCCGAGCTTTCCGCCCTGCACACGATGCGCGAGCACATCAGCGTGGTCGGCCTGGCCTACGAGGAGATCGACGTGCCGGCGATGCGGTCGTTCCTCGCCGAGCGTCCGGTGGCCTACCCGATCGCGATCATCGACGTCTACGACCCGCCGGCCGACTTCGACACCCCGCGCGGGCTGCCGATGACCTACCTGATCGCCCCCGACGGGAAGGTGGCGCGGCAGTTCCTCGGCCCGGTCACGGCGAAGGACATCGAGACCGCGATCGCCGGCAGTGGCGGTCCCTCGCTCGAATCGCTGTCGAGCCTGCCGGGGCCGGGGGAGGCGTGATGAAGGCGGCGCTGTTCCGGGTCGACGGCCGGGTGCAGGGGGTCGGTTTCCGCGCCGCCACCCGGGCGCAGGCGCTGGCGCTGGGGCTGCGCGGCCATGTGCGCAATCTCGTCGACGGCGGGGTGGAGGTGCTGGCGGTCGGCGGTGATGCCGCGATCGAGGCGCTGGCGCAGTGGCTGGAGGACGGCCCGCCGGCGGCGCGCGTGCAGCACCTGGCGCGCACCGACCTGCCGCAGGCGCCGGACGTGCCCCAGGGTTTCGTGATCGCCGGCGACTAGCGCCGGCGACGCGGACGCGCACCCGGCGTCAGGGCGTCGTGGCCGACGGGTCGGCTCCGCCCTCGTACAGCCGGCGCGCGCGCTCGGCGTGGTCGTGTTCCAGCGGCGGCGGCCGGACCTCGGCCGCGACCACCTGGTCCTGCCAGCCCGGCAGCCTGCGCACGCCCTTGGCCACTGCGCCCAGGCCCCGGTTGACCGCCATCTGCACGTAGCCGCCGCGCATGCCGACCTCCTCCAGGCTCGGCGACTCGTCCCAGCGCCGCGAGAACACGGTGCCCCCGACCTCGACCGGATTCCGGAACGCGAACGGGTCGGCCGGCGGACGCGGCGCGACGACGCGAACCGGCGCCAGTTCGACCTCGCCCCCGGACCCGTCGGACCGGTCGCGTGCGTCTGCCGGAGGTTGGCGGGCGCCGGCGGCCGACGGGGCGATGCAGCCGGAGGACACGGCCACGGCGGCCAGCATTGCCGCCGCCCGGCGCCGGCCTCGCGTCAAGGGCATCCGCGACGGCGTGGAGATCGGATCATCCCGGCGTGCCCTCGTGTCATCGGTCGCGCGCATGGTGCCGGGCGGGGCGTGCGGGGTGGACGCCGCGACAACGGGGTCAACGGGATTCGTTCAGGCGCGGGCGCAGGGTAGCCAGGTTGCAGGGGCGCGTGCGCGCGTCGAGCTGGGCGCGGATGATCCGTTCCCACGCGGTGCGGCAGGCCGAGGTCGAGCCGGGCAGCGCGAACAGGAAGGTGCCGTTGGCCAGGCCGGCGAATGCGCGCGACTGCAATGCGGACGTGCCGATCTCCTCGAACGACAGCGCGCGGAACAACTCTCCGAATCCCGGCATGACCTTGTCCAGCAGCGGCAGCAGCGCCTCGGGGGTGGAGTCGCGCCCGGTGAAGCCGGTGCCGCCGGTGACCAGGATGCCGTCGACCGCCGGGTCGGCGATCCACTTCGACACCAGCGCGCGCATCGCGTAGCGGTCGTCCGGCAGCAGCGCGCGCTCGGCCAGGCGGTGGCCGTCGGCCTGCAGCGCGGAGCACAGGTAGTCGCCCGAGCCGTCCTCGGCCAGGGTGCGCGAGTCCGAGACGGTCAGCACGCAGAGGGTGAGCGGGATCGGGGCGTCGGCGGCGGTCATGGCCGGAGCGTACCGCAGTCGCGCGGCCGGCGTGGCGTCATGCCTGGCGCAGGGCCAGCGAATACCACTGGGTCGCGTCCTCGCGCCAGCCGGCGGCGCGGTAGGTGGCGCGCGCGGCCTCGTTGTCGCGCGCGGTCTCGAGCTGGATCCAGGCGGCGCCGTCCTCGCGGGCGAAGTCCGCGGCCGCGTCGAGCAGTCGCCGGGCCACGCCCCGGCGGCGCATCTGCGGCAGCACGAACAGGTCGTTGAGGATCCAGATCCGCGCCAGCCGCACCGATGAAAACATCGGATACAGCTGGGCGAAGCCGGCCGCCTTGCCGTCCAGGCGCGCCAGCAGCGCCCGCGACTCGCCGAAGCGCAGGCGCTGGCGCAGCCAGTCGCGGGAGGCCGCAGGGTCGGAGGGCTGGCCGTAGAACTGGCGGTAGGCGTCGAACAGCGCCGCGAGCGCGTCGAGGTCTGCCGGCTGGACGTGGTCGATGGTGACGGCCATGGTCAGGATTCCTGGGTGAGCCGGGCCAGCGCATCGGCCTGGTGTTCGCGCGAGAGGCGGTCGACGAGCGGGTCGATGTTGCCCTCGAGCACGTTGGGCAGGTCGTACAGGGTGAGTCCTTCCACGCGGTGGTCGGTGATCCGCCCCTGCGGGTAGTTGTAGGTGCGGATGCGCTGGCTGCGGTCGCCGCTGCCGACCTGCAGCTTGCGGCTGGCCGCGGTCGCGGCGGCGCGGCGCTCGGCCTCCATCCCGGCGATGGTGGCGCGCAGGCGCTTCATCGCCTTGTCGCGGTTGGCGTGCTGGCTGCGCTCGGTCTGCGACTCGACCACGATGCCGGTGGGCAGGTGGGTGATGCGCACCGCCGAATCGGTCTTGTTGACGTGCTGGCCGCCGGCGCCGGAGGAGCGGAAGGTGTCGATCCGCAGGTCGGCCGGGTTGATCTCCACCGGCTCGCCGTCGTCCTCGATCGGGATGATCGCGACCGTCGCGGCGGAGGTGTGGATCCGGCCCTGCGATTCGGTCTCGGGCACGCGCTGCACCCGGTGGGTGCCGGATTCGAACTTGAGCCGCGCGTAGGCGCCTTCGCCCTCGACCCGGGCGATGACCTCGCGGAAGCCGCCGTGCTCGCCCGGGTTGGCCGACTCGATCTCCACCCGCCAGCCCTGGCGCTCTGCGTAGCGGGTGTACATGCGCAGCAGGTCGCCGGCGAAGATCGCGGCCTCGTCGCCGCCGGTGCCGGCGCGGATCTCCAGGTACAGGCCGCCGTCGTCGCGCGCGTCGCGCGGCACCAGCAGCGCCATCAGCTGCTCCTCAAGCGCGTCGAGGCGGGCCTGGGCGGCGGCGATCTCCTCCTCGGCCAGGTCGCGCAGCTCGGGGTCGTTGCGCATCTCCCGCGCGGCCTCGAGGTCGGCGCGGGCGCGGGCCTGGTCGGCCATCGCGGTCGCCAGCGGCTGGAGCCGGGAGAACTCGCGCGAGAGCGCGCGGAAGCGTTCCTGGTCGCCCGCCACCGCCGGGTCGGCGAGCAGGCGTTCGAGTTCGTCGCGGCGTTCGGCCAGCGCCTCCAGCTTACGGCGCAGGGTCGGCAGCATCGTCGCGGTTCTGGAGCGGTGGCAGCAGCGGCTCGAATGCGCGCAGCAGGTCCAGGTTGCCCTGCGCGGCGGCGTCGCGCAGGACGGCGGTGGGCACGTGCAGCAGGCGGTTGGACAGGGCGTGGGCGAGCTGGTCCACGACCGCCGCCGGATCGAGCCCGTGCGCCAGCTGCTGGTGCGCGCGCGACACCAGTTCGGCGCGGGTCGCGTCGCCGTGCGCGCGCAGCCGCTTGAGCGGCTCGTTGCGCGCGCCCAGCGCCAGCGCCTGGGCGTAGCGCGCGACCTGCAGGTCGACGATCGTCTCGGCTTCCTGCGCGGCGTCGCCGCGGCTGCGGCGGTTCTGCTCGACGACGCGGTCGAGGTCGTCGACGGTGTAGAGGAACGCATCCTCCAGCGCCGCGACCTCGGGTTCGATGTCGCGCGGCACCGCGAGGTCGAGCAGCATCATCGGCCTGCGCTTGCGCAGCGACAGCGCCTGTTCGACCCGGGCACGGGTGAGGACCGGGGTCTGGCTGGCGGTGGCGGAGAACACCACGTCGGCCATGAACAGGTGGTGCTCGAGTTCCTCCAGCGGCAGTGCCACCCCGCCGTGGCGCTCGGCCAGCTCCTGGGCGTGGCGGTAGGTGCGGTTGGCGACCAGCAGCCGCTTCACCCGCGCCTGGGCGAGGTGGCGGGCGACCAGTTCAATGGTCTCGCCGGCGCCGATCAGCAGCGCCACCGAGTCGTCGGGGCGCGCGAACGATTCCTGCGCCAGGCGCACGGCCAGCGAGGCGACCGACACCGGGCTCGAGCCGATCCGGGTCTCGGTGCGCACGCGCTTGGCGGTCACGAAGGCGTGCTGGAACAGGCGGTCGAGTTCGTTGCCGAGGGTCCCGGACTCGCGCGCCATCGACCAGGCCTGCTTGACCTGGCCCAGGATCTGCGGCTCGCCCAGCACCATCGAATCCAGGCCGCAGGCGACGCGGAACAGGTGCCGCGCCGCGCCTTCGCCCGCGTGCCGGTACAGGTAGGCGTGCAGGTCGTCGCCGCCGCCCGGTTGCGACGCCAGCCATCCGGCCAGCGCCGCGTCGTCGTCGGCGCAAGCGTAGAGCTCGGTGCGGTTGCACGTCGACAGCAGCGCCACCTCGCGCACCCCCGGCAGCGCGCGCAGGCCGGCCAGCGCGGCGGGCACGTCGCGTTCGGCGAACGCGACCTGCTCGCGCAGGGCGACCGGGGCGGTCTGGTGGTTGATGCCGAGGGCGTACAGGGTCATGCGCTTTGGCTGGCGGCCCGTACGGAGTGACCGTTCAGGCGCTTGCGATAAGCTTCCGGTTCGAGTGCTCCATTCTAAGGTCCGGCCGACGTCGATGCCCGTTTTCCCGAATCCCGTGCGCCGGTTCCTGCCGCGCGCGGCCCTGCTGGGCTGCCTCTGGCTGGCCTGGCTGGCGCCGGCGCAGGCCGACGATCGGCTGCGTGAAGACGTGCTGGGCGCGACCATGGCCGGCGAGTTCGCGCTCCAGGCCGGACGCCTCGACGAGGCCGCCGGCTGGTACCTGGACGCGGCCCGCGCGGCCGGTCCGGACGATGCCGGGCTGGCCGAACGCGCCACCCGGATCGCCCTGCTGGGCAAGGACGACCGCACCGCGGCCGCGGCCCTGGACCTCTGGCGCGAGCGCGCCCCGGCGTCGCTGGCGATGCGCGCGGCCGAGGCCACCCTGGCCCTGCGCACCGGCCGCAGCCGCCGCGCGCTGCGCCACCTGCGCGCGCTGATGGCCGACCCGGACCCGGCCGGCTGGCGGCACGCTCTCTCGGTGGTCGCGACCGGCCCGCGGGATCCGGCCGTCTCGGCCAAGGTCATGCGCGCGCTGTTTGACGAGGACGCCGTGCCGGGCACCCTGCAGGCCTGGCTGGCCTTTGGCGATCTGGCCCAGCGCCTGGACGAGGAGCAGCTGACCCGGCGGGTGATCGCCCGCATCGTCGAACGCTTCCCCGGCGAGCCGCGGGTGGCGCTGCTGCGGGCTTCGCAATTGCGCGAGGCCGGCGATCTGGAGGGCGCGCGAGCCGCGCTGGCCGAGGCCGGCGCCGTGGTCGAGGTCCTGCCCGAACTGCGCCTGGCGCTGGCCGCGGAGTACGACGCCATCGGCGACCCGGCGACCGCCGAGCAGCTCCTGGCGAGGGGGCCGCAGGACCGCCACGTGCAGGCAGTGCGGGCCTCGCTGCTGGCCAAGGCCGAAGACCGGGAGTCGCTGCGGGCCCTGTACGAGGAATTGCGGCGCGGAGCCTCCAATCCCGACCCGGGCTACCGCCTGCTGCTCGGCCAGGTGGCCGAGTTCCTCGACCTGCATGCCGAGGCGCTGGAGTGGTACGAGAGCGTGGCCGGCGGCGACGCGCGGCTGCAGGCGCGCTTGCAGGCCTCGCGCGTGCTGCACGAGCTGGACCGGCGCGAAGAGGCGTACGCGGCCCTGCGGCGGATGCAGGTGGATGGCTCGATCAACGAGGAGGCGCGCCGCGCCGCCTACCTGGTCGAGGGCGAACTGCGCGCGCGCGACGGCGACCTGGAGGCCGAGAACGAGGTCTACGCCCGCGCCCTGGCCGACTGGCCGGACGAGCCTTCGCTGCTGTATGCCCGCGCCCTGATGTGGGAGCGGCACGACGACATCGCGCGCGCCGAGGCCGACCTGCGCAAGATCCTTGTCGCCGATCCGGAGAACGTGGCCGCGCTCAACGCCCTGGGCTACACCCTTGCCGACCGCACCGATCGCTACCGCGAGGCGCTGGAGCTGATCGACCGGGCGCGCGTCGCCGAGCCCGGCAATGCCGCGATCATCGACAGCTACGGCTGGGTGCTGTACCGCCTCGGCCGCCATGAGGAAGCGCTGTCGGAACTGCGTCGTGCCTACACCCTGCAGAAGGACGCCGAGATCGCGGCGCACATCGGCGAGGTGCTGTGGGTGCTGGGGCGGCGCGACGAGGCGCAGCGCTACTTCGACGACGCGCGCCGGCTCGATCCCGACAACCGCGCGCTGCGGCGCGCGCTGGAGAAGCTCGGCGCATGAACCGCTTCCGCCTCCCCGCCGCGGCGCTGGCCGCGGCACTGCTGCTCGCCGGTTGCGCCACGCCGCCGGTGCGCGCGCCGGTGCAGGTCGATCCGATGGTGGCCGGGCGCGCCGATGCCGAGCGCGCCTCGCTGCAGTCCTGGCGCCTGGCCGGGCGGGTGGCGATCTCCGGTGGACGCCAGGGCGGCAGCGGACGGCTGGACTGGGCGCAGGCGGGCGGCCGCTACGACGTCACGCTGTCGGCGCCGGTGACCCGGCAGGGGTGGCGGCTGAGCGGGGACGCCCGGCACGCACGGCTCGAGGGCGTCGAGGGCGGGCCGCGCGAGGGCGCGGACGTCGAAGCGCTGCTGTTCGAGGCCACCGGCTGGGACATCCCGGTCCGGGCCCTGGTGGCCTGGGTCCGGGGCGTGGCGGCGCCCGAGGCGATGCACGGGCCGGCGCGGGTGGACTACGGCGCGGACGCGCTCCCGGTCCGGCTGGAACAGGCGGGCTGGACGATCGGTTATGGCGAGTGGTTCGCCGCCGGCATCGGGCAGCCGCCGCTGCCGCGCCGGATCGAGGCCACGCGCGGCGATGCGCGGGTGCGCCTGGTGGTGGATGGCTGGACCGTGCTGCCGGGCGGCCCGTCGGGCGATCCGCCCGGACCCGCCGGCGCGGGCGACGACGGGGGCTGAGCGGTGGCGCGGCTGGACCCCGTCGACGGCTGGACCCGCTGGCCGGCGCCGGCCAAGCTCAACCTGTTCCTGCGCATCCCCCGGCGCCGGCCCGACGGCTACCACGAGCTGCAGACGGTGTTCCGGATGCTGGCCTGGGGCGACACGGTCCGGATCCGGCTGCGCGGGGACGGCGCCATCCGCCGCGTCGGCCCTTCCGCGGCCGGCGTGGACGAAGACGCAGACCTCCTGGTCCGCGCCGCCAGATTGCTGCAATCGGAGGCGAACGTCGGCCTTGGTGCCGATATCTCCGTCGAAAAGCGCATTCCGGCGGGCGCCGGCTTCGGCGGCGGCTCGTCCGATGCGGCTACCGTGCTGCGGGCTCTCGACCGGCTCTGGGGCCTGGGCCTGGGCGAGGACCGGCTGGCCGCGCTGGGCCTGGCGCTGGGCGCCGACGTGCCCGTGTTCGTGCGCGGCCGCAATGCCTGGGCCGAAGGGGTGGGCGAGCGGCTGACCCCGCTCGATCTCCCCGACGCCTGGTACGTGCTCGCCGACCCGGGCGTCCACGCGCGCACCGCCGACCTGTTCCAGGCCCCTGAATTGACGCGAAATGCCGCGCCCGCGACAATAGCCGACTTCGTTTCGGGAGCGTGGCTCGGCAATGCGTTCGAGCCGGTGCTGCGCCGCCGCGAGCCCGCCGTCGAAGCGGCGTTCGCGGTGCTGGCGCGGATCGGCCGGCCGCAGCTTACCGGGTCGGGCAGCGGCTGCTTCGTGGAGTTCGCCAATGGCGACTCCGCCGTCGCCGCGTTGCCGCGGCTGTCGCCGGGCCTGCGGGCCTGGGTGGCGGCAGGCGCGCGGCGGTCCCCGTTGCTGGATGCGCTCGAAGGACTGGACGTGGCGGGAGTGTGGTGAATTCGCAATGACCGGTGGCTGGTGGCTGGAGGTTCGCGCGGCGAGCGCCCAGCCACGAACAACCGGTCGCCTCTGCAGGGGCGTCGCCAAGTGGTTAAGGCACCGGGTTTTGATCCCGGCATGCGTAGGTTCGAATCCTTCCGCCCCTGCCATTCCAGCCCCTGGCGCGGGCTGGCGATGGCGGACCGCAACCTGTCACGCAACAACCCACACCACCGCACGGTCGGGGCGGAGCAGTAGGACATGAAAGAAGACCGGAACCTGCTGATCTTCTCGGGCAACGCGAACCGGCCGCTGGCGCAGGCCGTGTGCCGCGAGCTCGGGGTGCGGCCGGGCAAGGCGCTGGTCTCGACGTTCTCCGACGGCGAGGTCCAGGTCGAGATCGAGGAGAACGTGCGCCGCCAGGACGTGTTCGTCCTGCAGCCGACCAACGCGCCCTCGGCCGAGCACCTGATGGAACTGCTGGCGCTGATCGACGCGCTCAAGCGCGCCTCGGCCAGCTCGGTGACCGCGGTGGTGCCGTACTTCGGCTACGCGCGCCAGGACCGGCGCATGCGTTCGTCGCGGGTGCCGATCACCGCCAAGCTGGTCGCGAAGATGTTCAGCGCCGCCGGCGCCGACGGCATGCTCACCGTCGACCTGCACGCGGACCAGATCCAGGGCTTCTTCGACATCCCGGTCGACAACGTTTACGCCTCGCCGCTGCTGCTCGCCGACATCTGGCGCGTGCACGGCACCGACAACGTGATCGTGGTGTCGCCGGACGTGGGCGGCGTGGTCCGCGCCCGGGCCCTGGCCAAGCGCCTGGACGACGCCGACCTGGCGATCATCGACAAGCGCCGCCCCAAGGCCAACGTGGCCACGGTGATGAACATCATCGGCGACGTGGCCGGCAAGACCTGCGTGCTGGTCGACGACATCGTCGACACCGCGGGCACGCTGTGCGCCGCCGCCGGTGCGCTCAAGGCCAACGGTGCGCAGAAGGTCGTGGCCTACTGCACCCATCCGGTGCTGTCGGGCGCGGCGATCGACAACATCACCCGTTCGCAGCTCGACGAACTGGTGGTCACCGACACCATCCCGCTGTCGGAAGCGGCCCGCGCCTGCGACCGCATCCGCCAGCTCAGCGTCGCCGAGATGCTGGCCGAGACGATCCGCCGGATCGCCTTCGGAGAATCCGTCAGCTCGCTTTACGTGGACTGACGCCGCCGCTCACCTGGTCGCGGGTGAGCGATCCCCACCGCCGCGAGGCGGATTTACCTGCAGAAGAAGAGAAGCAAACATGGCAACGACGCACGAAATCAAGGTCGAGCGCCGTACGGACGAAGGGAAGGGTGCGAGCCGCCGCCTTCGCCGCAGCGGCAAGATCCCGGCCATCGTCTACGGTGGCGAGCTCGCCCCGGTCAACATCCAGCTCGACCACGAGCCGGTGTGGCTGGCGAGCCAGCACGAGTGGTTCTACTCGTCGATCCTGGACCTGAGCCTCAACGGCGACATCCAGAAGGTGCTGCTGCGCGACATCCAGCGCCATCCGTACAAGCAGCTGATCATGCACCTGGACTTCCAGCGCGTGAACGAGAAGGAGACGCTGCGCACGTCGGTGCCGCTGCACTTCGTCAACGAGGACAAGTCGCCGGCCGGCAAGTCGGCCGAGGTCGTGGTCACCCACGAGCTCAAGGAGATCACGGTCGAGTGCCTGCCATCCGACCTCCCGGAGGTGATCGAGGTCGACCTGTCCGAGCTGAAGGTCGGCGACATCGTCTACCTGTCGGACCTGAAGCTGCCCAAGGGCGTCGAGATCCCGCAGCTGAAGCTGGGCAAGGACCACGACGACGCCGTGGTGACCGCCAAGCTCGGCCGCGCGGAGCCGGCGGCGGACGCCGAAGCGGGCGAGGACGAGGCCGACAAGGCCGAGTGATCCGGATTGCCGGATGGAGCGCGTCCCGCGCCGATGGCGCGGGGCACACGCGCCTCGGGAAGGCGGGGGCCGCGCAGGCCTCCGCCGCCTGACGGCGGTTCGCTCCGTCCGCCCGGACCCGACCGATGGAAGGACTGCGGCTCATCGTCGGCCTCGGCAACCCGGGGCAGGAATACGCACGGACCCGGCACAACGCCGGGTTCCGTTTCGTGGACGCGCTCGCCGCGCGGGCCAACGGGCGCTTCGGCGCCGAGGGCAAGCTGTTCGGCGAGACCGCGAAGGTGGAGGTCGCCGGGCGCAACGTCTGGCTGCTCAAGCCCTCGACCTTCATGAACCTCAGCGGCAAGTCCGTGCTCGCGGCCCTGCGCTACTGGAAGATCGAGCCCGAACAGGCCCTGCTCGCTCACGACGAGCTGGACCTGCCCCCGGGCGCGGCGCGGCTGAAGTTCGACGGCGGCCACGGCGGCCAGAACGGCCTGCGCGACGTGATGCGGCTGCTCGGCCACGGGCGCTTCCACCGCCTGCGGATCGGTATCGGCCACCCCGGCCACAAGGACCGGGTCACCCCCTGGGTGCTCGGCCGGCCCGGCAGCGGCGACGACATCCTGATCGACCGCGCGATCGACGACGCCATCGACGTCCTCCCGCTCGCCGTCCAGGGCGACTTCAACGAGGCGATGAAGCGCCTGCACACCAGCAAGGCCTGATTCGTGGTTGGTGACTGGCGATCCGGCACCCGGGTCGCCAGTCACGAACCACCAGTCACGGAACCCCCGGAACATGGGCATCCAATGCGGCATCGTCGGCCTGCCGAACGTGGGCAAGTCGACGCTCTTCAATGCACTGACCAAGGCGGGCATCGCCGCGGCCAACTTCCCGTTCTGCACCATCGAGCCGAACGTGGGCGTGGTCCCCGTGCCCGACCCGCGGCTGGCCGAGCTGGCGGAGATCGTCAAGCCCGAGCGGGTCGTGCCGACCGTGGTCGAGTTCGTCGACATCGCCGGCCTGGTCGCCGGCGCGGCCAGCGGCGAGGGCCTGGGCAACAAGTTCCTGGCCCACATCCGCGAGGTCGACGCGATCGCCCACGTGGTGCGCTGCTTCGAGCACCCGGACGTGATCCACGTGGCCAACCGGGTCGATCCGGTCGCCGACATCGACACCATCGACACCGAGCTGGCCCTGGCCGACCTGGAGACCGTGGACAAGGCCATCGCCCGCTACGAGCGGGTGGCCAAGAGCGGCGACAAGGACGCCAGGGCGCGGCTCGAGGTCCTGGCCCGGCTACGCGCGGCGCTGGACGAGGGCAAGCCGGCCCGTTCGGTGCCGCTGTCGGACGAGGAGCGGGTGCTGGTGCGCGAGCTGTTCCTGCTGACCATGAAGCCGGTGCTGTACATCGCCAACGTGCTCGAGGACGGGTTCCGGGACAACCCGCACCTGGACGCGGTCCGCGCCCGCGCCGCGACCGAGGGCGCCGAGGTTGTGCCGGTGTCGGCCGCGATCGAGGAGGAGCTGAGCCAGCTCGACGACGCCGACCGCGACGAGATGCTGGCCGGCTACGGCCTCGACGAGCCCGGCCTGAACCGGGTGATCCGGGCGGCCTACCGGCTCCTGGGCCTGCAGACCTACTTCACCGCCGGGGTCAAGGAGGTCCGCGCCTGGACGGTGAAGGCCGGGTCCACCGCGCCCCAGGCCGCAGGGGTGATCCACAGCGACTTCGAGAAGGGCTTCATCCGCGCCGAGACCATCTCCTACGAGGACTTCGTCCGCTATCGTGGCGAGGCCGGGGCGCGCGAGGCCGGCCGGCTGCGCCTGGAGGGCAAGGACTACCGGGTGCAGGAGGGCGACGTCCTGCATTTCCGCTTCAACGTCTGACCGGAGGGGCCCGGATGGAACCGGATGCGATCGCCATGGATGCGGGGAGGGACGGGTTGCGCGGGCGGGCGCTGGCCTGGGTCGAGTCGATCCCGGTCCAGCGGTTCGTGGTCGGGGTGATCGTGGCCAATGCGGTCATCCTGGGCATGGAGACCTCCCCGGCGCTGCGGGACGCGGCCGGCGGCTGGCTGGCCGTGCTCGACCAGGTCTGCCTGGCGGTGTTCGTGGTCGAGCTGACGCTGAAGCTGTGGGGCCGCGGCCCGCGCTTCTTCCGCAGCGGCTGGAACGTGTTCGACCTGGTGGTGGTCGGGATCGCGCTGGTGCCGGCCTCCGGGCCGTTCGCCGTGCTGCGCGTGCTCAGGGTGCTGCGGGTGCTGCGGCTGGCCTCGATGATGCCCAGGCTGCGCTTCGTGGTGGAGGCGCTGCTGCGGGCGATCCCGGGCATCGGCGCGATCGCCGCGCTGATGCTGATCCTGTTCTACGTCGCCGCGGTGGTGGCCACCGGCATGTTCGGCGAACGCTTCCCGCACTGGTTCGGCAGCCTCGGCGCCTCGCTCTACACCCTGTTCCAGGTCATGACCCTGGACAGCTGGTCGTCCGGGCTGGTGCGCCCGGTGATGGAGGCCTACCCCTGGGCCTGGGTGTTCTTCGTGCCCTTCATCCTGCTCGCCACCTTCACCATGTTGAACCTGTTCGTCGCCATGATCGTCAACACGATGCAGGCGCTTCAGGAGCAGGGCCGGGTCGCCGCGGGCGGGCGGGGGGACGGTGCCCCGGCGCCGTCTCCGGGCGCCGCCGCGGGCGGCGCGGACCCGGTGCTGGCCGGGCTCAGGGACGAAATCCGGCTGCTGCGGACCGAGCTGGAACGGCTGCGCCGGTCGGCCGGCGCAGCGGGCGAAAATCCGCGTTGACAGTTCTTCGCGGCATGGTCAAAATAACGGGCTGTTTCACGGGTTTGCGCGTACGACGGAGGGATACCCAAGCGGCCAACGGGGGCAGACTGTAAATCTGC
Source organism: Luteimonas sp. J29 (assembly GCF_000472505.1). GTDB lineage: Bacteria > Pseudomonadota > Gammaproteobacteria > Xanthomonadales > Xanthomonadaceae > Luteimonas. The sequence goes on from NZ_AWZR01000013.1 coordinate 113,208, forward strand.
TGGCTTACGCCTTCGGTGGTTCGAATCCACCTCCCTCCACCAAGTCGGCCCAGCGCAGGCTCGAGGTTTTCCGCACGGCGCGGGAGTAGTTCAATGGTAGAACCTCAGCCTTCCAAGCTGATGGTGCGGGTTCGATTCCCGTCTCCCGCTCCATTGCCCTGCTGCAGTTCCCGCGCCAGGTTCCAACAAATCACGCTCACGTAGCTCAGTCGGTAGAGCACCTCCTTGGTAAGGAGGAGGTCGATGGTTCGATTCCATTCGTGAGCACCATACAAGGCGGGCCCCACCCCGCAGCGACCCGGCCGCCCCCGCGGCCGGGTTTCCACACCAGCAGAAACTACAACGTCAGCGAGAGTCACAGTCATGGCAAAGGGTAAGTTCGAGCGCACCAAGCCCCACGTGAACGTGGGCACGATCGGCCACGTGGACCACGGCAAGACGACGCTGACGGCGGCGCTGACGAAGGTCGGTGCGGAGCGTTTCGGTGGCGAGTTCCACGCCTACGACGCGATCGACAAGGCGCCGGAGGAGAAGGCGCGCGGGATCACGATCTCGACCTCGCACGTGGAGTACGAGAGCCCGACGCGTCACTACGCGCACGTGGACTGCCCGGGCCACGCGGACTACGTGAAGAACATGATCACGGGTGCGGCGCAGATGGACGGCGCGATCCTGGTGGTGTCGGCGGCGGACGGCCCGATGCCGCAGACGCGCGAGCACATCCTGCTGGCCCGCCAGGTGGGCGTGCCGTACATCGTGGTGTTCCTGAACAAGGCGGACATGGTGGACGACGCGGAGCTGCTGGAGCTGGTGGAGATGGAAGTCCGCGAGCTGCTGAGCAAGTACGAGTTCCCGGGCGACGACACCCCGATCATCAAGGGGTCGGCGCTCAAGGCGCTGGAAGGCGACCAGTCGGAGATCGGGGTGCCGGCGATCATCCAGCTGGTGGAGGCGCTGGACAGCTGGATCCCGGAGCCGCAGCGCGACGTGGACAAGCCGTTCCTGATGCCGGTCGAGGACGTGTTCTCGATCTCGGGCCGCGGCACGGTGGTGACCGGNCGCATCGAGCGCGGCGTGATCAAGGTGGGCGACGAGATCGAGATCGTCGGTATCCGTCCGACCCAGAAGACCACGGTCACGGGCGTGGAGATGTTCCGCAAGCTGCTGGACCAGGGCCAGGCGGGCGACAACGCGGGCCTGCTGCTGCGCGGCACCAAGCGTGACGAGGTGGAGCGCGG